>NZ_FSRJ01000001.1 GCF_900142065.1 Agromyces cerinus subsp. cerinus | reverse complement strand
AACGCCCGGACACATTCCGAACCCGGAAGCTAAGACTCGCAGCGCCGATGGTACTGCAGGGGGGACCCTGTGGGAGAGTAGGACACCGCCGGACAAACATTGAGGAGAGTGGCCACCCGAAGACGGGTGGCCATTCTTCGTTAACGGGGTACTTCACAAGGTGCCCCATTACGGTTGAGTCTCATGAGGACTCCACACACGACGGGACTATCGTGAGCGACTCCAAGAAGGACTCGGCAGACCAGGGACGACCTGAGCGGAGCGAACACCGCAGCGGCGGCAACGGGGCCGGCCGTCCAGCAGGCGCCCGCTCCGGTTCCGCTCCTGGAGATGGCGCTCCCGCCAAGAAGCCGTATGGTGACCGTGACGCGAAGAAGCCGTATGGTGACCGCGGTGCGTCGAAGCCCTATGGCGACCGCGACAACCGGAAGCCGTACGGTGACCGTGACGCGAAGAAGCCCTATGGCGACCGCGACAACCGCAAGCCGTACGGCGACCGTGACGCGAAGAAGCCCTATGGCGACCGCGACAACCGCAAGCCGTACGGCGACCGTGACGCGAAGCCGTATGGTGACCGCGGTGCGTCGAAGCCCTATGGCGACCGTGACGCGAAGAAGCCCTATGGCGACCGTGACAACCGCAAGCCGTACGGCGACCGTGACGCGAAGCCGTACGGTGACCGCGCTGCGTCGAAGCCCTATGGCGACCGCGATAACCGCAAGCCGTACGGTGACCGTGACGCGAAGAAGCCCTATGGCGACCGTGACAACCGGAAGCCGTACGGTGACCGTGACGCGAAGAAGCCCTATGGCGACCGCGACAACCGCAAGCCCTACGGCGACCGTGACGCGAAGAAGCCCTATGGCGACCGCGACAACCGCAAACCCTACGGCGATGCGCCGCGTGGCGGCCGCCCCGGTGGACGTGACGACCAGCCTGAAGCTCCCCGTGAGGTCCATGGAGCGCCCGACCTGCAGGTGCGGCCGCGCCACGACGACCCGTTCATCCCCGAGTCGATCGAGGCACGCGATCTCGACAAGGGCGCACGCGCCGAGCTGAAGACGCTGAGCAAGGAGAACGCCGACTGGGTCGCGCGGCACCTGGTGGCGGCATCCGAACTGCTCGACGACGACCCCGAGCTCGCGCACCAGCACGCGCTCTCGGCAGGACGTCGCGCCGGTCGCATCGCGGTCGTGCGCGAGACGCTGGCGATCACCGCCTACGCGACCGGCGACTTCGCGCTCGCGCTTCGCGAGCTGCGCACGTACCGCCGCATCTCGGGCAGCAACGACCAGCTGCCGCTCCTGGTCGACAGCGAGCGCGGCGTCGGCCGGCCCGACCGCGCCCTCGAGGTCGGCCGTGCGGTCGATCGCTCGACGCTTCCGCCGGCGGTGCAGGTCGGACTCGCGATCGCGATGTCGGGCGCCCGCCTCGACCTCGGTCAGCCCGAGATCGCCCTCGCCGAGCTCGAGATCCCGCAGCTCGACCCCGACCGTGCGTTCTCATACAGCCCCGCGCTCTTCTCGGCGTACGCCGAAGTGCTCGAGGAGCTGGGACGCGCCGACGAGGCCTCGAAGTGGCGGGCCCGTGCCGACCGCGCGGAAGCCGCACTCGGCGGCCCCGCGGAGGCGGAGTCGATCGAGATCTTCGAGGTGGAGCTCGAGGAGTCCGCTGACGAGGTCGACGAGACTGCGACGCCCGACGAGGTCGTCGAGAGCGAGTCCGTCGACGAGGTCGACGAGTCCGAGGCATCCGACGAGCCTGAAGCAGCGGATGCCACGGCGCAGGACGACATCGAGGTCGAGACCGAAGCTGCGGCAGGGACAGGGGCAGGGGCCGAAGCCGACTTCGACGGCGACCCGGGCGACGTGCTCGAGGACGACGTGCGCGAGGTGCTCGCTGCGCTCGAGGCCGACGAGAGCGAGGGCACGTCCGGTGGGACTGTTCCGCGCGAAGACTGAGCACACGACACCGCTCGACGGCGTCGACGCGGTGCTCGCCGACCTCGACGGCGTCGTCTACGCCGGCGCCCACGCGATTCCGCGCGCGGTCGAGAGCCTGAACCTCGCGAAGCGCGATCGGGCCGTCGGGTACATCACGAACAACGCGTCGCGAAGCGATGCATCCGTCGCCGGTCACCTGGCCGAACTCGGCCTCGAGGTCGTGCCGGCCGACGTCGTGACGTCGCCGCAGGCCGCCATGGCGCTGCTCGCCGAACAGGTGGCGCCGGGTGCGCTCGTGTTCGTCGTCGGGGGCGAGGGCATCACGACCGAGCTCGAGAAGCGCGGCTACCGCATCACCCGTTCCGCCGACGATGCGCCCGAGGCCGTCGTGCAGGGCTTCACGCCCGAGATCGGATGGCGCGAGCTCGCCGAGGCGTCCTTCGCGCTGACCGCTGGCGGCGCGGATGCCGCGACCCCGGGGATCCCGTGGATCGCGACCAACATGGACTGGACGATCCCCGTCGCACGCGGCATCGCGCCGGGCAACGGGACGCTCGTCTCCGCAGTCCACACGGCGGTCGGGCGATTCCCGCTCGTCGCGGGCAAGCCCGAGACGCCCATCTTCGACGAGGCCCGACGCCGGTTCGGCGCCGAACGACCGCTCATGGTCGGCGACCGGCTCGACACCGACATCCTCGGTGCCCGGCGCGCCGGCATGCTGAGCGCCCTCGTGCTCACCGGCATCGATCGGGCGAAGCAGGTGCTCGCTGCTCCCGAATCGAGCCGGCCCGACTTCATCCTCGCCGACCTCGACGGCCTCCACGCCTCGTACCCGGTGACGGAGCAGGTGCGCGGCGGGGTCACTCGGGTCGGCGCCGCCCGGGTGCGCGTCGCAGGCAACCGGGTCGAGATCGTCGACGACGGCGACGACCGGCTCGACCTGCTCCGTGCCGCGTGTGCGGCGATCTGGGGCTCGGGCATGGGCATCCACGTGCTCGACGTTCCGGCGCGGCTCTACAGCTGACCGGTCGGTCGTCGGCCTGCCGTCAGCGGCTCGGGGTAGCGTTGACCCGTGAGTACTGAACCCGATCGATCAGCAGCGGCCGAGACGACCCCGCCCGCATCCGATGGGGCTTCCTCGTCGGTGTCGGCCGTGCTCGCCGAGGTCGAGTCACGACCGCTCGCCGAGCGTGCAGCGGCGTATCAGTCCCTCGCCGACGACTTGCGCACTCAGCTCGAGCAGTCCGACCCGTCATTGCGCACCTGACGCATGACCGAACAACGCCTCGACGCGGCCCTCGCGGCGCGCGGACTCGCTCGCTCCCGAACCCATGCTGCAACGCTCATCGCCGCAGGTGTGGTGACGGTCGACGGCCGCCCCGTCGTCAAGTCCTCGGCGAAGGTGGGCGATGACGCGGTGCTCGCGGTCGCGGCATCCGATCACTATGTGAGTCGGGCGGCGCACAAGCTCATCGCCGGTCTCGACGGCTTCGGCGTCGACGTCGCCGGACGCATCGCGCTCGACGCGGGTGCCTCGACGGGCGGGTTCAGTCAGGTGCTGCTCGAGCGGGGCGCTCGAGCAGTGCTCGCCGTCGACGTCGGGCACGGTCAGCTCGCGCCCGAACTCGCCGACGTGCCGGGCCTCGTGCTCGTCGAGGGCTGCAACGTGCGCCACCTCGATGCTGCGCGCCTCGCGGAACTCACCGGGATCGCCGAGCAGCCGTCGCTCGTCGTCGCCGATCTCTCGTTCATCTCGCTCACGGTGGTGCTGCCCGCGCTGCGCGCCAGCGCGACCGACGACGCCGACTTCGTGCTGCTCGTCAAGCCGCAGTTCGAGGTGGGCCGCGGGGGAGTGCGCGAGGGCGTCGTGCGCGACGCCGGTCTCCGCTCCGAGGCGGTCTCGAACGTGCTCTGGGCGGCGTTCGACGCCGGGCTGGGCACGGCCGGGGTCCTGTCCTCCCCAATCGCCGGGGGACACGGAAACCTCGAATACCTCGTACATCTCAGCGCCGCGCGCGGGGTGAATCCGACAGAATGGTCACGTCGGGTCGACGAAGTGACGGGGAGGGCGAAGGCGTGAGTGACGCACGGCGCTTCCTGGTGGTCTCCCACACCGGTCGGCAGTCCGCCCTCGAGGCGACGAGCGAGGTCTGCACGCAGTTGCTCGCCGCCGGCGCGGTGCCGGTCATCGCGGCCGAGCACTGGGACGAGGTGCACGACTTCGTGCCCGAGCTCAACGGCTCGGTCGAACGATTCGAAGAGACCGACCCCACCGCCATCGAGCTCGTCATCGTGCTCGGCGGCGACGGCACGATCCTTCGGGCCGCCGAGATCATGCGCGACTATCCGGTGCCACTGCTCGGGGTGAACCTCGGGCATGTGGGCTTCCTCGCCGAGAGCGAGCGCGACGACCTCGGCTACACGATCGGTCGTGCACTGGCGCGCGACTACACGGTCGAAGAGCGCATGACGCTCGCCGTGCGCGCGAAGGTCGGCGACGCGGTCGTCTACGAGAGCTGGGCGCTCAACGAGGTCACCGTCGAGAAGGCCGAACGCGAGCGAATGCTCGAGGTCGTCATCGAGGTCGACCGTCGACCGCTCTCGTCGTTCGGCTGCGACGGCGTCGTGATGTCGACCCCGACCGGGTCGACGGCATACTCGTTCTCCGCCGGCGGGCCGATCGTCTGGCCGAGCCTCGAGGCCCTGCTGCTCGTGCCGCTCAGCGCGCACGCACTCTTCGCCCGCCCGCTCGTCGTCGGCCCCGAGTCGTCGCTCGCGGTCGAGATCCTGCAGCGCACCGAGGCATCCGCGGTCATCTGGTGCGACGGGCGGCGCACGTTCGACCTCCCGCCCGGTGCGCGCGTGATCGTGCGCAGGTCGACCGTTCCGGTGCGGCTCGCACGATTGCACGAGGCGCCGTTCACCGATCGCCTCGTCAACAAGTTCCAGCTCCCGGTCACCGGGTGGAGGGGCCCGGTCGGGCGTGAGTGAGGCAGAGAGTGATCGAGGGCTGCAGTGATTGAGGAGCTAGGCATTCGCGATCTCGGCGTCATCGCCGAGGCGACGCTTCCGCTCGGGGCCGGCTTCACAGCGGTGACGGGTGAGACCGGCGCCGGCAAGACGATGGTCGTGACCGCGCTCGGGCTGCTGCTCGGCTCGCGTTCCGACGCCGGCGCCGTGCGCGCCGGGGCGAAGCAGGCGTGGGTCGAAGGCCGCTGGCTCGTTCCCGACGACGGTGTCGTCGCCGAGCGCGTGGCGGAGACGGGCGGCGAGATCGAGGCGGGCGAGCTGCTGCTCGGCCGGTCGGTCTCGGCTGAGGGACGCAGTCGCGCAGTCGTCGGCGGCCGAAGCGCTCCCGTCGGGGTGCTCTCCGACCTCGGCGACGAACTCGTGGTCGTGCACGGCCAGGCCGACCAGCAGCGGCTCCGCTCGGCGGTCGCGCAGCGCGAGGCGCTCGATCGCTTCGCCGGGGCGAAGCTGCAGGCCGTGCTCGACGAGTACCGCGTGGCGTTCCACGCCTGGCGAACGGATGCCGCGGAGCTCGAGCGACTGCGAGCCGATCATGATACGCGCCTGCGTGAGGCCGAAGAGCTTCGCGCCGCGCTCGACGAGGTCGAAGCCGCCGACCCGCAACCAGGTGAAGACGTCGAGCTGCAGGAGCGCGCCGACAAACTCTCGAACCTCGAAGAGCTGCGGCTCGCCGCCGCGCAGGCCCGCGCGCTGATCTCGGCCGAAGACGTCGTCGACGACGTTCCCGACGCGGTCGCGCTCGTCGACGGGGCGCGCAGACAGCTCGAACGGGTCGCCGAACACGATGCCGCGCTGCAGCCGATCGGCGAGATGCTGACCAACGCGGGCTTCCTGCTCGCCGATGCGGCCGCCGAGCTCTCGGGATATCTCGCCGGCCTCGACGCCGACGGCGCGCGCGAGCTCGAGATCGTGCAGGAGCGTCGGGCCGTGCTCGGCGGCCTCGTGCGCCGTCACGGCGGCGGCCTCGACGAGGTGCTCGAGTTCCGGCGCACCGGCGGTCTGCGACTCGTCGAACTCGACAGCGACGACGAGCGCATCGAAGAGCTCGAGGCATCCGTCTCCGCGCTCGAGAACGACGTCGACCGACTCGCCGGCTCGCTCACCGAGCTGCGCACCGATGCGGCCGGCCGGCTCGCGACCGCGGTGACCGCCGAACTCTCGGCGCTCGCGATGCCCGACGCCCAGCTCGCGGTCGTCGTCGAGCCGACGGCCGAGGCGACGGCGCACGGCCGCGACGCCGTGTCGATCCTGCTGCGACCCCACCCGGGCGCCGAACCACGACCGGTGTCGCGCGGGGCCTCCGGCGGCGAGCTCTCACGAGTCATGCTGGCGATCGAGGTCGTCATCGCGGGCAGCGACCCGGTGCCGACGTTCGTCTTCGACGAGGTCGACGCCGGCGTCGGCGGCGCCGCCGCGATCGAGATCGGGCGACGACTCGCGCGTCTTGCCGAACGCTCGCAGGTCATCGTCGTGACCCACCTCGCACAGGTCGCCGCGTTCGCGACGAACCACTTGAGCGTGGTCAAGGGCACCGACGGCCAGGTGACCTCGTCGAGCGTGCGCCAGCTCGCGGGAGCCGAGCGAGAGGCCGAGATGGCCCGACTGCTGTCCGGGCTCGCCGATTCGGAGAGCGGACTCGCGCACGCGCGGGAGTTGTTGGAGATCGCCGCCGATCGCGCGGCGTGAGGCGAGGTCGACGACCGTGAACGAGCGGGATCGAAGCGATCCCGAGAAAAAGATGGGGGACCGCGTGGGGCATGTCGGGTCGAATGATCAGGAACGTGAGTTAGGCTATAAGCCCGTGGTGGATGAACGCGGAACAGCTCGTACGAGCACAGACAATCAGAACGACACGACCAAGCACATCTTCGTGACCGGTGGTGTCGTTTCTTCGTTGGGCAAGGGACTCACGGCGGCGAGTCTCGGCAATCTCCTGACTGCCAGGGGCCTCAGAGTCGTCATGCAGAAGCTCGATCCATATCTGAACGTGGATCCGGGCACGATGAACCCCTTCCAGCACGGCGAGGTCTTCGTGACCGACGACGGCGCTGAGACCGACCTCGACATCGGTCACTACGAGCGGTTCCTCGACATCAACCTGAGCCAGGCGGCGAACGTCACCACCGGCCAGATCTACTCGACGGTGATCGCCAAGGAGCGCCGCGGCGAGTACCTCGGCGACACGGTGCAGGTCATCCCGCACATCACCGACGAGATCAAGCGCCGCATGCGGCTGCAGGCCTCGGAGTCGCCGAAGCCCGATGTCATCATCACCGAGATCGGCGGCACCGTCGGCGACATCGAGTCGCAGCCGTTCATCGAGTCCGCCCGTCAGGTGCGGCACGAGCTCGGTCGCAAGAACGTCTTCTTCGTGCACGTCTCGCTCGTGCCCTTCATGGGCGCGTCGGGCGAGCAGAAGACGAAGCCCACACAGCACTCCGTCGCGGCCCTGCGCTCCATCGGCATCCAGCCCGACGCGCTCGTGCTGCGCAGCGACCGGCCCGTGACCGAGTCGAACAAGCGCAAGATCGCGCTCATGTGCGACGTCGACGAGCAGGCCGTCGTGAACGCGGTCGACGTGCCGTCGATCTACGACATCCCCACGATGCTGCACGACCAGGGTCTCGACGCCTACATCATCGACACCCTCGGTCTCGGCGAGAAGGCCGACGACGTCGACTGGTCGGGGTGGAGCGGCCTGCTCGACGTCGTGCACGACCCCAAGCACGAGGTCACGATCGGGCTCGTCGGCAAGTACATCGACCTGCCCGACGCCTACCTCTCGGTCACCGAGGCCCTGCGCGCCGGCGGATTCGCGAACGATGCCAAGGTCAACATCGAGTGGATCCCGTCCGACGAGTGCCAGACGCCCGAAGGAGCGCAGAAGCACCTCGCGCACCTCGACGGCATCTGCGTTCCCGGCGGCTTCGGCGTGCGCGGCATCGAGGGCAAGCTCGGCGCGCTGCTGTTCGCACGCGAGAACGCCATCCCGGTGCTCGGCCTCTGCCTCGGACTGCAGTGCATGGTCATCGAGTACTCGCGCAACGTCGCCGGGCTGCCCGGCGCGTCGTCGAGCGAGTTCGACCCCGACACGCAGTACCCGGTCATCGCGACCATGGAGGAGCAGGTCGAGATCATCGCCGGTGGCGACCTGGGCGGCACCATGCGCCTGGGCCTCTACCCGGCGAAGCTCGCCGAGGGCTCGATCGCGGCCGAGCTCTACGGCTCGACCGAGGTCTCCGAGCGTCACCGTCACCGATACGAGGTCAACAACTCCTACCGTGACCGCATCGCCGAAGCAGGTCTCTCGTTCTCGGGCATGTCGCCCGACCGGCACCTCGTCGAGTTCGTCGAGCTGCCGCGCGACGTGCACCCGTTCTACGTCGGCACGCAGGCGCACCCCGAGCTGCGCAGCCGCCCGAACGACGCCCACCCGCTGTTCCGCGGCCTCGTCGGTGCGGCGCTCGAGCGCCAGCAGGCGAGCAAGCTGTTCGACGACGTCAGCAATGGCTGACACTCACGACACCGGCATCGGCGGGCGGCGCGAGCCGCTCGCCGATGAACGGGTCGAGGTGCCCGTCGTCTCGAGCGAGCGGGTCTTCGAGGGTCGCGTGTGGGACGTCCGCCGCGACGCGTTCGAATTCGGCGGCGAGACCATCGTGCGCGAGTACATGGACCACACCGGCGCCGTCGGCGTGCTCGCACTCGACGACCACGATCGCGTGCTGCTGATCAAGCAGTACCGTCACCCCGTGCGCTCGCGCGACTGGGAGATCCCCGCCGGGCTCCTCGACATCGACGGCGAGCCGCCCCTGGCCGCCGCGAAGCGGGAGCTCGCAGAGGAGGCCGACCTCGAGGCATCCGACTGGGCGGTGCTCAGCGACTTCGCGACCTCGCCCGGCGGCAGCGACGAGCTGATCCGGGTGTACCTCGCGCGCGGGCTGACCGCGACGGCAGAGGCGTTCGCCCGAGAGGGCGAGGAGGCCGACATGGAGACCCGCTGGGTGCCGCTCGACGAGTGCGTCGACGCGGTGCTCGATCGTCGCATCCGCAACGCTCCGTTGGCGATCGCAGTGCTCGCCGCCGCAGCGGCACGTGCACGCGACTGGTCGAGCCTCGGTGCAGCGGATGCCCCGTGGCCCGGGCAGTCCATCGGCCGCACGGAACCTCCGCGACGATGACCAGAACCCCCGTCGACGACTACCTGCGGCATCTCGCCGTGGAACGGGGGCTCGCGCAGAACACGATCTCGTCGTATCGACGCGACCTCGCGATCTACGCCGACTGGCTCGCATCGCGCGGCATCGCCGGGCCGTCGGCGGCGACCGAGCAGGACCTCGGCGACTTCGTGCGCTTCCTCGGCGCCGACCGGGTGCCGCCGCTCGCGACCTCGTCGATCGCTCGCGTGCTGTCGTCCGTTCGCGGCCTGCACCGCTTCCTCGCCGAGGAGGGGCTGGTGGCGGCGGATGTCTCGCGCGACCTTCGCCCGCCGAAGCTGCCCATGCGGCTGCCCAAGGCGATCCCGGTCGACGACGTCGAAGCGCTGATCGCGGCCGCCGGCGGCGACGAGCCGACCGACCTGCGCGACACCGCCCTGCTCGAGGTGCTCTACGCGACCGGCGCACGCGTCTCGGAGGCCGTGTCGCTGAACGTCGACGACCTCGTCGATCAGGAGGTGGTGCGGCTCTTCGGCAAGGGCGGCAAGCAGCGCATCGTGCCGCTCGGCAGCTATGCACGGCGAGCGGTCGACGCCTACCTCGTGCGCGCCCGTCCGCTGCTCTCCGCTCGCGGCTCGGCGACGCCGGCGCTCTTCCTCGGCGTGCGCGGCAAAAGGATGTCGCGGCAGGCCGCCTGGGAGGCGATCCACGATGCCGCCGAGACGGCGGGGCTCGCGACATCCGTCTCGCCGCACACACTGCGGCACTCGTTCGCGACCCATCTGCTCGAAGGCGGCGCCGACGTGCGCGTCGTGCAGGAGCTCCTCGGCCACTCTTCAGTCGCCACCACGCAGATCTACACGCTCGTCACGGCGGACACACTCCGGGAGATGTACACCGCAGCCCACCCGCGTGCTCGCTAGAATCGACCAAGCACCCGCCCGGCCTCAGGAGAGAAGACGACACGTGACGCACCAGACGAACCACTCAGCGGACGGAATCGCAACGCCGCCAGAGCTCGGTCCCACTGGTCGTCCCTCTCGCGAGTTCCCCGAGCCCGCGACGCTCACCTCGCACGGCCCGGCACGCATCATCGCGCTCTGCAACCAGAAGGGCGGCGTCGGCAAGACGACCACGACGATCAACCTCGGCGCGACCCTCGCCGAGTACGGCCGCCGGGTGCTCGCGATCGACTTCGACCCGCAGGGCGCGCTCTCGGCCGGGCTCGGCGTGCCGACGCACGACGTGCCGACGATCTACGACCTGCTGCTCTCGCGCACGCTCGATCCCTCCGAGGTGATCCAGAAGACGAGTGTCGACGGTCTCGACGTGATCCCCGCGAACATCGACCTCTCGGCCGCCGAGGTGCACCTCGTCACGGAGGTCGCCCGTGAGCAGATCCTCGCGAGCGTGCTCCGCCGCGTCTCGGCCGACTACGACGTCATCCTCATCGACTGCCAGCCGTCGCTCGGCCTGCTCACCGTGAACGCGCTGACGGCCAGCCACGGCGTCGTCATCCCGCTCGAGTGCGAGTACTTCGCGCTGCGCGGCGTCGCGCTCCTGATCGAGACGATCGACAAGGTGCGCGACCGCCTGAATCCGGCGATCAAGCTCGACGGCATCCTCGCGACGATGTACGACTCCCGCACGCTGCACTCCCGTGAGGTGCTCGAGCGCGTCGTCGACGCGTTCGGCGACGAGGTGCTCGAGACGGTCATCACCCGCACCGTGAAGTTCCCCGACGCGAGCGTGGCCGGCACGCCGATCACCGAGTTCGCACCCGAGCACCAGGCGTCGCGGGCGTACCGTCAGCTCGCCAGGGAGCTGGTCTTCCGTGGCGCGGTCGCCTGAGGCGGCTTCGGCCCCCGAACAGCACGCGCCCGACGCGACGGTGTCGGCCGAAGACCATCACGCGCACGCGCGGTCGGATGACTCGGGCGCGACGGTGTCGGCCGAAGAGGGTCACGCGCACGCGCGGTCGGATGACTCGGACGCGACGGTGTCGGCCGAAGACCATCACGCGCACGCGCGGTCGGATGACTCGGGCGCGACGCCGGAAGCCATCGAGCCCGACGCGCCTGCGAACGAGGAACGCGGCTTCCGCGTCGCCCTCACGAACTTCGAGGGCCCGTTCGACCTGCTGCTCTCGCTCATCACCAAGCACGAGCTCGACATCACCGAGGTCTCGCTGTCGGCCGTGACCGACGAGTTCATCTCCTACCTGCGCGGCCTCGACTCCGAAGAGGAGCTCGATCGCGCCTCCGAGTTCCTCGTCGTGGCGGCGACGCTGCTCGACCTGAAGGTCGCCGGACTTCTTCCGCAGGGCGAGCTCGTCGACGCCGAGGACGTCGCACTGCTCGAGGCCCGCGACCTGCTGTTCGCCCGCCTGCTGCAGTACCGCGCCTTCAAGGAGGCGGCGCGCTGGTTCTCGGGCAACCTCGAGCGCGAGTCGCTGCGGCACGCCCGCAACGTGCGCCTCGAAGAGAAGTTCCGCCGGCGCGCACCCGAGCTCGTCTGGACCCTGTCGGCCGAAGACTTCGCCGCACTCGCGACCCTGGCGCTGACCCCGCGTGAGATCCCGGTCGTCGGCCTCGACCACCTGCACGCACCGCTCGTCTCGATCCGCGAGCAGGCCGCGCATGTCGTCGCCGTGCTCCGCCGTGGCGACCCCGTGACCTTCCGCCAGCTCATCGCCGGCGTCGGCCAGTCGGGAGTCGTCGTCGCACGATTCCTCGCCGTGCTCGAGCTCTATCGCCACGCCGCGATCGGCTTCGAGCAGCTCGAGCCGCTCGGCGAGCTGACACTGCGCTGGTCGGCCGAGAACTGGTCGGACGAGAACCTCGAGAGCCTGGGGGCTGACTATGACGAATGAGACGGATGTCGCGGCGACGGACGTGCCCGACGAGCAGGTCGCCGACGCGGCCAACGAGCCTGCGGTGAACGAGTCCGACGAGGCGAACGAGTCGGAGACGGGCGGCCCGGAGCTCTCGATCGTGACCCCGCTCGACGTGCCGGGCCAACCCCGCCTCGACCTCGACCGCGCCCTCGAGGCGATCCTCTTCATCGCCGACGAGCCGCAGAGCGTCGTGTCGCTCGCGGCAGCCGTCGCGCGCCCGGTCGCCGAGGTGCGCGCCGCGATCGCGCGGCTCCGAACCGACTACGACGGCGCCGGCGCGTCGGGCGAGCCGCGAACGGACGTTGCGGGGGAGGCCGAGCCGCGAAGCATCCGCCGCGGGTTCGAACTCCGCGAGGTCGGTGGCGGCTGGCGCTTCTACGTGCGCGCCGAGTACGACACCCTCGTGGCCGACTTCGTGCTCACGCAGTCGTCGACCAGGCTCTCGCAGGCGGCGCTCGAGACGCTGTCCGTGATCGCCTACAAGCAGCCGATCTCACGCTCCCAGGTCGCGTCGATCCGCGCGGTGAACGTCGACTCCGTCGTGCGCACGCTGCTCGGGCGCGGCCTCGTCACCGAGGTCGACACCGACCCCGAGACCGGTGCGATCCTCTACGGCACGACCGAGCTCCTGCTCACGAACCTCGGCATCAACTCGCTCGACGAGCTGCCACACATCTCGCCGTTGCTCGACGACGGCCAGGAAGGATTCGATTTTGACTGACGCAACCGGCTGGGGCGGCGAACCCGCCCCTGAGGGCGTACGACTGCAGAAGGTGCTCGCCGCTGCGGGCGTCGCGAGCCGACGAGTCTCGGAGCAGTACATCGCCGAGGGCCGCGTCGAGGTGAACGGCGAGATCGTCACCGAGCTCGGCCGCCGCATCGACCCCGAGACCGACCTCGTCGCGGTCGACGGCGTCGCCGTGCAGCTCGACCCCGCGAAGCGCTACTACATGCTGAACAAGCCGCGCGGCGTCGTTTCGTCGATGCGCGACGAGCAGGGCCGCCCCGACCTCACCCGCTTCACCGACGACCTCGAGGAACGGGTGTTCAACGTCGGCCGCCTCGACGCCGAGACGAGCGGCCTGCTGTTGCTCACGAACGACGGCGACCTCGCACACGTGCTCGCGCACCCGTCGTTCGGCGTCTCGAAGACGTACATCGCGAAGGTCACGGGCCGCGTCACTCCGCAGGTCATCCAGCAGCTGAAGAACGGCATCGAGCTCGACGACGGCCCCATCAAGGCCGACAAGGCGCGCATCCTGCAGCAGCAGGGCGACGACCGGCACTCGATGGTCGAGCTCACGCTCCACTCGGGCCGCAACCGCATCGTGCGCCGCATGCTCGACGCGGTGGGGCATCCGGTCGTCGACCTCGTGCGCCGCAGCTTCGGCCCGCTCAACCTCGGCACGCTCCGCTCGGGGCAGATGCGCGAGTTGACGAAGGTGGAGCGGGGCCAGCTGCTCACCATCTCCCGCGCCGCGGACGCTGGCCGGGAGGACGGCGCCGACCTGAACGAAGGTGAGTCGTGACCGAATCACGTCTGACGGGCCCGGTTCGCGTCGTCGGTGTGGGCCTGCTCGGTGCGAGCATCGGTCTCGGGCTGCGCGCCAAGGGCGTCGACGTGATCCTCGCCGACGCCTCGCCCACGCACCTCGCGATCGCGGTCGACTACGGCGCCGGCCGAGTCGCCGCCGTGGGTGATCGCCCGCAGCTCGTCGTCGTGTGCGTTCCGCCCGATGTCACGGCCGATGTCGTGGCGGCCGAACTCGACGCGTACCCCGAGGCGATCGTCACGGATGTCGCGAGCGTGAAGCTCGCGGTCTACGAGAACCTGAAGGCCCGTGGCGCCGACCTCTCGCGCTACATCGGCACGCACCCCATGGCCGGGCGCGAGCGCGGCGGCCCCATGTCGGGCCGCGCCGACCTCTTCGTCGGGCGCCCGTGGGTCGTGGCCGCCCACGGCGGCATCTCGTATCAAGACGGCTCGGCGATCGATGACCTGATCCTCGACCTCGGCGCCACGCTCGTCGAGCTCACGCCCGAGCAGCACGACGCCGCCGTCGCCCTCGTCTCGCACGTGCCGCAGGTCGTCTCGAGCCTCATGGCGCGGCGGCTCATCGACGCCCCGCACGCCTCGGTCAACCTCGCCGGTCAGGGCGTGCGCGACGTCACGCGGGTGGCTGCGAGCGACCCCGAACTCTGGGTGCAGATCCTCGGGCAGAACGCCGCGCCGGTCGCCGAGATCCTCCGCGGATACCGCGACGACCTCGACCGCTTCATCGACGCGCTCGACAACATGGACGCCCCGGGCGCCCGTCGCCGCATCGCCGAAGAGCTCTTCGGCGGCAACACCGGCGTCGAACGCCTGCCCGGCAAGCACGGCGTCGACCGTCGCTACTCGAGCCTCATCGTCATGATCGACGACCGGCCCGGGCAGCTCGCCCGGCTCTTCAACGACGTCGGCGAGGCCGGCGCCAACATCGAAGACCTGCGGCTCGAGCACTCGCCGGGCGCGCAGATCGGCCTCGCCGAGATCTCGGTGCTCCCCGAGGTGCAGCAGCACCTCACCGATGAGCTGGCCGCACGCGGCTGGCGGATTGCAGGTTGAACGTGTCACTGGTCATCCCGTTCGTCGTGGCCGTCGACGGCCCGGCAGGCAGCGGAAAGTCGAGCGTCTCGAAAGAGGTCGCACGCCGACTCGACTTCGGCTTCCTCGACACGGGCGCCGCGTACCGTGCGTTGGCGTGGCACGTCGAGGCATCCGGCATCGACACCGACGACGCGGCATCCGTCATCTCGTGCCTCGAGTCCTTCGACTACCGCATCGGCACCGACCCGACCGGCTACTCCGTGCACGTCGGCGAAGTCGACGTGACCGAGGCGATCCGCGACCCGCAGATCTCCGCCGTCGTGAGCGCCGTCGCCCGAGTGCCCGAGGTGCGTCGACACCTCATCGAGTTGTTCCGGTCGATCATGGCCGCGGTCGAGGCACCCGGCATCGTCGTCGAGGGCCGCGACATCACGACCGTCGTGGCGCCCGACGCCCCCGTTCGCATACTCCTCACAGCATCCGAAGCGGTTAGAATGAGCAGGCGCTCCGCCGAGCTGACCGGATCGTCGGTCGAAGCTGTGGGGGAGCAGCTGCGGAAGCGCGACGCGGCGGACTCCAAGGTCGTGGACTTCATGACCGCGGCAGACGGCGTCACCACCGTCGATTCCACGGAACTCGACTTCGACCAGACGGTCGATGCGGTGATCGGCGTGATCCGCGCAGCGCAACCCGCGCTCGCCCAGCGGCACGATGCCAGGGGCGCACAGATTTCAGAGGAGACACCATGACCGACCAGAGCGAAGAGTTCGACGCTCCCGACGACGACCTCGTCGAGCGTCTCGCCGGCGTCGACGACGAGCTCGCCGAGCAGCGCGCAGCCACGCTGCGCTCGGGGCTCGCCGACTACGCGCTCGACGACGACGACCTCGATGTGCTCGAGCTCTCGGAGGAGGGCGAGGAGGGCATCCGCTACCTCCCTGCGCTGCCCGTCATCGCGATCGTCGGTCGACCGAACGTCGGCAAGTCCGCGCTCGTCAACCGCATCCTCGGCCGGCGCGAAGCGGTCGTCGAAGACACCCCCGGTGTCACGCGCGACCGCGTCTCGTACAAGGGCGAGTACCTCGACCGTCGCTTCACGCTCGTCGACACCGGCGGCTGGGAGCCCGACGCGAAGGGCATCGACGCCTCGGTCGCCTTGCAGGCCGAGGTCGCCATCGAGCTCTGCGACGTCGTGCTCTTCGTCGTCGACGCGACGGTCGGCGCGACCTCGACCGACGAGCACGTCGTTCGGCTGCTCCGCAAGACCAAGAAGCCCGTCTTCCTGCTGGCCAACAAGGTCGACGATGCACGCCAGGAGCCCGAGGCCGCAGCGCTCTGGAACCTCGGCCTCGGCGAGCCCTACCCGGTCTCGGCACTGCACGGTCGCGGCGTCGCCGACATGCTCGAATCCGTCTTCAAGGTGCTGCCGCAGGTCTCGGCCGTCGCGAAGGACGAGTTCGGCGGCCCGCGCCGCGTCGCGATCCTCGGTCGCCCGAACGTCGGCAAGTCGAGCCTGCTGAACAAGTCGGCCGGCGAAGAGCGCGTCGTCGTGAACGAGCTGGCCGGCACCACGCGCGACCCGGTCGACGAGCAGATCGAACTCGGCGGCAAGATCTGGCGCTTCGTCGACACCGCCGGCATCCGTCGTCGCGTGCACCTGCAGCAGGGTGCCGACTTCTACGCCTCGCTCCGCACGCAGGCCGCGCTCGAGAAGGCCGAGGTCGCCGTCGTGCTGCTCGACGTCTCGGTGCCGATCTCCGAGCAGGATGTGCGCATCATCGACCTCGTGCTCGAGTCGGGCCGTGCGCTCGTGCTCGCGTACAACAAGTGGGATCTGCTCGACGACGAACGCCGCCGGTACCTCGAGCGCGAGATCGAGCAGGACCTGCACCACGTGGCGTGGGCGCCCCGCGTCAACATCTCGGCGAAGACCGGTCGTCACCTCGAGAAGCTCGTGCCCGCCCTCGAGACGGCGCTCGAGTCGTGGGACACCCGCATTCCCACGGGCAAGTTCAACGCGTTCCTCACGGAGCTCACGCAGGAGCACCCACACCCCGTGCGCGGCGGCAAGCAGCCCCGCGTGCTGTTCGGCACCCAGGCGGCCAGCCGCCCGCCGACATTCGTGCTCTTCACGACCGGGTTCCTCGACCCGGGCTACCGCCGGTTCATCCAGCGGCGCCTGCGCGAGATCTACGGCTTCGAGGGCTCGCCGATCGTCATCAACATGCGGGTGCGCGAGAAGCGCGACCGCTCGAAGTAGGTCACGGATGTCGCAGCGCCCGAGTCGCTCCCACGAGGGGAGCGGCTCGGGCGTTCGTCGTTCCTCCGAAGGTACGAGCGCGTGATGTACGTCACGATCCGAGTGAAGCCCGGCAGCCGCAAGGGGCCGCTCGTCGAGGAAGTCGAAGGCGACCCTGCAGCCTCCCTCATCGTGTTCGTACGTGAGCGGGCGGTCGACGGTGCCGCGAATGCCGGCGTCGTCGCGGCTCTCGCGACCCATTTCGCTGTGCCGCGGAGTCGCGTGCATATTCTGCGCGGGGAGTCGTCGCGTGTGAAGCGCGTGCGCATCGATTCGGACTGAACCGCACCGATCGCGGGGCGCCTACGATGGCCCCATGGCACACGTCGACGCGGACGATGACGTCGGTGCAGCCGTGCTGGCCGCACTTCGCGCGATCGCCGACCGCCTCGATGAGATCGAGCCGGCGGCCCTGGCCGACGAGGCCGATGCGGTGCATCGCCTGCGCACGACGGTGCGACGGCTTCGCAGCGTGCTGGTCGTCTACCGGCCGCTGTTGGAGGCCTCCTCGGTCGACGAGGTACGTCGTCGATATCGCACGCTCGGCCGGCGGCTCGGCTCGGTGCGCGACGTCGAGGTGCGGCTGCTCGTGGCCGAGGAGGCGCTGCAGGATGCCGCGAGTTCGGGGTTCTTCGACCCGGTCGTGCTCGTGCGGGTCACGGCCGGAATCGTTGCAGAGACGACCGAGTCGCACCAGCTGGCGCTCCGCAGGTTCGTGCAGCACGAGCGACTGCCGGGAGCTGCCCGGCGCCGTGCTGCGCTCGACGATCTGCTCGCGCAGCCGTTCGGGACCAGGCGGGAGGCGGCGGCTCGTCCGCCGCTCCCACCGCTCTCGCCGCTCCTCGCACGCGAGGCACGTCGCACCGCGACATGCGCATCCGGCGTGGATGCGAGCAGCGCTCCGGCGAGACTGCACGCGATGCGGAAGGCTGCTCGGCGGCTCCGGTACGCCGCGGAGGCGCTTGCCGAAGGCACCGGGGTGAACCTCGGTGGGTCGGCGCAGCGACTCGCGGCTGCAGGCGAGCGGATTCAGGATGTGCTCGGCGACCACCGAGACCAACTGCTGTTCGCCGAGTATCTGCGACGTGCGGCTTCGGTTGCGGCCCGACCTGACGAGGAGCGCAGCGTGCTCCAGGGACTCGCGGTCGCCGCCGAGCGGCGTGCGGCCCAGCGGGTCGCCGATCTGGAGCCCGCCGTGCGTGAGCTCCGCGGCGCCGAGCGCGGCCGGCTCGCGCTCTGACGCGCACCGCCTCGGAGCGCCCGGTCAGCCGGCCAGTTCGACCTGCATGATCGCGCGGTCGGGCCGGGGGCGCGCAACCTCGGTGAAGCCCGCATAGGTGAACATCGAGACCGTGCCGTGGAAGAGCGCATCGGGCGACACCTTGGCGCGGATCTTCGGGTCGACGGCGTAGGCCTCGACGACGCGGGCGCCGCCGTCGCGGGCGAAGTCGACCGCCGCTTCGGCGAGGGCGCGAGCGACGCCGCGACCTCGATGGTTTCGCGGCACGACGAAGCAGGAGACCGCCCACACGGCGTCGTCGTCGAAGTCGGGATGCTCGGTGCCGCCCTTGACGATGGTGCTCAGGCGAACCCTGGGGAGGTCGGTGCGAGGTTCGACGGCGCACCAGCCGACCGGTGTCTCGCCGTCGTAGGCGATGAGCCCGCGCCCGATGCCTGACGCGTTCAGCTGCTCTCGCAGCCGGTCGCGCAGCCCGTCGTCGCCGAACCGGCGCCAGTCGCTGCCCGGGATCTTGTACCACTGGCACCAGCAGTGCGCAGGATCGCCACGAGTGCCGAAGACGGCTTCGACATCGGTGAACGGGACTTCGCTCGCAGGGGCGACCCGGAGCCGGAGCGGCTCGAGGTCTTCGGTCACGTCGGTGATCACGATTCGAATGTAACGCCGACCACCGACATCCGCACCGGGGTTCTGTGCACTCGCTCCTGATCAATCGTGAACATAGGTAACAATGCAGTACCATCATGATATGACTCCCGAGATCACCGTGCTCGACCGGCTGCTCGAGGTCAGCGAGCTCTTCCAGAAGGACATGGCCAACGCGTTCGCCGGCACCCCGCTGACGCCGTCGCGCACCCGGCTGCTCTGGGAACTTGCCGCCACCGGCCCGTCGACGCAGCACGCACTCGCGACCCGGCTCGAGGTGAGCCCGCGCAACATCACGGGCCTCGTCGACGCGCTCGAGGCGGGCGGCTACGTCATGCGCTCGCCCCACCCGAGCGATCGGCGGGCGATCATCGTGTCGCTCGCGGCATCCGCTGAAGAATTCGTGCGCGACATGCAGCGCGACCACGCCGAGCTCTCGGCCGAACTGCTCGGCGCCGTCGCGCCCGCCGATCGCGATGCGCTGCTGCGGGGCGTCGAGGCGATCGCCGGGCGCCTGCGCGAGCTCATCGAAGCCGACGAGCAGCGCCGGGCGGCCGGCGAATCACGGGCGGCGGTGGGGGAGTGAGCACCGCGACCTCGGCGCGCGCCGAGGCATCCGTCTGGCAGCGCATCGGTTGGTTCCTGAAGCGCGCCCTGCTCATGGAGCTCAGCATCTATGCGAGCATCGGGCGGTTCGTCGCGCGACGGCCGGCGATCGGCCCCGGCGCCAGGGGGTTCGGGTTCCACAGACCGGTGATGACGATCCTGATGATCTTCATCGTGCTGTCGGCGGTCGAGATCCCGATCTTCGACCTCATCGTGCATCGCTGGCCCGCGGTGCGCATCACGCTGCTCGTGCTCGGCATCTGGGGGCTCACCTGGATGTTCGGGCTGCTGTGCTCGTACCTCATGCGTCCGCACACGGTCGGCCCCGATGGCATCCGCGTGCGCGCCGGACTCGAGACCGACATCGCGCTGAGCTGGGACGACATCGCCTCGGTCGCGCGGGGCCTGCGGGTCGACGAATCCAAGTCACCGAAGATCGTCGAGACGGATGCCTCGCGAACCCTCATGCTGCGCGTCAACAACGAGACCGATCTCGAGATCGAACTCGAACGCCCGACCATCGTGCGGCTGCCCGGGCACGGCGCCGCGGGCGGCGAGCAGGCCGTGACCGCGGTGCGCATCTGGGTCGACGACCCGGTCGCGTTCATGGACGAGGTGCGGAAGTACATCTGAGCCGGGCCTGCTCGATGCATCCGTCGGTCGAATTCGTACCCAATGGATGCCTCGCAGGCGCCCGTGTGTCACGAGCACCCCTTCGGATGCCGCTATGATGGTCAAGTTGTCTTCGGAGAAATCCGGTGGCATCGGGCTGTGGCGCAGCTTGGTAGCGCACTTGACTGGGGGTCAAGGGGTCGCAGGTTCAAATCCTGTCAGCCCGACCAGAAAGTCCCGGAAACCCTAGGGTTTCCGGGACTTCTGCGGTTTTTCCGGGACTTCTGCGGTTAAGGAGATCTGAGCCTCCCATGCCGAGCGTCGATCTCGCAGTGTTCGGGTCCGCGCAGCGATCCAATGGGCGCGCTGACGCAGTACGCCGATCTCCGCACAAGGCCGGCGCGGTCCGTCGGTGTGGGATCCTGCCACGCCTGTTAGCGACCGACTTCGGCTGTTGACTTCGCCGGCTCTCTTCGCAAGTATTCGCGCATGAGTGACAAGTCCGATTCCGAGCAGATCGACGACATCATCGCGCAGCAGAGCGGCTGGAAACAGGACGCGCTCGTCGCGCTTCGAGCTGCGATCATGGCCGCCGACCCCGCTGCCGTCGAGGTGGTCAAGTACAAGAAGCCCTCCAAACCGGAGGGAGTTCCGTTTTGGACGCATGACGGAGACGTCTGCTTCGTCGACGTGCTCAAGAGCGCGGTAAGGCTGACGTTCGCGAAGGGTGCCCGCATGGAAGGCAGCGATCTCTTCAACACCCGGCTGGACAGCAAAGTCGTCCGAGCCATCGACTACTTCGATGGAGACCGCGTGGACGAAGCGGCGGTCAAGGCGCTCGTGGCTGAGGCCGTGGAACTCAACGTCGCAGCCAGGTGACAGTGGTGACGGAAGAGCCGAACAGGTCACCCACGTCAGGCAATCGATCGCGACCTTCGCATTGCCTGACCCATTTGCACCGGCACGCGCCTGAATTCTCCATGGGTCGCAGGTTCAAATCCTGTCGGCCCGACCAGAAAAGTCCCGGAAACCTGAAGGTTTCCGGGACTTCTGCGGTTAAGCAGGTCTCGGTGAGCGGCGATTTCTTGCCGGGCCATTCTCCACTTGACCCCAGAAAGGGTGACACGGACACGAGCCACTCGATACCATCCGCGGATACGGTCACAATGGCCGGCGTGCGACAAGGAGGTCGACATGACACACGGAATCGGCAGGAGGTCGTTGATTACGGCCGCCGCCGTCATGGGCATGCTGGGATTCGCGGTGACTCCGGCCGCGGTTGCAGGCCCGGGGAACTCGGACGACGCTCCGTTCCGCGGGCGCATCGTGAGCATGCTCCAGCATATGAGCGTCGAAGAGAAGGTGGGTCAGCTCTTCGTCGTCGAGGTGTACGGGCGCGACGCCACGACTGTGACTGCCACCGCTGCCGCGAACAACCGGCGGCTGTACGGCGTCGATACTCCAGCGCAGGTCATCGACAAGTACAGGCCCGGCGGCGTCATCTACTTCACGACCCGCGGGCCCGACAACTTCGGCACTCCGACCCAGGTCGCGACCCTCTCGAACGGGCTGCAGACGGCGGCGACCGACCAGCCGGCCGGCATCCCCCTGCTCATCTCGACCGACCAGGAGGGCGGCGCCCTCGTCGCCCGGTTCGGCGCTCCGGCGACGCAGATGCCCGGGCAGATGCCGCTCGGCGCGAGCCGCTCGGCGGATCACGCGCACCGCTCGGCCGAAGTGATCGGTACCGAGCTCGCCGCGGTCGGCATCAACCAGGACTACGCGCCGGTCGCCGACGTCAACGTCAACCCGGCCAACCCGGTCATCGGCATCCGCTCGATCGGCGAAGACCCGCAGCTCGTCGCCGAGCTCGTCGCCGCCGAGGTCGACGGCTTCCACGACGGCGGCGTCGCGGCCGCCGCGAAGCATTTCCCGGGCCACGGCGACACGGCGACCGACAGCCACTTCGGACTCCCCGAGGTGACGCACACGCGCGAGCAGCTCGAGGCCATCGACCTGCCGCCGTTCCGGGCCGCGATCGCCGAAGGCGTCGACACGATCATGACCGCCCATGTGGTGCTGCGCTCGATCGACCCGAGCGGCGCCCCCGCCACGATGTCGGAGCCGATCCTCACGGGCCTCTTGCGTGAAGAGCTCGGCTACGACGGCCTCATCGTCACCGACGCGCTCGACATGCAGGGTGCCACGAGCACCTATCCGCCGAACGTCGCGCCCGTCGAGGCGTTCAAGGCGGGCGCCGACATGCTCGTGCTCCCACCCCAGATGGATGTCGCCTACGACGCCGTGCTCGACGCGGTGCTGAGCGGTGAGATCTCCGAGAAGCGACTCGACGAGTCGGTGTACCGCATCCTGCGGCTCAAGATGCAGCGCGGCCTCTTCGCGGACCCGTTCGTCGATGCCGCAGCCGCGGCCGCGATCGTCGGCGCACCCGCTCATGTCGCCGACGCGCAGACGATCACCGACGACACGACCACGCTCCTCAAGAACGACGCCGGCGTGCTGCCGCTCTCGAGCGAGCCGCGCGACGTGCTCGTCACCGGCTGGGGCGTCGCGACGACGTCGACCCTCGGAGGCACGATCGCCGCCCGTGGGCAGAGCGTCACGGTGCGCGAAACGGGGCTCACGCCGAGTGCGGCCGTGATTGCCGAGGTCGTTGCGGCGGCTGCGAACCACGACCTCGTCGTGGTCTCGACGAACAACGCGTCGAACGTCTCGGCGACGACCGGGCTGCCGACCGCGTCGGCCGCAGCCCAGCAGGCCTTCGTGCAGGCGCTCCTGGCAAGCGGCACGCCGGTAGTCGTGTCGGCGATGCGCAACCCGTATGACATCTCGGTCATGACGAACGTGCCGACGGCACTCGCGACCTACGGCTACACGGCGGCGTCGCTCGAGTCGCTCACGCGTGTGCTCTTCGGCGAGAACGACCCGGTCGGCAAGTTGCCCGTCACGATCCCGACGGCGGACCGTACCGGCGTGCTGTACCCGTTCGGCCACGGGCTCGGGTTCGACTGACGCGCTGACGCGCTGACGCGCGAGGGGTGAGTGGATGCCGCGTGGCATCCACTCACTCAGCGACGGGGCGACGCCGTCGGTCGGAGAGCGACGGGCCCGGGGCATCCGGTCTGTTCCACCTGATGACGACCTCGTAGGCTCTCTTCATGCGCAGCGTCCCGAACGGCCGCCTCCAGGTGGTCTGCGGCCCGATGTTCGCCGGTAAGTCCGAGGAGTTGCTGCGGCGCGTGCGCCGCGCGCAACTCGCCGGACTCGCCGTCGAGGTCGTCAACCACGCGCTTGACGATCGGCACGCCGCGGGCCGAGTGGCCTCGCATTCGGGGCTCAGCATCGCGTCCCGATCAGTGCCCGACGTCGGCTCGCTGGTAAAGCTGGTCGGCGATCGCGAGCTGGACCTGCTCGCGATCGATGAGGCGCAGTTCTTCGGGACGGAGCTCGTCCCGGCGGTGAGCAGACTGGTGCTCACCGGGATGTCGGTGGTCGTCGCCGGCCTCTGCGTGACGTTCGACGGCCGCCCATTCGAACCGCTTCCGGCGCTCATGGCGCTCGCCGAGGACGTCACGAAGCTCACGGCGGTGTGCACTGTCTGCGGGCAGGATGCCGCGTTCCATCAGCGGGTTCTCGCCGCCGACGTCGCGGACGCTCGCGTCGCGACCGCCGAGCATGTGGGCGGGATCGAGTCGTACCAGGCACGCTGTCGGCAGCACTTCGGCGAACGAGGCCGTCGCCCAGTGTGAAGAGTCACCCGAGTGCTGAACGCGGGAGCGTCAACGCGAGTCGCGATCTTCGTGCCCCATTTGATTCGACGGTGATCGAGGGGAAGGCGGTGGCGTTGCGTCGGGCCGGTCACGCCACTCGGTCTCGGCCAGTGCGTAGACCTCCGTGTCGGCCCAGCGGCCCTTGAACCAGATGTTCCCGACCAGGTGCGCCTCCTTGCGCATTCCGAGTCGACGGCAGAGCGCGACGGATGCCACATTCAGGGGATCCACCTCGGCGACGATGCGATGCAGGCCGATCGAGTCGAATCCCAGCCGAAGCACCTGCATCGCAGCCTCGGTGGCGTACCCCTGACCGGAATACCCGGGGTGGAATGCCCAGCCGATCGCGGCGCAGCCATGTTCGGCACGCTCGAGCATGAAGTAGAGGTCGCCGATCACGCGCGCATCACTCCGGTGTTCGACCGCGAGTTCGAGGAAGTCGCCATCGGATGCGAGGGTCGACTGCTCCGACCATTTCGCGATCCTGGCGGCGAGGGTCTCGCGATCGCGAGGCTCGTAGAGGAGGTACTCGCAGACGTCGGCGCGGGACTGGTAGGCGAGGATGTCACCGAGGTCCGCCTCACGCATGGTGCGGAGCCGGAGACGTTCGGTGAGAGATTCCTCGAACTTGAACGGGAGGCGGAAGACGGGACGCTCGCTCACCTCGCCGAGTCTAGATGGCACTCGCGGCGGACGACCGTGCACGCGGACGGAGGGCCAAGGAGTCGCAGGTTCAGATCCTGTCGGCCCGCCAGAGAGTCCCGGAACTCATGGGCTTCCGGGACTTCTGCATGTCCGCGATCGGGCGCTCCATCTCGCGCGCCGCCAGTTTCGTCGATCGATTCAGGACGCAGGTCGATGGCGGCCTTCGCTGCGGTGTCGCTATCGGTCGACGGCTTCGTACCGATCCAGCCAGAGCAGGGCACTCTGTTCGTCGTGGATGACGCCGTCGTCCTGCGCCCCGAGCGCTGCCGCGAGGATCGGCTTGAACCCCGGACCGGGCGTATACCCGCGCTCGATGAGGTGCTGACCGGTCAGGATGCCGGTTCGCGGCACCTCGCCGATGGTGGTGTCGGCCGCGACCTGCAACCACAGGTGTGCCGGGCTCGTTTTCGCTGATGGGCCGCGGCCGGCGCAGTCGGCGTCGACGACGCGCGCCCAGTCGCGGATGCTCGCACCCGCGCCGTTGGAGTCCAGACGGCGGATCAGGCGGCGCACCTGCGATGGTGAGGGCCGGTCGATGCCGACGTGCGACATGTGCTCACGCACGATCGGGAGGATTCGCATGACGAGCTGGTGCGGCGCCCCGATGCTGCGGAGGAATGCCGACGCGGGGGCGACGCCGGCGGCGGCGTGCCCGCGACTCGTGATGCGCCCGCCGGTGAGCTGCGTGTGCGTCACCTTGCCGAGATCGTGCACGAGTGCGCCGAGCACCGCCACCTCTCGGTCGGACGCGCTGAGGTCGTCTCGCTCCGCGTTCCGTGCGGCCTGCTCCGCCGCAAGGGCAAGGTGCGTCCAGACATCGCCCTCAGCATGCCAGCCCGGGTCCTGCTGGACTCCGCGGGTCGCGGCCAGTTCAGGGGAGAACCGGATCATGCCGGTGTCGGCGAGGGCCTGCATGGCGTTCGGCCAGTGCGTCCCTCGTCGGGCGAGCTTGCGCCATTCCTCCCAGACGCGCTCGGTCGAGACCACCATCCGGAGTCCGCCGGCACTCGCGATCGAGTCGGTCACGTCCTGGCACTCGGCGACCGTCTCGGGGGCGAGCCCGAAGCCGAAACGGCCCGCGAACTGGACAGCGCGAAGCACCCGCAACGGATCCTCGCGGAACGCCGAGGTCGTGTGACGCAGGATGCCGGCCTCGAGGTCGTCGGCGCCCCCGTACAGGTCGATGAGTTCGCCGTTGATCGGATCCCAGCCCATCGCGTTGATCGTGAAGTCGCGGCGGCCGAACGCCTCCTCGAGGCTGAGGCTCGAGTCGACGTGGATGTCGAACCCGCGGTGGCCCGCACCCGTCAGAGAGTCCCGGCGGGGGAATGACACGTCGAAGTCCTCACCGTCGACCTTGAGGGCGAGCACACCGAACGCCTGCCCGCGGTGGTCGACGGAGCCGAGCTTCGAGAGCCGAGCAGTGAGCTTCCGGATGTCGGTGAGCCCGTGGACTTCGATGTCCACGTCCTTGCCGGGACGGCCGAGGAGGGCGTCGCGCACGCAGCCGCCGACGAGGAGGGGCCGGCCGCCGGCATCCGCTATCGCGACGACGACGGCAGCGGCTGCCGGCGTCTGAGACACGAGGTCGATGCTGGTCACGGTTCTCCTGATCGGTGCGGCTTCTCGCCGGAGGTTCGCAGGCGAGGCACCTGTTCGGGATCGGCCAAGTGCGCCAGCTTAGAGCCGCCGGATGCCGCGCGTCGAGTGCGTACTCCGGCGATATCCCGTCATTCAGAAGGGCTCGGAACCCGGTTGAGCGACGAGCGCTGCTGTTCCGCGTACTGCGTGCCCCAGCGTGTCAACTCGCCGAGCAGCGGCGTCGCGCTGACTCCGAGTTCGCTCAGCCGGTACTCGACCTTCGGCGGCACCTGTCGGTACACCGTGCGCGTGATGAGGCCGTCCTCCTCGAGCTCGCGCAGCTGGCGGGTGAGCACGCGTGACGTCGGATCCTGCAGGAGTCGGCCGAGTTCCCCGAACCGCAGCACCTCGTGCTCGCCGAGGAGGGTGAGGATGCTCGGCTTCCAGGCCCCGCCGAGCACGGCGATCGACACCTCGGCGTCACACGAATCGGACCACTCGCGGACGATCCGTTCCGTCTTCTCCCTCATGGAGAGCTCCCTCCTGTCGGCCTCTGACAGTATCCAAAAGGTAAGTACGTGACAACTCTGTCGGTACTTGCACCTTCTGTCTGTACTTTACAGACTCGTGATGTGACTTCACCCACCGCCATCATCGATTCGCGCTCGACCCTTCGCCTCTGGCTCGCGATGGTTCCGCTGCTCCTGGGAATTCTCATCGGCGCGCTCGCGATCAGCAGCGTCTCCACCGCTCTTCCCCGAATACGTGCCGACCTGACCTTCACCGACACCGAGGGGCTCTGGTTCGTCGACATCTACTCCCTTTCGCTGGCCGCAACCCTCATCGTCGCCGCGCGGATCGGAGACGCGTTCGGTCGTAAGCGGATCGTCCTCATCGGCCTCGCGGGATTCGCGGTGCTCAACGCGGTCGGGGGCCTCGCGGACAGTGGGACCCTGCTCATCGTCATCCGCGGGCTGCTCGGTGTCGCCGAAGCATTCGTCGTCGCCGGAGTGGTCGCCACCATCGGCGCCAACTACCGGGCCAGGGAGCGCGTGCTGGCCTACGGGCTGTGGACGGCGACGTTCGGCGTGGGCAGCGCACTCGGTCCCGTCCTCGGCGGGCTGCTCTCGGACGGACCGGGGTGGCGCTGGCTGTTGCTGGGGAGCGTGCCGCTAGCGGTGCTCGCCGGGGTTCTCGCGTTCTGGCTGGTCCCGGACTCGCGCAGTTCCCGACCGCAGTCCTGGGACATCCCGAGCATCGTCTCCTCGATCGTCGCACTCGGCGCCCTCACGTTTGCGCTGCACGAGGCGCTCGCGGCGCCGGTGTCCGCCGCGGTAGCCGGTGCGATCGCCGTCGTGAGTCTCGTCTTCTTCATCGCGAGGCAACGACGGCTGAGCGAACCGCTCATCGATCTGCGACTGTTCGGGCTGCAGGGGTTCAGCCCCGCCATCGTCCGAGTCCTCGTCGCCAGCGGCGTCGCGTCCGGGTCCGTGCTGCTCGTGAGCCTGCATCTGCAGGACACGAGGGGCCAGAGCGCCGCGGATGCCGGACTCGCGATCCTGCCGCAGGCGGCGGCCATCGCGATCGGCGGGGTGGTCGCCCCGATCGCGCTTCGTTGGATGCGCGCACAGACACTCACGGTCGTAGCGCTTCTCCTGCAGGCCGCCGGCATGGGATGGCTCGTCATGGACCCGGAGCTCGTCGCGGTGCCACTGGCGTGCGTCGGCCTCGGATTCGGCATCGCTGGAACGCTTGCGGCGACCGCGTTGTTCGATGCGACCACAGACGACGACGCCGGCCAGGTCGGCGCGATCCAGGAGGTCGGCTTCGCGCTCGGCGGTGGGCTCGGCATCGCCATCCTCGGGACGATCGCTGCGGTCTCAGCCGGCGGATTCGCCACCGCCGTTCTCGTCGCGGCGATCGCGCTCGTCGCCGCGGCGATCCTCCCACTCGTGCGCCGGCGGACGGCGAGCGGTGCTCGAGCAACGCTCACGCCAGAAGCTCCTGACCACACGCCGATCGGCCCTGTGCAGCAAGTTCCTCAAGACTGAGTGCGGTTCCTCCCTCGGCCGCGTTCGGCCAGCGCAGGGGTTGAGCCGGCGAGCCGGATGTGGTCGGCTGGGTTCGGGGAAAGGGGTGCGACATGAACGACGACCCGTCTTGGACCAAAGTCGTGCAGGCAGTCGAGCCGGAGCCCGAGCTCAAGCGGGTACTCGGGCCCGGGCTGCTGCTCCTGTTCATCGTCGGGGACATCCTCGGCACGGGCATCTATGCGCTCACCGGCCAGGTCGCCGCCGAGGTCGGCGGCGCCGCCTGGCTGCCCTTCCTCCTCGCGTTCGCGGTGGCGACCGTGACCGCGTTCTCGTATCTCGAGCTCGTTACGAAGTACCCGCAGGCCGCCGGAGCGGCGCTGTACACGCACAAGGCGTTCGGCATCCACTTCTTCACCTTCATCGTGTGCTTCATCGTGATGACCTCGGGGATCACCTCGGCGTCGACGGCATCGCGTGCGTTCGCCGCGAACCTGCTCGTCGCCTTCGGAATCCCGGATGCCACGGTGTCGACGATGCTCATCGCGCTCGCGTTCATCGTGCTCATCATGCTCGTGAACCTGCGGGGCGTGAGTGAGAGCGTATGGCTGAACGTCTTCCTGACCCTCGTCGAGTTGTCGGGTCTGCTGCTCGTCATCCTCATCGGCATGTGGGCGATCGCCGGGGGCAACGCGGACTGGTCGCGGGTCGTTGCCTTCGACACGCCTGAAGACAAGGGCGTGCTGCTCGCGGTCAGCACGGCGACGTCACTGGCGTTCTTCGCCATGGTCGGCTTCGAGGACTCGGTCAACATGGCCGAGGAGACGAAGGACCCGAGCCGCATCTTCCCGAAGATGATGCTGAGCGGGCTCGGCATCGCGGCGGTGATCTACGTGCTGGTATCGATCACCGTGGTGGCGCTCGTGCCGATCGGGCAACTCGTCGGCAGCGAGACGCCGCTCGTGACCGCGGTCGAGGCCGCGGCGCCCGGCTTCCCGATCAACGACCTGCTCCCGTTCATCTCGATGTTCGCCGTCGCCAACACGGCCCTGATCAACATGATGATGGCGAGCCGCCTGCTGTACGGCATGAGTCGGCAGCAGGTGCTGCCGCCGTTCCTCGGCAAGGTCGCGCCGAGGCGCCAGACGCCCTGGGCTGCGATCCTGTTCACGAGCGCGCTCGCCGCGGGACTCATCGTCTACGTCTCACTCGACGCCGAGGGCTCGATCGTCGCCCTCCTCGGCGGCACGACGTCGCTGCTGCTGCTCACCGTGTTCGCGATCGTCAACGTGACCGTGCTGGTGCTGCGGCGGCAGCCTGTCGACCACAAGCACTTCCGCACGCCCTCGGCACTGCCGGTGATCGGG
The DNA here is from genome assembly GCF_900142065.1 of Agromyces cerinus subsp. cerinus. Taxonomy (GTDB): domain Bacteria; phylum Actinomycetota; class Actinomycetes; order Actinomycetales; family Microbacteriaceae; genus Agromyces; species Agromyces cerinus. Next base: position 1,280,540 of record NZ_FSRJ01000001.1, on the reverse strand, counting down.
GCGATCACGTGCCTCTACCTGGTGTTCCCGTGGACCTCCGGCCGCCCGGCAGGGCAGTACGGAATCGCGCTCGGGCTCCTGGCGATCGGCGTCGTGCTGTGGATCGTCGAGCGCCTGTACACGGCCGCGCGTCGCCGTCGCGCTGAGGCGCCGACGCGGTCGACGTTCTGACGGAGTCGTGGCCTCATCGGTCGGATGAGAGAGCGCCGCCCGGATCCCGCGTTGCCGCAGGGGCTGCCCCGACGATCATCGGGGCAGCCCCTGCGAGTGGAGGCGTCCGAACTCACATCACGTGAATGAATGATCCCCAGCCGTTGCCGATCTGGATCGGCGCCGACAGGCCCGACCCGTTGTGCGGGTAGTACATGAGGTTGCCTGCCGCGTTGACACCCAGGACGTCGGCCTTGCCGTCGCCGCTGAAATCCGAGGCCCAGACGTGCTTGAACGTGCCCCAGCCGTTGCCGATCTGGATCGGGGCCGAGAGGCCCGTCCCGTTGTGCGGGTAGTACATGAGGTTTCCCTCGGCGTTGACACCGAGGACGTCGGCTGCGCCGTCACCGCTGAAGTCGGCCGCCATCACGTGCTTGAACGTGCCCCACCCGTTGCCGATCTGGATCGGGGCCGAGAGGCCCGTCCCGTTGTGCGGGTAGTACATGAGGTTTCCCTCGGCGTTGACACCGAGGACGTCGGCCTTGCCGTCGCCGCTGAAGTCGGCCGCCATCACGTGCTTGAACGCGCCCCACCCGTTGCCGATCTGAACGGGTGCCGACAGGCCCGTGCCGTTGTGCGGGTAGTACATGAGGTTTCCCTCGGCGTTGACACCGAGGACGTCGGCCTTGCCGTCGCCGCTGAAGTCGGCCGCCATCACGTGCTTGAACGTGCCCCAACCGTTGCCGATCTGAACGGGTGCCGACAGGCCCGATCCGTTGTGCGCGTAGTACATGAGGTTTCCCGCCGCGTTGACACCTAGGACGTCGGCTGCGCCATCGCCGCTGAAGTCCGAGACATTCACGCGAGGGGACTTCTCGCCTTCGTAGTCGACTCCAGCCGGGGTCCCTCCCCACTGCCAATGCCAGGGCTCGCTCGACCAGGTCTGGCTGAAACCGAAGCGACCGGCATTCGCCCGCATCCAGTCCATGTCGCGCGCCCAGATGTCGATCGCGGAGCCCCAGCCGTGAGACGACCTGCCCAGACCTGCGATCGGGACCGGCCCCTGCGGATCATCGATAAGCGCCTGCTGCATGGCCAGGTCGCGATACCCGCCGTCCGGCGAGGTGACGACCATGTTGAGCCCGATGTCTTGGCGACAGGCCGCGACCATACTCAACCAAGCACTCGCGCACGCCTTCTCGAGCGGGACGGAGCCACTGCTTCCCGGTACCCACGTGAGCGCAGAGGCAGGCAACTGTCCGTTCGGCCAATCGGCGAGTGCGGCAGGCGCCGCGAGTTGTTCGATCATTGCCGCCGCGCCCACCGCGATGGCACCGGCCAGCAGCGTCCGTCGTCCGATTCCGCCCTGAGTCTCCTGCATGACAGGCTCCCTTTCCACGGCGGAGGGTCCGCCGTAGTGCCACATCATGGCTTTCGCTCGACATCAAATAATCAGGATCAATGCTGATGCGATGTGCCGGATGCCGGGAGTAGTATCCGTTTTTCGGCCCGTTGAGGGTCTGTGCACAGCTTTCGAACCATGACCCGTTCAGTGCCCTATGGTCGTCTCCATGGGTTCGACAGCGACGGCGTATCTCACGGGTTTCGGCCGGTATCTTCCGGGAGAACCCGTCGACAACGACGGCATCGCATCGCGGCTCGGTGGCGACGATCCGGTCACCGAGCGGATCCGTCGTCGCATCCTCGACGCGAACGGCATCCGGCAGCGGCACTACGCACTCGACGAACACGGCGAACCCACCGAGCTCAATGAGGAGCTTGCCGTCAAGGCGCTCCGCGCGGCCTTCGACGACCGGGGCATCGACGCGGCCGACGTGCGAATGCTGGCCTGCGCGACGACGATGGGCGACGTGCTCGTGCCGGGCTTCGCATCGATGGTGCACGGGCGCCTCGGCGGTGGTCCGATGCAGCTGCTGTCGGCGTCGGGCGTCTGCGCGTCCGGACTCGCTGCGCTCGACGCGGCCGTCAGCAAGGTCAGGCTCGGCGACCATCCGCTCGTCGCGGTCGTGGGTTCCGAACTGTCCAGTCGCAGCCTGCGGCAGCGCCGCTTCGACGACATCCGTGCCGGCATGGACTCCCATTTCCTCCGCTGGATGCTCTCCGACGGCGCCGGCGCCGTCGTCGTCGAGTTCCAGCCGCACCCGAGCAAGCCGTCGCTGCGCGTCGACTGGGTGCGCCAGGTCTCGCTCGCGCATGAGCACGACGTGTGCATGCGGGCGGGCATGGACGGCATCGAGCCCGGCGTCGGCCACACCTGGCAGGATGTCGGCGTCGCCGAAGCCGAGGCAGGCGGCATGTTCGTGCTGCGGCAGGATGTCACGGTGCTCGACGAGCTCGCCGAGGCAGGAATCGAGCAGTTCGAGCAACTCGTCGACATCGGCCTCGTCGATGTGCATCATCTCGACCATGTGGTCTGCCACTACAGCACGAACGCGTTCCGCGATGCGGCGTTCGACGGGTTGCGCCGGCGCATCCCGTCACTCGACACCGAGAAGTGGTACTCGAACCTCGAGACCCGCGGCAACACCGGTTCGGCGAGCATCTTCATCGCCCTCGAGGAGGCCTGGAGCACCGGGCGCTTCCGCCCCGGGGAGACGATCCTGCTCGCCGTGCCCGAGTCGGGCCGATTCTCGTTCGCCTTCGCCCACCTCACCGTGGTCGCCCCACCCGATCAGCAAGGAGCACCGACATGACGACCGACACGACGACCGCCCCCACCGGCATGCCGTCCACCGACGAGGGCACGCTCTTCGAGCGGCTCGCCGAGGTGTGGGTCGAGCTCGAGGAGCACCTCGCGCGCGTGCCGGTGCTCATCCGCCTCGACGACGGCACGGTCACGATCGACGACTACCGGCGGCTGCTCTTCAACCTCCGACAGCAGGTCGTCGACGGGTCGCCGTGGATCTCACGTGCCGCATCGAACTTCGATATCGAGCACTTCGAGCTGCGTGCTGCGGCGATCCGCCACGCCGAGGAGGAGCACCGCGACTACCTCATGCTCGAACGCGACTACGTCGCGATCGGCGGCTCGCTCGCCGAACTGCGCGCCGGCCGCAAGAACATCGGCTCCGAAGCACTCTCGGGCTACATGTTCCACTACGCGGATCAGCCGAACCCGGTGGGCCTGCTCGGCGCGATGTTCATCATCGAAGGACTCGGCGCGAGGCGTGCCGCAGGGTGGGCCGGCAGGTTCCAGGAGGTGCTCGGGTTGGCAGACAGCCAGGTGCACTTCATGCAGTACCACCAGGAGGCCGACAGCGAGCACACCGGCGCTCTCGAGGCCATCCTCACCTCCGAGATGATCGATGACGCCGCGGCCGACGAGATCGTGCGCTGTGCACAGGTGGTCGCCCGGCTCTACGCACTGCAGCTGGAAGAACTGGACAGCTGAGATGACCGAGTCCGTGCGATCCGACCCGAGCATGTGGGAGGCGGTGGCGGTGGACCCCGCCGTGCCACTCGACCGAGCGGTCGTGCGGAAGATCATCGACGATCAGCGGCGCCTCTCGCGACGCTGGCTCTACCCGATCGCGCGGCCACTGTCGCGCATCCTGGTCGCCCTCATCTCGATCGTCAAGCGCGTGCTGCCGTTCCGCTGGATGCCGCTGACGACGATGGATCGACTGTGCATCTGGTATCTGAGGCGGTTCGTCTCACCCGACGCCGTCGAGCTGCTCATCCGGCACTTCGTCATCGAGACGAACCTCGTGAACTTCGTGCTCCGCAACACGGATGCCTCGATCCCACCGGTCACGCTGCGCCCGGTGAGTCTCGCCGAGCTCGGCGACCACGCGGTCGTCGAGCACGACGTCAATGTCTACGACGTGCTCATCGCCATCGACGGTGCACCGCTGGAGCCTCAGGAGCACCTCGACTTCGCGGAGCTCGACATCCCGCCGATCGATGCCGAACGGCGACGTCGCCGCCTGCTGCGACTCGACATCCAGACCGCGCTGTGCTTCATGAACATCCCGTTCTCCATGGCGCTCACGATGGAGGAGTACCGCCGGGCCGTGCACTCGATGCGCTTCGACGACTCGTTCCTCGAGATCCTCGCGGTGCTCTGCGACGACGACACGTTCCGCCACTGGAAGGTCGGCGAGCTGAGCCTCTGGATGGATTCCAACGTCGACGTGCCGCGCATGGTCTACCGGCACGCGCTCGTCTGCGAATACGCGCACGCGCACCTCGTCAAACTGGCCGGGGGAGCGTATCCGCGCCAGACCAGCGTGGAGTTCGACTGACATGTGGACCGGGTACTCGGCATTCGGTGAAGCAGATCGTTCCGGTCTTCCGGTCGGGCAGCAGCGCCTGTACGCAGTCCTCGATCTGAGGCAGGAAGTGAACTCGGGCGGATTCGACTCCTACTTCCGGTACTGGGGCGGCGACACGGCTGAGATCGCGCTGGACGCGCTGCCGGGACTGCTCGGCGACGAGTGGGCAGGGCTGCTGCGCGACGCGATGAGCCTGATGGGGACTCCGTATCCGCGCGCGTCGGACGATCGCGCTGCGATGCTCGACGCGGGAGACTTCGACGACGCGTTCGCAGCACTCGACGACCGGCTGTATCGACTCGAGGCCGTCGACGACGTCGACGGGAGACTCACCGCTCACTCGTACTGACGGTCGGCTTGGCGGGTACCTTCCCGAAGAGTCGGTCGGGTCGTATCGTCGAACTCGTCACACAGAGGAGGAATTCCGATGCGCAAGGTGACGTACTCGATGAGTGCCTCGCTCGACGGCTACATCGTCGGGCCCGACGGCGGGTTCGACTGGAGCGTCCCCGATGAGGACGTGTTCCGACTCTCCTTCGACGAGATACGAGGTGTCGGCGTCCACCTGATGGGTCGCAAGCTGTACGAGACGATGCTGTACTGGGAGACCGTCGATCCGGGCGACCTCGACGACTCGGAGCGCGAGTGGACCACGCTCTGGAACCCGCTCCCGAAGGTGGTGTTCTCCACGACGCTCACGGAGGTGCAGGGCAACTCACGTCTGGCTACTGGCAGCGTCGCGGAGGAGATCGAGCGGCTGCGAGCCGAGCCGGGAGACGGTGAGATCGCCATCGGCGGGGCGACCCTCGCCGCCGAGGTCGCCGCCCTCGGGCTGATCGACGAATACCGGGTCAGGGTCTATCCGGTGCTGGTCGGGGGTGGTATCCCGTTCTTCGAACAGCAGGAACGCCATGTGGATCTCGAGCTCCTCGAGAGTCGCGCATTCGACTCGGGGGTCGTCTACCTGCGGCATCGCGTCGTGCGCTAACACTGCAGGTCGCGCACCTCACGATCGATCCGCTCGCCGTCACCGCTGCGCATCCCAGGACCCGTTCCCTGTGAGCCCGGCATGGAGACCAAGACATCCCGCTGGGGCGCGAAGCTCACTGGCGACGCGATGAACGCTGCGGTCGCGATCAGGGCGAGCACCGTCAGGCCCGAACAGAATCGCGTCATGGCCGTGCCGGTTCGCTCGCCCAGCCGGCGGCGCACAACGGCGAGGAGGATGAGCCCGATCAGGCCGCCCGCGGTGTTGGTGATCAGATCGGTGACATCGGAACTGCCGACGGACAGTGCGTACTGGGCGACCTCGAGCGCGAGGCTCGCCCCGGCGATCGCGCAAGCGGCCTTCCACCACGGCCACGTCGGCGCGAGCAGACCGAGGTAGAGGCCGAATGGGATGAAGAGCACGATGTTCGCTATGACCTCGGATGGTGCGCTCGCCCCGTTGCAGTCGTCGGAGACGAACGGGACGAGCTTCACCTGGCCCAGCCCGCCGATGCCGATGTAGGGCACCTCGAGCTTCCACATGACGACCCAGACGAGCAGCGCGAGATACAGCGCGAAGAGCCCGGGCAGCAGGATGCCTCGACCTGCGCGCCTCGGCGCGCCTCGGGCGCTCGTCGGGCGCGGGGAACGGGGGAGCTGCTCGACGCTCACGGGGCGGAGCCCGACGGCATCGCGGGCAGCCGCACCGTCACGCGCATCCCGCCCTCGGGCCGGGCGACGATGGTGAGCGTGCCGTCGTGCGCCTGGGTGATGCTCTTGACGATCGCGAGGCCGAGCCCCACGCCGCCGTGGTCGCCGCGAATGCGTTCGGTGCCCCGTTGGAACGGTTCGGTGAGCGTGGTGATCAGCTGCGACGGCAGCTCGTCGCCGGTGTTCTCGACCGTGAGGGCGGCGAACCCGCCCTCGACGGACGTCGTGACCTTCGCGGTGCCGTGCTCGAGGAGGTTGTGCACGATGGCGTTGTGCAAAAGGTTGGTGGTCAACTGCAGCAGCAGCGCGCGGGAGCCGAGCGTGAGCGCGATGTCTCCGGATGTCTCGACCACGACGCTGCGCCGCTCGGCGATCGGCAGCAGCGTCTCGACGGCCTCCTCGGCGAGGAGCGAGAGGTCGACGGCCGTTCGGGTGAACGACCGCTGATCGGCCCGGCTGAGCAGGAGCAGTGCCTCGGTGAGGTCGATCGCCCGGGAGTTCACCGCGCTGAGACGGTCGATGAGTGCGGGGCTGACGTGATCGGGATCGCTGCGCGCGACCTCGAGCATGGTCTGCGTGATCGCGAGCGGGGTGCGCAGCTCGTGGGAGGCGTTGGCCGCGAATCGCTGCTGTTCGGCGACATGCGCCTCGAGCCGTGCGAGCATCGCGTCGAAGCTGTCGGCGAGTTCGCGGAACTCGTCGTTCCGGCCCTCCAAGTCGATGCGGTACGAGAGGGACCCGTCGGCCGCCTTGCGCGTGGCCTCCGTGATGCGATCCAGCGGCACCAGCATGCGGCCCGCGAGGAACCAGCCCCCGACCAGCCCGACGACCAGCAGGAACAGCAGCACCACGGTCACCACCGGACCGAATGCCCGGATGAGATCGCCCTGGCCGGGCACGAAACCGCCGATCGTCTGGACCGCATGAGTGGGCACGTAGCGCAGGATGTACAGCCATACCGCGGCCAACAGCAGCACGCTCGCGACCATCAGGAAGCCCGCGTAGCTGAGGGTCAGCTTGAGTCGGACGCTCATTCCCGGAGCCCTACTCATGCCGACCGGCCTCGCCCTGAGCGGCCGGCCCGATGTCGATGCGGTAGCCGACGCCAGGTACCGTGGCGATGACCCAAGGCTCGCCGAGTCGTTTCCGCAACGCCGAGACGGTGATGCGCACGGCGTTCGTGAAGGGGTCGGCGTTCTCGTCCCACGCCCGCTCCAACAGCTCTTCGGCGCTGATCACACCGCCCTCCGCGGCGACGAGGACCTCGAGCACGGCGAACTGCTTCCGTGTCAACGCGACGTATCGGCCGTCGCGGTAGACCTCGCGTCGGAATGGGTCGAGGCGCAGCCCGGCGATCTCGCGCACCGGCGGGCGGTTGTGCGCACGCCGGCGATCGAGCGCACGAAGCCTGAGCACGAGCTCCTGGAGTTCGAACGGCTTGGTCAGGTAGTCGTCAGCGCCGAGGCCGAACCCGGACGCCTTGTCGTCGAGGCGATCGGCGGCCGTCAACATCAGGATCGGCATGCCGCTGCCCGAGGCGACGATGCGCTCGGCGATCTCGTCGCCGGACGGGCCCGGGATGTCGCGGTCGAGCACGGCGATGTCGTAGGAGTTGATGCTCAACAGCTCGAGCGCGGTGTCCCCGTCGCCGGCGATGTCTGCCGCGATCGCCTCCAGGCGCAGACCATCGCGAATGGCCTCCGCCATGAACGGTTCGTCCTCGACCACCAGTACACGCATGCTGGCAATGCTAGGAGGCGCCGCATATCGCCGGCGTATCCGAAACCGGATACGGGCGGGCAACACGGGGCTGCGTTGACTGGCGGCATGAGTCACCATGCAACATCTCGCATTCGGTACCGCAGGATCCTCTGGGCTGCTGTGGTCCTCATCGCGATCGTCGTCGCGGTCACGATGATGGTCGGATCCCTCGCCAGATCGTTGGCCGCGACATCCGCCGGCCCAGCTGACACGCAGCCGCAGGGTGGCGTGGCGATGGCCGCTGCCGACGGGGCCGTCACCGAGGCCGACGGGGCGATGCCCGCCGGGGTGTCCGCCTTCGATGAGCAGCATCCCGGGATCGTCAACCTCGACCCCGACCTGCTGCAGGCCCTGCGCGATGCGGCGTCGGATGCGCGCGAGGACGGGATCGAGTTCGTCGTCAACAGCGGCTGGCGCTCGCCGGAGTACCAGGAGCAACTCCTCCGCGATGCCGTGGCCGACTACGGGTCCGAGCAGGAGGCCGCTCGATGGGTCGCGACCGCGGAGACCTCCGCTCACGTCGCCGGAGGCGCAGTGGACGTCGGGTCCTATGACGCGACCGACTGGCTGGCGGAACACGGCGCCCGATACGGACTGTGTCCGATCTACGACAACGAGCCGTGGCACTTCGAACTGCACCCGGAGGCGATCGATGAAGGTTGCCCGGCGAAGTACTTCGATCCCACGGAGGATCCGAGGATGCAGCAGTGACCGTCGGTCAGTCGGCCCACACCTCGTCGATCGGGATCCCGCGCCCGAGGATGTTCGATGCCGCCCGGTGCCCGGAGTACAGTGCCGCGGGCACTGTCGCCGGGTCGTCCGTCCAGGTCGCCTCGCCGGCGAGGTGGAGGACACCGCCGACGGGAGTCGCGAGATCGTCGTGGTCGGCCGTCGTGGAGCCGAGCGTCATGTAGGCGTACGAGCCGCGGGCGAACGGGTCGTCCTGCCACGCCGTGACATGCACCGTGCTCGGCCGGGTCACGCGCTCGCCGTAGAGCCTGCGCAGCTGCGCGAGCACGGACTCGACGACCCGCTCCTGGTCCCAGTCGCGCGTCGCCCGGGCTGCGGGCCCCGCGGCGAAGGTCAGGAGCGTGGGCGTGCCGTGCAGATCGGTGAGGTCGTACCAGGAGTGCCACCAGCGGCTCTCGGGCCCCTGCTGACGGATGGCGTAGACCTCGTCGTCCCAGAACTTCGTCGGGAACCGCAGGAAGACCTTCTCGAACGCGTTCATCTCGAGCCGGCCGAGTGCGCCCGCCACGGCGTCGGGCAGCGGCGGCTCGACGACGAACTCGGGCGACTGCAGCACGCCCACCGGCACCGTCACCACGGCGGTGTCGGCGCTGAACGCACCCTGGTCGGTCGTGACGACGACCCCGTCGGCCGACCACTGCACGAGGGAGACGATGTGCTCGAGGCGGACGTCGAGTCCGGCGGCGAGGCGCGCGGGGAGCCGGTCGTACCCGTCGGGGAACACGACCTCGACACCGTCGATGGAGTCGTCGTCGAGGCCGTGCGCGGCGAGATCCTCGATCCACGCCCCGTACTGCTCCTCGGCCCGGTGCTCGAGGAACTCGCGCACGCGCTGGACGCGCTCGACATCCCAGGCCTGCGCTGCAAGTGCCGCCTCGGTCACGTCGCGGTACGAGGCATCCGGTTCGGATGCCGCCACCACTCCGGCGAGCGCGGCGTCCACGGCGCGGATGTCGTCGGCGAAACGCCGAGCCGCGGCATCCGAGAGCCGCACGCCGTCGGGGTCGAAGTACGCGATGGGGCGGCTGTCGGGCTGGTACCCGCCGACCGTGAACTCGACCATCGGCATGCCGTACGCTTCGGCCGCCGCGGCGACCGGGCTGTCGGTGACGCCGTGGATCCACGAGGCGCCGAGGTCGGTGACGAGTCCGTCGCCGCGATCGGTCCAGACCCTGCCGCCCACGCGGTCGCGGGCCTCGAGCACCACGACCCGCCGGCCTGCCTTCGCCAGCAGCCGAGCGGCGGTGAGTCCCGCCACCCCCGCACCGATCACGATCGTGTCGACCTGGTCTCTCACCGATTCTCCTTCGAGCGGATGCCGCATACCTCCGACGCTATCGGTCGACGACGTCGCGCGTGACATGCGATCGACGTCTGGCATGTCCCCAGGTGAGGATGGAGGCATGGACTTCATGGAGATCCGCTTCGACCGGCAGCTCCCGGTGGATCGGGACGATGTCGAGGACGAGCTGAACGAGGCGCTGGACGGCATCGGCGAGGTGAGCGGCGCCGGATCCGGCGCATTCGGGGCGCACCTCGACGTCGACATCGATCCCGCGGCAGACCGCGACGAGGTGGTGAGACGAGTGCTGGACGTCCTCGTCGGACTCGGGCTGACGGGGTTGGCACGGATCCGCCCGGGCGACGGCACGGAGTGGATCGACGCCTGATGACCGACGAGGCGAACGTCGCATGGGTCGGAACGGGAGGCGGGCCGCTGATCGCCGTGCCCGAGTCGGTGCTCGAAGCCTGGACCGGGGCGGTCGATGAGGACGAGGATCTCGACGACGACGACGTCGAAGAGGAAGCCGGCGACTACGGGCGAGCCTGCGCGGTCACCGGGTATGCCGGGGTGATCGACGTCGGCGGTGCGTCCGTCCTCGTGCTCGGCGACGACCCGGCCCCCACGACGTTCGTCGCGGAGCACTCCCTGTTCCTCCGCAGGCTGGCCGCCGACAGCGAGGGAGCCGCGGTGGGTGCACTCGCGCGGGCGATGGAGGTTGCGAGGTGGGAGGAAGCGACGCCCTGGGAGGTATCGGGCCCCGTCGTGGTCTTCGACTCCGCCTACTCGGCGGTGGATCTCGGCAGCACCTCGTCGCTGCGCGTCGATCTCGCGCCCGGCCGCTACCGGGTGGACTCCGCCTCCGTCGAGCCCGACGACGACACCTGGCTCCTGCTGGTCAGGCTGTCTCCCGTGGCGTCGGTGTGACAGGGTGAAACGCATGATCATCGACGTTGTTCCCTCCGAAGGCGTGGGCCCGGTCCGAATCGGCATGACCATGGAGGAGGCGGAGCGTGCGCTCGCCACCATCGACGGGCACGATCCGCAGTCTGGGTTGCCGGCTCTCTACGACAGCGGCATGTCCATCGGACTCGAACCCGTACCCGGTGGAACGGTGGGCGCGATCGAGGTATCCCGTCCCTACGGCCCGGTGCGCGTCGAGTACCGCGGCATCGACCTGCTGGGCACGCCGGCCGCGCGAGTCGTGGAGCAGCTCTCCGAGCTCACGGAGCTCGAGGAGGACGAGGGCGGTCGCAGCTACACGGCTCCCGCGCTCCTGCTGTCGCTGTGGCGACCGTTCGTCGACGACGAGAACCCTGACGAAGAGCAGGGACACTACTTCCAGTCGGTTCTGGTCGCGCCGCCGGGCTACTACGACGGACCGAATGACTGAGCACCGACGGCGGGGGCTGCCCGGATGACGGCCGCCCGGCGATCTCCTGCCCGTGCTGCTGCTCAGTGGCGTTCTGACGATGTGGTGTGGCTGGATCATGTCCGGCTCCAGCCCGCAGATGCCGAGTGGCTCTCCGAGGTTCGGCGCCTGACGCTCTGGGCGGTGAAGGTCCCGCCGGGCCTCCTGGCAGCGCTGCCTCGACTGCAGTGGCTGGACATTCGCGGGGGCTCGGGGGTATCGATCGAGGTGGTCGACGAGTGCGCGAATCTGACGTACCTCGCCGTGAACCAGATACGCGGAGTGCATGATCTCTCCGCCCTCGGCCGTCAATCGAACCTTCGGTTGTTGAGCCTCTACGGGCTGCCGCAGGTGCATGAGCTTCCCTCGCTGGCCGAACTCGTGCACCTGCGACGCGTCGAGATCGGTTCGATGAAGGGGCTCTCCGGTTTGGGGCCGGTTCTCGAGGCTCCGTTCCTCGAGGAGGTGCTGCTCATGAAGGCCGTGGGCCTGTCGGACACGGACCCTGAAGCGATCGCGGCGCATCCGTCGATGCGGGCGTTCGAGTGGTCAGCTCTGGGCGGTGTGCCGGATGCCACGTGGGTGCCGGTGATGGATCGAGTGGGGCTGCCGTCGGCCACGGTCATGCACGCGTCGGACTGGTTCGATCGGAATCCGTGATCTGCCCGCCCCTCGGCCGCGGCCTGCGTCGGATCGGGCGATCGCAGGCCAGCGGCAGGGAGCGCGTTCAGTCGACGAGCCGCCGCGCAGCGTCGAGGCTGCCGAGCGCCGCGTCGGCGTCGACACGGGTGAGCGCGAACGTCGCGACGAGGAGGGCCGTGCAGGTCTCGGCGAGCCGATCGACCTCGTCGGCCGGTCGTCCGGGGTGTCTGGCCTCGATACCGTTGCGGACCGCTGCCTGCAGTTCGGCTCGATAGGCGGCGACCGACTCGCGCACGGCGTCGTCGTGGGCGATCGGCCCGCCGGCGGCGTTGATCAGCAGGCAGCCGTTCTCGGCGGTGAAGGAGTCGGCCAGTTCGAGTGCCGCACGCAGGCCGGAGAAGTACTCGACGATCGCATCGGGGGAGACCTGCGCGACCGTGAGCGGTCGCAGTCTCGGGCGGACGACCTCGTCGAGGTAGCTGCTCACTGCGGCGTCGAAGAGGCCGCGCTTGCTGTCGAAGGCGTTGTAGATGCTCGACCGCTTGAGCCCGGTCGCGGCTTCGAGGTCGGGAATCGAGGCGTCTTCGTACCCGTGCTGCCAGAAGACGGTGCGAGCGGCACGAACGACCTCTGCGGTGTCGAACGTCTGCTGGCGACCCATGTGCCGACTCCCTTTTTGTGTAACGGTCAGTCCAGTATATATTAGAACGGTCGGTACAAAATACGACCGTCAATGAACGCGCCCACCGGGCAGCAGGGAAACACAAATGGTCATCGCAGCACTCGTGCTCGCGGGCGTCGCAGCGCTCATCCACGTCTACATCTTCTCCCTGGAGTCGATCGCCTGGACGGGAGAGCGCGCCCGATCCACGTTCGGATTCACCGCGGACGAGGCGGCCACGATGAAGCTCCTCGCGTTCAACCAGGGGTTCTACAACCTGTTCCTCGCGATCGTCACGATCGCTGGCATCGTCTTCCTCGCAGCGGGGGCGGCATCGATCGGCGCGACCCTCGTCTTCGTCGGCGTCGGCTCCATGACGGCCGCCGCACTCGTGCTGCTCCTCTCCGCGCCGACGAAGCGCGCGGCGGCCCTCAAGCAGGGCACCGTGCCGCTGCTCGCCGTGATCGCGCTCGTCATCGGCCTGTCGATCTGACCGCGCACCGCGCCATCCGCTCACCCCTCAATCGAATCGGCTCCTGCAGCCGAGAAAGCGAAGCAAACCTTGTCGAACACCACCAGCACGCACATCCAGCTCATCGCCCGCCCCGAGGGATGGCCGACCCCGGCCGACTTCCGCGTCGCCACCGTCGCATACGGTGATCTGCAGCCCGGACAGATCCGCGTGCGGAACGAGTTCGTCTCGGTCGACCCGTACATGCGCGGTCGCATGAACGACGTGCGCAGCTACGTTGCGCCGTACGTACTCGGCGAGACCATCGCCGGTGGAGCGATCGGCCGAGTCGTGGCATCAGAGGCTGCAGCAATCCCCGTCGGCAGCGTCGTGCTGCACCAGCACGGCTGGTCCGACATCGTGCAGCACGACGCGACGACCTTCCGCGTCGTGCCAGAGCTCCCGGGAGTGCCGCTGTCGCTGTACCTCGGCACCCTCGGTATGACGGGCCTGACGGGCTACGTCGGCCTCACCGCGATCGCGGGCATGAAGCCGGGCGACACCGTCTTCATCTCGGGAGCCGCCGGTGCCGTCGGCACCGCCGCCGGGCAGATCGCGAAGCTCCTCGGAGCGGGCCGGGTCATCGGTTCGGCCGGCTCAGCCGAGAAGGTGCGCCTGTTGACCGAGAAGTACGGCTACGACGCCGCGTTCAACTACAAGGATGCCCCGGTGCGCGAGCAGCTCGCCGAGCTCGCCCCCGACGGGATCGACGTGTTCTTCGACAACGTCGGCGGCGACCACCTCGAGGCGGCCCTCGATGTCATGAACGACGGAGGCAGGATCGCCCTGTGCGGAGCGATCACGAGCTACAACACCACGGAGAAGGCGGTCGGCCCCGACAACCTGGCGAACATCATCACGCGGGGGCTGTCGGTCACGGGGTTCACCCTCGCGGCGTACCTCCACCTCGCGCCCGAGTTCAACGCCAAGATGACCGGATGGTTCTCGGAGGGCCGCATCGCCTACGACGAGACCATCGTCGACGGCATCGGCAACACCGTCGACGCGTTCCTCGACATGATGCGGGGCGCCAACACCGGCAAGATGCTCGTTCGCGTGGGCGGCGGTTCGGCGCAGAGTTGAGCCGAGCGAGCCCGACCTTCGGGCTCGCTCACACCCGTCAGAGCAAGAGGGCGACCCCGGTCACGGCGAGCCAGAGCGACCAGGCGATGTACGTGAACGGGGTGAGCACTGCGGCGAGTCTCCAGCCGTGCGGTTCGAACGGGCCGACGAACTCGAGCGAGCACACCGTGAGGACGGCGCCGATCACGATGCCGGCGATGCCGATGACCGGGTGCACCGCGTGGCTCTGCAGCAGAGCCACGCCCGACAGGATGCTCCAGAGACCGGTCAGGAGGAATCCCAAGTGCTCTCCGACGGCGACGCCGAGATATCGGTTGAACGACTGGAAGGCGACGTCGATCGCCGCACGCCGCGCGTCGGACGCGTCGGGCTCGGCATCGGCACGTGCCAGGTACGGCACGAGGAACGGCCACCGGATGAGACCGAGGAACTGCACGATCGCTGCGAGCACGCCGGCCGTGGCACCGGCCGCGAGAAGCGCAGGATCGGCGCCGTCCAGCCGAAATGCGAGCAGCACCGCGAGTGGCGCGAAGAGCACAGCCGTCAGTGCGAACCCCCACCAGAGGAGCACGAGGCTGGATCCGCCCGCGCGGAAGCGCGCGAGGATCTCCCGTGTCGGTCGGCGAAGGATGTCGGGGTAGTCGAAGATCTTCGCGAGAGCGGCGAACGCGAGGTTGAACGCGATCGGCAGCACGATCAGAAGAGTGCTCACGAGCTGCGACGTCGTCATCGATGCGCTCCCTCCGTGCGAACACCCTCAGTATGGTCCGGATGCCTCGCGTCCGCCCCGGTGCAGCGTCCGCCCGGTCACCGCGACCGAGTCGCGGTCAGCCGAACGATCGCTCCAGGCGGCTGAGTCCCTCGCGGATCGTGGCCGGTTCGTAGGTCGTGAACGAGAGGCGCAACGTCGCGGGATCGGGGCGCTCCGCGTAGAACGGCGCCCCGGGTACATAGGCGACCGACTGCCCGATCGCCGCCGAGAGGTGGCGAGTGCTGTCGTGCCCGGTCGGCAAAGTCACCCACACGAACATGCCGCCGTGCGGGGTGCTCCATGTGCTGCCCGTCGGGAGCGTCTGCGGCAGGGCGGCGAGCATCGCATCGCGGCGCTCGCCGTAGGCGGCGCGGATCCGCTCGAGCGAGGTCTCGAGTCCGCCGCCGGTCACGTAGTGCGCCGCGGCGGCCTGGTCGACGGTCGACGTGTGCAGGTCCGCGGCCTGCTTCGTCACGACGACGGTGGAGTGGATGTCGGTGCGGGTCCGGATCCAGCCGAGCCGGAGACCCGGGGCGAGCACCTTCGAGAAGCTGCCGACCGTGATGACGTGCTCGTTGGCGAAGCAGGCCAGATAGGGCAGCGGATCGCCCGAATAGCGCAGTTCTCGGTACGGCTCGTCTTCGATGATGCGGAACCCGTGCCGGGAGGCGAGTGCAGCGAGACCCTCGCGCGTCGTGATGCCGAGGCTGGTGCCGGTGGGGTTCTGGAACGTCGGCACCGTGTACATGAGCTTCGGGCGGTGCTGCTCGGCCAAGCGGTCCAGCGCGTCGAGGTCGATGCCGTCGGCGGTCGTGGGCACGCCGACGACTCGAGCCCCGGCGAGCGTGAAGGCCTGGAGTGCGGCGAGATAGCTCGGGCGCTCGACGAACACCGTGTCACCCGGGTCGAGCAATGACATCGCCAGCAGGCTGAGCGCCTGTTGCGAACCGGTCGTGACGAGGATCTCGTCGCGCGTCGTCGGCAGGCCCTGGGAGGTGTAGCGATCAGCGATGAACTCCCGAAGCGCCGGGTTGCCTTCGCTGGTCGAGTACTGCAGCCCGCCGGGTTGCCGCAGTGCCGCGTCGAAGGAGCGTCGGAGCCCGTCGAGGTCGAAGTGCTCGGGAGCCGGAAGGCCGCCGGCGAACGAGATGACGTCGGGGTTCTCGGTGAGCGCGAGGAGATCGCGCACCGGCGACCGCGTCGTGCCGCCGGAACGCTGCGACGGGCGGGGGAGTGCGGCTGAAACGGGCATGAGCACCTAACCGGCAGAGTGGGGGAACATCGGGATCTGGTGGCCGTCTCGATCGTGTCCCCGGCCGGGCGAGGCCGCCATCGTGGTCGGATGGAGTGCTCGTAGCTTTACGGTACAGAATGTATCGTATGGCGGCAACGGTGTTGGGGCGACCACGGCACGAGAGCATCGACCGGGCGATCCTCGACGCGGCGGCGCGGATCATCGAGGTCGAGAACTATCGGGCGCTCACCATCGGGCGGGTGGCGCAGGACGCCGCGACCACGCGTGCCGCCGTGTATCGGCGGTTCCGCACGACGGCCGAGCTCGCGATCGCGGTGCTGGGCGATCGCTTCGGCACCGATCCGGGCGTCGACACCGGCGATCTCGAAACCGATCTGCGGATGATCCAGCAGCATCGCCTCGAGCTGTTCACTCATCCCCTCATCGTGCGCGGGCTCCCGGGGTTGATCGACGACCTCTCGCTGCAGCCAGAAGCCGCCCGGCACTTCTCCGCTGACTTCCTCGGCCCTCGGCGCACGGCCACGACACGTGCCGTGCAGCGTGCGATGGATCGCGGGGCCGTCGATGCATCCGTCGACGTGGAGTGGATCAGCGATCTCCTGACCGGCCCGCTCCTGATGCGAGCGCTGCTTCCCGGCCTGCAGACGATCGACACGGCGCTGATCGAGCACACCATCAGCGCCGCCATGACCGAACTGGGCCGTCGGACGACGGGTTCAGGTGACGATGTCCTCGATGATCGAGGCCACGCCGATGAGGAACACCAATAGCCCGGCGACGATCCAGAGCCACTCGACTCGAGGCGTGAGACGCCTGCCCTGCTTCGCGACGCCGGGTGGTGGACGGTGGATCACCGGAGCCTCGCCGATGGCCTGCGTCACGTGAGTGGCGCCGAGCCGCTCGTCGCGCCAGCGCTCCCATCGCACCACCTGCTCGATCAGCGCATCGACGACGGAGAACAGCCAGCGCCATGTCGCCGGATCGAGGGTCGACAGGTCCTTGCGCGAGTACAGGAACAGGTGATCGTCGACGATCTCGACGTCGAGTTCCGCCACCGAGTCGATGAATCCGGCCATCACCTCGGGCGTGAACAGGGAGAGCGCGTCGGTCTCGTACCCGTCGGGGCAGTAGAGCTCGAAGTACTGGTCGAAATCGCCTTCGAGACGCAGCCTCTGGCTGCGCGCGAACTCGACGGGCAGGTTCCGGCGACCGAGCGCATTGTTGCCCTTCGCGTCGAGCACGATGTGCGGCAGCGACACCGGCAGCCGGACCGCGACGTATCCCCACCTGTGGCGTTCTCGGCTCTTGCCCTCGCCCGTCGTGGAGCGATGGTTGGCGATCGAGACCGGATGTCTCCCGCCCCGCGCCAGCACGTCGGAGGCGAGAGCCGTGCCGCTCGGCGTGAAGATCATTCCCGGCAGCGCGGGGCCCGGCTGCACCGGTGCATACGTCATGCCGTTCGCCGCAGCGAACCGGTGGAGACGGTACTGGCGCCGACCGGTGCGCCGGACGAGCGCGCGGACGACGAGCACCGCCGACACCGCGACGAACCCGAGATACGGCAGGAGCAGGAACCATGCGGCGAAGCCTTCGCCCGGGTCGGAGGGGGACAGCAGATCATCACCGAGCAACGACGTCCAGAAGACGAGCAGCACGAGGGCCGCCACGAGCAGCAGGCCGGTCGGCCAGAAGATCGCAGCGACGTTCGGCCGGATCGAGGGCGGCAAGCGATTCCGGAAGGCCGTCAGTGCTGCCCGGTCGATGCGCTCCTCGAGCGCCGTCGTGTCCAGGCGCGTCGCCGTGGACGCCGTCCCGCGCTCAACCATGGGTGCATTCTGTCGTCTCGGGCCGTCTCGGGCGGGCGGGAGCGCCGGGGCATCCGCTATTTGGTGCCCGTGAACGAGATTCCGCCGACGATGTGCTTCTGGGCGAAGAAGAACACGAGGATGCAGGGCAGGACGACGACGATCGAAGTCGCCATCAGCAGGCTCGTGTCGGTGCTGTTCGCATTCGAGAAGCCGGCGAGCGCCAGCGGGAACGTCTTCCACCGCTCCGTGTTCACGTAGATCGCCGGCGCCAGGAAGTTGTTCCATGAGGTCATGAACTGCAGCACGGCGGCGGCGACGATGATGGGCTGCGACAGCGGCAGGTAGATCGACCACCAGGTGCGGAACCAGCCCGCGCCATCGATCATGGCCGCGTCGGCGAGCGACTGCGGAAGTCGGAGATAGAACTGCCGGAACAAGAATATGAAGAAGGGCGAGCCGAACGCGGCCGGCAGGATGATCGGGTACAGCGAGTCCATCATGTCGAGTTCCCGGAAGAGGATGAACTGAGGCACGAGGGTCACCTCGCCGGGCAGGAGCATCGTCGCGAGTACGATGGCGAAGATGATGCCCGAGCCCGGAGCGGGGATGCGCGCGAAGGCGAAGCCGACCGCCGAGGAGGCGAGCACCGTGAAGAGCACCGGTAGCAGCGTCGCCAACAACGTGTTGCCGAGGTACTGCCAGAACGGGAATGACGAGAGCCCGTCGAGGTAATTGGACCACTCCCACTGCACGGGCCAGATCGTGATGCCGCCCTCGGCGACGCCCTGTCGGGTGCGGAGAGAGGTCGCGATCATCCAGAGAAATGGATATGCGAAGAGGAACGATCCGCCGACGAGCACGACGAACGCGATCGCCTTCGACGCCGGGCTCGCTTCGGTGGGACCGCCGCGCCGGCGCCTCGAACGCCGTGCTTCGGGTTCCTTCGATGCGATCGTGGTCTCGAGGATCTCATCGGGCATCGTGGTCACTTGCGCGCCCGCTTTCTCGCCTTGGCGTTGGTCGATTCGTAGTAGACCCAGAACGCGCTGCCTCGGAACACCAGCACCGTGATGAGCAGGATCATGACGAGCAGGATCCACGCGAGCGCAGACGCGTAGCCCATCTGGAAGAACTTGAATGCGTTGTTGTAGAGGTACAGCACGAAGAACAGCAGTGAGTCGTTGGGTCCGCCGCCCGACTGCGTGACGATGTACCCCTGCGTGAACGTCTGCATCGCTGCGATGAGACCGGTGATCGCGCCGAAGAAGATCACAGGGCTCATCTGCGGCAGCGTGATGTGCCAGAACCGGCGCATCGTGCTCGCGCCGTCGAGATGAGCCGCTTCGTACAGCTCGGTCGGAACGTCCTGCAGCCCGGCGAGATAGATCACCATGTTGCCGCCGACGGTCCAGAGGCTCATGATCACGACCGCCGGAAGCGCCCAGTTCGGGTCGGCGAACCAAGCCGGGCCGTCGATGCCCAGCACCGCGAGCACACCGTTGATGAGGCCGTAGTTGGGGTTGAACACCCAGAGGAAGAGCACGACGAGTGCGACGCCCGTGACGAGGCTCGGGAGGTACCAGACCGTGCGGAACACGTTGATGCCCGCGACTCGGAGGTTGAGGAGCAGTGCCACCGCGAGCGAGATGATCACCCCGAGCGGCACGCTCACCACGGCGTACGTCAGCGTCACCTGGATGGCTCGGTAGACCTTCGGGTCCTGCGCCGCCCTCACGTAGTTGTCGCCGCCCACGAACACGGGGTCGGAGATCAGGTCCCAGCTGTAGAACGAGAGCACCAACGAGTAGACCATCGGGCCCACGGTGAAGAAGAGGAATCCGAACACCCACGGCGAGATGAAGCACCAGAAGGCGGCGGTGGATCGTGCGACCCACCGCCGCCGAACGGCGATCCAGAGCGGAACGAGGAACACCGCGTACACGCACAGGAGGATGACGAGGAACGCGCCGATCGGGCGCAGCCCCTCAGGAAGCCCGACGGCGCCGAGCGCCTCCTCGATGGACGTGACGATGTCGTTCACGGATTTCGCTCCTCGCCCTGACTATTCGCCGTCGAGGATCGACTGGCACGTCTCGTTGAACTCGGCGAGCACGACGGCGGGGTCCTCGGATCCCGACCCCAGCGCGGTCCGCGAGTAGATCGCGTCGTCGAACTCGGCGCGGATCTGCGGATCCTTCGCCACGGCCGCCGAGATCGTCGACTGGTCGGTACCGACGATGAAGGCGTTGAGGTTCAACTCGGGCGCAGCGGCGAGGAAGCTGTCGATCGACTCCTCGACGACCGGAACGCCGAGCGAGGACTCGGCCGACGTCAGCAGGTCCTGCGCCTCGGGCGCGGTGCTCACGAACTCGGCGAAGGTGAGCGCCGCCTCGAGCTCGGCGCCGCTCGCGTCGGCGGAGATGCCGAGGCCGTTGATCTCCATCGGAGCGCCGCCGCCCGGCACCGGCACGAGTTCGATGTCCGCATCGTCCAACGCAGCGAGCTTGGCGATGTCCCAGGGGCCGAAGTCCGGCTGCATCGCCAGGCGCCCGATGCTGAGCCAGTCGAACATGTCCTGTCCTTCGGCGTCGAGCTGCGTCGGGGCGTATCCGTCTGGCGCCTGCGCGTCGATGATGAAGTCGGCGGTGTCAGCGGCGACGGGCTCATCGAGCAGGCAGCTGGTGCCGTCTGCGCTGTAGAACGAGCCGCCCATGGCGTTGAGCCATCCGTTGTACCAGAGGCGAGCGGAACCATAGATCTTGTCGGGCGCTGCTCCCTCGGTCAGCTTCTCGGCCGTCGCCGCGAACTCGTCCGTCGTCATCGGCGCGTCGGCGGCCGGGCGTTCGAGGCCCTTCGCATCGAAGAGGGCACCGTTGACGGCCATCACCTTGGGCTTGGCCACGAAGGGAATCGCCTTGTACTCACCGTCATACTTCATGCTGGCCGCGAAGTTCTCGGAGTAGTAGTCGGAGGGGTCGACTTCGACGGTCTGGTACGCGGCGGCGAAGCCGGGAAGCGAGGTATTCGACATCTGCGAGATCGTGGGTGCCTGCCCGCCCGCGATGGACGTCTGCAGTTTCTGCTCGTAGTCGCTCTGGATCCAGTTGAGCTCGACGTCGATGTCGGGATGTTCGTCCTCGAATGCCGCGACCATGGCCTTGAGCGTGGCCGCCTCCTGGTTGTTCCCCCAGTGGGCGAACGTGATGTTCGTGGTGCCGCTGGAATCCTCGGCGGCGCATCCGGTGGCGGCGACGGCAATCGTCGCGATGCAGGCCAGCGCCAGTGCTGATCTCTTCATGTCTTCCTCGACTCTCGGTTCATGTGTGCAGGGATGGTGCTGCGGGACGATCAGGTCCCGACACTCGCGGTCTCGCCGGGCGAGACGATTCGTTCGTGCACGTCGTGAGCAACTCGCGCCCGCCAGACGAGCGGAGCGGTGCCGCCGTGCACCGTGAGGGTCGAGCGCGTGCCGCCCTCGTGACGGATGTCGAGCCGATGATCCCGGTACGGCACGCCCCGTGCTTCGACATCGCCGTCGGGCAAGTGCGACCGCGTCTCGAGTACGCGCGGCGCGACGGCTCGGAGCCCGGTCAGCCCGCCGAGCAGGTGGGCGATGACCGAGAACGAGACCTCGGGGTAGTCGTCGCGCGAGTCGATCAGGTGACGGATCCACCTGATCGCCTCGGCATCGCGCCCGTAGGCGAAGAACGCTTCGGGAAGGTAGGTGAATGCCTCGATGTTCGGCGGAGGCGTCTCACGGAGGTTCGCGGCGACGAAGTCCAGATGACGCTGCGCGCGATCCGGAGCCATGAGCGACTTGACCGCGGGGAACCATGACGGCTCGAAGGCGAATTCGTGCGATGCCCCGCGGGCGGTGAACCCGGTGGCGTAGTGGCCCCGCGCCGAGTCCCACCACGAGTCCTCGAAGCGGGCCTGGATGTGCTCGGCTTCGCGCAACGCTGCGAGGCCGAGCGCTGAGCCATCGAACACGGTCGCGGCGCGGGCCAGTGCGGCCCACTGCGAGGCGATGCCGTCGCCGGCCACGCGCAGCCCCGGCCCTTTCGGGCCCTCGTTGTACGTCGCGGTTCCGGTGAAGATGTCACGGGTGCCGGATGCCCCTGCGATTCTCCAGCCGAACGGATCGTGCAATTCGGTGAACCGGGTCAGGGTGTTCTCATAGAAGGCCTGCATGGCCGGGTCGTCGAGGTATCGATCGTCGCCCGTCCACAGGTACATGTCGAGCGAACGCTCGACGAGTTCGAAGACCACGGGGGTCTCACGGACGAACCTGCGATCCGTCCGGTAGTCGATGCGGGCGGGCCGGCCGTCGAAGTGGAAGGACCAGAGCGGGAAGTACCGGCGCGCGGGCGTCGCCGAGGCGGCGAAGTGGCGCAGCATCGTGAAGTTCTCTTCATCGAGTCCGATGAAGTGCGCCCCGAGCGCCTGATGGGCGACGTCTCGGGAGTAGAACATCGGCCGATCGGTCAGCCCCGCCCAATACGACGGGAGCACGCCCGGGCGATCGGACTGTACCCAGTTCAGTGCGCGTTGCACCGCCCATTCGTACCCTTCGGCGAACCCGTCGATCGAGGAACTGAAGGTCGGTGCGAGTGCAGCGAGGGAAGGGGGCGTCGATGCCATGCAGTGAAACTAGCATCTACTGTGACATTGCTGCAAGAACTTACATCAATCAGTCATCAACCCTGTCAGAAGGAACTGCGGTCGAGCCGCGGACGATGAGCTCGGGTTCGAAAAGGAGTTCGCCGCGGTGCACGGTTCGGTGCTTCAGCAGGCGCGTCAGCACCGGCACGACGGCTTCCGCCAGTCGCTCGACCGGCTGCCGCACCGAGGTCAGCGGCGGGTCGGTGTAGTCGAGCGGGTAGACGTCGTCGTAGCCGACGATCGAGAGGTCCTCCGGAACGCGCAGTCCGCGTCGTCGAACGGCCCTGACGGCTCCCAGCGCGATCTCATCGCTCGCCCCGACGATCGCGGTCAGCGGTGAATCGTCGAGCAGCGCGTTCGTCGCGGAGATGCCGCCCTCGATGCTGTACTCATGGCGCACGACGTGGAACGGACCGTCGTCACCGCGCATCCGCAACGCGGCGATGAAGCCCTCCACGCGCAGCTCGCTGGGGCGGTTGCCGATCGGCCCGGCCGCCAGTCCGATGCGGCGGTGCCCGAGGCGCCAGAGGTGGTCGACCGCGAGCTCCGACGCCATCAGGTCGTTGGTCGACAGCGCAGGCGCCGGCACGCCGGGGAAGTTGCCGTTGATGCACACGAACGGGATGCCTCGGCTCGTGAGCAAGCGATGAACCGCCGGCTCCGCCTCTTCGAGGGTGTTGCTTGCGGAGACGAACACCACCCCGACCGCCCCGGCGTCGACCATCGCGCCGACGAAATCGAGCTCCTGGGTTCCGCCGACCGGCGCGGAGCAGATGACCGCACGCAGTCCTTGAAGCCCCAGGGCGGCGGCGATCCGATCGGCCAGGTGCGCGAAGAACGGATCCCGGAGGCCGGGGGTCACGAGCAGCACCAGGCTGCCGTGCGTCGCTCGTGTGTAGCCGACGCGGCGCATCGCCTCCTCGACCACGCGCCGGGTCTCCGAGGCGACGACCGAGGGGTTGTTGACCACTCTGCTCACCGTCGCCTCGCTGACTCCGGCCGCCTCAGCGACGGCACTCAGCCCGACCTTGGCCATTCGGCTCCCTTTCCACACGACAATCTTGTTCACTCGCGCTCGAGGTGGACGAGCACGGTCGTTTCCGGACGCAACGCCGGAATCTCCACACCCGATGCCATCAGGATGCTACCCGGCAGTGTCACGGGAACGGGGGAGAAGAGACCATACGCGCCGATGCCGTCGACCTCCGCCAGCTCGACCTCCGTGATTCCAGGCATCTCGGCGCGCACCCGGTACCGCGAGGTCGCATCGAGTCCCGGGAGTCGCAAGCGCAGCGTCGAGTCGGGCCCGTGCTCTGCGGCGACGATCGTGTAGAACGCCTCGGATCCGTCGGCGGCGACCACGCCGCGCACGACGGCGTCCTGGCCGGCACGGTCGCCGTTGACGACCTCGCCCGTGTGCAGCAGTTGCCGCAGGCCGACGTAGCGCTCGATCCATCCGCGGAGTTCGGCGAGCTCCTCGGGCGATGTTGTCGTGAGGTCCCATTCGATCCCGAGATGGCCGATGAGGGCCACTGCGGCACGGAACGGCAGCGAATGCGTTCTGCCGGTCGTGTGCGACGTCGGCGAGGCGATGTGCGATCCGATGAGTTCCGGGGGCAGCAGCAGGCCGGTGCCGGTCATGATCCGCATCCGATCGAGCGGGTCCATGTTGTCGGAGGCCCACACGCGATCGGTGTGCTCGATGACCCCGCGATCGACCCGGCCGCCGCCCGAGCTGCAGCTCTCGATCTCCAGGCCGGGGTGCGCGGCCCGGAGCTCGTCCATCAGTCGATACGTCGCCAAGGTCTGACGATGCACCGCGGGCGTGAGGTCGCGCCCGCTGCCGGCCTCGACGAGATCGCGGTTGTGGTCCCACTTGAGGTAGCCGATGCGCGAATCCGAGAGCAGCGTCGACAAGCGGTCCCTGAGGTACTCGTACGCCGCCGGATTGGTGAGGTCGAGCAGCTGCTGGTTGCGCCCCTCGATCGGCAGCGTGTCGCGTGCCCGCATGATCCAGTCGGGGTGTGCGCGCGCAACGTCGGAATCGACGTTGACCATCTCGGGCTCGACCCAGATGCCGAACTGCATGCCCAGTTCGGTGACGAGCGAGACGAGCGGGTCGAGGCCGTTCGGCCACACGGCGGGATCGGGGATCCAGTCGCCGAGGCCCGCGCGATCGTCGCGTCGACCGAGGAACCAGCCGTCGTCGAGCACGAACCGCTCGACCCCGAGGTCGGCTGCGACCGTGGCGAGCCGGGCGAGCTTGTCGAAGTCGTGGTCGAAGTAGACGGCCTCCCAGACGTTGAGGGTGACGGGACGCGGCGATCGCGGATGGTGCGGCCGGGCGCGCAGCGAGGCGTGGTGACGGGCTGCGACGCCGTCGAGACCCGTGCCGTAGGAGGCGTAGACGAGCGGCGATCGATACTCCTCGCCGGTCGCGAGCACGACCTCTCCGGGGAGGAGGAGTTCGCCGCCGCCGAGCACCGCGGCGCTCGACGTGCGCTCGAGGTAGTGCTCGTGATTGCCGCTGAAGCCGACATGCATCGACCAGACCTCGCCGTGGCGGAAGGTGAAGCCGGGGGTGCCGGCGCAGAGCAGCAGCGCCGCATCGAAGCCGGTGCGACCACGACGGGATTCACGCGAGTGCACGCCGTGGCCGACGGTGAACCGCTGCGGCCACCGCTCGTTGCCCCAGCGTCCGGTGAAGTCGAGCCCCTCGCTCGCATACGTCGGCACGGGGAGCACGAGTCGCAGCGCGTCGAGACGGTACGGGGCCGCCGAGGTGTTGCGGATCGTGGCCTGCATGGTCACGATTCCGGATGCCTCCATCTCAATGCAAAGGTCGAACTCGAGCGCCGCCCAGTCGTCGCGGGCGCGGATGTCGACCCGACCCGCTCCGCTCGAGACCGTGTCGTCGGCTGCGAGCACCCGGCCGTCGAGGGCGGTCTCGACCACGGTGAATCGCGGAGACCATGCGCCGCCGTCGCGGCTGCCGACCACGCCGGGCCTGCCGAACCATCCGTCGCCGTGCTCCGGAACGATGGTGAGTGCGTGTCGCGCGGCGGGGCCGCTCGTTGTGGCCACCTGCTCGGCGACGATGCACGCGATCTGGAGTTCGTCGGGCGTCAACTCGCCGAGCGCTCGGCCCCAGTGCGTCACCTCCGGCAGACCTGTGGAATGGATGCGCAGGAGCAACGAGACGCCGGCGGATGTCAGATGCACTACCGAAAGAGACATACTGCAAGTATCAAGCAAGATCCTGCATTGTTCCAGCAGGGGTTCAGCCTTTCACGCGGTCATGAATCCTCATGAGGCGCAATGGCCCTCAGCGCCGGGCGCGTGCCGCGAGCCTCGCGGCGAGGGCGGCGACGTCGGGCACGAACCACGCGGCATCGCCTCGGTTCGCATCCCGCACGAACGCGTCGAAGGCATCGTTCGCCGCCGTGTGCTCGGTCACGTCGCCCACGATCGCGACGCGCAGGCGGTAATCGCCGAACTTGCCGAGCACCTCGTCGGCGAAGCCGCTCGAGAGGTCGAAGAACCGTTCGTCGAGTCGTTCGACCGGGATCGCGATGAGGTTCGCCCGGTTCGACCAGGCGCCGCCGACCAGGTCGGAGGTGTCGTCATCGGTCGCGATCGTCGGGCCGTCGATGTCGAGACGATCGACGCGCACTCCATGGAGCTCTTCGATGGGCATGACCCCACGCTAGACCCGGCGTGCACGAAACGGCGCAGGAAACGGCGCAGCAGACGAGCGGATGCCGCGGGTGGCGTGCACCCGCGGCATCCGCTCGATTCTCGTTCGATCAGCCGAACGGCACCGCTTCGAGCACCGTGACCTGCACGGCGCGGTTCGGCGCCTGGTAGGTGACGGCGTCGCCGACGTAGTGCCCGGTGATCGCCGCGCCGAGCGGCGAGGTCGGCGAGTAGACGTCGAGGTCGACGGTCGAGTCGAGGTCGGCGAGCTCGCGGCTGCCGAGCAGGAAGCTCGTGGGCTCCGCGTCGTCGTCGAACCGCACCGTGATGCGCATGCCGGGCTCGACGAGCCCGTCGTCGGGCTTCAGGCCGACCTCGGCGTTGCGCACCATCGCACGAAGCTCGGTGGCTCGCGCCTGCTCGGTGTCGGTCAGCGTTCGGCCGGGCCGCGAGAGCTCGACGAGTTCCGCCTCGAGCCGCTCGAGCGCGGCCGGGGTCATCCACACGGATTCCGTGGTCATCGCGGAATTCCTCCCTTTCGGCGACCCCGCGGGGTCGTCTGGAACAGAACTTCCCAGCCTAGTCGAGTCGGCTCGAGAGGGATACCGCCTACTGGCTCAACCAGGCGATCAACGTGCCGATCGCGGTGAGGAGGATCAACGCGAGCAGTCCATAGCGCCGGAGCTGCACCGCGAGGAGCGCGACCGACGGGCGCCGGCGCGGTCTGCGCCGGCGCCGTGGCGCGCGAGGGGGTTCGGGCGGAGTGCTCAGCTGGCCCTCGGCACGATAAGGCCGTTGGTGGCGGTGCTGGCGGCCGCGAACCGCGCCTGCACGTCGGCCCAGTTCACGATCTCCCAGAAGGCCTTCACGTAGTCGGCGCGGACGTTCCGGTAGTCGAGGTAGTACGCGTGCTCCCAGACGTCGAGCTGCAGCAGCGGGGTGACGCCGAGCGGTGCGTTGCCCTGCTGGTCGAAGAGCTGGAAGATCACGGGGCGGGCGCCCACGCTGTCCCAGGCGAGCACCGCCCAGCCGGAGCCCTGCACGCCGAGCGCCGTCGCGGTGAAGTGCGCGCGGAACGCGTCGAACGAGCCGAAGCCGTCGTCGATCGCGGCAGCCAGCTCGCCCTCGGGGGAGCCGCCGCCGTCGGGCGACATGTTCTGCCAGAACACGCTGTGGTTGATGTGACCGCCGAGGTTGAACGCGAGGTCCTTCTCGAGCTTGTTCACGTTGGCGAGGTTGCCGCTCTCACGGGCCTCGGCGAGCTGCTCGAGCGCAGTGTTCGCGCCCGTGACATAGGCCTGGTGGTGCTTCGAGTGGTGCAGCTCCATGATCGTGGCCGAGATGTGCGGCTCGAGCGCCGAGTAGTCGTACGGCAGTTCTGGCAGTGAGTAGGCGGGCATCCGGATGCTTCCTTTCGGTGTGCCGATCGCGTGTGCGGTGCGGCGGGTGGCGGGAGTCAGAGTTCGGGGGCGGCGTGATCGAGGCGGTGGAAGCGGCGATCACGGTAGACGAGCGAGGGTGCCTGCTCGCCGAGGAACACGTCGAGCACTTCGGCGACGACGAGTGAGGACCCGCCGACCGGCACCACGTGCAGCGTACGACAGCGGAGCGCTGCCGGGGAGTCGGCGAGCCACGGCTCACCGGTCTCGAGACGCGACCAGCCCTGCTCGGGAGTGAAGCGGGGTTGGCCTGAGCGGGCGAAGGCGCGGGCGACGTCGACGTGGTGCGCGCCGAGGAAGTGCACGACGATGCTGTCGGCGGCGAGCAGTGCGCCGGCCGAGCCCGTGGCCCGGGTCACCGAGAACGACAGGGCGGCCGGCTCGGCCGAGACCGACGCGACGCTCGACGCGGTGAGGCCGACCGGGCCGTCGGGCGTCATACCGGTGATGAGCGCGACGCCGGCCGGGTGATCGCGGAACGCGGCCTTGAACGCGATGGCGGTGGCGACGTCGTCGCGCGTGGTCGCGGCATCCGTCATGCGTGCGCCTCCTGAGGTGGCAGCGCGGAGATGATCGGGTGGTCGAACGCCAGCAGCCCGGTCTTCGCCGCACCGCCGGGGGAACCGAGCGGCGACCGCGCCCCGACCGACACCTCGAAGAACTCGACGTTGGCCTTGTAGTAGTCGGCCCACACGTCGGGCAGGTCGTCTTCGTAGTAGATGGCCTCGACCGGGCACACGGGTTCGCACGCACCGCAGTCGACGCATTCGTCAGGATGGATGTAGAGCGAGCGCTCGCCCTCGTAGATGCAGTCGACGGGACACTCGTCGATGCATGCCTTGTCTTTCACGTCGACGCATGGCAGCGCGATCACATACGTCACCTGGCGGTCACCGACTTCACGAATCGCATGCCTCTACCGTAAAACCTCAAGTACCCTTGAAGTCAAAACGAGGGGGTCGGATGTCGCAGCATGACGCAGTCGAGGCCGAACCGGCAGCAGTCGGCAAGCACGCGCCCGACGAGCTGCTCACCGTCGGCGAGATGAGCCGGCGCACCGGGGTGGCGCCGTCAGCGCTGCGCTACTACGAGGACCTCGGGCTCATCGCCTCGCACCGCACCGACGGCAATCAACGGCGCTACCCGCGCCACATGCTGCGCCGGGTCTCGCTCATCTCGGTCGCGAAGCGACTCGGCATCCCGCTCTCCGACGTGCAGACCGCCTTCGAGAACGTGCCCCTCGACACGACCCCGAGCCACGAGGACTGGCAGCAGGCGTCGCGACGGTGGAAGCGGCAGCTCGAGCTGCGCCGGCAGGGCATCGAACAGCTCGAACGCGAGCTCACCGGATGCATCGGCTGCGGCTGCCTCTCGATGAAGGCGTGCCGACTGCTGAACCCCGACGACGAGCTCGGCGAGCACGGGTCGGGGCCGCAGCGGCTCTGACAGAGGTGGATTCGAGCGGGTCGTCGATGGTTCAGGCTCGTCGCCGAGATTCGGGATCGAGTAGGAACGCGCGCCGACCCGTCAGGCCGCGACGATGAGCCGCGTGACGTCGGCGAGCACATCGTGGTTGCTCGGAGCGTCGGCGCGGTCGGTGCGGGTCAGGATCGCGAGCGTCAGGGCCTCCTCGCCCGGACGCCAGATCACCCCGGCGTCGTTGACGACGCCGTAGCCGCCGAGACCGGTCTTGTCGGCGAGTTCGAACGGGGGCGTCAGGCCAGCGAGAATGCGCTTGCCCGAGGTCGTGTTCCGCAGCATCCACTCCTGGAGCCGCGCGGTGGTGAGGGCGCCGGCACCCTGGTCGATGAGCAGGAGTTGCAGGAGGAACGCGATGTCGTCGGGTGTCGACGTATCGCGCTCGTCGCCCGGCGTCGCCTCGTTGACCTGGGGTTCCGGACGGTCGAGTCGGGTTCGGTTCGCGCCGAGGGAGCGGGCGAAGGCCGTCACAGCCTGCGGGCCGCCGAGCTCCCGCAGCAGCAGGTTGCCGGCGGTGTTGTCGCTGTAGCGGATGGCGGCGTCGGCCATCTCCTCAGGGGTGGCCAGCCACGTGTCGCGATTCAGCCTCGTGTCCTTGCCGACGACGTCGGCCAGGGTGAACGGGATCGGCTTCGCCCAGTAGACGTCGTCGTAGCCCCGCGCCTGCACGAGGGCGCCCGCGGCGAGGGTCTTGAACACCGAGCACATCGGGAAGAGCTCGTCGCCGCGATACCTGAAGGCCCGCCGCGAGTCGTGCCACAGTGCGGTGACGCCGATGGTGACGGAGGTCGCCCGCTCCAGCTCAGCGATGGCCTCGGTCAGCCGCCGGTGGCCGCCGACCGCAGGCGCTGACGGCGCCGCGAACGCGGGCGTCGCCGAGAACGCCGCGGCTGCCGCGCCCGCCGTGGTGAGACCGCCGATGGCGAGCAGGGATCGTCGGGAGAGCTGGTTGGAGTTCGGTCGATTCGTCATGTCCGGGAGTCTGTCCGCGACCCGTTGATGCAGGCAAAGGCCGTATCGCCGTGATCGATGCGAGAATCGCATGCATGGCGCGACACCTCGATCTGCGGGCGGCGTGCGAGGCATTCGTGTCGGTCGCCGAGCGCGAGAGTTTCACGGCCGGTGCCATCGGTGCCGGCGTCACCCAATCCGTTGCCAGCCGGCGCATCGCGGCCCTCGAGCAGCACCTCGGCGCACGCCTCTTCGAACGCACCTCGCGCCGTGTGGTGCTGACGGAGTTCGGCCGGGGGGTGCTGCCGAGTGCGATCAAACTCGTCGACGCCGCGCTCGAACTCTCCGAGGACGCCGAGCGGTCGCATCGGCTTCCCGTGACGGTCGGCGTGCCGCACGCCTTCGAACCCGCCGTGGCCGCGGGGATCGCCGCTGCCGCAACGCGCCGGACGATGACCGTCGAGTTCGTGCCCGGCCTTCCGGCGGATCGCGAGGCGGCGTTCGCGGCCGGGCGCAGCTCGCTCAACCTCGAACCCGTCGCGCCCGATCGAGCCCGATGGGCGGCGGCACTCGGAGTCGGGGTCGGGGCGGACGTGCCGATCCGATCGGACGGTGACTTCTTCTTCTCCGAGCTCCGGCCGCGCCGCGGCATCCGCTCGCTCGTCAGAGTCTGGCTGGCGCCCGAAGACGACGTGCCGCACGTTCGCGACCGGCTCGAACGGGTGCGGAACGGCGCGGGACTCGCACCGGCCCAGCTGCGAACGGCGCCGTCGCTCATCACGGCGATGTCGGCGGGGCTGGGCGGAGGCGACCTGGTGCTCTGCACGAGCGCCGAGGCGCTCGCGTTCGGACTCCGCTGGCGAGCACTCGGTGATCTGCGTCTCGTGCGCGGGTACGCCCTCGCCGCACGCGAACGGGAACTCGGGTCGCGGTTCCTCGAGTTCGCCGGCCCGAGTCTCGCAGAGCTGCTGCAGTCCGCCCCGGTCGCCGTCGGCCGGGCCGAGACCCTGCCGACGCGGAGCGGAACGCATGAAGACTGATCGCGCCGTGCTCCGCGACGCCGCAGAGGTACTGAGCTCGGCAGGCCTCCGCGCATCGATCGTCGTGCGCGACCTCGGCAGCGGCCGGCAGCTGTCGATCGCGGCCGACGACCCCTACCCGCTCGCCTCCGTCGTGAAGCTGCCGCTCGCGCTCGCCGTGCTGCAGGGCATCGACGAGGGCCGGCTCGACCCGGCTCGGCCGGTGACCCTCGAACCGGCGGAGCGAACGCCCGGGCAGACGGGCTACTCCCGGTTCCAGCACCCGACCACCGTCTCGATCGAGGACCTGCTCTACATGGCCGTGTGCCTGAGCGACAACACGGCGGCGGACGCCCTGTTCGACCTCTGCCCTCCCGCTGAGGTCACGGCGTCACTCCGGGAGACGGGCATCGCCGGCATCACCGTGCGGCACTCGATCCTCGAACTGCACCGCACCCTCGCGAGCGTGCTGCCACCCGAGCAGATGCCGCAGGCGCTTGCGCTCGCCATCCGGGCATCGACTCGCGGCGGCGGGCACCTGATTCCCCAACTCGACGTGTCGAGCGCGAATGCGGGCACGGCGAGCGCCTGCGTCGACCTTCTCGATCGCATCTGGCGGTCGCCCTCGCTCGGCGGTCAGAAGAACCGGCTGCGCAGTCTGCTCGCGATGAACGTCATGCGGCAGCGACTCGCTCCCGACCTGGAGTCGGACGACGCGGCCTGGCATTCGAAGACCGGCACGTTCCTGCACCTGCGCCATGAGGTGGGCGTGCTCGAACACGCCGATGGCCGTGCGCTCGCCATCGCGGTGCTCAGCGAGTCATCCGTGCCGGCGCAGCGCCAACCCGCCGCCGAGCAGGCGCTGGGGCTCGCGGCGAAGCTGCTGCACGATCGGGTCCGCTCGGCCGCGGCCTGACGGCCGAGCGAACCCGCGCCGCATCAGCCTCCGAGCTCCTGCAGCTCGTCGAGACGCGGTGCCGGCACGACCGGGTCACCGGCGCCGTCGAAGACGCGCACCGGGCGCTCGGCGTTCCACTGCGGCCATCCGGGTTCGCCGGCGGTCGCGAAGGCGACCCACGCCGCGTGCATGGCCGAGGCGAGCGACTGCGGCGCGGATGCCCCGGCGAGCGCCACCGAGTCGGGCGCGGCGAGCCCGTCGAAGACGAACCCGAGCTCCACGGCGTGCGCCGCGCCGAGGTCGCGCACCGGGCTGCGCCACGCGAACTCGTAGACCCACGTCGGTGCGCCGGCCGTTGCCCGCGCATCCGCCACCCGGTACTCGGAACGTCGCAGCAGCACGTCCGTGAGGATCGCGCCGAACACCTCGCCGTGCTTCGCCCCGGGCCGGTTGGCGCGGTATCGGCGCACTGCGGTCGCGGAGATCTTCGCAGCGCGCCGGCCGATGGCCAGATGCAGGCGGGTGATCTTGTCCACAGCGCCGCTCGGTACGAGCCAGAGGCGGTACTCCTCCGTGGTCGTCCCGATGAGGAGCGGCACGTTCGACGAGGCGCCGGCCGCGAGGCGGTCGGCGGGGGATGCGGGCACGAGGTCGTCGTCGGCCGCGATGGTGAAGGCCGGACCGCCGCCGAGTGGCGAGCTGCCCGCGAGCACCTTGGCCTGCGCCGCCACGAGTCGATCGGGATCGATCGCCGCGAAGGCGTCGCGGGTGGCGGGAACGCCGAGTTCGCGGGCGATGAGCCCGGTGATCCTGCCGGCGTCGGCGGGGGACTTCACCTCGAGCGGACCGCTCATGACGATCGCCCGCTGCATCACCTCGCTCGCGACGGGCGACGCGGCAAGGGCCGCGACGGTCGCTCCGCCGGCGGACTGGCCGAAGACCGTGACACGGGCGGGGTCGCCGCCGAACGCGGCGATCTCGCGCTGCACCCAGCGGAGCGCGGCGAGCTGGTCGTGCAGGCCCAGGTTCAGGGGAGCGCCCTCGAGCACGGAGAATCCCTCGGTGCCGAGCCGGTAGTTGACCGAGACGAACACCACGCCGTCGCGGGCGAACGTCGTGCCGTCGTATCCGGGCAGCGCGTTCGACCCGTGCTTCAACGAGCCGCCGTGCATCCAGACCATGACGGGCAGCTGGGGGCCCGCGGCATCCGACGGCGCCCAGATGTTGACGTTCAGGATCTCGTCGCCCGGGATCGCGACGGTCGGCAGCAGCTCGCCGAGCGCACCGGCATAGGGCGCTTGCGGAGCGGTCGGTCCGAAGGCCGTCGCGTCGCGGACTCCCTGCCACGGCTCGACCGGTGCCGGCAGGCGGAACCGGCGCTCGCCGAAGGGCGCTGCGGCGTACGGAACACCGAGGTACCGGGCGATGCCGTCGGTGGTCTCGCCGCGGAGGGCGCCGATGGTGGTCTCGATGACACCCTCGAGGGGTGCCCGCTCGTCGCTGAGTGGTTGCACCAGCTCATCCTGCCGGTCGGGCGCCGGTTCGCGCTAGACGCAGTCGGCGGTTGCCGTCGCCGGATGAAGTCGAGCCCCGACGATCGATCGATCGCCGGGGCTCGAGTGGTGGGACGACTACGCCGCGGGCTCGCTGTCGCGCTTCGGCAGCTTCCATCCCGGCCGAACGAAGTGGCACGTGTAGCCGTTCGGGTACTTCTCCAGGTAGTCCTGGTGCTCGGGCTCGGCCTCCCAGAACGGGCCGGCGGGTGCGACCTCGGTCGTGGCCGGGCCCGGCCAGAGGCCCGAGGCGTCGACATCCGCGATGGTGTCGAGGGCGACGGCCTGCTGCTCGCCGCTCGTCGGGAAGATCGCCGAGCGGTAGCTCGTGCCGATGTCGTTGCCCTGGCGGTTCAGCGTCGACGGGTCGTGGATCTGGAAGAAGAACTCGAGGAGGTCGCGGTACGACTCGACCTCGGGGTCGAAGACGATCTCGATCGCCTCGGCATGGGTGCCGTGGTTGCGATAGGTCGCGTTCGGCACGTCGCCACCCGTGTAGCCGACGCGGGTGCTGATGACCCCGGGGCGCTTGCGGATCAGATCCTCCATGCCCCAGAAACAGCCGCCGGCGAGGATCGCGGTCTCGGTTCGTGCAGTCATCGTGCGTTCTCCTGGTTCTCGAACAGTGCGCGGTATCGACCGTAGCCCGCCTCGTCCAGCTCGGCGAGCGGAACGAAACGCAGGGCCGCGGAGTTCATGCAGTAGCGGAGCCCGCCGGCGTCGGCCGGGCCGTCGTCGAAGACGTGGCCGAGGTGGCTGTCGGCCCCGCTCGACCGCACCTCGACGCGCTTCATGAAGAGCGAGCGGTCGGTCTTCTCGGTGACGGCGTCGGGCTCGATCGGCTTCGTGAAGCTCGGCCAGCCCGATCGACTGTCGTACTTGTCGGTCGAGGCGAAGAGCGGCTGCCCCGAGACGACGTCGACGTAGATGCCGGGCTCGTGGTTGTTCCAGTACTCGTTGCGGAACGCCGGCTCGGTGCCGTCCTCCTGCGTGACCGAGTACTGCTTCGAGGTGAGGCGGGCGATGGCCTCGGGAGTCTTCCGGTAGTCCTGTGACACGTGGTCCTCCTGGTTCGGCGCCGCCGGCTGCGACGCTCACTGGAGAGAACAGCAGGGGGCGCGAGGCTGTTCCGGTTCGAGGGCCTGCCCGCTGTGGGTTTCCTGTGAGCGGATGCCGCGTCCAACGCCCATGACGACTGTGGGCCTCACGGTGACGGCGTCTCAGCCGCGGGGATCGTGAACGCTGCCGACGAAGAGCACAGCGCCGGTCTGACGGTCGCTGACGGTGAATGCGAACGGCCGGTCGACCCGGAGAGGCGGAGGTCCTGCGGACTCCGCCACGACCCCGCCCGTGACGGCCGCGGCCTCGGTGCCCCTCTCGTCGACCCGGATGTAGGTCTTCTGCACGACGGTGTCGAGGAACGGGTCGGCCGGCGACATCGGGGTGAAGTCCCCTCCTTCGAAAGCAGACACCATCCCGAGCGATTGAAGAACGGCTGTGAGGTTCGCGTCCCACTCGAGCTCGAAGCGCGGCAGTGCGATCTCGGAGAACGTGGCCGCCTCGAGGCCGTCGACCGCGTTCCGCCAGACCTCGGCGTCGAGGTCGTCGAGAAGCTCGTCGAGTGCCACGTCCTCGTCGGGCAGCAGCACCTCCATGCCGAAGCGCTCGTTGTCGCCATAGGGAAGCCGGAGCATCTGGAAGCCATCACCGAAGGAGGTCTCCACCTCGGCGGCGCTGCGATGCATGGTCGGCACCGCGACCGCATCGCCGCCGGCCAGGTCGAATGGCGCTTCCCTGGTGTCGTTCTCGTCGAATGCGGTGGTCCAGGTGCCCTGGAAGTACACGGTATTGAGCAACACGAGCACCGCCTGCGGATTGGGCAGACCGAGGTCCGCGGCGATCTCATCGATCAGCCCCTCGGTGCGTTCGTCGACCCAGTCGTCGATGGCGTCGGAGGCATCCTGCGAGCCGAGGTCGACCTCATCGAGCGTCGCCCCGTAGGTGGCCTGTACGAACGAGACATAGTCGTCCTCGAACGGATAGCCTTCGGCCGCCCACAGCGAGTTCGCGATCGCCAACGTGACGTCATCGGTACCGACCAGATCGGCGAGCAGAGCCGCGTACCGTGTGTCCCGGGGGCTGTCGAGGCCCAGTAGTTTGACCATCTCCTCGGCGTTGTCCCCACCGGCACCGGCGGCCACCATCGCCAGCAGCACCGACGCCGACAGCGGTGAGGTGACGGTGTTGGCACCATCATCTGCGACTGCGGTGTGCAGAGCGAAGCCGAAGGCGTTGACGCCACCGGCCGCCGCGGTAGCGTCTTCGGCCGAGAGGTTGCTCGCGAGATCGGCGTCCATGGTGTCGCCCGCGCCGCCGTCCGGCTGGCCAGCGACCCCGCCACAGGCGGCGAGGACGAGCGTGAGAGCCACAACGAGTCCGGCCCGCGACGCTGGCCTGTGTCCAGATACGCGGGACTCTGCAGCAGACGGAGCATGTCGGGTCATACCCAGACTCTGTCCAAGAGTTGGTGTTTCTTGCATGCTCCTGTCCACAGCGCGGTGGAACCTGCGTCGCAGATGACGCGGCGGCCGTCACACGCGGGGCGGCCCGCAACCGGATCGTTACGATTGCCGGGTGACTCAGGCCTCAGCGCAGACGGACCCCGCCTCGACCGACATCGAGGGTGCGGTGCGACCCGAGCGCTCGGTGCACCTGCTCGAAGCGCTCGCGCAGCGCGTCGTCATCGCCGACGGGGCGATGGGCACGATGCTGCAGGAACACGACCCGAGTCTCGACGACTACCAGCAGCTCGAGGGCTGCAACGAGATCCTGAACGTCAGCCGCCCCGACATCATCGGGCGGATCCACGACGCCTACTTCGAGACCGGCATCGACGCCGTCGAGACGAACACCTTCGGCGCGAACTGGTCGAACCTCTCCGACTACGGCATCGACGACCGCATCGAGGAGCTCGCCGCCGCGGGTGCCGCGATCGCGCGGGAGCGCGCAGAGGCCTGGCAGGCGCGCGACGGCCGCGAACGATGGGTCCTCGGGTCCATGGGGCCGGGCACGAAGCTGCCGAGCCTCGGGCACACGAGCTACGCGCACCTCAAGTCGACGTTCGCGCTGCAGGCCGAGGGCCTCATCCGCGGGGGCGCCGACGCCTTCCTCGTCGAGACCTCTCAAGACCTGCTGCAGACCAAGAGCGCCGTGAACGGCTGCAAGCAGGCGATCGCCGCGACCGGCGTGCGGCTGCCGATCTTCGTCGCGGTGACCGTCGAGACGACCGGCACCATGCTCATGGGCTCCGAGATCGGCGCGGCGCTCACGGCGCTCGAACCGCTCGGCGTCGATGCGATCGGCCTGAACTGCGCGACTGGGCCCGACGAGATGAGCGAGCACCTGCGCCACCTCTCGAAGTTCTCGAACGTGCCCGTCATGTGCATGCCGAACGCGGGCCTTCCCGTGCTCGGCGCGAACGGGGCGAGCTACCCGCTCACTCCAGAGGAGCTCGCGACCGCGCACGAGCAGTTCGTGCGCGAGTTCGGCCTGGGCCTCGTCGGCGGATGCTGCGGCACCACGCCGGCGCACATGAGCGCCGTCGTCGCGAGGCTGCGGGGCGCCGAGGCATCCGCTCGCCGCATCGAGGCCGACCCCGGCGTCGCGAGCCTCTACCAGCACGTCAGCTTCGAGCAGGAGAGCTCGTACCTCGCGATCGGCGAGCGCACGAACGCCAACGGGTCGAAGGCGTTCCGCGAGGCGATGCTCGACGAGCGGTGGGACGACTGCGTCGACATCGCCCGCAACCAGGTGCGCGACGGCGCGAACCTGCTCGACGTGTGCGTCGACTACGTGGGGCGCGACGGCGTCGCCGACATCCGCGAGGTCGTCTCCCGGCTCGCGAGCGCCTCGACGCTGCCGCTCGTGGTCGACTCGACCGAGCCGGCCGTGCTGCAGGCGGGGCTCGAGCTCATCGGAGGCCGACCCGTCGTCAACTCCGTGAACTTCGAGGACGGCGAGGGCGGCACGAGCCGCTTCGCCCGCATCATGCCGCTCGTGAAGGAGCACGGCGCCGCGGTGATCGCACTCACGATCGACGAGGAGGGCCAGGCGCGCACCGCCGAGAACAAGGTGCGGATCGCCTCACGGCTCGTCGACACGCTCGTGGGCGAGTGGGGCATGCGCGTCGACGACATCATCGTCGACGCCCTGACGTTCCCGATCGCGACGGGGCAGGAGGAGACGCGGCGCGACGCCATCGAGACGATCGATGCGATCCGGCAGATCACCGCGAAGTACCCGGGCATCAACACGACGCTCGGTGTCTCGAACGTGTCGTTCGGCCTGAACCCGGCGGCGCGATCAGTGCTGAACTCGGTGTTCCTGCACGAGGCGGTCGAGGCCGGCCTCACGAGCGCGATCGTCGACGCGGCCAAGATCGTGCCGCTCGCCTCGGTGCCCGAGGACCGCCGCAAGGTCGCCCTCGACCTCGTGTGGGACCGGCGCGAGTACGACGCCGACGGCACCCTCACCTACGACCCCCTCGTCGCGATGCTCGACCTCTTCGCGGGGGTCGACATGGCTGCGATCCGCGATGCTCGCGCCGCTGAGCTCGCCGCGCTGCCCGTGGGCGAGCGACTCGAGCGTCGCATCATCGACGGCGAGGCGAAGGGGCTCGACCTCGACCTCGACCTCGCCCGTGCCGGCGGGCTCACCGCGATCGACATCATCAACGTGCACCTGCTCGAGGGCATGAAGGTCGTCGGCGAGCGCTTCGGCTCGGGCGAGATGCAGTTGCCGTTCGTGTTGCAGTCGGCCGAGGTGATGAAGAGCGCCGTGGCCCTGCTCGAGCCGCACATGGAGAAGTCGTCCGCCGGCGGCAAGGGGAAGATGGTCATCGCCACCGTGCGCGGCGACGTGCACGACATCGGCAAGAACCTCGTCGACATCATCCTCTCGAACAACGGCTACGAGGTGATCAACCTCGGCATCAAGCAGCCCATCGCCGACATCATCAAGGCGGCCGAAGAGCACGACGCCGACGTGATCGGCATGTCGGGCCTGCTCGTGAAGTCGACCGTGGTGATGAAGGAGAACCTCGAGGAGCTGAACGCCAGGGGGCTCGCGAAGCGCTGGCCCGTCATCCTCGGCGGCGCCGCCCTGACCCGCACCTATGTCGAAGACGACCTCGCGGGTATCTTCGACGGCGAGGTGCGCTACGCCCGCGACGCCTTCGAGGGGCTCGCGCTCATGGAGCCGCTCGTCGCGATCGCCCGCGGCGCCGACCCGGCGACGGTCGGCCTGCCCGCCCTCAAGAAGCGCATCCACCGACCGGGACTGCTCACCGTCACCGAGCCCGAGGACATGCCGGCACGATCGGATGTCGCAGCCGACAACCCCGTGCCGACGCCGCCGTTCTGGGGCACCCGCATCGTGAAGGGCATCGCGCTCGCCGAATACTCCGCGTTCCTCGACGAACGCGCGACCTTCATGGGGCAGTGGGGACTGAAGCCGAGCCGAGCCGACGACGGCGCGAGCTACGACGAGCTCGTCGAGACCGAGGGGCGACCGCGACTTCGCTACTGGCTCGACCGCATCCTCGCCGAGGGGCTGCTCGACGCCTCGGTCGCCTACGGCTACTTCCCGGTCGTCGCCGACGGCGACGACATGGTCGTGCTGCACCACGGCGACGACCCCGACGGTCGGCTCGGCGCTGCGGGCCTGCTCGCCCCCGACGGCGGATCGGGCGGTGCGATCGGCAGCGACCGGCTGCGATTCCACTTCCCGCGCCAGCGCCGCGATCGGCACCTCTGTCTCGCCGACTTCGTTCGCTCGCGCGACGCCGGGCAGGTCGACGTCGTCGCCGTGCAGCTCGTGACCGCCGGGCAGCGGGTCAGCGAGGCGACCGCGACGATCTTCGCCGAGAACCGCTACCGCGACTACCTCGAGCTCAACGGCCTCGCCATGCAGCTCACCGAGGCGCTCGCCGAGTACTGGCACTCGCGGGTTCGCGACGAGCTCGGCCTCGGCGGCGAGGACCCCGATGACGTCGCAGGTCTCTTCAAGCTGCACTATCGCGGGGCGCGCTTCTCGCTCGGCTATCCTGCGTGCCCCGACATGGAGGACCGCCGCAAGGTCGTCGAGCTGCTGAAGCCCGAACGCATGGGCGTCGTGCTCTCGGAGGAGCTGCAGCTGCACCCCGAGCAGTCGACCGACGCGTTCGTCTTCCACCACCCCGAGGCGAAGTACTTCTCCGTCTGAGGTCGAGGTCGGCGGCGGAGGTCTACGGCCGCCGAGTCGCCCTGCGCTGCGAAGGCAGTTTCGCCCGCCGGAGCGAGGCGAGCACGGCGGGGCCGATCAGTGCGATGCCGATCACGGTCGTCACCGCGCGCACCGTGTCCCAGGTGAGCGTCGACGTCACGAGCGAGTAGAGCGCGAACGACGCGAGGTTCTCGCCGATCGGCGCCGCGCCGTCGTAGGAGATGTCGGTGCCCATGCCGAGGGCGAACGGCCAGAACCAGAGGTTCATCACGAGCCCGAACGCATAGGCGGCCACGACCCCGTATCCGGCGAGCATGGCGATCTCGAGGGCGGTCGCGCGGCGCACGGCCGCAACGGTCGCCGCCCGCGGGCGGATCGCCGGTAGCAGTCCGGCCCCCGCGGCCACCCAGGCGCACGCGAACATCTGGAACGGCGTCCATGGACCGATGCCGCCCCACAGCACCGACGACACGGCGATCGTGAGCATGCCGAGCAGGAACCCGAATCGGGCGCCGAACGCCCTCCCGGCCAGGATCAGCAGGACGAAGACGGCCTCGATGCCGCCGACGCCGGCTCCGGCGATGCGGATGCCGGCGCCGATGGCCGCGAGCACGCCGAGCAGCGCCACCGCCTTCGCCGAGTGCATCTGCCGATCGAGGGCGGCGAGCACGACGGCGATGACCGCGGGCAGCACCGCGAAGGCCACGAAGGGCGCAGCACGCTGGGCGTCGGCCGGCACCGCCGTCGCGACGAGCGGCCAGCCGAACGCGGCGAGGGCGAGCGTGCTGCCGGCGAGGAGCGCCACGGTGGTGGCGCGTTCGCGACGAACGGCGGCACGGTCTCCGCGGGCGCGGTCGTCGACGGCGACGTGCTGATCGGATCGCGGCGAGACGACGGTCACGCGATCACCTCCGCCGTGGTGCGCGGGGCCGGTGCCACCGCGCCCCGCACGATGGTGAGCTCGCGGCTCGCGAACCGGGCCGCGAACTCGCGGTCGTGCGTCGCGAACAGCACGACCCTGCCGTCTCGGGCGACCGTGACGAGTGCATCGCCCACGAGACGCCGAGCCGATGCGTCGAGCCCGCGCGCCGGTTCGTCGACGAGCAGCGCGGCAGGCGACGGGGCGAGCTGGATGGCGATCGCGAGGCACAACCGCTCGCCGGCGGAGAGGTCGCGAGGATGCCGCAGGAGCAGGCCCTCGCCGAGGTCGCGGCCGAGCAGCGCAGCGAGCGTCTGGGCGGTCGGCGTCGACGGCCGGTTCCGGCGGTCGGCACGGTGGCACTCGGCGGCGACGGTCGTGCTGAAGAAGAGGTCGTCGAACTGCTCGGGCACGAGCGTGATCGCACGTCGTCGGGCTGCCGGGTCGAGCGAAGCGACATCGACGCCGTCGATCGTGATGCCGCTCGGGGCATCCGGCACCGCCATCGCACTCAGCAGGCTGCTCTTGCCCGCGCCGTTCGCTCCGGTGATCGCGACGAGTTCGCCGGCCCGCAGCGTGAAACGGGCATCGCGCACTGCGACGGTGTCGCCATGCCGCGCGTCGAGTCCCTGCACCGAGACGAGCGGATGGCTCCGCTCCGTCACCGCCCGATCATCGCCGGCTGCAGTGCTCGCCGATGTCGAAGCGGGCGTCGGCGGGAGCATCGGCGCGTCGCCGATCGTGACCCGCCCACCGTCGATCTCGAGCCAGGTATCGGCGATGCGCTGCCACTCCGCGGTGCGATGCTCGGCCACGACGACGCAGGTGCCCGACTCGTGCGCGACCCGGTCGAGTACCTCGCAGACGAGCTCTCGCGCCGCCGTGTCGAGCTCGGCGAGGGGTTCGTCGACGAGCAGGAGGGCGGGGCGGGAGACGAGCGCCGCGGCGATCGCGACGAGCGTCGCCTCACCGGCGGAGAGCGCGGTGACCTGCCGGTCGAGGAGCCGCGCGATGCCGAGGTCGTCGGCCGTCTGCCGCACGCGCTCGTCGATGTGCGCGGCGTCGACGCCCTGCGTCGTCAGCGCGAAGCCGATCTCGTCATGCACCGTCTCCGCCACGAACGAGAGGCGAACCTGCTGGGCGACGACGCCGACGAAGCCGGCCGTCTCACGGGGCGGGAAGCGGCGACGATCGAGCCCGCCGATCTCCATGCTTCCGTCCTGCCGTCCACCCTCGAAGTGCTGGAAGAGACCGCTCATCGCGTCGAGCAGGCTCGACTTGCCCGAGCCCGTCGCGCCCGACACGATGGTCAGGCTGCCAGGGGCGAGCTCGAAGTCCACGTCGTCGAGGCGCCAGGCGCCGCCCTGGTCGAGCGAGGCCGCGGCGCACCGCACCGGTCGCTCGACGTCGGCGGTCGGCCGAGCGGATGCCGCGAACCCGCGCACCTCCATCGAGGCGGCGAGGGCGAGGGCCCGTTCGACCGTGTGCTCGAAGACCGGCACGAGGAGGGCCGCCGGCCCGCGTTCCCCGCGAAGGGCGGCAGCCCGACGCATCCGTCGCACCGACTGCGCGAGCGCCGGAGCGGTGGCCCAGGCGATGACGAGTGCCCGGGAGACGGCCCGGATCGGGCCGCGGGTCGCGCCGAGCACGAAGAGGCGCTGCACGTCGATGAGTGCGTTCAGCACGCCGAAGGCGAGGATGACGGCCGCGAACGGCAGCGCGCTGACGGCGGCGTTCCAGATGCCGCCGCTCGTGATCGGTCCGAAGAGCGCGATGTGGGCGAACGGGCCCTCGAGCGGAACGCGCGGCACGTCGAGGAGGAGCACTCCGCCGCCGGCTGCCCCGCCGAACACCATGCGATAGGCGACGCGCGACACCACGAACACCGCTGCGACGATCGCCGCCGCCCGCAGAGGTGCCGCGCGGTACCGCATCAGCCGGCCGGGGTCGGAGTCTCCGTGCCGGTCGTGTAGACGAGGCCGACCGTCTGTCCGGGCTCCAGTTCGAGGGTGCCGAGGCCTTCCTGTGCGTACTCCCACTCCGCCTCGGCCGACGGCTTCACCCAGAGCGCCCAGTAGGCGTAGGCGGGCGGCATCGACTGGCAGGACTCGACGAACGAGGCCTCGCCTGCGACCTCGACGGTCTCGTCGGGACCGGGCCGGTCGTTCACCCGGCAGACGATCGCGTCGCCCCACTCGACCGAACCCTCGGTCGTGACGCCGGCCTCGTCGAGCGCCGCGGTCGCGGCGATCGCGGATGCCGCGTCGACGCACTCCGATGCGCCCTCGGCGTCGAGCGTGCCGAAGTCGACGACCACGCCGACGCCCGCGCAGTCGGCGCCGGCTTCGGCGCTCGCCTCGGCGGTCGCCGCAGCGGTCGGATCGGTGGTCGTGGCGGGGGTCGCGGCGGCGCAGCCGCTCAACGCGAAGACGCCGACGAGGAGGAGGGAGATGAGGGGGGATCGCACGTCGACCACCCTACCGACGCCCGGTTCGCCGACCTCGCCGCGTGAAACACCCCGACATGAACGGGCGTGACACCTGTCACGAAGGGGTTGCGAACCCGAGGAACCCTTCGGTTAGTCTGTGCGGATTGGCTACTTCCCGCGGGCGGAAGGCGCTCGCGGATCGTCGCACGATGGGGGATCGGCCGGTGAGTCGCGTCCCCCGCTGGGGAGAAGCATGAGCGAAGCGTCCGGAGTCTCGACCACCGCACGGCCCACGACGGGCGGACCGACCGGACCATCGGCTCCACGCAGGCGCACACGACCCGGGCGCTGGCGTGCGGTGGCATCCGGAGCCTCCGTGCTCGCGCTGGCTGCCGTGGCGGGCACCGGTGTCATCACGAACGACACCGTCGCCGAACGCGCGGAGCAGGCGGCGGAACAGGTCGCCGAGACGGCGCAGC
The DNA here is from genome assembly GCF_900142065.1 of Agromyces cerinus subsp. cerinus. Lineage (GTDB taxonomy): Bacteria > Actinomycetota > Actinomycetes > Actinomycetales > Microbacteriaceae > Agromyces > Agromyces cerinus. The sequence continues at coordinate 1,236,698 of NZ_FSRJ01000001.1, read as the reverse complement.
TCTCGGCGGCGACCGACCTCGACGCGAGCCAGTTGGACACCCACGGGGGCATTCTCACGGCGCGGGCCGCTCAGGACGCGGTCGATGCGCTGATCGCGGCGGACGCGGTGATCGCGGCAGCCGACGGCAAATCGGATGCCTCGGATCTCGAGGCATCCGTCGCCGCATTGAAGTCGTACGAACTCCTCGCGCCCGAGCGCGTCTTCGAGCTCGCCGACGCAGCTCGCGCCCACGCGGTCACCGTGCAGGCCGCGGTCGTCGAATTCGATCGCGTCGCGGCGGAGCAGGCAGCCGCGGCCAGACAGGCCGCAGCGGAGCAGGCGGCCGCCGAACGTGCAGCGGCCGAGCGCGAGGCGGCGACACCACCGGCGGGCGGCGGACCTGCGCCGGCGGCGCCCGCGAACCCGAGCGAGGCGCAGGTGATCGCCCGCGACATGATGGCTGCTCGCTACGGCTGGGGCGACGATCAGTTCGGCTGCATCGTCGAGCTCTGGAATCGGGAATCCGGCTGGAACGTCACCGCAGGCAGCCCGGCCGGCGCCTATGGGATCCCGCAGGCCCTGCCCGGGAGCAAGATGGCGTCGGCGGGCGCGGACTGGCAGACGAGCGCGGCCACGCAGATCAGTTGGGGGCTCGGTTACGTGGCCGGACGATACGGCACTCCGTGCGGTGCGTGGGCGCATTTCCAGGCGAACAACTGGTACTGATCCCTTCGTTGGGTCGATACATCAGCGTCCGGACCCGCCCCTCGATTTGGATGACTTTCACAGGGGAAGCTGAGGTTCTGTCCAGAAGGCCTCGGCAGACTGGCCACTTCGCCCGGGCGCCCCCGCTCGTGGAACGTCGACCAAGGGTCGTCCAGCGCTCTGCGCCGTGCCGATCCGCCTTGTGAAAGTCATGCAGAACCAGTCATCCACTTCTGAAAACAACCAGCCCGAAGCCCGCGAGACCGGAGCCCTCCGACCCAGGTCGCGTAGAAACCGCCCCGTCTGGAGGAGCGGTCCCATGCTCGCAGCGGGCGCCGTCGTCGCCGTCGGCGCCATGGTCGGCACCGGTTTCGCCGTGCAGTCCGCCGTCGCCGCGACGACCGACAGCATCGCCGAGACCGACGCCCTGCGCGACGCCGCGAACCTCGATGTGGAGCAGCTCGGCTCGCACGCCGGCATCCTCGAGGCGCGGGCCGTCAAGGCCGCGAACGACACCATCGCCGCTGCGAACGACACGATCGCGGCGGCGAAGGGCAAGGCCGACGCCACCGAGCTCGCCTCGTCCGTTGCGGCGCTCGGCAACTACCGGCTCCTCGCCCCCGAGCGCGTCTTCGAACTCGCCGACCGCACGGAAGCCCATGTCGCGCCGGTGCAGGCCGCTGTGGCGCAGGCCGACAAGATCGCCGCCGCGAAGCAGGCGGAGGCCGCGGCTGCCGCTGCTGCTGCGGCCGCAGCCGCCGCCGAGGCGGAGGCCGAAACGGAGTCGTCGGAGTCCTCGACCGGCTCGCGCCCGAGCGGCCCGGCGAACCCCAGCGGCGCCCAGGCGATCGCGCGCGACCTCATGGCCGCGCAGTACGGGTGGGGTGCCGACCAGTTCGGTTGCCTCGTGTCGCTCTGGGATCGCGAGTCCGGCTGGAACGTCTACGCCGAGAACTCCTCGAGCGGTGCGTACGGCATTCCGCAGGCCCTGCCCGGCAGCAAGATGGGCACGGCCGGCAGCGACTGGCAGACCAACCCCGCCACCCAGATCACCTGGGGCCTCGGCTACATCGCCGGCCGGTACGGCACGCCGTGCGGCGCGTGGGACCACTCGGAGTCTGCCGGCTGGTACTGATACCGAACGGATGATCGAACGGCGGCGACGTCGGGCCTCGAGCCCGTCGTCGTCGCCGTTCGGCGTTTCCGGCCGAATCGGCGGCACCGGCGTGGATCGTCGGCCCGCGGCAGCCGCGCATCGATAGCCTGACGGCATGAGCGAGCCCGGGGGAGACGGTCCGAACGCCGCGAAGCGGGGCGCGTTCGCCGGAATCATCGCGTTCGGCACGCGTGTCACGGCGTGGGCGCTCGAGCTGAAGCCGGCGCGCGCGTTCCTCCTCTACTTCGAACGCCACGGCCCCATGCTCGCCGACAGCGTGACGTACCGGGTGCTCTTCTCGATCTTCGCGGGCGTCTTCCTCGGCTTCGCGATCGCGGGCATCTGGCTCGCCGGAAATCCCGACGCCCTCGCCGCGCTCGTCGAGACGGTCGACGCCGCGATTCCCGGCCTCTTCGGCGAGGACGGACTGATCGCGGCCGGCGATCTCGTGCAGCCGCTCACGCTCAGCATCGCCGGCCTCCTCGCGCTCGTGGGTCTCGTCGGCGCCGCGATCGGCGCGATCGGGTCGCTCCGCACCGCCTTCCGTCGCCTCGGCTCCCAACCGGACGACCAGACCTTCTTCATCTGGGTCATGCTTCGCGATCTGCTCCTCGCGATCGGATTCGGCGCAGCCTTCGCCGCGGCCGCGGCCGTCACGGTCTTCAGCACGACGGCGCTCGGCACCATGCTCGGCTGGCTCGGCATCTCGAGTCACGACGCGGTCTTGGACGCCTCCTCCCGGTTCGTCACGATCGCGGTGACGTTCGTGATCGACGCGCTCCTGATCGCGGTCATGTTCCGCGTGCTCTCCGGCATGCGGCCGAGCGCCCGCTCGCTCTGGAGCGGATCGCTCCTCGGCGCCGTCGGTCTCTCGGTGCTGCAGGTGCTCTCCGGCCTCTTCGTCGGCGGGGCGACGAGCAATCCGCTGCTCGCCTCGTTCGGCTCGCTGATCGCCCTGCTCATCTGGCTGAACCTCTCGAGCCAGGCCATCCTCATCGCCGCGGCGTACATCGTGACCGGCGTCGACGACGAGCACGATCGCGTGCAGGCGCGGTACGGCGCTCCGACGCTGGCGATACGCCGGATGCAGCGGGCGGAGCGTCGGGCGACGGATGCCGCGGCCGAACTCGTCGCGGCTCGCGAAGCCGTCGAGAAGGAGCGTGCGGGCGGCTCGTGACGTGGGGCCTCCCGCCCGACAGAATGGGTGGATGCCGACCGTGCTGCAGTCCGTCCGCTCCGTGGTGTCGCCGTTGACCCGCACCCGGCTCTTCCGCTGGTGCGCACCTCGCGTGCTTCCGCCCATCGAGCGGGTGATCGCGGCGGTCTCGGGCGGGCGAGTGCAGCTCAGCGCATTGCTCGTGCCGTCGCTCGTGCTGCACACCACCGGTGCGAAGTCGGGCGAGCCCCGCGACTCCGCGCTCATGTACACACCCGACGGGCACGGCCGTGCGATCGTCGCCGGCACGAGTTTCGCCCGTGACCGGCACCCCGGCTGGACGTACAACCTGATCGCGCACCCCGACGCCGCGATCACGGTACGAGGGCGACGGATGCCGGTGCGCGCGAGTCGCATCGCCGATGACGAGCGAGACGCCGCATGGGCGCGCATCGAGGCGCAGTGGCCGGGGTACCGCGCCTACGAGCGGGAGTCGGGCCGGGTCGTGCGGCTCTTCCGCCTCCAGCCGGTCGCCGACCTGCGTCACGAGTCGATGTGACGCGCTGACGGGCGCGTGAACGCAGGCCGCGCTCAGCGCCACGCCGTACGCTTGGATCATGACGCGACGCCCGAGTGACCCGATCTACAGCACGGCGATCGTCGCCGGGCGTGCGCTGTTCGGCTTCTGGGGCTTGAAGCGCAGCGTGACCGGTGCCGAGCACGTGCCGACGACCGGCGGCGCGGTGCTCGCGATGACGCACTTCGGCTACTTCGAGTTCGCGCTCGTCGAGTGGGCGACGTGGCTCGCCAATCGCCGCCGCATCCGGTTCATGGGCAAGCAGAGCGTGTTCGACAAGCCGATCGTCGGGTCGATGCTGCGCAGCATGAAGCACATCCCGGTCGACATGAAGGCCGGCGCCGCCGCCTATGCCAAGGCCGTGACCGCGCTCCGCGACGGCGAGCTCCTCGGCGTCTTCCCCGAGGCGGGCGTCAGCGCCTCCTTCACCGTGCGCCAGCTCAAGACCGGCGCGGCACGACTCGCGGCCGAGGCCGGCGTGCCGATCATCCCGGTCGCCGTCTGGGGCGGCCACCGGCTGATGACCAAGGGCCACAAGGTGCGATTCTTCGAGCGGTTCGGGGTGCCGGTGAGCTTCGCGTTCGGCGAGCCGATCGCGGTCACGACCGACGAGGACCCGCACGCCGTGACCGAGCGACTGCGCGCGACCCTGCAGCGCATGGTCGACCGGTTGCAGGCCGAGTACCCGGTCGACGGCACCGGCAAGTGGTGGCAGCCGCGTTCACTCGGCGGCACCGCGCCGACGCCCGAAGCCGCGGCGGCCGCAGATGCGGCACGGGATGCCGCCCGCGAGGCGGCTCGCGCCGCGCGCCGCGAGCAGAGCTGAGCTGAGCTGAGCTGAGCTGAGCCGAGACATCCTCGACGCCGCGAGTTAGGCTCGAGGCATGTGCAGGAACATCCACACCCTCCACAATTTCGAGCCGGCGACCACCGACGACGAGGTGCACGCCGCGGCGCTGCAGTTCGTGCGCAAGGTGAGCGGTTCGACGAAGCCGTCGAAGGCGAACGCCGAGGCGTTCGATCGCGCCGTGGCTGAGATCGCGCACGTGACCCGCCACCTGCTCGACGACCTCGTGACCGCCGCACCGCCGAAGAACCGCGAAGAGGAGGCGGCCAAGGCCCGGGAGCGGGCGGCGCGCCGGTACGCGACGCAGGCGACGGCCCAGATCGCGTGACGCGCCGGGGCGCGGGAGCGCGGCACTCGCACGGGGAGTAGCGTCGCCTTCATGGCCGATGCCGTCACTCTCTCCGTCCCGGGTCCGCACGGCGATCGCGACGTGCGGATCTCGAGTCCGTCTCGTGTGCTCTGGCCCGAGGCGGGCATCACCAAACTCGACCTCGCCGAGTACTTCATCGCGGTGGGCGTGCCGTTCGTCGAGGCGAACGGCGACCGGCCGGTGTCGTTGCAGCGGTTCCCGGGCGGCGTCGACGGCGAGCAGTTCTTCTCGAAGAATCCGCCGAAGGGCGCGCCCGAGTGGGTGCGGTCGGTGCCGGTCACCTACCCCAGCGGGCGCACGCATCCGCAACTCGTCATCGACGAGCCGGCCGCAGCGGTCTGGGCGGCGCAGATGAACACGATCGTCTTCCACCCGTGGGCGTCCCGGGCCGAGAACCCCGACAACCCCGACCAGTTGCGCATCGACCTCGACCCGCAGCCCGGCACCGGGTTCGCCGAGGCGGTGCCCGTTGCAGTGGAGCTTCGGAAGCTGCTCGGCGAGGTCGGGCTCACGGCGTTCGTGAAGAGCTCGGGCAGTCGCGGCATCCACGTCTTCGCGCCCATCGAGCCCGAGCACGAGTTCCTCGACGTGCGGCACGCCGTCATCGCGCTCGGGCGCGAGCTCGAACGCCGCATGCCCGACGAGGTCACCACCAACTGGTGGAAGGAGGAGCGCGGCGACCGCATCTTCATCGACTACAACCAGGCGAACCGCGACCGCACGATGGCGGGCGCGTACTGCCCGCGCCCGCTGCCGACGGCCTCGGTGTCGTGCCCGCTCGACTGGGACGAGCTCGATTCGACCGATCCGGGCGACCACACGGTGCGCAGCGTGCCGGAGCGACTTCGCACCGTCGGCGACCCCTGGCACGGCATGCACGACTCGCCCGGGCGCATCGACACGCTGCTCGAGTGGTGGCAGCGCGATCTCGACGACGGTCTCGGCGAGCTGCCGTTCCCGCCCGACTTCCCGAAGATGCCGGGTGAACCGATGCGTGTGCAGCCGAGCCGGGCCAAGCAGCAGCCCTGACTCAGGTCCGCGCGAGCGGCAGTCCGGCGACCTCGGCGTACGACGGTGCCGCGGGCAGCGGGTTCGACGGCCGGTCGGCGGTGATCGCCTGGACTGCGGCGGAGACGGATCCGAGCGCCGTGCGGAACAGCAGCGAGCCGGTGCTGACGCGGGCGACGCCGAGTCGCCCGAGGTCGGCCGGGCGGAGCTCGGGCTGCACGAGCACGTTGAGCGGTGCCTCGATCGCGCCGCAGAGTGCGGCGATCGTCTGCGGCGCGAGCACGCCGGGCACGAAGATCCCGGATGCTCCTGCCGCCAGATATCGCCGGGCCCGGGCCACCGCGTCGTCGAAGCGGCCGGCGCCATCGTCCCCGTTCGACACCCAGTACCCGTCCGTGCGGGCGTTCAGGTAGAGCCCGGGCGCCGCGGAGGCGATCGCGGCGATCTTCGCCGCGGCGAGCTTCAGGTCGACGAGGTCGCCGTGTTCGGTCGAGTCCTCGATGTTCACGCCGACGCATCCGATCGCCGCGAGCTCGGCGGCGTATCGGCCGACCTGTTCGGGGTCGTCCGAGAAGCCGGCCTCGAGGTCGATGCTGAGCGAGATGCCGTGCGCTGCAGCAGCCCGCGCGAGCGCGAGCGTCTCGGCGGCGATCTCGCCGGCACCGTCGCGCTTTCCGGCGCCGATGGCAAGACCGAGGCTCGTCGTGCCGATCGCGCGATGACCGTCCGCGTGGAGCCAGCGCGCGGAGGCGAGGTCCCAGGCGTTCGGCAGCAGGAACGGGGCTCCCGGCCGGTGGAGGGCGCGGAACTCAGCGGGTGTCAGCATGGCGGACGGTCTCCTCGTCTCGGTCCGCGTCGGCGCGGAGGGTGTCGACGATCGCGGCGGCGATCGCGAGGGCGTGATGCGGCGCCGGGCAGGCTCTCGGACCAGCGCCGAAGGCCAGGATGCGGGCGGGTCGGTCGGCAGCGGCCTCGCAGTCGGCGCCGTCGAGGTGCAGCACGACGAGGGTCTCGCCCCCGCGTTCCGCGGGCACGAGTCGGCGCGTGACGGGCACGGGGGAGTCGTCGCGGAGCACGGATTCCAGCAGGGTCCGGGTCGAGACGGCCCCGTCCTGCGATCGAGCCAGTGCGAGAGCCCGCTCGACGAGCGTCGCCGTCGCGGCGTACGCCTGCACGAGGAGTTGCACGCGCAGGGCCCGCTCGTCGGGGTCGGTGCGCCCGGATGCCTCGAACAGCGCGATCACGGCCGCATCCGCCGCATCCGGGTCCGTCGTCTCACCGGTGGGGTAGGCGGACGCGACCGTGGCCACGAGTGTCGGCAGTGCGCTCGCTTCGGTGAAGCCGAGCGCCTCCGCGAGCACGGTGACGGGGATGCGCCCGGCAGGCGTACCCGCCAGGGCGTGCCGAACGGCGGCGGCCGCGAGGGCGTTCGGGTCGAGTCCGTCGAGCAGCGCATCGAGGCGAACCCGCCGGGCGTCGTGCTCGGCGCCGTTCACGAAGCGCGAGACCTCGGCGCGGAAGACGGTCAGCGGCGATGCCGAGTCGCGTGCTGCGACGGAGGCCTCGGGAACACGCGATGCGGGGTCGACGAGGATGCGTTCGACCGCGGCCCGTTCGATGATGTCGATCATGGTTCGACGCTATGCCCGGGACGCTTCGATGCCAGCCGAAGTGTCACCGACGTATCGTGGGGGCATGCACGGAGACGCCGATCTCGCCGAACCCGCCCGCCTCATGGGAGAGCCCGCCCGCGCCGCGATGCTCGTCGCGCTGCTGGACGGCCGATCGCTGCCGGCGAGCGAACTCGCCGGAATCGCGGGGGTCTCCGCATCGACTGCGAGCACCCACCTCGCCCAACTGCTCGCCGGCGGACTCGTGAGTGATCGCCGACTCGGCAGGCATCGGTACTTCACGCTCGCCGGCGCCGACGTCGCGAATGCCGTCGAAGCGCTGCAGCTGATCGCGCCGCGCCGGGCCGTCAGCTCGTACGCGCAGTCAGCCTCCGCGGAGCGGCTCGCCCTCGCGCGGTCGTGCTACGACCATTTCGCGGGACGGCTGGCGCTCGACCTCGCCGACGCGCTCGTGCGCGAAGGAGCGATCGCGCCGCTCGTCGCAGGGGAACCGGGCCGAGTGCTCGACCCGGGTGCGCCGCTCGCGGAGCGGCTCGGCCTCGCCGAGGGAGTCGGCGTCGCAGGCTCCTCCCGGCGACCCGCGCTGCGCGGATGCCTCGACTGGACCGAGCGCCGCCCGCACCTCGCCGGACGGCTCGGTGCCCACGTGCTCAGGCGCCTGATCGACGATGGCTGGGTGGGGCGCCGTCCGGGCGATCGTTCGCTGCGGGTGACCGACGAGGGCGAGCGGGAGTTCGCTGCGCTCGCTCGGGGCTGAGTTGGCAGCTCAGACCCGGGTGCGGCTCAGACCGGGTTGCCGGGCCGCCCGGCCACCGGGTGCATGTCGGCACCGATCGGCGACCGCGGTGCTCCGTGTACCTCGCGGTGCAGTCGTTCCATGCGTGCGTCGAGCTCGGCGGCCGTGTGCGCGGCATCCGTCAGCCCGTCGAGCAGTTCCTGGGGCACCCTGCGGTCGTACTTGTAGTAGATCTTGTGCTCGAGGCTCGCCCAGAAGTCCATGGCGATCGTGCGGATCTGCACCTCGACGGCCACGGGGTGCGCCCCGGTCGAGAGGAACACCGGCACCTCGACGATGACGTGCAGGCTCTGGTAGCCGTTGGACTTCGGCTCCTTGATGTAGTCCTTGACCCGCAGCACCCGGATGTCGCGCTGCGCGGTGAGCAGCTCGAAGATGCGGTACACGTCGGAGACGAAGCTGCAGGTCACCCGCACCCCGGCGATGTCGGTGATCGTGTCGCGGATCGTCTCGAACGTCGGGTCGATGCCCTTGCGCTGCATCTTGTCGATCACGCTGTCGAGGCTCTTCAACCGGCTCGAGATGTGTTCGATCGGGTTGTAGTCGTGCGTCTGGTTGAACTCCTCTCGCAGGATGGAGAGCTTCGTGATGACCTCGTCCATGCCGAACTTGTAGCGCAGCATGAAACGCTCGGTCTCGTCGCGGAGCGCCCGCATCTCATCGAGCGTCTGGCCGTCGATGGTCTCGAGCGTGCGCTGCGCGCGTGCCGTGAGCATTGGCGGGGCTGAGTGCCGGGTGGGCGGGGTGCCGTCGAGCGGGGTCACGGATGCCACGCTACGACGCGAATCTCTGCGTTTCCTTTGATCTGCGCCTGATCGGCAGTGCGTTCGCCGCTGGCGCACGCGTGGGCTCTCGGCGCGTCGCTACGCTCGGGAACATGACAGCTTGGCTCACCGTGGCTCCCGGCATCCATCAGCGACGGTACGACCCGTTCGACATCTCGATCGTCGTGATCGAGGGCGCCGACGGGCTGATGCTCGTCGACACCCGCGTGCAGCCCGGCGAGGCCGTCGAACTCGCGGCCGATGTCGCAGCGCGGTTCGACCGTCCGGTGCGCTGGGTCGTGAACACCCACGCGCATTTCGACCACACCTTCGGCAACCAGGTCTTCGGGCCGGGTACGGCCACCGATGCCGCGATCTACGGCCATTCGAACATCGCCGCCCATTTCGCCGAGTATGAGGGGCCGCGTCTCGCGGCGTGGCGTGCCGATCCGACGCGGGAGCCCGAGCGGCAGTGGGCCGACGTGGTGCTGACGCCCCCGACGCATCCGCTCGTCGAGCCCCTGATGCTGAACCTGGGCGACCGACTCGTCGAGCTGCGCCCGCAGCCGCCCGCGCACACCGACACCGATCTCGTGCTGTTCGTGCCCGACGAGCGGGTCTGGATCCTCGGCGACCTGATCGAGGAGTCCGGCCCGGTGATGTACGGCTCGGGCAGCTACCCGCTCGGCTGGCCGGGCGTGCTCGACGGCCTCGCCGCAGCGATGCGACCGAGTGACCGAGTGGTACCCGGGCACGGCCGGGTGGTCGATCGCGCGTTCGTGGAGCGGCAGGCTGCCGAGCTGCGGCTCATCGCCGATCGATTCCGCGCCGCTCACGACGCGGGGCTCACGCCGGCCGAGGCCCTCGCGGCGCACGACGACTGGTCGATCCCCGTCGATGCGCTCGGCGGCGCCGTCGAGCGCGCGTACCGGGCGCTCGACGCGCAGGGGGAGGCGCGGGCATGAACTCCGACGGTGATCCGTTCACGATCCACCTCTCCGACGTCGAGCTCGACGACCTCCGGGAACGACTCCGTCGCACCCGATTCGTCCACGCCAGCAGCAGCCGCCCATGGGCGGGCGGCGTCGATCCCGGCGCTCTCTCGGGCCTCGTCTCCGAGTGGGCAGAGGAGTTCGACTGGCGTTCGGTCGAGACGCGCCTGAACCGGCTCGACCACCGGCAGGCACTGGTGCAGGGCACCCGGGTGCACTTCGTTCGTGCGAGCGTCGGCGCGGCCGACGGCGAGACCGTCCCGCTGCTCGTCATGCACGGCTGGCCGTCGAGTTTCCTCGAGATGCTGCCGCTCGCCGATGCGCTCCAGGCGGCAGGCGAGAGGCACGGTCTCCGATTCGACCTCGTGATCCCGTCGATGCCCGGCTTCCTCTTCTCGGAGCTGCCCGATGCGCCGCTGACACGGGAGATCATGGCCGACCTGATGTCCGAGCTGATGCGCCAGCTCGTCGGCGAGGCGCGGTTCGGCGTCTTCGGCGGGGACATCGGCGGCACCGTTGCCGCGTGGATCGCCGCGAAGCACCCCGAACGAGTGCTCGGCCTCTACATGATCCATCCGCCCTTCCCATCGGAGTTCGCGGAGCCGTTGACGCCGGCGGAACGTGCGGTGCTCGAGGCAGAAGCCGAGTTCGACGAGGGCGATGGAGGCTACAGCGCCATCATGGGCACGCGGCCCGACACGGTCGGGGCGGCGCTCATCGACTCGCCGGCGGGGCTGCTCGCATGGATCATCGACAAGTTGCGCGACTGGAGCGACGCCGGCGGCGACCTCGAGCGTCGATTCGATCGAGCCACGCTCCTCACCCTCGCGACCTTGTACTGGTCGACCGGATCGATCGGCACCTCGTTCCGCCAGTACTTCGACTTCCCGGCGAACGCGCCGCGACCCGTGATCACCGTGCCGGCGGGGTTCACGCTCAGCGCCGAGGCGATCATCCGGGACATCCCCAAGAGCATCGCCGAACGGGCCTGCAGCGACATCAGGGTCTGGCATCCGGCGACTGCCGGCGGTCACTTCATGGCCCACGAAGAGCCCGAACTGCTCGCCGGCCATCTCGCGGCGTTCTTCGACGAGCACAGTCGTCCGCGCGGGAACTGACCGAACACGAAGGTGCGCCCTCGAGGCGTTCCCTCAGGGGCGATCGACCGCCGTCGACATCTCGAGTTCCGCACGGATCGCGGCGATCGCACGGTCGAGGGCCGCTTCGAAGCGATGGGGAGCCGGTGCTCCGTAACCCACGACCATGGCAGGCGCCCGCAGCACCGACGGGGCGCCGAGCCGGAAGGAGCCGAGTCCGTCGAACCGGACGCCGAGCCGCAGGGCGGCGGCTGCGACGCGGCGCTCGTCGACGTCGGTCGGCAACTCGATGAGGCAATGCAGGCCGGCGCGCATGCCGCTCACCCGGCATCCGCGGAGTTCTGCCGCGACGCGTACTTCGACGACCTCGCGGCGTGAACGATACTCGGCGCGACGCCGCCGTACGGTCCGGTCGTACTCGTGCGCCTGCATGAAGGCGTCGAGCGTCGACTGGTTCAGGAGGTCCGCGATGCCGTTCGCCGCGACGAGCTGCTCGTCGAACGCCCCGGCCAGACGGCCGGGCACGACCGCCCATCCGAGGCCCACCGCCGGCGCGAGGCTCTTCGACGCCGTGCCGAGGTAGGCGACCAGCTCGGGCGCGAGTGCCTGCAGCGCGCCGATCGCCCGCCGGTCGTAGCGGAACTCGCCGTCGTAGTCGTCTTCGATGACGAGGGCGCCGGTGCGTTCCGCCCAGGCGACGACGTCGAGCCGTCTGGACGCCGAGAGCGCGACCCCGGTCGGGAACTGGTGCGCCGGAGTCAGGAGCACGGCATCGACGGCCAGGCCGTCCAGGCCGTCGACGACGGCGCCGTCGGCATCGACGGGAACGGCCACGACCTCGAGTCCGGCCGCACGGAGGATCCCGCGGTGCGCCTCGTGGCCGTACTGCTCGACGGCGATGCGCCGGGCACCCTCGGCGACGAGGGTGCGCGCGACCACCGCCAACGCTGCGCCGAAGCCCCGGGTGACGGCGATCCGACCGCGCTCCGCCGCGACCCCGCGCGTCCGCGCGAGGTATTCGGCAAGCGTGTCCCTGAGCGCGGGGGAGCCTCGCGGCGGGCCGTACCCGAACGCGGATGCCGGCAGGTCGAGCGTCGCTCGCCGAGCGGCGGTCGCCCATTCGCGCCGTGGGAACGACGAGGAATCCGGAATGCCGCCGCGCAGGTCGAGACCGAGCTGCCGGACCGCGGGCGAGGGTTCGGCACCCGCTGCCGTCGCACCCCGGTCGCCGAAGCGCTCGGCGACCCAGGTGCCGGCGCCGACACGGGCCTCGAGCCATCCCTCTGCGACGAGCCGGCCGTAGACCTCGGCCACGACATTGCGGGCGATGCCGAGATCGGCGGCGAGGGTGCGGCTCGCGGGGAGCCGGGTTCCGCCGTCGAGGCGCCCGTCGCGCACGGCGGCGCGGAGCGTTTCCTCGAGCGATGCTGCCTTTCTGCGCCGATCGAGATCGAGGTGCAGATCGAGGCCTCGAATGGCCCATGATTCACCCATGGAAATGGACTGTAGCAGTGGGCCGTTCGCTTCGTAGCGTGGAGCCATGACCATCACAGACGCACTCGTCGACATCCCCGTCCGCCTCGACTTCGACGCGATCGTTCCGCGCTTCTCCCGGGCGGTCGCCTCGCTCGATCACGCCGCCACCGCCGAACTCGACCGGGTCGACTTCGACCCGCAGCTGCGCGAGATGGTGCGGCTCCGCGCCTCGCAGATCAACGGATGCGTCTACTGCGTCGACCTGCACGCGAAGGATGCGCGCACCGCCGGCGTATCGGAGCAGAAGCTGCACGCCGTCGCGGTCTGGCGCGATTCCGGGCTGTTCACCGCGGCGGAACGTGCAGCCCTTCACCTCACCGAGTCGATCACCCGGCTCTCGGAGACGCACGTGCCCGAGGAGGATCTCAGCGCCGCGACCGCCGTCTTCGGTGAGGATCGGACTGCCGCGCTCATCTCGCTCATCATCGTCATCAACGTCTGGGATGCCATCGGGGTGACCACGCGGTGCTGGCCCGTCGCTCGCGACGCGGCCTGACCCGGCACGACCCGATCTGGGATGATGCCGACATGACGGATGCCGCGCAGCCACCGGTCCTGCAACTCCGAGTCGTGATCGAGGCGGAGGACTACGAACGGGCGGTGGAGTTCTACCGCGACGCGCTCGGCATGCCGGAGCTCATGGCGTACGCCGAGGGCGGCGACGATCGGGTGACCATCCTCGAAGCGGGACGGGCGACCATCGAGATCGCGAACCCGACGCACAAGCGCGTGATCGACGAACTCGAGGCGGGCGGCCGGCCGAGCCAGCGGGTCCGGCTCGCCTTCGAGGTGGCCGATGGCGCCGGCACCACCAGGCGACTCGCCGATGCAGGGGCGACCGTCGTCGCCGAACCCGTCGAGACGCCGTGGCGCTCGCTCAACGCTCGGCTCGACGCGCCGGCCGGGCTGCAGATCACGGTCTTCGAAGAGCTCGAGGGCTCCGAGGAGCGGGCGCTGCGCGATGGCTTCGGCACGGACGCTGAGCGCGACTGAGCGGACCGACCCGCGTCAGAGCTCGCCGTCGACGTAGAACCAGCGTCCGCCCTCGCGGGTGAAGCGGCTGCGCTCGTGGAGCACGCCGCGCTCCTCGTCGGATCGGTACGAAGCGCGGAACTCGACCGTGCCGTGCCGGTCGAACGGGCCACCGCCCTCGGTGCCCAGGATGTCGAGTCGAACCCACCGGGTCTCGTCGTCGAGCTCGAGGTCTTCGGGTCGGGTGTCGGGGTGCCAACTCGCGCTGAGGTACGCGACGTCGCCGACCGCGAAGGCGGTGTAGCGGGAGCGCATGAGCCGTACCGCGGTCGGCGCGACGGAGTCGCCCGCGAGCAGGGGGCCGCAGCAGCTCCCGAAGACCTCGCCGCTGAGGCACGGGCACCGTTCGTCGGCGGCTGGACGGGGCGGGGGAGCGACGTTCGGCATCCTCCCAGTATCGCGGCCGCGGGGGGCCGTGCTCATGCTCTGCACAGGAAGAAATGAGGAACCCTTCAGAAACTCGGGGCAGAGTGTCTGACTTGTGCCCTCGCTCGGGGGCGTCCCCCAACCTGATCCGAGCAACCCAGAACCTATGCGCAACGAAACCACCACGCCCGAAACCGACACCGCCCCCGAAGCACGACACCCCCGCCGCAGCATCCGCAAGCGCCGCATCAGTCGCAAGCGGCTCATCGGCGCCGGCGCCGTCATCGCCGCCGGCCTCATCGTCGGCACCGGATTCACGGTGGAGTCCGCGATCAGCACCCAGGCGAGCATCGCCGAGACGACGGCGCTCTCGGAATCGACCGGCGTCCGTTCCGAACAGCTCGGCGCCTACAGCGCGATCGCCGAGGCCCGCACCCGCCACAGCGCGCAGGACACGCTGACGGCCGCCAACGCCACGCTCGCCGCGGTCGACGGCAAGGTCGACGCCAGCAGCCTCGCGGCATCCGTCGCCTCGCTCGGCGAGTACGAGCGCCTGCCGATCGACTCGATCGTCGACCTGACGAAGCAGACCCGCTCCGAGACCGAGAAGGCAGCTGCCGCGGCTGCCGCGTACGACCGCGCCCAGGCCGAGCGGGCCGCTGCCGCCGCCGAGGCGCTCGCCCGGGCGAACACGCCCGACGGCGCCCGAGCCACGGCTCGCTCGCTCGCCGCGTCGAAGTACGGCTGGGACGAATCGCAGTTCCAGTGCCTCGACCAGCTGTGGCAGAAGGAGTCGGGCTGGTCGTACACCGCCTACAACGCGTCGAGCGGCGCCACCGGCATCCCGCAGTCGCTGCCCGGCAGCAAGATGGCCACCGCCGGCTCCGACTGGCAGACCAACGCCGCGACCCAGATCAGCTGGGGGCTCGACTACATCGCCCGCGGCTACGGCAGCCCGTGCAGCGCGTGGTCGCACTCGCAGTCGATGAACTGGTACTGACCCCCGGGGATGTCGCGTAGGGTTGCCCGCACGGGGCCGCCCAGGCCTCCGATCAAAGGGCGTCATCCATGTCAGACAAGTCGCCGAAGAAGTCGTCATCCAAGACGGCTGCCAGCAAGTCCCTCAAAGAGAAGCGCGCCGACAAGAAGGCCAAGGTTGAGAACCGGTCCAACAGCGACGCTGTGACCGAGGCGACGCACCGCAAGCGCTGAACCGCAGCGGCGCCCGAGCGGGGCGACGGAATCCCCGTCGCATCGCACGGGCGTCGCGATGCAGCCCGGTGCCGCCGTTCAGGCCGTGCGAGGGTCGAGCAGGCCCGCCCGGTCGGGGTGCCGGTCGAACCATTCGCCCACGTACCAGCAACTCGGCACGATGCGCCGGGTCGAGTTCGCCTCGACGTCGTCGACCGCGAACTCGACGAGCTCGCCGGCCAGTCCGCTGCCGCGGTACGGAGGATTCGTGAACGTGCGGGTGAACGCGACCGAGTCGCCGAGCTCCCGATACTCGAGCACGCTCGCGATGTCGCCGTCGACCCGCAGCACGTATCGGCGGGCGTCGGGTTCGTGAGCGAGTTCGGTATGCACGTCGATCAGGCTACGCCGCGTGCGCTCACCGGCCGCGGAGGCGCTCGAGGTCTCGCCGTTCCCGTTTCGTGGGGCGTCCGGCACCGCGATCGCGCGTCGCGACGATCGCCACCGTCTCGCGCGGTGGCGGGGGAGGTGTGCGGTCGTCCACCGCCGTGGCCGCGACGGCCGCCGACACGCGCTTGACGAGCGTCTGCCGCACGACGAGCATTCGATCGAAGCCGTCGATGCGCACGCGCACCTCGTCGCCGGGCCGCACCGACTGGGCGGCCTTCGCGCGTTCGCCGTTCACCCGCACATGCCCGGCCCGGCACGCCGCCGTGGCCGAGGATCGCGTCTTGAACTGCCGCACCGCCCAGAGCCAGGCATCGACGCGCACGGGGGACTCGCCGTTCATGCCAACAGCCTACGGCGACCCGGCTCGGGATGATCGTGCGGCATGCTGGACTCATGAGCGGAGCGAGCGGCGACGAATGGGTCGTGGGCCCCGATGGAGCGAAGTACTGGGGCAGGTACGGGGCCGCGGGCCTGCTGGTCGTGAGCCCCGAGCGCGAGGTCCTGCTGCAGCATCGGGCGCTGTGGAGCCACTTCGGCGGCACTTGGGGCATGCCCGGGGGTGCGCGGCACGAGCACGAGAGCGCCGTCGAGGCGGCCGTCCGTGAGGCGGGTGAGGAGGCGGGTGTGCCACCGACGCTCCTCGAGGTGCGGTTCAGCACGGTGCTCGACCTCGGGTACTGGTCGTACACGACCGTCGTCGCCGATGCCGCTGAACGGTTCGCCCCGGTCGTCAGCGACCCCGAGAGCATCGAGCTGCGGTGGATCGCGATCGATCGGGTCACCGAGGTGCCGCTGCATCCGCGGTTCGCCGAAGCCTGGTCGGGCCTCGCGGCCCGCCTCTGAAGCCCCGTGTCAGGCGGTGCGCTCGTCGGCCGGTGACGCGGGCCGACGCGGAGGCCACGGCACGATCGGCGAGGTGCGGGCGCGATAGTCGTCGTAGTCGGGGTACTTCGACCGCGAGATCGACTCGGTGAAGATCGTCGACCCGATGAAGAGCGTCGTGAGCAGCACGGCGCCCGCGACGGACCAGTGCAGCCAGACGCCGGTCGCCGCGACCGCGAACCCGTAGAAGACCCACCACTGGGCCTGCTCGAAGAAGAAGTTGGGGTGCCGCGAGAAGCGGAACAGCCCGCTCTGCAGGAACCCGGGCTGCGGCGTGCGGCCGGCCGCACGCTCGGCTGCCTTCCACCGGTGGAACGCCCATTGCTGCTGGTCGGCCACCGTCTCCCCGGCGAGGAGGGCGAGGAACGCGATGGAGAGCACCACGTCGGCCCCACCGAGCGGAGCGCCGCCGGCGGCGAACACCGTGGCAGCCGGGAGGCAGAACAGCAGGATCACGGCGTTCTGGTAGATCGAGATGAACAGCAGGTTGAATGCGGCGAACCCGGCACGCGACATCCGACCGCGCAGCACCGCCCAGCGGTAGTCCTCCCCGCCGGGGCGGTACCCGCCCTTGCGAGCGAAATTGAAGGTCAAGCGGATGCCCCATGCCGAGACGAGCGCCGCCATGAGCACGAGTCGCCCGTCGAACCCCGACCAGACGGCGAACACCCACACGTAGACGATCGGTGCGATCGACCAGATGCGATCGACCCACGAGTACTCGCGGGTGGCGATCGAGGCGACCCACGTCGCGAGCGTGATCGCGGCGCAGATGACGAGACACACGACGAGCGGACCCATGGCGGCATTCTACGGATCGATAGGATCGGAACGTGGCTGGGGAACGCTCGGGGGAGGTCGGTTCGGAGATCTGGACGATCCCGAACATCCTCAGCATGCTCCGGCTGGCACTCGTTCCGGTCTTCCTGATCTTCATCGTGCGCGGCGACTACATGGTCTCGCTCGTCGTGCTCGTCGTCGCGAGCCTCTCCGACCTGCTCGACGGCTACCTCGCCCGCCGACTCGGCCAGGTGACCCGTCTCGGGCAGTTGCTCGATCCCGCCGCCGACCGGCTGTACATCTTCGCCGCGCTCGTGGGCCTCGCAGCCCAGGGACTCGTGCCCTGGTTCATCGTCATCGTCATCGTCGCCCGTGACGTCTTCCTGCTCGCCCTCGGCGTAGTGCTCGCCAACCACGGATTCGGGCCGCTGCCCGTGCATCAGCTCGGCAAGGTCGCGACGTTCGCGCTGTTCTTCGGCTTGCCGGTGATCATGCTCGGACTCGCATTCCCCGCCGTCGCCGCCATCAGTCAGCCGATCGGCTGGGCGATCACCCTCTGGGGTGCATTCCTGTACTGGTGGGCGGGTGTCATCTACGCGATCGAGACCGCCCGCGTCATCCGCATTCCGCGGGTGGCAGACGAGCCTCGATCGGATACGCTGGAACAGGGAGGTCAATGTGGCGGATAGCGACAACACTCAGGCCGGCAGTGCCGAGACCGGGAGCGAGCCTTCGACGACCACGTCGACGCACGCTGCGGTCGACGGGGCGACCGATACGACCATCGGCTTCAGCCGAGAGGCGGCCGCACAGCTGAGCGCGCTCGACGCCGACGTCACGGCCGAAGAGCAGGAGGCGATCGCCGCTCTGCCATCGGGTTCCGCGTTGCTCATCGTGCGTCGTGGGCCGAACAGCGGGGCGCGTTTCCTGCTCGACACCGACGTGACCGTCGTGGGTCGTCATCCCGACGCCGACATCTTCCTCGACGACGTGACGGTCTCCCGCAAGCATGCGGAGTTCGTGCGGCACCGCTCGGCGTTCGAGGTCCGCGACCTCAGCTCGCTGAACGGCACCTACTTCGACGGAGTGCGCATCGAGAAGGCGCTCCTGAGCGATGGTGCAGAGGTGCAGATCGGCAAGTTCCGACTCACGTTCTACGCCTCGCGGCGCGACCTGGCTCCGGTGGCGAGCGAATAGTGGCAGCTCCCGCTGCGTCCACGCGCGCGAGCGGCCAGGCGCCACTGCTGGGCATCGGTCAGGTGCTGGCACGGCTTCAGCCAGAGTTCCCCGAGCTCACGCCTTCGAAGCTGCGGTTCCTCGAAGAACAACGTCTCGTCGCCCCCGCCCGTACCGCGGCCGGCTACCGGAAGTTCTCGACGGCCGATGTCGAGCGCATCACGGTCGTGCTCTCCATGCAGCGCGACCAGTATCTGCCGCTCAAGGTGATCCGCACGCACCTCGAGGCGATCGACGCGGGTGAGACCCCGGCATTGCCCGGCGCCACCAGCGCTGCCGCGTTCCTCGCGGGCGCGCGCAGGTTCCGGCGCGATGAACTCATCGCGGAGGCCAAGGCGACGGCCGCACTGCTCGACGATGCGGTGTCGGCGTCGCTGCTGCCGGCGGCCGAGTACTACGGCGACGAGGCGCTCGGGGTGCTCCGCTCGCTCGTCGCCCTCCGGGCCGTGGGCATCGAACCGCGCCACCTCCGCGGCGTACGCGCAGCGGCCGAACGCGAAGCCGCGCTCGTGGAGCGGGCGATCGCGCCGTCACGACGAGCGGATGCCGCCGACAAGGCTCGAGCCGCGGAGCGCGGCCTCGAGCTCGCGGAGCATCTCGAGGCCGTGCATGCGAGTGTCGTTCGGGCCTCGCTCGGCCGTCTCACGCGATGATCTCGCGACACGCCGTGACGTTCGGCCGGATGTGTTCGACAGAGCCTGCCGCCCTCGGTAGCGTGGGACTCGCGCCGACGAGGTGCCGACGCGAGAGTGAGGGGCGGAACGGATGAGTGAGCTCGACCGGACTCCACGCTCGCGGTACGATCTCGGGTTGCTGTTCACCGATGGCATGCCCGAGCACGACGATGCAACGGGGTATCGCGGTGCGGTCGCGGCGCGTGCCGCGGGCATCAGCTACCGCCAGCTCGACTACTGGGCGCGCACGCAGCTCGTCGAGCCCACCGTGCGCAGCGCGGCCGGCTCCGGCTCGCAGCGGCTCTACGGATTCCGCGACATCCTCGTCTTGAAGCTCGTGAAGCGACTGCTCGACACCGGCATCTCCCTGCAGCAGATCCGTACCGCGGTGACCCAGTTGCGCGAAGCCGGCATCGACGACCTCGCCCAGACGACGCTCATGAGCGACGGCGCGAGTGTCTACCTCTGCACGTCCGACGACGAGGTCATCGACCTCGTCAACCGAGGTCAGGGCGTGTTCGGCATCGCAGTGGGCAAGGTGCTTCGCGAGGTGGAGTCGACGCTCGTCGAGATCGGTACGCAACCGGCCGACCCCATGGACGAACTCGCCGCGCGCCGCGGCGTGCGCTCGCGCAAGATCTCCTGAGTCCCGCCCCGCGCGGCTGACGCGTCGGCAGGATCAGTCATTGTCGTGCGTGGACGACCGGCGCCGCCCTCGTGTCCGGCTCGGAGGGTTCGGATCGTTCGGTCGTTGCCGTCGCGCCGTCTCCGCGCGCGTGGGCTGCGATCGCCGACCGCCCGCTGCGGTCAGGCGGTCGGAGTCGGAGCCTCGAGCGGCAAGCCGGCGAACTCGCCGATGCGGGCCGTGCGCAGCACTCGCTCGAGCAGCTGGTCGAAGTTCGACGACATCTCTTCGGCGCTCTCGCCGGGCCACATGTGCAGCGGCTTCGCGGCGCCCTGCGCCTGCTGGAGCGACGTGCGCTCGGGCAGTTGCGGGGAGAGCACGAGCGGGCCGAACATGTCGCGCAGCTCCTTGATGCGGAACTGGTGCTCGAGCGACTGCACTCGAGCACGGTTCACGATGATGCCGAGCGGCTGGAGTCGCGGCGAGAGGCCGCGCCGGATCTCCTCGATGGCGCGGAGTGCGCGGTCGGCCGCCGCGACGGAGAACAGCCCCGGCTCGGTCACGACGGCGACGCGGTCGCTCGCGGCCCATGCCGTGCGGGTCAGCGCGTTCAGCGACGGCGCGCAGTCGATGAGCACGAGCTCGTAGTCGGCCTCGACGTTGGCGAGCGCCTCTTCGAGCTTCCAGATGTCGCGGATCGACGGATGCGGTCCGTCGAAGTTGATCGCCGACGGGCTGCCGATCATGACATCGATCGTCGACTGCGGGTTCGAACGCGCCCAGCCGCTCGGAGCGATCGCCGAGCGCACGATCTTCTCCTTGGGGGAGGCGAGCACGTCGGCGACGTTGAGATGGCCGGCGACCTGGATGTCCATGCCGGTCGAGACGTCGGACTGGGGATCGAGATCGACCACGAGGGTGCGGACGCCGCGCGCGAACGCAGCCGACGCCAGCCCGAGGGTGACGGTGGTCTTGCCGACACCGCCCTTGAGAGAACTGACGCTGAGTACGTGCACGAACAGATACGTTACCTTTACTACTCGGGCGATACCTAAACGTTCGCTGTGGGGAATCCAGTCTGAAAGGTCTGCATGTTCACGAAGATCCTGGTTGCCAATCGCGGCGAGATCGCCATTCGAGCGTTCCGAGCCGCCGTCGAACTCGGTGCGAAGACGGTCGCGGTGTATCCGTTCGAAGACCGCAACTCCCTGCACCGGCTGAAGGCCGACGAGGCGTACCAGATCGGTGAGCCCGGGCACCCCGTGCGCGCCTACCTCGATGTCACCGAGATCATCCGCGTGGCGAAGCTGTCGGGCGCCGACGCGATCTACCCGGGCTACGGATTCCTCTCCGAGAACCCTGAGCTCGCACAGGCCGCGGAGGCCGCGGGCATCACCTTCATCGGCCCGCCCAAGCGCGTGCTCGAGATGGCGGGCAACAAGGTCACGGCGAAGGAGCACGCGATCGCAGCGGGCGTGCCCGTGCTGAAGTCGACGCCGCCGTCGCGCGACATCGACGAGCTCGTGGCCCAGGCCGACGAGGTCGGCTTCCCGATCTTCGCCAAGGCCGTCGCGGGCGGCGGCGGTCGCGGCATGCGCCGCGTGGCGACGAAGGACGACCTGCGCGCGGCGCTCGAAGAGGCCATGCGCGAGGCCGACAGCGCGTTCGGCGACCCGACCATGTTCCTCGAGCAAGCGGTGCTGCGGCCCCGCCACATCGAGGTCCAGGTGCTGGCGGATGCCTCGGGCGAGACCGTGCACCTGTTCGAGCGCGACTGCTCGGTGCAGCGCCGCCACCAGAAGGTCATCGAGATCGCTCCGGCCCCGAACCTCTCCGACGAGGTGCGGCAGTCGCTCTACCGCGACGCGATCGCGTTCGCGAAGTCGATCGGCTACGTCAACGCCGGCACCGTCGAGTTCCTGCTCGACACCGCCGGCGAGCGGGCCGGCGAGCACGTGTTCATCGAGATGAACCCGCGCATCCAGGTCGAGCACACGGTCACCGAAGAGGTCACCGACGTCGACCTCGTCGTCTCCCAGATCCGCATCGCCGCCGGGGAGTCGCTCGCCGACCTCGGCCTGCATCAGGACTCGATCCGGCTCCGCGGCGCCGCCCTCCAGTGCCGCATCACGACCGAGGACCCGACGGCCGGGTTCCGCCCCGACACGGGCAAGATCACCACCTATCGCTCGCCGGGCGGCGCCGGCATCCGCCTCGACGGCGGCACGATCAACCCGGGCGCCCAGATCAGCCCGCACTTCGATTCGATGCTCGCCAAGCTCACCTGCCGTGGGCGCGACTATCCGGCTGCGGTCGCCCGCGCGAAGCGCGCCCTCGCCGAGTTCCGCATCCGCGGCGTCTCGACGAACATCCCGTTCCTGCAGGCCGTGCTCGAAGACCCCGCGTTCGTCGCCGGCGACCTCAGCACCTCGTTCATCGACGAGCGTCCGCAGCTGCTGCGCGGCCGCGTCTCGAAGGACCGCGGCACCAAGATCCTCAACTGGCTCGCGGATGTCACGGTGAACCAGCCGAACGGACCGGCGCCGACGACCGTCAGCCCCGCCGAGAAGCTGCCCGCCATCGACCTCTCGTCGCCGGCGCCGGCGGGCTCGCGTCAGCGCCTCCTCGAACTCGGCCCGAAGGGCTTCGCCACCGCGCTGCGTGCGCAGACGCCGCTCGCCGTGACCGAGACCACGTTCCGCGACGCGCACCAGTCGCTGCTCGCGACCCGCGTGCGCACCCGCGACCTCGTGGCCGTCGCGCCCTACGTGGCCCGGATGACTCCCGAACTGCTCTCGGTCGAGGCGTGGGGCGGTGCGACGTACGACGTCGCTCTCCGCTTCCTCGGCGAAGACCCGTGGGAGCGCCTCGCTGCCCTTCGTGAGGCCCTGCCGAACATCAACATCCAGATGCTGCTCCGCGGACGCAACACGGTCGGCTACACGCCGTACCCGACCGAGGTGACCGACGCGTTCGTGCGCGAGGCCGCCTCGACCGGCGTCGACATCTTCCGCATCTTCGACGCGCTCAACGACGTCTCGCAGATGCGTCCGGCCATCGATTCGGTGCTCTCGACCGGCCACGCGGTGGCCGAGGTTGCGTTGTGTTACACGGGCGATCTGCTCGATCCGGCCGAAGATCTGTACACGCTCGACTACTACCTGTCGCTCGCCGAGCAGATCGTCGACGCCGGGGCGCACGTGCTCGCCATCAAGGACATGGCCGGCCTCCTGCGTCCTACGGCCGCTGAGAAGCTCGTCGGGGCGCTCCGGGAGCGATTCGACGTTCCCGTGCACCTGCACACGCACGACACCGCAGGCGGCCAGCTGGCGACGCTCCTGGCCGCGAGCCGCGCCGGCGTCGACGCCGTCGACGTCGCGAGCGCGCCCATGGCAGGCACCACCAGCCAGCCCTCGGCGTCGTCGCTCGTCGCCGCCCTCGCGCACACCGAGCGCGACACAGGGATCTCGCTCGACGCGGTCACCGACCTCGAGCCGTACTGGGAGGCCGTGCGCCGCCTGTACCGTCCGTTCGAGTCGGGCCTGCCCGGCCCCACGGGCCGCGTGTACCACCACGAGATCCCCGGTGGTCAGCTCTCGAACCTCCGTCAGCAGGCGATCGCGCTCGGCCTCGCCGACGACTTCGAGCTCATCGAGGACATGTACGCCGCGGCCGACCGGATCCTCGGCCGGGTGCCGAAGGTCACGCCGTCGTCGAAGGTGGTCGGCGACCTCGCCCTGCACCTCGCCGCCGTCAAGGCCGACCCCGACGACTTCGCGGCGAACCCCGAGAAGTACGACGTGCCCGACTCGGTGATCGGCTTCATGGCCGGTGAGCTGGGCGATCTGCCCGGCGGATGGCCCGAGCCGTTCCGCACGAAGGTGCTGGCGGGCAAGGACATCCGCATCGGCGTGACCGAGCTCACCGTCGAGCAGCGCGAGGCCCTCGAGGCCGACAGCGCGACCCGGCGGGCGACGCTGAACGCGTTGCTCTTCCCGGCCCCGACCCGCCAGTACGAGCAGATCCGCGAGCTGTTCGGCGACCTCTCGGTCGTCGACACCGCCGACTACCTGTACGGCCTGCGTCAGGGCGCCGAGCACGTCGTGGAGATCGCGACGGGCGTGCGGCTCTACGCCGGCCTCGAGGCGATCGGCGAGGCCGACGACAAGGGCATGCGCACGGTCATGACGATCCTGAACGGGCAGCTCCGTCCGGTCTTCGTGCGCGATCGCTCGATCGTCGTCGAGACCCGCGCGGCCGAGAAGGCGGATGCCTCGCAGCCCGGTCAGATCGCGGCGCCGTTCTCCGGCGTCGTGACCCTCCAGGTCGAGGCCGGTGCCGAGATCTCCGCAGGCCAGAGCGTCGCCTCCATCGAGGCGATGAAGATGGAGGCCGCCATCACCTCGCCGATCGCCGGTGTGGTCGAGCGCGTCGCGATCCCCAAGACGCAGCAGGTCGAGGCGGGTGACCTGCTCGTCGTGGTACGCCCGCGATAACGGGTGCGCCCGCGTTCGAAGGCGCGCCCGCGATAGGCTGGGAGCGGTTGGCACTGATGAGGAGGGGTATCGGTGACTGAAGACAAGTTCGATGATGACGCGGCGTCGCGCTTGGGGGCGGGCGCACGCACGTCCGCACTCGACCGCGGGCGCCGATCGACGGCACCCGGCGCGCATTCGGCCGACGACGCCGCGGCGAACCCGAGCGTTCGGGTCGACCTGCCACCGGCGCCGGTGCACGAGATGCCCGACGACGAGGTCGCCGTGGCGATCGACGACATCGCGGTGAACCCCGGCAGCCTCGTCGGCGGCGGCAGCAGCACGACCTCGGTCGAGGTCATCACCCCGGCTCTGGCCGGTGCCGGCTACCGGGGCGGTTCGCGCCGTGAGCCGTCGCCCTACAGTGCGCTGCTCGCCTCCGACGCGTCGAAGACCCGGCGCGAGCGCGTGAGCACCGACACCGGCAGCCATGTCGCCATCGTCGACGTCCCCGGCGACCCTGCGCTGCCGGCCGAGGTTCCCGAGACCGCGGACTCGCTCACCGCCGACCGGCTCATCGACCTGAACCGCACGACCCGGCCGGCGCCGCAGGGCGGCTTCAACCGGCTCGTCTACGAGGCCTCACTGCACCTCGTGAACCTCGGCGACTCGCCGAAGGTGCAGGCCTACAAGGCGATGAGCCAGCGCATCCAGCGGCGATTCGAGGGCGGCGCACGATTCGTGCCCGTGCTCACGCGCAAGGGCGGCGTCGGCAAGACGACGATCACCGCGCTCCTCGGCATGGCTCTCGCCGATGCCCGCGACGACCGCATCATCGCGATCGACGCCAACCCCGACCGCGGCACCCTCGCCGAGCGCGTCGACCGGCAGACCCGCGAGACGGTGCGCGACGTCGTGGCGAAGGCATCGTCGATCGGCGGCTACACCGACTTCTCGCGCTTCGTCTCGCGCGATGAGACGCGACTCGACATCCTCGCGTCCGACACCGATCCGACCCTCTCCGAGGCGTTCGACGACAACGACTACAACGTCGTCGCCGGCCTCGCGGCGCGGTACTACTCGATCGTGCTTACCGACTGCGGCACGGGCATCGTGCACTCGGTCATGCGGGCGACGCTGCAGCGCGCCGACTCCGTCGTGATCGTGTCGGGCGGCAGTGTCGACGAGGCGCGCCTGGCGTCCGAGACGCTGACGTGGCTCGAGGCCAACGGCTACGGCGAGCTCGTGCGCAACGCGGTCGTCGCGATCAACCTGGCCACGCAGGGCACGCACCTCGTGAAGGTCGACGAGATCGAAGCGCACTTCCAATCGAGGGTGCGCGAGATCGTTCGCATTCCCTACGACCCCCAGCTCGCCGCAGGTTCCGTCGTGAACTGGCACGAGCTGCGACCCGTCACCCAGCACGCGGCTCGAGAGCTCGCCGCGCTCGTGGTGGAAGGCATGCCCGCCGAGCGCGAGCACTGAAACGGAGAACCCTTGCCCGAACGCCCCATTCGCCTGTTCGGCGACCCCGTCTTGAAGACCGTCTCCGCCCCCGTCGAACAGGTCGACGATCGCGTGCGCGGGCTCGTCGCCGATCTGCTCGACAGCGTCAGGCTGCCCGGTCGTGCCGGCGTCGCGGCGTCCCAGATCGGCGTGAACCTGCGCGCGTTCAGCTACAACGTCGACGGCGAGGTCGGGTACATCCTGAACCCCGAGCTCGAGGTCTCAGGCGAGCAGGAACTCATCGACGAGGGATGCCTCTCGGTGCCGGGCCTCTGGCACAAGACGCCGCGGCATCCGTTCGCTCGAGTGCGGGGCATCGACCTCGACGGCAACGAGATCGAGCTGTCGGGCACCGGTCTCATGGCGCAGGCGCTGCAGCACGAGACCGACCACCTCGACGGACTCCTCTACCTCGACCGACTCGAGAAGGCGGAACGCCGCCTCGCGATGAAAGAGGTGCGCGAGTCGGACTGGTTCTGAGTCCCGACCGCATGACGAAAGGCCCCGCGGAATCCGCGGGGCCTTCGTTCATGTGCGAACGGCTCAGTGCACGATCGAGTGGCCCTCGGTCGCCGGGGCGCCGGAGTACATCGCCTCGATGTTCGGGCTGAAGTCCTCGAGGATGATGTTGCGCTTGATGCTGAGCTTCGGCGTCAGGTGGCCGCTGGCCTCGGTGAGCTCGGTCGAGAGGATGGTGAACTTGCGGATCGACTCCGCACGCGAGACCGTCTCGTTGGCGGCGTCGATGGCACGCTGCACCTCGGCGAGCACCGCCGGGTTGACGGTGGCCTCCTCGATCGTCATGCCGGCGTCTTCGCCGTTGTTGTTGAGCCACACCGGGAGCATCTCGGGGTCGAGCGTGACGAGCGCCGAGATGAACGGCTTCTTGTCGCCGACGACGACGACCTGACCGACGAGCGGGTTCGCGCGAATGGGGTCTTCGAGGGCGGCGGGGGAGACGTTCTTTCCACCGGCGGTGACGATGATCTCCTTCTTGCGGCCCGTGATGGTCAGGAACCCGTCGGCGTCGAAGGAGCCGATGTCACCCGTCTTGAACCATTCGCCGTCGAACGCCTCTGCCGTGGCCTCGGGGTTCTTCCAGTACTCCTTGAAGATGTCGATGCCCTTGATCTGCACCTCGCCGTCGTCGGCGAGTCGGACCGAGACGCCGGGAAGCGTGGGCCCGACGGTGCCGATCTTCGACTTGTTCGCCAGGTTCACCGTGGCGGGCGCGGTCGACTCGGTGAGGCCGTAGCCTTCGAGGATCGTGATGCCGAGCGCGTGGTAGAAGTGGCCGAGTCGCGGACCGAGCGGAGCGGAGCCCGACACGGCGTACTTGACGTTGCCGCCCATCGCAGCGCGGAGCTTCGACAGCACGAGCGTGTCGAGCACCTTGAACTTGAGCTTGAGGCCGAGGGGGACCGAGCCGGCCTCCTTCGCCATGGAGTAGGCGACGGCGGTCTCGGCGGCCGCGCGGAAGATCTTGCCCTTGCCGCCGGCTTCGGCCTTCTGCTCGGACGCGTTGTAGACCTTCTCGAACACGCGGGGCACGGCGAGGAGGAAGGTCGGCTTGAAGCTCGCGAGCGAGGGCAGCAGTTGCTTCGTGTCCGCCTGGTGGCCCACCCGCACTCCGGCGTGCACGGAGAGCACCGCGATGAATCGCGCGAACACGTGGGCCGTGGTGATGAAGAGGAGGGTCGACGCGCCGTTGGGGTCGAGCACGACCTCGTCGAGCGCGACCGCGGCATTGCGGGAGAGCTCGACGAAGTTCGAGTGCGTGAGCACGCAGCCCTTGGGCTTGCCGGTCGAGCCCGACGTGTAGATGAGCGTCGCGATGTCTGAGCCGACGGCGAGGTTGCGGCGTCGCTCGATCTCTTCATCGGCCACGTCGGTGCCGCCGGCGGCGAGCTTGTCGAGGTCGCCGAGGTCGATCTGCCAGACGTTGCGGATCGCGGGAAGGTCGGGGTGCACCTCGTCGAACCGGGCGAAGTGGTCGGGGGTCTCGACGATGACCGCGATCGAACCCGAGTCGCTGAGGTTCCAGCGCACCTGCGAGGGCGAGCTCGTCTCGTAGATCGGCACCAGCACGGCGCCCGCGAACCAGGTCGCGAAGTCGATCAGGGTCCACTCGTACCGGGTCTTGCACATCAGGCCGATCTTGTCGCCCGGCTGGATGCCGGCGGCGACGAGGCCCTTTGCGAGGGCGATCACCTGGTCGTAGAACTCCTTCGTCGTCACCGGCGACCAGCCGCCGTCGGCGGTGGGGAGTGAGAACAGCACGGAGTCGGGCGTCGCGGCGACGCGATCGACGAGCAGATCTGTGGTGTTCGCTTCAGGGTCGGCAGCGACCACTGGTGGGGTAGCGAATTCGATCACGGTAGCTCCTTCGGCACCGGGAGGGTTGCACGCGGCTCGGGCACCAGCGCGAACCTCGGCATTGGGGTCGATTACACTCTAGTCGTTGCTCGCGGCCGTCCCAGGTCTCAGCTCCATCACGCTTCGTCCCCCTTCTGAAAGGCAGCCTTCCGGTGCATGCGATCGGTATCGACATCGGTGGAACGAAGATCGCGGGCGCGATCGTCGACCAGCTCGGCAACATCGTCGCCAGCGACCGCGTCCCGACGCCCGCCGGTGATTCGGCGCTCCTCGAGGACGCGGTCGTGCAGATGATCGAGTCCCTCCGCGCTCGCGCAGAAGAGGAGATCGTCGCGATCGGCGTCGCCGCGGCAGGCTTCGTCGATGCGGCGCAGTCAACGGTCTACTACGCACCCAACATCGACTGGCGCAACGAACCGTTCCGCGAGAAGCTCGAGGCCAGGGTCGGCACCGCCGTAGTCGTCGACAACGACGCCAACGCTGCAGGCTGGGCGGAGTTCCGCTTCGGCGCCGGACGTCTCGTGAGCGACATGGTCATGCTCACCATCGGCACCGGCGTCGGCGGCGCGATCGTCGCGGGCGACCGCCTCTTCCGCGGCGGCTTCGGCGCGGGCGCCGAGCTCGGCCACCTGCGCGTCGTTCCCGACGGCCTCGCGTGCGGGTGCGGGCAGCGCGGATGCATCGAGCAGTACGGTTCCGGCCGTGCGCTGCTGCGCATGGCGAACGAGATCGCCGATGCCGGCGGCATCGGGCAGGGCCTCGCGCGCGTGCGATCCGAGCACGGCGAGCTCGACGGCCGGCTCGTCGGCGAGTTGATCGCCGCGGGCGACGCGGGCGCCATCGCGGCCGTGCGGCAGCTCGGGCACTGGCTGGGCCAGGCTGCGGCGAGCCTCTCGGCCGTGCTCGATCCGCAGCGCTTCGTCTTCGGCGGCGGCGTGGCCGTGGCGGGCGAGCTCCTGCTCGAACCGATCCGTGCCGCGTACCTCGACCACCTGCCGGCTCGCGGCTATCACCCCGAGCCCGACTTCGTGATCGCCGAACTCGTCAATGACGCCGGTGTGGTCGGCGCTGCCGACCTCGCCCGCGTGTGGGTCGCCGAGCACGCCTGAGTCCCGCGACGCTAGGCTGAGTCGGTGCTGAAGAGGGAAGGGGGGTTCCGTTGTTCTACTGGATCATGAAGAACCTCGTGATCGGTCCGATCCTCCTCTCGATCTTCCGGCCGTGGGTCGTCGGCCTCGAGAACGTGCCGAAAGAGGGCGCGGTCGTGCTCGCCTCGAACCACCTGTCGTTCATCGACTCGATCTTCCTGCCGCTCATCGTCGACCGCCCGGTCGTCTTCCTCGCCAAGAGCGAGTACTTCACGGGCAAGGGCCTCAAGGGCTGGGCGACGAAGGTCTTCTTCCAGGCGGCCGGCCAGCTGCCGATCGACCGTTCGGGCGGCAAGGCCTCCGAGGCGTCGCTCGAGACCGGTCTCCGGGTGCTCGGCGAGGGCAAGATCCTCGGCATCTACCCCGAGGGCACTCGCAGCCCCGACGGCAAGCTCTACCGCGGGCGCACGGGCGTCGCGCGCATGGTGCTCGAAGCGGGCGTTCCGGTGATCCCCGTCGCGATGATCGGCACCGAGCACGTCATGCCGATCGGCTCGCGACTGCCCAAGGTGCGGCGCATCGGCATCGTCCTCGGCGAGCCGGTGGACTTCAGCCGGTTCGAGGGGCTCGAGGGCGACCGGTTCGTGTTGCGTTCCGTGACGGACGAACTCGTCTACGACCTGCGCGGTCTGAGCGGCCAGGAGTACGTCGATGTGTACGCCAGTTCGGTGAAGGAGAAGCGGGCCGCGCAATCGCGATAGGCTCGTTCCGCGGGGACGCGACGTGCGTCGCCGTTTCTCTTTTCGGCGCCAAGTGCGCCCCGAACCCTCAGGACGTTCCCCGTGGTACAGCTCGTCGAGCCGGTCGTGAATGCAGATCCCTCCGTGATTGCCGGCCTCGACTATTGGCGCACGCTCCCCATCAAGCAGCAGCCGACGTGGCCCGACGTCGAGGCCGCGCACGCGGCATCCGCTGAGCTCGCGACCCTGCCGCCGCTCGTCTTCGCCGGCGAGGTCGACATCCTGCGCGACCGTCTGGCCGCCGCGTCGCGCGGCGAGGCGTTCCTGCTGCAGGGCGGCGACTGCGCCGAGACGTTCGCGGGTGCCACGGCCGACCAGATCCGCAACCGGGTGAAGACGGTGCTGCAGATGGCGGTCGTGCTCACGTACGGCGCGTCGATGCCGGTCGTGAAGATGGGCCGCATGGCGGGCCAGTTCGCCAAGCCCCGTTCGAGCGACACCGAGACCCGCGGCGACGTCACGCTGCCCGCGTACCGCGGCGACATCGTGAACGGCTACGACTTCACCCCCGAGTCGCGTGCGGCCGACCCCGCGCGCCTCATCAAGGGCTACCACACGGCGGCGTCGACGCTGAACCTCATCCGCGCCTTCACGCAGGGCGGGTTCGCCGACCTCCGTCAGGTGCACTCGTGGAACCAGGGATTCGCGGCGAACCCCGCGAACGCCCGCTACGAGAACATGGCGCGCGAGATCGACCGCGCGATCAAGTTCATGGAGGCCTGCGGCGCCGACTTCGAGGCGATCAAGCACACCGAGTTCTACACCGGTCACGAGGGCCTGCTCATGGACTACGAGCGCCCCATGACCCGCATCGACTCGCGCACGGGCACCCCGTACGACACCTCGAGCCACTTCATCTGGATCGGCGAGCGCACCCGTGAGCTCGACGGCGCGCACGTCGACTTCCTCTCGCGTGTGCGCAACCCGATCGGCGTGAAGCTCGGCCCGACGACGACGCCCGAGACGATGCTCGAACTCGTCGAGAAGCTCGACCCGCAGCGCGAGCCGGGTCGACTCACCTTCATCACCCGCATGGGCGCCGGCAAGATCCGCGATGCGCTGCCGCCCCTGCTCGAGGCGATCAAGGCGAGCGACGCCAACCCGCTGTGGGTCACCGACCCCATGCACGGCAACGGCATCACGACCCCAAACGGCTACAAGACGCGTCGCTTCGACGATGTCGTCGACGAGGTCAAGGGCTTCTTCGAGGCCCACCGCGACGCGGGCACGCACCCGGGCGGCATCCACGTGGAGCTCACGGGCGACGACGTCACCGAGTGCCTCGGCGGTTCCGAGCACATCGACGAGGAGACGTTGGCCACCCGGTACGAGTCGCTCTGCGACCCGCGGCTGAACCACATGCAGTCGCTCGAGCTCGCGTTCCTCGTGGCCGAGGAGCTCGCGGCGCGCTGACGCCCGGCACGATCGAGACGCGGAACGGCGGATGCCCCGAGGCATCCGCCGTTCTGCATATGTCCATCCGCCGTCCTGCATATGCATGGACGTGCAGGCAGAGACGGCCTGATCAGAGCGTGAGCTGACCGACGATCGTGATGGTCGATCCGCGCACGATCTTCTCTCCGGCGGGAGGATCCGACGAGGTCACCGTCGCCAGGTCGAGGAAGAGGTCGGGCAGGCTGTAGCTGACCTTGAACTCGGCCTTCTCGAGTTCGGCCTTCGCCTCGGACATGCTCTTGCCGACGATGTTCGGCACCTCGACGAGGTCTTGCCCCTTCGAGAGAGTCAGGTTGATCGTGTCGCCCTGGCGCACGACCTCGGTCGTCGGCTCTGCTGCGATGACGCTGCCGTCGGCGATCTCACCCGAGTTGTCGAACACGGGGTCGAGGTAGTCGAACTGCAGCCCGGCCTGGGTGAGCGCGGCCTCGGCATCGGCGCTGGGCATCGCGATCACATCGGGAATCGGGCCGGCCGAGACCACGAGCGTCAGTTCGCCGAGCTCGGGATACTCGGCGCCGACGGAGGTGCCTTCGGCATCGAGCACGTCGATGACGGTGTCGGCGGGCACGTCATCGGAGAACTGCAGCACGTTCGGCTCCACGACCGTGAAGTCCTTCAGCGTCGTGCGCGCGTCGGCCGACGGCGTGCCTCGAACCTCGGGGACGGGGAGTATCTGCGGGCCCAGTGAGACGAAGAGCGTGACGGTCGAGCCGCGCTGCGCCTGCTCGCCGCCCTCGGGGTCGGTGCCCGACACCTGTCCCTTCGGGATGACGGGGTCGTTGCGTTCGGCCGGCTCGACCGTGAATCCGGCCTTCTCGAGCACGTCGGTCGCGACGGCGGGCGCGAGCTTCGCCGTCTCGGGCACGGGGGCGAGGGCGCCGGGACCCGCGCCGAAGTACCAGCCGGTGCCGGCGGCGAGGCCGGTCAGCAGGAGCACCAGGGCGATGATCCAGTAGCCGCGACGCTTGCGGCGGTCGGCGCTCTTCGCGAGCGCCTCGGTGTCGTCGCCGTCGGATGCCTCGAGGGTCGCCGTCGCCGCGACCGGTGCCGCGCCGGCGCCGAGCACGCGGGTCTCCGCGGTCGCCGCAGCGGCGGGCAGTGCACCGGGCAGCACCATCGTCGCCTGCGTCTGCAGGGGGCGGTGCGACGAGCGGATCCCCGGTTCGACCTCGCGCAGGCGCTCGAGCATCTCGCGGGCATCGTTCGGGCGCGCCTCGGGGTCTCGGTTCGTGGCCCACAGCACGAGCTCGTCGAGCTCCACGGGCACCGCGGGATTCTTCGAGCTCGGCGTCGGTACCTGGTCGTTCGCGTGCTGGTAGGCGATCGCCATCGGCGCCTCGCCGACGTAGGGCTGCTCACCGGTGAGCATCTCGTACATCATGATGCCGACCGCGTAGATGTCGCTGCGGGCATCTGCCACGCCGCGGGTCACGAGCTCGGGGGAGAGGTAGGCGATCGTGCCGAGCAGCGCCTGGCCGGTGGCCGTGTTGGCGCTCGCGGCACGGGCGAGCCCGAAGTCGCCGAGCTTGATGCGGCCGTCGTCGGCGAGCAGCACGTTCTCGGGCTTCAGGTCGCGGTGCACGATGCCCGCCTTGTGCGCGGCGGCGAGACCGGCGAGCACGGCGTCCATGATGTCGACCGTCTGCTCGGGGGTGAGCTTCTTGTAGTCCTTGAGCAGTTCGCGCAGCGTGATGCCGGGCAGGTACTCCATGACGAGGTAGGCCATGTCGGCGTCTTGACCCTGGTCGAACACGTTCACGACGTTCGGGTGCGCGAGGCGTGCTGCCGAACGGGCCTCTTGCACGAAGCGGGTCTTGAAGGTGTTGTCGTCGGCGAGGTGGCCGTGCATGATCTTGATCGCGACGCGGCGCTCGAGGCGCAGGTCGGTCGCGAGGTAGACCGTGGCCATTCCGCCGCGGGCGATCCGGGAGCGCACCTGATAGCGGCCGTCGATGAGACGGCCGATCATGGGGTCGACAGGTGCAGTGGTCACTCTGAGAGTCTACGAAGAGGTATATGCCGGAACCGTTGCAAACGCCGACGGCGCGCCGATCGCAACCCCATCGTTAGCTCGGAGGCCCGGTCAGCCGAGTTCGGAGAGCCAGGCGCGCGCCGAGGCCTCCCACTTCGCGTAGTGGTCGGGGTGCGCGCTCTCCTGCACCGCCTGCGCCGCTTGCGTCACGGTGAGCGATTCCCATCCGGGGATGTCGAGCAGGCCGCGGGTGCGTCCGGCGTTGGGGTTGGCGGCGCCGCCGTAGAACGCCGTCGCGGCTCGCACGGGGTCGAGCACCTCGTCGACGGTGCCCCAGCCCTGGCTCGGTCGTTGCTGGAACAGGCCGAGGGAGTCGAGATCGCCGTACTCGGGATTCTTCAGGCCCGATTCCTGCGCCGCGGCTGCGAGGGCGATGACGATTCCCTGGTCGGGCACACCGAGTGAGCGCCCGACGTCGACGATGATGCGGGCGTTGCCGCGCATCTCGTCCGTGAGGGCGACGCTGACCGAGGCGACGCTGACGACGGCGACCGGTCGAGCGACCCGCAGCACCTGGCCGGCGCGGATCACCGCTGCGGTGTCGAGGCCGTTGATCGCGATGAGTTCCGCGACGTCGAGGTCGTGCCGTGCAGCGATGTCCCAGAGGGTGTCGCCATCGACGACGGTATACGTGTCAGCACTCGACGGCGCCGGCGAAACGGGTGCGGGCGCGGCGGGCGCCGGTGTCGCAGGGGCGGGAGCCGGGGCATCCGTGCCGCCCGGAGGCAGCACGATGGACTGCCCCGGGAAGATCAGGCTCTGCCGGCCGAGCCCGTTGGCGCTCAGCATCTCGTCGAGCGAGACGCCGTGGGCGGCGGCGATGCCGCTCATGGTGTCGCCGGCGACGACCGTGTGCCTGGGGAGTTCGGCGGCGACGGGCTCCGGTGCCGGGGCCGCGGTGCCGCTGCCGGGCAGCGCCAGGCGTTGACCGGGGAAGATCAGGCTCGACCAGCCGAGCCCGTTGAGCGCGAGGATGTCGGCGGTCGCCACGCCGTACCGTTCGGCGATGCTGCTGACCGTGTCGCCATCGCCCACGGTCACTTCGGATGGCACGGACGCGGCGGAGACGGTCGCCGATGCGGCGGCGTGGCGGGCGGGTCCGTCGTTCGAGGCCTTCGCCTTGGGCATGCGCTTGGCCGATTGCGGCGCCGCCTCTGCGGGCTGCGCGATGCCGAGCGTGACCGCGATGGTCGACACGACGGCGAGCGGCAGGGTGATCAGGCGACGGATGCCTCGGCGACGGTCGTCCACGTCGCGTGGACGCCGGCGCGGAAGGTCGATCGGGCCGTTCACGGTCTCGGCCTCATGCGTCATCGTTGCCCCCTTGCGCCCGACTCGGTACTCCCGGGCCCCCGCGGCCACCGTCGCATAGCGTGATGGGGGAGTCAAACACCTCGACGCGAGTCTCCGGAAGCGGGCGGAGGCGGCGCGCGCAGGCGCGTGTCGCGATCGATGGTTCCGCAAGATGCCCGGCTCGTGGCAGTCTTGGTACGTGACCGATGCTGCCGAAACCGACTGGCTGACCGTTCCCGACCTCGTCGAGATGCTCGGGCAGAGCCCGAGCCGCATTCGTCGACTCATCGACGACCGGCACCTGCTCGCCGCGCGCATCGACGGCGTGCTCAAGGTGCCGTCGGTGTTCCTGCGCGACGACGCTCCGCTGCCCGAACTGTACGGAACGGCGAACGTGCTCGCCGACAACGGCTTCACCGATGCCGAGGCGCTCGAGTGGATGCTCGCCGAAGAGGACAGCCTCGGCACGTCGCCGATCGCAGCGCTCCTCGCCGGGCGCAAGGCCGAGGTTCGCCGCGTGGCGCAGGCGCTCGCCTGAACTTCTGAGTCGCTGACCCCTGAGTCGCTGAGCGGCGTCAGCTCGTGCGGCGGGTGACCGCCCGTGCGAGCGAGCCGAGTTCTGCGCGCGCGTCCCTGCTGATCGGTGCGGCTTCGAGTGCCGCCACGGCCGTGGCGACATTCGAGGTGATGAGCGCCTCGACCTCGTCGACGGCGCCGCACTCGCGGATCGTCTGCTGCAGCATCCTGACCTGTTCGGGCGCGAGCTCGGGATCGCCGAGGAGCTCGTCGAGCAGGCGGCGCTGGCCGGGCGCGAGTCGCTCGCGGGCGATCGCGATGAGCATGGTGCGCTTGCCCT
The DNA here is from genome assembly GCF_900142065.1 of Agromyces cerinus subsp. cerinus. Lineage (GTDB taxonomy): Bacteria > Actinomycetota > Actinomycetes > Actinomycetales > Microbacteriaceae > Agromyces > Agromyces cerinus. The sequence goes on along the minus strand of NZ_FSRJ01000001.1, from coordinate 1,200,962 downwards.
CGCGGAGGTCGTCGCCGCTCGGCTTGCCCGTGACCTCGGGGTCGCCGAACACGCCGAGCAGGTCGTCGCGCAACTGGTAGGCGATGCCGAGCGGCAGTCCGAATGCGCGGAGGGAGTCGAACTGCGCGGGGGAGGCGCCGGCGATGGCGCCGCCGATCACGAGCGGCGCCTCGACGCTGTACTTGGCCGACTTGTAGACGATGACTCGTTCGGCGCGGAGGCGCTGCTCGGATTCGGCCTGGCTCCGCCAGGCGCGCTCCTCGAGGATGTCGAGGTACTGACCGGCCGTGACCTCGGTGCGCATGCGCATGAACTCCGAGCGCGCCAGGCGTGCGGCGTCGCGGTCGGGGAGCGCCATGAGTCCCTCGTCGAGCAGTTCGTCGCTCCATCCGAGCAGCAGGTCGCCGAGGAGGATCGCCGATGCGCGACCGAATTCGGGCGACGATCCCGCCCAGCCCGAATCCGCGTGCAGTTGCTCGAAGAGGCGATGCCCCGACGGGGCGCCTCGCCGGGTGTCGGAGTTGTCGATGATGTCGTCGTGCAGCAGGGCCGCGGCGTGGAAGAGCTCGAGTGCGGATGCGGCGGAGACGACGGGGAACCTGTCGCGCCCGCCCTCGGCGGCGAACGGGTCGAACCCGCGCCCTCCGATCGCTTCCCAGCCCCAGTAGCAGAACAGAGCACGGAAGCGCTTGCCTCCGCTGAGAAACCGCCTTGAGAACGCGTCGAGCGGTTCGAGGTCGGGGCTGATCTCGCGGAGAATGGAAGTGCGTTCGGCGAGGAAATCCTCGATGCGTTCGTGCACCAAATCGACCAGTCGGGAACCGTGAGCCACCCGCCTAGCCTAGCGAGGCTGAGCGGGGCTAGAATGGACTCGGATGCGTCGATCCCGAGCCTGAGGGGAATGAGATGCCGCTTTCAGAGCAGGAGCAACGTCTTCTCGAGGAGATGGAGCGCAACCTCTATCGCAATGACGCCGACTTCGTGCAAGCGGTCGGCGGTGTTCGTGGTCGACGACCGAACTACCGGGCCATCGTGCTCGGAGTGCTGCTCGCCGTCGGCGGTGCCGGCGCGCTCATCGCCGGCGTGGCCTCGCAACTCCTCATCATCGGGGTCATCGGCTTCGCCCTCATGTTCGCCGGAGTGCTCGTCGCGATCACCCCGTCCAAGCGCGGCGCTGCAACCGCTGCCCCCGCAGAAGCGCCGGCCGCGAGCCGACGCGGTCGCGGCAGCTCGGGCGGCAGCTTCATGGATCGCATGAACGAGCGTTGGGATCGCCGCCAAGACGGCCAGGGCTGATCCCTCCACTTCACACCACCTGAACGGGTCGATCTTCGGATCGGCCCGTTTTTCGCGTCCCCGGGCGGCTCTCCGCCGTCATGGTCCGGCGCGGCACGCGGCATCCGCTGCCTGAGGCGCTGAATCGCGGCCGCGGTTCGGTGATTTCTGCCCCGATCCCTCCACTCCACTCCACCTGCTGCATCCCTGCATTCACGGCACTTTCGCATGCTCCGACACGCTGAAACGAGCGAATGTCGTTGATCAGTGGATGAGAGTGGAGTAAAGTGGGGTTACCTGGATTCTGGCCGGAGGAAAGGGGGTGGTGCGGTGTTCCTCGGTAGCTATGAACCAAAGCTCGATGAGAAGGGCCGCGTCATTCTTCCGGCGAAATTCCGGGAGGAGCTCTCGAGCGGCCTCGTGCTCACGCGCGGGCAGGAGCACTGCATCTATGTGTTCAGTGCGCGGGAGTTCGAGAGCATGAGCGACAAGATCCGCCAAGCCCCGGTAACGAGCAAGCAGGCGCGCGACTACATGCGCGTCTTCCTCTCGGGGGCTTCCGCGGAGACCCCCGACAAGCAGCATCGCGTCACCATCCCCGCCACGCTCCGCGCCTACGCGGGCCTCGACCGCGACCTCACGGTCATCGGAACGGGCAGCCGGGTGGAGATCTGGGACGCGACGGCATGGGCGAGCTACCTCGCCGAGCAAGAGGCGGCCTTCGCGGACACGGCGGAGGAGGTGATCCCCGGACTCTTCTAGTCCTCGGGCTCCGACCCCCAGCCGGCCGCGCCTGGTGCACTTCCCCGCATCAGGACGAACGGATGGGGATCGGAACCCGAGGCCACGAAGGCAAGGCGGAATCATGGACATCGAACGCATTCACACCCCGGTCATGCTCGAGCGCACGCTCGAGCTCCTGGCACCCGCCCTCGAGGCCGACGGCGCCGTGATGGTCGACGCGACCCTCGGCATGGGCGGCCACACCGCCGCGTTCCTCGAGCGGTTCCCGAAACTCACCGTCATCGGACTCGATCGCGACACCGACGCGCTCGGCATCGCCCGCGAGCGACTCGCGAAGTTCGGCGACCGCGCCCGCTTCGTGCACACGGTCTACGACGGCATCGTCGAGGCCGTTCGCAGCGAGGGGTTCCGCGAGGTGCAGGGCGTGCTCTTCGACCTCGGCGTCTCATCCCTGCAGCTCGACCGCGCCGAGCGCGGCTTCGCCTACTCGAAGGATGCGCCGCTCGACATGCGCATGGACTTCACGAGCGGCCGCACGGCGGCCGACGTGATCGCAGAGGAGAGCGAAGAGGAGCTGCGACGCATCTTCCTCGACTACGGCGAGGAGAAGCTCGCGGCGCGGTACGCCCGGGCGATCGTCCGAGCCAGGGCCGAAGCGCCGATCACGCGCTCGGCCGAACTCGTCGCGGTCATCCAGGCGGCGACGCCGGTGGCCGTGCAGCGTCAGGGGCACCCCGCCAAGCGGGTCTTCCAAGCGCTGCGCATCGAGGTCAACGAAGAGCTCTCCGTGCTCGAGCGGGCGATGCCCGCCGCACTCGACACGATCGCCGTCGGCGGCCGCATCGTCGTGCTGGCGTACCAGTCGCTCGAGGACCGGATCGTCAAGCGATCGCTCGCCGCAGCGTCGAGCTCGTCGGCTCCGGCCGGCCTGCCGATGGAGCTGCCCGAGCACCGCCCCGAGTTCAAGCTCCTCGTGCGAGGCGCCGAACTCGCGAGCGAAGACGAGCAGGCGGAGAACCCGCGGGCCAAGCCCGTGCGGCTTCGAGCCGCTGAGCGGGTTCGGAGGCCGGCATGAGCGCCGTGCAGGCCCAGTCCCTTCCCGCGCCCCGGCGGGTCGGGCCCGAGCGCCCGCAGCGTCGGCTCCGCCCCGCACCCGAGCGGGCTGCCCGGTCGAAGCCGCGGCTCGCCTACGCGGTCATCGCGCTCGGCGGCGTCGCGGTCATCATCGTCGCGCAGCTGCTGCTCTCGATCGCGGTGACGCAGGGCGCATACGAGATCGATGCGCTGCAGATGCAGCAGACCGTGCTCACCCGCGACGAGCAGAAGCTCTCCGAAGACCTCGACCGCGTCGAATCGCCCCAGTTCCTCGCCACGAAGGCCGAGGGGCTCGGCATGGTGCCGAACTCCGACCCGGTCTACCTCCGACTCTCCGACGGTGCCGTGCTCGGCGAGCCGACGGCGGCCGAGGGCGGCGCACGGGCATCCGCTCCGCTCGTCCCGAATGCGCTGATCGACGGCGTGCCGTCGAACGGCAAGGCACAGGCGGGGGAGACTCCGATCGGGGGAACTCCCGGTCAGGCTGAAGGCGCAGCATCCGAGGCTCCTGCAGGGGCTCCGGCGGCGCCCGTCGACGGCGGACTGCCGACGCCCGCCACGCACTGACCGTTCGACCGCTTGCGAGGACCCACTCGATGAACCGCACCAGCCGCCACCCGATGCGGCGGATCCTGCTCTCCGCTGCAGTGCTCCTGGCCCTGGTCGGCGTCTTCGTCGTCCGCCTCGTCGACATCCAGATCGTGCGCGCGGCCGAGCTCAACGAGCAGGCGCAGGACGCGCGTTCGGAGCCGGTCACCGTCTACGGCGCGCGCGGCGACATCGTCGACACGAACGGAAAGGTGCTCGCCGACAGCGTGATGCGCTACGACATCGCGCTCTCGCCCAAGCAGGCGACCAAGGGAGACGTGGTGCGCGAGGTGCCGGATCCCGACGATCCCACGAAGTCGAAAGAGGTCGACGTTCCGCTCGAGCAGATCGCGGCCGAACTCGGCGCGGTGGTCGGGCTCACGGGCGACCAGGTGCAGGGGATCATCAGCGCCGCACTCGCCGACGACCCGAACTCGGACTTCGCCTATGTGGCGAAGCTCGTCGACACCGAGACGTACGAGCAGGTGAAGGCGCTCGACATCCCCTGGGTCGAGCCGTACCAGCATCCGAGCCGGCGATACCCGAACGGTGCCGTCGCCGGCAACCTCGTGGGCTTCATCGACCCGGACGGCGTTCCCGTCGCAGGCCTCGAGCTCTCGGAGGACAAGTGCCTCGCGAGCGAGGACGGCAAGGTCAGCTACCTGCACAGCCTGCAGGACTGGGTGCGGATCCCCGGCACCGAGATCGTGCACAAGCAGGCGCACGACGGCGGCACGCTGAAGCTGACGATCGACACCGACCTCCAGTGGGCCGTGCAGCGCATCGCCGAGGCGCGGGTGCAGGAGACCGGCGCCGAGTGGGCGACCGTGACCGTGATGGAGGCGAAGACCGGGCGTCTGCTCGCCGTGGCGGACGTGCCGACCGTCGATCCGAACAATCCGTCCGCGACCGACGAGGACGATCGAGGATCCCGCTCGTTCACCGCGCCGTTCGAGCCGGGCTCGACGTTCAAGGCGCTCACCGCGGCATCCGTGATCAACGCGGGCCTCGCCGATCCCTTCAGCAAGATCACCGCGCCGTACCGCATCGTGTTCCCCAACGGGGCCAACATCAATGACAGTTCGAGCCACGAGGACCTGCGGCTGACGCTCACCGGTGTGCTGATCGAGTCCTCGAACACGGGGATGTCGCAGTTCGGCGAGCTGATGACCGACCGGGCGCGCTACGACGACATGCTGAAGTTCGGCCTCGGTGCTGAGACCGAGGTCGGCTTCCTCGCCGAGGAGCCCGGCGACCTGCACGGCGACCCCGACGAGGACTGGGACAACCAGACCAAGTACGCCACGATGTTCGGGCAGGGACTCACCACGACGGCGGTGCAGATCGCGAGCGTGTACCAGACCATCGCCAACGACGGTGTGCGCATGCCGGTCACCCTCGTCGACGGTTGCGTCAGCGACGACGGCACCGAGGAGACGACCCCGTCGAAGGGCGAGCGGGTGATCTCCTCCGAAGCCGCACGCGAGACGAGCGAGATGCTCGAGCGCGTCTACCAGGAGGCATGGCTCTCCGACGAATGGAACATCTCGGGCTACCGGGTCGCCGCGAAGACCGGCACGGCCCAGTTCCCCGACGGCGAAGGCGGGTACCGCAAGGAGTACCTCGTGTCGGTCTCGGGGTTCGCCCCGGCCGACGATCCGCAGTTCGTCGTTTCGGTGAGCATCATGAATCCCGTTAAGATGAATTCGTCCGCCGCATCCGCTCCCGTCTTCCAAGAGGTGATGAGCCAGGTGCTGAAGAAGTACCGGACTGTTCCATCCGGCGCCCCGGCGCCCGAGCTGCCAGCCACCTGGTGAGAAAGTTGGGTTCGTGACCGGAACGCCTCTCACGGCTCTCCGGCCGAAGCACCCGAGTCCCCGATCGCTTCCCGGCCTCGCCGAAGCGTTCGGATTCGCCGTGCTCGGCGAGATCGACGGTCTCGAGGTGACCGGAGCCGGCCTCTCCTCGAAGAGCGTCCAGCCCGGCGACCTGTACGTCGGGGTGCCCGGGCGCAACGCCCATGGCGCCGACTTCGCGGCATCCGCTCGTGAGGCGGGCGCCGTCGCGCTGCTCACCGATGCCGCGGGTGCGGAGCGCGCGGCCGATGCCGGCCTCCCGATCCTCGTGACCGACGACGTGCGCGCGGCGCTCGGCGAGGTCGCGGCGTGGATCCACCGCACCGCCGAGAACCCGGCGACGTTCTTCGCCGTCACCGGCACCAACGGCAAGACCAGCGTCGTCTACCTGCTGTACGGCATGCTCCGCCAGCTCGGCATCATGGCCGGCCTCACCTCCACGGCGGAGCGACGCATCGGCGATGAGGCCGTGACGAGCTCCCTCACGACTCCCGAGGCGAGCGAACTGCACGCACTGCTCGCCCGCATGCGCGAGGTCGACGTGCGCGCCGTCGGCATCGAGGTCTCCGCACAGGCGCTCTCGCGCCACCGCGTCGACGGGCTCGTCTTCGACGTCGTCGGGTTCACGAACCTGACGCACGACCACCTCGACGACTACACGTCGATGGACGAGTACTTCGAGGCGAAGCGCGAGCTGTTCCAGCCCGAGCGATCGCGACGCGGCGTGGTCACGGTCGACTCCGAGTGGGGCCGTCGCCTCGTCGCCGAGTCGCGCATTCCCGTGACGACCCTCACCACGGTCGACGGCGTCGAAGCCGACTGGCGCATCACGGTGCTCGAAGAGGGCGCCGACCACACCTCCTTCCGACTCGAGGGGCCCGGCGGTCGCCGGATCGAGACCCAGGTGCCGCTGCTCGGCTGGTACATGGCCGCCAACGCCGCCCTCGCGATCGTCATGCTCACCGAGGCCGGATACGACCTCGACCTCATCGGAGCCGCGCTCGAGCGCGACGGCGGCGTGCAGGCGTACATCCCGGGGCGTGCGGAGCGCATCTCGGGCGACCGCGGCCCGGTGGTCTACATCGACTACGGTCACAGCCCCGACGCGTTCCTGCAGACCCTCGGCGCGATCCGTCGTTCGACGGCGGGCCGGGTGGTCATGGTCTTCGGCGCCGACGGCGACCGCGACACCACGAAGCGCGCAGAGATGGGCGCGATCGCCGCCCGCGGCGCCGACGTGGTCGTCATCACCGATTTCCATCCGCGGTTCGAAGACCCTGCCTCCATCCGCGCCGCGCTCATCGCCGGCGCGCGCGAGGCGGTTCCCGAGCGCGAGATCCACGAGATCGCCGATCCGCGCGAGGCGTTCCGCGCTGCGCTCGCCCTGGCGGGCGAGGGCGATGCGATCCTCTACGCCGGACCCGGTCACGAGGACTACCACGAAGTGAAGGGCGTCAAGATCCCGTATTCCGCCAGAGATGATTCCCGCCAGGCGCTGCGCGATGCGGGGTGGCTCGCATGATCGCCATGACCTTGGCCGAGATCGCCTCGGCCGCCGCCGGCGTGCTCCGACTCGACGGCGCCCCTGCCACGCCCGACACCGTCATCGACGGCGTCGTGACGACCGATTCCCGAGAGGTCGGCGCAGGCGGCGTGTTCGTCGCCAAGCGCGGCGAGTTCGACGACGGCCACCGATTCGCCCCGGCCGCGGCCGAGCAGGGCGCCGCCCTGCTCATCGTCGAACACGCCCTCGACCTGCCGGTGCCGCAGATCGTCGTCGCCGATTCGGTCGACGCCCTCGGCGCGCTCGCGACCGAGGTCGTCCGCCGGGTGCGCGCCCTCGGGCGACTGCGCATCGTCGGCGTGACCGGCTCGAACGGCAAGACGACCACCAAGAACCTCCTGCGCACCGTGCTCGAGCGCGTCGGCCCGACCGTCGCGGCCCGGGCCTCGTTCAACAACGAGGTCGGCGCGCCGATCACGATGCTCGAGCTCACGAACGAGACCGAGTTCCTCGTCGCCGAGATGGGCGCCTCGGGCGTCGGCGAGATCGCGCGTCTGGTGCGCATGGCTCGGCCCGACGTCGGCATCGTGCTGAAGGTCGGCCTCGCCCACGCCGGCGAGTTCGGCGGCATCGAGCAGACCGTGCTGGCCAAGTCCGAGATGGTCACCGACCTCATCGAGACGGATGTCGCGGTGCTGAACGCCGACGACCCGCGCGTGGTGCCCATGGCGGGCCTCACCGCGGCGCGCGTCGTCTGGTTCGGATTCGGCGAGTCGGCTGACGTCCGGGCGACCGAGATCCGCGCCCACGCGCGCGGCACCGACTTCACCGTGACGATTCCGGGCGGCGAGTCCGCACGCGTGCAGTTCTCGGTGCTGGGGGAGCACCACGTCATGAACGCACTCGCGGCGATCGCGGCATCCGTCGAACTCGGAGTGCCGCTCGCCGCGGTCGTCACCGCGCTCGAGCAGGTGACCCTCGCCGAGCGCTGGCGCATGCAGGTCATGGGCGGTCGCGACGGCGTCACGATCATCAACGACGCCTACAACGCGAGCCCCGACTCGATGTCGGCCGCGCTGAAGACGCTCGCCCAGGTGAAGAACCCCGAGGCGCGCACGATCGCGGTGCTCGGAGAGATGAGCGAGCTCGGCGAGTTCTCGGGCGAGGAGCACGATCGCATCGGCCTGCTCGCGGTGCGGCTCGGCATCTCGCAACTCGTCGTGGTGGGAGCGGGCGCGCGACGCCTGCACATCACGGCGATCAACGAGGGCTCGTGGGACGGCGAATCCGCCTTCGTCGAGTCCGCAGACGAGGCATTCGACCTCGTCACGTCGTCCGTGCGCCCCGGCGACACGGTTTTGGTGAAATCGTCCAACTCGGCGGGTCTCCGCCTGCTGGGCGACCGACTGGGAGAATGGTTCGCGTGAGCGCTGTGCTGGAAATCGGCGAAGTCGGGCAGATGTCCGACCTGCCTCACGACCGACTGGGAGAATGGTTCGCGTGAGAGCACTGCTGACCGCTGGGGCGTTGTCGCTCGCCTTCACGCTGTTCCTGACCCCGCTGTTCATCCGGCTGTTCACACGGCTCGGGTGGGGGCAGTTCATCCGCGACGACGGGCCGCAGAGCCACCACGTCAAGCGCGGCACGCCCACCATGGGCGGCATCATCTTCATCCTGGGCACCCTGTTCGGGTACTTCGTGGCGACGCTGCTCGTCAGTGACGAGAAGCCGACGGCCACGGGACTGCTCGTGCTGTTCATGATGGTCGGGCTCGGCGTGGTCGGCTTCATCGACGACTTCCTGAAGACCCGCAAGAAGCAGAGCCTCGGACTCGGCGGCTGGGCGAAGGTCGCAGGGCAGGTGGTCATCGCCGGTGCCTTCGCACTGCTGGCTCTCCAGTTCCCGAACGATCGCGGCGTCACCCCCGCGGACACCAAGATCTCCTTCATCAGGGATCTGCCGCTCGACTTCATGGTGTTCGGCGCGGTCGTCGGCGTGATCCTCTACGTCGTCTGGATCTGCCTTCTCGCGGTCGGCACCTCGAACGCGGTCAACGTCACCGACGGGCTCGACGGGCTCGCCGGCGGCGCCTCGATCCTCGCGATCGGCTCGTTCGTCATCATCGGCTTCTGGCAGTTCAACCAGTCGTGCGCGTCGGTCGGCCTGAACCCGTCCGACGAGTACCGCTGCTACGACGTGCGCGACCCGCTCGACATCGCGATCGTGGCGACCGCGATCGTCGGCGGTCTCATCGGATTCCTCTGGTGGAACACGAACCCCGCGAAGATCTACATGGGCGACACCGGCTCGCTGGCGCTGGGCGGTGCGCTCGCGGCACTCGCGATCGTCAGCCGCACCGAGCTCCTCCTCCTGCTCATCGGCGGCCTCTTCGTGATCGAGACCGGTTCGGTCATCCTGCAGCGGGCGTACTTCAAGCTCTCGCACGGCAAGCGCATCTTCCTGATGAGTCCGATCCACCATCACTTCGAATTGAAGGGATGGGCGGAGGTCACGATCGTCGTGCGCTTCTGGATCATCGGCGGTCTGCTCGTGGCAGCGGGCGTCGGCGCCTTCTACTTCGAGTGGCTGCAGAGCTGATGACGGATGCCGCTTCGCCCGCCTCCGATCGTCTCGACTCGCTGACCAGCTGGAACGCCGACTGGCGCGGCCTCCGCGTCGTCGTCATGGGCCTCGGCGTCACGGGCTTCGCCGTCGCCGACACGCTGACCGAGCTCGGCGCGACCGTGCTCGTGGTCGCCCCGGAGGTCGACGACGACCGTGCGCGCATCCTCGAGGTGATCGGGGCCGGTCTGCTGCGGCATCCGCTCGACGCCGTGCCCGACGAGGTCGTCGACTTCGCACCCGAGCTGCTCGTGGCCTCGCCCGGTTTCCACCCCGATCACCCCGTGCTCACGTGGGCGGCCGACTCGTCGATCGCGGTCTGGGGCGACATCGAACTCGCCTGGCGGGTGCGCGACAAGGTCAACACCGCCGAGTGGATCCTCGTCACCGGCACCAACGGCAAGACGACGACCGTGCAGATGGCGGCGACGTTCCTCGCGGCCAACGGCCTGCGTGCGGCGCCGTGCGGCAACATCGGCGTGCCGGTGCTCGATGCCGTGCGCGATCCCGGCGGCTTCGACGTGCTCGTCGTCGAGCTCTCGAGTTACCAGCTGCACCATCTGCCGACGTCCGGCCCGGGTGCGCTGCACCCGTGGGCGAGCACGGTGCTGAACATCGCCGACGACCATCTCGACTGGCACGGCTCGTTCGAGGCGTACCGCGATGCCAAGGCGACCGTCTACGAGAACACGAAGGTCGCGTGCGTGTACAACCGCGCCGACGAGGCGACCCGACGCATGGTCGAGGACGCCGAGGTCGAAGAGGGCGCGCGCGCCATCGGCTTCGGGCTCGACGTGCCGGGGCCGAGCGACTTCGGCGTCGTCGAGGGCATCCTCTGCGACCGCGCCTTCCTCGACGACCGTCGCTCGGCGGCGCTCGAGATCATCACGCTCGACGAGCTGGAGCCCAGGGGACTCAGCGCGCCGCACGTGGTCGCCAACATCCTCGCGGCCTCCGCCCTCGCGCGCTCGTTCGGCGTGCCGGTCGGCGTGATCCACGACGCGCTCGGCTCGTTCCGTCTCGATGCGCACCGCATCGAGACGGTGGCGGTCTCCGGCGGCGTCCGTTGGGTCGACGACTCGAAGGCGACGAATCCGCACGCGGCCGAGGCGTCATTGCGTGCGTTCGGCACGGTCGTCTGGATCGTGGGCGGCCTGCTCAAGGGCGTGGATGCGGATGCGCTCGTGGCAGCCCATGTCGCACGCCTTCGCGCCGCGATCGTGATCGGCGTCGATCGCGCGGCGCTCGTCGCGGCGTTCCGCCGACACGCGCCCGAGGTGCCGCTCTTCGAAGTGGTCACGGATGACACTGAGACCGTGATGCCCGACGCGGTCGCGCTGGCTGCGGCGGTCGCTGAAGAGGGCGACACCGTACTCCTCGCGCCCGCTGCGGCGTCGATGGACCAGTTCGCCGACTACGGCGATCGCGGACGGCGGTTCCACGACGCGGTCGGATCGATGCTGGGAGGTGAGGCGGATGGCGACACCGCCCCGCGCGAACCGCTCCCCGGCGCCTGAGCGCACCGGCGTCTCGGCCTCCAGGATCCGTCTCGGTCGCGTCTTCCGCGTCGAGTCGGCCGACTACTTCCTGCTGCTCGGCACGACGCTCTTCCTGGTCGTCTTCGGGCTCGTGATGGTGCTCTCGGCCTCCGTCGTGCAGTCGCACCTCGAAGACGAGAGCTTCTATGCGCAGGCGTTGCGCCAGGGCCTCTTCGCGGTGTTCGGCATCCCGATCATGCTCATCGCGAGCCGCATGCCCGAGACGTTCTGGATGCGGATCGCCTGGCCGGCGCTGATCCTCTCCTGCATTCCGCAGCTCCTCGTCGTCGCGACGCCCCTCGGCGTCGAGAAGGGCGGCAACACGAACTGGCTCGAGATCGGCTCGGTGCAGTTCCAGCCTTCGGAGTTCATCAAGGTGGCCCTCGTGCTGTGGCTGGGCCTCATCGTCACCAAGAAAGAGGCGCAGCTCGGCGACTTCGTGCACGGGGTGCTGCCGATCGTGCTCGTCGGGGGCGGCGCGATCGGCCTCGTGCTGCTCGGCGGCGACCTGGGCACCGTCATGATCATGGGCGCGATGCTGCTCGGCGCACTCTTCCTCATCGGCGTGCGGCTGCGGCTGCTGCTGCCGCCGATCATCGCGGCCGGCGTGCTGTTCGCGATCGTCGCGGTCTCCAGCGAGAGTCGTATGCGCCGGATCACCTCCTTCCTCGACGCCGACTGCGCGAGTGGTGGCAGTGGCGACTCCGTCAGCGACTGCTGGCAGATCCAGCACGGTTCGTTCGCCCTCGCGAACGGCGGGGTCTTCGGGGTGGGCCTCGGCAACTCGGCCGCGAAGTGGTCGTGGCTGCCCGCGGCCGACAACGACTTCATCTTCGCGATCATCGGCGAGGAGCTCGGGCTGATCGGCGCGATCGTGGTCATCGCGATGTTCGTCGTGCTCGCGGTCGCGCTGGGGCGCGTGCTGCGCGGCGCGCGCACGCCGTTCGGTCGTGCGGCCACCGCTGCCGTGCTCGTGTGGATCATCGGGCAGGCGTGTGTCAATATCGGTGTCGTGCTCGGCGTCTTCCCCATCCTCGGTGTGCCGTTGCCGCTCGTCTCCGCGGGTGGCACGGCCTTGCTCACCACGCTCTTCGCGATCGGCATCGTGCTGTCGGTGGCACGCGATCCCGAAGCCCCGGCACGCGCCGCGGCACGTGCTGCGGCACGCAAGAGCGGTCGCGCCGCAGCATCGAGGGCTGCCCGATGACGACCTACCTCCTCGCCGGCGGCGGCACCGCCGGTCACGTGAACCCGCTGCTCGCGGTCGCCGACCGGTTGCGCGAGCGCGACCCCGAGGCATCCGTGCTCGTGCTCGGCACGGCCGAAGGCCTCGAGGCCCGGCTCGTGCCGGCCCGTGGCTACGAGCTCCTGACGATCGCGAAGGTGCCGTTCCCGCGCCGGCCGAACCGTGCGGCGGTGGCCTTCCCGGCGCGCTTCCGCGAATCGATCGCCGCGGTTCGCCGCATCATCGGCGACCGCGGCGTCGACGTCGTCGTGGGCTTCGGCGGCTACGTGTCGACCCCGGCGTACCTGGCCGCGCGACGCGCCGGTGTTCCGGTCGCGATCCACGAGGCGAACGCGCGCCCCGGGCTCGCGAACCGGCTGGGCGCCCGCTTCGCCGCGACCGTCGGCGTCGCCTTCGACGGCACGCCGCTGCCCGGCGCCCGGCTCGTCGGCATGCCGCTGCGCCGTGAGATCGAGACGCTCGATCCGGCCGCTCGCCGGGGCGAGGCGGCCGCCCATTTCGGCCTCGACGCCTCGCGACCCGTGCTCCTCGCCACCGGCGGGTCGCTCGGCGCCCGGCGCATCAACCGCACGATGGTCGACTCCGCAGACGCGATCACGGCAGCGGGATGGCAGGTGCTGCACGTCACCGGCGCGAAGTCCGAGGTCGTCGACCCCGACGTGGCCGACTACCGCATGGTCGAGTACGCCGACCGCATGGATCTCGCCCTCGCCGTCGCCGACGCCGCGGTCTCGCGGGCCGGAGCCGCCACGGTGTGCGAGCTCTCGGCGCTCGGCATCCCCGCCGCCTTCGTGCCGTACCCCGTCGGCAACGGCGAGCAGCGCTTCAACGCAGGCGGCGTGGTCTCCGCGGGCGGCGCGGTGCTCGTCGACGACGCCGACTTCGTGCCCGAGTGGGTCGACGCGACCCTGCTGCCGATGCTCTCCGACGCCGGGCGGCTCCGGGCCATGGGGGAGGCCGCGACGTCCGTCGGATTCCGCGACGGAACCGACCGCATGGTCGCCCTCGTCGACGAGGCACTCGGCGAGCCAGGCGGCACCGCCCCGTCGGGCGCGTAACGTTGAGTGAGCGGATGCCGCGACATCCGCTCGCACGAACCGGCGCCTTCGGCGTCCGCACCCCGTCCGCATCCCGACCGCAGCCAGGAAGAACGCAGCACCGTGACGATCAAGCCCGACCTCTCCGCCCAGATCCCCGCCGAACTCGGCGCCGTGCACTTCGTCGGCATCGGCGGTTCCGGCATGAGCGGCATCGCCCGGCTCATGCTCGGCGACGGGCACCGGGTCACCGGATCCGACGTTCGCGACTCCGCCAACATCGCAGCGCTCCGCGACCTCGGCGCCGAGATCGCGATCGGCCACGACGCCGCGAACCTCGCCGACGACATCGACACCGTGGTCGTGACCGGCGCGCTCTGGGAGGACAACCCCGAGTACCGACTCGCACTCGAGCGCGGCCTGCCGGTGCTGCACCGCTCGCTCGCCCTCGCCGCGCTCATCGCCGGTCGTCGACTCGTCTCGGTCGCGGGCGCACACGGCAAGACCACCTCGACCGGCATGATCGTCACCGGGCTCCTCGCGCTCGGCGAGGACCCCAACTTCGTCAACGGCGGCGTCATCGAGGGGCTCGGCGTCTCGTCGGCCGCGGGCGACGGCGAGCTGTTCGTCGTCGAGGCCGACGAGTCCGACGGCTCCTTCCTGCTCTACGACACCTCGGTCGCGCTCATCACGAACGTCGACCCCGACCACCTCGACCACTACGGCTCGCGCGAGGCCTTCGAGCAGGCGTTCGTGACGTTCGCCGACGGGGCGCGGGAGCTCGTCGTCGTCTCGTCCGACGACGCAGGCGCCAAGCGGATCACCGAGAAGCTCTCGCACGAGCACGTGGTCACGTTCGGCCAGGCGGCGGATGCCACGGTGCGCGTGCACTCGGTCGAGACCGACGGCCCCGTCTCCTTCGCCGTGGACTACGCGGGCGAGACCTACCGCGCCACGCTCCGCATCCCCGGCCTGCACAACGCGATCAACGCGGCGGGCGCCTTCGCGGTGCTCGTCGGCCTCGGCTTCGACCCCGAGGCATCCCTTGCGGGCATCGCCCGGTTCGCCGGCACCGGCCGGCGGTTCGAGCTGCACGGCACGGTCGGCGGCGTCAGCGTCTACGACGACTACGCGCACCACCCCACCGAGGTCGCGGCCGCGCTGGCCGCCGCCCGCACGGTGGTCGGCGAGGGCCGGATCATCGCGGTGCACCAACCCCACACCTACAGTCGCACGCAGACCTTCGCCAAGGAGTTCGCCGAGGTGCTCGAGCAGTACGCCGACGAGACGGTCGTGCTCGACGTCTACGGCGCGCGTGAAGACCCCGTGCCGGGTGTCACGGGCGCGCTCGTGAGCGAGCGGTTCGCCGACCCGGCGCACGTCGCCTTCGTACCCGACTGGCAGCAGGCCGCCGACTACACGGCGAGCATCGCCCGCGACGGCGACTTCGTGATCACGCTCGGCTGCGGCGACGTCTACCGCATCGTGCCCCAGCTGCTCGGCTCGCTCGAGCGCGAGCGCGGATGACACCGGAGCCCGCGTGAAACGGCCTCAGGGGTTCGACGGTCCGGCCGCACGTGCGCCGCGCGCACCTCTGCCGGCACCCGATGCCGTGCGATCGTCGGCGCCGGTCGCGCGTGCACCGCGCCCGGCACGGCCGACGCCCGATGCCGACCGCACCTCGACGGAGCCGATCGCGATCGTGGTCTCGACTCCGGTGACTCCGCTCGTGCCTGGCACGGTTCCGACCGTGCAGGCGGGCGGCGCATCGACGCGGCCGCCCGGTTCCGAGCGCGGCGACGCACCTGCCGCTCCCGCGCCTCCGAAGAGCGAGCGGGCGGCCAAGCGCGAGCTCGCCGCAGCGGGCCGTGAGCGTCGGAAGTACGAGCGCCAGGAGGTGCGGCGGTTCACGAAGCGCTCCCGTCGACGCCGAATCGTGTGGTCGGTGGTGCTCGGCGCGATCGCGGCGCTCGTCGTCGTCGTCGCGGTCGGCGCCTACTCGCCGCTCATGGCATTGCGCGAGGTTCGGGTCGAGGGCACCGCGCGCATCCCGGTCGCCGACGTGCAGGCGGCCTTCGACGATCAGCTCGGCACTCCGCTGCCGCTGATCGCGAGTGCCGACGTGCTCGCCGCACTCTCGGACTTCCCGCTCATCGAGACCTATTCGACCGAGACGATCCCGCCCGGCACCCTCGTCGTGCGCATCGTCGAGCGGGTGCCGGTCGGCGTCGTCGACACGGGCGAGGGGCTCGAGCTCGTCGACGCAGCAGGCGTCGTCATCGAGCGGCCGACGGAGCGACCCGACGGGCAACCGCTGATCGTCGCGGAGGGCGGCGTCGCCGGCGAGGGCTTCCGTGCCGCGGCCGCGGTCATCAGGAGCCTGCCGCCCGAGGTGCGCGGGCAACTCGTCGGTGCATCCGCGGCGACGGCCGACGACGTGCAGCTCGAGCTGTCGACCGGGGCCACCGTCGTCTGGGGGAGTGCCGAGCAGTCCGCCGCGAAGGCGGCCGTGCTCGCGAGACTCATGGTCGCGGCACCGCCCGACACGGTCGGCGAGTACGACGTGTCGTCGCCTGCGAGCGCCGTGACCCGGTAGTCGCAGCAGGAAATCGGGCGGTTCGCCGCTGATCCGCCCGGCGGTTCGCGACACGCGGGCGAGCCTTTCGCGGCGGAGGCCGTCGGGAGCCTACCGTCATCACAGGAATTGCATACTCAGCAAAACTTTAACCTTCGACTAGAGGTTCAGGGTTCAGAGTTCGCACGGAAGGCCGGTCATGTCGACAAACCAGAACTACCTCGCCGTCATCAAGGTCGTCGGTATCGGCGGCGGCGGTGTCAACGCCGTCAATCGCATGATCGAGCTCGGCCTGCGCGGCGTCGAGTTCATCGCGATCAACACCGATGCGCAGGCGCTGCTCATGTCGGACGCCGATGTGAAGCTCGACGTGGGGCGCGATCTCACTCGCGGCCTCGGCGCCGGCGCCGACCCCGAGGTCGGCCGTCGTGCCGCCGAAGACCACGCGGAGGAGATCGAGGAGGCGCTCGCGGGCGCCGACATGGTCTTCGTCACCGCAGGCGAGGGAGGCGGCACGGGCACCGGCGGCGCTCCGGTCGTCGCACGCATCGCGAAGTCGATCGGCGCGCTCACCATCGGTGTCGTCACGAAGCCGTTCGGCTTCGAGGGCAAGCGGCGCCAGACCCAGGCCGAACAGGGCGTCGCGCGCCTGAAGGAAGAGGTCGACACCCTCATCGTGGTGCCGAACGACCGCCTGCTCGAGATCAGCGACCGCGGCATCTCGATGCTCGAGGCCTTCGCCACGGCCGACCAGGTGCTGCTCGCCGGTGTCCAGGGCATCACGGACCTCATCACCACCCCAGGCCTCATCAACCTCGACTTCGCCGACGTGAAGTCGGTCATGCAGGGAGCGGGCTCCGCGCTCATGGGCATCGGGTCGTCGCGGGGGGCCGATCGTGCGATTAAGGCCGCAGAGCTCGCCGTCGCGAGCCCACTGCTCGAAGCCTCGATCGACGGCGCCCACGGCGTGCTGCTCTCGATCCAGGGCGGATCGAACCTCGGCATCTTCGAGATCAACGACGCCGCCCGGCTCGTGCAGGAGGCCGTGCACCCCGAGGCGAACATCATCTTCGGTGCCGTCATCGACGACACGCTCGGCGACGAGGTGCGCGTCACGGTCATCGCGGCCGGCTTCGACGGCGGCGAGCCGAACGCGAAGCCCGTCGAGGCGCGACGCACGAACTTCGTGCCCGCTGCCGTCGGCGCGGCGGTCGGAGGCGGGGCCATCTCGAGCGAGGCCGCCGATGTGATCGCCGAGATCGACATCGACGAGCTCGTCGAGACCGCGAACTGGGGCGAGGTCGAGACGGCTACGGCCGACCAGATCGTCTCGGACCCGGCGTTCGACACCGACGACGACGACCTCGACATCCCCGACTTCCTGAAGTGAGCGACGCGAGGCCGGCCGCCGACTCGCTGGCCGGGCGCCTCGCCGAGGTGACCGGTCAGGTGTCGGATGCCGCGCGCGACGCGGGTCGCGACCCCGGCGGGATCACGACGATCGTCGTCACCAAGTTCCATCCCGCATCGCTCGTGGAGCAGCTTGCGGCGCTGGGCGTGCGTGACGTGGGCGAGAACCGGCACCAGGAGGCGCAGGCGAAGGCGGCGGAGCTCGCTGCGCTCGACCTGCGCTGGCACTTCGTCGGGCAGCTGCAGAGCAAGAAGGCCCGTCAGGCGCGCGCCTACGCCGCGGCGATCCACTCGGTCGATCGTGCGGCCCTCGTGGATGCGCTGCGATCCGACGAGACATCCGTCGACTGCTTCGTGCAGGTGAACCTCACTGACGACGCCGGCAGGGGCGGGGTGGCCCCCGACGCGCTGGAGGCGCTCGTCGAGCACGTGCTCGAGACGCCCGGTCTCCGCCTGCGCGGGCTCATGGCGGTCGCACCGCTCGGCGAACCCGCGCGGCCCGCGTTCGCCCGCGTGCGCGCGATGTCCGAGCTGGTGCAGAAACTGGAGCCCAGCGCACGCGATCTGTCCATGGGGATGTCGCACGATTTTCGCGACGCGATCATGGAGGGTGCGACACACCTGAGAATCGGAACGGCAATCACCGGGAATCGGCCGGTCGCCGGTTAACCTCGAAGAGACGGAACACAGACGGAGGCAGCGATGTCGAACCCGCTCAAGAAGACGATGGTCTATCTCGGACTCGCCGATGAAGAGCTCGAAGAGGAGACCACGCAGGCACACGCGCCCGCACCGGTGACCCCGGTCGCGAACGCGGCGCCTGCACCGAGGACCGGTGCATCGGTCACACCGCTGCGCAAGAACCATGTCCAACCGAGCACACCGCAGGCGGAGATGAACGAGATCCTGACCGTCCACCCGCGTCAGTACCGTGACGCGCAGGTGATCGCCGAGTCCTTCCGTGAGGGAGTCCCCGTGATCATCAACCTCTCGCAGATGTCCGATGCCGACGCGCGGCGTCTCATCGACTTCGCGAGCGGCCTCTCGCAGGGGCTCTACGGAAAGATCGAGCGTGTGACGAGCAAGGTGTTCCTGCTCTCGCCCGCCCATGTGGTCGTCTCGGGGGAGACCGGCGAGAGTGAGGGCGACGTGGACGCGTCGTTCTTCACGCACGCGTAGCCCGTCGTGGGCGCGCTGGCCATCGTCTGGAACATCCTCTACATCCTGCTGCTCATCTACTTCTTCGTGATGTGGGGGCGGTTCGTATTGGACCTCGTACGCACCTTCAACCGCTCCTGGCGCCCTCGTGGCGCCTGGCTCGTGGTCGTCGAGGCGGTTTTCAGCCTCACCGATCCGCCGGTGCGCTTCTTCCGGCGGGTCGTTCCCCCGATCCGCATCGGCCAAGTCGCATTGGACCTGGGGTGGAGTCTGGCCATGCTCGTCGTGATCGTTGCGATGACCGTGGTGTCCCTATTGGCACAGGCGGCGACCGCGCCCGCCTGATGATCTCCTGCGAGGGATGAGGTCGAGACGATCGGCACTCACGACTCTGAGGATGTCTTTGCTACCGTTAGCTGAACGTGATCGAACAGTTCGACAGATTTGAGGGTGGAAAGCCATGGCGCTAACTCCGGAAGATGTGGTCAACAAGCGCTTCCAAGCGACGAAGTTCCGGGAAGGGTATGACCAAGACGAGGTCGACGACTTCCTCGACGAGGTCGTCGTAGAGCTTCGTCGACTGAACGGGGAGAATGAGGAGCTGCGTCAGCGGCTGTCCGCGGCCGAGGCCCGTGCTGCGGAGGCCGCCAAGGCTCCCGCCGCCGCTGCGCCGGCAGCTGCCGCGGTCTACACGGAGCCGGCGGCTCCGCCGCCCACGGTCGCCGTGCCGATGCAGCAGCCCGTCTCGCAGCAGTCGGACTTCGACGAGCAGGCGAGCACGACGAACCTCCTGCAGCTCGCTCGTCGTCTGCACGAGGAGCACGTCCGCGAGGGCGTCGAGAAGCGCGATGCGCTCATCGCCGAGGGCCACGCCACCGCGGCGCGAGTCGTCGCCGAGGCCGAGGCCAAGCAGCGCGCCCAGATCGGTGTGCTCGACCAGGAGCGCGTCGCGCTCGAGAAGCGCGTCGACGAGCTCCGCGTGTTCGAGCGCGACTACCGCGCGAAGCTCAAGAACTACATCGAGGGTCAGCTCCGCGAGCTCGACACTGCAGCGCCGGTGCAGGTCACCGGCAACCAGGGCTTCTCGTCGCCCGTGGGCATGTCCGCCGAACAGCCGGCACCGACGTTCCAGGGCTTTGGAGGCTGAGCGGGCCGCGAAGGTCGGCTCCACCACCGCCCTCCTGGTCGTGGCCGGCGCCGCATTCGCGGCGTACGGCCTCGACCAGCTGAGCAAGTTCCTCGTCGTCACGAACCTCTCCGAGGGTGAGGTCGTGCCGGTGCTCGGCTCGGTCCTCCAATGGCAGTTCGTTCGCAATCCCGGTGCGGCGTTCTCGCTCGCGAGCGGGATGACCTGGATCTTCACGATCCTCGCCGCGGGCGTGATCACCTTCATCGTGTGGTTCGCACGTCGCATCCGCTCGATCGCCTGGTCCGTCGTCTTCGGGCTGCTGCTCGGCGGCGTGCTGGGCAATCTCACCGACCGGCTCTTCCGGGAGCCGTCGTTCGGCCTCGGACACGTGGTCGACTACATCTCGACACCGTGGCTCATCCCTGCGATCTACAACGTCGCCGACATCGCGATCGTGTCGAGCATGGTGCTCTTCATGATCCTCACCATCCGCGGCATCGGCCTCGACGGTTCGCGAGAGCTGCGACCCGCCAAGCGCGACGCGGCCCAGACCGTGCAGAACGAGACGCCCGCCGCCACGGCGGAGGGCGACGTCCCGCTCCGCGAAGCCGCGACCGGAGCCTGATGGAACACCGTTCCTTCCCCGTTCCCGACGGGCTCGAGGGCGCGCGCGTCGACGCCGGCCTCGCGAAGCTCCTCGGCTTCTCGCGCACCCTCGCGGCCGACATCGCCTCGGCCGGCGGTGTCTCGCTCGACGGTGCATCCGTCGACAAGTCCGACCGGCTGCGCGCCGGCGCCTGGCTCGAGGTGAGCTGGGAGGAGCCGCGGGGCCTCACGATCGACCCGATCGCGGTGCCCGACCTCGGCATCATCCACGACGACGACGACCTCGTGGTCGTCGACAAGCCCGCCGGCGTCGCCGCGCATCCTTCGGTCGGCTGGAACGGGCCGACCGTCGTGGGTGCGCTCGCAGCCGCGGGCTTCCGCATCTCGACCTCCGGTGCTTCGGAGCGCCAGGGTGTCGTGCATCGACTCGACGCGGGCACCAGCGGCCTCATGGTCGTCGCGAAGTCGGAGCGCGCGTACACGGAGCTGAAGCGCCAGTTCCACGACCGCGAGGTGGAGAAGATCTACCACACGGTCGTGCAGGGCCACCCGGATCCGCTCGCCGGAACGATCGACGCGCCGGTCGGCCGCCACCCCCGTTCCGAGTGGAAGTTCGCGGTGACCGCCGAGGGCAAGCACGCCGTGACCCACTACGAGACCATCGAGGCGTTCCCCTACGCTTCGCTCCTCGAGGTGCACCTCGAGACCGGGCGCACGCACCAGATCCGGGTGCACATGGCTGCGCAGCGGCATCCGTGCGCGGGGGACTCGATGTACGGCGCCGACCCGACGCTCTCGTCGAAGCTCGGCCTCGAACGGCAGTGGCTCCACGCCAAGCAGCTCGCCTTCGCCCACCCCGCCGACGGCAGCTGGACGACGTTCGTGTCGGAGTATCCGGCCGACCTCGCGCACGCGCTCGGCGTGCTCCGCGGCGACTGAAACACCGTCTGCCGCGACCCCGACGTGGGAGGTCGCACGTAGACTTCGAAGACCCCCGAAACACACTCGCCGTACCCGATGAGGAGCCCAGTGGCCACCGATTCCTTCGTCCACCTGCACGTGCACAGCGAGTACTCGATGCTCGACGGCGCAGCGAGGGTGGGGGAGCTCATCCAGGCTGCGAAGGGCGAGGGAATGCCCGCGGTCGCGATCACCGACCACGGCAACGTGTTCGGCGCGTACGACTTCTGGAAGCAGGCGACCGACGCCGGTATCAAGCCGATCATCGGCACCGAGGCCTACATCACCCCGGGCACGGCGCGCGGCGACAAGACCAGGATCCGCTGGGGCAACGGCGGCGGCGACGACGTCTCGGGCTCGGGCGCGTACACGCACATGACGCTGCTCTCCGAGACCACCGAGGGCATGCACAACCTCTTCCGGCTCTCGAGCCGTGCGTCGATCGAGGGCTACTACTTCAAGCCGCGCATGGACCGCGAACTGCTGTCGATGTACTCGAATGGGCTCATCGCCACGACCGGCTGCCCGTCGGGCGAGGTGCAGACGCGCCTCAGGCTCGGGCAGTACGACGAAGCGGTGAAGGCGGCATCCGACTTCCGCGACATCTTCGGCAAAGAGAACTACTTCGCCGAGATCATGGACCACGGGCTCGGCATCGAGCGCCGCATCATGGAGGATCTGCACCGGCTGGCGAAGGACCTCGCGCTGCCGTTGGTGGCCACGAACGACCTGCACTACACGCACGCCGCCGATGCCAAGAGTCATGCCGCCCTGCTCTGCGTACAATCAGGCTCGACACTCGACGACCCCAACCGCTTCAAGTTCGATGCCGACGAGTTCTACCTGAAGACCGCCGCCGAGATGCGCCATGTCTTCCGCGACTACCCCGAGGCCTGCGACAACACCCTGCTCATCGCCGAGCGCGCCGACGTGAAGTTCAACACGAGCGCCAACTACATGCCGCGCTTCCCCGTGCCCGAGGGCGAGAGCGAAGACACCTGGTTCGTCAAGGAGGTCGACCGCGGCCTCGAGGTGCGCTACCCGAACGGCATCCCGGCCGAGGTGCGCAAGCAGGCCGACTACGAGGTCGGCGTCATCCTGCAGATGGGCTTCCCCGGCTACTTCCTCGTCGTCGCCGACTTCATCAACTGGTCGAAGAACAACGGCATCCGGGTCGGCCCCGGCCGTGGCTCCGGCGCCGGCTCGATGGCGGCGTACGCCATGCGCATCACCGACCTCGACCCGCTGCAGCACGGCCTCATCTTCGAGCGGTTCCTGAACCCCGACCGCGTCTCGATGCCCGACTTCGACGTCGACTTCGACGAGCGTCGGCGCGGCGAGGTCATCAGGTACGTCACCGAGAAGTACGGCGACGAGCGCGTCGCGCAGATCGTGACCTACGGCACGATCAAGGCGAAGCAGGCGCTCAAGGACTCGGGCCGCGTGCTCGGCTTCCCGTTCTCGATGGGCGAGAAGCTCACGAAGGCGATGCCGCCGGCGGTCATGGGCAAGGACATCCCGCTCACCGGCATCTTCGACACGAAGCATCCGCGGTACAAAGAGGCCTCCGACATCCGGGCGATCGTCGAGACCGATCCCGAGGCGAAGACCGTCTTCGAGACGGCGCTCGGCCTCGAGAACCTGAAGCGCCAGTGGGGCGTGCACGCGGCCGGCGTGATCATGTCGAGCGACCCGCTCGTCGACATCATCCCGATCATGAAGCGCGAACAAGACGGCCAGATCGTCACGCAGTTCGACTACCCGGCGTGCGAGTCGCTCGGCCTCATCAAGATGGACTTCCTGGGGCTGCGCAACCTCACCATCATCGACGACGCACTCGACAACATCGAGGCCAACCGCGGCCACCGTCCGGTGCTCGAAGACCTCGCGCTCGACGACCAGGGCGCCTACGACCTGCTCGCGAGAGGCGACACGCTCGGCGTGTTCCAGCTCGACGGCGGGCCGATGCGATCGCTGCTGCGTCAGATGAAGCCCGACAACTTCGAAGACATCTCGGCCGTCATCGCGCTCTACCGTCCGGGCCCCATGGGTGCGAACTCGCACATCAACTACGCGCTTCGCAAGAACGGCCTGCAGGAGATCACCCCGATCCACCCCGAGTTCGCTGAGTCGCTCCGGGAGATCCTCGACACGAGCTACGGCCTGATCATCTATCAGGAGCAGGTCATGGCGATCGCGCAGAAGGTCGCCGGGTTCTCGCTCGGCCAGGCCGACATCCTGCGCCGCGCGATGGGCAAGAAGAAGAAGTCCGAGCTCGACAAGCAGTACGAGGGCTTCTCCGGAGGCATGAAGGCCAACGGCTACTCCGATGCGGCGATCCAGAAGCTCTGGGAGATCCTGCTCCCGTTCTCGGACTACGCGTTCAACAAGGCGCACTCCGCCGCCTACGGCGTGCTGAGCTACTGGACCGCGTATCTCAAGGCGCACTATCCGGCCGAGTACATGGCGGCGCTGCTCACGAGTGTCGGCGACGCGCGTGACAAGCTCGCGCTCTATCTCAACGAATGCCGTCGCATGGGCATCAAGGTGCTGCCGCCCGACGTGAACGAGTCGATCGGCTACTTCGCCGCGGTCGGTGAAGACATCCGATTCGGACTCGGCGCCGTGCGCAACGTCGGCTTCAACGTGGTCGACGCGATCCGCGGTGCACGCGACTCAAAGGGCCGATTCGAGTCCTTCCACGACTTCCTGAAGAAGTCGCCGCTCCCGGTCGCGAACAAGCGCACGGTCGAGTCGCTCGTGAAGGCGGGCGCGTTCGACTCGCTCGGCCACACGCGTCGCTCGCTCGTCGAGATCCACGAGGGCGCGGTCGAGTCGGTCGTGAAGGAGAAGCGCGCCGAGGAGGTCGGCGACTTCGGCTTCGACTTCGACAGCCTCTTCGACGACGACGAACGGGATGCCGCGCCGTCGCTCGTGCCTGCGCGTCCGGAGTGGCCGAAGAAGCAGAAGCTGGCGTTCGAACGCGAGATGCTGGGACTCTACGTGTCCGAGCATCCGCTCGACGGACTCGAAGTGCCGCTCGCGAAGCACGCGTCGACGTCGATCCTCGATCTCACCACTTCGGATTCGACGCAGGATGCCGACACCGTCACGGTCGCGGGTCTCGTCACGAGCGTTCAGCACCGCATCGCGAAGGCCTCGGGCAACCAGTACGGCATGATCACGGTCGAGGACTTCTCGGGCGAGATCACGGTGATGTTCATGGGCAAGGCCTACCAGGAGTTCGCACCCGGCCTGCAGGCCGACTCGATCGTGGTCGTGCGCGGGCGGGTCAGCATGCGCGACGACGGCATGAACCTGCACGCCTACAGCGTGTTCACGCCCGAACTCGGCCAAGACGAGGAATCGGGCATCGTGAAGATCACGCTGCCCGACCAACGGGCGACGCAGGAGACGACCGAGGCGCTCCGAGAGGTGCTCGTACGCCACCACGGGGAGACCGAGGTTCGGATCACGCTGACGAAGGGCCGCGTCGGCCGCGTCTTCGAGGTCGGGCAGTACCCGGTCAAGGTGACCGCCGATCTCTACGGAGAGCTGAAGAGCCTGCTCGGGCCGAACTGCCTCGTGTGACGACGGCCCGGTACGCGGCGTGACACGTCGGTAGGCTGGAATCATCATGCTGCGCACCATCGATCTCCGTGGAACCCGCCCCTCGACGGCAGGGCTCCTCGCCCTCGTGCCCCGGGCGGCGACCGACGTCTCCGCGGCACTCGACGCCGCCCGCTCGATCATCGACGAGGTGCGCGAGCACGGTGAGACGGCGCTGCTCGACCAGGCCGAGCGCTTCGACGGAGTCCGTCCTTCGGCGGTGCGCGTTCCGGCCGACGAACTGGCGGCGGCGCTCGAGGGCCTCGCGCCCGAGATCCGCGCAGCGGCGCTCCAGACGATCGAGCGCGTCCGTGCGGCGAGCGAGGCCCAGGTGCCCGCTCCGCAGACGACCGTGCTCGCCGCCGGCGCCGTCGTCGAGCAGCGGTGGCAGCCCGTCGCCCGCGTCGGCCTCTACGTGCCGGGCGGCAAGGCGGTCTACCCGTCGAGCGTGATCATGAACGTCGTGCCCGCCCAGGTGGCGGGGGTGCGCTCGATCGCGCTCGCGTCACCGGCGCAGTCGGAGTTCGGCGGCCGCATCCACCCGACGATCGCGGGCATCGCAGCCCTCCTCGGCATCACCGAGGTCTACGCCATGGGCGGTGCCGGGGCGATCGGCGCCTTCGCGTACGGCGTCGAGGGCATCGGCCTCGAACCGGTGCAGCGCGTGACCGGCCCGGGCAACGTCTTCGTCGCAGCGGCCAAGCGCGTCGTGCAGAGCGTGACCGGCATCGATGCGGAGGCCGGACCGACCGACATCCTCGTCATCGCCGACGACAGCGCCGATCCCGACTTCGTCGCGGCCGACCTCGTGAGCCAGGCCGAGCACGACGAACTCGCCGCCGCGGTGCTCGTCACCGACTCGCCCGAGCTCGCGGCCCGGGTGGCCGAGCGCCTCGAGGCGCGCGTCACGGCCACCAAACACAGCGCACGGGTGCGCGAGGCGATCGACGGCGTGCAGTCGGCCGTCGTGCTCGTCGACGACCTCGAGCAGGCCGCCGACTTCGCGAACGCCTTCGGCCCCGAGCACCTCGAGATCCAGGTGCGCGACGTCGACGCCACGCTCGCCCGCATCGAGAACGCCGGTGCCATCTTCGTGGGCTCCTTCTCGCCGGTCAGCCTCGGCGACTACGCGGCGGGCTCGAACCACGTGCTGCCGACGGGCGGCCAGGCGCGCCATGCATCCGGGCTCTCGGCCGCCACATTCCTGCGTCCGCAGCAGGTCGTGCGCTACGACGAGCAGGCGCTGCGCGAGGTCGCCCCGGTGATCGCCGCGCTCTCGACGGAAGAAGACCTGCCCGCGCACGGCGAGGCCGTCACCGCCCGTTTCCCACGCTGACCACGATCCGATCCGTTCCGGGGAGACCTTCCCGTCGTCGTCGCGGCGGTCGGCGGGGCCCCGATCGCCGCCGCTAGGCTGGGAGCACCATGTACTGTCCCTTCTGCCGCCACCCCGACTCCCGAGTCATCGACTCCCGCACGAGCGATGACGGGCTCTCGATCCGGCGCCGTCGCCAGTGCCCCGAGTGCGGGCGCCGGTTCTCGACGACCGAGACGGCGAGTCTCGTCGTCATCAAGCGGTCCGGCGTGGTCGAGCCGTTCAGCCGCGAGAAGGTCGTGCTCGGCGTCAGGAAGGCGTGCCAGGGCCGCCCGGTGACCGACTCCGACCTCGCGGTGCTCGCGCAGAAGGTCGAGGAGACGATCCGCTCGACGGGTGCATCGCAGATCGAGGCGAACGACATCGGCCTCGCGATCCTGCCGCCGCTCCGTGAGCTCGACGAGGTCGCCTATCTCCGCTTCGCGAGCGTCTACCAGGCGTTCGATTCGCTCGACGATTTCGAATCCGCGATCGATCAGCTCCGTGAAGAGCACGGCCGTCTGCCGGCACGGCCGGTGGAGTGACGTCGGCCCGGCCGCTCCCACTCCGGTAGCCTGAGGCGCGATGTATCGACTTCTCTTCACCGCCTTCCTCTCCCACATGGACCCGGAAGACGCGCACCACCTCGCGTTCCGCGTCATCCGTGCGCTCCCGACGCTCGGGTTCGGCAAGCTCGTCGAGCGGTTCACCGCGCCCGACCCGTCGCTCGCGGTCGAGACGCTCGGCCTGCGCTTCCCGTCGCCCTTCGGCGTCGCCGCAGGCTTCGACAAGGACGGCTTCGCAGTGCGCGGGCTCGGCAACCTCGGATTCGGGCACGTCGAGGTCGGCACGATCACGGCGATCGCGCAACCCGGCAACCCGCGGCCGCGGCTCTTCCGCCTCGTGAGCGACCGCGCGCTCGTGAACCGCATGGGCTTCAACAACGGCGGTGCGGATGCCGCAGCCGGCCGTCTCTCGCGGCTGTCGCGTCGCACCGACCGTCCGGTGCTCGGCGTCAACATCGGCAAGAGCCGGGTCACCGCCGTCGAGGACGCGGTCGCCGACTACGAGCGGAGCGCGCGCGTGCTGGCGCCCTTCGCCGACTACCTCGTAGTCAACGTCAGCTCGCCCAACACCCCGGGACTGCGCGGCCTGCAGGAGATCGACTCCCTCGCACCGCTGCTCGAAACGGTGCGCGCCGCGGCCGGCGACACCCCGTTGCTCGTGAAGATCGCACCTGACCTCGACGACGCCGAGATCGTGCGCATCTGCGAGCTCGTCGAGCGGCTCGGCCTCGACGGCATCATCGCGACGAACACGACGATCTCCCGCGAGGGACTCCAGGCCGAGGCATCCGTCGTCGAAGCCATCGGCGCAGGCGGACTCTCGGGTGCGCCGCTCGCTGCACGGTCACTGGACGTGCTGCGACTCATCCGTGCGCAGGTGCCGGCCGAACTCTGCGTCGTCTCGGTCGGCGGCGTCGAGACCGCCGCCGACGTGCAGAACCGGCTCGATGCGGGAGCCACGCTCGTGCAGGGGTACTCGGCGTTCATCTACCGGGGGCCGTTCTGGGCGCGGCACGTCAATCGGGGCCTTGCGAAGTTCGCGCGGAGCCGCCGTTCGGCCGTCGCGGCGTAACCTCACCCGCCGCGCGCTGCCCGTCGCAGACGCCGGTGGTCAGAGCACGCGGGCGTTCAGAGCACGCCGAGGTCGGCGAGTCGGTCGGCGATCGTCGATCCGTCGTTCGCCGACACCCACGGCACGCCCGCGGCGTGCTGCTCGGTCCGGGTGCGGCCTCCGGCGAGCACGGCCTCGCCCTTCGACAGGCGGCGGATCGCGACGGCGGCGACCTTGTCGGGGTGCTCGAGCGCGAATCGCTCGTAGTGCTCCTCGTCGTGCTGGCCGTCATCGCCGATGAGCAGCCAGCGCACGTCGGGGAACTCCTCGGCGAGGCGCCGGAGGTTCTCCTGCTTGTGCTCCCGGCCGCTCCGGAACCAGCGGTCGTGCGTCGGCCCCCAGTCGGTGAGCAGGAGCGGACCCGCCGGGTAGAGGTTGCGGGAGAGGAATCGCGTGAGCGTCGGAGCGACGTTCCAGGCGCCCGTCGACAGATAGATGACGGGGGAGGCGGGATGCGAGCGAACGAGGCGTTCGAACAGCACGGCCATGCCCGGCGTCGGGATGCGCGCATGCTCGTCGAGCACGAAGGTGTTCCAGAAGGCCACGAGCGGCCGGGGGAGCGCCGTGACCATCACGGTGTCGTCGACGTCGGAGATGATGCCGAATCGCACCTCGGGTCCGACGATCCAGATCGGCGCCTCGACGGGCTCCGCCCCTTCGGTGTGCAGCGTCACGCGGTGCCAGCCGGGCTCGAGCGAGACCGGCACCTTCGTGTCGACGACCCCGCCGCGGTCGGCCAGCACCTCGATGCGCGTGCCGCCGACCTCGATCACCACGGGAACACCGCCCACGGGCACGCTCGTGAAGCTGCGCCATCCGCGAATGCCCTGCTCGCCTCTACGGCGACGGCGCTTCGAGGTCTCGTGTGGGTCGACCGGCTTGCTGAGCAGTACTCGGCAGAGGACGCGCACCCATTCGGTGGACCCGTAGCCGGTGTAGGGCACGATGGTCGGCCGGTGCCCGCGGCGCCGCGCCCAGCGCTCGCGGATCTCGTGCACGCGGTCTTCGAGGCGCGCGGCACGATGCCGGACCTGGCGCTCTCGTTGTCCGGCCGGAGGGGGGGAGCTCGCCGGCATCCACTCAGTCTGTCATGCGTCGACACCGCGTCGCGAAACGAGGGAGGCAGTGGTCGAACGGCCCGCGCCGCTCCGGGTAGAGTGGACGGGCAACTGAGGAGGTTCCGTGCCGAATGTCGACCTGATCCTGGGGGCCGATCCGAGCCGGAGACGCTCGATCCGCACCGAGCCGACCCAGCGACGCAGTACACAGCGCCTCGACGCGCTGCTCGATGCGGCGGCGGAGATCGTCGACGAGTCCGGGTTCGAGCGTCTGACCACGCAGATGGTCGCCGAGCGCGCCGGCGCCTCGATCGGCACGGTGTACCGCTACTTCCCCGACCGCGTCGCCGTGCTGTACGCACTTCGCGAGCGCTCGGTGCGGCGTTTCCGCGAGCGCATCGCCGACGACCTCGTCGACATCGACCTCGCCAACTGGTGGCACCTCATGGACGTGGCGATCGACGCCTGCGCCGCGATGTACCGCGACGAACCGGGCTTCAGCGTCGTGCACGCCGCGCGTCGTGAGACGCCCGAGGGCGACATCGAGCCCGAGCTCGCCCACCGACTGGCACGCCTCATCGAGGCGGAGTTCGGCGGCGACGACCTCGACCTCGCGGAGCTGCGCTTCCGCCTCGGCGTCTCGATCGAACTCGGAGACGCGCTCATCAGCCGCGCGTTCGAGCGCGACGAGGCCGGCGACGACCGCTACCTCGCCGAGGCGAAGCGCCTCGTGCACGACTACCTCGCCGAGCACCTCGGTGAGGCGCGAAGCGCCAGCAACGCGGCCTGACACTCCGGTCGGCGGCCGACGCGCCGCGTCGCGCTCGTTGCCTCTGCATGCGATTGGTGTTTGGCTGGAATCCTGTCCCGGTGAGCACCGGGCGTGGAATGAGGCAGCATGATCGAGTTCCGTGGCGTCACCAAGCAGTTCCCCGACGGCACCGTCGCGGTGGCGGGTGTCGACATCGTCGTCCCGCCGCGCAAGACGACCGTCTTCGTCGGCTCGTCGGGCTCCGGGAAGACGACGCTCCTGCGCATGATCAACCGCATGGTCGATCCGACCGCAGGGCAGGTGCTGATCGACGGCACGGATGTCGCGACGCTCGAGCCGGTGGGGCTGCGACGCGGCATCGGGTACGTGATGCAGAACTCGGGACTGCTGCCGCACCGGAAGGTGATCGACAACGTCGCGACGGTGCCGCTGCTCCGCGGTGAGAAGAAGGCCGTCGCCCACGCTCGCGCACTCGAGCTGCTCGACACGGTGGGGCTCGACCGCTCGCTCGCCGACAAGTACCCGAGCCAGCTCTCGGGCGGTCAACAGCAACGGGTGGGCGTCGCCCGCGGCCTCGCCGTCGACCCCAACATCCTGCTGATGGACGAACCGTTCGGCGCCGTCGACCCGATCGTGCGGGCTGAGCTGCAGCAGGAGCTCCTCCGCCTGCAGGGCGAGCTCGGCAAGACGGTCGTCTTCGTCACGCACGACATCGACGAGGCGTTCCTGCTGGGCGACCAGGTCGTGATCATGCAGCACGGCGGGCAGATCTCCCAGGCCGCGTCTCCGGCCGAGATCCTCGCGAATCCCGCCGACGACTTCGTCGCCGACTTCGTCGGGGCGAATCGCGGCAAGCGGGCGCTGCACCTGACCGAGGTCGACGGCCGCCGCATCGTCGTCGACGACGACGGACGGCCGGCGGGAGTGCTCGCCTCGTGAACTGGCTCTGGTCGAATCTCGACCTGGTCGGCGAACTGATGCTGACGCATCTGGCATTGTCGGTGCCCGCGATCATACTGAGCTTCGTGATCTCGGTTCCGATCGGATGGATCGCGCACCGGTACCGGTGGTCGCGAGGGGTGCTGCTCTCGCTCTGCGGCCTGCTCTACGCGATCCCGTCGCTCGCGCTGCTCATCGCGCTGCCGATCGTCACCGGGCAGCGCACCACCTCCCCGATCAACCTCGTGATCGCGCTGACGTTGTACGGCATCGCGGTGATCGTGCGCACCGCCGCCGACGCCTTCGACGCGGTGGAGCCCGATGTGCGCCAGTCGGCGACGGCCATCGGTTATTCGGCGGCGGGTCGGTTCTGGGGCGTCGAGCTGCCGCTCGCGGGGCCGGTGCTGCTGTCCGGCCTCCGGGTCGTGATCGTGAGCACGGTGAGTCTCGCCACCATCGGCGCCGTCATCGGCGTGCAGAGCCTCGGAAGCCTCTTCACCGATGGCCTGCAGCGGGGCATCCAGGCCGAGATCATCACGGGCATCGTGGCCACCATGGTGCTCGCCATCGGGCTCGATTGGGCGAGCGTGGCGATCGGCCGCATGCTGATGCCGTGGTGGCGGCCGAGCGCCGCGGAGCGTCGCCGCACCCTCGACCGCGTCGAGCGGGTGGACGCCGCATGAACCTCCTGCTCGACGGCATCGCCTGGATCCTCGACCCGGCCAACTGGACCGGGGTGGGGTCGATCCCCGAGCGCATCGCCCAGCATCTCGCGATCTCGGCGACCGTGCTCGTGATCTCAGCACTCATCGCCCTGCCGATCGGCACGCTGGTCGGGCACACCGGCCGCGGCAAGGAACTCGTCGTGACGGTCTCCGGCGGGTTGCGCGCGCTGCCGACACTGGGCCTGCTCACGCTCCTCGCGCTGTGGCTCGGCATCGGCCTGCAGGCACCGATCATCGCACTGGTCGTGCTCGCACTGCCGCCGCTGCTCGCCGGCGCCTACTCGGGGCTCGAGTCCGTCGATCGACGCACGGTCGACGCTGCGAGGGCGATGGGCATGCGCGAGGGGCAGATCATCGGCAAGGTCGAGGTGCCGCTCGGCATGCCGATCATCGTCGGCGGCATCCGCTCGGCCACGCTCCAGATCATCGCGACCGCGACGCTCGCCGCCTACATCGCCGACGACGGGCTCGGCCGCTTCATCTTCGCCGGACTGAAGACCCGCGACTACGCCGAGATGCTCGGCGGCTCGATCCTCGTGATCCTGCTCGCCCTCGCCATCGACGGCCTCTTCGCGATCATCCAGCGACTCGTCGTGCCCGCCGGTGTGCGGGCGACCAGAACCAGAGAGCTCCGCTCGCGGCCGCCCCGGCCACGAGCGGTCGTGGGGCGACCCATCACCGAAGGGAATCCAGAATGAACACCGCAGGAAAAGGCCGGCTCGTTGCACTCGCAGCGGTCGCGGTCGGGGCGACAGTGGCCCTGGCAGGGTGCGCGTCGGGCGATCCGCTGGACAGCGGATCGAGCACCGACGGCGCGTCGTCGGAGACGATCGTCGTCGGTTCGCAGGACTACTACTCCAACGAGATCATCGCCGAGATCTACGCGCAGGCGCTCGAGGAGAACGGCTTCACGGTCGATCGGCAGTTCCGCATCGGCCAGCGGGAGGTCTACATCCCCGAGATCGAAGCGGGCGAGATCGACGTGTTCCCCGAGTACACGGGCAATCTGCTCCAGTACTACGTGCCCGACACGACGGCGACGACGAGCGACGACGTCTACGCCGAACTCGAGACCTCGCTGCCCGAGGGCCTGCGTGTGCTCGACCAGTCGTCGGCGACCGATCAGGACTCGTACAACGTCACGAAGGAGTTCTCGGACGCCAACGGCGTGACGAGCCTCGCCGACCTCGCGAAGGTCACGACTCCGCTGACCCTCGGCGGCAACTCCGAGCTCGAGACGCGCCCGTACGGTCCCGAAGGGCTGAAGTCGGTCTACGGGGTCGACGTGGCCTTCACGCCGATCGAGGACAGCGGCGGCCCGCTCACCCTCAAGGCGCTCGTGGACGACCAGGTGCAGCTCGTGAACATCTACAGCGCCGACCCGAACATCAAGGCCAACGATCTCGTGACGCTCGAAGACCCCGAGGGGCTCTTCCTGGCATCGCATGTCGTGCCGGTCGTGAGCGAGAAGGTCACCGATGAGATCGCCGAGGTCATCAACACCGTGAGCGACGCGCTCACCGCCGAAGACCTCGTCGCGCTCAACGCGCTCAGCGTCGACGAGCAGCAGTCCGCCGACCAGATCGCGAAGGACTGGCTCGCCGAGAAGTCGCTGTTCTAGCGGTTCGCGTCGAGGTTCGAGGGGTCGGATGCCGCGGCATCCGGCCCTTCGCCGTCTTCGAGCGCCTCGTCGCCCGCCTCTGAGGGCGCCGGCGCCGGGGCATCCGTCGCCGTCATGTGCTTGGCCTCTGTGCGGACGAGCAGCTTCTTCACGCCCCAGGCGGCGGCGAGGAAGAGGGCGATGATGCCGACGAACAGGTACCCCGCCCAGTGCAGCTCGCGGCTCAGCTCGCGGTAGCTGCCGGCGGCGAGCCAGCCGACGGTCACGTACGAGAACGCCCAGATGACGCAGGCGGGGATCGTCCAGGCCATGAACTTGCGGTACCGCATCGAGCTCATGCCGACCGTGAGCGGGATGAGCGAATGCAGCACGGGCAGGAACCGTGAGATGAAGACCGCGGGACCGCCGCGGCGATCGAGGTAGCGTTCGGCCCGAGCCCAGTTCTCGTCGCCGATCTTGCGCCCGACCCACGAGCGGTGGATGTGCGGACCGAACCAACGGCCCAGCGCGAATCCGATGCTCTCGCCGATCAGTGCGCCGACGATGACGGTGATCGTGAGTGCGAAGTACTCGCCCACTCCGTCGACGGCCGTCGAGGCGACGATCACGATCGTGTCGCCCGGCACGACGAGGCCGATCAGCACCGACGTCTCGAGCAGCATGCCGAGCCCGGCGAGCAGGGTGCGGGCGATCGGGTCGACAGCCTGGACGGTGTCGAGGATCCAGTCGAGGATCTCGTTCATCGTTCGAGCGTACCGAGGAGCGCTGAACGACGGCATCAGACTGCGGACTGATTCGCCAGCGCAGCGGCTCGTACCGTGGTCGGGGTCAGGCGAGTGCGCCGAGTGTGGCGAGCAGCGCGACGATCGGCACGGCGACGATGATCGCTGCGCTCCACACGACGGCGGAGCCGGTGACCGGCCCCGAGAGCTGCTGCGGCTCGTCGAGGCGTGCGAGCCGCGCCTCGAGCATCGTGACGTCGGGAACGACCCCGCCGGAGTCGGCGTAGGCGCCGGGCTCTCCGCCGCTGCCGACCTGCAGCATCGCACGACGGAGTGCGTCGTCGTCGGACTCGCGACGGGCGCGATCGTCGGCGAGCATCTCGGCGAGGAGCGCGACCGACCGCTCGGCGCGGTTTGCGATCGGGAACCAGGGCAGGGCGCTGTGCCAGGCCCGGAACGCGAGCAGCACCAGGTGGTGCAGCTGGTCGAGGTGCGCGCGCTCGTGTGCGATGACGGCCCGGAGCTCGGCGTCGTCGAGCGCGTCGATGAGGCCGTCGGTGAGCACCGTCGCGGTGCGGATGCCCGGCACGCAGTAGGCGAGGGGCACCGGATGCGCGAGCACGCGGGTTCTCGGCTGACCCGGCATGGGGTCGCTGAGCAGGTCGATGAGCTGGTGCTGGCGGCGGCGTTCGCGTTCGGCGCGTACCGCCGTCAGCGCCAGGTTGAGCGCGAGGTGCAGCGCGAGTCCGGCGGCGAGCGTGAGGGCGGCGAGATGTACGACGCCGAACTCGGGCGGGATCGGGCCGGTGAAGAGATGGGGGAGCAGCGCACCGGCCGCGCCCAGGAGCGACCCGGCCGGCGACGCGCCGAAGACGAGCAGGCAGCCGATCATCGAGAGGCCGCCGCCGAGTGCGATCGCCTGCCAGAGTGCGAGGGCGATCGCGGGGGAGCGCGTGGGCCATGCCGCTCGCGACAGCACGAGGGGGATCGGCCAGGCGAGCAGCAGGGCGAACCCGCCGAGCAGCACGGCGACGGCGAGCATCGTCAGGAGCGCGAGAGATCGTCGAGCAGGCGCCGCAGCGTGGCGGCCTCGCCGGCGCTGACGGTGCCGACGAATCTGGCGAGCGCGGCATCGCGGTCGCTTGCGCGGTCGAGCACCTCGTGC
This sequence comes from Agromyces cerinus subsp. cerinus, assembly GCF_900142065.1. Taxonomy (GTDB): domain Bacteria; phylum Actinomycetota; class Actinomycetes; order Actinomycetales; family Microbacteriaceae; genus Agromyces; species Agromyces cerinus. The sequence continues at coordinate 1,165,977 of NZ_FSRJ01000001.1, read as the reverse complement.
ATGAGCTCTGCGGTGTGCTCTTCGCGAGTGAGCAGCGCCCGGTAGCGGTGCGGGCGGGTGTCACGAGCTCGCGACACGAAGCCCTTGCGCTCGAGGCGCGACAGCACGGTCAACACGGTCGTCGTCGCGACGGCGCGGCCGGGCTCGCCTTCGCTGATGGCGAGGGCGTCGCGAAGTTCGTTCGCGGTGAGCGCGGCGTCGCGCGACCACAACACCTCCATCACGGAGCGTTCCAGTTCGCCGAGACTCGCCATACCTCCAGACTACCGTCGTCGGGCGATTTGTTCTACGCTTCGTAGAAGAAGGTTCTACCGCGTGTAGAACGTAGCGACATCACGACGCGATCCGCGTGTGAAAGGGGCATCCGTGAACGAGCTGCTGGATCCGCTGCTGCTCGCCCGATGGCAATTCGGGCTCACCACCGTCTACCACTTCCTGTTCGTCCCGATCACCATCGGCCTCGCCACCTCCACCGCCGTCTTCCAGACCGCGTGGTACCGCACCGGCAAGCTCGAGTACCTGAAGATCACGAAGTTCTTCGGCACGATCTTCCTCATCAACTTCGCCATGGGCGTCGTGACGGGCATCGTGCAGGAGTTCCAGTTCGGCATGAACTGGTCGGAGTACTCGCGCTTCGTCGGCGACGTCTTCGGCGCCCCGCTCGCGATGGAGGGCCTGCTCGCCTTCTTCTTCGAGGCCACGTTCATCGGACTCTGGATCTTCGGCTGGGACAAGCTGCCCCGCGGGCTCCACCTCGCGACGATCTGGTGCACGGCCATCGGCTCCATCGCATCGGCGTACTTCATCATCGCGGCGAACGCGTTCATGCAGAACCCGGTCGGGTACGAGATGAACGCCGAACGCGGTCGTGCGGAGCTCGTCGACATCGGTGCGCTACTCGCGAATCCGGTGGCGCTCGCGGCCTTCCCGCATACGATCGCGGCGAGCTTCATGGTCGCGGCCGGCCTCATCATCAGCGCCGCGGCCTGGCACCTCGCCCGCAACCAGCACCTCGACTCGATGCGTCCCGCGCTGAAGTTCGGCCTCTGGGTCATGGTCGGCTCCGGCATCCTCACGACCCTCTTCGGCGACCAGCTGAGCCTCGCCATGGTGGCGACCCAGCCGATGAAGATGGCCGCTGCCGAGGCGATGTACGACACCGCCTGCGGGGCGGATGCCTCGTTCTCGCTCTTCACCCTCGGCACACCCGACGGCACGAGCGAGCTCTTCTCCATCCGCGTGCCGTACCTGCTCTCGTTCCTCTCGACGCACACCTTCGACGGCTGCGTCGAGGGCATCAACGACCTCCAGGCGCAGTACACGGATCTCTACGGACCCGGCGACTACACGCCCATCATCTGGATCACCTACTGGGCGTTCCGCTGGATGATCGGCCTCGGTCTGCTCCACGTGCTCGTCGCCGTGGTCGGCCTCTGGGTCACCCGCAAGGGCCGCATGCCCAAGCAGGCATGGGTCTGGAAGGTCGCGATCTGGAGCTTCCCCCTCTCGCTCGCCGCCATGATCGTCGGCTGGATCTTCACCGAGATGGGCAGGCAACCCTGGATCGTGTTCAGCCTGCTGCCGACGGAATCCGCTGTCTCGCCGAACGTGACCGGACTCGACGTGCTCATCTCGCTCGTGGCGTTCACCCTGATCTACGGCATCCTCGCCGTCGTCGAGGTGCGCCTCATCATCCGGGCCATCAAGAAGGGCCCACCGGAGCTCGGCGAACCCGATCCCGAAACCGGCCGCGTCGAACCCGCCTCGACGGTCTACTAGGAGGACACACCATGGATCTCACAGTGCTCTGGTTCTGGATCGTCGCCTTCATGTTCGTCGGCTACTTCGTGCTCGACGGCTTCGACTTCGGCATCGGCATGTCCCTTCCGTTCCTCGGGAAGGACGACACCGACCGCCGTGTGCTCATCAACACGATCGGCCCGGTCTGGGACCTGAACGAGACGTGGGTGATCGTCGCGGGAGCGGCGCTCTTCGCCGCGTTCCCCGAGTGGTACGCCACGCTCTTCTCCGGCTTCTACCTCGCGTTGCTGCTCATCCTGCTCGCGCTCATCGCTCGCGGCGTCTCGTTCGAGTACCGCCACCAGCGACCGGAGTCGCGCTGGAAGAAGTGGTTCGACGGCATGATCGTCGTCGGGTCGGCGGTGCCGGCCCTCCTCTGGGGCGTCGCGTTCGCCAACATCGTGCAGGGCGTGCCGCTCGACGCCGACCACAACTACACGGGAACGCTCTTCGACCTGCTGAACCCGTACGCGCTGCTCGGCGGCGTCACGACCCTGCTGCTGTTCTTCACCCACGGCGTGGTGTTCGCCTCGCTGAAGACCGAGGGAGACCTGCGCGAGCGAGCGCGACGGCTCGCCACCAAGTCGGGTCTCATCACGATCGTCGTCGCCGCCTCGTTCCTCCTCTGGACCGGACTCGCCTTCGGCACGCTCTGGTTCTGGATCCTCGCGGCCGTCGCCGCGGTGGCACTCATCGGCGGGTGGATCGCGAACCTGCGCGGGGCGGAGGGCATCGCCTTCACCCTGCTCGCCGTCACGGTCGCCACCGCGGTGCTCGCCCTCTTCGCGGCGCTGTTCCCCGACGTGATGCCGGCGTCGAACGATCCGGCGAACAGCCTCACGATCGAGAACGCCTCGAGCACGACGTACACGCTCACCGTCATGAGTTGGGTCGCCGTGTTCTGCCTCCCGTTGGTGCTGTTGTACCAGGGCTGGACCTACTGGGTGTTCCGCAAGCGCGTCTCGCGTGCTTCGATCGAGGCGGCAGCGCACTAGGTGAGACCGCTCGATCCGCGGCTCCTCCGCCGCTCCCGCGCCGCCCGCGGCTTCCTCGCCGCGGGCGGCGCGCTCGCCCTCGTCCAGAGCGCCGCCATCGTGGCGTTCGCGTGGTCGCTCGCGTCCCTCGTGACCGGCTTCATCGACGGCATGTCGATGGCCGATGGCGTGCCGTTCCTCGTGCTGCTCGTCGCCGCGGCATCCGTTCGCGCCGTCGCGGCCTGGGTCTGGGACGTGGTGGGCTCCGCCGGCGCCACCCGGGTGAAGGCCGAGCTCCGGAGCGAACTGCTCACGGCGCTCGAGGCCGAGCCCGAGGGGCTTCCCGACTTCCCGACGGCGCGCATCGCGACCCTGCTCGGTCCGGGGCTCGACGCCCTCGACGCGTACTTCGGCCAGTACCTGCCGCAGCTCGTGTCGACGATCGTCGTCACTCCGATCCTCATCGCGATGGCGTGGATCGCCGACCCGCTGTCGGGGCTCGTGCTCGTGATCGTGCTGCCGCTCATCCCCGTCTTCATGGCGCTCATCGGCATGGCCACCCAGGTCGTGCAGCGGCGCCAGTGGGAGAGTCTCGCGTCGCTGTCGCGCGGGTTCCTCGAGGTCGTCGGAGGGCTGTCGACGCTGCTGCTCTTCCGCCGTGCCGAGCGCCAGACCGCACGGATCAGGGCGGTCACCGACGAGTACCGCTCGCACACCATGAAGGTGCTGCGCATCACCTTCCTCTCCGGGTTCACGCTCGAGTTCGCCGCCAGCCTCTCGGTCGCGCTCGTCGCCGTCTCGATCGGGCTCCGCCTCGTCGCGGGCGACATGATGCTGATCGCCGGGCTCTTCGTGCTGGTGCTCGCACCCGAGGTCTTCCTGCCGCTCCGCAACGTCGGCGCCGCCTTCCACGCGTCGACCGAGGGCGTCGCCGCGTCGGTCGACGCCTTCGACCTGCTCGACGCGGCCGAGCAGGCGGGCCGGGCTCCGGTTCGCGACACGGCTGCCGCCGCCGAGATTCCGGATGCCGGTTCGGGCCTGCAGCTCCGCGGCATCCGGGTCGTGCGGGGTGATCGGGTCGTGCTCGACGGCCTCGACCTCGAAGCAGGTCGCGGCGAACTCGTCGCGGTGACCGGGGAGAGCGGTTCGGGCAAGTCGAGCCTGTTCGCGGCGCTCCTCGGCTTCGTGCCGATCGAGGGCGCTGCGCAGCTCGACGGCTGGCGGCTCGGCGCCGGCGCCGGCGCTGACGCACGTTCGAAGGTCGCGTGGTCGGGGCAGGCTCCGGCGCTCCTCGCCGGAACGATCGCCTCGAACGTGCGCCTCGGCGACGAAGACGCCGACCCCGCGCTCTGCATGCGCGCATGCCGGCTCGCCGGCGTCGAGCTCGACCCCGAGCTGCGGCTCGGACCCGGCGGCTCGGGCCTGTCGGGCGGCCAGGCGCAGCGCGTCGCGACCGCCCGGGCGATCCATCGGCTGCTCGCCCGAGACGCTCCGCTGCTGCTGCTCGACGAGCCGAGCTCCGCGCAGGACGCCGACCGCGAGGCCGCCCTCGGCGACGCGCTTCGCGAACTCGCCGCCGAGGGGCGGATCGTCGTCGTCTCGACGCACCGCACCGCTTTCGCCGCCCGTGCCGATCGCATCGTCGAACTGGAGCCTGCGCATGTCTGATCCCGCGCGCGCCTTGCTGCGCCGCTCCATCCCGAGCCCGCGCCGGCTCCTGCCCGCCGTGCTGTTCGGCATCGGCTCCGCCGGGTCGACGATCGTGCTGCTCGCGTGCTCGGCCTGGCTGATCGCCCGTGCCGACGAACAGCCGCCCGTCCTGTACCTCTCGATGGCGATCGTCGGCGTGCGCGCGTTCGCGCTCGGCCGCTCGGTGTTCCGGTACCTCGAGCGGCTCACGGGCCATGACGCCTCGTTCCGGCAGCTCGCCACGATTCGTGCGGACGTGTTCGCGCGCATGCCGCCGATCGCCCCCGACGGCATCGCGGCGACGCGACGCGGTGATCTGCTCGATCGCTTCGTGAGCGATGTCGACGAGCTGCAGAACGTGCCGCTGCGGGCCGTGCAGCCGCTCGTGAGCGCGGCGATCGTGCTCGTGGCCGCCGTCATCGGCATCGGGTTCCTGGCCCCGGAGTCTGCTGTCGCCGTGCTGATCTGCCTCGTCGTTGGCATCGGTGCAGCGCTGCTCGTGCAGCAGCGAGCGGTCGCCCGCGCCGAGCGCACCACGGCACCGCTCCGCGGCGATCTCCAGGCGGCGATCGTCGAACACGTGCAGGCGCTCGACGTGCTCGTGGCCTTCGATGCCGCGGGCGCCGGGCGTCGACGCATCGACGAGCTCGGAGCCGAGTACGCCGGGGCGACCCGGACGCGCGCAGCGGCGACCGGCGTCGCGGCGGCGGCGATGAGCGCGATCGGCGGATTCGCCGTGGCCGCGAGCCTCGCTGCGGCGGTGCCCCTCCTGCAGGACGGCCGCATCGACGGGCCCACCTTCGCCGTGCTCTGCCTCGTGCCGCTCGCGATCGCCGAGATCGCGACTGCGGTGCCGCTCGCGGCGTCGTCGCTCCGGCTCGCGCGGGCGAGCGCTTCCCGGGTCGCCGGAGCGGTGCCCGACACCGTGCCTGCGGGCATCCCCGTCGTGCCGGAGTCTCCGGCGGCACCGCCGACGGGCGATGCGCCGCCGATGATCGAGCTGCGCGGCGTGCAGGCGAGCTGGCCGGAGCTCGCGAACCCCGAAGGCGCCGATCCCAGCGGCTCCGACGACGGCAGGGGAGCGGCCCTCACCCGGGTCGATCTCGCGATCGCGCCCGGCGAACGGCTCCTCGTGCGCGGCGGCTCAGGGGCGGGCAAGACCACGCTCGCCCACGTGCTCGTGCGCTTCCTCGACTATGCGGGCTCCTACCGACTCGGCGGTGTCGAAGCGTCGACCCTCGATCCCGCCGAGGTGCGCGGCATCGTCGGACTGGTCGAGCAACGGCCGTGGCTCTTCGATGAAGACGTGCGGCAGAACCTGATCTTCGCCCGCGACACCGCGAGCGACGAGGAGCTGCTCGAGGTGCTCGACCGCGTCGGGCTGCGCGGGTGGGTCGAGGAGCGCGGCGGACTCGACGCGAAGGTCGGCGAACGCGGCGCCCTCGTCTCGGGCGGGCAGGCGCAGCGACTCGCCCTGGCCAGGGCGATGCTCGCCCGATTCCCCGTGCTCGTGCTCGACGAGCCGACGGCGAGCGTCGACCCGGCGCGCGCCGTCGCGCTCCTTCGCGACCTGACCGACGCCGCGAGTCGCTCGGGCAGCAGCGTCGTGCTCATCTCGCACGCCCCGGTCGACCCCGCACTCGTCGATCGCGTCGTGACGATCGAAGACGGCCGCCTCCCGGCGATCTAGGCTGAGAGGATGCCGCGCCGCATCCGTCAGCTCACCCTGCCGGTGTGGCGCGACCCCGAAGCGGTCTTCCGCGCGTGCTTCGCTGAGTCGGAGCATGTCGTGTGGCTCGACGGGGGTGCGGATGCCACGTCGGGCTCGAGCGTCATCGCCGCGGCGCACCCCGGCACCGAGTTCGTCACGGCGGATGTGCGTCGCGGCACGGTCTCGAGGTCGCGGCCGGCGGCGTCGGATGCCTCGGCGCGGCTGTCGACCACGACGGCCGGCTCGATCTTCGACGTGCTCGGCGAGGTGCTCGCCGAGTACCGACCGGCACCGGGCGACGACGCCACCGAGGCCACCGAGGCCACCGAGGCCGGCGGCCCGATCGGCTGGTTCGGCTGGTTCAGCTACGAGCTCGGCGCGCAGCTGAACGAGGTCCCGGCGGCCGAAGCCGCAACGGCCGACGCCGCGTTCCTCTTCGTCGACCGCGCGATCGTCTTCGACCATTCCGCACGATCGATGCGGCTCGTCTGGCTGCACGATGACGCCGTCGAATCGTCGCCCGCCGACGCCTGGGTCGAGCAGCTCGCACGTGCGATCGACGGGCTCGACGCGGCATCCGTGCCACTGGCCTCGGCGGTTCCGCCGTCGACGAGTGCCGGCGCCGACCGCGCGCCGACGCGCTGGCGTCATGATCCGCAGCGCTACGAGCAGCTCATCGCCGAATGCCAGGCCGCGATCATCCGCGGCGACGCGTACCAGCTCTGCCTCACGAACCGGGTCGACGTCGACGTGCACCCTGATCCGGCCACCGCCTACCTGGCGCTCCGCGCCTCGAGCCCGAGCCATCACGGCGGGTACCTGCGCTTCGGGGACACCGCGCTGCTGAGCGCCTCGCCCGAGCAGTTCCTCCACGTCGAACCCGGAGGCATCGTCTCGACGAAGCCGATGAAGGGCACTCGGCCGCGAAGCGACGACCCCGAGGCCGACGCCGCCCTCCGCCGGGAGCTGCTCGCCAGCGAGAAGGAGCGCGCCGAGAACCTCATGATCGTCGACCTCATGCGCAACGACCTCGGCCGCATCGCCGAGCTCGGCACCGTCGAGGTGCCGAGCCTCCTCGACGTCGAGGAATACGCCCACGTGCACCAGCTGGTCTCGACGGTGACCGCGCGGCTGCGGCATCCGCTCACCGCGCTCGACGCCGTGCAGTCGGCGTTCCCGGCGGGCTCGATGACGGGCGCGCCGAAGCACAGCGCCATGACGATCCTGCACGGGCTCGAGCAGGGGCCGCGGGGGATCTACTCCGGGGCGTTCGGCTACCTCGGCGTCGACGGCGGCGCCGACCTCGCGATGGTGATCCGGTCGATCGTGCTCACACCCGATGGCGCCTCCATCGGCACCGGCGGCGGCATCACGGCGCTCTCGGTCGCCGCCGAGGAGGTCGAGGAGACCCGCATCAAGGCGCGCGCCCTGCTCGCGGTGCTCGGCGCGGAGATGCCCGCCTCGGAGTGAGTAGGCTTGATACCCGAGTGCGCCGTGATCCGGCGCGCCCGGAAGCCCTCCCCGAGCGATACACGATTGAGAGTCACGTGGCACACGACCAGGACCCAGCGCACGCCGACGCCGGCGCGTACGACTTCGCCGCAATCCAGGCGAAGTGGCTTCCCGTCTGGGATGAGTCCGAGCCGTTCCGTGCCGGGCTCCCCGGTGACACGAGGCCGCGCAAGTACATCCTCGACATGTTCCCCTACCCCTCGGGCGACCTGCACATGGGGCACGCCGAGGCGTTCGGCTACGGCGACACCGTGGCGCGCTACTGGCGCCACCAGGGCTTCGACGTGCTCCACCCGGTCGGCTGGGACTCTTTCGGGCTGCCCGCCGAGAACGCCGCCATCAAGCGCGGCATCGACCCGCGCGGTTGGACCTACGAGAACATCGAGCAGCAGAAGCGCTCGTTCCGCCAGTACGCGCCGTCGTTCGACTGGTCGCGTGAGCTCCACACCAGCGACCCCGAGTACTACAAGTGGAACCAGTGGCTGTTCCTGAAGCTCTACGAGCAGGGCATCGCCTACCGCAAGGCGGGCCAGGTCAACTGGTGCCCCAACGACCAGACGGTGCTCGCCAACGAGCAGGTCATCGACGGGCACTGCGAGCGCTGCGGCGCGGTCGTGACGAAGAAGGCCCTCACGCAGTGGTACTTCCGCGTCACCGACTACGCCGACCGGCTGCTCGACGACCTGAACCAGCTCGAGGGCGCCTGGCCCTCGAAGGTGCTGTCGATGCAGCGCAACTGGATCGGCCGCTCCTCCGGTGCCGACGTCGAGTTCGAGATCGAGGGGCGCGAGGAGCGCATCCCGGTCTTCACGACGCGCCCCGACACCCTGTTCGGAGCGACCTTCATGGTCGTCGCGCCCGATTCCGACCTCGCGGCAGAGCTCGCGAGCGGCGCGTCCGCCGAGGTGCGCATGCGCTTCCAGGACTACGTCGACTCGGTGCGCGCCGAGAGCGACATCGACCGTCTCGCGACCGACCGCCCGAAGACGGGCGTCTTCCTCGAGCGCTACGCGATCAACCCGGTCAACGGCGAGCGCCTGCCGATCTGGGCCGCCGACTACGTGCTCGCCGACTACGGCCACGGCGCGATCATGGCCGTGCCGGCGCACGACCAGCGCGACCTCGACTTCGCGCGCGCGTTCGACCTGCCCGTGCGTGTCGTCGTCGACACGAACGCTCCCGTCACGGGCGTGATCCCGGTGATCCCGCTCGACGAGAACGGCGACCCGTACCTGCCCGACGACCTCCCGCTCGAAGACCCGGCGTCGACGGGCGTCGCCCTCGCGGGCGAGGGCCGCCTCATCAACTCCGGCCCGCTCGACGGACTCTCGAAGTCCAACGCGATCCGCCGCGTGATCGAGCTCCTCGCCGAGCGCGGCCTCGGCCGCTCGTCGAAGAACTACCGCCTGCGCGACTGGCTGATCTCGCGCCAGCGCTATTGGGGCACGCCGATCCCGATCATCCACTGCCCCGATTGCGGCGAGGTGCCGGTTCCCGAGGCCGAGCTGCCGGTGCGACTGCCGGATGCCGCGGGGCTCGACCTGAAGCCGAAGGGCGCGAGCCCGCTCGGCGCCGCAGAAGACTGGGTCAACGTCGCGTGCCCGAACTGCGGGGGAGCGGCCCGCCGCGACTCCGACACGATGGACACCTTCGTGGACTCGTCGTGGTACTACCTGCGCTACCTCGACCCCAACAGCGACGAGCGTGCCTTCGACCCGGCCGAGGCCGAGAAGTGGGCGCCCGTCGACCAGTACGTCGGCGGCGTCGAGCACGCCATCCTGCACCTGCTGTACTCGCGCTTCATCACGAAGGTGCTCTTCGACCTCGGCTACCTGAGCTTCACCGAGCCGTTCACGTCGCTGCTCAACCAGGGCATGGTCATCATGGACGGCACCAAGATGTCGAAGTCCAAGGGCAACCTGGTGGAGTTCGCGAGCGAGCTGCGGGCGCACGGTGCCGACGCGCTGCGCGTCACGCTGGCGTTCGCGGGCCCGCCCGAAGACGACATCGACTGGGCCGATGTCTCTCCGGTCGGCGCATCGAAGTTCCTGGCCCGCGCCTGGCGCATCTCGGGTGAGGTCACGTCGAGCCCCGATGTCGAATGGAAGACGGGCGATGCGTCGCTCCGGCGGATCACGCACCGCCTGCTCGCCGATGCCCCTGGCCTCGTCGAGGCCTTCAAGTTCAACGTCGTCGTCGCGCGGCTCATGGAGCTCGTGAACGCGACGCGCAAGGCGATCGACTCCGGCGCGGGCGCCGGTGACGCCGCGGTGCGCGAGGCGGCAGAGGTCACCGCGATGATCCTCGACCTCTTCGCCCCGTTCACGGCCGAAGACATGTGGCAGCGCCTCGGCTACGAGCCGACCGTGGCACTCGTGCCGTGGCGCAAGGCCGACCCGGCACTCCTCGTCGAGGAGTCGGTGACCGCGGTCGTGCAGGTCGACGGCAAGGTGCGCGATCGACTCGAGGTGTCGCCGAAGATCTCGGGCGACGAGCTCGAGGCGATGGCGCGTGCGTCTGCAGCGGTCGTCCGCTCGATCGGCGAGCGTGAGATCGTCAACGTGATCGTGCGCGCGCCGCGTCTCGTGAACATCGCGACCCGGGGCTGATCGTGCGAACCCTCCCCGAGACGGGGAGGGTTCGACTCCCGGGTGCTCGCCGGCGATCAGCGCCGGACTGACAGCTGCCCGGTCACGACGGCAGGGCGAGTTCGAAGGCGCGGTGCATCTGCTCCGGTCGAGCGATCATGCACCGCATTCCGAGAGCCGCCGCACCGCCGTCGTCGTGCCACGAGTCGCCGATCATGACGCAGTGCCTCGGGTCGGCGCCGAGCGAGTCCGAGGCGAGTCGGAAGATCCGCGGATCGGGCTTCGCATACCCGACCTCATACGACAGGATCACCGCGTCGAACGCGGACGCGAGCCCCCAGCGATTCAAGGCGGGCCGGACATCCAGCGCGATGTTCGACACGACGGCCAGGGGCATCCCGATGGCGGAGGCGCGAGCGATGAATGCAGCGGCACCGGCGTTCAGCACCCACTGCTGAGGCATCGTCTCGTACAGGGATTCCGCGAGCTCGAGCGACGCACGATCGTCGCGGGAGATCGTCGACACGAATGCGTGCCGATGCGAGGTGGGGTCGAGGTCCCAGTCCAGTGTCGGGAACCGCTGCCTCGCGTCCACCCATACGTTCCGAATCCGATCGGAGAGCCCCGCGGACGGGTCGACGTCGTGGGGCACCCGCGTGCGCGCATCGGCGATCCACTCGTCGACCGATCGAGCGACGGCCAGGGTGCCGTGGAAATCGAGGAGCACCGCGCGCGGGTGACGGTGAGGTGGACGCGCTTCGGGACTCATGCCGCTCATTCTCCCGCGCTGCACGGCGGTCGGACATCCAGCGCGATCGGGATGTGAGCGAGGTCAGGCCCAGGACTGCTTCTGCGAGTCGACCAGGTGGATCACGTCTGACGGCGACGATATCCAGAACCCGTCGAACCCGGTGCCGAGGTCTTCGATCTCGTCGCGTCGCGCGATCCCGGCGTTCTCCAGCACCTCCGCTGCCGATCCGGTGTCGGAAGCCACCAGCTCGAGCCACACTTCGGCCTGCGAGAGCCCTGGACAATTGTCGATCCAGAGGTTGCAGGGGCCGAATTCGAATCCCGTGGCATCGCCGTCCGGTCCGGAGACCGCTGGGAGCTGCAGGATGTCGCGATAGAACCTGACCGTCGCCTCGTAGCGGTGCGGCGGCACCTTCAGGGCGACGTTGCGTCCGCCTGAGAACGCGGGATGCTGATCGGTCACGGTGTGCTCCTCGATACGAGTTGGTCTGACAGGTTGATGCAACCTTAGGGTTGCACCATCGCGAGTGCAACATTTGAGTTGCACCAAGGCGACGGAGGCTCGGGTTCCTCGCTGCGGGCGCGCGGCGAACGCCCATGCCCAGTTCGCGACGATCCATCCCTTCATCGACGGCAACGGCGGTACCGGCCGGGCGCGCTGCGAGCATTGGCGCTGCATCGAGGCCTGCGGAGAGAGGGGGCTTCTGAGCGACACTCCTCCTCGACAGCGGAGGAACCCCGGTCCGCTTGCACTGAGCTCTGCTGACCACAGCTCGAATGATGACGATCGTCGTAACGTGCGAGCATGCCCGCTCGCGATGCCGTCGACCCGTTGGCGGCGCTCGATCCCTCCGCCCGCCGCGCGAGCCCGCGCGTGCGTGTCGGCGTCGGCGCCGCCGTGGTGCTGTTCGTGCTGGCGGTGGCGGTGGCCGCGCTCATGTCGTTCGGTGCGGGTGGGGGTGGCGAGCAGGCGCGCATCGAGGCATCCGGGGACGGGCGAGCGGATGCCTCGGTCGACCCGTCGTCGACCGTGGGCGCGCCGTCGGTGCTCGTGCACGTGCTCGGCGCCGTCGTGCGGCCCGGGCTCGTCGAGCTCGACGCGGGTGCTCGGGTCGTCGATGCCATCGCGGCGGCGGGCGGTCTGACGCCCGACGCCGATCCCGCCGGGGTGAACCTCGCGCGTCCGCTCGTCGACGGCGAGCAACTCGCGGTGCCGGTGGTCGGCCAGGTGCCGCCGCCTGCTGCCGCGGGGGCGTCGGTGCCGGGCGCCGGCCCGGCCGACGGCCTCGTGCATCTGAACACCGCGGACCTCACCGAGCTCGACACGCTCCCGCGCATCGGACCGGCGCTCGCGCAACGCATCATCGACTGGCGCGACGCCAACGGTCCGTTCACGTCCATCGACCAACTGCTCGACGTCGCGGGCATCGGCGACGCCGTGTTCGCGGGCCTCGAGCCAGTCGTGGCACTCTGAGTGCGCGACCTCCGCCTGCTCCTGCCCGCGATGTTCGCGTGGCTGGCCGGATGGTGCGCCCTCGGCATCACCGGAGGCGCCTCGAGCGCCGCGCTCGTCGCCTGGGCGCTGTGGGCGGCGGCGTTCCTCGCTGTCGGCCTCGCCGTCATGGGAGTGCTGCGGGAGCGCCGACGACCCGCAGCGGGCGGCGCTGGCGCCGTCGGCGCACCGTTCGTTCGCGCGGCGGCGACGGCGCTCGTCGTGATTTCGGGCGGCGCCCTCGTGGCGAGCTCCGTGGCGCTCGGGCTCGGCGCGCGAGAGTCCTCTCCACTCGCCGACGCAGCCCAGGAGCATCGCACTGCCGAGGTCACGATCGAACTCACCGGTGCACCCCGGGTCATGCGCACGAACTGGTTCGCCGAGGGCGAGGCCCCGCCGCTCCGGGTCGACGGCAGGCTCGTCGGCATCGACGGTGCCGCGGCGCACGCGGTACCCGTGACGACGGCGCTCTCACTGCCCGCGGGCGAGCTGCAGCTCGGCGCCCGGGTCACGTTCTCGGCTCGTGTAACGGCATTGCCGGCCGAAGAGGGGGCGGCGTTCCGATTGGCGCCCGTGGGAGACATCCGCTCGGTGACGCTGCCGCCGCCGTGGCTCGCCTGGACCGTCGGCCTGCGCACCGGCTTCGCCGAGACCGCCGGCGCGCTCGGCGGCGACGGCGGCGCGCTCGTGCCCGGGCTCGCGATCGGCGACACGAGTGCGGTCGACGAGGGCCTCGACACAGCAATGAAGGCGGCGTCGCTCAGCCACCTGACGGCGGTCTCGGGGGCGAACTGCGCCATCGTGACCGCAGCGGCATTCGCCCTCGCCGCGCTGCTCGGCCTGCCTCGGCTGCTGCGTGTCGTCGTCGCCCTCGCGGCCCTCGCGGGGTTCGTGGTGCTCGTCACGCCCGAGGCGAGTGTCGTTCGCGCAGCGACGATGGCCGTCGTCGTGCTCGTGGCCGTCGCGGCGGGTCGACCGGGTGGCGGCACCGCCGCGCTCTCGCTCGCGGTCGTCGTGTTGCTGGTGGCCGACCCCTGGTACGCCCGCGACTACGGGTTCGCGCTGTCGGTGTTCGCGACGGCGGGGCTCCTGCTGCTCGCGCGGCCGCTCACCGTTGCGCTCGCACGCTGGATGCCGTTGCCCGTCGCCGCGGTCATCGGCGTGCCGCTCGCCGCCCAGCTGGCCTGCCAGCCGGTGCTCGTGCTGCTCGACCCGGCGCTCGCCCTCTACGGGGTGCCGGCGAATCTGCTCGCGGCGCCGGCGGCGCCCGTCGGCACGGTGGTCGGCCTCATCGGCTGCCTGCTCCTGCCGGTGCTGCCCTCGGTCGGGTTCGCGTGCCTGCAGCTCGCGTGGTTGCCCGCCTCGTGGATCGCGTTGCTCGCTCGGGCCTCATCGGCCATGCCCGCTGCCCGCCTCGAATGGCTGCCGGATGCCCCGGGCGCACTGCTCCTCGCGGCGTGCACGGCGATCGCGCTCTGGCTGCTCCTCGGGTCGCGGCGCCGGCGGCGAGTGCGTGGTGTCGCGGCCGCCGTGCTCATCGTGGCGATCGCCGTGCCCGTCGGACTCTTCGCGGGACGGCCGCTCATCGGTGCGGCGACGCGGCCGTTGGACTGGGATGTCGCTGCGTGCGACATCGGGCAGGGCGATGCGGTCCTCCTCCGCTCGGCCGAGGCGACGGCGCTGATCGACACCGGGCCGGATCCGGCCGCGCTCTCGCGGTGCCTGACGCTGCTGGGCATCACGCGCATCGATCTGCTCGTGTTGACGCACTGGGATGCCGATCATGCCGGGGGAGTGTCGGCGGTCGCCGGGCTCGTCGACACCGTGCTGCACGGGCCGCTCGACGGCGACCGGTCGACGCGTGCACTGGATCCGCTCGTCGCGGCGGGTGCTGAGTCGGTCGAGGTCGTCGCCGGCTTCGGCGGCACCCTCGGCGACGCACGCTGGCGCGTGGTGTGGCCTCGGCCCGACGCGCCGCCCGGCAACGATGCCAGCGTGGTGCTCGACGTCTCGACACCCGAGTACCGCGGCCTCTTCCTCGGCGACCTCGGTGAGGAGGCGCAGGCCCGGATGCTGCGCTCTGCGACGCTCGGCCCCGTCGATCTCGTGAAGGTCGCGCATCACGGCTCGGCCGACCAGAGTGAGCGCCTCTACGACGAACTCGGCGCGACGGTCGGCGTGATCGGGGTCGGCGCCGACAACGGCTACGGCCACCCGACCGACCGGCTCCTCGACCTGCTGCGTGCGAACGGCACGGCGGTGGTGCGCACCGACACGTCGGGCACCGCGCTGCTGACGACGGACGGCGGCGGATTCGATCTCTGGACCGAGCGGAGCGCCGTCGAGCAGTGAACCGCGAGTCGAATCTCAGTGGTGTCCCTGATGCGTTCCGAGGCGGCTTCATCGCCGGCCTCGAGTGCGCAGGAAATGCGGTCGTGGCCTGTGGAATCGCGGCTTCCGGGGGTCGGAGTTGTCGTAGGCTCGATCCCAGTTGTTCGGCGCGATGACCGCCGAGCGTCGAAGAATGGGGAACGCGCACATGGCGAACATGAACGTCACTTTCGGTGAACTGAACGCGAAGGCGGACCAGTTGGCTGTCGGCCGCGATGAGATCAATGCCACCCTCACGAAACTGCAGGGGCAGATCAACGCCCTCGTCGCCCAGGGATTCACCACCGACAAGGCATCGGGCGCGTTCGCAGAGGCGTACAACCGGTTCACCTCGGGTGCGACGAACACCATCGGCGGGCTCGACGACCTCGCGCTGTTCCTCCGCACGACGGCGACCACGCTCGGCGACGTCGACGCGCAGATCGCCTCGCGCATCGCACGCTGACGACTGGTACGTGCAGTGGTGATCCCTGAGCTTCGGGTATCGGACTCGCAGGTGCGGTCCGTTGCGGCGTGGCTCACGACGGCGCGCGAGGCGCTCGACTCGGTCTCGGAGACCGCGCCGAACACCGTATGGTTCGGAACGCCGGGCATCGCGTCCGTCGCGGCGGAGAACGACCGACTGCGAGCCGGGCACGCGGCGACCGTCGCCGCATCCCTTCGGGCCCTCGCCGGCACGACCCGCGACGGGCTGGACAGTCTCGACCTCGCGGAGGCGTCGCTCGTCAGGGCGCTCGCATGACCGGGCAGACCTGGTCCGATGACGATCCGGGTGCAGGCAGCGTCGCCGATATCCGAGCGTACGCGTGGTCGCTCTGGGCCCTGGTGATCGTGCTCCGAACCGGCGGTGCGACCGCGCTGAACAGCGCCATCCAACTCGCCGCCGACGGTTGGAACGGAAAGACCGCAGACGCTGTTCGGGGTGCGATGGCCACCCTGCAACCGGAGCCCGACCTGCTCGCCTCCCGTCTCGAGCACGAGACCAATGTCCTGCAGCGGTATGCGACCGACCTCGAAGAGATCCAGGCGCGCGTGCGGAGCGTGCGTGCCCGGCGCGACGAGGCTCAGGCGAAGGTGTGGTTCCTTGACTCGCAGGTGAGCTCGCTCCCCACGCCGACCGTGCTGCTCACGCCTGGCGAGGGAGCCGAGCAGGAGCGGCTCCGCGCCGACCTCTCCGAGGCCGAGGATTCACTCAGTACCGCGACGCGCGAATGGGCGGCCATCGTCGAAGCGCGGCTCATTGCGGACACCGTGTGCCGGTCCGGTCTGAGTGGTGCGGCCGCACGTGGCGGCGTCGCTGCGTCCACCGGCACCGCCGGCGGGAGTACTCCGCTCCTGCAGAGGCTCGCCCAGCTGACTCCGATGGAGCTCCTCACTCTCGCACGCACGCATCCTGAGCTCCTCGAGCAGCTGAGGACCAGCCCTCCCGAGGCGTCCGACGTCGCGGAATGGTGGGCGGGTCTCGGCGGCGAATACGACGATGCCGGTTCGTACATCCCCTCCGCGTTGCAGTCCGCGCTGATCGCCGCCGCTCCGGGAGTCATCGGCAACCTCGGCGGGGTCGCGTACGGTGCCCGTGACCAAGCCAACCGAATCTGGCTCGCCGCCCAGATTGCGGAGGCCGAAGCCGCAGTCGATCTCGCTGGCGCACTCGATCCGGGGCCGGGAGCAGCGGGGCAGCCGATGAACCAGTTCCACCTCGCCGCCGAGGGCGCACGAACGCGTCTCACGGCGCTCGAGAACATCGATGCCGCAGTGAACGGAACCCGAGACGAGGTGCAGCGACAGCTGATCGGCCTGACAGCGGATGTCCCTCCGCTCGCCCAGGTCTCGATCGGCAATCTTGACCTCGCCGAGAACGTCAGTTTCCTCGTCCCGGGCATGGGCACGACCACGACCGACGGCGTGGTCGGATGGGCGCGAGCGGGGCAGAACCTGTACGACATGCAGCTGTCCGTGGAGAGCGGCACACGGCATGCGGTGATCGCGTGGATCGGATACGAGACGCCGCCGGTGCCGGACACCGAGAACATGAACTTCGGAGTGCTGATGGGCGACTACGCACGAGCGGGCGGGGAGCGGCTCAATGTCGACATCGACGCATACAACGCCGTCTCGGGTACGCGCGAGACGCAGCTGAATGTGGTCGCGCACTCCTACGGGACCACCACGGCCGCCGACGCTCTGGCAGCCGCCGACCAGGGCGTCGATGCGTTCGTGATGATCGGCTCGGCAGGCATCGAACCATCGATCGAGTCGGTGCATGATCTGCATGCCGAGCTTGTCTTCGCGGGGCAGGCACGAGATGTCGCTCCGAAGCTCGAGGCGGGGCTCGGCGACGAATGGGCCTGGACCGGACGTGAGGGAAGCCACCGACTGAACCCGATGGACGAGAGCTTCGGGGCGACCCGGTTCGGCACCAACGGCGTTCCGGGAAGCCCTGACCTCAACGCGACCACCGCGCACGACCCGATGGTCCGCGGCGACGGCTACGGTTACCTCGAGAGCAACTCGGAGTCGCTGATGAACATCGCGCTTGCGACGACCCAGCAGTCCGCGGACCTGACGCTGCACGTTCCTCCGGAGTTGACGCCGTTCCAGCGCGGGCTCGTCACGCCGGCGTTCCCCGGTGGTGTGCCGATCCTGGTTTCTCCAACCGAGCTTGGTGGTGCGAAGTGACTCGTCTTCGAACAGGTCGTGCCGTGGTTTCCGCTGCCGCGATCATGCTGCTGCTCAGCGGGTGCGGCAGCGGCGACCGACCTGACCCGACATCGAGCGCGGAGGAACAGATGAGCCCTGAAGAGACACACGAGGCGCTCCGCGAGACCATGGAATCGACGATCGCATTCCTCGGCGGTCCCACAGGGTGGTCCCAGTATGTCGACAACCCTCCCGAGCAGTGCACGCTTCCCGACGGCACCGACGGGGTGACCTTCACCGCTCGACAGACCGGTCCTGGAGTCACCGATGCCGAAGCAACCGTCACCGGGCTCGAAACGCACTGGGAGAGCCTCGGGCTCTCGCCGGAACGGGTCGATTCGGCCCGAACGCAGATCGTGCTGTTCGGCTACGGCGGCCCGGTCAAGAGCATGGGCGCGTTCGTCGACGCGGAGCTGATCACCGTCTCCGGCGAAGCTCATTGCGTGCCCGGCGATTTCGCACAACTCCTCGACGAGCACCTCGACGCGAACTGACGGCGTGCGGAGGAGCGCGGCGTCGTCGGTGTCGGCGCCGGCCCGTAGACTCGAAGCGACGAATGGGAGGTGCGGTGGCATCGCGCGCAGGGGCATCGCCCAAGACGAAGGCGGCGATCCCGCAACTCGCCTGGCACGCGATCCGGCCGGCACCGGTGGTGCTCGTGACGGGCGCAGAAGACGTGCTCGCCGAGCGATCGATCACGATGCTGCGCGACTTCCTGCGTACCGAAGACCCGGCCCTCGAAGTGAGCGATCTCGAAGCCGACGGCTACCGGCGCGGCGAACTCATGACGCTCGCGAGCCCCTCGCTCTTCGGTGAGCCGCGCCTCATCCGGGTCAGCGCCGTCGAACGCGCGAGCGACGACTTCCTGCTCGATGCGCTCGACTACCTCTCCCAGACGGCCGAGTCCACGACCCTCGTGCTCCGCCACCGCAACGGCGTTCGCGGCAAGAAGCTCCTCGACGCGATTCGCGCCGGCGGCGGAGGCGGCATCGAGATCGTCTGCGCCGAACTCAAGAAAGACGCAGAGAAGCAGGACTTCGCCGCCGCCGAATTCCGCGCAGCGGGCCGCAAGATCAGCCCCGGCGCGTTGCGGGCGCTCGTCGGCGCGTTCAGCGACGATCTGCGCGAACTCTCAGCGGCCTGCCGGCAGCTGCTCGCCGATGCGCCATCCGACATCACCGAATCCGTCGTCGCGCGCTACTACGGTGGCCGCGTCGAGACCAACGCATTCGCGGTGGCCGACGCGGCGATCGCTGGACGGCACGGCGAGGCGCTCATCGCGCTCCGGCACGCGCTCGACAGCGGCGCCGACCCGGTGCCCATGGTCGCGGCGTTCGCCATGAAGGTACGCACGATGGCGAAGGTGTCGGGCACTCGAGGCGGCGGTGCCCAGCTCGCAGGTTCGCTGGGTCTCGCGCCATGGCAGGTCGACCGTGCGCGACGCGATCTCGCCGGCTGGACCGATGAAGGGCTCGGCAGGGCGATCGAGGCTCTCGCCGCCACTGATGCCGCGGTCAAGGGCGCCGAGCGAGACCCCGTGTTCGCTCTCGAACGGCTCGTCGGCGTCATCGCCTCGCGCGGCCGCGCGTGACGACTGCGGAGTTCGCGCGACCGCTGCTGCTGCGTACGGCTCCCATTTCCGTCGTCGAGTTCGTCACGTCGGTGCTCGGCGGCGGAATCGCGCGGGAGACGCCCGCCGCGGCGGGTTTCACTCCGTCCGTGGCATCCGTCGTCAGTGCGGCCTCGGGACGGCATGTATTCGTCAAGGCCGGCGCGGTCGGTGACGCTGGCGGTGACGCAGTGCGCGTCGGCGCTGAACTCGCCTCGACCATCGGTGATCTGGGGCCGCCGCTGCTGTCGTGGAGCGAGTCCGACGGGTGGGTGGTGGCCGTCTACGAACGCGTGCACGGCGCTGCGATCGCCGAGTGGAACCATGCCGACCTCGGGTCCCTCGCCGCTCTGTCGCATCATCTGCGCGAACGTCTGGATCCGAGTCCGGTTCGCGCCACCGAGCCGTACGCGCACGCGTTCGCGCCGCTCTTGGGCGCGTGGGAGGCGCTGCAACGACCTGCGACGGCGGCAACGGCATCCGTCGCCCATGTGCGACACCTGGACCTGCCCTACGGGCTCCGTGTCGAGACGCTCGCAGAGCTCGAGGCCGAATGGTTCGAGACGCTCGCTTCGGGCACGGCATTCCAACACGGCGACATCCGCCGCGACAACGTCATGCGCGAGCCTTCGGGCAGGCTCCGTCTGGTCGACTGGACGCATCGGTGGACGGCGCCGGGGTGGGCTGATTGGATCCGGCTCATTCCCGACATCGCCGCTGACGGATTCGACCCCGAGGCTGTGCTCGCAGCTTCGGCCTGGTCTGATGCCGATCCGCATGGCGTCGACGTGATGCTCGCGGGCCTCGCCGGGCGCTGCTGGCGCGACGGGCACGCGCCCGCCGTGCCGGGACTCCCGCAGCTCAGGCCGATGCAGTTGCTGCAGGGCGACATGACGCTGCGCTGGCTGGCGCGTCGCCTGTAGCGCCCCGCGCATGACGAAGGCCCCGACACATCCGTGCCGGGGCCTTCATCGAGTGCGTGTTCGCGTCAGAGCGCTGCGACCTGCTTCGCGAGAGCCGACTTGCGGTTCGCGGCCTGGTTCTTGTGGATGACGCCCTTGCTCGAAGCCTTGTCGAGCTTGCGCGTCGCGGCACGGAGGGCGGTCGTCGCCTTCTCCTTGTCGCCCGTGGAGATCGCGTCCTTCGCAGTGCGGATGACGGTCTTCAGCTCGCTCTTGACGGCCTTGTTGCGCTCCTGCGCCTTGAGGTTCGTGCGGTTGCGCTTGATCTGCGACTTGATGTTTGCCACGTGGAGTTCGTCTTTCGTTCTTGTGCGGGTACCGGATGTGCCGGGAAAGGTAGAGGGGCCTCACCGGCGAATCGTGCGGGGTGGGACCCACACGCAAGCCAACAGGCAACGATACCAGCTATGCGGGTGCGTCACCAACGTCCGCGCCTGCGAGTTGCCCGGGGAAACTCGGCGACCCTTCCGGCGGCGTGCCGGCCGGGCTGCGCCGCCGACGCTCGGCGGCGGCGCGCCGATCGAGTTCGGCGACGGCGCCGAGCACGGTCGCAGCGAAATCGTCGGGTCGGATGAGGCTCACGAGGTGCGTCGCGCGGGGAATGATGACGAGGTGGCCGTCTCTGGCGGCGCGCAGCATCCGGCGCTCCTCGAGACGGAAGTGGTCGAACCGGCCGTTCACGAGCCAGACCGGCACGTCGATCGCCGAGAGCGCTCCGACGGGGTCGAGATCACCGACGGCGCCGAGCACGGGTGCCATGACGTCGAGGGCGACGCCGCCCGCGAGCACGTCGTCGGCGGCCTCGGGGGAGAGGAAGAGCCGTGCCATCGCGTCGTTGAGGCCGCGACCGCGGTCGGGCATGCGGCCGATGATCGCTGCCAGTCGCCGGTAGCCGCCGAGCGGCGCACCCCGCGGGCGCGTGCTGCACGACGCCGCGACGAGCCCATCGAGGCGATCGGGGTTCCGAGCAGCGAACTCCAATGCGAGATATCCGCCGAGACTGAGCCCGACGAGCAGCCGGGGGATTGCGCGGTCGGTCGCGCCCGCAGCGACAGAGGGGTTCAGTGCAGCATCGATCGTCTGCAGCGCCGCTTCGATCGAGAAGGGCTCGCCGATCCTCGCGCCGTGTCCGGGCAGATCGATGGCGACGACATCGAGGTCGTGCGCACCGAGCAGCTCGAGCTGCCTGCGCCACATCGACGATGAGGTGCGGAGTCCGTGCACGAGCACGACGCGAGCGCGAGGCATCCGTCAGCCCGCCCTGATCGCACCCAGTTCGCGTGCCCTGGCGACCGCTGCGGTGCGCGAACCGACCCCGAGCTTGGTGAAGATGTGCACGAGGTGCGACTTGACAGTCGCCTCGCTGAGGAAGAGGGCGCGGCCGATCTCGCGATTGGTGCGGCCCTCCGCAACGAGCGAGAGCACTTCGGCCTCGCGCACCGTCAGCCGTTCGCCGCTCGCAAGCGACGCATCGAGTCGCGACGAGACTCCCGGGGCGAGCGCGGCGTCGCCGACCGCCGCGGCGTGCACGGCTGCGATGAGCTCGGCCGGCGGGGCATCCTTCAGCAGGTAGCCGCTCGCCCCGGCCTCGATCGCTCCGAGGATGTCGGCATCCGTGTCGTAGTTCGTCAGCACGAGCACTCGTGGCGAGCCCTTCCGCGAGCGGATGCGGCGGGTCGCCTCTGCACCCTGCATGGCGCCCGGGTACTGCAGGTCCATGAGCACGAGGTCGACAGCGGATGCCTCGGCCAGCCGCACCGCGTCTTCGGCCGTCGTGGCCTCGCCCACGACCTCGAGGTCGGGTTCGCTCTCGAGCATCGCGCGGATGCCGGCGCGCACGACGGGATGGTCGTCGCTGAGGAGGATGCGGATCATGGCCTCACCACCGGGATGCGGACGGAGATCGCCGTGCCGTCGCCGGGAGCCGACTCGATGTCGACGCTGCCGCCGAGGGCCGCAGCGCGCTGGCGGATGGCGCGGAGACCGAACCCGCCGGGACCTGCGTCGCCGGGCTGCGAGGCGTCGGCGTCGAGCGTTGACGACGTGCGGAACCCGACCCCGTCGTCGACGACGTCGAGCGCGATCTCGTCGCCGAGGTAGCTGAGCGTGACCGAGGCATGCGTGGCACCGGCGTGCTGCAGCACGTTCGCGAGCGACCCCTGCGCGATGCGGAGGAGGGCTGCGTCAGCCGCCATCGACAGCATCACGGGGTCGCCGCTCGTGGAGAACTCGACCCGGAGCGGCGTGCCGGACTGCATCGACTGCTCAGTGGTCGACTCGGTGAGGCGCCGGAGCGCCGACGGCAGGGTCTGCGCGTCGAGCGAGGGCGGCGCGAGCTCGCGGATGAAGCGGCGCGTCTCGCCGAGGTTCTGGGCGGCGGTCTCGCGGGCCAGCTTCAGCTTCTGCTGCGTGGGCTCGTCTGCGACATCGCGCTCCGCGGCGTGCAGCAGCATCTGGATGCTCGACAGGCCCTGCGCCACGGTGTCGTGGATCTCCTTCGCGAGGCGTTCACGCTCGGCGAGGGTGCCCGCCTCGCGGCTCGCGGCCGCGAGCTCCTCGCGTGTCGCCATGAGGTCGAGGATCAGAGCCTGACGCTCCTGCGTCTCCTGCGCCATGGCGCGATACCCGAGGCCGATCACGATGGCGACGCCGGCGCTGATCAGCGGGCCGAGGATCGAGCCGACCTCGAACCCGAGGTGGGTCGCCGTGCCCCAGACCGAGAGGCCGAAGGTCACGACGACGAGCGGCACCGCGATCGGCGCCGCGAGCACATGCAGCTCGAGGAAGAAGAGCGGGAAGGCGAGGAACGCCGCGTCGGGAGTCATGGCCGACATGCCGACCCACAGCACGAGCAGGCTGACGAGCCAGATCACCCGCGCCCAGGTCGGCAGGCTGCGGTGGGCGGTCGCGACGCCGGCTCCGTAGCAGGCGAGGAACGCGACGGCCAGCACCGTCACCCCGATCTCGTCGGGTGCGTCGTCGAGCAGCGCGCGCACGACCACGAAGAGCGTGAGGCCCACGACGAGCACGTGCAGGCCGAGTCGGAGCGCCGTGAACACCGGCCGCAGGGCCGATGGAGCGACGCGTTCGCTCGGGATCTGGATGACCGCCATGATGCTCCGAGCGTAGCCCGGGGGCGCGCCGCGGGGCATCCGTCGAAAGTCTGAAGCGAAGTCATGGGAGAATCGTCAGGATGTCCCCGAGAGCCACGAACCCGCCGGTGCCTGCTGCCACCGACCCCGCGCTGATCCGCAACTTCTGCATCATCGCGCACATCGACCACGGCAAGTCGACGCTCGCCGACCGCATGCTCGGTATCACGGGCGTCGTGAGCGATCGAGACATGCGCGCGCAGTACCTCGACCGCATGGACATCGAGCGTGAGCGCGGCATCACGATCAAGAGCCAAGCGGTGCGCATGCCGTGGCAGGTCGAGGGTTCCTCGTACGCGCTGAACATGATCGACACCCCCGGTCACGTCGACTTCAGCTACGAGGTCTCCCGCTCGCTCGCGGCGTGCGAGGGCGCGATCCTCCTCGTCGACGCGGCGCAGGGCATCGAGGCCCAGACGCTCGCGAACCTCTACCTCGCACTCGAGAACGACCTCGAGATCATCCCAGTGCTGAACAAGATCGACCTCCCGGCCGCCGAGCCCGAGAAGTACGCGAAGGAGCTCGCCGACCTCATCGGCGGTTCGCCCGACGACGTGCTCAAGGTCTCGGGCAAGACCGGCGTCGGCGTCGAAGCGCTGCTCGACCGTGTCGTCGAGCGCATTCCCGCCCCGGTCGGCGATGCGGATGCCCCGGCGCGCGCGATGATCTTCGATTCCGTCTACGACAGCTACCGCGGCGTCGTCACCTACGTGCGCATGATCGACGGCCACCTGAAGCCGCGCGAGCGCATTCAGATGATGTCCACGAGGGCGACCCACGAGATCCTCGAGATCGGCGTCAGCTCGCCCGAACCGACTCCCTCGAAGGGTCTCGGCATCGGCGAGGTCGGCTACCTGATCACCGGTGTGAAGGACGTGCGCCAGTCGAAGGTCGGTGACACGGTCACGACCGCCGCGAAGCCGGCGACCGAGGCGCTGCCCGGCTACACCGAGCCGCTGCCGATGGTCTTCTCGGGTCTCTACCCGATCGACGGCAGCGACTACCCCGAGCTCCGCGAGGCGCTCGACAAGCTGAAGCTCTCCGACGCCGCGCTCGTCTACGAGCCCGAGACCTCCGTCGCGCTGGGCTTCGGCTTCCGCTGCGGCTTCCTCGGCCTGCTGCACCTCGAGATCGTGACCGAGCGCCTCGAGCGCGAGTTCGGCCTCGACCTCATCGCCACCGCACCGTCGGTGATCTACGAGGTGACGACCGAAGACAAGAAGACGGTCACGGTCACGAACCCGAGCGAGTTCCCGACGGGGGCGAAGATCGTCGAGGTGCGCGAGCCCATGGTGCGCGCCGCGATCCTCGCGCCGAAGGACTACGTCGGCACGATCATGGAGCTCTGCCAGTCGCGTCGCGGCTCGCTCATCGGCATGGAGTACCTCGGTGAAGACCGGGTCGAGATCCGCTACAACATGCCGCTCGGCGAGATCGTGTTCGACTTCTTCGACCAGCTGAAGTCGAAGACCGCCGGCTACGCCTCGCTCGACTACGAGCCCACGGGCGACCAGGCCGCCGACCTCGTGAAGGTCGACATCCTGCTCCAGGGCGAGCAGGTCGACGCGTTCAGTGCGATCGTGCACCGCGACAAGGCATACGCCTACGGCGTGCTCATGACCGGACGCCTGCGCGAACTCATCCCGCGCCAGCAGTTCGAGGTGCCCATCCAGGCCGCGATCGGCGCCCGCATCATCGCGCGCGAGTCGATCCGCGCGATGCGGAAAGACGTGCTCGCCAAGTGCTACGGCGGTGACATCAGCCGGAAGCGCAAGCTCCTCGAGAAGCAGAAGGAGGGCAAGAAGCGCATGAAGATGGTCGGCCGCGTCGAGGTCCCTCAAGAGGCGTTCATCGCCGCGCTCTCGGGCGACGTCGAGAAGAAGGACAAGAAGTAGCCTCGGCCTCTACTTCCGAGGCGCTCCCGGCGCATATGCGCTGAGCCGCTCGCGGAGCGATCCGGTGTGCAGCTCGAAGAGATGCGCGTCGTCGTCGTAGAAGTAGATCGACTCGCCCTCGCCCGCGACGCGCGAGCGCGGCGGACGCTGCTCGAGGCCGAGCGCGTCGATCACGCGACGCAGCTCGTCGAGCGCGCCCGCGTCGACCTGGAACGCGACGTGATTGTACGAACGCGGCAACCCTCCGTCGCCCTGCATGATCGCGACCCACGTCGCCACCGGCTCTTCGCCGACGAGGAAGAAGCGCTCCTCAGAAAGGGAGAACCTCTCGGCGCCGCTGTCGTACACCCGTACCGCTCCGAGCACGCGCGTGAGGATCGTCTCCATGCGGTCGAGGTCGCTGACGATGAAGGTCACGTGGCTGAGGCCTGAACTGCCGATGAGAGGGGTGCTGTCTGCCATGCCTCCATTCTCGGAGACCTTGGCCCGAGCCATCGACGCCGACGGCGCCGAGCGCTAGCGTGGTCGCCGTCAGCGGGTGAAGCGTCGGACTGCATCGGGCGGTCGAGCGCACCCAGAAGGGGGCTGAGCATGGTCCGGATGCTGCGTCCGAGCGTGTTGCGGCCAGGCGACACCGTCGCCGTGGCGGCGCTCTCAGGCGGCCTCGACGCCGACGAGGTGGCGCTCTTCAGACGCGGCATCGCCGAACTCGAGGGACTCGGCTTCGTCGTGCAGGTCTCGCCGCTCGTCGAGATCGGGCGTCACTGGTGGTGGGGCGCGGCCCAACCCGCCGAGCTCGCGCGGGAGTTCAACCGACTGCTCCGCGACCCGCAGGTGCGCGCGATCTTCGCGCTCTCGGGCGGTCGCATGACGCTCGGCTACCTCGACCTGATCGACTACGCGGCCGTCGAGGCCGACCCCAAGCCGGTGATCGGGTTCAGCGACATCGATGTCGTGCTGCTCGCGCTGCACTCCCGCACGGGTCTCGTGGGCGTGCACGGCGATCTCGTGACCTTCGGGTACGGCGAATGGCAGGAGGCCGGTGCCGAACGGCGGCAGGAACTCGCCGACGTCTCGACCCGTCTGCTCACGAGCACGGCGCCCGTCGGCATGCTTCCTTCGGGCGGCGAGTGGGAGCGCTGGCACGGCGGGCGTGCGGTGGGCCCGCTGATCGGCGGCCTCCTGAACCGCCTCGTGCGCCTGCAGGCGACGCCGTTCGCGCTGCCGCCTGAACGCTTCGACGGCGCGATCCTGTTCTGGGAGGAAGTCGGCACCGCCACGTCGGCGGCCTGGAACGACCTGCACGTGCTCCGCCACGCCGGCATCCTCGATCGCATCGCGGGCATGCTCGTCGGCCCGATCGCCGACGTCGAGGTCACCGAAGGCGGCCCCGGGCTGCGCGAGATCGTGCTCGACGTGCTCGGCGACCGCGACATCCCCGTGCTCGCGAATCTCGAGATCGGCCACACCCCGCCGAACCTGCCGTTGCCGCTCGGCGTTCGGGCCCAGCTCGACGCGGATGCCACGACCCTCTCGCTGCTCGAATCGGCCGGCGTCGATCGCTGAGCCCCCGCCGAGGCACGTCATCACCAGAACGGACTCAGGCGACGTCCGTAGAATCGACTGTGCCTGTCGAGCCCGCATCGCATCAGACGCGTGCGCCCGGCAGGTGCCGCACCACAGGAAAGGCCCACGGATGACCCGCCGAAGCACCTTCACCGACCAATCGGTCACGTACGGCGCCATCGGGGCGACCCTCGCACCCGATCTGCTGCGCTACCCGCCTACCGGCTACCGCCCGTCCGAAGACGTGGTTCGCCTCGGCTCGGGCATCGAGCGGTTCGAGCGCGCCGCCGAGTCGCTCATGACGTGGGGCATCCAGCGCGGCTCGGGCTTCGAGATCGCCGACATCTCGACGGGCACGGGCGCCCAGTACCCGGGCATCGTCTACGACGTCGAAGGCGCCCCGCTCGCCGAACAGCCGGCCCCGCGCATCGAGGAGCGGTTCGGTGCCGACGGCATGCCCTATATCGCCGCCGGGATGACCGCGACACTCGAGCGCAAGAAGCGGATCGGCACGGAACAGATCCCCGTGCTCATCGTCTACGTGATCGACGAGCCCGAACGCATCGGCTTCGCCTACGGCACCACGGCTGAGGGCCCCGAGAGCGGCGAGGAGTCCTTCATCGTCGAGCACCGCGACGACGACACCGTATGGCTCACGATCCGGTCGATCTTCGCGACGACCGGCGTCACCGCGCCGATGCAGCGCAAGCGTCGTCGCGAGCTCACTCGCCTCGAGCTGCGGGCCCTGCACCCCGCCGGCGGCGTCTAGTCGTGGCATCCGCTCTGCCGCTCGGCGACCCGGCGCCCGCTGACGGGCTCCTGCCGGCGTCTGCCGCGGTCGGCGCCGCCGACCGCGCCTTCGGCGTGTACGTGCACGTGCCGTTCTGCCGGGTGCGCTGCGGGTACTGCGACTTCAACACCTACACTTCCGACGAGCTCCGAGGCGCGCGGCAGGTCGACTACGCCGACCACGCGATCGCCGAGATCCGGATGTCGCGGCAGATGCTCGAGGCATCCGCTGTGCCCGCTCGGCCCGCGATGACCGTCTTCTTCGGCGGCGGCACGCCGACCCTGCTGCCGGCCGCCGACCTCGTGCGCATGCTCGCTGCGGTTCGCGACGAGTTCGGCTTCGAGCCGGGCGCCGAGGTCACGACCGAGGCGAACCCCGACTCGGTCGGACCCGAAGACCTCGTGCGTCTCGCCGAGGGCGGCTTCACCCGCGTCTCGTTCGGCATGCAGTCGGCTGTGCCGCACGTGCTGGCCGCGCTCGACCGGACGCACGATCCGGCGCGAGTGCCGCTCGTCGTACGCTGGGCGCGCGACGCCGGGCTCGACGTCAGCCTCGACCTGATCTACGGCACGCCGGGGGAGTCGATCGACGACTGGCGTCGGAGCGTCGAGGCCGTCGTCGCCGAGCGACCCGACCATGTGAGCGCCTACGCGCTCATCGTCGAAGAGGGCACGAAGCTGGCCCGGCAGATCCGGCGCGGCGAGCTTGCCCAGCCCGACGACGACCTCGAGGCCGACATGTACGAGTTGGCCGACGACCTGCTCGCCTCGGCGGGCTACGAGTGGTACGAGGTCAGCAACTGGGCGACGGATGCCTCGCACCGATCGCGGCACAACCTCGGATACTGGCGCGGGGACGACTGGTGGGGTGTGGGTCCGGGTGCGCACAGCCACGTCGGCGGCGTGCGCTGGTGGAATGCGAAGCACCCCTCGGCCTATGCCGATCGAGTCACAGCCGGCGTCTCACCCGCGGTCGGCCGCGAGACGCTCGACGGCCCGACCCGAGAGGTCGAGCGCGTGCTGCTGCTCACCCGCATCCGCGAGGGCATCTCGGTCGGCTCATTGCACGCGGGAGGCCGTCATGCGGTCGCAGGCCTCATCGCCGACGGCCTCGTGGACGCGAAAGCCGCCCTCTCGGGAGTGGTGACACTCACCAGGAGAGGGCGGCTGCTCGCGGACGCCGTGGTGCGGCGCCTGCTCGACGATTCGTCGGAGCTCAGCTCACGAACTTGATCGAGAGCGGGTACGTGTAGGGCTGGCCCTGGTTGGCCTTCACCGCGGCGATGATGCTGAAGACGATCACGACGACGCCGATGGCGATGCTCAGGAAGATACCGATGATGAGGAACCAGAGGATCCCAGCGACGACTGACGCGATCGCCATGGTGATCTGGAAGTTCAGGGCGGTCGCGGTGTGCTCGCGCACGAACGGGCCCTTGTCCTTCAGCACCAGGTAGCCGATCAGGGCGGGGATGAAGCTGAAGAAGATGCCGCCGATGTGCACGAGCGTCGCCCAGAGCTTCTCGTCGGCCGGGCTGAGCTGCTGGCTCGGCTGCTCGTAGGGGTTGCCGGGAGGCGGGGGAGGCGGGGTTGCACCGGACATGATGTCTCCTTGGTCGGCTCGCCGTGAGGCGAGGTTCGGTCTCGTCGCCCGATGGGCGAAGTTCGAGGCACTCTCATGCTGGCACAGCAGAGCGCGCCGGGTGAAGACCCAGCCCGGCGCGCTCGGTGCCGGCCTGCTACTTGATGAGGCGGATGGCGAACGGGTAGCGGTAGTGCTGGCCGTCCTTCGCCTTGAGGAAGGCGATGATCGAGAAGACGACGCTCACGATCCAGGCGGCCCAGACGATGAAGACGCCGATGAGGATGACCGTGAGGATCGAGCCCACGACGTAGGCGATGAGGATCGTGATCTGGAAGTTCAGCGCCTCCTTCGCCTCGGTGTTCGTGAACGGGCCGCGATCCTTGAAGATCAGCCAGATGATGAGCGACGGGAGGAACCCGACCACGCCGCCGAGATGGGCGAAGGCACCCCACTGCACGTCCTGCTCCTGGGAGAGGGGTGCTGCTGCGGCCGCCTGCGGTGCGCCTGCAGGCGCCCCCTGCGGCGCGGCGGGCGGCGGAGTCGGCTGGGCGTCGGGATCGGGGGCAGGGGTGTTGGAATCGGTCATGGGGTGCGTGCCTTTCGGGGGCTCTCAGATGAACCGCATCTCGCGCGACGGGGGATCGCAGCCAGGGGGTGACTCGCGGGGGATACCCATAAGCTAGCGCCGCGCCCAGCGGCTGGCAACGGCCGTGTCACGGGATGGCGCGATATGATTAGCACTCACTCAGAACGAGTGCTAAACGATGGAGGGAAGCGAGGAAATGGTCTCCGAACGCAGCCTCGCGGTTCTGCGCGCGATCGTGCAGGACTATGTCGCGTCGCGCGAACCCGTCGGCTCGAAGTCGATCGTCGAGCGGCACGCCTTCGGCGTCTCCGCCGCGACGATCCGCAACGATATGGCACTGCTCGAAGAAGAAGAGCTGATCGCGGCCCCGCACACCTCGTCGGGCCGCATCCCGACCGACAAGGGCTACCGCGTCTTCGTCGACCAGCTCACCGACGTGCGGCCGCTCAGCGGCGCCCAACGGCAGGCCATCGAGACGTTCCTCGGCGAATCGAGCGACCTCGACGAACTGCTCGCGCGCACGGTGCGACTCATCGCCCAGCTCACCAATCAGCTCGCGGTCGTGCAGTATCCGAGCTTCGGCAGCGCGCGCGTGCGTCACGTCGAGCTCATCGCGCTGGCCCCCGAGCGGGTGCTGTGCATCCTCATCACCGACTCCGGGCAGGTCGAGCAGCGTCTCGCCGAACTCGAGGAGCCCGTCGACGAGCAGACGCTCGGCGACCTTCGCGTGCGACTCAACGAGATCGCCGGCGGCCGGGCGATGGCGGATGCCGCGGATGCGCTGTCGGGCGAGATCGACAACGTCGACCCGCGCCACGCGGCCGTGCTGCACACCCTCGCGGCGACGCTCGCCGAACAGGCCCGCGCGCAGCGGCAGGATCGCCTCGTGGTCGCCGGAGCGGCGAACCTCGTGCGCACCGAGCAGGACTTCGCCGGCTCCATCCTCGGCGTGATCGAGGCGATCGAAGAGCAGGTGGTGCTGCTGAAGCTCTTCGGCGAGATGGCGACCGACGAGCACGCCGTGACGGTGCGCATCGGGCGCGAGAACGCCTCGTTCGGCCTGGGCGAGACCTCGGTCGTCTCGAGCGCGTTCGCGATCCCGGGACGCGACATCTCGCGCCTCGGCATCGTCGGACCCACCCGCATGGACTACTCCCACAGCATGGCGGCCGTCCGCGCCGTCGCCCGTTACCTCTCCCGAACGCTCGGCGAGAACTGAACCCGCCGCCCGTCGCTTGCGACCGGCATCCGGCAATCGAAAGGACAAGCCCTCCGTGGCCGACCACTACGAGGTCCTCGGCGTCTCCCACGACGCAACCCCCGACGAGATCAAGAAGGCCTACCGCCGTCTCGCGCGCGAACTCCACCCCGACGTCAACCCGGGCGCCGAGGCATCCGAGCGCTTCAAATCGGTCACGCACGCGTACGACGTGCTCTCAGACCCGAAACAGCGCCAGCAGTACGACCTCGGCGACCAGGGCGGCTTCGGCGGCGGCCAGAACTTCGGCGGCTTCGGGGACATCTTCGAGACGTTCTTCGGGGCCGGCCAGCAGAGCCGCGGACCCCGCTCACGGCGTGAACGCGGTCAGGACGCGCTGCTGCGGGTCGAGGTGGGCCTCGACGAGGTCATCTTCGGCACGCACCGCGACATCGAGGTCGACACCGCGGTGACCTGCGAGACGTGTCACGGCTCGTGCTGCCAGCCGGGCACCTCGCCCGTCACGTGCGACATCTGCCACGGCACCGGGTCGATCCAGCGCTCGGTGCGCTCGCTCCTCGGCAATGTCATGACCTCGAGCCCCTGCGGCACCTGCCGCGGCTACGGCACCGTCATCGCGACGCCCTGCGTGACCTGCCAGGGTCAGGGCCGCGTGCGCGCCCGCCGCACCGTGCCGGTCGACATCCCCGCCGGCGTCGACACGGGCGTGCGCCTGCAGATGCCCGGCTCGGGTGAGGCCGGCCCCGCCGGCGGCCCCAACGGCGACCTCTACCTCGAGATCAAGGTCAAGAACCACGACGTCTTCAGCCGCAACGGCGATGACCTCCTCTGCACCCTCGAGGTCTCGATGACCGACGCGATCCTCGGCACGCACGCCAAGGTCGCCGCACTCGACGGCGATGTCGACGTCGAGCTCAAGCCCGGCCTCCAGAGCGGCGAGATCCTCACGGTGAAAGACCGGGGAGTCTCGCGGCTGCGCGGTTCCGGCCGCGGCGACCTCAAGGTCGGCATCCAGGTGGTCACGCCGACCAAGCTCTCGTCGAAGGAGCGCGACCTCATGCAGCAGTTCGCCGCATCGAAGAAGGCGCCCGCGCCCGAGCTCAGCCACTTCCAGCAGGGCATCTTCGCCCGCCTGCGCGACCGGTTCCTCGGTTAGGCGGATGCTGCGGTGAGCCACCTCTACCTCGACGAGTCGCTCGATCTCGCCGCCGTCGCGCCCGGCGCGACCGTGGCCCTCACGGGCGACGAGGCACGTCATGCCGTCACGGTCTCGCGAGTGCGGGCGGGTGAGCGCATCGCGATCGGCGACGGCCGCGGCACGCTCGTGCACGGCGCCGTGGCGTCGACCGGCGCCCGCGAGCTCGAGCTCGAGGTCGACGAGGTGCTCGTCGAAGAGGCGGCATCGCCGCGCATCACCCTCGTGCAGGCGCTTGCGAAGGGGGACCGCGACGAACTCGCCGTGCAGGCCGCGACCGAGCTCGGCGTCGACGCCATCGTGCCCTGGGCGGCGAGCCGCTCGGTCTCCCGCTGGGAGGGTCCGAAGGCCGAGAAGGGCCGTCAGCGATGGGCGACCATCGTGCGCGAAGCGGTCAAGCAGTCGATCCGCGCCTGGCTGCCGGCCGTCGCACCGGTCACGACGACCGGGCAGCTCGCCGAGCGCCTCGAGGGCCAGCGGATGCTGCTGCTCGAGCCGACCGCGACGGCGCTGCTCACCGACATCCGACCCGACGGGCGTGATCTCGCACTCGTCGTCGGCCCCGAGGGCGGCATCTCGCCGGCCGAGATCGAGCGGCTCGTCGCCGCCGGAGCCGAGCCCGTGCGGCTCGGGGCATCCGTGCTGCGCACCTCGACCGCGGGGCCGGCGGCGATCGCGGTGCTCAACGCCGCGCTCGGGCGGTGGTGAGGCATCCGTCGCTACGATGGAGTCATGACCGAGTCACGCGCAGAACCGACCCTCTTCGAGCGCATCGCCGCCCGTGAGATCCCCGCGCGCGTGGTCGCAGAGACCGATCGCGTCATCGCGTTCCACGACATCGCGCCGAAGGCGCCCGTGCACGTCGTCGTCACCCCGAAGTCGGGGGACTACCGTGACGTCGTCGAGCTCGCCGCGGGCGACCCGGGGTTGCTCGCCGAACTCGTCGAGGTCGCCAACGGCATCGCCGTCGAGCTCGCCGACGGCCAGTTCCGCCTCGTCTTCAACACCGGCGCCGCCGCGGGCCAGACGATCTTCCACGTGCACGCGCACGTCCTGGCCGGCGGCCTCGAGGAGGCCACGCTTGCCGGAGAGTGACCCGAACGGCGAATTCGCCGAAGCAGCGGCCCCGACGCCAGACGAGGAGCGGCTCGGCGTCGACTCGGACGAGGAGCGGCTCAGCATCGACGGCATCGCCATGGTGCGACTGCTCGGTCCGCAGGACCGCCTGCTCACCCAGGTGCAGCGCGAATATCCGGGCGTGCAGGTGCACGTGCGCGGCAATGAGATCGCCATTCGCGGCGACGACGAAGGGCGCATGCACGTGCGCCGACTCATCGAGGAACTGCTCGAGCTCGTGCGCAGCGGGCAGGACCCCACCCCCACCGAAGTGAGGAGCTCGGCCCGAATGCTCGACGCCGATCCCAATGCCAAGCCGTCCGAGCTGCTCGGGCAGGTCATCGTCTCGAGCCGGGGCAAGACCATCCGGCCGAAGACCGAGGGCCAGCGCCGCTACGTCGACGCCATCGATGAGCACACCATCGTCTTCGGCATCGGCCCCGCCGGCACCGGCAAGACGTATCTCGCGATGGCCAAGGCGGTGCAGGCGCTGCAACGCAAGGAGGTCAGCCGCATCATCCTGACGCGCCCGGCGGTCGAGGCCGGCGAGCGACTGGGCTTCCTGCCCGGCACGCTCACCGACAAGATCGACCCCTACCTGCGCCCGCTCTACGATGCCCTGAACGAAATGATGGACCCCGAGCTCGTGCCGAAGCTGCTCGCCTCGGGAACCATCGAGGTCGCCCCGCTGGCCTACATGCGCGGCCGCACCCTCAACGACTCGTTCGTCGTGCTCGACGAGGCGCAGAACACCTCGCCCGAGCAGATGAAGATGTTCCTCACCCGCCTCGGGTTCGGCTCGCGCATGGTCGTCACGGGCGACATCACCCAGGTCGACCTGCCGACGGGTTCCAGCGGCCTCCGGCTCGTCACGCGCATCCTCGACCACGTCGACGACATCGAGTTCGTGCGGCTCACGAGCGACGACGTCGTGCGGCACACCCTCGTCGGCCGCATCGTCGACGCCTACACCGAGTACGACCAGCGCCAGCAGGCGCAGCGCTTCGAGCGCGATCAGGCGCGCGAGTTCGCCAACCGCGCCGAGCGGCGCGGCGGCGGCCCCCGCGACCACCTGCCGAGGAAGGGCAAGGCATGAGCATCGAGATCAACAACGAGTCCGCGATCGAGGTCGACGAGGCCGCCATCCAACGGCTCGCCGTCTACGCGCTCGACGCCATGCACGTGCATCCCGACGCCGAGATCGCCATCGTGCTCGTCGACGAGGGCGCCATGGAACAGCTGCACGTGCAGTGGATGGACGAGCCCGGCCCGACCGACGTGCTGAGCTTCCCGATGGACGAGCTGCGCCCGGGCACCGATGACGCGCCGACCCCCGCCGGGCTGCTCGGCGACATCGTGCTGTGCCCGCAGGTCGCCGAGTCGCAGGCGCGCGCGGCGGGTCATCAGCTCATCGACGAGCTGCTGCTGCTGACGACCCACGGCATCCTCCACCTGCTCGGCTTCGACCACGCCGAGCCGGCAGAGGAGAAGGAGATGTTCGGCGTGCAGCGCGACATCCTCGTCGGATTCTCCATGCAGGAGCGGCGCCGCTGACCATGCAGCCCTGGCTCTTCCTCGGCGCGGCCTTCGTGCTCGTCGCGTTCGGCGGTCTCATGGCCGCCGTCGACTCGGCGATCGCGTCGAGCTCCCGCGCCGACGTGACGGAGCTCGCGCTCGAGTCGCGTGCGAAGCGATCGTTGCTCGCGATCGCCGACGACACCGGGGCGCACGTCAACGCGGTGAACTTCATGCGCATCATCGCGGAGACGACCGCGGCGGTGCTCGTGACCCTCGCCTTCGCGTCGTTCCTCGACAACGTGTGGCTCGTGCTGCTCTACTCGGCGCTCATCATGACCGCCGTCTCGTTCGTGCTCGTCGGCGCGAGTCCTCGCAGCGTCGGCCGTGTGAACGCCGAGACGGTGCTGCGATTGACGGCACCGCTCGTGCACTTCTTGCGGGTGCTGCTCGGCCCGCTCGCGGGCGCGCTCGTCTCGCTCGGCAATCGCGTGACGCCCGGCCGAATCCGCTTCGCGGGCGTCTCGAGCGAAGAGCAGCTGCTCAGCATGGTCGACGAGGCCACCGAGCTCGACGTGCTCGAAGAGGGCGATCGCGAGCTCATCCACTCGATCTTCGAGTTCAACGACACCGTCGTGCGCGAGGTCATGGTGCCCCGCACCGACATGGTCACGATCGAGGCCGCGGCGCATCTGCCGCACGCGATGGCCCTGTTCCTGAAGGCCGGGTACTCGCGCATCCCCGTGATCGAGCGCGATGCCGATGACGTCACGGGCGTGCTCTACCTGCGCGATCTCGCCCGACTCGGCTTCGAACGCCCGCTCGACGCCGAGGGGCTGACGGTCGGCGAGCTGGTGCGTCCGGCACTGTTCGTGCCCGAGTCGATGAAGGCCGACGCGCTGCTGCGCCGGATGCAGCTCGAGTCGAACCACCTCGCGATGGTGGTCGACGAGTACGGCGGCATCGCCGGCCTCGTCACCCTCGAAGACGTGATCGAGGAGCTCGTGGGCGACATCGCCGACGAGTACGACCGCGAGGCCGCCCAGGTCGAAGACCTCGGCGGTGGGCGGTTCCGCGTGAACGCGCGACTCCCGATCGACGAGCTCGGCGAACTCTTCGGGCTCGACATCGAAGACGACGACGTCGACTCGGTGGGCGGGCTGCTCGCGAAGGAGCTCGGGCGCCTCGCCCAGCCCGGCGAGCGGGTCACGGTCTCGGGGCTCGTGCTCGAGGCCGAGCGCACCGAAGGCAGACGCAAGCGCATCTCGACGATCCTCGTCGAGCGCGACCAGGCGCTCATCGACGTGCAGAGCGCGTTCGAGTCGAGCGACACCGATGGAAGGAACTCCCGTGGCTGAGTATCATGCCGGATTCGTCTCGTTCGTTGGACGGCCGAACGTCGGCAAGTCCACGCTCACCAACGCCCTCGTCGGTGAGAAGGTCGCGATCACCAGTTCGAAGCCGCAGACGACGCGCCGCGCCATCCGCGGCATCGTGCACCGCGAGCACGGCCAGATCATCCTCGTCGACACGCCGGGCCTGCACCGGCCGCGCACGCTGCTCGGCGAGCGGCTCAACGCGCTCGTGCAGTCGACCCTCGGCGACGTCGACGTCATCGCGTTCTGCGTGCCGGCGAACGAGCCGATCGGCCCGGGCGACCGCTTCATCAACGAGCAGCTCGACCAGTACCCGCGGGCCAAGAAGGTCGCGATCGTCACGAAGACGGATGCCGCGTCGAAGTCGAAGATCGCCGAGCACCTGCTCGCCGTCTCCGAGCTCCGCGAGTGGGCCGCGATCATCCCGGTCTCCGCCCCGCAGGGCGACCAGCTCGACGTGCTGGTCGACGAACTGCTCGCGCTCCTGCCCGAGTCCGACCAGCCGCTGTACCCGGCCGAGACGCTGACCGACGAGGACACGAGCGAGCGCATCGCCGAGTTCATCCGCGAGGCGGCACTCGAAGGCGTCTCCGACGAGCTTCCGCACTCGATCGCGGTCACGGTCGACGACATGGTCGAGCGCGAAGACAAGGACCTGCTCGAGATCTACGCGAACCTCTACGTCGAGCGCGACAGCCAGAAGGGCATCATCATCGGCAAGGGCGGTTCGCGACTGCGAGAGGTCGGCACCACCGCCCGCGCGCAGATCGAGGGGCTGCTCGGCCGCAAGGTGCACCTGGCGCTGCACGTGAAGGTCGCCAAAGAATGGCAGCGCGACCCGAAGCAGCTCGGCCGCCTCGGTTTCTGAGGCGTTCGACGTTCGACGCGGCCGTGAGGAGCCGGTCGTCCGGTTAACGCCGTGTACGACTCGAGGATGATTCCGGTCGCTCGCTGCGGTGCGCCGGCGCACGAGCGCGTACGGTGGATCGGTGCCCATGAGGATCAGCCGCGCGAAGCTCACGACCGACATCGTGCTCGCCGTCGTGTTCGGGTTCGTGTGCATGCCGTTCGCCGTGCTCGGCGAGTGGGCCGACATCGTCGCGCTGCTCGCGTTCTCGGCCGCCCTCGCGGTGCGCCGCGCTTCGCCCGCCTGGTCGCTCGGCCTCGCATGGGGTGGGGCGCTCATGCAGATGCTGTGGCTGCGGGACCTGCAGTTGTACGACGTCGCGGTGCTCGGGGTGCTGTACTCCACGGCCGCGCACGGCGGGCGCCTGGTGAAGTGGCTGGGCCTCGTCTCGGCCGGCGTCGGCGCCGTGTTCGCAACCGGCTACCTCGCGGTCGCGAAGCCGCTCATCGACAACGCCGGGTTCATCGGTCCGCAGGACACCGTCAGCATGGTCGTCCTGACGCTCGTGCTGTTCGTCGCATCCATCGCGGTGCTGGTGCTCTCGTGGACGGCAGGGCTCCTCGTGCGATCCGTGCGCGACACCCGCGAGGTGCGTCGCCGCGAGGAGGCCGCGAATCGCGAACGCGAACTCGTCGAGTACCGCTACGTGGTCGAGCAGGAGCGCAACCGCATCGCACGTGACATGCACGATGTCGTGGCGCATTCCCTCGCCGTCGTCATCGCTCAGGCCGACGGCGCCCGGTTCGCCGCACCGACCCGGCCCGAAGCGGCGGTCGACGCGCTCGGCACGATCGCCGGGGTCGCGCGCGGGGCGCTCGGCGACGTGCGCCTGCTCCTCGCCGAACTCCGTCATGACGAGGCCGGTGCCCCGCAGCCTGTGCTCGACGACCTCGACGGCCTGCTCGCCCAGGTGCGGGCGGCCGGGCTCGACCTCCGCTTCTCCGAGACCGGTCAGCGGTTGCCGCTCGGCACCGGTCATCAGATCGCGGTCTACCGCATCGCACAGGAAGGCCTCACCAATGCACTCCGTCACGGCGACGTCAGCGCACCCGTGCACCTCGGACTTGCCTGGGATGCCGACGGCGTCACGGTCTCGCTCGTGAACGCCAGGCGAGCGGATGCCGCGGCACCCGAGTCGCACGCCTTCCGGCACGGGATCCCGGGCATGCGCGAGCGTGCGCAGCTCACCGGCGGCACGCTGCTCGTCGAGGCCGGCGCCGACGCCATGTTCCGGGTCACCGCGCGCATCCCTGCGCAGGCGGGGCGACCCGCATGAGCGGCATCCGTGTGGCCCTCGTCGACGATCAGGCGCTGTTCCGCGCCGGGGTGCGCATGCTCATCGAGTCGCAGCCCGACCTCGAGGTCGTGGGCGAGGCGAGCGATGGCGGGGCCGCAGTCGAGCTCGCGCGTCGCGAGCGGCCCGACGTGGTGCTCATGGACGTGCGGATGCCGGTGCAGGACGGCATCGCCGCGACCGAGCAGATCCTCGCGGCGGCCGAGCGCGACGGCGTGGCGCCGCCGCGCATCCTCGTGCTGACGACCTTCGACCTCGACGAGAACGCGGCACGCGCGATTCGCGCCGGTGCGAGCGGCTTCGTGCTGAAGGACGCGGATCCCGAGTTCCTGCTCGCGGCGGTCCGCACGGTGCACCAGGGCAACCAGGTCATCGCGGCCGCCGCGACCCGGGCGCTGTTCGCGCACGTGGGAAGGGGGAGCGGCCGGCGGCCGGCGCCCGCCGCCTGGTCGGAGCTCACCCCCCGCGAACGCGAGATCTTCGCCCTCGCCGCGCGCGGGCTCAGCAACGGCGAGATCGCGGCATCCGAGTTCCTGTCGGAGGCGACGGTCAAGACGCACGTCAGCCGCATCCTCGCCAAGCTCGGACTGCGCGACCGCGTGCAGCTCGTCGTGTTCGCCTACGAGCACGAGCTGCCCGGCGCGCCCTGAGTCGTCCCCGAGCCCGACCCGGTCGCGGCCGGGTCATCCTGCAGGATGACCGCGAACCATCCGAGCGCCGGATGCCTCGCCCCATGGGCCATCCGTAGCGTCGAAGACATGCAGATCCAACCCTCTGACCTCGGCCTGATCGCCCGCGTCGCCGAACTCGGCAAGCGCTACGGAACCGGTGCGAGCACCGTCACCGCCCTCGACGACGTCTCGCTCGGTCTCCGCCGCGGCGAGTTCACCGCCATCATGGGCCCGTCGGGTTCGGGCAAGTCGACGCTCATGCACATCATGGCGGGGCTCGACTCGCCGTCGGCCGGTCAGGTGTGGCTCGGCGACACCGACATCACCGAGCTGTCCGACTCCGCGCTCACGGTGCTCCGTCGCCGCCGGATCGGCTTCATCTTCCAGTCGTTCAACCTCGTGCCGACGCTCGACGTACGCGGCAACGTGATGCTGCCGTTCGACCTCGACGGCCGCCGCCCGACGCGCGACGAGCAGGCGTGGATCGACGAGCTCTTCGACACGCTGGGCCTGCGACCTCGCATCGGCCACCGGCCGCATGAGCTCTCGGGCGGCCAGCAGCAGCGCGTGGCGATCGCCCGTGCCCTCGCCACCCGGCCCGACCTGGTCTTCGCCGACGAACCGACCGGCAACCTCGACTCGCGCACCGGGCGCGAGGTGCTCGGCCTGCTCGCCGCGGCGAGCGCGCGCTACGGCCAGTCGATCGCGATGGTCACGCACGACCCGGTCGCCGCGAGTCACGCCGACCGCATCCTGTACCTCGCCGACGGCCGCATCGTGCGGGACTCGGGTCGTTCGAGCGCCGAGGAGATCTCGTCGTTCATGCTCTCGATGGAGGTCGCGGCCTGATGCACACGCGACTGAAGGACCAGTGGCCGACGCTCCTCGTCGCCGCCCTCGCGGGCACCTTCGGGGTCGCGCTGCTGCACATCACGGGGCTGCTCGCAGCTGCGATCGCCGCCGACGACGTGACCGGCGAGAGCGCGACCGTCGCGCTGATGCTCGGCATCGTCGCCGTCGTCTTCATCGTGATCGCGGTCTACGTGAGCGCGATCGTGACGGCCAACACGGTCTCGACCGTCGTGGCCGGTCGCACACGGCTCATCGCGCTGCTGCGCCTGATCGGCTCGAGCGCCCGGGCTCAGCGCGCGCAGATCGCGCGTGAAGGGCTCCTGATCGGCCTCATCGGGGCGGTGATCGGCGTCGTCGCCGGCACCGCGATCGCCTTCGGCATCGAGCAGGTCGCCGTCGCGAACGACCTCATGCCCGCCACCGACTACGGCTACCTGAACGCGATGGTCGTGCTGCCGGCGATCGCCGTCGTGATCACCACGTGGCTCGCCTCGTGGGTCGGCTCGCGGCGGGTGCTGCGCGTGCGGCCGATCCAGGCCATCGGCAACGCCAACGAGCAGGACCGCGAGGAGCTCGGCCGTCGTCGCGGGCGCAACATCACCGCCCTCGTGCTGTTCGTCGTGGGCATCGGCCTACTGGTCGCCGGCGTGGTCTGGGGTCTGACCGAGCCGTACGGGGTGCTCGTCGGCATGATCGGCGGTCTCGTCTCGTTCACGGGCATCGTGCTCGGCGCCCACGTCGTGATGCCGCCGGTGCTGCGCCTCGTCGGCCGCCTCTTCGGTTCGTCGCCCGCCGCGCGACTCGCCGCGGAGAACGCGGTGCGTCACCCCGAGCGGAGCTCGCGCATGACCATCGGCCTCGTGATCGGCGTCACCCTCGTCACCACGTTCTCGGTGACGATGGAGTCGTACCGGGCGATGCTGGTCGCCGCGCAGCGCGCACAGCCCGAGATGTACGCGGGCATCGACGAGATGCTGAACGTCACCGTCGCGGTCTTCACGGTGCTCATCGGCTTCAGCGCCCTGATCGCCGCGATCGGCATGGTGAACACCCTGTCGCTCAGCGTCATGCAGCGCACGCGAGAGCTCGGCCTGCTGCGCGCGCTCGGCTTCGATCGCCGGCAGCTGCGCCACATGATCGTCGTCGAGAGCGCTGCGCTGACGCTCGCGGCCACCGTCACCGGCATCGCGCTCGGCTTCGGCTACGGCTGGGCGGGTGCGCAGGCGCTGCTCGGCGGCGCGCAGGGGGAGCCGACCTTCGTGCTCCCGGGCATCCCGTGGGCGCTGTTCGGCGGACTGCTCGTGGCGGCGGGCGTGTTGACGCTCGTGGCCTCCGTCGCCCCGGCACGGCGCGCCATGCGCGTCTCGCCGGTGGTCGCCCTCGCGGTCGACTAGGGAGCTGCATCGCGAGGTGCTGAGGGGAGCGGAACGAGCGGATGCGTCGGGGGAGGCATCCGCTCGTTCCGTCACATGTTGCGCGCCCGAACAGTGGTGGTGTTAGCCTTGGCGTGTGCTTCACGGCCTGCTTCTCCTTAGCTGCCGCAGCGAGTCCTAGTCTCAGGCCTCCCTCGCTGCGGAGTTCGTCGTCGGCTGAAACCCATCCGTAAGCGAGAAGAGCACCCCATGCAGAACACCCAGCAGCCGTCGTCGATGCCCGTGCATCGCTACCGACCGTTCCACGAGCAGATCCGCGTCGATCTGCCCGATCGCACTTGGCCGTCCAAGCGCATCGAGCAGGCACCGCGTTGGTGCGCCGTCGACCTGCGCGACGGCAACCAGGCCCTCATCGACCCGATGAGCCCCGAGCGCAAGCGCATCATGTTCGACCTCCTGGTCAAGATGGGCTACAAGGAGATCGAGGTCGGCTTCCCCTCGGCCAGCCAGACCGACTTCGACTTCGTGCGCAGCCTGATCGAAGGCAACGCGATTCCCGACGACGTCACCATCCAGGTGCTGACGCAGGCTCGCGACCACCTCATCGAGCGCACCTACGAGTCGATCGCCGGCGCGAAGCAGGCCATCGTGCACCTCTACAACTCGACGAGCATCCTGCAGCGCGAGGTCGTCTTC
This sequence comes from Agromyces cerinus subsp. cerinus, assembly GCF_900142065.1. Taxonomy (GTDB): domain Bacteria; phylum Actinomycetota; class Actinomycetes; order Actinomycetales; family Microbacteriaceae; genus Agromyces; species Agromyces cerinus. The sequence continues at coordinate 1,124,012 of NZ_FSRJ01000001.1, read as the reverse complement.
CGCACCGACCAGCAGGGCATCATCGACATCGCCCTGCACGGCGCGCGCAAGTGCCGCGAGATGGAAGCGACGATTCCGGGCACCACGGTCTACTACGAGTACTCGCCCGAGAGCTACACGGGCACCGAACTCGAGTTCGCGGTCGACGTCTGCAACCAGGTCATCGAGATCTTCGAGCCGACGCCCGAGCGCAAGGTCATCATCAACCTGCCCGCGACCGTCGAGATGGCCACGCCCAACGTCTACGCCGACTCGATCGAGTGGATGTCGCGGCACCTCGCGCACCGCGAGAACGTCATCCTCTCGCTGCACCCCCACAACGACCGCGGCACCGCGGTGGCCGCGGCCGAGCTCGGCTACCTGGCGGGCGCCGACCGCATCGAGGGCTGCCTCTTCGGCAACGGCGAGCGCACCGGCAACGTCGACCTTGTCGCCCTCGGCATCAACCTGTTCACGCAGGGCATCGACCCGCAGATCGACTTCTCCGACGTCGACGAGGTCAAGCGCACCGTCGAGTACTGCAACCAGCTGCCCGTACCCGAGCGTCACCCGTGGGCCGGCGACCTCGTCTACACGGCGTTCTCGGGCTCGCACCAGGACGCGATCAAGAAGGGCTTCGAGGCCATGGACGCAGAGGCGGACCGCCGCGGCGTGGGCCTCGGCGACCTCGAGTGGGCCGTGCCGTACCTGCCCGTCGACCCGCGCGACCTCGGCCGCAGCTACGAGGCCGTCATCCGCGTGAACTCGCAGTCGGGCAAGGGCGGCGTCGCCTACCTGCTGAAGACCGACCACGCGCTCGACCTGCCGCGCCGCCTCCAGATCGAGTTCTCGGGCGTCGTGCAGGCCAAGACCGATGCCGAGGGCGGCGAGGTCTCGAGCGACGAGATCTGGCGCGTCTTCAACGACGAGTACCTGCCCGCGCCGCAGGAGCGCCCCGACGAGAAGTGGGGCCGGTTCGAGTTGCTGTCGCTGCGCACCGAGAGCGCACTCGACGGCGTCGTCAACGTGCGGGTGGGCCTCCGCGACGGCGACGAGCGCGTCGAGGCCGACGCGAGCGGCAACGGCCCGATCTCCGCGTTCCTCGCGGTCATGGGCGCCGAGGGCGTCTCGGTGCAGCTGCGCGACTACGTCGAGCACACGCTCGCGGCGAGCGGCAACTCGCTGGCCGCGGCCTACGTCGAACTCGAGGTCGAGGGCCGCGTGCTCTGGGGCGTCGGCATCGACGCCGACATCTCGACCGCCTCGCTGAAGGCGGTCGTCTCGGCCGTCAACCGCGCGCTCCGCAGTGCGGTCGCCACCGAGGCCGAGCGCGAGGTCGTCGGGGTCTGAACGAATCGGATGCCGCGTGCACGGGCGTGCACGCGGCATCCGCTCGTTTCCGGGCGCGAGGGTCAGGCTCGGCGCCAGACCTTCCACGAGCCGAGCGCACGCTGCTCGGGCAGGCTCCAGCCGAAGCGCACGGAACCCAACCTGATCAAGGTGGTCACGACCACGCACGCGCTGCCTGCGATGACGACGTTCACGCCGAGCTCGACGAGCACGACGAGGAGCCCGGCACCGACGGTCGCAGCGATCGCGTAGAGCGAGCCGACGTGCATGAGCGCGATCGGCAGGTTGAGGGCGACGTCGCGCAGGATCGAGCCGCCGACGGCGGAGAGCACGCCGACGAACACGGCCGGCACCACTGGCGCTCCGAACGCGAGCGCCTTGGTCGTGCCGATCGCGCCGAAGAGCCCGATGGTGACGGCGTCGAGGGCGATGATGAGCCCATTGAGCCGGGTGAACACCCGCAGCAGCAGCATGCCGAGCAGGGCAGCCGCGGTCGCGACGGGGATGTACCAGTTGTCGAAGATCGCCGCGGGAGGCTGATTCAACAGCACGTCGCGCAGCAGACCGCCGCCGAGTCCGACGAGCACGCCGATCAGTGCGACGCCGAGCAGGTCGATGCGGCGCTCGGTGAGGCGGGCCGCGAACATCGCACCCTGGATGGCTCCGATCGCCACAGCCGTGAGGTCGAGCCAGAGGGGGATGACGAAGAGTGCGGAGCTCACGGCACCAGTGAATCACGCGCCGCGAGGAACTGCTCGAAGGTGACGGTCGTGGTCTGCGCTGCTGGCACGAGGGCGGCGCCCGAGCGGAATGCCCGGAACGTCGCACCGGGCAGGCGCAGCGGCATGATCGGGCGACGAGAGCCCCGGGCGGTGCGATACGCCTCGGCGAGCGAGCGGACCGTGCGCACCTCGGGGCCGCCGATGTCGGGCGCACGGCCGGACGGCGCTGTGTCGATGAGCTCGACGAGGCGGTCGACGAGTTCGCCGACGTCGATCGGCTGCAGGCTGATCGACGGTGCGACGAGTACGGGGGAGTACCGCTGCGCGTCGAGGAGCGACGTCACGAAGCTGTGGAACTGGGTCGCTCGGAGGATCGTGTGCGGCACCCCCGAGCCGGTCACGACCGACTCGGTCGCCAGCTTGCCGCGGTAGTACGGCAGCGGGTTGCGGTCGATGCCGACGATGGAGAGCAGCACGAGGTGCGCGCGTCGCTCTGGGCCGATCGCCTCGACGAGCGTCCGCGCGATCCCCGAGTCGTCGTGGTTCGTCGTCGCGAGGTGCACGATCGTGTCGACGCCGTCGACCGCTGCCTCGATGCCCGCTCCCGTCGCGAGGTCGCCGGTCACGAGGCCCGGTCCGCTGCGGCGACTCAGCGCCCGCACGATGTCGCCGCGATCGCGGAGCCGCTCGACGAGCCGGCGCCCGACCGTGCCGGTCGCTCCCGTGACGAGGATCTCTGCCATGCGCCCAGTCAAGCATGCAGGATCTGGTCGCCGCGGCATCCGCGGTGTGTGTGGACGGGTGTGGTTCGCGGATGGGTATTCGGGTCGCCGCGGCATCCGCGGTGTGTGTGGACGGGTGTGGTTCGCGGATGGGTAATCGGGTCGCCGCGGCATCCGCGGTGTGTGTGGACGGGTGTGGTTCGCGGATGGGTATTCGAGTCGCCGCGGCATCCGCTTCGGGTGGTTCGACCGCGCGGGGTGGGAGAATGAAGGGTGCCCGTGTACCGAGATGAAGCCGTCGTGCTCCGCACCCACAAGCTGGGCGAGGCCGACCGCATCGTCACCCTGCTGACCCGGCAGCACGGCAAGATCCGCGCCGTCGCCAAGGGCGTGCGGCGAACAGGGTCGAAGTTCGGGTCTCGGCTCGAGCCGTTCATGGTCGCCGACCTGCAGCTCTACGAGGGCCGGAGCCTCGACGTCGTGACGCAGGCCGAGTCGCTCGGCTCGTACGGCGCCCTCATCACGCAGGACTACTCGGCCTACACCGCCGCGAACGCCATGGTCGAGGCCGCCGACAAGCTCACCGAGGCCGAGGGCTCGCTGCAGCAGTACCTGCTGCTCGTCGGTGCACTGCGCTCGCTCTCACGACACGAGCACGGGGCGAGCCTCACGCTCGACTCCTACCTGCTGCGTGCCCTCGCCCTCGCGGGATGGGCGCCGAGCTTCCAGGACTGTGCACGCTGCGGCAAGGTCGGCGAGCACACGGCGGTCGTCGTGCAGCTCGGCGGCGTCGTCTGCGACGAGTGCGCCCCTCCGGGCACGCCGCGCATCGCCGGCTCGACCGTGGCGCTCCTCGGCGCACTGCTCGCCGGCGACTGGGCGTTCGCGAAGGCGTCGAGCGACCGCGATCGCGGCCAGGCCAGCGGCATCATCGCCGCCTACACCCAGTGGCACCTCGAGCGGGGCCTCCGCTCGCTGCCGCACGTATCCAGAGAGACGACCGCCCAGTGAGCCCGAAGCCCTACACCCACCGCGACGCCGTGCCCTACCGGCCGCTCGACTGGACGGGCATCTACCCGCCCGCGCTGCCGAAGGGGGCCGTGCCCGAGCACGTCGCCATCGTCATGGACGGCAACGGGCGCTGGGCGAACCGTCGCGGACTCACCCGCATCGAAGGGCACAAGGCCGGCGAGATCGCGCTGCTCGACGTCGTCGCCGGAGCCATTCAGGCGGGCGTGAAGCACCTCTCGGTGTACGCGTTCTCGACCGAGAACTGGAAGCGCTCGCCCGAGGAGGTGCGCTTCCTCATGGGCTACAACCGCGACGTGCTGCACAGACGGCGCGACCAGCTCAACGAGTGGGGCGTGCGCATCCGCTGGGCCGGGCGGCGCCCGCGTCTCTGGGCCTCGGTCATCAAGGAGCTGCAGGTCGCCGAGCAGCTGACGGCCGGCAACGACACACTGACCCTCACGATGTGCGTCAACTACGGCGGGCGCACCGAGATCGCCGACGCCGTGCGGTCGATCGCCGACGACGTGGCATCCGGTCGCCTGCGTCCTTCTGCCGTCTCGGAGAAGCTCATCGCGAAGCGGCTCTACGTGCCCGATCTGCCCGACGTGGACCTCTTCGTGCGCAGCTCGGGGGAGCAGCGCACCTCGAACTTCATGCTGTGGCAGTCGGCGTACGCCGAGATGGTGTTCCTCGACACGCTGTGGCCCGACTTCTCCCGGGTCGACCTGTGGCAGGCGATCGAGCTGTACGCGGGTCGCAACCGCCGCTTCGGCGGCGCGGTCGACGCGCCGACCGCCGGCTGACGCGCCTGAGGATCGCCGGCATCAGCCGAGGCCGAGCTCGATCACCAGCTTCCGTGCCTTGGTGAGCACCGCGCTCGAGCCAGGCCGGGCTGCGAGTTCCGCGAGCCCCGGCCACGAGGCGTCCTCTGCCGGGATCCGGCCCGCCGTTGCTGCGGCGCGCAGCAACGGTGCTCGAAGCAGCGAGACATCGAGCACACGGTTCAGCCACGACGGCGGCTTCGACTGGGACGCCGCGAAGCGGACGGATTCGGTGAGCAGCGGCCACAGCACCGGCAGCGCGCGCAGCTCGCGTTCGATCGACCCCATCATGCGCGCAGGGGAGATGTCAGGCAGCGGCAGCAGACGCGACGCGGCCAGGCGCACCGAATCGGCTGAGAACCGACGGCCCGCGACCATCGCGTCGACGCTGTAGCGCGACTCGACGTCGGAGCACAGGGACGCCAGCACGACCGCCACCATGAGCGTCGTCAGCGGAGGGACCGAGTCGCTGCTCGACGGGCCGTTCTTGGCGGCGCCGCGATCGCGGAACTCCGACGGGATGATCCGGCCGAGTGCGCCGTCCCACTGCAGCCATCGTCGTTCGTCACCCGCGATGGTGTCGGCGTCGAGCTGACCCTCGCGGTCGAGTGCGTACGACCAGGCCATGAGTGCCCGATACCGCACCTCGGGTGCTTCAGGCAGGCTGAACTCGATCGGCACGAAGCGTTTCGATCCGCGCATGTGCCATGACGAAGCGAGGTGCACGCCGTCGTCGATTGCGGGTCCCTCCCCGTCTCCGGCGGGCCAGACGGCATCGAGATCGACGGCGGGCTCCGGCGCAGCAGCGTCGATCTCGGCGTGCGCACTCAGTTCGGGGAGCTCGCCGACGAGCGCCTTCGCGGCGGCGACGGCACGCGAGGAGCCGGGACGGGCGGCGAGGGCACGGGTGTGCGGCAGGTCGAGCGTCGTCGGGTCGCCGATGCCCGAGGAGACGGCATCCTTCGCGGCGGGCAGCAGGGTGCCGATCGCCTCGACGACCTCCGCGGTGCCCGCCGTCATGCGAACCGCATCGAGCGACTCGCCGACGAAGCCGTCGAGCAGCGGCCAGACCACCGAGCCGAGCCCGGCCTCGCTCAGCTCCAGCGCGACGCGGGCGAGTTGCACGCCACCCGGGCCGCTCCGGCCGAGCAGGCCGAGATCGGCCACCCCCGGCCGCAGCAGCCCGCGGTCCCACGCCTCCAGCACTGCCTCGAACATGTCGGTGGCGGCCTTCGGGTGCGGTGAGCACAGACCGCAGAGCAGTCGTGCGGCGAGGCGCGGGGTGAGCGGCGCGTTGCGGCGCGCGAGCTGTCGCCACTCGAACCCGCTGCCGGCCTCGAGTCCATCGCCCGAGTAGGCGCCATCGCCCCATATCGGCAATTCGAGCGGAGTGCCCCAGCCGTACCTCGTCGTGTCGATGCGCCGTGGGAACTGGGCGAGCGATGCCGGCAGCGCGGTGACGGCACGACGCCAGTCGCCGTCCTCGTCCTGCACGAACGACGGCTCGAGCAATGGATCGAGCGCATATGCGCGCGCTGCCGGTCCGGCCGCGACCGTGATCCGTTCGCCGGACTGGAGCACGATGGGCACGTCCAGCGCGGCGAGGGCATCGAGGTGCCGCTGCTCGACGAGCGTCAGGTCGAGGCGGAGCAGCGCGAGGAACAGGTCCGCCTCACTCGCGGTGGCGCCCGTGTCGCGGTATTCCTGCAGACGCTCGACGAGGTCGTCCGGCGCGATCCGAAGGTCGTCCCACGACGGTGTGGACAGCAGCGCGGGAACCTCGCCGAGCCGTTGGACGACCACAGCTTCGCGCGCCGGCATCGGACCGAAGACCACATCGCTCCGCCAGTCGTCGTCGCCGGGTTGTACGAGCCGGTCGAGCAATCGGATGCGGGTACGGGCGACCCAGTCCGCAGCGGCGCTCGCTCCCGCCCGCCAGTTCGGCCTCAGTCCGCGGAGCGCGGCGCGCGCTGCCTCCGCATCCGCACGCGCGACCGCGTTCGCGAGCTCCAGGAAGCGGTCGACCTCCAGGTCTTCGGCGCCGTCCGGGCGCGAATACAGCACACCTGCGGCCTCGGCGAGTGCGGAAGGCGAGACATCCGGCAGCTGGAATCGCGGTACCGTCCACACCTCGGGTACGGGTTGCCACGCGGTCGAAGCGGTCTCGGTCTCGGTCTCCGGCAGGGTCTCGGTGGCGACGCCCCATCGCTCCCGGAGCGCCCTCGCCGCCTTCGCGAGCGTCCCGTCTCGTCCGGACTCGATCGGCGACAGGGCGATCACGGCGGTCTCGGCCGCTTCACCCGTGAGTGGCATCGAGCGGCGCAGCGCTGCGTCGAGCACGCTGCGTCGAGCGGCCTTGGACTTCGCCGCGAGCGAGAGCGAGAGCACGTCGGCGGCCTGGTACTCGTCGCCGAACTCGATGATCGTGGGCGCGAGGGCCGTGATCACCGGGGCTTCCGCGTGGCTGAGGGCTCCGAGGAGTGCGTCGGCCTGAGCGAGGAGCTCTGCGCCGGTCAGTGCCAGGGAATCGGTGAGGACTCCGGCCCAGACCTTGCGATCGCCGGGACGCTGGGCGGCGTCGAGCGCGGACAGCACGAGCGACACCGCTTCGTCGCGGTCGACCCAGCCCTGCTCGACCCCGGCGGCGACCACTGCGCCGAACGGTCCTGTTGCCGGCGCTCCCACGGCGACACCGGCGCGCAGGTGATCGATGAAACGCGATCGGATGACCTCGGCATCGATCGGGCCGCGAGCGGCCGGGTACAGCTCCGCCTCCAGACCGAGGGCGATGGCCGCATAGACGGCCCAGTCCTTCAGATACTCCACGCTCTCGGGCACGGGCAGCCCGTGAAGATGCATCAGGCGCACCGCACGACCGGCGTGCACCGATGTCGCATGCTCCCAGGGGCGTCGGTTGGAGCGGCACGCGCGGGAGGTGAAGGCGACCGCGAAGTCCGGGCCGCGCGTCGCGAGCACCTCGGTGGCGAGCTGATCGGGCACGGAGCCCGGCCCGCCGAGGACCGCCTCAGCACGTCGGGCATCCGCACCAACGCGGATCGCGAACAGCGCGAGCATTCCGTGGTCGGCATCGCCGACCACCGACTCGCGGGTGAGGGTGTTCCCCTCGGTGACCCACACGTCCCAGTCGCCGCGCTGCAGGCCGACGCGAGCCTCGCGCCGTTGCGCCTCGGTCCCGACCGGGAGCTCGAGCGCGACCGCTTGCCGGGCGTCGGCCCAGCCGAGGTCGCGGAACAGCTCGAGCGAGCGTGCGAGGGCGTCGGTCATCGGATCTCCTTCATCATGATCTGCACGGCGAGCACGTGCTTGCACGGTCCTCGATCGCCGCCCCCGGTGAGCTGCCACGTGCACGTGCAGCGTGCGGCGCCATCGGCTCCGCGGACGCTGTAGTCGGCGGGATCGTCGCGGGTGCCGGCGTGCACGAGCCATTCCCCGGGCTGCACGCCGGGCACGACGAGGTGCTGCGCGACGAGCCGACGCGCGGCGCTCACGCGAGGGTTGCCGCGGGTGACGCGCTCAGGGTCGTCGGGAAGCTCGCGGTGGAAGTGGGCGCGAGCGTGCACGTCCCAGCCGACACGGCCGGAGGCGGCGAGCACGGCGAGACCCGACTCGACTTCTGCCGTCGTGAGTCCGGATTCGAGGCGCAGCCGTTCGACGTCGATCACCGGTTCGAACGCCAGGAGCGCCGAGACGAGTGCCGCGTGTCCGGTGGCGTCGGGTTCGGCCAGCGCACTCACCAGCGAACCCTCGCCGGAGAACCCGCGCCATGCCTCCTCGGTGATGCCGAGCAGCAGGCGAGCGTGTCGGAGCTCCACCTCGAACGCCGTGGTGCCCGGCTCGCCGTCGGCGGGGCCGTACACGGTGAGCCCGGTCACGTGGGGGAGCAGCCGTTTCAGGGCGCTCAGGCGATGCAGACCGTGCACGTGGACCGCGCCTGGGATGCGCCGCGGTGCCATACGGAACCCCGAAGCGGTCGGTGCGAGCCAAGCGGCCGATCCCGCGGCGGTCGCCGCAGGGATCGAGGTCAGCAGCGTGCGGGCGGCGGCCCGGTCGAGCGTGAAGGCCCGCTCGAGTCGGCGGTGCATCTCCGCGACGTTGCCGAGCGCGTGGACCCAGCGATCCGGCATCTCGACCGGCCGCTCGGTCGCCGCAGCGGAGAGCGTGGCCACGGTCAACCCGTGCCGGCCGACGTCGAGATGGAACAGCTCGTTCCGGCCGATCGAGGCGAGTGCTCGTCGCGTGGCCATCCCGATGTCGACGTTGGTGGTTCCGCGGGCCACCTCACCGCCGTCGAGGCCGGAGCCGAGCACGTCGAGACGCGCGTACACGCTGTTGCAGGCCGAGAACACCTCTGCGCGCAGTCGATCGCCGTGGGCGGTGAGCACCGGGTCGCGCTGCGTGGTGGGGGTGTACTTGAAGTACCGGGTGGCGGTGATGTCGGCGAGCGACAGCAGTCCGCGCGCCAGCACTTGCGGCTCGGTCGCGAACCCGTGGAAGAAGCTCGGACTGGCGACCGTACCGTCGGGCGTGAGCGCTGGGGCGAGCGCGAGTTCGAGCCGATCCTGAGTCGCCGATGACGCCGTCGTGAACCCGCGAACACCCATGGGGATGAGGCTAGCGGAGGCCACCCCCGCAACGAGGCGCGGGGCAAGCCGAGCGGACCGGGCTTCGGACAGGGGATCAGCGGCGTCCGCGGCGACCCAGCACTCCGGCGAACAACGCGTGCAGGAGCGGCAGCGCCGAAGCGATCATCAGCGTCGTTCCGAGCACGGGGTTCGGCGCGACGAGCACTGCTCCGCCGATCAGCAGGGCGGCGAACAGCACGGCCGACACGACGCGGCGGGCGACGCCCTCGACTCGGTCGAGACGCCGTTCGAGACGTGAGGTGTCGAACGAGAGCCGCCCCTCGTCGGCCTTCGTGATGAGCGCGTCGACGCGCTGGGGCAGCCGCCAGAGGAGTCCGGCGCTCTTCATCGCCTCTGCGGCGAGATCCCGCGCGAGATCGCCGCGCTCCTCATCGAGGAGTCGGGCCGCATAGGGTTCGACGGCGTCCCAGACGTTGAACTCGGGGTCGAGTCCGCTGCACATGCCCGAGGTGAGCGCCATCGACCGGATCAGCAGCAGCAGGTGCTCGGGCAGCTGGAAGGGGAGCGAGCGCATGACATCGCCGAACTCCTCGCCGAACTCGCGGAACTCGCGCGGGTCGACGTGCTTCAGTTGGGCGAATCCCATGCCGCCGAACCGTGCGAAGAGCTGGGAGAGCGCGCGCTCGAGCTCGCCCGTCTCCGCCGAGGGCATGAGCACGCCGATCTCACGGGCGGCCTCGATCATGGCGCGACCGTCGCGGGCGGCGACGGCGATGACGAGCGCGCGAAGCCCCGAGCGCAGCTCGGTCGGAACCTCGGCCATCATGCCGAAGTCGACGAAGGTGAGCCGCCACGGGAGAGCCGACCCGCCCGGCACGTCGTCTCGGTCGCTCGCGCGGGGCAACGGCGTGACGAAGATGTTGCCGGGGTGCGGATCGGCATGGACGAAGCCGTGCGTGAAGACCTGGTCGAACATGATCTCGGCGAAGACCCGCGCCACGTCGGCCGGCGGGATGCCGGCGGCACGCAATGCGTCGGTGTCGTTGATCTTGATCGCCGTCACGTCTTCGAGGGTCAGCACCCGGCGGGTCGTCCGCTCCCACACCACGGCCGGGGCGTACACGCGGGCGTCGTCGGCGAACGACTCCGCGAAGCGCTCGGCACTCGCGGCCTCGTGCAGGTAGTCGATCTCCTCGAGGCTCGTCTGCGCGAACTCCTCGACGAGGGCCGGGGCATCCACCCGGTCGGAGACGATGCGCACCCGCCGCAACCAACCGGCGACACGGCGGAGGGCGGCGAGGTCTACGGCGACGATCTGGTCGATGCCCGGTCGCTGCACCTTGACGACGACGTCGTGGAGCCCGGTCTCCGCAGCATCGCCGTCGGAGAGCCGGGCGCGGTGCACCTGCCCGAGCGAGGCCGCCGCCACGGGCACCTCGTCGAACCGGTCGAAGATCCGCTCGAGGCGTGCGCCCAGCTCGGCCTCTGCGAGTTCGCGGATCGCGGGGAACGGCACCGGCGGCACTTCGTCCTGCAGGCCCTCGAGCTCCGAGGTGATCTCGGGCGGCAGCACGTCGAGGCGTGAGGAGAGGAACTGCCCGACCTTGATCATGAGCCCGCCGAGCTCGACCGCGAGTACGCGGAAGTCCTCGGCGAGCTTTCGGATGCGCCGTTCGCGCGTGTTCTCGGCGACACGGGCGAGGCCCAGCTTCGGCAGAGCGAGCTCGAACCACCAGAGTTGGATCAGTCGCCGGGCCGCGAACGACAGGATGCGGCGCGAGCGCGCACGGCGTGCACGGTCGCTCATCGAGCCATCCGCTCGCCGGTTGCTCGCAGTGGTAGCAGGGGCCGCACGTGTCAGCTCTGGGCGAGGATCGTGTACAGCGCGCGACGAGCATCGTCGAGCACCGTCACGGCCTGCTTCACCTGGTCGGGCGTTCCGCTGCGGCCGAGCTGCGCGGCGGCGGCGGCGAGCTCGACCGCGGCCTTCGAGAGCGCACGGTGCTGCTCGCTGCCGAGGGGCGACGACGACTCCCAAGGGGCAGGGCGGTCGGCGGAGCCCTCGACCTCGGCGCGGCCGAGGTCGGTGAGCGAGTACGTCTTGCGACCGCGGAGCTCCTCGGCGACGATCAGCTCTTCATCGGCCAGCAGCTGCAGCGTCGGGTAGACCGATCCGGCGCTCGGCTTCCACGAGCCGCCGCTGCGCTCCTCGATCTCCTGGATGATCTGGTAGCCGTGCATCGGCTGCTCGGCGAGGAGGGCCAGCACGGCCGCGCGCACATCGCCGCGCGCCATCCGCTTCACGCCCGGTCTTGGGTCGAAGGTGGAGCGAAGCTGCTCCATCGCCTCCCAGATCGCCGCTCCCGGGCTGCCTGCCCCGAAGCCGCGCTCACCACCGAAACCTGCTCCACCGAATCCGCCTGTCGGGCGTTGACCGTTCATGATGACCTCCCGGTTCACGACTGAGCGATAGTCAACGATATATCGCTATCGCGATGGAGGGAAGGGGTACGTCGCGGTCAGCCACGCTTCGGCCTCACGCGGATGCCGCAGCCGCACGACCTCGAGATGCGGGCGTCGGCTCGCGGCGTCGTCGACGAGGTCGCCCCGGCTGGCATGCGTGCTCCACGCCCAGCGGATGATGTGCTCGGGGTCGCTGAAGATCGTGGTCAGTGGCGGCTCGAGGTTGCCGTTCCAGAGCTCCTCGCGCCGCGTGCGGCGCCGCAGCGTTCGCACGACGACCTGCCGCATCACGCGGGCTCGCGAGTAGTCGAGGAAGAGCAGCGTCGTCGCCCGGTCGGCGAGGAGCTCCCGAACCGGGTCGTACTGCCACTCGGTCACCCAGTCGGGCTGGGACGTGAACGCCTCGACGTCGGCGACGAAGCTCGGGCGCGGCGTCCAGTCGGGGCCGTGGAACAGCGCGTCGATCTCCTGGAACGGCAGTCCGGATGCCGCGGCGATCCGGCGTGCGAGGGTCGACTTGCCTGCTCCACTCGTGCCCGCGACGAGGATGCGCTGCGGGGAGCGGTCGCGTGGGGCATCGGCGGCGTGGGGCATCCGTTCACCCTAAACCGGGCCGGCACGCGACGTCGCGGTCGACGACCCGCGCCTGAGCGGGAATACGGAGACCGAACCATCCGTTCGCCTACGTCGTGAGTGAACCCATCAAGATCGACATCTGGTCCGACATCGCGTGCCCGTGGTGCTACATCGGCAAGCGCCACCTCGAGAGCGGCATCGCCTCGCTCGGCGACGACGCACCCGAGGTCGATATCACCTACCACTCCTTCGAACTCGCACCCGACACCCCGGTGGACTTCGAGGGCTCCGAGATCGACTTCCTCGCCAAGCACAAGGGCATGCCCGCAGAGCGCGTGCAGCAGATGCTCGAACACGTGACGGGCGTCGCCGCGACCGCCGGACTCGACTACGACTTCGACGCGCTGCAGCACACCAAGACGCTGAAGGCGCACGAACTGCTGCACTTCGCCAAGGAGCAGGGCCTCCAGCTCGAGCTGACTGAGCGCCTGCTGCGCGCGTACTTCACCGAGGGCCGCCACGTCGGCCGCGTCGACGAGCTCGTCGAGCTCGGCGCCGAGATCGGCCTCGACGCCGACGCGGCACGCGAGGCGCTCGAGTCCGGTCGGTACGCCGCAGCGGTGCAGGCCGACATCGCCCAGGCGCAGGCCTACGGCATCAACGGCGTGCCGTTCTTCGTGATCGAGGGCAAATACGGCATCTCGGGCGCACAGCCTGCGGAGGTCTTCGCGCAGGCGCTCACGCAGATCGCCGGCGAGCGCGAGGGTGCCGTCGCGTGAGCGAGGTCGACACCGCGACGACGGATGCCGCGGCGCCCGCGCCCTTCGCCATGATCACGGGCGACCCGTCGGCCATGGTCTGCGAGGGCGACGTCTGCTTCATCCCCCCTGCCGGTTGAGCCTGTCGAAACCTGCTGGTTGAGCCTGTCGAACCTGCTGGTTGAGCCTGTCGAACCTGCTGGTTGAGCCTGTCGAAACCTGCTGGTTGAGCCTGTCGAAACCTGCTGGTCGAGCCTGTCGAAACCCCGGTCCCGACAGGCTCGACCCGCAGAAGCGGGCTCGCGACGACCGGAGCCTGCGCTACTCGGGGTCCGAGATGTCGGCCACGGTCGCGCCGAACGCGTCGATGAGTCGATCGGCGTCGACGAAGAGGCTGCGGCCGTGTTCGCCGGCGCCCATCGAGACGCGCCGGCCCGCGATCGAGGCGTCGGCGACGACGGGCCACGCCGTGGTCGAGCCCAGCGGCGTGATCGTGCCGCGCTCGTATCCGGTCGCGGCGAGCGCGAGCGAGGCGTCGGGCAGCTGCAGCTTGTTGACGCCGACGACGGCGCGCAACTTCGACCACGAGATCTTGCGGCCGCCCGGCACGAGGGCGAAGACGTAGGTGTCGTCGCTGCGCTTGACGACGAGCGACTTCACGATGTCGGCGGGCGTGATGCCCATGAGCGCGGCGGCCTCCTCGAGGCTGTTCGCGGCAGGACGCTCGATGATCTCGACCTCGAGGCCGCGTGCCGCGGCATCCGCTCGCACCCGGTCCGCACCCGTGAGCTCCGACATGTCGTCCTCCCCAGCCTCGTCCTCCGAGAATCCTAGGCGCGCACGGCCGAAGCGGGCGAGCGCGCCCCGATCTCTGGGAGAATCGACGGTGATGTCCTCAACCACCACGCTTCCAACGGGCCCGCTCACGATCGGCGGGCTCGAACTCGACGTGCCCGTCGTGCTCGCCCCCATGGCCGGCATCACGAACACGGCCTTCCGTCGCCTCTGCCGTGAGTTCGGCGCGGGCCTCTACGTCAGCGAGATGATCACCTCGCGCGCGCTCGTCGAGCGCACGCCCGAGTCGATGCGCCTCATCACGCACCACGAGTCCGAGACGCCGCGCTCCATTCAGCTCTACGGCGTCGATCCGAAGACCGTCTCAGAGGCGGTCACCATGCTCGTCGCCGAAGACCGGGCCGATCACATCGACCTGAACTTCGGATGCCCCGTGCCGAAGGTCACCCGCAAGGGCGGCGGTGCAGCACTGCCGTGGAAGAGCGGGCTCTTCCGCGACATCGTCGAGGGTGCGGTGCGCGCAGCCGGCGACATCCCGCTCACCATCAAGATGCGCAAGGGCATCGACGCCGACCACCTCACCTACCTCGAGGCCGGTCGCATCGCCGAGGGCGCGGGCGTCGCCGCGGTCGCGCTGCACGCGCGCACCGCCTCCGAGTTCTACTCGGGCCAGGCCGACTGGTCGGCCATCGGGCGGCTCAAAGAGACGGTGACGAGCGTGCCGGTGCTCGGCAACGGCGACATCTGGTCGGCCGACGACGCCCTCCGCATGGTCGCCGAGACCGGGTGCGACGGCGTCGTCGTCGGGCGCGGATGCCTCGGCCGCCCGTGGCTCTTCGGCGACCTCGCCGCGGCGTTCCGCGGCGAGTCGGCGAGTTTCCACCCGTCGCTCGGGCAGGTGGCGCAGACGTTCCGCCGGCACGCCGAGCTCCTCACCGAGTTCTTCGACAGCGAAGAGCGAGGGTGCCGCGACATCCGCAAGCACGTCGCCTGGTACTTCAAGGGCTATCCAGTCGGCGGCGACCTCCGTGCGCGTCTCGCGACGGTGGAGTCGCTCGTGCAGCTCGACGAGCTGCTCGGCACGCTCGACTGGTCGATGCCCTACCCGGGCGAGGGCGCCGAGGGTCCGCGCGGCCGCGCCGGCACCCCGAAGAAGCCCGCTCTGCCCGACGGCTGGCTCGACTCGCAGGAGCTCGCCGGCCACGACCGTGTCACCCTCGTGGACGCCGAACTCGACACGAGCGGCGGCTGAGCATGCGCGAACCACTCTTCGGCGGCTACGGGGCCACCGACACCGAACGCTGGCTCCCCGAAGAGCACTCCTCGCGGCGCAGCGACTTCGCTCGTGACCGGGCGCGGCTGCTGCACTCGAGTGCGCTCCGCCGCCTCGCGGCGAAGACGCAGGTGCTGAGCCCCACGGCGGGCCTCGACTTCGCCCGCAATCGCCTCACGCACTCGCTCGAGGTCGCGCAGGTCGGCCGCGAGCTCGCCTCGAGTCTCGGGCTCGACCCCGACGTCGTCGACACGGCCTGCCTCGCGCACGACCTCGGGCACCCGCCCTTCGGTCACAACGGCGAGAAGGCGCTCAACACGTGGGCGGCCGACATCGGCGGCTTCGAGGGCAACGCGCAGACGCTGCGGCTGCTCACCCGGCTCGAGCCCAAGGTCTTCGGGCCCGATGGCCGAAGCTACGGGCTCAACCTCACCCGTGCGAGTCTCGACGCGAGCTGCAAGTACCCGTGGCCCGAGGCGACGAGCGTCGCCGACCCATCCGGCCGCGCCAAGTTCGGCTTCTACCAGAGCGACACCGAGGTGTTCCGCTGGCTCCGCGCCGGCGCCCCCGAGCGCCGGCTCTGCATCGAGGCGCAGGTCATGGACCTCAGCGACGACATCGCCTACTCGGTGCACGACTTCGAAGACGCGATCGTCAACGGCTACATCGACGTCGCAGCGCTCGGCGCCCGGGTCGACCACGAGAGCCTCGTCACGTCGATGTACGAGTGGGTCGGCGGTTCGATCACCCACGACGAGCTCATCGCCGCGTTCGATCGACTCGATTCCCTCGACGGCTGGCTCGACACGTGGAACGGCAGCCGCTTCGACCAGGGCCGTCTGAAGAACCTCACGAGCCAGCTCATCGGCCGGTTCGCGCACGCCGCGACCACGGCGACCCGATCGGCGTTCCCGCTCGCGAGCCTCATCAGGTTCGACGCCGACGTCATCGTGCCCCGCGAGATCCAGGCCGAGATCGCGGTGCTGAAGGGCATCGTGGCGGCATACGTCATGTCGAAGAACACGCGCCAGCCGATCTACCACCAGCAGCGCGAGGTGCTGACGTCGCTCGCCGACGTGCTCCTCGCGGGAGGCGAGCAGCACCTCGATGCCGGGTTCGCCGAAGACTGGCGTGCTGCGGGTGACGACGCCGCGCGCAAGCGGGTCGTCGTCGACCAGGTCGCGAGCCTCACCGACCAGTCTGCCCTCGCCTGGTACGAGCGCCTCGTGCAGCAGTGACGAATCGAGCCTTCGGCCGTCGACGCCCCGCGGCGAACTAGGATGAGAGCCATGGCGGGCCGAATTCGACAGAGCGATGTCGATGAGGTGAAGGCCCGCACGAACATCGCCGACATCGTGGGCGAGCACGTCAGCCTGAAGTCGGCCGGCGTGGGTTCGATGAAGGGCCTCTGCCCCTTCCACGACGAGCGCAGCCCGAGCTTCCACGTGCGGCCGGGTCTCGGCTACTACCACTGCTTCGGCTGCGGCGAGTCGGGTGACGCCTACACGTTCCTGCAGCGCATGGACCACGTCTCGTTCACCGAGGCGGTCGAGCGGCTCGCCGGCCGTATCGGCTTCGAGCTGCACTACGAAGACGGCGGTCAGGCCTCCGACCACGGCAACCGCGCACGGCTCCTGGCCGCGAACCAGGCGGCCTCCGAGTTCTTCGTCGAGCGCCTCAGCGCCCCCGATGCCGAGGTCGGCCGACGGTTCCTCGGCGAGCGCGGCTTCGACGCCGAGGCCGCTCGGCGGTTCGGGGTCGGCTTCGCGCCGAAGAGCTGGGACGCCCTGACCGATCACCTCAAGGGGCGCGGGTTCACGACCGAGGAGCTGTCGGCGTCGGGTCTCGTCTCCCAAGGCGACCGAGGCGTCTACGACCGCTTCCGCGGCCGGCTCGTCTGGCCGATCCGCGACGTCACCGGCCAGACCGTCGGTTTCGGTGCACGGCGCCTGCTCGACGACGACAAGGGTCCCAAGTACCTGAACACCCCCGAGACCGCGATCTACCACAAGTCGCAGGTGCTCTACGGGCTCGATCTGGCCAAGCGCGACATCTCGAAGACGCACCGTGTCGTGGTGGTCGAGGGCTACACCGACGTCATGGCATGCCACCTCGCCGGAGTCACGACGGCGATCGCGACGTGCGGCACCTCGTTCGGCGTCGACCACATCAAGGTGCTGCGCCGCGTGCTCGGCGATGCCTCGGGCGTCGGCGAGGTCGTCTTCACGTTCGACGGCGATGCGGCCGGCCAGCAGGCGGCGATCCGCGCCTTCGGCGAAGAGCAGCGCTTCGCCGCCCAGACGTTCGTGGCCGTCGCCCCAGACGGGCTCGACCCCTGCGACCTGCGCCTCGCCCGCGGCGATGGCGCGGTGCGAACCCTCATCGAGTCGCGCACGCCGATGTTCGAGTTCGTCATCAAGCACACGCTGGCCCAGTACGACCTCGAGACGGTCGAGGGCCGGGTGGCCGCGCTGCGGGCGGCGGCGCCCGTCGTCGCCGACATCCGCGACCCCGCGCTGCGGCCCGGGTACACCCGAGAGCTCGCCCGCATGCTGGGCGTCGAGCTCGGCGAGGTCACGCGCGCGGTGCGGTCTGCGGCGAGCCGACCGAAGTCGGGGGAGTCGGGCGGCGGCCAGTCCGCGGCATCCGGCGCCTCAGGCGCAAGCGAGGCGGCGGATGCCCCTGAGCGCCCGTTCTCGATCACGCAGCTGCCGAACGACCCCGCGACCCGTCTCGAGCGCGATGCCCTCCAGGCGATGGTGCAGCACCCCGACACCGTCGGCGCCGACCTGCTCCGGCACGCGGTCGACTGCCGGTTCGGCAATCCCTCGCTCACGGTGATCCGCGACGGCATCGCCTCGGTGCTCGCCTCCGCCGACCCGCAGGTGCGCGTCGACCGCGTCATCGCCGAGGTGCCGGCGCCGTTCGCCAGCCTCGTGCAGCAGCTTGCCGTCGCACCGATGCCCCATCGCAACGAGACCGAGCTCACCGTCTACGTGCAGGGCGTGGTGGGCGCTCTCGTCGATCGCGAACTGCTGCGCCAGAAGTCCGAGCTGCTCGGGCGCCTGCAGCGCACCGACCGCAGCGATGTCGCCGCGTTCGCGGCACTGCAGCGCGCCCTCGTCGAGATCGAGACCGAGCGTCGGGCCCTCAGGGCCGACTGAGGGCCATCCGCACGAAGAGGCCCGCCGACGCGCATCCGTTGCGTCCAATGTTGCAGATCGGTAAACATTCTGCCGTGGAGCCGTCGCTCCAAGCACCGTTCCGAGGCCGTGTGCTACGTCTTGGGGATACGAAAACGCGTCTGCGCGCAGCGCAGCGCGATTCAGTCCTGACAGGAAGAGGTAGACGGATATGACATCCGCATCCAAGAACGGGCGGCGCGGCCTCGTCGCAGTGGCCGGTCTTTCGGCCGCAGCCCTCGCTCTCGCCGGCTGCGCGGCCGGCCAACCGGGCGACGACGCCTCCGGCAGCTCGATCACCATCGGCACGACCGACAAGGTGACCACGCTCGACCCGGCCGGCTCGTATGACAACGGCTCGCTCGCCGTGCAGACGCAGGTCTTCCCGTACCTGCTGAACACCGACTACCAGAGCACCGACGTCGTGCCCGACCTCGCCGAGTCGGCCGAGTTCACCTCGCCGACCGAGTACACGGTCAAGCTTCCCGCGGGCCTGAAGTGGGCGAACGGCAACGACCTCACCGCCGACGACGTGAAGTTCTCGTTCGACCGTCAGGTCGCGATCGCCGACCCCAACGGCGCCTCGAGCCTGCTGTACAACCTCGACAGCACCGAGGTCGTCGACGACACCACGGTCGTCTTCCACCTCAAGGCCGAGAACGACCAGGTCTTCCCGCTCATCCTCACGAGCTTCCCGGGCGCCATCGTCGACGACGAGGTCTTCGCGGCCGACGCGCTCACCCCCGACGACGACATCGTCGCGGCGAACGCGTTCGCGGGCCCGTACACGATCACGAGCTACGACTTCAACACGCTCATCTCGTTCAAGAAGAACCCCGAGTACAAGGGCCTCCTCGCCGAGGCGAAGACCGACACGGTCAACCTGAAGTACTACGCCGAGTCGTCGAACCTGAAGCTCGACGTGCAGGAGGGCGGCATCGACGTCGCCTACCGCAGCCTCTCCGCGACCGACATCGACGACCTCAAGGGCAACGACAAGGTCAACGTGGTCGAGGGTCCCGGCGGCGAGATCCGCTACATCGTCTTCAACTTCGACACGCAGCCGTACGGCGCGAAGACGCCCGAGGCCGACCCGGCCAAGGCACTCGCAGTGCGCCAGGCCGTCGCCGATCTCATCGACCGCGATGAGCTGGCCGACCAGGTCTACAAGGGCACCTACACGCCGCTGTACTCCTACGTGCCTGCCGGCATCGCGGGTGCGGTCGAGCCGCTCGTCGAGATGTACGGCGACGGCCAGGGTGCGCCCGACGCCGACAAGGCCGCCGAGCGTCTCACGGCTGCGGGCGTGACCACGCCGGTCGAGCTGAACCTGCAGTACTCGAACGACCACTACGGCCCCTCGTCGGCCGACGAGTACGCGCTCATCAAGGACCAGCTCGAGTCGACGGGCCTGTTCACGGTCAACCTGCAGACCACCGAGTGGGTGCAGTACTCCGAAGACCGCACGTCCGACGTGTACCCGGCCTACCAGCTGGGTTGGTTCCCCGACTACTCGGACGCCGACAACTACGTCACGCCGTTCTTCCTGATCGAGAACTTCCTCGGGAACCACTACGTGAACCAGGAGGTCAACGACCTGATCATCAAGCAGGCCTCCGAGCCCGACCCCGCAACCCGCACCGCCGACATCGAGGCGATCCAGGAGAAGGTGGCGGCCGACCTGTCGACCGTGCCGTACCTGCAGGGCGCTCAGGTCGCCGTGACGGGCACCGACGTGGAGGGCGCCGACGAGACGCTCGACGCTTCGTTCAAGTTCCGCTACGCAGCGCTGTCGAAGGGCTGAGCCGGCTGAACGGCTAGAGTCACTTCTACGCAAGGAACGGATGGCCCGCTCTCCGGAGCGGGCCATCCGCATTCGAGCCTCACCCGATTGGCGAACATTGACCTCAACGACGACGGCGCCCGCCAGTAGCGCGTCCCCCGCAAAACGGAGACCACCGAAGTCCTCCGGTGGTGGCCTCGGCCGCTACATCATCGTGCGGGCCCTCCTCATCATCCCGACGGTGTTCATCCTCGTCACCCTCGTCTTCGTGCTCATGCGCTCGACGGGTGACCCGATCACCGCGAAGCTCGGCGGCCAGCTCCCGGCCGACCAGCTCGCCGAGCGCATCCACGCCGCCGGCTACGACCGCCCGATCATCGTGCAGTACCTCGAGTACCTCGGACAGATCGCGACCGGCAACTTCGGCACGACGCTGACCGACAACCGCCCGGTCACCGAGATCCTCGTCACCTACGGCGCCGCCACCCTCGAGCTCGCGTTCTACGCGCTCCTCGTGGCCTTCGTCGTGGGCATCCCGTTCGGTCTGATCGCCGCGTACTTCCGCGACAAGGGCCAGGATGCTTCGCTGCGCGTGTTCGCCATCCTCTGCTACGCCACTCCGGTCTTCTTCTCCGGCCTGCTGCTGAAGCTCATCTTCTCGGTGTGGCTCGGCTGGCTGCCGGTCGCCGGCCGAGCTTCGGTCAGTGCGCAGCTCCAGATGGAGCTGTTGCCGAACAAGACGGGCCTCTACACGATCGACGCGATCATGACGGGGAACCCGGCGGTGCTCGGCGACGTGCTCGCGCACGCGGTGCTGCCCGCCATCGCGCTCGGCCTGCTCACCGCCGGGGTGTTCCTCCGGCTCGTGCGCACCAACGTCATCGGCACGCTCTCGACCGACTACGTCGACGCCGCGCGTTCACGCGGCGTGAGCGAGTACCGGCTCGTGCGCAAGCACGCGTACCGCCCCGCGCTCATCCCGATCATCACGGTCATCGGCCTGCAGATCGCGCTGCTCCTCGGCGGCGCAGTGCTGACCGAGACGACCTTCGAGTGGAAGGGCCTCGGGTTCATGCTCTCCGAGTACCTCCAGGCACGCGACTTCGTCGCGGTGCAGGGCATCGTCGCCCTGCTCGCCGTGATCGTGGCGCTCACCAACTTCATCGTCGACATCATCGCGGCGCTCATCGACCCGAGGGTGAGGTACTGACATGTCGACCGACACCGTCATCCAGCCGCCGAAGCGGCGCCTGCGCGACCGTCTTCCCGTCGTGCACCAGGTGCGCCAGAGCGTCGGCCTCCAGCGCGGCATGCTCGTCGTGGGCCTCGTGCTCACCGGCCTCTTCGTGCTCGTCGCGATCTTCGCGCCGCTCATCGCCCCGTTCGGCTTCGCGCAGTTGCGCGACCTCGAGGGTCCCTTCGGCAGCCAGCAGCCGCCGTCGGCCGAACACCTCTTCGGCACGACGGTCGGCGGCTACGACGTGCTCTCGCGCGTGCTGTGGGGCGCGCAGACCGCCCTGTACGTCATCGTCATCGCGGTGATCCTGTCGCTCTTCGCGGGCGTGCTGCTCGGCCTCGTCTCCGGCTACTTCGGCGGTTGGCTCGACCGCGTGCTCGTCGTGGTGTGCGACGCGATCTACGCCTTCCCATCGCTGCTGCTCGCGATCGTCATGGCGATCGTCATCTCGGGCGGCCAGTCGAACCTGTGGGGCGGCGTCTTCGCCGCGGCGATCTCGATCACGGTCGTGTTCATCCCGCAGTACTTCCGGGTGATCCGCGCCGAGACGGTGCGCATCAAGGCCGAGGCGTACGTCGAGTCGGCCAAGGTGCTCGGCGCCTCGAACGGCCGGGTCATGTTCCGCCACGTGCTGCGCAACGCCACCCGCACCCTGCCGCTGATCTTCACGCTGAACGCGTCCGAGGCAATCCTGACCCTCGCGGGCCTCGGCTTCCTCGGCTTCGGCATCGAGCCGACGGCGGCGGCGGAGTGGGGCTACGACCTCAACAAGGCGCTCTCCGACGTCTCGAGCGGCATCTGGTGGACGGCGCTCTACCCGGGCCTCGCGATCGTGCTCGTGGTGCTCGGCATCACGCTCGTCGGCGAGAGCCTGAACGACCTCGCCGACCCGCGCCTGCGCGGCCGTCGGCGCGTCGCGCAGGCATCCGGCGAGGTCGCCGAGACCTCGGTCGTTCCCGGCGGCACGCTGATCGCGGGTCCCGGAGGGCTCGCGGGTCTCGAAGACGGCGAATCATTCGACGAACACGGAATCGAGGTCCGCTCATGAGCACGGTCGTCAACATCGAGCGGCTCGGCGTCTCGTTCGCCACCGACGCCGGCGCCGTCAAGGCCGTCGACGACGTCTCGCTGAAGGTCGAGCGCGGCGAGGTCCTCGCGATCGTCGGCGAGTCGGGGTCGGGCAAGACCGTCACCGCGAAGACGATCCTCGGCCTGCTGCCCGATACGGCCACCGCGAGCGGCGCCGTCATCCTCTCGAACAAGGCCGGCACCGCCGAGAGCGACGTCGTGTCGCTCTCGAAGAAGCAGCTGCGTGCCGTCAGGGGCACGGATGTCGCGATGGTGTTCCAGGAGCCCTCGAGCGCCCTGAATCCCGTGTACACCGTCGGCTGGCAGATCATCGAAGGCCTCCGCGCCCACTCGTCGATCTCGGCGAAGGACGCGCGGGCGAAGGCGATCGAGATCCTCGGTCGGGTCGGCATCCCCGACCCCGAGCACCGCGTCGATCACTACCCGCACCAGTTCTCGGGAGGCCAGAAGCAGCGCATCGTCATCGCCATGGCCCTCGTGCTCGACCCCGGGCTCATCGTCGCCGACGAGCCGACCACGGCGCTCGACGTGACGGTGCAGGCCGAGATCCTTGATCTGCTCCGCCGTTGCCGCGACGAGTTCGGCATGGGCATCGTGCTCATCACGCACAACATGGGCGTCGTCGCCGACCTCGCCGACCGCGTGGCCGTGATGTACCAGGGCAAGGTGGTCGAAGAGGCCGACGCCAAGACGCTCTTCGCCTCGCCCCAGGCCGAGTACACGAAGGCACTGCTCGCCGCGGTGCCGTACGTCGGCACCGGCACGGCGAGCGCCATCGAACGCGCGGCGAAGCGACCGGCCGACTGGGTGGAGCAGACGCCAGTCGTCGAGGCATCCGGTCTCGAGATCGTCTACCCGGGCCGCTTCGGGAAGCCAGGATTCCAGGCCGTCGGCGGTGTCGACTTCGTGATCCGTCCGGGCGAAGTGCTCGGGCTCGTGGGGGAGTCGGGCTCGGGCAAGACCACCATCGGCCGTGCGATCGCGGGGCTGACGAAGGTCACGGGCGGTTCGCTGCGCGTGCTCGGTCACGAGATGAACGGGGTGCGCGAGCGCGAGTTCCGGCCCCTTCGCAGCCGCATCGGCTTCGTCTTCCAAGACCCCGCGTCGAGCTTCAACCCGCTGCTGACGATCGCCGAGTGCGTCGCCGAGCCCCTCGTGATCCACGGCAGGGCATCGAACCCGGCCGCGGCGCGCAAGCGGGTCGACGAACTGCTCGAGGCGGTGCAGCTGCCGAAGGCCTACGGCGACCGCTATCCGCATGAGCTCTCGGGCGGACAGCGCCAGCGCGCGAGCCTCGCCCGCGCGCTCGCGCTCGAGCCCGAACTCCTGATCGCAGACGAGCCCACCTCGGCGCTCGACGTCTCGGTGCAGGCCCGCGTGCTCGAGCTCTTCGCCGAGCTGCAGCGCGAGTTCGGCTTCGCCTCGCTCTTCATCAGCCACGACCTCGCCGTCGTCGACATCCTCGCCGATCGCATCGCCGTGCTCTACCGCGGCTCGCTGGTCGAGGAGGGCACGGGTGCCGAGGTGCTCGGCGCACCGCGCGACCCGTACACGCAACGACTGCTCGCGTCGCTGCCGGTTCCCGATCCGGTCGCCCAGGCCGAGCGCCGCGAAGAGCTTCGCCGGCTCCGGGAGGCAGTGTGATGCGTGGCGCCGCCCACGGCTACCCGATCGTGTTCGACGACCTGTCGGTCGAGTATCCGGCGAGGGGTCCGAGTCCCGCGCACGTCGCGCTGCACGGGCTGAGCCTCACCGTCGCGCCGGGGGAGGTGCTCGGGCTGCTCGGCAGCGCCGGCAGCGGCAAGAGCACCCTCGCCAAGCTGCTCTCGGGCGTCGCGTTCGACACGCGTGCGGCCGACGGCCGGCCGCTCATCACCGGCGGCGACGTCACTGTGCTCGGGCAGTCGCTCCGCCGCATCCCGAAGCGCAAGGTGCCCGAGTACCAGTTCCACGTCGGCTACCTCCCGCAGGACGCCGCGTCGACACTGCCCGCCGACCGCACCGTGGCCGAGATCATCGGCGAGCCGATCCTCGAGCGCGACCACCGGTACAACGCGCGTGCGCTGGCGACCCGGGTCGCCACGATGCTCGACGGGGTGCGGCTCTCGCTCGGCAAGCTCGACCTGTACCCGTACGAGCTCTCGGGCGGCCAACGGCAGCGGGTCGCGCTGGCCCGCGCGCTCGTGCTGGGTCCGGCGGTGCTCATCGCCGACGAACCCACGGCCGGCATCGATCTCACGGTGCGCGACGTCGTGGCGCAGCTGATCGGCGAGCTCCGGCACGAGCACACCTTCTCGGCAGTCATCATCAGCCACGACCTGCCCGTGCTGCGAAGCACCGCCGAGCGCGTCGCGGTGCTCGACCGGGGCCGGCTCGTCGCCATCGGCACGATCGATGAGGTGCTCGACGACCCGAAGCACCCGTACGTGAAGGCCCTGGCCGGTGCGCTCGACGCCGGACATGCCGTGATCGACGACCTCGATCTGGGTCCTTCGGTATGACGGATGCCGCGGCATCCGTAACGCGCGCACGGCACCACGTCGTGCTCGGCGCCGCCGACGGTCGTCATGCCGCCTCGACTCCGGTCGAGGCGGGGCCGGTGGCGATCCTGCCCGACGCCGGGCCGGCATTCGTCGACGCGGTCGAGCGGGCCGGGGGAGTCGTCGCCCCGCTGACCGCGGCGACGCGCGGACTCGTGTGGACCGCGGCATCCGGAAGCGACGATCTCGCCCGGGTGCTCGACGAGCATCCCGCGATCGGCTGGCTGCAGCTGCCGTGGGCCGGCGTCGACGCGTTCGCCGGGCTCATCGAGCGCGCCGCGGGCGACGGTCGGGTCTGGACGAGCGCGAAGGGCGCGTATGCGCAGCCCGTCGCCGAGCACGCGCTCATGCTCGTGCTCGCAGTGCTGCGCGAGCTCCCGAGGCGTGTGCGGGCGACGTCGTGGCAGGTCGACGAACTCGGCCGCACGCTCTACGGCGCGAATGTCGTGATCGTGGGCGCCGGCGGCATCGCCGTCGAACTCCTGCGCCTGCTCGCGCCGTTCGGGGCGCGCGTGACGGTCGTACGACGCAGCGCGGAGCCCGTGGTCGGGGCTGATCTCACGCTCCCGACGGCACGACTCGGCGAGGCGCTCGACGGCGCCGACGTCGTCGTGCTCGCAGCAGCCCTCACCGGCGACTCCCGCGGCCTGATCGGCGCGGCAGAGCTGCAGCGGATGCCTCGTGGCGCCGTGCTCGTCAACGTGGCGCGCGGCGGTCTCGTCGACACCGACGCGCTCGTCGATGCCCTGGAGTCGGGCCACCTCGGGGGAGCCGGGCTCGATGTCACCGATCCCGAACCGCTGCCCGCGGGACATCCGCTCTGGCAGGCGCCGAACTGCATCGTGACGCCGCACGTCGCCGACACCGAGGAGATGACGGTGCCGCTCTTCGCCGAGCGCATCTCGCAGAACGTGCGCGCGTTCCTCGGCGACGGGGGCTTCGAGGGCAGGATCGATCCCGTCGCGGGCTACTGATCCGGTGTCGTCGGGCTCGGCATTGTCGAGGCCGCCTCGGATTGGGACTCGGGCGAACCTTTTGCTAGAGTATCCATCGCTGAACAAGCGATCCTCCATAGCTCAATTGGCAGAGCAATCGGCTGTTAACCGGTAGGTTCTTGGTTCGAGTCCAAGTGGGGGAGCGACAAGCCCCGCATTCCATGTGAATGCGGGGCTTTTCTGTTGTCGGGCGATGCTGAGCCGTCATCGCCGCGCCGACGGGCTCCGCAGGCGTGCGTTCCTCGTCCGGCCAGATTCCGTTCACCCGATTGTTGGAGCATCTGCGTTCTACGAAGGAGCCTGATGCCCATCCCTCTCGCTATTCGACGTGCCCTCCTCCCGGTCTTCGCGCTGGTGCTCGTCGTCGTGGCCGCCGTCGTGCCCGCGGCCTCGGGCGCGGCGCACGGATTCTCCACGGTCGTCTACGTCGATGCGACCCCATCGGGCACCGCCGCGGTTCGCACGGAGATCGGTCTCGAGTACGACCTGCTCGTCGCTTCGGTGGCGGAGAGCGAAGACGTGCCGCAGCTCGTCGAGGAGGGGACGGCAGCGTTGGAGGCGGGGGAGGCGCCCACGGTTCTCGACGCGCATGCCGACGCCATCGTCGGCTATGTGACCGACCGTTTCGAGGTGAGTGCTGACGGGCGAGCCTGCGAACCCGCGCAGGTCGGCGCGTTCGGGATGATCGAACGGCATGACGTTCCCTACGCGCTCCTCACGCTCGACTTCGCGTGCGAGCCGGCTGCCACGCACGAGTTCCGCAGCACCCTGTTCCCGGACGAGGAACAGTTCGTGCGGAGCGCCGTCACGATCGTCGAGTACCGACTCGATGGGCGCACGAGCACCGCGACGCTGAATCGAGAGGCACCCGAGTTCGACACGGAACAGCCGATGCTCGAGCGCTTCTCGCACTACTTCGTCCTGGGCGCCGAGCACCTGCTGTACGGCATCGATCATCTGCTCTTCCTGCTCGCACTCATCGTCGGATCGCGGCGGCTTCGGGACGTGGTGTTCGCCGCGACGGCGTTCACGATCGCTCATTCGGTGACGTTCACGTGTGCAGCGCTCGGCGTCATCTCGGTTCCCGGGGCGATCGTCGAGCCGGTCATCGCGCTGTCGATCGCCGTGGTCGCGTCGTGGTACCTCTGGCGTGCACGTCGCGATCGGGCTGCGTCACTCGTCGTGCAGTCGGGCTGGAGGAACCTCGACACCGCCGACTGGGCCAGGCTCGCCGTGGTGTTCGGTTTCGGCCTCATGCACGGACTCGGGTTCGCCGGTGCGCTCGGTATCGACGAACCGTTCTCGTGGCCGCTCCTCTGGTCCTTGCTGGTGTTCAACCTGGGCATCGAAGCGGTGCAGGTCGGGATCATCGTCGTGCTGTTCCCGCTGCTCATGCTGTGGCGCCGTCAGGCGGCGACGGGTTCGATCGTCGGCAGCGCCATCGTCGCGGCAGGGGTCGCCGTCACGGGTCTCGTGTGGTTCGTGCAGCGCCTGCTCGGCATCGAGTGACCCTCTTGCGGTCCAGAGTGCGCCCCGATCGCGGCACGGCGCGGTGCGGCGGAGAGAGCCGGTTCTGCGCCGGTGAACTCCTGACGAACACTCAGTCAGCACGGGCCTTCAGCGCTCGTGCTGCCCATAACCTCACGTCTGTGAAAACTCGATTGCGGCTCACGGCCGCTTCCCTACTCGTTGCGCTCGCAACAGCGCTGGTCCCCGTACCGGCTTCCGCTCACGTCGGTGAGCATCAGGCAGAACTCGTGGTTCGCACGGGTTCGACATCGATGGCGGTGCTGACGTTGCCCGAGGGCATCGCCGGCGTCGACGTCGCTGCGGACTTCGTCGGGACTCGGGTGGCCGCACCCTGTCCGGCCGACGCGGTCGCGTATCCGGGCTCCGAGGTCGGCGCGCCCGGTGGCGTCGTCGTCGAGCTCAACTGGGCCTGCCGGGTGTCGGCGCTCGATCTCTCGTCGCTCGTCGATTCGGCTGGGCTGACTCGAGTGGTCACGGACTTCGACGGCATGACGGTGAATGCCGAGCCCTCGACGCCCGTGGTCGACGCCGGGGGCGCGCATCCGGTTGCACCGTCCATTCCGTTCCTCCTGGTGCTGCTCGCGGGCCTCGTGGCTGCGGCCGCCGTGGCGTTCGGAGTGTGGATGATGCGGTCTCGGAAGGTCCGAGCCGATGTGAGCACACGTCCGAACGCCCGTGGTTCGACGAGCGGACGCCCATGGCGCGCTCGTCGGGTCCGCGGCGTCGCCGGCGTACTGGTCGGCGCGCTCGTTCTGGCGTTGGTGCCGGGCTATGCCGCCACTGCGACCGAGGTGCCGGACGAACTGGTGCTCGTGACGCAGAATCCCAAGGAGGGCGATCCGCTGACGTTCAGCTACAAGACGGACACGCCGTCGTCG
This sequence comes from Agromyces cerinus subsp. cerinus, assembly GCF_900142065.1. GTDB lineage: Bacteria > Actinomycetota > Actinomycetes > Actinomycetales > Microbacteriaceae > Agromyces > Agromyces cerinus. The sequence continues at coordinate 1,095,704 of NZ_FSRJ01000001.1, read as the reverse complement.
AAGAACTGGGTGGGGCTCTACCGGCCGGCTGACGTGCCCGGTCCCGTGGCCGCGACCATGTGGAAGTACACGGCCGGCCCATCCGGCACGGTCACCTTCGACAGCGGCGGCCTCTCGGCCGGCACCTGGAAGGCGCACTTCCTCGCCAACGACGGGTACGACCCGATCGTCGCTCCCATCACCTTCACCCTCGCGCCACGATCCACCGCCACCAAAGTGCCGGTCAGCGGAATCGTCTACACCGACCAGGACGCCGACGGCACACGTGACGACGGCGAGCCCGGCATGGCGGGGCTCTCGGTGACGGACGGCCAAGTCTGGGCCACGACCGATGAGAGCGGTCGGTACCAGATCGACATCGATCCCGCCCGCCGCGCGACCGACCTGGTCAGCGTCGTCTCGCCCGACGGCTTCACGCCGACCCTGCGCGACGACTTCGTGCCGCAGTTCTTCGCGAAGGTCGACACGAGCGGCTCCGCCGCCGAGGGCGTCGACCTCGGTCTCGTCCCCGACGAGCGCGCCTCCGACCCGACCGAGACGTGGCTGATGGTCTCCGACACCGAGGTCGTCGGATTCACCGACGAGGCAGCGGAGGGCTCTCTCGCGCAGTGGACAGAACGGGTCCGCACACTCTCCGAGGTGGACGACGCGAGCTTCACGATCACGACCGGTGACCTCACCGTGACCGACTACGCAGCGACGGAGCGACGGCAGAAGGGCTACGACGTTCTGCGCAACGGTCTGCGCGATGGAGGCCTCGGGCATCCGTTCTATCCCGTGATGGGCAATCACGACGTCGGCGGGCCGGCCGGCTCTTCGGGATACGGCGGCAGCATGGAGTTCTGGCGGCAGAACATGGGACCCGAGTGGTACTCGTTCGACCGCAACGGCCGCCATGTCGTGGTGCTCGAGGACAACTACGACGCACGCGGCCTCGCGCCGCAGCTCGCGTGGCTCAAGGAGGATCTCAAGCGTCACGCGGTCGGCAAGCAGGTGCTCGTCTTCGCGCACCGTTCCCTGTTCACGAAGTGGGGTCCGGGCGCCGGGATGCAGCCGATCGTCGATGAGCTCGCCCGATACGACACACGCATGTTCGCTGCCGGGCACAATCAGCAGGCGGAGTACCGGCGGGGTGCATTCGCCCGTTCGGTCGAGATCAACAACCAGGGCACGTATGGAATCGATGGTTCCCGCCCCGACTACAAGATCCTGGACTTCTCGGCCATCACCGATGACGAGTCGACGCCGGAGAATGAGGACCGCGGGCTCGTGTTCGGCACGCACCGGCAGTTCGAGATCGATGACGATGCCGCACTCGTGAGCCCGGGAGAGGGAGGTCGATTCGACGCGGGCAGTCCCGTTCCGGTGCAGGTCTACGCAGAGGACGACGGACGCACACCCGCTGCGGCCACGGTCACGGTGCATGACGCCAGAGGGCGGGTCGTCTGGACCGAGGAACTGGAGTTCGGCGGGGACCCAGCCGCACTCGGTCGCGAGAACTGCTATGCGGAGCCTGGCGGTGACGGGCCCGAACCATGCCCGCCGGCACGAATCTCCTGGACGCGCGCGGTGAGCGAGATCCCGTCACTCCGCGCCGGCGAGTACACCGCTGACGTCTCGGTGGTCGGCACCGACGGAAACGGATGGCCCGAGCGATCGACCTCGTTCAGCGTCACGAAGGCGGCAGACGAGCAACCTGCGTTCGACGGGGACTGGGTACGGCAGGGCGGAACGGAGGCTGGGCGCTCGTCGGCAGCGACGGATCCGGGCGCCGAACTCGACCTGCAGTGGGTCCAGAACACGGGTGAGCAGTTCAACCTCAATGGCTCGGTCATCGCCGACGGGCGAGTCATCGTCGCGTCGGAGGCATTCGATTCGCCCTACAGCATGATGCTGGCGTACGACGCCCGCACCGGTGCCGAGCTCTGGCGCACCTATCTGGATGGCGATGCGGAGTCGGCGCCTTCCCTGCACGAGGGCAAGGTGTACATCACGACGTCGAACGCACGGCTCTACGCGCTCGACGCCGAAACGGGAGCCGTCGTGTGGGAGACCATCGACGACGAGCACCGCCAGGAGACATCCGTGCGAAGGTACGGACGCGCCGGCGGACCCGTGAGCGTCTTCGACCTCCCTGCCGAGGGGCGCGCCGTCGCGGTGTACCAGGAATGGGGCAGTGTGATCTGCCGCGATGCGGCGGACGGCAGCAAGCTCCCCGGTGGGTTCTCCGCTCCGGGGGCATGGGGCGAGTTCCACAGCACGGCGGTGCGCGTGCCCGGGAGCAACCGTGCCTGGATGCACAGCGGGTCGAGCGAGACGCTCATCGGGTTCGACCTGTCGACCTGTCAGCGGACGAGCTCCACGGGCACGAACGGCGGCCTGCAGAGCATGTCGTCACCGGCGCTCACGGATCCCGAACAGGGCGAACCGAAGGTCGTGACGGTCACGAAGGACGGCGTCCGTGCGCATGATCCCGGTGACGGGCACGTGCTGTGGCACGCCGCCCTCTCCGGCGAGAAGTGCGAGCCCGGCCCGCCGCCGGTCACGAGTCCCGCGGTTCGCGGCGAGATCGCCTACGTCGCGGCGATCGACGGAGTCATCAGGGCATACGACACCGCGTCGGAGACCCCGAGCACCCCGATCTGGGCGACGGAGGTCGGGTACCTGCCTGGCGAGGCACCGTCGGACGACCCCGGACGGGCGGGATGCGGTGCCGGCGCGGTCGGGTCGCCTGCGATGCATCCGCTCGTCACCGAGTCCGTGGTCTACGCCGGGACGTGGGACGGCCGCCTGCTCGCCCTCGACCGGGCGAACGGTTCGCTGGTCGCCTCGTACGACCTCGGCGGCGGCGTCGCCTCGGCGCTCTCGGTGAGTGGCGACTGGCTATACGCGCTGACCGACGACGGATCGATCCATGCGTTCACCAAGAGGGCCGAACCTGCGCGGGAGCTCGCCATGGACGTGACAGCCGAGAGCCGTTGTGCCGGGCCGAAGGCGAAGCTGTCCGTCAAGGTGGTCAACGCCGAGGAGGTTCCGATCGACGTCTCGATCGCCACCGAGTTCGGCGACAAGTCGTTCGACGGCGTGGCGCCCGGAGAGAAGGCGTTCCACCCGTTCTCGACTCGGAAGCAGGTGCTTCCGGCCGGTGAGGTGACGGTGACGGCGACCGCGGAGATCGACGGGGAGGACGTCACCACCACCAGGTACGTGGAGTACGAGCGGAGGTCCTGCGGATAGATCCCGCTCTGTCGGGCGGTCGGCGCGGATGCGCCGACCGCCCGACGGTTCTTCACCCGTTGCAGCTCACTCGAGCTCGACGAGATCCTTCGCCATCCAGTGGTCGGCGTAGGGCGCGTCGCTGAACGCCGGCACTTCGCGGTATCCCGCGCGACCATACAGGCGTCTCGCTTCGACCAGATCACCCCGCACGTCGAGTCGCATCCGGCTTCGGCCTGCTCGCATCGCGACCCGCTCGACCTCGCCGATCAGGACCGCGCCGAGCCCGCGGCCCCGTGCCTCCGACGTGACGAAGACGCGTGTCAGTTCACCCGTCGCAGCATCGATGTAGCGCACCCCGGCGCATCCGAGCACTTCCTCGCCCTCGCGCGCGACGACGAACGCTCCGGTCTCGCCGCGCAGGTCGTCGCTCGGTTCCTCGGCGAGCGTCTCCTCGATCTCGGCTGCAGTTGCAGGACGCCCGTTGTAGCGGCCGATGATGTCGTCGTAGTACCGGCGGAGGATCTGGAGCGAGGCTTCGGTCGTCGGGTCGACCTGGACGAAGGTGAGCACCCGCCAACGCTAGCGGAGACCACTCGCGCCGCGTCCTGGGTGGCGACGTCCCGATATTCTGGAGGACGGAACAGGAGGGTCTGTGAACGAGCGCACCGCTGCCGACGCGACTGCCGCCGGCGACGGCGACGGCGAGGGCGACGGCGCTGAAGAGCGTTCGACGGCGGTCCGCGACAGTCTTGCCGTGGGACTCGCGACCGCGATCTACGGCGTCTCGTTCGGAGCGCTCTCGGTGGCCGCCGGCCTCGATATCTGGCAGACCTGTTTCCTCAGCCTCGTGATGTTCACGGGCGGATCGCAGTTCGCGCTCGTGGGCGTGCTCGCGAGCGGGGGAGTCGCAGCGGGCGGTTCCGCGATCGCGACAGCGGCGATGCTCGGCATCCGCAACGTCGTCTACGGCATGCGCATGAAGCCGATCGTCGACGATGTCGACCCGACCACCGGGCGCGGCAGCATCTGGCGGCGGATCGCCGCGGCCTGGGTCACCATCGACGAGTCGACGGCGGTGGCGCTGGCACAGCCGAACGATCGCGCGGCTCGCGTCGGCTTCTGGGTGACGGGCATCACGATCTTCGTCGGCTGGAACCTCACCACGCTCGCCGGTGCACTCATCGGCGATGCGATCGGCGACACGCGGGCATGGGGGCTGGATGCCGCGGCGGCCGCAGCATTCCTCGGCCTCCTGTGGCCTCGCCTCAAGCGGTTCCAGGCCGGTGCCGTCGCCGTGGCGGCGGCCGTCGTCGCGACCCTCACCACGCCGGTGCTCATGCCCGGCCTTCCGGTGCTGGTGGCCGCCGTGGTCGCGATCGTCGTCGGCTGGTTCAACCTCTTCGATCGGCGGCGGACGTCGTGACCACCTGGCACATCATCCTCATCGCGAGCGCCGCGACACTCGCGCTCAAGCTCGTCGGGCATCTTGTTCCCGCCGGATTCCTCGAGCGCGAGCGCCCTGCGCGCATCGCCGACCTCCTGACCGTTGCCCTGCTCGCCGCGCTCATCGCGGTGCAGACCCTCGGGGTCGGCCAGGAGATCGTGGTCGACGCGCGGGTGCCCGCGTTGATCGTCGCCGCGGCGCTCTACGCGCTCAGGGTGCCGTTCATCGTGGTCGTGGCGGTCGCCGCACTCGTCGCCGCCGGCATCCGCGCACTCGGATGAACCGGAGCCGCGCGGCATCCGCCGGCTTGTCGCTGCTCAGGCCTCGAGGTCGTCGACGCCCGGCATCCACTGCGCGCCGGGCTTGCCCCAGCCGAGCTTGCGGGTGATCTTCGCGACGATGCGCTGATCGCGCTCACCGAGACGGTCGGTGTAGAGCGTGCCGTCGAGGTGGTCGTACTCGTGCTGGAAGATGCGTGCGAGCCATCCCTCGGCCTCGATCTCGAATCGCTCGCCGTCGAGGTCGGTCGCGCGGAGGATCGCGCGGTCGGCGCGGCGCAGCCCGAATCGCTCGCCGGGGAAGGAGAGGCAGCCCTCCTCCTCGTCGATGTCGGGCTCGCCGGCGGGCGGCGGGGAGATCCAGAGCTCGGGGTTGATCGCCACACCTCGCCACCGCGTGCCGTCCTCGTCGACCCATCCGTAGGTGAAGAGTCGCAGCCCGACGCCGACCTGCGGGCCGGCGAGCCCGACGCCGGGCGCGGCGTCCATCGTCTCGAACATGTCGGCGACGAGGGTGCGGATCTCGTCGTCGATCTCCTCGATGGGGAGGGCGGGGGAATGCAGCACCGGGTCACCGGTGATTCGAATGGGGAGGACGGCCATTCGGCAAGGATATCCGGCACGGAACGGGTAGGGTCGATGCGTGGAACCGGACCTGAGCGACCTCACCGAGCAGATCGCACTCGACCCCACCCAGTTCATCGGGATCCCGCTCGCCCTCGTCGGCGCGGTGTTCCTCTCCCTCGGAGCGCAGTTCCAGCACCGAGGCGTGGTCAAGGTCGAGGCGCGCACCGTCGACAGCTTCGGCAAGGGGCTGAACTTCAAGCAACTGACGCTGCTGCTCGCCCGGCCCTCGTGGGTCCTCGGCACGGTCATGCTCGGGCTCGCGATCGTCTTCCAGCTCTCGAGCCTCTACTTCGCCCCGCTCATCGTGGTGCAGCCGCTCGGGGCCATCGCCCTCGTCATCACGTCGATCCTCAACTCGCGCATCAACCACGTGAAGCTGAATCGCAAGTCGATCACGGCGATCGTGATGTGCGTTGGCGGCGTGTTCCTCTTCGTCGGCGTCGCCGCGTTCACCGCGGTCGACAAGCCGGTCACCGAGAAGCAGCTCATCACGATCCTCATCATCCTCGCCGTCGTGCTCGCGGCCGCCGGCGTCACGTTCGCGCTGTTCCGCCAGCACATCCGTGCGATCTACTACGTGATCATGGCGGGCGTGCTCTACGGTTTCGTGGCCACCCTCGCCAAGGTCGTGATCGGCCGGGTGGAGCAGGGCGAGTTCGAGTGGCTCACCGCGCTCTGTCTGATCGGTCTGCTCGGCGCCGCCGCACTCGGTGCGTACTTCGTGCAGAACGCCTACGCGTCGGGCCCGCCCGACCTGGTCATCGCGGGGCTGACGGTCGTCGACCCGATGGTCGCCGTGGCGATCGGCATCGCGGTGCTCGGTGAGGCGTCGCAAGCGCCGCTCTGGGCGATCGGCGTGTTCATCGTGGCCGGCGTCATCGCGGTGTGGGGTGTCTTCCAACTGGCCCGCAATCATCCACAGACCCGCCTGTGAACTGAGCGGCCGCTGCTCCGACGACATGCGTGCACAGGGGAGCATCCGGTGCGCTGCGTAGACTATCGTCGGATTCAGTCCGCGCGTCGAGCCGCCTATCGCAGCGCCCCGATGCCCCGACGAGGGCCGATCGCCCTCGATCCCTTGAAATGGTGAGGAACAACCCCACGTGTCAGACACCCCCGGTGCGAGTACCCCCGGCACCGCCGGAGCCGAGAACGAGCGACCGCTCACGGTTCTGATCGGCGCCGACACCTTCGCGCCCAACGTCAACGGCGCCGCGCGTTTCGCCGAGCGCCTCGCCGCAGGCCTCGCCGAACGCGGTCACGACGTGCACGTCATGGCCCCCGCGGGCAACCGCAAGCACGGCACCTGGAAAGAGGTGCACGAGGGTCAGGAGATCACGGCGCACCGTCTGCGCAGCTGGCGCTGGTATCCGCACGACTGGCTGCGGTTCGCGCTCCCGTGGCGCATCCGGCAGAACAGCGCCAAGGTCATCGACCAGGTCAAGCCCGACGTCGTGCACTTCCAGTCGCACATCATCACGGGCCGCGGCCTCTCGGTCGAAGCGCAGAAGCGCGGCATCCGCATCATCGGCACCAACCACTTCATGCCCGAGAACATGCTCGAGTTCACGCTGCTGCCCGCGGCGTGGCAGGAGTGGGCCGTCGGCCTCGCCTGGAAGGCCGCGCGACGCACCTTCGGTCGCGCCGAGTCCGTGACGACGCCGACCCGCAAGGCCGCGCAGTTCCTCGAGAAGCACACCGGCCTGGTCGGCGTGCACGCGATCTCATGCGGCATCGACGCGCACAAGTACTCGCCCAACTGGGAGCCGCGCACGGAGAACCGCATCCTCTTCGTCGGTCGAGTCACCGGCGAGAAGCAGATCGACGTGCTCCTGCGAGCGCTCACCCTCCTTCCGAAGGAACTCGACGCCAAGGTCGAGATCGTCGGCGGCGGCGACCAGAAGAAGAACCTCGAACACCTCGCCGTCGAGCTCGGCATCGCCGACCGCGTCAAGTTCACCGGTTATGTGACCGACGACGAGCTCCGTGAGTCCTACCACCGCGCGTCGGTGCTCGCGATGCCCTCGATCGCCGAGCTGCAGAGCATCGTGACGATGGAGGCCATGGCCTCGGCACTGCCCGTCGTCGCAGCGAACGCGATGGCCCTTCCTCACCTCGTGCACGACGGCGAGAACGGGTACCTCTTCGAGCCCAGCAATGCCGAGGACCTCGCTGCGAAGCTCCGCATCGTGCTCGAGGCCTCGCCGGCCGAGTACCGAAGACTGAAGGAAGAGTCGATCCGGCTGATCGCCGCACACGACATCCAGCGCACGATCTCGACCTTCGAGAGTCTGTATCGTGGGAGGCCGGTGACCGATCCGGTCACCGACGTCGCGCCGGCCGCCACTCCCGAGTGACCCGGCGCGCGGGGCGGTAGCTCAGCTGGTCAGAGCAGTGGACTCATAATCCATCGGTCACGGGTTCAAGTCCCGTCCGCCCTACCGTAACAAGAACACCGTCTGGTCATGTGTTTTATCCTGACATGACGCACGCCTCGACGGTGGCGTCGGTCGATTCTCGATCCGAGTTCGCGTATATCCATCGTTTCTCCAACGTCTATTCACACGGGGCGGGCGAGGAGCGCCGTCGGTCCCCGGTGTCTGATAGCGATCGTTCATCGGTCCTCTGTGGCGAAGCAGTTCGAGTGGAACAATGCTTGGCGAGCTCGGCGGTAATTCGAGGACTGTGACCCGATGGACCCGTTCTCGCTAATCGCCGCAGTCGAAGCAGCCGGGTACTTCGCTGAGGTCGTCTATGCGATCGTCCAGGTCATCCGATCGATGGCGCTGAGCAATCTGGAGCGAGGATATTTCTGCTGAACGCAGCACGACTCCTTTGCACCTTCTCAAACAGCCCCACGACGCCGCAGAGCTGACCGTGGCACGACAGAAGGCTCCTCGCGTGACGCTCCGGAGGCGCCCTGTCGTGCAGCTAGCTCTGGTTGTCGATCGCCCACTTGATGAAGATGATGAGGGCTTGCACAGCCACCTTCACCCATCGCGTGGAACGCGCGCCACGAGCCACCTTCTTCTCCTTCTTGCTGGCCGTGCCATGTCTCTCACGACCGCTCTGTGAGAGAACAACGCGGGCTCGACGGCGGGCCTGACCATCTTGCGATGGATCCGATGCGAGCCTGTCTGACAACCAATTCGTCTTCGCCGGAGTGCAGCTTCGAATCCGCTGCAGATCCCTCGTGGTCCCTGCGGCGCCAGCCTGGAAGCATTTCGGCGTATTGTTGGCGCACCTGCTCGGACTTTCTACGTCGACGCAGCTAGGCTTCCCGACCATGAGACGACGGAACCCTCGCGCACGGGCGAGCGCACGTGCCTGGGCAGTGGCGCTCGGGCTCGCGGCCGCGTTCGTCTTCTCCAGCTGTAGCCTCCTCAACTCTCCGCCCCAGTCCGTGCGGTGGGCGGCCGACTCGATGGTCGATCAGTTCAACGCCCTCGATGGGGTCACAGAGGTGTCGACGGAGTACAGCTCGTTCGAGAAAGGCCCGACCGAAATGACGCCGCGTCGCGAGCGCGTGTGGTCAGTGCGGATCACCGTCGACGTCGAAGAAGACCTACCGGTGGCAGCCGAGGCGGGTGAGCACGGTGCACTCAGCGCGATCGCCACCGAGATCGAGCGGGCGATCGAGGAGGGAGCTGACCTGACAGCGGCAGTCACGCTCCAGATCCCCGCCGACGATGACGGCGCGCCAGCGTCGCTCGTGCTCGAGGGCATGGAGGACTGCCTCGAGTTCAGCACCCCGGCCGAGATGGCCGGGGCGGTCTCGCAGCTTCGCGGCGTCGACGGGGTCGGCGTGCTCGTCAGTTCAGAATCAGTGAGCACCGCCAGCGCTGTGACTCTAAGCCAGAGCGACCCGACCGCGGTCGTCGACGTCACGGATTCGTCCGAGGTGGATGAGGTGGTCGCTCGGATTGAGGAGCTCCCAGGCTTCGGCACAGGCCCCTTGAGCACAGTCGAGGTCCGTACTCGGTCCTCTGCGGAGGCCCCGGTCGCATTGAAGAGAATCAACGGCGAGAACGTGGTGTTCCCCATCACGACAGACTGCACGGGCGAAGCGCCCGAAGGCGATGATGCAGGTCTCGACGCTGCGCCAGCTGCACCGTTGGTGCTCGATGCCGCGTCGGCTGACGGCCGTGTCGCTGAGGATCGCGCGGCGGTAACGAGCTTCCTGGATGACGCCGGAGATGCTGCAGGCATACGCGGGGTCACCGACGTCGGGATCGCCATGTGCGAGACGGGAGTCGGCGAACAAGTCCAGGGCACCGCGGTCATCCCGATCTTCGAGATCGCCGACAGCGCCGACGACGGGTACGAAGCGGTCACCGCAGTGTGGACCGCAGCCGGCTTCACGCGAACCGACCGCGCCTCGGGGACAGACTTCTTCGCAGCGGCCGATCCGCAGGCGCTCGGCGCGGTCGAAGTCACCATCCGAGGCACGGCCGACGGCATCGTGATCCGCGCTTCCTCGGCGTGCGTGGTCACCGGCTGAGCAGCGCGCTCAGACCGGCGTTCGGCCGGCGCCAGGATCAAGCGAGACCCCCGCCGCCAGGGGAGGCACCTTCGGTTGACTCCTCGATCTGTCGTGCGGCGCTCCGCGATTGTGCAGACTGCCAGAGTTGGGACGCGGACGTGAGGTCGAGTTGCAGGTGCATGGTCGGCATTCGAACCGTTCACGTTTATCCAACGCTTATTCGATTCGAGCCTGGTCGAGCCTGGTCGAGCCTGGTCGAGTCGGTCCGAGGCATCCCGAGTAGTCTGAAAGGTGCAGTTTCAGGATCGGCGAGAAATCCCCGGTCATGTCGAGATCGGTCGAGCGGTTCGATGGACTCGGAGTCCGGGGGAGTAGTCCCGGGAGAGTCCATCGGTCACGGGTTCAAGTCCCGTCCGCCCTACTCGTTCGGAAACCACGTCTGATCAGGTATTTACTACTGCTTCCGTGAGTGGCACGTACTTGGATCGGGCACGGTTCGGCTGATCCTGAAATCGGGAGATCTTCATCGTGCAGCACCGGTGACTCGCCGACGCGATCGACCCGCATATCGCGGCACCCGCCCGCCGTAGCGCGCGTACTCGGCACCGAACCGGCGTCGGAGCTCGCGTTCCTCAACGACTGAGCCGCCGAAGTGCTCGACGAGGACTGCCGCAGGCAGCGTCGCAGCCACCCACGCGGATCCGCGCACCAAGCCGACACCGAGGTGGATGAGCCACCATCCTGCGTACATGGGGTGACGGCTGAAAGCGTACGGACCGGTGGTGACGAGAGCTTCAGGCTGCTCGAGTTGGAACTCCCCGGAAGTGCGGTGGCGACGCTCGACGAGCGCCCACACGTTCAGCGCGCACCCCGCGGCGAGCGCGGCGGCACCCGCAGCACGTCGGGGTGCGCGCGGGCCGGGCAACGGAACGGGGCGAACGTGGTCGAGCAGGAGGAGCGCGACGATGCCGATGGCCGACCCGGCCGGCAGCGGGAGATTCTGATAGATCGCTGTGGCGTGCTGGGCGATGTTGGACATCATCACACCCGCTCCGGATGCACAGGGCGTGGACCCTGCCGTTCCTGGGGCAGGATGCTCATGCCGAAGAGACCGGTCGACATGACGCCGGCGAACGCTGCGCCGTCCACGTATCCGACGCTACGGACTGCGCTTGGCCGCCGCAACGGATCGCCAGCCGCGAGGCGCACGAAATCCTCACCGAAGGACCCCGGAGGGGAATGTTTTGGCTCCCGCTGGCGGAACGGGTGGAAACAGGGGTAGCCTTTCGCACGAGATCCGCGGGGGCGGAATCTCGATTGTCGCCAGGTACGGGGGTGCCTGATGGACCTACGTGTAGCACGGCCTTTTGGCACGTCCGGTGGATCAAGACGCCCCATGTCGTCGAGCGAGGCTGCATGTGGCGCGACGGTGCGCGATGCACGTGTGTCGGCTGAAGCCGTTGCGACGGCCGAGGCGGTGCCACTGTTCGTGTCGTCGCACATCCTCCGGCGATCCCTCCAAAAGATCGAAAGGGAGAACCATGTGGGTTGGCTCGATACGACTTGGCGTAACGACGGCAGATCGTGCTGAAGCGGGAACTGATTCCCTCGTGACCGCAGACGTTCTTCGAAACGGAGTGCAACTCGTCCGGCTGCGGTTGGACTATGAGTACGAGGATGACTTGGAGCCGGGTGCATTCCGGAGCTATACCTATTCTCAACTGCCCCGGCGCAATGATCAGACCCCCGAGCTACCGGATGGCATCGGTCGGATTCCGATGCCATATCCGGATTATGGGTTGGAGTTCTCCGGTGGGCTAACCGGTCATATGAAGCTGCGGCTTCACATCCACGGTGATGACCTGTGGATCAAAGACAACGTCAGCATGGACATCCTTGAAGTCCGTCAGGTCGCGACGAGTTTCGACAGCATTGCTTGGCGTCAAGACAGCACCTGGAGCTATGTCGGCGACTGGACACAGGATGTGTCGATTTCCCAGGATCCCAGTGAGGGACCGAGCGTCTGGGTTCTCGCTCTCTAGCGCGGCCACACCGAACTAGGAGTTCACCCGGGCGGACGAGTAGAAGGGTGGGGCCATGTCCGCGTCCGAACGTATCGAGTACCTGTTGTTGCTACGGCGGCCGTCAGAATCCTCGCGGCGGGAGGTGTCCGGGCGAATTCGTGAAACTGGTGGCCGTGTGCTCGCGGAGTACGGGAACGTCGCCGTGGAAGCGCTCCTCACACGAGACCAGGTTGCGGCCGCGAATGACAGCGGCGCATTCCTAGCTCAGCTCAGTGGGCCGATGAGTCAGGAGCATCTCGCGAAGCTCAGCGACGAACAGCGCCGCGTGGTGGATCTCTGGAATGCGCGCCACACGAACCGCTTTCACCGGCTCGTCAAAGACAGGACCCTGCAGGGGCGCTCTTGGGCGTCCGAAGAACTGCAGCCGCCGCTTCCGTACAGCGTCATCGGCCCCGAGGACTTCCTCGATCTCGTGCACCGGTTCGAGCGGGAAGTCGGGGAGGCTGTTCTGCCGACTGATGCCGACAACGACGACCGCCAAGGACATCGCACGAACGCGGAGGGCTCGTTCGACGCTGAGAGCTTCCGTGAGTACGAGTCGCTGCTCGTGAAGCAGTACGGCGACGAGCGATTGGGGTATGAACTGGCGCGCCTCGCGGCTCGCCTCGGCCCTGCCTACTACGACGTCATCTTGCGGTTGCCCGAGGGCCTGATCCAGTTGATCATCGACCGGTTCTTTCGAGAAGCCGCCTGCTGGCGGATGACAGGCGAGATGGCGGTCGGTCTCGTATTCGTGGAATCGAGCCGAAGGGACGGTCCCAAGTTCACCACGGCCGAACGGAACGACATCTGCAACGAGGTGCTCACCGGCCTCAACTGGCTGGCGGCCGAACATCCCGGCGGCAACCTCACCTGGGTCTACGATTTCCAGTTCGTGAAGATCGACGTCGCCAACGGCAACGACGACTCGCTCGAGGGGTACTGGCGAGATCCTGCGATGGGCGAGGTGAGCTACAACGGCAACACGTACGCAGCCTCCTGGTCGGGCGTCGGCGACTACCGGGAAGACATGCGGTTGAGCAACCTCGCAGCTCATGCCTTGGTCATATTCATCACGCCCTACGGCAACGAATGGCACGCATACGCGTCGAGCGGTCGGATCACGCTTGCGCGACGAGACAACTGGGGCGGTTGGGGTCGCGGGAGCATCGACATGATCACTGCCCACGAAGCGAGCCATCTCTTCGGTGCCGCCGACGAGTACACCGGCAGCGGCACGCCATGCTCATCGTGTTCGACAACCCACGGGTGCGACCGCGTTCCGAACGGGAACTGCGGCGCGTGCGCCTCGCCACGACAGAGCTGCGCGATGGACGGCAACTCTCGTCGACTGTGCGGCTACACTCGCGGCCAAATCGGCTGGGGGCACCTGTTCGTAGAGTTGACGACCGCCGATGAGTTGTGGGCCGGCACTGATGACGACGTCTGGGTCGACATCGGCGATCATGTCTTCACGCTCGACACCTCCGATCACGACGATCGAGAACGCGGCAACCGTGAAGGATACCCGGTGTGGGCGCCATGGCTTCGCAGACAAGACGTCAGGCGGGTTCTCATTCGCAAGGGACCCGATGGCTCCGCTGGGGGTTGGAAGCTGTTGCGGGTACGCGTATGGACGGGTGGGCAGATCATCTGCGATTCGCGGCCGAATCGGTGGCTGGAAGACGATCACCGTTTCTGGCTCGGCTGTGTCACCGACCGAAACGTCCTGAACAGCCTCGTCGTGCGCGTGACAACTGCGGACGTCTCCTGGGCTGGAACCGACGACGACGTCACGCTCACGCTCGCCGGGCGCAGCTGGAACCTCGACAATGATGGTCGGAACGACTTCGAGCGCGGGAACACGGACACCTTCACCCTCGACCCCGGCACGGGGCTCCGAGTTTCGAGCCTTGCCTCCGTGCGGCTCCACAAGTCACCGGACGGCGTTGCAGGCGGCTGGAGGCTGCGGGGCGTCGAGATCGTGGCGAACGGGGCAACGATCTACAACAATCAGTCGATCAACCGCTGGCTGGAAGACGACACTCGCACCTGGTCCGCGGCCATCTAGTCCTGACCGACTCCGCGCCTCATTCGTGAGGTGGGCGACGCAGTCGCTTGGCGTCGGTGGGCGACTTCTTCGCTTCCAAGCGCCGTTCCTTGGCACCGCGACCCGGATTCGTCGACCGTCGCGACGGTGACGGCGGCCGGAGAGGGTCGGACACGACGGCGGCGAGCCGGGCGCGCCAGCATCCCTGTTGCGCAATTACGCACGGAGCTCGGATGCCGTGATCGTCAGTACTCCGTCGACGATGCGACTGCTCAGACGCTCGAGGAGTCGTTCTCGCAGGAGCGAGGAGAGGGTGGTCGAGCCTGCCACATTCCACACGGGTTCCGCTCGGGAGTCGGCAGTGTTCACTCCTTGCCCGCCGGGACCGGATGACCGCGAGAACCGCCAAGACAGCTCAGACCCGGGGATCGTGAGTCCTGAGTCCTGAGTCGATCCGAAGACCGGGACGGTGGGTTTCGGGCATGGATCCATCATCCTCGTTGCGCTCGAGATGCACGTGCAGACGGATCGGCCAACGCACGGCGTCCCCGCCCGTCGGCAACCTCGTCCGCTGTCACCCACGCACGGACATTCGGCCGGGGTACTTGAATCCCGGCTGCGGCGGGCGCACAGTGGAAGGAGCGAAAGCAGGAGGTCCGATGCGCGACTGGATTTCTCACCCCGATGTCATGCCGATTCTGTCCCCGGGGCGGCATCACTCGCCACGGCGTGGGGCCTGCTTCATGGAGTTCGCGTCGTACCTCGCGGGGGAGCGTTGGAGCGACCATCCTGCATGTACGCACCGCACCCTCGCGCATCTCGCGCGGATGGTGAACGACCGGGCGAGCGAAGCCGGCCGCGCCCGACTCACGCCGCTCATCCCGATGGTCATCGGCCTGACGAGCGATGACCCGCAGCTCGACGTCCTGCTCGCCGTGCGAGCCGCCAGCGCCGCCCTGCCCATCGCCGCCGAGGAGCGACAGCGTCCGCAGGCGGTCGGGGTGCGCGTCGCCCTCGGGGCCCTTGCGGAGCGTAACAACGAGCTCGCCGCGGAGTTTCGCGAACTGGCGCATGCCGCCCTCCGCGCCGCCCCAGCAGCCGATGCCTGGGCCGTCCAGTTCATGGAGGACGTCGGTCCGGGCAGCCCGGGCATGACGGTGCGGCAGTGCTGGGCTCTCATGAACAGCGCCGTCGACGGGATCGCGCAGGCGTGCGTCGCGGATCCCGATGATCGTCTCGTCGCCCTGCTCAGCGCTGCCGTGAACGATACAGTGCGCTTCGTGGGTGCCGATCGAGGTCGAACTCTGCAACGAGTGCATTCAGATCGCTTCGCCGGCACGGCGGTCGATCTCGCTTCGGTGAGTTGATTCGCGCACGCTCTTCAACCCAGGTGTGCATCCCGCTTCGGCTCAACTGTGGTGGCCCGGAGCAGCTTCCTCCTTCCGCAGTCGGTCGAAGGATTCTCGACCATCGTGCCGATTCAGGTGCCACGCCAGTGGCATATGGTCGCGCATTAGGATCACCCTTATGCGGCACGGATGGATCACGACGCTACGCCGTGACGGAAGCCCTCGAACGTCGCGAGTCTGGTTCGTCGAGAGTGGTGGCGGCATCTGGCTCGCAACGGCTGAAGCGAATCGCAAGGTTGCCGATATCCGCCGCGATGCCCGGTCGACGTTCGCGATCGAGGGGTGCCACGGGGCGCAGGCGATGACGGCGAGCATTGAACCGATCGACTCCGAGCTGGGGGTCCTGGCGTCGTTCAAGCGGGACTACGACGGATGGGATGCCGCCGACTCTGCAGTCGACGGACCGCGTGTGTTGATTCGGCTGACGCCTGCATCGCACGTCAGCCTCTAGCGATACGACGTTGGTCGAGCGGTCGCCAGCAGCGGTGTCGGTGCAGTCACGTGCGGCTGTCAGGTCCGTCGAAGAGGACAGCCTGCCTCGCCAAGGCCGCCGCGGCTCGCGTCGCACCCGGTTCGTTCGTCGCCACGTGTTCACTCGTGTTCGGACAGCTGCGGCGGCGACCATCCCGGATCGCGACCGAGTTGCGCAGCCCGCGAAACGGATGCTGCGCCGAAGCGATCGCGTACCGCGTCGAGCGCCGTGTCGAGGCGCACCCCGTCGTCCCAATCGATCGGCAGCTCCAGCTGGACGCTGTCGGTGCGCGCCACCTGCGACAGCGAGACACCGATCAGGGTGATGCCGCGCTCGGCGATCTCGGGCTGCGCGCCGGCCAGCAGCGCTCGGGCGACGGCGAGCAGCACTGCGGTGCGATCGGTCGGGGAGCGGAGCGTGCGCGATCGGGATGCCTTCACGAAGTCGCCGTAGCGAAGACGCAGCACGACCGTGCGGCACACCCGGTCTCCATCGCGGAGGCGGCGGGCGATCCGATCGACGATCTGGGTGAGGATGACGTCCAGTTCGTCGGCGGAGCGCAGGCGACTGCCGAGTGCACGCTGAGAGCCGATGGCGCTGCGGCGGCGCGTGGTGTCGACCGGGCGGGGATCCCGTAGCCGAGCCAGCGCGTGCAGATGCGCGCCGGTCGCCTTGCCGAGCAGCCTCTCTGCGGTCGCCGATTCGAGCTCCGCCAGTTGCCCGACCGTGCGAATGCCGAGCCGATGCAGCTTCTCGGCAGTCACTGCGCCGACTCCCCACAGTCGTTCCACCGGCAAGGGCAGCAGGAACGCCTCCTCCCGTTCGGGTTCGACGACCAGCAGCCCGTCGGGCTTGCTGACCGCGCTGGCGACCTTCGCGAGAAACTTGGTCCGCGCGATCCCGACCGAGATGGCCAACCCGACCTCGGCACGAACCCGCTCACGCAGTCGCATCGCGATCTGCTCGGGCGTGCCCGCGATGCGTCGGAGCCCCCCGACCTCCAGGAACGCCTCGTCGATGGAAAGCCCCTCCACAAGCGGCGTCGTGTCGCGGAAGATCGCGAACACGGCCCGGCTGGCCGCCGAGTATGCGTCCATCCGTGGCGGGACGACCACGACATCCGGGCAGAGGTCGCGCGCCTGCCGGCCGCCCATCGCCGTGCGCACACCACGAGCCTTCGCCTCGTAGCTCGCGGCCAGTACGACACCGCCGCCGACGACGACAGGCCGGCCGCGCAGCTCAGGCGCGTCGCGCTGCTCGACCGAGGCGTAGAACGCATCGAGATCCGCGTGCAGCACGGTCGCCTCGCCCCGCATCTCGTCCTCCAAACCGTTCGTCCGTACTGCGGATCGTCGCACGTACCGGCGACACGGGGCCCGGCTGCACCTCGAACCGGTGCGTGCCGTTCCCGCCGCGTCGGGAACGGTCGTGGAGCTCACCTGCTTCGGACCAATGCGCTACCTGATCGTTATCGTTCCGGCCGCGGAGGGCATCGCACGTCGCAATAGGCTTTCGGGATGCCTCGATTCATCGCGCCCGTCGCCCTGGCCGTTGCGGCCTCACTCGCCCTCGCAGGTTGCTCGAGCAACCCGGGGAACGATTCGCCGTCGGCGAGTGAAGCGCAGGAGCCGACTGCGGCCCCCGCCACCGGGGTGACCATCGAGGGGAGCGGGTACGCGTTCGTCGCGCCTGAGGGTTGGGAAGTGCCTGCCGACTTCTCGTTGCCCGGTGCCGACGTCATCGTCGCCGATCTGACGGACTCCGACGGATTCGCCGACAACGTCAACGTCTTCCTCTCGCCTGCAGGTGAGCTCACACCCGAGCGGGTCGAGTCGATGGGCGTCGTCGAACTCGAGGGGGCAGGTGCCACGGAGGTAACGGTCCGGGAGCGCATCGCGGTTTCGGGGTCGGAGTCTCCGCACATCTCGGCCGGGCTCTCGTCGAACGACGCGGACTACCTGATCGAGCAGTACTACGTGACTCAGGACGGGCAGACGTACGTCGTCACGTTCTCGTTCAGCCCGACCGTGTCGCAGCCCGACCGCGACGAGCTGTCCGAGTCCGTGCTCGCAACGTGGGACTGGGCGTAGAGCGCCCCAGTCCGTCTCCTTCGCGCCGACGCCCGCGCGGGGCATGTGCGCCCCGTGCAGGGCTACGCGGTCGGTGGCGCGTCATAGGCTTTCGCTGTGGCCAACCTCGATGATCTCCGCCGCACCGCTGCCGGGCTGCCCGGGAGCGAAGAGCGCGCGACGACGGGCGGCGCCGCCTGGTTCGTGCGCGGCAAGCTCTACGCCTGGGAGTGTCACCCGTGGCCGAGCATCCCCGACGAGATGCGTGCGATCATCGCGGCCGAACTCGTGGTCGGGGTGAAGGTCGCCGACCCCATCGACGCACTCGCCCTCGTCGAGATGGCTCCTGATGTGTTCCTGCGAACGACGACGCCCTGGGGCGAGCCGAAGGTCGCCTTCCGCATGGCCGATGTCGACGAGCAGCATCTCACCGAACTCGTGACCGAGGCGTGGAGAGTGCAGGCTCCGAAATACCTGCGGGCGCGATTCGACGAGGTCGGCCCTGAGAACGCCGGTCTGCCGTCACGAGGAGACTGATCCAGCCGGGCCATCGCTGATCGCCGCTGCGTTGTTCGGCGGCCCGGAGCATGGTGGGCGCGTCGACGCCGGCGGCACGTGTCAGCCTACGCAGGCTCCTCCTCGGGGATGCCGAGACCGCGAGGGAAGACGCTGTGGCGGAGCTGGGTCTCCATCGCCCCGATGATGTCCGCCATGTCGACCGCTGCGAGATCTGCGGGTTGCCACTCGGGCAGCACGTCCTGGTGGAGCGAGTCGGTGTTCTGCGCCACCAGTGCCTGCACGCCGGTGAACATGTCGGGCTGCGTTGTGAACCAGCGTGCCAGGCGCAGTTCGCGCTCGAGCGCCTCGCGGAGCGTTTCACCGTCTCGCGCTGCGCGCACCGAGCGCAGGGTCGCCGCGAGCGCCGTCGGCGAGAGCCGGAGCAGGGTGTCGGCAGCTGCGGCCGCATTCGCGGCAGCCTCGGGGTCGTTCGAATCGGCGGCGCGCAAGCCGGCAACCGCTTCGTCGTTCGAGAACGCCCAGAGGCGCTCGAGGATCGCACTGACGGAGTCCACGGCATAGCAGGCGTCGATCCAGTCACGACGGACGAGCACCGTCGATTCGCCGGGGTCGGCCGCGAATCGCCGGACCTTCTCATCGGGTGCGGTCACGTCATCGGCATCCTCCAGCGCCGCGGTCAACTCGCCGATCCACTCAGCGGGCACCATCACGTCGGCGAAGCCGAGGGCGATCGCGTCCGCCGCAGTCAGATCGACGGAGTTCAACGCCAGATACGTTCCGATCTCGCCCGGGGTGCGAGCGAGCCGCCAGGTCGCGCCTCCATCAGGCGCGAAGCCGTAGCCAGTCTCGGGCTGCCCGAGCTTCACCCGGTCGGTCACGACGCGGGTGGAGACGTGGCCGGCGAGCGAGATGCCGCCGCCCATCGTCATCCCGTGCATGATCGACACGATCGGCTTGGGGTACTCGGCGAGCTTCGCGATCAGACGGTACTCGTCGCGGAAGAAGACCGAGCCGATCGTCATGCCCTCGGCCGCACGAGCCAGGATCTCGCGGAAGTCGCCTCCCGCGCAGAATCCGTAGTCGCCGACACCGTCGAGCAGGATCGTCGAGACGGCGGGATCCTCTGCCCATCCGTCGAGCGCCTCGGTCATGGTTCGCATCATCTCGAGGTCGATCGCGTTGATCGACTCCGGACGGTTGAGACTCAGGTGGCCGAGATGGCCGACGATGACGGCGTAGACAGGCGTATGCACCTGCACAACGCTAACGGGCGTGAGCCTCCGGTGACGACTCGACGTGCCGGTCGAATGACTCGCTCGAACGTCTCGGTCGCGCTCGGTCGATCAGCGCGACCCGATCAGCGCGCTCGATCGCGATTCGCTCCGGTGCGCGCCCCGCGTCACTCGGGGATGTCCTTCAGCGTCTTCTCGACCGCACCCAAGCGTCCGTCGATGGTGTCGAGCTTGGCGAGGAGCTTCTCGTTGACCGCGGTGCTCTGCTCAACGGCCTTCGTCAGTTCGGTGTTCTTGCGGCCGAACATTCCGGCGATCGCCGTGATGCCCCATACGACGATTCCGGCGATCGCGATCCACGCGAACCAGGGAATGTATGCCAATCCGTCCATTTCAGGTCTCCGCCTCAGGGTCGTTCGCGACTGCCGCGGCGAGTGCGGCAGCGTCGATGGTGATGGCGAACGGCACGAGTTCGAAGAACTTGAGCGCTTTCCCGCCGTCGGACATCTCGAGGTGGCCGACGACGAAGCCCGCCTCCTCGAGTTTGGTGAGGTGCATGTACAGCAGCGCACGGCTCATACCGAGCCGACGCGCGAGCTCGCTCACATGGAGTGATTCCGCGTACAGCACGGCGATGATGCGCATGCGCTGCGGGCTGGCGATCGCCGCCAGTCGCGCGCTCAAGGACTCGGCGGTCGAAGCCGGGTTCACCGCCGCACCTTGCACATGTCAGAATTCTATTACACGTGCAAGGCTGCAGCCCAATTCGGATGTCGCGGAGCGCGTGCAACTCTTCGATGCGGGGTGGTCTGGCTCAGCCGAGAGGCTCGAACTCGTTGATACGCCAAGTCTGATCGAACCAGGGCTCGAGCGGGCCGTAGAGCCGGAGCAGCGGGAACCAGGCCTTACCGGGCACCGTCTCGATCCAGTTCGACTCCTTGCCTTCCGGAGCGGTCGGGCCGAAGTAGAGGTCGAACGACCCATCGTCGTTGGCCTGGAGCGTGCCGTCGTTGCTCGCGAGCGCGGGATACGGCGTCGACGGTACGACCAGCAGCGAACGCGTCTGCGTGTCGTAGATGTCGACGGCCCAGAAGTTCTTCGCCGGGGGATTCGCGTCGACGTGCAGGCGATAGCTGCGTGCGCCATCGAGCAACTGACCTTCGGCGTCGTGCACGGTGTAGGCGTATGCCGAGCCGGCCCCGATCTGCGCGTGCGCCATCGCCGGGGTGATGACGGTCGCGAGGTAGTGGAACTGCGTGCGCGCATCGAGCAATCGCGCGCCGTTCCTGACGAATTCGTAGCTGCCGCCGACGAAGCCGTTGCGCCACGAACCGTAGAGCACGGCGTCGGGGTCGCGCGGTTGATAGCCGACGGTTCGAGCGAGGCCGGCGGCGATCGGCGCCGCCAGCTCGAGGATGGCGCGCAGACGCGCATCGGGCGCGAAGGGCTGACCGCTCACGATGCCGATCGCGGCGAGCTGACCGGCACGTTCTGCGTCGAGAGCATCTGCCGGCTCCTCCTGAACCAGCTCGGCAACCTCTTCGTAGAACGAGTAGTCGTTCGCGTGCACGGTGTTGAACGGCGTCTCCGAGAGATTGACGAACTCGTTCTCTGCGGGGTTCGCCGCATCCGCGAGCGGGTAGATGCGCGTCTGCTTCATCGCGGGCACGCCGCCCAGAGCGCGCAGCACCACGAAGTTCGTGTACGTCGGTGTGCGGTAGACGAAGTAGCCGTCGGGCACCTCACCGTCATAGCCCGGCGGCAGGAACAGGTACTTGCCGCCGGCGCCGTGGTCGGGTCCGGCGATGCCCATGTCGGCGACGTACCGGAACCAGAAGTCGTCGACCACGCACAGCGACTGCGGCGGCGCCTCGATGACGGTCGGCCCCCACGCCTTCAGGTCGAGCATGGTCACGCCGTAGGTCGTCTCGGTGTTCGGCGTCAGGAACAAGGCCTTCGAGGTCGCCCGGGGCTCGGTGATGCCGATCTGCCGGGCCGAGGTGACGCCGGCGACGCGGAGGCCTGCGCGGAACGCAACGAGCGATGCTCCGGGAACGGCGTTCAGGAACACATCGATGGCTCGGATGAGGTCGAGTGCGTTGTACGCGGTCTCGACGGTCTCGGGCAGCGGCACCCCATCGAAGAAGTGCAGGTCGCCGAACGGCGACGCGACAGTGTCGGGTGTGCTCACCGAGGCCACGGCCTCCGCCATCTGGGCCGCGGTGAGTCCTGGACGCGTGTGCTCTGACATGTTCCCCCTTGATCGAACGTCTTCTCACCTTGGCAGTGGTGAGGGTCGAAGTCGGCCAAGGGGGCGGCGCGTCAGTCCGCCGTGGTGTCGGCTGCCTTCACGAGTTGCCCACCGGCGAGTCCGGCGAGGATCGAGCCGACGTCGAGCCCGGTCAGCGACTTGACGACCTCGGTGCCTTCGCCGAGCACCTGCCCGACCGTCTTCGTGATGGCGCTCGCGCCGTCGGTCGACACGACGGTGAGCGTCTTGATGTTCGAGATCGGCTCGGCTGCGGCGCGCACGATCTCGGGCAGGCGCGAGATGATCTCCTGCGCGAGGGCGGCCTCGCCGTACTTCTTCAGCGCCATGGCCTTGGCGTCGGTGGCCGCGGCCTCGGCGAGACCTTCGGCCTGGATCGCGGCCGCGCGGGCTTCACCATCGGCACGGATACCGGCGGCGAGCGCCACCTGACGGTCGCGCTCGGCTTCACCGGCGAAGCGCACCGAGGTGGCGGATGCCTCGGCGTCCTGCACCGCTGCGACCTTGTTCGCCTCGGCGATCTTCGTGCGCTTGTACGCCTCGGCCTCGGTGCTCGCGTTGGCGGCGTCGCGGAGGGCGGTGGCGCGCTGCACCTCGGCGTAGGCCTCGGCCTCGGCGGGCTTGCGGATCTCGATGTCGAGTCGCTCCTGCGTCACGAGCGCCTGCTCCGAGAGCGCGTCGCGCTCCTGCACGGCGACCAGCTTGTCCTGCTCGGCCTTCGCGAGCTGTCCGGATGCCTCGGCCTCGGCGTTGGCCCGATCGGTCTCGGCCTTGATCGTGGCCTGCTTCAGGCTGAGCGCCTTCTGCCGCTCTGCGACCTGCTCGGCGGCCTCGATGCGCGCGAACTCGCTGACCCGGGCGGCTTCGGCCTCGCTCACCTCGGCGACCTGGCGTGCGCGAGCGGCTTCGGCCCGGCCGAGGTTCGCGAGGTATTCGCTACCCGGCGTCGAGATGTCGGAGATGTTCAGCAGGTCGACCTGCAGGCCCTGTTCGACGAGGTCGGTCTTCGTCTCGGCGACCACGCGGTCGGAGAGGCTCTTGCGGTCGGAGATGATCTGTTCGATCGTCATGTCGCCGACGATCGAGCGCAGCGAGCCCTCGAGGGATTCCTTGATGATCTCGGTCAGCAGGCTCTGCTGCGAGAGGAATCGCTGGGCCGCCCGACGGACGCCGTCTTCGGTGCCGCTGACCTTGAAGTTGATCGACGCCTTGATGGCGATCTTGATGCGGTTCTTGTCGACGCCCTCGACGGTGATGCCGATCTGGCGCTGCTCGAGCGAGATCGCGAAGCCCTGCTGCAGGATCGGCCAGACGAAGGTGCGGCCGCCGATGACCACGCGCTGCGCCGACGACTGCTCGGGTGCGGCACGGCCGGCTCCGCGACCGACGATGACGAGCGCCTCGTTCGGCGGCACGCGGCGGATGCGGCGGGCGATGAACGTCAGCAGTGCGAGCAGCGCGATGACGATCGCGATGACCGAGATGACCTGGATCAGCAAGGGGGAGAGCATCGGGTTCCTTTCGGGAGGAGACGCAGGACGGGTGGTGCAGGGGGCTTCGGGTGGAGCAGGGGAGACGTGGGGGACGCGAGCGGAGGGCCGAGGTCAGCCCGCGACGACCTTGACGCGGCTGCCGGCGTGCTCGACGACGCGCACTCGGGCGCCTTCCGCGATCGGCTCGTCGGAGTACGCGAGGCGGCGCTCGAGCTCACCGGGGCCGTCGAGGCTGACCTCGCCGCCGGCGGTCGTGACATCCGATCGCGCGACGCCCGAGAGCCCCACCGCCGTGGCAGGCACCCCGTCGGAGCTCCGGGTGAGGTTGCGGATCGCGAGCACGCAGAGCAGGTATGCGGCCGCGGCCAGGACGATCGAGAGCACGTACACCCAGACGATCTCGAGTCCCATGCTGGCGACGAGGGCGCCGGAGGCGCCGAAGACGACCATGCCGACGGCGAGCGCCGTGCCCGACAGCGCGCCGTCGCCGATCTCGAGGTGGTCGAAGATGTCGCCGAGCACGAGCGAGATGACGAGGAGTACGAGGCCGATGCCTCCGACGATGAGGAACGGAAGGAGCATCGGGTGCCTCTCTGCGCGCGAAAACCCGGGCGAAGGGGGTGCTCGGGTCGACTCACCCTATCGGTCGTGCGCGCTCCGTGCAGCGCGGTCTCCACAGGGCGTCGGTGCGAGACGCCTGCACGGCGTCGTCGACGGTCACACGGCGTGCTGCTGCGGGATGAGGAGACGCTCGACCGCAGCATCGCCCCGGATGCGGCGCATGAGCGAGACGACCTCGTCGACGACGGCGACCGTGAGGCCGCGGCACACGATGCTGTGCGGCCCGAGGGCTTCGAGCCCGCCGGCCCTGATGCGGATGACCTCCCAGCCGACCTCGCGCAGCGCCTCGTCTTTCTCGAGGTCGGACGCCTCTTTCATGCCGAGGTGCGCCCGTCTCGAGCGACCGGGGTCGTCGTACTCGATGGCGATGCGCAACTGCGGCACGAGGATGTCGGGCCAGACCTCCTGCTTGCCGTAGAACATGCGCGCGATGCGCACGGCGTTGACACGATGGTGGAGGCGGATGCGTTCGCCGAGCAGCATGCGCAGCCGCTGCTCGACCTGGGAGGTGCCGAGTCGCAGCCCCGGTTTCATGAAGGCGATGCCCGCCTCGCGCCTCGCGCCGGGTGCTGCGGCGTTCGCCCGGCATTTCGCGCAGCTCGGGCCGGTGAGCACCTCGCCGACCGTGGCGGGGTATCGATCGTGACCGCGGGCGCAGCGCCATTCGTAGCTCGCTCCGATGCGCGTCTCTCGGGCGAGTGCGGCACGCTGCGGCGGTGCGACGCGCGAGAGCAGCTCGGCGCGCGAGCGCTGAGTCTCGTGCAGCAGCATGCAGAGGGGGCACACGCGGGCGAGTGCGACGGCCCCGGCGGCGCCCGGCTCGGCGCCGTGCCCGCACCGGAAGCTCACCGCGACCATCGGCGCCGCTCGCATTCGTTCATGGCTCCGATCATCGCCGCTGCCACCGACATGGTGCGGCTCGCCATGTCGGATGGACGGGCGAGAATGGGAGCATGCGGATCGTGGTCGGTGCGATGGGGCCCGGCCGGGTCGCACTGGTCGACCCCTCCGTCTCGAGCGCGCCGTTCGAGACGCTCGCACTGCACGAGTTCCCGAGCGTCGTGCGAGCCCTGGAGTCGGCCCACCGTCCCCGTTGGATCTGGGCGGACACGCGCCGCTGGTACCCCCGCCTCCTCGCCGACGGCGTGCGCGTCGAGCGCTGCCACGACCTCGTGCTCGCCTCCGCGATCGTTGACCATTCGACGGCGACGACGGCGGCTCGCGCCAGCGGAGTGCATCCCCGACCCGAGTGGCTGCCCATGGGGCCGGCAGAGGCGGGGCAGCCGGTGCCGGTCCTGCCCGCGGCATCCGCTGCGCACTCGGCGCTGTTCGACCTCGGCGACTTCGACGGCGAGGCGGATGCCGCGGCGCTCGAGCCGGCCACAGGCCCGCGCGACGTGCTCGGGGTGCCGGTCGACGACGTGCTCGCCGAGCACGCACGACAACTCGCCCTCGTCGCGGAGTCCGACCGGCCCGGTGCACTCCGCCTGCTGCTCGCGGCGGAATCCGCGGGCGCGCTCATCGGCGCCGAACTGCACGCCGCCGGGTTGCCGTGGCACCGCGGCGTGCACGAGCGTGTGCTCGAGACCGAGCTCGGCCCGAAGCCCGCGCCCGGTCGCAAACCCGCCCGCATGGAGGAGCTCGCGGCCGAGGTGCGCACCCTGCTCGGCGCCTCGGCGGTGAACCTCGACTCGCAGGTCGACCTGCTGAAGGCGCTGCGCCGCGCCGGAATCCCGGTCGAGTCGACGAGCCGCTGGGAGCTGCGCGAGCACGAGCACCCGGCGATCGAACCGCTCGTCGCCTACAAGAAGCTCGCCCGGCTGCTCAGCGCGAACGCGTGGTCGTGGCTCGACGAGTGGGTCGTCGACGGCCGGTTCCGACCCGACTACGTGCCCGGCGGCACAGCGACCGGGCGGTGGGCGACATCGGGCGGTGGGGCCCTGCAACTGCCGAAGAACGTGCGCAGCGCGGTCGTCGCCGACCCCGGATGGACGCTCGTCGTCGCCGACGCGGCGCAGCTCGAGCCGCGCGTGCTGGCCGGCCTGGCGCACGACGAGGCGATGGCCGCCGCGGGCCGGGGGCGCGACTTCTACAGCGGCATCGTCGGTGCGGGTGTCGTCGAGACCCGCGATCAGGCGAAGGTCGCGATCCTCGGCGCGATGTACGGGGCCACGACCGGCGAGAGCGGTCGGCTCGTGCCGCGCCTCGCCCGCGCCTACCCGCGCGCGATGGCGCTCGTCGACCGCGCGGCGGCCGAGGGGGAGCGCGGCGCCAGCGTCACCACCCTGCTCGGCAGGTCGTCGCCGCCTCCGGGCGCCGAATGGCGCGCGATCCAGTCCTTGGCGTCCCAGCCCGAGGCGACCTCGGCCGACGAACGACGTGCCCGCTCGCGCGCGCGCGACTGGGGTCGGTTCACCCGCAACTTCGTCGTGCAGGGCACCGCGGCCGAATGGGCGCTCTGCTGGATGGCTGGCCTGCGCTCGAGGCTCGCGGCGATCGCGGGCGATGCCGAGCCCGGTGCGATGGCGTCCCGCTCGGGTGCGGCATTCGAGCGGATGCCGCACCTCGTCTACTACCTCCACGACGAGATCATCGTGCACACCCCGGTCGAGCACGCTGATGCCGTCGCCGCCGCGGTCATGCAGTCCGCGACCGAGGCCGGCAGGCTGCTCTTCGTCGACTTCCCCGTGGAGTTCCCGCTCGACCTCGCGATCGTCGAGAGCTACGCCTCGGCCGACGCCTGAGCTTCGCCGGACTCGGCGGCGAGCGACTCGGGCTCGGCGGGCCGTGCCGACGGTCGCCTCCCTCGACGAGGCCGCTCCATGCGGGGGGCGAAGGCGAGATCGTGCCGGCCGGTGATCGCAGCGACTTCGTCGAGCCAGGCGAGCGCCGCGTGCGCACGTGCGGCCTCGGCAGCGGCCGCCAGCGCTGCAAGCCGAACGGAGGCACCTGCAGCGGGGTCGTGCTCACCGTCGACCACGGCGCGAGCGGATGCCTCGACCGCACGCTCCTGCCAGCGCAGACGCTCGGCCGCGACGACCGGGCCGACCTCGACGCTCGGCAGCGACGCCGCCACGAGCACCCGATCGACGGTCTCGTCCCACGCGTCGCTGCCCGAGGCATCCGTGCCGGCGAACCAGGCCGACGTCGCAGCGGTGCCCGCCTTCGTCGCACGATAGAGCGGGAGGCCGTCGTCGGTGGCACCCGCCGATTCGACGAGGCCCTGCTTGCCGAGGCGCTCGAGCGTCGCGTAGCTCTGGCCGACGTTGACGTCGCGCCGTCCACCGGTGCGCTCGGCGAGGTCGCCGTGCAACTGGAACCCGTACCCCGGCCCCGCGGCGAGCAGGGCCAGCAGTGCATCGCGAACAGCCATTCGTACTCCGATCGAAGTCAACGTTTCACCGAGTATATGGTTTCGCGTCTTGTCAATGAGGCTGATGCGGGGCATAATCGGCGATGACGGCTCGCTCGTCGACAACCGAATACCGTCATCTGTCCGTTGAGGTCGTTGGGGAAGACGCACCTCGAGAACGGAGTATGAGATGACGAAGAATGCCACGCGGGCAGTGCGCACCGCGCGAGGCGTGCTGTTCGTGCACTCCTCGCCGAGGGCGCTGTGTCCGCATGTCGAATGGGCCGCCGGCACCGCCCTCGGTGTCGCCGTGAACTTCGACTGGAACGAGCAGCCGGTGCTTCGCGGTGCAATGCGCGCGGAGTTCTACTGGGAGGGCGAGGCCGGCAGCGGCGCGAAGCTCGCTTCGGCACTGCGCGGCTGGGAGCAGCTGCGCTTCGAGGTGAGCGAGGACCCGACGCCCGGGTCCGACGGTGCGCGCTGGATGCACACGCCGGAGCTCGGCGTGTTCTTCGCCCAGACCGACACCGCGGGCAACACCGTGGTGCCCGAGGACCGCATCCGCTACGCGATGGACGTCGGCGGCACCGACCCCATCGAGTTGCACCGCGAGCTGCGCCTCGCCCTCGGCCAGGCCTGGGACGACGAACTCGAGCCCTTCCGTCATGCGAGCGACTTCGCCCCGGTCGTCTGGTTGCACCAGGTGGGCTGAGCGAACCTCGGTCCGCCGGCGGCGTGACGCGAAGTCGGATGACTCTTCCCGGCGGCGCATGAGCGAAACCCTCGGACCGTTCACGAGAAGACCCCGGCGCAGGGACTGCGACCGGGGTCTTCTCATGCGTGCGCCGGACGAGCCCGGAGCACGTCTACGGCGTGCGGATCGCGACGACGGCGTTGTGACCGCCGAAGCCGAACGAGTTGCTGATCGCGAGCTGCGGCCCGTCGCCGAGCGGCTGCGGCTCGCCGGAGACGCGCAGCGGGATCTCGGGATCCTGCGTGGTCAGGTTGATCGTCGGCGGCGCGAGGCGGTTCTGGAGCGCGAGAACGGTGAACACCGCTTCGAGCGCCCCGGTGCCGCCGAGCAGGTGCCCGGTGGACGCCTTCGTGGCGGAGACGGGGATCTCGTGCACGCGATCGCCGAAGACGTTGCGCAGCGCCGTGTACTCGGCGATGTCGCCGACGGGCGTGCTCGTCGCGTGGGCGTTGATGTGCGTCACGTCGTCGACCGTCGCACCGGCCTGCGCGAGTGCGTCGAGCACTGCTCGGCTCGCGCCGCGACCCTCGGGGTCGTTGGCCGTGATGTGGTACGAATCGGCGCTCACGGCGCCGCCCGCGAGCTCGGCGTAGATGCGTGCACCGCGCGCGAGGGCGTGCTCCTCGGTCTCGAGCACGAGGCTCGCGGCACCCTCGCCCATGACGAAGCCGTCGCGGTCGACGCTGTACGGGCGCGAGGCGTGCGCGGGGTCGTCGTTGCGCCGCGAGAGCGCCTGCATCGACGAGAACGACGCGAGGGTGATGGGGTGCACGGCGGACTCGGAACCGCCGGCGATGACGACGTCGGCATAGCCGAGCTGCAGGTGCTCGTAGGCGTTGGCGAGCGACTCGGTGCTCGACGCGCAGGCCGAGGCCACCGTGCGTGCGAACGCGCGCGCCTCGAAGTGCATCGAGATCGCAGCCGATGCGGCGTTCGGCATGAGCATCGGCACGGTCATGGGCAGCACTCGGCGGGGGCCGCGCTCGCGCAGCGTGTCCCAGGCGTCGAGCAGCGTCCAGATGCCGCCGATGCCGGTGGCGTAATCGACGCCGAGGCGTTCAGGGGCGACATCGGGTGAGCCGGCGTCGGCCCACGCCTCCTTCGCGGAGATCAGGGCGAACTGGCTCGACGGGTCGAGGCGCTTCGCGACCGGGCGCTCGAGCACCTCTTCAGGTCGAACCTTCGCCTCGGCGGCGAAGGTGACGGGCAGCTCGTACTTCGCGACCCAGTCGTGTTCGAGGGAGCGCGCACCGGACTCACCGGCGAGCAGGGCATTCCAGCTCTCAGGGGCGGTGCCGCCGAGCGGCGAGGTCGCACCGATGCCGGTGATGACGATCTTCTTGGTCATTCGAGAAACACTCCGATGGAGGGATTGGTCACACTGATCGAGCGGGCCGGGCGATCGCGCCGGCCCGCTCCACGCAGCTGCTAGGCCTGAGCCTTGACGATGAAGGTGACGGCGTCGCCGACGGTCTTCAGGTTCTTGACCTCTTCGTCGGGGATCTTCACGTCGAACTTCTCTTCGGCGTTGACGACGATCGTCATCATGGAGATCGAGTCGATGTCGAGGTCGTCGGTGAACGACTTGTCCAGCTCAACCGTGTCGGTCGCAATGCCGGTCTCGTCGTTGATGAGCTCGGCCAGGCCGGCAAGCACTTCTTCGGTGGACAATGCCATTGTTCTTCTCCTTGGGGGTGTCTCGTTTGACCGAGAGACAGTCTAGATGGACAGGGGGAGGTGGTTCAGGGAAGAACCACCACTTGGGCGCCGAACACGAGTCCGGCGCCGAAGCCGATCTGGAGGGCGAGGCCTCCGGAAAGTTCAGGGTGCTCCTCGAGCAGGCGGTGCGTCGCGAGCGGGATCGAGGCGGCGGAGGTGTTGCCCGTCGTCGCGATGTCGCGGGCGATCACGACGGTCTCGGGCAGCTTCAACTGCTTGGCGAACTCGTCGATGATGCGCATGTTCGCCTGGTGCGGGATGAAGGCGGCGAGGTCGTCGGACGTCACGCCCGCGGCATCCAGTGCCTGCTTCGCGACCTTCGCCATGTCCCACACGGCCCAGCGGAAGACCGTCTGGCCCTCTTGACGGAGCGTCGGCCATTCGGCCGCGCCGTCGCGGAACTCGGTGAGGGTGCCGTTCATGCCGACCGCGCCCGCCTTGGATCCGTCGGAGCCCCAGATCGTGCGCGCGATGCCGGGCGTCTCGCTCGGCCCGACGACGACGGCGCCGGCGCCGTCGCCGAGGAGGAACGAGATCGAGCGGTCGGTCGGGTCGACGACGTCGGAGAGCTTCTCGGCCCCGATGACGAGGGCGTAGGTCGCGGCACCCGAGCGGATCAGCGCATCGGCCTGCGCGACCGCGTACGCGTAGCCCGCGCAGGCGGCGTTCATGTCGTACGCCGCGGCAGGGTTCGCGCCGACGCGATCGGCGACGACAGCCGCCATCGACGGCGTCTGCTGCACATTGGAGATGGTCGCGATGATGACGAGATCGATGAGCTCGGGGGCGATTCCGGACTTCTCGATCGCCTCGCGCGCAGCGGTCGTGGCGAGGTCGGTCGCCGAGACGTCGGCGCCCGCACGCGTGCGGGTCACGATGCCCGTGCGCTGCTGGATCCACTCGTCGGACGAATCGATCGGGCCGATCAGGTCGGCGTTGGGCACCGCGTTCTCACCGCGGGCTGCGCCGACGGAGTAGAGGCGCGTGAAGGCAGGCCCGTGCGACTGCTGGAGGGTGGGATTCGTCATGCTCGGCTTTCTCAATTCGTCGCCGGCTCAGGCGTGCTGCTCGATGAGCTCGATCGCCGCCGACAGGTCTTCGGGAGTCTTGACGGCGATGGTGGGCACGCCCTTCAGGGCGCGCTTCGCCAGACCGACGAGCGCGCCGGCCGGGGCGAGCTCGATGATGCCGGTGACTCCTGCCGCCTGGAAGGACTCCATGCAGCGATCCCAGCGTACGGGGGAGGACACCTGGCCGACGAGCAGGTCGAGGAATGCGGCACCGGATGTCACGGCTGCGCCATCGCGGTTCGTCCAGAGGGGGAGCGTCGGATCGGCCGGTGCGAGGTCGGCCGCGACCGCTGCGAGACGGTCGACCGCCGGGCGCATGTAGCGCGTGTGGAAGGCGCCGGCGACCTGCAGCGGAATGACCCGCGAACCGGCCGGCGGCTCGGCCTTCAGCGCCTCGAGGGCGTCGAGCGCGCCGGCCACGACGATCTGGCCGCCGCCGTTGAAGTTGGCGGGCTCGAGGCCGAGCTCGTCGAGACGGGGGAGCAGGGCCGCCTCGTCGGCGCCGATGACCGCGCTCATGCCGGTCGGCACGAGCGCAGCGGCATCCGCCATGGCCCGGCCGCGCTCGGCGACGAAGCGGATCGCGTCGGTCTCGCTGAGCACGCCCGACCCGGCGGCAGCGGTGATCTCGCCGACCGAGTGGCCTGCGATGCCGCCGATGCGAGCAGCACGGCCGTCGGCCAGGAGTGAACCGAGCGTCAGGATGCCCGCCGCGACGATGAGCGGCTGCGCGATCGCGGTGTCGCGGATCGTGTCGGCATCAGCTTCGGTGCCGAAGTGCGCGAGATCGAGCCCCGCGGCATCGGACAGCACCGACAGCCGTTCGGCGTAGGCCGAATCGGCCAGCCAGGGAGCGAGGAATCCGGGGGTCTGAGAGCCCTGTCCAGGGCAGACGACGACGATCACCACCCCAGTCTGCCAACCGGCGCGCGACCCGGGGTGTGCACACGCGACAAGCTCTCGGCGGAAGCCTTGTACGAACGGTACAGAAGTGGGGTCAGTTGGTGGGTCGTCGGCGCGGGGCGAGCTCGTGATCGCTCATCGAGCCGATGATGAGGGCCGACTGCAGGATCAGCGCTTCGCGCGCACCCGTCGCGTCCCATCCGATCACGTCGGAGACGCGCTTCAGTCGATAGCGCACCGTGTTGGGGTGCACGAAGAGCTCACGTGCCGTCGCCTCGAGCGAGCGCCCGTTGTCGAGGTAGCTCCACAGCGTGGTGAGGAGTTCGGTCGAGTGGGCTTGCAACGGCCGATAGATGCGGTGCACGAGCGTCGCACGGGCGAGCGGGTCGCCGGCGAGCGCGCGCTCGGGAAGCAGGTCGTCGGCGTGCACCGGTCGGGGCGCGTGCCGCCAGGAGCGGGCGACGGCGAACCCGGCGAGTGCCGCCTTCGCGCTCTTCGAGGCGTCCACGAGGTTCGGCACGGCGTGGCCGAGCACGAGATGCCCAGGGCCGAAGTGCGGCTCGAGCTGGCTCGCGATCTCCATGAAGGTGAGCGCCGGGGCGGTGCCGATCGCGTCCTCGGCCTCGCGCGCGAGGGGGTCGGCACGACCGATCACGAGCACGAGGCGATTGCCCTGCACGCCGATCAGCACGTCGGCGTGCATGTGCCGAGCCGCCCGGCGCACGTGGTCGACGTCGAGCTGCTTCGGCGCCGTGCCCACGAGCACCGACACCTCGCCGTGGCCATGCCAGCCGAGGGCCGCGATGCGGCTCGGCAGTTCGTCGTCGGCCTCGCCCGAGAGGATCGAGTCGACGACGAGGGCTTCGAGACGGGCGTCCCAGAGGCCGCGCGCCTCGGCGGCGCGTGCGTAGACGTCGGCGGCCGCGAAGGCGATCTCCCGCGAATACAGGAGGATCGCCTCGCGCAGCGGCTCGCCGCCGTCTTTCACACGGTCTTCGACGACCTCGACCGTCACCCGGATGAGCTGCAGCGTCTGCTGCAGGCTCACCGAGCGGAGCAGCTCACGCGGAGCCGCTCCGAAGACGTCGGCAGCGATCCACGGCGTGGACCGCGGGTCGTCGAACCAGGCGACGAACGAGGAGATGCCGGCTTGGGCGACGAGGCCCACGGCGGAGCGGCGACTGGGTGGCATGTCGCCGTACCACGGCAACGTGTCTTCGAGACGCTTGAGCGTCGCCGTCGCGAGTTCGCCCGCGATGGTGCGCAACCATGCGAGCGTCTCCGCCTTCGTCTTGGGCCTCGTCGCCACCTCGTCGCCTGCTAGCTCTCTCCGCCGGCCGATCCGGTGGTGCCGGCGTTCACGTCGTGCAGGCGGTACTTCTCGATCGCCTGGGCGGGCAGTGAACGGTCGACCTCACCGCGGTCTGCGAGGAGTTCGAGCGTGCGGACGACGACCGACGGACCGTCGATCTTGAAGAAGCGACGCGCGGCGGGGCGCGTGTCGGAGAACCCGAAGTCGTCGGCGCCGAGCGTGGCGTACTCGCCCGGCACGTAGGCGCGGATCTGGTCGGGCACCGCGTGCATGAAGTCCGAGACGGCGACGAACGGGCCGTTCGCCCCCCCGAGCTTCTGCGTGAGGTACGGAACCCGGCGCTCGGCGTCGGGGTTCAGGAAGTTGTGCTCGTCGGCGGCGAGGCCGTCGCGGCGCAGCTCCGACCAGCTCGTGACCGACCAGACATCCGCCGACACGCCCCAGTCCTGTGCGAGGAGCTGCTGCGCCTCGAGGATCCACGGCACCGAGACGCCGGAGGCGAGGAGCTGGGCCTTGGGGCCGGCGACATCCGACGTGTTCAGGCGGTGGATGCCGCGGATGATGCCGTCGACGTCGACGCCCTCGGGCTCGACGGGCTGCACGAGCGGCTCGTTGTAGACCGTGAGGTAGTACATGACGTTCGGGTCGGCGTGCGAGCCGCCGTACATGCGCTCGAGTCCGGAGCGCATGATGTGCCCGATCTCGTAGCCGTAGGCCGCGTCGTACGAGACGACCGCCGGGTTGGTCGACGCGAGCAGTGGCGAGTGGCCGTCGGCGTGCTGGAGGCCCTCGCCGGTGAGCGTCGTGCGGCCGGCCGTGGCGCCGATGATGAACCCGCGGGCCATCTGGTCGCCGGCAGCCCACATCGCGTCGCCCGTGCGCTGGAAGCCGAACATCGAGTAGAAGACGTAGACCGGGATGAGCGGCTCGCCCTGCGTCGAGTACGAGGTGCCGACGTTCGTGAAGGCCGCCATGGCGCCGGCCTCGTTGATGCCGACGTGGATGATCTGGCCCTGCGGGCTCTCCTTGTAGGCGAGGAGGAGCTCGCGGTCGACCGAGGTGTAGTGCTGGCCGTTCGGGTTGTAGATCTTCGCGGTCGGGAAGAACGCGTCGATGCCGAAGGTGCGCGCCTCGTCGGGGATGATCGGCACGATGCGGTGGCCGAAGTCCTTCGAGCGGATCAGGTCCTTCAGCAGTCGCACGAACGCCATGGTCGTGGCGATCTCCTGCGTGCCGGAGCCCTTCTTGGCGATCGCGTACGCCGAGTCGTCGGGCAGCGAGATCGCCGTGTGGTTCGCACGGCGCTCGGGCAGGTAGCCGCCGAGCTCGCGACGACGCTCGTGCAGGTACTGGATCGCCTCGTCCTGGTCGCCGGGCGTGTAGTACGGCGGCAGGTAGGGGTTCTCCTCGAGCTGTGCGTCCGTGATCGGGATGCGCATCTGGTCGCGGAACGTCTTGAGGTTGTCGAGGGTCATCTTCTTCATCTGGTGGGTCGCGTTGCGCCCCTCGAAGGCCGGACCCAGGCCGTAGCCCTTGATCGTCTTCGCCAGGATGACCGTCGGCTGGCCCTTGTGCTCGCTCGCCGCTTTGAACGCGGCGTAGACCTTGCGGTAGTCGTGGCCACCGCGCTTCAGGCCCCACACCTCGTCGTCGGACAGGTGCGAGACGAGCTCGAGGGCGCGCGGGTCGCGGCCGAAGAAGTTCTCGCGCACATAGGCGCCCGACTCCGCCTTGTAGGTCTGGTAGTCGCCGTCGGGGGTGACGTTCATCAGGTTGCGGAGCGCACCGTCGTGGTCGCGGGCGAGCAGGTCGTCCCACTCGCGGCCCCAGACGACCTTGATGACGTTCCAGCCGGCACCGCGGAAGAAGCTTTCGAGCTCCTGGATGATCTTGCCGTTGCCGCGCACCGGGCCGTCGAGACGCTGCAGGTTGCAGTTGATCACGAAGTTCAGGTTGTCGAGACCCTCGTTCGCGGCGACCTGGAGCTGGCCGCGGCTCTCGACCTCGTCCATCTCGCCGTCGCCGAGGAACGCCCAGACCTGCTGGTCGCTGGCGTCCTTGATGCCGCGGTTCGTCAGGTACTTGTTGAGCTGCGCCT
This sequence comes from Agromyces cerinus subsp. cerinus, assembly GCF_900142065.1. GTDB lineage: Bacteria > Actinomycetota > Actinomycetes > Actinomycetales > Microbacteriaceae > Agromyces > Agromyces cerinus. The sequence continues at coordinate 1,060,248 of NZ_FSRJ01000001.1, read as the reverse complement.
GGTAGATCGCGTTGATCGGTCCGAGACCCATCGACACGGTCGGGAACTGCCAGAACTCCGGCATGAGGCGCGGGTGCGGGTACGACGAGAGGCCGTTGGGCGCGTGCGACTTCTCTTGACGGAAGCCGTCGAGCTGGTCGGCCGACAGGCGGCCCTCGAGGAACGCGCGGGCGTAGGTGCCGGGGGAGGCGTGGCCCTGCACGAAGATCTGGTCGCCGCCGCCGGGGTGGTCCTGGCCGCGGAAGAAGTGGTTGAAGCCGACCTCGTAGAGGGCGGCCGACGAGGCGTACGTCGAGATGTGGCCGCCGACGGCGATGCCGGGGCGCTGCGCGCGGTGCACGAGCACTGCGGCGTTCCACCGGATCCAGGCGCGGTACCGGCGCTCGATCTCCTCATCGCCAGGGAACTCGGGCTCGTTCTCGGGAGCGATCGTGTTCAGGTAGTCGGTGGTCGGAACCATCGGCACGCCGAGGTGCAGTTCCTTGGAGCGCTTCAGCAGGCTCAGCATGATCTCTCGCGCGCGCTGGTGTCCCTTCTCTGCGACAAGCGCGTCAAGGGATTCAGCCCATTCGGAAGTCTCTTCCGGATCGGCGTCCATCGCCTCGACCGAGTAGGGATCCTGGTCGTTGACAGTCACACTCGACCTCTCTCTTCAGCAGATCGTGCCTGCGGGGTGTGGGATGTGCGCACGCCGAATGGGCCGGGTTCTCGGCCGGGTGGCACCACGCCATCCTAGTGATTCTATGCCTGCGAGGTGGGGGCTAGGCTGAGGCCTCGGTTCGACCGAACGTCCTGTGGAAGGAAGCCGCCCAGTGATCCTCGCCCCCGGCGCCGCTGCGCCCGACTTCACGCTCGTGAACCAGTTCGGCCAGCCCGTGCAGCTCTCGGAGCTCAGGGGCCGCGCCGTGGCGCTCGTGTTCTTCCCTCTGGCGTTCTCGGGCATCTGCCACGGCGAGCTCTGCGAACTTCGCGACAACATCGCCATGTTCGAGGGCCCGGATGTCGCGCTGCACGCGATCTCCGTCGACTCGAAGCACACCCTGCGCGCCTGGGCGGAGCGCGAGGGCTACGACTTCCCGCTGCTCGCCGACTTCTGGCCGCACGGCGCGGTCGCCGACTCGTACGGCGCGTTCGACGCGCGCACGGGGCTCGCCGACCGCGCGACGTTCCTGATCGACGCCGACGGGGTCGTCGCGGCGAGCTTCGCGACGCCCCGCGGTGAGGCCCGGTCGCTCGAGCAGTACCGAGCAGCGCTCGCGGCGCTCTGAGCGCGCCCCTGCGGCATCCGATCGCTCGTCTCGTGCGAGTCAGCCGAGGATGTTGACCGATCGTGCGATGACGAGCGCCAGGATCAGGAACCCGCCGAACGCCTGCAGCGCCATCAGGAGCTTGAACCGCGGCGACAGCGGCATCGCGTCGGTTGCGCTGAACGCCATCGAGTTCGAGAGCGCCGAATAGAAGTAGTCGACGAAGCGCGGCATCCAGTCGCGCACCGCCGACGAGCGTGCCGCGACCTCGGTGACCGCGTCGTCGTCCTCGTCCTGCGGGAACCGGAAGTCCGCGGGCGGCAGGTCGGCTCGCGCCGCCATCGTGCGCATGACCGGACCGCCCCGGTCGAGCTCCCAGTACAGCAACGTGAATCCGATCACGTTCGCGACCCAGACCTGCAACGCCGAGAGGAGCAGGCCGTGCGCGTCGTCCGCCCGGCCGACGGCCAGGGCCACGAGCAGGAACACGAGCGTGACCTGGTTCGCGACGACGAGGCCGCCCGCGAGGATGATCGACGTCCACTTCGTGAACGGGGTGAGCCGGGTGAGCCGGTGCGGATTCGCGATCACGAGCGGCACGAGCAGCGCCAGGCCGAAGACGACGACGACGAAACGCAGCGGGCCGAGGAACGCGTTCGGAAGCGCGGCGTAGAGCGCCAGCGCGATCACGAGCGCGACGACCGACGGCCATCGATGCTCCGACGGCGTGCTTCGGCTCGGATGCTGCTGCATCGGCTGCTCCATGGCCGTGAGTCTAGGCAGCTCGCGATAGCATGAGCGTGCGCCGCGCGCGGTCGCGGGCCTTTAGCTCAGTTGGTAGAGCGCCACGTTTACACCGTGGATGTCGTCGGTTCGAGCCCGGCAGGGCCCACTGAAGTCGAGGGGTCGTCGAAGCCCCTCGGCCGTCAGCCCGGTTGCAGTTCGTGAGGGTCAGCGCGGCGGCAGTTCGGCGATCGCGGCCCTGAGCTGCCCGGGATCGAGGCCGAGCGCCCACTCGGTGGCGTCGGTGACGAAGCGGGTGTACGCGTCGTGCTCGAACGCGCCGACGTCGTTGACGTACGCTCCGTAGCCATCGACGGCGACGAATATTCGAATGCACGCGTCGAACGGGTTCGCTCTGAATTCACCCGTCGAGACGCCGGCCTCGATGAGTTCGAGCAATCGCGCCCTGTCGAGCGCCTCCTGCTCGACGAGCGCGACGGCCAGAGCGGGAGTGAACCGGCAGAGGTGACGCGCGTTCAGCCAGAGTCGGGCGATGTCGCGACCCTCGGCGCTTTCGACGTGCTCGACCATTCGCGCGAGTCGTTCGAGCGGCGCACCGTGCTCGGGCACCAAGGCGTCGCGCTCATCTGCGACGGCCTGCACGAACGCGGCGATGACGAGGTCTTCGGCGACCGGGAAGTAGTGGGTGATCAGGCCGGGCCGAACGCCGAGTCGCTCGGCGACGGCGCGCAGGGTGATGCGCTCGAGCCCGTCGGCCAGCGCAACGCCGGCGGCTTCGCGCACGATTTCGGCTCGGCGCTCGCTCGGTGGCTTTCGCGAGCGCACGACCGGAGCACTTGACACCATGCGATTCATGTTATTGGATGAGCGACCAATAGCCAATTGGTCGCTCGACCAATAGTGGTGCCGCCTCGGCAGGTCGACGGCACTGGCTCCAGAACTCCGAGAGGATCCTCGTGCCAACCAGCACCGACCCGGCAACGTCGCCGGCCTTCGTCGACACCGCACGCCGCCCCGAGACGAGAGGCATCGAGCTGGTCAGCCCGTCCGACCGGCACGGCCGGGCTCGCGACCTGTTCTGGGTATGGGCCGCGCCCAATGTCAGCGTGTTGAACTTCACCATCGGCGCGACGATGATCCTGCTCGGCCTCGAGCTCTGGCAGGCGATCCTCGTGATCGTCGCCGGCTCGCTGCCGTGGGTGTTCCCGGGCATCCTCGCGATCGCCGGTCCCGCCGCCGGAACCTCCGGCTCGGTGATCACCCGCGCGCTGTACGGCGTCATCGGCAACAAGCTCGTCGTCGCGTTCACGGGCTGGCTCATCTCGGCGGTCTTCCTCGCCCTCAACTGGCTGGCGTCCTCGTTCATGGGGGCCGACCTGGTCGCCCAGGCGGGGCTCACCGACCCGGTCCTGGGGCCGGTGCTCGTCACGGTCGTCGTGTCGACGATCACGGTGCTCGTCGCGGTCTACGGGCATGCGCTCATCATCAAGAGCTACTCGGTGATCACCATCGTGCTGCTCGCGGTCTTCCTCGCCGTGACCGCGTTCATCCTGCCCCATGTCGACTGGAGCTACCGGGCGACGCAGCCGCTCGACGGCGTACCGCTCTGGTCGGCGATGACGATCGGCTTCACGATCCTCGCCTCGACGCCGCTCTCGTATGCCAACAGCCCAGACATCGCCCGCTACCTGCCGCGCGCGACGAGGCCCTCGCATATCATCGCCGCGACCGCTCTCGGCGGCGCCCTGCCCTGCATCTTCTTCACGATCGTCGGCGCCCTGCTGGCGACCGCCGTCAGCGATACGGCGATGGCCGCCGGCATCGAGACGGCCCTGCTCGACCTCCTGCCGGGGTGGCTCGGTCCGATCTTCGTCCTCGGTGTCATCGTGAACACCGTCGCCCTGAACGGCATGACCACCTACACGTCCAGCATGGCGCTGCAGGCGGTCGGCGTGCCGATCCGCCGCATCCCCTCCGCCATCGTCGTGGGCGCCATCGGCACGGCCCTCACGCTCTACCTGGTGATGTCGACGAACCTGCTCGACGCCGTGAACCTCATGCTGCAGTTCCTCGTGATCGTCTCCGCCCCGGCGATGGCGGTCTTCACGACCGACATCATCCTGCGCCGAAACCGCTACGACGGCGCCGCGCTCTTCGATGGGGATCGCGGCGGGCCGTTCTGGTACACGGGCGGCTGGAGCATCCCCGGCATCGGCGCGGTCGCCATCGGCGGGCTCGCGGCCGCGCTCTGCCTGTCGACCGACGTCTGGTCGGGTCCGATCTCCGAGGCGATGGGATACATCGACCTCTCGGTGCCGGCGGGCATGATCGTGGCGGCCGGCGTCTACTTCGGTCTCTCGAAGACCTCGCTCGGGCGGAGCGCGCTCCGATGAGCGTCGCGGATGCCGCCGACCACCCTGACGCCGCGAACGACGCGATCCGAACGGCCAGCGTGACCGGCCCCCACCCAAGCCGCTATCCCGGTGGGGCGGCCGGTCGGCCGCGCCTCGCCACCTGGCAGGAAGCGCCGGACAATCGCTGGGCATTCGCTCACCTCGGTGAGCTGGTGCCGACCGCGACGGTTGCCCGCAACCTGCCGGCCGCCCCGACCGACGCCACGGTGCGGCTCGACGCGCTGACCCCCGCGCTGCCCGAGCTGGAGGAGCGGCTCGAGCGGAGTTTCACCGATGCGTTCCTCGTGCTGCGCGGCGACGAGGTGCTCGCGGAGTACTACCGGCCGGGCTTCGCGCCCGACGGCCTCCACCTGTTGATGAGCGTCTCGAAGTCGCTCTGCGGGCTCGTCGTGGGCGCACTCATCGACGAAGACCGCATCGACGCCGAGCGGCCGGTGACCGCCTACGTGCCCGAGCTCGCCGGCTCGGTCTACGACGGGCCGAGTATCCGGCACGTGCTCGACATGCAGATCGCCATCGACTACGACGAGGACTACACGAATCCGGCCGCCGAGGTGCAGGCGCACGACCGCGCGGCGGGTTGGCGCGACCGAGGCGCCGGTGATCCCGATGACACGTACGCGTTTCTCACCACGCTCCGCGGCAGCGGTTCGCTCGGGGAGTTCCAGTATTGCTCGGCGAACACCGATGTGCTCGCTTGGGTCGTCGAGCGGGTCACGGGTCTGCGCTACAGCGACGCGCTGTCGGTGCACCTCTGGTCGAAGCTCGATGCGGATCATGACGCCACCATCACCGTGGACGCCGCCGGCTTCGGTTTCGCGAACGGCGGGGTCTCGTGCACGGCGCGGGACCTCGCACGGGTCGGTCGGCTCCTGCTCGATGGCGGACTCGCCCCGGGTGGCCGGGTCGTGTCGAAGGAGTGGACGAGTGCGATCCTCGACGGCGGCGACCGCGAGGCGATGACGTACGAGGGCTTCACCACGGCGTTCCCCGATGGTTCGTACACGAGCCAGTGGTGGTGCACGGGCAACGAACGCGGCAACGTCAGCGGCGTCGGCATCCACGGCCAGAACCTGTGGCTCGATCCACGGACGGATTCCGTGATCGTGAAGCTCTCAACCTGGCCCGAACCCGATACGGCGTACCGGCACGGGGTGCAGAACGAGTTGCTGCTCGACGTGAGCACGGCGCTCGACTCAATCGCCTGAGGTCTCGGTCGCCACGGAGGACCTGCCGACCGGCGAGAACCCGATCCTCGCCGCGTCCTTCGAGAAGGAGAGCGAGAAAGGTCACGTCGCGACGGGAACGCTCACGCTCTTCCACGGGGAGCGAGAGGTCGGCAGTGGCCCGATCCGGACCCAGCCCGGCACGTTCTCGCCGGCCGGCGAAGGACTCACGGTGGGCCGCGACAGCGGTGCGCCCGTGACCCACGACTATCCCGGCATCGCTCCCTGGCCGTTCATCGGTGGCGTCATCCAGAGAGTCCGAGTCGACGTCAGCGGCGAGCCGTTCATCGACCTCGAGCGCGAGGCGCAGGCCATGCTCATGCGCGAGTGACGCCGTCTTCCCGCGAGCTGACCGGGCCTTCCGGTCGGGTCGCCACCAATCGCACGCAGCAGTATCCGTCGCGCGGCGCGAGCACGGCTTCGCATTCGGAATCTCCGAGTCCCTCGACGGCCCCGCCCAGCAGCGCTGCGTTCGCCGCGCAGATCGTCGAGGTGTGGTTCTGCGCGACACGGTGGAACGGGCAGTTCGTGAGCAGCAGGCCGTCGGCACCGTCGTCGACGGGTGCGTAGCCGAGCCGATCCAGTACCTCGGTCATCGAGTCGGAGGCATTACCGAGTGCTCGACCGAGCCGCGCCGACACCCGCTCGAGCGTCGGACGGATGGGGGCGCCGCTGCGGTCGGATTCCTCGACGGCACGGCTCAACAGTTCCGCTGCGAGGTCGTAGTGCCGATCGGGGACCGACACCGAGATCTCGCCGGCGACGGTGCTGTAGAGCTTCGCGGGGCGACCGGCGCCGGGTCCGGACCGCCCGTTGCGCCGTTGGAACTCCGTGACGAGCAGTCCCGCCTCCACGAGGCGGTCGAGGTGGAAGGCCGCGGTTCCCCGTGCCATGCCGAGTGATCGGGCCGCCTCATCGCGCCCGACGGACTCGGGATGACGCGCCACGAACTCGTACAGGGCGCGTCGCTGCGGGTCTGCGATCGAGGCGACGGCCGCGAGATCGTTCTGGCGTGCCGAGTCGTCCATACGTGACAGCGTAGCTCTAAAACAGCATTCTTCTGCGAAAGAGATCAATCTAAAACAAGATTCGTTGACTTAAGAAATATCCGCTCGTACAGTCGAGAACATGAGATGCGATCGAGTCGCATCGAGAGGCGGGAGATCGTGACCAAGGCGCCGAGATTCGTCATCGTCGGCGGAGGACTCGCCGGCGCCACCGCGGCGAAGACACTCCGCGACGAGGGATTCAGCGGCGGCATCCACCTGATCGCGGCCGAGTCGCACCACCCGTACATCCGGCCGCCGTTGTCGAAGGACTACCTCGCTGGCACCGCCGAACGCGACTCGGTCTTCGTGGAGACTCCCGAGTGGTACCGCCGGCGCGACATCGACCTGCAGCTCGGTACCTCGGTGACGGCGCTCGACTCCGGCGCACAACGCGTGTCGCTCGACTCGGGTGGGTCGATCGAGTACGACGCACTGCTGCTCGCGACCGGGTCGACCGCCCGACGTCTCACGATTCCGGGCGCCGAGCTGCACGGGGTTCGCACCCTCCGCACGCTCGATGACTCCGAAGCGCTGCACGATGAGCTCGCGGGCGGCGGCCGACGACTCGTGCTGATCGGCTCGGGCTGGATCGGCATGGAGGTCGCCGCGACCGCGCGCACCCTCGGCAACGAGGTGACGATCCTCGAGCGCGACCCGGTGCCGCTCGCGAACGCGCTGGGCGACGAGCTCGGCGGCATGTTCGCCGAGCTGCACGTCGAGCACGGCGTGGAGCTGCGAACCTCCGTCGTCGTCACCGAGATCACGGGGGAGCAGGGTCGAGCCACCGGTGTCCGGCTCGACACCGGCGAGCGATTCGACGCCGACCTCGTGCTGGTCGGCGTCGGAGCGGTTCCGAACCTCGACCTGGCCCGCAACGCCGGCGCCGCGATCGGCTCGGGCGTGCTGACCGACGCGGCGCTCCGCACCGATCTGCCGAACGTGTACGCGGCGGGCGACATCACCGAGGCGTACCATCCGCTCGCAGAGATGAGGCTGCGGAGCGAGCACTGGGCCAACGCGCTGCACGGCGGTGCGGCCGCCGCCCGCTCGATGCTCGGGCTCGCGGTCACTTACGACGACATCCCGTACTTCTACACCGACCAGTACGACCTGGGCATGGAGTACTCGGGCTTCGGCCCGCTGAGCCGCGGCGCCGAGATCGTGTACCGCGGCGACCCGGCCGCCCGGGAGTTCATCTCGTTCTGGGTCTCCGGCGGCCGAGTGGTCGCGGGAATGAACGTCAACGTGTGGGACGTGAACGAGGCGGTGCAGGGCGTCATCCGGCGCGGCAACCCGGTCGACCCGGCGCGTCTCGCCGACGAGCGGATTCCGCTGGAGGAGCTGTGAGTCCCGCGATCGCACTCGAGCACACACGTACCGGAAGGCGATGACGGATGCCGCAGCAGACCGAGACCATCGAGGAGCCGAGGCTCGTGGCCGCAGCGGCCCTGGTCGCCGAGCGCGTCGCCTTCGAGGTCGAGACCGAGATCCCGACCGCCCACGGGCGCTTCCGGTTCCGCGCCTATCGCGACCTCGTCACGGGCGACGAGCACCTCGCGATCGTCTCGCTCGCGCCCGTGGTGCAGGGCGCCCTCGTCCGGGTGCACTCCGAGTGCCTGACGGGCGAGGTGTTCTCCTCCGAGAAGTGCGAATGCGGGCCGCAGCTCGATGCCGCCCTCGAGCGGATTGCCGACGGCGGAGTCGTCGTCTACCTGCGCGGGCACGAAGGTCGGGGCATCGGCCTCGTCGCCAAGCTCAAGGCCTATCGCCTGCAGCAGTCGGGCCTCGACACGCTCGACGCGAACCTCGCACTCGGCCTGCCGGCCGACGATCGCGAGTACGTGGCCGCCGCGGCGATCCTCGGCGATCTCGGCCTCCACTCCGTGCGGCTGCTCACGAACAACCCCGACAAGATCGCCCAGCTGACCGGTCACGGCATCGAGGTCGTCGAGCGCGTGCCGCTCGTGACGGGTGCAGCGCCCGCGAACCTCGCGTACCTCCGGGCGAAGCGCGACCGCATGGGACACCTGATTCCCGCCGACACGTGAGCGACCCCGGCACGCGCCGTGCCGTGCCGTGCCGCGCCGAGCCGCGGCGCCGCGCACGGCGAAGGTAGGCTGAGCGGGTGACCGCAACCCTCGCCGACCTCCTGACGACGATCGAACGTCTCTGGCCGATCGCGGGCGCTGAGTCGTGGGATTCCCCAGGACTCGTGACCGGCGATCCGGCCGCCCCGGTGCGGCGCGTGCTCTTCACGGTCGACACCGTCGTCGAGACCGTCGACGAGGCGATCGCCGAGGGCGCTGATCTCGTCATCGCCCACCACCCGTTGCTCCTGCGCGGAGTCACCTCGGTCGCCGAGGACCGCTACAAGGGCTCCCTGATCGCTCGGTTGATCCGCGCCGACTGCGCGCTGGTCACCGCCCATACGAACGCGGATGTCGTCGCCGACGGCACTTCAGCGGTGCTCGCCGACCGGCTCGGGCTCGTCGAGACGAAGCCCATCCAGCCGTCGACCGACCCCTCGCTCGGTCTCGGCCGCGTCGGTCGCCTGCCCGAACCCACGACCGTCGGCCGGCTCGCCCGGGTGCTCGCAGAGATCCTCCCCGCGACCGCGACCGGCGTTCGCGTCGCCGGCGGCTTCGACGACCCGGTCGAGACGGTCGCAGTCTGCGGCGGCGCCGGAGACTCGCTGCTCGGCGACCCCGCGGTTCGCGTCGCCGACGCGTACATCACGGCCGACCTCCGCCACCACCCTGCGTCCGAGGCGCGCGAGCAGGCGAAGCTCACGGGCGGCCCCGCGCTGCTCGACGTCTCCCATTGGGCGAGCGAATGGCTCTGGCTCGACGTCGCGGCCGCGCAGTTGCGCGCAGCCCACCCCGAGCTCACCGTCGTCGTCTCCGAGCTCCGCACCGATCCCTGGGATTTCCAGATCGTGCAGTGAACAGCAACCCCCGACCACCGTCCTCACCGACGACCCGATCCCACGAGGAGCACCACGTGAAGGCCAGCCCCGCCGAACAAGAACAGCTGTTGCGGCTCCAGTCGCTCGACACCCGCCTCGCGCAGCTCGCGCACAAGCTCGGGTCGCTGCCGCAGGCCGGCCGACTCGCCGAGTTCGCCGCCCGTGACCAGGCCGTGCGCGGCACGCGCGCCGAGGCGCTCGGCACCCTTGAAGACGCACGCGTCGAGCTGAAGCGCCTCGAGTCCGATGTCGCCGTCGTCGAAGCGCGCATCGCGCGTGACAGCGAGCGCCTGCAGCACACCTCATCGGTGAAGGACGTGTCGGCGCTCGAGGCCGAGCTGGTCTCACTCCGGCGCAGGCTGAACGACCTCGAAGAGCAGGAGCTCGTCGTCATGGAGCGCGTCGAGGAGGCCGACGTGGCCCTCTCCAGCATCGACCTGCAGCGCGACGCGATCGTCACCGAGGTCGCAGCCCTCGAGGCCGAGCGCGACGAGGCCGCCGGCGGTCTCGGCGTCGAGCGCGAGCAGACGGAGCGCGATCGCGCCGTCGTCGCCGAGGGTGTGGCCGAGCCGCTGCTCGCGTTCTACGAGCAGCGCCGTGTGCGCGGCGGGGGAGTCGGAGCAGCCCTCCTTCGCGCCCGCACGTGCGGCGGCTGCGGCATCACGCTCACGGGTTCCGACCTCGAGTCGGTGCGCCGTGCGGCCCCCGACGAGGTCGTGCTGTGCCCCGAGTGCGACCGCATCCTGGTGCGCACCGACGAGTCGGGCCTCTGAGCCGCGCTCCGATCCGACCATCGGCGGCCCGCCCGGATGCCGCGGCGATCCGGGCTCGGCCGCGACGGTAGACTCGAACCGCGAGTGGGTCGGCAAGACGGTCGCGTCGCACGGTCTCGATCGTGCGCCGAGGAACGTCCGGGCTCCACAGGGCAGGACGGTGGGTAACTCCCACCCGGGGCAACCCGCGAGACAGTGCCACAGAAAGCAGACCGCCCGGTGCGCAAGCGCCGGGTAAGGGTGAAACGGTGGGGTAAGAGCCCACCAGCGACCGCGGTGACGCGGTCGGCTCGGTAAACCTCGTCCGGAGCAAGGTCAGACAGGGAACGATGGGGCTGCCCGTCCCGTTCCCGGGTAGACCGCTGGAGGGCTGCGGCAACGTAGTCCCGAGAGAGATGGCCGTCCAGCCGGTGTCGCGAAAGCGCCCGGTGAACAGAACCCGGCGTATCAGCCGGCCCATTCGCACCCTTCCGCACACCGACCGGCCGCACCACCTCCCGTGCAGCGGGTTCGCCGGATCAGCGCCAGAAGTCGGCGAGCCGCGCGGCGAGTGCCAGGCCCTGATCGTGGCCTCCTCGCGCTGCAGGCAGGCGCGTCGCGGGATCCAGCGCATTGGCATTGAACACGTCACCCGCGCCGGCATCGGGGAAGACGGTCTCGACCTCGCTGCCCCCTGCGCGCAGTTCGTCGACCTGCGTCGCGAGATCCATGCCCCACTCGAGTGGGGTCCGCGACCGGCCGCCGAACGGCTCAAGCACCACGACTCGGTCGTATCCGGCCGCCAGATCGGTGTTGGAGCTGCGTCGATAGCCGCCGTTGAGGTAACGGCGCTCACCGATGCGGTACGGGATCATCGCCGAGGTGCTGGCGGCGACGGCGTCGACCAGGTCGATCCCGCTGCGACGGTCGAACACCACCGGCTGCCCGGTTCGGGCGTCGACGGCCGTGATGAACACGGGCTGCCGTGGCCAGTCATGGATGGGAAGCCGGGCCGCGACGATCTCGCGCCATCGAGCGGCGTCCGAGCCGTCGGACGCGTCCCGTTCGAGCGCCGCAGCGCCCATCCTGCGGCGCATGTCGGATGCATCCGCGGAGGACGCGATGATCTGGTCCGACCACTCCATGTAGCTCGGACCCGAGAGGCCCGGTGCGCGTCTCGCGCCGGAACCGACGGCGCCGGCCCGTGTTGGAGGCGTCTCGGCGAGGATGGCGGCATACAGCTCGTTCGGCCGTGCGCCGCTGGTGATCTGGGCAGCCACTGTCGACCCTGCCGAGGTGCCGATGATGAGGTCGGCATCGGTGAGATCGACGCCGGCCGCGGAAAAGCCTGCGATGAGCCCGAGTTGCCAGGCATTGCCTGCCGCCCCGGCGCCGGCGAGCACCAGGGCTCGAGTGTTCGTGGTGCTCGGTGAAGGTGTCGTGTTCATGGGAGTCGCCTTTCGCGATTGCGTGCGGGGGCGCTCCCATTGCGACTACGTCAGTCGCGCGATCGCGGACTGCGGGGGAGCACCCGTGCGGATACTGCGTACATGGGTCTCACCTCCAATCAGTCGATCACGATCACCGGCACGCTAGCACGGCGAGCGGCGAACCGCTCGAACGCGACTACACCGCGAGCGATGCCGCCCCGAGGATGCCGGCGTTGTTGCGGTGCACCGCCGGCACGATCGGCGTCTTCAGGTCGAGCAGGGGCAGGAACTGCGCGTGATGCTTCGACACGCCGCCGCCGACCACGAAGAGGTCGGGGGAGAAGATGAACTCGACGTGCGCATAGAACCGCTGCAGCCTGGCCGCCCACTCCGGCCACTCGAGCGAATCCCGTTCCATCGCCGAGTACGCGGCGTTCTTCTCGGCTTCGCGCCCGTCGAGCTCGATGTGCCCGAGCTCGGTGTTGGGTACGAGCACACCGTCGTAGAGGAACGCCGAGCCGATGCCGGTGCCGAGCGTCGTGAGGATGACGAGACCGTCGGCGTCGACCGCGGCGCCGTAGCGGGCCTCGGCGTAGCCGGCGGCATCCGCGTCGTTGATGAAGTGGATCTCGCGACCGAAGGCGTCTTCGAAGAGCTCCTCGGCGGGCAGGCCGATCCACTCCTTGGAGATGTTGGCCGCCGAGAGCGTGCGGCCGTGCTTGACGATCGCCGGGAAGCACACGCCGAGCGGGAGGTCGTCGCCGAACTCGTCGGAGAGGCCGGCGAGCAGTTCACCGGTCGCCGTCAGGATGTCGGCCGGGCGGCCGCCTTCGGGCGTCGCGACCTTGCGTCGTTCGGAGACGAGCTGCCCGGTGCCGAGGTCGACGACCGCGCCCTTGATGCCCGTGCCGCCGATGTCGATCCCGATCGCGTGCTGTGTCGCCATAGCGGCCACACTATCGCGGGGCCGTTCGGGTGCCGTTCAGGGAAGGGTCAGGATGTCGGCGCCTCGCTCGGTGACCACCAGCGTGTGCTCGAACTGGGCCGTGAGCGAACGATCACGCGTCACGACCGTCCAGTCGTCGGCCCACACATCCCATTCGATGCCGCCGAGGGTGAGCATCGGCTCGATCGTGAAGATCATTCCCGGCTCCATGACGGTGTCGAACTCGGGGGCGTCGTAATGGGGGATGATCAGCCCCGAGTGGAACGCGCGGCCGACCCCGTGGCCCGTGTAGTCGCGCACGACCCCGTATCCGAAGCGCTTCGCGTACGCCTCGATCGCCCGGCCGATCACGTTGACCTTGCGGCCGGGTGCGACGGCGCGGATGCCGCGGCGCAGCGCCTCACGGGTGCGCTCGACGAGCTGGACGGCCGCTTCGGTCGCCTCGCCCACCAGGAAGGTATGGTTGAGGTCGCCGTGGTACCCGTCGAGGTAGGCCGTGACGTCGATGTTCACGAGGTCGCCGTCGGCGAGCACGGTGTCGTCGGGGATGCCGTGGCAGATGACCTCGTTGACCGAGGTGCACGAGGACTTCGGGAAGCCGCGATAGCCGAGCGTCGACGGGTAGGCGCCATGCTCGACGACGTACTCGTGCGCGATGCGGTCGAGCTCATCGGTCGTGACGCCGGGGCGGATCGCCGCGGACGCCGCCTCGATCGCGCCCGCCGCGACACGCCCGGCCGCACGGACGCGCTCGACTTCTTCGGGCGTGTAGCGATCGCCGCCCGAGTACGCGACCGGCGCGCGCTTGCCCACGTACTCCGGTCGCGGGATCGAGGCGGGCACCGCGCGAAGCGGCGACAGACGGCCGGGGATCAGGTGGCCTGTGGCGTCCTTGGGCATAGGATCAGCCTATGGCCGAGGATGTCGAGCACATGTTCTGGTACAACCTGAACACCGGTGAGGTGGAGCAGGGATTCGTGTCGCCGTCGGTCGATCGGGTGGGGCCCTTCGAGACCCGCGCCGAGGCCGAACGGGCCCTCGAGATCCTGCGTGCGAACAGCGCGAAGTGGGCCGAGGAAGAGGCCGCCGAAGACTGAGCCCCTGCCGGTCGAGACAGAGGCTTCGACACGCTCAGCCGGCATCGCGGCTACTCGTACGAGTGCTCGGAGTTCGGGTACACGCCGGCTTCGACGTCGGTGCGCCATTCCTTCGCGGCAGCGCTCAGAATGCCCGAGAGATCGGCGTACTGCTTCACGAACTTCGGCACGCGACCGATCGTGAGGCCTGCCCAGTCGGTCCAGACGAGCAGTTGGCCGTCGGTGTGCGGGCCCGCCCCGACGCTGATCGTCGGGATGTCGAGGAGTTCCGTGACCTGCCGCGCGGCATCCGCCGGCACCATCTCGAGCACGACGGCGAACGCACCGGCGTCCTGCACGGCCTTGGCATCGGCGAGCAACCGCTTGACACCCTCGCCGCGGCCCTGGATGACGTGGCCGCCGAGGCCGTGCTCGCTCTGCGGCGTGTAGCCGATGTGCGCCATGACCGGGATGCCCGCACCCACGATGCGGCGGATCTGCTTGTGGCTGCGCTCACCGCCCTCGAGCTTCACGGCGTGCGCCCCGGTCTCCTTCATGAAGCGCACCGCGGTGTGCAGCGCGTCTTCAGGGCCGTTCTCGTACGAGCCGAACGGCATGTCGGCGACGACGAAGGCCCGCTTGACCGCACCGGCGACCGCGCGCGTGAGGGGGATCAGCTCGTCGATCGTGACGGGCAGCGTGGTCTCGTAGCCGAAGACGTTGTTGCCGGCCGAGTCGCCGACGAGCAGGAAGTCGATGCCGGCCTCGTCGAAGATGCGAGCGGTGAGCTGGTCGTAGCTCGTGAGCCCCGTGATCTTGATGCCGTCGCGCTTGGCGTTCTGGAAATGCCGGGTGCGCACGCGCTTCGGCCCTCCGGTCGCGGCGGCACCGCCGTAGGGGTTCTGCTCGGTGCCGGCCGACGTGTCGGATGCTGCGTTCTGGGGCTCGCCTGACATGGGGCAAGTCTGGCACACGCGACATCCGTCACCGCCTCGCGGGCGCGCGCGAGGCAGGACCGCGAGCCAGTACGCTGAGAAGTGCGAGAGAGGGTGTGGATGGATAAGCAGCGCGACTTCGTTCTTCGCACGATCGAGGAGCGAGGGGTCAAGTTCGTCAGACTCTGGTTCACCGACGTGGTCGGAACCCTGAAGTCGGTGGCGATCGCCCCCGCCGAGGTCGAGGGCGCCTTCACCGAGGGCATCGGATTCGACGGCTCGGCGATCGAGGGCCTCAGCCGCACCTTCGAGTCCGATCTGCTCGCCTATCCCGACCCGACGACGTTCCAGACGTTGCCGTGGCGCGGAGACATCGACCCCACCGCGCGCATGTTCTGCGACATCACGACGCCCGACGGCGAGCCCGCGGTCTCCGATCCGCGCAACGTGCTGAAGCGCACCCTCGCGCGTGCTGCCGATCGAGGCTTCACCTTCTACACGCACCCCGAGATCGAGTTCTACCTGCTCAAGTCGTCGAAGTACGGTGCCTCGGGCCCCGAGCCCGTCGACTCCGCCGGCTACTTCGACAACGTTCCCGGCGGCACCGCCCACGACTTCCGTCGTCGTTCGGTGCGCATGCTCGAAGACCTCGGCATCTCGGTCGAGTTCAGCCACCATGAGGCCGGGCCCGGTCAGAACGAGATCGACCTGCGCTACGCCGACGCGCTGACGACGGCCGACAACATCATGACCTTCCGCACCGTGATCAAAGAGGTCGCGATCGAGCAGGGCGTCTACGCGACGTTCATGCCGAAGCCCTTCTCCGGTCAGCCCGGTAGCGGCATGCACACCCACATGTCGCTCTTCGAAGGCGATGCCAACGCCTTCTACGAGGCCGGCGCGCAGTACCAGCTCTCCAAGGTCGGCCGGCAGTTCATCGCCGGTCTGCTGACCCACGCTCCCGAGATCACGGCCGTCACCAACCAGTTCGTGAACTCGTACAAGCGACTGTGGGGCGGTGTCGGTCCCGACAAGCTCGCCGAGGCGCCGAGCTTCGTGTGCTGGGGCCACAACAACCGCTCGGCGCTCGTGCGCGTGCCGTTGTACAAGCCCGGCAAGGGGCAGAGCGCTCGCGTCGAGTATCGAGCGATCGATTCGGCGGCGAACCCCTACCTCGCGTTCTCGCTGCTCCTCGCTGCGGGCATGAAGGGCATCGAAGAGGGCTACGAGCTCCCGCCCGAGGCCGAAGACGACGTGTGGGCGCTGACCGATCGCGAGCGACGGGCCCTCGGCTACGACCCGCTGCCCGCAAGCCTCGATCACGCGGTCCAGCTCATGGAGGAGTCGGAGCTCGTCGCCGAGACGCTCGGCGAGCAGGTGTTCAACTACGTGCTCGCGAACAAACGTGCCGAGTGGCGCGACTACCGCTCGGAGGTCACTCCGTTCGAGCTGAAGCGCAACCTCGAGATCCTCTGACGCATCGGATGTCTCGTCAGGCCCCCACGCTCGGAAGAGTCGCTCGTGCGGGCTTCGTCGAGCTGAGCGGCGCCGCAGCGGCGCTCGAATCGCTGTCGGCGTCCACCGGTGTCGCCGCGGACTCGCTGCTCGAGGTGTTCGCGCAGGCCGCCGACCCCGACGAGGCGCTCGCGGTCGTCGCGCGACTCCACGAACAGGCGCCGACCGAGCTCGCCGGCGTCCTCGATCATGAGAACGCCGCGGCGCGCCTGGTGCGACTCGTCGGAGCCTCGCGCGGATTCGCCGACTTCCTGCTGCGGCATCCGTCGGACCTCGCATCGTTCGCGCAGGTGCCGGTCGCTCCGCCGAGCGTCGCAGAGGCACGAGCATCGCTGCTCGCCGCGCTTGACGCGGTCACCGCCCCGCCGGCGGACCTCCCCGAAGCGGCGGCGAGGGCGATCCGCATCCGGTACCGACGGCTCCTCGCGGACATCGCGGTGTACGACCTCACCCGCGCCGACGCGGTCGACGTGGTCGACGTCGTGGCAGCCGGCCTCGCCGATCTGGCCGGCGCCACGCTCGATGCAGCGCTTGCGGCCGCTCGTCGCGTGATCGGGCGGGCACCGGGGGAGCCCGCAGCACCTGGACGGTACCCGGCCGCCGAGGTCGAGGCCACGCGGCTCGCCGTCATCGGCATGGGCAAGGCCGGGGCCCGTGAGCTCAACTACGTGAGCGACGTCGACGTCATCTTCGTCGCCGAATCCGCCGACGAAGACGTGGTCTCGACCGCGCGAGCGCTCGACATCGCCACCCGCCTCGCCATGCTGACGATGCGCATCATCGGCGAGCCCGGCATCGAGCCGCCGCTGTGGGAGGTCGACCCGAACCTCCGCCCCGAGGGCAAGGACGGCGCACTCGTGCGCACGCTCGAGTCGCACCTGCAGTACTACGACCGGTGGGCGAAGAGCTGGGAGTTCCAGGCACTCCTCAAGGCCCGCCCGCTCGCCGGCGACCTCGAGCTCGGCGGCCGATACATCGAGGGCGTCGCGCCGAAGGTGTGGTCGAGTTCGAGCCGAGAGGGCTTCGTCGAGTCAGTTCAGGCGATGCGCGAGCGCGTCACCGAGCACATCCCCGCCGACGAGGTCGACGTGCAGATCAAGCTCGGCCCGGGCGGCATCCGCGACATCGAGTTCACGGTGCAGCTGCTGCAGCTCGTGCACGGCGCCTCCGACGACGGCATCCACCAGCGCGGCACACTGCCCGCCCTCGCGGCACTCGCCGAGCTCGGCTATGTGGGCCGCGAGGAGGCGGCCGAGTTCGCGCGCGACTACCGGGTGCTGCGAGTGCTCGAGCACCGGGTGCAGCTCGAGCGGTTGCGCCGCACGCACCTCATGCCGCGCGACGAGCACCGACTTCGCGTGCTCGCCCGTGCCTCGGGGCTCGGCCGCACGGCCGATGAACTCATGGCGGTGTGGCACGCCACTCGCCAGCGCGTGCGCGGCCTGCACGAACGACTCTTCTACCGGCCGCTGCTGTCGGCGGTGGCATCGCTGCCCGCATCCGGTCTCGGACTCACGAGCGTGCAGGCCGAGGCCCGCCTCGCGGCGATCGGGTTCCGCGACCCGCGCGGTGCGCTCGCGCACATCGCGGCGCTCACCACCGGTGTGTCGCGGCGCGCGCAGATCCAGCGCAACCTCATGCCGGTGCTCATCTCCTGGTTCGCCGACGGCACCGACCCCGACTTCGGGCTGCTGTCGTTCCGGCGCCTCAGCGACACCCTCGGCACCACCCACTGGTATCTGCGGCTGCTCCGCGACTCCTCCGACGCGGCGCTGCGGCTCACGCGGGTGCTCTCGGGCTCCCGCTTCGCCGCCGAGTTGCTCGAGCGCAGCCCCGAATCGGTGGCCTGGCTCGAAGACCTCGACGAGCTGCGGCCGCGATCGATCGCCGCGCTCGAAGACGAAGGCCGGGCGGTGCTCCGTCGGCACGAGGAACCCGACGTCGCGGCCAAGATCTTCCGCGCCATCCGCCGCCGCGAGGTGCTGCGGCTCGCGCTCTCCGGAATCCTCGACGTCTGCACCGTCGAAGAACTCGGCCACGCCCTCAGCGACGTCACCGAGAACCACATCGCCGCCCTCGTCGCCGCGATCCGCGGCGGCGAGCCCGACGGTATCGAGTTCGCCGTGATCGGCATGGGCCGCTTCGGCGGCCGCGAGCTCGGCATCGGTTCCGACGCCGACATCATCTACGTCTACCGGGCGACGGATGCCGCGGCTGACGCCGCACATTCGCGGGCGCTGCGCATCGTCGCCGAACTCGTGCGTCTCAGCGAAGACGCGCGGCTGCCCTTCGACCTCGACGCCGACCTCCGCCCCGAGGGACGCAACGGCGTCGTCGCCCGCTCGCTCGACGCCTACCGTGCGTACTACGCGAGGTGGTCGCTGACGTGGGAGGCGCAGGCGCTGCTGCGAGCCCGCGGGGTGGCGGGCAACCTGCCGCTCATCGAGGAGTTCACCGACCTCGCTGACACCGTGCGCTATCCCGAGTCGATCAGCGAACGCGACGTGCGAGAGGTCAAGCGCATCAAGGCTCGCGTCGAGAACGAACGACTGCCGCAGGGAGCCGATCCGAACCGGCACCTGAAGCTCGGGCGCGGATCGCTCTCCGATGTCGAATGGTTCGTGCAGCTCATCCAACTGCAGCACGCCGCCGCCGTTCCCGCGCTGCGCACGACGTCGACGCTCGACGCCCTCGCCGCAGCGGTCGAGCACGGGCTCGTCGAGGCATCCGATGCCGAAACGCTGCGCGCCGCGTGGGTGTTCGCCTCGCGCGCCCGTTCGGCGCTCACCCTCTGGCTCGACCGCACCACCGACGTGCTGCCCGTCGAGCGATCGCAGCTCGAGGGCGTCGCCCGCATCATGGGCTACCCGCCTGGATCGGCGACACAGCTCGAACAGGACTATCTGCATGTCACCCGGCGCGCCCGCGCCGTCTTCGATCGCGGCTTCTACGGGGTCGAGCCCCGGCGTGAGCCGTCCATCGGCTGAGCGGCACCCGGATCTCGAGAGCGGCGACATGGTCGACCGGTCGTCGCGTCGCAACGTCGCCGGGAAACGACGAATGGGCCCGCCCCGCCGAAGCGGTGCGGGCCCATCCAGGCCGGATCCTTACGATTGCAGGGGGGATGCAGGTTCGGATCCTGGGGACTGCAGAGGGGGCTGCAGGATCAGACGCCGTAGTAGAGCTCGAACTCGAACGGGTGAGGACGCAGAGCCAGCGGCTTCAGCTCCTTCTCGCGCTTGAAGTCGATCCACGTCTCGATGAGCTCCTTGGTGAACACGCCGCCCTCGAGGAGGAAGTCGTGGTCGGCCTCGAGCGCCGCGAGGGCCTCGCCGAGCGAGCCGGGGACCTGCGGGATCGCCTTGGCCTCCTCGGGCGGGAGCTCGTAGAGGTCCTTGTCGACGGGCTCGTGCGGCTCGATGCGGTTCTTGATGCCGTCGAGGCCGGCCATGAGCTGCGCGGCGAACGCGAGGTAGGGGTTGCCCGAGGCATCCGGAGCGCGGAACTCGATGCGCTTGGCCTTCGGGTTGGTGCCGGTGATCGGGATGCGGATGGACGCCGAACGGTTGCCCGCCGAGTACACCAGGTTCACGGGCGCCTCGAAGCCGGGCACCAGACGGTGGTACGAGTTCACCGTCGGGTTCGTGAAGGCGAGCACCGCGGGGGCGTGCTTCAGCAGGCCGCCGATGTACCAGCGCGCGAGGTCGGAGAGACCGCCGTAGCCGGCCTCGTCGTAGAAGAGCGGCTTGCCCTCGCTCCAGAGCGACTGGTGGGTGTGCATGCCCGAGCCGTTGTCGCCGAAGATCGGCTTCGGCATGAACGTCGCCGTCTTGCCCCACTGCTCGGCGGTGTTCTTGACGATGTACTTGAACTTCAGGATGTCGTCGGCCGCGGCGACCATCGTGTCGAAGCGGTAGTTGATCTCCGCCTGGCCGCCGGTGCCCACCTCGTGGTGCGAGCGCTCGAGGATGAGGCCGGCGTCGATGAGCTTGAGGCAGATGTCGTCGCGCAGGTCGGCCTGCTTGTCGACGGGGGAGACGGGGAAGTAGCCGCCCTTGTAGGGGGTCTTGTTACCGAGGTTGCCGCCCTCTTCGACGCGGCCCGAGTTCCAGGCGCCCTCTTCGGAGTCGACCGAGTAGAAGCTCGAGTGCTGGTTGACCTCGTAGCGCACGTCGTCGAAGATGTAGAACTCGGCCTCGGGGGCGAAGAACGCGGTGTCGGCGATGCCGGTCGACGCGAGGTACTTCTCGGCCTTCTTGGCGACCTGACGCGGGTCCTTGGCGTAGATCTCGCCGTTGCGCGGGTTGTAGATGTCGAAGACCATGATGAGCGTGCGCTCGGCGCGGAACGCGTCGATGTACGCGGTCGTCACGTCGGGGATGAGCTGCATGTCGGACTCGTGGATGTTCGCGAAGCCGCGGATCGAGGAGCCGTCGAACAGCTGGCCGACGGTGAAGAACTCCTCATCGACGGTGGAAGCCGGGATGTTGAAGTGCTGCTGCACGCCCGGAAGATCGGTGAAGCGGATGTCGAGGAACTTGACATCCGTCTCCTTGATGAACTTGAGAACTTCGGACGAATCGCTGAACATGTTTGCGCAGTCTCCAAGAGGACTAGAACCGGACGGACTTTCACAGCCGGTAGCGACGCTAGCCGGGTGCCGTTTCCCTGCCGTGACCGGAATGTTTCGGCCATGTTACGCCCAGTTCGGCTCGGTAGACTCTTCTGGTGCCTGACTCGAAACCCCAGACCTTCGGAGACCTCGAGCCGAGTGGGTGGCCGGGGGAGCGGCTCGGACTGCCGAACGAGGGCCGCGGTTCCGTGGCTCGCGCCGGTCGCCGCATCGCCGCATTGCTCGTCGACTGGGCGAGCGCGATGCTGATCTCGCTGCTCTTCACCCCCTACGAGTCCGCCGCCTACACGTGGGTCACGCCGCTCGTGTTCGCCGTGCTGCAGATCGTCTTCATCCCGACCATCGGGGGCAGCCTCGGGCACCGTCTGCTGGGCATGCGGGTCATTCCGCTCGATGGCGGATGGATCGGCCTCAAGCGCCCGGTCGTGCGGACCGCGCTGCTCCTGCTCGTCATCCCCGCGCTCGTCTGGGACTCCGACCAGCGGGGCTTCCACGACAAGGTCGCGGGCACGGTGCTCATCCGGTACTAGAGGCGTTACGCTCCCCGCGGGCTCCGCAATCCGAGGACGGCCGCGAGTGGTTTCACCAGTGCGAGCTCACCGAACCGGTGGTCCTCGGCGCGGACGAGTCGCCCCGCGAGATCGGGCCGCAGCTTCCACAGGAAGGCTCGCCCCTTCTCGGCATGGAGCGAGTTGGACACGATCTTGATCGTGTCTGCATCCTCGATCAGCGGGATCGCGTTCCGGATGTTCTCCCACGTGGTGGCGCTGTCGCGGTCCAGCCGCATTGGACCCGTGTATCCGCGTCGGCGTGCGTAACTTGCCATCAGCTCGGCCTCCGGGGTGGCGCTGGCGACCCCACCGCCGCACAGCACGAGGACGCTTTCTCGGGCGCGCGGGTCTTGGGAGCGGAGTCCGGCGCGCACCCGATACCGATTCAGGGAGTTCGCGCGCCCGCCGCGATTCCGGTAGCCGAGCACGACGACCGCCTCCGTGGTGCCCGACCGCGCGTCGGAGCCGAGTCGCCGGCCGCTCGACCGCCGATGCACGAGCTCCGCCCATGCGACGAGGCCGATGACGGCAGCGATCGGAACAGCGAGAGGAAGCAGACGCACTCTGCGAGAGTACCGCCGCCACACGAACGAGAACGCGGCATCCGTCATGACGGATGCCGCGTTCGCTTCGTTCAGCGCCGGGTGATCAGCGCATCTTGCCGCGCTGGGGCCGAGCCTTCATCGGGTCGATGCCCTTCGGGATCGGCAGGGAGGTCTGGAGCGAGTTGAGCCGGTTGGAGACGGCAAGCACCTCGGGCTTGGTGAGCGCCTTCTTCGTCTTGCGGAGCGCCGCAGGGAGCTTGTGAAGGGCGATGGATCCCTCGTCATCGCCGACCGAGATCTGCATGACGGGAACGTTCGGCAGGATGCGGGTGACCTTGCGCTGCTCGTCGTCGAGCATGCGCTTCGTGCGCGAGACGGGACCCTCGCTGATGAGGGCGACGCCGCCACGGCCGACGGCACGGTACACGGCGTCCTGCGTCTTGCCGTTGACGGCGACGGGCATCTCGTTGCCGACCCATCCGCCGCGAAGGCCGCTGCGGAGCACCGCGCCGACCGCGCCGGGCTGGCCCTCGATCTGCGAGTAGGCGGCACGCTCGGCGCGACGGCCGAGGATGACGAGCGCGATGAGGAGGCCGGCGAGCACGCCCGCGACGACCCAGAGGGCGATCGTGAAGCCGTTGCCCTCGCTCAGCCAGAGCGCCAGGCCCAGGCCCACCAGCACGGGGGCGAGGAATCCGAGGAGCATCAGCCACTGCGCGGTGGAATCGTAGCGGCGGGTCATCTGGAAGACCTGCCACATCTGCTTCATGCGGCCGGGCTCCTTCTGAGCCTTCGATGCGTCCTTGGTGCGTGCCATGTTCTCAAGGATACCGGCGCGGAGGCCCGTCTCGGACCGCGATCTGCTCGCGGTCCGAGACGGCGGATGCCGCTAGCCGACCGCCTGCGCGAAGCCGAGCGACGCGTCGGCGAGATGCGAGAGCTCGGCGGGCAGTTCCCGCCCCTTCGCATGCATCGACTGCGCCCAGAGGCGACCCGCACGATACGAGGATCGAACGAGGGGACCGGCGAGCACGCCGAGGAAGCCGATCGCCTCGGCCTCCTCCTTGATCTCGACGAACTCCTCGGGACGCACCCAGCGCGCGACCGGTAGATGCCGGGGGCTCGGCCGCAGGTACTGGGTCACCGTGATGATGTCGGTGCCCGCATCGTGCAGGTCCTGCAGGGCCTGCGAGATCTCTCCCCGTTCCTCGCCCATGCCGAGGATGAGGTTCGACTTCGTGATGAGCCCGGCGTCGCGGCCCTGCGTGATCACGTCGAGCGACCGCTCGTAGCGGAAGGCAGGCCGGATGCGCTTGAAGATGCGCGGCACCGTCTCGACGTTGTGCGCGAAGACCTCGGGGCGTGCGTCGAACACCTGCTGCAGCAGTTCGGGCACTCCGTTGAAGTCGGGCACGAGGATCTCCACCCCGGTGCCGGGCGACTGGCGGTGGATCTCGCGGATCGTCTCGGCGTACAGCCAGGCGCCTCCGTCGGGCAGGTCGTCGCGGGCCACGCCCGTGACGGTCGAATACCGCAGTTGCATGCGCACCACGGACTCGCCGACGCGGCGAGGTTCGTCGGCGTCGAAGTCGGCCGGCCTGCCCGTGTCGATCTGGCAGAAGTCGCAGCGCCGGGTGCACTGCGAACCGCCGATGAGGAACGTCGCTTCACGGTCCTCCCAGCACTCGTAGATGTTGGGGCAGCCGGCCTCCTGGCACACGGTGTGCAGGTCCTCGCTCTTCACGAGCGACTGCAGTGCCCGGTACTCGGGCCCCATCTTCGCTCGCGTCTTGATCCACTCGGGCTTGCGTTCGATCGGCGTCTGGGCGTTGCGGACTTCGAGGCGCAGCATCTTGCGCCCCTCGGGTACCGTGCTCACGCGGCGATCGCCGCCTCGGCACGGAACCGCGCGGAGATCGGTTCGACGAGATCGGCCGGGGTCACGGTGCGACCCAGTTCGCGGCTGATCGTGGTCACTCCGGCATCGCGGATGCCGCAGGCGACGATGCGGTCGTAGGCGTCGAGCTCGTTGCTCGCGTTCAGGGCGAAGCCGTGCATGGTGACGCCGCTCTCGACGCGGATGCCGATGGCGGCGATCTTGTTCTCGCGTCCGGGCGGGCCGACCCAGACACCGGACCTGCCGTCGACGCGGTGCGACTCGAGGCCGATGTCGGCGAGCACGTCGATGAGGATGCCTTCGAGCCGCCGGACGTATCCGACGACGTCGATGGGCTCCGGCAGGCGCAGGATCGGATACCCGACGAGTTGGCCGGGGCCGTGCCAGGTGATCTTGCCGCCGCGGTCGACGTCGATGACGGGAGTCCCGTCGGTCGGCCGTTCCTCGGGCGCAGTGCGCTTGCCGGCGGTGTAGACGGAGGGGTGCTCCAGAAGGAGTACGGTGTCGGGGCGTTCGCCCCCGACAACCGCGCGATGGACGGCGCGCTGAAGGTCGAGACCCTCGATGTACGGCACGGAGTTGGCGCTTAGCCCCGTGACGACGATGTCGAGCATGGGAATCAGCTTAGGTCACTCCTCCTCGACAGCGGTCGTCGACGGCCTGGGCTCCCCAGCCGCCGGTGGGGCCCGGCCGGCGCGACGCCTCGCGAGCAAGCTGGTCGGCATGGTTCGATCCAGTAGGCGACGCCCCGACCATCGCTCCGGCTCCGGCTCGGAGGCTGCGACTCGCGACCCGCAGCCGCCAGCCCCATCGACCCTGGCCGGCTACCGCTTGCTCCGGCGCATCGCGTCGGGCGAGCGTGCCGACGTGTTCCTCGCCGCGGTCGACGGCACGGCCGACGACCCGGGGCCGCTCGTGGTCGTGCGGGTCTACGAGGCCACGGCGAACGGAGCGGCGATCGCCGTCGAGATCGCGGCGATGTCGACGGATGCCTCGGGGTCGCTGCCTGCGCTCCTCGACGTCGCGACCCTCGACGACGGGCGATGCGCACTCGCGGTCGAACGGCTGGCGGGCGGGCCGATCGCGCGGATCCTCGCGGATCGGCGCATCACCCCTGGCGAAGCGGTCACGATCCTCGCGCCGATAGCGGTCGCAGTCGGCGAACTCGCGCGCCGAGGGTTCGTGCACACCCGGCTGTCACCCGGCGACGTGCTGCTCGACGGGCGCGGGCGTCCGCGGCTCATCGGCCTCGGCGGACTCGAGCGGCTTCCCGCGGCGCCGCACGAGCGCAATCAGCTCCTTCGAACGGGTCACGTCGCCCTCGCCGACCTGGTCGGCGAGGTCATCGCAGCGACAGAGCGGCCCGCGGTGTTCGCTGCCGTCGACGAACTCATGCAGTCACGTCTCACGACACGGCCATTCACGCCGTGCGACGCCGAGCTCGAACGAGCACTCTTCGCCGCGGCAGAGCCCGCACCCGTCCGCGGCGTCGTCGTCGCCGCTCCACGGACGGGCCTGCCCTCACGGGCGACCGTGCCGCTCGAAGCCGTCCCGCAGGCCGTGCACGGCCACGACTCAGGCGAACTCGGTGCACCCGAACCGCTGGCACGCAGTAGGTTCTCCACCCTGCTCGACCTCGCGCAGTGGCCCGCGTTCCTGGCCGACGGGCGTCGCAGCGCCGAAGGCGCACCGACCGCCGCGACACCCGACCCGCCCGTCGGCGTCGGGAACCGAGTGCGTTCGGTTCTGCGCCGGCGCCGACCCGCCCTCATCGTCGGTTCCCTGGTCGGCGGGGGAGCGCTCGTGCTGCTCCTGACCCTGGTGCCTCCTCAGGCCGGCGGTGCCGTCTCCTCGAATGCCACGCCCGAGGCCGCTGTGAACACGACCGAGGTTCCCGAGGTGGTTCCGTCGGAGACGGCGGCCGCGCCCGACGATGCAACCGACGATGCGACTGCAGGCGATGACGTCGTGGCCGCAGTGCAGGCCCTGCTCGCCCGCCGCACGGAGTGCTTCGACCGGCTCGACCTGGCATGTCTGGAGGCGATCGTGCAGCCCGGCTCCGCCGCCGAAGCCGGCGAGGTCGCGGCGATGGGTGTCGCACGCGATGGGGGCGACGCGCCGCCGGCCTTCGATCCGGCCGGCATCGCCGTGGCGGCCGAGATGGGCTCGGCGGTACTCGTCACCGTCCCCTACGCGACCGCGGAACGGGAACCGGCCTCGCTCCTCGTGATGAGGGGCGAGGCCGGTTGGCGACTTCGAGAGATCTTCGGCTAGATGCCGAGGTCCGCCTCGAACGCACCCTCTTCGAGCCGCTGCTTGACGGCGGTGAGGAAGCGGGCGGCGTCGGCGCCGTCGATGATGCGGTGGTCGTACGAGAGCGCCAGGTAGACCATCGAGCGCACGGCGATCGCGTCGGCGCCGTCGGTCGAGACGACCACGGGCCGCTTCACGACGGTGCCGGTGCCGAGGATCGCCGACTGGGGCAGGAACACGACCGGGGTGTCGAACAGCGCGCCGCGCGAGCCGGTGTTCGTCAGGGTGAAGGTGCCCCCCGACAGCTCGTCGGGCTTCAGCTGGTTGTTGCGCGTGCGCTCGGCGAGATCGGCGATCTGCGCGGCGAGGCCGGCGATGTCGAGTTCGGCCGAATCGCGGATCACCGGGGTGAGCAGGCCGCGCTCTGTGTCGACCGCGATGCTCATGTTCTCTTGCGCCGGGTAGACGATGCTGTCGCCGTCGACGGTCGAGTTGATGATCGGGTAGGCGCGAAGGGCTTCGGCCGCTGCCATCGCGAAGAACGGCAGGAACGAGAGCTTGTTGCCGGTCTTGGCGAGGAAGTCGCCCTTGACCTTGTCGCGCAGACGCGCAACCCGGGTCACATCGACCTCGACGACCGTCGTGAGCTGAGCGGTCGACGTCATGGAGACGACGGCGCGCTCGGCGACGACCTTGCGCAGGCGCGTCATCGGCACGGTGGTGCCGCGCAACGGCGAGACCTCGAGCTCCTGGCGTGCCGGGGCGGCCTCAGCGGATGCCGCGGGCGCAGCGTTGGCCGAGATGACGTCCTGCTTGCGGATGCGACCGCCGACACCGGTGCCGGTGACGCTCGCGAGGTCGACGCCCTGCTCGTTCGCCAGCTTGCGGACGATCGGCGTGACGTAGCCCGCGGGGCCGGCGTGCGAGCCGCCGGTCGGCGCCGAGGGCGCTGCCGGCGCTGCGGGAGCGACCGGCTCGGCGACCGGAGCCGCCGGTGCCGCCGGGGCTGCGGGAGCGACCGGTGCTGCGGGAGCGACCGGTGCTGCCGGGGCGACGGGCTCTGCGACCGGAGCCGCCGGAGCAACCGGGGCCGCCGGGGCGACCGGCTCGGCGACCGGTGCCGCGGGGGCGACCGGAGCTGCAGGTGCGACCGGCTCGGCGACGGGCGCCGCCGGCGCCTGAACGACGGGCTCGGCGACCGGAGCCGCGGGTGCCACGGGCTCGGCAGGAGCTGCCGGAGCAGCCTCCGCCACGGGCGCTGCGGCCTCGGGAGCGGCCGGAGCAGCAGCAGCTGCACCCGAACCATCGCCGATCGTCACGAGCGCGGTGCCGACCTCGACGGTCTCGTCCTCCTGGACGAGAATCGCCTCGATGACACCCGCGACGGGCGACGGGATCTCGGTGTCGACCTTGTCGGTCGAGACCTCGAGCAGCGGCTCGTCGACCTCGACACGGTCGCCGACATTCTTCAGCCAGCGGGTGACCGTGCCCTCAGTGACACTCTCTCCGAGTGCCGGGAGGCTGACGGATTCGCTCATGCGCTTGTCTCCTTCACAGCGTGGGAACGCTTTCTAGCTTATTGCAGTCGTGGATGGGAACGCCGGGATCAGATGGCGTGGAGCGGCTTGCCGGCCAGCTTCAGCACGGCCTCGCCGAACGCCTCGCCCTGGGTCGGGTGAGCGTGGATGAACGGGGCGATGTCTTCGGGGTACGCCTCCCAGTTCACGGCGAGCTGCGCCTCGGCGATGAGTTCGCCGACACGGCCGCCGATCATGTGGACGCCGACGATCGGGCCCTCGTTCACGCGGACCACCTTGATCGAGCCGGAGGTGCCGAGGATCGAGCTCTTGCCGTTGCCGGCGAGGTTGTACTCGAACGAGGACACCTGGTCGGCGCCGAACTTCTCGGCGGCCTTCGCCTCGGTGTAGCCGACGGAGGCGACCTCGGGCTCGCAATAGGTGATCTTCGGGATGTTCACGTCTTCGACGACGATCGGGGCGAGGCCCGCGATCTCCTCGGCGATGAAGATGCCCTGCTGGTAGCTGCGGTGCGCGAGCTGCAGGCCGGGAACGATGTCGCCCGCGGCGTAGACGCCGGGGACGCTCGTCTCGAGGCGGTCGTTCGTGATGACGAAGCCGCGATCGATCGTGATGCCGGCCTCTTCGTAGCCGAGGTTCTGCGTGACCGGGCCACGGCCCACGGCGACGAGCAGGAGCTCGGCCTCGTAGGTGGTGCCGTTCTCGAGCGTCACCACGACGCCCTCGTCGTTCTGGGTCACGTTCTGGAAGCGCACGCCGAGCGAGTACTCGATGCCGCGCTTGCGGAACGCGCGCTCGAGCTGCTTCGAGATCGTCTCCTCCTCGTTGGGCACGAGGTGAGGCAGTGCCTCGATGATGGTGACGTCGGCGCCGAAGGAGTTCCAGACGCTCGCGAACTCGACGCCGATGACGCCGCCGCCGAGCACGGCGACCTTCTTGGGGATGAAGTCGAGCTCGAGGGCCTGCTCGCTCGTGATGACGCGGCCGCCGATCTCGAGGCCGGGGAGCGAGCGCGAGTAGGAACCCGTCGCGAGCACGACGTTCTTGCCGACGTAGCGGTCGTCGCCGACGGCCACGGTGTTCGCGCCGACGAGTCGGCCCTCACCGGCGACCACGGGGATGCCGCGCGCCTTCAGCAGGCCCTGCAGGCCCTTCCATTTGCTCGCGACGATGCCTTCGCGGTACGCCGAGACGCCCGCGATGTCGATGCCCTCGAAGGAGGTCTTGACGCCGTACTTCGCAGATTCGCGGGCCACCTCGGCCACCTCTGCCGAGTGCAGCAGGGCCTTCGTGGGGATGCACCCGCGGTGGAGACACGTGCCGCCGAGCTTGTCCTTCTCGATCACCACGGCGGTCATGCCGAGTTCGACGGCGCGGATCGCAGCGGCGTAACCGGCGCTGCCTCCGCCCAGGACGACAATGTCAAAGTTCTGCTCGGACAAACGCTCTCTCCCTTGCGCACCAGATCTGCGACACGGACTGCCCCCGGTTCGTTGCCGGGGCAGGGTGTATGGGCGAGGATCTCGCCCATACGACCTTACTACTCTGCGGCGAGCTGCTCGCCCAGGCGGACGAGCGTGCGAACCGCGACGCCGGTGGCGCCCGAACCGGTGAAGCCGTGGCCGGCCGCGGTGTTGTGCGAGGGGCCCGCGATGTCGAGGTGCGCCCAGGGGATGCGCGTCTCGGCGTCGTCGCGGCGGCCGACGAACTCCTGCAGGAAGACGCCCGCGAGGAGCATGCCGGGCACGGTCATGCCGAGCTTGGTGTTCGCGAGGTCGGCGACATCCGACTTCAGGTACGGCATGAGGTCGCGGGGGAGCGGCATCGGCCAGGTCGACTCGTCGACCGAGTCGGCGGCTGCGCGCACCTGCCCGACGAGGTCCTCATCGCCCATCAGACCCGCGATGCGGTGGCCGAGGGCGACCATCTGCGCGCCGGTGAGGGTCGCGACGTCGACGATCGCGTCGGGCTGCTCCTCGCTCGCCGCGACCAGGCCGTCGGCGAGCACGAGCCGGCCCTCCGCGTCGGTGTTGATCACCTCGACGGTCTTGCCGCCGCGGATCCGCAGCACGTCGTTCGGGCGCACGGCGGTCGAGGAGGGCAGGTTCTCGGCGATGCAGAGCCATCCGGTGACTCGGATGGGCACCTCGAGCTCGGCCAGGGCGACCATCGCCGAGAGCACCGCAGCAGCGCCGGCCATGTCGGTCTTCATGCCGACGAGTGCCGTCATGGGCTTCAGGGAGATTCCGCCCGAGTCGTACGTGATGCCCTTTCCGACGAGCGCGAGGTGAGCGGATGCCCCGGCCGGCGTGTAGTCGAGGCGCACGAGGCGCGGGCCGCGGCTCGACCCCTGGCCGACGGCGAGGATGCCGCCGAAGCCGTCGGCGGCGAGCGCCTGCTCGTCCCACACCTTCGAACCGATGCCGACGGCAGCAGCCGTCTCGACCGCGATCTCCGCGAGTCGCTCGGGGAACAGGTCGGCGGGCGGCATGTTGACGAGGTCCTTGGTGCGTGCCACGGCCGTGACGACCGCGCGAACCCGGTCGACGCCGATCGCGGACCCGTCGAACACGGAGTGCACCATGATGCTCGACGGCCGCGGCTTCGGGTCGGAACGGAATCCGTCGTAGCCGTACGCGCCGAGACCGGCACCTTCGAGGAGCGCGGCGGCCGCGTCGGCGTCGTCGGTCGGAACGGCGATCGCCACCGCGAGCTCGCCCTTCAGCTGGCGGAGCGCGCTGCCCGCAGCGAGGCGGAGGCTCGCGGCATCCGCTCGCTCTCCGACGCCGACGAGCGCGACGACGCGCGGGCCACCGGGGACGCCGGGGACGCGGATGAGTTCTTCGGCCGCACCGCTCACGTCGAGCGTGTCGAGCACGGGGGCAACCCAGTCGAAGCCGGCCTCGGCCAGGAGTTCCGGGCCGTCGGCACCCTTTCGGACGGCGAGCAGCACGACGTCGGCGTCGGAGACGGAAGCGGGGGAGTCGGTCACGGAGAGGGTGGGAACAGCCATGCGATCGATCGTACGTGTTCGCTCTCGGCATCACGTGGACGGGCGGCGATCCGGAGGAGCGTGCAACCGGCCTCAGTAGGCTGGGAGCATGCGAGACCCCCGCTCCCTGTACGAGCTGAACCCCGACGTGATCGTTCCCGCCGGGCTTCCGCTGGTCGCGGGCCTCACCGGCTACGCCGATGCGGGCGGAGCCGTCGCTCAGACCACCGAATACCTGCTCTCGACCCTCGACAGCACGGTCGTGGCATCCTTCGAGGCCGACGAGCTGCTCGACTACCGAGCGCGCCGACCGATCATCCTCTTCGAGGGCGACCACCTCGCCGACTACACGCCCCCGAGGCTGAGCCTCGACCTCGCGGTCGACGAGCTGGGCCAGCAGTTCCTGCTCCTCACCGGATTCGAGCCCGACTACCAGTGGCAGCGATTCAGTTCGGCCGTGCTCGACCTGATCGATCGACTCGGGGTGTCGTCGACCACCTGGATCAACTCGATCCCCATGCCCGTGCCGCACACGCGGCCCGTGGGCGTGACCGTGAGCGGCAACCGCTCCGAGCTCATCGATGCGATGTCGATCTGGCGTCCGACGACGCAGGTGCCCGCCAACGTGCTGCACCTCGTCGAGTTCCGGCTGCAGGAGCTCGACCACCCGACGACGGGTTTCGTACTGCTGATCCCGCACTACCTCTCCGACGCCGAGTACCCCTCGGCCGCGATCTCCGCGCTCGAGGCGATCAGCGCCGCGACCGGTCGCATCTTCCCGACCGACGCACTGCGCGAGCAGGGGCGGGACTTCATCGCCCGCATCGACGAGCAGGTGTCCGAGAATGCCGAGCTCGCGAAGCTCGTCGGCACGCTCGAGCAGCGGCACGACTCCTACATGGAGGGCACCACGCTCCGGTCGCCCCTGACCGACGAAGACGGCGAGCTGCCGTCGGCCGACGAGATCGCAGCCGAGCTCGAGAAGTTCCTCGCGTTCCGCCGCTCGAACGACGACGACACGCCGCGCGGACTCTGAGCAGGCGGGGAATGCCCCCGGTCGCCTCGATGTTGTAGCAACGGGAGAGCGGAGTCGGCCTCGAACGGGCGTGATGCGGTGCACAGGTCTGTATAATGGGGGCAGGACCCGTTCTGGCCCGCTGGCGTGGTGAAAGACCATGCCGATGCAGCGGACTTGACATGGGTCCTCATAGTGTCCGAAAACGACCGGACCGAGTGCATGAGCCGAGTCCGCGAGGGCACGCGGGCACAACGGTAGGAGAGGTTCAACGAATGGCAACGACGAAAGCCGCGACGGCTGCGAGCGAGGCGGAGAAGCCCGCTGCGAAGCGCGCGACCGCCGCGAAGTCGGCCGCCGCGAAGACGCCGGCGAAGGCCGCGGCCACCCCCGCGGCGAAGACGCCTCGCGCTACCACCGCGAAGACCGCGACCAAGCCCCGAGCCAAGGCGAAGGCGAAGAGCGACGACGATGAAGGCGAAGAGGTCGTCGACCTCGAGATCGCCGAGGGTGCCGAGGACTCGGCTGCCGACGGCGATGACGACGACACGAAGACCGTCGCAGTCGAGCCGCACCCCACCGGTGCCCTCGTGCTGCGCGCCGTCGACGACGAAGACGAGGTTCCGGTCTACTCGAGCGCCATCACCGGCGCGACGGCCGACCCCGTCAAGGACTACCTGAAGCAGATCGGAAAGGTCGCGCTCCTGAACGCGGCCGAAGAGGTCGAGCTCGCGATGCGCATCGAGGCGGGCCTGTTCGCCGAAGAGAAGCTCTCGCACATGACCGACGCCGAGAAGCGCTCGCAGCTCGGTCGTGAGCTGCAGTGGGTCGCGAAAGACGGCCAGCGCGCCAAGAGCCACCTGCTCGGCGCCAACCTCCGCCTCGTGGTCTCGCTCGCCAAGCGCTACACGGGTCGCGGCATGCAGTTCCTCGACCTCATCCAAGAGGGCAACCTCGGTCTCATCCGCGCCGTCGAGAAGTTCGACTACACCAAGGGCTTCAAGTTCTCGACGTACGCGACGTGGTGGATCCGTCAGGCGATCACCCGCGCCATGGCCGACCAGGCGCGCACCATCCGCATCCCGGTGCACATGGTCGAGGTCATCAACAAGCTCGCCCGCGTGCAGCGTCAGATGCTGCAGGACCTGGGCCGCGAGCCCACGCCCGAAGAGCTGAGCCGCGAGCTCGACATGACCCCCGAGAAGGTCATCGAGGTGCAGAAGTACGGCCGCGAGCCCATCTCGCTGCACACGCCCCTCGGTGAAGACGGCGACAGCGAGTTCGGCGACCTCATCGAGGACACCGAGGCGGTCGTACCGGCCGACGCGGTGGGCTTCACGATGCTGCAGAAGCAGCTCGAGTCGCTCCTCGACTCGCTGAGCGAGCGCGAGGCGGGCGTGATCCGCATGCGCTTCGGCCTCGGCGACGGCATGCCGAAGACCCTCGATCAGATCGGCGACACCTTCGGGGTCACGCGTGAGCGCATCCGCCAGATCGAGTCGAAGACGATGGCGAAGCTGCGTCACCCCTCGCGTTCGCAGTCGCTCCGCGACTACCTCGAGTAGGCCGCGAGTGCGCTACGCGCCGGCGATCCTCGTCGGCAGGCTCACCCGATTCGCCGCCCGGCTGCGCAAGCCCGGCGGCGGATCGGCTGTTCCCGGCCTCGTCGTCAACCGAATCGCCCCGAAATACCTGAAGCGCACGCTCTCGGGCTTCCCGCAGGGACTCGTCGTCGTCTCCGGATCGAGCGGCAAGTCGACGACGACCAAGATGCTCGTCGCGATCCTTCGCGCCCACGGCGTCGACGTGTTCACCAACCCGTCGACGGCGAACATCAGCCAGGGTCTGACCTCGGCACTGCTCGAGCAGGCCGATTGGCAGGGTCGCGTGCCCGGCGACGTCGCGGTGCTCGAGATGGACGAGGGCCACGGCGCCCTCGTCATGCAGGGCGTCGATGCGCGCGTCGTGTGCCTGACGAACGTCATGGTCGACCAGATCGACCGATTCCACGACTCCGAGATGGTCGCCTCCATGCTCGCGCGCATCGCGGCGCGCGCCGGCGAGTCGATCGTCGTGAACGCCGACGACGCCTACCTCGAGCGGCTCGCCGCCCGGGTGCAGCCCGGAGTCGCCGTGCACCGGTTCGGCGTCACCGACGCGGTGCTCGCGGCATCCCCGCGAGGCCTCGGGTACACCGAGACGAGCGACGTCCGCCTCTCGAGCGGCACCGACGTGCTCGTCGAGACGGTCGACGGCGCCTCCGCGGTGCTCGACGATGCCGGGGCATCCGTCTCGATCGGCCTGCCGGCACGCGGCGTGCACTACGCCGTGGACGCGGCGGCCGCGTACGCCACCGCGAAGGCGGTGCTCGGCGACCGCTTCTCGAGCTCGACCGCGGCCGACGCGCTGAGCGCGATCCCCGCCGTGTTCGGTCGTGGCGAGCGCACCACCGTTCGCGGCCATGACGTCGAGTTCGTGCTCGTGCAGAACCCGGCGAGCTACCAGCTCAACGTCGACAGCATCGCGCCGGGCACCGAGCAGATCATGTTCGCGATCGGTTCCGACGTGCGCGACCCCTCCTATTTCTGGCCGACGGATGCCGGTTCACTCGGCCGCGTCTCGATCGTGAGCGGCTCGAAGTCGGCCGAGGCCGCGCTCATGCTCGCCTACGACGGCGTCGAGATCGACCGCGTCGAGCCCGACCTCGGCACCGCCGTCGACGCGTTCCTGGCGATGCCGGCGCCCGCCTCCGGCGTCAAGACGATCGTCTTCACCGCCGACGCCATGCGCCGCACACGTGCCCACCTCGGACTCGCTGGAGCAGAATGACCCTCACGATCGTCTCGTTGCTTCCCCGACTCCAGAACACGAACGGCGACGCCGAGAACGCCCGGGTGCTCGCGACGCGTGCACGATGGGCCGGCCTCGACGCCACGGTCGTGGAGGCGGAGACGGCCGCGCAACTGCCGCCCCGCGTCGACGCGATCGTGCTCGGCTCGGGCAGCGACTCGTCGCTCGACGAGAGCCGCGAACTGCTCCTCACGATGCACGACGAGTTCCGCCGTTGGGGCACCGAGGGCGTTCCGATCCTCTCCATCGGCACCGGCTGGGAACTGCTCAGCTGGGGCATCGAACTCGCAAGCGGCCGGAGCATCGAGGGCCTCGGCATCCTGCCCGGCCGCTCGGTGCCTCGCGCGAACCGCGTGACCGGCGACGTCGTCGTGAAGAGTCCGCGCTTCGGCATGCTCGTCGGATTCGAGAACCACGCCCGCGACTACGTGGGCGCCGAGGCATCCCCGCTCGGCCGCATCCGTGCCGGGCACGGCAACGGCCGCGACTCCGGTCAGGAGGGCGCGGTCATGGGCGACGTCCACGGCACCCACCTCCACGGCCCGGTGCTCGCCAAGAACCCCGTGTTCGCCGATCGCCTGCTCGAGACCATGGCCGCTCGTGCCGGGCTCGAGTACGTCGTCGGCGAGCGTGCGCAGACCGTCGATGCCTACGCGTCGGCCGCTCGTGCCGCGCAGCTGGCCGCCGCAGGCGTCTCCGAGTCCTGACCGACCCGACGAGGTCGACGCGCGAGCCGGCAGATCGACGACGGCGAGCCGCGGCATCCGCTCGGCCCGCGCCGGCTCAGCGCCCGGAGACGACGAACGCCCCGGACGAGCCGGGGCGTTCGCGAAGTCGGTCGGTCAGCTGCGGTCGGCGAGCAGCTTGCTCGACTCGTCGTGCCAGCTGTGCGCGATCTGCGAGAGCTTCTCCTGGTGCTTGCGGCCGTGGTGGGCGCAGAACAGCAGTTCGCCGCTCGCGACGACGACGCGGATGTACGCCTGCGCGCCGCAGGCATCGCATCGATCGAGCGCGGTGAGCTCGTAAGGGGTCTCGAGTTCATCGACCGCACCGGTGGTCTCGGTGTACTGGGTCATGGCTCCTCCTTCGTCGCTCATGCGTGGTGTTCCGTTCATCAATGAAAACACGACTCCGGGCAGGTTCCTTCCGTTGGGCCGGGCATTTCGCTCAGCGCGTAGTGGCTGACCGGATGTGTCGGTGCAGCTCAGTAGGCTTGATCGACGTGAGCTCCGACTATTCCGCCCGCCATCTCTCCGTGCTCGAGGGCCTCGAGGCCGTGCGCAAGCGACCCGGCATGTACATCGGTTCGACCGACTCCCGGGGCCTCATGCACTGCCTCTGGGAGATCATCGACAACTCGGTCGACGAGTCGCTCGCGGGCCATGGCACCGAGATCGGCGTGACCCTCCACCCCGACGGCAGCGTCGAGGTGCGCGACCGTGCGCGCGGCATCCCGGTCGACATCGAGCCGAAGACCGGCCTGTCGGGCGTCGAGGTCGTGTTCACCAAGCTGCACGCGGGCGGCAAGTTCGGTTCCGGCTCCTACGCGGCCTCCGGCGGCCTCCACGGTGTCGGCGCATCCGTCGTCAATGCGCTCTCCGAACGTCTCGACGTCGAGGTCGACCGCGACGGCAAGACGTGGGCCATGTCGTTCCACCGGGGCGAGCCCGGCAACTTCGCCGATTCGGGCGCGCCGTCTCCCGACGCGCCGTTCACGCCGTTCGAGCAGCGCAGCGAGCTCCGGGTCGTCGGCAAGGTGGCCAAGGGCGTCACCGGCACGCGCATCCGCTACTGGGCCGATCGCCAGATCTTCACGAAGGGCGCCGAGTTCCAGACCGAAGAGCTGCTGGGTCGCGCGCGGCAGACGGCGTTCCTCGTTCCCGGGCTCGCAATCGACGTCAACGACGAGCGCGGCGAGACCCCGCACACGACCTCGTTCCAGTTCGATGGCGGCATCTCCGAGTTCGTCGAGCACCTCGCGACCGACGCCCCGCTCACCGATGTGTGGCGTCTGACCGGCACCGGCCACTTCACCGAGACCGTGCCCGTGCTCACCGAGGGCGGTGCGATGGTGCCGACGGAACTGAAGCGCGAGTGCGTGGTCGACATCGCCCTGCGTTGGGGCACCGGCTATGACACGGTCATCCGCTCGTTCGTGAACATCATCGCGACGCCCAAGGGCGGCACGCACCAGGCCGGCTTCGACCAGGGGCTCCTCAAGTTCCTGCGCCAGCAGGTCGAGCTGAACGCTCGACGCCTCAAGGCCGGCAACGACAAGCTCGAGAAGGACGACGTGCTCGCGGGACTCACCGCGGTGGTCACGGTGCGCCTGCCCGAGCCGCAGTTCGAGGGCCAGACGAAAGAGGTGCTCGGCACGCCCGCGGCGCGCTCCATCGTCTCGACCGTGCTGACGAAGGAGCTCGGAGCCCGCTTCACCTCCACGAAGCGCGACGACAAGAACCAGGCGGCCCTGCTGCTCGACAAGGTCGTCGCCGAGATGAAGTCGCGGATCTCCGCCCGTGCGCACAAAGAGACGCAGCGGCGCAAGAACGCGCTCGAGAGCTCGTCGCTGCCTGCGAAGCTCGTCGACTGCCGCTCGAACGACGTCTCGCACAGTGAGCTGTTCATCGTCGAGGGCGACTCCGCGCTCGGCACCGCCAAGCTCGCGCGCGACAGCGAGCACCAGGCGCTGCTGCCGATTCGCGGCAAGATCCTCAACGTGCAGAAGGCCAGCGTCGCCGACATGCTCGCGAACGCCGAGTGCGCGTCGATCATCCAGGTGATCGGTGCCGGCTCGGGCCGGAGCTTCGACCTCGAGGCCGCTCGCTACGGCAAGGTCATCCTCATGGCCGACGCCGACGTCGACGGCGCGCACATCCGCACACTGCTGCTCACCCTGTTCTTCCGCTACATGCGGCCGATGATCGAGCACGGCCGGGTGTTCGCCGCCGTGCCGCCGCTGCACCGGGTCGTCGTGATCAACCCCGGTTCGAAGCCGAACGAGACGATCTACACCTATTCGGAGGCCGAGCTCAAGGGGGTCCTCGCGACGCTCGACCGGCAGAAGAAGCGCTACCAGGACCCGATCCAGCGATACAAGGGCCTCGGCGAGATGGATGCCGATCAGCTCGCGACCACGACCATGGATCGCCGGCACCGCACACTGCGCCGGGTCGGCATCGGCGATGCCGAGAACGCCGGGCGCGTGTTCGAGCTGCTCATGGGCACGGATGTCGCGCCGCGCAAGGAGTTCATCATCGAGAGTTCCGACTCGCTCGAGCGCGACCGCATCGACGCGTGACCTTCGGCCGGCGGTCGGCCGGATGCTCTCGCCCCGCTTCATGACGAACCGCTGGGCCCAGTCGAATACGACCGAGCCCAGCGGACACTGATGATGCTCAGACGAGAGCGGTGACTCAGTTGCCGTAGAGGGCGACGGCCCCCGTACGGTCAGCGTTCGTCATCGACAGGTCGTCGGACGAACCGTTGCACTGCGGGTAGTGCATGATCGATGACGAGTCGTACGGCGTCAGCGGGCGCCAGTTGTTGTCTTCGAAGCAGGTGCCCGATTCGGGGCGCGTGTGCTCGTGCCGGAACCCGAGGGTGTGGCCGAGTTCGTGACCGAGGATGTTGGCCGGCGTCCAGGAGCCCGAGCTCCAGATCGAGTCGTCGATGAGCACGTTCTGCTGACGGTCGGGCGTGCTCGGGAAGAACGCACGGGCGATGTACTGCGAGGTCTGCACCGGCTCGACCGAGAACAGGACCGACTTGTTGCGCGTCGTGCACTGGCCGTCGGCGCTGCTCACGTACACGAAGTCGATCTTCGATGACGCGGACTCCCAGAGGGCCGCGCCGCTCGCCATCGCGTTGACGACGTCGGCGTGACGCGTGCCGAACTTCGTGCTGACGCAATAGGTGAGGTTGCCGATCTGCGAGGCCGACCACTTGTCGTCGGCGCCGTTGACCGTGTTGACGATGAGACCGTCGGTCGGCGTCTCGGGACCGACGAGCAGGTCGTAGAACTTCCGCAGGTCGCCCTTGTCCGAGATCACCTCGTCTCCGTTGACGATGTAGCTGCCATCGACGTCTCGGAAGGTCGATGACGCGAACTCCTGGTAGGAGGGAACGTCGGAGTCATCGAGCGGGGTTGCACCGGCGGCCGGGATTGCCGTGCCGACAGCGAGCGCGGCGGCCGCGGTGGCGGCCAGCGCGAGTGTTCTCGTGATTCGCATGCAGTGTGCTCCTTCTGAAATGAGCGATCTCCGTTCGCCTGGTCGGCGAGCGGCTTCGGATCCATGGCCGGCGTCGTTGCCTGCCCCCCGAAGTGGGGTCAACGTATCCTCTGCGATTCGAGCGTGTCAAGGATTTCCGGGCGCGCCGTGCGTCCGGCGCGGCGGACATCGGACGCCGCAGGGATGCGCCGCTCCGCAGCCGCGCCAGGAGTTCATCATCGAGCGCTCCGACTCGCAGCAGCGCGACCGCATGGACGCGTGTCGTATCACCGAGTCGTCGGTCGGATGTTCTGGTTCAGGTGGAAGACATTGCCGGGATCGTACGTGTCCTTGACGGCGGTCAATCGTGTCAGCTGATCGGCCGAGTACGCGCGCCGGAGCCCGGCGTCTCCATCGTCGCCGAGCACGTTGACGTACGCGCCGCTCGAGTAGTCGTCCATCGTGCTGGCGTAGCGTCGTGCGGCCGCCATCCGTGCCGTATCCTCGTCGGGCGAGCGCCAGCGGGAGGCGGCCACGAATTCGAACGCCGTGTCGCGTCTCGAGAACGCGGTGGCGTCGCCGGGTACGTCTGCGATGGCCCCGCCGTATGCCTGCAGACTCACGTCGGGCGAGAGTTCGTCATCGCGTTCGAGCAGCGCATCGATCAGGTCGTCGCCCAGCTCACGGAAGTAGTGTCCCTTCCAGTACCGACGCCATGCGTGGCCCTCGACGTCGTCTTCGCGCGTCTGCAACTCCAGGTAGCTGAGCGGATCGACCGAGCTCGAAGCGGGGGAGGCCGCCTGGTCGAGGCGCTGCTCGAGCTCGACGATGCGTGCACGCGCGTCGAGCGTGTCACCGACCCACACGAACCCGAGCGCCACCGTTCCGCCTGAGATCGTCGCAGTGAAGGTCGATTCGCGTGGCGCGTCGATGCTGAGGTCGCGCCAGGCGCGCATCGCCGTCGCGGCCGCCTCAGCGTCCGCGACATCCTCGATCGGATAGTGGAACTCGACGGCGATCGCGTCGCCGGGTTCTGGGTGAAGCGCGAACTCGAACGCGGTGACGACGCCGAAGTTGCCGCCGCCGCCGCGCAGCGCCCAGTCGAGTTCGCGGTGGGAGTCGCGGTCGACCCGCAGCAGCTCACCATCGGCCGTGACGAGCTCGAACGCGAGCACGTTGTCGCAGGCGAGCCCGAGCCGCCTCGCGAGCCAGCCCATTCCGCCACCGAGGGTGAGCCCGCCGACGCCGGTGTGCGAGACGTTCCCGGCCGTCGTGGCGAGGCCGTGCCGCTGCGTCGCCCGGTCGAGCGCGCCGAGGAGGGCGCCGCCCTGCACCCGTGCTCGGCGCCCGATCGCATCGACCTGCACGTCGCCCATCGGGCGCAGATCGAGCATGAGCCCGTCGTCGGGAACCGCGTGTCCGACGATGCCGTGTCCACCGCAGCGCACGCCGATGTCGAGATCGTTCTGCGTGCCGAACCGAATGGCTGTCGCGACGTCGGTCGCGTCGGCACAGCGCACGACGTAGCGCGGATGCCGGTCGATCATGCCGTTCCAGACCGTGCGGGCCTCGTCGTAGCCGTCGTCACCCGGTTCCATCACCGTGCCGGCGATGTCGTGCAGCGTCGCGCGCGCCATGAGGGCCCTCCCGTTCGCCCGAGAGCCGGCGCGAACGAGTGCGAGGTTCATCGGCCGGCACGGCCGAATATGCCCCTCGACGGTGCCCGCGTCAACCCCGACGAGCGCGGTCAGCCGATGCGCGTGCCGATCGCGCCGACGACGGCCTCGAGCGGCTGGCCCGAGGCGTCGCGCTTGGCGCCGCTGTCGGGCAGGATGCGAGCCGTGCCGTCCGGCCCGACGGCGAGGGCGGGGGAGCGACCGACCCAGGCGAGGTGCAATGCGTCTTCGCCCTTCAGGAAGCGTTGTGCGCGCACACCGCCGGTCGCGCGGCCCTTCGCGGGGAACTCCGCGAAATCGCTGACCTTGGCGCTGCCGGGGTCGGTGCCGAGCAGGGTGTCGGTCGTCGCGGCGATCGTGACGACGACCGCCTCGGGCACGTCGTCTGCGGCGATGCTGGTGAAGTGCACGACATGCGCACCGCTGCCGAGGTTGATACCGGCCATGCCGCCGGCGGGGCAGCCCTGGGGGCGCACCGTCGCAGCGGGGAACCGCAGCAGCTGGGCATCGCTCGCCACGAACACGAGTTCGTCGGTCTCATCGCCCTGCACGGCCCCGACGACCTCATCGCCGGCCTTCAGTCCGATGACCTCGAACTCGGGCTTGTTCGGGTAGGCGCCGGTGGCGACGCGCTTGACCACACCCTGCTTCGTGCCGAGGGCGATCGATCGATCGGCGTCGAGCGAGACGATCGCGAGCACCTTCTCGTCGCGGTTCGGCAGCGCGAGGTAGTCGCCGATCTTGACGCCGGCACCGAGCTGCACCGAGGTCGGCGGCAGCATCGGCAGGTCGACCGGCGTGAACCGGATGAGCCGGCCGAGGCTCGTGACGGCGCCGATCTCGGCCCGGCTCGTCGTGTCGAGCGTCGAGCGGATGGCGTCGTGCTTGCTGCGGCGAGCGGGCACGGTGATGACCGGCGCCCCCTCGTCGCCGACGGGCAGGTCGACGCGCGCGATGCGACCCGTGGCCGAGAGGAAGACCCGGCAGGGCACGTCGGCGACCTCGAGGATCGCAGCGGCGCGCTTTGCGGCAGCGCCGGCGATGCTCGGGCGGGCGTCCGTGAGGAGGGTGCGGCGCGGAGTGCCGAAGCGCTCGGCGATCTCGGCGAGCTCGTCGGAGACGAGCGCCTCGATGCGGTGCCGGCTCGAGAGCAGCGCCTCGAGCTCGGCGATCTCGGCGCGGAGCTTGTCGCGCTCGGCCTCGAGCTCGATGCGCGAGAACTTCGTGAGCCGGCGCAGCTGCAGTTCGAGGATGTAGTCGGCCTGCACCTGGCTGAGATCGAAGACCTCGATCAGGCGGGCACGGGCGGCGGCGGTGTCATCGCTGCCGCGGATGAGCTGGATGACCTCGTCGATGTCGAGGATCGCGATGAGCAGGCCGTCGACGAGGTGCAGGCGTTCGCGCCGGCGGGCGAGGCGGTATTCGGAGCGGCGGGTGACGACCGAGATGCGGTGCGCCACGTAGACCTGGAGGAGTTCGCGCAGGCCCAGCGTCTGGGGGCCGCCGTCGACGAGGGCGACGTTGTTGATGTTGAACGAGTCCTCGAGCGGCGTGAGCCGGTAGAGCTGCTCGAGCACCGCGTCGGGGCTGAAGCCCGTCTTGATGCCGATGACCAGTCGCAGCCCGTTGGTGCGGTCGGTGAGGTCCGTGACATCGGAGATGCCGTTGATCTTCTTGGCGTTGACGCCGTCCTTGATCTTCTCGATGACCTTCTCGGGGCCGACGAGATAGGGCAGCTCGGTGACGACGAGGCCGGTCTTGCGGGCCGTGATCGACTCGACGCTGACCTTGGCGCGGGTCTTGAAGCTGCCGCGACCGGTGGCGTACGCGTCTTTGATGCCCGAGAGACCCACGATGGTGCCGCCCGTGGGCAGGTCGGGGCCGGGCACGTACTCCATGAGCTCGTCGAGCGTGGCGTTCGGGTGCGCGATGAGGTGCCGCGCGGCGCCGACGACCTCGATGAGGTTGTGGGGGGCCATGTTGGTGGCCATGCCGACCGCGATGCCGCTCGCGCCGTTGACGAGCAGGTTCGGGTACGCCGCAGGAAGCACCTCGGGCTGGGTGAGCTGATTGTCGTAGTTCGGCACGAAGTCGACGACGTTCTCGTCGAGACCCTCGGTCATCGCGAGGGCGGGGGAGGCGAGGCGTGCCTCGGTGTAGCGCGATGCGGCGGGACCGTCGTCGAGCGAGCCGAAGTTGCCGTGACCGTCGATGAGCGGCACGCGCAGGGTGAAGGCCTGCGCCATGCGCACGAGGGTGTCGTAGATCGCCGTGTCGCCGTGCGGGTGGAGCTTTCCCATGACCTCGCCGACGACGCGCGCCGACTTCACGTGGCCGCGATCGGGCCGCAGGCCCATCTCGGTCATCTGGTACAGGATGCGCCGCTGCACGGGCTTCAGACCGTCGCGGGCGTCGGGAAGCGCTCGCGAGTAGATGACGGAATACGCGTACTCGAGGAACGAGCCCTGCATCTCAGCGGCGACGTCGACGTCTTCGATGCGCTCGACGATCGGGTCTTCGGCGGGCTGATTCTTTGCTCGGGTCATCCGTCGTCTCTGGGGCGGGCGTGGCATGCACGCGGGAAACAGGGGAGCGCCCGGCCTGTGCCAGACTGGGCGCGATGTCTGCCATGCTACCGGTGCCCGCCGACACCGCCCCGCGCCTTGCCGGGGTGCTCGGCAGTTCGATGTCGGCCCTGCAGGGCCTCCCGAACGATCTCGGCCTTCCGCGGGCGACAGCCGTCGTCGTCGTGCTCGTCGACGGGCTCGGCGCATCGAACATCCAGTCGCGAGCCGGGCACGCCAGGTTCCTCGCCTCCCGCATGGCCAAGCGCGACGTGCTCCGCACCGTGTTCCCGTCGACGACGGCGGCCTCGATCGCGACGTTCGCGACGGGCCGGTCTCCCGGTGAGCACGGCCTCGTGGGATACCGCGTGCTCGACGCAGCCCACGATCGCGTCGTCAACCAGCTGAGCGGATGGGACGCGGGCATGCCGCCCGAGACCTGGCAACGCCTGCCGACGCTCTTCGAGACGATGCGCGATGCCGGCATCCCGAGCTACGCGATCGGCGCCGCCCGATACTCCGACTCGGGCTTCACCCACGCGGTGCTCCGCGGGGCCGAGTACCGGCCCGGAGGTTCCATCGCCGACCGCTTCGCGGAAGCCGACCGCATCCTCGCGACCGGCGAGCGCGCGGTCGTCTACCTGTACGTGCCCGAGCTCGACCAGGCCGCGCACGCGCATGGCTGGGAATCCGACAGGTGGCTCGGCCAGCTCGAGACGCTCGACGCCGAACTGGCGGCATTCGAACGACGGATGCCCCGTGGCGCCGGCCTCCTCGTCACCGCCGACCACGGCGTGGTCGATGTGCCCGCGCATCGCCACGTCTTCATCGACGACCGGCCCGAACTCCTCGTCGGGGTGCGTCACGTCGGGGGAGAGCCGCGATGCGTCGCGCTGTACTTCGAACCGGGGCTCGAGGCATCCGCTCGCACCGCCCTGGTCGAGGGGTGGCGCGCCGCCGAGGGACACCGCTCGTGGGTGGTGAGCCGTGACGAGGCGATCGAGGCCGGACTGTACGGCGAGGTCGCCGACGAGGTGCGCGATCGCATCGGCGACATCATCATCG
The DNA here is from genome assembly GCF_900142065.1 of Agromyces cerinus subsp. cerinus. Lineage (GTDB taxonomy): Bacteria > Actinomycetota > Actinomycetes > Actinomycetales > Microbacteriaceae > Agromyces > Agromyces cerinus. Next base: position 1,016,159 of record NZ_FSRJ01000001.1, on the reverse strand, counting down.
CGGCGCGCGCCGGCATCGCGTACTACGACCGCAGGGAGCCGAACCGTCAGGCCGAGGCGATGATCGGCCAGCACGGGTCGCTCAGCGACGAGGAGACCAGGGTTCCGCTCATCCGCGGGGGAGTGTTCAGCCGCGACTGATGCAGCGGCGGTTCACGGAACCTCGGGGCGGGCGATCGCGACGCCCCGAGGCATCCGTTCACTGGAGGTGCTGCCGGATCACTCGGGGTAGTTCCAGCGCTTGACCTGCGGCTTCGGCAGGCGCAGCGGGCGCAGCTGCAGTGCGCGCATCGCGGCGTACCAGCGCACGCGCTCGACCTTGTCGGCGCCGAACTTCGCGGCGAGCTTCTTCGTGAGGATGAAGCCCAGCACGATGACGTCGATGACCGCGACGAGGAAGAACGCCCACAGCGCCAGGATGCCGATTGACTGCACCTGGGCGCTCGGCACGAACGTCAGCAGGATGACCGCGAACATCACGGGGATGAGGATCTCGCCGATGCTGAACCGCGCGTCGACGTAGTCGCGCACGTACTTCTTCTGGGGGCCGCGGTCGCGGGCGGGCAAGTAGCGCTCGTCGCCGACCGCCATGCCGATGCGGGCGCGCTCGCGCGACTCCGCAGCCTTGGCGCGTGCCTGCTTCGCCGCCTCCTTGCGGTCGTTCGGCACGAGCGGCCGCTTGCGTGCCGCCTCCTGCTGCGCCCGGCTCGGCGTGGGCGCACCCTTGCCGGCCTTCAGGCGAGCCTGGGTCTCTTCGAGCGTCTCGGCGCTCGGTTCTTCGGTGTTGTTCGGGTTCTTGGCCACGGGATTCCTCGAATCGGTTCCCCTTAAGATTACCGGCATGACCGAGTCTCTTCCCGCCGCCGGCGGAACTTCCGACCCCACCTCCACGAGCGATGCGCTGCGCAGCGCCGTCGAAGCCGCCTTCCCCGCCACGATCGCCGATCTCACGCGCCTCGTGAAGATCCCCTCGGTGTCCTGGGCCGCGTTCGACGACGCCCACGTCGAGGCGAGTGCCGAGGCGGTCGCCGAACTCGTGCGCGGCCTCGGCGTCTTCGACCTCGTCGAGATCCGTCGCGCTGCGATCGGCGAGGGCGAGGGCGAGGGCGAGGGCGAGGATGCCCCGCTCGGCAAGCCGGCCGTCGTGGCGCGCCGTGCTGCGCGGAACGGCCGGCCCACGGTCCTCCTTTACGCGCACCACGACGTGCAGCCGCCCGGGGAGGACTCCGACTGGGAGTCGGCGCCGTTCGAGCCGACCCTCCGCGGCGATCGCCTGTACGGCCGCGGCGCCGCCGACGACAAGGCCGGGGTCATGGCGCACATCGGCGCCATCCGTGCACTCACCGAGGTGCTCGGCGCCGACTTCGACCTCGGCATCGCGCTCTTCATCGAGGGCGAGGAGGAGTCCGGCTCGCTCTCGTTCGCCAACTTCCTGCACGAGAACCGCGAACTGCTCGAAGCGGACGCGATCGTCGTCGCCGACTCCGGCAACTGGGACCTCGAGACGCCGGCGCTGACCGTCGCACTTCGCGGCGCGGTGGCCTTCCGCATGCGGGTGTCGACGCTCGGGCACGCCTCGCACTCGGGCATGTTCGGGGGAGCGGTCCCCGATGCCATGCTCGCCGCGATCCAGCTGCTCGCGACCCTCCACGACGCCGACGGTTCCGTCGCGGTCGACGGGCTGACCTCGGCCGACCTCGAGACGCCCGCCTACGACGAGGCGAAGCTCCGGGCGGAGACCGGCCTCCTCGACGGCGTCACGCCGATCGGTCGCGGTGAGATCCTCTCGCGCATCTGGGCGCAGCCGGCGATCACGGTGACGGGCATCGATGCGCCCACGGTGGCCAACGCCTCGAACACGCTCGTTCCGAGCGTCGCCGTGCGCGTGAGCGCCCGCGTCGCGCCGGGTCAGCGCGACGTCGACGCCCTCGCGGCGATCCGCTCCCACCTCGAGGCGCACGTTCCGTTCGGCGCGAAGCTCGAGTTCGACGCGGTCGAACTCGGCAATCCCTTCCTCGTCGACACCTCGGGCTGGGCGGTCGCGGAGTCGAACGCGGCCATGGCCGAGGCCTGGGGCAAGGAGCCCGTCGAGATCGGCGTGGGCGGCTCGATCCCCTTCATCGCCGAGCTCGTCGCGGAGTTCCCCGCCGCGCAGATCCTCGTGACCGGCGTCGAGGACCCCGACTCGCGTGCGCACAGCCCGAACGAGTCGCTGCACCTCGGCGTCTTCCAGCGCGCGCTGCTGAGCGAGGCCCTCTTCCTCGCGCGTCTCGACGCGCGGAGCGAGGATTCCTGAGAGCGGAGCCGGGATTCCTGAGAGAACGAGGATTCCTGAGAGCGGGCCGCCCCCGGGTGCCGTTCCTGCGGTTACCATGGAAGCAGGTTCCGCGTTCCCTGACGCACCGAGGAGAGACATGAGCGACACGATCACCGAGACCGCGCACGGCGTGAAGCTGAGCGACCCCGCCGCCGACAAGGTGCGCAGCCTCCTCGAGCAGGAGGGTCGCGACGACCTTCGACTGCGCGTCGCGGTGCAGCCGGGCGGCTGCTCGGGCCTCATCTACCAGCTCTACTTCGACGAGCGCCTGCTCGACGGCGATGCCGTCGTCGACTACGAGGGCGTCGAGGTCGTCGTCGACAAGATGAGCGTGCCGTACCTCGATGGCGCGTCGATCGACTTCGAGGACACGATCCAGAAGCAGGGCTTCACGATCGACAATCCGAACGCCGAAGGCAGCTGCGCGTGCGGTGACTCGTTCCACTGACGCACTCTGAACTGCTCCGAAGGGAGGTCGCGGAAAGCGACCTCCCTTCGGTGTTTTCACAGGTGGAGCCCGAAATCCGTGGTTCGACGCGCCCGACACCACGCCTGAGTGCACACCCCGGGGGTCGAGTCGGAGTAGGCTAGACAACGATCACCGCGCTTCACTGTGAAGCGCCTTCGAGTCTCCCGAAAGGTCACCGGTGCGCAACAACCGCCGTCTCCGATGGGCTGCAATCCCGATCGCAGCGTCGCTCAGTCTCGTCCTCGCAGGGTGCACGCAAGCCCAGCTGAACGGATTCCTCCCCGGATTCGTCGAGGGTGAGGCGCCGGTAACGAACCACACCGAGCGTGTCTCAGGCCTCTGGGTCACCTCGTGGATCGTGCTGCTGATCGTGGGTGTCATCACCTGGGGTCTGACGATCTGGGCCGTCATCGCCTACCGTCGCCGCAAGGGCCAGACCGGCCTCCCGGTGCAGCTGCGATACAACATGCCGATCGAGATCTTCTACACGGTCATCCCGCTGATCCTGGTGCTGGGCTTCTTCGCCTTCACCGCACGCGATCAGGCCGCGATCGAGCAGCGCTTCGCCGAAGAGGACATCGACGTCAAGGTCGAGGTCATCGCCAAGCAGTGGGCGTGGGACTTCAACTACGTCAATGAAGACGTCTACTCGCCCGGCATCCAGGGCCAGCTCTCCGAAGAGGGGCCCAAGGGCTCGCTCGTCCAGGAGGAGCTGCCGACCCTGTACCTGCCCGTCGGCGCCAACGTCGAGATCGAGCTCGAATCTCGCGACGTCATCCACTCGTTCTGGGTCGTGGACTTCCTCTACAAGAAGGACATGTACCCGGGTAAGACCAACTACATGTCGTTCGTGCCCGAGCGCGAAGGCACGTACGCCGGCAAGTGCGCCGAGCTCTGCGGTGAGTACCACTCGCTCATGCTCTTCAACGTCGAGGTCGTCTCGCAGGCCGAGTACGACGACTACATCGAGTCGCTTCGCGACGCCGGCCAGGAAGGCCAGCTGTCGAACGAGTACGACCGCAACCAGAACCTGCCCGGGACGGGCGCGCCCGAATTGAAAGAGGAGCACTAAGCCGCGATGAGCACTACGACCGCACCGGCTCGCCCCTCTGCGAGCACGCTTCCGTTCGGCGCCTCCAAGGTCGAACGCAAGGGCAACATCCTCGTCCGGTGGATCACGTCCACCGACCACAAGGTCATCGGGTACATGTACCTGATCACCGCGTTCATCTACTTCTGCATCGGCGGCGTCATGGCGCTGATCATCCGGGCGCAGCTCTTCGAGCCGGGCCTCGAGATCATCCAGACGCGTGAGCAGTACAACCAGCTCTTCACGATGCACGGCACGATCATGCTGCTGATGTTCGCGACCCCGCTGTTCGCGGGTTTCGCGAACGTGCTCATGCCGCTCCAGATCGGCGCGCCCGACGTGGCGTTCCCGCGTCTGAACGCCTTCGCGTACTGGCTCTTCAACTTCGGCTCGCTGATCGCCGTCGCCGGCTTCTTCACCCCGCAGGGTGCGGCGTCGTTCGGATGGTTCGCCTATCAGCCACTCGCATCGACGACGTTCTCGCCGGGTGTCGGCGGAAACCTCTGGATGGTCGGCCTCGGCCTCTCCGGCTTCGGTACCATTCTCGGCGCGGTGAACTTCATCACCACGATCATCACGATGCGGGCGCCCGGCATGACCATGTTCCGCATGCCGATCTTCACGTGGAACACCCTCGTGACCTCGATCCTCGTGCTCATGGCCTTCCCGGTACTCGCCGCGGCGATCCTCGCTGCAGCCGCAGACCGCATCTTCGGTGCCCATGTGTTCGACCCCGCAAACGGCGGCGTCATCCTGTGGCAGCACCTCTTCTGGTTCTTCGGCCACCCCGAGGTGTACATCATCGCGCTGCCGTTCTTCGGCATCGTCTCCGAGATCTTCCCGGTGTTCAGCCGTAAGCCGATCTTCGGCTACAAGACGCTGATCTACGCGACCATCGCGATCGCCGCGCTCTCGGTCACGGTGTGGGCTCACCACATGTACGTCACCGGTTCCGTGCTGCTGCCGTTCTTCGCCCTCATGACGATGCTCATCGCCGTGCCGACGGGCGTGAAGATCTTCAACTGGATCGGCACGATGTGGCGAGGCTCGATCACCTTCGAGACGCCGCTGATCTGGTCGCTCGGCTTCCTCATCACCTTCGTGTTCGGTGGCCTCACGGGCGTCATCCTCGCGTCGCCGCCCCTCGACTTCCACGTGTCCGACACGTACTTCGTCGTCGCGCACTTCCACTACGTGGTGTTCGGCACCGTCGTCTTCGCGATGTTCGCCGGCTTCTACTTCTGGTGGCCGAAGTGGACCGGCAAGATGCTGAACGAGACGCTCGGCAAGTGGCACTTCTGGCTGCTCTTCATCGGCTTCCACACGACATTCCTCATCCAGCACTGGCTCGGAGTCGTGGCGATGCCTCGCCGGTACTACTCGTACCTGCCTGAAGACAATATCACGTGGATGAACCAGCTGTCCACCATCGGTGCCGGCATCCTGGCGATCTCGATGATCCCGTTCTTCCTGAACGTGTACATCACCGCTCGTCGGGCTCCCAAGGTCACGGTCAACGACCCGTGGGGCTACGGCGGATCGCTCGAGTGGGCGACCAGCTGCCCGCCGCCGCGCCACAACTTCACGTCGATTCCGCGCATCCGTTCGGAGCGTCCCGCGTTCGACCTCAACCACCCCGAGGCCGGCATCCCGGTCGGCATCGGTCCGGCGAAGGACGCACCGCAGTCGCCAACGTATGACGCCGCTTCGGAGGAGATCAAGTAATGCGCGCCAACGTCAACCTCTTCTGGATCCTGACGGTCTTCCTCGCGATCGTCGCCGGCGTCTACATCGGCTGGAGCTGGGCCGACAACGCGTCGCACGGCCTCGATCACCCCGAGTGGGCAGGCACGGTTGCGATCACGCTGACGGCCGTGCTGAGCGCGTTCATCGCGTTCTACCTCGGTCGTGTGCACAAGGCGCAGGGTGCTGAGCTGCCCGAGGACCGTCTCGACGCGAACATCGACGACGGCGACGCCGAGCTCGGGTTCTTCAGCCCGTGGAGCTGGTGGCCGATCGTGCTCGCCGCTGCGGCAGCGCTGATGTTCCTCGGGCTCGCGGTCGGGTTCTGGATCTCCTTCATCGCCGTCGGACTCGGCGTGATCGCCCTCGTCGGCTGGGTCTACGAGTACTACCGCGGAAACTTCGCCCGCTGATCTCAGCTGGTCGACTGAACGGCCCCGTGCGCCTCGCGCACGGGGCCGTTTCGTGTCTCGGATGCGGCGGGCCCGGGTAGGAAGGCCGATGGCCGGAAGCCCAGGTCAGTCAGTGTCCATTCCGACAGACGGGAACGGCGAAGCGCGCGCGGGGGACGGACGGACCGACGACGCCCGCGCAGGGCCGGTCAGCGCGACGGCGCGGAGCCGTTCGACGCCGCCGTGCGGACGAACGCGACGACATCGACCGAGACGGTCACGGAGAGCTCGCCGGATGCATCGGCATCCACCGCGGCAGCACGGTGATGCGCGGCCGGCCCCATGTCCACGAGCAGCTCGCGCATCCGGGCATCGGTGACGAGGGGGTACTCCACCCGCGTCGAACCTGCCGCCGTGAAGCCCTCGGCCGTGAACTGGGCGGTGACGAGCTCGGCCTTGCCCTCGGGAACGTCGAGCGCCGCCCCCAGGCGTCGAAGCTCGAGGAAGTGATCGCCGCTCGGCACGACGACGAGCAGGAGCCCGCCTGTGCGCACGATGCGAGCGAATTCTGGAGGATTGCGCGGCGCGAAGACGTTGATGGCGACGTCTGCGCTGGCGTCGCGGATCGGGAGCGGTCTCCAGAGGTCGAGCACGACACCGGTGGATTCGGGCACGCCTCGCATGGCCATCCGGACGGCCGTCGGTGACCGGTCGGCGAGGAGGACCGAGTCGCCATCCACCGATGCCGACAGCCTGCGGGCGTAGTAGCCGGTGCCGCAGCCGAGATCCGCGATCCTCAGCCCGAGTCGGTCGCCGGGAACATCACCGGGCGACGGGAGGTGCGGGGGAGGAGCGCCCGGTACGCCGAGCTGCGTCGAGCCGCGCACGGATGCGGCGAGGGCGTCGACGATCGGGGCGTACGCTCCGGAGTCGAGGAGTTGGGAGCGCGCCTCGAGCATCTGCCGATCATCGCCGACGGTGCGAGGCGCTTTCGGGGGGAGCAGCGTGACGCTGCCGTGCTTGGCCAGGTCGAACCGATGACCCACCGCGCAGCCGAGCACGCGGTCGGTGACCGGTTCGAGGTCGTGAAAGCAGTTCGGGCACCGCAACCACGTCGAATCGATCGACATGGCGCGGTGCCCGAATCCGTCTGACGGGATCGTCAGTGGTGGGTGTCGTGGCCGGACTCGAGCTCGCCCTTCGAGACCGGCGCGATGCGGTCTTCGAAGAACCAACGCGAGAACGATGCGCGCAGACGCTGTCCGACGGTGATCTTGCCACGCGCGTTCGGACGGATCATGAGCGGTGCGTAGCTCTCGTAGCTGACGAGCTTCCAGCGGTCATACTCGTCGAGGGGCTGGTGCACCTCGATGAACTCGCCGCCGGGCAGCTTCACGATGCGCCCGGACTCGTAGCCGTGCAGCACGATCTCGCGGTCCTTCTTCTGCAGTGCGATGCAGACGCGCTTCGTGATGAAGTACGCGACGAACGGGCCGAGGATGACGACCGCCTGGAGTGCGTGGATGACGCCCTCCATGGTGAGCGAGAAGTGCGTCGCCAGGATGTCGGAGCTCGCTGCCGCCCAGAGGCCGGCGTAGAACGTGACACCTGCTGCACCGATCGCCGTGCGGGTCGGAGCGTTGCGAGGACGGTCGGCGATGTGGTGCTCGCGCTTGTCGCCCTTGACCCAGGCCTCGATGAACGGGTAGATCAGCACGGTCACGATGAAGATGCCGATCACGATCAGCGGCACGAGGATGTTGAACGACCACGTGCGGTCGAGCCAGACGAACTCCCAGCCCGGCGGGATCAGTCGCAGGGCGCCGTCGGCGAAGCCGATGTACCAGTCGGGCTGGGTACCGGCGGAGACGGGGGAGGGGTCGTACGGACCGTAGTTCCAGATCGGGTTGATCGTGAACATCGACGCGATGAGCGCGAGCACACCGAAGACGATGAAGAAGAACCCGCCGGCCTTTGCCGCGTAGATCGGGAGGATGGGCGGGCCGACCGCATTCTGCTGGGTCTTGCCCGGACCGGCGTACTGCGTGTGCTTGTGCACCACGACGAACACGAGGTGGAGCGCGACGAGCGCGACGACGAGAGCCGGCAGCAGCAGGATGTGCAGCGTGTAGAGACGGCCCACGATCTGGGTGCCGGGGAACTCGCCGCCGAAGAGCAGGAACGAGGTCCAGGTTCCGATCAGCGGGATGCCCTTGACCATGCCGTCGATGATGCGGAGGCCGTTGCCCGAGAGCAGGTCGTCGGGGAGCGAGTAGCCGGTGAAGCCCTCTGCCATCGCGAGGATGAAGAGGATGAAGCCGATCACCCAGTTCAGCTCGCGCGGCTTGCGGAACGCACCCGTGAAGAAGATGCGCAGCATGTGCAGGCCGATGGCGGCGACGAAGAGCAGCGCAGCCCAGTGGTGCATCTGGCGCACGAACAGGCCGCCACGGATGTCGAAGGAGATGTCGAGCGTGGACGCCATGGCGACCGACATCTCGACGCCCTTGAGCGGCACGTACGAGCCGTCGTAGTGCACCTCGACCATCGAGGCCTGGAAGAAGAACGTCAGGAAGGTGCCCGAGATGAGCACGACGACGAAGCTGAAGAGCGCGACCTCGCCGAGCAGGAACGACCAGTGGTCGGGGAAGGCCTTACGGCCGAGTTCCTTGACGAATCCCGCGATACTCGTGCGCTCGTTGACGTACACGGACGCAGCTGACGTGAACGACCGCTTCTGCGGCGCGGTTGCGGACGGTGCGGTGGTCAATTGCGCTCCCAGAAGCTCGGGCCGACGGGTTCGGTGAAGTCGTGCTGCGCGACGAGGTAGCCCTCGTCGTCAACCTCGATCGCAAGCTGCGGCAGGGGACGCGCTGCCGGGCCGAAGATGACTTCGCAGTTGTTCGCGACGTCGAACTGCGACTGGTGGCACGGGCACAGCAGGTGATGCGTGTGCTGCTCGTACAGTGCCACGGGGCATCCGACGTGCGTACAGATCTTGGAGTAGGCGACGATGCCCTCGTACGCCCAGTTCTCCTTGCCGGGCGCAGGGTTGAGCTCACTCGGCTCGAGGCGCATGAGCAGCACCGCTGCCTTGGCCTTCTCTTCGAGCTTGCCGTGCTCGAGGTCCTGCAGACCCTCGGGGATGACGTGGAACGCACTGCCGATGGTGACGTCGGCGGCCTTGATCGGCACGCCCGAAGGGTCGAGCGCGAGGCGCGTTCCCTTCTTCCACATCGTGTGGCTGAGCAGCTCGACGGGCATCTGGTCTTGAGGAGCGAAACCTCGGAAGAGCACGATGGCGGGAAGCGGGAAGACGAGCAGCGCACCGATGAGGCTGTTGCGGATCGCCGCGCGGCGGGTGAAGCCCGACTCGCGGTCGGCGTCGGCGAACACCTTGACGGCCGCCGCCTGCGTCTCGGGGGAGCCGCCGATGGGGTGGCGCTCGTCGACGAGTTCGACGTCGGCCATGATCGCCTTGCCCCAGTGCACCACGCCGAAGCCGATGGCGAGCAGGGCCAGGGTCGCACCGAGACCGAAGAACATGTTGTTCAGGCGGACCGCCCCGACGTCGTTCGACTCCATCGGGAACAGCATGTACGCAGCGATCGCCCAGACGCTTCCGAGGATCGACAGGTAGAACAGGGTGTAGACGGTGCGCTGGGCACGCTTCTCACGCTTGGGGTTCTCGTCGGTGACCCGAGGCCGGTGCGGCGGGAAGCCGGGGTTCTCGAACGAGTCGGCGGTGATGACCGCGGTTCCCGGCGAGACGGCAGTGTCGTGCGCGGCGTGCGACGAGTCGGCAGCGGCGAGCTCTGCGCCGCTGTGGTCGTCCTGTGCCATGGTTCTCCTTCTTCAGCTACTTCTGTGCCGGGGCGTGCGCTAGTTGGACTTCGCCGTGATCCACACGGTGATCGCGACGATTGCGCCGAGACCGAAGATCCAGATGAACAGACCCTCTGCGACCGGCCCGAGGGAGCCGAGTTCGATGCCGCCGGGCGAGCGGTTGTCCTGCAGATACTTGAGGTACGTGATGACGTCGCGCTTGTCTTCGGGCGAGATGTTGAGGTCGTTGAAGACGGGCATGTTCTGCGGGCCCGTGACCATGGCCTCGTAGATGTGCACGCCCGAGACATCCGTCAGCGGGGGAGCGAACTTGCCCTCGGTGAGCGCGCCGCCGGCGCCGGCCACGTTGTGGCACATCGCGCAGTTGATGCGGAAGAGCTCCGCGCCGTTCGCGGCGTCTCCGCCGCCGTTGACGAGGTGGTCGCTGGGGATGTCGGGGCCGGGGCCGAGCGAGGCGACGTAGTAAGCCAGCTGCTGGATCTGCTCGTCGGTGAACTGGACGGGCTTCTGCTGCGCCTGGGGGCCCTGCATCTGCATCGGCATGCGGCCGGTGCCGACCTGGAAGTCGACGGCCGCTGCGCCGACGCCGATGAGGCTGGGACCCTCGTCCGTGCCCTGGGCCGAAAGCCCGTGGCACGTGGCGCAGTTCGCCTGGAAGAGCTTCTTGCCCTCTTCGATGGTCTGCTGCGAGTTCGGGTCCACTTCGGCCTGCGCGGTGGTGCCGTTGCTCAGCGCGGCGTATGCACCGCCGGTGAAGACGAGGCCGAGCGCGAGGAGCGCGACGGTGGCGAGCGGGTGCCGGCGTCCGGTGCGTCGCTTCTGGCGAGTCATGGGTATCTTCCTGTTCACGGACATGCTGTGGTGACGCTCCTGATGCGACTTACTTGAGGACGTAGATGACGAAGAACAGTCCGATCCAGACCACGTCGACGAAGTGCCAGTAGTACGAGATGGCGATCGCGCTGGTCGCCTCACGGTGACCGAAGTTCTTGACCGCGAAGACGCGGCCGATCACGAAGAGGAACGCGATCAGACCACCGGTGACGTGCAGGGCGTGGAAGCCCGTCGTGAGGTAGAAGGCCGAGCCGTAGGCGTTGGAGTCGAGCGCGATGCCCTCGGACACCAGCGTCGCGTACTCCCAGACCTGGCCGGCGACGAAGACGCCACCCATGGCGTAGGTGAGGAAGAACCACTCCACCACGCCCCACTGGGTCGGCTTCCATCCGGTCGCGTACGGCTGCAGGCGCTCCGCTGCGAAGACGCCGAACTGGCACGTGACCGACGACAGCACGAGGATCAGCGTGTTCACCGCCGCGAACGGTACGTTCAGCCGCCCGGCCTCGAAGGTCCAGAGCTCGGGTGATGTCGACCGCAGCGTGAAGTAGATCGCGAAGAGTCCCGCGAAGAACATGACCTCGCTGCCGAGCCAGACGATCGTTCCCACCGCTACGGTGTTCGGTCGTTTGATCAGGGGCGCGCTCGCCTGATAAGTGATTGAGGTGCTCGTCACCCTCCCATTATGGCTGAAACGAGGGCTGAGTTTTCGTCATCCGGAGGAGTCGTGTCGCTCCTGTCGGGTAAGGCGAACCTAAGTTGCGCTGTGCAAAGGCCGCGAATCCGCCGTGAATCCCGCAGATAGGATCGACGCATGCCCGCAGGACAGAACTGGCCAGACATCTTGAATTCCCTTCTCGAAGGGTCCGATCTGAGTGTTTCGGATGCCGCGTGGTGCATGGAACAGGTCATGACGGGCGCGATCAGCGAGGCCCAGCTCGCCGGATTCCTCATCGCCCTCCGCGTGAAGGGGGAGACCGTCGACGAGATCGTGGGCTTCCGCGACGCGATCCTCGACCACGCCGTCGCCCTCCCGGTCGATCCGATGGCGCTCGACATCGTCGGCACCGGTGGCGATCGCTTCGGCACCGTCAACGTCTCGACGATGGCCTCGATCGTCGCCGCGGCATCCGGTGTGCCCGTGATCAAGCACGGCAATCGTGCCGCGAGCTCGTCGTCGGGCTCGTCGGACGTGCTCGCCGCACTCGGGCTCGACCTCGAGCTGCCGGCCGAGCGTGTCGCCGAGGTGCTCGGCCGGGCCGGCATCACCTTCGCGTACGCGGCGGCGTTCCACCCGGGATTCCGTCACGCCGGTCGCGTGCGCTCCGAGCTCGGTGTGCCCACCGTCTTCAACTTCCTCGGCCCGCTCGTGAACCCCGCCCGCCCCGAGGCATCCGCGGTCGGCGTGGCCCAGCTCGACCGGGTGCCGCTCATCGTCGGCGTCTTCCAGACCCGCGGCGCGACCGCGCTGGTCTTCCGTGGCGACGACGGCCTCGACGAGCTCACGACCACCGGCCACAGCCACGTCTGGGAGGTGTCCCTCGGCACCGTCAAAGAGCACGACCTCGACCCGCGCGACCTCGGGATCGCGCGCGCGACGATCGATCAGCTCGCGGGCGGCGACGCGCAGCACAACGCCGCCGTCGTGCACGACGTGCTCGCGGGCGCCCGCGGCCCGGTGCGCGACATCGTCGTGCTGAACGCCGCGGCCGGTCTCGTCTCCTTCGAGCTGGCGAAGGACCCGAGCCAGTTCCAGCGCGCCATCCTCGATCGGTTCACCGAGAAGATCGCCATCGCCGAGTCCGCGATCGACAGCGGTGCGGCCGCGCGCAAGCTCGAGCAGTGGATCGCGGCCACGAAGGCCTGATGACTCCTGCGCCCTGAGCCTGTCGAAGGGGGCCTTCCCGCTTCGACAGGCTCAGCGAGCACAGAACGTCACTTCACGTCGGCGTCGACCCAGTCGAAGGTCTTCGTGACGGCCTTCTTCCAGAGCCGGAGCTGACGGTCTCGCTCGGCGGGATCCATCGACGGCACCCAGCGGGAGTCCTCCTGCCAGTTCGCCCGCAGCTCGTCGAGGCTCGACCAGAACCCGACCGCGAGGCCCGCCGCGTAGGCCGCACCGAGTGCGGTGGTCTCTGCGACGACCGGGCGCACGACGGGCACGCCGAGGATGTCGGCCTGGAACTGCATGAGGGTGTTGTTGGCGATCATGCCGCCGTCCACCTTGAGCTCCGTCAGGTCGACGCCCGAGTCGGCGTTGACGGCGTCGAGCACCTCGCGCGTCTGGAACGCCGTCGCCTCGAGGGCCGCGCGGGCGATGTGGCCCTTGTTCACGAACCTCGTGAGGCCGACGAGCGCACCGCGGGCGTCAGGACGCCAGTACGGTGCGAACAGACCTGAGAACGCGGGCACGAAGTACGCCCCGCCGTTGTCCTCCACCGTCTTGGCGAGCGCCTCGACTTCGGGAGCGCTCGAGAACAGGCCGAGGTTGTCGCGGAGCCACTGGATGAGCGAACCCGTGACGGCGATCGAACCCTCGAGCGCGTAATGGGGAGCGGCGTCGCCGAGCTTGTACCCGAGCGTCGTGAGCAGTCCGTTCTTCGAGTGGACGATCTCCTCGCCCGTGTTGAAGATCAGGAAGTTGCCCGTGCCGTAGGTGTTCTTCGATTCGCCGGCGTCGAACGCGGCCTGGCCGAACGTGGCGGCCTGCTGGTCGCCGAGGATGCCGGCGACCGGGACCTCGCGGAGCAGGCTCGACGAGTGGGCGGTGCCGTAGACCTCGGAGGAGGACTTGATCTCGGGGAGCATCGACTTCGGCACGCCGAAGGCGGCGAGGATGTCGTCGTCCCAGGCGAGGGTCTCGAGGTCCATGAACATCGTGCGGCTGGCATTGGTGACGTCGGTCGCGTGCACGCCGCCGTCGACACCGCCCGTGAGGTTCCACAGCACCCAGGTGTCGGTCGTGCCGAACAGCAGGTCGCCGGCCTCGGCCTTCTCGCGTGCGCCGGGCACGTTCTCGAGGATCCAGACGATCTTCGTGCCCGAGAAGTAGGTCGCGAGTGGCAGGCCGACCTGCTGCTTGAACCGCTCGACGCCGCCGTCGGCAGCGAGGCGGTCGACGATCGGCTGCGTGCGGGTGTCCTGCCAGACGATCGCGTTGTAGACGGGGCGCCCGGTGTTCTTGTCCCAGACGACGGCGGTCTCGCGCTGGTTGGTGATGCCCACCGCGGCGATGTCGTGCCGGGTGAGATTGGCCTTGCCGAGGGCCTGGCCGATCACCTCACGCGTGTTGTCCCAGATCTGGGTGGCGTTGTGTTCGACCCAGCCGGCCTGCGGGAAGATCTGCTCGTGCTCGAGTTGTCCGGTCGAGATGATCGATCCGGCCTTGTCGAAGATGATCGCGCGCGACGAGGTCGTGCCCTGGTCGATCGCGAGGATGTAGTCGGCCATTCGGTTTCTCTCTCAATCTGCTCAGCCGGCCGAGACCGGCGGTCGTGCTGCGGATGACGCGGGGCCGGCCCGACGGACCGGCCCCGACGTCATCAGGTGATGATGGGCAGCAGCGGGATCGCCAGCCACCCGGCGAGCAAGCCGCCGATGACCGGGCCGACCACCGGCACCCACGAGTACGACCAGTCGCTGCCGCCCTTGCCGTGGATCGGCAGGATCGCATGGGCGATGCGCGGACCGAGGTCACGGGCCGGGTTGATCGCATAGCCCGTCGGGCCACCCAGCGAGACGCCGATACCGATCACCAGCAGCGCAACGGGCAGCGCACCGAGGGCCGCGAGGCCGCCGTCGCCCTGCCTGCCGCCGCCGAAGCCGATCACGACGAACACCAGCACGAAGGTGCCGATGATCTCGGTCACGAGGTTCCAGGCGTAGTTGCGGATGCCGGGGCCCGTCGAGAAGACGCCGAGCTTCGAGGCTGCCTGGGGCTCCTGATCGAAGTGCTGCTTGTAGGCGAGCCACACGATCACGGCGCCGATGATCGCTCCGATGAACTGCGCGCCGATGTAGGCGCTCACGGAGACGGGGTCGACCGGCACGGTGAGGCCGAGCGCAGCGTTGCCGAACTCGGTGGCGCCGTTGGCGACGAGACCGAGGGTGACGGCCGGGTTGATGTGCGCGCCCGACGCGTAGGCGACGATCACACCGGCGAAGACCGCGAGGCCCCAGCCGATCGTCACCATGAGGAATCCGCCGTTGAAGCCCTTCGTCTTGGCGAGGGCCACGTTGGCCACGACACCACAGCCGAGGAGCACGAGCATCGCGGTACCGACGAGCTCGCTGAGGAACAACACTCCGAGATTGTCCACGTTGACCATCCATCCTTTTCGCTAGCCCGAGGGCTTCGCCCAGGGGCGGAACACTGCCCACGATACTCAGACCGGGTACAGCGGGGAATGGGGTGAGTGAGATTTCGTGCTGCCCCTTACGGTTGGCAGCCTGTCGGGCGTAGGTTGGCGAGGGAAATGCTGCGTCGACGTCGCTGCACAGCTGCACGGCGCCCGGTGGCTGAGGGAAAGGGATGTCGTGAAGAAAATCATCAACGATCCCAAGCGGGTCGTCGACGAGTCGGTCGCCGGATTCGGCCTCGCCCATGCCGACATCGTTCGCGTCGAGTTCGATCCGATCCATGTCGTCCGCGCCGACGCGCCGATCTCCGGCAAGGTCGGCATCGTGAGCGGCGGCGGCAGCGGGCACGAGCCGCTGCACGCCGGCTACGTCGGCTTCGGCATGCTCGACGCCGCGGTGCCGGGAGCGGTGTTCACCTCGCCGACCCCTGATCCGATCGTCGCGGCGACGAAGGCGGTCGACGGCGGGGCGGGCGTGCTCCACATCGTGAAGAACTACACCGGCGACGTGCTCAACTTCGAGACGGCAGCGGACCTCGCGGCCGCAGACGGCATCGAAGTCCGGGCCGTCATCACGAATGACGACGTCGCGGTCAAGGACTCGCTCTACACCGCCGGCCGACGAGGCGTCGCCGGCACCGTGCTCGTCGAGAAGATCGCCGGTGCGGCAGCCGAACGGGGCGACTCGCTCGACGCGGTGGTCGCGGTGGCCGAGCGGGTGAACGCCAACGCCCGGTCGATGGGACTCGCCCTGACGCCGTGCATCGTGCCGCACGCAGGCGAGCCCAGCTTCACCCTCGCCGAGGACGAGATCGAGATCGGCATCGGCATCCACGGCGAACCCGGTCGCGAACGCGTCAAGCTCGAACCCGCAGATCGTCTCGTCGACCGGCTCCTCGAGCCGATCCTCGACGACCTGCCGTACGAGCGCGGCGAGCGCGCCCTGCTCTTCGTGAACGGCATGGGCGGCACGCCCCAGGTCGAGTTGTATCTCGCGTACCGCAGGGCCGCTGAGGTGCTGGAGGAACGCGGCATCCAGATCACCCGATCGCTCGTGGGCAACTTCATCACCGCCCTCGAGATGCAGGGCATGTCGATCACGTTGCTGAAGCTCGACGACGAGATGGTCGAATTGTGGGATGCCCCGGTGCAGACGGCTGCACTGCGGTGGGGCAGATAGAGAAGGATCGAAGGGGGAATCTCGGTGGGATTGGACATCACCTGGGCAGTGGACTGGGTCAGACGGAGCGCACAGGTGATCTCGGAGCACCGAGTCGAGTTGATCACGCTCGATCGTGAGATCGGCGACGGCGACCATGGCGAGAACATGGACCGGGGATTCCAGGCCGTGCTGCCGAAGCTCGACGACCTCGCTGCTGGTTCGACGCCCGGCGATGTGCTGAAACTCGTCGCGACGACGCTCATCTCCACGGTCGGCGGCGCGGCCGGTCCGCTCTACGGAACCGCATACCTGAAGGCCGCCGCCGCCGCAGGCAGCGCGGTGTCGCTCGACGGCCCGGCGATCGCCGCGATCCTCACGGCCGCGCGCGACGGCGTCGTGGCGCGCGGGAAGGCGGAGACCGGCGACAAGACGATGATCGACGCGTTGACTCCCGCCGTCGACGCAGCGGATGCCGCGGCCGCCGCGGGAGTCGACGCTGCAGGCGTCTTCGCCGCGGCCGCCGATGCGGCCGAGGCCGGTGCCCTCGCCACCGAGCCGCTCGTGGCGCGCAAGGGCCGCGCGAGCTATCTCGGCGAACGATCGGCCGGGCATCGCGACCCGGGGGCTGAGTCGAGTGCCTTGCTGCTCCGAGCGGCCGCTGATGCGGCGGCGGCATCAGCAGGTGCGTGACATGGCCACTCCGGAGAAGGTCGGCGTGCTCTTCGTCTCGCACTCGGCGGCGATCGCTGCAGGGCTCGTCGAGCTGGCGAGGCAGATGGCGCCGACGGCTGCGCTCGTCGCCGCGGGCGGCACCGATGACGGCCGCATCGGCACGAGCTTCGATCTCGTGACCGCCGGCATCGCCGAGGCCGACTCAGGACGTGGCGTGGTGGTGCTGTGCGATCTCGGCTCTGCGATCCTCACGGCCGAGACGGCCCTCGACTTCCTCGACGACGAGGTGCGCGAGCGGGTGCGCATCGTCGACGCGCCGCTCGTCGAAGGCGGGGTCGCCGCTGCGGTCGCGGCCGAAGCGGGGGATCCGCTGGACGTGGTCGTGGCGGCCGCCGAATCGGCACGAGGGCCGGCGATCGCGGCGAGCGCGGGTGCGACCACCGGAGCAGCGCCGGCGGATGTGGCGCCGACCGCCGCGGCGGCACCCGGCTACACCCGGAGCATTCGTCTGGTGAACTCCGACGGGCTGCACGCTCGGCCCGCCGCCGAGCTCGTGAAACTCGCGAGCACGTTCCCGCAGAAGGTCACCGTGAACGGCACCGATGCGAAGAGCCTGCTCGGCATCATGTCGCTCGGCCTCACGAAAGGCGCACAGGTCGACATCACGAGCAGGGACCTGAGCGGGCGCGAAGCGGTCGACGCCTTGGCGGCACTCGCGGAGTCGGGCTTCGGCGAAGCCTGAACGCCGTCGGTCAGTTGCCCCCGGCGACGCGGATGTCGGCGCCCGAGGTGTACGAGGCATCCGCTGAGAAGAGGTAGGCGACTGCACCGGCGATCTCGTGCGGCTCGCCTGCACGACGCATCGGGATGTTCGGAGCGCGCTCTTCAGGAGCGTTCGGCCGACCGGCCGCCGCATGGATCTCGGTGTGCGTCGTACCGGGGGAGACCGTGTTGACCCGCACGCCGACGGGGCCGAACTCCTTCGACGCGCCCGTCGTGAGCGCGTTCAGCGCAGCCTTGCTCATGGCGTAGGGGATGTACGTGTTCGGTGCGCCGCTGCGGGCCGCACCCGAGGAGATGTTCACGATACTGCCGCCTGCACCGCCTCGGTCGGTCGCCATGTGCGCGATCGCGGCCCGCGTGAGCACGATGGGTGCGAGCACGTTCACGCGGAAGAGCCCATCGCTCTCTTCGAGACTCGCGTCGAGGAAGCTCCCGATGCGCCCCGTGATGCCGGCGTTGTTGACGAGGCCGGTGATCCGCCCGAACTCGGCGATCGCCGCGGGAACGACCGTGGCCGTCGCCTCGAGGTCGGCGAGGTCGACCTGCAGCAGCAGCACCCGAGCACCGGATGACGCGCACCGGCGCGCGATCGCATCGGCTTCGTCACGTCGCTCGCGGTAGGTGAGCACGAGGTCGTGCCCGTCGGCCGCGAGGCGTTCGGCGATCGCTGCGCCGATTCCGCGGCTCGCGCCCGTGATGATCGTGACCTGGCGTGTGTCAGTGGCATCCGTCATGTGCCAAGCCTATTCGCGGTTGCCGTGCCGGATGCCGGGAATCGGCGCACTGGCAAGCCTCGGGCGGGCACTGGCGGAGCGGTGCGCAGCGGGCGTACCATCAGGCGCATGATGGCACGTGACGACGCGAGCCGAGATGACGGCAACGCATTCACCCACTTCTTCGACAAGGTCGACCGGGTGCTGGAGCCCGTGTTCAGCAACCCGCCGACTCCAGCGGATGAGGCGCCGCTCGAGCCGACCGACGGGAAGGCGTGTCCGATCTGCGGCCATCCCATGTTCGAGCACTTCATCGATCATTCGACGCCCAACACGGTGCTGGTCTGCCCGACCGCCGAGCGATTGCCCGAACACGAGGTCGACGGGCCCTACAACGAGCTCGGCATGCCGGCCACCGGCCGCCGGCTCGAGAAGTACGCCGAGCGTCACGCGAACGAGTAGGTGCACGCAGCGGCATCCAAGGCCTGAACGCCACCTGTTGCGGTTCCACGTGTCGCCGAAGGGACTGGCGGAGCGGTTCGTACTCGGATGCGCGCTCGAAGGTCGGTGAGGAGGCCAAACCGCAGGGCGCCTGATCGCCCACGGCGTCCGCCGTCACCAGGGCCGGGTGTCCTTGCCGTCGAGCCAGAGCCGGCCGATGCTGATCGGCGGCTCGGATGTCGTCTCGATGTTCTTGATGTCGACGGTCTCCCGGTGCTTGATGACTTGGGCGATCGCCATCGCGTGGCCGTGCCCGAGTGCGTACTCGGTCTTCAGCCATGCGACGACCTCGCCGGTCTTGGTGCCGGCGGCTCCGAATCCGCGTTCGTCGGCAAGCTCGATGAATCGGCGAGGCGTGAGGCCCGTCGAGGTCTCCACGTTGTCGAGATAGGTCTGCCCTTGCGACATGCTCGTGCTCCTTGTCAGTGTTTCGTGCTCAGTGTTCGTGCTTCGTATTCGTGCTTCGTGTTCGGTGCTTCAGTGCCGCGCGCTCGGGCGGTGCACGCTGAGCTGCACGCCGCGTTCGAGGGTGCGGGATTCGACGAGCTCGAGGTCGGCACGTGGCCCGTCGTAGGTGTCGAACAGTCGTCGACCCTCGCCGAGCACCACCGGGTGGGTGAGCAGGCGAAGCTCGTCGAGCAGGCCGTGGGCGATCAGGGATTCGACGAGGCGGATGCTCCCGGCCACGGTGATGCGCCCTTCACCAGTCGCCTTCAGCGCTGCGAGCTCGTCGAACCGGGTCACCTCGGTGTTGCGCCAGGTCGGCGAGTCGAGCGTGCTCGAGACGACGACCTTCGGCATCGCGTTCAGCTGGCGGGCGAGTGGCACGTCGTCGCTGCGATTCGGCCACGAGTCGGCGAACACCTCGTACGTGCGGCGCCCGAGCAGCAGAGCGGTTGCCTCGCCCTGTTCGCGTTGCACCTCGGCGAGCATCTCCTCACCCACCCAGGGGAAGTGCCAGGTCTCCGGCGCTTCGACGACGAGGTCGAGGCTCGCGAAGAGTTCGGCGGTGATCATCCTGTTCATGTCACGCACTCACAGCCATGGCGCGGAGCACGGGAGCGACCGCATCTGCAGGAAGCTGGTGGTCGCCCCCGGGCACGATGACGAGCTCACTGCCGGGCACGACATCGGCGAAGGCTGCAGCGCCGGTCCTGATGGACGGGAACGTCGATTCGCCGACCAGGACCGTGACGGGAACCGGGATCGGCACGAAGCGGTCGAGTGCGGCGAGATCGCCGGCCATGGTGCCGCCCATGATGCGCGCGTCGTATCGAAGCGTACCGGCGAACGGCTCCACCGCCGCGATGAACGGTGATGCCATCATCTGATCGACCATCTCCGAGGGCAGCCCGACCGCCTTCAGGGAGAAGTAGCGGAGCGCGCCGAGTCGATCGCCGTCCGCGGCGAAGGCATCGAGCCTCGCGATGTAGTCGGCCGGGATCGGCGGACGGGCGTCGTCGACGATGAACGGCGGCTCGAAGGCGGCGACCGCAGCTACCGGCACACCGGCGAGGGCGGCCTCGAGGGCGAGGACGGCGCCAGAGGACTCGCCGAGCAGGATCGCGGTGCCGCCGGCATGCTCGAGGAGCGCGGCGATGTCGTCGATCTCACGTTGGACGGCATATGTGTGGGCGTCGCCGCTTTCGCCACGACCGCGACGGTCGTAGGTGATGACGCGAAGCCCGCCGGTCGCGGCGAGGGCTGCGGCGCTGGGGGAGATGGCGCGGTACGCGGTCGCACCGTGCACGAGGATCACCGCCGGGGCATCGGTCGGGCCGAGGTCGTCGAATGCGATCTGCGTGCCATCTGCCGAGTGGACGAACTGGGTCATGAGAATCTTCCTCCTGTGAACGGTACCGTTCAGTACGGTACTGAGTGGTACAGTACTGACAGGTACCGGAGGAGTCAAGCCATGAACACCAATCCACGGGTCGAGGCGACTCGCGCTCGCATCTTGAACGCCGCGTTGGACGCATTCGTCCTCGACGGATACACGGGCGCGAGCACCGATGTGATCGCCGCAACGGCAGCAGCATCGAAGCAGACCGTCTACAAGTACTTCGGCGACAAGGAGGGGCTGTTCCGGGCGCTGATCTCCGATGTCGTCGACCGGGTGCACGACTCGATCGTGCGCCTCGACATCGACGCCTACGACGACGGGGAAGCGGTCGTGCGGGCACTTGCCCGACTCCTGAGCGCCTCGGTGCTCGATCGTCGGGTGCAACGATTCCGCCGACTCGTCATCGCCGAAGCTGCACGCTTCCCCGACATCGGCCGCGCCTACTACGAAGGGGCGTTCGAGCTCACCCTCGGCCACATGGCCGATCTGCTCGCCAGCGCGAGCGAGCGCGGCTGGCTGCACGTCGACGATCCGCGAATCGCGGCGAATCACCTGGCCGGTCTGCTGCTCTGGATCCCGAGCAACCGCATCATGATGACCGGGCGGTTCGACGCGATCACCGAAGCTGAGGTCGAGTCAGGGTTGGAATCCGGCGTCCGCGTCTTCTTGGCGGCGTATCGGGACTGACCTCGTGCGGGGAGCGCTGGCGGGGCCTGGTGTTCTTCCGCGCTACGAGGGCCGTCGCCTGAGTCGGTCCCGACATTTCGCGGCTGCTTCATCGACCGGTGGCGACCGAGCCGCACCGCATCGCTATCGGGTGCGACCGAGACTCACTCGTTCGACGACCTGCCAAGATCCTGGTTCCCTCGATCCCGCCATGAGGCTGAGAGACGCGACTCTCGTCGTGAGCGGAAGCCGAGGACGAATCGCATTCGCCGCAGCACGCATGAGTTCCGGATCGCCTCCATCGCCGATGGTCACATGAGGGATCACGTCGTCGTGTGCCCCGCCGTATGGGGAGCACTCGGGAAACGCGTCGACCACCTGGCGGATAAGGCGCTCGAACTTCTCCGGTTGCGACGGTGCGAGCCAGACCACCTGATCGGCGAACCAACCGAAATCGTCGAAGACGGCATCGAACGGGCTCACCTTCATCGCCAGGTCTTCGAGCCTCGACAGCGTGGTGTGATTCACCTCAGCCGGTCGCACGAACGGGTAGAGCATGGTGAGATGCGCCGGCATTCCCCACGCCCGGGAGGGGTCGAGCGCCTTCCGGTGGTCATCGAGGACCTCGTCGAACTCCGAGAGCTCGACAACGATCGCACTTTCGCGCTCGGCTGCCATGCACCAATCATCGCCTATGCCGTCGCTCGAGCAGGCTGCGGCCGAGGGGGGTCACGCGAAGTCGAACATCGGCGGGAAGGCGAACACCAGGATCGCCGCCCAGGCGAGGTAGACCGGGAGGTACGCGGTCTGCCACGACTCGACACGACCGAATGGCACGCGCCGACGCACGAAGCCGATCTGCAGCCAAGTGGCCCACGCGAGGTTGGCGAGAAGGATGAGGTTCAGCCCGAGTGACGCCGTCTTGTTCGCGCTGAATCCGAACTCGCCCGTGCGGGCGATCATCGCGACGAGCACGATGACATCGACGACGAGCGCTGCCACGAGCATGAGCACCTGCAGGCGATCGAACCAGCCGGGGGCAAGCGCGGGGTCGCGCGCCGAGATCGCGTACACGAGGAGCGCGACGACCACGACGAGCACGAGGTCGAAGGCGATGAGCAGCTCACGGCTGCCGCCGACGAGGTTCCACTGCATGACGGATGCCACGATGAGTGCAAGCATCATGAGCGTGAAGAGCGGAGTGAACACCTTCGTGAGCACCGGGGCGATGTTCTCGATGACGCGTTGCTTCGCGCCGACGAGCCAGGCGGAGACGAGCACCGCGCCCGCAGCCCCGCACGGCAGCACCCACTCGACGATGAACGGCGCGATGTCGACCTGGATCGACGCGAACACCGCGACGGTGAGCCCGCTCAGGGCGCCGCCCACGATCGCGATGAGCACGTAGTAGACGAGCCACTCACCGCTGAAACGCAGGAAGTCCATCCGAGTACGGTCGCTCCGCCAGGCACCGCCTGCGTCGACGATGCCCGTGACGAGCCAGAGTGCGACGATCGAGCCGATGGTCGCGAGCACCGCGGTGGCGGAGTTCTGCGTCGCGACCGTGACGGTCGAGGATCCTCCGTCGAACGGGTAGAGGTTCAGTGCGAGCGCCACGAGCGCGAAGGTCGCGGCGACGCCGAGCAGCGTGCCGATCGGCGGTCGCCGCCGCCAGGCGAACCATGCGGCCAGGAATGGCAGTACGAGGACGGCGATGTTCCGGAAGACGAGTTCCGGATCGCCGGTGAGCAGCTCGGTCGCCTTCACCGCGATCCCGGCGCCGACACCGAGCAGGAGGGCGATCGTGAGCCCGTTTGCGCGCCGCACGAACGGCATCGTGCCGTCCGAGGCATCCGTGCCCTCGGAGTCCGACGAGTCGTGGAGCACGAGCTGCTTCCACAGCCGACCCGAATGCTCGGCTGCATACTCGCGCGAGAGCTCGTCCATGCTGCCGAGGCGCTTGACCGCGATGAGGAACGCCTCGTCGTCGGTGAGCCCTGCTGCTGAGAGGGCGTCGACGCGATCGCGCAGGTGCGATTCGAGTTCGTCGACGTCACGGATGCTCAGGGCGTCGCGCCGCTCGATCCAGTCGCGCCACGAGGCGATGAGCTCGTCGAGGTGCGGGGCGTCTTCGGTGGTCATCGTTCAGCCCAACCCGAGTGCGAGGCGCGGCTGTCGGTTGTCGCCGTCGCCGGGCCAGACCTGGTCGAGCACGCCACCGACGATCGACCACTGCCGACGATGGTCGGCCAGCGTCGACGCGCCCTGGGCGCTCAGGCGATAGTGCTTGCGCGGCCGGCCGCCGGATGACTGACGCCACTCGGATTCGACGTGCCCGAGTCGCTCGAGCCGATGCAGCAGGGGATAGAGCATGCCGTCGCTCCACTCGAGCTCACCGGCCGAAAGCTCGGTGATCCGCTGCAGGATGGCGTACCCGTACGACTCGCCCTCGGCGAGGATCCCGAGGACCACCGGGGTGGCGGCTGCGGCCACCAGGTCTTTGCCGATACGCACGCGTGCTCCGATCGCGGCTCAGGGGATACCTTGAACATCTAGATACCTAGAGCTGCAAGGTATCACCCCAAGGCGCTCAACGCCACTGTGCGGATCGGCCCGTCTCGGGCTCCGCCGAGCTCAGTTCTGCATGTGCACCTGCTGGCCTTTGATCAGCGGGTATGAAGCAAGCGCGTTTCCGTCGAGGTCCTCCTTGTGCATGTCGACACCGCTCACTTGGCTGTTCTCGTAGGTCGTGTAGTAGTAGATGCCCTTGTCGGTGTTGCAGCACGACGAGTAGATCGTGATCTCGAACTTCCCGGGGGAGACCTCGACGCATCCCCGCTGCTGCGCAACCGACCCCAGGATCTGGAGGAACTGACTGATCGACTCCGACTCGGAGTCGCCCGACACCGAGTTCATCTTCGTGAAGGCCGCCTTGACGAAGCGAGATGCCGAAGACAGGTCTCCGGGGAGGCCGATCGCGCCCATTCCCCGGCTGTAGACGTCGAATTGCAGTTCGTCCGAGAAGTTCGTTTCGGGCGGGTTCTTCGACAGGTGCATGTAGTTGTTCAAGTTGAAGGACTGGATGTCGAAGGTCGGGTTGTTGGTGAGCACCCCGACGGGGTTGTCGTAGACCTTCAGCCCGTCCCTCACGCTCTCGACCGTGATGGATGTCGTTCTGTCGGAGATGATCCAGTGCAAGGGGGAGAGCGGGAAGGCGTCGCTGAAATCGATCTTCACGAGGTTCAGCGCCGAGAGGGCCGTCCTCACCTCGTCCACGGTCTCGAACTGCCCGAGGATCCAAGGGATGAACTCGAACGGAGTGATGTTCGTCTTGCCGTCCGCTTCGGGCTTGTAGTCGGCGTTCTCCGGGAAGTTGAGCCCTGCCATACTGAGGCCCTTCTCGTTCGTCGCGTCGTAATACAGCGGATAGCCGTCCGCGATGGTCGCCATCCCGATGATCGCGTGATGCGTCACGAGCGCAGGCGCCTTGCGGAACTCGAACGGGAAGTTCCGGGGTGTGATGGTGACCGTCTCGTTGTATGAGAACTCGAGGTCGAGATTTCGTCCGAAGTAGTGATCCCGCGTGGTGTAGCTCAGTCCGGTGCACATGAAAGCCCCCGCTCTCTGTGTTGTCGATCCGTTGATCGGTGGGCGCAACGCTAACCGGGGGAGCGATGCGCGGCCACCCCTTGCGCATTCGCCTGACCCGTGGGCACGCAACCGTGTTCGGGCAAGCTCGCATCCACCGGGTCCGCTAACATTCGGGCATGACGAACCCGGCTCCGATCGAAGACGTCCCCATCGGCGGTGAGGTCATCCGCCTTGGGCAGTTCGTGAAGTTCGCTGGGCTCCTCGACTCCGGTGGAGACGTGAAAGAGGCGATCATCGACGGCGAAGTGGCCGTGAACGGCGAGGTCGATCGACGACGCGGGCGGCAGTTGCAGCTCGGCGACATCGTCAGCTTCGACGGACGCAGGGTTCGCGTGTGCCCGTGAGGATGCCGCGGCGAAACGGCGGGGTCAGCTGACACGACCCAGTACCCATCCACGCATGCTCGCGGGGGAGCGGCATCGTTTTGCTCATGTGGGCCGGTATCGCATGGCGACCGCCCCCGACCGGAACTCATGGCGATCCACGAGCTCGAGCTGGATGCGCTCGCGCAGGCCGGCGAGCAACGTCGGCCCGCGTCCGGCAAGGACCGGCTGCACGAGGAACTCGTACTCGTCGATCAGTCCAAGATCAGCCAGCGCCAGGGGGAGCGTCACGCCACCGACCCACAGGCCCTCGCCTGGCTCCTGCTTGAGCCGCTGAACCGCCTGCCCCAAGTCGCCTCGTACCAGCTCGGCATTCCAATCGACTCCGCTCAGCGTGCTCGACACGACGTACTTCCTCGCCCGGTCGATGGTCTCGGCGAACGGCATCTGCCACTCATCCATCCAGTCAGGCCACCTGTCCATGGCAGGCTTCCGCCACGCCGACTCCATCATCTTGTAGGTCACCCGGCCGAACATTAGGGCATCGGCTCGCTCCATCTCAGCGGTCCAGTAGCGCATCGACTCCTCGTCCGGAGGGAGCCCTGCCTCGTGATGGCAGCACCCGTCGAGCGTGACGTTGATCGAGTAGCGAAGTGGTCTCATCTCAGTGCTCTCCCTTGATGCGCAGCGCGTTCTCGCCGGACCGACGGTCAGCCAGACCGCCTCTTCGTTGAACCGCTCATGGGCCGAGGATAGTCAGCCTCGCCGTCTCACGGCAGTGTCGGCGCACGAATCCGGATGCACACACCCGCCGAGTGTGTGTGCACGAGATCGCCTGTCGTCGGTTGTCACACGGACGGGTCCCAGGCTGCGAGCCGATCGAAGATACGACGGTCGCCTTCGAACTCAAGCGAATCCAGCGGTATGCGGCCGTAGAAGAACAGGACCAGGTCGCTGGCCGTGCCCCGGGCGGAGGCGTCGGCCGTGTCGGGGTCCTCGCCGGCAGCGGGCGCGAGGTGGGCGACTTGTGCTCCGTTGTGGGACAGCCGGAGGCGCCAGGATTGGCCCTCGGTGGCGTGGTAATCGACGATGGCGGGTTCGTATGGCCAGGCGACCGTCGTCGCGCAGAGGGTGAACTGGCAGTCGTCGAAGCCGTCGAGGGCGATCCGCTCCGGTACCGGCTGCGGGACACCCCCAGTGAGCTGGACGTCGTAGGTGTGCACCGCGATCTCGTGGAGCTGCCGCCGCGCCCAAGCCCCGGAGGTCTGCGGTGCCGGCGAATCCGCCCACCAGGTCCAGCAACCGCGATCCGGACCCGCCTCGCGCAGCACATTCGCCAGGTGTTCGACGGACTCGACCCACCAGGCCAGGAGGGCCTCGCGCTCCCGAGGTGCACCCGTGCCGCCTCCCCATACGGACTCCTCCGGCGGACCGTCCGCGGGCCCGGCGGCGACGATGGCGGCTGCCTTGCGGCGACCCATGCCCACGTGCTCCACGTGATCGAACAGCGTCCGCGCAGGATGGGTCGCCATCCGAACGTCGAGGCTGGGTGCCGCGGCCACCGCAGCGCGGAAGGCGGCCGACCTTTCGTCGATCAGCCGCAGCTGATCATGGAACGTGAGAATCTTGTGCACCCCGCCGTTCTACCACCGTGCTGTGAGAACCGGACAGCGATTGTCGCAGCCGACGTGGTGAGCTCGGCCGCGCCAGATCCCGTCTCGCGCCGACGGGGGAGCGGTGTGCGGTCGCGAGATTGCCGACGGGAGTCGCAATTGCGCTTCGGGCGGGACCTGGAGCGCGTGGCCCTCGCGAAACTCAGGCCGTCGACGCCGACGGTCGGGCCGTGGGGATCTCGGAGCCTTCCGCACCGTCTTGCCAGATGATGGCACTGATCCGCCAACCAGCTACCGTACGCACGAAGTGAGCTGCTTTTCGGCCCCAGCCGTCGGCCGACCGGCCATCCAGGGTGCCTGATTTGCTGTACAGGCTCCAACGCTGCGCGATGTCTCCGAAGATCCGCATCTCAGCGGTGACTTCCCGTTCGGAGAATCCCAGCAGACGCCCGCTGTTCAAGAGTGCCTCCCGCGGTTCGATGAAGCTCTCGACGTCATACCGATTGGCCACACCGTTCGCAGCAACCGCAATGATGGTGGCGCCGGGAAGGAACAGCTCTCGCAGCTCTGCGAGGTCGACCGGCTTCAGATCGGATGAGGAGAACGCGGCGAAGAAGGCGTATGCGATCGAGTCAAGCTCCATCTCGTCCCGTGCCAGTTGAGTAGTGGGCATTCGACCTCCAACCTGTAGCGGGTGACATGTTACCAACTTCGGGGTCGTGTGATATCTGCTCGGCGATCCCATCTGCAGAACCCGGCCAATCCTCTGACTGCACCCCAACCCGCGGGCATGCGGAACGACCCCGCCATCGGTGACCTCCCACCGACAAGGAACTCCACGATGGCGAGCTCGAGCGAGCCAGATCCCGCATTCCTGCAGATAGGGGATACACTTTCCGACATAATGTGCATTATCGGCTACCTCACCGGAGCTCCATCGAACGCTCAACCAATGCGACAGCATGTTCCCCGGAGAAGCACCATCAAACGCAAACCGACCGCACCTGCTGTCCCATGCGATCCGCTGCGTCGTTGCGTCAGTGAGAATGAGCCTAGGGAAAGATACGAATACCTCAGTTTCCGGCTCGGGCGCTAGATACTCGAGACGCTTCGTCGACACGTCGTCGAGATGGCCGGCTTGCCGAGGGTCTCGCCATTCAGTGTTACGAGCTGGAGCGCTCCTGGTTCACCCCAGGAAGCGGACTGCATTATCCGTTTTCGTGCGCTGAGCAGACGCTGCATCTACGCTCGAATCGTGATCGACTTCCTGATTGTTGTGAACGGCGTTCCGGGTGCGGGCAAGACGACACTGGCCGGTTCGCTCGCTCGAGAACTCGCGGTTCCTCTGATCGCGAAGGATGCGATCAAGGAGGCCCTCAGCGACGCGATGAACGTCTCGCTGCCGACATCGCAGCTGGGAGCGGTCGCCGCTGAGAACCTCTGGGCGATCGCAAGGATGCTCAGCGGAACGGTGATCGTCGAATCCTTCTGGGCGGCAGGTCGAGACGACTCGCATTTTCGTCGCGGCTTCGAGGCCCTGGGGGCACCGCGCGGCGTCGAGATCTGGTG
Organism: Agromyces cerinus subsp. cerinus; assembly: GCF_900142065.1. Classification (GTDB taxonomy): domain Bacteria; phylum Actinomycetota; class Actinomycetes; order Actinomycetales; family Microbacteriaceae; genus Agromyces; species Agromyces cerinus. The sequence goes on along the minus strand of NZ_FSRJ01000001.1, from coordinate 987,615 downwards.
CCATACATCGCTGGATATTGCACGGGAGCGATTCCTCACGCGTGATCGCCACGCTGCGCATGCCGATGCTGGGCGCCTTCCAGAGTGGGAGCTGCTCAGCTCATCCGCAGCTCCCATCACAGGCCTGCCCGTGATATCGGTCGAGACGACCACGGCGGTGGACGTGCCGCCATTGGCGGGGACACTGAGGGAGTACATCGCGCCCGGGGCGTTGAGTTGATCACAGATGTGGCGATTGATCATCTCTCGCTTCAGAAACGGTCGGACGTAGTCCAGGACGTCAATTGTCGATGAACAGGACGCCGCCGAGGTAAGCCCACTCCCGGAGAAACGCAGTTGCAAGCGCGAAGCCGAGTTGCTCGCCGTCGTCGCTGAAACTGATCCGAACAGCGAGGTCGACGCCTTCCGTCGGAAGTGCGATCGACTGATCCTTTGCTGCATGCGCGACGGATTCCAGCAGGCGATCGTGTTCGTGCTGTCGAACCCGCCAGTCCTCTCCCGGCACCCGGATCGCGTCGGCGAGATGGAGTATCCGATGGGTGTGCCCGCTTCGAGGCCGATCGAGTCGGCCGGTCACACCGAGTTCTCTTGCTCGGGCCTCGCTCTCGAACGTGTACGTGGCCGAGACGAGCAGACAGGGCCCTCGTTCGCCCATCACGACTTTTCCGAAGGCCAGATCAGCCGTTGGAAGGTTGCCGGAATGTCGAAGTGGTGAACGGCAATCGCCATCACGATGAAGATCACGTCGAGGAATCCGCAGACGGCCACGATCCCCCACAAGAACGGATGCATCGTCAGCGCGAACACGATCCCGACGACTACGAGCGCAGAGCAGAACACGACGTTGATCACCGAGCCGCGACGTCCGAGGGGACCGAGCAGGAAGTCTCTGCGAACCTCGGTCGTGATCATGGTTCTGGCGAGTTTGAACTCGGTCTCCGACCAGTTGCTTCCGTCCCACCATCGCAGCATGTCGCCGGCCAGCGGGTCGACGTACCAACCCGGCGCGGCTGAGTCGTGCGGCGGTGGAAGCGGATGCATGAACGAGATGATGGCAGATCGGCGTGGCCCGCGGAAGCACTGAGGCCGCTGAGAGCACTCCCCGCGCGGTGTCCTCCTTCGGGACGAGATTGCCGGTTCGTCTGGAGGACATCGCGTTGTGGTTGATTCCGGAGCCGCGACCGGGCCATACGTTTGCCCTGTGGATCTGAAATCGTCGCGACCGAGCTGGCTCCTTCTCCTTGCACCTGCTGCCGGAGTGGCCTACATCGTCCTGTGGTGGATCGCGGAGGCCGGACGCCTCGGGAATGCCCCGCTGGGGCCGATCGTGACCGTGCTGCCGTTCATCGCGTTCGGTCTCGCGATCGCGATCTCGCAGAGGTGGCCGGCCGTGGCCTTGGGCCTGATCGGTGCGGTTCTCGTGCTGCAACTGCTGGTGGAGAGCGCGAGATTCGGCAGCACCAGTTGGCCGGCGTATCTGCCGCTGCTGTACGCGATGTTCAACATCAGCGCCTTCGGCAGCGTCATCGTGCATTGGGTCTCGCTGCCCGTCGCCGTCGTCTACGCGGTGACCGTGACCCTGCTCCTGACCCTCCGTAGCTTCGGCGCAGCCGAGTGGCCGGTGCTGTACTCGCCGCAGTCCGCCCGCGACTATCAGCTCGGCGGCGAGTTCGAGGTCGTCGGAATGTTCGCTGCGGTTTGCGTGATCGCGGTCGGGCTCGCTGTCGGCGCGTGGTGCGCCGGGCTTGCCATGCGCATGGCCAGGCAGGCGATCGCCGTGCGCCGACATGCGCAGGCACTCGAACGCGATCTCGCGGTGGTCGAAGTCGAGTTGGTCGCCCTGTCGGAACGCGAGCAACTCGCCCAGGAGGTGCACGATGTGATGGCGCATTCGCTCGCTGTGATCGCCGCCCAGGCCGACGGCACGCGAATGACGGATGACTCGCTCTCGACGAGCTCGCGGAACGCGCTGAGCACGATCGCGGACACGGCCCGCGATGGGTTGACCGAACTCCGCCAGCTCCTGGACTCGGGCCCCGTACTCGGAGAAGCGGAACGTCCGAAGATCACCGATCTGCAAGCACTGCTGGATCGAGTACGTGCCGCGGGGATCGCCTGCGTGCACGCCGAGTTCGGCGAGAGCAAGCCGCTGTCCCCCATCCAACAGCTGAGCGTCTTCCGGATCGTGCAGGAGGCACTCACGAACGCGGTCCGGCACGCCGACACCGACGGCTCCACGACGGTCACGTTGGACTGGAGGGGGCCCGGTCTGGCGCTCATGATCGCGACACCGGCCTCCATGACGGGTGCGACTCGCCCGGGGCGCGGAATCCGTGGCATGCAGGAACGCGCGCAGATCGCCGGCGGCTGGCTCACCGCCTCCGTCGACGAGGGGGACGCGTTCATCGTCAACGCGTTCATCCCGGTCGACGAGCCCGCGAGGCCCACGAGACCTGAGATCGAGGCCGCCGTATGAGTGAACGCATCCGCGTCGCCATCGCAGACGACCATGTGCTGTTCTGCGCGGGCATCGAGATGATCATCCGGTCTCAACCGGACCTCGAGTTCGCCGGCACCGCGCACGACGGTGACGACGTCGTCACCCTTGCCGCGGAGGTGCACCCCGACGTCATCCTCATGGACATCCGCATGCCGAAGACCGACGGCATCACCGCCACCCGGAGAGTGCTGGTCGACTCCCCCGACTCACGAGTCATCGTGCTCACGACGCACCAGCGTCAGGAGGCGGTCGCGCACGCGATCGACGCCGGCGCTCACGGCTTCCTCATGAAGGACGCCAGGCCCGAACTGCTTCTGGCGGCGATTCGCACCGTGCACGAGGGGAACTCCGTCTACGCGCCCTCCACCACGCTCGCGCTCATCCGCGATCTGGCCCCCGCGGTGCGCGTCGAGCCGGACCAGCAGGCGATCGCCGCGCTGACGGCCCGAGAACGAGAGGTCTACCTCCTCGCGGCACGCGGCCTGTCGAACGCCGAGATCGCCGAATCCGCGTACATCGGCGAGACCACCGTCAAGTCGCACATCTCCAGCATCCTCGCGAAGCTCGACCTCGCCTCTCGGCTGCAGGTCGTCGCCCACGCCTACAATCACCACCTCGTCCAGTGAGGAGTCCGTCATGACCGATCCTGCGAGCGACCTGCCGCCGACCGAACCGATCGACATCAGCGCCTACCTGCCCGACCCGTACGACGAACCCTCCGGGTGATCCTCGAGACGTTGCCGATCGGAAGGGCTGGAGCAGGCCTAGACTGCCGCCATGAGCGACCTTCCTCCCGACATGGATGCGAGCGGATGGCTGACGCTCGGCATTCTCGCGGTCGTGCTCGTCGGTGGTGGCTTCATCGCAAGCTGGCTGAAGCGGCGACGCAGCACGACCTCGAGCCGGATGACCAAGCAGACCGACGCCGAAGTCGCTCGCCAGCACGCAATCGATGACGCAGAGCGACTCACGCGCAACCCGCGGGAGCGCTACTAACGCTCGACCGCCGGCTGGGGCCGAGCCCTCGGGTCAGTACGTTCGTTCGTTCAGAACGCTCGGCGAGCGGCACCGGCGGTGTGGGCCGCGGCAGTCGCTTCGCTGTGCGACCGTTCGCCGGGGATCGATGCGTCATGATCACCCGGGAGCCGTCGCGCACGTCGCGCTCGCACGACGAGGAAGACCGTGGCGCACGCGATCATGACGCCGAAACCCGCCAACCAGAACAGCAGTTCCATGCCGTTCGCCTCTCGTTGTCGTGAGCCTATTCCGTCGTCGGGCGGCACCGGAAGGTGATTTCTCGGAGGCTCAGCCGTATGGCACGGCACGGCAGGCGCCTTCGCGAGTCAGCCGTCGCTGCGCGCGCGATCGTAGGTGAGCGCGATGACGCCGTGCTCGCCGGTCACGTTGCTGCTGAGTTCCCACGTCGTGGCGGGCAGGCCCGCATCGAACAGACGCTCGCCACCCCCGAGGATCTCGGGGAACACCATGAACGAAAGCCGATCGACCCGGTCAGCGAGGAGCAGCGCCTTGATCACGCTCGCGCTTGCGAACACGACGATGTCGCCGCCCTCTTCGGCCTTCAACCGGTCGACGACGTTCTCGGCAGGCTCGTCGAAGACGCGGGTCCGGTCCCACGGCGCCTCGGTGAGCGTGCTCGACAGCACGACCTTCTCGGCGTCGCGCAGCCAGGCACCGTATGCCCGGTCACGCGGGTCCGCGTCATCCTGATCCGCGACGGCCGGCCAGTAGCTCATGAAGCCCTCGGCGTTCGTGCGGCCGAGCAGTGCCGTCGTGGCGGGCTCCCACAGCCGGGTCAGATGATCGCGCGAGACGTCGAGTGTCACGTACGGCATCGCCCAGCCGAAGTCCTGCGGACCGCCAGGACCGATGTAGGACCCGTCGATGCTGAGGCTGGTGTTGACGACGACTCGGCGTTGAGTGGAATTCATGCTTCTTCCTCACTGGTGTTCGCGTTCACCGCGACGATCGCGGCGAGATTGTCCACGCACTGGTCCCACCCGAGGCGGATGCCCGCGATGAACTCCGCTGATGGAATCGTGCTGTCGGTGATGCGCAGGCGCACCTCCAAGTCGGTCCACTCCCCCGCGTCGGCGAGCGTGTAGGTGTAGTGCGCGGTGAACGCCGAGCTGCCATCGGGCAGCAACGGGGAAAGCTCGAACTCGAGACGCTCGCTCGGCCTGACGGATTCGACGACGCCCTCGGCGCGGCCGATCGCCCCCTCTGCGCCCGTCGGATCATCGATGTCGGCGTACTCCTGCAGCAGGCGGTCACCGGGCCGCGCACCGAACTCGATGCGTGCGAGCCGAAGGTCCCTGGTCGTCCACCATTCGGCGATCAGTGCCGGGTCGGTGAGGTGGCTCCAGACCACCTCGCGGGAAGCCCGAAGCACACGACGGAACACGTATTCGCGTTCGTCCGCCCAGCCTTCGGCGGAAGCCGCTGCCGTCTCCGCGCCGATCGAGGCGATGTACTGATCGAAGGCATCGCGACCTGCTCGGTTGGTTTCAGCGTGGGCGGCCACCCTCCCCAGTTCGGCGACGACCGCGTGAAGCACCTCGGTCTGCAGCGCGTAGATGCGCCGCTGGCCCGACTTGCGCGAGATGACGAGCCCTGCGCGCTCCAACGTCTGCAAGTGCTTGCTGGCCTGAGGCTGGCGCAACCCGGTGAGCTCCCCCACGACGCCCACCGAGCGGGGGCGTTCCGCGAGGAGCTCGATGATGCGCCATCGGGCGGCGTCTGCGAGTGCCGCGAGCTGTTCGTACATGATCGCAAGTATTCACTACAACGAATATTCACGTCAAGGACTATTTTGGCCCCGACTCCCCCGTCGGGACGATCCCTGCTCAGGCGTCGTCGACCCGAGCGGCCGGCGCCGCGGCATCCGCTGTCGCAGACCAACTCGCCAGCATCTTCAGTGCGTCGGCCGAAACCGAGTTCGGCTCTGCCGTGAAGATCGAGAGCTTCAGCCCCGGATCAGCGGGGAGGTCCATCGCCTCGAAGCTCAGCTCCAGGTCACCGACGACGGGATGGTGGAGGCGCTTGACCCCGGTGCGATGGTGGCGCACGTTGTGGGCAGCCCAGAGCGTTCGGAACCGTTCACTACGGGTGGAGAGCTCGCCCACGAGGTCGGTGAGCCGCTTGTCGTACGGGTTGCGGCCGGCCTCGCCGCGGAGGGCCGCGACGACGTCCTGCGTCACGCGATCCCAGTCGGGGTAGAACTCCTGCGCGGCCGGGTCGAGGAACGCGAACCGCGCGCCGTTCGGCTGCGGCGCGGCGAAGACCACGGAATAGAGGGCCCGGCCGAGCGGATTCGCGGCGAGGTAGTCGGTGCGCGTGGTGCTGATGATGGCAGGCGCCTCGGTGATCGCATCGATGACGCGCTGCAGGCTCGGGCGCAGCTCCCCCGTCTTCGCGCGCGGGCGGCGCACGGTCGGCGACGCGTTGGCGGCACGGGCGAGGTCGAACAGGTGGGCGGACTCCGCATCGTCGAGCTGCAACGCCCTGGCGAGCGATTCGAGCACCGTGTCGGATGCCCCGGCGAGGGTGCCGCGCTCGAGGCGGGTGTAGTAGTCGACACTCACTCCGGCGAGCATCGCCACCTCTTCGCGGCGCAGTCCGGGCACCCGGCGATTGCCGCCGTACGCGGGCAGCCCGGCCTCATCGGGGGTGATGCGGGCGCGTCTCGTGCGAAGGAACTCGCGCACCTCGCTTCTGTTGTCCATGTCTCGAGGGTAGGCCGCCGCGCCGCGGGAAGGGAGGTACTGCCAGTACTCGGCACATCGTGAACTCCCACGCGAGCAGCGCCTGGTGTCTGATGGTGACATGGCTTCCATTCCTCTCACCCTCAACAACGGCGTCACGATGCCGGCGCTCGGCTTCGGCGTGTTCCAGACGCCGCCAGAGGTCACCACGCAGGCGGTCGAGACCGCCCTCGCAACGGGCTACCGACTCATCGACACGGCGGCCGCGTACGGGAACGAACGCGGCGTCGGCGCCGCCATCCGCAACTCCGGCCTCGACCGCGACGACGTCTTCATCGAGACCAAGGTCTGGATCAGCGACTACGGCTACGACGAGACGCTGCACGCATTCGAGAAGAGCGCCCGCAAGCTCGGGGTCGACACGATCGATCTGTTCATCCTCCACCAGGCGCTGCCGGGTGCGTTCGAGAGGACCGTCGACGCGTACCGCGCGCTCGAACGACTGCTCGCCGAGGGCCGGGTGCGCGCGATCGGTGTCAGCAACTTCATGCCCCGGCACCTCACGACGCTGCTCGAGCGCACCGAGGTCGTGCCGGCCGTCAACCAGGTCGAGGTGCACCCGTACTTCAGCCAGCCCGACGTGCAGGCGGCGGACGCCGAGCACGGCATCATCACCCAGGCGTGGTCCCCCATCGGCGGCATCACGTCGTATCGCGGCGACGCGGCCCGCAGCACCTTCAACGACCCGGTCATCGTCGGCATCGGCGAGCAGCACGGCAAGACGGCGGCGCAGGTGATGCTGCGGTGGCACCTGCAGCAGGGCCGCTCCGCGATCCCCAAGTCGGTGCGCCCCGAGCGCATCGCCGAGAACTTCGACGTCTTCGACTTCGAGCTCACCGATGAACAGCTCGCCGCCATCGACGCGCTCGACACCGGCGTGCGCGGCGGCCCCGAGCCCGAGGTCATCACGCTCGAGACCTTCGGGCGAGCCATCCCCGAAGACTGAGAACGCCTCGAAGGCGCCTCCCGTACGCTGTATCGGAGACCACGGATGCCTCGGAGATCACGATCTCCGAGGCATCCGCCCTGCGACAGCACGAGAGGCCCTCCCCCGTGGCGATGAAGAACAGCACGAAGATCCAGCTCGCGGTGATCGGAGGACTCGTGATCGCCGCCGTCGGGATCGTCTTCGCCGTCACCGCGAACCAGCCGCCTGCAGCGGCACCGGGAGCCGCAGCGCCGGCCACGCCGGTCGTGGCCGAGAACAGCCACCGCCTCGACGTCGCCGAGGACGGCAGCGTGACGTTCACCGAGTTCCTCGACTTCGAGTGCGAGGTGTGCGGCGCGGTCCACCCGTTCGTCGAAGAGCTCCGCGCGGACTACGCGGGCGAGGTGACCTTCGTGACGCGGTACTTCCCGATGCCCGGGCACACGAACTCCCGCACGGCCGCCATCGCCGTCGAGGCCGCCGCCCAGCAGGGCAAGTTCGAGGAGATGTACGACCGCATGTTCGAGACCCAGGCCGAGTGGGGCGAGCAGCAGGTGTCGAAGGCCGACGTCTTCCGCCAGTACGCCGCCGACCTCGGGCTCAACATGGCCGCCTACGACGAGGCGGTCGCCGACCCCGCCACCGAGGCGCGGGTGCAGTTCGACTTCGACGCGGCCGTGGCGCTCGGGGCCGAGGGAACGCCGACCATCTTCATCAACGACGAGCTCGTTCCGTTGACGTCTCCCGACGACATCCGCGCGGCCCTCGATCGCGCGGTCGCAGCGGCGGAGTAGTTCCGGGAGACGCGGGTCAGCGCGCCTCCTGGATGCGGATCATGTTGCCCGCGGGGTCACGCACCGCGCAGTCGCGAACGCCCCACCCCTGATCGGCGGGCGCCTGGACGATCTCGGCGTCCGCTTCGCGCAGCCGTGCGAACACGGCATCGAGATCATCGGTGGCGAGGAGAATGCCTGCGTAGGTGCCCTTCGCCATCATCTCGACGATGAGTTCCCGCTCATCGTCGGTGATGCCGGGGTCGGCCGCAGGCGGTTCGAGCACGATCGAGGTGCCGGGCTGCCCGACCGGCCCGACGGTGACCCAGCGCATCCCTTCGAACTCCACATCGCTGCGGACCTCGAATCCGAGGGCGTCGCGGTAGAAGGCCACGGATGCATCGGGGTCCGCGTGCGGCAGGAAACTCGAGTGAATCGTGATGTCCATGGCGTCACGCTAGCCGTCCGGTGTCGCCGCCGCTTCTCGATTCCTGCGCAGATGCCACGCGGATCAGGCGACCGGCTCCACGATCGACCGCTCGCCGGGGATGCCTGCCTCGACGAGCAGCGGTTGCGTCGATCCCGGCCGCCGCTCGCGGTAGCGGCCGAACGTCATCGGGAGCCCTTCGGCGATCGACGGGTCGGCCGCGTTCATCACCTGCAGGTGCACGTGCGGCTCGGTCGAGTTGCCGGAGTTGCCGCACTCGGCGATCGGCTGCCCGCTCGCGACCCTGTCGCCCACGGCGACGCGGATCGACCCGAGACGCAGGTGCGCCAGCGAGACGAAGGCTCCGCCGCCGGGAATCGCGATGGTCACGGTGTTGCCCGCGATCGCGTTCACGCCTTGTCGCAACCGCCCCGCCTGGCCGAGCGCATACGGCACGAGGGCGAGCTGCGACCGCCTGCCGTCGTGATCGAGCTCGCCGTCATGGACGGCGGCGACCACGCCGTCGACCGGCGCGAGGATGGGCTGCCCGAATCCGAGGAACCGCTCCGCCGGCTCCGTCGAGAGGAACGTGCGCCAGTCGCGCCGGTCCGACGAGCGTCCCTTCAGATCGACCGCGACGAAGTCGATGGCATACCGCTCGCCGAAGAGGTCGACCCCGTGGCTCGGCACCCTTCGTGCCGGGCTGTTCTGCGTCATCCACGTCCCGGTGAACGGCAGGGCAAGCAGCTTTTCGGCCATGGTCAGATCCTGTCAGTCACCCCGGGTCGCGGACGAGAGCTCGAAGATTCGGGCGTCAAGGACAGCACACCGTCGTCCTGCGACATCCGAAGACTCGCGGATTCACATCCGACACTCAGGCGGCAGACGGCCATAGCCTGATCCCTGCACGGCACCCGCCGCCCCCAGAAAGGACACAACAATGTCTACGTCGCAACCCACCGGGGTCTTCGCGTCATTCTCGCTCGACGCATCGTCACTCACGAAGTCGGCGATCAACACCATCCGCGCGACGCTCGGCATCAGCGGCGCCGTCGCGCTCATCTTCGGCATCCTCATCACCTTCTGGCCGAAGGACTCCGCCGTCGTGATCACGGTGCTGTTCGGCATCTACTTCCTGATCGCCGGCATCGCCTACCTCGGTCTCGGCATCTTCTCGAAGGGCATCTCGGGCGGCGCGAGAACACTCGACATCATCCTGGGCCTGCTCTTCGTGATCGGCGGCATCATCGTGCTCGCCAACCCGAGCGAGTCGGCCGTCTTCTTCGGCATCTTCCTCGGCATCCTCGTCGGCATCCTCTGGATCGTCGAGGGAATCGTCGCGCTGGCCCAGTCGAGTGACGCAGGCTCGCGAGGATGGGCGATCTTCTTCGGCATCCTGAGCATCGTGGCCGGCATCGTGGTGCTGTTCTCGCCGCTGTGGGGAATCGCGATCCTCTTCGTGATCGCCGGCATCAGCCTCATCGTGCTCGGCATCGTGCAGATCGTGCGCGCGTTCACCTTCGGACGCGGCGTCACCCCCGCTGCCGAATAGTCCGAACGTACGCGAAAGCCCGCCGAAGCTATTGCTTCGGCGGGCTTTCGCCGTCTCAGGCGCGCTCGCTCAGGCGAGTTGCCTCACGGCGCCTGTGCTCAGGCGTCGCCCTCGCGGGCGAAGCCCGAGGTGTCGCCGACGTAGCGGGTGTTGCCTGCGGGCACCGGCTCGACCGCGGCCGAGGCGACCTCGGCGGCGAACTCGGCGACGTTGAACAGCCGGCCCGCGTCCTGCTTGCGGGCCTCGATCGCTCCGGGGTTCGCGCGCTCGAGCAGGGTCGCCGTGATGGTGCCCTCGATCATGTCTCCCGAGACGACGACGAATTCGAACCCGGCGGCCTCGAGCTCGGGCAGCTTCGCGCGAAGCGCGTCTTCGCCGGCGCGCTTCGAGAGCGCGACGGCCTCGTACTCGGGCATCGTCGGCGTCGTACGGATGAAGTGCGCCTGGTGGCTCGTGACGAACACGATGCGGGCACCGGGCGCGAGGTGCGGAAGCGCGCCCTCGACGACGTTGACCTGCGCGTCGCGGTTCAGGCGCATCGCGTAGTCCTCGCCCATTCCCGTCTCCATGCCGCCCGAGGCGTTGAGCACGAGGACGTCGATCGGGCCGAGCTCTGCGACGGCCCGTTCGAACATCGAGGCGACGGATGCCGCGTCGGTGAGGTCTGCACCGACGGCGATGGCGGTGCCGCCCGCCTCGGTGATCTCGGCGACGACCTTCTCTGCGCGGGGGGCCTTGCTGCGGTAGTTGATGACAACGGATGCCCCGGCAGCTGCGAGGTAGCGGGCGGTGTCGGCGCCGATTCCGCGCGAGGAGCCGGTGACGAGAGCGACGCGGCCGTCGAGAGATTCGGGGGCGAGCGGGTTGGTCACAGGGAACTCCTCGGGGCTTGACGGACGTGGTCCGCGCGAAAGACGCGAACCGAGACTATCAACTCCGGAGGCGCGACCCACTGGGTCAACCGCCCTGATAGTTTCGGTACAGACCGTGCGAAGGAGAACGAATTGGATGTGCTGACCCAGTACGCGTGGATCGTGTGGCTCGTGTTGATCCTCGCGTTCGCGACCATCGAGGTGTTCACGCTCGAGATGACGTTCCTCATGCTCGCACTCGGCAGCGTCGCCGGTCTGCTCTCCGGTCTGTTCGGCATCCCCTGGTGGGCCCAGTTCATCATCGCCGCGCTCGTCGCGGTCGCACTGATCCTGCTGCTCCGGCCACCGCTGCTGCGGATGCTTCGTCGTGGCGGCGATCCGACGCGCAGCAACATCGACGCACTCATCGGAGCCGATGGCCAGGTCGTGCGCACCGTGACGCCCGCCGGCGGTCAGGTGCGCCTGCAGAACGGCGACGTGTGGACGGCTCGGCTGTCGCCCATCACGGAGCAAGCGGATGTCGCGGTCGGCGAGCGGGTGCTCGTGACCGGTATCGACGGAGCGACGGCGGTCGTCGTTCCGGTGGAGAGGAGCACTGGGGCTTGATGGACGTTTCCGGCATCATCGCGACGATCGTCGTCGTCGCGATCGTCATCTTCGTCATCGTCGTGTTGGCGAAGTCGATCCGCATCATCCCCCAGGCGTACTCGGGCGTGGTCGAGCGGCTCGGCCGCTACCACAAGACCCTCAGCCCGGGGCTCAACATCCTGGTGCCGTTCATCGATCGCCTGCGCCCCCTCGTCGACATGCGCGAGACCGTCGTCTCCTTCCCCCCGCAGCCGGTCATCACCGAAGACAACCTCGTCGTCTCGATCGACACGGTGGTCTACTTCCAGGTCACCGACGCCCGGGCCGCGACGTACGAGATCGCGAACTACCTCGGCGCCGTCGAGCAGCTCACGACCACGACGCTGCGAAACGTGGTCGGCGGCCTGAACCTCGAAGAGGCGCTCACCTCCCGCGACAACATCAACGGGCAGCTCCGCATCGTGCTCGATGAGGCGACCGGCAAGTGGGGCATCCGCGTCGGACGCGTCGAGCTCAAGGCGATCGACCCGCCCCACTCCATCCAGGACTCGATGGAGAAGCAGATGCGCGCCGAGCGCGACCGCCGTGCCCTCATCCTCACCGCCGAGGGCACCAAGCAGTCCGCGATCCTCACGGCGGAGGGCGCCCGACAGGCCGCCATCCTCGAAGCCGAGGGCGATGCGAAGGCCGCGGTGCTGCGCGCCCAGGGTGAAGCCGAGGCGATCCTCACCGTCTTCGACGCCATCCACAAGGGCGACGCCGACCCGAAGCTGCTCGGGTACCAGTACCTGCAGATGCTCCCCCAGATCGCGCAGGGCGAGTCGAACAAGCTCTGGATCGTGCCGAGCGAACTGACCGAGGCGCTGAAGGGCATCGGCAAGGCGTTCACCCCGACTGCGCCCCCACAGGCGACGGAAGCCCCCGGGGCGACCGGCCCGCGTCTCTGACGGCAGGTCCGTGGCCACCACCTACTTCGAGCCGACGAGGCCGCGAGTGCTCGCGCACCGCGGCCTCGCGCTCGACGCACCCGAGAACACCCTCCTCGCCTTCGCCAAGGCCGTCGCGATCGGAGCCGAGTACGTCGAGACCGACGTGCACGTGAGCGCCGACGGCGTCGCGGTCGTGGCACACGATCCGACGCTCGAACGCGTCGCCGATCGCGCCGTCGAGGTCTCCCAGCTCACCATGGCCGAGCTGCGGCGCATCGACCTCGGGCACGGCCAGGGCTTCTGCACCCTCGAGGAGGCGCTCGACGCCTTCCCACAGACCCGGTTCAACATCGACGTGAAGATCGAGGGCGCGGTCGAGGCGACCGTCGCGTCGGTCTCGAAGGTGCGCGCCGGTTCCCGGGTGCTGCTCACGAGCTTCTCGGAGAGCCGTCGCCGGCGACTCGCCGCGCTCGTGCCCGATGCCGCGACCTCGGCCGGCGGCGCCGGAGTCATCCGCACCCGACTGGCATCGCTCACCGGCTCGACGCGGGCTGTGACCCGCGCGCTGCGGGGCGCGCGCGCCCTGCAGGTGCCCGAGAAGATCGGCCCGCTGCCGCTCGTGACCCCGCGATTCGTCGCCGCCGCGCACCGCGCGAACGCCGAGGTCCACGTCTGGACCATCAACGACTCCGCCGACATGGCACGGCTGCTCGACCTCGGCGTCGACGGTCTCGTGACCGACCGCGCCGACCTCGCGCTCCCTCTCATCGCAGCAAGAAGCTGAGAATTCCCCGGTAAACCTCAGGCTCCGGAAAGGGAATGCCCAGCTTGATCGTTTAGACATGGAGACGAGCGAGAGGAGTACGCCATGGCGGACAGGAGCCTTCGAGGCATGCGCATCGGCGCACAGAGCCTGCAGAGTGAAGACGGCGTGGTGTTCGCAGACCGTGCGGAGTACACCTATCGCTGCGAGACCTGCGGACGCGAGACCGTGATGACGTTCTCGACCGAGGCCGAGCTGCCCGAGTCGTGGGAGTGCAAGCACTGCGGAGCATCCGCTGTGCTGCTCGTGGACTCGAAGCCGGTCGAGATCGACCGCTCGGGCGAGAAGGTCGCCCGCACCCACTGGGACATGCTGCTCGAGCGACGCACGCGCGCCGAGCTCGAAGAGCTGCTCGAGGAGCGGCTCAGCTATCTTCGCGCCCGTCGCGGCCAGAAGATCGGCGCCTAGGCGGCATCCGCAGCGATGGCGTCGTCATCGCCGCCGCGGTCGCGAGACCGTCGGCGTGCGATGACCCCGGCGGCGATCAGTGCCGCCAGTGAACCGATCACGATCACCATCGGCACGCTCGAGCCGAGCACGACCGACGGCGTGAGTCCGTCGCGCAGTTCGACGTCGGTGACCATCGCACCCTGCTCGTAGGCGGGCAGCGAGTCGATCGTGCGACCCGAGGGGTCGATCACCTGGCTCGTGCCGACGGTCGAGATGTTCACGACCGAGCGACCCGTCTCGATCGCCCGGAGCCGAGCGATCGCGAGTTGCTGCTCGTTCTCATCGGTGCCCCGGAAGTCGGCGTTGTTCGTCTGGAACATGTAGAGCTGCGCGCCGTCGCGTGCGCCCTCCCAGATGACGTCGTCGTAGATGACGTCGAAGCAGATCGCGAGCCCGGTGACGGCGTCGCCGAGGTCGAACACCGGGGCGTTCGTGCCCGGGGTGTAGCCGCGCTGCACGAGGCCGATCAGGTCGGGTGCGAGCGAGTACCAGAAGTCACGATCGGGGATGTACTCGCCGAAGGGCACCGGGTGCCGCTTGTCGTACATCTCGACGGCGCCCTCCCCCGCACGCCACAGCATCGAGGTGTTGAAGTACTCGTCGTCGCGCATGGTCACCGTGTTGAGCACGACCGGCGCATCGAGTTCTTCGCTCAACCGATCGAAGATGCCGGCGACCGACTCGCTGCGCGTCGGGTCGATGTCGGAACCGCCCTCGGGCCAGAGCAGCACGTCGATGCCGGGCTCGTCGAGGATCGGCTCGGTCGCGGCAAGCTGCGCGGCGAGCACGTCGCCGGGTTCGCGCTCGTCGAAGTACCCGGCCGGTCCGTCGCCCTGCACGCTCGCGACGCGGAGGTCCCCCGCCGGCGCCGTCTGCCAAGCGGGCACCAGCATCGCGACGGCGAGCAGCCCGACGACCGGCAGCACGGTGACCGGCCGGCGCCAACCCGCGAGCCGCACCCACTCGATGATTCCGGCCACGATGGCGACCATCACGAAGCTCAGCCCCGTCGAACCTGCCCACGACACGACTTGGGCGAACGGGCTCTCGGACTGGCTGAGTGCCGCCCGGCCCCACGGGAATCCGCCGTAGGGCATGGTGCCGCTCGCAGCCTCGCGCACGCACCAGAGACCTGCGACCAGCAGCGGCAGCGCGACCAGGCGTATCCACCGCGAGTCGCTCACACGCGGCAACCACCGGTACGCGAGCGCGATCAGCACGCCCCCGCCCGCGACGAAGAGGGACTCGAGGATCGAGAGCGCGAGCCACGGCACCGGACCGAGGTAGAGCGAGGTCCACGAGACCTGCAGCATGTAGAACGAGAGCCCGAAGACCAGACCCACGAGGGCGGCTCCCCAGGACGACCGCCCGACGAGGCTGATCAGTGCGAGCGCGATGCCGACGAACGCGAGCGGCCAGATGCTCGCACCCGGAAAGCCGAGGTCGTAAGCGAACCCGCCTGCAGCCGCGGCGAGCACCGCGCCCCAGAGCGGCAGCATGGGTCGATGGGTCTTCTCGGGCACCAGATCAGCCTAAGCGACCGATGGGCGCGCTCACGCGGGTGCGCCGTACGCGACGACCCCGCGCCGCACGGCGTCGATCGCGGACCGTGCCGTCGCCCCGAGTTCGGCATCGGCGACGATCGACACCTGGTCGAGCAGATCGACCACCTGCTTCGACAGGCGCACGAAGTCGCCCGCCGCGAGCTCGGTGTCGGCGAGCACCGTTCCGAGACTCGTGCCGCGAGCCCACGCGTGCATCGCCGACGCCAGCGCAGGCGAGGGCACCTCGCTGCCGGGAAGTCGATGGTCGCGCTCGACGTCGTCGAGCACCGCCCAGGTGTCGGCCGTGCGTTCGAACGCCTCACGGAACCGGCCACGGGGCAGCCGGTACTCGACGTTGCTGTCGTCGCGGCGCGGCTCGTAGACGAGCGATGCCGCCATCGCGGCGATGCCGGCCTCGTCGAGGCCGTCCCAGAGGCCCCGCCGCAGGCACTCGGCCACGAGCAGGTCGCGTTCACCGTAGATGCGCTTCAGGATGCGCCCCGACGAGGTGGAGACGAGGGCCCCGGATGCGTCGCGGTCGAGGTAGCCGAGCGACTCGAGCACCTCGGTGACCCGGTCGAAGCGCTTCGCGACCTGGCCGGTTCGGGTGCGGATCTGACGGGAGAGCTGCTCGTGCTCGGTCTTCAGCCGCCACCAGCGCTCGGCCCAGCGGGCGTGCGATTCGCGCTCGGCGCAGCCGTGGCAGGGATGGGCGCGCATCGCCTTGCGCGCGTCCGTGAGGTCGCGCTGCATGCGATCGCGCTGCGCATGCGTCGGGTTGCCCTTCGACGACTGCCGCTCGATCTCGCCGATGCGGCGCCGGAGGGCGGCGTACTCGCCGAAGTCGCCGAGGTGGCAGCGCATCGCCTGCTCGAAGCCCGCCATCGACTCCTCCTGCTTGCGGAGGGTGCGGGCGAGGTCGACCACGGCACGGTCGGCCTGGAACTGCGCGAACGAGAGCTCGAGGATCTGGCGGGTGCGCTCACGGCCGAACTGGTCGATGAGGTTGACGGCCATGTTGTACGTGGGCCGGAAGCTCGAGTTGAGCGGGTAGCTGCGCCGTGAGGCGAGCGCGGCGACGGCTTCGGGATCGAGGCCGTCGACCCACTGGATGACCGAATGGCCCTCGACGTCGATGCCGCGGCGACCGGCGCGACCGGTGAGCTGGGTGTACTCCCCCGGCGTGATCGGCACCCTCGCCTCGCCGTTGAACTTCTCGAGCTTCTCGAGCACCACCGAACGAGCCGGCATGTTGACGCCGAGGGCGAGCGTCTCGGTCGCGAAGACGACCTTCAGGAGCTTCAGCTGGAACAGCTCCTCGACGATCTCCTTGAACGCCGGGAGCATGCCCGCATGGTGGGCGGCGACGCCGCGCTCGAGACCCTCGAGCCACTCCCAGTAGCCGAGCACCGCGAGATCCTCGTCGCGGAGCATCCGGGCCCGGGACTCCACGATCTGCCGGATCTCAGCGCGCTCCGCGGATTCGGTGAGACGGATGCCGCTGCGCAGCACTTGGCGCACCGCCTGATCGCACCCGGCGCGCGAGAAGATGAACACGATCGCGGGCAGCAGGTTCTTGCCCTGCAGCATCGCGACGACCTCGGGGCGGTCCGCCCGACCGTTGCCCGCCCGGACGTCGCGGTGATACCTGCCCCGGTCGCCACCGCGTTGCCCGCGAGTCGAGCGACCGGAGATCGATCGCCCGCCCGCCCGCGCGAGCTGCTTGAGCTCCGGGTTCACCCGATTCGTCGATGCCTGTCCCGAGGAGTCGAAGAGGTCGAGCATCTTCGACTTCACGATCACGTGCTGTTCGAGCGGCACGGGCCGCTCCTCGGAGACGATGACGTCGGTGTCGCCGCGCACGGCCTGCAGCCAGTCGCCGAACTCCTCGGCGTTCGAGACCGTGGCCGACAGGGAGACGAGGCGCACCGCCTCGGGGAGGTGGATGATGACCTCCTCCCAGACGGCCCCGCGGAAGCGATCGGCGAGGTAGTGCACCTCGTCCATCACCACGTACGCGAGACGATCGAGCAGCGGCGAGTCGGCGTACAGCATGTTGCGCAGCACCTCGGTCGTCATCACGACGATGCGCGCACCCGAGTTGACGTTCGTGTCTCCGGTGAGAAGGCCGACCGACTCGGCGCCCCAGGTGTCGACGAACTCCTGGTACTTCTGGTTCGAGAGCGCCTTGATCGGGGTCGTGTAGAAGACCTTCGCGCCCTGCTCCTGCATGGCGAGGAACACCGCGAACTCGGCGATGATCGTCTTGCCCGCGCCGGTCGGCGCGGCGACGAGCACGCTGCGCCCATCGTCCAGCGCGCCGCAGGCGGCGAGCTGGAACGGATCGAGGTCGAATCGCTGACCCGCGACGAAGTCGGCGAGACGCGGCTGGCTGCGTTGCTGACGGGAGAGCGCGTAACGCTCGGCCGGCGAGAGGCTCATCACCCCTCCAGCCTAGACAGGCTCCCCGAATTCGAGCAGGTTGCGGCGCGCGACACGACGATCATGCAGGTGCGCGAGGAACCAAGCCGCGAAGTAGAGCACGATCATCGGAATGGCGAGCATGAACATCGAGACGACATCGGCCGACGGCGTCGCGATCGCGGTGAACAGCACGATCACGAGGATCGCCACTCGCCACGACTTGATGATCGACGCGGCACTGATCACACCGGCGAAGTTCAGCAGCACGATGAACACCGGCACCACGAAGGCGACGCCGATCGCGACGACGAGCTTCAGCACGAAGTCGATGTACTCCTTCGCCGTGAGCAGCGACAGCGCGTCACCCGGCACGAAGCTCGTCATGAGCTTCACGATGTTCGGCAGCACGAACCATCCGGCTGCGCAGCCCGCGAAGAACAACGGGATCGCGGTCGCGAAGAAGGCGAGCGTGAACCGCCGTTCCTTCTTGTTGAGCCCCGGAACGAGGAACGCGAAGATCTGGTACAGCCAGACCGGACTCGAGATCACCAGGCCGATCGTGAAGGCGATCTGCAGTCGCAGGTCGAACGCGCTCGAGATCGTCGGGAAGACGATCGCCGTCTCGGTGCCCTGGGCCTCGGCGACGTTGTGCACGGGGGCCTGAATCGCTTCCCAGACGAGGACGTCGGTCAGCCACCAGCCGAGCACACCGCCCACCACAATCGCGATCGCGGAGATGAAGAGGCGCTTGCGGAGCTCGATCAGATGCTGACCGAGCGACATCCGCTTCTCGCGGTCCTTCTCACCGCGATCTTTCACCGCGGTCACCGTGGTCAGGAGTTCTTGCCGGAATCCGGGGCGTCGGCCTTCGGCGTCTCGTCGGTCGCGTCGGGATCGGTCTTGTCGGAACGAACCTCGGTCTTGAGGATCTTCATCGACTGTCCGAGGCTACGGGCGAGCGCGGGAAGCTTGGGAGCTCCGAAGAGCAACAGGATGACCACGAGGATGATCAGCGCGTGCCAACCAGTGAAGCCTTGCCACATGGGGGTTCGTCCGTTTCGTCAGTGAGGGTGACGACAGTCTACCTGTCGTCGATGTCAGGCTGGTCCCGCCCGACATCGGAGGGTACGGGTTCAGCGTAGCCTGCCAAGCCCGCTGCCGCCCACTCCGCGACGACGGCTCGAGCCTCGGCCGGCGACACGACGGTCACGAGGCCGGGAAGTCCGGCGACGAGGCGCTTGAGACCGTGCACGTGCGCCAGGCGCAACGTCACCCGCAGACGCCCGTCGACCTGTTCGGTGCGAGCGTCGGCGAGGTAGTCGGCGAGCAGCGGCAACGTCTCGGGGGCGACGTCGACGACCACGTCGAGGTCGGAGTCCGAGCTCTGGAAGAGCGTGTCGGGCACCGTGCGGTCGGAGTGGTCTTCGATCGCAGTGTCGGAGACGAGTAGTTCGCTCATGCGGTCGACCCGGAAGTTCCGCACGTCTTCGCGCGTGTGGCAATAGGCCTGCAGGTACCAGTCGGCGTCCTGCGAGAGGATGCGCAGCGGGTCGACGCGTCGACGCCCCGCGACGCCGAGCGCGTTGCGGTAGTCGAACTCGAGCTGACGGCCGCCCGTCACGGCCTCGCGGATCAGGGCCAGCGAGGCATCCGCTTCGGTCTCCGCGACCGCCAGACGGCTGGGTGCAGCGGATGCCCCGGCCGTGAGCTTGGCCATGAGCGAGGCGAGCGAGGCCCTGCCGGCGTTCTCGGGCGATGCCGAGAGGTACTGCAGACCGGCGATGAGCGCCGCCGCCTCACGGGCCGACAGTCGCGGTGCATCGTCGATCGCGACGTGATGCACGATGACGATCACGTCGTCTTCCTCGAAGGCGTCCCAGTCGATGTCGAACAGGTCGTTCGGCTGGTACGTGCCGGTCTCGCCGGGCAGCCCGGACGTCGCGATGAGTCGCACGGCGTGGCGGATCTCGTCTTCGGTGAGCCCGAAGTGGGCCGCCGCCTCGTCGACGTCGACGACGCGCTGTTCGAGTAGATACGGCACGAAGGAAAGCAGGAAGACGAGCTTGTCGGGCGCCTTCAACGGCTTCGAGCGCTTGGCCATCAGGACTGCCCCTCCCCTGCTGTTTCGTCCGAGACGTCGCGGTGTGCGGCTGCGACGGCGCGGAGCCGGTCGCGAACGGCATCGCGCAGCATCACCGGCGACAGCACGCGGACCTCGGGACCGTATGCGGCGAGTTCGTCGGCGAACACCGCGGCATCCGTGTAGTGCAGGCGGATGACCCCGGCATCTTCATCGCCCTCGATCGCGCGCTTGCCGAGCCGCACCTCTGCGTCGCTGCCGCCGGTGACCGCGAGGTCGGCGACGTTGCGCTCGTGCAGCTCCTGCAGCTCGGCGATGATGCGGTCTTGAACGCCGAGCGGCGGCGCCTCGAAACTCGAGCCGGGCACCGGCGTCACGTCGCCAATGATGCGCGAGAGCAGGAAGGTGCGGGGGCCGGCGGCGTCGTGATCGTACGCATGCAGGTGCCACCGGCCGTCGTGGAGCACGACGGCGAGCGGGTCGACCGTGCGCCGGCGCGGCTCGGCCTCACCGGGCTTGAAGTAACCGAACCGCACCGACTGGCGACGGTCGAGCGCCTGTCGCAGCGGCTCGAACGCCGTGTCGCGCACGCGCAGTCGCGGTGCATAGCCGATCACCGGTTCACGTGGCTCGATGCCGAGGGAACGGAGCTTCGTGAGCGCGCGCTGCGAGTCGGCCGAGAGCGACGCTTCGCGCCAGACCTCGGCGGCGAGCCCGAGGAGCGCGAGCTCGTCGGGCGTGAACCGCACCTCATCGGGCAGGTCGTACTGGCCCTTGGGGATCCGGTAGCGCAGCGCCTGGTTGTCGCCGGGGCGATCGGGCGATTCGACGGTCTCGAGCGGGATGCCGAGCTCGCGGATGTCGTCTTTGTCACGCTCGAACTGGCGCTCGAGATTCGCATTCTGACCGGCGGAATCGAATCGCTCGGCGTAGCCGCGCACCGTCGACAGGATCTCGGACTTCAGCAGACCCGTCTCGGTTGCGAGCAATGCGAGCACGAGGCTGAACAAGCGGTCCTCGACCGGGATCTTCGACTCGCCCTTGTTCACTCCGCCGCTCGCCACACGTGCGATCTTACTGAACCGCGGTGACGGCGAGGGCCGCCTCGACGGGCTCAGATCACGCCCAGGATGTCGATGACGTAAAAGAGCGTGGAACCTGCGGGAACCGAGGCGTTCCCTTGGTCGCCGAAGCCGGCACTCGGCGGCACCACGACCGCGACCTGCGAACCGACCTTCTGCCCGATGACCGCTTCCGAGAAGCCCGCGGGCATCTGGCCGCCCTCGCCGTCGGTGACGGTGACGATGGTCGGGGCGCCCTTCTCCCAGGTCGAGTCGAACACGTCGCTCTCGTCCCAGGTGACGCTGGTGTAGTGCACGACCACGGCGTCACCGGATTCCACGACCTCGCCCGAACCCTCTTTCAGGACCTCCACCTGGGTGGTCTCGAAGGGAGCGGCCTTCGGCACCGTGATGCCGGGGCGGCCGTCGGGTGCGAGCACCACGGCGGGGAAGCCGTCGCGGCTGAGCCGCACCGCACCGTCGGCGCGCGGCATGAATGCGCGCTGCACGTCGAAGACCGCCACGACGCTGTCGCCGCCTTCTGCGCTCGTGGGGTCGTCCGACGGCCGGATGGCCTCTTCGGACGGCGCAACCACGACGACCCGAGATCCTTCGCGGGCGCAGCTCAGCCCCTTCGTGAAGGCCGTCAACGTGTCGCCGCCGACCGCGAGCGGGACGGGCTCACCGTCGTAGCCGACGGACTGCACCGATTCACCGGTCGTACCGTTGAAGAGCGACGCGCCGAGCAGCACGATCTGACCCTCCTGGAGGAGCTCGCCGTCGCCCTCGATGACCTCGGTGCACTGCGTCTCGTCGGGCTCGAGCGGCGTCGGGAACGTGACGCGAGGCGTGTCGCCGAAGTCGCCCTTCACCGTGACTGCGTCGGAGGAATCACCGGATCCCGCCTCGGGGGCGGGCGCCGAAGCGCAACCCGACAACGTCAGGGCGATGATGCCGGCCGTGGCGATGAGCGCGAATGACGAGCGCACTGATCCTCGATTCTTGGGTGATCGGTGATGGGCGTTGAAAGCCTACCCGCCCTGACCGGCGGGTTCCGTCTCGGGCGAGTCGTCGGTCGTCGACGTCGGCGCGGACTCGTCGCCGGCGCGCGAGCGGGTGGCCGCGGCATCCGCCTGCCTGACGCGCTTGCGCAGGCTCTTGTCGCTCACGTTGCGCTCGCCGAGCGCGCCGGGGGTCCAGGCCTCGACGTCTTCATCGCTGAACTCGGTCTTCGAGGCGCGACGCTTCAGCTCGGGCAGGATCGTGTCGGGCGCCAGTCGCCGGGCGGTGATGAGGAAGCCCGTGTGCGCGATCATGCGGTGGTCGGGGCGCACGGCGAGACCCTGCACGTGCCAGCCGCGCACCATCGTCTCGGACGACTGCGGCTCGGTGTACTCCCCCGTGGCGCGGATCGCCTCGGCGACCCGCGAGAGCTGAGTGGCCGTGGCGATGTAGCAGAGCAGCACGCCGCCGGGCTTCAGCGCGGCGGAGACGGACTCGAGGCACTCCCACGGGGCGAGCATGTCGAGCACGACACGGTCGACGGATGCCTCGTCGACCGTCTCGGGCAGCACCTCCGCCAGGTCGCCGAGGGTGATCGACCAATTCTCGGGGTCGGCGCCGTGGAAGGTGGCGACGTTGCCGCGTGCGACGCTCGCGAAGTCGTCGCGTCGCTCGAAGGAGTACAGATGACCGGCCGGGCCGATGGCGCGAAGCAGCCAGAGCGAGAGCGCGCCGGAGCCGACGCCGGCCTCGACCACGCGTGCGCCCGGGAAGATGTCGGCCTGCGCGAGGATCTGCGCGGCGTCCTTCGGGTAGACGATCGCCGCGCCGCGCGGCATCGACATCACGAAGTCGGTGAGCAGCGGGCGAAGGGCCAGGTACTCGACGCCGGCCTGGTTCGCGACGACGGAGCCGTCGGGTCGGCCGATCAGGTCGTCGTGCGCGAGCAACCCCTTGTGCGAGTGGAAGTGCTGGCCCGGCTGGAGCGTGATCGTGTGCAGGCGCCCCTTGGGCCCCGTCAGTTGCACGCGGTCGCCGACCCGGAACGGGCCGCTCTGCTCGCCTCTGCTCTCGATCATGCCGTGACCTCGCGAATCGTCAGGAGTGCGGCGACGTCGTCGACGGTCGTGCCGTCGAGCGTCGGCCACAGTGCGGCGGCCGGCAGGCCGTCGAGCGGGATGAAGTTCGGCACGGCGAGGGCGATCGCCCCCGACGCGTGCGCCGAGGCGAGGCCCGTGGGCGAGTCCTCGATGGCGACGCAGTCGACGATGTCGACGCCGAGCTGCGTTGCGGCGGTGAGGTACGGCTCGGGGTGCGGCTTCGCGTTCTCGACGCTGTCGCCGGAGACGATCAGGTCGAACGCCTCGAACGGGATGGCCGCGACGATGTCGTCGGCCATCGACCGGACCGACATGGTCACGAGTGCGGTGGGCACGGATGCCTCGCGCAGCGCCTGCAGCAGCTCGCGCGCCCCGGGTCGCCACGGCACGCCGTGCTCCTCGAGTTGCTCGCGCACCCGTTCGGTGAGGCGGTTCACGATCGTGTCGGCGTCGAGGTCGACGCCCTTCGCCTGGAAGTAGGCCGCGCCGTCCCAGAGGCCGCTGCCGACGAGTTCGAGCGCGTCGTCGTGACTCCACGGGAGTCCGAAGGCCTCCATCAGTTCCGTCTCTGCGGCCATCCAGTACTGCTCGGTGTCGACAAGGGTGCCGTCCATGTCCCAGAGGACTGCGGCGGGGAGGCGAGTGGTCACAACCGACAAGTCTACGGGCACGGCCTATTGTGGAGGTGAACCCGGAGATCCGGGGCGGGAAGCGGGGCACCAGGAGTGAATCAGCCGGCCGGTTTCGAGGGCGGAAGGCTGCTCGTCGTCGCATTCGAAGGATGGAACGACGCCGGAGAGGCGGCGACCGGGGCGGCCAAGCTCCTCGTCGAGCGCCTCGGTCTGGTCGAGATCGCCGCGGTCGACCCCGAGCTCTACTTCGACTACCAGTTCACCCGCCCCACGATCGTGCTCGGTGACGACGGCACACGCCGACTCGAGTGGCCGGGTGCCGCGGTCATGGGCCCGGGCGGCCTCCCGGCATCCGATGAGGACGACGACCGGGTCACGGGCCCCGGCGCTGAAACCCTGCACGTGCTGCTCGGCGCCGAGCCCGCCCGCAGCTGGAAGGGATTCGCCGCCGAGCTCGTCGATGCCGCCCTCGCCGCCGACATCGAGGGCATCGTGCTGCTCGGCGCGATGCTCGCCGACGCGCCGCACACCCGGCCACTGTCGGTCTTCGCCTCGAGCGAGAACCCCGAGGTGCGTTCGGCACTCGGCGTCGAACGCTCGACCTACGAGGGCCCCGTCGGCATTCTCAGCGTCATCGCCGACCAGGCCGAGCGCGCCGGCATCCCCACGGTCTCGCTCTGGGCGTCGGTGCCGCACTACGTGCACAACGCGCCGTCGCCGAAGGCGGTCCTGGCCCTGCTCGGCAAGGTCGAGGAGCTCACCGGGCTCTCCATCCCCCGCGGCAGCCTCGAGGTCGACGCGAAGGCCTGGGAGGCCGGCGTCGACGCCCTCGCCGCCGAAGACGACGAGATGGCCGGCTACATCACCCAGCTCGAGCAGGCGCGCGACGCGGTCGACGCGCCCGAGGCGAGCGGCGAGGCCATCGCGCAGGAGTTCGAGCGCTACCTCCGCCGTCGCGGCGAGGAGCCGGGCGGCCGCGCCGACGGACGCGGCGAGGGGCCGCGCTGAGCGCACGCGCGGCCGCGAGTCGCTGCTGCCACGCGGCATCCGCTCGTTCGCGCTGAGCGGGCAGGCGGTCGACGACTAGGCGCTGATCGCACCGGTGCTCAGCAGCACCAGGATCGTCGTGCCGAGCAGCACTCGGTAGATCACGAACGGCAGGAAGCTGCGCTTGGAGATGTAGCTCATGAAGAACGCGATCACGAGCAGGCCGACGACGAACGCGACGAGCGTGGCCGCCGCCGTCTCGAGCGGTCCGTAGACGCTCGGCTCGTCGAGGCTCTTGACGAGCTGGAAGAACCCGCTGCCGAAGACCGCGGGGATCGCCAGCAGGAAGGCGTAACGCGCCGCTGCGGCACGCTCGTAGCCCAGGAAGAGCCCCATCGTGATGGTGCCGCCCGAACGCGAGACACCGGGAATGAGCGAGAGCGACTGCGCGAGGCCGAAGAAGATGCCGTGCGGCACCGTGAGGTCTTCGAGCTTGCGGCGCTTCGCACCCGCCCAGTCGGCGAGTCCGAGGATGAGGCCGAACACGATGAGCATCGTTCCGACGATCCAGAGCGAGCGCAGGCTCGTCTCGATCTGATCCTGGAACAGGATGCCGAGCACGACGATCGGCACCGAGCCGATGATGATGAGCCAGCCCATGCGCGCATCGGGGTCATTGCGCGGAACTCGGCCGGTGAACGAGCCGAACCAGTGCGAGACGATGCGCACGATGTCGCGCCAGAAGAAGACCACGACCGCGGTCTCGGTGCCGAGCTGCGTGATCGCGGTGAACGCTGCCCCTGGGTCCTGCGCTCCCGGCAGGAACTCCCCCAGGATGCGCAGGTGCGCGCTCGAGGAGATCGGCAGGAACTCGGTGAGCCCCTGAACCAGGCCGAGGATGAGCGCTTCGATCACGTGGTGCATCCGCCTTCCGCCCCCGCACAAGCAGGAGGACTGAGTTCGGTCGATAGTCGATGAGGAGGTCGCGCAGTGCCCGCCTGCCGAAGACCGACCCGTTCGGTCAGTAGTCGAGCAGGAGGTCGCGCAAGACCTGCCTACCGAAGACTAATGCGTCGAGCGGGACCCGCTCGTCAACACCGTGGAACATCGCCGGGAAGTCCAAGCCTTCTGGCAGCCTCAGCGGCGCGAAGCCGTAGCCGGCGATGCCGAGCCGACTGAGCGCCTTGTTGTCGGTGCCGCCCGAGAGCAGGTACGGGAAGACGGGGGCACCGGGATCGTGCACCCCGAGCGTGTGCTTCACTGCGTCGACGAGGGCACCGGATGTCGCGGCCTCGAGCCCGACGTCTCGGTGCACGATCTCGACCTCGACCTCTTCGCCGACGAGCGCACGCACCTCGGCGAGCACCGCCTCCTCCTCGCCGGGCAGGGTGCGGATGTCGACGAGCGCCTCGGCGCGGTCGGGGATGACGTTGTGCTTGTAGCCCGCGGTGAGGAGCGTGGGGTTCGTCGTCGTGCGCAGGGTCGCGGTGATGAAGCCCGACGCCGAACCGGTGGCGAGTGCGAGCTCGTCGGGCGAGACCTGCTCGGGGTCGACGCCGAGCACGCCCGCGATCTCGCCGAGGAGCTCGCGGGTGGTGTCGGTGAGCCGCACCGGCCACTCGGTGCGGCCGAGCGTGGCGATCGCCTCGGCGAGCTTCGTGATCGCGTTGTCGCGGATGAGCCGCGACCCGTGGGCGGCGGTGCCCTTCGCGACGAGGCGCACCCAGAGCAGCGACTTCTCGCCGGTCTGCAGCAGGTAGGCGCGACGGCCGTCGACGGTGATCGAGTAGCCGCCGACCTCGCTGATCGCCTCGGTGGCGCCCTCGAAGAGCTCGGGGTGGTGGTCGACGAGCCAGCCCGATCCCGCGCCTCCCCCGGCCTCCTCATCGGCGAAGAAGGCGACGACGAGGTCGCGCGCCGGCTGCGAGCCCGAGCCGATGATGTCGCCGAGGGCGGTCAGCATCATCGCGTCCATGTCCTTCATGTCGACGGCGCCGCGGCCCCACAGCATGCCGTCGCGCACCTCGCCCGCGAACGGGTCGACGCTCCAGTTGCGCGCGTCGGCCGGCACGACGTCGAGGTGGCCGTGCACGACCAGGGCGGGCTTGGACGAATCGCGGCCGGGCACGCGGGCGACGACGCTCGTGCGACGCGGCTCGGGTTCGAAGAGCTGCGGGGCGAGTCCGAGCGCCGCCAGTCGCGCCTCGACGTACTCGGCGGCCTCGCGCTCGCCGTTGGCCCTGCCTTCGCCGTAGTTCGAGGTGTCGAAGCGGATCAGGTCGCGCGCGACGATCGCGGTCTCGTCGAGTTCTGTATCGGAAGGGGTGCCAGGGGGAGACGGGGCCATGCCCTTCACGGTAGCCGGGGCACCCGTGGTTGGCCACCGTGGTCGAAGGCACCTCTGAAACCGTGCTAATGTCTTCTCTCGGGCCACCGAGTGATCGGAACGGCCTGACACGAGCGCGGGTGGCGGAAATGGCAGACGCGCTAGCTTGAGGTGCTAGTGCCCTAACGGGCGTGGGGGTTCAAGTCCCCCCTCGCGCACGCTTGTGTCGAGAAGGCCGGATCAGTTTACTGATTCGGCCTTTTCGCATTTCCGGGCCTGGTTTCCGGAGTCGGTGCGAAATTTTCTTTTTCTCTTTTTCACCCTCATCCGATGTCTGTCACGAGATCGTCCGATGTTCTGGACGGTCGGCACTGCCGACTTGCCGTATTCGAACATGTGTTCGAAACTGTGAGGGTGACCATGACCGCTCCCCTCGCTCCGGCCGATGCGCCATCGCGCGTCGAGGAGCTGCAGGCGCGCATCCGGGGCATGCAGGCGACGCGGCTCGATTCGAAGACGGTGCCCACGCATCCGGCATTCGAGCAGGTGCTGCCCGGCGGCAGCCTCCGCGAGGGCACGGTCGTCTCGGTCGAGGGGTCGACGACCCTGCTCATGGCACTGCTCGCCGGTCCCTCGGCGAGCGGCCGCTGGGTCGCGGTGGCCGGCATGCCCGAGTTCGGCGTCGAGGCGGCATCGCGGTTCGGCATCGACCTCGAGCGACTCGCGCTCGTGCCCGACCCCGGGCGGCAATGGCTCGCCGTGGTCGCGGCGCTCGCCGACGTCATCCCCGTGGTCGCCGTGCGGCCGGTCGGCCGGGTCTCCCCAGCCGAGGCGTCGCGGCTGACCGCACGCCTCAGGCAGCGCGGCACCGTGCTGCTCGTCGCCGGCCAGTGGCCGGGCAGCGACGCGAGCCTCGGCGTCGAGACGAGCGACTGGCACGGGCTCGAACTCGGACACGGGCACCTCAGCGACCGCGACGTCGTCGTCTCGGCAGGCGGGCGCGGAGAGTTCGGCCGCCGAGGCCGTTCACGACTCCGACTGCCCGGGCGCTCACTCGAGTTCGGCGTCGCGCCAGATGCGGCGCCGCCCTCCGGCGAATCCACGCCGTTGGGCGAACCGGTGCGCCTCGACGAGTACGTTCGGCGGGCCGTCTGATGGCGGTCGACCTCGTGCACGTCGATCCCACCCGCACGATCGTGCTCTGGTGCCCCGACTGGCCGGTGTTCGCGGCCTGCCGCGAATCGGGGCTCGATCCCGATGCATCCGTCGCCCTCACCGAGGGCGGGCAGATCTACGCCTGTTCCGCCGCAGCCCGCCGCGACGGCGTGGTGCGGGGCCTGAAGCTCCGCGAGGCGCAGTACCGCTCCCCCGGGCTCGCCCTGCTCGACTACGACGCCTCGCTCGACGTGCGCGTCTTCGAGCCGGTCGTGCGGCGGGTCGAAGAGACCGTGCCCGGAGTGCAGCTCATCCGCCCGGGCACGCTCGCCATGCGGGCCCGCGGCCCGGCGCGGTACTACGGCGGTGAGGATGCCGCGGCGCGGGCACTGCTCGACACCGTCGCCGCACTCGACGTGGTGGGCGCGCGGGTGGGCATCGCCGACGGGCCGTTCGCGGCCGAGCAGGCTGCTCGGGCGGCGAGCGGGTCCCCCGTGGGCATCGTCGAGCCCGGGGCATCCGCTGCCTTCATCGCACCGCTGCCGGTGCGCCTCGTCGTCGACGCCCGCATCGGCACCCTGCTGAACCGCCTCGGGGTGC
Source organism: Agromyces cerinus subsp. cerinus (assembly GCF_900142065.1). Classification (GTDB taxonomy): domain Bacteria; phylum Actinomycetota; class Actinomycetes; order Actinomycetales; family Microbacteriaceae; genus Agromyces; species Agromyces cerinus. Next base: position 959,080 of record NZ_FSRJ01000001.1, on the reverse strand, counting down.
GCACCCTCGGCGAGTTCGCGGCCCTGCCAGAGGCCGACGTGCGTCGCAGGTTCGGCGCGGCGGGCGCCTTCGCGCACGATCGCGCTGCCGGGCGGGAGCACACCAGGGTGCTCGCCCGCACCCCGCCGCCCGAGTTCGAGGTCGCGCAGGAGTTCGAGCCGCCGCTCGACCGCATCGACCAGCTCGCCTTCGTCTTCCGGGTGAAGGCCGACGAGTTCATCGATCGCATGCGTACGAGACGACTCGTGTGCACCGGCATCCGCGTCGAGATCGACGACGAGGCCGGCGGGCACTCCAGCCGCAGCTGGCTGCACCCGCGCTGGTTCACCCCGGCCGACGTCGTCGACCGCGTGCGCTGGCAGTTGCAGGGCGCCGGCACCGCCGACAGCGCGCTCACCTCGCCGATCGTGCGCCTGCGCGTCGTACCCGAGCGCATCGACTCGACCGGCAACCACGAAGAGGGGCTCTGGGGCGGCGGGCCCGACGAGCGCGTGCATCACGGGCTCACGCGCGTGCAGAGCATGCTCGGCCACGACGCGGTCGTCACGGCCGCGATCGGCGGCGGCCGCATGCTCGCCGACCGGCAGGTGCTCGTGCCCTGGGGCGATCGGGCTCCCGAACGCGCCGGGGCGGGTCCCGGTGCGGGCGCACCGTGGCCCGGCAGCCTGCCGGCGCTCGCCCCGGCGAGCGTGTTCCGCGAGCGACTGCCGATCGGACTGTTCGACGGCGGTGGTGCGGTCGTCGAGATCGACGCCCGCGGAGTGATCTCGGCCAAGCCCGAGCGTTTCGCGCTCGCCGGCGCCGCACCCGCACCCGTGCGGGCCTGGGCCGGCCCCTGGCCGGTCGTCGAACGCTGGTGGGACGCCGAACACGCACGGCGCGTGCACCGGTTCCAGATCGTCGACGACGACGGCTGCGCGTGGCTGCTCGTGCGCGACGACGCGGGCTGGTGGGCCGAGGCGAGGTACGACTGAGCCCGGCGGGCAGTGAGGGCGAACGGGCGGAACGAGGGGGTGACTGATGGGATGGAACAATCCGGGCATTCCGTGGTCGGAGCTCGAGCGCAAGCTCTCCGACGAGCGCCGGCCGAGTGCGCCGGGTGCGCCCAAGACCATCGGCGACGGCGGCGACTCGCCCGCGTGGAGCCGCAAACGACACCCGTACCGTCCATCGGAGGGGCTCGCGGCCCCGACCGGGCCGGTCGTGCCCTACGCCGAGCTGCACGCGCACTCGAACTTCAGCTTCCTCGACGGCGCCTCATCGCCCGAGCAGCTCGTCGAGGAGGCGCAGCGCCTGGGGCTCACGGGGCTCGCCATGACCGACCACGACGGCTTCTACGGCATCGTGCACTTCGCCGAGGCCGCCGAGAGCTTCCCCGAGTTGCAGACGGTCTTCGGCGCCGAGCTCTCGCTCGGGCTGCAGGGGCCGCAGAACGGCTTCGCCGACCCCGAGGGCGAGCACCTGCTCGTGCTCGCCCGGCGCGAGACGGGCTACCACCGGCTCGCCGGCGCGATCACCGACGCCCAGCTCGCCGGCGGAGAGAAGGGGCGGCCGGTGTACTCCCTCGAAGCACTCGCCGAACGCGCTGACGGCGAGTGGGTCGTGCCGACCGGGTGCCGCAAGGGCGCCGTGCGCCGTGCGCTCGCCGAGGGTGGGGCCGATTCCGCGGCGCGCGAGCTCGACCGCCTCATCGCGCTCTTCGGGCGTGACAACGTCGTCGTCGAGCTCTTCGACCACGGACATCCCTTCGACCAGGACGCCAACGACGCGCTCGCCGGCCTCGCCGAGCGAGCCGGCCTGCCGCTCCTCGCGACGAACGCCGTGCACTACGCGACGCCGCCCGAGCATCGCCTCGCGGCCGCCCTCGCCGCGGTGCGTGCCCGGCGCAGCCTCGACGAGCTCGACGGGTGGCTGCCGGCCTCCGACCAGCTGCACCTGCGCAGCGGCGCCGAGATGGCCGCCAGGTTCGCCCGCTACCCCGGCGCCGTCGCGCGCTCGGTGACGCTCGCGAACGACCTCGCCTTCACCCTGCGCAGCGCCCGCCCGAAGCTGCCGAAGCAGGACGTGCCCGAGGGGCACACGCCGATGAGCTGGCTGCGGGTGCTCGTCTGGCAGGGCGCCGAAGAGCTCTACCCCGGCGTGCCGCAGCACGTGCGCGAGCGGCTCGAACGCGAGCTCGACGTCATCGAGCTGAAGGACTTCTCGGGCTATTTCCTGATCGTGCACGACATCGTGGCCGAGGCGCGTCGCCGCGGCATCCTCTGCCAGGGTCGCGGCTCTGCGGCGAACTCGGCGGTCTGCTACGCCCTGCGCATCACCGCGGTCGACTCGATCGGGTACCGGCTGCCCTTCGAACGGTTCCTCTCCGCGCTCCGCGACGAGGAGCCCGACATCGACGTCGACTTCGATTCCGACCGCCGCGAGGAGATCATCCAGTACGTCTACGCGAAGTACGGCAGGCAGAACGCGGCGCAGGTCGCGAACGTCATCAGCTACCGGCCGAAGGTCGCCGTGCGCGACATGGCGAAGGCGCTCGGCTACTCCACCGGTCAACAGGACGCCTGGTCGCGGCAGGTCGAGCGCTGGGGCGCCGTCGTCGAGACCGACGATCACGACATCCCCGACGCCGTGGTGGAGCTCGCGGGGCAGGTGCTCACCTTCCCGCGCCACCTCGGCATCCACTCGGGCGGCATGGTGCTCACCGATCGCCCCGTCGGCGAGGTGGTGCCGATCGAGCACGCCCGCAAGGAGAATCGCACCGTGGTGCAGTGGGACAAAGACGACTGCGCCTGGATGGGCCTCGTGAAGTTCGACCTGCTCGGCCTCGGCATGCTCGCGGCCCTGCAGTACACCTTCGACCTCGTTCGCGAGTCGACGGGCGAGGTGTGGGAGCTCGCGAGCCTGCCGAAAGAAGAGGGGGCGGTCTACGACATGCTCTGCCGCGCCGACTCGATCGGCGTGTTCCAGGTCGAGAGCCGAGCGCAGATGGGCACGCTCCCCCGGCTGAAGCCCCGGTGCTTCTACGATCTCGTGGTCGAAATCGCGCTCATCCGACCCGGTCCGGTGCAGGGCGGTGCGGTGCATCCGTACATCCGTCGGCGCACCGGCGAAGAGACCGTCACCTACCTGCATCCGAAGCTCGAGCCCGTGCTCGAACGCACGCTGGGCGTGCCGCTCTTCCAGGAACAGCTCATGCAGATGGCGGTGGCGGTCGGCAACTGCAGCGCCGCCGACGCCGACCTGCTGCGGCGCGCCATGGGCTCCAAGCGCGGGGTCGAGAAGATCGAGCGACTGAAGGCGAAGCTCTACGCCGGCATGGCCGAGAACGGCATCGAGCCCGAGGTTGCCGACTCGATCTACGAGAAGATCGAGGCCTTCGCGAACTTCGGCTTCGCCGAGAGCCACGCGCTGAGCTTCGGGCTGCTCGTCTACGCGAGCTCGTGGCTGAAGCTGCACTACCCGGCCGCGTTCCTCGCGGCGCTGCTCCGCGCCCAGCCCATGGGCTTCTACTCGCCGCAGACGCTCACCGCCGACGCGCGGCGGCACGGGGTGGCGGTGCTGCGGCCCGACATCCTGCGGTCGGGGGTGCACGCCGGGCTCGAGGCCGCAGGCGAGTCCGGCGATGCCGACTCCGGCCTCGGCGACGGATGCCGCGCGCCCACCGGTCTCGACACGTGCAGCGAAGCCGTGCAACCGCCCGTCGGCCCCTTCGAGCGGCGCGCCCCCGATCGCGGCGCCGAGCATCGCCGTGACGGCGCATTCGCGGTGCGACTCGGTCTCGCCGACGTCTCCTCGATCGGGCAGGCCGTTGCCGAACGGCTCGTCGCCGAACGCGAGGCCCGCGGCCCCTACCGCGACATGGCCGACGTCTCACGTCGGGGCGCGCTCGACGCCGCGCAACTCGAGGCGCTCGCCGCGGCCGGGGCGTTCGACGGCTTCGGACTCGAGCGGCGCGAGGCGCTCTGGATGGCCGGCGAGGCTGCGCTCGACCGCGAGGAGTACCTCGCGGGCTCCGTCGTCGTCGTGCAGCCACCGCTGCTGCCGATGCTGAGCCCGGCCGAGCAGGTCGTCTACGACCTCTGGGCAACGGGCATCTCTCCCGACGACCACCCCATCAGGCATGTGCGCGAACGGCTCGACGAGCGCGGGGTCATCCGCATCGACCTGCTGCAACAGGCGGAGTCGGGGCGACGCATCGAGGTGGGCGGGGTGGTCACGCACCGGCAGCGGCCCGCGACGGCCAGCGGCATCACCTTCCTCAACCTGGAAGACGAGTCGGGCACGCTGAACGTCATCGCGGGCGTCGGAGTGTGGAACCGCTACCGGCGCATCGCCCGCGAGGCGCCCGCGATGATCGTGCGCGGCATGCTCGAACGCTCGCACGAGGGCGTCACCAACCTCGTCGCCGATCGATTCGAGCCCCTCACCGTGTCGGCGCCGCATCGGTCGCGCGACTTCCGCTGATCCCGTGACACTCCAGCAGGAATACCCTGAGGTCGTGGACAGACGCGATCCACGGCGATCGACGCGAGGCGGCGGCAGATGACCGGCCGGCCGGCACGGACCCGACTGTTCACGCGCGCATTCATCGCACTGGGGATCGCGGAGCTCTGCTACTTCACGGCCGCGGGCATCGCGATCTTCGCGCTTCCGCTCTACGTCACCGGCCCGATCGGCGGCGACGAGGCGTGGGCGGGGCTGGCGTTCGGCGCATTCGCCCTGACGGCGCTCATCCTGCGCCCGCTCGCCGGACGACTCGCGGACAATTACGGGCGACTCCCGCTGCTCGTGGGCGGCGCGCTGATCGCCGCGACGAGCCTCGGGCTGATCGCCCTGGCCGACGACCTCGTGACGGTCATCGCACTGCGGCTCCTCGCTGGTGTCGCCGAGGCGGCGTTCTTCGTGGCGGGGTTCGCCGCGCTCGCCGACCTCGCACCCGAGGAACGCCTCGGCGAGGCGCTGTCGTACAACTCGCTCGGGCTCTACCTCGGCATCGCGCTCGGGCCGCCGCTCGGGCAGGCGCTCGTCTCGCTCGGCGGGTACCCGTTCGCCTGGGCGGGCGGCGCAGCACTCGCTGCGCTCGCGGCCGGGCTCTCGCTGCTCGTGGGTGAGACCAGGGAGGACGCTGCGCCCGCAGAATCCGACCGTCGGCTGATCCATCGTCCGGCCCTGCCGATCGCGCTCGGCTTCCTGGCCTCGCTCGTCGCGATGGGCGGCTTCCTGGCCTTCGCCTCCCTCCACGCCGTGCAGGTGGGGCTCGAGAACCCGAGTCTCGCGTTGTTCAGCTACGGCGGCGTCGTCGTGGTGTGCCGCATCGCCTTCGCGCGGGTTCCCGATCGGCTGCCGCCGCTCGCGCTCGGTGCTGCGGCGCTCGTCACGATCGGTCTCGGTCTCGTGCTCGTGGCGTCGTGGCCATCGCCGGCAGGACTCATCGCCGGCGCGGGAGTCGTAGCCGTCGGGGTCGCGTTCAGTACTCCGGCGTTCTTCGCCGCGATCTTCGCGACGGCGTCGCCGGCGCAGCGCGGCGTGGCATCCGGCACCGCGAGTGCGGCGATCGATCTGGGACTCGGGATCGGACCGATCGCGTTGGGCCTCGTCGCCGACGCGGGCGGCATCCCATGGGCGTTCGGCGTCGGAGCGGTCGTCGCCGTCGCCGGGGCGTTCTGGACGCTCGCGCTCCGGCGTCGCGGTGCCGGATCCGCTCGCGTGGCGGCGTCCTGACGCGTCGCCGAGTCGCTCGACGGGCCGACCGCGGCCCGGGTCGCCGCGACGCCGTGTGTCGACGCCGGGCTCGCCCCGCGGCATCCGCTAGCCTCGATCGGTGCCCGCGACGCCTCCTGATTCCTTCCGCAGCGATCCCCACGACCGATACGGCGGCGATGTGCTCGCCGGCGACTGGAAGGCACGCGGGCGCAAGGTGATCCCGACCGTCGAGGCCGAACGCGACCTCGTCGTCGAACTCGCCGAGAACGGGTTCTGCGGTGCCGTCATCGGCATCGAGAAGGACATCGTCGTGCTCGAGGACCGATTCGGCGCGAAGCGCATGTTCCCGCTCGGCCACGGCTTCCTCGTCGACGGCGAGGCAGTGCAGCTCGTCGCGCCGAAGCCGAAGGCACCCGTCGGGCGACTTCGGACGGCATCGGGCTCGTTCGCCGTCGAATCCTCGCCCGCACGAGTCGCCCTGCCGAGCCGCATCTTCGTCGAGGGACGCCACGATGCCGAACTCGTCGAGAAGGTCTGGGGTGCCGACCTCCGCATCGAAGGCGTCGTCGTCGAATACCTCGAGGGCGTCGACGTGCTCGCCGACGTGCTCGCCGAGTTCCGCCCCGGCCCCGCCCGCAAGGCCGGTGTGCTCGTCGACCACCTCGTGCCCGGCTCGAAGGAGCAGCGCATCGCCGACGCCGTCATGCGCGGCCCGCACGGGGCGAACGTGCTCGTGGTCGGGCATCCGTTCATCGACATCTGGCAGGGCGTGAAGCCGGCCCGTCTCGGCAAGGAGTCGTGGCCCGTCATCCCGCGGGGCACGGAGTGGAAGCACGGCGTCTGCGACGCGTTCGGCTGGCCGCACGCCGAGCAGGCCGACATCGCGCGGGCCTGGCAGCACATCCTCGGCCGGGTGCGCGGCTACGGCGACCTCGAGCCCGCCCTGCTCGGCCGGGTCGAGGAACTCATCGACTTCGTGACCGCACCCGCCGGCTGACGACGAGGCCGGCCCCTCCGCTGGCGACCGGTCGGTCGCGACGACTCAGATCGAGAAGCCGCCGTCGCTCATGATCAGCTGGCCCGTGATCCAGCGGGCCTCGTCGGAGACCAGGAAACGCACGAGGCGCGCGGCGTCGTCGGGCGTGCCGAGCCGGCCGCTCGGCTGCGCGGCGGTGAGCGCCGTGCGCGTCTCATCGTCCATCCAGCCGGTGTCGACCGGGCCGGGGTTCACGAGGTTCGCCGTGATGCCCAGCGGAGCGAGCTCCCGCCCGGCCGCGATCACGATGCGATCGAGCGCGCCCTTGCTCGCGCCGTAAGGCACGTTGCCGACGACGTGATCGCTCGTGAGCGCGACGACCCGGCCGCCGGCGCTCGGCACCTGCGCGGCGAACGCCCGCAGCAGTAACCACGACGCACGGGCGTTGACCGCGAGGTGCCGGTCGAAGCTCTCGAGCGTGGTGTCGAGGATCCCCGAGTCCACGCTCTCCGCGTGCGAGAGCACGAGCGCGCTGATCGGTCCGAGTTCAGCGGATGCCTCGGCCACGAGCCGTGCGGGCACCGACGGGTCGGCGAGGTCGGCGTCGAGGGCGATCGTGCGCGCACCGAGACCGTGGAGCTCGGCCACGAGTGCCGCGGGATCGCGATCGGGGTCGCCGCCCAGCGACATTCGCCGGTCGTAGTCGCCGAAGTGACTGAACGCGACGTCCCAGCCGTCGGCGGCGAGCGTGGTGGCGATCGCCCAGGCGATGCCGTTGCTGCGGCCGGCGCCGGTGAGCAGCGCGACGGGTCGTGACATGGAACTCCTACGCGATGGTGGTGCCGAAGGCGAGGCCGAGGACGTACGTGACCGCCGCGGCGCCGAGGCCGATGCCGAGCTGGCGGAGTGCCCGCTTCAGCGGCGAGGCCCCCGAGAGCAGGCCGACGATCGCACCGGTCGCGAGCAGGGCGATGCTCACGAGCACCGTCGCCGTCAGGATCGCCGGGAGGCCCGTCATGCCGAAGAGGTACGGCAGCACGGGGATCAGCGCGCCCGAGGCGAAGAAGCAGAAGCTCGAGATCGCGGCCGAGAGGCCGGTGCCGACGGCCTCGTCGTCGTGTTCGACGACGCTGAGCGCGTCGGTCGGCGCCTGCACCTGTTCGGCCGCATGCACGCGGGCGACGACGAGTGCGGCGTGGTCGACGGCCTCCTGCTCGTCCATGCCGCGCGCGCGGTAGACGAGGGCGAGCTCATTGGCGCCGATGTCGAGGTCGGGCAGCGCCTCACGGGCGGACGGGTCGGGGGCGGATGCCTCCAGCAGCTCACGCTGCGACCGCACCGAGACGTACTCCCCCGCGCCCATCGACAGGGCGCCGGCGAGCAGGCCGGCGACGCCGGTGAAGAGCACGACCGCTGCCGGCACACCGGTGGCCCCGATGCCGAGCACGAGTGCGAGGTTCGAGACGAGCCCGTCGTTGGCGCCGAACACCGCGGCGCGGAACGTGCCGGCGAGACGGCGGCGGCCACGTGAGGCGAGCCCGCGCACGACCTCGCCGTGGATGCGCTCGTCGGCCGCCATCGCCGGGGTGGCGTCGGGGTCGGTGGCGTACGGGGAACGGGCCTCGGCGCGCTGCGCGAGCGCGAGCACGAAGATCGAGCCGAATCGGCGGGCGAGCGCCCCGAGCAGGCGGGTGCGCACATCGGCGCGAGGCATGCCGCTGTCGTCGCCGCCGAGCAGGCCGAGCCAGTGCGCCTCGTGACGGCCCTCTGCTGCGGCGAGGGCGAGGAGGATGTCGCGCTCCTCGCCGTCGCGCCGTGCCGCGAGTTCGCGGTAGACGGCGGCCTCCGCCCGTTCATCGGCGAGGTAGCGCCGCCATCTCGCCCGGTCGGCGGCAGTGCCCGCCGGCTGCTCGTCGTTCATGGTGCTCCCGTCCATCGCGGGCGCCCGGCTGTCGCGGCCTGAGCTCGTCCCGCGCCATCGCATGCGGCCGCTCCGGCGGCCTCAGCCACGCTATCGGGCAGGGCGGGCACGATCGCCGGATTCGCCCCGATTGGCAGGTTTTCGGAGCGCCGAACCGGGGTCAGCCGACGAGCTTGTTCCAACCGTCGCCGTCGGCGTGCTCGAAGATCAGGTTCGTCTCGGTGTGCGCGACGGCAGGGTGCCCGGTGAGGTAGTTGAGCACGAACTCGCGCAGCTCTTCGGCATCGCGCGCCGCGACGTGGATCAGGTAGTCCTCGGCGCCGGCCATGTGGAAGACGCCGATCACGCCCGGCAGGTGCGGCACGGCTTGGCGGAACGCGTCGATCTCGCTGCGGTCGTGCTTGACGAGACGGATCGCGATGAGGGCCTGCAGCGAGACGCCGAGCGAGGCGAGGTCGACGTCGACCCGGTACCCGCGCACCGTGCCGAGGGTCTGCAGCCGCCGGAGGCGGAGCGATACGGTGGATTCGGCGACTCCGACCTCGGCGGCGAGGGCGGCACCCGAGGCACGGGCATTGGTCGAGAGCGCCTGGAGCAGTGCCCGGTCGACGCGGTCGAGTTCCGGCTTCTGCGCCACGGTGGTCTCCTCAAGGGTCGAGAATGCAGAATATTCGAGATTTCGAGCGTATCGCATCGAACCTTCACGTTGGTTTGCTGTATGTCACAGATTCTGCTTGATTCGAGCCATGCAGACATCGTCGTCGCACCTCGAGACCCGCGCCGTCCACGGCGGAATGACGGGCGTTCGAGAGAGCGGATCCCATGTGCCAGTGATCGACTTCTCCACCACGAACCCGCTCGGCGACGTCGAGACCGGCGGCGCCTCCTACGAGGAGCTCGCGACGGGCCACGACCTCGGCGAAGGCCGATCGGCGGTGTACCAGCGACTCTGGCAGCCGGGTGTCGCTCGCTTCGAGGAGTCGCTCGCCGGGCTCGAGGGCACGGAAGGCGCGGTGGCGTTCGCGAGCGGCATGGCCGCGCTCGCCGCGACGCTCATCGCCACGGCGTCCGCCGGTCGACCGCACATCGTCGCGGTGCGCCCGCTCTACGGCGGCACCGACCACGTGCTCGCGAGCGGACTGCTCGGCACCGAGGTGACCTGGACGGATGCCGCCGGCATCGCAGGAGCCATCCGGCCCGACACCGGGCTCGTCGTTATCGAGACGCCCGCGAACCCGACGCTCGAACTCCTCGACATCCGGGCGGTGGCGGATGCCGCAGGCGACGTGCCGGTGCTCGTCGACAACACCTTCGCGACCCCGGTGCTGCAGCGCCCGGTCGAACACGGCGCGACCCTCGTGCTGCACAGCGCGACCAAGTACCTCGGCGGCCACGGCGACGTGATGGGCGGCGTCGTCGCGGCCGATGCGAACTGGGTCGAGCGGCTGCGCCAGGTGCGTGCGCTGACCGGCGGCCTGCTGCACCCGATGGGCGCGTACCTCCTGCACCGAGGGCTCCGCACCCTTCCGCTCCGCGTCCGCGCACAGCAGGCGACCGCGGCAGTGCTCGCCGAGCGCCTGCTGAGCCACCCCGCGGTCGCGAGCGTGCACTATCCGGGCCTGCCGGGCCAGGATCCTTCCGGTCTGATCGGCCGCCAGCTCGAGGGACCCGGCTCGATCATCGCGCTCGACCTCGTCGGCGGATACGACGCCGCCGCGAGATTCACCGAGTCCTGCGAGCTCGTCACGCACGCCGTGTCGCTCGGCGGCGTCGACTCGCTCGTGCAGCACCCGGCGTCATTGACCCACCGACCCGTCGCCGGCGAGGCGAAGCCGGGCGCGGGCATCGTGCGCCTCGCGATCGGGCTCGAGCATGTGGACGACCTCACGGACGACCTCATGGCGGCGCTCGACCGGGCGGCGGAGCTCGGCGGGCTCGACGATGCCGTCACCGGCGACGCCTCCCCCGACCGGGAAGCGGTGAACGCGCACTGAGCGACTCCCGTTCCGGCGCGCACTGAGCGAGTCCCGGCTCAGTCGCGCGCCGGCTCGGGTGCCGGCGTCGAGGCCGTGTGCACGGGGTTCCTGATGCCGATCCACGACACGATGCCGCCGATCACGAGGAAGCCCGCGGTCGCGATCGCGGCGCGGTGGAACCCGGTGACGTCGAGCTGCGTGCCGACGATCACGCCGATCGAGGCGATCGCGACGAGACCCGCGATGCGCGCGACGGCGTTGTTGACGGCGGAGCCGATGCCGGCGCGGGCCGGATCGACCGCGCCCAGGATCGCCGCGGTGAGCGGCGCGACGGTCATCGCCATGCCGAGCCCCATCACGATGATGCCGGGCAGCAGCTGCGTCCAGTACGACACCTCGGTCGTGACGGTGAGGGTGAGCAGGTATCCGAGCGCCACGGTGATCGGGCCGAGCGTCATGAAGATGCGCGGCCCGAATCGGGTGGACAGCCCGCCGAACCAGGAGCCCAGGAGGACGATCATGATCGTCGGCGGCAATGTCGCGAGCCCGGCGGCCGTCGCTGAGAAGCCCGCGTACTCCTGCAGGAAGATCGTGATCGCGAACGGTCCGAGCGAGAACGCGGCGTAGATGAAGAGCGTGGCGAGGTTGCCCGCGGCGAAGTTGCGTGCTCGGAAGAGGCTGAGCGGCAGCATCGGTTGCGGCGCCCGGTTCTCCCACCAGACGAACGCGATCAGTGCGACCAGACCCACGACGAGCGGAATGTAGACGACCGGCGACGACCAGCCGAACCGGCCCTGCTCGATGAGCGCGAAGACCGTGCCGCCGAGGCCGACCACGCCGAGCGAGGCACCCAGCCAGTCGATGCGCTCCTTCGCGGGGTTCGGGGCGTCGCGACCGAGCGCGTGCATGAAGACGAGTGCGAAGGCGATCGGCAGCAGGTTGATCCAGAAGACGAGGCGCCACGAGACGAGGTCGACGAGCAGGCCGCCGAGGAGCGGTCCGACGAGGAACGCGACGGTGGTCCACGCCGTCCAGCGCCCGATCGCCTTGCCCTGCTGGGCGGCCGGGAAGGTCGCGATGATGAGTGCGAGCGAGCTCGGCACGAGCAGGGCACCCGCAGCTCCTTGCAGCCCTCGACCGATGACGAAGACGAGCCCGTCGGGTGCGACGGCGCAGAGCACCGACGTGGCGGCGAAGCCGTAGAGACCGATGCGGATGATGCGCAGCCGCCCGTAGGAGTCGGACAGCGAGCCCGCGAGCAGGATGAGCGAACCGAGGGTCAGCAGGTAGGCGTCGACCGCCCACTGCTGCAGGGCGAGCCCGCCGCCGAGCTCCGCCTCGATCGCGGGGAGCGCGACGTTGATCACTGCACCGTCGAGGAACGCGATGAAGGCGACGACGATGGCGACGACGAGCACCCGGGAGCGGCGTTCCATACCCGTCATGCTAGACCCGCGCCGGAGGGCGACAGCGGCCGGCACTCGGCCGCCGCCGCCCGAGCAGCGGACTCGTCAGGCGGCCAGCCAGACGTCCGGCCCGAACACCTCGTAGTGGATGTCGGTGGCCGGGATGCCGGCGCTGATGGCCTGCGAGCGGATGGAACGCATGAAGGGCAGCGGTCCGCAGAGGTACACCTTCGCGCCGGCCGGCAGTTCGATGCCGTTCAGGTCCATGAAGCCGGTCTCGGCGTCCACGCCCGTCGCGGCCTCTTCCAGCCAGAGCTGCAGTTCCGCGTTGGGAAGCCGGTCCACGGCCGAGCGCATCTGCCCTTCGAGGGCCCAGTTCTCGGCGCGCTGCTCGGCGTGCAGCACGAGGACCCGGCGGCCGGAGACCTGCTGCGCGAGGGACTGCAGGATGGACGCGCTCGGGGTGCAGCCGATGCCCGCGGTGGCGAGCACGATCGGGGCATCGGAGTCGTCGAGCTCGATGTCGCCGTAGGGGTTGGACAGCTCGACGACGTCACCGACGTTCACCGAGCCGTGCAGGAACGGCGACACCTCCCCGCCCTCGTCGAGCTTGGTCGTGAACACCCGCTCGGTGAGCGAGTCCACACTGTCGGACAGCGAATACTGGCGGGCCTGACGCAGGCCGTCGGCGAGGCGCACGCGCACGGAGACGTACTGGCCGGGGGTGGCGCGAGTGACGGGAGTGCTGTCGGCCGGCGTCAGCCGGAACGTGACCGATCCCGCACCGGCGGCCTCCTTCGCAGTGACGCGCCACTTCGTCCACATCTCGCCGTTCGCCTGCTGGGCGTAGAGGCCCTTCTCGAGCTTGATCAGCGCATCGGCCATGAGCCAGTAGACCTCGGTCCAGGCGTCCGCCACCTCGGGTGTGACGGCCTCGCCCAGATCTTCGGCGATGGCGGCGAAGAGGTGCTCGTAGACGATCGGGTAGCCCGACTCGGGGATGCCGAGCGAGGTGTGCTTGTTCGCGATGCGCGCGAGCACGGCCTCCGGCAGCGTGCCCGGGTGGGCGAGGAGATGTGTGGCGAAAGCGGCGATGCTGCCGGCGAGTGCTCGCTGCTGCGTGCCGTTCTGCTGGTTGGCGCGGCTGAACATGCCGTCCATCAGTTCGGGATGGGCGGCGAACAGCCGGCGGTAGAACTTCGGCGTGATCTCGTCGATGCGTCCCGCGATGACGGGCAGTGTGGCCTCGATGACGGGGCGGGACTTCTCAGACAGCATCGTTTCTCCTTCGAGCGTCGAACCGGTACGTGATGGCCGGCTTCCGCTCTATTTCTACACGCTGTAGAAAACATGTCCAAATCGCTTCCGCCCACCCGCGGCGGGCGGGATCAGCGACTGGCGAGCCGCTTGCGCAGGAACTCGATGCGCGCCTGCAGCTGCGTCACCGTGGCCTGCGCGACCGCGGGACCGCCGCAGACCCGGCGGAGCTCGTTGTGCACCTGCGAGTGCGCGTCGCCCGTGTGGCGCGCCCAGAGCCCGACGAGACTGTTGAGCAGCGACCGCTGCTCTTTGAGCGTGCGGAAGAGCGCGACCGGTTCGGGAGTCTCGTCGGCGACGACGTGCTTCCGCCGCTCCCCCGCGCGTCGCGCCTGACGCGCCTGACGGTGCCGCAGCAGCTCGGAGACCTGCTCGGGCTCGAGGATGCCGGGGATGCCGATGAAGTCGAACTCCTCGTCGCTGCCGGGCTCGGCCAGCGTGCCGAACTCGGTGCCGTCGTAGAGCACGCGGTCGAACGAGGCATCCGAACCGATCGCCTCCCAGGTGCCGAACTCCAACTGCTCTTCGGAGGCGCGCTCCTCGCGGTTGGCCGACTCGAGCAGGCTGTCGTCGAGGCCGTCGTCGTCATCATCGCCGCCGCGCCGATCGAGGGCGTGATCGCGCTCGAGCTCCATCTGCGACGCGAGGTTCATCAGGGTGGGCACGTTGGGCAGGAAGACCGAGGCCGTCTCACCGCGGCGACGGGCCCGCACGAAGCGGCCGATCGCCTGGGCGAAGAAGAGCGGCGTCGACGCGCTCGTGGCGTAGACGCCGACCGCGAGCCGCGGCACGTCGACGCCCTCGGACACCATGCGCACGGCGACCATCCACCGGCTGGTGTTCGCCGAGAACTCCTCGATGCGCGAGCTCGCCTCCTTCTCGTCGGAGAGCACGATCGTCACCTTCTCGCCGCAGATCTGTTCGAGGATCTGCGCGTAGGCGCGGGCGACGGTCTGGTCGGTCGCGATGACGAGGCCGCCCGCGTCGGGGATGCCGTGGCGCACCTCGGTGAGGCGGCGATCGGCGGCGGCGAGCACGGCGGGAATCCACTCGCCGCTCGGTTCGAGCGCCGTACGCCACGCCGACGAGGTGATGTCCTTCGTGTTGTCCTCGCCGAGCTTGGCCTCCATCTCGTCGCCGGCCTTCGTGCGCCAGCGCATGTGGCCCGCGTAGACCATGAAGAGCACCGGGCGCACGACGCCGTCGGCGAGGGCGCGGCCGTATCCGTAGTTGTAGTCGGACCTCGAGAGACGCACCCCCTGGGCGTCGGGAACGTAGTCCACGAACGGAATGGGAGCGGTGTCGGAGCGGAACGGCGTGCCGGTCAGGGACAGCCGCTTCTCGGCGCGTTCGAAGGCCTCGCGGATCGCATCGCCCCACGAGAGCGTGTCGCCGCCGTGATGCACCTCGTCGAGGATGACGAGGGTCTTGCCCGACATCGTCACCTCGCGGTGCAGCCCCGGCCGCATCGCGACCTGCGCGTACGTGACGGCGACCCCGTGGTAGTGGCGGGCGGTGCGACCGTGGGCGTTGCGGAAGTCGGGGTCGAGCCGGATCCCGGCACGCGCCGCGGCATCCGCCCACTGCCGTTTCAGGTGGTCGGTCGGCGCCACCACGGTGATGCGGTCGATGATGCGCCGCGCCCGCAGCTCGGCCGCGAGTCGCAGGGCGAACGTCGTCTTGCCGGCGCCCGGCGTCGCAGCGGCGAGGAAGTCGCGAGGCAGTTCGTTGAGATACTGCTCGAGGGCCTCGGCCTGCCATGCACGGAGCTTCGATGCCGTTCCCCACGCGGCGCGTTCGGGGAAGGATGGTGAGAGGTGCTCGGCGGCTGACGTGCCCGGTTGGGGGCCGAAAGGGATCGCAGTACTCACTGGATCCGAGCGTAGCGGAGCCACCCGACATCCCCGAACCGGGATCGAGTTGGCACAATGGAGGAATGGTCACGCAGCAGCATCCCTGGTCGCGCTACGTCGCCCTCGGCGACTCGTTCACGGAAGGCATCGGCGACCCCGAGCCGGGCGCGCCCGGCGGTCACCGCGGCTGGGCCGACCGAGTCGCCGAAGAACTGGCCCAGGGCACCGAGGACTTCGCGTACGCGAACCTCGCCGTGCGCGGCAAGCTCATCCAGCAGATCATCGACGAGCAGATCGAGCCCGCACTCGCGCTGCGCCCCGACCTCATCACGATCTCGGCGGGCGGCAACGACGTCATCCGCCCGCGCACCGACCCCGACGAGATCGCAGCGCGTTTCGAGTACGCGATCGAGCGGCTCTCCCGCGACCACGCCACGATCGTCATCTTCACCGGCGTCGACGTCGGCTTCTCCCCCGTGTTCCGCGGCATCCGCGGCAAGGTCGCGATCTACAACGAGAACCTGCGCACGATCGCCGCGAGGTACGACTGCATCGTCGCCGACCAGTGGGCGCTCACCGCCATTCAGGACCAGCGGATGTGGGCTCCCGACCGCCTGCACCTGAACTCGCTCGGCCACCACACCGTCGCACGCATGGTCATCGACGCGCTGAACGTCGAGCACGAACTCGAGCCGCTGCGACCCGAGCCCCTGCCGTCGAGCACGTGGCGTCAGGCGCGCGTCGACGACCTCTCGTGGGCACGCGAGTACCTCGTGCCGTGGGTGGTGCGACGCATCCGCCACCAGTCGTCGGGCGACCTCATCAGCGCCAAGCGACCGGATGCCGCGCCGTACGCGTCGCCCGAGTAGACCAGCCGCCGCCCGGCGGGCACTGTCGAGGGGCAGGGCTCAGTCGAGCGCGCCCGGATTCGAGAGGCGCCACCACGTCCCGGGGTCGTCGATCCCGGCATCGAGCACGAGCGGCACGCTGATCTCCTGCGTGCCGGCGCGAACGATCGCGGTGCCGACCTGCTCGCCCCGCTCGGCGAGCGTGACGGGTTCGGCCTGCACCTCGACGTCGACGGGCGTGTCGCTCCACACGACGACGGTGGCGCCGTCGGCGGTGCGGGCCCGGGCGGTCTCGCCCCACGGCGTCGTGTACTCCGCGAGCACCTGATTCGCCTCGAGCGGCGCGACCTCGTGGAATCCCGGGGCGACGGAGTCGAGCAGTGCGGCGATGGCCTCGTCGAGCACGGAGTGGTTCTCGCCGCCGAGGAGCACGCCGACCACGGTCACCGTCGAGGCGCCGACGGCGTAATCGGCCGTGAAGAGCAGGTTCGCCGCGTCATCCGTCGTGCCGGTCTTCATGCCGTCGACGCCGTGCGTGCCGAGCAGCTTGTTCGAGTTCTTCAGGGTGCCGATCTCGGGGATATCGACGCTCTTCGACGCGACGATGGCCGCGATCGTCGGGTCGCGAAGCGCGATCTCGCCGAGGAGCACCATGTCGGCCGCCGTGCCGAGGTTGTCGTCGGAGATGCCGCTCGAGTCGACCACGTGCGTGTTCGCGAGGCCGTTCGCGGCGAGCCATGCGTTGGCCTTCTCGACGAGCGCCTGCTCGGAGCCGAAGGCCCAGTTCGCGATGGAGATGCCGTAGTTGTTGCCCGAGGGGATGAGGAGCGCCTCGAGGCTCTCCTTGAGGCTCAGGGTCGCGCCCGCCTCGACGGGGGCCACCGAGCCGTTCTGGGCGACCATGTCCCAGTAGATGTCGACATCGGCGTCGGTGTACTCGATGTCGGGCCCGCTCTCACCCGCGGGGATCGGGTGCTCGGCGAGCACCGTGAGCGCGGTGATGACCTTCGTGATGCTCGCCATCGGCATGGGGGTCGACTCGTTGCCCGTGGCCAGGAGTCCGTCGAACCCGACGGCGCCGACGGCGTAGGCGCCGAAGCCGGGCAGCGAGAGCTGCTGCGGGGCCGCGGCGACCGGCTCGGGGTCGGTGACCTGCGGGGCGGCGGCGGGCACGGCGGCACCGAGCGCATTGGCCGTGTACACGCCGCCCGTGGTGAGGAGGGCGATGACGACCGCGAGCGTGCTGAAGACGACGATGCGCCGGCGTCGATACACCTTCGCCTTCGCCGCCTGAGCTTCGAGGTCGGTCATGACCGGACCTCGCCGGAGGGCGCGACCGCTTCCGGCAGCGCGACCGCGTAGAGCACGACCGCGGCGGCGGCCGCGACGTTCAGCGAGTCGACGCCGTGGCGCATGGGAATCGTCACGACGGAGTCGGCGGCCTCGAGCGCCGTTCGGCTGAGGCCGTCTCCCTCGGCGCCGAAGACGAGTGCGAGCCGCTCGGGCGCGTCGGCCGCGAGATCGGGCAGCGAGACGGCCTCGTCGGCGAGGGCGAGGGCCGCGATGGTGAAGCCGTGCGCGTGCAGCAGCTCGGCCGCCTCGGGCCATTCGGGCAGGCGGGTCCACGGCACCTGGAACACGGTGCCCATGCTCACCCGCACGCTCCGCCGGTAGAGCGGGTCTGCGCAGCGCGGGCTGACCAGCACCGCGTCCGCGCCCAGGGCGGCGACGCTCCTGAAAATGGCTCCGACATTCGTGTGGTCGACGATGTCCTCGAGCACGACGACCCGCCGCGCCCCCGCGAGGAGCTCGGCCGGATCGGCGAGCACCGGGCGCTCGAAGGCCGCCAGGGCGCCGCGGTGCACCCGGTATCCGGTGATCGCCTCGAGCTGGTCGGGGTCGGCGAGGTGCACGGGGATGTCGAACGGCGCGAGCACCGGCTCGAGGCCCGCGAGCCACTTCTCCTCCATCAGCACCGAGCGCGGGCGATGGCCCGCGCCGATCGCCCGGCGGATGACCTTCGCCGATTCGGCGATGTACAGGCCCTGTTCGGGCTCGTGGGCGCTGCGCAGCGCGACGTCGGTGAGCCGGGCGTAATCGGCCACCGCATCGGATGCCGCGTCGCGGACTCGTTCGATGTGCATGCGTCTCCTCACCCTCCAGCCTGCCAGTGCCGGAAACATTCCGGAAAACGGACACGTCTAGACTCGGCAGCATCGTGGAAGGGAGAGTCGCGTGAGCACTGATACCGAGGCTCCGGTCGAAGCCGAACCGCAGCTCGCCGAGGCGATCGAACTCCTCCGCGGCGCGCGCATCGCGGCGCTCACCGGGGCAGGGGTCAGCACCGATTCGGGCATCCCCGACTATCGCGGCGAAGGGGCGCCGGTGCGCACGCCGATGACGGTGCAGACCTTCCTCGCCTCCGAGCAGGCGCGCAAGCGCTACTGGGCGGGCAGCCACCTCGGCTGGCGCAGCTTCGGCAGCGCGGTGCCGAACCGGGGCCACCTCGCCCTCGCCGACCTCGAGGCGCGCGGCAACGTCAGCGGCGTGATCACGCAGAACGTCGACGGGCTGCACCGCCGCGCCGGCAACCGGCACGTCATCGAACTGCACGGCAGCATGGACCGCGTGCTCTGCCTCACCTGCGGCCAGCACTACGCTCGGCAGGCGGTCGCTGCACGGCTCGAGGAGCTGAATCCCGAGATCGACCTCGAGACCGCGATCCGACCGGCCCCCGACGGCGATGTCGAGGTCGACGACGTCGATGCGATGGTGATCCCCGCGTGCACCGTGTGCGGCGGCATCCTGAAACCCGATGTGGTCTTCTTCGGCGAGTTCGTGCCGTCCGACCGATTCCAGGCCGCCGCCTCGCTCGTGCAGGGCGCCGACGTGCTGCTCGTCGCCGGCTCGTCGCTCGTCGTGAACTCGGGCATGCGACTCATCGAGCAGGCGCGGCGCAAGCGCCTGCCGATCGTCATCATCAACCGCGGACTCACGAAGGGCGACGGCCGCGCAGCCGTCAAGGTCGAGGCGGGCGCGAGCGAGACCCTCGTCGCGATCGCCGCCGCCCTCGATTCGTGAGCGCTGCGGTCGTTCTGGAAGAGTTGACGACATGACGGATGCCGCCACCGACGCCACTCGCCCCGACGCGGTGCTCATCGCCCTCGTACGCCACGGCGAGACCGAGTGGAACCGTCAGCGGCGCATCCAGGGCACGACCGACATCCCGTTGAACGACACCGGTCGGCTCCAGGCTGCGCAGACCGGCGAGCAGCTCGCGAGCGAGCGATGGGACGCCGTCTACGGCACGACGCTCTCGCGCGCAGCGGAGACGGCTCAGATCATCGCTCGCCGGCTCGAGCTGCCCGAGCCCCGGCTCGTCGCCGCCCTCGCCGAACGCGCCCACGGCGCACTCGAAGGTCTCGACCACGCCGGCAGAGCCGCGGTCGAGGCGCAGGCGGCGACCATCGAGGGACTCGAACCGCGCTCGACCGTGATCGCGCGCTCGACCGCAGCCCTCGCCGAGATCGCGGCGGAGCACCCCGGCGGCTCGGTCGTCGTGGTCTCCCACGGCGGCGTGATCCACTCGCTCATGCTGCACCTCAGCGACTGGACGCTGCCGGGCGCCGGCTACGCGGTCGCCAACGGCTCGGTGCACCTCGTGCGATTCGAGGCCGGCGAGCTGCAGCTCGTCGAGCCCGAGGCGCTCACGGGCACCGACGCGTAGCGGATCCGCACACGGCACGGCCACGCCGAGATGCTCGGGCGCGCGCCGCATGCGGTGCCGCGACATCGGCGGAAGACGGCGTCAGCCGACCCGTCGGCGCCGACGCCGGCGGTTGCCGGCGACGGTCGACTGCATGAGCGCGAGCAGGCGGTCGGCCGACGCCGACCAGTTGTACCGGGCGGCCACGCCCACGCCTGCCTCGGATCGTCGTTCCCACTCCCCCTGGCGTTCGAGCGACCAGAGCGCTGCGACGAGCGACTCGGGGTTCTCGGGGTCGAAGTAGACGGCGGCGTCGCCGCCGATCTCACGGAAGATCGGGATGTCGCTGACGACCACGGGCGTGCCGAGCCGCATCGCCTCGACGAGCGGGATGCCGAAGCCCTCGGCCTTCGACGCGTGCACGAGTGCGGTCGCACCCGAGAGCAACTCGGCGTACGCGGAATCGGTCACGCCGTCGTGGAAGACGAGCCGAGCCTGCGGTGCGAGGCGCGTGAGGCGCGACCGTTCGTCGGCGCTGATGCGGCTGAGCAGGTGCAGTTCGTGGTCGGGGAGCGCGGCGACGGCGCGCACGAGCGTGTCGACGTTCTTGTAGGGCATGTACGAGCCCATGTAGACGAGCCGGTGACCCTCGGGACGCATGCGCGGCAGGGCGGGAGTGCCGAGGTCGTCGGCGGCGTTCGGCACGACGGTGACGGGCCGGTCGGTCAGGTGGTGCTCGTGGATCAGCCCCGCCGTGGTCTCGGAGACGGTGACGACCTGGTCGGCGCGGTTCAGCAGCATGCGCTGCGGCCACCAGGCGAGGTGGTACAGACGCCAGAGCAGGCGCACCGGAGCCGGCAGGTCGCGCGGCGGCGTGCGGTTCTCGTAGTAGATCAGGTCGTGCAGGGTCAGCAGCAGCTTGTAGTCGCGACCCCACGAGCCCATCGTCTGCATCGGCGTGAAGACGACGTCGGGCCGCAGTCGCTTGACCTGCAGGGCGACGAGCGGCTCGCGGATGCTCGTGGGCGAGCTCACGAGCTGCCACGGCAGCTCGGGCAGCATGGCGAGCTGGCGGTGGTCGCTCACGAGCATGGTGATCGGATGCCGCCTGCCGAGCTCGGTCACGATGCCCGCCGTGAACCGGCTGATGCCGTCGTGCTGCCCGATGCGGGTGTAACGGCAGTCGACGACGATCCTCACGCGCGCGCCCCGGCGCCGAGGAACGTCAGGATGCGTGACGCCGCGTCGCCGGGCGTCTCGTAGTGGATCAGGTGGCCGACCTCGGGGATCACCTCGAGCGTCGCGTCGGGGAAGAGCGTGACGAGTCGGTGCTGCGCCGCGATGGGGGTGACGTCGTCGCGTTCGGCGGCGACGAGGAGCGTCGGCACCGCGATGTCGGCGGCGTACTCGCTGACGTCGTTGCTGACGGAGGCCTGGAACGCCTCGAGCACGGCGTCGCGGTCGCCGAACGCCGAGAAGTACTGGTCGTGCTGGTCGTGGATGAAGCGGCGGAGCGACTTCGACCGGGTCTTGGCCATCGTCACGCTCATCACGCGCACGACGACGCCGTTGCGCAGCAGTGCGAAGCCGGCGCGCTCGGGCAGCGCGGCCGCGGTGCGGTAGTAGAGGACCGCGAGCCGGGTCATGATGCCTCGGGGGCCCTCGAGCGCCGGGGCGCCGATCGGGTTGACGAGCACGAGGCGCTCGGGTGCGAGACCACGGGCGACCGCGGCCGACGAGACGATCGAGCCGAACGAGTGGCCGAGCAGGGCGTACGGCCCCGTGATGCCCACGGCGTCGATGAACGCGCCGAGCCAGTCGGCGTACGCCTCGATGTCGTGCGGGCGACCGGCGAAGGTCGCCGACTCGCCGAAGCCCGGCAGGTCGGGCGAGATGATGCGGAAGCCGGGCAGTTGGGCGACGACGGGCTCGAGGCCGTGGTGATCGCCGCGGAAGCCGTGCACGAGCACGAGCACGGGGGCGTCGGCCTCGCCGTACTCCCACCAGGCCGTCTCGGTGCCGTCGACGTCGACGCGGTGCGCTCGCACGGGGATGCGAGCGAGTTGCTCGGCGTACGGAGAGGTGATCATCCCTGCCATTCTATGGCGCGGTGCTGGGCGCCTCCCGCTCACTGTGGAGAGCCGATACGCCTCGGATGCCGCCGACACGCGCCACTGCGCGACCCCGATGACGGAGGCCGACCATAGCCTGACGACATGGATCTTCTGGGTGGCCACTGGGCCGACACGCTCGCCGTCTTCGACCTCGAGACGACGGGCATCGACGTCGACACGTGCCGCATCGTGACGGCCCACGTCGGCGTGATCGGTGCCTCGGGCGAGGTGCTCGAGCAGCACGAGTGGCTCGTCGACCCTGGCGTGGAGATCCCGACCGCGGCCTCCCTCATCCACGGCGTCAGCACCGAACGTGCCCGGCTCGAGGGGCAGTCGGCCGTCAGTGCGGTCGCCGAGATCATCGGCGCCCTGACGGATGCCGCGGCGCGGGGACTGCCGATCGTGGCCTACAACGCCGCCTACGACCTCACGATCCTCGACCGCGAGGCGTCGCGCTACGGCATCGATCCCCTGCCCGTCCCCGGCGCCGTGATCGACCCGCTCGTCATCGACAAGGCGGTCGACAAGTACCGGCGCGGCAAGCGCACGCTCTCCGCGACCGCCGAGCACTACGGCGTCGTGCTCGACGACGCCCACGACGCCGGTGCCGACGCCGTGGCCGCCGGCCGCGTCGCCCAGGCCATCGCCCGCACCTTCCCCGAGCTCGCCGCGACCGCCGTCGCCGAACTGCACGCTCGACAGGTCGACTGGAGCCGCGAGCAGGCCGAGAGCTACCAGGCGTGGCGCCGCAAGAACGGCGAGCCCAAGTTCACGACGTCAGGCGTCTGGCCGGTGCGCTGACCCGACGTTCGGCTCTTCCTGCTCACGAATCCTCGAGTAGACGAACAGGTCGCGCCGCTCCGAGCGGATCACCCGCCACGATCTGAGCAACCCCTCGCGCTCGAAGCCGGCCGCCTCCGCGGCCTTCCAGGAGCTCGTGTTCCAGGGCTCGACGAACAGCTCGAGACGCTCGAACGATGGCAGGCTCCATGCCCACTCGCCGAGCGCGCGTAGCGCGGCGCTCGCGCGACCGTGTCCGCGGGCCGACTCGACGATCCAGTAGCCGATACTGGCGCGCCCCGGGTCGTCGCGCACGGGCCAGAGTCCGATCTGGCCGATGGCGCGATCGTCGGCGTCGGCGATCGCGAACGAGTAGCCCGTGCCCGAGCGCAGACGTCGATGCTGGCGTGCGATGTACGCGAGGGCGCCGCGGCGGTCGGCGTTCCGCGGCACGGTCGTGAGGTCGGGAATGAGCGGGTCGCGCGACGCCTCGCGCACCGTCTCGACGTCATCGTCACGGAACGCGCGGAGCACGACTCCCGTGCCGGTCACCGCAGCGGGCAGCGTGAGCGCCCGTGGCATGCTCCTGCGTCGGCGCGATGGTCCCGGCATCCGGCGACGCTAACACGATGCCCGCTGCGGCCGCTCGCCGAACCCTGGGCGTACGACGAAGGCCCCGCCATCGGCGGGGCCTTCGCGGTACGACAGTGCTTACGCGCCGAAGTTCTTGAAGCGCTGGTTGAACTTCTCGACGCGACCGGCCGAGTCCATGATGCGCTGCTTGCCCGTGTAGAACGGGTGCGACTCCGACGAGATCTCGACGTCGATGACCGGGTAGGTCTCACCGTCGAGCTCGATCGTCTTGTCGCTCGTCGCCGTCGAGCGGGTGAGGAACGTGGCGCCCGAAGCGAGGTCGCGGAAGACGATCGCGTTGTACTCGGGGTGGATGTCGGTCTTCATGGAGACTTCCTTGGATTTCAGCTGGTGAAGCATTCGGACGGTGGATACGAAACCTGCGCTCACGCAGGGAAGAAAGGCGGCCCACGGGCCAGCTATCGATCTTAGCAGAGTCGACAGCGAAGTGCGGTCACACGGCGCGAGCCGCGTATCGACCGTCGGTCTCGGTCAGTTCGATCTTCATGTCGAACGTCTTCGAGAGGTTCTCGGCGGTGAGCGCCTCCGCGAGCGGACCCGCGGTGACGATGCCGCCCTTCTGCAGCAGCAGGGCGTGCGTGAAGCCGACGGGGATCTCTTCGACGTGGTGAGTGACCATCACGATCGCGGGAGAGGCCGACGATGCGGCATAGCCGCCGAGCAGCGCGACGAGCTCTTCGCGGGCACCGAGGTCGAGGCTCGCGGCCGGCTCGTCGAGGAGCAGCAGTTCGGGGTCGGTCATGACCGATCGAGCGATCTGCACGCGCTTCTGCTCGCCGTCGGAGAGGCTGCCGAACCGGCGGTCGGCGAAGCCTTCGAGGCCCCACTCCGAGAGCACGCGCTGCGCACGACGCAGGTCGATCGCCTCGTACTCCTCGTTCCAGCGGCCGGTGACCGAGTACGCCGCGGTGAGCACGACGTCGATCACGGTCTCGTTGCGCGGGATCTTGCGGGCCATCGCCGTCGAGGCGAAGCCGATCATGGGGCGCAGCTCGAAGACGTCGACCTTGCCGAGCGCCTCCTGCAGCACATCGGCCGTGCCCGAGGTCGGGTGCATCGCCGCGGCTGCGATCTGCAGCAGCGTCGTCTTGCCCGCGCCGTTCGGCCCGAGGATGACCCAGCGTTCGTCGGAGGCGACGCTCCAGTTGACGGAGTCGAGGATCGTGTTGCCATCGCGGACCACCGACACATCGTGGAACTGCAGAACCGTGCTCGCCATGCGTCCAATGCTATCGGCAGCGCGGAGGTCACTCGGCGCACCCGACTCGCCGCGCGCGTCGACGCGGGTCACCGAGCGAGCACCCGGCTGTACAGCTCGAGCGTGCGTTCGGCGATCGCCGCCCAGCCGAACTCGGTCTCGGCGCGGCGGCGCCCGGCCGCCCCCATCTCGGCCGCCCGCACCGGGTCGCTCACCACGGTCGTGAGCGCCGCCGCCAGATCGGCGACGAACCGATCGGGATCGACGGGCGTGCCGGTGCCGTCGTCGAGCTGCTCGATCGGCACGAGCATTCCCGTGACACCGTCGGCGACGACTTCGGGAATGCCGCCCGTCGCGGTGCCGACGACCGGAGCACCACAGGCCATCGCCTCGAGGTTCACGATGCCGAGGGGCTCGTAGACCGAAGGGCACACGAAGGTCGTGGCTGCCGTGAGGAGGGCGGAGAGCTCGCTGCGCGGCAGATGCCGGTCGATCCACACGACGCCGTCGCGTTCGGTGCGCAACTCGTCGACGAGCGAGGTGACCTCCGCCATGATCTCCTCGGTGTCCGGCGCGCCGGCGCAGAGCACGAGCTGCACGTCATCGGGCAGCAACCGCGCCGCCCGCAGCAGGTAGGGCAGCCCCTTCTGCCGGGTGATGCGGCCGACGAAGATCACCGAAGGTCGATCGGGGTCGACGCCCAGCGACCGCACGACGTCGTGGTCGCGGTGCGGAGCCCAGTCGTCGAGGTCGATGCCGTTGTACACGACCTCGACCCTGCTCGGGTCGATCGAGGGGTAGGAGCGAAGGATGTCGCGGCGCATGCCCTTGCTCACCGCGATGACCGCATCGGCGTCTTCGAAGGCGGCGCGCTCGACCCAAGACGAGAGCCGGTAGCCGCCACCGAGTTGCTCGGCCTTCCACGGCCGCAGCGGCTCGAGGCTGTGCGCCGTCACGACGTGCGGCACGCCGTGCAGGCGCTTCGCCGTGAAGCCCGCGAAGTTCGCGTACCAGGTGTGCGAGTGCACGAGATCGGCCCCGGCCGCGTCGCCGGCCATGAGCAGGTCGACGCCCATCGTGCCGAGCGCAGCGTTCGCCGCAGCGAACTCGGGCGGCGTCGGATAGCCGAAGGTTCCCGCTTCGTCGCGCGGCGCACCGAAGCACCGCACCTGCACGTCGATGCTCGAGCGCAGCGCTCGAACGAGCTCGGCGACGTGCACACCGGCACCGCCGTAGACCTCGGGTGGGTACTCGCGGGTGAGCAGGTCGACGCGCATGCTGCAAACGTAGCGCAGCAGCATCCGTCACGTCCCGACTCGACGGCCCACCGGCGGCCCGCGCTGACTACAGTTGTGGCATGGCGACGCGCAAGGTATTCGGCATCGTCCTCGCCGGCGGCGAGGGCAAGCGACTCATGCCCCTGACGGAGGACCGCGCGAAGCCGGCGGTGCCGTTCGGCGGGCAATACCGACTGATCGACTTCGCGCTCTCGAATCTGCTGAATTCGGGGCTGCGACAGATCGTCGTGCTCACCCAGTACAAGTCGCACAGCCTCGACCGGCACGTGTCGCAGACCTGGCGGATGAGCGGGCTCCTGAACTCCTACGTCGCGTCGGTGCCGGCGCAGCAGCGCCTCGGCAAGCGCTGGTTCTCGGGATCGGCCGACGCCATCCTGCAGAGCCTCAACCTCATCTACGACGAGCAGCCCGACATCATCGTGGTCGTCGGTGCCGACCACGTGTACCGCATGGACTTCAGCCAGATGATCGACGCGCACATCGAGTCGGGCGCCGCGGCGACCGTCGCCGCGATCCGCCAGCCGATCGGACTCGCCGACCAGTTCGGCGTCATCGAGGTCGATGCCGCCCATCCCGGCCGCATCCACCGGTTCCTCGAGAAGCCCGCCGATCCGGTCGGACTCCCCGACTCCCCCGGTGAGGTGCTGGCCTCGATGGGCAACTACGTGTTCGACGCCGATGCCCTCATCGACGCCGTGCTGCGCGACGGAGAGCGCACGGACTCGAGCCACGACATGGGCGGCGACATCATCCCGGCCTTCGTGGCGCAGGGCGCCGCGGGCGTCTACGACCTGCAGCGCAACGAGGTGCCCGGGTCGACCGATCGCGACCGGTACTACTGGCGCGACGTCGGAACCATCGACTCGTTCTTCGAGGCGCATCAAGACCTCATCTCGGTGCTGCCCGTCTTCAACCTCTACAACCGGGAGTGGCCCATCTTCAGCCAGCAGCTGAACTCGCCGCCGGCGAAGTTCACCCGCGACGCCCGCGGCACCCTCGGCACGGTCATCGACTCGATCGTCTCGCTCGGCTCCGTCATCTCGGGCGCCCACGTCGAACGCAGCGTCATCGGGCCGTGGGCGAAGGTCGGCTCCGGCGCGCACGTCTCCGACTCGATCCTCTTCGACCGGGCGCGCATCGACGCCCGAGCGACCGTGCAACGGGCGATCCTCGACAAGGAGGTCATCGTCGAGGCGGGAGCGCGCATCGGAGTCGACCGGGCCGAAGACATCGCCAGGGGGTTCATCGTGACCGACAGCGGGATCACCGTCGTGGGCAAGGGCTCGCGCGTCCGGGCCACCGCGTGAGCGCCGGCACCACCGGCCGCGCGAGCGGCCCCCTCGTCGTGCTCGACGCCGACTCGACCCTCATCCGCGAAGAGGCGATCGAACTGCTGGCCGAGGCCGCGGGCACCCTCGAACACGTCGCCGCCGTCACCGAGCGAGCCATGCGCGGGGAGCTCGACTTCGCCGAGAGCCTGCGCGAGCGGGTCGCGACCCTCGCGGGCCTCGACGTCTCGGTGCTCGCGGCTGCACGCGAGCGGATGACGCCCACTCCCGGCGTGCAGGAGCTCATCGACGGCGTGCATGCGGCCGGCGGGCGCGTCGGCGTCGTCTCCGGCGGCTTCCACGAGCTGCTCGCCCCGCTCGCCGAACGTCTCGGCCTCGACTTCTGCCGGGCGAACCGACTCGAGATCACGGGCGGCCGGCTCACCGGCCGGGTCGACGGCCCGATCATCGATGCCGCCGCCAAGGCCGTCGCGCTCGCCGAGTGGGCGGAGGCCGGCGGCATCCCGATCGGGCGCACCGTCGCGGTGGGCGACGGCGCGAACGACCTGCAGATGCTCGACCGAGCCGCGCTCGGCATCGCCTTCTGCGCGAAGCCGATCGTGCGAGCGCAGGCGGACCTGGTGATCGACCGTCCCGACCTGTCGTCGGTGCTCTCGGTGCTCGGCCTTCGCGGGTGAGCCGCGGGGTGCCGCTCGTTGACCCCTGTGCGCGCCGCGGCGTAGCATCGCGGCATGGCTGAGGTCGAGGGTGCGCGCTCAGCGCAGCCGGTGATCGTCGGCGTGGTACCCGGTCAGCCCGCCGACGTCGTGAAGCAGGCCGCCATCTTCGCGAGTCGGTTCGGAACCGAGTTGGTCTGCGCATACGTCAACCCCGCGCGCTATCCGGTCGAGGAGGCCGCGGACGGATCGGTCGAGAGCGCCTCGCTCGATCCCGACTTCGCCGACGACCATGAGACGGTGTTCGACGAATCGCTGGCCCGTACGCTGCGGGATCTCCTCGCGACGACCGCCGTGCCCTGGCGCACGCTCGCGCTCGCCGGCGATGTCGCCGGCGCTCTCGGGCACCTCGCCGAGACGCTCGATGCCGCCATGATCGTCGTGGGCGCGCACGATCACTCACTCGGCGGGAGCCTGCGCGAATTCTTCAGTCGTTCGGTCGGCGCGCAACTGGCGCACCGCCAACCGCGACCGATCGTCATCGTTCCCGTATCGCATCGCGCAGCGTCCGAGCCCGGCCGCGGAACCGACTCGTGACGGATGCACTGCCGCCCCACCTCCGGTGGACCGCCATCGCACTCGTCGTGACCGGAGGCATGGCCGGGTCTGCAGCACGCGCAGGGCTCGCGCTGGCGATCCCCACGGTCGCAGAGGTGCCGATCGCCATCGCGCTCGTCAACATCGTCGGTGCCTTCCTGCTCGGCTGCCTCTCTTCCATGCTCGAGCGCCGGGGCCCCGCGGACGCATCGGCCGCGCAGCTCCGCCTCCTCCTCGGCACGGGGTTCTGCGGCGGGTTCACCACGTACAGCGCGCTCGCCAACGACACCGTCGTGCTCGCGGTGAACGGTGGGGTCGGCGCAGCAATGCTCTACGCGCTCGGCACCCTGCTGGTCGGCGGGCTCGCCACCTGGGCCGGGATCGTGGTCGGAATCGGACTCGGCGGAAGCCGGCGCCCCGGTCGGGGTGGTGAACCCGCATGACGCTTCCGCTCTTCCTCCTGGTCGTCGTCGGGGGCGGGCTCGGCGCCGGCGTGCGCTTCGTGCTCGACGGTCTCATCCGGTCACGGGTCCGCACCGCGTTCCCCTGGGCGACGACGGTCATCAACGTGTCGGGTTCCTTCGCGCTCGGCCTCATCATCGGCGCAACCCTCACGAACCTGCTGTCCCCCGAGCTCGCGCTCGTGCTCGGAACCGGGTTCCTCGGCGGCTACACGACCTTCAGCACCGCGAGTTACGAGACGGTGCAGCTCGTCCGACAGCGACGATTCGCCGCCTCGTTCGTCAGCGGGGTGCTGATGCTCGTGCTCTCGCTCGCGGCCGCAGGCCTCGGGCTCTGGCTCGGCAGCGCCTTCTGACCGCTCCGGAGCGTTGAGTGGTTCGGTGCGAACCGACGATGGTGTCGTACGCCACGAACAGGACCTTCTCCACGAACAGCGGGTGGTTGGCGGGCTTGACTCGTGCCGAACCGGCCCATGTATTCTTGTCCGCACATAGTTGTCGAGCAAAGGAGCGAGACGAAGATATGCGGCACATGCAGAGCACGTGGAAGGTGATCATCGGCGCAGCTGCGGGCGCGTTGATGATCGGAACGACGACGATATCGGCGCAGGCGGCACCGCCCGATGGCGCGCACAGGCCCCCGCAGGTGCAAGCGCAGTCCGACAGCTCTCGTCATCACGCCGCGGCGTCGGTGGCTGCGCTGGTGGACTTCTACAACCCGGGGAACGGACGGTTCGATCCGGGCCCCTCATGGTGGCAGACCGGGAACTCGCTGCAGGTGGTGCTGGACTTCGAGCAGCGAGCGAACGACACGTCCTATCTCCCGCTGGTCGAAGAGGCCGTGACGAAACTGCGGGCTCCGCAGGACTGGTGGCCGCAGGGCGGCGGTGAGTTCCGGACCGACTCCACCGACGACACGGGATGGTACGCGTTGGCGATGGTGCGCCTGTACGAACTCACGGGGAAGACCGAGTACCTCGACATCGCCAAGCTCGATGAGGCGTACATGCGCGACTACTGGGACGACCGCTGCGGTGGCGGGATCGTCTGGGACATCCCATCGAACAGCTACAAGAACGCCATCAGCAACTCGCTGTACCTCAAGTTGACGGCTTCCCTCCACAACGCCATCCCCGGGGACACGTTCTACCTCTCCCGTGCGGTCGAGGAATGGGAGTGGTTCAAGGCGAGCGGCATGATCAATTCGGAGCATCTGGTCAACGATGGACTCCGAGACGACTGCACGAGCAACGGCGGTACGACCTGGACCTACAACCAGGGCTCGCTGATCGGTGGTCTGGTCGAGCTCGCTGAGGCAACGGGTGACCGCAGTCTGCTCACCGAGGCGCGGGCGATCGCAGATGCCACGCTCTCGAGCCCCGCGTTGGCGCCGGGAGGCGTGCTGACGGAGCCGTGCGAGCCGACCCGGTGCAACACGGACCAGTCGGCGTTCAAGGGAATCTTCGCGCGCAACCTCGCGGAACTGGACGACGTGCTGCCGGGCCATCCGTACAAGAAGTGGCTGAAGAACCAGGCCGAGCTCGCCTACTCCGTCGACCGGAATGCTGCGAACCAGTTCGGTCTGTCGTGGGGTGGACCGTTCGATCGTGCCGATATCGGCCGGCAGGACTCCGGGACCTCGCTGATGGTCGCCGCGCTCTGACGGACGGGATGGGCGGCCGGTTCGTGATGACCGGTCGCCCATGCGCTCAGCGCGTTCTGGCCTCCGCGGCGCCCGGTCAGCCCTGCGGCGCTTCCTGCAGGGTCACGGTCGTGGTCGATGGAGTGCCGTCGCGGAGGTACCCGATCTCGACCTCGTCGCCGATCTGAGCCTGCAGCGTGATCGCCGTCAGCGCCTCGGTGTCGGTCGCCGGTTCGCCATTGACCGTCAGGATGATGTCGCCGGCCTTGATCCCCGCTTCGTCAGCCGGCCCGCCCGCGACGACCGAGGCGACGTACAGGCCGCCGTCGACTCCGAAGTCCGCGGCAGCATTCTCGGGGATCGCGACGACGGACACTCCGAAGTACGGGTAGGTCGCGCTGCCGGTCGAGATGAGCTGGTCGACGATCGACATCGCGCGATCGACCGGCACCGCGAATCCGATGCCCACGCTGCCGCCGCCCGCTTCGCCCGCCTCGTTCGGCACGGTGGCGATCGCGGTGTTGATGCCGATCAGGCGCCCGTCGCAGTCGACGAGCGGCCCGCCCGAGTTGCCCGGGTTGATCGCGGCATCCGTCTGGATGGCCCCGGTCAGGATCGTCGTCTCGTCACCGTCGCCCGGCACCGTCACCTCGCGCCCGAGTGCGCTGACGATGCCCGCGGTCACCGACCCCGAGAGGCCGAGCGGGGCGCCGAGTGCGACGACCGGCTGCCCCACGACGACGTTCGCCGAGCTGCCCACCTCGATCGTCGGCAATGCAGACGGGTGGTCGACCTTGAGCACGGCGATGTCGGCCCGCGGATCCCGGCCGATGAGTGTCGCGGGTGCGGTCTCGCCGCTGCTGTACAGCACGGCGATCTCGCCGCCGTCGGCGGCGACGGAGATCACGTGGTTGTTCGTGACGATGTACCCGTCTTCGCTGATGATCTCGCCGGTGCCCACGCCGCCCTCGGAGCCATCGCTCGCAGAGATGGTCACGACGGCAGGCAGCACCGACTCCGAGACCTGTGTCGCATCGCAGACGCCGCCATCGGCGACGGGCGCAGATGCAACCTCAGGCGCCGCAGAGGGCTCAGGACTCGCGAGGTTCCGACCGAGCAGGCCGCCGAGGAATCCCGCGATCAGCCCGAGGACGACCGCGATCACCACGACGATCCAGATCCATCCGCGACCCGGCTTGGCGGCCGGCTGCTTCGGCGGTTCGACGTGCTCCGACATGGCTCCCCCTCGCGCATGCTCGCCGCTGCAGCACCGGGAGGCGTCTCGCAATGCGATTCATCGTTCCCCCGAACTGAATCTGCATCGGATGTCGAATCTCGACCCGAGTGAGCCCCAGTCTGCCCCCCGCGCCTCGCAGAGGTCAATGGCGGGGGTCGTGACCGATCGGCGCGCTAGTGCCCCATGCCGAGTCCGCCGTCGACGGGGATGACGGCACCCGAGATGTACCCGGCGTCGTCGCTCGCGAGCCAGGTCACGACCTTCGCGACCTCTTCGGGTGCTGCGAAACGACCGAGCGGGATGCTCTTCTTGTACTCGGCCTGCTGCGCCTCGGGCAGTTCATCGGTCATGTCGGTCTCGATGAATCCCGGCGCCACGACGTTGGCGGTGATGTTGCGCGCGCCGAGCTCACGGGTGAGCGAGCGGGCCATGCCGACGAGTCCCGCCTTCGACGCCGAGTAGTTGACCTGGCCGGCCGAGCCGTAGAGGCCGACGACGCTCGAGATGAGCACGATGCGACCGAAGCGCGCCTTCAGCATGCCCTTGGATGCGCGCTTGACGACGCGGAAGGCGCCGGTCAGGTTGGTGTCGATGACGCTCGTGAAATCGTCTTCGCTCATGCGGAGCAGCAGCATGTCGCGCGTGATGCCGGCGTTCGCGACGACGACCTCGACCGGGCCGAGGGCCGCTTCGACCTCGGTGAAGGCGGCGTCGACGGATGCCGCGTCGGTGACGTCGGCCCGAACGGTGAGCGAGCCCTCGGGCCCCTCTCCCGAGCGGGCGGTCACGGCCACACGGTGGCCCTGGGCGATGAACTCGCGGGCGATCGCGAAACCGATTCCCCGGTTGCCACCGGTCACGAGAACGGTGCGGCTCGTCGTCATGCGTTGCTTCTCCTTCTGGCATCGGGCCGATCGGCCCGTTTCAGCTTAGAGGCTCGTGTATTCGAGGCATCCGTTGCCCGCCGACCGACGTAGGCTTGATGCAAGAGGAGTGCCGCAGGACCACGGCGACCATCATGAAGCAGCAGCAGTCGATCACCACGCTGCCGCCTTCGCCCGAAGCGGAGCGGCGGGCGCGCATGATCAAGTACTCGATCGCGATGTCGATCCGTGTGCTCTGCGTCATCGGACTGCTCTTCGCTCGCGGCTGGTGGCTCGCGGTGTTCGCCGCAGGCGCGATCTTCCTCCCGTACTTCGCGGTGGTGATCGCGAACGTGCAGGGCTCGGGCAGGCAGCGCGCGGTGCTCCGCCCCGGTGGCCTGCTGCGTCGCACTCCCCCGCCTGCAGCCTCGTCTGCGGCCTCATCTGCAGCCTCGTCTGCGGCCGATCCGACGGACTCGGCGAACGCGGAACCGCGATCGACGCCGCACGACGATCAGGCCCGTCACGACGAACGCGGCGCCGCATGATCGGTGGACTGGGCGCGTCGCCCGACCACGGCACCTGCTCGCGCGCGCAATGCCGGCAACCCGCGCTGTGGCGCATCGACTGGCGCAACCCTCGCATCCACACCGGCGACCGCGGCAAGACCTGGCTCGCGTGCGACGAGCACGTCGACTACCTGCGCGGGTTCCTCGAGGCGCGCTCGTTCCCGGTCGCGGTCGCCGCCTTCGCAGACATCCACGAGCCGCGGCCCGACGCCGCAGACGGAGACGACGAGTGAACGACTGGCGATTCCTGTTGCACCGGCGTTGGGCGGGCTACCTGCTGCTCACCGTCGTCTTCGCGATCGTCTGCTCGGCGCTCGGCTCCTGGCAGTTCAACCGGCGCACCGAGGCGCTCGCCGAAGTCGCGCGCATCGACGCCAACTACGACGCGGCGGCCGTGCCGGTCGCCGAAGCGCTGCCCGACCCCGAGGCCTTCGACATCGATCAGCGCTGGCAGGTGGTCGCACTGTCCGGCGAGTACCTCGCCGATGAGGAGGTCGTCGTGCGGAACCGTCCGTTCGAGGGCAGCTCGGGCTTCCAGGTGATCACGCCGTTCCGGCTCGATGA
Source organism: Agromyces cerinus subsp. cerinus (assembly GCF_900142065.1). Lineage (GTDB taxonomy): Bacteria > Actinomycetota > Actinomycetes > Actinomycetales > Microbacteriaceae > Agromyces > Agromyces cerinus. Next base: position 925,452 of record NZ_FSRJ01000001.1, on the reverse strand, counting down.
CGGCACGGTGTTCATGGTCGATCGCGGCTGGATCGCGCAGAACTCGGAGGGCCGGCCGAGCGAGGTGCCTGCGCCGCCGAGCGGGCACGTCGAGATCGAGGCCCGCCTGAAGGCCGGCGAAGGGCGCATCGACGGGCGCACGTCGACGGGCAGCGAGTTCGCGACGATCGACCTCGAAGAGCTCTCGGAGCGGGTCGGCGAACCGAGTTACACCGCGGCGTACGGCGTGCTCGTGCAGTCGGGCTCCGACGCCGACGAACCGCCGCTGGCGGCGGCACGCCCCGAACGCGACGAAGGTCCGCACCTCTCGTACGCATTGCAGTGGTACGTCTTCGCCATCATGGGCTTCGTCGGCCTCGCCTGGGCGGCGAACCAGGAGCGCAAGGCGCTCGCAGAGACATCCGGTTCGACGGATGCCGCGACTCGCGCGGCCCGAAAGCCGAAGCAGAAGCGGCGAGACGCCGACGCAGACCTCGAGGACGGCGTGCTCGACCGGCGCTGACCGAGCCGAGCACGCTCGCGGCTAGGCCAGCTCGATGAGCTCCTGGTACTCGCGGCTCCAATGGTCTTCGGTGCCGTCGGGCATGATGAGCACGCGCTCGGGGTTCAGCGCCTCGACGGCGCCCGGGTCGTGCGAGACGAGCACGACCGAACCCTCGTAGTGCGCGAGGGCGTCGAGGATCTCGGCGCGGCTCGCGGGGTCGAGGTTGTTCGTCGGTTCGTCGAGGAGCAGCACGTTGGCACCCGAGACGACGATCATCGCGAGCGCGAGACGCGTCTTCTCGCCGCCGGAGAGCACGCCGGCCGCCTTGTGCACGTCGTCGCCCGTGAAGAGGAACGAACCGAGCACCTTGCGCGCCTCGGTCTCGGTGAGGTTCGGCGATGCGCTGACCATGTTCTGGAGCACCGAGCGCTTGACGTCGATCGTCTCGTGCTCCTGCGCGTAGTAGCCGACGCGCAGGCCGTGGCCCGCATCGACGACGCCGGTGTCGGGCTTGTCGACGCCCGCGAGGATGCGGAGGAGCGTCGTCTTGCCGGCACCGTTCAGGCCGATGATGACGACCTTCGAACCGCGGTCGATCGCGAGATCGACCGCCGTGAAGATCTCGAGCGAGCCGTAGCTCTTCGAGAGGTCGGACGCCGTGATGGGCGTGCGACCGCAGGGCGCCGGGGTCGGGAAGCGGAGCTTGGCGACGCGGTCGACGGTGCGCACCTCTTCGAGACCGGCCAGCAGCTTCTCGGCACGGGCGACCATCTGGTGCGCCGCTGCCGCCTTCGAGGCCTTCGCACCGAACTTGGCCGCCTGGAGCTGCAGCACACCGGCCTTCTTCTCGGCGTTCATGCGCTCTTTCTTGCGACGCTCCTCGTCGGCGGCGCGCTGGCGCTGGTAGTGCTTCCAGCCCATGTTGTAGATGTCGATCGCGGAGCGGTTCGCGTCGAGGTAGAACACCCGGTTCACGACCTCGCCGACGAGCACGACATCGTGGGAGATCACGATGACGCCGCCCCGGTAGTTCTTCAGGAACTCGCGGAGCCAGACGACGGAGTCGGCGTCGAGGTGGTTCGTCGGTTCGTCGAGGATCATCGTCTCGGCGTCGGAGAAGAGGATGCGAGCGAGCTCGATACGGCGTCGCTGGCCGCCGGAGAGCGTCTTCAGCGGCTGGTCGAGGATGCGGTCGGGCAGGTTCAGGTTCGAGGCGATCGAGGCTGCCTCGGCCTCGGCGGCGTACCCGCCGAGTGCGTTGAAGCGGTCGGTGAGATTGCCGTACTTCTTCATGGCGCGTTCGGCGACTGCCGGGTCCGCGTCGCCCATGCTCAGGGACGCCTCATGCATGCCGAGCGCGATCTGGCCGAGTCCGCGTGCATCGAGGATGCGCGTGCGGGCGAGCATCTCGGGGTCGCCGGAGCGCGGGTCCTGCGGCAGGTAGCCGATCTCGCCGCTGCGCTCGATCCGGCCGCCGGTGGGCAGCGTCTCGCCCGCGAGCGTCTTCGTGAGAGTGGTCTTTCCGGCGCCGTTCCGGCCGACGAGGCCGATCTTGTCGCCGTCGGAGACGCGGAAGTCGACGTGCTCCATCAGCACGCGCGCACCGATGCGGATCTCGAGATCATGGACGGCGAGCACGGGGGTTCCTCCGAAACGAACGGGGTGGGATGGCGTGCCGAGCGGCACAGCCTCCCAGTCTATCCCGCCCGGCGTGGCTCCGTGGCGGCATGGCCGCACCACAGCGGATGTCTCAGGCTTCCGCCAGACTCGGAGCATGCCGAATCTCGCCAGCGACGCGCGCGTTCGCGCTGCCCGACTCGACTCGCACGGGCTCGCATCGGGCCTGCCCTCGATCGCTGCAGCGGTGCGACGCCTCGGCGCCGTGCAGGCGCAGGACTTCGCCGCCGCGAAGTGGGTGCTCGGCGCGCGGGTGCGCGGCTCGGTCGCCGCCGACGTCGATGCCGCCATCGAGTCGCGCGAGGTGCTCCGGTCGTGGCCGATGCGCGGCACGCTCCACCTCGTGCCCGCCGAGGCACTGCGCGACATCCTCGTGATCACGGGCCCGCGCATCCTGCAGAAGGCCACGGCGACCCACCGGGAGCTCGAGCTCGACGCCGAGGTCTACTCGGCCGCCCGCGGCATCGCGGAGCGCGAACTCGAGGGCGGCCGCTCGCTCTCCCGCGACGAACTGCAGGTCGCCTGGCAGGCTGCCGGCATCTCGACGGCCGGGCAGCGCGGCTACCACCTCATCTGGTGGCTCGCTCACGATGGGGTGCTCTGCTGCGGGCCGGCGGAGGGACGCGGTGGTCAGCGATTCGTGCTGCTCGACGAGTGGTCGCCCCGCGTCGCACCGCCGAAGACGCGCGAGGAGACGCTGACCGCCCTGTTCGTCGACTATGTGAGGGGGCACGGACCGGCGACCGTGCAGGACTTCGCGTGGTGGAGCGGACTCACGCTGACCGATGCGCGTGCCGCCCTCGCCGATGCGGGCGACGGAGTCGTCGCGTTCGATGACGAGCGGTTCGTCGTCGCCGAGCCGTCGTCGGGCTCGCGGGCGACGCGCGCCTCGGGCCGTCATGCGCTCGCGGCGTTCGACGAGTACTACCTCGGGTATCGCGATCGCGGCCCGGTCTGCGACCCGGCGCATGCGCCGCGGGTGGTCCCCGGCGGCAACGGCGTGTTCCAGCCGACCCTCGTGCAGAACGGCCGGGTCGTCGGTCTGTGGCGAAAGGTGGAGCGGGCGCGGGCGACCTCCGTGACGATCGACGGGTTCGACGGCCCGCTCGACCCCGACTCGTTCACGCCCCGCCTTCGCGAGTGGGCGCGGTTCTGGGGCAGAGAGCTCGGCGAGGTGACCGCGCTCGACTGAGACGAGCGCCGCGTCATCCGCGGTGTCGGCACGCACGCCGCTGTGCCCATGCACGCGAACGGCGGCCGTGCAGAGTGCACGGCCGCCGTTCAGAGGAGCGTCGGGACTACTGCTCGAGTGCGGCCTGCAGCTCGAGGGTGATCGTCACCTGGTCGCCGAGCAGCACGCCGCCGGTCTCGAGCGCTGCGTTGTACTGCAGGCCGAAGTCCTCGCGGTTGACGACGGTCTTCGCCGTGGCGCCGCCCTTGTAGTTGCCGTAGGGGTCGCCGCCGAAGCCGCCGAAGTCGAAGTCGAAGGTGACCGGCTTCGTGATGCCGCGAATCGTGAGGTCGCCGTCGACCTTGAAGTCGCCCTTCTCGACACGCACGCCGGTCGAGACGAAGTCGATCGTCGGGTAGGTCTCGGCCTCGAAGAAGTCGCCGGTGCGCAGGTGCGCGTCGCGGTTCGGCTCGTTCGTGGTGACCGAGGCGACCTCGGCCGACGCGGTGACGCTCGAGTCGAGCGGGTTCTCGGCCGTGACGAACGTCGCGGTGAAGCGCTCGAACTTGCCCTTGACCTTGCTGATCATGATGTGGCGGATGCTGAAGCCGACCTCGCTGTGAGTGGGGTCGATGTTCCAGGTGCCAGCGCGGTAGCCGGGGATCTCGATCGTCGGTGCAGTCGTCGTCATGTTGGGCGGTCTCCCGTGTTCGGTGTCGTGGCGGCCGTTCGGCCACGACTATGCAAACGCATGGAGCGACGCGGTATTCCCGCCGGGCGGAGATCTTTCAGAGAATTCTCGGGTTCAGTTCGCGAGCGTCCGGCGCAGGGTAAGCACCCGCTCGGCCGCGTCGTCGAGCTGCGCCTCGGTGATGCGCCCCGAGTGCACGGCTCCGACGATCGACCCGACGAGGCCGTCGATCGAGATGCCCATCGACGCAGGATCCGACGGGAGCACGTAGAGCAGCAGATCGGCTCCGGCCGCCACGGCGCGCACGGCGTTCTCCCCCGGATCCGCGTACTCGGGAAGGCCGTTGTGCTGCAGCATCAGCATGTCGTCGGTCACGACGACGCCGTCGAAGCCGAGTTCGTCACGCAGCACGCGGTGCCACTCGGGCGAGAGCGATGCCGGGGCCGCGTCCACCGCGGGGTAGCTGAGGTGACCCGTCATGATCAGTTCGGCGCCGGCATCGATGCCGCTCGCGAACGGCAGCGCCGGGCCGGCACGCCATTCGTCGATCGTCAACGGCGCGGTCGGCACGCTCGAATGCGAATCGCCCGGCGCCGCCCCGTGACCCGGGAAGTGCTTGAGCGTGCTCGCGACGACGCCCTGCTCCCCGGTGACGGCACCGGCCACCCGATCGGCCGAGCCACCGGGGTCGGTGCCGAGCACACGCCCGAAGATGAACGAGTCGGGATCGGCGGTGACGTCGGCGACGATGCCGAAGTTCACGTTCACGCCGCTCTGGGCGAGCACCGCAGCCCGGGCCGCGAATGCCGCCTGTGCGGCTGCAGGCGCCTCGGCTCGCAGGCTGTCCGCGGCCGCGGCGCCGTCCCAGGGCAGTCGCTGCACCTCGCCGCCCTCCTCGTCGATGCCGATCAGCACGGGAGCCTCCGCATCCGTCTGCACGGCCGCGGTGAGCGCGCCGAGCTCGGTCGGCCCCGACGGCACGTTGTCGCCCATGAGGATGAGTCCGGAGACCCCGGCGTCGACGTACGCGCGCAGTGGTGCCGGGTCGGTGCCCGGTGCGTGCACCATGAGCAGCGCCGCCGCCTTCTGTTCGACGGTGAGCTGCGACATCCGCTCGTCGACCCACTCGGCGATCGGATCGGTCGGGGTCGGGGTCGGGGTCGACGTCGGTTCCGCCGGAGACGCCGTCTCACCGCTGCCCGAAGGGCCCGCGCACGCCGTCAGCGCGAACAGCGCCGCCGTCATGAGGAGCGGCAGTCGTGCAGTTCGGATGGCGCGCATTCGAACGACTCTACGGCGCGTGTCCGAACGAGCGCCGAGAGCCGCGGTGGGTAGACTCGCCGCCTCGAAGGGGGTCTCGTGCGAACTCGACCGAGGTGCGCGGCGGCGGCGGCACTCCTCGCCGCAGCACTCATGCTGCCCGTAGCCCCTGCGTTCGGCGAGGACTACCCCAGTTGGGACGAGGTGGTCGCCGCCAAGCAGGACGTGGCGGCGCGCGAGGCCGAGGCCACGCGGATCAGCGGTCTCGTCGCCTCGCTCGAGACGACCGCCGCGACCCTCGGCGACGCCGCCGTGGCGGCGGCCGGCGCATCCGCCGCAGCAACGGCGGCGCACGCAGCGGCCGAGCAGCGCGCCGAGTCCCTCGCAACGGCGGCAGCGGCAGCCGAGGCGGAGGCCATCGCCTCGGGCGAACGACTCGGGCGGGTCGGCGCCGTGCTCGCCCGCTCGGGCGGAGCGGATGTCACGCTGCGGCTGCTGTTCGACGACGACGCCTCGACCGATCTCCTGCAGGGACTCTCCCGCGCGGCGCAGCTCACGAACGTCTACGGCGGCATCGCCGATCGCGCCGAAGCGGCGAAGGCGGAGTCGGCATCGCTCTCGGCGCAGGCGGACGTCGCCGAGCAGGAGCGATCGCGGCTGGCGGAGGCGGCGGCCGAGGCCGCCGCAGCAGCCGAGTCTGCGCATGCGGCCGCCGAGGCCGAGCTCGCCGAGCAGCGGGTCGTGGTCGACACGCTGTATGCGCAGCTCGCGAGCCTGCGCGACAGCACGGCGGCGATCGAGCGGCGGTACCGCACCGGCGAGCAGCTTCGACTGGCGGAGGAGGAACGGCAGCGCGCCGCCGAGGCGGCGAGCGGCGAATCGGTCGACGTGGGCAGCGCACCACCGCCGGGAGTCGTCGTCGACACCTCCGGCGCGAAGGCCTATGCGGCAGGCGCCGTAGCACGCTACGGCTGGGGTTCAGGCGAGTACCAGTGCCTCCTGAACCTGTGGACCCGCGAGTCGAGTTGGCGGGCCGACGCCTACAACGCCTCGAGCGGCGCGTACGGCATTCCGCAGTCACTGCCGGGCAGCAAGATGGCCAGCGCGGGTGCGGATTGGCGCACGAACGCCGCCACGCAGATCGAGTGGGGTCTCTCGTACATCGCCGATCGCTACGGTGCACCGTGCGGCGCCTGGGCGCACTCGGAGCGGTTCAACTGGTACTAGCGCTACAACTGGTAGTGATGCATGCCGACACCAACGACCACGAACTCGCAGTGTTCCGGCGCCACGGCGCCGAGGGCGTGCTGCTCCTCGGCGGCGGCGCCGCGATCCTGCTGCAGCTCGCCGACCCCCGCGTCGCGCGCGGTGTGGCCCAGCACAGCGGATTCCGCGAACGCCCGCTCGAGCGTCTGATCGGCACCCTCGACTACGTCTACGCGATCGGCTTCGGCGACGAGCAGCTCGCCGCTGAAGCGGTGCGCGCCGTGAACCGTCGTCACGCGCCGGTGCGCGGCGACGCCCAGGGCGGACAGCCGGCCTACAACGCATTCGACGCCGACGCCCAGCGGTGGGTCGCCTCGACGCTCCTGGCCGTCGCGCTCGAGCTGCACGAGCGTCTCGAGGGCCCCCTGCCCGCAGCAACCGCCGACATCATCGTTCGGGGATACGCGCCGCTCGGCACGCGGCTCCAGTCCGCGGGCGAGGGGTGGCCCGAGAGCCGCGTCGAGTTCGACGCCTGGTGGACGGAACGACTGGGCGCGCTCGAGGTCGGCGACGAGGCCCGCACGGTCGCGAGGAGCCTGTTGACCGGCGCATCCGCTCTGCCCCCCGGCGCCGGACTGCTGCTGCCGCCCGTGCGCCTCATGACGGCCGCCCTGCTGCCGGCATCCGTCCGGGCGGCCTACGGGTTCCGCTGGACACCACGGGTCGAACGCGTCGCCAACGGATGGCTCGACGCGATCGCCGCCGTCTGGCCGTTGCTGCCCAGGGTGGTCAGGCACGCGCCGATGCACGCATCCCTCCGCCGCGCGACGCGTCGCAGCCGGTACGCTGGAACCGAGCAACGAGGACGAGGATGACCCAGTCAGTACCGCACCGCAATGATGCGCTCGACAGTATCGACCGCAGCATCGTCGCCGAGCTGAGCCGCGACGGCCGGCTCTCGGTGCGAACCCTCGCTGAACGCGTGCACATCTCACGCACCGCCGCCCACAACCGGGTGCAGCAATTGCAGCAGCGCGGCGTCATCACGGGCTTCGGCGCCCACATCGACCGCAAGGCGATCGGCCTGAACATCTCGGCACTCGTCGTGGTGCGCATCGGCGAGGTCTCGTGGGAGGAGATCGCGGCGAAGCTCGCGACGCTGCCGTTCGTCGAGAAGGTCCAGGCCGTCTCGGGCGACATCGACATCATCCTCACGGTGAGCGCGCCCGACCACGAGCAGTTGAGCCAGGCGATCCTCCGCGACATCCACGACATGCCGGGTGTCGTGTCGACCCGGTCGCACCTGATCCTCGCCGAGATCGAGGGTCATCCCCCGGCGCAGACGCTGGACATCTGGCGCACCTGACGCCCTCCGCGGCGGACGAACGGCCTCGCTTTCGAGCCCGCCGAGCCGTTCGTTCACGGTTGCTCGGGCGTTCCTCCGCGGCGCGCCAGAGTGTCCGACGATGAGGTCATGAGCCTCAATGTCGAGCATGCGTCCGTCCGCACCCTGCCGAGCGAGAAACCCCTGCGCCTCCTCGACAACGCCGGTCATGCGGTCACCGGTTCCGCGACCGGCGGGTTCGGTCTGCCCGACACCGAGACGCTGCTCGAGCTGTACCGCAAGATGGTCGTCGCCCGTCGATTCGACGTGCAGGTCACCGCACTCACGAAGCAGGGACGCCTCGCCACCTACCCCTCGGCCTACGGCCAGGAGGCCTGCGAGATCGGGGCCGTGGCGGCGCTGACCACCGAGGACTGGCTGTTCCCGACGTACCGCGACAGCATCGCGCTGCTCACCCGCGGCATCGAGCCCGCCGACATCCTGCAGTCGTTCCGAGGCGATTGGCACAACGGCTAGGACCAGCACGCGCACCGCACCGCCGCGCAGGCCACGCCGCTGGCGACGCAGGCGCTGCACGCCGTCGGCCTCTCGCACGCGGCGCGCCTCCGGCACGACCCGATCGTTGCGCTGACCTTCCTCGGTGACGGCGCCACGAGCGAGGGCGACGCGCACGAGGCCTTCAACTTCGCGGCGGTCTGGCAGACCCCGACGGTCTTCGTCGTGCAGAACAACCAGTTCGCGATCAGCGTGCCCCTCGAGCGGCAGACCCGCGCGGCGACGCTCGCCGACAAGGCGGTCGGCTACGGCATGCCCGGCTACCACGTCGACGGCAACGACATCGCCGCGATGTACGCCGTCACCACTGCCGCGGTCGAACGGGCCCGGAACGGCGGCGGCCCGACGCTCATCGAGGGCGTGACCTATCGCATCGAGGCGCACACGAACTCCGACGACCCCAGCCGCTACCGCGCTGCACGCGACGTCGAGCACTGGAAGCGCCGCGACCCGATCGAGCGCCTCGAGAAGTTCCTCGTCTCCGAGGGCGCGCTCACCGAGGCCATGCGCACCGAGATCACGGATGCCGCCGAGGCCCTCGCCGCCCGCACGCGCGACGTCATGACGACCGAGGCCGAGCTCGACCCGCTCGAACTCTTCGACCACGTCTACGGGCGCGACCGCACTGCGCTCCTCGAGCAGCGTGCATCGCTCGAGGCCGAGATCGCCGCCGGCGCGTTCGCGAGCCACGAGGGGGCGGCACGATGACCGCGACCGCGACGAGCACCCACGCCGCCGAGGCATCCGCTGCACCGACGCAGCTGACGATGGCCGGCGCCCTGAACGCCGCGCTTCGCGACGCCATGGCGGCCGACGACCGCGTCATCGTCTACGGCGAGGACGTGGGACCCCTCGGCGGCGTGTTCCGCGTCACCGACGGCTTGCAGGCCGAGTTCGGCGAGGATCGCATCTGGGACTCACCGCTCGCCGAGTCGGGCATCATCGGCACCGCGGTGGGCATGGCGATGTACGGCATGCGCCCCGTCGTCGAGATGCAGTTCGACGCCTTCAGCTACCCGGCGTTCGAACAGATGGTCTCGCACGTCGCGAAGATGCGGAACCGCACCAAGGGCCGCGTCACGCTGCCCATGGTCGTCCGCATCCCCTGTGCCGGAGCGATCGGCGGCGTCGAGCACCACTCCGACTCCTCCGAGTCGTATTGGGCGTCGACGCCCGGCCTGACCGTCGTGATGCCCTCGAACCCCGCCGATGCCTACTCGATGCTGCGCGAGGCGATCGAGAGCGACGACCCCGTCGTCTTCATGGAGCCGAAGAGCCGCTACTGGTCGAAGGCGCCGCTCGCCCTGCCCGTCACGACCGCGCCGATGGACCGCGCCGAGGTCGTGCGCGAGGGCACCGACGTGACGCTCATCGGCTACGGCCCGACGGTGCGCACCGCACTCGAGGCCGCCGAGGCGGCCGCCGCCGAAGGCCTCTCGATCGAGGTCGTCGACCTCCGCAGCCTCTCCCCCTTCGACGACGAGACCGTCGGCGCCTCCGTGCGCAAGACCTCGCGTGCCGCCGTCATCCACGAGGCCGCGCAGTTCGGCGGCTACGGCGCCGAGGTCGCCGCACGGGTGACCGAACGCAACTTCCATCACCTCGCTGCGCCGGTGCTGCGCATCGCGGGCTTCGACATCCCGTTCCCCTCGCCGAAGCTCGAGGAGTACCACCTGCCGACCGCCGACCGCGTGCTCGCCGCGCTCGACACCTGGGAGTGGGACGCATGAGCCGCGAGTTCATCCTCCCCGACCTCGGCGAGGGCCTCACCGAGGCCGAGATCGTCGCCTGGCTCGTCGCCCCGGGCGACGAGGTGGCGATCGACCAGGTCGTCGTCGAGCTCGAATCGGCCAAGTCGGTCGTGCAGCTACCGACGCCGTTCGCCGGTGTCGTCGAGTCCCTCGGCGGCGAGGTCGGCGAGGTGCTGCACGCCGGCACCGTGTTGCTGACGCTCGGCGGCGGTGCCGAGGTTCCGGATGTCGCGGAGCCCGCCGAACCCGGCATCGTGACGAGCGAGACCGCGCTCGCCGAGGAGTCGGGCGCCGTGCTGATCGGCTACGGCACCCGGCAGTCGACCGTCACCAAGCGGGCGGCCTCGGCGCCGGCGCGCTTCGGTCGACGCGGTGGCGGAGTCGGTGCCAGCGGTGGCGGTGCTGCTGCTTCGTCCGGTCCCCGTTCGAACGGCACGGCCAGGCTCGACGCCGCACGCCGCTCCCCCGTCGTCTCCCCGATCGTGCGCCGCCTCGCCCGCGAGCACGGCTTCGACGCGAGCCAGCTGCTCGGCTCGGGCCACGACCATCTCGTGATGCGACGCGACGTCGAGTCGTTCATCGCCGAGCAGGAGGCTCCGACCTCGGCAGCTGCTGCTGCGGCATCCGCTGCACCATCGGCCCCGACACCCGCTGCCGCGCCCATCCCCGAGCGCGACGGCGACCGCCGCGTGCCGCTCGACCGAATGGCCCGCGCCGCCGCCGCCCACTTCTCCCGCTCACGCCGGGAGATCCCCGAGGCGACCGTCTGGATGGACGTCGACGCGACCGGCCTGCTGGCCGCACGCCGACAGCTCCAGGAGGCGACCGGCGAACGGTTCGGCTTCACCGCCCTCATCGCCCGGTTCGTCGTCGCAGGGCTCGCGAAGCACCCGGCGCTCAACGCGAGCTACAACGCCGAGCGTGAAGAGCTGGTCTACCACTCGGCAGTAAACCTCGGCCTCGCCGCACAGACCCCGCGAGGACTCCTCGTGCCCGTCGTGCATGGTGCCGAGCGGATGCCGCTGCGCTCGCTGCGCGACGCGATCACGGCCCGTACCGAGGAGGCCGCCACCGGTGTCTTCCCGCCATCGGCGCTGACCGGCGGCACCTTCACGCTCAACAACTACGGCACGCTCGGCGTCGACGGTTCGGCAGCGATCATCAATCACCCCGAGGCGGCGATGCTCGGTGTCGGCCGGTTCATCGAGCGCCCATGGGTCGTCGACGGCGCCCTGGCCGTGCGCACCGTGACGGAACTGACGCTCTCATTCGACCACCGTGTGTGCGACGGCGCCGAGGCCGCGGCCTTCCTCACCTTCGTGGCGCGATGCGTCGAGCGCCCCGTGTCGGTGCTCGCCGAACTCTGAATCCGGAGCGGCGTCGCCCGGTGCGACGTCGCGATCGCCTCGGGATCAGAAGAAGTCGTCGGGAGTGCCCGCGGCGCGCTCGACGTCGCGGGTGTCCTGCGCCCCGGCCTTGAGCTTCGCGACCGCGACACGGAGTCCGGACTCCATCTGCGCCGCCCATGCGTCGGACTCGCGAGCGGTCTGCTCGGCGGCACGGGCGCGAGCCTCGCTCGCCTCGGCGGCGTTGCGCGCGTCCTTCACCTGTCGGAGCGCGAGCGAGATGCCGTAGTACGCCGCGACCATGGTGGCGATCGGCGCTGCGATGATCGCGAGCGCGCTGATCGCGGGACCGGTGGGGCTGAAGGCGATCAGCAGCGCGAAGGCGAGGAAGAGCGCGACGATCGCGGCGAGCACAACGAGCATGAAGCGCAGGTCGCCGCTCCACTTGCCTCGTTCGGCCGGTTCCTTCTGCGCTGGTGCCGACGACGGCTCGTCATCGAGCGCCGGCGCGAAGTTCGGCAGCACCGGAGTACCGGCTGCCCTGTCATCGGTCGGACGTGTGTACGCGTCGGACATTCGTGCTCCGCTCCCCTAGGCATTCGGATCAACCCCCCAATTGTGGGCCGGGTCCGCGTACGGGTCAAGGTGCCGCGCGGCACGCCTCGGAAGCCGGTCGTCCGGAGTTCAGGCGGCCTGGGCCTCCGCGAGCCCCGCTTCGATCGCGGCGATCACGGCAGGGTCGTCGGGCTGCGTCGTCGGCCGGAAGCGCTGCACCCCACCGCCCGGCTGCACCACGAACTTCTCGAAGTTCCACTTCACGCGACCGGCCTTGCCGTTCGCGTCTGCCACCGAGGTCAGTTCGGCGTAGAGCGGATGCCGGTTGCGCCCGTTGACCTTGACCTTCTCCATCAGCGGGAAGCTGACCCCGTACGTCATGGAGCAGAACTCCTTGATGTCGTCGCCGCTGCCGGGCTCCTGCCCGGCGAACTGGTTGCACGGGAAGCCGAGCACCGTGAACCCGCGATCCCCGTACTCGCGCTGCAACGCCTCGAGCTTCTCGTACTGAGGCGTGAGGCCGCATTTCGATGCGACGTTGACGATCATCACGACCTGATCGGCGTACTCCGCGAGGGAGGTGGGTTCGCCATCGATCGTCGTGAGGGGAATGTCTCTGATGTCCACACCCTGATCGTATGTCCGGCGCCGGCATTCGCGGCGCGTTCACATCGAATCCGAAGACACGGTTCCGCGGCACCCCGAATCGCGGCAGACTCGATCCGTGGGCATCACCGACGAAGACCTGGCGTTCCTCGAGCGCGCCGTCGCACTCGCTCGAGAGGCCGCGGCCGACGGCGATGGCGCCTTCGGTTCCGTGCTCGTCGACGACGCCGGCGTCGTGCGTTTCGCCGACCGCAATCGCGAGACCTCCCTCGGCGACGAGACGCGGCATCCCGAGTTCGAGATCGCGCGTTGGGCGGCGACGAACCTGACGGGTGCCGAGCGGGCCTCCGCCACCGTCTACACCTCGGGCGAGCACTGCCCGATGTGCTCCGCGGCGCATGCCTGGGTCGGGCTCGGGCGGATCGTGTACGCGGCTTCGGCGGCGCAGATCGCCGAGTGGCGCCGAGCGGCGGGCATGACGCCGTCTGCGGTCGCCGTACTCGCGATCACGACCGTCGCGCCGGGACTCGTCGTCGACGGCCCGGTCGAGCGGTTCGCCGGCGAACTCCGGTCGTTGCTCGTCGGCGCGGCTCCGGCGTCCTGACCTGCCGCATCGGTCGAACGCGACCGCTCACCCGGCTTCGAGGGCCGGTGTCGGCGCGGGGCGATACGGTCGGTTGAGTCGGTCTCAGACCGTGGAGTGACGAGCGGTGTGCGCACGTCGAGTACCCGCATCGGGTGACGATGCACGCCATCGAAAGGACCACCCGCCGCGATGAAGGGCGTCAACCATGCCACGAGCGGCGCCGCCGCCTGGATCGCCGTCACGGGCGCGATGCCGTACCTCACGAGCGGTGCATACCCGCTCGACCCGGTCGGGGTCGTCGCGGGATCCTTCATCTGCGCGGGTGCGGCGCTCCTGCCCGATGCCGACCACCACAGCGCCACCATCGCGCAGTCGGTGCCGATCCTCGGCCGGCTCACCGCCGGTGCCGTGGGGGCGGTCGCCGGCGGTCATCGCTACGGCGCGCACTCGCTCATCGCGGCAGCCGCCGTCGGTGTCGGCGCGTGGGCGCTGACGCTCCTGACGCTGACGACCGATCGACTCGGCACGTTCTCGGTCGGCATGATGATCGGCTCCGCCGCGCTCATGTGCTTCGCCGTGAAGGCCCGCGACATGGTGAACTCGTGGCTGACCGCATGGTCCATCGGCGCGGTGTTCGGGCTGCTGCTCGTGCTGCTCGCACCCGACAGCGTCCAGTGGTTCCCACTCGCCGTCGTGGTCGGGTTCGTCGCGCACCTCGCCGGGGACTTCCTCACCACCGGCGGCCTGCCCGGCCTGCTCTGGCCGATCATGCCGCGCCCGCCGAAGTTCTTGCGACGCACGCCGATCATCAGCCGCATCTGGCGCCCGAGCGGGCACGTCGCCCTGCCCGTGCTCGGCGACACGGGGTCGGTGCGAGAGGTGGCGCTCGGAACGGGCCTCGCGCTCTACGTGCTCATCGGGGTCGTGCACGAGACCGTCCGCTGGTTCGGCATCCATCCCGCGGCGCTGCTCTGACACGGGGGCGCGAGTCGCGATTCGCACGCCCCGAGGGTTCGGAGCGATGCGTGGCCGGCGCCGCGTCAGACTCGGTTCGCCGACGCGTCCGCCAGCTCGAAGTGGACCGCCGTTCGCACGAGCTCCTCGCCGCACTTCGAACACAGCAGCACCGGCGCGAGCGGCGAACCGCACTGGACATGCCGGATGGTCAGCTCGCGGCCCGACTCCGACGCGTACCAGCGCTGCGCCCAGTCGACGAGGATCGCGAAGACCGGGAAGAAGTCCATGCCCTTGCTCGTCAGCCGGTACTCGCCCTCGGATGACGGCGCGTGCAGCACGCCCGCCGCCACGAACCGCCGGAGCCGGTCGGACAGGATCGACTGGGCGATGCCGAGCTCGGCCTTGAAGCCGTTGAAACGACGGACACCGAGGAAGGCGGCCGCGAGGATCGCCGTGCTCCAGCGGTCACCGAGGATCTCCATCGTCTCGGGATAGTAGGACAGCGCGTCGGCAGCGCTCGCCGACTCCTTCGCCCGGCGGTGCAGGCGAGGCACGCTGATCTTCGCGAACTCCGCCTCGGCGCCGCGCTCAGCGGTGGTGTCGCGAGCCGTGACGGGAGCGGTGTCGCACACGCCGCAGCCGAGGACGGGCAGGGTCGCCTGTCCGCACACGTCGTGCATCAGCACCGGTGCATCCTCGGCACCGGGGACGGACACCTGCTCCCATCCCCAGATCGCAAGCAACAGGCGCCAGAGCTCGAGCGCACGCGGCGTCAGCAGGTATTCCTCACGGGTCCGGCCGTTGTCGTCGTACGGGACGCGCTCCATCAGCTCGGCTGCGACGAGATCGCGCAGGCGAGCGGCCAGCGTCGATTCGCTCAGCCCGAGCTGTGCCCGCCAGTCGCCGAAGCGGCGGGTGCGCAAGACGAAGGCCCGCTGCAGGATGAGCAGCGTCCAGCGGTCACCGAGGGTGAGGAGCGCGATTCCGATCGCACTCCCGCTCGTGGGGATGGTCGCCGTCACTCCGTCAGCATAGTCAGCGCGCCCCCACGAGCCCGGCAACCCGATCCCAGGCCGCGCCGTACTCGACCACCAGTCGATCGACGACGTCCGCGGTGGTCTCGATCGCATCGATGTTGTCGAGGCCCTGGCCGGCGGCCCACGTGTCCTTCCACCGCCGGACGTTCGAGATCTCCGACGAGTAGTTCCGTGCGGTCGGGGCATCCGCGTCGGGGTCGATGCCGACCGCTGTGAGCGAGGCACGCAGCCAGGACGCCGGGGTGCCGGTGATCGCAGCGGAGACGACGAGATCGTCGATCGAGCTGCCGACGACCATCTGCTTGTGTCCCTCGACGGCGATGCTCTCCTGCGTGGCCAGGAAGCGCGTGCCCATGTAGACGAGATCCGCACCGGCGGCGACGGCGCCGGCGACGCCGGCTCCGGTCGCCACGCCGCCGCCGACGCACACGAGGCCGTCGAAGCTGTCGCGCACCGCCGCGATGAACGGCAGCGGTGAGAGGTGACCGGTGTGGCCGCCCGCACCGGATGAAACGCACACGAGCCCGTCCGCCCCGGCGTCGGCGGCTTTGCGGGCCAGCTTCAGCGAGACGACGTCGGCGAGCACGAGGCCCCCGTAGGAATGCACGACGTCGACGACCGGGCGCGGAGACCCGAGCGCGGTGATGACGACCGGCGGGCGGTGCTTCGCCACCATCTCGAGATCGTCGCCGAGGCGCGAGTTCGTGGAGTGGGTGATGAGGTTCATGGCCCACGGCGGAGCATCCGGCCCGGTGCCGAGGGCCGTCGTGATCTGTTCGAGCCAGTTGTCGAGCTCCTCGGCGGTGCGGCAGTTCGGCGTGGGGAACGAACCGACGATGCCGGCGCGGCTCGCCGCGATGACCAGGTCCGGCCCCGAGACCAGGAACATGGGGGCGGCCACCACCGGGAGGCGCAGACGCTGGAGCAGTTCGGAGGGGGTCATGTCGTCGGGAGCCTTTCGTCGGATGCGCCGGAGAGCGGATGCTCCGCGGCGATGAGCTGCGCGGCGATGGCACGGCGATCGAGCTTGCCGGTGGCGCCGAGCGGGAGCTCTGCGTGGAAGTGACAGGTCTTGGGTCGCTTGTGCGGGGCCAGGCGGTCGAGGCGGTCGTGGAGCTCGGCCCGCTGCGAGGCATCCAGATCCGCGCCGGAGGTCGTCGTGTACGCGAGCACGATCCGCTGCCCCCACCGCTCGTCGGGGAGCCCGACGGCGACGGCGTCGCGAAGGCCGGGGCTCGACAGCACCGCCGACTCGATCTCCCCGGGGTAGACGTTGTATCCGCCGCTGATCAGCATGTTGTTCCTGCGGTCGGCGAGCACGAGGTACCCGTCCGTGATGACTCCCACGTCTCCGGTGAGGAGCGCCGTGCCGTCGAAGGACTTGCCGAGATCGGTGCGCTCCTCGGCGTTCCAGTACCCGGGGGTCACCATGGGACCGCTCACCGCGACCTCGCCGAGCTCCGACGGGACGGGCCCCGTGTCGGCGGATCCCCCATCGCGCCGGATCTCGATGCGGGCATCGCCGACGATGCGCCCCGCGGAGGCGAGCAGCTGCGGCGTGTCACCCAGGCCCCGGGCGTGATCCGCGATGCCGAGCACGGTGAGCGGAGGGATCGCTTCGACCAGGCCGTAGTACTGCACCAGCCGGTCGGTGAGGAGCTCTGCTGCACGACGGATCTGCGCGGGCGGCATGGGAGCACCGGCGTACGCGAGCATCCGGAGGCGCGCGAACGATCGGCGATCCGGCTCGGGCAACTGCGTGAGCGCGTCGACGACGCTCGGCACGAGTGCGAGATGGGTGATGCTCGCGGCCGCGACGAGTTCGGAGATCGCCGCGGGTGTCGGATGGTGCGCCATGACCTGCCGGGCACCGAGGGCGAGCATCGGGAGGATGAAGAGACCGCTCGTGTGGATCGCCGGACCCGCGTGCAGGTAGGCATCGACGTCGCCGGTCGGCTCCACCACGTGTCGCAGCATCGCCCGCATCGAGGCCAGCCGCATGCCATGCGTGCGCAGCGCACCCTTGGGCATGCCGGTCGTTCCGGACGAGTAGGCCAGGCCGACCACGTCCTCCGGATTCGGCGCGACGAGGCGTGCGCCGGGCGACCCGTCGTCGATCAGCTCCGCGAGCCCGCCGTCATCCGCCCGCACCCTGATCTCGCAGGCGACGTGCTCGGTGATGCCGGCGCCGTCGCCGCCCCGCAGGCGACCGTCGGCGATGAGGCCGCGGGCGCCGCTGTCGTGGTGGATGCCGCGCCACTCGCGTGGCCCGAGGCGCGGGTTCAGCGGCACCCGGACGAGCCCGGCCAGGGCCAGCGCCATCTCGCTCACGAGCAGCTCGCAGCCGTTGGGCAGCGCCTCGAGCACCCGATCCCCCGGACGCAGTCCGCTGCGCAGCAGGCCGTCGGCGAGGCGTCGGGCGCGCTCACGGAGTTCGGTGAAGGTCAGCGAGCCCGTGGCATCCTGCACCGCCACCCGATCGCCGTGACGCTCGGCGGCCGCGTCGAGCACGTCGCCGACGGTTCGCGCTCCGTCCAACACCTGCGTCGTCATGATCGGTACTATAAGCGAAGTTCACTGGGAGGTGATGCATGACGACGACGTCGGCAGAACAGAACCACGCGTACATCCTCGATGCCGTCCGCACTCCGTTCGGGCGCTTCCGCGGCTCGCTCTCGCACATCCGGGTCGACGACCTGGCCGCGATCCCCGTGCGCGCGCTCGCCGAACGCAACCCCGCAATCACGCACGACGGCATCGACGACGTGATCCTCGGCGACGCGAACGGCGCGGGCGAGGACAACCGCAACGTCGCCCGGATGGCCGTGCTGCTGGCCGGACTGCCCGTCACGACGCCGGCATCCACCGTCAACCGCCTGTGCGGCTCCGGCGCCGAATCCATCGTGCTCGCCTCGCGGGCGATACGTGCGGGAGAAGCCGACCTCGTCATCGCCGGCGGAGTCGAGGGCATGAGCCGGGCACCGCACGTGCTCGCGCCGATCGACGACCGACTGCCGACGCGGCCCGAGCTGGTCCCCACGACGGTGGGCTGGCGAATGGTCAATCCGCTCTTCCCGGCGCCGTGGGTCGCCTCGCTGGGGCGGTCGGCCGAGCTGATCGCCGAAGAGCTCGGCATCGGACGCTCAGCCCAGGACGACTGGGCGCTCCGCTCCCACACGCTCGCCGCGACCGCATGGAGCGAGGGATTCCACGACGGCGGCGTCGTCGAGTCGGTGGGACTGCTCCGGGACGAGTGCATCCGGCCCGACACGAGCGCCGCCGCGCTGGCGGCGCTGTCCCCCGCATTCTCAGCCGGCGGCTCGGTCACGGCGGGGAACTCCTCGCCGCTGAGCGACGGTGCGGCGGCGACGCTGATCGTGTCGGGCCGACGCGTCGCCGAATCCGGCACGAAGCCGCTCGCACGCATCCTCGGCTCCGCCGTGGTGGGCGTCGATCCGGCGCGGTTCGCGCTCGCACCCGTCGACGCCGTCGAGAAACTCCTGCACCGATTGGGCCGCACCCTCGACGACATCGCCGTCCTCGAGATCAACGAGGCGTTCGCTGCCGTGGTGCTCGCGTGTCTCCACCGGCTCGCCCCACCGGCCACGGTGCAGGTCAACCCGAACGGCGGGGCGATCGCGCTGGGGCATCCGCTCGGCGCCTCCGCCGCCCGTGCCCTCGTCGACTGCGCAGGGGCGGTCCGCGCGCGCGGTGGCGGCATCGGCATCATGACGGCCTGCATCGGCGTCGGGCAGGGCATCGCCGTCGCCGTGGAGGTCGACGATGAGTGACGACCGCGCACCACGCCCCACTCCGGTGGCCGCCGCCACCGGGCTCCCCGACCCCGCCGAACTGACCGCATTGGGAGTCGGGCGCCTGCCCGGCCTTCTCGGGATCGAGGTCACCGCCGTCGAGGCGGGGCGCATCGACGCCCGCATGGAGGTGACTCCTGCGGTGCTGGCCCCCAACGGCTACCTGCATGCCGCCTCGGTGGTCGCGCTCGCCGACACCGCCTGCGGACTCGGATGCCGCGTCGCGCTGCCGGCCGGAGCATCGGGGTTCACCACGGTGGAGCAGAAGACCTCGTACCTCGGCACCGCGCGCACCGGCACCGTGCGAACGGAGGCGGTGCTGGTGCACGGCGGCCGCCGCACGCAGGTGTGGGACGCCGAGGTCTTCGACGGCTCCGGCAAGCGCATCGCGCTGTTCCGCTGCACGCAACTGGTGCTGTGGCCGGAACCGGAGAATGTGGAAATCACCCCTTGCCCACCCACCTAACTTCTCTTATGGTACTTGCCAGAGGAGTTCTCAATGATGACGATCACCACAGCACAGGCGTCGACCTGCTCGCCCGCCGAGTTGGCGTCCCGACACCGCCGCCTGCTCGCCGACGCCGTCCGGGCCGTCGCTGCGCGCACCGCGTTCAGCGCGTTCACCGGCCGCGAGCCGTCCGGCCCGCAGGGCGACGAGGCGACGGCACTGTTCTCGGCGCAGCTCGAGACGCCGCTGGACCTGCCGGGGCACATCGGCGTCCCGACACTGCAGACCGACGAGGTCTCGCCATGGACGCGACTCCCCCTCGGCGTCAGCTACCCCCGCGCCGAGGCGCCGGCGCTGATCGAGCACGCCCGGCAGGCGCAGGCCCCGTGGAGCGCCCGCACGATCGATGAGCGGGCCGGCATCTGCATCGAGATGATCGAGCGGATGTTCGCAGCCAACGTCGTGCTCGGACTCGCGGCGATGCACACGACCGGTCAGGGCCGCGGCATGAGCCGGTCCGGCAGCGGAACGAATGCGCTCGACCGCGGTCTCGAAGCCGTCGCCGCAGCATGGCAGGTGCTGTCCCGGGTGCCGACCGCTGCGTCGTGGGAGCAGACCTTCGGCGCCGAGCTGGTCGCGCTCGAGAAGACCTACCGCATCGTCCCGATGGGGCCCGCACTCGTCGTCGCCTGCGCGAGCTTCCCCGCCTGGAACGTCTACCCCGCGGTGTTCGCGAACCTCATGGCCGGCAACCCCGTCATCGTCAAGCCGCACCCGTCGTCGGTGCTGCAGATGGCGCTCGCCGTCGAGATCATGCGCGAGACGCTGACCGATGCGGGCTGCGATCCCGACGCCGTCCAACTCGCGGTCGATTCGGCGGCGGAGCCGATCACCTCGATCCTCGCCACCCACCCGAAGGTCCGCATCGTCGACTTCACCGGCTCGGCCCGGTACGGCGCCTGGGTCGAGGAGCACGCCCGTCAGGCGCGTGTCTACTCCGAGACATCCGGACTCAACGCCGTCGTCCTCGACTCCTTCACCGACACGGATGCCGCGCTGCGCGCCGTCGCCGGCGCGATCTCGCTGTTCTCGGCGCAGATGTGCACCGCACCGCAGAACATCTACGTCCCGGAATCCGGTGTGGTCACGCCCGAGGGCGTCCTCTCGGCGGACGAGCTCGAACAGGGCCTGATCGACGCTGCGGCGGCGATCGCCGAGAGCCCGAGACGTGCCGCCGCGGTACTCGGCGCCATCCAGTCCGAGCGCACGATCGACGAGATCGCCGACCTCACCGCCACGCTGCGGGCACGAGCACATGTGCTGAGCGAGCCACGCAGCTGGGCCGCCCCCGAGTTTCCGCGGGCCCGCACGAGCACGCCCCTGATCGCGCGGGTCTCGCTCGACGACGAGGACCTGTTCGCACACGAGTGCTTCGGCCCCGTCGTCTTCCTCATCCGGGTGCCCGACGCGCGCACCGCCCTGCAGCGCGCCGCCGCCGATGCCGCCGCCCACGGAGCGATCACCGCCTTCCTCTACTCGACCGATGAACCCCTGATCGACTCCGCCGAGGAGGCGTTCGCGGCCGCCGGCGCGTCGCTCACGATCAACGTCACCGGCGCGATGCCGATCAACTTCTCCGCCGCCTTCAGCGACTTCCACGTCTCCGGCCTGAACCCTGCAGGCACCGCCACGCTCACCGACGACTCGTTCGTCACCGGACGCTTCCGCGTCGTCCAGTCCCGTCGTCCGCTGCGCCCGTCGCACAACTGAGATCCGAGGTCATCGAAACATGTCAACGCACACGCCCGACCAGCCCATCGCCGTCGCCCGAGCCATGGGGGCGGACAGCTCCTTCGACAACCCGTACCTGCTCGGCGTCTACGCCCCCGTGCAGACCGAGCTGTCGCTCGAAGACCTCGAGGTCATCGGCGAGGTGCCGCGCGACCTCAACGGCGTCTACCTCCGCAACGGCCCCAACCGCCGTTTCGACGCTCCCGGCCGCTACCACATGTTCGACGGCGACGGCATGATCCATGCCGTGCACTTCGACGGCGGCAAGGTGCGCTATCGCAACCGCTGGGTCCGCACGAAGGCGTTCCACGAGGAATCCGCCGCCGGAAAGTCGTTGTGGACCGGCCTCATGGAGAACCCAGAGGGCAATCCGTTCGGCAACGGGCACGGCCTCGGCATCAAGGACTCGGCGAACACCGACGTGATCTTCCACCGCGGTCAGGTCCTCGCCACCTGGTACCTGTGCGGCGACCCCTACGCCGTGGACCCGCTCTCGCTCGAGACGCTGGGTGCGCAGGACTTCCTCGGCACGTTCGCGGGCGACATGATGGCGCATCCGAAGGCCGATGAGCGCACCGGTGAGCTGCTGTGGTTCGACTACGGGCCCGACATGAACTACATGCGCTACGGCATCATCGGCCCCGACGGCACGCAGACGCACCTGACCCAGGTCGACCTGCCCGGCCCACGGCTGCCGCACGACATGGCGATCACCGAGAACTACACCGTGCTGATGGATCTCCCGCTCGTGCAGGACCAGGAGGCCCGCCGCAACGGCAAGTACCGGATCTTCTACGACAAGTCGCTCGTCTCGCGTTTCGCGGTGCTCCCCCGGTACGGGTCCGGCGCGGAGGTGCGCTGGTTCGAGGCCAAGCCCTGCTACATCTACCACGTCGTCAACTCGTGGGAGGAGGGGACGAAGATCATCATGGAGGTGTGCCGGGTGAAGAATCCGCAGCACCAGTCCACCTTCGAGCACCCGCTCGCCAACATGCTCGCGTACATGCGACTGGACGCGCAGCTGTACCGCTACGAGTTCGATCTCGTCACCGGTCAGACCTCCGAGCGCCCCATCGACGACCAGAACATCGAGTTCCCCAGCATGGACCAGCGCATCGTCGGCGTTCCGCACCGCTACTCGTACAACATGAGCCTGGCGAACGAGCCCACACTGCTCTTCGACGGCATCGTGCGCTACGACTCGCAGACCGGCGAGAAGGAGAGCTACCAGTTCGGCGCGGGACGCTGGGGCTCGGAGAGCCCGTTCGCTCCTCGCGACGGGTCCACGAGCGACAGCGACGGCTACCTGGTGACCTTCGTCAACGACGAGATCGAGGGCCGCGGCGAGATCCTCGTGCTCGCCGCGGACGACCTCGCCGCTGGACCGGTCGCCCGCATCAAGCTCCCCCAGTCCGTACCGGCGGGGTTCCACGCCACGTGGATCCGCGCAGACCAGCTCGCCTGAACGCCCGACCAACCGATCACCACGTCGGTCCCCGACAGAGCTGTCGGGGACTGACGCCCACCCGAACAGGTAAGGAAGCCCCCAATGTCCGAACGTCGTCTGAACCTGCACCCCCAGTCCCGCGTCGATCGTCTCGTCGAGGACGGCCAGTGGACCCCCGAGACCATCGACGGGATGTTCCGTGCAACGGCCGCCCGGCGCGGCGACGCGCTCGCGATCGTCGACCCCGCCAACCGTGCGGCACTGGCGGGCGGCGCGGCACGGCGTCTGACCTGGCGCGAGGTCGACAGCGAGGTGACGGCACTGGCCGCTCGGCTCGCCGAAGCGGGAGTGAGTCGTGGTGACACGATCGGCGTCCAGCTCGCCAACGGCATCGAGCTCACCGAGATGCTCGTCGCCGCGTGGACGCTCGGCGCCACGGTGTCGCCGCTGGCGATGCAGTACCGCGATCACGAGATCACCACGATGGGGAACGCAGCCGAGTTCGACTGGGTCGTCGCGGCGCGCGCCTTCGGCGAACGGCACCCGGCCGACGACTTCGCGCGCCTGCGCGGCGAGCTGCCGAGCGTCCGCGGCGTGTTCAGCTACGGGCTGCCCGACGACGCCCTCTGCGAGGACAGCACCGGTGTGACCCACCTGTTCCCGACCTCGGCAACCACCGCGGACGAGGCGGCCGTCGCCGCCTACCGCGCAGCCGACCCCAACGACCCGAACGACTGCGTGACGATCTGCTGGACCTCCGGCACCGAGGGCGTGCCCAAGGGCGTCATGCGCGCCCACTACGACTGGCTCGTCTTCAGCATGGTCTGCCAGGACGCCTCGGCCACGACCACCGACGATGTGATCCTGAATGCCTTCCCGATGATCAACATGGCCGGCATCTGCGCGATGCTGCTGCCGTGGGTGCGCACCGGCTGCGTGCTCGTGCAGCACCACCCGTTCGACGCCCCGACCTTCTTCGGCCAGATCGCGCGCGAACGCGTGACGTACACGCTCGCACCGCCGGCGCTGCTGTCGATGCTGCTGCACAACGAGGAGCTGCTGAGCAGGATCGACCTCACCAGCCTGACCCGGATCGGATCGGGTTCCGCGCCGCTCAACCCGGCGATGGTGCGGGGATGGCAGGAGCGGTTCGAGATCCCGATCATCAACTTCTTCGGCTCCAACGAGGGCGTCGGCCTGCTCTCGAGCAGCGTCGACCTGCCGAGCCCCGACGACCGGGCCAGGTTCTTCCCGCGCTACGGCGCCGAGGGCACCGACTGGTCGATGCAGCTGTCCAAGTGGGCCGACGTCAAGATCTACGACCTCGAGACCGGCGACGAGATCACCGAGCCCGGCCGTCCGGGCGAACTGCACATCAGCGGCCCGCAGCTGTTCGCGCGCTACCTCAACGCCGAGACGCTCTCCAACCCGTTCGACGAGGCGGGCTACCTCAAGACCGGCGACATCTTCGAGATCGCCGGCGACGAGGGCCAGTACCTCCGCTACGTCGACCGCGCGAAGGACATCATCATCCGCGGCGGCATGAACATCGCGCCCGTCGAGCTCGAGACGCTCATCATGAAGCATCCGGCCGTCGCAGACGTCGCGGTCGTCGGCGACCTCGACGAGACGCTCGGCGAGAAGGTCGCGGCGTTCGTGGCGCTGCACCCCGAGACCACGCTGGACCTGCCGGAGCTCGTCGAGTTCCTGCGCGAACAGCACATCGCCTCGTACAAGCTGCCGGAGAACCTGCGCGTGGTCGAACTGCTTCCGCGCAACCCCGTCGGCAAGGTCGTCAAGACCGAGCTGCGCAAGGTCCTCGCCGAGGCGCAGGCGTGAGCAGGGCCCTGATCCTCGACGCCGCGCGCACGCCGCGCGCACGGGTTCGGCGCGGCGGCGGCACCCTCGCCGGGTTCTCACCGGCCGAGCTGCTCGCCGTCGTCCTGCGCGAACTCACCGCACGCGGGCTGCCCGACGATCGCGTCGATGACGTGATCGTCGGGGTGAGCACGGTCGTCGGGGAACAGGGCGGAAACGTGGGCAGGGTGGCGGCGATGCACGCCGGCTGGTCCGACGCCGTGCCCTCCGGTGTGGTCTCCCGCCTGTGCGGTTCGGGGCTCGACGCCATCGCCTCCGGGGCCGCACAGGTGCGTTCCGGTGGTGCGGAGCTCGTCGTCGCAGCGGGCGTCGAGTCCATGTCGCGCGTGCCGATGCTCGCCGACCGGCCCGCGTTCGCCATCGACGAGGCAGAGGGCGAGGCGACCGGGTTCGTCTCCATCGGCGTCTCAGCGGATGCCGCGGCGATCCGGGCCGGCTTCAGTCGAACGCAGCTCGACGAGTACGGCCTGCGGAGCCAGTTGCGCGCGAGCGCCGCGCCGGCGTGGGAGTCGATCGTCCCGGTGACGACACCCGCGGTCGTGCTGGATCACGACGAGGGCGCACGCCCAGACACCACGTTGGAGTCGCTGGCCGCGCTGGAACCCCTGTTCGCGGACGACCCGTTGTGGGAGCGCGTCGAGCGGCACCTCGGCATCACGACCGGCCCCGATCGCGGCCGACACACGGTCGGAACCGCTCCGCAGTTCTCCGACGCCGCCGCCGCGCTCGTGCTCGCCTCGGAAACCGGGGCGCGGCAGTCGGATCGGGCGCCGATCGGAGCGGTGCTCGGCTGGGCTCAGGCGGCGGTCCGCTCACCGGGCCTCGAGGCGACGGTACCCGCGAGCAGGAAGGCGCTCGACCAGGCAGGGCTGCAGGCGAGCGAGCTCTCGGTCGTCGAGGTGAACGAGTCGTTCGCAGTTACTCCCTTGCTCCTCACCCGCGAACTCGGGCTGCCTGCCGACCTGGTGAACGCGCACGGCGGCGCGATCGCCGTCGGCCACCCGCTGGGCGCCTGCGGCGGTGTCCTCGTGGCGAACGCGTTGGATCAGCTGCGCAGGATGGGCGGCGGCTACGGCCTCGTCGTGATTCCGGCGGCGCTGGGTCTCGCGACCGCCGTCGTCGTCGAATCCTTCGCGTGAGGGCGCCTGCGCCCGCACGCAGCTGACCGAAAGACAGATCCCGACGGGAGTCGAAGCAGATGAGCAGCACACGAGGCGTGTACCTCCTGGGTGGAGCCCAGACGGACTTCAAGCGCAACCTCGCCGCAGAGGGCGTCGATGATGGGGTGTTCTCCCTGATGCAGGAAGCCGCGCTCGGCGCCGTCGCGGATGCCGCGATCGATCCGGGCGACATCCAGCGCGGGCATGTCGGCAACCACTCGAGCGAGATCTTCACCGGGCAGTCGCACCTCGGCGCGATGCTTCCGGCGGTCATGGAGGAATGGCGACAGCTGCCCTCATCACGCCACGAGGCGGCGTGCGCGTCGGGCAGCATGGCCGCGCTCGGCGCGATGGCCGACATCGAGGCCGGCTTCTACGACGTCGTCCTCGTGGTCGGCGTCGAGCAGATGCGCAACGTTCCCGGCACCGTCGCGGCGAACCACCTCGGATGCGCGAGCTGGCGCTCACGAGAGGATCTCGGCGAGCTCGCCTGGCCGACGGCGTTCGACCGCATCGCCGACGAGATCTCGCGGCGCCACGGCGGCATGACCACCGAGCACCTCTCGAGGCTCGTGCAGAACAGCCGAGCGAACGCACGTCGCAATCCGCTCGCGCAGACGCGCGACTGGGTCGAGACCGCGGCGTCCTTCGCCGACGACGACGAGACGAACCCGATCGTGCAGGGCTCCCTGCGCAAGAGCGACTGCGGGCGCATCAGCGACGGTGCGAGCGCGGTGGTGCTGGCCAGCCGCGAGTACGCGGAGCGCTGGCGCGTGGAGCACGGGTACAGCGGCCTGCCGCCGCGCATCAAGGGCTGGGGGCACTCGACCTCGTCGATGGCGCTCGACGAGAAACTGCGCGCCTCCGTCGACAGCGAGTATCTCTTCCCGCACCTTCGGGCCGCGATCACGGACAGTTACCACCGTGCCGGCATCGCGGGTCCCGGCGACCTCGACGCCATCGAGCTGCACGACTGCTTCTCGATCAGCTCATACATGGCCATCGACCACCTCGGCATCACCGAACCGGGCAAGGCCTGGCAGGCGATCGAGGACGGCCGGATGGAGATGGACGGATCCATCCCGGTGAACCCATCCGGCGGGCTGCTCTCCGGCGGGCACCCGGTCGGCGCCACCGGAGTGCGGATGCTCAACGATGCCCGCCTCCAGGTGCTCGACCAGGCCGGCGAGACGCAGGTCGAGGGCGCCAGGAACGTGGCCACACTGAACTTCGGCGGCAGCGTCGCGACCGTGGCGAGCTTCGTCGTCGGACGAGACTGACGACCGGGCCCTGCACGTCGCTCAGCCCTCGATCAGCCTGGCCGACTCCCTGACGAGCGCGGGCACGCCGTCGGCGAGCGTCGGCGCGAACCGATCGCCCGGACGTTCGCCGTTCAGCCACCGCGTGTAGATCGCCTCGCAGAACACGGCGGCCTTCCACAGCGCGAGAGCCTGATACCAGCGGAGGTCCGACAGGTCGAGGCCCGTCGCCGCGCCGTACCGCGCCGCAAGCTCCGCCCGTGACGGAGAGCCGAGGCGGCGGGTGACCGGCGTGAGTTCGAGCGGGGTCGTCGCCGCCCCCGCCTCCGCGTACGTGGCGAGGAAGTAGCCGAGGTCGGCGAGCGGGTCGCCGACCGTCGCCATCTCCCAGTCCAGGATCGCCAGCACCCGCGGAGGGGCCCCGTGCTCGAACATGAGATTACCGATGCGGTAGTCGCCATGCACGACCGAGGCGCGCTGACTCTTCGGCGTGTTGGCCGCGAGCCAGGACGCCACGGACGCGATCTCCGGTACCGAACGCCGTGTCGAGGCATCCCACAGCGAGGAGAACAGGCTCACCTGCCGCTCCAGATAGCCGTCGGGACGACCCACGCGCTCGAGGCCGCCGCTGCCCACGTCGACGCCGTGCAGCGTGACCAGGGCATCGACGGCTGCGAAGGCGGTGGCCCTGCGCTGCTCCGGGGTGTCGAGCCCGGCCGGCTCGTCGTCGGTGATGACGACCCCGTCGAGGTGGTCCATCACGTAGAAGGGCACGCCGAGCACCGAATCGTCCGCGCACACGGCGACGATGTCGGGCACCGGGATGCCGGCGGCCTTCACGAGCAGCTGGATGCGCGACTCGCGCACCATGTCATGGGTGGACTTCGGCAGCGGCGGCCGAGGTCCGCGCCGGAGCACGAGCGAGCGCTCCCCTCGGCGCAGCAGGTAGGTCAGGTTCGAATGGCCCTCTCCGATGCGCTGCCACGAGATCGCGCCCGAGCCCAGCCCTTCGGCATCCAGGAACTCGGTCAGTGCATCGAGCACCAGCAGCGGCGGGAGCGCCAGGGCCGCGGCATCCGCTCCGGTGGCGACGACCTCCACCCCGTCGGGCGTCGAGATCACCAGACATCACCGTCGACGACGTCCATCCTGGCGGCGCCGGCGGCGACCTCCTTGCGGCGGCGGGAGGATGCACGGCGGGAGATCGCCCACTTGTGCGTCTCGTTCGAGCCGTCGTAGATGCGGAACGGTCGCACCTCGTTCATGTACGACGCGAGGGGCAGGCGATCGGTGACGCCGTCGCCGCCGCAGAGCTGGATCGCTCGATCGATCACCCGGAAGACGGCCTCCGAGCAGTGCACCTTGGCGATGGACGAAAGGGCGGATCCGGCCTTCGGATCGCGTTCGAGCAGGGCCGCGGTCTTGGTGATGATCGCATCGGATGTCTCGATGTCGATGACCGACTGCGCGATCATGTCCTGCGCGATGCCCAGGTCGGCGATGCGGTGTCCGAAGATCTCGCGCGCCTCGGCCCGGTCGAGCACGATGTCGAGGGACCGTCGAGCGAGGCCGAGCCATCGCATGCAGTGGGTGAGGCGGGCTGGGCCGAGCCGCACCTGCGCGTATCGGAATCCCTCACCCGGCGCGCCCAGCACGGCGTCGTCGGCGACGAAGCAGTCCTCGAGGTGCACGTGCGGGTGCCCGCCCGCGATCGCGCGGTCGATCGCATGGATCTGCTGCCCGACCCTGATCCCCGGATTGTCCATGTCGACCAGCAGCATCGTCGCCCCGGCCGGCACGCCGTCACCGGCGTCGTTGCGGGCCATCACGATCGAGAAGCCCGCCACCTCGGCGCCGCTGATGAAACGCTTGTGGCCGTTGATCAGCCAGCCGCCGGCGACCTTCACCGCCTCGGTGCGCAGCGCGTCCGGGTCGGATCCGGCGCCCGGATGCGGCTCCGTCATCGCGAAGCACGACCGCACCTCGCCCGACGCGAGCGGCGCCAGGTAGCGCTGCTTCTGGGCCTCCGTCGCGATGATGCCGAGCATGTGCATGTTGCCCTCGTCGGGCGCCATGCAGTTCAGCACGCTCGGCCCGATCGGCGAGTAGCCGGCCTCTTGGAAGATGGGCGACCAGTGCTCGATCGGCACTCCTTGCCCGCCGTACTCGCGAGCGACATGCGGAGCGAAGACGCCCGCGTCCTTGGCTGCCGCCATCAGTGCGTCTCGCAGCTCCTCGCTCAACCGCACGTCGGGCCCGGGCTCGGCGGGGATCACGACATCGCGGATGAAGTCACGCGTGCGCAGGCGGAGCGCCTCGACGTCCTGCGCAGGCGCGCTCACGCCGCTCCTCCGGCCGAGAGGAGTCCGCCGTCGAGCACCAGGGTCTGCCCGGTGACCCACGCGGAGTCGTCGCTCGCGAAGTAGGCGACGGCGCCGGCGATGTCATCGGGGGTTCCGAGGCGCGCGAGCGGATAGGCGGCGGCCACCTCCTCCTCCTTGCCTTCGTAGAGCACGCGGGCGAACTGGGTCTTGACGACCGCGGGGGCGACGGCGTTCACGCGGATGTCGGGGCCGAGTTCGGCCGCCAGGGTGCGCGTGAGGTGGATGAGCGCGGCCTTCGTGATGCCGTACATGCCGATGCCCTCCGACGGAATGAGACCGGTGACCGAGGCCACGTTGACCACCACCCCGCGCCGCGCCGCGAAGCCGAGCGCCTCGTGGTGGTAGGCCGCCTGCGTCCACGCGAGGGTGCCGAGCACGTTCACCTCCACGAGCTTGCGCGCACCGGTGAGGTCGAGGTCGATCAGCGGCCCGTAGACCGGGTTGATGCCCGCGTTGTTCACCAGGATGTCGAGGCCGCCGAACTCGCCGGCGATGGTCTCCATGACCTCGGCCCGGTGCCCGGGGTCATCGCTCCTTCCTGCGACGAAGATCGCCGTGCCGTCGGGAAAGGACGCCGCGGCATCGGCGAGCGGTTCGGGCTTCCGGGCCGTGATGCAGACCCGGGCGCCCTCGGCGGCGAGCCGCCGGGCTATGGCGAGTCCGATGCCGCGGCTGGCACCGGTGATCAGGGCCGTCTTGCCGGCCAGTCGATGAGCGTTGACTGCGTTGTCGTTGTCCATTTGCATCCGTTGTGGTCGAACCGAGCGAGCGTTCGGTAGCCTCAAGTGTCACGAGACGCCAGCGGGGTGTCAACCCCTCTCATGGCATGATTCGATCCAGCAGACGAGGAGGTGGCGATGACCGGCGATCAGGAGACTGCCGCGCGGATGGACTGGCGCGATTTCGACGAAGACCCCTTGCCACCGCTGTTGCGAACCGCCGTGCAGACCTTCGTGACGCACGGCTACCACGGCACCAGCACGCGCACGCTCGCGTCGGCGGCGAACATGTCGGTGCCCGGCCTGTACCACCACTTCCCCTCGAAGCAGGCGATCATCGTGGCCATCATGGATCACGCCATGGCCGACCTCTGGCGTCGCAGCGAGGCCGCACTCGCCGAGGCCGGCGCAGACCTCGAGCAACAGTTGCAGCTGCACATCGAGTGCCTCGTGCTGTTCCATGCGCACCGCAAGGAGCTCGCGTTCCTCGCCGCCACCGAACTGCGCAGTCTCGAGCCCGTCGCCCGTGCCAGGCACATCGCCGCCCGCGATCGCCAGGAGCGCATGCTCGTCGAGATCCTGCGGGCCGGCGCCTCGCACGGCGTCTTCGTCGCGCCCGACCCTCGCCAGTCGGCTCGTGCGATGATCACGATGTGCACCGGCGTGTCCCAATGGTTCGACGCCGCCGGCCCGCTGTCGGCCGTCGAGATCGCGGCGGACTACGCCGGGTACGCCGAACGCATCGTCGGCCGGGAGCACCGGCCGTGACCGCTCGGCCGGCGCGTCGACCAAGGCTCCCCAGCCACCTCGGCCACACGCGCCGATGACACGGCGCATCGTCGCGCGCCGCGTTACGGTAGCGACCATGACGATCGACGGGTTCTACAACTTCCGCGACACCGGCGGAATGCCGCTCACCGCCGGAGGCACGACGCGGTCCGGCGTGCTCTTCCGCTCCGACGCCCTCTCGGGCCTGACCGACACCGGGCTCGCCGAGCTCGCCGCCACCGACATCGGCGTCATCGTCGACTTCCGCACTCCCGATGAACGACAGGCTGCGCCGGACCGCATTCCGACATCCCGGCCGTTCACCGTGGTCGAGCTCGCGCTGCTCGAAGGCGCCATGGCGGACATGGCACAGCAGTTCTTCGCCGACGGCGCAGCGCCGTCGGCCGAGGCGCTCGCCGACGCTGCGGCGTCGGTGCCCACGCTCGGCGGCCTGTACGTCGGCATGCTGCAGCACGGCGCCGCCCAGTTCGCCGAGGTCGCGCGCCGCATCGCGGCGTCGACCGATGATTCCCCCTCCGCGGTGCTCGTGCACTGCACCGCCGGGAAGGACCGCACGGGCGTGGCCACGGCGCTCATGCTCGATGCGGCCGGCGCGGAGCGCACCGCGATCGTGGCGGACTATGCGGCATCCGAGGAGAATCTCGCCGGCCCCTGGGCCGATGGCATGCTGCAGATGATCGCGTCGTTCGGACTCCCCCTGACCCCCGAGCTGCGGAACCTCGTCACCGGCACCCCTCCCGACGCCATCGAGCAGGCCCTCGCCTGGGTCGACACCGAGTACGGCGGCAGTGCGGCCTACCTCGCCTCGGGCGGGCTGACGACCGACGAGTTGGCCGGCCTCCGGGCGCGCATCGCCGACTGACGTCCGCCGGGTATCCCTCTGGTCGCATCTCGACGGCGAGCGAAGTCGGCGATCTCGGACGAGCCCGGGCCGGCCCTGACCCGCCCTTTACCCTCGGCCGCGTTAGATGGGTCACCATGGACGCACCACTTCGCTCGAGCAACCTGATCGACGCCACGCCTCGGATGAGCCCCCTGCAGAGCGGCATCCTCTGGTTCGTGCTCGTGGCGGGCACGTTCGGCGGCCTGCTCATCGCCGCGAACGTCGCGTTCGGGTCGCAACCGGTCGGCGACCGAACGGAATACGCGTACCGGCTGTCCGCGCTCGACCCCGACGTTCGGGCGCTGCCCGTCGTGCAACGCATCCCGGAGTCGGCTCTCGACATCCGGCTCGTGTGGAATCCGGCGACGGGCGCCGCGGCAGCAGCCTGGAACACGCCGGCGGATGCAGTCCCGCCCGAGGGGTGCGCAGCCGTTGCAGACCCGACACCCCCGGTCTTCGCCGAACGCATCGTCCGTCTCGGCGCCGAGCCGCCCGACGGCCTCGACTGCGACGGCGTGATCGTCGTCGTGCATGGCGGCGCCACCTACGCATGGACGGTCCCGCACTGACCGACTCGGGAGTCAGGCCGAGGTCGCCTTCCGGGGCACGTCGTCGAGGTCCTGAACCGGGATCGACCCGGTGACCACCGCGTCGACGTTCATGGATCCATCGACCGGTCCGACGATCGGAATGGGCGTGGTCGGCGTCGGAGCCAGCGGCTCGACCCGCATCCTGCCGAGTCGTCGATGCTCGATCATGTAGGCGGGAACGAGCAGCGCGATCGCACCGAGCCACGCAAGCGGGTTGCTCCACACCACGCCGACGAAGCCGAACGCCGATCCGAGCACGATCGCCGCGCCGACCCGCATGACGAGCTCGACCACGCCGGTCACGGTCGGCGCCACCGTTCGCCCGAGACCCTGCAGCACGCCGCGCAGCACGAACAGCACGCCGAGGGCCGAGTAGGTGAAGCCGTCGACGACGAGCATGTACGCCGCGGCATCCACCACCGCCTCGGATCCGTCGCCGACGAACACCCGCACCAGCTGTTCGCTGAAGATGATGAGCGGGGCGCCGATGACGATGGCGGCGCCGATCGACATCCAGACCGCCTGCACCACGCCGCGTCGGATGCGGTCGGGGCGCTGCCCGCCGAGATTCTGGGCGGCGAACATCGACGCCGCGAGGCCGAGCGACGACAGGAGCGCCACCGCGATCGAATCCACTCGCGATGCCGTCGTGTACGCGGCCACCGCATCGGCGCCGAGCTCGTTCAGCGCGACCTGCACCGTGAGCGTGCCGATCGCGATGATCGAGGTCTGGAAGCCCATCGGCATGCCCAGGCGCAGGTGCTCGACCATCTCGGCACGCGACACCCGCCAGTCGGCGCGACGCACGTGCAGCACCGGAATCCGGCGGCGGATGAACTCGAGGCACAGCACGACCGACACAGCCTGCGAGACGACCGTTGCGAGGGCGGCCCCGGCGACGCCCCAGTCGAGCGGGCCCACCATGAGCAACACGAGCCCGATGTTCAGCAGGCACGACAGCGTCAGGAAGACGAGCGGGGTGCGCGAGTCGCCGATCGCGCGGATCACCGCAGACAGGTAGTTGAAGAACATCACGGCGGATGCCCCGACGAAGCTGATCTGCGCGAACACCGTCGCCTCGGCGAGCAGTTCCTCAGGCGTCTGCAGCAGTTGCAGCGCCGGGCCCGCGATGAGCGGCGCCCCGATCGTGAGGACGACGCTCATGGCGCCGGTCAGGAGTGTGCCCGCCGCGACCGAACGGCGTACGGCACCGAGGTCACCCGAGCCGAACGCTTGCGCGGTCGGGATCGCGAAGCCCGAGGTGACGCCCCACGCGAATCCCAACAGCAGGAACAGCAGTGACCCGGTGGCTCCGACCGCCGCGAGCGAGTCGATGCCGAGCTGCCTGCCGACGACGATCGCATCGACCACCTGGTAGAGCTGCTGCACCACGTTGCCGATGAGCAACGGAACCGCGAATACGAGGATGACCCGCCACGGGGCGCCGGTGGTCAGGTTTCTTGCCATGCGGATCTCAACGGGTTCGGGGCGGACGGTGACGTGCGATGTTTGCGTCGCCATGGGAGTATATCCGGTCGCGACCATGGTGCTGCGACGGTCGTCCCGTTCTGCTCGGCGCCGTCGAATTCGGCGAACGCCGACGTTCGGAGCAATGGTCGGGAGCGGTGCCGGCGGCGTATCGTGTGGCCAGGAGGTCGAGAGATGACTGACAGGACTTCGAACGCCGGATGCTTCGCCGGCGGCGGTGCGATCTACGGTCTCGGCATCATCGGGGCCTGGGTGTTCTTCTTCCAGCAGGCCGATGCGTTCTGGGCCTTCATCTGGGCGTTCTTCCAGGGCATCTTCTGGCCGGCGTTCATGGTGTACGAGGTGTTCCGGACGCTCGTCGAGTAGCGCGTCCTCGGTGCTCGGGCCGCCCGCGGTCGGCTAGTCGTGAGGCGGGCGACGCAACTGCTTGACGTCGGTGCGCCGCTTGTTCGCTGCCAAGCGCCGTTCCTTGGCGCCGCGACTCGGCTTGGTCCGACGTCGCGACGGTGACGATGGCCGCAGCGCATCGGCCACGACGGCGGCCAACCGGGCGCGCGCGGCATCCCTGTTGCGCAATTGCGCACGATGTTCGGATGCTGCGATCGTCAGCACTCCGTCGACGAGGCGACTGCGCAGATTCTCGAGGAGCCGCTCCCGCTGGAGTGGAGCGAGGATGGTCGAGCCTGCCACGTCCCAGCTGAGCTCGACTCGGGAATCGGCAGTGTTCACGCCTTGCCCGCCAGGACCCGACGACCGCGAGAACCGCCAGGACAGCTCGGACTCGGGGATGGTGAGTCCGGCGTCGATCCGAAGACCGGGGCGGTGAGCGGCGGGCATGGTTCCATCATCCACGTCTGCGCGTGAGATGAGCCAGCCCACGGATCGGCCGTCGTTCGTCGGAAGATTCCGGGCTGCCCCTGCGTTGTCGGTTGCATGGGTTGGAATGACGATGTCATGGAGACGTTCCGCAGCAGCAAGGGCACCGAGAATCACTGGGGTCCGAAGCTGATCATCTTGCACTCGATCGGGGCGAAGTCGGGCGAGACGCATCTGAATCCCGTCGTCGGCTTCCGCGACGAGCATGGATGGCGCGTGGTGGCGTCGAAGGGCGGCTCGCCCGAGAATCCCGCCTGGTACTACAACCTGCGAGCGAACCCGTCATTCGAGATCGAGGCGCTCGTGGACGGCGAGATCGTGACGGTGCCGGTCATGGCGACCGAGATCACCGGCGACGAGTGGCGAGAAGCGTACAGCGCGATCGTGGCCGAGGAACCGCAGTTCGGGGGCTACCTCGAGAAGACCGATCGACGGATTCCGGTCATGCAGCTCACCCCTCGTACGGACTGACCACCCGTTTCGTACCGATCGCGCAGCCTCCTCAGGGAGATCTGCCGAAATGCGCGAGCGAGGCACTCATGACGAGGGTGGGGCCGCCGCCCTGAGCACAGCTCCCTGATCGGTCGGATCGAACCCGAGGGCCAAGAGCGCAGAGGCGCCAGCTGCCCACTCCTGGATCGCCTCGGAGCCGACGGCGCCCTCCGCCCAGGCGATGGCGATCGACGTGTCGGGTGGAATGAGCGCACCGATCCGCTTCAGGCGCCGGGCTGAAACGCCTCGACCTGCCCAGAGTCCATAGAGCGCACCCGCCGCGAGGCCGAACACGGTCCAGAGGATGCCGGTGACCACCGTGTCGTCGATGAAGCGGAGGACGCCGCCGTCGCCGGTGAAGCCCACGATCGCTCCCCAGACCAGACCGAATGCTCCCCAGACGAGCGCGTCGGGCCCCGACAAGGCGCTGCTCCCGTTCGTGGGATCGATGACTCGGCGGCGACCGTGCCCATTCGCCTCGATGAACAGCTCGACCTTCGGTGTCGACGGATCGGGATGCTTCGCGGAGACCGAGCCGGCCAGGGCCTTCCGCGCCCCGTGTTCGCCCGAGAATCGCACGAGCAACATGCTCAGGGCTGTAATGCCGGGCGACGCCCCGATGGGCGTCGTCGCACCCTCGGCCGAGCCGGCCGTCACGGCATCCGAACGCTGCGCCGCTCCGCCGTACAGGCGCACCGACAGCGATGCCGTGAGCGCCGCAACGCTCACGCCGGTCGGCTGGGATGATGACGCCCACGCCAACACTCGCTCGGGGTCTGTTCCCCGCACGAAGGCGACGATCGCTGAGGACTCCGCCGGGAGCGCTGTGCCGATGCGTTCGAGCTCATCTTTGGTGAGCAGGTGCTCGAATAAATAGGCGTAGACGCCACCGCAGATGAAGCCGGCGACCGCCCACAGCACGAGACTGTCCACACCCCCGGCGAGGAGCCCGAACACGCCCCAGGTCAGCGCCGGAGTCAGAGCGCCAGCCAGTGTCCGCCGCGGATCGTGCACCTGCGCCGTGTGTTTCGCGTCGACCTTCAGGACCACGAGGTCGAGGACCTCGTCGCCGCTGTGCTTGATCCGCTGTTCGAGGCTCGCCCGCGCATGACCCGCATCCTTCTCGTGCGCGAAGCAGATGAGCATCACGCAGACCTCCGCGGGCATGCCCGTGGCATCATCGGGACCGGCGCCAGTCCTGTCGCTGTTCATCCTGACTGATGCTCCATTCCGTGGGACGGGTCGGGAAGCTCGTCATGCGTCCTCACCAGGGTGGTGATGTACTGCATGATCGGGCCGATCTGCAGGTGGGTCTGCGGTACCAGTTCTCCAGGCTTCGGCGGCAGGTACGGATCGGGCGTGCCCGGCTTGATCGGCGGCTCGATCATCAGGGTCTTCAGAAACGCTCCGGCGGCCGCCGCCATCGGATGCACCACCCAGCCGTGGGCGAAGTCGACCTGATGCTCTTCACGCGGGTCCCATTCGAGGTTGTAGAGAATCGGCATGTTCAGCGGCGTCCACGTCGAGTAGAAGTCGTCCTGCTTGATGAGGTGCATCTTCCACTGACGCCATTTCACCGCCTGCAAGCGGTCGCCCTGGAGGCAGATGATCGTGTCACGGCCCGACTCCTCCGCGTCGCCCAAGAGAAACGCGGACATGTCCATGCCGTCGATCTGCCGGTCGTCGGGAACGGCGGCGCCGCCCGCCTTCACGAGGGTCGTGAAGAAGTCGACCTGGTGCACGATCTCGTTGCTCACCTGGCCGGCCGGCACCTTGCCGGGCCAGCGGACGATGCACGGAGTGCGGTTGGACCCCTCGAGCGAGGTGAAGAGCCCGCCGCGCCACGGCCCGGAGAACCCGTTCCACTCCCCGCCCGCGGGGTCGGGATCGATCATCGGCGACCGATACGTCGTGTCGGCGCCGTTGTCGGAGGCCCACACGACGATCGTGTCCTCGGCGAGGCCCAGTTCCTCGAGCTTGTCGAGGATCACACCGGTGAAGTCGTCCATCTGGGTGAGGATGTCGGCCCAGTTGCCGCGCTTCGTCTTCCCGGCGTACTCGGGATCGGGGATCGGCGGGATGTGCACCTGCGTATACGGGAGGTACACATAGAACGGCGTGTCATCCTTGGCTGACCGCTCCATGAAGTCGCACGCCCATTCGGTGATCTTCCGGTCGAATCCGGCCCGGAACTCGGCGTCGTACGTCGCCAGAACCTCCGATTTCTCGCCCTTCCTCCGCGCGTAGATCGGCTCGGGCGCCAGCGGGATCTGAGCCGGACCCGCGTAGGGTGCCGAGGTGACCGGGCCGTTCGGGAAGTACGACTGCATGGTCCAGAAGACCTCGTCCGCGGTGCGAGGGCACCAGACCGCCTCGTCGAATCCGAAGTCCACTGGGCTGCGCTGCTCGGGATCGCTTCCCAGGTGCCACTTCCCCCACATGCCGGTCGCATATCCGGCGTCGGAGAGGAGTTGTGCGATGGTCAGCTCCCAGCGCGTCAACCCATCGGCCCCACCGGTGATCGGTACCGTCTGAGTGCCGGACCGAATCGCGTGGCGGCCCGTCAACGTGGCAGATCGGCTCGGCGTGCACTGCGCCTCCACATTGTGGTTCAGCAACTGCAGGCCTTCGGCGGCCAAGGCATCGATCCGTGGCGTCGGGGCGCCGCGCAGGATCCCGCCGCCATAGCAGCCGAGCTCGCCCCACCCGAAGTTGTCCCAGAAGAAGAAGACGATGTTCGGCTTCTTCGAACCGTTGTCGGTCATCTCAGATCCATCCCCTCGTGATCGTGCATTCCCGAACCAGACCTTCGCTAGTCCTTCGTTTGCGTGCTTGCCGCACTGGGAGGGTTGCCATCGACGGCCAAGCCCAGATACCGGAGTTCTTCCTGCGATTTGCCGGCGAGCTTGCGCCCGAGGAGCGGTCGGCGGTCAGCGTGGACGTGGAGGCCCGCGGGCTCAGTAGCCAGCGGTTCTTCCCACCCGACATACAGCGCCACCACTCGGAAGACGAACCCGAAGGCGAATGCGATCAGGACGGTCCACCAGTACGACATGCCGGTGGCGTCGAGCAGGATCCAGAGCAGGCTCGTGCCCGCGGCCGTGACGACGAACCACTCGCTGCGGACGAACTGTTTCGGCGGAACACCTGACGAGACGTCGATGAGCCAGCGTCCGGCCGTCGATGCGATCACACCCATGGCGACGGCGCCGAGGATCGGGTAGCCGGCCTCGCTCGCCTTTTGCGCACCGATGATCGCGTACCACGGCAGTGAGAACGACGTCATGAACTGGAACAGCCCCTCGCGGAAGAGCTGCCCGCGGGAGTAGGCGATGAAGTACCCGAGCACGCCGGCCGCAACGCAGAGCGTGATGTACGCCGGATTCGTGAAGGCCGATGGTGCCGTGTCGAGAATGACATCACGGGTCACGCCACCTCCGATGCCACCGAGCAATGCCATCAGGATGATGCCGACGAACGTGAAGTTCCGGTAGTGATCCGGTCTTCGGGCGAGAATCGCACCGTTCAGAGCATTGGTGGTCGCGGCGATGAGGTCGACCAATGTCGCATCGCCGACGAACGTCCATGTGCCCAAGGTGAGCTCGAACTGATGCATGGACTGCCCTCTCCCCTCACGAGACGTGCATACTGCCCGATGCGGCCAGCCGGCTGGGAGCGGCCGCACCCGACGACGGCATGGGAAGCGGTATCGACCAAGCTCGGCGTCGCTTCTGCGGCATCAGCTCCTGGGCAAGTGAGGCGAGTGTGGTCGGGTGCTCCTGCGGCGAAGGGCGATCCGGCGCAGGCTCCGCGTTCACGACGAGTAGCGGATCCATTGCTCCCCCCAAGGTCGCAATCCTGCCGCGAGCACCCCGCGAGGCTTTCTCATGAACGAGTTGCTGGCTCTCCGAAAGTAGGGTAAACCGAACGACATCGTCAAGAGATTTCTCGGCGCCTGGGCCGATGGTTCGGGCCCAAGGTGCGGGTGCACGGTTTTCACCGTTCCGCCTCGGTGGCGGCACGATCGAAGGGTTCCTGACAGCCTCCGACGGCGCGTCAGGCGGACGTCTCCTTGGTCGGTTCCGTCGGCGACGTGGGAACGAGGCGTCGGACGTTGTGCATTCGCGGTCGCTTCGGCCGTGCCCGATCGCCTGCGCCACTGCATGACGGATTTCGCCGCTTCACCGCACGAGCCGCGCTGCAGTCAGCCGCGGAATCCGCTCGCCGGAGAGCGAACGGATCCCGCGAGCACGCCTACTCCGCGGCGTCGAGGATCACGCCGGTGACCTCGCCGGGGTGACTCATCATGGCGACGTGCGAACTGTCGAGCTCGAGCGTCGTGGACCCGGCACGCTCCGCCATCGCGCGTTCCGCCTCCGGGGGGATCGTGTTGTCCTGCAATGCGACGATGTACCAGCTCGGGATCGTCTTCCACGCCGGTTCGCCCGAGGGAGTGAAGAGTGCCTGCAGGGCTGCCGGTCGCTGCGAGGCGGCGAGCACGGCCGCCTGCTTCTTGGGCAGATCCGCCGCGAACAACTCCCGGAAGAAGGCGGGATCGATGTATCCGTCGGCGTCGCCCTCGGGCGCGCCGGGATACGGGCGGATCACGAGGTGGTCGGCGAGCTCGGAGTGGCCGCCGCCCAATTCGTTCGCGTCGATGAGACGTTCGCCGGCATCGAGCGCGTACGCCGCGACGTAGACGAGCGACTGCACGTTCGGGTTGCCGGTCGCGGCGTTGGTGATCACCGCTCCCCCATAGGAGTGCCCGACGAGCACGATGGGACCCTCGATGGTGGCGAGGATCGACTTGACATAGTCGGCGTCCGTCGTGAGTCCCCGGAGCGGGTTCGACACGGCGAGCACGGTGTAGCCGCGCTTCTGGAGGCGTTCGGTCACCTCGTTCCAGCCCGAGGAGTCGGCGAAGGCGCCGTGCACGAGCACGATGGTCGGCTTGGGCTGGGGAGCCGGACGGCGTGCGTCGTCATCGGCGGCGGCCGGCAGCGCGACCGAAACCGCGGTCACTGCTGCAACGCCGACGAGCGCGAGCGCGACGCGCAGCGGCCTGGTGATCCGGCGAGGTTGCGACGGATTCATGGTGGTCTCCTCACAATTCGGTGGGCGACGGCACCGGATGCCCCGGAATGAGTCCTGCCGTCGCCTCATGCTGGCGCGCGCTGCCGAGAGCCGAACCACGTGGTGCGCGTAGTCGTCGCCGATGCTGGCGCGGCGTTCAGCGGTTCCACTACCGTGAATCCATCGATGCATCGACCGCTCAGATCCTCGGACGATCCCGCGAGCTCGATCGCGCAGGCTCGCTCATTTCGGGTGCCCGCAATGGGCGCGGAAGTGCTCTGCTCGTGGTCGGCGATCCCGGCATCGGCAAGACGACCATCCTCGACGAGGCATGCCGGATGGCGGGTGGCGTGCAGGTCATCCGAGCCGACGGATACGAAGCCGAGTCGTCGATGCCGTATGCCACGCTGCAGCGGCTCGGGATTCCGCTCGCGGCGCATCTCGGCGCGATTCCGCCGCGGCAGCTGGCCGCATTGCGGATCGCGTCGGGGCTCGACGAGGGACCACCGCCCGACCGGTATCTCGTCGGACTGGGCGCGCTCTCCCTCCTCGACGCTGCGAGCGCCGCCCGACCGTTGCTCTGCGTCGTCGACGACGTGCATCTCGTGGATCACGAATCGCTCGACGTCCTCGCCTTCGTCGCTCGTCGGCTCGAGGCCGAATCCATCTCGCTGCTGCTCGGGACTCGGCCCGACGCACGTGTCGACCTCTCGGCGGCCGGAGTGCCGCGACTCCGGCTCGAGGGGCTCGACACGTTGTCGGCGGTGGAGCTGCTCACACGGTCGGCGAGCGATCCCGTCGACCCGCTGCTCGCGGTGCAGATCGCCGAGGAGACGGGAGGCAACCCGCTCGCGCTGATCGACTTGAGGCGCGACTTCACGGCGCATCAGCTCGTCGGTTCCTCGATGGCGCCGGTACCGGTGCCGGTCGGGATCCGCCTCGAGACCCACTATCTCCGGCATGTCGAGGCATTGCCGCGCGAGACGCAGCTCTGGCTGCTCGTCGTCGCGGCCGAGTCCACCGGTGATGCCGCACTCATCGGTGGCGCGGCGGCGCTGCTCGGGCTCCCGGCGGATGCCGCGACGGCGGCGGAGCGCGCACGGCTCGCGTCGGTTCACGACACCGTGGCCTTCCGGCATCAGCTCGT
Organism: Agromyces cerinus subsp. cerinus; assembly: GCF_900142065.1. Taxonomy (GTDB): domain Bacteria; phylum Actinomycetota; class Actinomycetes; order Actinomycetales; family Microbacteriaceae; genus Agromyces; species Agromyces cerinus. The sequence continues at coordinate 883,989 of NZ_FSRJ01000001.1, read as the reverse complement.
TCGCGCCGCCGTCTACAACGGGATGCCCGACGCCGACCGCCGTCGAGTGCATCGGGCGTTGCGAACGGTCGCGAGCGGCATGGGGCGCCATGAGATCGCGGTCTGGCATTCCGCGGCGGCGACGCGGGGCACCGATGAGGCCGTCGCGCTCGAGCTTCAGCGCGCCGCCGACATGGCCGGAGGTCGCGGCGGCACCGCCTCCCGCGCACGACTGCTCGCGAGGGCCGCCGACCTGACTCCCGATGGCTCGGATCGCTGCTCGAGGCTGCTCGCTGCCGCTGAAGCCGCGGCGGGCGCGGGAGCGGCGCAGCTCGCGCTCGAGCTGCTCGAACGGGTCGACGCCGAGCGCGCCGACCCGGTCGTTCTCGGCCGGGTGCTGTCGCTTCGGGCGATGCTCGCGCTGTTCGTCGCGGACGCAGACGGCGTGCGGGGTGGAACCGCGACCCTGCTGCAGGCCGCAGGGCTGTTGCACGGGCGTGCCGCCGAGCTCGAACAGGGCGCCCTCCTGCACGCGTTCCAGCTGGAACTGACTTCGGAGTGGGCGGTGCAGTCGAACAGGCTCCCAGAACTCGGCCGCCGTCTCGGCCGTGGCGCACAGGTCGCCGAGGGAGTGCGGTCGATCGGGCTGAGCGCGCTGAGCGCTCACATCCTGCTGCCGTACGCCGAGGCGGCGCCCGAGATGCGCGCCGCAGTCGACCGGCTCCTCGATGCCGATGATGCAGAGCTGCTCGAGTTCGGCACCCTCGGTGTGGCCCTGACCATGGCGCTCTGGGACGAGCGCGCCTGCGTGACGCTGCTCGAGCGCACGGTTCGGGTAGCGCGGGATGCCGGCGCGCTCCGGGACCTCGACTCGACGCTCTGGGTCCTGAGTCTCATCGAGCTCGTTCGCGGCGACCCGGCAGCGGCCGGTGGCTACATCGAGCAGGTCCGGGAACTTCGTCGGGCGATCGGGTACGACGCCGAGCAGGTCGTCAACGGCGCGTATCTCGCCTGGACCGGTGCACCGGTCGAAGCGGTGGAGCACGTCGCCGCGGGCGCGCTCGCCAGTGGCTTCGCCGGAGTTCGAACGCTGACGATGACGGGCCTGAGCATCCGGGAGATCGCCGACGGACACTATCGCGACGCGTTCGAGCGGCTTCGGCCCATGGTCGGCCGCAACCATCTTCAGGTGACCTACCAGCAACTGCCGGAGTTCGTGGAAGCCGGGGTGCGGAGCGGGCACCCCGAAGAGGTACGTGCCGCCGCAGAGCGACTCGTCGCATTCTCGCTCGCGAGCCCGACGCCGTGGATCCTCGGGGTCTCCGAGCGCTGCGTCGCACTGCTCGCCGACGACGATGCGTCGGAAGCGCACTATCTCACGGCGATCGACCACCTCGGGCAGGCGACCACGCCCGGCGACCTCGGCCGCGCCCACCTCGTGTACGGCGAGTGGCTGCGCCGCGTGAAGCGGCGCCGCGACGCGCGGGAGCAGTTGCGGCTCGCACTGCCGATCTTCGACCGAGTCGGTGCGCCGGCGTTCGCCGGGCGCGCGCGCCGTGAGCTCGAAGCCACCGGTGAACATGTCACTCGGCCCATGACGGCGAAGAACGACTGGGCCGCACTCACGCCGCAGGAGGCATCCGTGGCGAGGCTCGCGGCCGCAGGGCAGACGAATGTCGACATCGGCGCCCGGCTCTTCATCAGCGCGAACACCGTCGACTACCACCTGCGCAAGGTGTTCCGGAAGCTCGAAGTCACGTCGCGCCGGCAGCTCGCCGAGCATCTCGACGGAAGCTGAATCGGATGCCGCGCCATGACTACGCACGCCACGTGGTTCGAGTGCCGGCGACCCTGCACGAGTATCGAGGCATCCGCGAAGCGACAGAACGCTTGCGACGCACTGGGAGGCGCTCATGCCCTACATCACCGCCGACGACGGCGCACAGATCTTCTACAAGGATTGGGGCAACGGCGGCAGCCCGGTGATCCTCAGCCATGGGTGGCCGTTGAATGCGGATGCCTGGGATGCTGCGGCTCGATTCCTCGCCGAGCACGGCCACCGGGTCATCGCCCACGATCGTCGCGGGCACGGCCGGTCGAGCCAGACGTGGGACGGCAACGAGATGGACACCTACGCCGACGACCTCGCGCGCCTCATCGAGCACCTCGACCTCGACGAACTGACGCTCGTCGGGCATTCGACGGGCGGTGGCGAGATCGTGCACTACCTCGGCCGTCACGGCAGCGCCCGTGTCGCGAAGCTCGTGCTCGTCTCCGCGGTGCCTCCGCTCATGCTCGCCACCGACGACAACCCCGAAGGACTGCCGATCGCCGTGTTCGACGGAATCCGGGCCGGCGAGGCATCCGACCGTTCGCAGTTGTACCGAGACCTCGCCGATGGGCCGTTCTTCGGCAACAACCGCAACAACGACGTCTCGCAGGGGGTGCGGGACGCCTTCTGGCTGCAGAGCATGGCGAGCGGGCACCGTGGCGCGTACGAGTGCATCGCCGCGTTCTCGGCAACGGACTTCCGACCCGATCTCGCGAAGGTCGCCGTGCCGACACTCGTCATCCACGGCGACGACGACCAGGTCGTGCCGTTCGAGGTCGGCGGCAAGCGCTCGGCCGAGATGATCGACGGTGCCACGCTGCTCGTCTACGAGAACGGCGCTCATGGGCTGCCCGACACCGAACGCGACCGGCTGCACGCCGACCTGCTCGCCTTCATCGACGGCTGACCTGCATGGAGCTGACGCGTATCGGCGGCCCGACCGTGCTCGTCGAACTCGACGGCTGGCGCATCCTCGTCGACCCGACCTTCGACGCGCCGGGCCGCCGGTACGCCTTCGGCTGGGGCACGGCCTCGACGAACCGTGAACGGGCGCATGAGGACTGGGGTGAAAGGTGGCGCTGACACCCGCATCGCCGCCGACATCGCTCCTACAAACGGCTCAGGACCCCTGGTTCGCGCGGCGCTCCAGAGCTTCGATGACGGTCTCGGCGATGTCGATGTCGTAGAGCCTCTCGATGCTCTGGAACCCGCCGGGACTCTCCGCGTTGATCTCCACCACATGGCCGCCGATCACGTCGATGCCCACGAGGAACATGCCATCGGCGACGAGCTTGCCGCCCATCGCCTCGACGATGCCGAGCTCGTCCTCACCGACCTCGAGGGGAACCGACCGACCGCCGGTACTGATGTTCGCGCGCGGGTCGTTGCCGGTGGGCACACGTCGGAAGGCGGCCGGCGTGCCGTCGCGCTCGAGGATCCGGCCCTCCAGCAGAAAGATCCGGGCATCGCCGTCCTTGGCCCCGTCGATGAACTCCTGGATGATCGCGTAGCCGTCCTGCAGGACCGCCTCCGTCATCTGCGCGAGGTTGGTCTCTCCCGGGCCCTCGATCATGAAGACGTTGCGGCCTTTGGCCCCGTACAGCGGTTTGACGACGCAGTGGCCGACTTCGTCGACGAAGCGCTCGATCGCCTCCGGATTCCGTGTCACCAGCGACCGTGGTCGGACCTTCTCGGGGAACTCCTCCAGGTAGAGCTTGCTGGTCGCTCGGTGGAGAGTGTTCGGGTCGTTGACCACCGTCACACCTCGCTCCGCGAGCATCTGTCCGAACACCACGCCCATCGGGCTGGCCCACGGGCGCTCCTGCAGGTCGTCGATCGACTCGTTGCGCAGGACGAGCGCATCCAGGTCGTCCATGATGATCCGCTCGGCGTCGCGCGCCTTGATCCGCTCCATGAAGCTCGCGAGCGTGTCGTCGCTCTTCCACCTCGCGGCGCGAGCCATGGCCGCGAACTGCCCGTCGCTGCTGCCGTGCTCGAGGTCCCCGACGCCGACGTACCAGGTCTCGTGCCCGCCCCTGGCCGCGGCTCTGGCGAGGCGGGTGGTCGTGTACTCGTCCAGCTCGGTGTCGACGTCGTTGACGAGAAATGCGAGCCTCATGCTGCCACGTCTCCCTCGTAGAGGTCGGTGACCGTCGCGCCCGCACGCAACCTCTCCAGACGCTCTTGTGCGCCGGGCACGTCCAGCCAGCGTGGCCGAATCCACGGCGCGTCGAGCACCTCGCGGTCGAGGAGGTCCTGCACCAAGGGGATGTGGTCCAACGCGAGCTTGCCGACGAGCAGGACGTCGAGGCGGCTGCCCTCGGCAAGTGCGTCGAGGATGCGTGTGATCCCGCGCAGGTAGATCGCGTCCTTCACCGAACCGCCCCCGACGACGACCCGGATGGCGATGGACCACGCGGTCCGTGCCGGTATGCGGTGGTCGGTCCGCAGCGACTCGAAGATGTCCAGGAAGTCGGCGCCGTCGAGCATCTTGCCGACCGCGACCACTCGCGCCGCGAGCACCCGCAGCCGCCGTGGGTCCAACCCGCCGGTCAGGTACTCGGCGAGCACGGCGAGGCCCTCCTGGGTCTCGTCGTAGCCGGGAAGCCCGATGGTCAGCAGCGTCAGTGGCTGCCGGGCACCGTTCTGGTAGGTCACCACGTGGGTGCCGACCTCGTGGTGCAGCAACGGCTCGACCCGGTCGGCCCGGAAGGCAGCGGACTCCGGGATGAGCAGGCGGCCGAACGACACCATCAGCTCGGAGACGTCTGCCCGTACCTCGACGCTGACCGGGAAGTCCGGATACACGGCACGGTAGCGCTCGAACTCCGCACGGGCCGCGTCGGCGAACGCCCCAGCCGTGACGGTCTGGGTGCTGGGCGCCTGCGGGGGGATGGTCTCGAGCAGTTCCTCTGCCGCCACGGCCAGCGGAGTGGCCACCGTGCCGTAGAGCTGGAGTGACCCGTAGAGGAACCGTGACGTGTCGCGGTCCTCCAACGCGGTGATCTGCCGAGCGATCTCGTCCCTCTTCGCCCGGAAGAGCGTGTGCAGCGCCGGGTCGTCCACGTTCTCGACCTCGAGGTCGTACAGGTCGCGCTGCACCAGGTCCGGGTCGAATTCCAACGGCCGCAACCGCAGCGTGGGGGCCGTACCGAAGTCACTGCGTTCGAAGTCCGCCCACGCCTCCGCCGCATTGAGTGGCGTCACGTTGACGAGCAGGTTCACGCGGCGCTCGATCTCGGTGAGCCGGGCGTCGATGTCGAGCGCGGGCGCCAGCTGCTCGGTCGGTGATGACATCTCATGAACATGCTCGCCCTCAGGATCGCCAGGGCGAGTGGCGGCATCCTCTGCGATGCCGTCGCGGGCGACACCGGCCTGCTCAGGCAACTCGAACTGCGCCGGCAGATCCTCCGGGTTCACGATCTCACCGGCATGGTCGGGCCGATCTGCGCGGTCACTCATCATCGTTCCCCGCGCTCTGGGTGCCACCGACTGCGACGGTCTCGTCCTCGATCTGGGTCTCCGCTGGAACGGTGACGTTGTCGCTCAACATGCGACGGTCATCGCTCTTCCCGCCTGAATCGTCAGCCGTCCACGACGGGGTAATCTCAGGATCGGACATGGTGGCTCCGTTCACTCTCTGATCAGACGGTAGGCGTGTCGCCGTCGCGACGTCGAGGCCTTGCCTTCTGGCGCGAGTTGCACTACGCGGAGGAGTAGCGGGGCCATTTCGGGCGACGTACCTGTGAAAGATCCGAACGACCGCCTTCCCGTCGCCCGACTTTCTGCCCTCGGCCAACTCTCTGACGTATCAAATAGCTCAGCGAATGCGGATGCACCCTTGATCAGCGCAACATGAACCGGTCAAGGCTCGGGCGTCCATCGAGGCGACCCTCACGACGTTGCAACGCTCGTGTCAAGCCCCTTTCCTCCAGCCGACCGGCAGAGCAACGTTGCCTCCATGAAGAATGACAAGGACGCCGACCTCGACGCACGAGTGCGTGCCGAGGAAGATGAGTTTCGCGACGTCATGCGTGCAGGCGCACCTGATTCCGGCACCGGTGACGACACCGCAGTGGATCGCAATCGGCAGGTCGAGCAGGATGGCACGGTGATGGACGGCGACAACGCCTCCGACCAGTCGAAATGGGAGGGCATCATCGCCCAGACTCGCGCAGATCTCGAGGGCCAGCGGGCGGAGCAGATCCGTTCGGCTCTCTCGCAACGAGTCAGAGACGCGAAGCTCGATGTCTCCTCCGAGGAGATCGACCGCGCCTCGACCGAGATTGCAATGGCCCCAAACCGAGGCGATCTCCTCAGTCGCAACTCCGAAGGTGGACGCGAGTGAAGACCATGTCCCAGATCGATCACGCACGGCACAGGCTCGAGTGACATGGGCCAGCTCATCTACGGCACCGGCACTCGCTACGACATGGAGGATCGAACGCTGTCGCACGTGAAGGTCGCAGTCGGCGCGAAGCTGCGCCGCCACGAGTCCTTCTTCCTGAGTTGGATCATCCCCGCCGACCATGGGTCCGGACGAGTCAGCATTTGGTTGTCCGACAGCATCCCGCTGCAATTCCATTTCAACGGCAACACGCCGCCGGAGCTCAACCGAACATGGGTGAAGGCCCTCGAGCTCACAACTCTGAGCGACCGCGGCATGATCATCCTGCCCGAGGGCGATGCGGAGGCATTCATCACCAGCCACCCGGCTTGAGGCCACCGGCATGAGCACCGGAAGGCACTCGGATGACTGATCGTCAGTTCCAGTCGACGGAGTGCATCCATCCCGCTATGTAGGCGCGCTCGTTCTCGCCGAGCCGCACACCGAGCTGCGGCGCATGGCCCGGGTCGAGTTCGCAGAGTTCGTAGATGCGACGAACGACGACGGCTCGAAGCGGCGCGTGGACGTTCTCCAGCACCTCTCGCCGCAAGGGTCGTTCGAGCATGGGCCACCACAGCCCAATCGGGGGAAGTCCATTCGTATGGGCGACGCGTTCGTGATGCGGTACGTCATCGAGGACGGAACTCATTGCGCCCGCTCCTCGCGAAGGCGACCGGTCTCGGGGTCGCGGACGACGACGTGTTCGTTCGGGTCGGCATCCTCATCGGCATGTTGATGCTGCTCGGCCGCTTCGACGGCCTCGTCGAGTTGGTCCGAACCGCTCGATTCAACAGGGTCTGGATCTCTCATTCTCGTGCTCCTCGTTCATACGGCCTCATCATCGGGGCCGCCATTTCGAAGGTACGCGCGAACCGATCCGACCTGAAGGGATTGACTTTCGGCCCGGATTCCGCCTGCGGCTCGGTCGATCTTGAACACCCCCGCGAGATGCGAGGCGACACGTCGTCAGTGAGCGCGAGATGTCAACCCCCTCCCCTGAAGCTCCGCCCGCCCATAGCGTTTCGATCATGTGGAGTCCCGGTCACCTCGATGTCTCCGGGAGAAGCGAAGGGAACGGTCATGAACATCCTGCTGATCATCGTCGTCATCGTCGCCGTCATTCTGGCGATCACGGGCGGTCTCGTGCAGTCGCTCAACTTCCTGCTGTGGGTCGGACTCATCCTCCTCGCCATCGCCGTGATCAGTTGGCTCATCCGAATGATCGCCGGCCGCAACAGCGTGTGAACGACGAGCGCGGCGGGCGCCGCTTCCACTCGATGTGAGCTGTGGCATGCGTCCACCTCACGAGTACTCCGGTTTCACTCAGGCCCGTTGCCTGCATCGAATCGTGCACGGTACCGATCCTCTGTTTCTCGAAGCAACCGGTCGCTGAGCGCGCCGACGAACTGGACTTCGGCCAACAGGGGTTCACAATAAGACGGCGTCCAACCATCGTGGAGGACGCGTCGCGTGGGCGTACGGGCTGCAGCGGGATGCGGGGCCACCTGCTCGCGATTGACTGATCGAAGACGAGGGCAGGATTCTCCGATCGCGTCGGCGGCCTGGTCGAAGAACTCGCCGGTTGGCGCAGTCTGCTCGCCTTCGTGCCGTCGAGGGCAACTCGAGTCGAACGGCAGCGCTCTCAGAGCCATCCTCCTCATCGTCTCGTTCGTCGCGATCGGTAGCGGCATGGCACAGTTCTGAGCGCATGTTCCGCGCTGCCCGTCCCTCGCCGATCGGATCAGATCGGATCGATGATGGTGCTGATCGCATGACACGCATGGGTGGTCCTGTCGATAGCTTCGCTTCATCGTCGATCAGAGAGAGGAGCAGCGTGAGTCATCCTGCGTCCGAGAGGGTGGCTTCGATTCGGCCCTGCCGGCTGCAATGAGGACCGCCAACCCGTCCCACCCGCATCCTCGAGGTATCCGCCGACTGATGCAGCGCGGTTCGCTCCGAAAAGATGCGGTCGCCGGGCTCGTGCTCGGCGTCGAAAGCGTGCCCGATGGCCTCGCCAGCGGGTTGCTGGCGGGCGTGAACCCCGTCGCAGGACTCTACGCCTACCTCTTCGGCATGGCCGGCGCCGCTTTCTTCACCAGCAGTTCGTTCATGGCCGTGCAGGCGACCGGCGCAATGGCGCTGATCGTCAACGACACCGATCTGGCCTCGCGCCCCGATCCTGAGCGTGCGCTCTTCACGCTCGCGATACTGACCGGTGTCGTCATGCTCGTCGCGGGTCTGCTGGGCGGCGGCCGCCTGCTGCGCTTCGTGCCGACCGCGGTGATGACGGGGTTCGTCACCGCGGTCGGCGTCAACATCGTGCTCGGCCAGCTCGGCGACCTCACCGGCGCGGAGGGGTACGGTGAGAATCGGCTTACCCGCGCGATCGACCTGGTGCTGCACGTCTCGCGATTCGACATCCCGACCCTCATCGTCGGATTGCTCACCATGGCACTCATCCTGCTCCTGACACGCACCCCGCTGCGCTCGCTGGGGCTCGTCGTCGCCGTCGCCGCGGGGTCCGTCGTCGCCTGGCTGCTCAACCGAAACGGCTTCGATGTCGTCGTGGTCGCCGACATCGCTGAGATTCCCGCCGGCCTCCCCATGCCGACGCTTCCAGATCTGGAGGAGGTCTGGTTCCTCATCATTCCCGCGATGTCGCTCGCGTTCGTCGGCATCGTGCAGGGAGCGGCGGTCTCCGCCGGCGTGCCGAACGCCGACGGTCGCCCTGCCGATGCCAATCGCGACTTCGTGGGCCAGGGCGTCGGAAACCTCGTTTCCGGCCTGTTCCAGGGCATGCCCGTGGGCGGATCGATGTCGGCCTCGGCCCTGTACGTCGCCGCCGGAGCCCGCACCAGGCTCGGACTGATCATGGCGTCCTCGGTCATGGCGATCACGGTGCTCTTCGCCTCGGGCGTCGTCTCGCAGGTGGCCATGCCGTCGCTCGCCGCCCTGCTCATCGTCATCGGCATCGGCTCCATCAAGCCCGCGCAGATACGGTCGGTCGCCAATACGGGTGTGCTCCAGATCACCGTGATGGCGGTGACGTTCTTCCTGACGCTCATCGTGCCGCTGCAGTTCGCGGTGCTGATCGGCGTCGGGCTCGGCATCATCCTCTTCGTCGCCGAGCAGTCGAATCAGCTGCGAGTACGTCAGATCCACTTCGAAGGCGACGGTCGTCGGCGTGAGTCTGCACCTGCGGCGACGATCGGGGAGAACGAGGTCGTGGTCGTGCAGCCGTACGGCAGCATGTTCTTCGCGAACGCACCGAACCTGGCGGCGCAACTCCCCCGCGTCGATGCCGCGACCCGCGGTTCGGTCGTCATCCTCCGGCTTCGAGGCATCGACCAGATCGGGCTGTCGCACGTCGAGGTACTCAGGCGTTATGCGACAGAACTCGATCAGGCCGGTTCGCGGCTCGAGATCATCGTGACGAGCGATCGAGTTGGCTCGACCCTCGCGGCGGGCGGCTTGACGGCGATCATCGGCGAAGCGGCCGTGCACCGTGGTACGGAGTGGCAGGGCGACACGCTCAGATCCGTGTACGCGGACGCCCTCGAGCGGGTCGGCAGGCACGTCGACGAATGACCGCAGGCGCGCCCTCTGCAGTGCCACCGCGCCCACGACTCGCACGATGTGCGTGATGGTGTCGCCACATTCCTCTGCCACAATCACGAAAGTATCGACCGATGAGGGGATGAACATGGCGATCGAAGGCACGACCGTGGCGGGGTTGACGAAGGAGCAGCTGGCGGAGGAGGTGACGCATGTCTCGACACCCGATCGGCTGTCGACGCCGTTCGGCGATCTCGAGTTCTTCGACGGGGTGCCCAAACCCGAGTCGGTGCAGTCGATCTTCGACGGCCTCGACCTCGTTCGCGGCATCACCGCGTTCCTGAACACGGTGCCCGGCGCATCGCTCGTCGCCATGCGGCGCGGTCTGCGCGTCGTCGGCGTCGACTCGCCGGACAAGATCGGCTACACCGACCCGAGGTGCACCTCGACCCCCATCTTCCTCACGCCGAACACCGAGACGACGTACGGCATCACGTTCCTCGACCTGAAGGCGTGGGGGCCCACCGTCGTCGAGGTGCCGCCGCAGTCGCTCTGCGTCGTCGACGACTTCTGGTTCCGCTATGTCACCGACATGGGTATCGCGGGCCCGGACCAGGGCGCCGGCGGCAAGTACCTCTTCCTCCCGCCGGGCTACGACGGCGAGCGGCCCGACGGCTACTACACCTACGAGAGCCCGACGTTCACGAACTTCCTCGTGATCCGCGCCCTGGGCGGGGTCCCTGCCATCAAGCAGTCGCGCATCTACCGGCTCAGCGATGCCGGCGCCGCGCCCGAGAACGCGTTCGTGAACATCGCCGAGCAGTCGTTCAACACCGTCCACTCGAATGACTTCTCGTTCTTCGAGGAGATCGCCCAGCTCGTCGCCGAGGAGCCGAGCACCGCGCTCGACCCCGAGCGTGCGGGCACCCTCGCGACGCTCGGCATCCGGCACGGCACGCCGTTCGTACCCGACGAGCGCCTCCGCGGCATCCTCGACGATGCGGCGCGTATCGGCGCGGGAATGTCGCGCGCCATCCTCTACAAGCCCCGCGACCCCGAGTCGTTCCGTTGGGAGGGCTCGTCGTGGAAGAACGCTTTCGTCGGCGGCAGCTACGAGTTCCTGAACGACGGTGCCCGCAACCTCGATGCGCGCACGCTGTTCCACTACGCGGCGACGGTGATCACCCCGGCCATGGCGCATGCGCAGGTCGGGGCGGGCTCCGCCTACATCTACACGGCGGAGGATGCCGACGGCGCCCTCCTCGACGGGGCCGAGACCTACTCGCTGACGATTCCCGCGAACCCGCCGGCGAAGAACTTCTGGTCGGTCGACGTCTACGACACGCAGACCCGTTCGCTGCTGCAGTCTGCGGCGTACCCGGCGGTGGCGAGCCTCTCCGAGGGCCTCCAGGCCGAAGCCGATGGCTCGTACGTACTGTGGTTCGGGCCGGCCGCTCCCGACGGCAAGGAGTCCAACTGGATCCCCACGCTCCCCGGCAAGTCGTGGTGGCCCGTGCTGCGCCTCTACGGCCCGCTCGAGCCGTGGTTCGAGATGACGTGGCAGCTGCCGGAGATCGTCCGCGGGCAGGGGTCATGACGAACCCGCGGCCTCGCTGACCGACCCGCGGCCGACAGAAGCGGGTGCCCGACGTGTCGGGCACCCGCTTCTGTCGTAGGCCGTGTCCGGTGTGCATGCTCCCCGACGCGGTGGCGATCGGCGTCAGATCCGGCGACGACGCCCTGGTGTGACGGCCGCCGCGACGACGGCGGTGCGGGCCACGGGCGCTCGCCCAGGTGTGACCGCGGCGCCGACGACGGCGGCCTTCGCCACAGGTGCTCGTACGACTCCGACACGGCCGATGCGTGCTGGTCTCAGCATTTCAGTCTCCAACCTTCTCGAGTTCGGCATCCGCCTCGAGCGAGGCGATGATGTCCTGCATGGGGATGCGGCCGTCCGCGATGAGGCGGCCGCCAGCCCGACGTGCGGCGGACGCGAACGGCGCCGCCCACAGGTTCTCGTAGACGATCACGCCGGCAATGCTGCCGGGATCCATGGCGGCAGCGAGATTCTCGATGTCCTCTTCGGCGAGCAACTCGGCGAGTTCCGCTTCGAGGCGAGCCAGTGGTCCGAGGTCCTCCACATCCGAGAGTTCCAGTGCGTCGATGGTGCCGTCCTCGGCCTTCTGGAGAATCAGCATGTCGATCAGCCGGATGGTGCCGGCGTCGACGAGTCTGACCAGTTCCTCGGCCATCTCCCCCGAGAAGTTCGACTCGCCGACGGGGAACTCCACGATCACGAAGTCCACTGGTCCGAGCCCGTCGAGTGACGATTCAGTCATTGCATTCCTTCCGGTCATCCTTTCCACCTCGTTCGGCGACCCAGGTCGTCGCACGCAGTGGTCTCCAGACCACCGTGCTCGATCCCCGACGAACGAACGTCGTCCGTTGTGCATGATCTTCGCCGATCGGCATGTCGCAGATCATGCGCAGAGCACGAAGATCTTCCCGGGACTCGGGACAGAATCATGCGATCTGCGTGGTGGATCGGGATGCTGTAAAGCTTCTGCTTGACCATCGATGCCGGGCGACGCGGATGGAGGATGCACCGTGAACGATGCCGAACGCTTGCGCCGGTTCATCGTCAACGCAGACGGCGTAAACGGGGATAGAACGACCTCGAGCCGGAGGCTCGATCGTCGCACCATTGCCCTGGTCCGACTGGGTGCGCTCTGCGCCATCGGCGCACCGACTCTGTCGATTCGGGCCGAGGTCGATGCGGCGATCGCCGCCGGCGTCACGGACTCAGAGATGATCGACGTCGTCGCCGAGATCGTTCCGATCGTCGGCCTGCCGCGAGCGGTGTCGGCCGCTCCGAGCGTCGCCCTGGCTCTCGGCTACGACCTCGACCTGCTGACGGATCACTCCGCGTAGTCATTCATCAGCGGAGACCGGCGACCATGTGACCGCGATGCACTTTGTTGAGGCACGCCGATGGTCTCCTACTCCCGGATCGGTTCGTCGGATCGGTAGGATCTGAAAACCGACACAGCGCGTTCGGGTGTGCGTTCACTGCTGAAGTCCGTCGATGGGGAGACAAGAGATGGTGACCGCTGAACGCGAACTCAGGGACCTGATCCTCGAAGTCAAGACCACAGGTCCTGACTTCGATCCGGCCTTCGTGCACCGCGAGGATCTCATCGAGAGTGTCAGATCTGGTCCGTCCCGGCTGGTCACCGTCACCGCGCCCGCGGGCTACGGGAAGACCTCGTTCCTCGCCGAGTGGCGACAACGCGAAGACCGCGCCACCGGCTGGCTCACGCTGAGCAGCGACGACGACGACCCCGCAGCGCTCATGCGTCTCCTGACCCGTGCCTGCTCGCCCTTCACACCCGTCGCCGCTTCACTCGACGAACAGATCTCGACCGCCGATCGTGGCGTGCTCGGCCGGATTGCACCGGTGCTCGCGCGCGCCCTCTCCCAGTGCGAGCATCCGTTCGTTCTGTTCATCGACGACACCCACGTGCTCGGATCCCTCGACTCGATCGACGCGCTCAACGTCGTGCTGGCAGGCGTGCCGGCGCGCTGCCAGGTCGTGCTGGCCAGCCGGCACCGGCCGACCTTGTTCGCCCGCGGACGCGTGGCAGCATCGGCTGCCCACGTCACGGCGGAAGATCTCCGCATCGATCTGTCCGGGGCCGCCAGGATCGCCGAGGGCGCAGGCGCACAGGTCTCCCCCGAGATGCTCGGGAGCTGGGTCGAACAGAGCGGCGGCTGGGCGGCGGGGTTGCACATGTGCGCGCTCCTGTCCCGGAGCAGGCCGTTGGCATCGATCGGGGACCAGGATCTACTCGCCGACTATCTCTACCGCGAGTGCTTGCGCGAGCTGCCCGACGACATCCGCCGGTTCCTCGTATCCACATCCATGCTGAGGTCGCTCGTTCCCGCAATGTGCGATGCGGTGCTCGAACGCACCGATTCCGCGAGCATCCTCCGTGATCTCGAAGCTCGTCAGCTCTTCATCACCGCGGATCCCCAGCGCCGTTCCTATCGACTTCACCCGTTGTTCAGCGAGTACTTGCAGGCCGAACTCCATCTCGACGCCGGTTCGACGGTTCCCGACCTGCACCGGCGGGCATCCGACTGGTGCCAGGAGCATGGTCTGCTCCCGGAGGCGATCAACCACTCGATCGCAGGAGGTGACTTCGCGACGGCATCCTCGCTCGTGGCACTCGCCGCGCTCAATACGTACACCGCAGGCGAAACGACGACCCTCGGGCGGTGGATCGGGCAGATCGGCGACGCGAACCTCCTCGCCAACCCGTTCGCCGTCGTGGTCGTGACGTGGTACTCGCTGCTGTCTGGTACCGACGAGGCCGCGCAGAAGTGGGCGTCGCTGCTCGGCAGCATGCCGGACGGCGCTCCTCGGGTCAACGGCATCGATCTTTCGTCGGCGAAAGCCATGGTGCGAGCCATCACCATGAAGCGCGGACTGCGGCAAGCCCTTGCAGACGCCGAGTTCGGGGTTCAGGCTGAGGCCGTCGAGAGTCCGTGGCGTGATCCCGCGCTCCAGATCCTGGGAAGCACGCTCCTCCATTCGGGGCACGAGACCCGAGCGCGCGAAGTCCTGCTGGAGGCCATCCACACGGCCGAGGTGCACGGCAACCCCGCCACGATCGTCATGTGCGAGATCGAACTCGCGCAGCTCGCCATCGACGGTGACGACTGGACGGCGGCCGACGCGCACGTGCAGCGAGCACTCGACGCGATACAGACGAGCAACATCGACGGCTACATCATGTGCGCGTATGCGCATGCGGCCGCTGCCTACTCCGCGCTGCACGCCGGCAGACGGACAGCCGGGCAGAAGTTCCTCGCGCTGGCGATGTCCGAGCGCGGCCGGTGCGGAAGTGCGGTGCCCTTGATCAGCATCCCCACTCGCCTCTTCCTCGTCCACGCGAGTTTGCAGACGGGCGACACCGACGCCGCCCGGATGCTGCTACGCGAAATCAAGGAGATCCTGCCGCCGCGCGGGGGCCGTGAGGCATTGGACGCTCGCGTGGCCGCGGCGGTACTCGCCACCGATGAGAAGGAACGTCTCGGCCGACACGCTGCGTCGACAGCACTCACGGTTGCCGAGCAGCGCGTCCTCCCCTACCTTCAGACGCACCTTACCCTCGCGGAGATCGGGAAGCGACTCTACGTCTCGAGGAACACCATCAGCAGCCACGTGTCCTCGATCTTCCGCAAGCTCGCGGCATCCACCAGGGCCGAGGCTGTGGAAAACGCAACCACTTTGGGGTTGCTCGGCGGACTGAGAGCCGCCTCGTTCGAAGAGCATGTGTCGATGACAACGACGCCGAACTCCGTCATGTGAAGCTGTGCAGGGGTGACGAGTGTGTGTTCGCGCCGATCACGAGGCTCCCGCCACCGGGCGTTACGAGGAGCTGGTCACCTCCATGCGAATAGGGCGCTGCGAGTCGGTCGGTCTCACGACGTCCGGCGGCGACTGACGAGCACGATCAGCATCAGCCCGAGGAGTGCCGCCAGCGCGCCGCCGACGATGCCCGCGATCGGCAGGTCGACACCCGTGGTCGGCATGGCGTCGGCCGGCTGCGCCGGCGGGCCCGCGGGCGGCGTCGACCTGACCGTGGTGCCCGTGTAGTTGGATGGGTCGTCGTCGGTGACGACGAGCTCGGTTCCGGGTACCTGACCTATCACCGCGCCGATGTTGACGTAGGGGCCATCGATCGCGACGCCCGACGCCATGCAGGTGAACGACTCCCCCGGCGCGAGCGGCCCGCGAACACGTTCGAGTCGGTGCCGTCGCACGAGATCTCCGAGGCGTCCACCAGGTCGTCGGTCACGACGACATCGGTGAGCGGCACGTTGCCCGTGTTGGTGACGACGTACATCCACTCCACGTCGCCGCCGACGGCGACGAGCACGCCGGGTGCCTCGTCGGCTGAGCTAGTCCCCGAGACTCTCGATGAAGCGAGCCGCCGGAGAGGTGACGGAATTGATGTGCTCATACTCCTCATGAGTGCGGCACAGATCCTGAATCCATCGTCTGAGGTGATCGGTTGTGGATACCTGCGAATCTCGGGGCGAATTCAACACGGCCCCAAGCCCCAAGGGCACTTTCAAACCAGAAAACCCCCGAAGAACCGGAGTTCTTCGGGGGTATTGGTGGATCTGAGGGGACTCGAACCCCTGACCCCCTGCATGCCATGCAGGTGCGCTACCAGCTGCGCCACAGACCCGTTCTGCCTCGCTTGAGGCAACGAATTGAGCTTACACCAGCCTCCGCCCGGAGACGAAATCGAGGGACCCTCGACCGGTGAAGCCCGCTCCGATCAGCTGCTCGCCGCGAGCAACGGCGCCACGGGAAGCGCCGGACAATCAGCCCAGAGGCGCTCGAGACCGTAGTACAGCCGCTCCTCCTGGTGGAACACGTGCACGACGAGGTCGCCGAAGTCGAGCAGGATCCAGCGCCCGACCTGGTGGCCCTCGCGACGCTTCGTCGGCGTGCCGGCACGGCCGAGCACGTCTTCGATCTCGTCGGCGATCGCGATGACGTTGCGCTCGGAGTTGCCGGTGACGATGAGGAACACATCGGCGAACGGGATCTGGCGCGACACGTCGAGTGCGACGAGGTCGTCGCCGCCCTTCGAGTCGGCCGCACGCGCTGCCAGCGCGAGCGTCTCGAGGGCCTGGTCGGATGCAGTCATGCGCTCACTTCCGGTGCGTGGTGGTTGTCTCGGATCAGAACAGCCCCGCGACGGCGCCGATGACGAGGGTGGCGACGACACCGAGTGCGAGCACTCCGGCGGTCACGGCGAGCACGAGCGGAACGTTCATGCCCTCCTTCTTCGGCGGGGCGATCATGGCGCGGGCTGCGCCTTGAGTACTGATGGCGCGCGTCGCTGCGACGGGTGCCGCACCGGTGCCGACCTCTTCGATCTGGTCGAAGAGCCGGTCGACGTCGGAGGAGTCGATGCGACTCGGGTGCACGCCCGTCGCGCCGTAGGAGCGCGGCAGGTCGATCGACCCGGTGGCGATGATCTCGCCGCTGGACGCGAGCGGGCTGCCGCCGAGCGAGCCGTGGTCGGGCAGCGTCGGCAGGATCAGCGCGTTGGTGGTCGTCGGAACGCCGTGGCTCACGCCACCGCGCGACAGCAGCTGGTCGAACGGCTCTGCCGACTCCACCGGGGCGTTCAGCTGCGAGGTCCAGTGGCCGACCGCGGGCGACGGCGAGGCCTCGTCGGGGTGAAGCGGATGCACCGGGCTCGCCCCCACCGGGAACGACACGGCGACCCCGGGCTGCTGCTGCGACTGGGGCGCCGGGTCGTCGATCTCGTCGTCTTCGAGGTCGAACTCGTCGAGCTGGTTGCCGTCGAGCATCGCGCGAAGCTCACGGCGGGTGAGCGTGCGCTCAGGCGTCGTCGCCTCGTTCAGGCCGAACTGCTGCGACTGGTGCTGCTCGGCGACGGGGCGCGGGTACGACGCGGCTTCGACCGGCTGCTGCACAGGTGCCGCTGGCGCGGGGGCCGGTGCGGGGATGACCGGACGCGGCGCGAAGGGGCTCTGCTGCGGAACGGGCGCGGGCGCAACGGGGAACGAAGCCGGCTCGCCGAAGCCACCGGCCGGGCGCGGTGCCGCATACGCCGGGCTCGTCGCTGCGACCGGCAGCGAGGGAACCGGCGCCGATTGAACGGGGGCGGGGACCGACTGCACGGGAGCGGGCTGCACGGGAGCGGGCGGCAGCGACTGCTGCGGTGCGACCGGCGCGCCGGGAACGGGAAGCGTGTGCCCCGCGGCATCCGGGGTCGCCGAAGGCTCCTGCTGCTCCAGCAGTCGCTCGCGTTCGCGCATTTCGCGGCGCGTCAGCGGCGGATCCTGCGACGACGTCATACGACACTCCGGTAGAGATGGTGCTTGGAGATGTACTGGACGACCCCATCGGGCACCAAGTACCACACCGGGAAACCCCGGCGCACCCTGCTCCGGCAATCGGTCGACGAGATCGCCAGAGCCGGAACTTCCAGCAAGCTTACGTCTTGCTCCGGCAATCCCGAAACGGACAGCACATGTCCCGGACGACTCACAGCAACGAAGTGCGCGAGATCCCAGAGTTCCTGCACGTCTTTCCAGGAGAGGATCTGCGCGATGGCGTCTGCGCCGGTGATGAAGTAGAGGTCGGCGTCGGGGCGTTCGCGGCGGATGTCGCGCAGCGTGTCGATCGTGAACGTCGGCTTCTCGCGATCGATGTCGACCCGGCTCACCGTGAACCGCGGGTTCGACGCGGTCGCGATCACCGTCATCAGGTAGCGATGCTCCGCCTGGGTGACGTTCGACTTGTAGCTCGGCTGGCCGGTCGGCACGAAGACGACCTCGTCGAGGTCGAGCGATTGCGCGACCTCACTCGCCGCGACCAGGTGGCCGTGGTGAATGGGATCGAACGTTCCGCCCATGACTCCGATGCGAGGCCGGCGCTCCGCGACCGTCATCGCGCGCTCGCCAGCCTCAGTGGCCGCCGTGCTCGTCTCCGGCGTGACGCGCGGCGTAGGCCGCGGCCTTGGCGGCGTGGCGGTTGGCCACGTCACGGTACGAGGCGACGACGAACCCGAGGGCGGCGAAGATCGTGAGCGCGATGAGACCGTAGACCCAGGACTCCATCGGCAGCTCTCTCGCGTGCACCGTCTCGGTCAACACCGTCGCGGTCTGCACTGCGGTGACAAGGCTCATTCGCCGTTCCTTTCGAATCCTGCGGGTCGTGCTCCAGACAGTCTAGCGAGGTCAGCCGCGCACATGTCCGGCACCACGCACGATCCACTTCGTGCTGGTCAGTTCGGGCAGCCCCATGGGGCCGCGCGCGTGCAGTTTCTGCGTGGAGATGCCAACTTCGGCGCCGAATCCGAATTCGGCGCCGTCGGTGAACCTGGTCGAGGCGTTCACCATCACTGCGGCCGCATCGACCTCGTTGAGGAAGCGCTCGGCATTGCCGAGATCGTTCGTCACGATCGACTCGGTGTGCTTCGTCGAGTAGCGGCGGATGTGCGTCATCGCGTCGTCGATCGAGTCCACGACGCCCACCGAGATGTCGAGCGACATGTGCTCGGTGGCCCAGTCCTCGTCGGTGACGGGCTCCACCTCGGGCCGGATCGCGCGGACCCGCTCGTCGCCGTGCACGGTGACACCGGATGCCTCGAGGCGTGCGAGCACCGGCGGCAGCAGCCGTTCGGCCGCGTCGACGTGCACGAGCAGTGTCTCGAGCGCGTTGCAGACGCTCGGCCGCTGCGTCTTCGCGTTGTGCACGAGGTCGACCGCCCAGTCTTCGCGGGCGCTCTCGTCGAGGAACATGTGCACGACGCCGGCACCGGTCTCGATGACGGGCACCTTGGCCTCGTCGACCACGGCGCGGATGAGTCCGGCGCTGCCGCGAGGGATCAGGACGTCGACGTAGTCGCGCGCCTGCATGAGGTGCCGGGCACCGGCACGGCCGAAGTCGTCGACGGTCTGCACGGCGTCGGCGGGAAGGCCGGCCCGGTCGAGCGCGTCGCGGAGCACTCCGAGGAGCACCCGGTTCGTCTGCTCGGCGGCGGTGCCGCCGCGCAGCACCACGGCGTTGCCGCTCTTCAGCGCGAGCACGGCGATGTCGATCGTGACGTTGGGCCGGGCCTCGTAGATCGCGCCGATGACGCCGAGCGGCACCCGGATCTGGTCGATGCGCACGCCGTTGGGCAGGGAACGGCCGCTCACCGTGTCGCCGACGGGGTCGGTGAGCCCGATGACCTCGCGCACCGCGTCCGACAGCGCGGCGACCCGTCGTTCGTCGAGCGTGAGCCGATCGAGCAGGCCCGAACCGAGCCCGGCGGCGCGACCGGCTTCGAGGTCGAGGTCGTTCGCCCCGATGATCTCGGCCGAGCGCTCGGCGAGCAGCACCGCCATCTGTTCGAGCGCCGCGTCCTTCTCAGCGGTCGAGGCGCGGGCGAGGCGCCGTGAGGCGTCTTTCGCCGCGGCGAGTCGGGTGTCGATCACCGAGACGTCGAGGTCGGGCTGGTCCATGGTCCCAGCCTAGGCGAGCGGGGTATCGCGCTCCGTCGTGTGACGTCGGGGCGCCGGGTCGAACCAGGTGCCGATGTCGGCACCTGCGAGTGCCTCGGCGACGAGCGGCGTCGCCGTGATCAGCACGGACGCGCCGGCCTCGGCGGCGATGCGAGCGGCCGAGACCTTGGTCTCCGCTCCCCCGGTGCCGACTCCGGCGCGACCGGCGGAGCCGATCTCGACGCCGGCGAGCTCGTCGCCGTAGGGTACGTGATCGATGCGACGCGCGCCCTCGAGGTGCGGCGGCTTCGTGTACAGGGCGTCGACGTCGGAGAGCAGCACGAGCAGGTCGGCGCCGATCAGCTCGGCGACGAGGGCCGCGAGCCGATCGTTGTCGCCGAAGCGGATCTCGTGCGTCGCGACGGTGTCGTTCTCGTTGACGATCGGCAGGATGCGGAGGGCGAGCAACCGGTCCATCGCGCGCTGCGCGTTCGACCGGGGAGTCGGGTTCTCGAGGTCGCCCGCAGTGAGCAGCACCTGGCCCGCGAGCACGCCGTAGCGGTCGAGGCTCGTCTGGTAGCGCCACATGAGCACGTTCTGGCCGACCGCGGCCGCCGCCTGCTGGGTCGCGAGGTCGGTGGGCCGCCCGTCGAGGCTCAGGAACGGGATGGCCGTCGCGATCGCTCCGGAGGAGACGAGCACGATCTCGGCGCCCCGCGCATGGGCCGCGGCGAGAGCATCGACCAGCGGACCGATCTGATCGGAATTCTCACCGCTGATCGACGATGAGCCGACCTTGACGACGATGCGTGATGCTGCGGGGATCTCTGCGCGGCTGGCGGGGGTCATTCCCGATCCTCGCCGCTCGAGTCCTTCCCGGCTTCGGCGTCCGCCACGGGAGCCGCCTCGGCACCCGCAGCAACCTCGGCGTCGGTCTGCTCGTCGAGCTCGTTCCACATGCCGGCCGTGCGCTCGCGCTCGAGCTCGGCGCGAGCTTCGGCCTTGGCGTCCATGCGCTCGTAGTACTCGCTGCGTCGCTCGGCGCGCGTCGCACGACGATTCTCGTCGAGCCGGGCGTCGGTGCCGCGCGGTGCCGTGATGAGCTCGGCCGTGGAGGTGAGCGTGGGCTCCCAGTCGAAGACGACTCCCGCGCCCTTGCCGATCACGACGGTCGAACCGGCATCGGCGCCGGCGCGCACGAGCGCGTCTTCGACGCCGAGCTTCGCGAGGCGGTCGGCGAGGAAGCCGATGGCCTCGTCGTTCGTGAAGTCCGTCTGCTGCACCCATCGCTCGGGCTTCTGGCCGAGTACGCGGTACATGGTGCCGTAGCTGCCGCCCTCTGCGCGCACGGTGAAGCCGGGGTCGTTGGAGGCCTTCGGCCGCATCACGATGCGCTCGGGCGCCGGCGGCGTCGCAGCCTCGGCGTCTGCACGAGCGGTGTCGACGAGCTCGCCGAGGGCGAATCCGAGCTGGCGGAGGCCCTCGTGACTGACGGTCGAGATCTCGAACACGCGGTAGCCGCGCGCCTCGAGGTCGGGGCGCACGAATTCGGCGAGTTCGCGCGCCTCGGGCACGTCGATCTTGTTGAGCGCGATGATCTGCGGGCGCTCGAGGAGCGGCAGCTGGCCCTCGGGCACAGGATACGCGGCGAGCTCGCCGAGGATGACCTCGAGGTCGGAGATCGGGTCGCGGCCGGGCTCGAGCGTCGCGCAGTCGAGCACGTGCAGCAGTGCGGAGCAGCGCTCGACGTGGCGGAGGAACTCGAGTCCGAGGCCCTTGCCCTCGCTGGCGCCCTCGATGAGGCCGGGAACGTCGGCCACGGTGAAGCGGTGATCGCCCGCCTGGACGACGCCGAGGTTCGGGTGCAGCGTCGTGAACGGGTAGTCGGCGATCTTCGGTCGAGCAGCCGACATGGCGGCGATGAGGCTCGACTTGCCGGCCGACGGGTAGCCGACGAGCGCGACGTCGGCGATGGACTTGAGCTCGAGCGTGATGTCGACCTCGTCGCCGAGCGTGCCGAGCAGGGCGAAGCCCGGGGCCTTGCGCTTGGTGGTCGAGAGGGCGGCGTTGCCGAGACCGCCGAGGCCGCCGGCCGCCGCGACGAAGCGCGAGCCGGGCTCGGTCAGGTCGGCGAGTTCGACGCCGTCGGTGTTCTTGACGACCGTGCCGACGGGCACGGGCAGTTCGAGGGTCTCGCCGACGGCACCGGCGCGGTGGTCGCCCATGCCGGGCTGACCGTTCGCGGAGGAGCGGTGCGGACGACCGTGGTAGCCGAGCAGTGTCGTCACCTGCGGGTCGGCGATGAGCACGATGTCGCCGCCGTTGCCGCCATTGCCGCCATCGGGGCCGGCGAGCGGCTTGAACTTCTCACGGCGGACGGAGACGCAGCCGTTCCCGCCATGTCCGGCACGCAGGAACAGCGTCACCTCGTCGACGAAGCTGACCATGCTGCATTCTCCAAACCGAGTAAAACACGCGAGGGCGGGCCGAAGCCCGCCCTCACGATGAACGTCGATCGACTATTCGCCGACCGCCACGATGTTGACGACCTTGCGGCCGCCCTTGTTGCCGAACTGCACTGCACCGGCCTCGAGCGCGAACAGGGTGTCGTCGCCACCGCGACCGACGCCTGCGCCCGGGTGGAAGTGCGTGCCGCGCTGGCGGACGATGATCTCGCCTGCGCCGACGACCTGGCCGCCGAAGCGCTTCACGCCGAGGCGCTGCGCGTTGGAGTCACGACCGTTGCGAGTGGAGCTTGCTCCCTTTTTGTGTGCCATTTCGCTTCTCCCGGGCCCTTACTTGATTCCAGTGACCTTGACGCGCGTGAGGTCCTGACGGTGCCCCTGACGCTTCTTGTAGCCGGTCTTGTTCTTGAACTTCTGGATCACGATCTTCGGACCGCGGAGGTCGTTGAGGACCTCGGCCGTGACCGTGACCTTCTCGAGCGCCTTGGCGTCGGAGGTGATCTTGTCGCCGTCGACGAGGAGCACCGCGGCGAGCTTGACGTTGCCGTCCTTGTCTGCCTTGATACGGTCCATCGTCACGATGGTGCCGACTTCGACCTTCTCCTGCCGACCGCCGGCGCGCACTACTGCGTAAACCACTACTCGTACCTATCTCTGGGGAGCCCGAGGGCCCCGACTGTCTGATGGGGTGTCACTGCGCGGTCGCCCCAGCGGGAAGAAGGGTGGTGACTGGCAGAAAACTGATGTGCAGGCGATTCTGGAACTCGGAGAACCGGGTTCTGGAGACCTGCGGATGGGCGCACCGTGATAAGCGGCGGCACCAACGGTCGAGTTTACCGGATGTCGCGGGGCCGGTCAAACCACCGCCACCGGCGAGTCGCGGGTGCGACGCGTAGGATCGGCCCATGACCGTGCTCATCGACACGCCGCTCTGGCCGAAGCACGGCACCGTCTGGGCTCACCTCGTCAGCGACGAGTCCATCGACGAACTCCGGGAGTTCGCTGAGAGAACCGGGCTGCCGCCGAGATCGTTCGATCTCGACCACTACGACGTGCCCGTCGAGCGCTACGACGATCTCGTCGCCGCGGGCGCGGAGCCGGTCTCGCCGAGGGAGCTCGTCGCGCGCCTCCGGCGGAGCGGACTGCGCGTCACGCCGCGTGAACGGCGTGAGCGCGCAGCCCGGTCGTCACTCGGCTGAGTCGGATGCCGCGGAGTCGCCCGAGCCGTCGGCCCGGGTGATCACGGGCTGGCCGCCGGCGGTCGTGCTGAGCGCCGCGGTGGAGACGCGACGGCTGCGCGTGCGCCCCTCGCCGGCCTTCTTCGGAGCGGGAAGCGCGTCGAGCACCGAATCGAGGAGCACCTCGGTCTCGG
Organism: Agromyces cerinus subsp. cerinus; assembly: GCF_900142065.1. Classification (GTDB taxonomy): domain Bacteria; phylum Actinomycetota; class Actinomycetes; order Actinomycetales; family Microbacteriaceae; genus Agromyces; species Agromyces cerinus. The sequence goes on along the minus strand of NZ_FSRJ01000001.1, from coordinate 860,356 downwards.
CGACCCTGGCGGGGCGCTTGCGCGCCACCGGAGGCACGGGCAGGTCGAGGATCTGCGCGACCTCGGGAACCACCGGCGCCGTGGGCGCCTCGACGACCGGCGCGGCTGCAGCCGACGCTGCGGCCACGGGCTCGGAGGCGGCAGGCGCCGCGCCCTGGTCCTGCGACACCCGACGGTGACGACCGCGACGGCGACCGCCGCCCGAGGTCTCGGCCGGCTTCTCGTCGGCGTCGGCCTTCGGCGCGCGACCGGCGTCGGCGGTCGATGCAGCGGGCTGCTCCCCCGCGACATCCGCTGCCGGCTCGTCGGCCTTGTGCTCGGTGTGCGGAATCGTCGACGCCGCGATCTGCGCGAGCGCGTTCTTCACGTCGTCGGTGATCGCGTGGGTGCCGGTGTGGGCCTTGGGCTCTGCGGGCGCCTGCACGGGCTGCTGCTGCTGGTTGCCGCCGCGACCGCGTCCGCGCCGCTCGGGCTGCGACTGCTGGGCGCTGCGGTGCTTCACGACGGGCTCGTGGTGCACGATGATGCCGCGACCGGCGCAGATCTCGCAGGGCTCGCTGAAGGACTCGAGGAGGCCCAGACCGAGCTTCTTGCGGGTCATCTGCACGAGACCGAGCGAGGTGACCTCGGCGACCTGGTGCTTCGTGCGGTCGCGCGAGAGGCACTCGACGAGACGACGCAGCACGAGGTCGCGGTTGGACTCCAGCACCATGTCGATGAAGTCGACGACGATGATGCCGCCGATGTCGCGCAGGCGCAGCTGGCGCACGATCTCTTCGGCCGCTTCGAGGTTGTTCTTCGTGACGGTCTCTTCGAGGTTGCCGCCGGAACCGACGAACTTGCCCGTGTTGACGTCGACGACGGTCATCGCCTCGGTGCGGTCGATGACGAGCGAGCCGCCCGAGGGCAGCCAGACCTTGCGGTCGAGCGCCTTCTCGATCTGCTCGCTGATGCGGAACTCGTCGAAGGAGTCGCGTTCACCGGTGTAGGCCTCGACGCGTTCGAGCAGGTCGGGAGCGACCGCACGGAGGTACCGCTCGATGGTCTGGCGCGCTTCGTCGCCCTCGATGATCATCTTCTGGAAGTCCTCGTTGAAGACGTCGCGAACGATCTTGATGAGCAGGTCGGGCTCGGAGTGCAGCAGCGCGGGCGCCTGCACCTTCTCGAGCTGGGTCGAGATGTCGGCCCACTGCGCGATGAGGCGGTTCACGTCGAGCGTGAGCTGCTCCTCGGTGGCACCTTCGGCCGCGGTGCGCACGATGACGCCCTGGTTGTCGGGCAGCACCTCTTTGAGGATCTTCTTCAGGCGCGCGCGCTCGGTGTCGGGGAGCTTGCGGCTGATGCCGTTCATCGAGCCGTTGGGCACGTACACGAGGTAGCGGCCGGGCAGCGAGACCTGGCTCGTGAGGCGGGCGCCCTTGTGGCCCACCGGGTCCTTCGTGACCTGCACGAGTACGCGGTCGCCGGGCTTCAGCGCGAGCTCGATGCGGCGGGGCTGGTTCTTCTCGCCGTTCTCGGCGGCGGCCTCCCAGTCGACCTCACCGGAGTACAGCACGGCGTTTCGGCCGCGGCCGATGTCGACGAAGGCGGCCTCCATGCTCGGCAGCACGTTCTGCACGCGACCGAGGTAGACGTTGCCGATGAGCGATGCGTCCTGATTGCGCGCGACGTAGTGCTCGACGAGCACGCCGTCTTCGAGCACGCCGATCTGGATGCGGCCGCCCTTCTCGCGCACGACCATCGAACGGTCGACCGACTCGCGGCGGGCGAGGAACTCGGCCTCCGTGATCACCGCACGGCGGCGGCCGGCGTCGCGCCCGTCGCGCCGACGCTGCTTCTTCGCCTCGAGTCGGGTCGAGCCCTTGACCTTCTGCGGCTCGGTGATGAGTTCGACCTCGCGGGGCTTGCGCACCTTGACGACCGTGTTGGCGGGCTCGTCGGTGTTCGCGCGACCCTCTTCGCCACTGCGACGGCGCGTGCGACGGCGCACGGTCGACGACTCGTCGTCGTCGCGCTCGCGACCGGCGCGATCGTCACGGACCTGGTCGCGACCACCGCGGTCGCCACGTTCGTCGCGACCCCCGCGCTCGTCGCGCTCAGGTCGGTCGAAGCCCACGAGCACCGGCGGCGCGTGGAAGATCAGCGACGTCGTGGTGAGCGTCGTGGGGATCGGTGAGACCGCGACGGCCTCGACCTCGGCTTCGACGACGACCTCGGCGGAGGCAGAGGATGCCTCGGCGCCGGCGTCGACGGTCGGCGTGGCCTCGGGCGTGGTCGCCGCGTCGGCGCCGGTCACCTCGGGCGTGGCGATCGCCGGGACGACCGGGGCGACGGCATCCGCCGCTGCGGACTCGACCGTCGGCGTCGCCGGCGTCTCGACCGCGGGCGTCACCTGGGTGTCGACCGCCTTCGCGCGGCTCGCGCGCCGAGCGCCGAACAGGCCGCCGCGACGTCGGGTCGAGCCGTTGCCGGCCTCGGGTTCGTTCGTGTTCTTCTCGTTGCCTTCCACCATCTCTGGTGCACTCCTACGCCGGTTCCGACAGCCGCGCCGTCGTCCCGTACTCGTCTGGAGCGACTCCGCGCTTGCGCCGAGCCGCTGAATCCTTCATTACTGCGACCGGCAGGTTGCCTGTGTCGCCACGTCTTGCGGTGCCTTCACCGCCCACTGGATGCGCTGCATCCTCAAAGCCCTCATTGGCGTCGTGCCGGGCGCGGCCCGGACGACTCCTTCGATTATCGCATGCTCTCGCAGCTGAGGGCGGAATCGGCATGCCATAATCCGAGCATGCCGGACTCGCCCACCCGTTCCCGACCCGTCGGCCTCGCCGTCTTCCTGCTGATCGCCGGGGGCCTCGGCCTCCTCGCAGCGTTCGAGCTCTCGATCGAGAAGGTGCTCTCGCTCAGCGATCCGTCGCACATCCCCGGATGCAATGTGGGGGTGCTGGTCGGGTGCAGCACCAACCTCGCGTCGTGGCAGGGCGGCGTGTTCGGATTCCCGAACCCGTTCATCGGACTGATGGCGTGGCCCGTGGTCATTACCATCGCCGTCGCCATCCTCGCCGGTGCGACGTTCGCACGCTGGTTCTGGGCGGCGTTCAACGTCGGTGTCGCCGGCGCGCTGGTGTTCGTCGGCTGGCTCATCTACCAGAGCATCTACGTGCTCGACGTGCTCTGCCCCTGGTGCATGCTCACCTGGGCGGTCACGATCCCCACCTTCTGGGCGCTGACGCTGTACAACCTCCGCGAGGGGCATATTCCCGCATCGGCACGTGTCCGCCGCATCGCGGGCGCCTGGTTCGGGTGGGTGCCGCTCATCACGATCGTCTGCTACGTCGTGGTCGTGCTGCTCGCACAGGCGCAGATGGACGCGATCCCGCGCGTGGTCCTCGACCTGAGGAACGCCTTCAGCTGAGACACGGATGTCGCGGCGCCCGGGTGACCCGGGCGCCGCGACATCCGTTCAGCGCTGCGAAGCGATTCGCCTCGTCGACGTGCGAAGCCTCAGAACCAGAGGGCGAGCTCGCGCTCGGCCGACTCGACCGAGTCGGAACCGTGCACGAGGTTCTGCTGCACCTTCAGGCCCCAGTCGCGGCCGAAGTCGCCGCGGATCGTGCCGGGTGCCGCCGTCGTGGGGTCGGTGGTGCCCGCGAGGACGCGGAAGCCCTCGATCACGCGGTTGCCGGCGACGCGCATGGCGACGATCGCGCCCGACTCCATGAACTCGATGAGCGGCTCGTAGAAGGGCTTGCCCTCGTGCTCGGCGTAGTGGCGGGCGAGCAGCTCGCGGTCGGGCTGCACGAGGCGGATGTCGACGAGCGAGTACCCCTTGGCCTCGATGCGGCGGAGGATCTCGCCGGTGAGGTTGCGTGCGACGCCGTCGGGCTTGACGAGCACGAGAGTCTCTTCGATGGGGGTGGTCATTGCTGTTCCTTCCATTGCGCGGCCGCGGCCGCTCGTTCTCGGTCGATTCGTGCGCCGGTCACCATGCAGTACCACCACATGCCACCGAAGAGCGCACCCACGACGAACATCGCGGGGTTGAGGAAGCCCGACGCGAGGATGAGCACCTGGATGACCCAGCCGAGCGTGTACGCCCAGCTGTATCGCAGGAGCCCGATCGTCACGATCAGGGCGAGGATGATGACACCGCCGGCCGCGAGGGCGACCCACGACGGCAGGGAGCCCTCGACGCCGCCCTGCGCGAGTCCCCAGATGACGAGGGCGGCGAGGAACACGACGATGACCTCGAAGCCGAGCACGATGGCGCCGAGGCTCTGCCGGATGGAGCGCAGGGGCGCGACGGGCGCGTCAGCCGCGGTCGCGCCGGATGCCGCGGCCGCGGTGTCGTCGGGTTCGGGCATGGACGTCGAGTCGCTCACGAGCGTCCCCATTCACGGTCTGCGGCGATGGCGATGGCCTCGCCCACGAGCACGATCGAACCCGTCACGACGACGGCGCGCTTCGGCGCCTCTGCCGCCCACTTCCGCGCGTCGTCGAGTGCGTCGAGGAGGTCGTCGTACTGGAACACCTTGTCTTCGTTGCTCCAGCCGACGGCGGCGAGGGCGAGCTCGTCGACGGGGATCGAGCGCTCCGACGACGAGGTCGTGATGTTGAACCGCTCGACGGCGCCGTCGAGCGCCGTGATGATGCCCTTCGCATCCTTGTCGCGCAGCACGCCGACGACCGCAACGACCTCGTCGAAGTCGAAGTACTCGTCGAGGGCCGCGACGAGCGCGCGCGCTCCGTGCGGGTTGTGTGCGGCGTCGACGAGCACGGGCGGCTCGGTGCCCACCATCTGCAGGCGCCCGGGCGAGGTCACCGCGCCGAGGCCATGCTGCAGCACCTCGTCGGCCATGCGCATCGTGCCGGCGCCGAGGAAGGACTCGACCGCGGCGATGGCAACGGCGGCGTTCTCGGCCTGATGCCGCCCGAAGAGCGGCAGCGCGAGATCGCGGTACTCCCCCGCGAGTCCCTTCACCGAGATGAGCTGGCCTCCGACGGCGACGCGCGAGTCGAGCACGGCGAAGGCGCCGCCCTCGACGGCGAAGGTGCCGCCCTGCTCGGTCGCGGCGTCGCGCAGCACCGTCAGCGCCTCGGGCGACTGGAACGCCGTGACGACGGCCGCCTCGGGCTTGATGATGCCGGCCTTCGTGCGCGCGATCTCTTCGATCGTGGTACCGAGGGCCGACTCGTGATCGAGGTCGATCGGCGTGAACACGGCGACCTGACCGTCGGCCACGTTCGTCGAGTCCCACTCCCCGCCCATGCCGACCTCGAGCACGACGACGTCGACCGGGGCGTCGGCGAAGCACGCGAACGCGAGCGCCGTGAGCGTCTCGAAGAAGGTCAGCCGGGGCGTGCCTGCCGCGTCGAGCTCGGCGTCGACGATGGCGATGAACGGCTCGATCTCCTCCCAGTTGCGGGCGACCGCCTCGTCGGAGACGGGCACGCCGTCGATGAGGATGCGTTCGGTGAACCGCTCGAGGTGCGGGCTCGTCATGAGGCCCGTACGCAGGCCCCCGGCGCGCAGGATCGACTCGATCATGCGGCTCGTCGAGGTCTTGCCGTTCGTGCCGGTGATGTGGATCACGGGCGCGGCGCGGTGCGGGTCGCCGAGGATCTCCACGGCGCGTCGCGTCGCGTCGAGCCGCCGTTCGGGGGCGGCTTCGCCGACCCGTTCGAGCAGGCTCCGGTACACGGCGTCGGCCGCGTCGGCGTAGTCGAGTTCGTCGGTCATGCCTTCGCCACCTCCACGGTCAGTCGCGAGGATTCGCCGACGGCCTTCGCCTCGTCGCCGGGGTCCGTCGCGATCACGGTCAGTTCGGTCGCGAGCGTCTCGCCCGCGATGAGCTCGCGATGCCGCTCGGCCGCCGCCGCTCCGGCCTCGTCGAGCGCCAGCGTCAGCCGGATGCGGTCGCCGACCTCGAGGCCGGCCGCCTTGCGCGACTCCTGCACGGCGCGCACGACGTCTCGCGCGAGGCCCTCGGCCTCGAGCTCGGGAGTCGTCGCCGTGTCGAGGATCACGAATCCGCCGTCGGCGAGCAGCGCGAGGGCGCTCGCCCCGTCGCCCGAGCCGCCGGCCTCGAGCACGAGGTCGTACTCCCCGGTCTCGAGCGCGATGCCGCCGGCGACGACCGAGTCGCCGTCGACGCTCCAGTCGCCCGAACGGGCGGCCTGGATCGCCTGCTGCACGGTCTTGCCGAGGCGGGGGCCCGCGGCCCGCGCGTTGACGGTGAGGCGCTTCGTGACCCCGAACCGCTCTGCGCTCGAGGCGTCGAGCGTCACGAGGTCGACGGCCTTGACGTTGAGCTCGTCGCGCAGGATCGCCTCGAACGGCGCGAGCGCTGCGGCATCCGTCGCGACGACCGTGAGGCGAGCGAGCGGGAGCCGCACACGCCGACCCGACTGCTTGCGCAGCGAGAGCGCGGCGGAGCTGATCTCGCGCACCGAGTCCATCGCGGCGACGAGGTCGTGGTCGACCGGGAAGGCCGCCGCATCGGGCCAGTCGGCCAGGTGCACGCTGCGACCGCCGGTGAGGCCGCGCCAGATCTGCTCGGAGACGAGCGGCAGCAGCGGAGCCGAGAGTCGCGTGAGGGTCTCGAGCACCGTGTACAGCGTGTCGAACGCCTCGCTGCCGGAGCCGTCTTCGCCGACGCCCGCCCAGAAGCGGTCGCGCGAGCGGCGCACGTACCAGTTCGTCAGCACGTCGCCGAAGTCGCGCAGCTTCGCGGCGGCGAGCGGCGAGTCGAACGCCTCGAAGTCGGCGGTCACCTCGGTGACGAGCTCGCCGAGCTTGGCGAGCAGGTAGCGGTCGAGCACGTCCGTCGAGTCGGTGCGAGCGGATGCCTCGTAGCCGCCTTCGCACGCTGAGTTGGCGTAGAGCGAGAAGAAGTACCAGGTGCTCCAGAGCGGCAGCATGAACTGCCGCACGCCCTCGCGGATGCCCTCCTCGGTGACGATCAGATTGCCGCCGCGCAGCACCGAGCTCGACATCAGGAACCAGCGCATCGCGTCGGACCCGTCGCGTTCGAACACCTCGGAGACGTCGGGGTAGTTGCGCAGCGACTTCGACATCTTCTGGCCGTCGCTGCCGAGCACGATGCCGTGGCTCACGACGTTCGAGAACGCGCGACGGTCGAACAGCGCGGTCGAGAGCACGTGCATCACGTAGAACCAGCCGCGCGTCTGGCCGATGTACTCGACGATGAAGTCGGCGGGGTTGTGGCTGTCGAACCACTCCTGGTTCTCGAACGGGTAGTGCACCTGCGCGAAGGGCATCGAGCCCGAGTCGAACCACACGTCGAAGATGTCGGGGATGCGGCGCATCGTCGAGCGGCCGGTGGGGTCGTCGGGGTTCGGCCGCACGAGGTCGTCGATGTACGGGCGGTGCAGGTCGGGCTCGCCGTCGGGGTTCACCGGCAGGCGGCCGAAGTCGCGCTGCAGCTCCTCGAGCGAGCCGTACACGTCGATGCGCGGGTACTCGGGGTCGTCGCTCTTCCACACCGGGATCGGCGAGCCCCAGTAGCGGTTGCGGCTGATCGACCAGTCACGGGCGCCCGCGACCCACTTGCCGAACTGGCCGTCCTTCACGTTGTCGGGCACCCAGTTGATGTCTTGATTGAGGTCGCCCATGCGGTCGCGGAACTCGGGCACGCGGATGAACCAGCTCGAGACTGCCTTGTAGATGAGGGGGTTCCGGCAGCGCCAGCAGTGCGGGTACGAGTGCTCGTAGCTCGCCTGGCGGAGCAGGCGCCCCTCGGCCTTCAGCAGCTGGGTGAGCGGCTTGTTCGCATCGCTCCACAGCAGCCCCGCGACATCCGTCACCGCCGGCAGGAACCGGCCGCCCTCGTCGAGCGAGATGATCACCGGGATGCCGGCGGCCTCGGAGATCTTCTGGTCCTCTTCACCGTAGGCGGGGGCCTGGTGCACGATGCCGGTGCCGTCCTCGGTCGTGACGTAGTCGGCGACGAGGATGCGCCAGGCGTTCTGCAGGCCGTACTCCTCGACGTCGGCATAGTAGTCGAACAGCCGGTCGTAGGCCACGCCCTCGAGCTCGCGGCCGCGAACGGTGCGCGAGACGGCGGCCCGCGCGTCGTCGGCCGAGTCGTAGCCGAGCTCCTTGGCGTAGTTGCCGACGAGGTCGATCGCGAGCAGGTACTCGCCGCCGAGCACCTCGGTGTCGGATGGCACGGCGCCGGTCTCGGCTGTGCCGACCTCTTCGCGCAGCACGGTCGCGTCGGGCGTGCCGTTCGGGCCGGCGGGCACGACGGCGTACTCGATGTCGGGTCCGACCGCGAGGGCGAAGTTCGTCGGGAGGGTCCACGGCGTCGTCGTCCAGGCGAGGGCGCGCACGGCCGTGAGCCCGAGCGACTCGGCCTTCGCGCCGACGAGCGGGAACGTGACCGTGACGGTCTGGTCCTGACGCATCTTGTAGACGTCGTCGTCCATGCGCAGCTCGTGGTTCGAGAGCGGCGTCTGGTCGCGCCAGCAGTACGGCAGCACGCGGTAGCCCTCGTAGGCGAGGCCCTTCTCGTGCAGCGTCTTGAACGCCCAGATGACGCTCTCCATGAAGGTCACGTCGAGCGTCTTGTAGTCGTGCTCGAAGTCGACCCAGCGCGCCTGGCGGGTGACGTACTCCTGCCACTCCTTGGTGTAGCGGAGCACGGCGTCGCGAGCGGCCTGGTTGAAGGCCGCGATGCCCATCTCCTCGATCTCGCTCTTGTCGGTGATGCCGAGCTGGCGCTCGGCCTCGAGTTCAGCAGGCAGTCCGTGGGTGTCCCAGCCGAAGCGGCGGTGCACCTGCTTGCCGCGCATGGTCTGGAACCGCGGGAACAGGTCCTTCGCGTAGCCGGTCAGGAGGTGCCCGTAGTGCGGCAGGCCGTTGGCGAACGGCGGGCCGTCGTAGAAGACCCACTCGGGAGCGCCCTCGCGCTGGTCGATCGAGGCCTGGAACGTGTCGTCGGCCTTCCAGAAGGCCAGCACGTCGCGCTCGACGGCGGGGAACTCGGGTGAGGGGGCGACACCGTGGTCGTCTGGGGTACGGGGGTACACGCTCGCTCCTTGCGGGGACGGATGCTCTCACGAGGACGCCGGTGCTCGATCGAGCGCCGCCGCGGTACCACCTCGCTTGCGAGTCGCGCCTTGCGACCGACTCGCCCCTCATTGCCGGCGGTGACGGGCCGAACCGTTCGGTTCTACTGCCGAGCGGATGCCGCGTGGCGCCCGCCCGGGTTCTTCCGAAGACTCCCCGGTGATGGCCGGATCGACGTCGAACTGCTTCACGATTGCAGCGCCGACCACCGGCCGGCTCAACATCGTTGCCGTCAAGACTACCGCGTCGGCATGGGCCGGAGCACGCCCGAGGCCCGGGGCGCCGAGCGGTACGCCTCGCTGATGAGCGCCAGCAGTGCGGCCTCGGGCAGTTCGTGGTTCTTCGCCTCGTCGACGAGGTCGTACACGGCGCCCGCGAGCGCGGCATGCCCGCCGATGCGCACGGCGACGACCGCTCCCCGGCCGCGGTGCAGCTCGATGAGGCGCTCGTCGCGCAGCCGGTGGTAGGCGCGCAGCACCGTGTGCACGTTGACGCCGAGCGATTCTGCCAGCTCGCGCGCGGCCGGCAGGCGTTCGCCGCCCGAGAGCCGCCCGTCGATGATCGAGGCGCGCAGGCCCGATGCGAGCTGCTCGAAGAGCGGTGCGTCGAGGGTCTGGTCGAGCCGGATCAGCATGCTCAAAGTCTATTGTTCTATTTGAATGCGAACAACTTGCTTGTCGGGGCCGCATGCCGATGTCAGGATGAGTTCGGGCCACGCCGATGCGAGCCCGCCCAGCTCCCCACCACAAGGACCTCGATGCGTGCTGCACCCGTGACCACCTCCCCGAACGTGCGCAGGCTCGGCATCGCCGGCATCGCCGTCGTCTCGACGATCGCACTCGCCGGCTGCCAGGCAGCCGCGCCCGAGGCATCCGGCGAACCGGTGTCGGGCGGCACGCTCAGCTACGCCAGCGGCGACGCCGAACCGACCTGCCTCGACCCGCACGTCGGCGGCAACTACCCGCAGGCCCTGCTCGCCGGCCAGTTCCTCGAATCGCTCGTCTCGCGCGACGACTCGGGCGAGATCATCCCCTGGCTCGCGGAATCGTGGACGGCCGCCGACGACGGCCTCACTTGGGAGTTCACCCTTCGCGACGACGTCGCCTTCACTGACGGGACGCCGCTCGACGCCGAAGCGGTGAAGGTCAACGTCGAGCACCTGAAGGACCCGGCGACCCAGTCGTCGACGGGCTACCTCGCGCTCGGCAAGGTCGACCGCGTCGACGTCGTCAGCGACCAGGTCGCCCGGTTCGTGATGAGCTCGCCCGACAGCGCCCTGCTCGAGTCCCTCAGCCAGCCGTGGCTCGCCATCGAATCGCCCGCAGGTCTCGCCCGCGGCATGGACGAGAACTGCCAGGCGCCCATCGGCACCGGCCCCTTCGTCGTCGACGAGTGGGTCAAGCAGGATCGCGTGTCGCTCGTACGCAACGACGACTACACCTCCCCGCCCGCCGATGCGGCGCACGAGGGGCCGGCATACCTCGACGCGATCGACTGGCGCTTCGTCCCCGACGCCGCATCGCGGTACGCGGCACTGCAGGGCGGCCAGGTCGACGTCATCGACAACCCCCAGCCCGACACCATCGCGGCCGCGAAGTCGAACGACGCACTCACCTGGCTCGACGCACCGCGCCCCGGCGCCGCGAACCGCATCGAGCTCAACTCGGGCCAGGCCCCGTTCGACGACGAGCGCGTGCGCGAGGCGTTCATCCGTGCGGTCGAGGTCGACGACGGCATCGATTCGCTCTTCTTCGGCACGGCGGAGCGGTCGTACTCGCCCCTTTCCTCGGTCGAAGCCGTCGCATACTCCGACGACGCGCTGTTCGAGCACGACCTCGATCGGGCGAATGCGCTCCTCGATGAAGCCGGATGGACGGAGCGCGACGCCGACGGCTATCGCGTGAAGGACGGCGTGCGGTTGACGCTGCGCTTCCCGGTGAGCACGAACCAGTCGATCCCTGCCGAGCAGTCGCTCTTCGAGCAGGTCCAGGCGACGGCCGGGGAAGCCGGCTTCGACGTCGTGATCGAGCTCCTCGACCTCTCGAGCTGGTACGGCGCGCTCGCGGCGCACGAGTACGAGATCGTGAGCGCCCCGTATACCAAGGTCGGCCCCGACGTCCTGCGCATCCTGTACCACTCCGACAGCATCACGCCGGCGCCGAGCGGATACTTCGCGAACCTCGCCCAGCTCGACGACCCCGAGGTCGACTCGCTCCTCACCGACGCCGCGTCGACGAGCGACGCCGACTCCCGCGCCGAGCTCTACGAGCGCGCGCAGCAGTTGATCCTCGGCGGGTACTATCTGCTGCCGCTGTACGACCAGCAGAACAGCTTCCTGCTCAGCACGTCCGTACAGGGGGCCCGCGCGATGCCGACCGTCTCGACGCCGACGTTCTATGACGCCTGGCTCGCCGACTGAGCAGCGCCGCTCCTTCGGCGGTGCGACCCTTCGCCGCGCCGGCCTGCTCGTGGCCGGCGCGGTGTTCGTGCTGTGGGCGGTGGCAACGCTGACCTTCTTCGCGATCCGGCTGATCCCCGGCGATCCGGCGCAGGCGATCCTCGGCGGCCCCGGGTCGCAGGCGTCCCAGGAGGCGCTCGATCAGGTCCGGAGCGACTACGGGCTCGACCAGCCGCTCATCGTGCAGTACTTCGCGATGCTCGGTCGTCTGCTCACGGGCGATCTCGGAGTGTCGTACGCCCTCAAGCTCCCCGTCGCCGACCTGCTCGCGGCCCAGCTCGGCGGCACACTGCTCCTCTCCGCCCTCTCCCTGGTGCTCGCATGGGTGCTGGCGCTCGGTCTCGCGATCTGGTCGACCGGACGGGGCAGGATCGCGAGCGCCGTCGGCGAGGGCATCGAGATCACGACCGCTGCGCTGCCGCACTTCTGGCTCGCCGCCGTGCTCATCGCGGTCTTCAGCGTGGCGCTGGACTGGCTGCCGCCGGTCGCCACCGGTACTCCCGCCGGGTTCGTGCTGCCCGTCGTGACGCTCGCGATCCCGCTCGCGGGATTCCTGGCCCAGGTCATGCGCGACAGTCTCCTCGACGCGATGCAGCAGCCCTTCGTCGTGTCCGCGCGTGCCCGCGGCGAGAGTGCCGTCGGCCTGCGTGTGCGCCACACGATCCGGCACGCATCCCTCCCGGCCATCAGCCTGTCGGGCTGGGCGCTCGGCTGGCTGCTCTCGGGGGCGGTCGTCGTCGAGACGATCTTCGCGATGCCCGGGCTCGGTCGCACCCTGCTGCAGGCGGTGACGCTCCGGGACATCCCGGTCGTCACGGGAGTGGTGCTGCTGGTCGCGCTCGTCTACGTGCTCATGACCGTTCTGACCGATCTCGCCGCGCGCATCGCCGACCCTCGGTTGCGTCAGGAGTCGGGCCGATGAGCGATCTCGAACTCCAGCAGGCCACAGCGGTCTCGGCTGCGGCGCATGCCCCCGCCCGGCGCAGAGGTCGGATGCCGCGGACCGGCACCCTGGTCGCGGGGGCGTTCGTGCTCTTCCTCCTCGCGGCGACCGTCGCGCCCGAACTCGTCGCGACACAGGATCCCAACGCGATCTCCCCCGTCGACGCGTTCCAGTCGCCGTCGCCCGCGCATTGGTTCGGCACCGACGAATCGGGTCGCGACATCTACAGCCGCGTCGTCGCGGGCACCGCCACCTCACTCCTCATCGGGATCTCTGCGACCGCGATCGGCCTCGCGCTCGGGCTCGTGCTCGGCGTGCTGGCGAGCTTCGGCGGGCGGATCGTCGACTTCGGCGTCAACCGGCTCGTCGAGGTGCTCTTCGCCTTCCCCGGGCTCCTCCTCGCACTGCTCGTCATCGTCGTGTACGGTCCCGGCCCCGTCACCGCAACGGTCGCGGTCGGCCTCTCCACAGCACCGGGCTACGCCCGGATCATCCGTGGCCAGCTCGTCGCGATCCGCTCATCCCAGTACGTCGAAGCGGCACGGGTGCTCGGCCGCTCCCCCGCACGCATCCTCTCTCGGCACGTGCTGCCGAACGCGCTCATCCCGATCTTCGTGCTCGCGACACTCGGCATCGGGCAGGCGATCGTCTGGGCCGCCGCCCTCAGCTATCTCGGGCTCGGCGCCCAGCCCCCGGCCGCGGAGTGGGGTGCGATGCTCGCCGCCGGCCGCACCTACCTCGCGACCGCATGGTGGATGACGGTGTTCCCCGGGCTCATGATCGTCGGCACGACCATCGCCACGACGGTGCTCGGCCGCGCACTCACCCGTCGCGGACGGGGCGAGCGATGACGAACACGCCCGCGCCCGCGCTCGAGGTCGCCCAGCTGCGCGTCGGTTTCGGCGGTACCGACGTCGTGCACGGCATCGACCTCACGATCATGCCCGGCGAGTGCGTCGCCATCGTCGGCGAATCCGGCTCGGGCAAGTCGGTGACGGCTCGCGCACTGCTCGGCATGGCGGGCGCCGATTCACGGACTTCAGCGGAGCACCTGCGCATCGACGGCCTCGATCTGGGCGCGGCGAGCGAACGCGAGTGGCGACGTGAGCGAGGGCGTCGGGCGGGACTCATCCTGCAGGATGCCCTCGGCTCGCTCGATCCGCTCCGCACTGTGGGTCGCGAGATCGAGGACCCGCTCCGGATCCATCTGCGGCTTCCCGCGTCCGAGCGTCGGGCCCGAGTACTGCGACTCCTCGCCGACGTCGGCATGCCCGACCCGGTGAGTGCCGTTCGTCGGCGTTCCGGCGAGCTCTCGGGCGGGCTTCGCCAGCGAGCGCTCATCGCCGCGGCCATCGCGCTCGATCCGCCGCTCCTCATCGCCGACGAGCCGACCACTGCGCTCGACGTCACCGTGCAGGCGCGGATCCTCGCTCTGCTCGATGAGATCCGCGAACGCGGCACGGGAGTGCTCCTCATCAGCCACGACCTGGCCGTCGTGTCGCGCATGGCCGACCGCATCCTCGTCATGCGCGAGGGACGGATCATCGAGCAGGGCTCGACCGGCGAAGTGCTGGAGGCGCCGCGGGAGGACTACACGAGATCGCTCATCGCGGCGGTGCCGGCCGAGGTCCCTCGCGGAGTGCGACTGTCCGCAACGCCGATGCGGCCGGCGACGCAGTCGGGTGCGCTGCCGACGATCTCATCGCCGCTGCGTCCATCACACGATCCCGCCATCCGCACGACCCCGCTGCTCGAACTCTCCCACCTGACGAAGACCTTCGCCGTGCCGGGCGGACGCTTCACCGCGGTCGACGACGTCTCGCTCTCGCTGCATCGAGGCGAGACGCTCGGCCTCGTCGGCGAATCCGGCTCGGGCAAGACGACGGTCGCCCGCCTCGCCCTCGCCCTCACGACGCCCGACAGCGGCTCGGTGCGCTTCGACGGCGAGGAGTGGTCGGCGCTGGACGAGCGGCAGCGGCGCCCGACGCGCCATCGGATCGGCGCGATCTACCAGGACCCGCTCGGCTCCTTCGACCCGCGATGGAACGTCGGACGCCTGCTCGCCGATGCGGTGCGCGGTGCGCGGGAAGCGGGCACGAGCGACGTGTCCGCCGGCCCCACCGCTCCCGTCGTCGCCGTACTCCTCGACCAGGTCGGGCTTGCGGCATCCGTCGCAGATAGGAAGCCCATGACGCTGTCGGGTGGCCAGCGGCAACGAGTGGCGATCGCCCGAGCCCTCGCCGGGTCGCCCGAGCTCCTGATCTGCGACGAGCCCGTCTCCGCGCTCGACGTCACGATCCAGGCGCAGATCCTCGACCTGCTCGACGACATCCAGCGTGAACGCGGACTCGCCCTCCTGTTCATCTCCCATGACCTCGGCGTCGTGCACCACATGGCCGACCATGTCGCGGTCATGCGGGCCGGCCGGATCGTCGAGTCCGGCGATGCCGGGCGGGTGTTCACGCAGCCGGGGCATCCGTACACGGCGCAGCTCGTCGCGGATTCGCCGCGCCTCGCGACCTGAAACGGCGCGCGGCGCGCGGCGGCGCCGTCCAGCAGGGCACCCGGCCCGTCCTCCGGTAGGCTGGATCGTCGCACATTCAGGCACCTCACCACCGACACGGTGCCGCCGATATCGAACCGGAGCATCATGACCGACACCGCGCGCATTCCCGACAAGCCCGCTCTCGAAGGCCTCGAATCGGTCTGGGGAGGCGCCTGGGAGCGCGAGGGCACGTACCGGTTCGACCGGAAGACGGCGACGCGCGAGTGCATCTACTCGATCGACACCCCGCCGCCGACGGCCTCGGGTTCGCTCCACATCGGCCACGTCTTCTCGTACACGCACACCGACGTCGTGGCGCGCTTCCAGCGCATGCGCGGCAAGAGCGTCTTCTACCCGATGGGCTGGGACGACAACGGCCTGCCCACCGAGCGTCGCGTGCAGAACTACTACGGCGTGCGCTGCGACCCCACCCTCGCCTACATCGAGGGTTTCGTGCCGCCGTTCGAGGGCGGCGACGGCAAGTCCACGAAGGCCGCCGACCAGGTGCCGATCAGCCGCCGCAACTTCATCGAGCTGTGCGAGCGACTGACCGTCGAAGACGAGCAGCAGTTCGAGGCGCTCTGGCGCCAGCTCGGCCTCTCGGTCGACTGGACCCAGACGTACCGCACCATCGGCGACGAGTCGCTCTTCGCCTCGCAGCTCGCCTTCGTGCGCAACGTCGAGCGCGGCGAGGCCTACCAGGCGCTCGCGCCGACCCTCTGGGACGTCACGTTCCGCACCGCGGTCGCCCAAGCCGAGCTCGAGGACCGCGAGCAGCCGGGCCACTACCACCGCGTCTCGTTCCACCGCCCCGACGGCGGCGTCATCGAGATCGAGACGAGCCGTCCCGAGCTCATCCCCGCGTGCGTCGCCCTCGTCGCCCACCCCGACGACGAGCGCTACCAGCCGCTCTTCGGCACCACGGTGACGACGCCCGTCTTCGGTGTCGAGGTGCCGGTGCTCGCGCACCACCTCGCCCAGAAGGACAAGGGCACGGGCATCGCGATGATCTGCACGTTCGGCGACATCACCGACGTCGTGTGGTGGCGCGAGCTCGACCTGCCGAACCGCGCGATCATCGGCTTCGACGGCCGTGTCATCGCCGAGGCGCCCGACGTCATCACCTCCGAGGCGGGCAAGGCGGCGTTCGCCGAGCTGGCCGGCAAGACCACCTTCTCGGCGAAGCAGGCCGTGGTGCAGCAGCTCCGCGACTCGGGCGACCTCCTCGCCGACCCGAAGTCGATCACCCACCCGGTCAAGTTCTTCGAGAAGGGCGACAAGCCGCTCGAGATCGTCTCGACTCGCCAGTGGTACATCCGCAACGGCGCTCGCGACGAGGCACTCCGCGAGCGACTGCTCTCGCACGGCCGCGAGATCGACTGGCACCCCGACTTCATGCGCGTGCGCTACGAGAACTGGGTCGGCGGCCTGTCTGGCGACTGGCTCGTGTCGCGTCAGCGCTTCTTCGGCGTGCCGATCCCCGTCTGGTATCCGCTCGACGCCGCCGGCGACCCGAAGTTCGACGAGCCGATCGTCGCGACCCGCGAGATGCTGCCGGTCGACCCGTCGTCGGCGGCTGCGCCCGGCTTCGAGGAGTCGCAGCGCGGCGAGGCCGGCGGCTTCATCGGCGAGCACGACGTCATGGACACCTGGGCGACCTCGTCGCTGACCCCGCAGCTCGCGGGCGGCTGGGAGCGCGACCCCGAGCTCTTCGACCTCGTCTTCCCGTACTCGCTGCGCCCGCAGGGTCAGGACATCATCCGCACCTGGCTGTTCTCGACGACGCTCCGCGCCGAGCT
This sequence comes from Agromyces cerinus subsp. cerinus, assembly GCF_900142065.1. Classification (GTDB taxonomy): domain Bacteria; phylum Actinomycetota; class Actinomycetes; order Actinomycetales; family Microbacteriaceae; genus Agromyces; species Agromyces cerinus. Next base: position 843,520 of record NZ_FSRJ01000001.1, on the reverse strand, counting down.
CGAGCACGGCGTGGCGCCGTGGGCGAACGCCTCCATCTCGGGCTTCATCGTCGACCCCGACCGCAAGAAGATGTCGAAGTCGAAGGGCAACGTCGTGACGCCCGCCGGGCTCCTCGACCAGCACGGCTCCGACGCGGTGCGCTACTGGGCGGCATCCTCGCGCCTCGGCACCGACGCGGCCTTCGACCCGCAGAACCCGACGCAGGTCAAGATCGGCCGTCGCCTCGCCATCAAGGTGCTGAACGCGGCGAAGTTCATCCTCGGCTTCGACGGCAGCGCGGATGCCCCGGTGACCGTGCCGGTCGACCGCAGCATGCTCGCCGAGCTCGCCGGGGTCGTCGAGCGGGCGACCCGCTCGCTCGAGGCCTACGACCACGCACGAGCCCTCGAGCTCGCCGAGACGTTCTTCTGGACGTTCTGCGACGACTACCTCGAGCTCGTGAAGGAGCGCGCCTACGGCGAGCCCAGCCCTGAGCAGGCCTCGGCTGTCGCGGCGCTGAAGACGGCACTCGACGTGCTGCTCCGTCTCTTCGCACCCGTCATCCCGTTCGCGACCGAAGAGGCGTGGCGCTGGTCGCACGAGGGCTCGGTGCACGTGGCATCGTGGCCGAACGTCGACGAGCTCGCCGCCCGTGGCGAAGCCGGTGTCGAGCTCCTCGAGCTCGCGGGCCTCGCGCTCACCGGCATCCGACGGGCCAAGACCGATGCGAAGGCGTCGCAGAAGACGCCAGTCGCGAGTGCCGTGATCGCAGCGCCCGCAGCGACGATCTCGCTGCTGGAATCGGTCGCATCAGATCTGCGTGCGGTGGGGCGCATCGCCGAGCTCGGCTTCGTCGAAGCCGAGTCGTTCGAAGTCCGCGACGTCGTCTTCGAGGCGCCGTCGGAATAGGGGGAACCATGAACTACGAGATCCGATCGGCCGGTGACGACGACTTCTTCGGATGGCTGCCGCTGTTCGAGGCGTACTGCCGCTTCTACGAGACCGAGCTCGACGACGCCAAGGCGCTCATCGTCTGGAACTGGATCCGTGACGAGTCCGAGCCGTTGCAGGCCGCACTCGCCGTCGACGAAGAGGGGCGCCCGGTCGGGCTCGCCCACTACCGGGCGGTGCCGAACTCGCTGACGGCGACCCGGGGCATGTACCTCGACGACCTGTACGTCGACGAGAGTGCACGAGGGTCCGGAATCGGACGATCGCTCATCGAGTTCGTGCACGCACGGGCGGCCGAGATCGGCCAGGGCGGGGTCAGCTGGATCACCGCAGACGACAACGCACCGGCGCAGCAGGTCTACGACCAGCTCGCCAAGCGCACCAGCTGGGTCACCTACGAGATGGACGCCTGATGCGACTCGGCACGCGGTGGGCGTTCGGCTCCGAGCCGCCGGTCAGCGTGCCGAGCGAGCTGCGCGAGCGCATCGCGGCAGCAGAGACGGCGTTCGCCGGTGACGGGGCGAACCGTCATTGGACCCTCACCTGGCTCGAGGGACGGCCGATCGCCGAGCTCGACGACGGCACGGTCGTTCGCGACACGATCGTCGACGCGCACGACGCCGACGAGGACTGGTAGGCCGGGCTCGGTCGCACAAGCGTCTGACGCTCGGTGCCCGGTGCCCGGTGCCCGGAGCTCGGCGCCGGCGCTAGACCCGCGCGATGATCTCGCCGTGCGGCATGAGCAGCCAGCCGTCGTCGTCGGCCGCCCAGGCCCGCCAGGCATCGGCGATGCCGCGGAGCTCGTCGACGTCGGCATGACCCGACTCGATCGCGTGGGCGGCGAACTGCGACTCGGTGGCGCGCTCGGCCCACGCCCCGCCCCACCATTCGCGTTCGAGTGCGGTGGAGAAGACCCAGACGGCGCCGGTGGCGGCGATGTCGGCGAACCCGGCCTCGCGCGCCCAGCTCTTCAGGTGCCGCCCGGCGTCGGGCTCGCCGCCGTTCCATTCGTGCACGGCGCGGTACAGCTCCAGCCACCGGGCGAGGCCCGGAGAGGCGGGGTTCCAGATCACGCCGCCGTAGTCGACGTCGCGGGCGGCGACGACTCCGCCGGGCTTCGTGACGCGGCGCAGCTCCCGCAGCGCGTCGACGGGCCGCGCGAGGTGCTGCAGCACCTGGTGGGCGTGCACGACGTCGAAGGTGTCGTCGTCGAAGTCGAGCGCGTAGGCGTCGCCGACGGCGAACTCGACGTTCGCCACCCCTTCGCTCTCGGCAAGTCCGGTCGCCGCGGCGACCACATCGGCCGAGGCGTCGATGCCGAGCACCGTTCCGGGGCGCACGCGCCGGGCGAGGTCGATCGTGATGGTGCCCGGGCCGCTGCCCACATCGAGGATGCGGGCTCCTTCGTGCAGATACGGCACGAGGTAGGAGGCCGAGTTCTCGACCGTGCGCCAGGAGTGCGTGCGCAGCACGCTCGCATGATGGCCGTGCGTATAGGCGTCTCGGAGACCGTGTTCGGTGCGTTCGGTGCTCATGTTCCGAGCCTAGGCTCATGCCGACTCGTGTGACAGCGAACTACGGTGGACGGATGACCGAGCATTCCAATCCGTTCCTCGAGCCGAGCCCGCTGCCCTACCGGCTTCCGCTCTTCGCCCTCATTCGTCCGGAGCACTATCGGGAGGCGATCGAGACGGGAATGCGCGAGCAGCGTCGGGCGATCGAGGCGATCGCGACGGATGCCGCGGCGCCGACGTTCGAGAACACCGTCGTCGCCCTCGAACGCTCGAGCGAGCTGCTCCGCCGAGTGCTCCCCGTGTTCGAGAACACGAGCTCGGCCGACAGCGACGCCGCGATCGATGCCCTCGAGGTGGAGTTCGCGCCGCTGCTTTCGGCCCACCACGACGCGATCCGCCTCGATCCCCGCCTCTACGCACGCCTCGCCGAACTGCAGGGCGCACTCGACGAGCTCGGGCTCGATGCCGAGTCGGCCGAGCTGCTCGACAAGTACCACCGCACGGCGACGCTCGCCGGAGCCGCCCTGGACGAGACGCAGCGCTCCGAACTGACGGCGCTCAACACCCGCCTCTCCGAGCTCACGACAGCGTTCCAGCAGCACCTGCTCGCCGACGCCAACGATCTCGCGCTCCATCTGACCGATCCCGACGACCTCTCGGGCCTCGACGAGGGCCGGCGCTCTGCGGCGCGAGAGGCCGCGATCGCGCGCGACCTCGACGGCTGGCTCATCACCCTCGTGCTGCCGACCGGACAGCCGCCGCTCGCCTCGCTCGAGCGCGACGCAGTGCGCGACCGCCTGCTCGCCGCATCACGGTCGCGCGGTTGCCGCGGCGGTGACCACGACACCCGCTCGACGCTCCTCGAGATCGTGCGGCTCCGCGCCCGGCGCGCAGCACTCCTCGGATTCGACAACCACGCCGCCGCGGTCACGGTCGACGAGACGGCCGGCACGCCCGAGGCGGTCTCCGAGCTGCTCGACCGGCTCGTGCCCGCCGCGACGGCGAACGCCCGACGCGAAGCCCTCGCCCTCGCCGACCAGGCGGTCGCCGAGGGCCGACGCCCGATCGAGGCATCCGACTGGGCGCTGCTGAGCGAGGCCGTGCGGCGCGAGCGCTACGCGGTCGACCTCGACGAGATGCGCCCGTACCTCGAGTTCGACCGGGTGCTCACCCGCGGCGTCTTCCGCGCCGCGGAGTTGCTCTACGGACTGACGATCGTCGAGCGCACCGACCTCGTCGGCTATCACCCCGAGACCCGCGTGTTCGAGGTGTCCGAGGAGGACGGCACGCCGGTCGGCCTGTACCTGCTCGACCTGTACACCCGCGATTCGAAGCGCGGCGGCGCGTGGATGAGCTCGCTCGTCGAGCAGTCCACGCTCGAGGGCACGCTCCCGGTCGTCGTGAACAACATGAACGTCGCCCGACCGGCGGCGGGCGAGCCGACCCTGCTCACGCTCGACGAGACCGAGACCCTGTTCCACGAGTTCGGCCATGCGCTGCACGGCCTGCTGTCCGACGTCGTCCACCCCTCGATGTCGGGCACGAACGTGTACCGCGACTTCGTCGAGCTGCCGAGCCAGGTCAACGAGCTCTGGGTGCTGCGACCCGAGGTGCTCGGCGAGTACGCCGTGCATCACGAGACGGGCGAGCGGATGCCGCAACAGCTCGTCGACCGCCTGCTGGCCTCGCGCACGTTCAACGAGGGCTTCTCGACCACCGAGTACCTCGCGGCTGCCGTGCTCGACCAGGCGTGGCACCGCCTCTCCCCCGCCGAGGCCGACGCCGTCACCGATGTCGCCGACTTCGAGCACCGGGCCCTCGCCGCGGCCGGACTCAACGACCCGCTCGTGCCGCCGCGGTACTCGAGCACCTACTTCGCGCACGTCTTCGCGGGCGGGTACGACGCCGGGTACTACTCGTACATCTGGAGCGAGGTGCCGGGCGCCGACCTCATGGCCTGGTTCGAGGCGAACGGCGGCGCCACTCGCGAGAACGGCGCGCGATACCGCGCGGAGATCCTCGCTCCGGGCGGCTCGCGCGATCCGCGGGAGTCGATCCGGCGCCTGCTCGGCCGCGAGCCCGACATCGCGGCGCTCCTCGAGCGCCGCGGTCTCGCCTGAGACGACGGATGCCCCGTGCAGCGTGCTGCACGGGGCATCCGTCGTTCGAGCGAGCGGCTCGGCTCGCGACGACTCAGATCGCGAAGCCCAGGGCTCGCATCATGTCGCGGCCGTCGTCGGTGATGCGCTCGGGGCCCCACGGCGGCATCCACACCCAGTTGATGCGGAACGCGTCGACCGTGCCGTCGAGTGCTTCGGCGGTCTGCTCCTCGATGACGTCGGTGAGGGGGCATCCCGCGCTCGTGAGCGTCATGTGGATGACCAAGGCATCGTTCTCGTCGTCCCAACCGAGGTCGTAGATGAGGCCGAGGTCGACGATGTTGACCCCGAGCTCGGGGTCCATGACGTCTTTCAGCGCTTCTTCGACCTGGTCGTAGCGCTCGGGTGCGAGGGAGGTGACCATGCTTCGATCCTACTCTCGGCCTATTCGGCCGGCACGGCTTCGGCCGCGGACTCCGCGACCTGGTAGCGGTCGTAGCCCTCTTCCTCGAGACGGTCGGCCAGTTCGGCGCCGCCCTGCTCGGCGATCCTGCCCGCGACGAAGACGTGCACGAAGTCGGGCTTGATGTAGCGGAGGATGCGCGTGTAGTGCGTGATGAGCAGCACGCCGAGGCCCGTGTTCGCGTGAGCGCGGTTGACGCCCTCGGAGACGATCTTCAGCGCGTCGACGTCGAGGCCGGAGTCGGTCTCGTCGAGCACGGCGAACTTCGGCTTCAGCAGCTCGAGCTGGAGGATCTCGTTGCGCTTCTTCTCGCCGCCCGAGAAGCCCTCGTTGACGTTGCGCTCGGCGAACGCCGAGTCCATCTTGAGGTTGCTCATCGACTCGCGGACGTCCTTGATCCAGCCGCGGATCGCGGGCGCCTCGCCGTCGATCGCCGTCTTGGCGGTGCGGAGGAAGTTCGTGACGGTCACGCCGGGGATCTCGACGGGGTACTGCATCGCGAGGAAGACCCCGGCGCGCGCACGCTCGTCGACCGACATCTCGAGCACGTTCTCGCCGTCGAGGAGGATCTCGCCCTCGACGACCTGGTACTTGGGGTGGCCGGCGATCGTGTACGCGAGCGTCGACTTGCCCGAGCCGTTGGGGCCCATGATCGCGTGGATCTCGCCCTCGTTGATGACGAGGTCGACGCCGCGCAGGATCTCGCGCGTGCCCTGCTCGGTCTCGACGTTGACGTGGAGGTTCTTGATCTCGAGAACGGACATGTTCGTAATGATCTCTTTCGGTTGCCGGCCGTTCCGGGCCGGAGAAGGTGTGTCAGACGGTCAGGGTGACCGCGGGATCGATGTGGACGTCGCCGTCCTTGAGCTCGACCTGGTAGACCGGGACGGGCTCGTACGCGGGCAGCGTGAGCGGCTTGCCCGTCTTGAGGGAGAACATGGAGCCGTGCGCCCAGCACTCGAGGGTGTCGTCTTCGACGAAGCCCTCGGCGAGCGAGATGTCGCCATGGGTGCAGGTGTCCCCGATGGCGAAGACATCACCCGCGGCATCCTTCACGACGGCGATCGGGACGCCCTCGAGCACGAAGCGCGAGGCTTCGTTGACCGCGAGATCGTCGATGGCGCACACACGCACGGATGTCACGTCAGCGACCTTCCAGTTCAGCCTCGATCGCCGCGGTGAGGCGGGCTTCGAGGTCGGCCGAGCCGATCTTCTGCACGATGTCGGTGAGGAAGCCGCGCACGACGAGTCGTCGTGCCTCGTCTTCGCGGATGCCGCGTGCCATGAGGTAGAACAACTGCTCGTCGTCGAAGCGGCCGGTGGCACTCGCGTGCCCGGCGCCTTCGATGTCGCCGGTCTCGATCTCGAGGTTCGGCACGGAGTCGGCACGGGTGCCCTCGGTGAGTACGAGGTTGCGGTTCTGCTCGTAGCTGTCGGTGCCGACTGCGGCGTTGCCGATGAGCACGTCGCCGATCCAGACGGTGCGCGCGCCTGCGCCCTGCAGTGCGCCCTTGTAGGTCACGCGGCTCTTGGTGTGCGGCGCGTCGTGGTGCACGTAGACCTGCTGCTCGAGGTGCTGACCTGCGTCGGCGAAGTACAGGCCGAGGGCCTCGATGTCGGCGCCCTGCTCGGCGAGGTGGGTCGAGGGGTTCACCCGCACGACCTTTCCGCCCAGCGAGACGACGATGTGCTTCAGGAACGAGTCGCGGCCGAGGCGGGCGAACTGGCTCGAGAGGTGCACGGCCTCGTCGTCCCACTCCTGCAGCGAGACGACGGTGAGGGATGCCCCGGCGCCGACGATGATCTCGACGTTCTCGCTGAGGCGGGCGGCGCCGGTGCCGGCGAGCACCACGAAGCCGCGGCTGTTCGGCGCGGCCTCGATGACGGTGTGCGCGGCGCGCGGCGTGTCGCCGAGCCCCGTGCGGGTCACGAACGCGATCTTCTCGTCTTCGCCGGTGACGGAGACGAGGAGCGCCTCGTCGAACGTCGACCACGCGTTGGCGCTCGCGCGCTCTTCGGGCGTGCCCGCCGTGCCGATGCGGGCGTCATCGCGCGGGATGTACGAGAACGAGATGCCCGAGGCATCCGTCGTCTCGATCGCGAGGCGCGAGCCGTCGAGCTCGCCGCCGGTCAGGTCGGCGAACGCCGCGACCGGAGAGAGCTTCCACTCGTGCTCGCGGCCGGTGATGGGCGCGAAGTCCTCGACGTTCACCGAGCGGAACCGCTCGGAGCGGGTCTGCACGGGCACGAAGGCGCCGTCGGAGTGCGCGACGAGGCCGTGCTGGCCGGCAGTAGGCATAGCTGTGCTGGTCATCTGATCGGTCATTCCTAGCCGACGCTGCCTTCCATGCCCATCTCGATGAGCTTGTTGAGTTCCATCGCGTATTCCATCGGGAGCTCGCGCGCGATCGGCTCGATGAAGCCGCGCACGATCATCGACATGGCCTCGGTCTCGTCGATGCCGCGGCTCATCAGGTAGAAGAGCTGCTCTTCGCTGACCTTCGAGACCGTGGCCTCGTGGCCGAGCTTCACGTCGTCGACGCGGATGTCGATCGACGGGTAGGTGTCGGAACGCGAGATCGTGTCGACGAGCAGTGCATCGCAGACGACGCTGTTCGCCGAGTGGTGGGCGTTCGCGTCGATGCGCACCTCGCCGCGGTAGCCGGCGCGGCCGCCGCCACGGGCGATCGACTTCGAGACGATCGACGACTGCGTGTACGGCGCCATGTGGATCATCTTCGCGCCGGCATCCTGGTGCTGGCCGGGGCCTGCGAACGCGACCGACAGGGTCTCGCCCTTGGCGTGCTCGCCCATGAGGAAGATCGACGGGTACTTCATCGTGACCTTCGAGCCGATGTTGCCGTCGACCCACTCCATGGTGGCGCCTTCAGCGGCCGTGGCGCGCTTGGTGACGAGGTTGTAGACGTTGTTCGACCAGTTCTGGATCGTCGTGTAGCGCACGCGTGCGTCTTTCTTGACGATGATCTCGACGACGGCCGAGTGCAGGGAGTCGCTCTTGTAGATCGGCGCCGTGCAGCCCTCGATGTAGTGCACGTAGCTGCCCTCGTCGGCGATGATCAGCGTGCGCTCGAACTGGCCCATGTTCTCGGTGTTGATGCGGAAGTAGGCCTGCAGCGGAATCTCGACGTGCACGCCCTTCGGCACGTAGACGAACGAACCGCCCGACCACACCGCCGTGTTGAGCGCCGCGAACTTGTTGTCGCCGGCGGGGATCACGGTGCCGAAGTACTCCTCGAAGAACTCGGGGTGCTCCTTCAGCGCGGTGTCGGTGTCCATGAAGATGACGCCCTGGCGCTCGAGCTCTTCATTGATCTGGTGGTAGACCACTTCGGACTCGTACTGGGCTGCGACACCTGCCACGAGGCGCTGGCGTTCGGCCTCGGGGATGCCGAGCTTCTCGTACGTGTTCTTGATGTCGTCGGGCAGGTCTTCCCAGGTCTGGGCCTGCTTCTCGGTCGAGCGCACGAAGTACTTGATGTTGTCGAAGTCGATCTCCGACAGGTCGGCGCCCCACGTGGGCATCGGCTTGCGCTCGAAGAGCTGCAGGGCGCGCTGGCGACGCTGGAGCATCCATTCCGGCTCCGATTTCAGCGCGGAGATGTCGGCGACGACCTCCGGCGAGATGCCGCGTCGGGCGGATGCCCCCGCGGCGTCGGAGTCGGCCCAGCCGAACTCATAGGTACCGAGTCCTTCGAGTTCCGGTCGGTCGATCAGTACGTCCGTCATGCTCTCCCTCTTCTCCTCCCGTGCAAACCGGCTATCAGGCCGGCTCATTCCCCTCGTGAGTCGAGGTGCTCGTTGAGTGGGTGATGATGTGCCCGGTGGCGCTAGTGCCAACCTAAGATGGTATGCGGCCCGTGGCGCGCGATCTCGCGCGGTCGGCGGGCCTACCAACCCCTCAAGTCTATAGGGTCGCGGCAGGCGCCGGGCAGGACTCCCAGTGCCGTCACAGCGCGATCCGGATCAGGAACGACCCGCGTGACCCGCACTCTCCGTATCTTCGCCTGGGCCTCGTTCGTACTCAACGTGCTGATCATCGCAACCGGTGGCGCAGTGCGCCTCACGGATTCGGGACTCGGCTGCAGCGACTGGCCCGTCTGCGTGCCGGGCTCGCTGATCCCGACGCCCGAACTCGGCGTCCACGGCATCATCGAGTTCGCGAACCGCACGATCAGCGGTCCGCTCCTGCTCGCGGCGGCCGGGGTGCTGATCCTGGTGTGGCGGCACCGTCGCGAACGGCGCGATCTCTTCGTGCTCGCCGTCCTCGTGTTCGTCCTCGTGATCGTGCAGGCGCTCGTCGGCGCCTTCGTGGTCTGGCAGGAGCTCGCCGCGGCACTCGTCGGCTTCCACTACACGGTCTCGGTCGTCATCGTCTGCATCGCAGCGGCCTTCCTGGCCCGGATGTACGAGCCCGGCGGAACGCGCGAACTCGCCGTCCCCAAGCCCTATTCGGTCCTCACCCACATCACGAGCGCCGTCCTCGCGGCGACGGTCCTGGTCGGCGTCTTCACCACCGCCTCGGGTCCGCACTCGGGCGATGAGGATGTCATCCGCACCGGCGTCGACGCGAGCGTGCTCGCACACGTGCACGCCTGGCCCGGCTACGCGCTGCTCGCGCTCACCCTCGTGCTCGTCATCGCGGCGTGGCGGCTGAAGCTGCCGACGCTCCGCTGGTCGATCGCCCTGCTCGCCATCGAGCTCGTGCAGGTCGGTGTCGGGCTCTACCAGGCGCGCACGGGCCTGCCGCCGCTCGCGGTCGGCGTGCACATGGTGCTCGCATCCCTCACGGCGGCCACGATGACGATCGTGGTGCTGCGGCTGAAGCGCCCGGTGCCGGCGGAGGTCGCGTCCGCAGAGGGCTCGCCCGTCGAGGCATCCGCTCGCTGAAGCCCGACAGCCGCTGCAGCGCCGCAGCTTCGGAGTTCCGCACCTCATCGGACCGCAACCGCCGATCTGCTCCGCAACTGCGCAGATCTCCGAGATCATGCCGATCGCAGGTGCAGCCTCTGACCCACCGCGCGCACGATGACGTCCTGCACGCTCGGCCAGTCATCGATCACCTGTCGGTATCCGACGCGGATGACGCGGTAGCCGCGCAGCAGTAACAGTGCATCATGCGCATTGTCGTCGATCCGCTGCGCGTCGACGTGGTGCCCGCCGTCGATCTGCAGCACGAGTCGATCACCGAGCAGGAAGTCGACGCGATGCCCCTCGATCCAGGCCTGCGGCACGATACGAATGTCGAGCCAACGGAGGCGGGGCAGGACGATCGACTCGAGTCCGGAATCGGCGAACGGGTTCGCTGCGACCAGGAGTTCGCGCGTCTGCCCCTTCAGCGGAAGGCGAGCGAGTCCGTCGAGGTCGACGAGCTGTTTTCGCAGGGCGGACTCCCAAACGGCGAGTGCCGCCTCGAACGGCCGACACGCGGCGACGACCGCGAGCACGTTCTCGACCGGATCGACCAGCGAATCGGGATGCCGCGGCAGCAGCGGTTGCGCCCAATGCACGGTGCCACGGATGGCAGGCACCGGTGCGTGCGGGTTGGCGGCGACGTGCAGGTGAGGGTGCGCGAGCACCCAGAGCCCGAGACGCCGAGCCTGGGTGATGCAGGAGAGCACCACTCCCGCCCTCGCTGCGGCGACGAGCTCGTGATCGGCGCCCGGCAGGGCGAGCCTGGAGGCGGCGTCGTCCACACCGTGGGATCGGAGATCTGCACGTGCCCGGACGAGTACCGCCGAATCGACCCGATCCGAGGGCGAACTCCGATTCAGCGGCGGGAAGGGCGGGGCCGGCGGGCAGGAGACCGCGACGCCGGGGCGCCGGTCAGAACGGCAGCAGCGGGTCGATGCCGACCGCGAGGAACAGCAGCGACAGGTACGCGATCGAGCCGTGGAAGACGCGCATCGGCGAGACCTGTTCGTGGCGGATCGCGAGATTGTACAGACGGTGGGTCTCGTAGATGAACCAGACGCCTGTGACCACCGCGACCGTCGAGTAGACGAGGCCCATGTCGGCGATCGGGATGAGCAGCAGCGAGCACGCCACGGTCGCCCACGCGTAGAGGATGACCTGCAGCCCGACCTGCGCCCGGCCGCGCACCACCGCGAGCATCGGCACGCCGGCGGCGGCGTAGTCGTCTTTGTACTTCATGGAGAGCGGCCAGTAGTGCGGCGGCGTCCAGAGGAAGATGATGAGGAACAGGATGACCGGAGGCCAGCTGAGGTCGCCGGTGACCGCGGCCCATCCGATGAGCACGGGCATGCAGCCCGCGACGCCGCCCCAGACGATGTTCTGGGCCGTGCGGCGCTTCAGGATCAGGCTGTAGAAGACGACGTAGAGCAGGATCGCACCGAGCGAGAGGGCCGCGGCGAGCCAGTTGGTGAAGACGCCGAGCCAGACGATCGACGCGATGCCGAGGCCGTAGGCGAAGACGAGCGCCTCGCGATCGGTCAGCTCGCCGGTCACGAGCGGGCGCCCCTGCGTGCGCTTCATGACCCGGTCGATGTCGCGGTCGATGTAGCAGTTGAACGCACCGGCCGAGCCCGCGCTCATGGCGCCGCCGATGAGCGTGGCGATGAGCAGCCAGAGACTCGGCAACCCCTGCTGGGCGAGGATCATGGTCGGCGCGGTGACGACGAGCAGCAGCTCGATCACTCGCGGCTTGGTGAGGGCCAGATAGGCCGAGAGCTTGCGCCGGACGGTCATCGCCGGGCGGTGGTCTCTGGTCTCTACGGCTGCCTGCATCGTTCCTCTTCCGGGCGCGGGCACGTAAAACACGGCCACGCTCGCTGTCGATTCTATGACAACATGTGTCGCCCGTCCTCCGGCACGGTTCGCCGGCGCTTCGGCCTCACCACCGAGCGTCGTGCGCGTGAGCTCCGCGTCACCGTCATGAAACGTGAGGAGTCCATATACTTGGCAGTGCGCGCCCGACGGCGCGGTTTTCGAATTGCCGTCCGGTGCAACGACCAGAGGTCGTCCGCCGGACGATTCGCGCCGAAGCGATTCCAGGGGTGCTCGGGGCCATCGGTTCCCGTCACCGTCCAGCGACCGGAAGGAACAGCACAATCGTGGCAACTCTGCAGTGGGATTCTCTCGATGACCAAGCGATCGACACGGCCCGTGTGCTCGCGGCCGATGCCGTCGAGAAGGTCGGAAACGGGCATCCCGGCACCGCGATGAGCCTCGCGCCCGCCGCGTACCTCCTGTTCCAGAAGGTCATGCGCCGCGACCCGTCCGACCACGCATGGCTCGGCCGCGACCGCTTCATCCTCTCCGCGGGCCACTCCTCGCTGACGCAGTACGTGCAGCTCTTCCTCGCGGGCGACGGCCTCGAGCTCTCCGACCTCGAGTCGCTGCGCACGTGGGGTTCGAAGACCCCGGGCCACCCCGAGTACGGTCACACCGCAGGCGTCGAGATCACGACCGGCCCGCTCGGACAGGGCCTGGCCTCCGCCGTCGGTTTCGCCTACGCCGCCCGCTACGAGCGCGGCCTCTTCGACCCCGACGCCGCGGCCGGCGCGAGCCCGTTCGACCACTTCGTCTACGTCGTCGCCGGTGACGGCGACCTGCAGGAGGGCATCACGAGCGAAGCGTCCTCGCTCGCCGGCCACCAGCAGCTCGGCAACCTCGTCGTGATCTACGACTCCAACCAGATCTCCATCGAGGACGACACCAACATCGCCTTCACCGAAGACGTCGCGAAGCGCTACGAGTCCTACGGATGGCACGTGCAGACCGTCGACTGGAAGAAGACGGGCCAGTACGTCGAAGACGTGGCCGAGCTGCATGCCGCGATCGAGGCGGCCAAGGGCGAGTCGACGAAGCCGTCGATCATCATCCTGAAGACGATCATCGGCTGGCCGTCGCCCGGCAAGCAGAACTCCGGCAAGATCCACGGTTCCGCGCTCGGAGCTGCCGAACTCGCTGCGACGAAGGAGGTGCTCGGCTTCGACCCCGAGCAGAGCTTCGTCGTCGCCGAAGAGGTCCTCTCCCACACGCGCGGCGCCGTCGAGCGCGGCGCGGCACAGCACGCGGAATGGCAGCTCGCCTTCGACGAGTGGGCCGCAGCGAACCCCGAGCGCAAGGCGCTCCTCGACCGGCTCGAGGCCGGCGAGCTCCCGGCCGACGTCGAATCGGTGCTCCCGGTCTTCGAGGGCGGCACCGAGGTGTCGACCCGCGCCGCATCGGGCAAGGTCATCAACGCCCTCGCCGGCGTGCTGCCCGAGCTGTGGGGCGGCTCGGCCGACCTCGCCGAGTCGAACCTGACCACGATCAACGGGGCGGCCTCGTTCATCCCGACCGAGTGGTCGACGCACGAGTTCTCGGGCAACCCCTACGGCCGGGTGCTGCACTTCGGCATCCGCGAGCACGCCATGGGCGCGATCGTCAACGGCATCGTGCTGCATGGCAAGACCCGCGCCTTCGGCGGCACCTTCCTCATCTTCAGCGACTACATGCGGCCCGCAGTGCGCCTGGCCGCGCTCATGCAGGTGCCGTCGATCTTCGTCTGGACCCACGACTCCGTCGCCCTCGGCGAAGACGGTCCGACCCACCAGCCCATCGAGCAGCTCGCGACCCTCCGGGCGATCCCGGGCCTCACGGTCGTGCGCCCCGCCGACGCCAACGAGGTCGCGCACGCCTGGCTCGAGATCCTGAAGCGCACGGATGCCCCGGCGGGCATCGCCCTCACCCGTCAGAACATCCCCGTGTTCGAGCGCGGCGATGCCGAGGCATCCGGTGACACCCTCGCTGCCGCTTCGAATGTGGCGAAGGGCGCGTACGTGCTCGCCGAGGCCGCGTCGGGCACGCCCGACGTGATCCTCATCGCCACCGGCTCAGAGGTGCAGCTGGCACTCGCTGCCCGTGAGACGCTCGCGGAAGAGGGCATCGGCGCACGCGTCGTCTCGGCCCCGTCGCTCGAGTGGTTCGAGGAGCAGCCGGCCGAGTACCGCGAGCAGGTGCTGCCCTCGAGCGTCACGGCCCGCGTCTCGGTCGAAGCCGGGCTCGCGCTCTCGTGGCACCGCTACCTCGGGTCGCGCGGCCGCTCGGTGTCGATCGAGCACTTCGGCGCGTCCGCCGACTACAAGACCCTGTTCCGCGAGTTCGGCATCACGGCCGAGGCCGTCGTCGCCGCCGCGAAGGAATCGCTCGCGTCGGCCTGACGCGCGCCAGAAGAGGAGACACTCCCATGACCAGCTCCCCCACCGCAGCACTCTCGGAGGCGGGCGTCAGCATCTGGCTCGACGACCTCTCTCGTGAACGCATCGCCTCGGGCGACCTCGCCCGACTCATCGCCGAGCGCGACGTCGTCGGCGTCACCACCAACCCGACGATCTTCGCCGGCGCCCTCGCCAAGGGCGACGGCTACGCCGAACAGCTGCACACCCTCGCTGCGGCCGGCGCCGACGTCGACACGGCGGTCTTCGAGATCACGACCGACGACGTGCGCGCCGCCGCCGACGTCTTCCGCCCCGTCTACGACCGCTCGAACGGCTTCGACGGCCGCGTCTCGATCGAGGTCTCCCCCGGTCTGGCCCGCGACACCGCCGGCACGATCGCCGAGGCGAAGTCGCTCTGGGCCAAGGTCGACCGCCCGAACGCCATGATCAAGATCCCCGCGACCGCTGAGGGCCTCGACGCGATCACCGAGGCGATCGGCTCCGGCATCAGCGTCAACGTCACGTTGATCTTCAGCCTCGACCGCTACCGCGAAGTGATCGCGGCGTACCTCGCGGGACTCGAGCAGGCCAAGGCCGCCGGCATCGACCTGTCGACCATCCACTCGGTCGCCTCGTTCTTCGTCTCGCGCGTCGACACCGAGATCGACAAGCGACTCGTCGCGATCGGAACCGATGAGGCTGTCGCGCTGAAGAGCAAGGCCGGACTCGCCAACGCGCGTCTCGCCTACGAGCTCTTCGAGCAGGAGTTCGGCGGCGAGCGTGCCGCAGCGCTCCTCGCGTCCGGCGCGAACCGCCAGCGCCCGCTCTGGGCGTCGACCGGCGTGAAGGACCCCGCACTGCCCGACACCCTCTACGTGACCGAGCTCGTCGCCCAGGGCGTCGTGAACACGATGCCCGAGAAGACGCTCGAGGCCACGTTCGACCACGGCGTCATCGCGGGCGACACCGTCACCGGCGCCTACGTGCAGGCCGGCGAGGTGCTCGATGCGCTCGCGCGCGTCGGCGTCGACTACGACGACGTGACCCTGCTGCTCGAGAACGAGGGCGTCGACAAGTTCATCGTCTCGTGGAACGAGTTGCTCGACACCGTTCGCGGCGCGCTGGAGGCCGCACGATGAGCTTCCGCATCTCCGTGAGCGGAGCCGCAGCCGATGCCGTGCGCAGCACGGTGCCGACACTCGTCGCCGACCTCGTGGCCAGCGGCATCACCGCGCAGGACGCATCCCTCTGGGGTGCCGACGCCGAGACAGAGGCTGCGAAGCGCCTCGGCTGGACCGAGGCCGTCGCGATCTCCCGCCCGCTCGTCCCCGAGATCGAGGCTCTGCGCGAGGAACTCGAAGCCGCAGGCGTCGACCACATCGTGCTCGCCGGCATGGGCGGCTCCTCCCTCGCTCCCGAGGTCATCACGCGCACGACGAACGTCGACCTCACCGTGCTCGACTCGACCGAGCCCGGGCAGGTCCGTTCCGCCCTCGCCGACCGACTCGCGTCATCGGCGCTCGTCGTCTCGTCGAAGTCGGGTTCGACCGTCGAGACCGACAGCCAGCGCCGCGTCTACGAGCAGGCCTTCCGCGACGCCGGCATCGACCCGGCGACGCGCATCATCGTCGTGACCGACCCCGGCTCGCCGCTCGACGAGTCGGCGCGCGCCGCGGGCTACCGCGTCTTCAACGCCGACCCCGACGTCGGCGGCCGCTACTCGGCCCTCACCGCCTTCGGCCTCGTGCCCTCCGGTCTCGCCGGCGTCGACATCTCCGAGGTGCTCGACGAGGCCGAGACGATCGAGCTCTCGCTCGCCATCGACAGCCCCGAGAACCCGGGCCTCGTGCTCGGCGCGGCGATCGCGGCGACGGCGCCCCTCCGCGACAAGCTCGGCCTCATCGCCGACGGCACCCACATCGTCGGGCTCCCCGACTGGGCCGAACAGCTGATCGCGGAGTCCACCGGCAAGAACGGCACCGGGCTCCTCCCCGTCGTGCTCGACGTCGACGCGCCCGAGCTCGGCGAGGACCTCGCCGACCTGCAGATCGTGCGCATCGTCGACGACGCGGGCGACGAGATCTTCGGCCGCGACGACTCCGGTGAGATCCGCGTGTCGGGCACGCTCGGCGCCCAGCTCCTCGTCTGGGAGTACGCGACCGCCGTCGCGGGCCGCATCCTCGGCATCAACCCCTTCGACCAGCCCGACGTGGAATCGGCGAAGATCGCCGCGCGCGGACTCCTCGACGCCCGACCCGAGCCCACGCCGGCCGCCTTCGTCGAACAGGGCATCGAGGTGCGCGGCACCGCCGAGGTGATCGGCGCCTCGAGCGACCTCGCCTCGGCCATCGACGTGCTCCTCGAAGAGCTGCCCGCCGACGGCTACCTCTCGATCCAGGCCTACGTCGACCGCGTCGCCCACCCCGAGCTCGAGCGGCTCAGGGGCCTGCTCGCCGCCCGCGCCGGCCGACCGGTGACCTTCGGCTGGGGGCCGCGCTTCCTCCACTCGACCGGGCAGTTCCACAAGGGCGGCCCTGCGGTCGGCGCGTTCCTGCAGATCACGCAGACGCCTGCCGAAGACCTCGCGATCCCCGATCGCCCGTTCACCTTCGGTCAGCTGATCGCAGCCCAGGCCTCCGGCGACGCGAGCGTGCTCGCCGAGCACGGTCGACCGGTGCTCACGCTCACGCTCACCGACCCCTCGGCCAATACGGCGACGCTGTTCGACGTCGTCGCCTGATATCCCGGAGGAACGATGCAACCGGCCGCGATCACCGCGCAGCACAATCCGCTCCGATCCCCCAAGGACTACCGGCTGAACCGCATCGCGGGTCCGTCGAGCCTCATCATCTTCGGCGTCACGGGTGACCTGTCGCGCAAGAAGCTGATGCCGGCGGTCTACGACCTCGCGAACCGGGGGCTCCTGCCACCCGGATTCGCCCTCGTCGGCTTCGCTCGTCGCGAGTGGGCCGACCAGGACTTCGAGCAGGTCGTGCACGACTCCGTCAAGAAGTACGCGCGCACCGAGTTCCGTGAGGACGTCTGGAAGCAGCTGGCCCGAGGCATCCGCTTCGTGCCCGGCGACTTCGACGACGACGCGGCCTTCGACCGGCTCCGCCAGGTCGTCCAGGACCTCGATCGCGAACGCGGCACGATGGGCAACCACGCGTTCTACCTGTCGATCCCGCCGAAGTCGTTCCCGATCGTCACCGAGCAGCTGAAGCGCTCGGGGCTGACCGAGCAGCGCGGCGACCAGTGGCGGCGCGTCGTCATCGAGAAGCCGTTCGGCAGCGACCTGAAGACGGCCCGCGAGCTGAACGACGTCGTCGCGTCGGTGTTCCCGCCCGACTCGGTGTTCCGCATCGACCACTACCTCGGCAAGGAGACCGTCCAGAACATCCTGGCGCTCCGGTTCGCGAACCAGCTCTACGAGCCGATCTGGAACGCGAACTACGTCGACCACGTGCAGATCACGATGGCGGAAGACATCGGCGTCGGCGGTCGAGCCGGGTACTACGACGGCATCGGCGCTGCGCGTGACGTCATCCAGAACCACCTGCTGCAGCTGCTCGCCCTCACCGCGATGGAGGAGCCGATCTCGTTCGAGGCCGGCGACCTGCGTGCCGAGAAGGAGAAGATCCTCGCGGCGGTCCGCCTTCCCGACGACCTCGCGACGGGCACCGCCCGCGGCCAGTACGCCGGAGGCTGGCAGGGCGGCGAGAAGGTCATCGGATTCCTCGACGAAGACGGCATGAACCCCGAATCGACGACCGAGACCTACGCGGCCATGAAGCTCACCATCGGCACACGCCGCTGGGCGGGCGTGCCGTTCTACCTGCGGGCGGGCAAGCGCCTCGGCCGACGTGTCACCGAGATCGCGGTCGTCTTCAAGCGCGCACCGCAGCAGGTGTTCGCCGACAGCCAGACCTCGCAGCTCGGCCAGAACGCGCTCGTCATCCGCGTGCAGCCCGATGAAGGCGTCACGATCCGCTTCGGCTCGAAGGTGCCGGGAGCCGGCATGCAGGTTCGCGACGTCACGATGGACTTCGGGTACGGCCACGCCTTCACCGAAGCGAGCCCCGAGGCCTACGAGCGGCTGATCCTCGATGTGCTGCTCGGCGACCCGCCGCTCTTCCCCCGGCAGGAGGAGGTCGAGCTCTCCTGGAAGATCCTCGACCCGATCGAGGAGTTCTGGGCGACGCAGGGCCAGCCCGAGCAGTACCGACCCGGCACCTGGGGCCCGGCCTCCGCCGATGAACTCCTCGAACGCGACGGACGAAGCTGGAGACGCCCATGATCGTCGATCTGCCCGACACGACGACCAGTCAGGTCTCGAAGGCCCTCGTGAAGATCCGCGAGGAGGGCGGCGTCGTCGCACTCGGCCGCGTGCTCACCCTCGTGATCGCCACCACTCCCGGCGTCGAAGAAGAGGCGATCGAGGCCGCGAACGACGCCTCGCGCGAGCACCCGATGCGCGTGATCGTCGTCTCGACCGAGCCGGGCACCGAGACATCGGCGGTTGCGCCGCGACTCGACGCCGAGATCCGCGTCGGCGGCGACGCCGGCGCGAGCGAGGTCATCGTGCTCCGCGCCTGCGGCGACGCAGCTCGCGACGAGGAGAGCCTCATCATGGCCCTCCTCCTGCCCGATGCGCCGGTCGTCACCTGGTGGCCCGGCGCAGCACCCGAGGTGCCGGGGCGCTCGCCGCTCGGGCGCATCGCGCACCGGAGGATCACGGATGCCTCGGCGCAGCCCGACCCGCAGGAGGCGTTGCGCGCCCTCGCCGGCAACTACACGCCGGGCGACGCCGACTTCGCGTGGACGAGGCTGACGCTCTGGCGCGCGCAGCTCGCCGCAGTGCTCGACCAGCCCCCCTACGAACCCGTGACGCGAGTGCGCGTCAGCGGCGCAGTCGACTCGCCGTCGACCACCCTGCTGGCGGCGTGGCTGCGCCTGCAGCTCAACGCGCCGACGGAGTACGAACTCGCCGGACCCGAGGCCGGGTACCACGGCATCCACGGCGTGAGCCTCGAGCGCGAGGGCGGTTCGATCGAACTGATCCGCGACGTCCCCGGCATCGCGACGCTCCGCCAGCCGGGCCAGCCTCGGCACGATCTCGCGTTGCCGCGTCGCAACCTCCGCGACTGTCTGGCCGACGAGCTCCGCCGCCTCGACCCCGACGAGTTGTACGGTGAGGTCATCACCCGCGGGCTCGAACTCCTCGATGCCCGCGGCCAGGGAGGCACTGAATGACCAACGAACGACGCGTGCTCGTGCACCCCGACAAGGCATCGCTCGCGGGCTCCGTCGCAGCGCGCTTCATCACGAAGCTCCTCGACATCCTCGACACCCAGGCCGTGGCGCACGTCGTGCTCACCGGCGGATCGATGGGAGGCACCGTGCTCCAGTCGATCGGCTCCTCGCCCGCGCACACCTCGATCGACTGGTCGCGCGTGCATTTCTGGTGGGGCGACGAGCGCTGGCTGCCCGCCGGCGACGCCGAGCGCAACGACGAGCAGGCCCGGGTCGCATTCCTCGGCGGGCTCGAACTGCCGGCCGAGAACCTGCACCCGTTCCCCGCCTCCGACTCGGGGATCGACCTCGACACGGCGGCCGAGGTCTACGCCGCAGAACTCTCGGCGCACGGCGTCGACGGCCTGTCGCATCCGATCTTCGACATCACCTTCCTCGGCGTGGGCCCCGACGGGCACATCGCCTCGCTCTTCCCGCACCGCTCCGGCATCCAGGTGACCGACCGCACCGTCATCGCCGTGCGCAACTCGCCGAAGCCGCCGCCCGAGCGCCTCAGCCTCACCCGGCCGGTCATCAACGCATCGCAGCGCGTGTGGATGGTGCTCGCAGGCGCCGACAAGGCATCGGCACTCGGTCTCGCACTGGCCGGCGCCAGCCGCGACGAGGTGCCGGTCGCGGGCATCAAGGGCCGCCGGCGCACGGTGTTCTTCGTCGATGCCGACGCGGCATCCGAAGTGCCCGAGTCGCTCATCGCACGCGACTACTGACGCGGTCGACACCGCGCGGAAGCACGAAGAAGGGGGCGGCCATCAGGCCGCCCCCTTCTCACGTCGCGCGTCGTGCGTCAGTCCTTGGGGCCCTGACCGCGACGCGTGCGCAGCTGGGTGAGTGCGTCGTCGAGCAGGGCCGCAGCCTCTTCATCGGTGCGGCGCTCCTTCACGTACGCGAGGTGCGTCTTGTACGGCTCGAGCTTCGACACCGACGGCGGGTTCTCGCGGTCGCGGCCGGCCGGCAGGCCGGTCGACGGGCTGTCGATGGTCTCGGGGATCTCCTCGTCGGGGAGCGTCGCCGAGAAGTAGCGCACGGTCTCGTTGCCGTGTGCGTCCCAGTAGCTGATGGCGACACGATCGGCGTGGAAGCCGCGATCCTGTTCGCCCATGGGACCCGCTCCGACGCGCGACCCGCGGATTGCGCTGTTTCCTGATGCCATGGTGTTCCCGTCAGATTCCGGAGTCGAACTTGGTGATGAGACCCAGCACGACGATGCACGTGATCCAGATCAGCGCCAGGATGACTGTGATCCGGTTGAGGTTTCGCTCCGCGACCCCCGATGCGCCGAGGCTGGAGGTGACACCGCCGCCGAACATGTCGGACAGACCGCCGCCACGACCCTTGTGCAGCAGGATGAGCAACGTCAGCAGCAGGCTCGTGAGACCGAGCAGCACCTGCAGGACGACCTGGAGAATCTCCACGGGGTGAACCTTTCCGGGCACGACAGATGGGTCGATGCCGACATTCGAGTATAGCCGGAAGCATGACCGTACCCGGGAGCGCACGCGCTCCCGGGTACGGAAATATCAGGCTCCGACGTGCTTCTTGAACCGCACGATGCTCGCGAACTCGGGGATGTCGAGGCTCGCGCCGCCGACGAGGGCCCCGTCGACGTTCGGTTCACGCAGGAACGAGGCGATGTTCGCCGCCTTCACCGAACCGCCGTAGAGCACCCGGGTCGACTGGGCGACCTCTTCGCCGAGGAGCTCGACGAGGAGCGCACGCAGTGCCGCCGCGACCTGCTCAGCCTGGGCGGGCGTCGCCGCCTGGCCCGAGCCGATCGCCCAGACGGGCTCGTAGGCGACGACGAGGCCCTTCGAGCCGTCGACGCCGTCGAGGGCCGCGCGCAGCTGCGCGACCGGAACGGCACTCGGGCCGTGGGCCTCGAGGTCTTCCGCGGTCTCGCCGACGCAGATGACCGGCACGAGGCCGTGACGGTGCGCGGCCTTGACCTTCGCGTTGACCTCGGCGTCGGACTCCGCGTGCAGCGTGCGCCGCTCGGAGTGACCGATGATCACGTACCGGCAGTCGAGCTGCTTGAGGAACGCGCCGGAGATCTCACCGGTGTAGGCACCGGAGTCGTGCGCCGAGACATCCTGCGCACCGTAGCCGATGGGCAGGGAGTCGGCCGCCACGAGCGTCTGCACCGAACGCAGGTCGGTGAACGGCGGGAAGACCGCGACCTCCGCGTCGGCGAAGTCGTGCTTCGCGTCGGCGAGGGCCCATGCGAGCTTCTGCACGAACGCGATCGACTGCAGGTGGTCGAGGTTCATCTTCCAGTTGCCTGCGATGAACGGGGTGCGCTTCACTGCCATCCGAGGACCTCCAGTCCGGGAAGTTTCTTACCTTCGAGGAACTCGAGGCTCGCGCCTCCGCCGGTCGAGATGTGACCGAACTGAGCGTCATCGAAGCCGAGTTGACGTACTGCGGCGGCGGAATCGCCGCCGCCGACGACACTGAGGCCGTCGACCTGTGTCAGTGCCGCTGCGACCACGCGGGTGCCCGCAGCGAACGGCTCGAGCTCGAACACGCCCATCGGGCCGTTCCAGAACACCGTCTTGGAGCCGCGGATGCGGTTCGCGAATTCGGACGCGGTGTCGGGCCCGATGTCGAGTCCCAGACCGGATGCCCCGAACGGCGTCTGCTCGATCGCGTCGGCGGGTGCGACGACATGCTCGGCGTCAGCCGAGAACGACGCAGCGACGACCACATCGGTCGGCAGCACGATGTCGACACCGCGCTCGGCTGCCTCGGCGAGGTAGCCCTTCACGGTCTCGATCTGGTCGGCTTCGAGCAGGCTCGAGCCGACCTTGTGCCCCTGGGCGGCGAGGAAGGTGAACAGCATGCCGCCACCGATGAGCAGCGCGTCCACGCGCGGCAGCAGGTGCGCGATGACGCCGAGCTTGTCGGAGACCTTCGAGCCGCCGAGCACGACCGTGTACGGGCGCTCGGGGTTCTCGGTCAGCCGGTCGAGCACGTCGAGCTCGGCCGCGATGAGCAGGCCTGCAGCGCTCGGACGGAGCTGCTCGAGCTCGTAGACGCTCGCCTGCTTGCGGTGCACGACGCCGAAGCCGTCGGAGACGACCGCGTCGGCGAATTCGGCGAGCTCGCCGGCGAAGGCGGTGCGCTCGGCCTCGTTCTTCGAGGTCTCCCCCGCATTGAACCGCAGGTTCTCGAGCACGAGCACCTCGCCGTCGGCGAGAGCCGCGACCTTCGCCGCGGCATCCGCGCCGACCGTGTCGGTTGCGAATGCAACCGGGGCGTCGAGCAGCTCGCCGAGGCGGGCCGCGACGGGCGCGAGGCTGTACTTGGGGTCGGGTGCGCCGTCGGGGCGACCGAGGTGGGAGACCACGATCACGCGGGCGCCCTGGGCGACGAGCGCCGCCAGGGTGGGGACCGATGCCCGCACGCGGCCGTCGTCCGTGATGACCCCGTCCCGAAGGGGGACGTTCAGGTCACAACGGACGACGACGCGCTTGCCGGCGAGCGGACCGAGGGAATCGATCGTTCGCAGGGTCACAGGAGCTCGATTCAGAGTCGTTCGGCGACGTACTCGGTGAGGTCGACGAGACGGTTGGAGTAGCCCCACTCGTTGTCGTACCAGCTCGAGAGCTTGACCTGGTCGCCCAGGACGCGCAGGAGGCCGGCGTCGAAGATCGACGAGTGCGGGTCGGAGACGATGTCGCTCGAGACGATCTCGTCTTCCGTGTACTTGAGGATGCCCTTCATGGGGCCTTCGGCGGCGGCCTTGTAGGCGGCCTTGACCTCGTCGACGGTCACGGGGCGCGACGAGGTGACGGTGAGGTCCGTGATGGAGCCGGTGGGAACCGGAACGCGCAGCGCGAAGCCGTCGAGCTTGCCGACGAGCTCGGGGAGCACGAGGCCGATGGCCTTCGCCGCGCCGGTCGAGGTCGGAACGATGTTGATCGCAGCCGCACGCGCACGACGGAGGTCCTTGTGCGGGCCGTCCTGCAGGTTCTGGTCGGCGGTGTAGGCGTGCACCGTGGTCATGAGGCCGCGCTCGATGCCGAAGGCGTCGTTGAAGACCTTCGCGAGGGGGGCCAGGCAGTTCGTCGTGCACGACGCGTTCGAGATGATGTTGTGCTTCTCGGGGTCGTACTCGTGCTCGTTGACGCCCATGACGAACGTCGCGTCTTCGTCGGTCGCGGGGGCCGAGATGAGGACCTTCTTCGCGCCGGCCTCGATGTGCTTGCGGGCGTCGGCGGCCTTGGTGAAGAACCCGGTCGACTCGATGACGATGTCGACGCCGAGCTCGCCCCAGGGCAGGTTCGCGGGGTCGCGCTCGGAGAAGGCCTTGATGGGCTTGCCGTCGACGATGATGTTGTTCTCGTCGTAGTCGACCGTCGCGTCCAGGCGACCCGTGATGGAGTCGTACTTCAGGAGGTGTGCGAGCGTCTTGTTGTCGGTGAGGTCGTTCACGGCGACGATCTCGAGGTCGGCGCCCTGTGCGAGGGCGGCACGGAGGTAGTTGCGGCCGATACGGCCGAAGCCGTTGATGCCGATCTTTACAGACACAGATGTCTCCTGTTTGACGATGGCGCGAACGCGCATTTCACGGGTGAACTGGTCGGACGACGGTGTCCCCGGACAGGTCCGAGGACACCATCCGTTTACGACAGTAGCAGCAGCCCTGAGGTCTTCTCACCAGCTGCGGTGTACCGCTTCTGGACGTTCTCCCAGTTCGCGATGCTCCAGAACGCCTTGACGTAATCGGCCCGGACGTTCTGGTAGTCGAGGTAGTACGCGTGCTCCCAGACATCGAGCATCAGCAGCGGCACGATACCGGCGGGCAGGTTGCCCTGCTGGTCGAAGAACTGCACGATGATCAGGCGTTGGCCGAGTGAATCCCACGCGAGGACTGCCCATCCGGAGCCCTGCACACCGAGCGCCGTGGCGGTGAAGTGCGCCTGGAACTTGTCGAAGGAGCCGAACTGGTCGTCGATCGCCGCGGCGAGCTCGCCGGTCGGCTTGTCGCCGCCCTCGGGCGAGAGGTTGGTCCAGAAGATCGAGTGGTTGACGTGGCCGCCGAGGTTGAAGGCGAGGTCCTTCTCGAGCTTGTTGACGTTCGAGAGGTTGCCCGAGTCACGCGCCTCGGCGAGCTGGGCGAGCGCGGTGTTCGCACCCGTCACGTACGCCTGGTGATGCTTCGAGTGGTGCAGCTCCATGATCCTGCCGCTGATCGCCGGCTCGAGCGCCGAGTAGTCGTAGGGCAGGTCGGGGAGGGTGTAGTCGGCCATTGCTTCTCCTTGTCAGATGCGCCGGATCCCCGAGCGTCTCCCCGGGATTCCGCGGCTGCCCCTCGAGTCTATGCCCGACGCTGCTTCGGCACCCGTGGTGCGCAGTGGGCTTGACACCCGTGCGACGGATGCCCCGGAGATCTGCCTGGCCGAACGTGCATGCTCCGAGCGGCACGGCCGACGGAGCATCCGCTCAGACCTCGTCGAGGTCGGCGGGAAGGCTCGCCTCGGTGCCGGGCACGCCGAGGTCGGCGGCCTTCTTGTCGGCCATCGCGAGGAGGCGACGGATGCGACCGGCGACGGCGTCCTTCGTCATGGGCGGGTCGGCGTAGTGGCCGAGCTCGTCGAGGCTCGCCTCACGGTGCGCCAGACGGAGCTCGCCGGCGTACTTGAGGTGGTCGGGGATGCCCTCGCCGAGAAGCTCCATGGCGCGCTCGACTCGAGCGCACGCGGCGACGGCGGCCTGGGCCGAACGACGGAGGTTCGCGTCATCGAAGTTCACGAGGCGATTGGCCGTGGCGCGCACCTCGCGCCGCTGACGCAGTTCCTCCCAGTTGCGCACGGTCTCGGTGGCGCCCATCACCGCGAGCATCGCACTGATCGCCTCGCCGTCGCGGATGACGACGCGGTGCACGCCGCGCACCTCTCGAGCCTTCGCCGAGATGCCGAGCCGGCCGGCGGCCCCGACGAGGGCCATGGCGGTCTCGTTGCCCGGGCACGTCACCTCGAGGGCTGCGGAACGACCGGGGTCGGTCAGGCTGCCCTTCGCGAGGAACGCTCCGCGCCAGATCGCCGCGACCTCGTCGCGCGACCCCGTGGTGAGCTTGTTCGGCAGGCCGCGCACCGGGCGGCGGCGGGCATCGAGCAGCCCGGTCTGTCGCGCGAGCGTCTCCCCGCCCTCGAGCACGCGCACGAGGTACTGGTTCGAACGGCGCATCCCGGTCGGCGAGATCACCGAGACGTCGGGACGCACCCCGTAGATCTCCCCCAGGTCGCGCGTCACGCGGCGCGCGAGCGTCGGGGAGTCCAGTTCGGCCTCGATCGCGATGCGGTTCGAGATGATGTGCAGGCCACCGGCGAACCGCAGGATCGACGCCAGTTCAGCGACCCTGACCCCGGTCTTCGACACCTCGACGCGCGCCAGTTCTTCTTTCACGTCAGCGGTCAGTGCCACTTGTCGTCCCATCTCTCATGTGTTGCAGGGCCGGCGATCACTCGCGGCCGAGATCCCGATCTTTCACGCTCACCGCGACGCCGGGCAGCGCGGAGACGCGCTTCGCCAGCTCGCGCACCAGGGCGACCGAGCGGTGCTTGCCGCCGGTGCATCCGATCGCGATCGTCGCGTGCCGCTTGTTCTCGCGCTGGTAGCCGGCGAGCACCGGCTCGAGTGCCTTCACGTACGCCTCGACGAACTCCATCGCACCGGGCTGGCTCAGCACGTATTCCGAGACGACGGCATCGTCGCCCGTGAGGTGGCGGAGCTCGGGGATCCAGAACGGGTTCGGCAGGAAACGCGCATCGGCGACGAGATCGGCGTCGGAGGGCACTCCGTACTTGAACCCGAAGCTCTGCATCGTGATGCGAAGACCGGCGTGGCCGGCTTCGGCGAAAGTCTCGGTGATGAGCGTCGCCAGCTGGTGGATGTTCAGGTCGGAGGTGTCGACGACGATGTCGCTGGCCTCGCGCAGTTCTGCGAGGCGGGCGCGCTCGGCGCCGATGCCGTCGAGCAGCGTGCCGTTGCCCTGCAGCGGGTGCGGCCGACGCACCGACTCGAAGCGGCGCACGAGCACGGAGTCGGTCGCGTCGAGGAAGACGACGCGCACGTTCACGCCGGTGCGGAGGGCCTGGATGATCTCGCGGAGCTCGGAGAAGAAGTCGCGGCCGCGGATGTCGACGATCGCCGCGATGCGCGGCAGCGACGTGCCGGCCCGCTCGACGAGCTCGACGAGGGGGCGCAGCATCTGCGGAGGGAGGTTGTCGACGACGTACCAGCCGAGGTCTTCGAGCGCGTTGCCGACGGTCGAGCGCCCTGCGCCGGACATGCCGGTGACGATCAGCATCTCCTGCTGCTCGGAATCTGCGGTCATCGTGTCGAGGCCCCCTTCCGCGTGTCGACACCCAAGCCTATCTGGGTGCGGGGGCGCCGTCGGCGTGCAGGGCGCGGTGCACGGTCGCCGCGAGAGCGGGACCGATGCCCTTCACCTCGGCGATGTCGGTCTCGGATGCCGCGCGCAGACGTTTCACCGAGCCGAAGTGCCGCAGCAGCTCCTTCACGCGCGACGGCCCGAGGCCTCGGATCTCGGAGAGGACGCTCCCCATGTCGCGCTTGCGACGCTGCCGCTGGTGGGTGATCGCGAAGCGGTGCGCCTCGTCGCGCACCCGCTGGAAGAGGAAGAGCGCGTCGCTGTTGCGCGGCAGGATCACGGGATAGTCGCCGTCGGGCGTCCAGATCTCCTCGAGCCGCTTCGCGATGCCGCAGAGGTAGATGCCCTCGACGCCCGACTCCTCGAGGGCGCGTGCCGCAGCGGCCACCTGCGGTTGGCCGCCGTCGACGATCAGCAGGTTGGGCCGGTATGCGAACTTCTTGCGGCGTTCGGATGCCGCGGCATCCGTCTCGCCTTCCGGGATGTCGGCACCGTCGCCGGTGTTCGCGGCGGGTGCCGCGGTGCTCGCTGTCTCGACCTCGATCGGCGAGCCGATCGAATCGGGGGCCTTCAGGTACGCGAGGCGGCGGGTGAGCACCTGGTGCAGCGAGTCGGTGTCGTCGGTCGAGTTCGGAATCGTGAAGCGTCGGTACTCGTCTTTGCGGGGCAGCCCGTCTTCGAAGACGACCATGGAGGCGACGATGTTGGTGCCGCTGAGGTGCGAGACGTCGTAGCACTCGATGCGAAGCGGCGCGTCGGCCATGCCGAGCGCCTCCTGGATGTCTTCGAGCGCACGCGAGCGGGTCGTGAAGTCGGCGCTGCGCCGAGTCTTGTAGAGCATGAGCGTCTGCTTGGCGTTCTGCGTGGCGGTGGCCAGCAGCGCGGCCTTGTCGCCGCGTTGGGCGGCCCGCAGGCGCACCTTGCGCGCGGCGATCGTGCCGAGCCAGGTCTCGAGCGCCTCGGCATCGTCGGGCAACTCGGGCACGACCACCTCCGCCGGGGGAACCTCGCCATCGCCGTAGGCGTTCTGCACCACCGAGTCGACGAGCTCGCCGAGCGGTACGTCGAGCTCCTTGTCGACGGTCCACGAGCGCACACCGCGGATGCGGCCGCCGCGCACGATGAAGAGCTGCACCGCGGCGGCGAGCTCGTCGTGATCGATGCCGAAGACGTCGATGTCGACCTTCTCGCCGAGCACCACCGCGCTCTTCTCGAAGAACGAGGTGGCCGCCTGCAGGCGATCGCGGAAGCGGGCGGCCGATTCGTAGTCCTGCACCGCCGCAGCCGAGCGCATGCGCTGCGTGAGCTCGCCGAGGATGCGGCGGTCCTGGTTCTGCATGAACGAGACGAACCGGTCGACGCTCTCGCGGTGCTCCTCGATCGTCACCACCCCCGAGCACGGCCCGAAGCAGCGGCCGATCTGGCCGGCGAAGCAGGGCTTGCCGCTGGCCATCGCGCGGCGGTAGTCGGAGTCCTTGCAGGTGCGGATCGGGAAGAGCTTCAGCAGGATCTCGAGCGTCTCGTTGACGGCCCACACCTTGGGGTACGGCCCGAAGTACCTGGCGCCGCGGATGTTGCGGTTGCGCGTGACGACGGCACGGGGCGCCTCATCAGCGAGGGTGACCGCGAGATAGGGGTACGACTTGTCGTCCTTGAACTGCACGTTGAAGGGCGGGTCGAACTCGTTGATCCACGTGAACTCGAGCTGCAGCGCCTCGACCTCGTTCGCGACGACCGTCCACTCCACCGAAGCGGCCGTCGTGACCATCCGCCTCGTGCGCTCGTGCAGGGTTCGGAGCGGCGCGAAGTAGTTCGAGAGCCGCGCCCGGAGGTTCTTCGCCTTGCCCACGTAGAGCACGCGCCGATCGGCGTCGCGGAACCGGTAGACCCCGGGGCTCGTGGGGATCTCGCCCTTCTTCGGGCGGTACGGAACGCCCTCGGTGCCGGGCAGCACGGTGCTCATCGCCTCAGCTGGCGACCGCGGCACGCACCGACGCCGCGTCGAGGATCTCGCGCAGGAAGTAGCCGGTGTGGCTCTCGGGCACCGCCGCGACCTGTTCGGGAGTGCCGGTCGCCACGATCTGGCCACCGCCCGAGCCGCCCTCTGGGCCGAGGTCGATGATCCAGTCGGCCGACTTGATCACGTCGAGGCTGTGCTCGATCACGATGACGGTGTTGCCCTTGTCGACGAGCTTGCCGAGCACCTTCAGGAGCTTCTGCACGTCTTCGAAGTGCAGGCCCGTCGTGGGCTCGTCGAGCACGTACACGCTGCGGCCGTTGGAGCGCCGCTGCAGTTCGGTGGCGAGCTTCACGCGCTGCGCCTCGCCGCCCGAGAGCGTCGTGGCGCTCTGCCCGAGCTGCACGTAGCCGAGCCCCACGTCGACGAGGGTCTTCAGGTAGCGGTGGATCGCCGAGATCGGCTCGAAGAAGTCGGCCGCTTCGCTGATCGGCATCTCGAGCACCTCGGCGATGTTCTTGCCCTTGTAGTGCACCTGCAGGGTCTCGCGGTTGTAGCGCTTGCCGCCGCAGACTTCGCACGCGACGTAGACGTCGGGCAGGAAGTTCATCTCGATCTTGATCGTGCCGTCGCCCGAGCACGCCTCGCAGCGCCCACCCTTGACATTGAAGCTGAATCGGCCCGGCAGGTAGCCGCGCGCCTTCGCCTCGGTCGTCTCGGAGAAGAGCGTGCGGATGCGGTCGAAGACGCCGGTGTAGGTGGCGGGGTTCGAGCGCGGCGTGCGCCCGATCGGCGCCTGGTCGACGTGCACGACCTTGTCGAGCTGGTCGAGGCCCGTGACCCGCCGGTGCTTGCCGGGCACCTTGCGGGCGCCGTTCAGGCGGTTCGCGAGCACCCGGTAGAGGATGTCGTTGACGAGCGAGGACTTGCCCGACCCGCTCACACCGGTCACCGCCGTGAGCACGCCGAGTGGGAACTCGACGTCGACGCCGCGCAGGTTGTTCGCCTCGGCACCCTGCACGGCGATCTTGCGCTCGGCATCGATCTCTCGGCGCTGCTCGGGGATCGGGATCTCTTTGCGACCCGAGAGGTAGTCGCCGGTCAGCGATCGCGTGTTCTTCACGAGGTCGGCGTAGCTGCCCGAGTGCACCACGGTGCCGCCGTTGACACCGGCCCCGGGGCCGATGTCGACGATCCAGTCCGCGGTCCGGATGGTGTCTTCGTCGTGCTCGACGACGATCAGCGTGTTGCCGAGGTCGCGCAACGCGATGAGGGTGTCGATGAGGCGACGATTGTCGCGCTGGTGCAGGCCGATGCTCGGCTCGTCGAGCACGTAGAGCACGCCGGTGAGGCCGGAGCCGATCTGGGTCGCGAGCCTGATGCGCTGCGCTTCGCCGCCGGAGAGCGTGGCGGCCGCGCGGGACAGGTCGAGGTAGCTGAGCCCGACGCGGATCAGGAAGTCGAGGCGCAGCTTGATCTCGCGAAGCACCTGGGCGGCGATCGTCTGCTCGCGGTCGGTGAGTGCGAGGCGATCCATGAAGCCGCGAGCATCGGTGAGGCTCAGCAGCCCCACGTCGGCGATGCTGTGATCGTGGATGAGCACCGAGAGCACCTCGGGCTTCAGCCGCTTGCCATCGCACACCGGGCACGGCACCTCGCGCAGGTACTCGGACCACCGGGCGCGCTGCACGTCGGTCTCGGCCTGCAGGTACTGGCGCTCGATGTAGGGCACGACGCCCTCGAAGCCCGAGGTGTAGCTCATCTCGCGGCCGTAGCGGTTGCGCCACTTCACCTTGACCTCGAAGTTGTCGCCGCGCAGCACCGCCTGGCGGGCGCCCTCGTCGAGCTCCTCCCAGGGGGTGTCGAGCGAGAAGTCGAGGTCGCGGGCGAGCCCGCCGAGCAGCTTCTCGTAGTAGTTGTAGAGGCTCTTGCCCTGCGAGGTCCACGGCAGGATGACGCCCTCGGCGATGCTGAGGCTCTGGTCGCCGAGCAGCAGCGCGTCGTCGACCGACATGCGCGTGCCGAGGCCCGAGCACTCGGGGCAGGCGCCGAACGGCGCGTTGAACGAGAAGGTGCGCGGCTCGATCTCGGTGAGCTGGATGGGGTGCTGATTGGGGCACGACAGCTTCTCGGAGAAGGTCGCCCATGCTTCGGGCCCGGTCTCGTCGACATAGTTGACCTGCACAAGCCCGTCGGTCAGCCGCAGCGCGGTCTCGAGCGAGTCGGTGAGGCGCCCGAGCAGCTCGGGTCCGGCGACGAGCCGGTCGATGACGACGGAGATGTCGTGCTTGATCTGCTTCTTGAGCTTCGGCGGGTCATCGAGCCGGATGACATCGCCGTCGACGACGGCCCGCGAGTAGCCCTGCGCAGCGAGATCGCGGAAGAGGTCGACGAACTCGCCCTTCTTCTTCGAGACGACCGGGCTGACCACCTGGTACCGGGTGCCCTCGGGCAGCTCCATGAGCTGATCGGCGATCTGCTGCACGGTCTGGCGCTGGATGCGCTCACCGCACACGGGGCAGTGCGGCACGCCGATGCGCGCCCAGAGCAGACGCATGTAGTCGTAGATCTCGGTGATCGTGCCGACGGTGGAGCGCGGGTTGCGGTTGGTCGACTTCTGGTCGATCGACACCGCGGGGCTGAGGCCCTCGATGAAGTCGACGTCGGGCCGGTCGACCTGCCCGAGGAACTGGCGGGCGTACGCCGACAGCGACTCGACGTAGCGCCGCTGCCCCTCGGCGAAGATCGTGTCGAACGCGAGCGACGACTTGCCGGAGCCCGAGAGCCCGGTGAAGACCACCATCGCATCGCGAGGAATCTCGACGTCGACGTTCTGCAGGTTGTGCACGCGAGCACCGCGGACACTCAGGTGCGAATGGGCATCGAGACGTGAAACTGGCACCCTACGAGTCTAAAGAGACCCACCGACACGGATGCCTCGAGCACACGCGCTCTCAGCGAACATACGTTCGAATCACGGTGGCCGGCCGCTCCGATCAGCCGAGGTGTCCGGCCTTCTCCATCTGGCGGAGCTCGCGCTTGAGGTCGGAGACCTCGTCGCGCAGGCGCGCTGCGAGCTCGAACTTCAGCTCCCCCGCGGCGACCAGCATCTGGTCGTTGAGGTCGCGGATGATGTCTTCGAGGTCGTTGGCGCCGGCGGCCGCGATGCCCTCGCGGCGCAGGTTCGGCACCGACGTCTTCTTCTTCGCGTCGCGACCGGCGAGGAGTGCCGCCGTGTCGGCCTCCTCTCGCGCGAGCACGTCGGTGATGTCGGCGATGCGCTTGCGCAGCGGCTGCGGGTCGATGCCGTTGACCCGGTTGTACTCGAGCTGCATGTCGCGTCGCCGAGTGGTCTCGTCGATGGCTGACTTCATCGAGTCGGTGAGCACGTCGGCGTACATGTGCACCTCGCCCGAGACGTTTCGAGCGGCACGACCGATGGTCTGGATGAGCGACGTCGACGAACGGAGGAAGCCCTCTTTGTCGGCGTCGAGGATCGCCACGAGCGAGACCTCGGGCAGGTCGAGGCCCTCACGGAGGAGGTTGATGCCCACGAGCACGTCGTAGACGCCGGCCCGGAGCTCGGTGAGCAGCTCGACGCGGCGCAGGGTGTCGACGTCGGAGTGGAGGTACCGCACCCGCACGCCCGCCTCGGTGAGGAAGTCGGTGAGCTCTTCGGCCATCTTCTTCGTGAGTGTCGTGACGAGCACGCGCTCGTCGCGACCGGCACGGGTGCGGATCTCTTCGAGGAGATCGTCGATCTGGCCCTTCGAGGGCTTCACCACGATCTGCGGGTCGACGAGCCCCGTGGGGCGGATGATCTGCTGCACGACGCCGTCGGCGATGCCCATCTCGTATCGCCCGGGCGTTGCGGAGAGGTACACGGTCTGGCCGACGCGCGCCTTGAACTCGTCCCACTTCAACGGACGGTTGTCGAGCGCGCTCGGCAGGCGGAACCCGTGCTCGACGAGGGTGCGCTTGCGCGAGGAGTCGCCCTCGTACATCGCACCGATCTGCGGCACCGTGACGTGGGACTCGTCGATGACGACGAGGAAGTCGTCGGCGAAGTAGTCGAGGAGGCAGTGCGGAGCCTCACCGGCCTGGCGGCCGTCGATGTGCCGCGAGTAGTTCTCGATGCCCGAGCAGAATCCGATCTGCTCCATCATCTCGAGGTCGAACGTGGTGCGCATGCGCAGCCGCTGCGCCTCGAGCAGCTTGCCCTCGCGCTCGAGCTCGGCCAGTCGCTCTTCGAGTTCGATGCGGATCGTGCCGATCGCACGCTGCATCACCTCGGTGCTCGCGACGTAGTGCGAGCCCGGGAAGACCGGCACGGAGTCGAGCTTCGCGACGACCTGACCGGTCAGCGGATGCAGGCTGTAGAGCGCCTCGATCTCGTCGCCGAACATCTCGATGCGGATCGCGAGCTCTTCGTAGATCGGGATGATCTCGATGGTGTCGCCGCGCACGCGGAAGTTGCCGCGCGAGAAGTCGACGTCGTTGCGCTGGTACTGCATCGAGACGAACTTGCGGATGAGCCAGTCGCGATCGACCTGCTGGCCGACCTGCAACGGCATCATGGCGCCGAGGTACTCTTCGGGCGTGCCGAGGCCGTAGATGCACGAGACCGACGACACGACCACGACATCGCGACGGCTCAGCAGCGAGTTCGTCGTCGAGTGCCGCAGCCGCTCGACCTCGGCGTTGATCGAGCTGTCTTTCTCGATGAAGGTGTCGGTCTGCGGAACGTACGCCTCGGGCTGGTAGTAGTCGTAGTACGAGACGAAGTACTCGACGGCGTTGTTCGGCAGGAGCTCGCGGAACTCGTTGGCGAGCTGCGCCGCGAGCGTCTTGTTGTGCGCGAGCACGAGCGTCGGCCGCTGCACCTGCTCGATGAGCCATGCCGTCGTCGCGGACTTGCCGGTGCCGGTCGCGCCGAGCAGCACGACGTCGGTCTCACCGGCGTTGATGCGTGCCGCGAGCTCGGCGATCGCCGCCGGCTGATCGCCGCTCGGCGTGTACTCGCTGATGACCTCGAACGGCCGAACTGAACGTGTGGCCTGCATGCCCTCCAGTCTAGGAGCGCCCGCCGACACTCCCCCTGTGAGCCGGCTGTCAGCCCGACGAGGCGGCGATCAGGCCCTGGCGCGACGCTCTTCGACGATGCGGTGCCACAGTTCGTCGGTCTGGCTCATCGTGTGCGCCAGCGAGCCGTCGGTGTCGATGACGACATCGGCGACCGCGAGACGTGCGGTGTTGTCGACCTGGGCGTCGACCCGGGCCTCCGCCTGGCCGCGCTCGAGTCCGCGGACCTCGACGAGCCGCTCGACCTGGGCGCGGCGCGGCGCATTGGTCACGACGATGAGGTCGAACGGATGATCGACGGATGCCTCGACGAGCAGTGGCACGTCGTAGACCACGACGGCATCGGGGTCCTCCTGCTCGGCCTTCGCGATCAAGCGGCCCGAGAGCTCCCGCACCGCGGGATGCACGATCGCGTTGAGCTTCGCGAGCTGCTCTGCATCGCCGAACACGCGCTCACCGAGCTTCGCCCGGTCGAGCGTGCCGTCGCGGTGCAGCACGTCGGCACCGAACTCCTCGACGATCGCGGCCAGCGCGGGCGTACCCGGCTCGACGACACGTCGCGCGAGCTGGTCGGCGTCGATGTGCACGGCGCCGTGTTCGTAGAGTCGACGCGCGACCGTGGACTTGCCTGAGGCGATGCCGCCCGTGAGACCGATCAGATACACGCTCCCCACTCTAATCGTGCGACCCACGACGCGACGCCTCAGGAGGCGAAGCTGCTCGAACTGTCGACCTCCCCCTGGAACGCCGGAAAGGCCGGCCCCCGAGGGGACCGGCCTTCCGTATCGCGGACCGCGACGTGTCGCGGTTCGTGACTAGTTGTTGCTCGAGAGCTTCTCGCGCAGCGCCGCGAGCGACGCGTCGTCGGCGAGGGTGCCCGCGCCGGCCGAGTCGCTCGAGTACGAAGCACCAGCCGAAGCGAACGAGTCGTCGGCCACAGCAGCAGCGTTCGCCGCGGCGACCTGCTTCTTGTGAGCCTCCCAGCGAGCCTGGGCTGCAGCGTAGTCCTGCTCCCACTTCTCGCGCTGGGCCTCGAAGCCCTCGCGCCACTCGTTGGTCTCGGGGTCGAAGCCCTCGGGGTACTTGTAGTTGCCCTGCTCGTCGTACTCGGTGAGCATGCCGTAGAGCGCCGGGTCGAACTCGGTGCCCTCGGGGTCGACGCCCTCGTTCGCCTGCTTCAGCGAGAGCGAGATGCGGCGACGCTCGAGGTCGATGTCGATGACCTTGACGAAGACCTCTTCGCCGACCGACACGACCTGCTCTGCGAGCTCGACGTGCTTGCCCGACAGCTCGGAGATGTGGACGAGGCCCTCGATGCCGTCTGCGACGCGAACGAACGCGCCGAACGGAACGAGCTTCGTGACCTTACCCGGAGCGACCTGACCGATCGCGTGGGTACGGGCGAAGACCTGCCACGGGTCCTCCTGCGTCGCCTTGAGCGACAGCGAGACGCGCTCGCGGTCGAGCTCGACGGAGAGCACCTCGACGGTGACTTCCTGACCGACCTCGACAACCTCGGAGGCGTGCTCGATGTGCTTCCACGAGAGCTCGGA
This sequence comes from Agromyces cerinus subsp. cerinus, assembly GCF_900142065.1. Lineage (GTDB taxonomy): Bacteria > Actinomycetota > Actinomycetes > Actinomycetales > Microbacteriaceae > Agromyces > Agromyces cerinus. The sequence continues at coordinate 808,033 of NZ_FSRJ01000001.1, read as the reverse complement.
GACGTGGACGAGACCGTCGACGCCGCCCAGGTCGACGAACGCACCGAAGTTGACGATCGACGAGATGACACCCTTGCGGATCTGTCCCGGGTGGAGGTTCGCGAGGAACGTCGAGCGCGACTCGGACTGCGTCTGCTCGAGGAGCGCGCGGCGCGAGAGCACGACGTTGTTGCGGTTCTTGTCGAGCTCGAGGATCTTCGCCTCGATCTCCTGGCCGAGGTACGGCGTGAGGTCGCGCACGCGGCGGAGCTCGATGAGCGACGCCGGGAGGAAGCCACGGAGGCCGATGTCGACGATCAGGCCGCCCTTGACGACCTCGATGACCGAACCGGTCACGACGCCATCGGCTTCCTTGATCTTCTCCACGTCGCCCCATGCACGCTCGTACTGAGCGCGCTTCTTCGACAGGATGAGTCGGCCTTCTTTGTCTTCCTTCTGGAGGACGAGGGCCTCGACGGTGTCGCCGACGCCGACGACCTCGCTGGGGTCGACATCGTGCTTGATCGAAAGCTCACGCGAGGGGATGACACCCTCGGTCTTGTAACCGACGTCGAGGAGAACCTCGTCGCGGTCGATCTTCACGACGGTACCCTCGATGAGGTCGCCGTCGTTGAAGAACTTCAAAGTCTTCTCGACCGCGGCGAGGAAATCGTCAGCAGATCCGATGTCGTTGATCGCGACCTGCTTGGGCGCCTTGGTCGTTGCGGTTGTCATGTAGTGAATGCTCCGTAAAGGACAAAATCGAGCCCATCGCGTGGGAGAGCGATATGTTGGTTCCGCGATGGGCATGCGGACAGGGATGTCACACGAGTGACGCTCAATCCTAACGGAACCGCTCCCCCATTGGCAAACGGCCGGGTCACTCCCCCGTGATCGGCGCCCCGACGGGCTCGGCACGCACGGATCCGGGCTTCAGGATGCTGCGGAGCGCCGGCTCGAGGTCGGGATACGCGAACTCGTATCCTGCGTCGAGGAGGCGCTCGGGAACGACCCAGCGGCTCTTCAGCACCAGCTCGGTCTCGGTGCGGATCACGGCGGATCCGGGCTCGAGCATCCACCGCCACGCCGGGACACCGAACGGCATGCCGAGGAGTCGACGGACGATGCGCATCAGCGTGCGGTTGTCACTGGGGTTCGGGGCGCTGACGTTGACGACGCCATCGAGATCAGGCCTCGCCACGAGGAAGTCGATGATGCCGGCGACGTCGTCGATGTGCACCCAGCTGAATCGCTGCCGCCCGCCGCGCGCCCGGAACTCGTGGTGCGTGCCCGCGGCCCTGCGCGCGCGGGTCGCCGGCCATCGCCCGTCGAGCTGCGGGCCGCCGAGGCCGAATCGGGCGAGCCGGGCGAGCGGCCGCATCACGCTGCCGTCGCCGAGCACGATCGCGATCCGGAGCGCGATCCGCCGCGTCGAGGGCAACGCACCTTCGAAGAACTCCGACTCCCAGGCCTTCGCGACGTCGACCGAGAAGCCGCTCCCGAGCTCGCCGTCGCGCTCGGTCATCGGGCGGTCTTCGGCATGGCGGTAGATCGTCGCCGTCGAGGAGTTGAACCACACCCGCGGCGGCACGGCGGCGGACTCGACGGCCGCACGCAGGGCTGCGGTCGTCTCGACCCGCGACCGAATGATCTCGGCGCGGTTGCCCGGGGTGTACCGGCAGTTCACGCTCCTGCCCGCGAGGTTCACGAGCACGTCGCATCCGTCGACGACGCGGGCGATGGCCGCCGGGTCGTGCCACGAGGCGTCCGCCGACGCGCCGCGACCGATCGTGCGCACCTCGAGGCCGGCAGCGCGGTACCGCGCGACGAGGTACCCGCCGATGAAGCCGGATGCCCCGGCGATGACCACGCGCGTCATGCCGGCGTCTCCTGTTCGATCTCGTAGACGAAGGAACCCTCGTACTCGTAGATCCGCCCGAGCAGCGGAGCATCGAGCGTGAACCGTACGCGCTGCCGGCCGGTCGCCTCGTCGAACCGCTCCACCACCCGCGCTCGCGGCGCCACGGCAGCTGGGATCCGCAGCCGCACCCGGCCGGCTCGAAGCCCGACCGACGTCGAGCTGAGCGCGAGCGCCCCCTGTCGCACGGTCGCATCGAATGCCACGCGCAACCGCCCGCCGACGCCGAGCACATCGACCACGCGACCGTTTCGGAAATGCACCGCGTCGGTCATCTCGCGCGGACCGGAACGGAATTCGAACCGGCGCACGGCATGGAGCACGCCCGTCGCCGACCGCCGGTTCTCCACCGCGAACGGCACATCGACCTCGTGCGCGGGGAACAGTACGCCCCACCGGGCCAGCACCGCGAGCAGCGGCCAGAGCCAGCGGCGCGGGGTGCCGACGACCTCGAACGTGCCGCGTCCGCGCCCGACCGCGCCGTCGGGCACCTCCGAGAAGTAACGCTGCAACCCCGGATGGAGCTCGGCGACGGCCCCGCCGAGCGCCTGCGCGTACGGCGAGAGCGTCGGCGCGGCATCCGTCGACGGGGCAGACAATGCGCCCTGCTGCGTCGACACCGGCGCGATCAGCCGAGCAGCGCGGAACGCAGGGTGTCGAGTCCGACGCCGCCGAGCGCGAGCGCGTTGCGGTGGAAGTCGCGGATGTCGAACGACGCGCCCTCGCGGCGGGCGACCTCGTCGCGCAGCTGCTCCCAGATGCGCTGGCCGACCTTGTACGACGGCGCCTGGCCCGGCCAGCCGAGGTACCGGTTGACCTCGAAGCGCACGAAGCCCTCGTTCATGTTGACGTTCTGGCCGAGGAACTCGAAGGCGTACTCGCCGGTCCAGACGCCCTGGCCGTCGGGCCGCTGCTTGCCGAGGTGCACGCCGATGTCGAGCACGACGCGAGCGGCGCGCATGCGCTGGCCGTCGAGCATGCCGAGTCGATCGGCAGGGTCGTCGAGGTAGCCGAGGCCCTGCATGAGCCGCTCGGCGTAGAGCGCCCAGCCCTCCGCGTGACCGGAGGTGCCGGCGAGCTGCCGCCGCCAGGTGTTCAGCTGCCCGCGGTTCACGACGGCCTGGCCGATCTGCAGGTGGTGACCCGGAACGCCCTCGTGGTACACGGTCGTGAGCTCGCGCCAGGTGTCGAACTCGGTGACGCCCTCGGGCACCGACCACCACATGCGACCCGGGCGCGTGAAGTCGTCGCTCGGACCGGTGTAGTAAATGCCGCCCTCCTGCGTCGGCGCGATCATGCACTCGAGCGTGCGGATCTCGGCGGGGATGTCGAACTGCGTGCCGGCGAGTTCGTTGACGGCGCGATCGCTCGTCTCCTGCATCCAGCGCTGCAGCGCCTCGGTGCCGTGGAGCTTGCGCGACGGGTCGTTGTCGAGGAAGGCGATCGCCTCGTGAACGGATGCCCCGGGCAGGATCTCGTTCGCGATCGACTCCTGCTCGGCGACCATGCGGGCGAGCTCCTCGATGCCCCACTCGTAGGTCTCGTCGAGGTCGATCGCCGCCCCGAGGAACCGGCGTGACTGCAGGGCGTAGATCTCACGGCCGACTCCGTCTTGCTCCCCGGCGACCGCGAGCAGTTCGTGCTCGAGGAACGCCGCGAGTCGGGCGTACGCGGCGCCTGCCTGCGCAGCGCCGCCGGCGAGATCCGTGCGGAGGCTGCCGGGCAGGTCCGCCTCGGCACCCTGCACGAGTTCGGCGAAGAACCCGTCGTTGCGCTCGAGCTTGTGCGCCTGTGCGGCCACCTCGCGCACCTGGCGCCTCGCGGGCACGACGCCGCGCTCGATGCCGAGGCGGAGCGTCTCGATGTAGCCGTCGACCGCAGCCGGCAGCGCATGGAGACGGGTCGAGATCGTGGCCCAGTCGTCGACGCTGTCCGTCGACATCAGGTCGAAGGCTTCGCGGATCTCCTGGGCGGGGCTCGCGATCACGTTGAGGTCGCGGAGCGGCAGCCCCGCCTCGTGCGCCTCGATCGACAGGGCGAGCTCGCTGCGCAGGTCGGCGATGGTGATGGCGTCGATCTCGTCGACCGCCGTCGCCGCGTCGAGCGCGGCGACCGTGCGGCGCTCGGCCTCGACCGCTCGCTCGAGGCCCTCGGGCGAGTAGTCGCCGAACCGCGAGTCGGCGTCCTTCCGTCCGATGTACGTGCCGAGTGCGGGGTTCAATTCGACGACGGTGTCGACCCACTCCTCTGCGATGCGATCGACGTCGGTCGGGGTGCGCTCACTCGAAGTCATGAACCCGAGCCTATGACGGACCGCACCCGTTCGAGGCCAGCGGCTCGACGTTGTGGATGGATGCCTCGCCCGGCGCGCCGATCAGTGCGCCGCGTCCTCCCAATTGGCCCCGCGCCCGATCTGCACGTCGAGCGGCACGAGCAGCTCAGCGGCATTCGCCATGCGGTCGCGCACGAGCGCCTCGAGCGTCTCGGACTCCCCCGCCGCCACCTCGAAGATGAGCTCGTCGTGCACGGTGAGCAGCATGCGACTCGCCATGCCCTGCGCCACGAGGTCGTTCTCGACGCGGGACATCGCGATCTTGATGATGTCGGCCGCCGAACCCTGGATCGGCGAGTTCAGTGCGGCGCGCTCGGCGTTCTCGCGAAGCACCCGGTTCGGGCTGTTCAGGTCGGGGAACGGGCGGCGCCGGCCGAAGATCGTCTCGGTGTAGCCGTCGATCTTCGCCTGCTCGACGACCATGCGCAGGTAGTCGCGCACGGCGCCGAAGCGCTCGAAGTACTCCTTCATGAGCTGCGTCGCCTCTGCGCGGTCGATGCGGAGCTGCTTCGACAGGCCGAACGCGCTGAGACCGTAGGCGAGGCCGTACGACATCGCCTTCACCTTGGTGCGCATCACCGGGGTGACGTCGGCGGGGTCGACCCCGAACACCCGTGCGCCGACGAAGCGGTGCAGGTCTTCGCCGGCGTTGAACGCCTCGATGAGCCCGGGGTCGCCCGAGAGGTGCGCCATAATGCGCATCTCGATCTGCGAGTAGTCGGCGGTGAGCAGCTCGGTGTACTCGGGGCCGTGGCGGAACGCCTTGCGGATTCGCCGGCCGTCTTCGGTGCGGATCGGGATGTTCTGCAGGTTCGGGTCGTTCGACGACATACGGCCGGTCGCGGCGCCGATCTGGCCGTAGCTCGTGTGGATGCGCCCGTCGGCGGCGATCGACTTGTCGAGCGACTCGACGATCTGCCGCAGCTTCGTGGCGTCGCGGTGCTCGAGCAGGTAGCCGAGGAACGGGTGCGGGTTCGACTCCTGCAGGTCGGCCAGCGCACTCGCGTCGGTCGTGTAGCCGGTCTTCGTCGCCCGCGTCTTCGGCATGCCCAGCTGGTCGAAGAGCACCTCCTGCAGCTGCTTCGGCGAACCCAGGTTGACCTCGCGGCCGATCTCGGCGAACGCGGCCTCGGCGAGGCCCGCCGCGCGTGCGCCGAGTTCGGCGGAGAGCGAGGTGAGCTCGTCGTGATCGACGGTGACGCCGCGCACCTCCATCGCCGCGAGCACCGGCACGAGCGGCATCTCGACATCGGCGAGCAGCTGCCGGGAGCTCTCGGGCAGGGCCCGGAGCACGACGGGAGCAACGCGCAGCGAGTACCAGGCGTACTCGGGAGCACCGGCGTCGGTGCCCTCTTCGGGCACGAGCTGGGCGGGGTCGGCCTGCGGCACGGTCTCGCCGAGGTAGCGGTCGACGAGGTCGGCGAGCGTCTTCTCTGCGAGGATCGGCCGTACGAGCCATCCGGCGACGAGGGTGTCGACGACGAGCCCGTCGAAGGCGAGGCCCGAGCGCATGAGCGCCTTCAACTGGGGCTTCGCGTCGGTCATGATCTTCGGCGCATCGCTCGCGAGCCACGCCTCGAACGGCGCGTAGTCGCTGCGCCCCTGCTGCCATGGCAGGTGCACGGACTCGGCGGCCGTCGCGATGCCGGCGCCGATGACGGCGCCGTCGAGCACCTCGATGCTGAGGCCGAGGCCCGCGGGCTCCGCGACGACGGCGCGCTCGATCCAGGCGGCCAGCTCCTCGTCGAGCAGACGGCGCGGGGTGGGCGCTGCAGGGGCCGCAGGGGCATCCGCTGCCGGGGTCGCGGGCGCTGCGGGTGCCGCAGCCGCGCGCTTGCCGTTGCCGTTGCCGTTGCCGTTGCCGGCCACGATCTTCTTCATGCGTTCGAACAGCGTGCGGAACTCGAGCCGTTCGAAGAGCGGCTGCACGGCGTCGATGTCGATCGGCTTCGCCTCGAGCTCGTCGAGAGCGACGTCGAGCTCGACGTCGGTGACGAGCCGGTTGAGGCGCCGGTTGCGGATCGCGTTCTCTTTCTCGTCGCGCAGGTTCTGCCCGACGACGCCCTTGATCTCTTCGGCGTGCTCGAGGATGCCGTCGAGCGAGCCGTAGAGGCCGAGCCACTTGACGGCCGTCTTCTCGCCGACCTTCGTGATGCCGATGAGGTTGTCGCTCGACTCGCCCACGAGCGCGGCGACGTCGGGGTACTGCTCGGGCCGGATGCCGTAGCGCTCGACGACCGCATCGGTGTCGTAGCGCTTCAGCTGCGAGACGCCCTGGGTGTTCGGGTAGAGCAGCGTGACGTCGTCGTTGACGAGCTGGATGGTGTCGCGGTCGCCCGAGACGAGGAGCACCCGGTAGCCCTCGGCACGCCCGCGCGCGGCGAGCGTCGCGAGGATGTCGTCGGCCTCGTAGTCCTCTTTCTCGAGGGTGCGAACGCCCATCGCCTTCAGCGCGTCCTGCAGCAGCGGCACCTGCCCCTTGAACTCGACCGGGGTCTCACCTCGGGTGCCCTTGTACTCGGGGTACTCGCGCGTGCGGAACGATGCGCGCGAGATGTCGAAGGCGACGGCGATGTGCGTCGGCTTCTCGTTCTGCAGCAGCAGGAGCAGCATCGACAGGAAGCCGTGGATGGCGTTCGTGTGCTGACCGTCGCGGGTGGTGAAGCTGTCGACTGGGAGGGCGTAGAAGGCCCGGAAGGCCAACGAGTGGCCGTCGACGACGAGGAGGGTAGGCTTTTCTGCGTCCGACACCCCCCAAGACTACAAGCGGCCGACGACACTGCCCGACGGCCCATCTCGAAGGCGAGCATGACCCAGACGAGCGATCCGATCGACTCCCTCCACACCCGCGGAACCGGCGCCCTTGCCGAGAAGATGGGCATCGAGTTCCTCGAGTTCTCGGTCGATCGATCGGTCGCGAGAATGCCGGTCGAAGGCAACACCCAGCCGGCGATGCTGCTGCACGGGGGCGCCTACGTGGTGCTGGGCGAATCGCTCGGCTCCATGGCCGCGAACCTCTGGGCGGGCGCCGGCCGGCTCGCCGTCGGCATCGAGATCAACGCGACCCACACGCGCTCGGCGACGAGCGGATGGGTCACCGGGGTCTGCACGCCGATCCACCTCGGCCGCACCCTCACGACGCACGAGATCGCCGTCACCGACGATCAGGGCCGTCGATGCTCCACGATCCGCATCACGAACCTCATCAAGGACCGCCCCGCGGCCTGAGGCGGAACGAGAACAGCGGATGCCGCGGCGACTGGTGTCCCGCGGCATCCGCTGTGTGGAGATCTTCGGTGTTACTTCTTGGCCGCGAGCTGCTCGATGATGGCCTGCGAGACGTCCTTCATCGTGAGGCGGCGGTCCATCGAGGCCTTCTGGATCCAACGGAACGCCTCAGGCTCCGAGAGTCCCATCTTCTCGTTGAGCAGGCCCTTGGCCCGATCGACGAGCTTGCGGGTCTCGAAGCGCTCGACGAGGTCGCCGACCTCGGCCTCGAGCGCGATGATCTGCGCGTAGCGGGCCAGGGCGATCTCGATCGCGGGCAGGAGGTCGTTGGGCGTGAACGGCTTCACCACGTAGGCAAGGGCGCCGGCCTCGCTGGCGCGCTCCACGAGCTCCTTGTGGCTGAACGCCGTGAGGAGCACGACCGGGGCGATGTGCCCCTTCGAGAGCCGCTCTGCGGCGGAGATGCCGTCGAGCTGGGGCATCTTGACGTCCATGATGACGAGATCGGGCCGCAGCTCGGTGGCGAGTGCCACTGCGGTCTCGCCGTCACCGGCCTCGCCGACGACCTCGAAGCCGTTGTCGCGCAGGATCTCGACGATGTCGAGGCGGATGAGCGACTCATCTTCCGCCACGACCACGCGGCGCGGTGCCGACTGAGTTGATTCGGTGTCTGTCACGGAGGAAAGCCTACGGTATTCTGAGCGAGGCCTTTGGCCGGTGTGGCGGAATGGCAGACGCGGAGCACTCAAAATGCTTTGCCCGAAAGGGCGTGTGGGTTCGACCCCCACCACCGGCACCGCTCGACGAGCGGCGACCGTTCAGTGAGCGGATGCCGCGATGTGCGCGTTCCGATGTTCGATGAGCCGCCGCAGGTACGGGCCGAGCACGACCTCCGCGATCCGGCCGAGCGGCCCGAGGGGCGCGACGAACCGCACCCGATCGGTCATGATCGTGCCACCCACCGGGTCCGCCGCGAACTCGTGTTCGTGACGGAATGAGCGGAACGGTCCGCGAACCTGCTCGTCGACGAACGACGACGGCGGATCGAACTCGGTGATCCGGCTCGTCATGCGGATCGGCACCCCGAAGTGCCACGCCCGCCACGTCACTTCGTCGCCGGCGCCGATGAGGCCGCTCGTGACGCCGGCGATCGCGCGCTCCTGCGAATCCGCCATCGACGCGACATGCAGGTCGATGCTCCGGGACAGGTCGAACGCACGCGACACCGGCACCGGCAGTTGGGTACGGCACTCGAACTCGACCATGATCCGAGTGTGTCATCTCGAGCCGGAGGGCGATCACGCGCTCCTGTCCGTGCCGGGACATCCGCCGTTCGCCACCGGCGATGCGAAAGGAGCCGGCCCTCTCGGACCGGCTCCTCTCGTGAACTGCTTAGAGCACCTCACCGACGACGTGCACGCGCACGTCGTTGGTGGTGCCGGGGATTCCGGGAGGGGAACCCGAGATGATGACGACCTTCTCACCGTTGACGGCCTTGCCGGTCTTCGCGAGTGCCTCGTCGACCTGGCCGACCATCTGGTCGGTGTGGGTCACGCGAGAGACGACGAACGACTCGACACCCCAGTTCAGCGCGAGGCGACGTCGGATCGCCGGGTCGGGCGTGAACGCCAGGATGGGGATCTTCGAACGCAGGCGAGTCATGCGGCGCACGGTCTCGCCCGACTCGGTGAAGACGCAGAGGTACTTGGCCTCGACGAAGTCGGCGACCTCGACCGCGGCGGCCGTGATCGCGCCCGACTGGGTGCGCGGCTTCGTGCCGAGCGGTGCGATGCGGTCGAGTCCGTGCAGCTCGGTCGACTCGACGATGCGCGCCATGGTCTGCACCGTGATGACGGGGTACTCCCCCACGCTCGTCTCGCCCGAGAGCATGACGGCGTCGGCTCCGTCGAGCACGGCGTTCGCCACGTCGGAGGTCTCGGCGCGCGTCGGCACCGGGCTGTGGATCATCGACTCGAGCATCTGCGTGGCCACGATGACAGGCTTCGCGAGACGGCGGGCGATCTCGACCGCGCGCTTCTGCACGATCGGCACGGCCTCGAGCGGCAGCTCGACGCCGAGGTCGCCGCGGGCGACCATGATGGCGTCGAACGCCTCGGTGATCTCCTCGAGGGCGTCGACGGCCTGCGGCTTCTCGATCTTCGCGACGACGGGGACGCGACGGCCCACCTCGTCCATGATCTCGTGCACGCGCGTGACGTCGGAAGCGTTGCGCACGAAGGAGAGGGCGATCAGGTCGGCGCCGAGCTCGAGGCCCCAGCGGAGGTCGGCCTCGTCCTTCTCGGAGAGCGCGGGCACGTTGACCGCGACTCCGGGCAGGTTAATGCCCTTGTTGTTCGACACCGGGCCGGCGACGACGACGCGGGTCGTGACGACGACGCCATCGGTCTCGATGACCTCGACGCGGACCTTGCCGTCGTCGATCAGAAGGAAGTCGCCGGGCTTGACGTCTTGGGGAAGCCCCTTGAACGTGGTGCCGACGATCTCCTTCGTGCCGACCACGTCTTCGGTCGTGATCTTGAAGATGTCACCCTCGGCGAGCTCGTGCGGTCCGTCGGCGAACTTGCCGAGGCGGATCTTCGGGCCCTGCAGGTCGACCAGCACGGCGATCGCCTTGCCACTGTCGTTCGCAGCCTTCCGAACGTTCTGGTAGACGCCCTCGTGCACGTCGTAGCTGCCGTGGCTGAGGTTCATCCGCGCGACGTCGACGCCCGCATCGATGATCGCCCGGATCTGCTCATAGCTCGATGTCGCCGGCCCGAGGGTGGCGACGATCTTCGCTCGTCTCATTATCTTGTGCTCCCATGTTTCGCGCGTCAGCGCCGGGTGTTTGGTCGAAACGCGCCGTGCGGCGCGCCATGGTCAGATGGAGAAGGCGTGCGCCGTCGAGGCGATCGGCGACGGCAGCAGGGTCTCGCCTTCAAGGTAGCGGTCGACGGCGGATGCCGCAGCTCGCCCTTCTGCGATCGCCCACACGATGAGCGACTGCCCGCGGCCGGCATCGCCGGCGACGAACACGCCCGGCTGTGCGGTCGCGTAGTCGGCCTCGCGGGCGAGGTTGCCGCGGTCGGTGACGGGCAGCGCGAGCTGCTCGTCGAGCGCCGCGGTCTCCGGCCCGGTGAATCCGAGCGCGAGGAGCACCAGGTCGGCGGGGATCTCCCGCTCGGTGCCGGCCTTCGGCACGCGGCGGCCGTCGAGGTACTCGGTCTCGGCGACGCGGATGGCGCGCACCTCTCCGGCGTCGTTCGCGAGGAATTCGACCGTGGAGGCGAGGAACTGGCGGTTGCCGCCCTCTTCATGCGCGCTCTGCACCTCGAACAGGGTCGGGTGCACGGGCCACGGCTGGTGCTCGGGGCGGTTGGCACTCGGCTCCTTGCCGATCGCGAGGTTGGTGACCGACAGCGCGCCCTGGCGGTGCGCGGTGCCGATGCAGTCTGCGCCGGTGTCGCCGCCGCCGAGCACGACGACGTGCTTGCCCTCGGCGGTGATCTGGTCGATGACCTGATCGCCGGCGAGGTGCCGGTTCGACTGCACGAGGTACTCCATGGCGAAGTGCACTCCCGGGAGGTCGCGCCCGGGGATCGGCAGGTCGCGGGGAACGATCGCACCCGTGGCGACCACGACGGCGTCGTAGCGCTCGCGGAGCTGCGCCCAGGTGATGTCGACGCCGATGTTCACGCCGGCGCGGAACCGGGTGCCTTCGGCCGTCATCTGCGCGAGCCGCAGCTCGAGATGCTTCTTCTCCATCTTGAAGTCGGGGATGCCGTAGCGCAGGAGCCCGCCGATGCGGTCGTCGCGCTCGAACACGGCGACGGTGTGACCGGCCCGCGTCAGCTGCTGGGCGGCGGCGAGGCCAGCGGGGCCGGAGCCGACGACCGCGACCGTCTTGCCCGTGAGGCGCCCCGGCGGCTGCGGCTGGACCCAGCCGTTGCCGAACGCCTCGTCGATGATCGAGACCTCGACCTGCTTGATCGTCACCGCGGGCTGGTTGATGCCGAGCACGCACGCCGACTCGCACGGTGCCGGGCAGAGCCGCCCCGTGAACTCGGGGAAGTTGTTCGTGGCGTGCAGGCGCTCGGCGGCCGCGCGCCCCTCACCGCGATACATGAGGTCGTTCCACTCGGGGATCAGGTTGCCGAGCGGGCAGCCCTGGTGGCAGAACGGGATGCCGCAGTCCATGCAACGCCCGGCCTGACGGCGGAGCTGAGCGGGGTCGCCCTGCTCGTAGACCTCTTTGAAGTCCATGATGCGCACCGGCACGGGCCGCCGCTTGGGCAGCTCGCGTTCGGTGACCTTCAGAAAGCCCTTGGGGTCAGCCATTCGTCACCTCGAGAATTCTGGTCCAGACCACGTCGCCGTCGGGGTCGAGCCCCTCGTCGACCGCGCTCTGGCGGGTTCGGAGCACTGCGGCGTAGTCGCGCGGCAGCACCTTGGTGAAGCGGTCGAACGCATCGTCGCCGGCGGCGAGGAGCGATGCGGCGACCGCGGAGTCGGTGTTCGCGACGTGCTGTTCGAGCAGGTCGCGCACGATCACCCGATCGGCGCTGCCGAGCGGGTGGAGTTCGAGCTCGCCGGTCGTCAGCGATTCGCGGTTCACGCGTTCTTCGCGGAGGCCGAGCACGTAGGCGGTGCCGCCCGACATGCCCGCGCCCAGGTTCCGGCCGGTCTCGCCGAGGATGAGCGCGAGACCGCCGGTCATGTACTCGAGCGCGTGGTCGCCCACGCCCTCGACCACGGCGGTGGCACCGGAGTTGCGCACCAGGAAGCGTTCGCCGACGATGCCGCGGATGAACATGCTGCCCTGCGTCGCCCCGTAGCCGATGACGTTGCCGGCGATCACGTTGCGCTCCGCGACGAACCCGCTGTCGCGCGACGGACGGACCACGATCTGTCCGCCCGAGAGCCCCTTGCCGACGTAGTCGTTCGAGTCGCCCTCGAGGCGGAGCGTGATGCCCGCGGGCAGGAACGCGCCGAGGGACTGGCCCGCCGAGCCGGTGAGCGTGATGTCGATCGAGCCGCTCGGCAGCCCGTGCTCGCCGCGCCGCACGGTCACCTCATGGCCGAGCATGGTGCCGACGGCGCGTTCGGTGTTGCGGATCGGCAGCGCGATCTCGATGTTGCCGCCCTGCTCGAGCACCAGGCGGCTCCGCCGGATGAGCTCGTTGTCGAAGTGCTCCTCGAGCTCGTGGTCCTGGCCGCGCATGTTGCGCCGCGCCTCGGACTCGGAGAAGTCGGGACCGACGAGCACGGGCGTGAGGTCGAGCCCGGAGGCCTTCCAGTGGTCGAGCGCTCGGTCGACGTCGAGCAGTTCGCGACGGCCGATGATCTCGTCGATCGAGCGGTAGCCGAGTTCTGCGAGGTACTCGCGCACCTCCTGCGCGATGAACTCGAAGAAGTTCACGACGAACTCGGGCTTTCCCGTGAACCGCTTGCGCAGCTCGGGGTTCTGGGTGGCGACGCCCACCGGGCAGGTGTCGAGGTGGCAGACCCGCATCATGACGCAGCCCTGCACGACGAGCGGCGCCGTGGCGAAGCCGAACTCCTCCGCGCCGAGCAGCGCGCCGATCACGACGTCGCGACCGGTCTTCAGCTGTCCGTCGACCTGCACGACCACGCGGTCGCGCATGCCGTTCAGCATGAGGGTCTGCTGGGTCTCGGCGAGGCCGAGCTCCCACGGCGTGCCCGCGTGCTTCAAGGAGTTGAGCGGGCTCGCGCCGGTGCCGCCGTCGTGCCCCGAGACGAGGATGACGTCGGCCAGGGCCTTGGCCGTTCCGGCGGCGACCGCGCCGATGCCCGACTGGCTCACGAGCTTCACGTGCACGCGCGCCTTCGGGTTCGCGCGCTTCAGGTCGAAGATGAGCTGCTTGAGGTCTTCGATCGAGTAGATGTCGTGGTGCGGCGGCGGCGAGATGAGGCCGACGCCCGCCGTCGCGTGCCGCGTGCGGGCGACCCACGGGTACACCTTCGTCGGCGGCAACTGGCCGCCCTCACCGGGCTTGGCACCCTGGGCGAGCTTGATCTGGATGTCGTCGGCGTGCGTCAGGTACATGCTCGTGACGCCGAAGCGACCCGAGGCGACCTGCTTGATCGCGCTGCGACGCTCGGGGTCGAGCAGGCGGTCGAGGTCTTCGCCGCCCTCACCGGTGTTCGACTTCGCGCCGAGCCGGTTCATCGCGATCGCGAGCGACTCGTGCGCCTCCTTGGAGATCGAGCCGTAGCTCATCGCCCCGGTCGAGAAGCGCTTGACGATCGACTCGACGGACTCGACCTCGTCGATCGGCACGGCGGGACGAGTGCCGGTGCGGAGGGCGAACATGCCGCGCAGGGTCATCAGGTCTTCGGCCTGCGAGTCCACGAGCGAGGTGTACTCGCGGAACACGTCGTAGCGACGGTTCCTCGTGGAGTGCTGCAGGCGGAAGACCGTCTCGGGGTTGAAGAGGTGCGGCGAGCCGTCGCGGCGCCACTGGTACTCGCCACCGGTCGCGAGGCGCTCGTGCGCGCGCACCGCGACATCCTGCGGGTACGCCTGCGTGTGCCTGTCGAGGTTCTCCGAGGCGATCGCGTCGATGCCGACGCCGCCGAGCTTCGAGGTCGTGCCGGTGAAGAACTCGTCGATGAAGCCCTGGTCGAGCCCGATCGCCTCGAATGCCTGGGCCCCCGCGTACGACGAGATGGTGGAGATGCCCATCTTCGACATGATCTTCAACACGCCCTTGCCGAGCGCCTTGATGACGTTGTGCACCGCGTCTTCGGGCGTGACGCCCGTGATGACACCCGAGCGCACGAGGTCTTCGCAGCTCTCCATGGCGAGATAGGGGTTCACAGCGGATGCCCCGTAGCCCACGAGCAGGGCGACGTGATGCACCTCGCGCACGTCGCCGGCCTCGACGACGAGTCCGACCTTCATGCGGTTCTCGGAGCGGATGAGGTGGTGGTGCACCGCCGAGAGCATGAGCAGCGACGGGATCGGGGCCAGGTCCTTGTTGGAGTCGCGGTCGCTCAGCACGATGAACGCCGCGCCGTCGTCGATGGCCTGGTCGACTTCGCCGCAGATCGCGGCGAGGCGGTTGCGCAGCGCGTCGGGGCCCTCGTCGAAGCGGTAGATGCCGCGGATCGTGACCGTGGTGCGTGCGCCCGGTGCCGGGTCGATGTGCACGATCTTCGCGAGCTCGTCGTTGTCGATCACCGGGAAGGTGAGGGCGACCTGTCGCGCGTGCTCGGGTCCGGCGTCGAGGAGGTTGCGTTCGGGGCCGAGCGACGTGCCGAGCGAGGTGACGACCGCCTCGCGGATCGAGTCGAGCGGCGGGTTCGTGACCTGCGCGAACTGCTGCGTGAAGTAGTCGAAGAGCAGGCGCGGACGCTTCGAGAGCACCGCGATCGGCGTGTCGGAGCCCATGGCGCCGAGCGGCTCCTGCCCGGTGCGCGCCATCGGCGCGAGCAGGATCTTCACCTCTTCCTCGGTGTAGCCGAAGGTGCGCTGACGGCGGTTCACGGATGCCGGCGGGTGCACGATGTGCTCGCGCTCCGGCAGCTCGGCGAGCTGGATGCGACCCTGCTCGAGCCAGTCGCCCCACGGCTCTGCGGCCGCCAGGTCGGCCTTGATCTCGTCGTCTTCGATGAGGCGCCCTGCCTCGGTGTCGACGAGGAACATGCGGCCGGGCTGCAGCCGGCCCTTGCGCACGATGCGGCTCTGCTCGATGTCGAGCACGCCGATCTCGCTCGCGAGCACGACCAGTCCGTCGTCGGTGACGACGTAGCGGCCGGGGCGCAGGCCGTTGCGGTCGAGGGTCGCGCCGACGAGCGTGCCGTCGGTGAAGACGATCGCGGCCGGGCCGTCCCACGGCTCCATCAGCATCGAGTGGTACTCGTAGAACGCGCGGCGCTCGGGTGCGATCTCGGTCTGGTTCTCCCAGGCCTCGGGCACCATCATCATGACGGCGTGCGGCAGGCTGCGGCCCGCGAGCGTGAGCAGCTCGACGACCTCGTCGAACGAGGCGGAGTCGCTGGCGCCGGGGGTGACGATCGGCCGGAGCGGCGCGAGGTCGCCGAGGACCTCGGACTCGAGCTGCGACTGGCGCGCTCGCATCCAGTTGCGGTTGCCCTGGATCGTGTTGATCTCGCCGTTGTGCGCGATCATGCGGAACGGCTGGGCGAGCGGCCACGACGGGAAGGTGTTGGTGGAGTACCGCGAGTGCACGAGCGCGAGCTTCGACGCGAACCGCTCGTCGGAGAGGTCGGGGTAGAACGGCTCGAGCTGCAGCGTCGTGACCATGCCCTTGTAGACGAGCGTGCGGCTCGAGAGGGAGGCGAAGTAGAGCTCGAGCTCGCGCTCGGCGCGCTTGCGCAACCGGAAGGTCAGCCGGTCGAGGTCGATGCCCGAGACGGTCGCACCGGTCGACGACGTGGCGACCGCCTGCACGAAGAGCTGCTGCACGACCGGCATGGCCGCCCGTGCGAGCGAACCGAGTTCATCGGGGCGCACGGGCACTTCGCGCCATCCGATGACCGAGAGTCCTTCGGATGCCGCGAGCCCGACGAATGCCTGCTTGACCCGACTGCGTGCGGTGGGGTCGACGGGGAGGAACGCGTTGCCGACCGCGTAGGCCCCGGCCGCGGGAAGCCCGAACGAGGTCACCGCCCGGAGGAACGCGTCGGGCACCTGCGTGACGATGCCAGCACCGTCGCCGGTGCCGGCGTCGGAGCCGACTGCGCCGCGGTGCTCGAGGTTGCGCAGTGCATCGAGCGCCGCGGTGATGATGTCGTGTCCGGCGGTGCCACGGAGGGTGGCGACCATCGCGAGGCCGCAGGCATCTTTCTCGGCGGCAGGGTCGTACATGCCCTGGGCAGCCGGAACGGTACCGAACCTCGAGAAGGGTGGGGTGAGCGACACGTGAACCGTCCTCATCAACTAAGTGTGCAGCGGGGGACGTCGTCGGCCCATCAAGGGAGATGTCTCGACGCGTGGTGCGGCGTCGCTTCGGAGAACGTTCTGCGGGGCGTTTTACGCTGAGGTGGATCGGCTTGGGCTTGTGGCCGCCGTCACGCCCGTCTTGCTCTCACCCTCGACGTCATCGTCGAGAGAGTCGGAGTCGGACTCGATGTCTTCGGAGTCTACCTCAGCATTCGGCGCAGTCCATTCACGCCCCGGCACGTACGGGCTCGGCTCGTCGCCGGTGTGACGACGACGCTGCACGATGATCAGCACGATGCCGAGCACGACGGCTGCGAGCGACGCCCAGACGTTCACGCGGATGCCGAAGAACATCTCACTCGGATCGAGGCGGATCGACTCGAAGAACGCGCGGCCCGCGCCGTACCAGATGAGGTACACGCCGAAGGCCTTGCCCCAGCGCAGGTTGAACCGGCGCTCGAGCAGGACGATGGCGGCGGCGCCAAGGAGGTTCCAGACGAGCTCGTAGAGGAACGTCGGGTGGAACAGCGTGCCGTCGGCGAGGCCTGCCGGGAACGCCAGGTTGTCGGAGGAGATCTCGAGGCCCCAGGGCAGGTCGGTGGGCGAACCGAAGAGCTCGTGGTTGAACCAGTTGCCCAGTCGGCCGATGGCCTGCGCGACCAGCAGGCCGGGCGCGAGCGCGTCGGCGAACGACCAGAAGCGGATGCCGGTGAACCGGCAGCCGATGATCGCACCGATCGCACCGCCGATCAGGGCGCCGTAGATCGCGTTGCCGCCCTCCCAGATGTTCCAGATGGCCCCGGGGGCGAATGGATTCCAGACGTTCGCACCGGCGTAGAAGTAGTCGTCGGGGTGCGTGAAGACGTGGTAGAACCGGGCGCCGATGATGCCGAGCGGCACCGCCCACAGGGCGATGTCGAGCACGATGCCGGGCTCGGCGCCGCGCTTGGTGAGGCGGCGCGAGGTGATGATGACGGCGAGGATGATGCCGACGAGGATGCAGAGCGCGTACGTCTGGATCGTCAGCGTGCCCCACGGGACCGGAATCTCGAGGGCGCGCCAAGCGGGGTCTGGGCTCGGAATGCTGAACGGTGCGATCACGCCGGCTGCTGCCTTTCCTCAGTTGCTTCGGCCGCTGACGGCCTCAATGAGCGTACTTCACTCTGCGCGGGTGCCGCGCGCGAGTTCCGCAGCCAGTTCGCCGACCGCGGCGACGCCGCCCGTGGCGAGTGCGTTCACGAGCGCCGACCCGACGATCGCGCCCTGCGCGTACTCGAGCACCTCGGCGACCTGGGCGGCCGTGGAGATGCCGACGCCGACGCAGCTCGCGGGCGCGTCGGCAGCGGTCAGCCGCTCGACGAGCGTGCGAGCGGCCCGGTCGACGTCGCTGCGGGCACCCGTGATGCCCATGGTCGACACCGCGTACACGAATCCACGACTCGCCTCGACGACCTGCCCGATGCGAGCATCGGTCGAGGTCGGCGCCGCGAGGAACACCCGGTCGAGACCGGTGCGCTCGGATGCCGCGATCCACTCGGAGCCCTCGTCGGGGATGAGATCGGGCGTGATGAGCCCCGCTCCCCCGGCCGCGACCAGGTCGTCGGCGAATCGGTCGACGCCGTACTGCACGACCGGGTTCCAGTAGGTCATGATCAGCACCGGGGCATCCACTCGCGCGGTGATGCGTCGCACGGCCTCGAAGCCGTCGGCGAGGCGGAAACCGTTCGCAAGGGCCTGCTGCGTGGCGGCCTGGATGACGGGACCGTCCATGACGGGGTCGGAGTACGGCAGGCCGAGCTCGAGGATGTCGACGCCGTTCTCGACCATCGCGACCGCGGCCTCGACGCTCTCGTCGAACGTGGGGAAGCCGACGGGGAGGTAGCCGATGAGCGCGCCGCCCGCCTCCTCGTTGCGACGGCGGATGACGGAACCGACCGTGTTCATTCGGCGTTCTCCTGGTCGTAGAGCTCGAAGTAGTGAGCGGCCGTGTCCATGTCCTTGTCGCCGCGCCCCGAGAGGTTCACGAGGATCGTGGCCTCGGGCCCGAGTTCGCGACCGAGTTCGAGGGCTCCCGCGAGTGCGTGGGCCGACTCGATCGCCGGGATGATGCCCTCGGTGCGGGTGAGGAGGCGCAGCGCCTGCATCGCCGCGTCGTCGGTCACCGGGCGGTAGTTCGCGCGCCCGATCGCCGCGAGCCACGAGTGCTCGGGGCCGACGCCCGGGTAGTCGAGGCCCGCCGAGATCGAGTGCGACTCGATGGTCTGGCCATCTTCGTCCTGCAGCAGGTAGCTGCGCGCCCCGTGGAGCACACCGGGGCGACCCTTCGTGATGGTCGCCGCGTGGCGCTCGGTCTCGGCGCCCTCGCCGCCGGCCTCGAAGCCGTAGAGCGCGACGGACTCGTCGTCGAGGAAGGCGTGGAAGATGCCGATCGCGTTCGATCCGCCGCCGACGCAGGCCGCGACGGCCGTCGGCAGCCCGCCCGTGAGGTCGATGACCTGCTGACGGGCCTCTTCGCCGATGATCTTCTGGAAGTCGCGCACCATCTCGGGAAACGGGTGCGGACCGGCGACCGTGCCGAAGATGTAGTTGGTGGTCTCGACGTTGGTGACCCAGTCGCGCATCGCCTCGTTGATCGCGTCCTTCAGCGTGCGCGAACCGGCCGTCACCGCGATGACCTCGGCGCCGAGCAACCGCATGCGCGCGACGTTCAGCGCCTGGCGCTCGGTGTCGACCTCGCCCATGTAGATGACGCAGTCGAGACCGAAGAGGGCGGCGGCCGTCGCCGTCGCGACGCCGTGCTGACCGGCACCGGTCTCCGCGATCACGCGGGTCTTGCCGATGCGCTTCGTGAGCAGCGCCTGGCCGAGCACGTTGTTGATCTTGTGCGAGCCGGTGTGGTTCAGGTCTTCGCGCTTCAGGATGACCCTGGCGCCACCTGCGTGCGCGGCGAAGCGCGGCACCTCGGTGATGATCGACGGGCGTCCGGTGTAGCTGCGGCCGAGTTCGGCGAGCTCTTCGCCGAACGCGGGATCGAGCTTGGCGAGGTCGTAGGCCTCACCGAGCTCGTCGAGTGCGGCGACGAGGGACTCGGGCACGAAGCGCCCCCCGAAGTCGCCGAAGTAGGGACCAGTCTGCGCTCTGAGCGCCATGTCACACCGCCAGGAAAGCTGAGAGGTTGGCAATCGGGTCGCCGCCCGTGACGAGCGCCTCGCCGACGAGCACGACGTCGGCGCCCGAAGAGCGGTAGTGCGCGACATCCGCCGCCGACAGCACCGCGGACTCCGCGACGCGGATCGCGCCCTCGGGGAATCGCGGCGCGAGACGGCCGAAGAGGTCGCGATCGAGTTCGAACGTCGAGAGGTCGCGGGCGTTCACGCCGATGAGGCGCGCGCCGAGCGCTGCCGCGCGCTCGAGTTCATCAGCCGAGTGCGTCTCGATGAGCGGCGTCATGCCGAGCTCGACGATGAGGTCGTGGAGTTCGCGGAGCGTCGGGTCGTCGAGCGCGGCCACGATCAGCAGCACGAGGTCGGCGCCCGCCGCACGGGCTTCGAGCACCTGGTACGGCGTCGCGATGAAGTCCTTGCGCAGCACCGGCAGCGAGACGGCGGCGCGCACGGTCTCGAGGTCGGCGAGCGACCCCCCGAACTTCCGGCCCTCGGTGAGCACGCTGATCGCGCTCGCACCGCCGAGCTCGTACTGACGGGCGAGGGCGGCCGGGTCGGAGATCGAGGCGAGGGCGCCCCGTGAGGGACTCGAACGCTTGATCTCGGCGATGACCTTGACGTGCGAGGCCGGGCGCAGCGCCTCGAGCGCGTCGAGCGCGGCCGGACGAGCGAGCGCCGCGGCCTCGACGACGGCGAACGGGGCGCTCTCGCGGCGCGTCAGAGCGTCGGCGACAGCGTTCGCCGTGAGCTCGGCGAGCACTAGTGCGCCTTTTCGGAGACCTTCGAGCCGCCGACACCGTAGCCGGCGCGCGCGAGCACCCAGCCGACGACCAGGCCGACGACGAGCAGACCTGCCGACGCCCAGACGAGCCACTGCATCTCGAAGAAGAAGGCGACCGTGCCGATCGTGAATGCGATGAGCATGATCGTGACGGCGGTCCATGCCGCGGGCGAGTGTCCGTGGCCGGGATCTGCGGTCTCAATGCTCATGATGCTCCTTCGTGCTGGGGTTTTCGTCGGCCAGTCTAGCGGTTCGCGTCACTGGGGCTCTCGTCGTCGCTCGGGTCGGCGTCGCGGTGGTCGGTGGAATCGTCGTTCGCGTCGGCGCTCGCAGCCGCGGACTCGTCTCGGGTCGGGTCGTCGGTCGGGTCGTCGCCCCGGCTGAGGCCGTCCCAGTCGTCGATCGCGCGGTCGGAGGCCGGGCGCTCGGCCGCGGCGGCGGCAGTGCCGTCGGCGGCCATGCGGGAATCGCTGTACCGCCGCGAGGAGGCGGGCCAGCGGGCGCCGGTCAGGAGGACCACGAGCCCGGCGAGCACGAGCAGCGCGCCGCCGATGATCGCGAGCACCGGCCAGACGGTCGCGGTGACGGATGCCACGAGCTCGGCGGTCGGCGCGGCACCGGCGACGCCCGTGGCATCCGTCACCGCCCGCGATACCGAGGCGACGGGGTCGGAGAGGGACAGGCTCGCCGCGAGCAGCACGCAGCCGCCGAGGAGCACCTCGAGCACGCCGAGCACGAAGCGGATGCCGGGCCCAGCGATCGCGAGTGCCGCGACGAGCGCGAGGCCCGCGAGGCCGAGCGCCGCGAGCGCCGGGGAGGCGATGCTGCCGGTGACGGCGATCGGCTCGCCCGTGCCGCCGGTGGCGCTCGCCTCGATGAGGAGGTCGAACCAGGTCTGGCTCCACGAGAGCAGCACGAGGCCGGCTCCCACGACCGTGGCGACGATCGCGGGCAGCTTCATGCGGGCCGGGTTCACGATTCCACCCGTCGCATCGCATTGGCCACTGCGACCGCTCGGAGCGGCGCGGCGGCCTTGTTGCGCGACTCCTGGTACTCGGACTCGGGATCCGAGTCTGCGACGAGGCCGCCGCCCGCCTGCACCCGGGCGACGCCGCCCGAGATCGTCGCGGTGCGGATCGCGATCGCGAGGTCGGCGTCGCCGCCGAACCCGAAGTAGCCGACGACGCCGCCGTAGAGACCGCGCTGCGCCGGCTCGAGCTCGTCGATGATCTCGAGCGCCCGGGGCTTCGGCGCGCCCGACAGCGTACCGGCCGGGAACGTCGCGCGGAACACGTCGATCGCGTTCGCATCGCCGACGAGGTCGCCCTCGACCGAGGAGACGAGGTGCATGATGTGGCTGAACCGTTCGACCCGCATGAACTCGGTCACCTCGACGGTGCCCGCGGTGCAGACCTTCGCGAGGTCGTTGCGGGCGAGGTCGACGAGCATGAGGTGCTCGGCCTGCTCCTTCGGGTCGGCGATGAGCTCGGCCTCGAGATCGGCGTCGGCCTCGGGTGTTGCACCGCGCGGCTTCGACCCCGCGATCGGATGTGTGAACACGCGGCCCTGCTGCACCTTCACGAGCGCCTCGGGCGAGGAGCCCACGATCCAGTACGGCTCCCCCGCGGAGTCCTCGAGGTGCAGCAGGTACATGTACGGGCTGGGGTTCAGGCTGCGGAGCACGCGGTAGACGTCGATCGGGTGCGCGGTCGCCTCCTGCTCGAAGCGCTGCGAGATGACGACCTGGAAGATGTCGCCCTCGCGGATGTACTCCTTCGACCGGTCGACCGCCGCGAGGAAGTCGGCCTTCTCGGTGCGGTGCACCGGGTCACCCGCGCGAGCCAGGTCGATCTCCGCGAGCCACGCCTCGGTCGGCTGGGCGAGCTCCTGCTGCATACGGTCGAGCCGCGCCTGCGCGCCCTGCCAGAGCTGCTCGGGCGCTTCGCCCCGGTCGTTCAGCACCGAGGCGATGAGCTGCACGGTGCCCGTGCGGTGGTCGATCACGACGAGCTCGGAGACGAACGCGAATGCCTGGCCGGGCATCGGGAACTCCGACGGGGGCCGGTTCGGCAGATGCTCGATCTGGCGGATCGCCTCCCAGCCGATGAAGCCGACGAGACCGCCGGTGAGCGGCGGGGCGCCCGGCACGTCCTCGGTGCGCCAGCGCTCGAAGAGCGCTTCGAGCGCGGCGAGCGGCGCGAGCTCGGCGGCGTCGCCGAGGGCGCGTTCGGCGCTCAGTCCGTAGTCCTGCCACTCGACCCGGTCGGATGCCTCGGTGAGCACGCCGTACGACGAGACGCCGACGAACGAGTAGCGCGACCAGATGCCGCCCTGCTCGGCCGACTCCAGCAGGAACGTGCCGGGGCGGTCACCCGCGAGCTTGCGGTAGATGCCCACGGGCGTCTCGCCGTCGGCGAAGAGCTCGCGCACGACGGGTACGACACGACGCCCCGAGAGCAGGGCGGTGAACTCCTCGAAGGTGGTCGTGGCGTCGGCCAACGTGTGCTCCTCGTCGTCAGTCGTCAGTCGGCGGGCGGGAATCCGGGGGTCACGGCGATGGGGTCGCCGTCGAAGCAGGTGCGGGTGCCGGTGTGGCACGCCGCGCCGATCTGCTCGACGCGCACGAGCAGGGTGTCGGCGTCGCAGTCGAGCGCCGCCGAGCGCACGTACTGCGCGTGGCCCGAGGTGTCGCCCTTGCGCCAGTACTCCTGCCGCGACCGCGACCAGAACGTGACCCGTCCCTCGGTCAGGGTTCGGCGCAGCGCCTCGCGGTCCATCCAGCCGAGCATCAGCATCTCGCCGGTGTCCCACTGCTGGATGACGGCGGGCAGCAGCCCGTCGGCGTTGAAGACGGCGCGTTCGAGCGCCTGGTCGACCGTCGATCCGGTGGTCATCGCACGATCCTCCCGTCGGCCGCCAGCGCGGCCTTGACCTCGCCGATGGTCAGCTCGCCGTTGTGGAACACGGATGCGGCGAGCACCGCGTCGGCGCCGGCCGCGATCGCCGGCGGGAAGTCGGCCACCGCGCCCGCGCCGCCCGAGGCGATGACGGGCACGGTCGACAGCTCGTGCATGAGTGCCGTGAGCTCGAGGTCGAAGCCAGCCTTCGTACCGTCGGCGTCGATCGAGTTGACGAGCAGCTCGCCGGCGCCGAGTTCGATGCCCCGGCGCGCCCAGTCGAGCGCGTCGAGGTCGGTCTCGGTGCGCCCGCCGTGGGTCGTCACGACGAAGCCCGACGGCGTGCGGTCGCTTCGCTTGACGTCGAGCGAGAGCACGAGCACCTGGGCGCCGAACCGGTCGGCGATCTCGCCGATGAGCGCCGGCCGGGCGATCGCGGCGCTGTTCACGCCGACCTTGTCGGCGCCGTGGCCCTGCAGCCGGGCGACGTCGTCGGCCGAGCGGATACCGCCGCCCACCGTGAGCGGGATGAACACCTGCTCGGCGACGCGCTGCACCATGTCGTACGTGGTGGAGCGGTCGTCGACGGTGGCGGTGACGTCGAGGAAGGTGAGTTCGTCGGCACCCTGCTCGGCGTAACGGGCCGCGAGCTCGACGGGGTCGCCCGCATCACGCAGGTTCTGGAAGTTGACGCCCTTCACGACGCGGCCTGCAGCCACGTCGAGGCACGGGATCACGCGGACGGCGAGAGACATGGGCGCCTCACAACCGGGCCGCGTGGATGGCGCTGACGAGGATCGCCCTCGCGCCGAGTTCGTACAGTTCGTCCATGACGTGGTTCATGTCGGTGCGCGGGATCATCACGCGCACGGCGACCCACTCTGGGTCGTGCAGCGGCGACACGGTCGGCGACTCGAATCCGGGTGCCGCGGCGGTCGCGCGCTCGAGGTGCTCGAGCGGCACGTCGTAGTCGAGCAGCACGTACTGACGTGCGACGAGCACGCCCTGCAGGCGCCGGAGCAGGGTCGAGGCGCCGGGCTTGTCGATGCCGGACCCGATGAGCACGGCCTCGGAGTCGAGGATGACCGGGCCGAAGATCTCGAGGCCGGCCTGTCGGAGCGTCGAGCCCGTCGAGACGACGTCGGCGACGGCGTCGGCGACGCCGAGGCGCACCGCCGACTCGACCGCCCCGTCGAGCTTGACGAGCTTCGCCGGCGTCACGCCGTGGCCGGCGAGGAACGCGCCGACGAGGCCCGGGTAGCTCGTGGCCACCCGGACGCCCTCGAGTCCGGTGAGATCGGTGAACGCGCCCGCCGGCCCGGCGAAGCGGAAGGTCGAGTCGCCGAATCCGAGCGGCGCGATCTCGGAGGCATCCGAACCGGAATCGAGCAGGAGGTCGCGACCCGTGATGCCGACGTCGAGTGCGCCGGAGCCGACGTACGTCGCGATGTCGCGCGGGCGGAGGTAGAAGAACTCGACCCCGTTGCGGGGATCGGCGGTGTGCAGGTCGCGCGGGTCGCGGCGACCGGTGTACCCGGCCTCCCACAGCATCTGCGCGGCGGTTTCAGCAAGCGAGCCCTTGTTGGGCACGGCGATTCGGAGCATTTCCTGACTTTCGTGTCGACGGTTCTGATCGGCCATGGGCGTGATCAGAGATGTCGGTACACGTCGGCGGGCGAGAGCCCCTTCGCCAGCATGAGCACCTGCAGGTGGTACAGCAGCTGGGAGATCTCCTCGGCGGTCTCGTCGTCGCTCTGGTACTCGGCGGCCATCCACACCTCGGCCGCCTCCTCGACGATCTTCTTGCCGATGGCGTGCACGCCGGCGTCGAGCTCGCGCACGGTGCCTGAGCCCTCGGGGCGGGTGGCGGCTCTGTCAGCGAGCTCGATGAACAGCTCGTCGAAGGTCTTCACCCGTCAAGACTACCGGTGCCGGGCGCGGGTCGATGCCGGTGCGCGATCGCGGCGTCACGAAGCGTTCCGGTCAATGCCGGTGCGCGACCGCGGCATCACGAAGCGCGGTGATGCGATCTTCGGGCACCTCGGCCCCGAAGACCGCCGAACCCGCCACGAAGGTGTTCGCGCCCGCCGCTGCGGCGATGCCGATCGTGTCGAGCGCGATGCCGCCGTCGACCTGGAGCCAGACGTCGAGGCCGGTCTCGCGCACCACGCGTGAGAGACGCTCGAGCTTCGGCATCGTCTCGGGCATGAACGACTGGCCGCCGAAGCCGGGCTCGACGGTCATCACGAGCACCTGGTCGAACTCGGGCAGCAGCTCGAGGTAGGGCTCGACGTCGGTGCCGGGCTTCAGCGCGATGCCGGCGCGCGCGCCGATCTCGCGGAGCCGTCGCGCGAGCGCGACCGGCGCCTCAGTGGCCTCCGCGTGGAAGGTCACCGAGAAGGCGCCGAGCTCGGCATAGCCCGGGGCCCAACGGTCGACGTCGGAGATCATGAGATGCACGTCGAGCGGGATCGGACTGACCTGCTGCAGGCGCCCGACCATCTGCGGGCCGAACGTCAGGTTCGGCACGAAGTGGTTGTCCATCACGTCGACGTGCACGAGGTCGGCGCTCGCGATGCGCCCGAGCTCGTGCTCGAGGTTCGCGAAGTCGGCAGCGAGGATGCTCGGGTTGATCCGCGTCGTCATGCAGCCACCCTATCGAGCGGCGTCGGCAGCACCCTGCGCTCAGGCCCGCTTGCGCACGAGCGCGATGAACATCGCGTCGGTGCCGTGCCGGTGCGGCCAGAGCTGCACCGTCTCGGGCGCGCCCGCGAGGTCGAGCGGATGCCGCGACACGCCGTCGATCACGGAACGCGTGTCGAGCTGCTCGGCCGCGTCTCCGGCCCGGCGAAGCGCCGCCGCGAGGGTGCCGTGGGTCTCCGCGGTGTGCGGCGAGCACGTGACGTAGGCGAGGATGCCGCCCGGAGCGAGCGCGGCGAAGGCGCTGTCGAACAGTTGCCCCTGGAGCTTCGTGAGCTCGGCGACATCCGCTGGGGCCTTGCGCCATCGCGCCTCGGGGCGGCGACGGAGCGCGCCGAGCCCGGTGCACGGGGCATCGAGCAGGATGCGGTCGAAGCCGCCCGGAGCGCCGAGCGCCTCGAGGTCGAGCTCGCGGCCGTCACCGACGTGCACCTCGACGTCGAGCGGCACGCCGACGATCGCGTTGCGCACGAGTTCGGCACGAGCGGGAACCGTCTCGTTCGCGGCGAGCACCGCGCCGCCCGCGAGCGCCTCGGCCGCGAGCACCGCCGTCTTGCCGCCGGGGCCCGCGCACAGGTCGAGCCAGTGCTCCCCCGACTCGACGGGTCGAGCCCGTGTCAGCGCCAGCGCGGCGAGCTGCGAGCCTTCGTCCTGCACCCGGATGCGACCGCCCGAGCGCTCGGCTGCCGCGATCGGATCGGCGGCGACCGCTCCGATCGGCGAGAAGGGGTCGGGTTCGAGGCCCTCGATGTCGGCGGTGTCGACGTCGAGGCCAGGCAGCACGGCGAGATTCACGCGCGGCGAGGCGTTGTCGGCATCGAGCAGTTGCTCGATCTCGTCGGCCCGCCCCTCATGGTCGAGGGCGGTCCGAAGCGCGCGAACGATCCACTCGGGGTGGCTCGTGACGGCTCCGAGGCGAGCGTCTTCGCTGCTCGCCCCCTCGGCGACGAGTTCGCGCCACTCCTCGGGAGACGTGCGCGAAATCGTACGGAGCACGGCGTTCGCGAAGCCCGCCGCCTTCGGGGCGACGCGTCGCGCGAGCTCGACCTGCTCGTTGACCGCGGCATGGGTGGCGACGCGGGTGGCCAGCAACTGGTGCGCGCCGAGCCGGAGCACGTCGAGCACCGCGGGGTCGATCGCCGACGCCGGGCGGTTCGCCGCGAGCTCGATCACGCGGTCGTAGAAGCCCTGCATGCGGAGCGTGCCGTAGGTCAGCTCGGTCGCGAACGCGGCGTCGGCCCGGTCGAGGCCGGCGCGACGGATGCGCGTGGGCAGCAGCAGGTTCGCGTAGGCCTCGTCGGCGCGCACGGCCTCGAGCACCTCGACGGCGACGATGCGCGCGGGAGCGATGCGCGGCTGGGCCGGACGGGACTGCGCGGGGCGACTCGAGGCTCCCCCGCTGCTGCGACGCCGGCCGCCGTCGGCGCTTCCGCCACGCCCGCCGCTCATCGTGCCACCGCCGTGGTGCGGCCGGAGCCGCGCCACCAGTCGCCCGCGTCCATGGCCGGCTTGCCGGCCGGTTGCACCCGGCGCAGCTCGAGCGGCGTCGTCGCCGTGCCGATGAGCACGCGGCGGGCAGCGAGCACGAGTTCGCCGGGTGACAGTGCGGGGACGTCATCGCCGGCGGCGGGCGCGACGAGGTCGAGCACCTTGACCCGCTGCTCGTCGATCGTCGTCCATGCGCCGGGTTCCGGTGTCACGCCGCGGAACCGTGCGCGCACCTCATCCGCGGGGCGCGTCCAGTCGAGACGGGCATCGTCGATCGACAGCTTCGGAGCGAGGCTCGGCTCGCCGTGCTGCGGCACCCCTCGTGCGGTGCCGTCGGCGATGGCGTCCACGACCTGGCCGAGGAGCCCGGCCCCGGAGTCCGCGAGTTCGCCGAGCAGTTCGCCGGCCGTCTCATCGCCCTGCAGCGGATGCCGCAGCTCGGCGAACACCTCGCCCGCGTCGAGTTCGGGCACGAGCTGGAACACGGACGCCCCCGTGACCGAGTCGCCCGCGATGAGCGAGTGCTGCACGGGCGCGGCCCCGCGCCAGGCCGGCAGCAGCGAGAAGTGCAGGTTGATCCAGCCGTGCACCGGAGTCGACAGCAGCGGCTCGCGTACGAGGCCGCCGTAGGCGACGATGACGCCGAGATCGGGTGCCAGCGCTGCGATCTGCCCCGTCGCGTCGGCGTCGAGGCGATTGGCCTCGATCAGCGGCACGCCGAGTCGCGACGCGGCCTGGGCGACGGGCGACGGCGTCAGCACGCGCTTGCGCCCGAGCGGGGCGGGCTGCCGGGTCACGACGCCGACGAGGTCATGGCCGCTCGCCGCGAGACGTTCGAGCGACGGGATGGCGACGGCAGGAGTGCCGGCGAAGACGATGCGGAGCTTCTGCACACTCCATTGTCGCCGACGACGTACCGACTACGGGACCTCGGGGTCGTCGAAGCGCACTCGGAGCACCGCCGGCCGCTTCGGCGGCTGCCCGGCGACCGGGCGTCGCCGCTCGGTCGCGACCCGGATCATCTCCGCCCTCAGGGCCTTGGCGACCGCGACACCGGCCGCGTAGTCGAAGCGCACGATGCCGCGTTCGAGCCCCTCGTCGGCCGGCACCGGGCCGAGCGAGTCGACGCCGGGCGCGGCGTCGCGTGCTGCATCGAGTGCCTTGGCGACCAGGGCAGGTGCTGCCGTCACGCTCGCCACGCGCACCGCCGGCGGGAACCGCAGGGCCCGGCGGCTCGCGAGCTCGCCGCTCGCCCACTCGGAGAGCCGCCACGACGTCAGCGACTGCGCGAGCGCGCCTGCCACCCCGACGAGGTAGATCGGCGCGCCGGGAGCAGCGAGCGCCGCGGCGTTGGCCCACCAGCGCAGGCAGTCCTCAGCGACGCGGAGCGACTCGCGCAGCAGCATCCGCTCGCCGTCGAGGAGGAGCACGGCACGGTAGCCGCCGTCGGCGATGGGTTCGGCGCCGCGGGTCGCGACGACGAGCGCGGGTTCGGCGCCGACCTTCAGCACCGGTCGCTCGCCGTCGGACAGGATGACGCGGGCCTTCGGGAACGCGCGACCGAGTTCTTCGGCCGTGCGGCTCGCCCCGACCGTCGCCGCGCGGAGCTTCGTGGCCTCGCACACCGGGCATCGCCAAGTGCTCGCACTCGTGCCGCACAGCACGCAGCGGGGGTCGCCACCGCTCCGCGGCACCACCAGGGCGCCGCCGCACGCCGAGCAGCGCGCCGGTTCACGGCAGCGGTCGCACGTGAGCATCGGCGCGTGACCGGGCCGCGCGACCTGCACGAGCACCGGTCCGTCGAGGAGCGCCTGCTGCGCTGCGCGCCAGGCGCTCGACGGGATGCGCGCCGAACCGGGCTCGGGCGACGCCTGCTGCTCGGTCGGGATGACCTTGGGCCGCACATGCCTGACGGGCGGCACCTCGTGCACCCACCCGATCTCGACGAGTCGTTCGACCTCGACGCTGCGGCTGTGCCCGAGGAAGAGCAGGGCGGCACCCGACTGCTCCTGACGGATGAGGGCGGCATCGCGCGGATGCACGCCCGGCGCGAGCTGCTCGTTCTGGAGCGAGTCGCCGTCGTCCCAGATCGCGATGAGGCCGAGCCTCGACGCCGGGGCGTAGACGGTCGAGCGGTTGCCGATGACCACGCGCGCGTCGGCGCCGGTGGCGTCGAGGAATGCACGGAACCGTTCGCCGCCGGTCTGCCGGGCATCGGTGCGGAGCACCCGTCTCGGGTCGACGCGATCGGCGAGCGCCGCCTGCAGCTGTTCCTGATCGCGGTAGTCGGGCACGATGATGAGGCTCGAGCGGTCGGCTGCGAGCGTGTGCGCCGCAGCAGCCGCGAGCGTCGCGGCCCAAGCTCCGACCCATTCGCCCGAGTCGAGTCGCACGGGGCGGGGGTCGGCGGCCAGAGCCATCCGCTGGCCCGCGTCGATGCCCGTCTCGATGCGACCGCGTTCGTAACCGGGGATCGCCGCGCCGGGCCCCGGCAGTTCGCCCGGATCGGGATCGGCGGCCCGCCACGCCCGCTCGGCCCGCACATAGCGGCTCGGGATGGCGACTCGCAGGATGTCTCCGGCGTTGCCGGCCGCCCGATCGGCAGCGGCCCGTGCCAGCGCCCACACCTCGGGCATCAGCAGTGGCACCTCGGAGACGACGTCGTCGAGCTCGCTGAGGCGACCCTCGAACTCGCTCGACGAGGCGACCTCGACGAGCCATCCGTTGGCGATGCGCCCGCCCGAACGCAGCGGAACGCGCACGCGCACCCCGGCGACGGCGGCCTCGCGCAGCCGCTCGGGCACGGCGTAGTCGAAGAGCTGGTCGAGTTGCGGCAGCGGCGAATCGACGAGCACGCGGGCGACGGAGCCGCCTGCCACGTCAGAGCCCGGAAGCGGAGCGGAGGTCGTCGACGCGGTCGAGGCGCTCCCAGGTGAAGTCGGGCAGCTCACGGCCGAAGTGGCCGTAGCTCGCGGTCTGGGCGTAGATCGGTCGCAGCAGGTCGAGGTCGCGGATGATCGCCGCGGGCCGCAGGTCGAACACCTCGCGGATCGCGGCGGTGATCTGCTCGTCGGGCAGCGCGCCGGTGCCGAAGGTCTCCACGTAGAGCCCGACGGGCGCCGCCTTGCCGATGGCGTACGCCACCTGCAGTTCGAGACGATCGGCGAGACCAGCTGCGACCGCGTTCTTCGCGACCCAGCGCATCGCGTACGCCGCCGAGCGGTCGACCTTCGACGGGTCCTTGCCGCTGAACGCGCCGCCGCCGTGTCGGCTCGCGCCGCCGTAGGTGTCGATGATGATCTTGCGGCCGGTGAGGCCGGCGTCGCCCTGCGGGCCGCCGATCTCGAAGCGACCGGTGGGGTTGATGAGCACGTCGAGATCGGGCCGGGCCAGCTCCACCGTGTCGAGCACCGGGCGGATCACGAGCTCCTCGACCTCGGCGCGGAGCTGCTCGGTCGACACCGCGAGCGTGTGCTGCGTCGAGAGCACGACCGTCTCGACCGTCTTCGGCACCTGGCCGTCGTAGCCGATCGTGACCTGGGTCTTGCCGTCGGGGCGGAGGTAGTCGAGCTCGCCGTTCTTGCGCACGGCCGACAGCCGCTCGGCGAGGCGGTGCGCGAGCCAGATCGGCACCGGCATGAGCTCGGGGGTCTCGCGCGTGGCGTAGCCGAACATGATGCCCTGGTCGCCGGCGCCCTGCATGTCGAGGGCATCGACGCTCGACCCCTCACGGGACTCGAACGCGTGGTCGACGCCCTGGGCGATGTCGGGCGACTGGCCGCCGATCGAGACGGAGACGCCGCAGGAGCGCCCGTCGAACCAGGCGTCGGAGGAGTCGTAACCGATCGAGGTGACCCGCTCGCGCACGATCGCCGGGATCTCGACGTACCCGCTCGTCGTGACCTCGCCCGCGACGTGCACGAGTCCCGTCGTCACGAGGGTCTCGACGGCGACCCGGCTGTTCGGGTCTTCGCGCAGCAGCGCGTCGAGGATCGAGTCGGAGATCTGGTCGCAGAGCTTGTCGGGGTGACCCTCGGTGACGGACTCGGACGTGAAGCGGCGGAGTGCGCTCATGGGGTGGGCTCGTGTTCCTTCGAGGTCGTCGCGGTGGTGACGGCGGTCACTTCCGCGACCACCACATCGAGGATGTCATGCGCCACCGACTGTTTCGTTCCATGTGCTCGTGTGACGACATCGCCGTCCCGGCCGATCACGACGACCCGGTTCTCGTCGCTCGCGAAGCCCTCGTTCCAGCCGACGCGGTTGACGACGAGCAGGTCGGCGCCCTTCGCCTCGCGCTTGGCGCGGCCGAGCGCGATGATGCGGTCGTCGTCGGGCTCGGTCTCGGCTGCGAAGCCGACCAGCAGCGTGCCCGGGTGCTCCGCATGGCCGAGGCCCGCGAGGATATCGGGATTGCGCACGAGTTCGAGCGTCAGCCCGTCGTCGCTCTGGTCCTTCTTGATCTTGCCTTCGCTCACGTTCGCCGGCCGGTAGTCGGCGACGGCGGCGGCCATCACGACGACGTCGGCGCCGTGTGCGACCTCGGTCACCGCGGCCTGCAGCTCGAGCGCGGTCGACACACGGCGGATGTCGCAGCCCTCGGGCTCGGCGACCTCGAGGTTCGCGGCGATGAGCGTGACGTGCGCACCGCGCTCGCGAGCGGCCTCGGCGATCGCGATGCCCTGCTTGCCGCTCGAGCGGTTGCCGAGGAAGCGCACGGGATCGAGGGGCTCGCGTGTGCCGCCCGCGCTCACCACGACGCGGCGACCGGCGAGGTCGGCATGATTTGCGGATGCCGCGGCGCCCGAGCCGTCGCCCAGCACGCGTTCGAGCGCGAACCGCACGATCTCGTCGGGCTCCTCCATGCGGCCGGGGCCGCTGTCGGCACCGGTGAGCTGGCCGACGGCGGGGCCCACGATCGTGACGCCGCGCGAACGGAGCGTCTCGACGTTCGCCTGAGTGGCGGGGTGCCGCCACATCTCGGTGTGCATGGCCGGTGCGATGACGACGGGCGCCTCGCTCGCGAGCAGCGTGTTGCCGAGCAGGTCGTCGGCGAGTCCCGTCGCGAGCTTCGCGATCGAGTTCGCGGTCGCGGGGGCGATCACGATGAGGTCGGCGGCCTGGCCGATGGCGACGTGCCGCACCTCGGCGACGCCCTCGTACAACTCGGTGTGCACCGGGTTGCGCGAGATCGCTTCGAGCGTCGGCCGACCGACGAAGCGCAGCGCGCCCTCGGTCGGCACGACGTGCACGTCGTGGCCGGCGAGCACGAGCGCTCGCACGACGCCGACGGCCTTGTACGCGGCGATGCCGCCGGTGATGCCGACGACGATGTTGAGCCGAGTCATCCGGCCCTCCGGATCACTCGGCGATCGGGCGGAGCCGGAGCTTGTCTTCGTTGATCTCGTGCATCGCGACCGACAGCGGCTTGTCGTCGATCGAGGAGTCCACGAGCGGGCCGACGTTGTCGAAGAGGCTGCCCTCGTGCAGGTCGGCGTAGTAGTCGTTGATCTGGCGCGCGCGCTTGGACGCGAAGATGACCAGCTGGTACTTCGAGTCGACCTTCGAGAGCAGGTCGTCGATGGGCGGATCGATGATGCCGGACAGCTTCTCAGCCATGGAATGACTCCTTAGATCGTGGGGTGCGCACCCTCAGTGCGCGGAAAGTCGTGGCGAGGGCAGCTCAACGCCGACCCTTGCGAGATCTCATCAAGTCTACGACCTCCTGCGCCGCTTCGGCGACGTCATGGTTCACGACCTGGTGATCGAACTCCTCGACGGCGGCCAGTTCGACCTTCGCGGTCTCGAGTCGGCGCTGCTGTTCGGCCGGACTCTCGGTGCCGCGGCCGACGAGTCGGCGCACGAGTTCGTCCCAGCTCGGCGGCAGCAGGAAGACGAGTGTCGCCTCGGGTGCGGCGCGGCGGACCGACCGTGCACCCTGGATGTCGATCTCGAGCAGCACGCTGTTGCCCGCCGCGATCGCCTCTTCGACGGCCTTGCGCGGGGTGCCGTAACGCGAGGCGTTGTGCACGGTCGCCCACTCGAGGAGTTCGCCGGCCTCGACCATGCGGTCGAACTCGGCGTCGTCGACGAAGAAGTAGCTCTCGCCCTCGACCTCGCCGGGCCGCGGCTGACGCGTCGTCGCAGAGACCGAGAGGCGCACATCGGGGTGATGGCGTCGGATGTACTCGGCGACGGTCCCCTTGCCGACCGCGGTCGGCCCGGCGAGCACCACGAGCCGGTCGCCCGTGCCGCCGTGGGCGGAGACCCAGTCCGCGAGGAACTCGCGGAGACGCCGTCGCTGCAGCCGGCCGAGGCCGCCGAGGCGCTTCGACGGAGAGATCTCGAGCTCCTCCATGATGCGCGCGGACTTCGTCTGCCCGATCGCGGGGATCGAGGTGAGGAACTCGGTGACGCGCAGGCGCCCCTCGACGCCGTCAGGCGACTCGAAGGCCTCGCGCAGCACGTCGAGCGGGCTTCGCGAACCCGCCGCGATCGCCGACTTGACGGTCGCCCGGGCGCGTCGCGCCGCCACGGCGGCGCGGGATGCGGCCACTCGATCGACGTCGGGCGGCGATGGACGCGTGACGCCGGGAACGGTCGTCTGCTCAGACACTCGTCGCCCCTACCTCGCCGACGCGGCGCGTGATCGCCTCGGCGAGGCCATCGGGCCCTGCACCGAGGATCGACCGGGACTCGCTCACGATGACGCCTGCGGCGAGCGACCCGAAGATCGACCGGAGGTCGCGGAGCTCGGCGCCCTGATATCCGAATCCCGGAGCCAGCACCGGCAGTCCCGGCCGCGGCGGATCGACGTCGAGGTCGATGCCCGAGCTGCGCAGGTCGATGGTCGCGCCGAGCACGACGCCGACCGACCCGAGGGGCCGGTCCGGGGCATCCGCTCGGCCCTGGTTCCAGGCGATGACCCCGCTCGTGATGGCCTGGGCGACAGTGGAGCCGGCGCGGCTCGACTGCTGCAGCACGGCGCGCTGGATGGCGGCGGCCTCGGGGTTCGAGGTCGCGGCCAGCACGAACGCGCCCTTGCCCGCGCGCTCGGCGGCCTCGAGCACCCCGGCGATGGAGCCGAGGCCCTGGTAGGCGCTGATCGTCATCGCGTCGGCCTCGAGGCTCGACCCCGGTGACAGCCAGGCCTCACCGTACGCCGCGACGCTCGTGTCGAGGTCGCCGCGCTTCACGTCGGCGATCACGAGCAGGCCGGCGTCGCGCGCCTCGGCGAGCACGCGCTCGAGCGCGGCATAGCCTGCGGCGCCGTGGCGCTCGAAGAACGCCACCTGCGGCTTGACGATGCCGACGCGCCCTGCGGCGGCGTCGACGGTGCGCAGACCGAACTCGCGCACGCCCTCGGCGGAGTCGGGAAGACCCCACTGGTCGAGGAGCGAAGCGTGCGGGTCGATGCCGACGCAGAGCCGGCCGTAGGCCGCGAAGACGGCTTCGAGCCGATCTCCGAACGGAGTCACGTCGGTCATGCGTTCGCCTCCCGACGGAGTGCGTACTCCTGCAGGCTCGTGACGTCGAAGCCATCGCGCTGCACGTCGAGCGAGGCGACGGCCGCCGAGAGCTCGGCGATGGTCGTGAACAGCGGGATGTCGGCAGCCACCGCGGCTGCGCGGATCTCGTAGCCGTCGGCGCGCGACGAACGCCCGCTCGGCGTGTTCACGACGACGTCGACCTCACCGCGGTGGATGAGCTCGACCACGGATGCCGCGTCGGCGCTCGTCTTCTCGCTGAACTTCAGCACCTCCTGCGCGCGGATGCCGTTGCGACGCAGCACCTCGGCGGTGCCCTCGGTCGCGGCGACGTCATAGCCGAGCTGCTGCAGCCGCAGCACCGGCAGGATGATCGCGCGCTTGTCGCGGTCGGAGACCGAGACGAACACCGTGCCCGAGGTGGGCATGCCGCCGTAGGCTGCGAGCTGGCTCTTCGCGAACGCGGTCGGGAAGTCCTTGTCGATGCCCATGACCTCGCCGGTCGAGCGCATCTCGGGGCCGAGCACCGAGTCGACGATGATGCCCTCGCGGGTGCGGAAGCGGCTGAACGGCAGCACGGCCTCCTTGACGGCGACGGGCGCGTCGAAGGGCACCCGCGATCCGTCGTTGGCGGGCAGCATGCCCTCGTCGATGAGCTCGGCGACGGTCGCGCCGACCATGATGCGCGACGCGGCCTTCGCGAGCGGGATGCCGAGCGCCTTCGAGACGAAGGGCACGGTGCGACTGGCACGGGGGTTGGCCTCGAGCACGTAGAGCACGCCGGCGCCGATCGCGAACTGCACGTTCAGCAGGCCCCGCACGCCGATGCCCTCGGCAATGGCGCGAGTCGCCTCGCGCACCCGGTCGACCTCGGCGCGGCCGAGGGTCACGGGCGGCAGGGTGCAGCTGGAGTCGCCGGAGTGGATGCCGGCCTCCTCGATGTGCTCCATGACACCGCCGATGTAGAGGTCGGTGCCGTCGTACAGGGCGTCGACGTCGATCTCGATCGCGTCGTCGAGGAAGCGGTCGACGAGCAGCGGATGCGTCGGACCGACGATGCCCTGACCCTCGATGCGGGCGAAGTAGTCGGCCAGCGACGGCGAGTCGTAGACGATCTCCATGCCGCGGCCGCCGAGCACGTAGCTCGGACGCACGAGCACCGGGTAGCCGATGCCCTCTGCGACGTGCACGGCGCCCGCGAGGTCGATCGCGGTGCCGTTCTTCGGTGCGAGGAGGCCAGCGGCGTCGAGGATGCCGGAGAAGAGCCCGCGCTCTTCGGCGAGGTCGATCGCATCGGGCGTCGTGCCGAGAATCGGGATGCCGGCGGCCTCGAGGCCCTTGGCGAGCCCGAGCGCCGTCTGGCCGCCGAGCTGCACGACGACGCCCACGAGCTCGCCCGACTGCGACTCGGCATGGATGACCTCGAGCACGTCTTCGAGCGTGAGCGGCTCGAAGTAGAGCCGGTCGCTCGTGTCGTAGTCGGTCGAGACCGTCTCGGGGTTGCAGTTGATCATGATCGTCTCGAAGCCGGCCGCCGAGAGGGCGAACGATGCGTGCACGCACGAGTAGTCGAACTCGACGCCCTGGCCGATGCGGTTCGGGCCCGAGCCGAGGATGACGACCTTGCGGCGGTCGCTGGGCTCGACCTCGGTCTCCTGGTCGTAGCTCGAGTAGTGGTACGGCGTGAGTGCCGGGAACTCCCCCGCGCACGTGTCGACGGTCTTGTAGACCGGGCGGATGCCGAGGATGTGGCGCACCTCGCGGGCGTCGGCCTCGCCGAAGCCTCGGAGCTGGCCGATCTGCGCGTCGGAGAAGCCGTGGTCCTTCGCGAGCAGCAGGAGCTCGGTGTCGAGGTTCTCGGCCGAGGCGATGGTCTCGGCGACCTCGTTGATGAGCACGATCTGGTCGAGGAACCACGGGTCGATCTTGGTCGACTCGAAGAGCTGCTCGATCGTGGCGCCCTTGCGGAGCGCCTGCTGCACGACGACGATGCGGCCGTCGGTCGGCACGGAGGCCACCTCGAGGAGTTCCTCGATCGAACGGTCCTCTTCGCCCCAGTGGAACGAGGAGCCGCGCTTCTCGAGCGAGCGGAGCGCCTTCTGCAGCGCGGTCGCGTAGTTGCGACCGATCGCCATCGCCTCGCCGACCGACTTCATGGTCGTCGTGAGGGTGGGGTCGGCGGCCGGGAACTTCTCGAACGCGAACCGCGGCACCTTCACGACGACGTAGTCGAGCGTCGGCTCGAACGACGCCGGGGTGACCCGGGTGATGTCGTTCGGGATCTCGTCGAGGCGGTAGCCGATGGCGAGCTTCGCGGCGATCTTCGCGATCGGGAAGCCCGTGGCCTTCGAGGCGAGCGCGCTCGAACGGGAGACGCGCGGGTTCATCTCGATGACGATGACTCGGCCGTCTGCGGGGTCGATCGCGAACTGGATGTTGCAGCCGCCGGTGTCGACGCCCACGGCGCGGATGATGTCGATGCCGATGTCGCGCAGGTGCTGGTACTCGCGGTCGGTCAGCGTGAGCGCGGGCGCCACGGTGATCGAGTCGCCGGTGTGCACGCCGACGGGGTCGACGTTCTCGATCGAGCAGACGACGACCGTGTTGTCGGCGGTGTCGCGCATGAGCTCGAGCTCGTACTCCTTCCAGCCGAGGATCGACTCCTCGAGGAGCACCTCGGTCGTGGGCGAGTCGTGCAGGCCCTGGGTGACGATGCGCACGAGGTCTTCCTCGGTGTAGGCGAAGCCCGATCCGAGGCCGCCCATCGTGAACGACGGGCGCACTACGAGCGGGTAGCCGAGGTCGAGAGCGAACTCCTTGGCCTGCTCGAGCGTCTTCGCGACGTGCGACTTGGCGACACCCGCGCCGGCCTCGATCACGAGGTCTTTGAAGAGCTGGCGGTCCTCGCCCTTGCGGATGGCGTCGACCTTCGCGCCGATGAGCTCGACACCGTGCTTCTCGAGGATGCCCGCGTCGTGCAGCGCGATGGCGGCGTTCAGCGCCGTCTGGCCGCCGAGCGTCGGGAGCACCGCGTCGGGCTTCTCCTTGATGATGATCGACTCGATGATCTCGGGCGTGATCGGCTCGATGTACGTCGCGTCGGCGAAGTCGGGGTCGGTCATGATCGTCGCGGGGTTCGGGTTCACGAGGATCACTCGCACGCCCTCCTCGCGGAGCACGCGGCACGCCTGGGTGCCCGAGTAGTCGAACTCGGCGGCCTGTCCGATGACGATCGGACCGGATCCGATGACGAGGACGCTGTTGATGTCGTCGCGCTTGGGCATTACTCGTTGCTTCCTTCGGTCGCGGTGCTCGTCGTCGTGTTCGCGATCACCATGTCGCGGAATCGGTCGAAGAGGTAGTTCGCATCGTGCGGGCCGGCCGCCGACTCGGGGTGGTACTGCACGCTGAACGCGGGGATGTCGAGGCAGTTGAGCCCTTCGACGACGTTGTCGTTGAGGCCGTAGTGGCTGACTTCGACGCGGCCGAAGCCCTCGCTCGATTCGCTCACGCGGTCGATCGGGGCGTCCACGGCGAAGCCGTGGTTGTGCGCCGTGATCTCGACGCGACCGGTGACCTTGTCGAGCACCGGCTGGTTGATGCCGCGGTGGCCGAAGGGCAGCTTGTAGGTGCCGAACCCGAGCGCGCGGCCGAGCAGCTGGTTGCCGAAGCAGATGCCGAAGTACGGCAGCCCCTCGCGGAGCGTGGTGCGCAGCAGTTCGACATGACGGTCGGAGGCCGCGGGGTCGCCGGGACCGTTCGAGAAGAACAGCGCGTCGGGGGCGAGTGCGAGCACCTCCTCTGCCGTGATCGACTGCGGCACGACATGCACGTCGAAGCCGCGCTCGGCGAGGTACTTCAGCGTCGAGGTCTTGACCCCGAGGTCGAGCACCACGACGGATCCGACGCGTTCGCCTTCGGCCGGCAGCTGGTACGGCTCGGTCGTCGAGACGGCGCCCGACAGGTTGGCGCCGGACATCGCCGCACCGCTTTGCACGAGGTCGAGCTGCTCACCCGGGGTGAGGAGCGCGTCGTCGCCCGAGAAGATGCCGGAGCGCATCGCGCCGGCGGAGCGGAGGTGCCGCGTGAGCGCCCGCGTGTCGATGCCGCTGATGCCGACGACGCCCGAGGCGGCGAGGTCGTCGTCGAGGCTCCGCTGCGAGCGGAAGTTCGAGACGACTCGCGAGGGGTCGCGCACGATGAACCCGGCCACCCAGATGCGGGCCGACTCCATGTCCTCGTCGTTCATGCCCGTGTTGCCGATGTGCGGCGCGGTCATCATGACGATCTGGCCCGCGTACGACGGGTCGGTCAGCGTCTCCTGGTAGCCGGTCATGCCGGTGGCGAAGACGGCTTCACCGAGGGTTCGGCCGCGCGCACCGTAGGCGCGACCTTCGTAACGGCGTCCGTCTTCGAGGACGAGCACGGCGGATTCGCTCGTGCCGGCGGGGGTCTCAGTCATTCGAGGCCTCACTCTCCTGCTCTGGCCGCGGCGCGACTGACGCTGCGGCGATGTCCTGTTCGGACCGCGGCGCGACTGGCGCTGCGGCGATGTCCTGCTCTGGCCGCGGCGCGACCGGCGCTGCGGCGATGTCGTTGACGGCCTGGATGATCCTGGCCGGGTCGCCCGGGTACCGGGCGCGTACATAGCTGTCGACCCGGGGCTCGGTGCGCTCGGCTGTCCCGTGCTCCTGGGCGATCCAGGTGAGGGCGACGAGGCCTTCGGGCTCGACGCCGCGGTCGATGGCGTAGCTCGCGAGCTGCGCACCGACGAGGCGGTCGGCCGGGATGAAGGACAGGGACTCCCCCGCAATGCGGAGGATCACCCCTTCTGGCAGCACTTCGAGGTGGCCGGAGCCGCGGAACGCGAGCCCGTGCACCGCAAGCCGTTCGAGGGGTTCACCGAGCGGCGTGGTCGCGACGTAGAGCACCTCGGCGTCGACCACCGGAGCCCCGTGCCCGGCGGGCACCGGGTACGAGCTGAGCGACTCGTCGCGCACGGTGCGCCGCTTCCACGAGCGGTACATGAGCCAGCCGACGAGCGCCACGATCGCGATGGCGACGAGGGTGCCGATCACCTTATCCATGCACGACCCCCAGCGCGGATGCCGCGTTGCGGGCGACCTCGTCGAGCGGGCGCACCGCGCCGTCGAGGAAGGTCGGGTACCCGCCGTGGAACGTCGCGACGACCCGCCCGGGCAGGCGACGGCCGAGGTACGGCGAGTTCGTGCTGCGGCCGGCGAGCCGGTCGAGGTCGAACTCGGATGCCGCGGCGGGGTCGTACAGCGTCAGCTCGGGCGCCGCCCCCACGGCGACCGACTCGCCGTGGCCGTGCAGCCGGCCGATGCGCGCCGGTGCCGACGACATCACGCG
The DNA here is from genome assembly GCF_900142065.1 of Agromyces cerinus subsp. cerinus. Lineage (GTDB taxonomy): Bacteria > Actinomycetota > Actinomycetes > Actinomycetales > Microbacteriaceae > Agromyces > Agromyces cerinus. The sequence continues at coordinate 767,757 of NZ_FSRJ01000001.1, read as the reverse complement.
CGCGACATCCGCCCAGTTCATGAGCCCCGTCTCGACGACGGCGGCGTGCACGACGGCGAGGGCCGATTCGAGACCGACCATGCCGTTGGCGGCGGCCTGCCACTCGCTCTCCTTCGCCTCGACCGGGTGCGGGGCGTGGTCGGTCGCGACGATGTCGATCGTGCCGTCGGCCAGGGCGGCACGCAGTGCCTCGACGTCTTCGGCACGACGGAGCGGCGGGTTCACCTTGAACCGGGGGTCGTAGCCCGCGATGAGGTCTTCGGTGAGGAGCAGGTGGTGGGGCGTCACCTCGGCGGTCACGTCGATGCCGCGGGCCTTGGCCCAGCGGATGACCTCGACGGATCCGGCGGTGGAGACGTGGCAGACGTGCAGGCGCGAGCCCACGTGCTCGGCGAGGAGCACATCACGGGCGATGATCGACTCCTCGGCGACGGCCGGCCAGCCGGTCAGGCCGAGCTCTCCCGAGAGGGCGCCCTCGTTCATCTGCGCGCCCTCGGTGAGGCGCGGCTCCTGCGCGTGCTGGGCGATGACGCCGTCGAAGGCCTTGACGTACTCGAGCGCTCGACGCATCAGCAGCGGGTCGGAGACGCAGAAGCCGTCGTCGGAGAAGACCCGCACGTTCGCACGGGAGCGCGCCATCGCGCCGAGCTCGGCGAGCTGCTCGCCCTTGAGCCCGACGGTCACGGCGCCGATCGGCTGCACGGTCGCATAGCCGGCGGTGCGGCCGAGGCTCGCCTCCTGCTCGACGACGCCCGCCGTGTCGGCGACGGGGAAGGTGTTGGCCATCGCGAACACCGCGGTGAAACCGCCGGCCGCTGCGGCCTGGGTGCCCGTGAGCACCGTCTCGCTCTGCTCGTAGCCGGGCTCGCGCAGGTGCGTGTGCAGGTCGACGAGGCCAGGAAGGGCGATGAGCCCGGCGGCGTCGACGACCGTCGCGCCCGAGGCATCCGCGATGCTGCCGACGCCGGCGATGATGCCGCCGTCGAGCAGGATGTCGGCGCGCTCGCCACCCGGAAGGGTGGCGCCGGTGATCAGGAAACGCTCGCTCATCAGGCGTCCCCCCGTTCGCCGGACATCAACAGATAGAGGGCGGCCATTCTCACTGAAACTCCGTTCGCAACCTGCTCGCGCACGGTCGACTGCGGGGAGTCGGCGGCGCGAGCGGCGATCTCGAGCCCGCGATTCATCGGGCCGGGGTGCATCACCATCGTACTGGGGGGCAGCGCGTCGAACCTGGCATCGTCGAGACCCCAGGTGCGCGCGTACTCGCGGCTGTTCGGGAAGAACGCCGCGTGCATGCGCTCGGCCTGGATGCGCAGCATCATGACGACGTCGGGTGTGCCGCTGAGCGCGGCATCGAGGTCGTAGCCGACGCGGGCGGGCCAGGTGGTCGTGTCGACCGGCACGAGGGTCGGCGGAGCGACGAGCTCGACCTCCGCGCCGAGCGTCGCGAGGAGCCACACGTTCGACCGCGCGACGCGGGAGTGCAGCACGTCGCCGACGATGACGACGTGCACGCCGTCGAGCGCACGCCCGCGCGACGCTGCGCCATGCAGGCGCCGCCGCATCGTGAAGGCGTCGAGCAGCGCCTGCGTGGGGTGCTCGTGCGTGCCGTCGCCGGCGTTGACGACGCCGGCGTCGATCCATCCGCTCGTCGCGAGCGTGTAGGGCGCGCCCGACGCGTGATGCCGGATGACGACGCCGTCGGCGCCCATCGCCTGGAGGGTCTGCGCGGTGTCCTTCAGGCTCTCGCCCTTCGAGACGCTCGACCCCTTGGCGCTGAAGTTGATGACGTCGGCCGAGAGGCGCTTCGCGGCCGCCTCGAACGAGATGCGCGTGCGGGTCGAGTCCTCGAAGAAGAGGTTCACGACGGTCTTTCCGCGCAGGGTCGGCAGCTTCTTGACCTCGCGCTCCTGCACGGCGGCCATGTCCTCCGCGATGTCGAGGAGTTCGATCGCCTGCTCGCGGGAGAGTTCGCGGGTGCTGAGGAGGTGGCGCATCAGGCCTCGCCGCCCTCGGCCGCGACGGTGTCGTCGATCGCGACGGCGTCGTCGCCGTCGATCTCGGCCAGGCGCACGTTGATGCGCTCCCGGGTCGAGCTCGGCAGGTTCTTGCCGACGAAGTCGGCCCGGATCGGGAACTCCCGGTGCCCGCGGTCGACGAGCACGGCGAGTCGCACCGCGCGTGCGCGACCGAGATCGTTCAGCGCGTCGAACGCGGCACGGATCGTGCGTCCCGAGAACAGCACGTCGTCGACGAGCACGACGGTCTTGCCGTCGATGCCGCCGGCCGGCAGTTCGGTGGGCTGCGGCGTTCGCGTGCGGGTGCGGGTGAGGTCGTCGCGGTACATCGTGACGTCGAGCGCTCCCGCGGGCGGCGGCGCGGCGTCGGGTTCGATGCGTGCGATCGTCTCGGCGATGCGACGGGCGAGGATCACGCCCCTGGTCGGGATGCCGAGGATGACGAGATCGGAACTGCCGCGATTGGACTCGAGGATCTCGTGCGAGATGCGGGTCAGCGCCCGCGAGATGTCAGCTTGACTGAGCACGGCACGTGCCATCAAACGACTCCCTTCTCCGCCTCACAGGACGGCCTTAAAGGTTGTCAACGTCCTTCGATCCTATCGGATGATGCGAACGACCCCCTGCCGCGAACGGAGGGGGTCGTCGACGACGCGGGCCGAGCGCACGGAATCACCGGATCGGACGCGTGAACGCCTTCGCCGCGATCACCATGGCCGCGGCCACGAGCACGACGTCCTTCAGGATGTACTGCGCGGTGAGCGTGGGCCCGGCCGCGGTGAAGAGCTCGCCGCCGAAGAAGACGAGCGGTGAGAACACGCCGACGAAGGTCACCGCGAGCGCGAGCAGGCCGATCCTGAGCAGCACGCCCGTCACGAGCGTGACGCCGACGAACACCTCGAGCGCACCGGTCAGCGCGAGCGCGGCGTAGCCGTCGACCACGCCGAACGACAGCACGTTCCAGGTGCGGGTCACGAGCGCCTCGACGGGGCTCACGCCGGGGAAGAACTTCAGCACGCCGAAGGCGAGGAAGACGAGGCCGAGCGAGATGCGGAGCGCGGGGACTCCTGCACGGGCGAGGAAGCGCTGGACGACCGCCTGGGCGTCGTTCGCGCGGTCGAGGATCGAGTCGAGCCCGGATCCGGTCGCGACGCGACCGGTGCCGATGGTGGTGCTGGACATGGTGCTCCTTCCGAGAGCAACGTGGGAGATGCCGGCCGGAATCGGCGGCACACTCATCACATCGCCGCAGCGGTCGCCCGTCGTCGGGAGTGCCGCTGAACCGCGCTCGGTGCCTCCACGGAACGCGCTCTCAGGGAACGGTCCGCCGAACCCCCCGAGTGCGGGTCACGGAGCGGGGTGCCCGCGTGCTGCAATGGACCATGGCCGATGTCATGATCGCGGTGATGCCGTTCCATGGCCATGTGGCACCGCTGGTGGCCGTCGCCGAGGCCTTCCTGGCGGCAGGGCACCGTGTTCGCGTCTACACGGGTGCAGCCCACGCCGACCGATTCACCGCGATCGGCGCCCGCGTCGTGACGTGGGCGTCGGCACCCGACTTCGACGAGCACGACCTGCCCGCCACCTTCCCTGCGCTGCGCGGGAAGAAGGGTCCGCGGCAGATGCTCACGAACGTCGAGCAGCTGTTCGTGCGAACCGGCGCCGGCCAGGCCACCGATCTCACGCGCGCATACGCCGAGCAACCCTGGGATGTCATCGTCGCCGACGGGTTGAGCATCGGTGCGCATTTCGCGTCCGAGCTGACCGCCACGCCGTGGGTGACGGTCAGCATCGTCCCGCTGACCATTCCGAGCCGCGACCTGCCCCCGCCGATACTCGGGCTTCAGCCGGCCAAGGGGCTCGCAGGACGGCTGCGCGACCGCGCACTCCGCGGAATGACGCGCATGGTGTCGAGCGGGATCCAGCGCGCATACGCCGAGGAACGAACCCGAGCAGGCCTGCCCCTCGATGACCTCGCGTTGGAACAGGCCTTCATGTCGCCCCAACTCGTCTGCGCCTCGGGCGTCGCCGAACTCGAGTACCCGCGCTCGGACCTCGCGACGCAGGTCGTCTTCGTCGGCGAGCTCACCCGGCCGCGCGCGAACGACGCCGCGCTCCCGTCGTGGTGGCCCGACGTCGAGTCCTGCCGCGACCCGATCCTGCACGTCACCCAGGGCACGCTGAACGTCGATCCCCACGACCTCATCGAGCCGTCGTTCACCGCCCTCGGCCGGCAGCGGGTGCTGCTCATCGCTTCGACCGGGCGATCGGATGTCGCGGAGCTGCCGTTCACCGCGCCGCCCAACGCTCGGGTGGCGGGGTTCATCCCGTACGACTCGCTGCTTCCACGCCTCGACGTCATGATCACCAACGGCGGCTGGGGAGGTGTCCTCGCCGCCCTCGCACAGGGCATTCCGCTCATCGTCGCCGGCGGCGACCTCGACAAGCCGGAGATCGCCGCGCGCGTGGCGTGGGCCGGTGCCGGCGTGAACCTGCGCACCGGGCGCCCGCGTCCACGCGCGATCCTCGACGCCTGGCGGCGAGTCACCTCCGACGGCTCGTACCGGGCGAACGCACAGCGCCTTGCGAAATCGCTGTCGGCCCACGACGGACCGCGCGAAGTGGTCGATCACACGATGGCGTTGCTCGCCCGCGCGTGAGCGACCGCAGCCTCAGCGGAGGCGCTCGACGGAAGTGCCCTGTCAGGCCTTCGAGTGCGAGATCGCCGCGAGCAGGCCGTTCACGAAGCCGGCCGAGTCGTCGGTCGAGAGCACCGTGGCCGCCTCGACGGCCTCGGAGATCGCGACCGGGTCGGGCACGGCGTCGTTGTGGATGATCTCCCACACGCCGATGCGCAGGATCGCGCGGTCGACGGCGGGCATGCGCTCGAGGGTCCAGCCGTGCGAATGCGTCTCGATGAGTTCGTCGATCTCGGCACGATTGTCGACGATGCCGTCGACGATCTCGCGCGCGTAGAGCCACGACGCGGCGCGCTCGGGCTCGCTCGCCGCCTTCTCCGCCTCGACGACGAGCATCTGCTCGACCGGCACCTGACGCATGTCGGCCGAGTACAACAGGTCGAGCGCGCGCTTGCGCGCCTTGGTACGTGCGCTCACTAGTCGTTCACGCGGCCGAGGTAGTCGCCCGTGCGGGTGTCGACCTTGACCTTCGTGCCGGTCTCGAGGAAGAGCGGCACCTGGATCTCGTAGCCGGTCTCGACGGTCGCGGGCTTCGTGCCACCGGTGGAGCGGTCGCCCTGCAGGCCCGGCTCCGTGTAGGTGATCTCGAGCACGACCGACGCGGGCAGCTCGACGTAGAGCGGGTTGCCGTTGTTCAGCGCGACGGTCACCGACTGGTTCTCGAGCATGAAGTTCGCGGCGTCGCCGACGACGGTGCCGGGCACCGTGAGCTGGTCGAAGTCGGTCTGGTCCATGAAGACGTAGCCGTCGCCGTCGCTGTAGAGGTACGTGAAGTCACGACGGTCGACGTTCTCGATCTCGATCTTCGCGCCCGCGTTGTAGGTGCGGTCGACGGTCTTGCCCGACACGACGTTCTTCAGCTTGGTGCGCACGAACGCACCGCCCTTGCCGGGCTTGACGTGCTGGAACTCGATGACGCTCCAGAGCTGACCGTCGATGGAGAGGACGACGCCGTTCTTGATGTCAGCGGTGCTTGCCATGCGTGTGTGTTCCGTTCAGTTGCGAAGAGGCTCGGCCGGAGTCGGCCGCAGAAGTTCAGTCGGTCGAGTTTAGTCGGTCGGTCGAGACTGCGCCAATGCACTCGGATGCCGCGGCGCCCGCGCCGATCTCAGGCGTGACGCAGCACCCATTCCACGGCCATGCGGTACGAGTCGCTGCCGAAGCCCGCGATGACTCCGGTGGCGACGCCCGAGATCACGCTCGTGTGACGGAACGACTCGCGGGTGTGCGGGTTCGAGAGGTGCACCTCGACGAGCGGCACGCCGGCCTGCTTCAACTGGGCTGCGGCATCGCGCAGCGCGTAGCTGTAGTGGGTGAAGGCCGCCGGGTTCAGTACGACGGGGAGCTTCCGGTCGACCGCCTCGTGGATCCAGCCGATCAGTTCGGCCTCGTCGTCGCTCTGGCGCAGGTCGATCTCGACGTCCGACGGCACGACGCCTGCGAGCGAGTCGCGGATGTCGGCGAGGCTCTCGCTGCCGTAGACCTCGGGTTCGCGGGTGCCGAGCCGGCCGAGGTTCGGGCCGTTGAGCACGAGGATCGTCGTCATGCCGCAAGCCTATCGAGGCGTGGCTCGCAGGCGCGGCTCTCCGGGTGAGCTCGCGGGTGAGCTCTCCGAAGCAGCCATCCGTCGACGGCCGGCAGTCGGCAGGCGGTGAACGGCGGACTGCCGGCAGGTGGCGGCCCGGGTGCCACCCGAGGCTCGGGTTCACGTGCTGGCCGCATCGCATTCCACGAACGGCCATCACGACGTGCCCTGCGCCCGATTGGCTCGCCGTATGCCAACCGAAACTGCACGAACGCGAACGCGCTTCCGCCTCCTGGTCGCCGCGGCCACCGCCGTCACCGCGGCCGCGATCCTCGTCCCCTCGTCCGCCACCGCCGCCGGGAACGGCGACGCACCGAAGGGTCCATCCGTCAAGAAGACGGAACCCGTCCTCGTCGCCCGGGCGACGCTGTCGGCCGACCACCTCGAGGCGGGCCCCGCCAGCGGCGCAGCGCTCACCACGACGGTGAACGGGCGCACCGGCCCCTTCGCGGGCCAGGTCATCCCCGGGTTCTCGGCGATGATCGACAACGGCGACGGCACGTTCTGGGCCCAGCCCGACAACGGCTTCGGCGCGAAGGGCAACTCGGCCGACTTCCTGCTCCGCAACTACCTGGTCCGTCCTGCCTGGCAGACCGCGGAGGGCGGCAGCGGCGAGATCCAGGTCGAGCGGTTCATCTCCTACAACGACGCGGACCACGTGCTCGACTTCCCGATCACGAACGAGACGACGCCCGAACGCCTGCTCACCGGCGCCGACTTCGACATCGAGTCGGTGGTCCGCGCGAAGGACGGCAGCTTCTGGGTCGGCGAGGAGTTCGGCCCGTTCCTGCTCCACTTCGGCGCCGACGGCACCCTGCTCGAGAAGCCGCATCCGATGCCCGGCGGTGCGAAGTCGCCGCAGAACCCGTATCTGCAGGCCGGCGAGACGCCGCGCGTGCGTGCGAGCCGCGGCTTCGAGGCGCTCGCGTCCTCGGTCAACGGACGCTACCTCTACCCGGTCGTCGAGGGATCCTACGCCGATGACGCCGACCTGCGCCGCCGCGAGATCCTCGAGTTCGACACCAGGGCCGGCGCGTACACGGGTCGCACCTGGAACTACCAGACCGATCAGGACGCCAACGTCGTGGGCGACGCGTTCGCCGTGCGCAACGGCGTGCTGCTGCTCGTCGAACGCGACGACTTCGAAGGCGACCAGGCGGTGACGAAGCGCATCTACGAGGTGGACCTCACGCGCTCCGACTCCGAGGGCAAGCTCGAGAAGACCCTCGTGGTCGATGCGCTGCGCATCGCGAACCCCGGGCTGCTCGGCGCCGGCGACGGCTATGGCACGGGCGATCCGTTCTCGCTGCCGGTGCAGTCGTTCGAGACCGTCGTCCAGTTGAAGGGGGGCGACCTCCTGATCGCCAACGACAACAACTACCCGGGCAACGACGCGCGTGTCGGCGGCACCCCCGATGACACCGAGATCGACGTCATCGACCTCGAGCGCACCCGCGTGCAGCCGTCCGACGTCACCGTCGTGGCGCATCGCGGCGCGAGCGGCTCGCGCCCCGAACACACCCTCGCCGCGTACGAGGCGGCGATCATCGAATGCGCCGACTTCATCGAACCCGACGTCGTCTCGACGAAGGACGGCGTGCTCGTCGCCCGCCACGAGAACGAGATCAGCGGCACGACGGATGTCGCGACCCGCACGGTCTTCGCCGACCGCAAGGCCACGAAGCTGATCGACGGCATCTCCGTCACGGGCTGGTTCACCGAGGACTTCACGCTCGCCGAGCTCAAGACGCTGCGTGCGGTCGAGCGGCTCCCCCAGCTCCGCCCGGCGAACACGACGTTCAACGGCCTCTACCAGGTGCCGACCCTCGACGAGGTGTTCGATCTCGCCCGGCACTCGGTGAGCTGCGACGGCCGGCCGGTGGGCGTCTACCCCGAGACGAAGCACCCGAGCTACTTCGACTCGATCGGCCTCTCCCTCGAGGAGCCGCTCGTCGCCGAACTCTCGCGCAACGGGCTCGACGCGGCCGATGCGCCCGTCATCATCCAGAGCTTCGAGGTGGGCAACCTCCGCGAGCTCGACGGCGCCACCGACGTGGCACTCGCCCAGCTCCTCAACTCGAGCGGTCGTCCCTACGACTTCACGCTCGCCGGTGACGCCCGCACCTACGCCGACCTCGCGACGGCCGCAGGCATCGCCGAGATCGCGACGTACGCCGACGGGGTCGGCGTCGAGAAGAGCCTCCTGATCCCCCGCACCGCGACCGGCACGCTCGGCGCGCCGACCACGCTGATCGCCGACGCGCACGCGGTCGGACTCGAGGTGCACGGCTGGACGTTCCGCCGCGAGAACGCGTTCCTCCCGACCGAGTTCCGTTCGAGCGCCGATCCCGCAGGCATCGGCGACCTCGCCGGCGAGCTCCGGGTGTTCCTCGACGCGGGCCTCGACGGCTTCTTCGCCGACAACCCCGCCATCGGAGTCGCGACCGCGGGCTAGACCGGATTCATCCGTTTCGAGAGCGGGCGGGTGCCTCGGGCATCCGTCCGCTCTCGTGCGCGACGCTCAGGAGGCGATCTCCTGGTAGGCCGCGAAGAGCAGTGACGGGTCGGGCGCGAGCATGACCGTCGGCTTCGCCAGGTCGTCGAGCACGATGAAGCGAAGCTGCCCGGCGCGCGACTTCTTGTCGCGCTGCATCGTGGCGAGGAGGGTGTTCCAGCGGCCTGCGGGGTACGAGGTCGGCAGGCTCAGCAGGTCCAACACGCGCTTGTGCCGGTCGGCGACCTCGTCGGGGAGGCGACCCGAGAGCCGGCCGAGCTCCGCCGCGAAGGCCATGCCGACCGCGACCGCGGCACCGTGGCGCCACTGGTAGCGCTCGGCGTGCTCGACGGCATGACCGAGCGTGTGCCCGTAGTTCAGGATCTCGCGGAGCCCCTGCTCCGTGAAGTCCTCCGAGACGACATCGGCCTTCATCTGGATCGCGAGCTCGACCACGCGGCGGAACTGCGGCGTCGACGGATCGGTCGCGGCCTCGGGGTCCGCCTCGATGATGTCGAGGATCTCGGGGTAGCGGATGAAGCCCGCCTTCACGATCTCGGCGAAGCCCGCGAGGATCTCGTTCTTCGGCAGCGTGTCGAACACGTCGAGGTCGCAGATCACGGCGGCGGGAGCGTGGAACGCGCCGACGAGGTTCTTGCCCTCGTTGGTGTTGATGCCGGTCTTGCCGCCGACGGCCGCGTCGACCATGCCGAGCACCGTCGTCGGCACCTGCACGACCTTCACGCCGCGCAGCCAGGTCGCGGCGACGAAGCCCGCGAGGTCGGTGATCGCTCCCCCGCCGAACCCGACGACCGCGTCGGTGCGGGTGAAGTCGGCCTGTCCGAGCACCTGCCAGCAGAACGCGGCGACCTCGATGCGCTTGCCGGCCTCGGCGTCGGGCACCTCCGCGAGCAGCACCTGATACCGGTCGGAGAGTTCCTCGCGAAGTTCGGCGGCCCGCGCGCCGAGCGTCGCGGGGTGCACGATGAGCACCTTGGTCGCCTCGGTGCCGATCGCGTCGGCGAGCTCGGCGAGCACCCCTCGGCCCACGATGACGTCGTAGCCCGATTCGCCGCCGACGCGGATGCTCGTGCGGGTCTCGTCTGCGGTCATCGTGTTCCTCCGAAGTGCCCGGTGATGTCGTCGACGATCCGCGCGACCGAGCGACGCGAGGTGTCGATGCTGAAGTCGGCGACCGACTCGTACAGGGGGCGCCGCGCTTCGAGGATGGCGCTCCAGCGTTCGATGCCGCCGTCGGCCAGCAGCGGACGAGTGCCGCCGGCGAGTCGGGGCGCCACCGCCGACGCCGACACCTGCAGCCAGACGACCGGGAGGCCGGCGAGGTCGTCACGGGTGTCGTCGTGCAGCACGGCGCCACCGCCGAGCGAGATCACGGCCTCTTCGCGCAGCGCCTCGTCGACGACCTCGCGTTCGACGATGCGGAAGTACTCCTCGCCCTCGCGGTCGAAGATCTCCTCGATCGGTCCGTAGCGTTCGGCGATGCGCAGGTCGGTGTCGACGAACGGTGCGCCGACGGATGCCGCGAGCCGCTGCCCGACCCGTGACTTGCCCGCGCCCATCGGGCCGACGAGCACGATCGGCAGGGCGAGTCGCGGGGTGTCAGACACGATCTGCCGCGACGTCCGAAGCAGCGCCCGCCGTGCGGAGCGTGTCGGGGATCGCCGCGAGGTAGGACTCGAGGTTGCGCCGGGTCTCGCCGATCGAGTCACCGCCGAACTTCTCGAGCACGGCGTTCGCCAGGGTGAGCGCGACCATCGCCTCGGCCACGACACCCGCGGCCGGCACCGCGACGACGTCGGAGCGCTGGTGGTGTGCCGCCGCGGCCTCGCCGGTGGCGACATCGACCGTCGGCAGGGCGTGTGGCACGGTCGCGATGGGCTTCATGCCGGCGCGCACGCGCAGGACGGTGCCGGTGGACATGCCGCCCTCGGTGCCGCCCGCACGATCGCTCGAACGTGCGATGAGCTCGCCGTCGATGTGCAGTTCGTCGTGCGCGGCCGAGCCGCGGCGTCGGGTCGTCTCGAAGCCGTCGCCGACCTCGACGCCCTTGATCGCCTGGATGCCCATGAGCGCGGCTGCCAGCTGCGCGTCGAGACGCCGGTCCCAATGCACATGCGAACCGAGGCCCGGCGGCACGCCGTAGGCGAGCACTTCGACGACGCCGCCGAGGGTGTCGCCCTCCTTGTGCGCGAGGTCGACCTCGGCGACCATCGCGGCCGAGGTCTCGGGGTCGAAGCAGCGGAGCGGATCGGCGTCGAGCAGCTCGACGTCGTCGGGCGTCGGCAGCGGGCTGCCATCGGGCACCCGAACCGGGCCGATCGCGAGCGTGTGGGCGACGAGCCGGATGCCGAGCTCGGCGAGGAACGAGCGTGCCACCGCGCCGAGGGCGACGCGGGCGGCGGTCTCGCGGGCGCTCGCGCGCTCGAGCACCGGGCGGGCCTCGTCGAAGCCGTACTTCTGCATGCCGACGAGGTCGGCGTGCCCGGGACGGGGCCGGGTGAGCGCGGCGCCGCGGCCGCGGCCGAGCTTCGACGGATCGATGGGCTCGGGGCTCATCACCTCTTGCCACTTCGGCCACTCGGTGTTGCCGATGCGCAGCGCGACGGGGCTGCCGAGGCTGAGGCCGTGGCGCACACCGCCCGAGATCGCGAGTTCGTCCTGCTCGAACTTCATGCGCGCACCCCGGCCGTAGCCGAGTTTGCGGCGCGCGAGGTCGGCACGAATATCGTCGAGCGAAACGGGGATACCGGCGGGAAGACCCTCGAGGATCGCGACGAGCTCAGGGCCGTGCGACTCTCCGGCAGTGAGCCAACGGAGCATGTTCCTATCCTTTCACAGGCTCGGTGACGCGGACGTCGCATGACAGAGGCCGGCCGTCGCGACGACGCGGCACCCGCGGCGCCCGCGGCGCCCGCGGCGCCCGCGGCGCCCGCGGCGACGATGCCCCGACGAAGCGCTCAGGCGACCGCATCGCGCATGACGGCGAGCACGGCGTCCTCATCGTCGAGCGGCTCGTTCGGGTCGCCGTTCACGAAGATCCGAACCTGCAGCAGAGCCTGGTGCAGCAGCATCCCGAGTCCGTGCACCACTGCGCCGCCTCCCGCGAACCAGCCGGCCGCGAGCGGCGTGGGCCAGGGATCGTAGGCGACGTCGAGCAGCGCAGCGGAGGAGATGAGACCAGCGGATGCCGCGACGCCGAGGTCCGTTCCGCCGGGCACGGTGCTCACGACGAGGTCGGCACGATCGATCGTCGCGAGTTCGGTGGGGCGGCCCTCGTGGACGTCGATGCCGAGACGCGACCCCAGCTCGACGAGCGGTGCCGCCGCTCCCGGTCGACGCACGAGCACCTGCACCTCGCGTGCCCCGAGCTGCGACATCGCGACGAGCGCCGACGCGGCCGTGGCCCCGCCGCCGAGCAGCACGCCGTGCGACGCCTCATGCACGCCGGCCTCGCGGAGCGTCCGCACGATGCCGCCGACGTCGGTGTTGAACCCCCGGCGGGTGCCGCCGTCGAAGAGCACCGTGTTCGCGGCGCCGGTGATCGCGGCGACCTCGTCGATCGAGTCGAGGAGGGGCAGCACGTCCTGCTTCAGCGGCATCGTGAGCGAGAGCCCGCGCCACGAGGCATCCAGACCACCCAGGAACTCGCCGAGCCGGTCGCCGTCCATCTCGACGGCCGAGTACTGCCACGACAACCCGAGACGGTCGTACGCCGCGCGGTGCAGAGCTGGGCTCTTGGAGTGCGAGATCGGCGAGCCGAGCACCGCGAGCCGCGCGTGGAGCGGTCGCGGTCGCTCAGCCATACTCTGGGTGCTCGTCCATCCAGGCGAGCCACTTCTCGACGGCGGCGTCGTGCTGTTCGACGGTCTCGGAGAAGATCGTCTCTCCGGTGTCGAGGTTCCACGTCACGAAGAAGAGCCACGGCCCGTCGGCCGGGTGCAGCGCCGCGTCGATGGCGAGATCGCCCGGGTTCGAGATCGGACCGATCGGCAGGCCGGGGTGCAGATAGGTGTTGTAGAGATTCGCGGCGTTCGCCCGCTCCTCGTCGGTCGTCGTCACCAGATGGGTGTTGCCGGTGCCGTACGCCACAGTGGCATCCGACTCGAGCAGCCCGGTCTCCCACTTGGCAGGATCGAGCCGGTTCTGGAAGACACGCGACACCTTGTAGAAGTCGTCGCGGAGGCCCGCCTCGCGCTGGATGAGCGCGGCGAGCACGATCGTCCGCCAGCGGTCTTCGGGCGCGACGCCCGCGGCGTCGAGCGCTTCGAACTGCCGGTCGACGAGGGTCTGCAGCACGGCGTGCGCGTCGAGCCCGGGATCGAGCGTGTACGTCGCAGGGAAGAGGAATCCCTCGAGGTTCGTCGCTTCGGCGGGCAGCCCGTAGCTCGCGGGCGGCTCTGCCGCGGCGGCCTGGAGTTCCTCGATCGGCAGTCCGGTGCCCTCGGCGATGTACGGCAGCGCATCGACGGTCGCCGTGCCTTCGGGGATGACGAAGGTGTTCTCGAGCTTCGTCGCCGGATCCTGCAGCGCATCGAGCGCCGCTTGCGCGCTCATCTTCTCGGCGAGCCGGTACGCACCGGGGTGGAACTCGGGTTCGGGACTCTGTTCGAGCAGCAGGTCGTAGAAGGCGTCGTGCGACGCGGTGACGCCCTCGTCGACGAGGTTCGTCGCGATGTCCGAGCCGCCGTCGCCGTCGTGGATCATGAACACGACCTCGCCTGTGCCGGAACCCTCGAAGTCCGCGGCCGGCGTGAACCGCTCGATGACGGCATTGATCGGGCCCTGCAGGAAGAAGAAGGCCACCGCACCGAGAGCGACGACGACCAGGAGGCCGATCAGGCAACCCCATGCGCCTCGGCGCTTCGGCTTCTCGGGCTCGTACGGGTCGGAGTTCACCGCCCGGCGCTCGGCGCGCGACGGTCGCGCCGGCTCGGGAGCAGCGGGTTCGGCCACGATCGAGTCGAAGAACGGCAACGGGGCGTCGTCGGCAGGCGGACCCGCCGCGGCGAGCACTGCTGCCGCTTCGGCCTCCGCCGCCTGACGCTGCTCGGCCTCCCGAGCCTCTCGACGGGTCATCGGCTGCCCCTCGGCGGCGGACGGAGTCGGCGTCGCGCCGGTCGGCGTCGCGCCGGTCGGCGTCGCGCCGGTCGGCGTCGCGCCGGTCGGCGTCGCGCCGGCCTGCGGTCGTGGCGGCGCGGCATCCGCTGCTCTGCTTGCTCGCACCGGCGCATCGCCGGCGAGCATCGCGTGCCAGTCGGCGGCGGCGCGGTCGGTGTCGTCGCGCTCGGGAGGAGGCTGGGTCACAGGGGGGACGGCCCTTCGGGGATCTCGATCGTCCGGCCGGGCGGGCGCTGGAAATCCCGCTCGGCGTCGATGGCGTGTTGCAAAATGATAACGGCTGCAACTTGGTCCACGATGGGACGTTGCTTCCGCGCCGACTTCCCGGTCGCGCGAAGCGCCTGTTGGGCGCTCACGGTCGAGAGTCGTTCATCGACCAGCCGCACCGGGATCCCCGTGCTCGCCAGTCGCTCCGCGAAGGCCACCGCGTCGTCGGTCGACGGCGTCGACGCACCGGAGAGCGAGAGCGGATTGCCGACGACGATCTCGATCACCTCGTGCTCGCGCGCGATCTCGAGGATGCGCGCCACGTCGGCGTCGCCGTCGGCGGCACGCGCCACGGTCTCCACCGGGGTCGCGATCATGCCGCCCGGATCGCATCGGGCGACGCCGATGCGCGCCCGCCCGACGTCGACGCCGAGTCTCGCGCCGGTACGCACAGCGCCTACCCGCGGAGCGCCGAGCGCACCGCGTCGAGCGCGGCCGGGATCGCCGCGAGGTCGCTGCCGCCGCCCTGCGCGAGGTCGGGCTTGCCACCGCCGCCGCCGCCGAGCACACCCGCCATGGTCTTCGCGAGAGCACCGGCATTCGCACCGGCGTCGCGGGCCGCAGGCGAGGTCGCGACGATCGCGACCGGCTTGCCGCCGACCTCGGCGGTCAGGGCCACGACGGATGCCGCGTCGCCGAGCTGCGATCGCACGGAGGTCGCGAGCGACCGCAGTTCGTCACCGGCGCCGAGCGACCCGACCGTCTCGGCGACGAGCAGCACGTCGCCGGTGCGAACGGCCTTGGCAGCCAGTGCGGGCACGCGATCGTTGAGGGCGCGAGCCTCGAACTGCTGGATGCGCTTCTCAGCGGCCTTCAAGCTCGAGACGAGCTCGCCGACGCGGTCGACGAGCTGGTCGGGGCGCGTCTTCAGCGACGAGGTCAGCTCGGAGACGAGCGCACGCTCCGACGCGAAGCGTCGGAAGGCGTCGAGTCCGACGAGCGACTCCACACGGCGGTTGGACGCGCCGACCGAGGACTCCCCCACGATGTTGATCATGCCGACCTCGGCGCTCGTCGACACGTGCGTGCCGGCGCAGAGTTCGCGCGACCAGGGGCCGCCGATGTCGACGACGCGCACGACCTCGCCGTACTTCTCGCCGAAGAGCGCCATCGCGCCGAGCGACTTCGCCTCGTCGAGCGGCATCTCTCGCGTGACGACCTCAAGGTTGTCGCGGATCGCGGCGTTCGAGATCTCCTCGATCTCGCTGCGGGTCTCTGCCGAGAGCGCCGAGTTCCATCCGTAGTCGAGACGCAGGTAACCGGCCTTGTTGAACGAGCCGGACTGGTGGGCGTTCGGCCCGAGAACCTGGCGGAGTGCCGCGTGCACGAGGTGCGTGCCCGAGTGCGCCTGCGTGGCGCCGCGTCGGTACTGCTCGTCGACGAGGGTCGTCGCGGGCACGCCCACGCCGACCTCACCCGACGTCACCTTCACGGTGTGGCTGATGAGGCCCTTGATGGGCTTCTGCACGTCGAGCACCTCGAGCTCGAATCCGTCGCCGACGATGCGGCCCTGGTCGGGCGCCTGCCCGCCGGACTCGGCGTACAGCGACGTCTCGGCGAGGATCACCTCGGCGGTCTGCCCGGCGGTCGCGAACGGCACGGGCCGACCGTCGACGAGCAGGCCGAGCACGGTCGACGCGGTCGACAGCTCGGTGTACCCCGTGAAGATCGTCTCGCCCTTGGCACGGAAGTCGGCGTACACCGAGAGGTCGGCGAGCACCTTCTTCTTGGACTTGGCATCGGCCTTCGCGCGGGAGCGCTGCTCGGTCATGAGCGTGTCGAACGCTGCGCGGTCGACGGCGAGACCCGCCTCGTCGGCCATCTCGAGCGTGAGCTCGATCGGGAACCCGTAGGTGTCGTGCAGCAGGAAGGCCGTGTCGCCCGCGAGCTGGCCGCGACCCGAATCCTTCGTCTTGGAGACGGCGAGGTCGAGGATCGAGGTGCCGGCCGTGAGCGTGCGGAGGAAGGTCTCCTCCTCGCCGAGGGCCAGCTGCTCGATGTGCGCGTAGTCGTGCGCGACCTCGGGGTACGCCGACTTCATCGCATCGCGCGATGCCGCGAAGAGCTCGCGGAACGTCGGACCCTCGACGCCGAGCAGACGCATGGCTCGGATGCTGCGGCGCAGGAGCCGGCGCAGGATGTATCCGCGCCCCTCGTTCGACGGGCTCACGCCGTCGCTCATGAGCATCAGCGCGGAGCGCACGTGGTCGGCGATGACGCGCATGCGCACATCGTCGTCGTGGTTCGCGCCGTAGCGACGGCCCGAGAGCTCGGCAGCGCGGTCGAGCACCGGGCGCACCTGGTCGATCTCGTACATGTTGTCGACGCCCTGCTTGATGAAGGCGACGCGCTCGAGCCCCATGCCGGTGTCGATGTTCTTCTTCGGCAGCTCCTTCACGATGCGGAAGTCGGTCTTCGACTGCACATCGTCGATGAGGTACTGCATGAACACGAGGTTCCAGATCTCGACGTACCGGTCGTCGTCGGTGGCGGGGCCGCCGTCGATGCCGTACTCGGGGCCGCGATCGAAGAAGATCTCGGAGCAGGGCCCCGCCGGGCCGGGTTGGCCGGTGTGCCAGTAGTTCGTGTCCTTGCCGAGGCGCTGGATGCGCTCGTCGGGCAGGTCTGCGACCTTCTTCCAGAGCTCGATCGCCTCGTCGTCGTCTTCGTAGACGGTGACCCAGAGGTCGTCGCGGTCGAAGCCATAGCCGCCGTCGGCCTCGGGGGTCGTCAGCAGCTCCCACGCCATCGAGATGGCGCCCTCTTTGAAGTAGTCGCCGAACGAGAAGTTGCCGCTCATCTGGAAGAACGTGCCGTGGCGCGGGGTCTTGCCGACCTCTTCGATGTCGTTCGTGCGGATGCACTTCTGCACGCTCGTCGCGCGCGGGTACGGCGCGGGCACGAGACCCGTGAGGTACGGCACGAACGGCACCATGCCGGCGACCGTGAAGAGCAGGGTGGGGTCATCGGAGACGAGCGACGCCGAGGGGACGACGGTGTGTCCGCGCTCGGCGAAGAAGTCCAGCCAACGCTGGCGGATGTCGGCAGTCTGCATGGTTCCGTTCTCAGTCGTTGCCCGGGGCATCCGGGCCATCACATCGTGGGCGCGACTCAGAGAGACGCGGGCGTCTCGCCCTGCTCGGCCCGGAGCTCGGCGTCACGGGCGTGGTAGCCCTCGGCGATCGCCTGGCCGAAGGCGCGCGCCTTCGCGTCGACCGCGGAGAAGAAGTCTCGCCCCTGCTTGGTCTGGTTGACCTGGTGCGCGACCGCGAATCCGGCCGCGACGCCGACGGTGAACCACAGAATGCTCTTCACGAGGTGCTCCTGCTCCCTGATCGATGTGTCGCCGTGCGGTGCGCTCGGCACGCCTCGCACCAGTCTAGTGGCCGCGCCGCAGGCGCTCGCCGGGTACGACACAGGGGCCGCGGGAAACCCCGCGACCCCTGTCTCAACTGCTCTGCGTCAGCGAGCTGCGTAGTACTCGACGACCAGCTGCACGTCACAGGTCACGGGGACCTCGGCGCGCTTCGGACGACGGACGAGCTTCACCTGGAGCTTGTCGAGCTCGACCTCGAGGTACGCGGGGAGCTTGGGGAGCACGTCGACGTGACCGCCGGCAGCGGCGACCTGGAACGGCTCGGTGCCCTCGCTGCGTGCCTTGACGTGCACGAGCTGGCCCGGCTTCACGCGGAACGAGGGGCGGTCGACGAGCTGGCCGTCGACGAGGATGTGGCGGTGCACCACGAACTGGCGCGCCTGCGAGATGGTGCGGGCGAAGCCGGCACGCAGCACGATGGCGTCGAGACGCATCTCGAGCAGCTCGACCAGGTTCTCACCGGTCAGGCCGTCGGTGCGACGGGCCTCGTTGAAGGCGATGCGCAGCTGCTTCTCGCGGATGCCGTACTGGGCGCGCAGGCGCTGCTTCTCGCGCAGACGAACGGCGTAGTCGCTGTCCTGCTTGCGCTTGGTGCGGCCGTGCTCACCGGGAGCGTACGGGCGCTTCTCCATGTAGCG
Source organism: Agromyces cerinus subsp. cerinus (assembly GCF_900142065.1). Lineage (GTDB taxonomy): Bacteria > Actinomycetota > Actinomycetes > Actinomycetales > Microbacteriaceae > Agromyces > Agromyces cerinus. The sequence continues at coordinate 749,538 of NZ_FSRJ01000001.1, read as the reverse complement.
GGCGGCCTTCGGGGTGAGGGCGACGCCGAGCGCACGGGAGAGGCGGGTCTTGCTACGTGACTGGTTCGACACGAATGTCCTTTCGGAAGAATCTCAAGTGAATTCACGGCGCGATCGTGCGCCGGGAATCTGTGTCAGAGGGATTCGCCAAGGGTGGATCGGCTACAGATCGCACCCATTCGCCGGTGATTCTCTCGCAGCCGCGCTCGAGAATCAGGCTTCAGGCCAACGGAAATGATATCACGACGGCGCAGTGCGCCCCACCGGGGGCTCTCAGGCTCGTGGCGGTCATCGCCCGCCGCGAACGATGCGCCGCAGCTTCGCGAGCCGCGCAGAGACCTCGCGCTCGTTGCCGTGCTCGGTCGGCTCGTAGTAGACGGCGCCGCGGAGCGACTCGGGCAGGTACTCCTGCGCCACGACGCCGATCTCGTCGTCGTGGGGGTACTTGTAGCCCTTGCCGTGGCCGAGTCGCTTCGCCCCCGGGTAGTGCGCGTCGCGCAGGTGCTTCGGCACCCGGCCGGCCTTGCCCTCGCGTACGTCGGCGATCGCCCGGTCGATGCCGACGTAGGCGGCGTTCGACTTCGGGGCGGTGGCCAGGTGCACGACGGCCTGCGCGAGCGGGATCCGCCCCTCGGGCATGCCGATGAACTGCACGGCGTCGGCGGCGGCCACGGCCACTCCGAGCGCACTCGGGTCGGCGAGGCCGATGTCTTCGGAGGCGAGCACGATGATGCGGCGCGCGATGAATCGCGCGTCTTCGCCCGCCTCGATCATGCGAGCGAGATAGTGCAGCGAGGCGTCGACGTCGCTGCCGCGCACCGACTTTATGAACGCGCTGATGACGTCGTAGTGCTCGTCGCCGTTGCGGTCGTAGCGCAGCAGCGCACGGTCGACGGCACGTGCCACGATGTCGGTCGTGATGACGGGCGCAGCGGATGCCGCGGCATCCGTCACTGCTTCGGTCGACGACTCGTCGTCGCCGGGCGTGCCGGCGGCGGGCGTGTCGTCGCCGGTCGCATCGGCGCCGTCGTCGTCACCCGACTCCGGTGCCGCGGCGACGGGAACCGCCTGCGCCGCGGCCACGGCGGCCGCCTCGAGCGCCGTGAGCGCGCGTCGCGCGTCGCCCGAGGCGAGCCGGATGATGGCGGCCCGTGCCTCTGGGTCGAGTGCCACCTTGCCTGCCAGTCCGCGCGGATCGGCGACCGCCCGATCGACCAGCACCCCGAGGTCGTCGTCGGTGAGGAGTTCGAGCGTGAGCAGGAGCGAACGCGACAGGAGCGGCGAGATGACCGAGAACGAGGGGTTCTCGGTGGTCGCGGCCACCAGGATGACCCAGCCGTTCTCGACGCCCGGCAGCAGGGCGTCTTGCTGGGCCTTCGTGAAGCGGTGGATCTCGTCGAGGAAGAGCACGGTCGAGAGCCCGTAGAGATCGCGGCTCGCCCGCGCCTCCTCCATGACCTGACGCACGTCGCGCACTCCGGCCGACACTGCCGACAGTTCGACGAACTTGCGGCCCGACGAACGCGCGATCGCCTGGGCGAGTGTCGTCTTGCCCGTGCCGGGCGGCCCCCAGAGGATGACGGAGACCGACCCCGACTCCCCCGAGCGATCGCCGGCGAGGGCGACGAGCGGGGATCCGGGCGTCAACAGGTGCCGCTGGCCGGCCACCTCGTCGAGGCTCGTCGGGCGCATGCGCACCGCGAGCGGAGTCGCGCCTGAACGCAGCCCCGGGCCCGAATCCACCATGCCGTCAAGCGTAGTCGCGGCATCCGACACCGTCGGCCGGGCAGGAATCGACCACCCGCTCGAGCGCAGTCGCGGCATCCGACACCGCATCTCGGCGCCGACATCGGTGCGGCGATTGGTCTGGGCACCCCGCCTTGCGTAGAGTCGGCACGCAGGAGTCCCGAGAAGGAGCATGCGTGGCATCGAACGACCGACAGGCGCGTGAAGAACGAGCGCGCCTTCGCACCTACCAGGCACGCCAGGAAGTCCACACCCGGAAGGCGCGCCGGCGCACCCGCGACAACGTGATCGCGGTGCTCGCGCTCGTCGTCGCGCTGGCCCTCGCGACGGCCGCGCAGATCTTCTACTTCAGCGGTGGACCCGGCGCCGAGCCCGCCGCGACCGCGACGCCGACGCCCACCCCGACTCCCGCCGAAGGCGAGAACCAGGGCGACGTGCCGTCGGCGGACATCGCCGAGGACCGCACCTGGACCGGCACGCTCACGCTCAACGACATCCCGCTCGGCGTCGAGCTCGACGGCGCGGCCGCTCCGCAGGCCGTCTCGAGTGAGATCAGCCTCATCCAGTCGGGCTTCTACACCGGCACGAGCTGCCACCGACTCACGACCGAGGGCATCTGGGTGCTCCAGTGCGGCGACCCGAGCGGCGACGGCACCGGCGGTCCCGGCTACAGCTACGGCCCCGTCGAGAACGCTCCGGCCGACGGGCTCTACCCGGCCGGCACGATCGCGATGGCCCGCGCCGAATCGCAGTACAGCAACGGCAGCCAGTTCTTCATCGTCTACGAGGACACGACGCTGCCCGGCGACACCGGCGGGTACACGGTCATCGGCAAGGTGACGAGCGGTCTCGACGCCCTCCGGGCCGGCGTCATCGACGCGGGCACGAGCGACGGCGCCGGCGACGGCGCTCCCGCCGTACCGACCACGATCACGGCGTTCACGATCGAGTGACGGCCCGCGCCGCCCCTCGGCGGTGCAATAGGCTTGATGCCGTCAACGTCGCCTCCGGGCGGCATCCGACATACGACAGGGTGAGGCCGTGACCGATTCAGATCAGCAACCGTGGGGCCGCGTCGACGAGACGGGCACCGTCTTCGTGCGCACGAGCGACGGCGAACGAGCGGTCGGGCAGTACCCCGACGGCTCTGCTGAAGAGGCGCTCGCCTACTTCGAGCGCAAGTACGCCGATCTCGCCGGCCAGGTGGGCCTGCTCGAGCAGCGCGTGCGTCGCGGTGCGCCCGCAGCGGATGTCGCGAAGGCCGTCGCCACCCTCCGTTCCTCGGTCTCCACCGCGAACGCCGTCGGCGACCTCGAGTCGCTCGCGACGCGGCTCGAGGCGCTCTCCGGCACCACGAAGGAACTGACGGAGCAGCAGCAGGCCGAGTCGAAGGCCGCCGTCGCCGAGGCGATCGCCGAGCGCACCGCCATCGTCGAAGCCGCCGAGGCCCTCGCAGCCGGCGACCCCGCCAAGACCCAGTGGAAGCAGGCCACCGCCGAACTCGACGAGCTGTTCGCCCGCTGGCAGCACCACCAGCAGGACGGCCCCCGTCTGCCGAAGAACGAGGCCAACGAGCTGTGGAAGCGCTTCCGCGCCGCTCGCTCGACGATCGAGACGCACCGCAAGGCGTTCTTCGCCGAGCTCGACGCCGCGCACCGCGACGTGCGCAGCCGCAAGCAGGCGCTCATCGAGCGCGCCGAGGCCCTCGCGCCGCGCGGCGCCGATGCGGTCGGCGACTACCGCCACCTGCTCGACGAGTGGAAGCTCGCCGGCCGTGCCGGCAAGAAGCTCGACGACGCACTGTGGGCGAAGTTCAAGGCCGCAGGCGACGTGCTCTTCAGCGCCAAGGCCGAGATCGATGCGCAGGAGGACGAGAGCTACCGGGCGAACCTCGACGAGAAGCTCGCGCTCCTCACCGAGGCGGAGCCCCTGCTCACCGCGAAGGACCCCAAGCAGGCCCGCGCAGAGCTCAACAAGATCCAGCGCAAGTGGGACGAGATCGGCAAGGTTCCGCGCGATCAGGTGCGGGTCGTCGAAGACCGGCTCCGCAAGATCGAGAACCACGTGAAGTCGCTCGAGGAGGAGCGCTGGCAGCGCGAGGACCCCGAGAAGAAGGCACGCTCCGAAGGCATGCTCGGCCAGCTGCACGACGCGATCGACAAGCTCGAGGCCGAGCTCGCCGCTGCTGAGGCGTCGGGCGATGCGAAGGCCGCGGCATCCGCTCGCGAAGCCCTCGACGCGCGCCGTGCCTGGTTGAAGGCTCTCGGCGGCTGAGGCCACCTCGCCTGATCGCGGTCTCGACCGCGATCAGGCGAATGCGCGGCACGTTCTCCACAGATCACCGCCGCCTGCGTCCTGAGGTGCGAGGGTGTCGCAGCATGTCCGTATGGCCAAGCTCCCGAACGTGCTCAGCACCGACGACCTCTCGCTCGCCGAGCTCTGCGCCGCCCGCATCGACGGCGAGCTCATGCCGATCGACGAGGGATGGGCTCCGGTCGACGAGCCCGACCTGCCGTCGCTGCGAGCAGCGGCCATCGCGCTGCGCGCTCCGCGCAGCCTCGTGATCGAACGGCGATCCGCGGCCTGGGTGCACGGCGCACTCACCGCTCCCCCGGCGGTGGCCCAGTTCTGCGTGCCCCGAACCGCCAGAGTTGCGTCGGTCTCCGGGCCGCGTCTGCTCGTGCGCGAGGTGGCGATCGAACCCGACGAGATCGTCGAGTACCGGCGCGCGCGGTGCACCACACCGGTGCGCACCGGCTTCGACCTGCTCCGCGAGCCGGCCGAGGCCGATGACGAGGTCGAAGCGATCGTCACGTCGCTCTGCGGCGACGATGCAGAACTCCCGAGAGCGCTGCGCCGGCGACTCGAAGCCTCGACACGAATGCCGCATCGCGGCCTCGCCCTGCACCGGCTCGTCCGGGTCGAGGCGATGCTCGCCGACGAGCGCCGCCGGGAGGGTGCCGGCGTCAGCCGTCGCTGACGCGGTAGACGTCGTAGACGGCGTCGATGCGCCGCACCGCGTTGAGCACGCGATCGAGATGCGTCGTGTCGCCCATCTCGAAGACGAAACGGCTGAGCGCGAGACGGTCGGTCGACGTCGAGACATTGGCCGAGAGGATGTTGACGTGGTGCTCCGAGAGCACCCGCGTGACGTCGGAGAGCAACCCGGCGCGGTCGAGCGCCTCGATCTGGATCTGCACGAGGAAGACGCTCTTCGAACTCGGCGCCCACTCCACGTCGATCATGCGCTCGGGCTCCTGCATGAGGCTCTGCACGTTGTGACAGCTTGCCTGGTGCACCGAGACACCGGCGCCGCGCGTCACGAATCCGACGATCTCGTCGCCCGGCACGGGGGTGCAGCAGCGGGCGAGCTTGACGAGGATGTCGGGCGCACCGCGCACGAGCACACCAGAATCCGAGTGCCGCGGCAGCGGCCGGGAACGCACCGGGATCGGCAGGTCGGGCTCGTCGCCCTCGTCGACGTCGCGCACGAGAGCGACGACCTTCTCGAGCACCGACTGCGTCGACACATGGCCCTCGCCGACGGCGGCGTACAAGGAGGAGACGTCGTCGTATCGCAGTTGCGCTGCGACCTCGGCGAAGGACTCCTGGTTCATGAGCTTCTGCAGCGGCAGGTTCTGCTTGCGCATCGCGCGGGCGATCGCGTCGCGACCCTGCTCGATCGCCTCGTCGCGTCGCTCCTTGGTGAACCACTGACGGATCTTGTTGCGGGCTCGCGGGCTCTTGACGAAGCCGAGCCAGTCTTTACTCGGACCCGAGTCGGGGTTCTTCGAGGTGAAGACCTCGACGACATCGCCGCTCAACAGCTCGCTCTCGAGCGGAACGAGGCGGCCGTTGACCTTCGCACCCATGGTGCGGTGACCGACCTCGGTGTGCACGGCATAGGCGAAGTCGACGGGCGTCGCGCCCGCGGGCAGTCCGATCACCCGCCCCTTCGGCGTGAAGACGTAGACCTCTTTGGCGCCGATCTCGAATCGCAGCGAATCGAGGAACTCCCCGGGATCGGCGGTCTCGGCCTGCCAGTCGGAGATGTGGGCGAGCCACGCCATGTCGGTCTCGTTCTGACCGGACTTGTCGGCGGTGCGCCCGCCCGCCATGCGCTCCTTGTACTTCCAGTGCGCGGCGACGCCGTACTCGGCGCGCTGGTGCATGTCATGCGTGCGGATCTGGATCTCGACCGCGCGCCCCTTCGGGCCGATGACGGTCGTGTGCAGCGACTGGTACAGGTTGAACTTCGGCGTCGCGATGTAGTCCTTGAAGCGGCCGGGCAGCGGGGTCCACCTGGCGTGGATCGCGCCGAGCACCGCGTAGCAGTCGCGCACCGAGTTCACGAGCACCCGGATACCGACGAGGTCGTAGATCTCGTCGAAGTCGCGGCCGCGCACGATCATCTTCTGGTAGATCGAGTAGTACTGCTTGGGGCGACCGACGACCTTGCCTCGGATCTTCGCGGCCTTCAGATCGTCGGTGATGAGGTCGATGACGTTCTGCACGAACTCTTCGCGCTGCGGGGTGCGCTGCTTGACGAGGCTCTCGATCTCGGCGTAGAGCTTCGGGTAGAGCACGGCGAACGAGAGGTCTTCGAGCTCCCACTTGATCGTCTGGATACCGAGGCGGTGCGCGAGCGGCGCATAGATCTCGAGCGTCTCGGTCGCCTTGCGGGCAGCGGATGCCGCGGGCACGAAGCCCCACGTGCGCGCATTGTGCAACCGGTCGGCGAGCTTGATGATGAGCACGCGGATGTCTTTCGACATCGCGACGATCATCTTGCGGACGGTCTCCGCCTGCGTGGAGTCGCCGTACTTGACCTTGTCGAGCTTCGTGACGCCGTCGACGAGCATCGCGATCTCGTCGCCGAAGTCCGCTCGTACCTGATCGAGCGTGTACGCCGTGTCTTCGACGGTGTCGTGCAGCAGCGCCGCCGCGACGGTCTTCGACCCGATGCCCAGATCGGCGAGGATCTGCGCGACCGCGATCGGGTGCGTGATGTAGGGCTCACCGCTCTTGCGCTTCTGCCCCTCGTGCGCGCGCTCGGCGACCGTGTAGGCCCGCTCGATGAGCGAGAGATCGGCCTTCGGATGGTGCATCCGCACCGTGCGCATGAGCGTGTCGACCGCACCCGAAGGCTGCGCCTTCGAGAAGATGCGGGGCACCAGACGGCGCAGCGATGCCGTCGAGTTGACTCCCGCTTCCGTCATCGCTCACCTCCGGAACTCAATTATCGCCGCTCCGGAGGCTTCGACGCGCCACACGGCTCACGCCGGCCGCGAACATCATGCGGTGGGCAGCGCCTCGGCCCCCGTCGAAACGGATGCCGCGCGCTCACGCTCCTTCAAGACCTTCTGGTCGTGACGGCTGATCGCCGGCTCTCCCTCTCGCAGCTGCGAGTAGAGCGGAGCGGCGACGAACACCGTCGACCAGGTGCCGACGAGAATGCCGATGAGCAGTGCCAGCGAGATGTCTCGGAGCGTGTCGGCTCCGAGCACGCCGGCGCCGATGAAGAGGATCGCCGCGACGGGCAGTGCAGCCACGACGCTCGTGTTGATCGAGCGCACGAGGGTCTGGTTGACCGCGAGGTTCACGGATTCGGCGAAGGTGCGCCGCGACTCCTGGCCGTCTTCGGCGGTGTTCTCACGGATCTTGTCGAAGACCACGACCGTGTCGTAGAGCGAGTAACTGAGGATCGTGAGGATACCGATGGTCGCCGCAGGGCTGATCTCGAAGCCGACCGCGGCGTAGATGCCCACGGTCACGACGAGGTCGCCGATCAGCGCGAGGATCGCCGCGAGCGACATCTTCCACGTGCGGAAGTACAGCGCCATGATGATGCCCGCGAGCAGGAGGAACGCGACGAGGCCGACGAGCGCCTGCCGCGTGACATCCGCACCCCAGCTGGGGCCGATGAACGAGGACGTGACCTCCGACTCGGGAACGTCGTAGGCCTCGGCGAGAGCACCGGTCACGTCCTGCGAATCCGCCTGGTCGAGCTGGTCGGTCTGCACGCGTACGCCGGTTCCGCCGACGATCGCGACGCGCACCTCGGCGTCGGGCACGACGGAGTGCACCGCCTCGATGGCGGGCTCAGCGGTGGCGTTCTCGACCTGGGCGATCTGGAACTGGGATCCGCCGCGGAACTCGATGCTGAAGTTGATGCCGGTGAGGAGCGGAACGACGACCGAGAGCAGGATCAGGATCCCGGCGATCGTGTACCACTTCTTGCGGCCTCCGACGAAGTTGAAGGAGCGCTTGCCGGTGTAGAGGTCATTGCCGAAGGTCGTGAGACGGTTCGCCATCAGGACTCCTTCCCTTCGTCGGACGAATCGGAGGCGCCCACTGCAGCAGCGGCCTTCCGTTCGGCGATCGTCTGGCGGCGCTGCGCTTCCTTCGCGCTGGCCGCGGTCTTCTTCGCCGGCTGTCCGACAGGCTTGCGGAACTCGGCACGACCGCGGTACACGGCTCCGAGCGCGTTCGGGTCGAGACCCGACCAGGGGTTGCCGCTCGAGAAGAAGCGGGTCTGCGCGAGCAGCTGCAGCATCGGGTGCGTGAACAGGATGACCACGATGACGTCGATGATCGTGGTGAGTCCGAGGGTGTACGCGAAGCCCTTGACGCTGCCGACGGCGAGCACGAAGAGCACGATGGCCGCGAGCAGGTTGGTGGCCTTCGACGCGAGGACCGTTCGGAACGCGCGTTTCCAGCCCGCCTCGACCGCACCGACGAGTGGCCTGCCGTCTCGGAGCTCGTCTCGAACACGTTCGAAGTAGATGATGAACGAGTCGGCTGTGAAGCCGATCGAGACGATGAGGCCCGCGATGCCGGCCAGCGACAGGCGGTAGCCCTCACGCCACGACAGGATCGTGATCATCAGGTAGGTGATGATGCCCACGATCACGAGCGAGGCGATGGTGACCGAGGCCAGGGCACGGTACTGGAAGATCGTGTAGATCACCACGAGGATGAGGCCGATGAGGCCGGCGATCAGGCCCGACTGGAGCTGCGAGGTGCCGAGTGTCGGCGAGATCGTGTCGGAGGACTGCACCGTGAAGCTGAGCGGCAGCGCGCCGAACTTCAGCTGGTCGGCGAGCGCCTTCGACGAGGCCTGGTCGAAGCTGCCGGTGATCTGCGGCTTGCCGTCGGTGATCGCGCCGTTCATCGACGGCGCGGTGAGCACCTGGCCGTCGAGCACGAACGCGAACTGATCGCGCGGCGTCTGGCCCTGCAGGCCGTACAGACGCGTGCTGACCGTGGCGAAGTCCTCGGTGCCCTCGGCGTCGAAGACGATGTTGACGGCCCACTGGCCCGTCGATGCGCCGGTCTGCGTCTGCACCATGCCGTTGGTGGCGTCGACGATGTTCTCGCCGCTCGCCTCCACCGGGCCGAGCAGGTACTTCGCGGTACGGGTCACGTCGCAGGTGACGAGCGGCTCGTCGGCCGGAGCGACGTTCGCCGAGTTCTCGTCGATCTGCGAGCAGTCGAAGTCGTCGAACTCCTTCTGGAGCGCCGGGGTGACCCACGACGGGTCGCTGCCATCGGTCGGCTTCGCCGTCGGCGTCGACTCGAGCTCCTCCGCGGGCGCCTCGGTCGGCGCGGGACTCGCGCTCGGATCGATCGCCGTGTTGGTCGCCGCGTCGGCGAGCAGCACGGCACGCAGCTCGAGCTTCGCCGACTGCTGGATGCGCGCACGGGTCTGGTCGTCGAGCTCACCCGGGATGCGGACGACGACGTTCTCGCCCTCGGTGTTGATCTCGGCCTCGGAGACACCCGACGCGTCGACGCGCTGGCGGATGATCGAGACCGCCTGGTCGAGCTGCTCTTGCGAGACGTTCGCGCCGGTCTCGACCTTCGGCTCGAGGATGATCTGCGTGCCGCCCTCGAGGTCGAGCGCGAGCTTCGGAGTCCACGACCCGCCGCCCCAGATGACGCCGGCGGCATTGATGCCGAACAGCAGCGCGATGATGACACCCAGCCAGGTGAGTGATCTCCATGCCTTGCGCACGGGGGTCGGCCGGGATGACCGCTTCGATGGTGCAGCCACGTGTTCCGCTTTCTCTGCAGAGAGCCCGCGCGTCAGCGCACGGGCCCAGCCTGGGGTTGAGTCTTAGTCGTCCGACTTCTTGGTGTCGGGCTTCTCGTCGGTCGCGTCCGTCGAGGTCGCTTCGGTCTCGGCGTCGAGACGCTCGCCGAACTCGGGCTCGCCCTCGATCGCGGCGGTCTCTTCGACGGCGTCGGCCTTCGGCTCGACGACGCGTGCGACGGTCTGGCGGTGCACGGTGAGCACGGTGCCGGGCGAGGTCTCGAGCAGCACCTGGTTCTCGTCTTCGTCGATCGAGAGGATGGTGCCGAAGACGCCGAAGTTGGTCATCACCTTCGCGCCAGGCTGCACCTTCGACTGCAGTTCGCGGGCGTCGGCCTGACGCTTGCGCGAGTTGCGGAACATGAAGAAGATGAGCACCGCCAGGACGGCGAGCATGATGATGGTGAACGGATCGAACGTCATGAGAGGAGAAATACCTTCCGGAGTGCGACGCGCGCACGAAGTCGTCGGTGCTGAGGGGTCAGCTTCAAGGATTATAGGTCATCGATCGGAAGCGCCGCTGCCGCATCGGGTGCATGCGCGGCGAGACCGAAGTGACGCCAGGCCGCGGGAGTCGCGACGCGCCCCCTCGGCGTTCGGGTGATGAGCCCGATGCGCACCAGGAAGGGCTCGACGACGGCCTCGATCGTCTCGGCCTCTTCGCCGACCGACACGGCGAGCGTATTGAGTCCGACCGGTCCACCTCCGAAGCGCGTGAGGATCATCTCCATGACCGCGCGGTCGAGCCGGTCGAGCCCGAGCGGGTCGACGTCGTAGAGCTCGAGCGCGGCACGGACCGCGGCGAGGTCGGCGCGTTCACCGTGCACGAGCGCGTAGTCGCGCACCCGACGGAGCAACCGGTTCGCGATGCGCGGGGTACCGCGGCAGCGCCCGGCGATCTCGGCGAGTGCCTCGCGGTCGGCATCGAGGCCGAGCATGGTGCCGGCCCGCGTGAGCACCTGCTCGAGCTCGGCCTCGTCGTAGAACTCGAGATGGGCGGTGAAGCCGAACCGGTCGCGCAGCGGGTTCGGCAGCAGCCCGGCCCGCGTGGTCGCGCCGACGAGCGTGAACGGCGACAGGTCGAGCGGCACCGAAGTCGCCCCCGCACCCTTGCCGACCATGATGTCGATGCGGAAGTCCTCCATGGCGAGGTAGAGCATCTCTTCGGCCGAGCGCGCCATGCGATGGATCTCGTCGATGAAGAGCACCTCGCCGGGCACGAGCGAACTCAGGATGGCCGCGAGGTCGCCGGCGTGCTGGATGGCCGGGCCGCTCGACATGCGCAGCGGGCGCCCGCCCTCGTGGGCGACGATCATCGCGAGGGTCGTCTTGCCGAGCCCCGGGGGGCCCGCGAGCAGGATGTGGTCGGGCGTGCGCTGCTGCAGCGTCGCCGCGGTGAGCAGCAGTTGCAGCTGCCCGCGCACGCGGGTTTGTCCGACGAACTCGCCGAGGCTCTTGGGCCGCAGCGCACCCTCGAACGCGAGCTCCGCCTCGCCGGCGAGCAGGGGGTCGGTCAGGTCGAGGTCGTCGCTCATCGTGCCCGCCCCGTCTGCTGCGCGGGGCCGAGCCGGGCGAGCGTGAGCCGCAGCAGCGTCGGCACCGATGCGGCATCGATATCGGATGCCGCGGCGATCGTCTCGTCGACGGCCTCTGCCGCGACCCGCTCCGACCAGCCGAGGCCGGTGAGCGCCGCGAGCACGCTGTCGGCGGCGCCGCCGGCGACGACCGGCGCGTGCGGCGTCGACACGGCCGGCGCGACGAGCTTGCCCGCCAGCGAGACGGTGATGAGCTTCGCGGTCTTCGGGCCGATGCCGCTCACCTTGCGGAATACGGCGTCGTCATCGCGCTGCACCGCCTCGGCGATCTGGCCGGGCGACAGCACCGAGAGCACGCCGAGCGCCGACTTCGGGCCGACGCCCGTGACGCCGATGAGGAGGTCGAACACGTCGAGCTCGTCGCGCGTGGCGAAGCCGAAGAGCGTCAGCGAGTCTTCGCGCACCACGAGCGTGGTGTGCACGGATGCCTCGTACCCCTCGCGCATCGAGAGGGCGAGCGCCGGGGTCGTGTTGACATGGAATCCCACCCCGCCGACCTCGATCACGACCGAACCACCGGCAGCTGCGAGCACACGGCCACGAAGAGAGGAGATCACCGCTTCAGCCTACGGGCCGCCCCCGACACCGAGGCGGAGCGCTCCGCGGCGAGCCACGCCCGCTGGGCCGGTGTGAGGGCGGAGTCGTCGGCCGAGCCGTCGGCCCCGTCGCGCACGGCGGCGCCCGCGACTCCCCCGGTGCGCCAGGCGTGGCAGATCGCGAGGGCGAGGGCATCGGCGGCATCCGCGGGTTTCGGCACCTCGTCGAGGCCGAGGATACGGGCGACCATCGTGCCCACCTGCTTCTTGTCGGCGCGCCCGTACCCGGTGATCGCGGCCTTGACCTCGCTCGGCGTGTGCAGCGCGACGGGCAGCGCCCGGCGCGCCGCGATCAGCATGGCGACGCCCGAGATCTGGGCGGTGCCCATGATCGTCGAGACGTCGCTGCGGGCGAAGACGCGTTCGAGGGCGACGGCCTGCGGCCGGTGCTCCTCGATGATCGCCTCGAGCCCTTCGGCGATGCGCACGAGTCGGCGCGGCGTGTCGAGCTCGGCGGGCGAGCGCAGCACCACGACGTCGACGAGCCGCGCCGTGCGGTTCGGCTCGACATCGACGACGCCCACGCCGCATCGCGTGAGGCCGGGGTCGATGCCGAGCACTCGCACGGCGATCGGCCTACTCGTCCGTCTCGAGCTCGGCCTGCACCTCGGGGGTGAGGTCGAAGTTGCTGTAGATGTTCTGCACGTCGTCGCTGTCTTCGAGCGCGTCGATGAGCCGGAACACCTTGCGGGCGGTCTCGGCGTCGATCTCGACCTTGAGCGACGGCACGAACGCGGCATCCGCCGAGTCGTAGTCGATGCCGGCCTCCTGCAGCGCGGTGCGCGCGGCGACCATGTCGGATGCCTCGGTGATGACCTCGAAGGTCTCGCCCTCGTCGGTGACCTCTTCCGCGCCGGCGTCGAGCACCGCGCCGAGCACGTCGTCTTCGCTGAGACCGTCGGTCTTGGCGACGACGATGACGCCCTTGCGCGCGAAGTTGTACGCGACGGAGCCAGGGTCGGCCATGGTGCCGCCGTTGCGGGTCATGAGTGTGCGCACCTCGGCGGCCGCGCGGTTCTTGTTGTCGGTGAGGCACTCGATGAGGAGCGCGACGCCGTTGGGGCCGTAGCCCTCGTACATGATCGTCGTGTAGTCGATCGACTCACCGGTCAGGCCGGCGCCGCGCTTGATGGCGCGGTCGATGTTGTCGTTCGGGACGGAGGTCTTCTTCGCCTTCTGCACGGCGTCGACGAGAGTCGGGTTGCCGGAGAGATCGGCGCCGCCCATCTTCGCGGCGACCTCGATGTTCTTGATGAGCTTCGCGAACGACTTCGCACGGCGCGAATCGATGATCGCCTTCTTGTGCTTGGTCGTCGCCCACTTGGAATGCCCGGACATGCGTCTCCTGAATCGAATCCTCGCGCGGCCGGGCCACGGCTCGCGCGCCACCATTCTAAGTCAGCGGCGCTCGCCTGCCACGCGCTTCTCCGGCACGGGATGCAGTCGGCGGAGCGCGCGCTCGTACCCGCGGCGCCCGAAGAGCCGGTACGCCGCGCGCATCGGGGCCGGGAGTTCCCGGGCCATCCAGGCCGATCGCTCCGATTCGGGGACCGCCTCCATCATGAGCCCGAGCAGCAGGAAGAGGGGCAGCGGCGGCTTCTCCCGCTGCGCGTGCGCCGAGATCTCGTCCCACTCCGCTTCCGACAGCACGGCGTCGAGCACGGGCAGGGCCTCCCGTTCCTCGTCGGCGAGGTGCACCGCGAGGGTCCGGTCGACCTCGTCGAGGGCGCGTGCGAGACGCTCCGCGTCCGAGGCATCCGCGTTCGAGGCCGCCCAGACATCGATCAGCGCGTCGATCTCGTCGAGCTGATCGGAGACCGTCTGGTGCTGCGTCCGCATCAGCGCGACGTGGAGGCCGCAGGCCGGCGCGCGCTCCGTCATGCGGTCCCAGAAGAAGTCGTCTTCAGCGTGGTGGTGCGTGTGCAGCAGCGCGGTGAGGCCGTGCAGATGCTGCGTGAGGAAGGCGATGCGCTTCGCGTCGCCGGGAACGACCTCGCGCACGAGTCCGGGTGCTTCGCCGAAGAGCCGGCGGAAGATCCGATGGATGAGCACGATCTCGTCGCTGCGGCACGTCGTCGCGGGCGCACCGCCGGCGGCGGACGCTCCGGTACTTGGGAGTCGAGTGGTCATGGAAGGTCAGCGAAGCGGATGCCGCGGCATCCCGCCCCCGTGGCGACCCGCCCCTCGGCTCGGTGCCTCCACTGAACTCCAGGACCGGCGAGTCCGCCGATTCGGGCTCAGCCGAGCATCTTCCGGAGGGTGCGGAGATTGCGGTTCGTCGTCGTCGGCTTGAACCGTGCCTTCGCGAGCAGCTTCGCGAACGGCGTGTCGACCGTCGTGCCCTTCACGGGGTTCCAGTAGACGACGCCGTCACCTCGCGCGATCGGGTCGACCTCGGGGTCGGCGTCGGCCGCGAAGGCCGCGAGTTCGTCGATGACCGCCGTCTCGGACGCGAAGATCACCCACGGCTGCCGACGCTCATCGCCGGCGTCGAACGGAAAGCCGTCAACCGCGCGCTGCAGCTGGGTGCGGGTGACGAGCACGATCCACGCGTCGTAGTCGAAGCGGTCGCGGAGCGCCTGCTCGATACGCGCCTTCAACGCCTCGCGGGTCTCGCTCGCCGTGCTCGCGAACACGACGTTGCCGCTCGCGAGCACCGTGCGGACGCCCTCGAAGCCGAGGCTCTCGAACAGTTCGCGCAGATCTGCGGACCTCACGGTGATGCCGCCGACGTTGACGCCGCGGAGCAGTGCGATGAAGTCGGTCATGCTGCGACCCTAGCGAGCGCCGCCGACGGCCCGCATCGGCCGGCGCACCGGGCCGCCGTGCGTCAGCTCGAGACCGAGGCCCGCTCGCGCACCTTCGCGAGGAAGTACTCGTGGAAGCGGTGCTCCCCCGTGATCTCGGGGTGGAAGCTCGTGCCGAGGAGGTTGCCCTGCTCGACGGCCACGACCCGCCCGTCGGCGAGCGTCGCGAGCGGCGTCGCCGCGGCACCGACGGACTCGACGACCGGTCCGCGGATGAACACCGCGTGCACCGGCACCTCGCCGAGCGCCGGGATGTCGAGGTCGGTCTCGAACGACTGGTTCTGCGAGCCGAAGGCGTTGCGGCGCACGACGACGTCGAGGCCCCCGAGCGACTCCTGGCCGGCGATCGCGTCGAGCACCGTGTCGGCGAGCATGATGAGCCCGGCGCACGTGCCGTAGACGGGAAGCCCCGCGGCGATCGCGGCTTTCAGCGGCGCCTGCAGCCCGAACGTGCGCGCGAGCTTGTCCATCACGCTCGACTCCCCGCCGGGGATCACGAGACCGTCGACCGCGTCGAGCTCTTCGGGGCGACGCACGAGCGACACCTCGGCGCCGAGCGTCGCGAGCACGTGCGCGTGCTCGCGGAAGTCCCCCTGGAGGGCGAGCACCCCGACGCGGGGGCCGGCCGAAGCCGACACCCCCGCGTCGAGTGAACCGCTCCTGAGGTTCGTGGTCACCAGCCGCGCTCGGCGAGGCGGTGCGGTGCGGCGAGGTCGGCGACGTTGATGCCGACCATGGCCTCGCCGAGACCGCGCGAGACGGCGGCGACGACCGAGGGGTCGTCGTAGAACGTGGTCGCCTTGACGACGGCGGCCGCGCGCGCCTCGGGGTTGCCCGACTTGAAGATGCCCGAGCCGACGAACACGCCGTCGGCGCCGAGCTGCATCATCATCGCGGCATCCGCCGGGGTGGCCACGCCGCCGGCGACGAAGAGCACGACCGGGAGCTTGCCGGTCTCGGCGACCTCGAGCACGAGCTCGTACGGCGCCTGCAGCTCCTTGGCCGCGACGTAGAGTTCGTCCTTCGTCATCGAGCGCAGCACGTTGATCTCGGACGAGATCTTGCGGATGTGCTTGGTCGCCTCGGAGACGTCGCCGGTGCCGGCCTCGCCCTTCGAGCGGATCATCGCAGCACCCTCGTTGATGCGGCGGAGCGCCTCGCCGAGGTTCGTGGCACCGCAGACGAAGGGGGTGTTGAACGCCCACTTGTCGATGTGATTCACGTAGTCGGCGGGCGAGAGCACCTCGGACTCGTCGATGTAGTCGACGTCGAGGGCCTGCAGCACCTGCGCCTCGACGAAGTGGCCGATGCGGGCCTTCGCCATGACGGGGATCGACACCTCGGCGATGATCGCGTCGATGAGGTCGGGGTCGCTCATACGGGCGACGCCGCCCTGCGAGCGGATGTCGGCGGGCACGCGCTCGAGGGCCATGACGGCGACGGCGCCGGCGTCTTCGGCGATACGTGCCTGCTCGGGAGTGACGACGTCCATGATGACGCCGCCCTTCAGCATCTCGGCGAGGCCGCGCTTCACGCGGCTCGAACCCGTTTCGGATACGGTCACAGGGGGATCCTCTCGGACGTGCGCGACACTCTGCCGCGCATCGAACAGACCAAACAGAACTATTGTCCTAGGCCAAAAGATAGCATGGTCGCAGACACGAAGAAGGGCGGTACGCCATCATCGACATCGAAGGTCGCTCAGCGGCGGAGATCGCCGACAGCCTGCGCACGCTGATCGAGCGCGGCGCGCTGCGTCCCGGCGACGCCCTCCCGCCGGTCCGCACGCTGGCGGAGCACCTCGGCGTGAATCGGAACACCGCCGTCTCGGCCTACCGGCAGTTGATGAATGCCGGCGTCGTGATCACCCTGGGCCGAGGCGGCACTCGCGTGGCCGGCGGTTCCGCGGTCGCCCAGGAGGGCTTCGCCGCCGACACGGCGCTCCGCGACATCGGCACGGGCAACCCCGATCCCGCGCGGATCCCCGACCCTTCGCACGCCCTCGCGAGCATCGCCCGTCGCCCCGTGCTGTACGGCGAACCCGTCATCGATCCCGACCTGGCCCGATGGGCGCAGGAGTGGATGAGCGCCGACCTGCCGCCTGAGATCCCGATGCGGCTCACCGTGACGAGCGGCGCCGGTGACGCCGTCGAGCGCCTGCTCGCCCAGGCGCTCACGCGCGACGACGCCGTCGCCCTCGAAGACCCCTGCTTCCTCACGAGCATCCACACCGTGCGCGTCGCCGGCTACCGCCCGGTTCCGGTGCCGATCGACGACGAGGGCATGACCGTCGAGGGCCTCCGAGCCGCGCTCGAGCAGGGCGTGCGAGCCGTCATCTGCACGCCCCGCGCTCAGAATCCCACGGGAGCGAGCCTCTCCGAGCGACGCGCCGCCGAGCTGCGAGCCGTCCTCCGCGACCACCCCTACGTGCTCGTCATCGAAGACGACCACTACTCGCTGCTCTCGCAGCTGCCGTACCACTCGCTGATCGGCGCCGAACATCGGCGCTGGGCGCTCGTGCGCTCGGTCTCGAAGTTCCTCGGTCCCGACATGTGCCTCGCCGTCACGGCCTCCGACCCCGAGACCGCGGACCGACTCGCGATGCGACTGACCCCGGGCACCACGTGGGTGAGCCACCTGCTGCAGCGACTCGTGCGCGCGCTCGCGACCGACCCCGAGGTCGCAGCGGGCATCCGCGCGGCCGGAGAGCACTACGCCGCCCGCAACGCCGCGTTCGCCGAGCTGCTCACCGCCGAGGGCGTCCCGACGAGGGTCGGCGACGGCCTGAACGTCTGGGTGCCCCTCGGCGCGCCCGCCCGAGCGGTCTCCGAGCAGCTCATGCGTCGCGGGTGGCTCGCACGGCCCGGCGACGAGTTCGCACTCGGCGCCGAGGCATCCGATCACCTGCGCCTCACCGTGCACGAACTCGACGACGCCGATCTGCAGAAGCTGGCCGCCGACCTGGGCGCCTCGGTTCGAGCGGTTCGCCGCTAGCCTCCGAGCCGCAGACGGAGGAGCGACGCCGGAGATGCGATGATCGAGCGGTGAAGATTCTCTCGATCCAGTCCGCGGTCGCCTACGGTCATGTCGGCAACTCGGCCGCCGTCTTCCCTCTGCAGCGCATCGGCGTCGAGGTGTTGCCGGTCTACACCGTCAACTTCTCGAACCACACCGGCTACGGCGCATGGCGCGGACCGATGATCAGCCCCGACGACGTGCGCGATGTCATCACGGGCATCGAGGAGCGCGGCGTGTTCCCGCAGATCGACGTCGTGCTCTCGGGCTACCAGGGCGGCGAGGGCATCGCCGACGTCATCCTCGATGCGGTCTCGCGGGTCAAGGCCGCGAACCCCGATGCCGTCTACGCGTGCGACCCGGTCATGGGCAATGCGAAATCCGGATGCTTCGTGGCCCCTGCCATCCCGATCCTGCTGCGTGACCGCGTGGTTCCCGCGGCCGACATCATCACGCCGAACCAGTTCGAGCTGGGCTTCCTCACCGAGACCGAGCCCGACACGCTCGAGTCCACGCTCGCCTCGGTCGACCTCGTGCGGGCCACCGGCCCGCGCACCGTGCTCGTGACGAGCGTGGAGCGGCCCGACCGCGAGGAGGGCACGATCGAGATGCTCGCCGTCGACGATGCGGGCGCCTGGATCGTGCAGACCCCGCTGCTGCCGATGAAGGCGAACGGCTCGGGCGACGTCACCGCAGCGCTCTTCACGGCGCACTACCGCCGCACGGGCGACGCGGCCGAAGCGCTCGCTCGGGCCACGTCGAGCGTCTTCGACCTGCTCTCGCTCACGCACACCTCGGGCGAGCGCGAGCTGCAGCTCGTCGAGGCTCAAGAGTTCTACGCGAACCCGAGCCTGCAGTTCACCGTGCGCCAGGTACGCTGACCGTTCCTCCCCCGGTCGGATCCGTCGCAACGCGCTGAGCGCTGCGACGGATCCGGCTCGGGCCCTGGCTCGCTTCGACGCGCGGCGCTCAGGCGGGCCAGGCCTCGGCGATCTCCTGGCGCACCTCGCCGAGCAGGCGCGGCAGCGCCTTCGTGCCGGCGATGATCGGGAAGAAGTTCGAGTCGAGCGCCCAGCGCGGCACGATGTGCTGGTGCAGGTGCTCGGCGATGCCCGCGCCCGCGATGCGGCCCTGGTTCATGCCGATGTTGAAGCCGTCGCACTTCGAGATCTGCTTCACGACCCGCATCGCGATCTGCGTGAGCTCGCCGATCTCGGCGACCTCTTCGGGCGTCGCCTCGTCGTACGTCGCAACGTGGCGGTACGGGCAGACGAGCAGGTGCCCGCTGTTGTACGGGTAGAGGTTCAGCAGCACGAACGCGTGCGTGCCGCGCGCGACGATGAGCGACTGCTCGTCGCTCATCCCGGGGGCGCGGCAGAACGGGCACGAGTGCTCGTCGGGCTGCTGGCCGTGCTGGATGTACACCAGCCGGTGCGGGGTCCAGAGGCGCTGGAACGCATCGGGAACGCCGGCGAGGTCGGCCGCGGCATCCGTCGGCACGCCCTCGAACTCGTCGGGCTGGTACGCGCTCATGCGAACAGGTCGTCGCGAGTGACGACCTGGCGACGCTCCACGATGACCTGCTTGATGCGCTCGACCGCCTCGGCGATCGCGACGCCGTTCTCCTGGGTGCCGTCGCGGAAGCGGAAGCTGACCGTCTCGCCCGAGCGGTCGTTGTCGCCGGCGATGAGCTGGATCGGCACCTTCTGGGTGGTGTGCGTGCGGATCTTCTTCTGCATGCGGTCGTCGCTCACGTCGAGCTCGGCGCGAACGCCGGCGCCCTTCAGCTGCTCGATGATCGCGCCGAGGTAGGGCGCGAAGTCCTCGGCGACGGGGATGCCCACGACCTGCACGGGAGCGAGCCACACCGGGAACGCACCGGCGTAGTGCTCGATCAGCACACCGAAGAAGCGCTCGATCGAGCCGAACTTCGCGGAGTGGATCATGACCGGCTGCTGGTGCGTGCCGTCGGCAGCGGTGTACTCGAGTCCGAAGCCCTCGGGCTGGTTGAAGTCGTACTGGATCGTCGACATCTGCCAGGTGCGGCCGATGGCGTCACGCGCCTGCACGGAGATCTTCGGGCCGTAGAACGCGGCACCGCCCGGGTCGGGCACGAGGTCGAGGCCGGAGCGCTCGGCGACGTCGCGCAGCACGTTCGTGGCGACCTCCCACTGCTCGTCGCTGCCCTTGAACTTGTCGGAGTTCGCGTCGCGCGTCGACAGCTCGAGGTAGAAGTCGTCGAGACCGAAGTCGCGGAGGAGGCCCAGCACGAAGTCGAGGAGGTGCTGGATCTCACCGGGCGCCTGCTCGGGGGTCACGTAGCTGTGCGAGTCGTCCTGCGTGAGCCCGCGCACACGGGTGAGCCCGTGCACGACGCCCGACTTCTCGTAGCGGTACACGGTGCCGAACTCGAAGAACCGCAGCGGCAGCTCGCGGTACGAGCGGCCGCGCGAGCGGTAGATGAGGTTCTGCATCGGGCAGTTCATCGCCTTGAGGTAGTACTCGGAGTTCTCGAGCTCCATCGGCGGGAACATCGTGTCCTTGTAGTACGGCAGGTGACCGCTCAGCTCGAAGACGTGCCCCTTCGTGATGTGCGGGGTCGAGACGTACTGGAAGCCCTCTTCGATGTGACGACGGCGGACGTAGTCCTCCATCTCGCGCTTGACGACACCGCCCTTGGGGTGGAAGACCGGCAGGCCCGAGCCGATCTCTTCGGGGAACGAGAACAGGTCGAGCTCGGTGCCGAGCTTGCGGTGGTCACGACGAGCCGCTTCTTCGAGTCGGTGCTGGTACGCGCGCAGCTCGTCTTTCGTGGGCCACGCGGTGCCGTAGATGCGCTGGAGCTGGGGGTTCTTCTCGGAGCCGCGCCAGTAGGCCGCAGCGACGCGCATGAGCGACCAGCCGTTGCCGATCATGCGGGTGCTCGGCACGTGCGGGCCGCGGCAGAGGTCCTTCCAGACGGTCTCGCCGGTCTTCGGGTCGACGTTGTCGTAGATCGTGAGCTCACCGGCCCCGACCTCGACGTTCTCGTTGTCGCCACCGGTCGACGCCGAACCCTTGAGGCCGATCAGCTCGAGCTTGTACGGCTCGTTCGCGAGCTCGGCGCGCGCCTCGTCGTCGGTGACGACCCGGCGCATGAAGCGCTGGCCGGCACGGATGATGCGCGACATCTCTTTGTCGAGCGCCTTGAGATCTTCGGGGGTGAACGGATCGGCAACGTCGAAGTCGTAGTAGAAACCGTCGGTGACGGGCGGGCCGATGCCGAGCTTCGCCTCGGGATTCACCGTCTGCACCGCCTGCGCGAGCACGTGTGCCGCCGAGTGACGCAGGATGTTCAGGCCGTCGGGCGAGTCGATCGTGACGGGTTCGACCACGTCTTCGTCCGTGACCGTCGTGGCGAGGTCCTTGAGCTCGCCGTTGACGCGCATTGCGACAACGGAACGGTCGGTGAAGAGCTCGAAGCCGTCGGCCACCTGAATCCACTCCTTGAATCGGTCTACAGAACCCTTCAACTGTAGTCGCCGCGGCGCGCCCGTCCGGCACTTCGGTGCTGTCCCTGAGACGGCTCCCGCGTCATCCTTTTAGAGTTTTCCTCATGTATGACACATCGAAAGAACTGGGCTCCCGCAGCGAGTTCGACGAGCGCGTCGTCGAATTCGCCGACTTCGAGCCGGACATCCGCCTCGAGGAGTGGGCCGAGAAATACCGGATCGGCGAGCTGGTGCTCGGCCCGATCTTCTGGGCGCCGATCGACCACCTCTCCCCCGTGCACACCGTCGGCAAGGGACGCACCAACCTCACGCTCATCCGCCCCACCATCATGCAGACCGACGCCGTGACGCCGTATGCCGGCTTCGATCGCCGCGAATCGCCGACCCGCAACCCCGCGGTCTCCATCCACTTCGAGCCGGCCGCCTACGGCATCACCGGGGTCGGCACCTATGTCTGCATCTTCTCGGTGGAGTCCGGGGCCCCCGTGACGCTGAACGCGAGCGGCTATGCGGCATCCGGAACCGTCGTCGGCGCCGGGCCCAGGAGCGTGAGCGGCAAGCAGACCGTGAGCCTCACCCTGAAGAACCTGCCCGCCTACGGCGGCTGGGCCGCCATCGAGCAGACGGCGGGCGACTCGTGGGCCTGGTACACGACCCGCGTCACCTATCCCCCGCTCGTGTTCGAGCAAATGGGGTGATCGGACGACGACGAGAGCATCCGGAAACGACGAAGGCCCCAGGCGATGCCGGGGCGCCGAAACCTCTCGACGCCGGTGGCGGGTTTAGCAATCGGTCGTACTTGCTCCTTTAGCCACACCCGCTTTTCCCCTTGGCCCCTCGAACGCGCAAAGCGCGGAACGCGCGTCCCTTCTACCGGCCGAAGGCCGTGGCCCTGTTCAGAACGCGCTCGAGCCCTGCCATGCGCCTGCATTCTGGCTCACGCAGCGATGTCTTCATCCAGTCGTGCTGGCGCCGAACTCCAATGTGAACGACGTGCGAGCCGTGGCGTTGGAAGTGATCTGACTGCAGCCACACCCAGACGAGAACCGCGGCTCTTGGCCGGGGCTCTCGTTTCTCCTTGCTCGGGCGGGAAGTCGCGACCCTCCCTGCGGCTCGGGATGAGCCACCCTGCAAGAGCCCTGCTCGTGAGGTCGAGTCGACCGCGCTCACGTCAGGTGCTGTCGCTAGAGTCATTCTCGGTGTCCATAGCGTGAGCCAAGGCGGTCGTCGCCGCGGCCGAAGGGGGTTGCAATGACGGTTCTCTACCGGGCGACTTGGTCTGACAAGCCGACGTCAGAGCTTGACCAAGTGCTCGAAGGCCTGAAAGTGCGCATCGCCGCCTGGTCCCAGGAGAACTCGGAACCCGCGCCCCTCCAGACTGCGCCGACCGAACTGGTCGTGTCGCAGGACCGCCACCGCCGCGTCGACTATCGACCGATCGGCGCAGAGGCCTTCGAGGTCACGGTGACCGACCAGATTCCCGGCGATCCCGCCGAGTGGACGGTCGTGATCCGAGTGGTCGCGGACGACACCGGCATGCACACCTTGGTCGAGAACCACATGCAGTCCGATGACCTCACGCAGCGGGTGACCGTCGGCCGGCCGTGGGTCGTTCACGAGCTTCTGACGGTATCCAAGAAGCCGAGCCTGGGAAGCCTCACGCTGCTCACCGAGCCGTTGTCGATCCCGGCGAACGGCATGGACATCCTCGTCGACCTCCTGGCTGACACGAATCGTGTTCTGCCTGTGATCGTCTGCACACAGCCGGGCGGAGAACGCGGCGACGAATGGCTCTGGAACGCGGAGAAGATCGCGCGGCGCACAGAGGGCGTGGCTGTGGTCATCACACTTGACAACGCAGCCGTGACTGCATTTCGGAGCAGGCTCGACTGGCTCGCGATCTGGGGCGGCGGGGTCCGTGTCTACGCTCCGGGACGCGTCACCGCCGAGTCCGAAGGATGGCGGCACCGGTACTACCGCGGATCACTGTTCGATGAAGCGAGACAGCCAACGATCGACCGCATCGTGTACGCGGTAACCCAGCTCTCCGCTCGGCGCCGCGTTCCCGGGGTGTTCGGGTTGTTCGGTGAACAAAACGGTCTGCCAGCCAATGCGCTCGACGGCATGATCCCCGCCACGGATCTCGTGGAGGCGCGCGATGAGTGGGAATTCGAGCGCGAACTCGCTCGCGACGAGCACAGCGCCCTGCAGCAGGAGCTCGCCGCGGCCAACGGCCACCTTGCGCGGCTCAAGGAGGGATTGATCTCGCGCGGGCTCGCTGACGTGCTCTGGGGGACGAAACACGAAGACACGACGTCGATTCCCGACGAGGTGCAAGACACATCCGAGGCCACCCTCGCCGCGCAGACGTACCTAACACGCTGGCTCGCCTTGCCTGACTCGGCGGTTCGGGACCTCGAAGACATCGACACCGCCCCGAATGCGTTCGCCTGGGGGAACACCACGTGGCGCGGACTGCGGGCGCTTGCTGCCTACGCAGAAGACCGTGCAAGTGGCTGGGACGCTGGCGGCTTCTGGGAGTGGTGCGCATCGGGGCCGGTGCTGGGGTGGCCGGCTACGAGCAAAAAGCTCTCCATGACCGAGAGTGACTATGTCCAGAACACCCTCAGCCGGTCGCGGGAGTTCAAGGTTGACCCGCGAGTCGAGGAGTCGGGAGAAATCAAGATGCTCGCACATCTGAAGATCTCGGAGGGCGGGGGGCCCCTCGCTCCTCGCGTCTACTTCTACGACGACACGAACGGGGCGACCAAGATGGTCCACGTCGGTTTGGTCGGCCCCCATTATCTGGTGCCTAACAAGTCGACCAACTAGAGCACTCTGCAACCGAATTGTGCCCTCGTTTGAGCGACCAATTCGCCGACACCGCCGCCCCGTCCGGTCGAACAGTTTCCTCAACGACAGAGCTCCGAGGATCTGGTGATGCATGATGCAGATCATGCTCTGCCTCGTGCTAGAACGCCCACCGTGGCCGTCCATATCGCGTCAGCGGCGGCACAGGTCGCAGCTGAGGCACAAGCTCATCGTCCAGGGTCACCGACGACACCCCTTCAGCACTCGTCAGCGTGCGCGGCGAGCGTGCCCGCTCGCCGCGACGACTAGGGCGACGCTTGAAATTCTGGAGCCCCGGGAGAGCGTCGGACCGCTGCGTGCGTCACCGGGACGACGAAATTCGCCTCATCCGCCTGGACAATTTCCGGCAGAAGAGACCACCCGTATGTGTTTTGCGGCGACTTCTCGCTCCCTGCCGCCCATACTGTGCTCGTGGACGAATTCATCGCATGGATTGCGCCCGCGATGCCGGTAATTGGCGGAGTTGCGCTCGCCGCGATTCCTGGAGTCGCTGTGGCGCTCATTAACGAGTCATTGGCTCGGCGCCGAGAGTGTCGCGCGGTAAGGCGGGGTGAACCGCGCCAGTTCTTGGCTCTGCAAGGAGTTGCTACGGCTCTGGCTGACCTTGCGGAAGTGAGATCCAATCCCACCCGAAACCTGAATCGGAACGACGACGTTTCGGCACGATTCCGAATGTCATTGGCCTCGGCAAGACTGGCAGAGCCCCCCGGCAGTGAACCGCTGCTTCAGTGCCCCCAGCCCCGCTTGACCGGTACCCTTATAGCGCCTGGAATTTGGTACGGGTTTTCAAGTCTTGCTGGCGTCTTCATAGCCAACGACCGCACTATCCAGCAACCCGCGCTTTTCGACAAGATTCGAGTCAGCGGTCCCTGAGCATGTCAAGCGCCCCGTCAACTTCGGATGCCAAGTCGGAGATCTTCTCTTCAAAAGGCTCATAGCTCAACTCGAATTCCGCGAACACATTCAGCGCGTCATACGGAGAGGCCGCCTCAGCGATCCGGGTCGGGAAGCTGTCCCACTCGGCCAACATGGCACGTGTAACGGATGTTCGCTCACGTCGCAGCTCCTCAATCGAAATCGACGTTCCGACGAACGCGAGTTCGTAGAGCGGTACTGGATACGTCGAGTATGCGAGACGAATTACGTCGAGATTGTCGAAGGACTCCCCTTTGAAGACATAGTCGCCGACGAACCGGATCAAGCTGGCGATCCGACGAATTCGGTCCGTCACGTAATCGGCCAGAGCCACAGGAGATTCCCCCAGTTGCTCATCGAGGCCGCGTACCAGTTCGTCGGCCATGATGTCCTGCAGATCGAAACCGTAGTCGGGATGCGCTAGTCCGTCGTGTCGCTCGTAGGCTCGGCCCATTCGTTCATAGATACGCTCCATGGACTGTTCGCTATCCGGACCAAAGCCGATGAATGAAGGGCGCAACGATCGCAGCATTTCAGCCACGATGGAAAGAGACAGGTGGGCCGTTACGAGGAGCGAGCCGAGCCGGATCTCATCACGGTGATACAGCTCGTTGCGATACTCGTGGAGTCGATGCGCGATCGGTAGCACGTGAGGGTCCAGGATGCCCAGCCAGACGAGAAATTCCAACTTGGTACGAAACTGCCGATCGAGTCTCGACCGCTGAGAGCTGGTAAACGACCAGTTGATCAAGACCGTGCCCGTTTCCGTCTGGACTCTTTTCAGCTGACCGGGATCGGTGAGATCAATCGGCACCGGGGCAGTTTCGTTCCACCAGTGCGACTCGCCGTATCGGTGCGCTTGGAGTTCGTAGGAAATCCGACGAACCATCAGTGTCTCCATGGCACTGTCCAGCAGGATGATCGCAACGCGAAGGTCCGCAACCGTTCCATCGTCGATCATCTGTCGGGCAGTGAAGATCTGGGCGGCTAACATCTCTGCACGGGCGACCATGAAGGAATGCTACGAGCACAGCAAGTGATCACTGGCGAGCACGCCGGATTATCAGCGCGACACCTTGCGACCGCGGAGCCGCTCGACTGTGTTCTGCACAGCAGGGGCCATGAGTACGAACCCGCCTATTCCGTGCGTCCAACACGGGGTCAAATGAACCCGCCATTAGGGACTCTGTAGCACGTATCTAGCACGCGGCTCAGGGGAACGAAAAAGACCCCCGGAAATCCGGGGGTCTTGTGGTGGGCGATACTGGGATCGAACCAGTGACCTCTTCCGTGTCAGGGAAGCGCGCTACCGCTGCGCCAATCGCCCAAGGCGAGAATGGAAGTTCTCAGCTTGGAGGTGGATACGGGATTCGAACCCGTGTATACGGCTTTGCAGGCCGCTGCCTCGCCTCTCGGCCAATCCACCGTGTCTGGGTTCACCACCAAAAGAACAGGAATGGGGCTTTCGCCCCATCCTGATCAGAGCGGATGACGAGATTCGAACTCGCGACCCTCACCTTGGCAAGGTGATGCGCTACCACTGCGCCACATCCGCGTTGCTCGCATTTCTGCGTGCATGAAGACTCTAACTGATTCCCTGAACGATTCACAAACTGACGGGGTCCAGCGGTGGATTCGCGCTGATCACGGGCCGAATCCACCCCCGCATCCCGGGCGTGTCGAGGGGCTTCGAGGCTCCTCCGGGCCCACGCCGACCGCTCCGCCTTCGCTCGATGTGCATTCACCCTCCTCGGTCGGCTAGTATCGAGTCCGCGGTCACCTCGCGTGGCTCGCAAATCCCACATGGGCGATTGGCGCAGCTGGTAGCGCGCTTCCTTCACACGGAAGAGGTCGTCGGTTCGAGCCCGGCATCGCCCACGAAAGCCCCCTCTCCACAGGGGGCTTTCTTCGTTTCCGGGAGCTGCGCCCGTTGCGGGTCTCCGCCGAGCCGCGCCGACCGACCGTCGGGCCCCGTTGTGGCCACTCCCGCCGCCGACTACCGTGTGCCGTATCCACGCGTCGAGGCGAGGGGGAACCATGTCGGGCGAAGTCTCATTCATCGAGTTCGGGGCTGCGGATGCCATGACGGCACGCAGCTTCTACGGCAAGCTCTTCGGCTGGACCTTCGAATCGGGGCCGGGCGGCGACGGATACGCGGTCACCGGAGCCGGAGTCCCGGCCGGCGTGCACGGCGGCGATCCCGGCGCCGCCCCCTATGTCTTCTTCAGGGTCGAGGATCTGGACGCCGCGGTCGCTGCCGTCGAACGACTCGGCGGCACCGTCGAATCGCTCCCGGGCGCCGACGACGAGGAGACCATGGCGACGTTCGGCGAGTTCCGCCTGTGTCGCGACGATCAGGGGTCTCCGTTCGGGCTTCATCGGCCCCCACGGGCTTAGGGCGGGTCGCTCCGAGTGCCGGCGCCTGCTCAGAAGCGCTCGGGCCTCAACGCCAGCCGTACCGCTCGTCGAGCGCAGCGGCCACGCGGCCGTAACGCTCAGCATCGAGGGAGGCCGCCTCGCGGCGCATGCCACCGGCCCGCACGCGGAACACCCGGTCGATGCGCGCCCAGCTCGGTCGGCCCTCGCCGTCCCAGGGGCCGGTGCCGAGCGACACGAAGTCGCGATCGCCGTCGTGGGCCTTGCTGGTGAGCTGCACCGCCAGGTAGTCGCCGGCTCCGGATGCCGCGACGACGACGACCGGGCGGTCCTTGCCGCGCCCGTCGTTCTCCTCGTAGGGCACCCATGTCCACACGACCTCGCCCGGGTCGGGCTCGCCGTCGCGAGACGGCGAATAGCCCAGCTCGACCGCGCGGAGACGACGCGGGTCCACCTCGATCGTCGCGGACTCCCCCGCCTGCCCCGGAGACAGCGTGTCGGTCGAGATCGACGCAGGCCCGGATGCATCCGCTGTTCGCGTCGTGCCGCCCTGCTGAGGCCGCGACTCACCCGACGACCGGCCGACCGCCGCCTTGGACGAGCCCGACCCGAGCAGCGCCCCGACGACGCGGACGAGGGCGGTGAGGAAGCGATTGGTGTCTGACACACCGGCACACTACCCCACCGCCCTCGCGGTGATTCCGTCAGGTTCAGACGGACTCGAGCTTGTACGCGTCCTCTCCGTGGAGCACGGTGTCGACGCCCGCGATCTCGTCCTCATTGGTCACCCGGAAGCCCATCGTCTTCTGGATGATCGTGCCGATGATGAAGGCGAGCACGAACGAGTAGGCGAGCACCGTGAAGGCTGCGATCGCCTGCACCATCAGCTGGGTCGGGTCACCGCTGTAGATGAGGCCCGTGTTGTTGGCGAAGAAGCCGAGGTACAGCGTTCCGATGAGACCGCCGACGAGGTGGATGCCCACGACGTCGAGCGAGTCGTCGAAGCCGAACTTGAACTTCAGGTCGATCGCGAGGGCGCAGACCGCGCCGGCGATGAGGCCGAGCACGATCGCCCAGCCGGGCGTCAGCGATGCGCAGGCGGGAGTGATGGCCACGAGACCGGCCACTGCACCGGATGCCGCGCCGACCGACGTGGGCTTGCCGTCCTTGATCTTCTCGACGAGAAGCCAGGCCAGCAGCGCTGCTGCAGGGGCCGCCAGGGTGTTGACCCAGGCGAGGGCCGCGGTGCCGTCTGCGGCGAGCTCGGAGCCCGCGTTGAAGCCGAACCAGCCGAACCAGAGGAGGCCGGCGCCGAGCAGTACGAACGGCGGGTTGTGCGGAACGTGGGCGCCCTTCGAGAAGCCGACGCGCTTTCCGAGCACGAGCGCCAGGGCGAGGGCTGCCGCGCCGGCGTTGATGTGCACCGCGGTGCCGCCGGCGAAGTCGATGACGCCGACGCCGAAGGCCTCCTGCATGCCGAACGTGGTCCAGCCGCCGTAGGCGAACGAGCCGTCGTCGGCGAGACCGAAGTTGAAGACCCAGCTCGCGACCGGGAAGTAGACGATCGTCGCCCAGATCGCGGCGAAGATCATCCAGGCGCCGAACTTCGCGCGGTCGGCGATGGCACCCGAGATGAGCGCGACCGTGATGATCGCGAACGTTGCCTGGAAGGCCACGAACGCGAGCGGCGGGTACGCGGCGCCCTCGGGCGTCTCGAGCAGGCTCGTCAGGCCGATTGCCGACCAGTCGATGGACCAGGGGGCGACGAGACCCTCAGAACCGGGGAATGCGATGGCGTAGCCGTACAGCACCCAGAGGACGCCGATGAGGCCGATCGCACCGAAGCTCATCATCATCATGCTGATGACGCTCTTCGCCTTGACGAGCCCGCCGTAGAAGAATGCGAGTCCGGGGGTCATGAGCAGCACCAGGGCCGCCATGATCAATAGGAACGCGGTGTTGCCTTGATCCATCTCGAACCTCTCTCAGGAATACAGGCGGGGGAACCTGTGTCGCCAAGTTTCACGAGAGGACGTTTCGAGCGGGACCGTCTACTGTTTCGCGTCTGTTACGTGCGGGGCCCGCAGGTAAACAGCACGTTTCGCAGCGCCGCTCAAGCGATGTGAATCGCGCGCGAGCGGGAACATGAGCTGGGAGTCAGTCGTGCGGGGGCAGTTCGCCGGTGGTGAGCGCGATCATGCGCGACATCGCCCGGAGGTACTTCTTGCGGTAGCCGCCCGACATCATGTCGCCGCCGAAGACCTCGTCGAGCGGCAGGCCGCTCGCGATGATCGGCACCTCGGCGTCGTACACGCGGTCGATGAAGGCGACGAGGCGCAGCGCCGCGTTCTGGTCGGTGAGCTCGTGCACGCCCTCGAGGGCGATGAACTCGAGGCCGGCCACGAGCTTCACGTACTTCGAGGGGTGCACGGTCGCGAGATGCGCGACGAGGTCGTCGAACCCGTCGAGCGAGATGCGGTGGCCGCGCTCGGCGAGGGCTGCGGCCGTGCGCGCGACGTCGGCATCGCCGGCGAGGGATTCGGCGTGGCCCTCGGTGTCGCGGCGACGGTAGTCCAGGCCGTCGATGCGGAGGGTCTCGAAGTTCGACGAGAGGGCGTGGATCTCGCGGAGGAAGTCGGAGGCGGCGAAGCGGCCCTCGCCGAGCGCGTTCGGCGGCGTGTTCGACGTCGCGGCCACGCGGGTGCCGCCGGCCATGAGCTCGCCGAGGAATCGCGTCATGAGCATCGTGTCGCCCGGGTCGTCGAGCTCGAACTCGTCGATGCAGACGAGCTTCGCGCCCCGGAGCAGCTCGACCGCCGGCTGATAGCCGAGCGCACCCACGAGGGCCGTGTACTCGATGAAGGTGCCGAAGTACTTCGGGCCGTGCGCCACATGCCAGAGGGCGGCCAGCAGGTGGGTCTTGCCGACGCCGAACCCGCCGTCGAGATACACGCCGGGCAGCTCGATGCGCGCGGGACGCTTGCGGGAGAAGAACCCGCCCGGACGCTGCGCAGCGCGCCACGCACCGGCGAACTCCTTGAGGCGGTCGAGCGCGGCCTGCTGCGAGGGGAAGTCGGGGTCGGGTCGGTACGACTCGAACGACGCGTGCTCGAACTGCGGCGGCGGCGAGAGCTCGGCGGCGATCTCGGCCCCCGAGATCGACGGGTTCCTCTCGACGAGACGGATGAGTGGCTGGCTCGATGCCGTGGTCATGCTGGAGGAGCTCCCGGTGTGCATCTGTTGCATCGGATGACAGGGCTTGTGACTTCGCCCCGCGCGCCGCGTAGATTCGTGGTGGACAGGTGATCAGCCTAGTCCGCTCCCCTCGAACCCCCGCCGACCAGGCGATCCCAGGAGGTACCCCATGTCCGCCGAGTTCGACGCCGCTGAGAAGCTCGCCGAGTACGCCCACCCCGAGCGTCTCGTCACCACCGAATGGCTCGCCGAGCACCTCGGCGAACCGGGGCTGGTCGTCGTCGAATCGGATGAGGACGTGCTGCTCTACGAGACCGGGCACATCCCCGGCGCCGTGAAGATCGACTGGCACCTCGACCTCAACGACCCGGTCGTTCGCGACTACGTGAACGGCGAGCAGTTCGCCGCCCTGGCCGGCTCGAAGGGCATCGCTCGCGACACGACCGTCGTGATCTACGGCGACAAGAACAACTGGTGGGCCGCGTACGCGCTCTGGGTCTTCACCCTCTTCGGCCATGAGGACGTGCGCCTCCTCGACGGCGGCCGCGATCTCTGGATCGCCGAGGGCCGGGAGCTCACGACGGCGGCCCCCGAGGTGACGCCGGTCGAGTACCCCGTCGTCGAGCGCGACGACAGTGTCGTGCGCGCCTACAAAGACGACGTGCTCGCCCACTTCGGCAACCCGCTCGTCGACGTGCGCTCCCCCGAGGAGTACAGCGGCGAGCGGACGACCGCACCCGCCTACCCTGAAGAGGGCGCCCTGCGTGCGGGCCACATCCCGACCGCGGCATCCGTGCCCTGGGCTCGTGCCGCGGCATCCGACGGCACGTTCAAGTCCCGCGCCGAGCTCGACGCGATCTACCGCGACGAGGTCGGCCTCGTCGACGGCGACGACATCATCGCCTACTGCCGCATCGGCGAGCGGTCGAGCCACACCTGGTTCGTGCTGAACCACCTGCTCGGCTTCGAGAAGGTTCGCAACTACGACGGCTCGTGGACCGAGTGGGGCAGCGCCGTTCGCGTGCCGATCGTCACCGGCGAGGCTCGCGGCGAGGCGCCCACCCGCTGACGCTGCGACGGGCGGGGCGGCGCGACGACATGGGAGAATGGATTCCGATGAACGCGACGACCCTGCCCGCACGGCTCGCCGAGACCCGCGACGATTTCCTCGCACTCGGCGTGCGCGACCGCCTGCAACTGCTGCTCGAGTTCTCGAACGAGCTGCCCGAACTGCCCGAGCGCTACGCCGACCACCCCGACCTGTTCGAACGGGTCGAGGAGTGCCAGTCGCCGGTGTTCATCTTCACCGAGGTCGCAGAGGGGCGCGTGCACCTGTACGCCACGGCACCGGCCGAGTCGCCGACCACGCGCGGGTTCGCCTCGATCCTCGTGCAGGGTCTCGACGGGCTGACCGCCGATGAGGTGCTCGACGTGCCCGCCGACTACCCGCAGTCGCTCGGCCTCGGCGAGGCGGTGTCGCCCCTCCGCGTCCGCGGCATGACCGGCATGCTCGGCCGCATCAAGCGCCAGGTGCGCGAGCGCGTCGCCGCATAGGCACTACGGCGCCTGCGGGTCAGCCCGCGATCTGCGCCTCGTCGCCCATGCGGGCTGCGCTCTCGGTGCGTCGCTCGAGCCACGACCGCACGAGCCCCGTCCACCGCTCTGGCTCGGCGTTCCAGAGTTTCGTGTGCCGGGCGCCCTCGAAGACCTCGAACTCGATCAGGTCGGGGCGGGCCGCGGCGAAACGGCGAGAGCCGTCGATCGGAACGAAGCCGTCGTCGACGCTGTGCATGAGCAGCATCGGCACGTCGAACTCGTCGGCCCGGGCGATCGGGTCGAGCTCCACGACGTCGATCGGTGCGCCGATGCCCGTGAGGCCGCTGCCGAGCGGTCCGCCGAGCAGTCGCACGACGAGGTCGCCGAACTCGGGCGGCAGGTTGTTCAGCTGTCCCTGGAAACGGAGGATGTCGGCCCAGTCGATCGCGGGTGAATCGAGCATCACCCCGACGAGCCGCTCCCGCACCTCCGCCGATCGCAGCACCGCCTGCAGCGAGATGGCGCCGCCCATCGACCAGCCCATCAGCACGATCTCCTCGGCGCCGTGCTCGACCGCGAACCGGGTAGCGGCGACCACATCGGCCCACTCCGTGCCGCCGAGGCCGTACCTGCGGTCTTCGCTCTCGGGCGCCTCGCCGTCGTTGCGGTAGGAGATCAACAGGGAGTTCCAGCCGGCGTCGTGCGCCGGTGGCACCGCGCGCAGCCCTTCGGGTCGCCTCACGCCGCGACCGTGCACCTGGATGACCCAGCGCGTCGAGTCATCCGTCGCCCTGACGAGCCATGCCGGCGCGGGGCCGAGCTCGGTCTCGACGACGACGTTCTCATACGGCAGCTCGAGTTCCCAGGGGCCGAGGTGGTACCAGCCGTTGAAGCGGCCGCGCGTCGCCCGGTCGAGACGACCGAAGTCGACGGATTCGATGCTGCGCCGCACTTCGCGCCCGCCGTCCTCGATGACGTCGCCGAGTCGGGCGTGACCCGCTTCGCGGTCGAACCAGAAGCCGTAACGGCCGCGCATGCGCGCCTCTTCGGAGCCGACCAGCGTGATCTCGCCCGCGGCGAGGTCGACACGCGTGATGCGCACGTCTTCTTCGCGCCGCTCGGGCGGCGTCACCACCTTGCGGGCGAAGAACACCGCCATGGCCGCGGTGGCGGCCCCGATCGTCACGGCGATGAGCCCGACGGCCCCAGCCGCGATCGCCATCGTGGCAACTGCACCAGGCTTTCGACGCATCCGTTTCCTCCCGAAGCAGTCACCGTGTGCCGGTGGCGCGGCGTGCCGCCGACGTCCCCAGTATCCGAGACTCTAGTCTGCACTCGTGCCCGACTCAGCGCCTCCGCTTCCTCCCGAGTTCGAGGCCGCCCTCGCGTCGCTCAGGGCCGCCGCTCCCAGAACCGAGCTGCGCATCTCGGAGATTCCGGCTCCGGGCTCTCTGGCGCCGAACGCGGTCGCCCTCTCCGCGGATGTCACGCCGAGCCGGCATGACGACTCCGAACTCGGAACCGGGCGGTTCGTGCTGCTGCACGACGAGAGCGAGCCCGAGGCATGGGGCGGCCGATTCCGTGTCGTGTGCTTCGCGCAGGCCCCCCTCGAGACCGACATCGGCCTCGACCCCTTCCTCGCCGACGTCGCCTGGTCGTGGCTCGTCGACGCCCTCGATGCGAGGGGCGCCCGATACATCGCCGCATCGGGCACGGCGACCAAGATCCTCTCGACCGGCTTCGGCGAGCTGGCCCGCCAGGGCGACGGTGCGCAGATCGAACTGCGTGCCTCGTGGACGCCGCTCGACTCGGCGATCGGCCCGCATGTGGAAGGCTGGGCTGAATTGTTGTGCATGCTCGCAGGGCTGCCGCCCCGATCAGAAGGGGTGACGCCCCTGCCCCGTCGGAGGACGAACCGTGGATGAATTCCAGGTGATCGAGACCCCCGCCGCCTTCGATGAGGCGGTGAAGCGGCTCCTCGACGGTGAGGGTCCGATCGCAGTCGACGCCGAACGGGCGAGCGGATTCCGCTACTCGCAGCGGGCCTACCTGATCCAGATGTTCCGGCGCGGCTCGGGCACCTTCCTCTTCGATCCGCCGCAGATTCCCGACTTCTCGGCGCTGCAGAACGCCATCCACTCCGAGGAGTGGGTGCTGCACGCAGCGAGTCAGGACCTGGCCTGCCTCCGCGAGGTCGGCCTCGACCCCGAGCGCATCTTCGACACCGAGCTGGCGGCACGGCTCCTCGGCATGCCGCGGGTGGGCCTCGCCTCGGTCGTCGAGGAACTGCTCGACATCAAGCTCGCCAAGGAGCATTCGGCCTCCGACTGGTCGACGCGTCCGCTGCCGCAGTCGTGGCTGAAGTACGCGGCGCTCGACGTCGAACTGCTCGTCGACGTGCGCGAGCGTCTCGGCGCACGCCTCGAAGAGGACGGCAAGGCCGAACTCGCGGCCGAGGAGTTCGATGCCGTGCTGCACCGCGCCGCGAAGCCGCCTGCGGCCGAGCCGTGGCGACGCCTCTCGGGAATCCACGCCATGCGCAGCCCCCGCAACCTCGCGGTGGCCCGCGAGCTCTGGCTCTCACGAGACGCGCTCGCGACCGAGCTCGACGTCGCGCCCGGTCGCCTGGTTCCGGATGCCTCGCTCCTGGCCGTGGCCCGAACGCTGCCGTCGACCCGGCGCGCCCTCGCCGACCTGCGCGAGTTCAACGGCCGCGCGAGCCGAACCGAACTCGACCGCTGGTGGGGTGCCGTCGAGCGCGGGCTCGCGACCACCGAGCTGCCGCAGGTGCGCGTGCCGAGCGACGCTCCTCCCCCGCCGCGATCCTGGGCGGCGCGGCACCCCGAGGCAGACGCGCGCCTCAGGCTCGCGAAGGCCGCGGTGACCGAGGTCGCCGAGCAGATGAACATGCCCGTCGAGAACCTGCTCACGCCCGATCACCTGCGCCGAGTGGCCTGGACGCCGCCCGCGGAGACGACGGCAGAGGCCGTCGGCGAGTCGCTTCGGGCCCTCGGAGCGCGCGAGTGGCAGGTTGCCGCAACCTCACAGAGAATCGCTGCTGCTTTTGTCGAGGCGGCACAATCCGTCGAAGACGCCACCTCCGACGCTTCGTAGATTCCGTCAAGCGATTCAGCGCCTCCGCAGCGGCGTTCGTAGGATCGAAGCATCCTGACCGAAAGTGAGCTGCAGCGTGGCTGATCAAGCTGAAGTCGTATTCGTCGACGGGGTCCGCACCCCGTTCGGCAAGGCCGGCGACAAGGGCATGTACTGGAACACCCGGGCCGATGACCTCGTCGTGAAGGCGATCGTCGGACTCCTCGAGCGCAACCCGAACATCCCGAAGGACCGCATCGACGACGTCGCCATCGCCGCGACGACCCAGACCGGCGACCAGGGCCTGACCCTCGGCCGAACGGCCGCGATCCTCGCCGGACTCCCGAAGACCGTCCCCGGCTTCTCGATCGACCGCATGTGCGCGGGCGCCATGACGGCCGCCGCGATGATGTCCGGCTCGATCGGCTTCGGCATGTACGACCTCGCCATCGCCGGCGGCGTCGAGCACATGGGCCACCACCCCATGGGCTCGGGCGTCGACCCCAACCCGCGATTCCTCAGCGAGCGTCTCGTCGGCGAAGACGCCCTCGTGATGGGCGCCACCGCCGAGCGCATCCACGACCGGTTCCCGCAGCTCACGAAGGAGCGCAGCGACCGCTTCGCCCTCGCGAGCCAGCAGAAGACCGCAGCGGCCTACGCCGCAGGCAAGATCCAGCAGGACCTCGTGCCCGTCGCGATCCGCACCGAGTCCGGCTGGGGCCTCGCCACGCGCGACGAGGTCATGCGCCCCGAGACGACGCTCGAGGGCCTCGCCGCCCTGAAGACGCCGTTCCGCCCGCACGGCCGCATCACGGCCGGCAACGCCTCGGGCCTCAACGACGGCGCGACCGCCGCGATCCTCGCCTCGGGCGCCGCGGCGAAGGAGTTCGGCCTGTCGCCGAAGATGAAGCTCGTCAGCTACGCCTTCGCGGGCGTCGACCCCGAGATCATGGGCATCGGCCCGATCCCCGCCACCGAGAAGGCGCTCCGCAAGGCGGGCCTCTCGATCGAGGACATCGGCATCTTCGAGATGAACGAGGCGTTCGCCGTGCAGGTGCTCTCGTTCATGGACCACTACGGCATCGCCGACGACGACCCCCGAGTCAACCCGTGGGGCGGCGCGATCGCGGTCGGCCACCCCCTCGCCTCCTCGGGCGTGCGTCTCATGAACCAGCTCGCGAGCCAGTTCACCGAGCGCCCCGACGTGCGCTACGGCATCACGAGCATGTGCGTCGGCCTCGGCCAGGGCGGCACCATGGTCTGGGAGAACCCGAACTACGACAAGAAGGCGAAGAAGGCCTGATGACGGACTACACGAAGATCGACTTCGACTCGCTCGCCGCCCTCTCCGACGACGAGGTCGTCACGCACTCGTTCGTTCGCGATGTGCCGATCTCGGGCGGCAAGACGCTCGCCCTCGTCACGCTCGACAACGGCCGCGACCACACCCGACCGAACACCCTCGGTCCGGTGTCGCTGCTCGAGTACGCGAAGACCCTCGACGAGCTGAAGGCGCGCGCCGCCGCCGGCGAGATCCACGCCGTGGCGATCACGGGCAAGCCGTTCATCCTCGCAGCGGGCGCCGACCTGTCGAAGGTCGCCGAGATCCCCGACCGCGACACCGCCCGCAAGATGGGCCAGCTCGGCCACTTCGCCCTCGGCAAGGCCTCCGAACTCGGCGTGCCGTCGTTCGTGTTCATCAACGGCCTCGCCCTCGGCGGCGGCCTCGAGATCGCGCTCAACGCCGACTACCGCACGGTGGATGCCTCGGTGCCCGCAGTCGCCCTGCCCGAGGTCTTCCTCGGCCTCATCCCCGGCTGGGGCGGCGCCTACCTGCTGCCGAACCTCATCGGCATCGAGAACGCCCTGAAGGTCGTCATCGAGAACCCGCTGAAGCAGAACCGCACGATGAAGGCCGACGACGTGATGGAGCTCGGCATCGCCGATGCGAAGTTCGACTCGGTCGCGTTCCTCGAGGACTCGATCAAGTGGGCCGACGGCGTCGTCTCGGGCCGCATCAAGGTGAAGCGCCCGAACGAGCCCGGCAAGGTCGAACGCCTCGTCAAGTGGGACGCCGCGATCGCGATCGCCACGAAGATGCTGAAGAGCCGCATCGGCTCGGTGCCGAAGTCGCCGTACGCGGCACTCGAGCTCATGAAGGCCGCCAAGAGCGGCACGAAGGCCGAGGGCTTCGAGCGCGAAGACGAGGTGCTCTCCGAGCTCATCGTCGGCGACCAGCTCCAGGCCTCCATCTACGCCTTCAACCTCGTGCAGAAGCGGGCCAAGCGTCCTGCCGGTGCGCCCGACAAGGCCATCGCGAAGAAGGTCACCAAGGTCGGCGTGCTCGGCGCAGGCTACATGGCGAGCCAGCTCGCCCTGCTCTTCGTGCGCCGCCTGCGGGTGCCGGTGGTCATCACCGACATCGATCAGGCTCGCGTCGACAAGGGCGTCGCCTACATCGGCGAAGAGATCGACAAGCTCCTCGAGAAGGGCCGCATCTCCCCCGATGAGGCCAACCGCCTGAAGGCCCTCGTCACGGGCACCACCGAGAAGGCCGACTTCGCCGACTGCGACTGGGTCATCGAGGCCGTCTTCGAAGAGCTCGAGATCAAGCAGAACGTCTTCGCCGAGGTGGAGCAGTTCATCTCCCCCGAGGCCGTGCTCGCCACGAACACCTCGTCGCTGTCGGTCGAGCAGATCGGCGCGAAGCTCGCTCACCCCGAGCGTCTGGTGGGCTTCCACTTCTTCACCCCGGTCGCGGTCATGCCGCTGATCGAGGTCGTGAAGACGCCGCACACCGACGAGGCGACGCTGTCGACCGCCATGGTCACAGCGAAGAACCTGCGCAAGAACGCCGTCATCACTGCCGACACCCCCGGCTTCGTCGTCAACCGGCTCCTCGCCGTGCTGCTCGGCGAGGCGATGCGGGCCGTCGACGAGGGCACCTCGTTCCAGACCGTCGACGAGGCGATCGCCCCGCTCGGACTGCCCATGGCACCGTCGGTGCTGCTCGACCTCGTGGGTCTGAAGGTCGGCGCGCACGTGCTCGACACCCACCACGCGGCGTTCCCCGATCGGTTCTACCGCAGCGAGAACCTGCACAAGCTCGCCGACTACGGCAAGCTGCTCGACAAGGACGACAAGGGCAAGGTCAAGGGCTTCGACAAGGGCGCACTGAAGATCGTCGCCGGCGGCAAGAACCCGCGCACGGCCGACGAGATCCTCGTCGCCCTGCAGGACGGCCTCGCCCGCGAGGTTCGCCTCATGCTCGACGGCGACGTCGTCGCGGCGGCTGAGGACATCGACCTCTGCATGGTCCTCGGTGCCGGCTTCCCGTTCCAGATGGGCGGCCTGACGCCGTACCTCGACCGGGTCGGCGCGTCCGAGCGCGTCTTCGGCGACACGTTCCACCACCCGACGGTCACGGGTGTGGGCGCGTAGCCTCGGTCTCCTCATCAGCAGCGGCCCCCGGCATTGCCGGGGGCCGCTTCTCTATGCTCGGAGCATGACGAAGTTCCAGTACTCCGTCGCTTCGAGCCTCGACGGCTTCATCGCCGACGACCGCCACGGGCTCGAGTGGCTGCTGCAGTTCGGCTTCGATGCATTCCAGGAGCACTACGACCGCTTCTTCGCCGATGTCGGAGCGGTCGTGCTCGGCGCCTCCACGTACGAGTGGATCCTCCGCGAGCAGCCCGACAACTGGGACTTCGGCGCCCGGCCCGCGTGGGTCCTCACGCATCGGCGGTTGACCGCGCCGCGGGGCGCCGACATCCGCTTCGCGTCGGGCGACATCCTCCCGATCGCCGAAGCCGTCCGAGCGGAGGCAGGCGAGCGGAACGTCTGGATCGTCGGCGGCGGCCCGACCGCCGCTCAGTTCCTCGAGGCGGGCCGGCTCGATGAACTGCTCGTCACCTACGTGCCGGTCGTCCTGGGCCATGGCAAACCGCTGCTGCCCGTCTCCACCGTGACGCCGCGCTTCACGCTCGTCCGAACGACGCCGTTTCCGAACGGCGCGGTCGAGCACGTCTACCGCACGGGCTGACGCCCTGCCGGCGTCAGACGCGCGGCTGCGGGCTCGTGTCGGTCGAGACGCCTGCGTCGGCGCCGGCGCCGCGCGCGTGCGGGAGCTTCGAACCGAGCACCATGGCGGTGACGTCGCGGGCGATGTGCTGCGGGGTGAGCCCCACCCGTTCGAGGATGTCGGAGCGCGATCCGTGGTCGAGGAACTCGTCGGGCAGACCGAGCTCGGTCACCGCCGTGTCGACACCGGCTTCGCGGAGGTCTTGACGGATGCGCGTGCCGATGCCGCCGACGCGGATGCCGTCTTCGATGCTGACGACGATGCGGTGTTCGGCCGCGAGGTCCATGATGCTGCGCGGCACCGGCACGACCCAGCGCGGGTCGACCACGGTGGCGCCGATGCCCTGTGCTTCGAGGCGCTCGGCCACCTGCAGACCGGTCTCGGCCATCGGGCCGACGGTGACGATGAGCACGTCCTTGCGCTCGGACTCGGCGAGCACGTCGACACCGTCGTCGGTGCGCCGCACGGCGTCGAAGTCGATGCCGACGGTGCCTTTCGGGAAGCGGATGACGGTCGGCGCGTCGTCGACGGCCACAGCCTCGCCGAGCTCTTCGACGAGCCGCACCGAGTCACGCGGTGCTGCGATGCGGATGCCCGGCACGACCTGCAGGATCGAGAGGTCCCACACTCCGTGGTGGCTCGGGCCGTCGGGCCCCGTGACGCCGGCGCGGTCGAGCACGAAGGTCACGCCCGCCTTGTGCAGTGCGACATCCATCAGGACCTGGTCGAACGCGCG
The DNA here is from genome assembly GCF_900142065.1 of Agromyces cerinus subsp. cerinus. GTDB lineage: Bacteria > Actinomycetota > Actinomycetes > Actinomycetales > Microbacteriaceae > Agromyces > Agromyces cerinus. Next base: position 709,390 of record NZ_FSRJ01000001.1, on the reverse strand, counting down.
GTTCATGAAGGTCGCGTACACGGCCACCACCGGGTGCAAACCGCCGAAAGCGAGGCCGGCAGCGGATGTCGCGGCGTGCTGTTCGGCGATGCCGACGTCGAACACACGGCTCGGGAACCGCTCGGCCATGCGGTGCAGTCCGGTGGGGCGCAGCATCGCCGCCGTGATGCCGACGAGTCGCTCGTTGCTCTCGGCGAGGTGCACGAGCTCGTCTGCGAAGACACTCGTCCATGACGGTGCCGAGGCGGTCTCGAGCGATTCACCGGTCTCGGGGTCGATCTGGCCGACCGCGTGGAACTGATCTGCCGCGTCGCGCAGGGCGGGTTCGTAGCCGCGGCCCTTGTCGGTGATCGCATGCACGATGACGGGCGCACCGTAGGCCTTGGCCTGCCGAAGCGCAGCCTCCATGGCGCGCTCGTCATGACCGTCGATGGGGCCGATGTACTTGATGTCGAGGTTCGAGTAGAGCGCCTCGTTGTCGGTGAATCGGCTGAGGAAGCCGTGCAGGCCGCCGCGCACGCCGCGGTAGAAGGCGCTGGCGGGGGCGCCGAGCTTGTCGAAGGCACGTCGACTGGAGAGGTGCAGGTTGCGGTAGGTCTGCTTCGTGCGCACGGTGTTGAGGAACCGCGCCATGCCGCCGATCGTCGGGGCGTACGAACGGCCGTTGTCGTTGACGACGACGATGAGCTTGCGCGTGTTGTCGTCGGAGATGTTGTTGAGCGCCTCCCACGTCATGCCGCCGGTGAGGGCGCCGTCACCGACGACCGCGACCACGTGGCGGTCGTCTTGACCGGTCATCTCGAAGGCCTTGGAGATGCCGTCGGCCCACGACAGCGAGCTCGACGCGTGCGAGCTCTCCACGATGTCGTGCTCGGACTCGGAGCGCTGCGGGTAGCCGGCGAGGCCACCCGTCTTGCGGATCGTCGAGAGGTCGCGCCGGCCCGTCAGGAGCTTGTGCACGTAGGACTGGTGCCCGGTGTCGAAGACGACCGCGTCGCGCGGTGACTCGAAGACGCGGTGGATGGCGATCGTCATCTCGACGACGCCGAGGTTCGGGCCCAGGTGCCCGCCGGTCTTCGACACGGACTCCACGAGGTACTCGCGGATCTCGCCTGCCAGCTGATCGAGCTGTTCGGGACTCAGCGCGTCGAGATCACGAGGTCCCGAAATGGTCTCGAGCAGGGTCATGCGTCTTGCCTCCGGAGGGTCGCGGGCAGTGCCGCCGAACGGAACGAGTCTACGCCGGGCTTCATGTGAAGCAGGGCAGACAAGAGGGCGATCGGCACAAGCCGACCGCCCCCGAATCTCTTGCGAGCGTTTAGACGAGCGAACGCAGCACGTACTGCAGGATGCCGCCGTTGCGGTAGTAGTCCGCCTCACCCGGCGTGTCGATGCGGACGACCGCATCGAACTCGACGGTCGCCTTGCCCGGAGCGGAGTGCTCGCTCGGCGTGGCGACGACGTGCACGGTCTTCGGCGTGACGCCCTCGTTCAGCTGCTCGAGGCCCGAGACCGAGACGACCTCGGTGCCGTCGAGGCCGAGCGACGCCCAGCTCTCGCCGGCCGGGAACTGCAGCGGGACGACGCCCATGCCGATGAGGTTCGAGCGGTGGATGCGCTCGAAGCTCTCGGTGATGACCGCCTTGACGCCGAGCAGGCTCGTGCCCTTTGCCGCCCAGTCGCGCGACGAGCCGGAACCGTACTCCTTGCCGCCGAAGATGACGAGCGGGGTGCCCTGAGCCTGGTAGTTCTGGCTCGCGTCGTAGATGAACGACTGGGGCGCGTCGGCCTGCGTGAAGTCGCGGGTGTAGCCGCCCTCGACGCCGTCGAGGAGCTGGTTCTTCAGGCGGATGTTCGCGAACGTGCCACGGATCATGATCTCGTGGTTGCCGCGACGCGAGCCGTAGGAGTTGAAGTCCTTGCGGTCGACGCCGTGCTCGGTCAGGTAGCGACCGGCGGGGCTGTCGGCCTTGATCGAACCGGCCGGGCTGATGTGGTCGGTCGTGACCGAGTCGCCGAGCTTGGCGAGCACGCGGGCGCCGACGATGTCGGTGACGGGCGTCGTCTCCATGGTCATGCCGTCGAAGTACGGGGGCTTGCGCACGTACGTCGACTCGGCGTCCCACTCGAAGGTCGCACCGGTCGGCGTCTCGAGCGAGCGCCACCGCTCGTCGCCGTCGAACACGCCGGCGTACTGCGTGACGAACATGTCCTTGTTGATCGACGTGTCGATCGTGTGCTGCACCTCGGCGGCGTCGGGCCAGATGTCCTTCAGGAAGACGTCGTTGCCGTCGGTGTCCTTGCCGAGCGAGTCGACCTCGAAGTCGAAGTTCATCGAACCGGCGAGGGCGTACGCGATCACGAGCGGCGGGCTCGCGAGGTAGTTCATCTTCACGTCGGGGTTGATGCGACCCTCGAAGTTGCGGTTGCCCGAGAGCACTGCGGTGACGGCGAGGTCGGAGTCGTTGACCGCGGTCGAGATCTCGTCGAGCAGCGGGCCCGAGTTGCCGATGCAGGTGGTGCAGCCGTAGCCGACGGTGTAGAAGCCGAGGGCCTCGAGGTCGTCGGTCAGGCCGGCCTTCTCGTAGTAGTCGGTGACGACCTTCGAGCCCGGAGCCAGGGTGGTCTTGACCCACGGCTTGGCCTTCAGGCCCTTCTTCGCCGCGTTGCGGGCGAGCAGGCCCGCGGCCAGCATGACCGACGGGTTCGACGTGTTGGTGCACGAGGTGATCGCTGCGATCGCGACCGCGCCGTGGTCGAGCACGAAGGTCTCGCCCGAGCCGAGCGTGACATCCGTCGGCTTCGAGGCCGTCGCCGGAGCGTGGCTCTTGTGGTGGTGCTCGTGGTGGCTGTACTCGTCTTCGGGCGAGTTTCCGGGCGGGTCGGAGGCCGGGAAGGACTCGGCGCCCTCGAGGTCGACGAGGTCGTGGTCGACCGTCGCGTAGTTCAGGAGGTCCTTCTCGAAGGCGCTCTTCGACTCGGAGAGCTCGATGCGGTCCTGGGGACGCTTCGGACCGGCGATCGAGGGAACGACGGTCGAGAGGTCGAGCTCCATGTACTCGCTGAACGCGGGCTCGGTGTCGGCGTCGTGCCAGAGCTTCTGGACCTTCGAGTACGCCTCGACGAGCGCGATCTGCTCGTCGCTGCGGCCGGTGAGGCGCAGGTAGTCGAGGGTGACGTCGTCGATCGGGAACATGGCGGCGGTCGAGCCGAACTCGGGGCTCATGTTGCCGATGGTGGCGCGGTTGGCGAGCGGCACGGATGCCACGCCCGAGCCGTAGAACTCGACGAACTTGCCGACCACGCCGTGCTTGCGGAGCATGTCGGTGATCGTGAGCACGACGTCGGTCGCGGTGACGCCCGTGGGAATCTCGCCGGAGAGCTTGAAGCCGACGACCTTGGGGATGAGCATCGAGACGGGCTGGCCGAGCATGGCCGCCTCCGCCTCGATGCCGCCGACGCCCCAGCCGAGCACGCCGAGGCCGTTGACCATGGTGGTGTGCGAGTCGGTGCCGACGCAGGTGTCGGGGTAGGCGCGGAGGACTCCCCCGACCTCACGGGTGAAGGTGACCTTCGCGAGGTGCTCGATGTTGACCTGGTGCACGATGCCGGTGCCCGGCGGCACGACCTTGAAGTCGTCGAACGCGGTCTGGCCCCAGCGGAGGAACTGGTAGCGCTCCCCATTGCGCTCGTACTCGATCTCGACGTTGCGCTCGAGGGCGTTCTCGGTGCCGAAGAGGTCGGCGATCACCGAGTGGTCGATGACCATCTCTGCCGGTGCGAGCGGGTTGATCTTGTTGGGGTCGCCGCCGAGGGCGACGACCGCCTCGCGCATGGTGGCGAGGTCGACGATGCAGGGAACACCGGTGAAGTCCTGCATGACCACGCGCGCCGGCGTGAACTGGATCTCGGTGTCGGGCTCGGCGGTGGGAACCCACGAGCCGAGCGCCTCGATCTGCTCCTTGGTGACGTTCTTGCCGTCTTCGGTGCGCAGGAGGTTCTCGAGCAGCACCTTCAGGCTGAACGGAAGCTTCTCGTGGCCCGGCACGGTGTCGAGTCGGAAGATCTCGTAGGACTCTTCACCGACGCGGAGCGTGTCCTTCGCCCCGAAACTGTTCACTGCAGACACGATGTCCTCTCCTTCGCGGATGCCGCCGGACATGCAGGCGGCACTCCATCTTCTCCGTCAGACATGGGGCTGTTCCAGCAAGGGTAACCTAAGCCACTCGCCCGCCGACAGGCCTCGCACGGTGTGCGGATTTATCTTGACGTCGAGATAACTCTATCACTCGCCGGAGCGTGCGGATGACGGGTAGATCGCCCGCACGACGAGCCAGGAGAACACCAGCACGAGCGCGTAGAGCGGCACGCCCATGATCAGACGCATGGCGCCGAGCGCCTCGACGTTGTTCGCGAGATAGAACGGCAGCTGCACCGCGAGACGCGCGACGAACAGGCCGATCCAGACGAGCGTGAGGAACTGGGCTGCCCGGTACTTGCGCTTGTCGCGCTTCCACGCGACCCCGTCGCCCATGAGGAATCCGACGATCAGGCCGATCGCGGGCCAGCCCACGATGAGAGAAACCGTCAGCCCGAGCGCGTACGCGGCGTTCGTGTAGAAGCCGATCACGTAGTTGTCGCGCGCGTCGCCCGACCAGAGCGCCAGCGCCGCGGAGGCGAGCACGCCGACGAGCCCGGCGATGGCCTGGGTCGGCTGGCCCTTGACGACGAGGCGGGCGATCGTGAAGATCACCGCGAGGCCGACGGATGCGACGAGCGCGGGGACGAGCGCAGCCTGCGGGTCCTGACCGGCGAAACTCGTGAGCCCGCTGTAGACGATGAGGAAGACGAGTCCGGGCAGCAGCGCCTCGAGGATGCCGCGCACGCCGCCGACCGCCACGAGAAGGTCGCGACCGCTCAGCTTCTCGTCACGGGCGAGCGCGCCGAGGCCGCTCTTCTCCGCGGCGGCCGCGAACTGCCGACCGAACTCGCCGGCCGTGCCGGTCTCGTCGGTCGTGCCGGGGTCGCCGTCGGCTTCGACCGGACGTGCCGCCGCGTCATCCGCTCGTTCGCCGTCGCCGGCGCTCGACGAATCGTCGGCGTTCGTCATCGCGGTCACACCGTGGGCGCACCCGCGGAGGACGCGGGCATGCGCAGCGGAATGAGGTCGCGCGGCGGCATCGGCGTGCTGCCGCGCACCACGACGATCGAACGGAAGAGGTCTTCGACCTTCGCGGCCGCGGCCGGATCGACGGCGGCCTCGCCGGCGATGACGCCGCGGAGGAACCAACGCGGACCGTCGACGCCGATGAAGCGGGCGAGACGCATCTGACCGGGCTGGCCCTCACCCGCCGCGACGGGGATCTGCGCCAGCAGCTCGGGTCCGAACGAACCCTCGCGCACGGTGGTCGTGCCGCCCTGACGAGCGATCTGGTCGGCGATCTGCGCACGGATCTCGTGCCACAGGCCGCTCGACCGCGGAGCGGCGAACGGCTGCACCTGCAGCGTCGAGTTCGCGTAGTCGAGGCCGATCGCGACGACGCGCTTCGTGCCCTCCTCGACCTCGAGTCGGAGGTGGAGTCCCTCGCGCGGCAGCACCTTCACTCCGCCGAGATCGACATAGGGGCGAACCGGGTTCGCCTCGGCCTCGTCGAAGGGACCCGCTTCGGCGCGGTCTTCGGGGGCCGACTTGGGCTGTTCGGCGGGGATGTCGCCGGTTTCGATGTCGCTCACGCGTTCACTCCTGACTTGTGCTCCCCGAGTCCGGTGGAGCCGAATCCTGCCTCGCCGCGCAGGCTGCCGGGCAGCCGCTCGACCTCGACGAATCGAGCGCGGCTCACCGGCATCACGATGATCTGGGCGATGCGGTCGCCGACCTCGATCGTGTGCGCCTCACGGGCGTCGGTGTTCAACAGTGCGACCTTGATCTCGCCGCGGTAGCCGGCATCGATGGTGCCGGGCGCGTTGACGATCGTGATGCCGTGCTTGAACGCGAGGCCCGAGCGGGGCACGACGAAGCCGACGTAGCCGTCGGGCAGCGCGATCGCGACGCCGGTGCCGACCGTGGCCCGCTCACCGGGGCCGAGCACGACGGCCTCGGAAGCGTGGAGATCGGCGCCCGCGTCGCCCGGATGGGCGTAGTTCGGCACGCGGTCTGCGGTGATCAGCACATCGACGGAATCGGTCACTGTTCGAGGGTAGTGCAGAAGTCTGGTCGAATAGAGCCATGCCCGACTACCGCGAGAAACTCTGGCCGACGCCCTGGATCTACATCGTCAGCCTGCTGCTGATCCCGTCCAGCATCCTGGTGCTGGCGCCCGTCTCGATGCCCGCCGGCATCGCGACCGGTGTGATCCTCTACGGTGCGACGGTCGCAGCGCTCAGCGTCACCGCTCCCGTCGTCGAGGTGGCGGACGGCCGCCTCCGCGCGGGTCGCGCGTCGATCGCCCTCGCGGACACCGGCATCGCGACCGGTGCGACGGATGCCGCGGCTCGCGTCGAACGCGGCACGGGCCTCGACGCACGGGCGTTCCTCGTGATCCGCGGCTGGGTGCAGCCCGTCGTGCGGGTGCCGATCACCGACCCGTCGGACCCGACGCCGTACTGGCTGGTCTCGACGCGTCATCCGAAAGAACTGGCCGCCGCGATCAATGGATCGCGACGGCCTGAACGTACTGAGCCGGGCGTCTAGGACGCGCACTCCAAGCAGATCGGTCCGAGCTTCGTCTCGTGGTCCATCTGCGAACGGTGCTTCACGAGGAAGCAGTTCACGCAGGTGAACTCGTCGGCTTGGGGCGGAAGCACCACGACGTCGAGTTCGACGTCGGAGAGATCGGCACCAGCGAGGTCGAACCCGCCGGGGTTATCGGCGTCATCGACATCCACTACGCCCGACATCTTGTCGGGGACGCGCTCCTTGAGGGCCTCGATCGACTCGGAGTCGTCTTCGGTCTTCCTCGGTGCGTCGTAATCCGTTGCCATTCCCATCCATTTCTTCATCGCCGATGATTCGGCGGCCATAGTCTGCATCAAATCGGTGGCGTTAGCAAACCACTTTTGCAGCGTTTCCACAGCTGCTACGTGCTCAACTTCCGGCGCGCCCGCCCTATTCCCACGAGCACCCATGCGGACGTGGCATCCTTGGGCGGAGACGAAAGCACGGAAGGGCTTGTCGCGATGCAAGAACTCAAGGTAATCGGAGTCGAGAACGGCGCGCTGCTCGCCGCTTCCGACGATGGAGCGCGCTTCCGAATCGAGATCGACGAGGTGCTGCAATCCCGCATCCGTCAGGCGCAACCCGAGCAGCACGTCGGACCGAAACCCTCGCCGCGCGAGGTGCAGGCCCACATCCGCGCCGGAATGTCGGCCGAAGAGGTCGCCCAGGTCACGGGCGCCTCCATCGACTACATCCGCCGATTCGAGGGACCGGTGCTCGCTGAACGCGAACACATGGTCACGTCGGCCCTCGCCGTGCCCGTGCACGTCACCACCGAGACCGATCCGGCCGACGAGCCGCCGTCGTTCGGCGGCGTCATCCGCGAGCGCCTCGCGCAGCTCGGCGCCCATGGCGAACGCTGGGCGAGCTGGAAGGACGAAGAACGCGGCTGGATCATCAAGCTCGAGTTCACGGCTGAGACCATCGACCACGACGCCCGCTGGAGCTTCGAGCCCCGGAAGCAGGCGCTGCAGCCACTGAACTCCGAGGCGATCACGCTCTCGCAGCAGGGCGAGATGAAGGGCGGGCTCATCCCCCGCCTCCGGGCCGTCGGCCCCGAGTCCGAGGAGTCCCGCTTCGACAGCGGCGCCTTCACCTTCGAAGAGCCCGAGCACGGCGACTTCGACACGGCACCCCACCTCGAGCCGCTCCCCTACGCACGCACACCGCAGGCTTCGAGCCCCGCGGTCGCACGCGCAGCGATCAAGCGAGCGGATGAGCCGAAGCAGACGCTCGGCGAGACCGCCGACCTGCTCGAGGCGCTGCGCCGCCGACGCGGCGAACGAGAGGCCGCGAGCGGCGAACCCGAACGTCCGCAGTCGGCGCCGGCCGCGGCGCCCGTGCAGGAGACCCCGGAGCCCGAACAGCCCGAGGAGAAGCCCGGCACCGCCGCGCGCAGCATCTGGGGCGGCAAGGGCGTCTCGAGCAACTCCGGCGCCCGGGGCGGCGCCAAGAAGGGCCGCGCGTCGATGCCGAGCTGGGACGAGATCGTCTTCGGCGCCCGCACCGACGACGACCTGGCCTGAGCCGAGCCTCACTCGTCGAACGCCGCCGTGCCTCGTGCACGGCGGCGTTTCGCATGCCCGCACCCGGTGCTACCATCGAACATATCTTCGAATCGGTGAGGTGCCCATGTCGCTCGTGCAGGAGTACGTCGAGCTGTGGACCAGCGACGACGGCCGCCCCGAGCGGCTCGTGTGGCGGGCGCGTCGGTTCCGGGTGAGCGATACGCCGACGACGCTCGTGGGCCCGTGCGACTGGTGGGCGCCGGTGGCCGGCTACGACGTGTCACCCGGGCGACCCCCGCTGCAGATCACCGGATGGCGTTTCCAGGCGAGCGCCGACGATGGCGAGACGCACGTCTTCGATGTCAGGCGGCACGACGGCCGCTGGGAGCTCGTGCGCCTCTTCGACTGATCAGGCGGACTCCGAGTCGCGGTCGCGGTCGCCATCGTCTGAGCGGGCCGCTGCGGCCTGTGCGGAGGGTGTTGTCGCGACTGGGGTCGACGCGCCTCGGCCCAACCAGAGCATGAGCACACCGCCGACGACGAGACCCCAGAAGGCGGAGCCGATGCCGACGACGGCGACGCCCGACGCGGTGACGAGGAAGGTGCCGATCGCGGTGATGCGCTGACCCGGGTCTTCGAGCGCGCCGGTCAGCGCGGTGACCATGGCCCCGAGCAGCGCGAGCCCGGCGACGGCGGTGATGATGATCGGCGGCGACGCCTGCACCACAGCGGCCGCGAGGCCCGCGCCTGCTCCCAGCACGAGGTAGACGATGCCCGAGGTGAAGGTCGCCACCCAGCGCCGACGAGGATCGGGGTTCGACTCGGGGCTCGCCATGATCGCCGCCGTGATCGCGGCGAGGTTCAACGCGTGGCCGCCGGCGAACGCCGCGCCCACCGAGGCGACGCCCGAGGCGACGAGCACGGGCCTCGGTGCCAGGCGGTAGCCGAACGTCGACATCACGGCGAACCCGGGCACGTTCTGCCCGGCCATCGTCACGATGAAGAGCGGCAGGCCGAGGCTCACGATCACGAACGGGTCGAAGACCGGCGCGACGAACTGCAGCTGCGGTCGCACGGCCTCGCTCGCGAGCACAGCTGGGCCCGAGAGCACGGCGATGCCGACGACCGCGACGAGCATCGCCGCGGGCACCGCCCAGCGCGGCGCGAGGCGCGCGAGGAGCAGCCACACGAGCACCATGGGCACGGCGATCGCCGGCTGCTCGACGGCCGCGAACACCGGGGCCACGCAGATGGGGAAGAGGATGCCGGCGAGCATCGCGCTCGCGATCGGCTTCGGGATGCTCGTGATCGCCCGGCCGAGGGCGGGCCAGAGCCCGGCGAGCACGATGAGCACGCCGCAGACGATGAACGCGCCGATCGCGGCGGCGAACTGCTGCGTCGTCGCCGCAGCGGCGACGAGGAGCGCCGCCCCGGGCGTCGACCAGGCGAATGAGACCGGCATTCGGGTGACGAGCGGCAGCACGATGCACAGCAGTCCGGTCGCGATGCAGAGCGCGAACAGCCCCGAGGCGGCCTGCGTCTCGGAGGCGCCGACGGCGACGAGCCCCGCGATCACCAGGGCGAACGAGCTCGCGAATCCGGTGATGGCCGCGATGACGCCCGCGACGACGGTGTGGAAGATGGGCGGCGCTCGCTCTCGGCCGGGTTAAGCCGACTTCTCGGTGCGACGCTGCTTGGCGTGCGGCACGATCGTGGGCGCTGCGTTGTCGAGCACCGCGGCCTTCGTGACGACGACGCGAGCGACGCCGGTGGAGGACGGCACCTCGAACATGATCGGCCCGAGCACCTCCTCCATGATGGCGCGGAGCCCGCGGGCGCCGGTCTGTCGCAGCACCGCGAGGTCGGCGATCGCCTGCAGCGCCTCTTCTTCGAAGTCGAGCTCGACGCCGTCGAGCTCGAACATGCGCTGGTACTGGCGAACGAGCGCGTTGCGCGGCACCGTGAGGATCTCCATGAGCGCCTCGCGGTCGAGCGGTGTCACGGTCGCGACGACGGGAAGACGGCCGATGAACTCGGGGATGAGGCCGAACTTGTGGAGGTCTTCGGGGAGGACCTCGCTGAAGATGTCGGCCTCGTCCTCCTTGTTGTGCAGTGGTGCACCGAAGCCGATGCCGCGCTTGCCGGCTCGCGAGGAGATGATGTCTTCGAGTCCGGCGAAGGCGCCGGCGACGATGAACAGCACGTTCGTCGTGTCGATCTGGATGAACTCCTGATGCGGGTGCTTGCGGCCACCCTGCGGGGGGACCGAGGCGACCGTGCCCTCGAGGATCTTGAGCAGCGCCTGCTGCACGCCCTCGCCCGAGACATCCCTCGTGATCGACGGGTTCTCGGCCTTGCGGGCGATCTTGTCGACCTCGTCGATGTAGATGATGCCCGTCTCGGCCCGCTTCACGTCGAAGTCGGCGGCCTGGATGAGCTTCAGCAGGATGTTCTCGACGTCTTCGCCGACGTATCCGGCCTCGGTCAACGCGGTGGCGTCGGCGACGGCGAACGGCACGTTGAGCTGCTTCGCGAGCGTCTGCGCGAGATAGGTCTTGCCGCAGCCGGTGGGGCCGATGAGCAGGATGTTGGACTTCGAGAGCTCGACGTCGTCACGGGCGTCGGCCGATGTCAGGGCCGTGCGAGCGCGAACGCGCTTGTAGTGGTTGTAGACCGCGACGGCGAGTGCCTTCTTCGCGGCCTCCTGGCCGATGACGTACTCCTCGAGGTAGCCGAAGATCTCCTTCGGCTTGGGCAGTTCGAACTCGCCGGCCTCGGTCTCGCCGGCCTCGGCGAGGCGCTCCTCGATGATCTCGTTGCAGAGCTCCACGCACTCGTCGCAGATGTAGACGCCGGGTCCGGCGATGAGCTGCTGCACCTGCTTCTGGCTCTTTCCGCAGAACGAGCACTTGAGCAGGTCGGCGCTCTCTCCGATGCGTGCCATCGAAACCCTCCCTGTCGACGAATCTGTTCCGAGCCTAGCCCGAGATCGGGCCGATCGAGGGTAGCGCGCGGGATTCGACACGCTCGGTCGTTCGCGGGACGCGAACCGGGACGTTAGTCGAGGAGGTGGCGGAGGTAGCGACGCGGATCGTCGAGATACCCGCGCCAGTGGGAGACGAGTTCGAGCTCTTCCCAGCTCGTCTCGCGGATGCCCCACTCCCCCAGTTCGAGGATGGTGGCGCCCGGCACCGAGGCGAGCACGGGCGAGTGCGTCGCGCAGATGATCTGAGTGCCGCGGGCGACCATGCGATCGAGGCCGGCGATCCAGCCGAGGATCGACGAGAACGAGAGCGCGGCCTCGGGCTCGTCGAGGCAGACGAGCCCGGCCCGGTACTGGGGGTGATTCAGCTTGTTGTCGAGCAGGTCGTTGAAGGACTCGCCGTGACTGAGCGAGTGCAGGTGCCGATCGGGGCTGTCGGGCAGCGACTCGAGGTAGCTGTAGTACCCGTGCATCGTCTCGGAACGGAGGAAGAACCCCCACCGGGGCGCAGACGGACTCCGCTCGATGCGCAGCCACTCCGCGAGCGGCGACTCGCTCGGTCGCGTCGACCTGCCGCCGTTGCTGCTGCCGCCCTCGGGCGGCAGTCCGTAGGCCGTCGCGATGCCCTCGAGCAGCGTCGACTTGCCGCTGCCGTTCTCGCCCACGAGGAACGTCAGGCCCGGCGAGAACTCGATGCCGCCGTCGCCGATCAGCTGGTCGATCGCGGGAATACTCGCGGGCCAGGCGACACGGTCGATCGCGGCATCCGGATACAGCGAAACGCGGCGGATGGCTCGGCTTTCGTGCAGCCAGTCATCCGCCGCGTTCACGGTGCGAGCGTTATCGCGTGATCGCCGGCAGGCTCTTGCGGGAGCTCAGCACCTGGTCGATGAGACCGTACTCGAGCGCCTCGGCCGCCGACAGGATCTTGTCGCGGTCGATGTCGGTGTGCACCTGCTCGGGAGTGCGGTTCGAGTGACGCGACAGCGTCTCCTCGAGCCACGAGCGCATGCGCAGGATCTCGGCGGCCTGGATCTCGATGTCGGACGCCTGGCCGTGACCCGCCTCGCCCATGGCGGGCTGGTGGATGAGCACACGGGCGTTCGGCAGCGCGAGGCGCTTGCCCGGCGTGCCGGCGGCGGCGATCACCGCGGCCGCCGAGGCGGCCTGACCCAGCACGACGGTCTGGATCTGCGGACGGATGTACTGCATCGTGTCGTAGATCGCGGTCATGGCCGTGAAGGAGCCACCGGGCGAGTTGATGTAGAGGATGATGTCGCGGTCGGGGTCCATCGACTCCAGCACGAGCAGCTGCGCCATGATGTCGTCGGCGGATGCGTCGTCGACCTGCACGCCGAGGAAGATGATGCGGTCCTCGAAGAGCTTGGCGTAGGGGTCTTGGCGCTTGTAGCCGTAGGCCGTGCGCTCCTCGAAGCTCGGCAGGATGTAGCGCGAGCCCGGTGCCTGGACGCCGTTGAAGGCGGTGCCACCGAAAGCAGGGATGTTCATTCGCTCGTTCTCTCTTCTCTCGCGTGCCTACGCCTGGGTTCCGCCGCCGCCGGCGACGTCGAGCGCCGACTCGCGGATGTGGTCGACGAAGCCGTACTCGAGGGCCTCCTGCGCGTTGAACCAACGGTCGCGGTCGCCGTCGGCGTTGATCTGCTCGACGGTCTTGCCCGTCTGCGCCGCAGTGATCTCGGCGAGTCGCTTCTTCATGTCGAGGATGAGCTGCGCCTGCGTCTGGATGTCGCTCGCGGTGCCGCCGAAGCCGCCGTGCGGCTGGTGCAGCAGCACGCGGGCGTTGGGGGTGATGTACCGCTTGCCCTTGGTGCCGGCCGTCAGGAGCAGCTGCCCCATGGAGGCGGCCATGCCGATGCCGACGGTGACGATGTCGTTGGGCACGAACTGCATGGTGTCGTAGATCGCCATGCCTGCCGTGATCGAGCCACCGGGCGAGTTCACGTAGAGGTAGATGTCCTTCTTGGCATCTTCGGCGGCGAGCAGCAGCAGCTTCGCCGCGATCTCGTTCGCGTTGTCGTCGCGCACCTCGGAGCCAAGCCAGATGATGCGGTCCTTCAGCAGTCGATCGAAAACACCGGTGCCTGGTGTCGGTTCGGCCATGTGTCGCTCCGTTTCCGTTGTCGCGTTCACTCGAATCTATCCGGTGCAACGCGCGTGAACGGGGCTGTTCGCCCTAGGCGGATGCCGCGAGGTCCGCAGCGTATGCGGCGAGCGACACGCGGTAGCGCTGCAGGTGGGGCGCGAGGGCTGCGAGAGCCTCGGATGCCGCGAGCCGAGCGTCGCCCGCATCGACCCGTGCCAGGGCTCGGAACGCGACCACGGCGTCGTGCAGCTCGCCCGCCTCCGGCTCGATCTCGTCGAGCAGCGCGATGGACTCGAGCGGGCGCCCGAGGTTGCGGATCGTCGACGCGAGCTGCACATGCGCCTGCACGCGTTCGGAGCCGGTGATCCCGGCCGCGATGGCCTGCCGGTAGAGCGGCTCCGCCTCGTCCTCGAGGCCCGCCGAGTCGCGGGCGCCGGCCCGCTCGAAGAGGGCGAGCGGGTCGCCCGCCGGGCGTTCTGCCGCGAGGGCGTCGATGCGGCGGATCACCTCGTGGTCGCCGAGCTCGTCGGCCGTCGCCCACACGGCGTCGATCCGTTGCTGCCAGTCGCTCATGCGGGTCCCTCTCGTGAATGCAGGAGGGGCCGGGCGAATCGCCCGGCCCCTCCTGTCGAATCGTGCTCGATTACTCGGCGTCGGCCTTCTTCGTCGCACGCTTCTTCGGCGCCGGCTTCTCAGCGGCGTCGGCGGCTTCGTCGACAGCGGCGGCCTTCTTCGGCGCGCGCTTCTTCGGCGCGGGCTTCTCGGCGGCCTCGGCCTCTTCGACGATCTCCTCGGCCTCGTCGACGACCTCTGCCTCGGCCTCAGCCTCGGCATCGGCGACGGCGGTGAACTCGGAGAGGTCGACGGGCTTGCCCGCGGCATCCGACACCTTCGCCTTGCCGAGCGCGATCGCGAGCGCCTTGTTGCGCGCGACCTCGCCGACCATGGCGGGGATCTGGCCGTTCTGGCTGAGGATCTGCACGAACTCGTTGGGGTCCATGCCGTACTGGGCTGCGCCCTGCACGAGGTACTGGGTCAGCTCGTCCTGGCTGACCTGGACCTTCTCGGCCTCGGCGATCGTGTCGAGCAGGATCTGCGTCTTGAACGCCTTCTCGCTCGACTCGGCGACCTCTGCGCGGTGCTCGTCGTCTTCGAGGCGGTTCTCGTTCTCGAGGTGACGGTGCACCTCGTCGTCGATGACGGCCTGCGCGACGGGGACCTCGACGAGCTCGAGGAGCTTGTCGACGAGGAGGTCGCGAGCCTGGCTGCCCTGACCGAACGACTTGTTGCGCGCGACCTGCTCCTTGAGGCTGTCGGTCAGCTCGACGAGCGTGTCGAACTCGCTCGCGATCTGCGCGAAGTCGTCGTCGGCCGCGGGGAGCTCGCGCTCCTTGACGGCGGAGACGGTGACGGTGATCTCGGCGGTCTCGCCCTCGTGCTCGCCGCCCAGGAGCTTCGACGCGAAGGTGGTGGTCTCGCCTGCGGAGAGCGTGTCGAGCGCCTCGTCGATGCCCTCGATCAGGTCGCCCGAGCCGAGCTCGTACGAGATGCCGCTGGCGGTGTCGACCTCGTTGTCGTCGATCTTGGCGACGAGGTCGAGGGTGACGAAGTCACCGGTCTTGGCGGGGCGGTCGACCGTGATCAGCGTGCCGAAGCGGCTGCGCAGCCGGTCGAGCTCTTCGGCGACCTCGTCGTCGGCGACCTCGACGGAGTCGACCGTGAGCTCGATGCCCTCGTAGGCGGGCAGCTCGATCTCGGGCCGCACGTCGACCTCGATGGCGAGCAGCAGGTCGCCAGAGAAGTCCTTGTCGCTGGGCCACTCGACGATGTCGGCCTCGGGGCGACCGAGGGGGCGCAGCTCGTGCTCGGCGACGGCGGCGCGGTAGAACCCGTCGAGGCCCTCGTTGACGGCGTGCTCGAGCACGGCGCCCTTACCGACGCGCTGGTCGACGATGGGCGGCGGCACCTTGCCCTTGCGGAAACCGGGCACGTTGATCTGCTCGGCGATGTGCTCGTACGCGTGGGCGATGCTGGGCTTCAGCTCCTCGGGCGTCACCGAGATGGTGAGCTTGGCGCGAGTGGGGCTCAGCTTCTCAACCGAAGTGGTCGGCATGTGGAAGTTCTCCTGTTGTGTGGAAGTTCGTGTCGAGTCCTGGAACTCGTCGGGGCGACAGGATTCGAACCTGCGACCTCCCGCTCCCAAAGCGGGCGCTCTACCAAGCTGAGCTACGCCCCGAGTCGCGACTCAACTCGTCGATTCAGCCGTGCGGGCATGCGAAAGCATGCGTCAGACGGATGGACCCCGGAAAGTCTACTGCACAGCGTGAGGCCCCTGCTGTGCACTCCGCGTTCGGGCGCCCGACACCGAGTTGTGGATGATCCACCGCTGGCGCTCGCGACCGTGGCAGAGTGTGGCCATGCCCGAGCACCCCGCCGATGCCCGCGACCTCCGACGCTGGCCGTCAGATCCCGCACAACTGATCGACACGACGCTCTGCCCCGCCTGCTTCAGCGCGCTGCGCAGCGCGGTGTGCAGCACGTGCGGACTCGACCTCTCGGTGCCCGCGGCGGGCGAGCTGCTCACCGCCGGTCGCGCGCTGCATGATCGAGAAGTCGACCGGCAGTCGCTCATCTCGACGATGCGCGAGGCGCAGACGGCGCGCGTCCGGCAGGCGACGACGGCCGCCGCGAACGTGACGGATGCCGCGGCGCACGCTGTTCCTGCGGCGGCTTCGCCCACCGCGATCCCCGCACCGGCCGCGCCGATCCTCTCGGTTCCGGTGTCCGCGCCGATCCTCTCGGTTCCGGTGTCCGTGCCGGCCTCGGTGCCGGTGCCCGCGCCGGTCGCGCAGCAGGCGCCCGTCGCCGCGGCGACGGCTGCTCCCCCGGTCGCACCTGCCGACCCTCGCTCGGGGCGCTCGGGCGTGCAGGTGCTGCTGCTGACCCTCGGCGTCGTGCTCATCTCCATCACGGCGATCGTGTTCCTCTTCGTCGCCTACCTCGTCGCGACCCTCGAGGTGCGATCGATCATCATCGCCGTCGCGAGCGTGCTCGTGCTCGGCGTCGCGTGGTTGCTCAGGGCCCGCCGCCTTCCGGGCACCGCCGAGGGCGTGGCATCCGTCGCCATCGTGCTGCTGCTGCTCGACGTGTGGATCGTGCGCGCCAACATGCTGTTCGGCAGCGAGACCATCGGCACGTCGGCCTACCTCGGCGGCGCGCTGCTCGTCGTCGCCGCGGTGCTGGTCGGCGTGCGAGCGGCGAGCGGCATCCGCGTCGCGGGAATCGCCGCCGCTGCGTTCGCCCCCGTAGGTGTGTTCCTGCTCGCGAGCGAGGCTGCGCCCGACGACCAGCTCAGCACCCCGTTCTGGCTCGGCTTCCTCGCCGTCTCGCTCCTCGGCACCGTGGCCGTGCTGCTGCCCGCCACGCTCGAGCGCACCATCGTGATGGCGGCGGGCTTCGTCGCCGGAGCGCTCGCCCTCATCCCCGCGTACTGGGCGTTGCCCGAGGTGTCGTGGAGCCAGTTGTGGTGGTACCTCGTGGTGGCGGCTGCATGGCTGCTCGCGCTGGTCGCGGTGCGGCTGCGGCGTGGGGTCGGAGTGATCTGGGCGCGCATCGCGGCACCGGCGTTCGGCCTGAGCCTCGCGCTGGCACCGGCACTTGCGATCTTCAGCGCACTCGGCAGCGAGATCTCCCTCTGGCTCGCGCCCGCGGCCGCGGGCGTCGTCGCCGCCGTCTTCGCGGCCGGCACGCGCCTGACGGGCGCTGCCGCACGGGATTCGCTCGCAGCGCTGGTCGCGGCGATCGCCGTCGCCGCGTGCTCGGTGCTCCCCGGCGTGCTCCTCGGCGTGAGCGTCGTCTGGACCAGGCTCGCCGGAAGTGTGCCTCCCTGGAGACTCGAGTTCGGCGAGGAACTGTCTCCCGCCATCGACGGCCACGACCTCACCGCGGTGCTCGTGCCGCTCGTGGTCGCCATCGGCGCGATCGTCATCTCGGTGCTCGTGCGCCGGGGCCGGGCACTCGCCGCGATCCCGACCGCTGCGGCATTCGCGAGCGGCATCGCCGTCGCCAGCGTCACTCCGGGCCCGGCGATCGCTGCGGTGGTGCTCCTCGTGCTCGCCGGCGGCGCGCTCGCGCTCGCTGCATTCCAGCATCGCCTCGCCGTTCCCGGCCTGCTCGCGACGCTCGCGGTCGGCGGCGTCGGCAGTGCCGGATTCGCCTGGTGGGTGGGCTACTCGAACACCGCACTGTGGCCATGGGTCGCGGCGCTCGTGATCCTGCTCGCCGTCGCCGGCCGCGTGCTCGCGCCCCGGGTCTGGACTGCGGCCGCCTCGCCGGCGGTCGGTGCGGCGCATCTGGCGATCGCATCGACGCTCTTCGTCTTCGCCGTGTTCTCCATCCCGCTCTGGCAGGCTCCCGACGACGTGCAGCTGATCGAGCCGTGGATGTGGCTCGCCGTCGTCTCCTCCGGGCTCCTCGTCGTCGCCGCGATCGTGCGCTTCGGCGGCTCGGGCGATCGCCTGTGCGCGGTGACGCCGCTGTTCGCGGCATCCGTCATCTCGATCTGCGCGCTCGCCTTCGAGACGGATGCCTCGTGGCGCTGGGTGCCCGCGGGCATCTTCGTCGTCGCGGGCGTGCTCTGGCTGCGCCTCGGCGCATCCGAGGTGCTGCGCATCGCGTTCGCGGCGGTGACCCCGCTCGCGCTCGCGTTCGTGTCAGCGATCGTCGTCGACGCGGTGTTCGGCTGGCAGAGCATCGGCGTCGGCATCGCGGGCGCCGCCCTGCTCGGCGCGGCGCTGGCTCATGTGGTGCCCGAGCGCACGGGCCCCGCCCGACTCGTCTGGGCCGTCGCCGCGGGCGTCGTCGGCGCGGTCGCGCTGGTCGCGGGCGTCACCGGTTCGTTCGGCTCCTCGGAGCTCTGGCTCGTACTCCTGCTGTTGACCCCGGTGCCGATCGTGCTCGCCGCACTCGACGGAGACCCGATCGGCGGCGAGTCGCCGGCACGGCATCTCGGCTGGCTGAGCCTCGTGCTCGGTGTCGCGACGGTCTGGGTGCGGCTCTCCAGCGCCGGCGTCGACGATGTCGAGGCGTACACGCTGCCGCTCGCCGCAGCCCTCGCCGCCACCGCCGGGCTCATCACGTGGCGACGCACGGGCGGCAGCGCTCCCGCGCAGGGTCGCACAGCGCTGTTCGCCACCGCTGCGGCCGTCGCGGTGCTCCCGAGCATCGGCTCGGCGGGTGATGCCGAGCTGCGGGCGCTCCTGCTCGTCTCGATCGGCATCGTCGTGGCGATCGCCGCGGTGTTCCTCCCCGAACTCGCACGTGGCGTGCCCGTGCGGCTGCTCGGCGTCCTCACCGGCTGGGTCGCCTTCACCGGTGCCGGGCTCGTGCGCGGGGCCACCGTCGCGTCCGATGGCGCCGACAGCGTGCTCATCCCCGAGTTCTGGCCGCTCATCGCCCTCGCGGCGGGCGTCACGATCGCGGTGATGTGGGCTCGCACCGAGTCCCTGCCCGCCTGGCTGGCAGAGGCGCTGCTCGCGGCATCCGTCGTTCTCGCCGCCGTTCCGACGCTGATGGAGATCGTCGACGGCGAGTCGCCACTGCTGCGCACGGCCGTGCTCTTCTCGGCGCTCGCGCTCGCGCACATCGCCGCGTATGCGACCACCGCGCGCCCGGTCTCGGGGCCGATGTTCGGATGGACGACGCTCGGCGTGCTCGTCGTCGGCGGCGTGATCGCCCTCGCATCGGGCCAGGTCGATCCGTTCGATCTCGTCACCGCTGCGATCGGCATCGCACTCATCGGCGCCGGGTGGCTCCGCATGCGCCGCTCCCCCGAGCTCGGCAGCTGGCCGGCACTCGGGCCGGGGCTCGCCGTGCTGCTCGTGCCGCCGCTCTTCGCCGATTTCACGGATCCGCAGCTCTGGCGCATCGTGACCCTCGGGGTCGTCGCAGTCGTGGTGCTCGTCATCGGCGCTGTGCGCCGCCTGCAGGCGCCTCTGCTGCTCGGCGGCGGGGTGCTGCTCGTGCACGCCCTCGTGCAGCTCTGGCCGTGGATCACGGATCTCTACGAGGCCGTGTGGTGGTGGCTGTGGCTCGGCATCGCCGGCGTGCTGCTCGTCGTGCTCGCCGCGACCTACGAACGCCAACTGCGGCTCGCGCGCGGCACCATCCGCTCGATCGCAGCCCTGCGATAGCGGCGGACGCGGCGCGCGTCACAAGAGCGGGGTCATCGTGTACTACGATGATCCAGTGCCCGCGAGCGGGTACGCGGGGATGTAGCTCAATGGTAGAGCCTCAGTCTTCCAAACTGATCACGCGGGTTCGATTCCCGTCATCCCCTCCACAGATTCGCCGACCAGACCGCGAAGCGGTTCACCGCAACGGTTCGGCAACGAACATCGCGACCACCGGAACCGGCACCGATTCAGCGCGATGATGGGCCCGAGAATGATCTCGGGAGGCCAGATGCACGCCGCAACCTGCCTGCGACATCGCGCACGCCGCGCGCTCGGCGCCGTGGCACTCGCCGCTGCCGTGACTGTCGGCGGTTCGGGATGCCTCTTCCCGAACGCGTGCCCCACCATCGGCTACCTTTCGCAGGTCGACGTCGTGCTGACGGGACCGCAAGCCGCCGTCGCCGACCTCGTCGTGATGTGCTCGGATCTCGGATGTTCGACGTCTGCCGAGGCTGCGGTGACAGCCCCGCCGACGGAGGGGCCGTTCTGGATCGCGACCGATCTCGGCAAGGGCCACTGGCGCATCGACGTCAGCGACTCCACACCTGAAGAGGTGACGATCGAAGTGCTCGATGCCGGCGGCGCGACACTCGCCTCGACTGCCGAGCATCTCGAGTGGCGCCGCACCGCTGACACCGGGCAGTGCCCCGGCCCGGTCGCGACCGACCCGATCACCATCGACGTCGGCTGAAGAAGCGCACGTGACGCCGCGTGTCAACCCCAGATCAGCCCAGCCTTCCCTTGGTTGAAATATGCGGGCACCCGCGTAGCGTTGAACACGACATACGTTCAGGGAAGGTGGACCATATGACCGACACCAAGATCGCTCCCAAGACCCCGAAGGCCGGCGCGAACGCCGACGTGGCATCGGGCGTCGCCCAGTTCCTCACCCCCGTCGTGCAGGAGCTCGTCGCCCTCGCGGTCAACGGCAAGCAGGCGCACTGGCACGTGCGCGGCGTGAACTTCATCGCGGTGCACGAGCTGCTCGACGAGGTCGTGGCGCACGCGCAGGAGTGGGCCGACCTCGCCGCCGAGCGGGTCGTCGCGCTGGGCCTGCCCGTCGATGGCCGCCTCAAGTCCGTCGCCGACAAGAGCGGCGCCGCGAACCCGAAGCTCGGCTTCCAGCCCTACGACGAGGCGATCGCCGACGTCGTCGCGCAGATCGACCTCACGGCCGAGAAGCTCGCCGAGGCGATCGAGGGTCTCGACGAGCTCGACCCGGTGAGCCAGGACGTCGTGATCGAGATCCGCCGCGGCCTCGACAAGGACCGCTGGTTCCTCTTCTCGCACGTCGCCGTGAAGTAACACGCGATGGCGGGCTGACGGGCCCGGGTGCAGAATGCCGGTATGACGGCCGATGCACCCGGGCCCGTTTCGTCTTCGGCGGATGCCGCGGGCGCGAGTTCGGGCGCGGCATCCGACCCGCCCCTGACCGACGCGCAGAAGTCGTTGCGCGCGCAGATGCTCGCCACCGAGCACTGGAGCCTGCTCGCCTCCCGTTCGACCACGCAGAGCGAGGTGCTGACCCGCATCGCGATCTTCCTCACGCTCGTCTCGGCGGGGCTCGTCACGCTCGGCGTGTTGGGCAACGCCACGGGGTTCCGCGGATGGTTCGGCGTCGCCGCGCTCGGCGTGTTGCTCCTGCTCGTTCTGCTGGGCTTCATCACGACGCTGCGGGTCTTCAACACGGCAACCGAGGACCTGATGTACGTCGTCGCCATGAACCGGCTGCGCGGGGCCTACGTCGATCTGGACCCGGGCCTCGAACCGTACCTGCTGATGTCGCCGAACGACGACATGGAGGGCAGCAGACGCACGTACCACTACTTCGGCGATCGCGGCAGCGGCAGCCAGGTGATCGCAAGCAGCATGATGCTCATCGCGCTCGTGGAGGCCTCGGTCGTGGGGCTCTTCGTCGGGGCCTTCGTCGCCGCCCTCAGCGGACCGATCTGGCTGGCACTCACCCTCGGAGCTGCCGCTGGCCTCATCGTGCTCGCCGCATGGACGCGCCGAGGCTATCGTTCCTACATCGCGTCGTTCCGCACGCACGTGCCGCTTCGTCGCAGCCCGCAGGCATGACCGGCGACGAGCCCGGCGCGGCGCGTCAGCGCTGCAACCAGGTGAGCACGGCGAGCACGCGCCGGTGGTCGGTGCCGGAGTCCTCGAGTCCGAGCTTCTGGAAGATCGACGTGACGTTCTTCTCCACGGCGCCGACGCCGATGAAGAGCTGCTTCGCGATGCCGGCGTTGGTGCGCCCCTCGGCCATGAGCGTCATGACCTCGCGCTCGCGGGGCGTCAGGGTCTCGAGCGGGTCGCTGCGGCGGGCGAGCAGCTCGCGCACGACCTGCGGGTCGAGCACGGTGCCGCCCTGGCTGACCCGCTCGACGGCGTCTTCGAGCTCGTCGAGCGAGGCGACGCGGTCTTTCAGCAGATAGCCCATGCCGCCCTCGCCCGAAGACAGCAGTTCATGGGCGTACGTGCCCTCGACGTACTGGCTGAGCAGCAGCACGCCGACCTTCGGCATGCGCCGTCGCAGTTCGATCGCCGCGCGCACCCCCTCGTCGCGGAACGTCGGCGGCATGCGCACGTCGAGGATCGCGAGGTCGGGCCGGGTCTCGTCGAGCGCCGCGAGCAGCGAATCGGCCTCGCCGTAGGCGGCCACCGTCTCGAAGCCGGCCTCGTCAAAGAGCCGCACGAGCCCCTCGCGGAGCAGCACCGAGTCCTCGGCGAGCACGATGCGGAGCGGGGCGCGATCGGTCATGCCCCCACACTATCGGCGGGCGAGCGGATGCCTCGTGGCCGCACGGGCCACGAGGCATCCGCTGCGCAGGGTCAGGCCTGGAGCGCCGTCTCCGCCGCCGCGAGCGGCGCGAACGGGATGTGCGCGCCGATCGTGGTGGGCCCGCCGACGGGGCTGTCGACGACGAGCACGCCGCGGAGGCCCTGCACGCGCTCATCGAGCCCGGCGAGGCCGTGCCCTGCGGTCGGCGATGCGCCGCCGCGGCCGTTGTCGGTCACCCACAGATCGAGCCAGTGCCCCGTCGCACCCGTGTCGCGCGTCGAGACGGTGAGGCGGATGCCGCTCGCCTCGGCGTGCTTCACGGCGTTCGTGAGCAGTTCGGCGGCGATGAAGTAGGCGTTGCGCTCGATCGACGCGGGCAGCGTGGCATCCGTCGGCAGGTCGATCTCGACCGTGACCGGGATCGGGCTGCGGGCCGCGACCGACTGCAGGGCGACGGCGAGACCGCGGTCCTGCAGGATCGGCGGGGCGAACCCGCGCGAGAGCGCACGCAGTTCGTCGAGGGTCTCGCGGGCCTGCTCGCGGGCCTCGACGAGCAGCTCGCGCGCCGACTCGGGGTCGCGCTCGAGCTTGCGCTCGATCGCGGCGAGGTCCATCTGCAGCCGCACGAGCCGCTGCTGCGGGCCGTCGTGGATGTCGCGCTCGAGGCGGCGAAGCGACGCGTCTTCGGCCTGCACCGCTGCACCGCGGGAGGCGGCGAGCTGCGCGACCTCGCGCTCGAGGGCTTCGGAGCGCCACGAGCCCAGCACGCCGCGCGCGATGACGTCGTGCAGCAGCGTGAGGCCGCGGAACACGAACGGCAGGGTGGCGAGGAAGATCAGGCCGAGGATGAACTCGAAGACCGTCTCACCGACGACGGGATCGATCTGCCAGGTGTTGCCCGGGAACATCCAGTCGACGACGACGTCGTAGAGCCAGAAGTCCTGGTCGCCGCGACCGTCGGGGATGTAGCGCTGCCAGATCCACCCCGTCGTGCCGCCGAGGGCGACCGACGTCCACGCGATCGTGATGCTCCACGAGACGATGCTGATGACCGGGTTGATCACCATGCCGTGCAGCATGTAGAGCCAGTAGTGGCCGTCGACGAACGGTGCGAAGATCGTGCGCCAGAAGCCCTGCTCGCGGTTGTCGCGGTCCCAGACCGGGCGGGTGATCTCGGTGCGACCCGCCCAACGCAGGCGCACGAGCTCGAGGGTGCCGAACCCGCGGGCGATGAAGAGCGATGCGACGACGATGAAGACGCCGAAGACCAGTGCGATCAGCCCGAGTCCGGTGAAGAAGGTCGTCGCGAGCACGACGAGCCCGGTGATCGCGATCGGCATGGTGAGGATGAGGAAGGCGAACTCGCGCGGCACCTTCGCCCACAGCGACCAGTAGCTGCGGCGCTTCGGCGCGGCATCGGTGGTCGCGACGGAGGCGGACGCCGGGGGCGTCGCCGTGGTCTCAGTGGTGTCAGTGCTCATGATGGGTTCCTTCAGTAATCGTGGCACGCTGACCGGGCTCGACGACGGCGAACTGGCCCATCATCCCCTGGTCTTCGTGCCACAGCAGGTGGCAGTGGTACATGTACGGCGTGTCGGGGTCGGAGTAGTCCTCGAACCGCATCAGCAGTTCGTACTTCTTCTCGGGCTCGGTGAAGATCGTGTCCTTCCAGCCCGCGAGCTCGGCTGGCGGCGCAGCACCGTCGATCGACGCGATGCGGAACTGCACGTCGTGCACGTGGAAGCTGTGCGGCAGCGATGTCGCGTTGTCGACGATCCACCGCTCGAGGGTGTCGACGGTCACGGTCTCGTCGATACGGCCCATGTCCATCGCCTCGCCGTTGATCTCGAAGCTGTCATTGAGGGTGAAGTTGCGGGTCATCGCGACCTCGGACTCGTCGAAGTCGTCGATCGTGTTGAGCGCGGCGGGCACCGGCGGTGCCGGGTCGAGCGTCTCGGCTGCGCGCACCTCGAGCACGTCGAAGGCGTCGCTGCCGCCGTTGGTGTCGGCGACCGGCCCCACGAGACCCGCGATCTCGGGGGTCATCTTCGACTGCAGCACGACGCGCTCGCCGGGTGTGACGCGCACCAGCACCTCGGCGCGTTCGCCCGGCGACAGACGCACATGATCGAGCGAGACGGATGCCTCGAGCAGCCCGCCGTCGGTCGCGATGAGCTCCACGGGGCGCGCGTCGCCCCACGTGAAGGCGTAGGTTCGCGCGGTCGAGGCGTTCAGCAGTCGCAGGCGCACGAGTTCATCGGAGACCTCGAGGTACGGGCCGCGGGTGCCGTTGACGATGAGTTCGTCGCCGAGCCCGCCGGCGTACCCGCGCTGCTTCGACTCCTGCTCCCCTTCAGCGGAGAAGCCGGAGTCCTGCACGATGACCGGAACGTCGTCGACGCCGTACTCCGACGGCAGCCCGAGGGAGCGCTCGTGCTCGTCGTGCAGGATGAACATGCCCGCGAGCCCCCTCGCGACGTGATCCTCGGTCTCGCCGTGCGGGTGCGGGTGGTACCAGAGCGTCGCGGCCTGCTGGTCGATGTCCCACTCGGGCGACCACGAGGCATCCGGTGCCACCATCTGGTGCGGGCCGCCGTCCATCTCGGCCGGCAGGTGCATGCCGTGCCAGTGCACGGTCGTCGGCTCGTCGAGCGAATTCGCGACGTCGACGCGCACGTGCTCGCCGCGCTCGGCCACGAGGGTCGGGCCGAGGTAGTTGCCGTTGAAGCCCCAGGTGGCGCTCGGCTCGCCCGGAGTGAACTCGGTCGTGCCCGCCTGGGCGTCGAGCGAGAACACGCGGGTGCCGTCGGCGTCGACGGTGGACTCGGCGAGCGGCGGGATCGCCAGCGGGGTGTCGAAGTCGACCTTGCCGACCGTCGAGATCGGGCCGGGCCCGACGACGCCGCATCCGGCGAAGGCGATCGCCACGAGTCCGCCGGCGGCGATTGCGGCGAGCGCGGTGCCGAGCACGGCGCGGGGGCGACGGAGCGGAGGAGGTCGGAGGCGTGTCACTGGCATGGTTCCAGCCTCGCGAGCGGCGCGTCGCGGTCACAGCCGGAGGACAGCCGAATCGAGGCGGGGGTTTTCCCCCGGAGTCACCGTGGTCGCTTCAGGGTCGGTTCCGTCGGCGGCCGGCACGCTCCGCGAACTGGTCGAGCGCGACGAGCACCTCGTCGGAGCGCCAGACCTGGCCCATCTTGTACTCGGACTTCTGCTCGAGGATGCCGAACTCTGCGAGCCTCCG
Organism: Agromyces cerinus subsp. cerinus; assembly: GCF_900142065.1. Lineage (GTDB taxonomy): Bacteria > Actinomycetota > Actinomycetes > Actinomycetales > Microbacteriaceae > Agromyces > Agromyces cerinus. The sequence goes on along the minus strand of NZ_FSRJ01000001.1, from coordinate 683,821 downwards.
CAGATGCGGGTAGACGTTCGTCGTCCCGATGCCGAGATCCGCGGAGGCCGTGGCTGCGGTGAATACGGGCTGCCGGGCCGCGTAGTCGAGCACCTTCTCGAGTTGGGAGCCGCGGCGCGGCTTCACGGTCTCGCGCCACCCGGCTGTCGTCTCGCGCAGCTGGGCGATGAGGGTGCGGGCGTTGTGGATCGCATCGTCACCGGCGATGGCCATCTGCTCGATGATCGGCCCGATGTCGCCCGCGCGGTAGGCGATGAGCGCGTCGTGGTACGCGTTCACGTCGGTGAGGAGCCCGGCGGAGACCGGGACGGTCACGGAGCGGGTGATGTCCTTGCCACGGAGCATCGACTGCACGAGCGCGCGCCCGGTGCGGCCGTTGCCGTCGGTGAAGGGGTGGATGGTCTCGAACTGGGCGTGCGCGACGGCGACTTGTGCGAGAACCGGGAGGTCGTCCCGCCTGGCGAAGGCCATCACATCATCCATGAGTCCGGACACCCGTTCGTGCCTTGGGGCGACGAACGTCGCACCGACGGGGCTGCGTGCGCTCGTGCCGATCCACACGGGCTCGGTGCGCCACTCCCCTGGCGTATGGTTCGTGCCGTCCATGAGGACTCGGTGCATCGTGCGCACGGATTCCGACGTGAGCTCGTCGGCGAGGGCGAGGGCGGACTGCATCGCCCGGGTGTTCCCCACGATCTCGGTAGCGTTCCGCTTGCCCGTGTCCCCGATCTCGGCGGTCAGGATCGCCCGGGCGCTGGCGGAGAGGTGTTCGATCTGCGATGACGCGGCAGCCTCGGACCGCAGCAGCAGCGGCGCGAACCCGGTCATCTCGTCGTTCAGCGACGCGTCGAAGCGAATGAGCTCATTCTCGGCCGCGCGCGCGAGCGCGGCGGTTCCAGGGCTCAGCCGCAGCGCACGCTCGGAGATGAGCGGCGGTACCGCGGCCTCGTAGGTCTGCGGCCGCGGGCTGTATCGCTCGAGCAGTGACGACTCGGCGTATCGGCTCTGCCAGTCGAGGGTCTCGGCGCCGATGGCCGGCCAGGGGTCGGTTGCGCTCATCAGCTCTCCTCGTACGGATTCAGAGTCCACCTCCGCCATTTTATGAGAAATGACTGAACTTCATAAGAGTTAGCGAGTATTTTATGAATCAGGACGATATTTCATACCTCGGCCATGGCGGAGTGTGATCCCGCATGGCCGCCGCGTGCAGACTCCGCCGCTACGCCGGCACCGAGTGTGTGATGCGTCCGCCGAGCAGGGTCGCGGCAACCGGCATGGTGCGCAGTTCGTCGACGGATGCCGCGTACGGGTCGAGCTCGAGCACGGCGAGATCAGCGCGCATTCCCGTGCGCACCGTCGTTCCCTGCCCGCCGGTCGACGCGGCGAGCGCGGCACGTGCTTCGATCGCCTGTTCGGGATGCCACGGCTCGCGCCCGTCGCGGGTGCGACCGACGGCTGCCGCGATCGCGACCCACGGGTCGAGCGGCGCGACAGGCGCATCGGAGCCGAGGGCGAGTTCGACGCCCGCCGCTGCGAGATCGGCGAGCATGAACGCCCGGTCGGTGCGCCCCGCCCAGTAGCGTTCGGCGACGTCGCGGTCGTCCATGGCGTGCTCGGGTTGCACGCTCGCGACGATGCCCAGCCGTGCGAACCGGGCGACGTCGTCGCGGCGCAGCAATTGCGCGTGCTCGATCGAGCCGGTGCATCCGACCACTTCGAACGCATCGAGCACCCGGGCGTTGGCCTGGTCGCCGATGGCGTGCACCGCCGGGGTGATGCCGGCCCCATGGGCGCGGCGCATGAGCGGCACGAGCTCGTCGTACGCCACGGTCGCGAGCCCGTACGGGTGTTCGGCGGCGCCGAGGCCGGGATACGGGTCGAAGCACCACGCGGTGCGCGTGTTGAGCGAGCCGTCGGTGATGACCTTGTAGCCGGCCACTGTGACGAGCCCTGAAGTGCCGGACACCTCGTCGCCGGTGCGGAGCCCCTCGGCGATCGCGCGGTCGAGGTGCTGCGTGTAGATGCCGAACGACACGCGCAGCGCGTCGACTCCCCCTGCGACCCGGCGCGCCCAGTCATCGCGGTTCCACCGCATCTCGTACTCGGTGACGCCGACCACACCTCGGGCGGCTGCCCGGTGCGCGGCATCGGCCACCCATCCGTCGAGCACGGTGTCGGCGACGTCGTCGATCTCGCGCACGAGCCGGAAGCAGTCGTCTTCGCGGAGCACTCCACTCGTGCCGGCGAGCCCATCACTCACGCCGTACCGGCGGACGGCGGCGGAGTTCAGCCAGCAGGCGTGCAGATCTGCGGCGACGAGCACCACGGGCACCTCGCCCGAGACCGCGTCGAGCACCGCACGGGTCGGGGCGTCGGCCCAGAGGCCGTCGCGGTAGCCGAAGCCGATCACCTCATGGTCGCCGCGGTCGACGGATGCCCCGACGAGACGCGCGACGGCCGCCGCCGACTCCGCACCGGCCAGATCGAGCCGGCGCGAGACCATGGCCCACTGGGAGAAGTGCACGTGCCGGTCGTGGAGGCCCGGCACGACGAAGCGCCCATCGAGATCGAGACGACGGATGCCGCCGGGCGACTCCTCCCCTGCCGGAGTCTCACCGGTCGGCGCCACCGAGACGACGCGGCCTCCGGCGAGGTGCAGGTCGACGACCTCGTCGGCGCCGGGCAGCCGTGCGCCGGCGAGAATCAAGGGCTCGGCGGCATCCGTCGCGCCGGCGGGCCCGAGCGAGCTGTTCGCCGCCGCACTCATGCCCTGGCCGCCCGCATCGCCTCGTGCGTGCGGCGCATCTCCGCGGCGAGCGCGGCGCTCGCGTACGGGCCGTCGCCGTCGAGTTCGGCGATGATGCGCTCGACGGTCTCGACCGGGCGATTCTGGCTCATCTTGTTCTTCGCGACATACCGCGTGATCGGGATGCGCAGCCCGACGGTGCCCGCGGCGATGCGGTCGGCGTACTCGGCGTTCTCGGCGGTGCCGCGCATGCGCCGGGGCTCGGGCATCAGGTCTTCGAAGTGATCGACGAGCGCTTCGAGCACCCGCAGGTTCTCAGCGTCCGAGAGTAGTTCGGGGGTGCCGTACAGGTGGGCGGAGACGAAGTTCCAGGTCGGCACTGCGGGCTTCGCGTCGTACCACCCGGGTGAAATGTATCCGTGCGGCCCCTGGGCGATGATCATCACCTCGTGACGGCCGAGCTCGTGCACGATCTCATCGGGGCGACCGACATGGGTGAGCAGTGCGATGCCGTCGGCCGTCTCGTCGAGCAGCACCGGGTAGTGCGAGGCGACGAGGCCCGAGGCATCCGTCATGCTGACGATCGTCATCCACGGGTGCTCGCGCACGAGGCGCTTCACTCCGTCGTCGCTCGCAAGGGTGAAACTGGGGTTCTGGCGCATGCGGCTCCTTCGGCGGATGTCTCGGTCAGGCCCGGCGGGTCTCGGTCATGCCTGGCAGTAGGGGCACCAGTAGAGCTTGCGGGCGCCCATCTCCTCGAGCACGATGTTGGTGCCGCAGACCCGGCACGGCAGACCCTCGCGCTTGTACACCCAGTGCCGGTCGTCGCGGCTGGCCATCGCGGCGCGGTACGCCTCGGGGTCGAGGTCGTCCATGGTCATCATCTGACCCGTCTCGACACCGATGCGCAGCAGCTTCGCCCAGTCGCGCCACAGGTGACGCACGTGCTCCTCGGGCACGAGCTTGCCGGGTGTGTGCGGGTTCTGCTTGGCGCGGAAGAGGAGTTCGGCCCGGTACACGTTGCCGATGCCCGCGACCACGTTCTGGTCCATGAGCAGGAGGCCGATCGGGGTCGCCGTCTTCAGGATCCTGCGGGTGAAACGCTCTTCGGCCTCGGGCCCGTCATCGAGCAGCGGGTCGGGTCCGAGGCGGCCGACGACAGCCTCGACCTGGGCCGGGTCGAGCACCTCGCAGGCGGTCGGACCGCGCAGGTCGGCGCAGATCGTGTCGGTGAGGAGCCGCACCCGCACCTGGCCGATGGGCTCGGGCGGGAAGGTGTCGAGGCCGTTGCCGTCCTTCTCCTTCTCGGACTCCGACATGCGCAGTCGGGTCTTGCGGGGCGCGCCGATCGACTGCAGCGAGTTCTCGCCGGCCGAGTCGAAGACGACGGCATCGGGGTTCGGCCGGTCGAGGAAGGTGCCGGCCTGGTTCGTCTGACCCATGCGCCCGTTCGCCGAGGCGATCGTGGCATCCATCAGGATCTCGCCGGCGAAGTCCCACGCCCCGTACATGCCGAGGTGCACGCGCAGCCAGACGTCGCCCTCGAAGCCGAGGAACATCTGCTTGCCCACGGCCCGGGCATCGGTCATGCGCCGGCCGTCGATCTCGGCCGCGCCCGCGGCGAATCGCCCCTGCGGGCTCGACGCGCGCACGACGTGCCCGACGAAGTTGCGCTCGAACTGCCGGGTGATGCGGTGGACGGAGTGACCCTCGGGCACGTCAGAGTCCGCTGGTCGAGCCTGTCGAAGCATCCTCAGCCTGTGCTGAGCCTGTCGAAGCATCGACGCCCTTGCCCGCGATGTCGCCCGTCGTCTCGTACTCGGCGAGTTGGGCGATGCGGCGCACGTGGCGCTCGTCGCCCGAGAAGGGCTCGGCGATGAAGGCGTCGATGTACCGGATCGCCTCCTGCACGGTGTGCTGGCGGGCTCCGATCGAGATGACATTGGCGTCGTTGTGCTCACGGGCGAGCATCGCGGTGTCCATGCTCCAGACGAGGGCCGCGCGGATGCCGCGGACCTTGTTGGCCGCGATCTGCTCGCCGTTGCCCGAACCGCCGAACACCACGCCGAGTGCGCGCACGCCCGATGCCTGATCGCGCGCGACCCCGAGGGCTGCGTTGATGCAGAACGCCGGGTAATCGTCGAGGGCGTCGTACTCCGCCGGTCCGTGGTCGACGACCTCGTGACCGCCGTTGGTCAGGTGATCGACGAGCGTGCGGCTGAATTCGAGGCCGGCGTGGTCGGTCGCGATGTGGATGCGCATGCGCCAAGTCTATGGATTCGCCGCCCACGTGACCGCACGCCCGTGCGGGTGCGCCCAGGCGCGTTGCACCCCGTCGACGGCGAGCACGAGGTCGCTGCTCTCGTTGGGCACGTCGTCGCGCACGCGGATGCCGCGGACCACGCTTCGCCCCTCGACCGAGAGCCAGTGACCGGGCAGCTCGCTCACCTGCTCGACGAACGCATCACGGCCCGCCTCATCGAGGTACATGAGCACGGCCGTGTGGAAGACGACGAGCGTGGCATCGGAGGGAGCGGATGCGGCGAGCGCGGCGAGATGCTCGTTGAGGTCGCCGCTGACGAGGAGCGGCGGGGTGCGGGCCGCGATCTCGGCGGCGGCACGCAGCCGGGCCCGGCGGTCGTCGTGCTCGGGCCACACCAGCGCGTCGAGCCAGTCGACATCGGCGGCCGACCGCACGTCGAGCGGGTGCAGGTCGATGCCTGCGCGCCACACGACCTCGGGCATGCCGGCGGGCACCGGCGTCGGCACGTCTCCGCGCAGCTCGCAGTCGAGCACGACGGCGCTCGGCCCGTCGACGGGGTCGAGCTGCGGATGGCCCGCATAGCGGTAGCTGTACCGGTCGGGGTAGAGGCAGAGCCCCGCGGATGCCCCGACCTCGATCAGTGCGATCGGGCCCTCGATACTGCCGAGTACTGGCAGGTGCAACGCGCAGCGCGCAGCCTCGTTGGTCTGCGTCGCGTGGGTCAGCGCGACCTCGCGCACCGCGCCCCAGTGTTCGGCGAGCCACTCGGCGAATGCCGGATAGGCACCGCTCGGGGCGCCGAGCAGGCGCGCGGCCGAGAAGACGAGGTTGGGCTGCCGCTTCGGCGGCGGCAACTCGTCGATGAGGGCGAGCGTCGAAGCATCCGTCGCCACTCCCGCTGCCCACGCCTCGTAGGTGGCGGACATGCCGCGCGCCTCGACCTCGGCGAACGAGCGGTACCGGTCGGCGGTCGACGCGGATGCATCGGTGCTGGTGCTCATGGCGTCACGCTACTCCGGCGGCGAGCGCGCGTGCTTGCTCGCTTGCGTACGGCACAGCGGTACACAGGCGATCGCGGGGTACCGGCCCGTAGAATCGTCGGATGCCCTCCGACGCCTCCGCCTCCGTCAGCGCGCCCACCATCGACGCGCGCGATCTCGAGACGACCCTGCGGGTGCTCGCCGCACTCAGCGAACTCGACGAGGACGACCCCGACTTCGAGACCGTGCGCCACGCCACGGCCAAGATGTTCAAGGCGGTCAAGGTCGCGCGCCGGCTCCAGAAGCGGCGCGTCATCCAAGACGCCGACCGCGCCGTGATCGCCGCGACGGCGACGGGCGCGCCGACCCGCATCGACGACGAGACCCGAGGCGCCGACCTCGTGAGCGGCACCGACGCCCGCACCGCCGGCGAACTGCAGGTCGCCCGCCCCTGCTACATCTGCAAGCAGCGCTATACGCTCGTCGACGCCTTTTACCACCAGCTCTGCCCGAGCTGCGCGGCCATGAGCCACGCCAAGCGCGACGCCCGCACCGACCTCACCGGCAAGCGGGCCCTCCTCACCGGCGGTCGCGCGAAGATCGGCATGTACATCGCGCTGCGCCTCCTGCGCGACGGCGCGCACACGACGATCACGACGCGGTTCCCGCGCGACGCCGCCCGGCGGTTCGCCGCGATGCCCGATGCCGGCGACTGGCTGCACCGCCTGAAGATCGTCGGCATCGACCTGCGCGACCCCGCCCAGGTCATCGCGCTCGCCGACGACGTTGCCGCGCAGGGGCCGCTCGACATCCTCATCAACAACGCCGCGCAGACCGTGCGCCGCTCCCCCGGCTCCTACTCGCCGCTCGTCGAGGCCGAGCTGTCACCGTTGCCCGACGGCCCGATGCCCGAGCTCGTCAGCTTCGGCCACACGAACGACGCGCACCCGCTCGCGCTCGCCGACTCGGTGTCGAGCCACCCGGTGCTCTCATCGGGCCTCTTCGCCGGCACCATGACGGCCGACGACCTCACGGCGCTCGCGCTCGCCCCCGGTTCGAGCTCGCTCGCGAAGCTCGCCGACCGCACCGCGATCGACGCCGGCGGTCTCGTGCCCGACCTGCACCACGAGAACAGCTGGAGCGCGGTCGTGCAGGATGTCGATCCGCTCGAGATGCTCGAGGTGCAGCTCTGCAACACGACGGCGCCGTTCATCCTCGTGAGCCGCCTGCGCGCGTCGCTCGCCGCGTCATCCGCTCGTCGGACCTACATCGTGAACGTCTCGGCCATGGAGGGCGTGTTCAGTCGCGGCTACAAGGGGCCGGGGCATCCGCACACCAACATGGCGAAGGCGGCCATGAACATGCTCACCCGCACGAGCGCGAAGGAGATGCTCGCCGACGGCATCCTCATGACGAGCGTCGACACGGGCTGGATCACCGACGAGCGCCCGCACCCCACCAAGGTGCGCCTCGCTGAAGAAGGCTTCCACGCCCCGCTCGACCTCGTCGACGGCGCCGCACGGGTCTACGACCCCATCGTGCGCGGCGAGGCCGGCGAAGACGTCACCGGCGTGTTCCTGAAGGACTACTCGCGCGCCGACTGGTGATGCGTCAGCCGGCGGACGGGCATTCGTCTCGGAACGCTGTCACGTTCTGATCGCCCCCGTAACCCGAGTCACCGCATACGTAGCCGAAGTCCCACTGCCGCTCTCCCCCACAGGCGTCGAACCCGATGGTGCTTCAGTCCTGCTCACCGAACTGCGCGTCTCCGGAAACGAGGATCCGCGACTCGTCGAAATCGACGAAGAACGAGAACTGATTCCGCACCTCCCACGTTGCCTCACCCGTGTAGCGCTCGTCGGTGAATCCGTCGATGCAATAGGCGCCTGAGCCTTCCCGAACCGAACGCCCGACCGGGAACCCCGTCAATGACGCTCGACCGTCATCGAACAGCTCGACGACCACATCGTCCGGGAAACACTCACCCCGCTGCGTCTCTTCGTCCCACGAGCATGATGTCTGCGCCTGCCACACCATCGGCGGTTCGAACTCCGGAGTATCCGACGAACAACCGGTGAGCAGACTCATCAGCAGAAGAGCCCCAAAGGGCGCCACATGCGAGAGTTCACGTTCGTGAGGTTGACGGTGCTCTTCCGTTCTCGGCGGGATCGCGGTTGGTCCCCCACCGTACGTGCTCCTTTTCGCAATCCTCGTTGGGCACTCGACTCTGATCGTTGACTCGACTCCGGAACCTCAGCGATACCATTTCAGGTCATCCGGCATCTCCCCGCCGTTCACTCGGATATGGCGGCGAACACCCCTGCGCGCTTTGTGCCAGCCCGGAATCCGGATTGCCGTGAGCACAAGGGTCGTCGTGCCCATGAGCCAGAAGAAGCCCGCGACACACCAAGCGCCAATGCTCTCGGTGCCGAGCTTGTTCAAGACGAATACACCGACTCCGACGAGTCCAATCGCGAGGACGATCGATGGATACGGATTGTGCATGGCCGGACCCCATGTGACGCCTGGCCGGCGTTCACGATAGCCGCGCGGATCAACGCCACGGCCACGGGACTCCTCGACAACGGCGTCCAGCTCGCTCGACTCGGCAGCCTTTCGAGAATCAGCGAACCAGCCATCTTCTGACCAAGGGAGCTGTACCTCCGGGTGATTTTCCTGCCATCGCTGCTTGCGTTGCTGTTCGCTCACCAGCAGGAGTCCTCTCGCATCAACACCACGTCCCGGCCTAACCTCGATGCGAACGCGGCCACTGGGTCTCGAGCCACTCCTGCCGCAATGGCACCGTAGTGCTCAACGAGCGGTGACCACAGTTCATTTGCGTCAATCGACATGGCGCCGCCAATTTCGGAGAAGGTCGGAGATGCCCTTGATCTCTCCTGGCGGCATCGCAATCGTGCCAAGTGGGTAGGGGCGGCGGTACGGGAGGAATGAGAACGCCCCGCCCGGTGCTCCCGCGAGAGTCACGGTAATCGCATTGCGACGCCCAACATAGAAGGCGGCCTCGCCGAGATCGACTGCCTCGAGATCATCCGCAGCCAAAGTGGCGATCGCATTCGGCTCGCCGTGAATTCGATAGAGATTCAGCGCGTTCGATTCGACGGCCATGACGAAGAACTCATCCGAACCTGCTGCCAAGACGCTTCGCCCGAGATGTATGCGCAAACCCTCTGGGAGATCGAGTGCTCGACGACAGAGAATCACCGTGCCCGCCGAACGAGCTCGCACGAATCGGAAGCGCATGGCCCTCGGTAGTCCGAAGATGACCGCCATCAGGATGACGATGATCACGACGATCACTGCACCGAGGGCGACGGCTTCGACCGCTTCCCAACCGCGGGAGGTGGATTCCACGAACGCACCAGCGATTCGCACGACCTGGGCGACAGCGAGGGGGATGGCGATCAGGATCGACCACAGCCAGAGCCGACTCGAACGCAGGGTTGCAGCCCGCTGCGGTGGAGCGCTATTCAGCGTCTTCGTCCGATCCAGAGCTCGTCCCACCATTCCAGCGCCCTTCAGGCTCGCAGCAGCGCGTCGGACACCGAGACATGTTCGCCAACGCTCACCAATAGCTCGCCTGTGAAGCGCTCCGGCCGGGACCACACTCGAAGTTCGACTCGGCCGAGCGCCTCCCGCACCGAAACCTTCGATGCGGTCTCCCGTTCGAGGGTCATTCGCTCGATTGCGCCGTGAGACCAACGGACGCTCACCGATCCCGCGGTCTCGTCCCAAGTCAGCGAAACGACATCCCCATCATTCGCCCACGATGTCAACATGAGTACTCCAGCAGGACCCGGCTGAACGTCCATCGGCATGCCAGCCAGCTCACTGATCTGCGGCACGCTCAGTCTCTGGGCCATTATCGCCCTCTCATCGGCATCAGGGTTGATATGCGTTCACAACTCGTTGGATGGCAACGAACCCAGCGGAGCGAAATCTGCCCTGAAGCTGTCCAACTCGTAGAGGTCACCGTATGGTCCATAGTGAGTTCAATCGAGACAAAAACGCCATCAGAATCAATGAACTCGTCCGCCGCAATACGTGAGACTCGGAACCGGTGTCCTGCCGCGCCATCGCGATGTCCTCACCGATCGGTCGCTCCCATCCTCGCGTGACCCTGCTCCGAGATTCCATCATCTGACCCGCCGAGGTTGATTCCAGCCGTGGATCCGAATGCAACGCAGAACGCAGCGAGCAGTCCGAGCACGAACACGACGCCAGCGGGGGCCGGCAACCCGAAGAGCCATGTCATCAGTTCGACTACGAAGAAGACGACACTTTGCTGCACCGCGTTGAGCGCCGAAAAGATGACGGGCCGAACCCAACGTTCCGCGCTGACGCGGCTCGTCAGCGCACTCGCCACCAGCCCGGTACCGAGGCCAACGAGACCGCCGAACCCATACCGAACGATGATGATGAGCACGATGGGAACGGCGATGCCGGGTTCGGCGGACTGCAACCGAAAGTCCGGCGACAAGCTGATTGCCCACAGCACCACGTCGAGCAAGGCGAGGGACATGACGCCGACCGCAACATAGACGAATTTCGGTTTCACTTGGTTCTCTCCAACTGACCAGCTCCAACGCACCTGCAATCAGCCCAGCAGCAGTGCTTCGTCGGACCAGACATCCTCGTAGCCCGCAAGACGCTCCACTCCTCCAGTGATGATTTCCGGCGGCGCTGCCGACCGCGGGCCGCCTCGGAACCGACAGAGGTGCGCATGCTGCCACGCTAGGGCCTTCACGGATGCGGAGGGAAGGCGCCGCGCCACCACGGCGCCGCATTCTGGGGGCGGCGGGCACCGCTCCACCGGCAGTAGGCTCGCGAGCGCCTTCCATGGAAGGGGGTCGCATGCTCCTGATCATCGTGTGCGGTGCACTCCTGGTCGTCGGCCTCGCGCTCACCGCGATGTGGTCGGGCGAGCGCCTCGTCGAGCCGCCGGCCCCATCGGCCCTCGTCACCGCCCGTACGGCGACAACTGAACCAGCGAAGCGGATGCCGCGGCACCTCGCCGGTCTGAAGGTGTACGTCTGGTGGGCGACCGTCTTCACGGTGCTCGGCACCGTCTCGGGCCTCGTGATCACCGGCGCCGGCGGGCGGCTCATCATGCGGCTGCTCGCCGAGACCTCGCCCCAGGCGACCGGCAGCATCACCGAGGCGTTCGCCCGGGTCGGTGACATCACGCTCGACGGAACCGTGTCGTACCTCATCTTCGGCGCCCTGCCCGCCGCCTTCGCGTCGGCCGCCGTGTACCTGCTGGTCGCTCCCTGGCTCCCGCCGGGTCGCCTCGGCGGGCCGACGTTCGGCGCACTGCTACTCGTGACCGTCGCACCGTTCGTCGAGCCGCTCCGCACCTCGAACTTCGACTTCGCGATCGTCGGGCCCGGTTGGCTCACCCTGCTGCTGTTCGCCGCGCTCGCCGTGCTGCAGGGTGCGTTCCTCGCGGCGCTCGCCGGCCGCCTCAGCCGGAGCCTGCCGCTCCTCACCCGCGATCGGTGGCTCGTCCCGGTGTCGCCGCTCCTCGCGGCGGTCGTGCTCGTGCCCGTCGGCGTCGTGCTCGCGGTCGGAGCGCTCGTGGCGTTCATGTTCCCGCGCGCGCTGCCGTGGATCCTCGCAGCCCGGGCTTCCCGGCCCGGGGTGCTCGTCGGCCGAATACTCCTCGCCGTAGCGGTGATCGTGTCACTGCCCGCGTTCATCGGGGCGGTGGTCACGATCGGGCAGCGCTGAGCCGCGGCATCCGCTCGCCTGCTCATCCGCCGCAGGTCCGTGACCGCGGGCCGCCCGAGAGCTAGGCTGATGCACATTGCCTGCGGCCACGAGCCGCGTCGATGACTGCCGAAGGAGCAGACGTGCCCGGAGAGAACCTCACCCGAATCGAAGCCGAGGAGCGTGCTGCGCTCGTCTCGGTGCGCGACTACGACGTCGTGCTCGATGTCACCACCGGTCCGGAGGTGTTCCGCACCCAGACGACCGTGCGGTTCACCGCGACCGCGGGTGCGTCGACGTTCATCGACGCCATCACGGCGACCGTGCACTCGGTCACCCTGAACGGCGTCGCGCTCGACCCCGCCGAAGTGAGCGACGGCGTGCGCATCCAGCTGCCGAACCTCGCCGCCGAGAACGAGCTCGTCGTCGTCGCCGACGGCCGCTACATGAACACCGGTGAGGGCCTGCACCGCTTCGTCGACCCCGCCGACGGCGAGGTCTACCTCTACACCCAGTTCGAGGTGCCCGACTCGCGTCGCATGTTCGCCGTGTTCGAGCAGCCCGACCTGAAGGCCGAGTTCAAGTTCACGGTCACCGCGCCGTCGCACTGGCAGGTCATCTCGAACCAGCCGACGCCCGAGCCCGAGCTGCACCCCTCGGGCCGCCGCGCCGACGACGTCTCGACGGCCACCTGGGCGTTCGAGGCCACCCCGCGCATGTCGAGCTACATCACCGCGCTCATCGCAGGCCCCTACGACGTCGTGCGCGACGAGCTCACGAGCTCCGACGGGCGGGTCATCCCCCTCGGCGTGTTCAGCCGCAAGAGCCTCTCGCAGTACCTCGACGCCGACTACATCTTCGAGAAGACGAAGCAGGGCTTCGAGTACTTCGAGTCGAAGTTCGACGTGCCCTACCCGTTCGCGAAGTACGACCAGCTCTTCGTGCCCGAGTACAACGCCGGTGCCATGGAGAACGCGGGCGCGGTGACCTTCACCGAGGTCTACGTGTTCCGCTCGAAGGTCACCGACGCCATCAAGGAGCGCCGGGTCGTCACGATCCTGCACGAGCTCGCGCACATGTGGTTCGGCGACCTCGTCACCATGAAGTGGTGGAACGACCTGTGGCTGAACGAGTCGTTCGCCGAGTGGGCGTCGACGATCGCCACCGCCGAGGCCACCGAGTGGCACCACGCCTGGACGACCTTCAACTCGATGGAGAAGAGCTGGGCGTACCGTCAAGACCAGCTGCCCTCGACGCACCCGATCGTCGCCGAGATCCGCGACCTCGAAGACGTGCTCGTCAACTTCGACGGCATCACCTACGCCAAGGGCGGGTCGGTGCTCAAGCAGCTGGCCGCCTGGGTCGGCATCGACGCGTTCTTCACGGGCGTCTCGGCGTACTTCAAGAAGCACGCCTGGGGCAACACGACCCTCGCCGACCTGCTCGGCGAGCTCGAGGTCGCCAGCGGCCGCGACCTGTCGGCCTGGTCGAAGCTCTGGCTCGAGACCGCGGGCGTCAACACCCTGCGCCCCGAGATCGCGACGGATGACGCGGGCACGATCACTGCCTTCACCGTGCTGCAGTCGGCGCACCCCGACTACCCGACGATCCGCCCGCACCGCGCCGCGATCGGCTTCTACAACCTCGTCGACGGCGCGCTCGTGCGCGAGCACCGCGTCGAGCTCGACATCGACGGCGAGCGCACGGATGTCGCGGAGCTCGTCGGCCTCGCACGCCCCGACCTCGTGCTTCTCAACGACGACGACCTCGCCTACGCGAAGATCCGTCTCGACGAGGCGTCGCAGCAGGTCGCGATCGCGAACCTCTCGAAGATCGAGGACCCGCTCGCGCGCGCCCTCGTCTGGAGCTCGGTGTGGGACGCCGTGCGCGACGCCGAGACGAGCGCCAGCGACTACCTCGAGCTCGTGCTCGGCAACATCGCGAGCGAGACCGAGTCGACGACGCTGCGCATCATCCTCGCGAACGCGCAGCTCGCGGCGAGCGCGTACGTCGCTCCCGAGCACCGCTCGGAGGCGCGCCGCGCCCTCGCCGACGGGTTCTGGCAGCTCGCGCAGCAGGCTGCGGCCGGCAGCGACGCCCAGTTCCAGTTCGTGAAGGCGTTCGCCTCGATCGCCGAAGCCGGTTCGCACGTCGACGCCCTCGCCGGCCTCTTCGACGGCTCGATCACGCTCGACGGCCTCGACATCGACACCGACCTCGGCTGGGAGCTGCTCATCGCGCTCGTCGCCGCAGGCCGCGCCGGAGATGCCGAGATCGACGCCCGACTCGAGTCCGACAAGACCGCCACGGGTCAGGAGTCGGCCGCGCACGCCCGCGCGGCGACGCCGACCGCCGAGGGCAAGCAGCGCGCGTGGGCGTCGGTCATCGACGTCGACACGGCGACGAACTCCGTCGTGCGCACGACCGCGACCGGCTTCGTGCGGGCCGACGACCAGTCGCTGCTGACGCCGTTCATCGAGCGCTACTTCGGCATGCTCGACGGCATCTGGAAGAGCCGCAGCTACGCGATCGCCGAGAAGCTCGTCGACCTGCTCTACCCGGCGCCGCTCGCCAACCGCGCGCTCGTCGAGGCCAGCCACGCCTGGCTCGCGGCGAACGCCGACGCGGCGCCCGCGCTGCGCCGCCTCGTCGTCGAGAACGTCGCCGGCGTCGAGCGCGCACTCGCCGCGCAGGCGCGCGACGCGCAGTAGCACCCCGCACGGCCGCTCAGGGCGGGTCGAGTGGTACTTCGGTACCACGTCGGCCCGCCCTGAACCATTCTTCAGGCGGATGTCCCGGCGCCGCCCGATCCCTAGCCTTGAAACATGATCACGGCAGAAGGGCTCGTCAAGCGCTACGGCGCGAAGACCGCCGTCAACGACATCAGCTTCACCGTCCGCCCCGGGCAGGTCACCGGGTTCCTCGGCCCGAACGGCGCCGGCAAGTCGACCACGATGCGCATGATCGTCGGACTCGACCGTCCGAGCGAGGGGCGCGTCACCGTCAACGGCAAGCCGTACGCCGCGCATCGCGCGCCTCTGCACGAGGTCGGCGCCCTCCTCGACGCGAAGGCCGTGCACACCGGCCGCACCGCCTACAACCACCTGCTTGCGATGGGCGCCACGCACGGCATCGGCGCGAGCCGAGTGCGCGAGGTCATCGAGATGACCGGCCTCGAGTCGGTCGCCCGCAAGCGCGTCGGCGGCTTCTCGCTCGGCATGGGCCAGCGCCTCGGCATCGCCGCTGCGATGCTCGGCGACCCGTCGACGCTGATCCTCGACGAGCCCGTCAACGGTCTCGACCCCGAGGGCGTGCTGTGGGTGCGCCAGTTCGTGCGCCACCTCGCATCCGAGGGCCGCACGATCTTCCTCTCCTCGCACCTCATGAGCGAGATGGCGCTCACCGCCGACCACCTCATCGTGCTCGGCCGAGGCGAGATCATCGCCGACGCGCCCGTCGCCGACATCATCGCCGGTGGCACGCGCCCTCGCGTCCTCGTGCGTTCGCCCCACTCCTCGCAGCTCGCCGACCTGCTCGCCGCTCCCGAGGTCGCGGTCATCCGCTCCGAGGCGGGCGTGCTCGAGGTGACGGGAGTCGCGGCATCCGGCATCGGCGACCTCGCCGCGCAGCACGGACTCGCGATCCACGAACTCACCCCGCTCAGCGCGTCGCTCGAGGAGGCCTACATGGCCCTGACCGCCGACGCCGTCGAATACCGCACGGAGGCAGTCCGATGACCACGATCACCCCGCCGCTCGCGCACCCGTCGCAGCGCGCTCGCTCCACCTCGCTCTCCTTCGGCGGCGTGCTCCGCTCCGAGTGGATCAAGCTGCGCAGCCTCCGCTCGACCACGTGGTCGTACCTCATCGTCATCGCGATCTCGCTCGGCATGGCGCTCATCATGTCGCTGAGCATGGCCAGCGGCATGAACGGCGGAGCGGATGCCTCGAGCATGCCCGCCGCCGACCAGGTCTCCCTCGTCATGCAGTCCTCGGTGTTCGGCGTCTTCTTCGGTCAACTCGTGGCTGGCGTGCTCGGTGTGCTCGTCATCAGCGGCGAGTACACGACGGGCATGATCCGCTCGACGCTCACGGCCGTGCCGAAGCGACTGCCGGCCCTCGCCGCCAAGGCGGTCGTGCTGTTCGTGGCGACCTTCGTCATCGGGCTCCTCGCCAACCTCGGCGCGTTCCTCGTCTCCTCGGTGGTCTTCGCGGGCATCGACGTCTCGGCGAGCATCACCGACTCCGCGATCTACCTGCCGCTCCTCGGCGGTGCGCTCTACCTCGCGCTCATCTCGGTGTTCGCTCTGGGTGTCGGCACCATGATCCGCAGCAGCGCGGGCGGCATCGCCGCGGTCCTCGGACTCATCCTGCTCGTGCCGACGGTGCTGCAGATGATCCCCGCCGAGTGGGCGCACGACCTCATTCCCTACCTGCTCTCGAGTGCCGGTCTCGGCATCTTCACCTCGACGACGGCGGAACCCGCCGGCGATGCGCTCGGCGCCTGGCTGAGCCTCCTGATCGTGCTGGCATGGGTGGGGGCATCCATCGCCGGCGCCGCGGTGCTCCTCAAGCGGCGGGACGCGTAGAGTCCAGTCCATGACGGAAGCACCCATCTCCCCCGGCTACCCGGCTTCGGTAGTCGGGGGAGAACTTCGTCTGCCGAAGCCACCGGGCGTGATCCGGCAGTTCTGGGCGCGGCATCCGTGGCTCACGGACTCCCTGATCACGGCGCTGTACTTCGTGCCGACCTTCATCGGGACGATCGCACTGATGTTCGTCCCGAACCCGCCGCCCGTGTGGATCGCCGTCGCGCAGCTCGTCGCCATCGCGGTTGCCGCCGCCGCGATCCTGCTGTTCCGCCGCCGACGACCTTGGCTGCTCGTCGTCATCGCCTGGCTCGTCTGCCTCGTCGTCTATCCCTTCGGCTCGACCGATGTGCTCCCCCTGTTGCTCGCCCTCTACGCCCTCGCGGTCTACGGTTCGACGCGCTCGGCCTGGATCGGGTTCGGGGGCTCGGTGGTCGTCGCGACGGCCTCCTCGTACATCGCCGTCTGGGCCCACGCCGACGACACGGTCGCGCCGTTCGGCGCGAACGCACCGGCATCCGCTTCGCAGTTCACGGTGCTGCTGCTGATCGCGACCCTCATCGGCGTGACCGTCGGCAACCGGCGCCGCTATCTGAACGCCCTCATCGCCCGTGCACACGACCTCGCCCGTGAACGCGACCAGCAGGCGCAGCTCGCGACGGCGCTCGAGCGCTCCCGTATCGCCCGCGAGATGCACGACATCGTCTCGCACAGCCTCACCGTCATGGTGACGCTCGCCGACGGCTCGGCGGCGACGGCTCGCCGCGACCCGGAGCGCGCCGCCGAGGCGATGCAGCTCGTGGCCGACACCGGTCGCGCGGCACTCGTCGACATGCGGCGCATGCTCGGCGTGCTGGCCGAACCCGACGAGGCATCGGCCTGCCCCGAGGAGCTCGCTCCGCAACCGGGCACGGCGGGGCTACCGGTGCTCGTGGAACGATTCCGCGCCGCCGGGCTGCCGGTGCAGCTGACGACCGTCGGGCCGCCGATCGTCGACCCGAACCTGCAGCTGACCGTCTATCGCATCGTGCAGGAGGGGTTGACCAACGCGCTGCGGTACGCCGCGACGGCGCACCGCGTCGAGGTCACCGTCGAACATGTCGACGGCCTGGTGAAGGTCGATGTGATCGACGACGCCGTCGTGGCGTCGACCTCCGAACTCACCAGCGGCGGCAAGGGTCTCGTCGGCATGCGAGAACGGGTCGCCCTGTACGGCGGCACGCTCGAGGCCGGACCCAGCAGTGTACGAGGCTGGCGACTGCACGCCGAGCTTCGAGACGAAGCGCCCACGCCGTCTGCGCCGACCGCACCACCCGCGCCGAACACCGAGGACCCCGCATGAGCACCGCACCGCACCCCATCCGCGTCGCGATCGCCGACGACCAGTCGCTCGTGCGCGCCGGGCTCCGCATGGTGCTCGAAGCCGAGCCCGACCTCGTCGTCGTCGGCGAGGCCGCCGACGGGCGCGACGCGATCGCCCTCGTCGAGACTCTCGACATCGACGTCATGCTGATGGACGTGCGCATGCCCGAGGTCGACGGCATCGCCGCGACCGAGTCGATCGTCGCCGGCGGGCGGGCGACCCGCATCCTCGTGCTGACGACGTTCGACCTCGACGAGTACGCCTTCGCCGCGATTCGCGCAGGTGCGAGCGGGTTCCTGCTGAAGGATTCCCGGCCCGCCGATCTGGTCGGCGCGATCCGCACCGTGCACGCCGGTGAGGCGGCGCTCGCACCGCGCGTCACCCGCCGCATGATCGAGCTCTTCGCTGGCGAGCTGCCCGGTGCCGCGACGACGAGCGAGGCACCGGGACTCGACTCGCTCACTCCCCGCGAGCACGAGATCCTCATCGCGATCGCCGAGGGTCGGAGCAACCCCGAGATCGCCGAGCAGTTCTTCCTCTCGGAGTCGACGGTGAAGACCCACGTCGGGCGGGTGCTGCAGAAGCTCGACGCGCGCGACCGCGTGCAGCTCGTGATCTACGCGTACGAGCACGGGCTGCTGCCCATGCCCGGCTCATCATGAGTCAGTAGGCTGACGGGGCAACGAACCCGACGGAGGCCCCTGCATGCCCGCTGCCGATCTGACCCGCATCGAAGCCGAACAGCGCTCGGAGGTCGTGCGTTCACCGCGCTACGACATCCGCCTCGACCTGTCGGGGGCGGGCGACACGTTCCGCAGCGAGACACTCGTCTCGTTCGACGCCGAGCCGGGCGCCTCGACCTTCATCGAGGCGTGCACGACCGCGGTGCACGAGATCACCCTGAACGGCAGCCCGCTCGACACGGCCGTCGTCAGTGACGGCACGCGCATCCGCCTCGACGGCCTCGCCGCCGAGAACGAGCTGCACGTCGTCTCGACCGCGGCCTACACGAACACCGGCGAGGGACTCCACCGGTTCGTCGACCCCGTCGACGGCGCGACCTACCTCTACACCGAGTTCGCCGTGGCCGAGGCGAACCGGGTCTTCGCGGTCTTCGACCAGCCCGATCTGAAAGCCTCGTTCACCTTCACGATCACCGCGCCCACGGCCTGGAC
Source organism: Agromyces cerinus subsp. cerinus (assembly GCF_900142065.1). GTDB lineage: Bacteria > Actinomycetota > Actinomycetes > Actinomycetales > Microbacteriaceae > Agromyces > Agromyces cerinus. The sequence goes on along the minus strand of NZ_FSRJ01000001.1, from coordinate 664,979 downwards.
CGTGCTGAGCAACGCCACGACGCCCGAGCCGGCGCCCGCCGCTCGGGTCTCGACAAGCTCGACCAGCAGTGTTGAAGGCTTGACCAGCAGTGTTGAAGGCTCGACCAGCAGCCGTGCCGTCTCGACCTGGTCGTTCGCGCCCGGCCCGGTGATCTCGAGCTACATCGTCGCGATCATCGCGGGGCCCTACGCCGCATGGCACGGCAGCGCACGCAGCGTCGACGGCCGCGACATCCCGCTCGGCGTGCTGACCCGCGCCTCGCTCGCGCAGTACGCCGAGCCCGAGGTGATGTTCGAGCTCGTGCAGGCCGGCCTCGCCTTCTACGAGACGGCTTTCGGCGTGCCCTACCCCTACGGCAAGTACGACCAGATCTTCGTGCCCGAGTACAACTGGGGCGCCATGGAGAACGTCGGCGCGGTCACGTTCAACGAGTCCTACCTGTTCCGCTCGAGGGTCTCCGACGCGCGGCGCGAGCGACGCGCGATGGTCGTCCTGCACGAGCTCTCGCACATGTGGTTCGGCAACTCCGTCACGATGAAGTGGTGGAACGACCTCTGGCTCAACGAGTCGTTCGCGACGTGGGCCTCGACCCTCGCGACCGCTGAGGTCACCGAGTTCACCGGTGTCTGGGCGTCGTTCGCGAGCGATCAGAAGACGAACGCCGCCGAACAGGATCAGCTGCCATCGACGCATCCGATCGTCGCCGAGATCGCGAACCTCGCCGACGTCGAGGTCAACTTCGACGCGATCACCTACGACAAGGGCGCCTCAGTGCTGAAGCAGCTCGTCGCCTGGGTCGGCCTCGATGCCTTCCAGCGCGGCGTCGGGGCGTACCTCACCGCGCACGCCGGCGGCAACGCGACGCTCCGCGACCTCCTCGACGAGCTCGAGACCGCAAGCGGACGCGACCTCACGCGGTGGTCGGCGCTCTGGCTCGAGACGGCGGGCGTCAACACGCTTCGTGCCGTGATCGAGACGACTGAGCCGACCGGACCCGGCGCGGGCATCATCACCGCCGCACGCATCGAGCAGACCGCGGCGGCGGGGCATCCGACCCTGCGCCCGCACCGCCTCGCCCTCGGCTGCTACGAACTCGGCGACGGCGGCCTCGCCCGCACGCACCGCATCGAGCTCGACATCGACGGCGCCGTCACCGAGGTGCCCGAACTCGTCGGCCTCGCCCGCCCCGACCTGCTGCTCGTCAACGACGACGACCTCACCTACGCGAAGGTGCGGCTCGACCCGGCCTCCTTCCGCACCGCGATCGAGCACCTCCCCGAGCTCTCCGATCCCGTCTCGCGCGCCGTCGTGCTCGGCTCGGCATGGGACGCCCTGCGCGACGCCGAGGTGCCCACGATCGACTTCGTGCGCCTCGTGATCGGCAGCGTCGGCCATGAGACGCAGTCGGCGGCTCGCGGCCTCGCGCTCGCCCGCCTCGAGCTCGCGATCGGCCGCTACCTCGCCGAGGAGCACCGCCCGCAGGTCGCCGCAGAGGCCGGCGACGCCGTCTGGGCGCTCGCGGAGCTCGCCGAGCCCGGCTCCGACACGCAACTGCAGTTCGTCAAGGGATTCACGCGCCTCGCCTCGAGCGCGGCGCACGCCGACGTGCTCGGCAGCCTCCTCGACGGCTCGATCAAGCTCGCGGGGCTCGAGATCGACCTCGACCTGCACTGGGAGCTCGTGGTCGCACGGGCCACGCTCGGTGCGGCAGCCGACGGCGAGATCGATGAGGCGCTCGCGCGCGACGACACGGCCAAGGGCCGGCTCCTCGCCGAGACCGCGCGTGCCGCTCGCCCCGATCAGGCGGTGAAGGATGCTGCGTGGCACCGCGTCGCGACGGATGCCTCGTTGTCGAACGACCTCGCACGTGCGATCGCCGACGGCTGGCAGCGCACGGCGCAGCCCGAGCTGCTCGCGTCGACCGCGACCGAGTACTTCGCGGCACTTCAGGGTGTCTGGGCAGACCGGAGCTTCACGATGGCCTCGCTCATCGTGAAGCGGCTGTACCCGGCGCCGCTCGTCTCACCCGAGCTGGCCGCCATGACGCGCGAGTGGCTCGCAGCGAACCCGGCGCCCGCGCCGCTGCACCGACTCGTCTCCGAGCATCTCGATGAGCTCGAGCGGGCGCTCGCGGCGCAGGCGCGCGATGCCAGCGAGCTCTCGGGCACGGCTCAGTAGACTTTCACACCATGTTCGGTTTTGCAGCGACCTCTGGTGAGGACAACCCGGTGACCGCCGACTTCTGGGCGCAGATCGCGGCGTTCTGGGCCGAGAACTGGGACGTCGTGCTCGGCAAGATCATCTCGATCGTCTTCATCATCGCCTTCGCCCTCCTGATCCGCTGGGTGCTGCACTTCGTCATCGAACGCACCGTCAAGCAGATCGTCACGGGCGTCAAGAAGAAGCAGGACGTCACCGACACGCAGGCCTTGCAGGCGTCGCCGCTCGCAGCTGTACGAGTCGTGCAGCGCACGCGCACGCTCGGCACAGTGCTCACGAACATCGTCAACGTGACGCTCTTCATCATCGTCGTGCTGCTCATCGTCAACACGATCAACGACGCGATCCTCGGCTCGTTCGCCCTGCTCACCGCGGCACTCGGTGCGGGTCTCGGCTTCGGCGCCCAGAACATCGTGAAAGACGGCCTCAACGGCCTCTTCATGGTCGTGGAGGACCAGCTCGGCGTCGGCGATGTCGTCGACCTGGGCCCGGCGACCGGCATCGTCGAAGAGGTGCGCATCCGCGTCACGAAGATCCGCGATGTGAACGGCACCCTCTGGTTCGTGCGCAACGGCGAGATCCTCCGCGTCGGCAACATGTCGCAGGGCTGGGCGCGCGTGATCGTCGATCTCGCGGTGCCGTACGACGTCGACGTCGACGAGGTCGAGTCGACGCTGCTCCGCACCGCCACCGAGATGGCGCACTCCGCCAAGTGGCGCTCGCGCGTGCTCGAGAAGCCCGAGGTCTGGGGTCTGGAGTCGATCACGGCGGAAGCCCTCGTCATCCGCGTGGTCATGAAGGTGCGGTCCTCGGCGAAGGACGACGTGGCGCGGGAGCTCCGCATGCGGCTCAAGCGCGCGCTCGATGAGATGGGCGTGAAGCTCCCGAGCCTCAACAGCGTCGTGCTGGCCGGGTTCGATGGCGCGACTCGAGTGAAGGGCGCGAAGCCGCCGAAGACAACCCCGAACAGCGTGGTCGCCGCGGGCGACACCGGTGCAGCAGCGGCCCGCGCCGCGGTCAAGAAGCCCCGCGCACCTCGCGCACCGAAGCCGCCGGCACCGCCGGCTGGAGGAGCATCATGAGCGAGCAGCTGCCTGTCGAGGCATCCGGCCCCCCGCGTCCTGCGAACGTGCCGCTGCGCGGCACCGAGCACGGCTCGGCGCTCGGTCCGTCGTTCTACGAGACCGTCGGCGGGCGCCCGACGTTCGAGCGGCTCGTCGCGGAGTTCTACCGCGGTGTCGCCGACGACCCCGTGCTGAAGCCGATGTACCCCGAAGAAGACCTCGGCCCGGCGGCCGAGCGGCTCACCATGTTCCTCGAGCAGTACTGGGGCGGCCCCGGCACCTACAGCGAACAGCGCGGCCACCCGCGGCTGCGCATGCGGCACCAGCCATTCAAGGTGAACCCCGATGCCCGCGACCGCTGGCTCCTGCACATGCGCACCGCGGTCGACTCGCTCGAGCTGCCTCCGCTCGCGGAGGAGACGTTGTGGGATTATCTCCAGCGGGCCGCCTACGCGATGGTCAACACGTTCGACGATTAGCAGCACCCACCCGCTCGACCCCACCCGAACCCCACGCACCACCCGAGACGAAGGAGTCCTTGTGGCCGCCTCCCCCGCACCCGCCGCGACCGAACGCACGCAGAAGCCGGCCGACGCCATCGTCGTCGGCGCCGGCCTCTCCGGCCTCGTCGCCGCTGCCGAGCTCGTCGACGCCGGCAAACGCGTCGTGATCGTCGACCAGGAGCCCGAGGCGAGCCTCGGCGGGCAGGCGCACTGGTCGTTCGGCGGGCTCTTCCTCGTCGACTCCCCCGAGCAGCGCCGCATGGGCGTGAAGGACTCGCTCGAGCTCGCCAAGCAGGACTGGGACGGCACCGCCGGATTCGACCGCGAAGACGAGGACGACTGGGGGCGGCGCTGGGCCGACGCCTACGTCGAGTTCGCCGCGGGCGAGAAGCGCGCCTGGCTCCACGAGAAGGGCGTGCGCTTCTTCCCCATCGTCGGCTGGGCAGAGCGCGGCGGCTACAACGCCATCGGGCACGGCAACTCGGTGCCGCGATTCCACATCACCTGGGGCACCGGCCCCGGTGTGCTCGCCCCGTTCATCGCCAAGGTGAAGGCGGGCGAGGCCGCCGGTCTCGTCGAACTGCGGCACCGTCACCGCGTCGACGAGCTCATCGTCGAAGACGGTGCCGTCGTCGGCATCCGCGGCGCCGTGCTGGCTCCTGACGCCGCCGGCCGCGGTGAGCCCTCGAACCGCGACGAGGTCGGCGGGTTCGAGCTGCGCGCGCCGGCCGTCGTCGTCGCCTCGGGCGGCATCGGCGGCAACCACGACCTCGTGCGCGCCGCCTGGCCCGAGCGCCTCGGCACGCCTCCCGAGCACATGCTCTCGGGTGTGCCGGCACACGTCGACGGTCGCATGCTCGGCATCGCCGAGGCATCCGGCGCCCGGCTCGTCAACGGCGACCGCATGTGGCACTACACCGAGGGCATCACCAACTGGGACTCGATCTGGCCGATGCACGGCATCCGCATCCTGCCCGGCCCGTCGTCGCTCTGGTTCGACGCGACCGGCAAGCGACTGCCGGTGCCCCTCTTCCCCGGCTTCGACACGCTCGGCACGCTCGAGCACCTCATGACGAACGGGCACGACCACTCGTGGTTCGTGCTCACCCAGAAGATCATCGAGAAGGAGTTCGCGCTCTCGGGCAGCGAGCAGAACCCCGACCTCACCGGCAAGGACCTGAAGCTGCTGGCACAGCGCCTCGGCTCGGGCGCGCCCGGCCCGGTCGAGGCGTTCAAGGAGCACGGCGTCGACTTCGTGGTCGCCGACACGCTCGACGAACTCTTCGACGGCATGCGCGCCCTCTCGCCCGAGACCGAGCTCGATACCGAGAACATCGAGCGCGAGATCGTCGCGCGCGATCGCGAGGTCGACAACGAGTTCACGAAGGACCTGCAGCTCACCGCCGTGCGCGGCGCGCGCAACTACCGCGGCGACAAGCTCATCCGCGTGGCGACGCCGCACCGGATCCTCGATCCGAAGGCCGGCCCGCTCATCGCGGTGAAGCTGCACATCCTCACCCGCAAGAGCCTCGGCGGCATCCAGACCGACCTCGACTCGCGCGCGCTCGGCACCGACGGCTCGCCGGTGCCCGGGCTCTACGCGGTCGGCGAGGCATCCGGATTCGGCGGCGGCGGCGTGCACGGCTATCGGGCGCTCGAGGGCACCTTCCTGGGCGGATGCCTCTTCACCGGCCGTGCGGCCGGACGCGCGATCGCTCGGGGCTGACCCATCCTTGTGGGTTGAGCCTGTCTTCTTGTGGGTTGAGCCTGTCGAAACCGGCGCGGCAGCGTTTCGACAGGCTCAACCGACAGAAGTCAGGCCTTCAGAGTCCAGGGCTTGCGGCGCACGAGCACGTGCCCGCGGCGCGAGGAGAGCCGGGTCCAGGGACCCGTCTCGAAGAGCTTCACCTCGTCGTCGCCGAGGAAGCCGAGGCTGTAAGCCGCGAACGCAGCGCCGGTGGGAAGGTACTCGACGCCTTCGACGCCGCGCCCCCACACCTCGGAGCGCACGCGCTGCACGAGCTGCTCCCCCGTGCCGGCCGGAATCGCCTCGGCGACCTCGTCGATGCCCGCACGTGCCGCGGTCTCGAGCGTTGCGGAATCCGTCGTGCCGAGCGGCCGCCAGCCGCCCCGCGGCGGCGAGATGCCCGCCCAGGTGACCGTGTTGACCTCGGGAGGCCTCGACATCGACACCGGGCGGGAGTCGTCGTCTTCGCCGAGCTCGCCCCGCGCTCGCACGATGCGCTCGACGAGCGAGCGCATCGGCACGACCGAGTCGAACTCCTCGTCGTCGGCCAAGGCGAAGGTGCGCAGGCCGAGCACGGTGGGGCTCTCGTCGAGAATGCCCCGCGGATACAGGATCGCGGTGTACACGGCGAGGATGCCGGAGCCCGCGATGAGGCGCACGGAACCGTCTTCGACGCGCCCTGCGCGCTGCAGGTAGGTGTGCAGATCTCCGAGCGACAAGCTGTCGGCGAGCGTGAGTTGTTGAGCCATCTCCTGTCTAAACTACCAAGAGAGCGCCGCCGCCCCGGCGGTCACACGCTCAGAGGGTCACGAGCGGTCACCGACCACCGACACGGAGGAACGATGAACGGTCCGATCGACGGCCTGTTGAGCACGCTGCACCTCACCGACACGGGTGCTCGCACCACTGAGGACATCTTCACCGGTCCCTCGCAGTGGATGCCGCTCGGGCGTGTCTTCGGCGGCCAGGTGCTCGCCCAGTCGCTCATCGCCGCGATGCGGACCGTGGCCGACGACCGCACGATCCACTCGATGCACGGCTACTTCCTGCGGCCCGGCGACGTGGCGCACCCCATCACCTTCTCGGTCGACCGCCTGCACGACGGCCGCTCGTTCTCGACCCGGCGCACGCACGCCTTCCAGAACGGCGTGCCGATCCTGTCGCTCATCGCCTCGTTCCAGACCGAAGACGACGGCGTCTCGCACCAGGTGGAGATGCCGACCGACCTGCCCGACCCCGAGACGCTGCCGTCGACGGCCGACGTGCTCGGCGCCTTCGATCACGACATCGCCCGCTACTGGTCGAACGAGCGCGCGTTCGACGTGCGGCACATCCCCTCGCCCGTGTACCTCACGGTCGAGGGTGAGCGGGTGCCGCGCCAGGCGGTGTGGATGAAGGCGTTCGGCCGGCTGCCCGACGATCTGAACATGCACCGCGCCGCCCTCGCGTACGCGAGCGACTACTCGATCCTCGAACCCATCCTGCGTGCGCACGGCGTCGCCTGGGCGACCCCCGGATTGAAGGTCGCGAGCCTCGACCACGCCATGTGGTGGCACCGCGACGCCCGTGTCGACGAATGGCTCCTCTACACGCAGGACTCGCCGTCGGCGAGCGGCGGCCGAGGCCTCTCGCTCGGGCGCATCTACACCCGCGAGGGCGTGCTGGTGGCGAGCGTCGCACAAGAGGGCATGGTGCGCGTGCCCGAGTCCGCTCGCGCTTCGGAACCGGCTGAATAGATCCTGTGCAATCCGCCGTTCTCCGCGGATGGTGTCCCAGAATGGGGCCATGGACGCTCACGTGACGTGAGCGACGCGGACGAAGGAGTTCTGGCGATGACCGATCCCACCCGACGCACCATCCTCACCCTGGGATCCGCCGGCGCCATCGGCGGCGCTCTCGCCCTCGCCGGTTGTGCAGCGGATGCCCCGAGCCCGAGCGGTTCGGCCACCGACGCACCGCCGAGCCTCGTCGAAGATCCGCCCACCGATGCAACCGCGGCGCCCGATGCACCGGCCGTCGGAGGCGACATCGCAGCCCTCGCCGACGTGCCGGTCGGCGGCAGCATCGACACCAAGATCGACGGGGCACCCGCATTGCTCGCGCAACCGACCGCCGGCCAGGTCGTCGCGTTCAGCGCGATCTGCACGCACCAGCAGTGCGTCGTCGCCGCAGCGGGCGCGGAATTCCACTGCCCCTGCCACGGCTCGATGTTCGACGCCGCGACGGGCGACGTCATCCAGGGGCCGGCGCTCGAACCCCTGAGCCCGATCGCCGTGGCCGTCTCGGGCGACCGCATCGTCGCAGCATCCTGACCCATGGACTACACGTTCGCGGGGCTGCCCCTGCACGTGCTGCTCGTGCATGCCGTCGTGGTGCTGACACCGCTGCTCGGTCTGCTGCTCGTCGTGATCGCGGCGTGGCCCGCCGCGCGCCGAGTGCTCTGGCTTCCCGCCCTCATCGGCGCGATGCTGCTGCTGCCGCTCGGGCTCGTCACGATCGAGGCCGGCAAGTGGCTCGAGCAGCGGGTGCCGCCGGCACCGCTCATCCAGGTGCACACCGCGCAGGGCGAGGACATCGTGCCGTGGCTCGTCGCATTGCTCGTGCTGGCCGTGGCGATCAGCGGTTGGGCGCTCGTCGAACGCACTGTGCGGCGGCGCGGGGCGGCGGGCGGCGACGCTTCAGCCGAGCCTTCGCCGAGCCGCGGCATCCGATTCGCCGTGGGCGCAGTGCTGACGGTCGGTGCACTCGTGATCACCGCGGGCTCGACGTGGACGCTCGTGCAGATCGCGGAGGCCGGAAGCCGCGCGGTCTGGGAGGGCTCGTTCAGCGACGAGCCGCTCGGAGACTGAAGCGGCGACTCAGCGCCGCCGGAACGCGATCGGGTCGGCGAGGTAGGGCTCCCACGCCGCACGTTCGGTGTCGCCGATGCGGCGCGGCCGTTCGGTCGCCGCATCGACCAGCACGACCGTCGTCACCGCACGCGTGTAGAGCACTCGCGGCTCGACGCCGACCGGTGAGTAGACCTCGTAGCAGACGTCGAGGCTCGCCCCGCCGATCTGCCCGATCCAGAGCTCGACGTCGAGCGGCTGGCGCTGGTACGGGACGGGAGCGAGGTATTCGACCTCCTGACGGGCGATCAGGGTGATCGTGGTCGCCCCCGGTGTGGCGTCGAGCACCGCGGTCGACGCGCCGACGGCGTGCTCGGAGGTGTCGTCGCTCACCCAGAACGCCTGGATGCGAGCCTCTTCGAGGAGGCTCAGCATCCGGGCGTTGTTCACGTGCCCGTAGGCGTCGAGGTCGCTCCACCGCAGCGGAGTGGGCACGTGCAGGCGCATGTCAGTCCCTGGTGAGCTTGCGGTAGGCCGAACGATGCGGCTTCGCCGCGTCGGGGCCGAGCCGCTCGACCTTGTTCTGCTCGTACGACTCGAAGTTGCCCTCGAACCAGTACCAGTTCGCGGGGTCTTCCTCGGTGCCCTCGTACGCGAGGATGTGCGTCGCGATGCGGTCGAGGAACCACCGGTCGTGGGTGATGACCACCGCGCAGCCGGGGAACTCGAGCAGCGCGTTCTCGAGGCTCGACAGCGTCTCGACGTCGAGGTCGTTGGTCGGTTCGTCGAGGAGCAGCAGGTTGCCGCCCTGCTTCAGCGTGAGCGCGAGGTTCAGACGGTTGCGCTCACCGCCCGAGAGCACGCCGGCCTTCTTCTGCTGGTCGGGTCCCTTGAAGCCGAACTGCGAGACGTAGGCACGCGACGGGATCTCGGTCTTGCCGACGATGATGTAGTCGAGGCCGTCGGAGACGACCTCCCACAGGTTCTTGTTCGGGTCGATGCCGCCGCGGCTCTGGTCGACGTAGGAGATGTCGACCGTCTCGCCGACCTTGAGCTCGCCGCCGTCGAGCGGCTCGAGCCCGACGATGGTCTTGAACAGCGTCGTCTTGCCGACGCCGTTGGGGCCGATGATGCCGACGATGCCGTTGCGCGGCAGGCTGAAGCTCAGGTCTTCGATGAGGATGCGTTCGCCGAAGCCCTTGCGGAGCTTCTTGGCCTCGATGACCTGCGCGCCGAGGCGCGGGCCGACGGGAATGACGATCTCTTCGAAGTCGAGCTTGCGCGTGCGCTCGGCCTCGGTCGCCATCTCCTCGTAGCGAGCCAGACGCGCCTTCGACTTCGCCTGGCGCCCCTTCGCGTTGGAGCGGACCCACTCGAGCTCTTCGGCGAGGCGCTTGGCGAGCTTCGCGTCCTTCTTGCCCTGGACGCTGAGTCGTTCCTGCTTCTTCTCGAGGTAGGTCGAGTAGTTGCCCTCGTAGGGGTAGAGGCGACCGCGGTCGACCTCGCAGATCCACTCGGCGACGTGGTCGAGGAAGTACCGGTCGTGGGTGACGGCGAGCACGGCGCCGGGGTACTTGGCGAGGTGCTGCTCGAGCCAGAGCACGCTCTCGGCGTCGAGGTGGTTGGTGGGCTCGTCGAGGAGCAGCAGGTCGGGCTTCTGGAGCAGCAGCTTGCAGAGCGCGACGCGGCGCTTCTCACCACCGGAGAGCACGGAGATCTGCTCGTCACCCGGCGGGCAGCGCAGGGCGTCCATCGCCTGCTCGAGCTGGGAGTCGAGGTCCCACGCGTCGGCGGCGTCGATGGCCTCCTGCAGCACGCCCATCTCGGCGAGCAGGGCGTCGAAGTCGGCGTCGGGCTCGGCCATGGCGAGTGAGATCTCGTTGAAGCGGTCGAGCTTCGCCTTGATCGGGCCGACGCCCTCCTGCACGTTCTCGAGCACCGTCTTGGTCTCGTCGAGCACGGGCTCCTGCATGAGGATGCCCACGGAGAATCCGGGGCTCAGGCGGGCCTCGCCGTTGGAGGGCTGGTCGAGACCGGCCATGATCTTGAGGATCGTCGACTTGCCGGCACCGTTCGGGCCAACCACGCCGATCTTCGCTCCGGGGAGGAATGCCATCGTCACGTCATCGAGGATGACCTTGTCGCCGACCGCCTTGCGGGCGCGAACCATCGAGTAAATGTAATCAGCCATGTCGCCTACCAGTCTATGGGGCGGGTCTGCCCGACGAGACAGGTGCCGGTGCCGAGTGGTGCGCGCACCGCACCGTGGTATCCATCCGACTTCGGCCCGTACTGCCCGATCAGGCACTCACCCTGGAAGAGCACGGAGAACTGCACCGAATCGGCCGCCTCTCCGATCGTCGTCGTGTCGGCGGTGACCTGCATCTGCGCCCGGTCGAACCCTGCGGCCACGAGTGCGTCGATGAAGTCCCGCCCGCCTGCCGCGGCGTTCGCGGCGATCACGCCGCCGTTCACCCAGTCGAAGTAGGGCTGGTTCTCGGTCGCGGAGAGTTCGGGACGGAACTCCGGCGCCGTCGGTGCAGCGGTGCCCGGTGCGGTCGGCGTCGGCCGTGCGGTCGAAGGCCCCGTCGGTTCGGGATCGCCGAACGTGCACGCCGTCAGGCCCACGAGCATCGCGACCCCGGCGAACGCCAGGGCCGCGCTGGTGCCGAACCGCCGTCTCATCGTTCCCCTCACCGGCGGTGGCGACCGCCCGAGCCGATTCTAGGCGGTACGCCCGCGATGGCGGCTCGGGCGGGCCGTGGGCCGCCGTCACTCCCGATCAGCCGGCGAACGTCGACTCGAGCTCGGGAAGCGCGACGTCGTCGACATCATCGGCAACCCCGTCGACCCCGCCGACGTCGGAATCCGCATCGAATCCGATCGCCGGCGCCGTCGACATGTCCGGCCACGCGGAGGTGCCATCGTCGATCGTTCCCTCGGACCCCGCCTGCGGCGCCTCGAACGCCTCGCCCGCCGCTGCCTCCGACGACCCCGTCGCCGCGGCATCCGCTGGACGCGTGGATCGGACCTTCGCGTAGGAGGTCACGCACCACGCGAGGTCGTGCCCGATGGAATCGGCCTCGATCTCGACGGCAGTGCCCGACCGCTCGCCGGTCTCCCAGGCCCGCAGCCGGAGTCGGCCGCGGATGATGAGCCGCTCGCCCTTGCGGATCGAGAGGCTCGCGTTCGTGGCGAGCTGGCGGAACGCGGAGACGGTGTACCAGTTGGTCTCGCCGTCTTCCCAGGTGCCCTTCGCACGATCGAACACGCGCCGCGTCGAGGCGAGCCGGAACGTGGTGATGGCGAGTCCGCCGTTGGTGACGTGGTGTTTGGGATCGGTTCCCACGACTCCGGTCACGGTGATGATGTCGGTCATGTGCTGCACTCCTCGGTCGGATGCCGCCGCGAGTCGACGGCACGCGGCCCCGGGAGGCGCTCGTGCCGGATCGTCACCCCGGAGCCGCGTTCCGTTCAGCATCGAGGGCCGGCCGAGGCATCCGGACGCCGCGTGCGCAACCGGTGCGGGAAGCCGACCGTCACACGACTGTGGAGGACGAGTCGGCGACCTAGAGTTGCTCCATGAGCTACGTCGCCCTCCCCGAACGCTACGACCGCATGCAGTACAACCGGGTGGGCCGCAGCGGCCTCAAACTGCCCGCGCTCTCGCTCGGCCTCTGGCACAACTTCGGGCACGAGCGCCCGTACGACACCCAGCGCGCGATCGTACGCCGCGCCTTCGATCTCGGCGTCACGCACTTCGACCTCGCGAACAACTACGGACCGCCTCCCGGCAGCGCCGAGACGAACTTCGGCCGCATCCTCGCCGACGACCTCGCGCCCTACCGCGATGAACTGATCATCTCGTCGAAGGTCGGTTACGACATGTGGCCCGGCCCGTACGGCGAGTGGGGTTCGCGCAAGTACGTGCTGTCGTCGCTCGACCAGAGCCTCGGCCGTCTCGGCCTCGAGTACGTCGACATCTTCTACTCCCACCGGCCCGACCCCGAGACGCCGATCGAGGAGACGATGGGTGCGCTCGCGACCGCGGTGCGCCAGGGCAAGGCGCTCTACGTGGGCATCTCGAACTACGACCCCGACGAGACGCGCGCCGCAGCCGCCGCACTCGAGGCCGAGGGCGTGCCGCTCCTCATCCACCAGCCGCGGTACTCGATGTTCGACCGTCACATCGAGGACGGCCTGTTCCCGGCCCTCGAAGAGGTCGGCGCCGCGAGCATCGTCTACTCGCCGCTCGCGCAGGGACTCCTCACCGATCGTTACCTGGGCGGCGATGTTCCGGAGGGCTCACGGGCGGCGACGAGCCGTTTCCTCTCGCCCGACCGCATCAGCAGCGAGTACCTCGAGCGAGCTCGAGCACTCGACTCGATCGCGAAGGACCGCGGTCAGACCCTCGCCCAGCTCGCCCTCACGTGGGTGCTGCGCCAGCCGCTCGTCTCGAGCGCGCTCATCGGCGCCTCGAGCGTCGTGCAGCTCGAGCAGAACATCGCCGCACTCGACGCTGCACCGCTCACCGCCGAGGAGATCGAACGCATCGAGCCGTTCGCCGCACACGGCACCGTGCTCGGCTGATCGGCGCGGGCCCGCGCAGTGCCCGGCCGAACCCGGCCGGGCGCTGCCGCCCGACGACGGATCGTGGAACACCGATCGGATGTCGGTGGCCCGCCGTACGCTCGTGACACCCCGCAGGGCCGGCTGCATCACGAGAGGAGCGACATGTCCGCCATCGCCACGAATGCGTCGCGCACGCGCGAACCGTTCCCCGACGTCGTGCCCGGCCTGCAGATCTCGCCGGCTGCGCCGGGCCTGTGGCGAGTCACCCGCCCGCAGGGCGCGGTGCTCGGGCACATCGAGCAGCGCGGTGTCGGCGCCGAGCTGCGCTTCGGGGCGAAACGACTCGTCGCGGGCGGCATCCGCTCGATCGAGCTCGGCGAGTTCTGGTCGTCGCGCGATGCCGCAGAGGTCTTCCGCTGAGCTGTCGCGACGCGTATTCGGGCGCGCCGTCGACGCTCGATCATCGCGCCCCACCCCGGGGGTAATCTGCCGCCATGCAGTGGTGGAACGATCTCATCTCCTGGCTCGGTACGAGCGCTTCGCGACCGACGGTCTTCTCGGCCGTCGTGCTGTTCTTCGCGGTGCTCGCCGCCGGACTGCTCGCCGTGTGGATCGCCAACCTCGCGATCAAGCGCCTCGTCGCGCAGCGCGATCGCGAGGCGAAGGCCGCCGCGATCGCCGCGCTCGTCGACGCCGCGACCGAGGCCTCCGTGTGGAACTCGTTGACGCCGCAGGAACAGGTGCTCGCCGACCGCGCCGTGGGCCAGGCGGACATCATCGTGCGCCTGCTGCCGATCCGCGGTTCGGATGTCGCGGCGAACTGGGCGGCCCACCAGCTCCATGAGCTCAAGCGGGCGTCGGCGACATTCGGGTACCAGCTCGACCCTGCGGTCGTGGAGTTCCGTGATCGTCTCCTCGAGTGGCAGCGCCACCCCGGGCGCACCCGCCGTCAGTTCCTGAACGACCTCGCCCGCTGGCGCACACAGCGCCAGGAGCCCGAGCAGGCCGCCGTCGACCAGCAGGACGCCTGGGTCGCCGAGCAGCACCAGCAGCGGTACCAGGGCAGTGTCACCATCTCCGACGACGCCACCGAGACGGCGAACACCGCACCGACGGCCACCGTGCAGAGCGGCGACCAGCTGCGCTGATCTCGGTCTCGTCCGTGCCTTCGGCCGCACGTGCGAGCGCACTGCGCCTGAGGCGTTGCACCGCGCCCGAGGCGCTCAGCGCCACCACTCGTCGAACATCGACACCGGAACCGTGCGCTTGTGGCGCGTCTGCAGGAAGCGGGCCTCGATGCGCTCGGCGACCGACTCGTCGATCTCCTCGCCCTCGAGGTACGCGTCGAGGTCGGCATAGCTCAGACCGAGGTTCGCCTCGTCCGATTGACCGGGGTTCGCGTCGAGCAGATCCGCCGTCGGCACCTTGAGGTACAGGCGCTCGGGAGCACCGAGGTGCTCGAGCAGTGCCCGTCCCTGCCGCTTCGTGAGCCCGGTGAGCGGAAGCACATCGGCTCCCCCGTCGCCGTACTTGGTGAAGAAGCCGGTGACGGCCTCTGCGGCGTGGTCGGTGCCGACCACGAGCAGCCCGCCCTCCCCTGCGAGAGCGTACTGCGCGACCATCCGCATGCGTGCCTTGACGTTGCCCTTGCCGAAGTCGCTGAGCGGCACCTCGGTCGCCGCCGCGAAGTCCTCGGTGAGACCGTCGACGCCGCCCTTGACGTTGAAGACCACGGTCTCCTGCGGCTCGATGAAGTCCAACGCGAGCTGCGCGTCGTCCTCATCGCGCTGCACACCGTACGGCAGGCGGACCGCGACGAATCGCGACGGAGTGCCCTCCGCGTCGAGTTCTTCGACCGCGAGCCGGCACAGCCGCCCCGCCAGCGTGGAGTCCTGCCCGCCGCTGATGCCGAGCACGAGGCCCTTGGCTCCCGTCGCGCGCAGATACGACTTCAGGAAGTCGATGCGGACGCGCGCCTGCTCGGCGGGGTCGATGAGGGGGGTGACGTTGAGTTCGGCGATGATTCGCGACTGCAGCACTCGCATGCCACGACCATACCGCCGTCATGTTTCCGGCAGACGAACCGGATGCACCGCCTCGCCGCCTCGGCGTCGCCCCTCGCTCCGCTAACATCTCGACAGGCATCACCTGCCGCCCTGAACGGAGTACCCCTTGGAGATCTCGATCGGAACCATGGTGCTCGTGCCGGCGATCGCCGTCGCGGCGCCGCTGCTCGTGCGCGCGGTCGGAAAGTGGGTGGCCATCCCCCTCGTCGTCTTCGAGATCGTGCTCGGCCTCCTGCTCGGCCCTGCCGTGCTCGGCTGGATCGTTCCCGACGACTTCATGGCGTTGCTGGCCGACTTCGGCCTCGCCATGCTCTTCTTCCTGGCGGGCAACGAGATCGACTTCCGTGCCATCCGCGGTCGGCCGCTGAGCCGTGCGGCGATCGGGTGGATCATCTCCCTCGCGGCGGGCATCGGCATCGCGACGCTCCTGGCCGCCGATCTTCCCGCGGCGGCGTTCATCGGCATCGCACTGACCTCGACAGCACTCGGCACGATCATGCCGGTGCTGCGGGACTCCGGCGACCTCGGCACGCCGTTCGGCATCGCGGTGATCGCCCTCGGGGCGATCGGCGAGTTCGGACCGCTGCTCGCGATCTCCATCTTCCTGAGTGGCCGCAGCCCGCTGCTCGCCACGGTCGTGCTCCTCTCGTTCGCCGTCATCGCCGGAATCGCCATCTGGCTGGCCGCAAAGGGCATCGGCAAGCGGATGCACCGCGTCATCACGGCGACCCTGCACACGAGCGGCCAGTTCGCGGTGCGCCTCGTCATCTTCGTGCTGCTCGCGCTCGTGGCGCTGAGCATCGTGCTCGATCTGGACATGCTGCTCGGAGCATTCACCGCCGGCGTGCTCTACCGCCTGTTGATCTCCGGTGCCCCGAAGCGCGACATCGAAGTGGTCGAGACGAAGCTCGAAGCGGTCGGCTACGGCTTCCTCGTACCCGTCTTCTTCATCAGCACCGGGGTCACGTTCGACCTCGAATCGCTCTTCGCCGACGTGCGCACGACGGTGCTGCTGCCCGTTTTCCTCGTACTGCTGCTCGTCGTACGCGGCCTGCCGTCACTGCTCGCCGCCCCGACGGGTTCGAGTCGACGCGACCTCGTGGCGACCGCGCTGTTCGGCGCCACCGGCCTGCCGATCATCGTCGCCGTGACCGCGATCGGCGTCGACAACGGAGACCTGCCGAGCGGCACTGCCGCCGCACTCGTCGGCGCCGGCATGCTCTCGGTGCTCCTGTTCCCGCTGATCGCGCTCGCCATCCGCAAGGGGCGGTCGGAGGCCTCGACCCTCGCCTCGGAAGACGATCCCCTCGTCCCCGTCGAGGGCTGACCCGGCTCATCCCGGTATGCTGGCACCGCCGCCCCCGTAGCTCAGCGGATAGAGCAGGAGCCTTCTAATCTCTTGGTCGCAGGTTCAATTCCTGCCGGGGGCACTCCAGCAGCCGATCGCTCCGTCGCCCCAGGCGAAGCGCCCCTCGTGGATCCTGCGATGCGGCCCGAGCAACGCCGTCGGTGCGCCCGGATAGACTCTCTGCATGCCTTCTTCGAGTGACCGCCTGGTCTGGATCGACTGCGAGATGACCGGACTCGACCTCGAGGTCGACGAGCTCGTCGAGATCGCGGTCATCATCACCGACTACGACCTCAACCCCGTCGATGCCGGCATCAGCATCGTCATCAAGCCCGACGCGAGCGCGCTCGAGTCGATGGGCGAGTTCGTCCGCACGATGCACACCCAGTCCGGACTGATCGAAGAGATCCCCAACGGCGTGAGCGTCGCCGACGCCGAGTACCAGGTGCTCGAGTACGTGCTCCAGCACGTCCCCGATGAGCAGAAAGCACCGCTCGCCGGCAATTCCATCGGCACCGACCGCGCGTTCCTCGCGAAGTACATGCCGCGGCTCGACGCGCACCTGCACTACCGCAGTGTCGACGTCTCCTCGATCAAGGAGCTCGCAAAGCGCTGGTTCCCCCGTGCCTACTTCAACTCCCCCCAGAAGAACGGCGGGCACCGTGCCCTCGCCGACATCCAGGAGTCGATCCGCGAGCTGCACTACTACCGTCGTGCGGTCTTCGTCGCCGAGCCCGGCCCCTCGACGGCCGAGCTCCAGAGCCTGTCTGCAGCCGTGGTGAACGAGTTCGCCTCCAAGGTGTAGTAAGCTCGTCAAGTTGCCAGATCGCGTCAAGCGGTCGGCACATGGTGGGTATAGCTCAGTTGGTAGAGCGCCTGGTTGTGGTCCAGGAGGTCGCGGGTTCAAGCCCCGTTACTCACCCCAATGATATACTGGGCTGTAGGCCCGTTCGGGAGTAGAAAACTACATCCCGCACTACATCGGGTCATCGGGGGGTTCCGATGGACACGTTCATTTCGACGCTGGCTGGTGTCATTGACCGCAAGCTCTACGGCACGCCTCAGTTTGGCCGTGGGCACGAGATCGCCGAGGCGATCCGCGAGAGTGGCGTGCTCGACGACATCCCCGCTGATGCCTGAGCCGAAGCCGCACCGCCTCAAGTCAGGCGTAGTCGTGTGGCGTGTGCAGTACCGGGCCAACGGGTCCGTCGTCACCGACACGTTCAAGAACGACAAGATCGCGTGGCAGCACTGCGCCCTCATCACAGCCAAGGGTGGCGACATAGCACGCAACGTCCTCCAACGGCGACGAGAAACCGCAACCACCGCGCCCACCCTCGCAGAGTGGACCACGACCTACCTCGACCCCGCCTCAGGAATCCTCACCGGCATCCAACCCGGCACCAGGAAGGGCTACGAACGCATGGTAGGCGCGTTCCTCCCCATCCTCGGCGACCACCCCATCGACACCATCAGCCGTGACGACATCGGCAAATGGGTGGCATGGCAGGAAGCGCAACCATCCGGGTCGCGGAAGGGGCAGACGATCGCACCCAAGACGGTTGCGAACTACCGGGCGTTGCTGTCGAATATCTTCGCCGCAGCGAAAGACCGGAAGCTGATCATCGACAACCCGGTGACCGGTGTGCGAATCACCAAGGGGCAATCACGCGAAGGTGTTTTCCTCACCCATGCTGAGTTCGAACGCATCCTCAGCAAGATCCCCAAGCACTACAAACCGCTGCTCATCTTCATGGTCTACACCGGCACACGCTGGGGTGAAGCGACCGCGCTCACATGGTCAGACATCGACCTGACGAAACGCACCCCCACGGCATCGATCAACAAGGCGTGGAAGAAGGGCGTAGACGGCATCCCCGTACTCGGTGTCCCGAAGTCGCAGAAGGGTCGCCGGTCGATCCCGCTCCCCCAGAACGTCCGAGACAACCTCCCCGAACGTGGCGAGTCTGAACTTGTTTTCCACGGCGTCGAAGGTGGACGGCTCTGGTATGGACTGTTCAACGGGCGCATCTGGCGTACAGCAGTCACGAAGGTCAACGACCCCAAGCTGTGCAAGGAAGAAGGCGTCGCACCGCTCGGCAAGACGCCCAACATTCACGACCTCCGACACACCTACGCATCCTGGCTCCTCGCAGCCGGCGCACCCCTCAACGTCGTCCAAGCCAAACTCGGACACGAGAACATCAACACCACCGTCAGCGTGTACGGTCACCTCGCACCCGGTGCAGACGAAGACATTGTGCGAGTGCTCGACGGCCTCGGCAAGCAACTCGAACTCGAGGCGTGACACCCGTCAGCCTTACTCTGTACCCGATGAACGTTCCACGCCTTAGCACCCGTATTATTCGGTTTGCCTAATCATGGGCGAACCTAAATGGCATCCGTTCATGGCGACCGAGGAGCGCTCCCCTGGTGTGTGGACGCTCGTCGACAGCATGGGTCGCGACTACGGTGAGGTCCGCATCGTCCGCATCGGGTCTGAGGTTGGGTATGTGGGGTCGTTGAGAGGCACCCCTGTCGGCCGGTGGACAACCCTGCGTGTCTCGCTCGAGAACGTGCACCTAGCGTTCATCCGCGACCATGCGCCAGGAGGATTCGCCCCCAACCCGTGGCCGACGACAGGTTTAGGTGACCGCCCCAAACCGTCCTAAAACGACAAAAGGACGCCCCCACTCGTAAGGAGTGAGGGCGTTAGTTGTGGCGTTCGCGCCAAGCCTTGTCAGCTTTGATGAGACCTTGTTCGGTCATGTCGAGGATGATGGCGATTTCGCGCCATGTCATGTTGAGGTTCCGTGCGGCTGCGACAGCTCGGGCACGCCGGTCTGGGAGTGTGCGTTGCTCTTCGGCGATCGCTTCTAGATCACTGCGGATGCTCACGGGATGAGCATAGACCTCTCTTGTGTTGTCTAACACGGTTGTGTAACTTAGTTACTAACTTGAGTTTCTTAACCACGTTAAGGGTTTTCCCTGATACGGGGTACATGGGGCTTCAATAGGTTTGGTTCAACAAAGAGAGCAGGTGGTACTGATGAGCACGTTCCTTATCTCGTACACGGATGGCCACCGTGAGACTCTGGAAGCCTCGGACGGCGACCGGGCACGGTCCTGCGGGTACAGGGCCTACCCGTCCGGAACTATCGTCGATGTTCGTAGGGTGTAGCCCCCGCTGCACAGAAAAAGACGCCCCCTCGCACTTGAGCACGAGGGGGCGTTTCTGTGTCTAAGACTTTCGGGTGTTCGCGGCAGCAATACCGCCGACAGGGATGCCGAGGTACGCGAGCACCGCAACGGACGCGACCAACCACGACGGGGCCGACAGTTCCAGGGACGCGTATGCGACCTGTGTTGCGCCGGCACCAACGAGTGCGAGGACGTAGCTGCCGTAGATGATCTTCCGCGCGCGAGCTGACGTGATGATCACACCAAGGTCGTTAGCGGTGGGGGTGTCAGTCATGTGGTCTCCTACCGGGGGATGTCGTCAGGCCACGGCAACGGGGTGATGCCGTGAGCGTTGGAATGATCGATGAGCTGAAACACATACCGCCGATATGCGGTGTTCTCTGTCTCGAGCTTCAAGAGGCGCGCATTGGTCTGCTTGCGGAACTCGGCCAGCTCTTCTTGAAACTGGTCGATCATCTGATGCTCTGCGGACTTCCGGTCGCGCCGCCCCGTGAGGATCAACGTCAACCATGCGACCAAACCGCCACCACCAAGCCACAGGGCGTTGCTGATCCACTCAGGCATGTGTCTAGAAGGCGGTCTGGTCGTAGTTCGTGCGTCCGGCACCGCCACCGATGGGGTGAATGCCTCGAGCCGCGATCAGGTTCCGGATGTCAGAGGGGGTCCACTCGCCGAAGCGGTACGGGATGCCTTTCATCCGCCAGTATTCAAGTGCGCCGACTTCGGCGGCGGTGAGCACAACGAGCGGCGAGGTAAGGGAATCGGCGAAGTGCATCCCCTTCTTGATCCAAGCGAGGTCGCCAGTACCGTCCGCCGTGGCCTTGATGATGATGGTCATGCTGTCCTCCAGAGTCGGGAGCGGAATAGGGGTGCCGGATCCGCCAGCGAGGGCCGTGCCGGCGAAGGACTGGACTTCGAGGGGGTCGAACACGATGACGGTGCCGGGGTTTCCGTTCTGCCACGACGCGGTCTGGTGTAGGTGCGCGCCGGTTGATGCGGTCCCGGAGTTGCCGAGTAGTCCGACCGTGTCACCGGCCCTGACGCTGGCCCCGAGGGCAAGTGTCGGGTTCCGGTGCAGGTGGCTGTACCCGATGTAGACGGTGTCGGAGCCGAGCGTGTAGCCGATGACGATGCGGTGGCCAAGCTCGGTGGCTTCCGGGTCGCTGAGGTTGGTGCGCCAGGTGACTCGACCGCTGCCACCTGCTGGGATTGGCGTGCCAGCGGGTAGGCCGTTCCAGTCGAGGCCGCGATGGGGGCCAAGGCCGGCCGCCTTCCGCCAGTCGGGCCATTCGCCGAATCTGTCCGCGAGGTGTGCCTGCGTGAACGGGGCTTGCAACATGTTGTGCCTCCGAACTTAGATGGGGAAGGCCACGCAGAACGCGACATTGGTTTGGTCAGTGGTTCCGGGGAAGAACACCCGCATCTGCCCGGTTGCCTCGAGCGAGATGATCGCCGCGCCGGGGTCCCCGGTGCCGTGGAATGAGCCGGAGCAGTAGATTTTGTCGGCGGGTCGGAACCCTGCGGGGAGGTAGCCGAGGGTTTCTTCGCCGATGACGGCGGAGGTTTTCTCGGCGTTGAAGTTTAGGAATACGTGGTCGGCGTCTCGTTCGAGTGACAGGCCGGGTTCGGCGGACCATCCGGGTTGCCAGGAGATGGTGCCTTCGACGGGTACCCGGTAGGCGTTGATCCACGTGTTGGGGAGTCCGATGCAGAGACGCCATGTGCCGTCTTCTTCCACGAACACGCCGCGGCCCTTCCAGTTCCCCGTTTCGGGGAGATCGTCGACTGTCGCGGCGCTTTCACCGTCGCGGGTGTCCTGTTCGGATTCTCCGATAGCGAAGTCCATTGCGTTGGACTGGCCGTTGAGAAGGATGTCGAGTTTCGCGGGATCGGCGGTCGTGTAGAGCGGCAGACCTCGGGGTGTTGGCATCGGTTGCCCCTTTCCGGGGAATGAGAAAAGCCACCCCGTGGGGTGGCATGGAAGAGGTGAGGACGAGTCAGAAGATCGGGTTGCCCCAGCCGGTGAATGTTGAGATCAGGGCAGGCGGCGAAGAGGTGTCCCCCAAAATGAAAGTGGCGGCACCGATCGTCGTCGTCGAGGTCGTCCGGATGGAAGCCTGGGCGGTATCCGGTGCGGTGAATACTTGATGGATCACGTTTGATGTGCCGTTACCAGAGCCGTCCGCACGGTCGGTAGACCATCCGGTGGCGGGTAGCGGGTTCGATGGAAACGTGACTGTGCCCGCGGTTGCCACCCCCACGATCACCGCAACTTGACCGTTCCCTACACTCTGCCCCGCAACCGTCTCATCCGTGTTCGCTGCGGTCGTCGTGCTTGACCAGTCCGACTGCGCAAAGCTTGTGACAGCAGCGTTGCTCAGCCCGCGGATCACAAGGATCGTGAACCTGTTCACCGTGGACGTTCCCGTGGTCGAATAGCCGACCGTGTGTCCCGTCCCGGTTACGCCTGTCTTCGTGTATACGAACAGTCGCGTGCCGGTGCTGTTCTGCCAGTTTCCGTACGATGTCGGTGCGCTGCCGTCGAACGTAACGGTCGCACTGCCCGCCGACACTTTCGACACCAAGACAAGGACTAGATCCGTTGACAGAAGCGACGTTGTGATCGAAATGCTCCCTGACGCGGAGCCGGCGATGTTCGCGGGGGCAATGACCTCTTCAACTGTCACCGTCACGAGTACACCACCGTCACAACCAGGTTCGCCCCCGCGACCGTGGAACCAATCTGGTCAATGTCGATCGTCAGATATGAACCCGAAGTCCACGCCGTCACATCCGGGGTGCCCGACTGGTCTTCGTTCGTCGACACAGCGATCGTGGGCCGGTTCGACTGCGTCGTGAAGATCGTCGTACCCGAAATGTTCACATCGACCAGGATCGCCGCACCAGTCGGCTGCGTGCCAACAGCCGCAGTCACCGTCTGGATGGTGCGAGTGACGCCCGACCGGTTGTACAGACGAAACTGCCCCGCACCCGTAGCCAGCGTGCCACCCTGCGAGAACACCACGTCCCGGTAGTTCGCCGCATCCGTTTCCTTGAGGTACTGGGTGTGCGGGTCGGACAACGCAACATGCGCGTCCATGACAGCCTTCACGCCGGCAGCGGTTACAGCTCGAGCCGTGTCCGTGCCAGTCGTCGCCTCAGCCGTGGTCGCCAGCTCCACGATGCCCTGTGCCGTGTCAGACGATGCGGGCAAAGCCGCGTACGTCTGGTCGCCCCGAAGGTACGTACTCGAGGATGCCGTGCCAGACCCGAGGCGAGCAGTCGCGACGGTGCCCGACGTGATGTGCGACGCCGGCACACCGGCAACGTTGACCCACTGCGAGGTGCCTGAGTCGTAACGCAGGTAGTCGTTCGCGGCAACCGAAGTGACCGTGACATCCGTGAGGCCGTCGAGGGTAGTCGCGCCACCACCACCACCGGAGACTGTCGCCGGCTTCCACAGGTTGTCTGCCGTGTCGAACACGAGCGACTGCCCATCAGTCGGCGGCACAGTCGACACGTCAACGTCCGTCAGGTCGTCGAGATCAGAAGTACCGCCACCGCCACCAGTCGGTGCGGCCGAACCCCAGCCGGTGACGGTGTCGTAGGTGAGTACGTCACCATCCGCTGGGGTTGCTGCACCGATGGTCGTGTCGCCAGCCTCGAGTGCGTCGAACGCGTCGGAAACGGTCTTCAACCCCTCCTCGATCGTGTTCATCCGGGCGGGAGTTGCGGGGGTGCCGCCAATGATGACCGGTGCTTCCCACTCCGAGTTTGGTGTGTAGCTAACAGGCATGCGGGACTCCTAGTCCGTCAGGTATGTCGTCGAAGACGGGTATGTGTCAGGCCCGGGGAACATCTCGACCGGCAGCGCTACGCCGCCTGGGTAGACGTTCGGCGTGAGATACAGCCACGGTCCGGGGTACGGGCCACGGGGAGCGGTTGGCGGAGTGACCGTCGCGGACACAATGGGGAGACCCCAACCGAACCACTCCATCAGCCGGCCCACATCAGAACAGTCAGGTTCGCGCCCTCAGTTCCAGGCGAACCAACCTGAACGATTTCGAGTGTCGCCGCGTCTCCGGGTGCCCACGGTGCCAACGCGATCTGATCCGCAGGGCCGTCGATCATGCCCGTACTGCCCAAGGGCCACCGCGACAGAGCAGGAACCGCAGACCCGAACGTCTCGCCGGCAAGAATCGTCAACGGGGAAGCGAAAATCGACACCCCGCCCACCTTCACGTCGACCTGAATGCTGGCACCGACTGGCGCGTCCGTGACCTCAGCCGTCACGAGCGAGATCCCGATGATGTCGCGGCGTGAGTTTCGGAACCGGTGAGCAGCGCTAGAAACCTCGAGCGGGCCGATCCCCGAGAAGGGGAACACAAGTTCGCGTCCCTTGACGTTCATCTCCCACCACTTGTCACCGGTCGCGGCCACCAGACTTCCGGACCCAGCGTTTGTGATTGACGGGACAATCTGGGAACCAGCCATCCCGTTCGGGTTCCCGCCAACGTTCTCGACCCGCCACGACAACAACTCGTCGGCCTCGAGGAACATTTTGCGGGCGTCCCAATCGTTCGAACCGGTAGCCGGGTCGTCATACCATTCGCCTGGCGCGACTCGTGTTCCGGCATACGTGCCCGATAGATGCCGCAAATGCAGTTCGGCCTTGTACTCGCCTGTCTCACCGCCGTCGTTGTAAACACCGATGTCGATGTGTGACCACGGCGAGTTGGTAGTGCGCGCCAGATCGGCAGGGAACATGATGTCGAACGCTTGCCCATCAAACACAGGCGAGACGTGCACCGAGTACCGCGCGGGGGCAGCATTATCCGCGTCCAGCGGGACAGGGCTGGTCGAGCCAGTACGGTAGCCCGTGCCACCGCCGAGATCCGCAACCGTATCGGTGACAGACAGGATGGGCATCATCGCCTGCGCTGCGTCATAGTCCGCTGCGCTGCTGCCGAGGATCTGCGGATACCACGAGTACCGCGGGTCACCCTCGTCAAGCCACGACGGCAGCACCCCAAGGTAGATGTCACACTGCGGTTGCGCACCCGTGACATCCACGGCCCACCGCAGTTCACCCGTGTCGGTTGCGCGGCGCAGAACCCAACCGCCACGACCGCCTGCGGGAACGCCCGCGCGGCCTTTGAGTTCGAGGATGTCGGTGCGGTTCGTTTCGACCCGCACGTTCGTACCCGTTGAATCGCCAGCAGTCATGCTGAGCTGACGGGTCACAGTCTCTTTCCACGACCTGAGGTCACGGAGTTCGGTCTCCGCCGCCACAGCCCTCTGCTCCAACCACCGGGCGTGTGCGACCGCATCAAGCGGCAGGTTGATCGGCGGAATCTTCACACTGCCCCCTAAGTAGTCAAAGGTCGAACGTTGTATGGACCGATCGTCGAATGAGCGTCGTTGAACTCGCCGATGTTCTGCTCACCCCACACCGCATCCAAATCGCCGAGGGTGGTGTCCCACTCCGCTTCATACGACGCCTCCCCGGACGGGCCACGGCTCACTGTCCGCACCCGATACTCGGTGAAGTCGTCGAGGATACGAGCACCAGCACCAGCACCCAACACGGCCTGCCCTGACACCCGAATCTGCGGCGACCCGTACCTCACAGCAGCCCACAGCAACAACGAATGAGCGTGCGCCCACGAGGTGATGAAGTCGTTGTCAACCTCACACCCGACCTCGACCGTCGCGGAACCATCCACACACGCCGGCATCGAATACAGCTTCCGTTTGAACGCCAACCCAGACCCGAGCACACGCAACGTCGAATACTCGACATCCTGACCGTGCACTACCCGAGTCCCGACCAGCCGGTACGGGGCCAGCGTCGCATCCAAACAACCAGTGACCTTCACCGTGATCGACCGCGTGTCATCCGCAATCGACACTGAAACGCTGCCGCCCTGCTTCACCCAATACGACGCATCAACCGGGTTATCCAACCGGTCACGCACCGAATACACCGAAGCCGACGCCTCCGAATACGCAACCGAATCCATTGCGACAGGCTGCTCAACCGACGACAACGAACAATCCAAGTCGACCTGAAACTCGTACACCTCGCCCGCACCCAAACTTGAGATGACGTTCGCCGTCCGCCCCACGAGTACGGCATCCGTAACCGGTGTGGTCTCGTAATACCAGGACTCAACCGTCTGCGAACGACCGGTGCCATCCATGCCCCACTCGAACGCCGACTCGTCAACCCTCGACGCACGCTGCCCCCGCAGAGGACGCACCACAATGTCAGTCCCCACAACGGCAACCTCAACCTGGTACGCAATGCAGAACTGCTTCACCTGCAACCAAACATTCCCCGACCACCCGACAGCGGTCACTTCAATGTCCGCGATCGACGGGTCGAACACAACACCCGTCGTCACATCACACAAGCCGAAAACGTAAGTCAGATACGACTCGACCGTCCCCACATGCAAAGCAGCGTTCCGGTCAGCAACCAGCGGCACCAGACGAGTCGTGCACTGTGCGCGAACGTCATCACCAACCATGCCGACAGCGGCAATCACGCCACGCGTGACCCCCAACACAGTGTCGACAACCTCAACCGGCAGACCGACGATGAGCTTCGCATCCACGTTCGCCGGAATCGAGAACGAAAAATCCCCCGCACCGCCGAACGAACTCGACGGGTCAACAGGGGTCGCATCCTCCGTCAACTGCAAGCCGGCGACATCCCACTCCGCAACACCGTCGATCTTCACGTGGACACCCATCAACCGACCTCCACGAGTTTCGCCGACACCTGAATCATTGAGTCATCCCCGGCAGCGATATACGGGACACGAGACGGATACCCGTCGAACCGGCAGCCCGCATGACCCTGACCAGAAATGAACCCTCCAGTCGTCGGCGTCGAACCGGTAGGGAGAATCTGAACGATCATCCCCACCAACGGGCACGTGCCAGGGGTCGTCTTGTCCAGCGACAGCTCGAGACCCGTGCCGGTGATCTCAGTGTTCACACGCGTAGTCGTCGACACCGACAGGATCGTCGGATGCACCACCGTCCCTGCCGTTGACCCGGTGAACGGGGTGACCTTGACCCGGTCCTGTGCGCCAGCATCACCGTGAACACCGACCCATGCGGAATGCCCCGGAGGGATAGGCACAAACACAGACCGCAGAACCGTGTCCGCAGCCAACGTGTACGTCGCCTTCTCAACCGGGTACCCCTGCGTCAGATTCGTGTTGGCCGACAACACAGGACGGTCATCACCAGCAAACGGGACAGCGTCATACCCGCCAAGCGAAGGCGTAGCCCACGATTGCGGCAACACATTCTGATCCGCCGCCACTGGGTCAACCCAGTACAGCAACGACTCCCCCGGACGGCCACCGACCTTCCCGTACACACCATCCGCGTAGTCAGTGATCTGACGCACCTGCTCGCGCGACAACACACCCCAGTCGAAGAAGTACTCCTGGTGTCCGTTCGCTGACGACGCCAAACCGACCCGACCCGACAGGTACCGGCTGTCTTGCGACCAACCGTCTCGGGAGTAGTCAGGGTTGAACTGCGGGTCAACGATCTCCTGCATGAACGCTCGAGTACCAAACCACATGGTCAGATCCGCCCATTTCTCGTGTTGAACACGCTCGTCGAACCCGTCGCTGCCTGCACGGCACCCACCGGAACGGGTGTGCCGGTACGGTCGCGAACCTCACGCAACGTCTGATCGACACGCTGCAACTGACGCACAACAGGCGACATGTCGACGCCCCCTGCGCCCCCGTAGGTGCCTGCGTTCATGTCGTGTAGCTCGCGGCTATACCGTGCCGTCTGCGCGGCGTTCACGACGAACTCGCCAGGTGACAACATCGCAGCCACACGGTCATCGCGAGGGCCACCTGGACCCTGCACGACACCGTCACGCCACCACGTCGGCGAACCGCCCGACAGGTGCGGAATCATCCCGCCATCTTTGTAGGCGGCACCGATCTGCCCTCGTGGCGCACCCGACAGAACCCTCTGTTCCTCGGTGTACAGGTACACCGTCTTGGAACTCGGCATATCCCGAAGAACCTGCGCAAACCGCAGCGCAGCATCCATCGCAGCCTGAGACTGCAACGTCACCTGCGTCTGCACATCAGCCGGAATGAGTCCCAGCGAATCCGCGTACTTCTCCGCAGCTTCCTGCGACAAGCCCGCCGCGATACCCGCATCGACGACGGCCTGACGGCCCGCCTCAATCACCGGGATGGCATCCGACTGCTTGCCGGTGTTCTCCACCGTTGCGGCAGCAGCCTCAATGTACGACTGCGCAATACCGTCAAGTGCGGCGGAGTTAGCGCGTCCGGCCTCGGTCGTAACGTCAAGCGTCTGCCCGTTCGCTGCGACAGATTCGGTGAACGAATCCAACGACTCCTCGACCGCACGGTTCGCTTCATTGACGCTCAACTGTGAGTCACCGAAACCACGGATCGTATCCGCCAACGACTCGACAGAATCCTTCGCAGAATCAGCAGCAGACTCCACACCCTCGATGCCCTCGGACATCGCAGCCGACGAAACCGAAGCCTCCTCCTGCGCACCAGACGCAACAGCAATCGCATCCGTGTACGCCGGCATCAACGCTTCAACCTTCGCCAAAGAGATGCCCTGCTCATCGGCCTTACGGGCAATCTCCGCGAAGATCTGTGCCGCCTGAGTGCCCTTGCCCTCGTTCACCATCTGCGCGAGAGACTCACCCATCTTCGTGAACCCGGCACGCGCCTCAGTCACAACACCCGTAATGCCGATATTCCCACCCAGCGCTTCGCCCATACGTTCCATCTGGGCATCGAAGCCAGAACCCTCGACCAGCTCGAGAGCCTCAGAGAAGTCCTTCACACTGCCCGTCATGGTCGCGAACGTCGCATCCAAGTCACCATCGTTCAACGCTTCGGTCACTTTGCCGAGACTGATCGCAGCACGGTCACCCGACACCGCAAGCTTGTCCAGAATTGACACCGCAACACCCAGGGTCGCGAGGAACCCGGCAGCCTTACCAACCGCGCCAAGCACCGTCGCGGCCCGCTGAGTAGCCGGCGACATGGTCGCCAACGCGGCCCTGAACGCAGCAATCTTCGGAACCGCCAACAAGAACGCCCCGCCCGCAAGCCCAACAGCAGCAGTCACAGCCCCGATCGCAAGCGCAGCCCCCTGCACTCCCTGAGGGGCAGACGCGAAACCATCGACCATCGCAGTGACACCCTGCGTCAAACCACGCAACGCATCATTCGCCGCAGCACCCGACTTGATCAGTGCCGTATCGAACGCACCACCAAGCTTCTCCACATCACCAGCAAGGTTGTCCATCCGCAGCGCAGCAGTCTCCGCCGCATACCCCGAGTCATCAACCTTCGAAGTCCACGACGCGACACCCTCAGCACCAGACGTGTACAGCACGCGCGCAGTACGAATCGCATCCGCACCGAAGATCGTGGCCAACGCTGCGTCACGAGTCTCCGCCGACATCGTCGACATCTGGTTCTGGAGCTGACCCGCAACACTCTGCATGCCAACGAACTGACCCGAAGCGTCATACACGCTGATGCCAAGCTCATCCATGACCTGCTTGGCTTCATCGGTCGGGTTCGACAAGCGCAACAACATCTGCCGGAACGACGTACCCGCATCCGACCCCACATAGCCGGCCGAAGCGAACAACGACAACGAACCGACAGTCTCCTCAAGGGAGATGCCCATACCCGCTGCGACGCCACCCGCCTGGTTCAGCGCAGCAGACATGTCCTCCACGGAACCCTGCGCCTTACCCGCACCGGCAGCGAGAACATCCGCGACATGCGGCACATCCGAACCCGCAAGGTTGAACTGGGTGAGAGCCGACGCGGCAATCTCAGCCGCAGCACCAACCTCAAGCTCGCCCGCAGCGGCAAGATCCAGAGAACCCTTCAACCCGCCGCCAAGAATGTCCGCGGTCGAAACGCCAGCCTTCGCCAGCTCCTCAATCGCACGGGCAGACTCCGAAGCAGTGAACACCGTCGAAGCGCCAGCCTCGAGCGCAGCATCACGCAAAGCCGACATGCTCTCCGTCGACTCATGCGTAGCCGCCTGAACGCCAGACATCGCCTTGTCGAACTCAGCGAACTTCGACACAGCCAAACCAACACCCACCGCGGCAACAGTTCCGACCGCCATCGCGGCCTTACCGATCGCGTTGAACGTCTTCTCCTGCTGCTGCAACTTCTGAGCAGCATTCGCAGTCTCAGTAGTGGCCTTCGCCGCCTTCTGCATCTCATTGATGTACTGAGCAGCCTGCGCAGTAAGAGTGACCTTCGTTACACGATCGACCATCGCCGTACCTCCAGTTCAGGGGCAGCCCCTACAAAAAACCCGCCCCAAGGCGGTACGGTTCGGTCATGAAGAAAGCACTCGCGGGCGCGGCAATCGCCGCCACCCTCCTACTCGCCGGATGCGCAGGCGGAGGTGACGGTGCGACAGCCCACAAGGGATGCATCGACGACGCGGTCGCCCAGCTCCCGACCGGCGCGGAAGAGGTCAACACCAGCAAGCTCGAGACATCGAACATGTCCGACGCGATGAAAGAACTCATCGACAACCCGCTACCCGACGACCCAGAAGCCGACGTCCTGTGGGCAACAACCGGCGACCTCTGGTACCGCGAAGACGGCAAAGACCGCAGCGCCGGAGTCCTCTGCATGGTCACGTTCAAAGACGGACAACCCACAGAGCCGATCGAAGCTACCCTGACCTACGGGTAACCCGCCCCCACCTGTGACCGTTGCGAGACTCACCCTTGGGACGCGTTTTGTAGTAACGCTCCGCCTGGTCCTGTGCGGTCTTCTCCGCCCAGTCGATTTGCGGCTTCTCGGGTGCTTCGAAAGCGAACTGGTTAGCCGGGTCCAACGCTTCTGACATTGGGATGCCGTGCGGACCCATCTCGCGTTCGAGGCGTCGCGAAGCCAGTAGACGCGTCACGTCCTCCCGAGTGAACTCCGCATCACGTGATACCACCGTCACACCCGTCAGAACCCCGTCCGCGTCGTAATGCTCGTGGCGTTCGACCGGTTCACGCCCCAACAGGCGCGAAACAGAAACACCCAGCTCGCGAGCTAGCTGGACTTCCTCTTCGAACCGGCCTTGGAGGCTTTTTTTGCCCGTTCAATCTCCTGAGCCGGGTTCCACTCATTGAGTGCCCAAATCGCGTCAGTGACACGGCCAATCTCGGCACCCGACAGCGTCGGAATAAGAACCGTCCACGCGTCAGCGCCAATGCCGGTGCCGTCCACGAGGCGGCCCGTTTTCGGTGCAATCTCCAACACGACCTCGTTGAAGTTGTATCCATACCGAAGATCAATCTTCGACTCTTCTCGAGCCGGGTGACGGGACACGCATTCAGCCCACACGTCACCGTCTGCGCGCTCAAACACCAACTCGTAGTGCGTGCCGTTCAACATCACCGACACCGGCTCAGACTTCGGCTTCGGCTTCTCATGCGCAGCAGCAAGGTCTTCCAGAAAACTCATGATCCCCATCCATCCCCCATCAGGAAAAGTGAAGCCGGGCGGGTCGATGGGGCAACCCGCCCGGCGGTCTAATTACGCGACGAGCACTGCTTGGCGCTGAGTCGGCGAAGACGGGAAGAACTGGTACTGAGCCGTGTCAACACCGTTCTCAACCGGCGCATCAGCACGACGCACACCAACACGGCCCGTGAGAACATCCACGACCTGAGCAACCGTCGCGATCGTCGCGTTGTCCACCGCGCGACGAACCGTGAGCTGAATCAGCGCGCCGCTGACAGCCAGCGCCGACAGCACCTGGTCAGCCGAGTCGGAAGTCGTCGATGACACGACCTTGAGGTTCACCGTCTCCGTGACGCGACCAGGCGCGGACAAGTCCTGGACCAGCGTGAGACGCTTGTCCTCAACGGTCGCCTGCGTGGTCTGGTGGTCGAAACCATCAGCCGTGAGGCCGTACGTGAGGGACTTCGCGGTCGCACCGTTAAGGATCGCAACGCTAAGCGCGTTGCTCCCGATCGGGACGGACCAGATCCGCCATTTGCCATCGGACTGGGACGAGGTCGGAGTAGTTTCCAACGCCATAGGATTCTCCTTCTATTGAGTCCTGTCGGAGAACCCGCAGGACCGGGTTACCCACCGGGTTGGCGGGTCGCTTAAATGCGAAAACCCCGCACAAGGCGGGGTTCTCAAGAGGTGTAGGACGGGCTAGGCAGGTTCGGACGTGATATCAAACGAGATCGTCGCAAACGGCCACACAATCGGGCCATCCTTATCAACCTGGATAGGACGAGAAGTCCACGGGTCGGGCCGGCGCACAGAACGCCCAGAGATCGTCAGGTTGTAGTCGAGCATCTGAGCCTCAACCCAAGACCCGACCTTCCGAGCCGAAGCTGAGGTCGAACCGACGCAATACAGAACATGACTCGTCGTCAACGATGTCTTCCCAGCCGTGAAACGAACCTGCTCACGATCACCAAGAGACGACGCCACAACCACATACCGGAGCAACGGAGTGTTCGGCGGGACAGACCCAACCTCGAACACCGCATCCGACAAATACTGGTGCGCCTTCAAACGAGCAACGAGGGCGTCGTGATGTGCTTCTGCGCTCACAGGATGTCCTCCGTCGCCAGCTCAATGCCCTTCACGAAATCCGCTTCGTTCTTATGCAGAGCCTCAGCACCAAACCCGCGCGGGCCAGTGTTCGGAGTGCCGTACTCGAGCATGCCCACGATCGGACCCTGCCCACGCAACGACGGCCCAATGTCAGCCGACATTGCAGACGCACCCACGTACGCGTTCGCGAAGCCCATGATGTCGTAGCTGATCGACGCAGCACCGCCCGGAACATGCCCGGAACCCTTCCACGCGTCACGCCAATCGTCCTTCACATGACGGGCGGACACCTCGAGCGCCTGCCGGATCTTCGGCAACGTCTTAGCCGGCGCAGCGAGAAGGTCGGCAGTGAGCGTGTTGATCTCCGAGAAATCGAAGCTGAGACCGTCAGCCATCGTCGCCCCCGTCACGCAAGCGGCGATATGCCTCTTCCGCGGTCGCTCGATTGCGTTCCGCCCAGTCGATTGCAGCCCGACCAGAGAAGTACGCCACCCACTCCGGAGCGACTCTCGTATCGATCCTGAATCGCCGACCATCCTTCGCAGGGTTGAAACCGCCCTCTGCATACGTCATGACGCAACCTCCACCGGCAACCGTCTGGCCGTCGAACCCGTATGCGGAAACATGCCCGCCACAACACCCGACAACCCCACAAGAGACGGATCACCCTCCGACTCAAGAAGCACAAAACGATCCGCGTTCCTCACACCAGACGAACCCGCAACCGGCAAATGCAACTCAGGCTGCTGAACACCCAGCAACTGCGACTGCGCATCAACATCACGCACCACAGACGAACGAAGCACCAGACGACACTTGCCGACATACACGTCCGTGTCAGTCACGGTCGGATTGCCATCCGCGCCAATCGGACCCAGAACGCGACGAAAGACACGCACCTGATCCGACATGCGGACCTCAGCCAACGAACGCCCCCACGCCAGCGCACCAGAGAGAATGCTCACCGCATCCCCCCAACATGCACGTCAGACGAATACTGCCGACGAATCAACGCAATGTTCCGGTCAGACAGGCTCATGCCAGTGCCCTCGCCGCCATCAGCAAACGCAGCCTTGAAATCGTCGAGCGCAACGGAAGACAGCCCGCCGACCGTCAAACCAAGGTTCAACTCGAGCGGCACCAACGCCTGCGACACCAACACGCACGCCCACCGCTTCAACCCCTCAGGGGCAGCCGCATAGCCGTACGTGAACGTGACAGTCACCTCATCGCGCGTATCCACGAATACGGAACCGTCACGCAGGACAAACGAGATCGGAGTCACCCCAACTGTCACAGCCCCAACGGACTGAGCCGGCTGCTGCGGCAACACAACCTCCCCGTTCGACGGCCACGCATCAAACGTGACCGTCGACTGCGGGAAGACCTGAAAACCAATGACATCCTCACGAAGATAGGTGGACGCATCCTCCAACAGCGTCGTGATCCAATCCTGCTCTTCAACAGAAAAGACCCGGTTCAACCGGGCCTCAAGATCTTGATACGTTGCGAATGCGTCCACCGTTACTCCTTAGAGGCTGACGTACGTCTGAACGGCGGTGGTGCGAAGCACCTTGGCACCGTAGACGTGCAGGCCGTCGATCTGGTCACCGAACGCGTCGAGCGCGACGTTTGCGCGCTGCTTGACGAGCTGCTGCACGAAGCCAACCGCACGACCCCAGTAGCCGATGAAGACCGGCTTGTTGGTGTTCACGAGCGACGCAGACGGCGACTCAATGACGGTGAAGCCGCGGTAACGACCAATGACACCGTTGCGGATGGTCTCATCCGACGCGGACTCGTTCGCCTTGAACAGCGACCCGCCAGCGTCCATGAGGAACGCAGCAGCTTCCGGGTTCACGGCGAGGTAGCGGTCACTCGACGGCACCTTCGCCTTCACAAGAGCGGTACGGATCTTCACGACAGCCGCATCAGCAGTCGCAAGGTTCGTGACCGCCGTGGTGCCAGCCGAAGTGCCACCCGAGATCATGCCGGTGAGAACGAAGTCCTCAGCGACATCAGCCAGACCAGCAGCCGCGTCACGCTGGAAAGCGTCGAACGACCCGGCAGCCTGCACCTTGTTCACGTCATCGACGAGGTAAGCGTAGTAACGCTTCTGGTCAATGTTGAGCGTCTGGCTCGAGTCGGTGAGCGCCTGACGGGTGATCGAACCCGCGTAGGTGCCGATCGTCGGCTGAGTGAAACCGGTGATCTTCACCGCTTCACCACCGTTGACAATGTCGCCCTCGTAGTCGCGGTTCAGCGTCGGGATGACGAACGTGTTCTGGTGCAAGTTCTCGAGGAGGCTTGCGTGCCAGATCGTAGGGATGTAGTTGGTAATAGCCATGTGTGGCTACTCCTTTCAGGAAATGCCGAGGATTTTGTTGAGACGCCCATCACGGCGCGCCTGGTTGATCTCAGCGACAGACATGGAATCGAGATCCGCTTCGCGCAACTGCGACGGCCCGCTCGTGCCCTTCGCACCCTGATCCGCAGCACCGCTGAAAAGGCGGGTGTCAGCGGCGAGGTGCGGCTTACGAGCCAGCAAGTCGTCGATCGCTTCACGCAACGAGTCGGAATTGACGTCACCGTCATCCGACACTTCAAACTCATTGAGATCGATATAGAGACCCGCGTCAGTAGGGTCAGCAAGCTTCCCCTTAGCGGCAGCACGAAGTTCAGCGGACAGGATGCGCTTGTTAGCCGCAGCCAACGCCTCATCCTTCGCCGCCTGACGCTCCTGCTCCTTCGCGTGTTCAGCCTCACGGCCCTCGAGCTGCGCCTTGAGCGCATCCCTCTCAGCCTCAGCAGCCTTCGCACGATCGGTCGCAGCCTTGCGCTCCGCCTTCATCGTGTCGAGAGCCTTCTTACCCGGATCACCAAGCGCCTCAGCACCCTCAATGGGTGCCTCAACCTCAGCGGGGGCCTCAACGAGTTCAGTGTCGACAGCGTCGACAATTTCTTCCGACATGGAATTGCTCCTAGTGGGTTGGTGCCGCATTGCGCGGCGGTAATCTCCCGCGAGGAGCGGGAAGTCAAAGAGAAGGGCGAATGTAGCCCTCCATCAGCAGCAAACGGATCGCGTCATCACGCGTACCCGCCGCCCTGTAAATGTCATCCACCGTCAACCGGTAAGGGGTGCCGAACTTCCGATGCGAAGTCTCAGTGCTGAGACCACGCAACCGGGCGTTCTCAACCCGACTCATGTCCGCACCGTCTCGGATCGCCTGCGCACCGTTCTTCGTGAACACCCGATCCTGCTCACCGGCAGACAGCGAATCGAAGTACGCCTTAGGGTCGGTGCGGAAGTCGCCGGCACGGTTCTCGGCAGACGGAATGTGCATGCAATCGCAGCGCGGATGCCGCTGAAACCCCTGGTTCCAGCGATACCAACGCCCCGCCAACAACACACACCTCGAGCACGACGGCGCATTCAACATGCGCGCATACCCGCCGATAGCGGGACGCTGCGTGATGTCCGCCCCGAAGACCTGCCGGCGCGTATCCGCAAGCACCGTCAACACGTCACGAATCAGATGAGAACCGCCAGAGCGCAACGCCTCATCGACAGTCGCGCCGTCTCGGATCGCCACCTTCGTCGCAATGACCGACTCGTCGAGCAGCGAACCCATCGACCGACCATCCGGGGCGGCAGCCGTGAACCTTTCCGGGTTCAACTCGCCCACGGGCCGCGCAACCTGCCCCGTCTCCGCCAACACATCCGGCGTATACGGGACAGCCCGACGAACAGCCGCATCACGGCCCTGCTGCACCACAGCCAGAACGCGAGGGCGGGCGAACACCCAATCGTTCGAGAAATCATCCCCGAGTGTCCGCCACAGCTTGCCTACGCTAGCTGCCGTCGCCCCCGCTATCCGCTGCTGAACCCGATACTGCTCCTGAGCTGCCTGGGGAATCATCAAGCCCCCTCATCGCCGCTGCAATCTGCGGGTCTTCCAGTTCCTTTTCCCGCATGGCAAGCACACGTTCGATGTCAGACGGGTCCAACCCGTCAATCTCCATCAGGTACTCGAGCGGGTAACCAAGGTTCCGCTTCTTGAGCAACGCATCAGCCAACTGAGCTTCCGAACGAATCTCCGGGTTCGCCCACGTGATCGTCGCCAACCGTGCAGCCTGCGCCAACGACTGATCCCCGAGGACCAGGGCCACAAGCCGGTACACCTCACGGATAGCCGGCGAAGCGAACGACTGGAACTCGAGGGACTTCTTCACAAGACCGATCTCGGAAGCCTTCAACCCCTCACCGTTCACATTCGACATGCCAGCCGTCGAAACCAAATAGGTCGGAGGGGTGCGCGTCTGAGCCGCAATATGCCCGACAGCCTTCTCAATCACACCCGTGAACACGTCGAGCCGTGCAGCCTCCCACGAATCAATCGTCGTGTCAGCACCCGACAAGTACAGGAGCCGCTTCTCAGCAAGATCCTTGATGTCAACATCCTTCTCGCCGATCTTCTTACCCTCGGCATCAAGAACAGGCATCTTCGGTGGCCCCTGATGCAACACAACCCGCGCCGGCATCGACGCATAATCAGCAGCAAGGAACAGGTACGCCCACAACAGGTTGATCGCGTTCTGCATCGGAATGACACCCTGAATCTCAGAGATCGGGTCACCCTTCAACGTCGGACGGTTGGCGAACTCCACAACCGGCACAAGGCCAAGCGGATTCGCCAACGGCCACTGCTCACCCATAACCTCACGGGCAACCCAACCACCAGTCGACCCCGCATGACGCACCCGCGCCTGGTCAGGCTGCGACGCCTCCTGCATCTGCGACGTCGAACGGTTCCGCTGAAACTTCCACACCCACTGCGGCGTGTACAAGGTCGCGTACTCGACACCAGAGTCAGCCCACGTCTTCAACGCAGCCACACGACGACGACCATCCGCCCAGTCGTATTCGATCTCAACGTCAGCGCCGTGCTCCCACGAAATCGTCGGCTGCTGAGTGAACGGATCAGCCCACACAATCACGTACGACCGCGAAGTCGTCAACGAAGCAACAAACCCCTGAGAAGACTGCATGTCCATCTCATTCAGAAGCCACTGCTCGTGAAGCTTCTTCGCAGCATCCCCATACTTCGACTCATCCAACTTCACACCCGTATACCGAAGACGCTCAGCCTCAGCATCAACCACCGGACGCGACCAGTTGTCAGAGAACCCCACATAGCGGGCGGCGTTCGCCTTCTTCCACTCCTCAGTCGCAAACGTCAAAGGCTGATCGCCCTCGTAATACCGTTCACGCTCATCAAAGTCCGGCCGGCGTCCATTCAGACGGGCATACAAACGGTTCACCATTTGGAGAGCATCGGTCGCACTCATTGAGCCTCCAATTAGGTCAATTAGAAATACACGTACTCGTCTGGTTCTTCCTCGAGCGCACCACCAGCAATCGCATCGCAGACGGCCTCATGGGCCAGCACAGATGACATCGCGTAGTCGAACTTCTGGTGGTCAGTCAGCTTCCCGAGGAAGTAGCGTCGCTTCTCGGTGGCCGGGTCCAAGCCGCGTGCACGGATGACCGCGTTCGCGACATGGATCTTGACTTGGTCGTCGTCGTCGTGACGGAACCGGGCGTCCTTGTCGTAGACGTCTCCCTGGAATCGCTCCAAGGAGGCCCACATCGACGTGATCCGGTTCGTCGGCCATTTGACGAACACCTTGTCGCCATACTTCGACGCCCACTCGTCAATCTCGGTCTCCCAGAACTGCGGGTCCAAGTAGGCGCGAACGACGTTGTACTTCGCGCAAATCTCCTCGACCGCGGCGCGCACTTCATCCTTCGGGATGCGCCCACCCCAAGCCTTCGGCTCCCAAAGGGTCCGCCGATTGGCCGCGCCATAGGTGGGGGTGAACTGGTAGTAGTCCAACGTCTCGAGACGGATGCCCGTGAAGTCGTCGTTATCCGAACCATCGAAACCGAGGCAGACTTTCGCCCCGAACGGGAGGTCCCGCTTCGCCGCCTTCGTCGCCCACTTCGGCATGTCCATCCACTGCCCATCACCAGCAACGAGACGGTTCCCAAAGAACCGCTCCGCTTGCGCAGCATCGGACTGCATCAGCTCAGCCGCTTCTGCCTCGATCGAGTTCAGATCTACCCACGGCGACCCCTTGTAGACGTGCTCATGAATCTGTCGCCGCTCACGCTTGTTCTTGTACGACAGGTGAGCAGGAGGCTGACGGAAGAACTTGAACACGTCATCCGACTTCGCCTCAAACGTGCGTTGAGCCGTCGAATTCTCGACCGGGTTCCATGCATTCGTCGTCTCCAACGAACGCCCACCCATACCGGCAGCAGAACGACGCTGCGTCTCCGCAACCTCGACCATCTTGTTCGTCGTCGTGTACGTGCCCGACTCATCCTGAACCGCAAACGAAATCGGGTTACCAAGACGCGAACGTGCCGAAGACGACACGACGTCGATACGGTCAGCCTCATCATCGCCAGACTCACCCACAATGCGGATAAAGCCCTCACGGATCAAAAGCAGCTCCGAGAGCGGCCCCTGACGGATCATCGCCGACAACGGGCGATAGACGTTCTTGACCTGCTCCTCAGAGTTCGCCGTCAACTGGATCAACGGCGACGGATGACGCATGCCCATCGGCTCGCCATCCTGGTAGACGAACGCAGGTACGCGGTGCGACTTCTCGCCCCACCCACACGGGCAACCGAAATCACTGCACCGGTAAACCTCGCCACCCTCAGCCCACCCAGCGAACACAGAAGGCCCAACGGCCTCGAGCGCCACAATCGCAGCAGTCCACGGACCCTTACCGGTCTTCTGCGGCGCAACAACCTGAGCGCGCCGATAAACGAACGCCTGGTTCAACAGCACCGGGTTCTCATCTGTCGCATCGTCAGGATGGACGAACTCAGCGCCTACGCGCACACGGTAGAAGTTCGCCGTGCACCAAAACTGCCAATCTGACTGAGTGAACGGGCGACCCTTCATGAAGCCATTCGGAACACGTGCGTGAACCTCAAGCCACTTGTCGGCCAGATCACCCATCGTGGGGAAATCCACCACGTATTCAGTCACCGGAAACCGCCCTCAACCGACGCTGCTGCGGAACCTCCCCAACAGGTGCATCATCAGCCGCATCGCGGCGCTCTGAAACCTCATCAACAGCAATCGCCCAGCCGTTTTCCTTCAAACCAGCCGGCGTCAACCCAAGATCCGCTCGAGCCTGCCGAATATGCGTCCAAATCCCGACCTGCGCCTTCGGATCCTCCGAAAGCACCATCATTCGAGCCAGATCCGCAACATGCGGCCACCGCCACGGCTGGACCGCCCACGCGGCAGCCTGCGGTGTCGACCACAAGTCAGCCCAAACATCCAGCAGCCGACCGAAAGCATCCGGAATCGGAAACGCAGGAACATCGCCCGTGTAACCCTCAGCAGGCAAAGCAGTAAACGAAAACCCACGACGATCAGACCGCCCCGATCGAGGATCAGCAGCCGGCCCAGACCTATTACGAGCACCACCACGCATAATCAACCTCCACCCGCATTGCGCGGACATAGGAAAAGGCCCCCATTGCGGAGGTCCTTCGAAATGTTTGAACCCGCCGCACCATCGAGCCACCTCACCGGCGGTGTTTTGCCCTATACCCCTAGGGGGTCCCTGCCCACCCTATGAGGCCGCTGCCCACCTGCGGAAACCATGACCCTCGTCGCCTCTCGCTGCGTTGCAGATGCGATGCGCAAGACGAAGGTTGTTGACGCCGTGGTCTGGTTCGCTTGTCCACGATTGACACATGATGTGGTCAACAGTGGGTGCGTGTGGGTGTAGGTAGTGGGCATCCATGTCCACTACCTCGAAGCAGAGCTGACAGATACCTGCATCACGCGCGTACACCAGTGCGCGTACAGCAGGATCAACGATGCGGTTGGTGCGCCGCTTCCAGTCCCTGCGGTGCCACACCCTGGCGCACACCTTGCCGCAGAAGCGGGTCATGGGTTGGTTGTCCACGAAGGGGGCACTGCATTCCTTGCAGGTACCAGCAGTCCAAGCGTGCGTTGAGGTCACATGCGGGGTAGCAGCGGCGAGCATGCGCCCTAGCCGGGAGGGGGCGCGGTAGACCGCCACCCTCTGCTTAGAGGCCCTGACTTCGGCGTGCGTGTGTGCGTCCCTGCATGCGTAAGTGCAGAAGACGTTGGCATACCTGTTGCTGCGTGATGCTTCCTTGGCTACTGCCTTACCGCATCCGTCGCACGCTACCTCTACCTTGCGGTGTCGGTCGGGGCAGAACGTCTGGTTGTAGTGCGTGCCACACAGCCCTCGGGCCACGTGCTTACGGTCACAGTCATCCATGTTGCATACGCGCATAGCGTGCTCCCTTAAATGCGGAAGCCCCGACCAAGGGAGTGGTCGGGGCTTCCTGCGCGGGTAATTAGTCCGCGGTTCCTTTGTGTTCAGTTCGGGGTGTTCCAGCCTCCTGGCTGGTTCTCGGCGGTGGAGCTGTCATGGCATGGCTTGCAAAGTCCGCGCCCGTGGGCGGGGTCGTTGGGGTCCATGCTGAACTCGATGAGGTCGCGCCGGCTGATCGGGTAGTGGTCTGCGACTGTGCTCTCACGTACACCACACAGGGTGCAGATGGGGTCACGCGTCAAGGTTTGGTTGCGGAAGTTCTTGTGCCCACGTGAGGCGTAGCCTCTGTCTGTTGCTGTGCCCCTAGCCCTGTCGGCAATTGCACGGTGGGTGGGGCAGCGTGAGTGGGGTGTGTCGTAGAGGGTAGGGCATCCAGCCTGCGAGCAGACACGCATGCGCTAGTCCTTACGGTGGAAGTCGTACCGCTTCGCCCACCCCCGCGTATTGCGGTCTTCTCTACGGTCTTGCTCCTCGCACTCCCCTGCTGCGAAGGCTGACGTGTATTCGGCACCGCAGTTGGGGTATTCACACGTGAACATTGGTAGTCATTCCCCTAGCCGTTGTTCAAGTCGGTCGGCTGCTGCTTCAACAGTCAACGTGTCGCCTGTGTCACCGTGTACGTCTGGTGCCCATGCGAGACGGATGGTTGCAGCTACCAACTCTTCGACGGCCTCTTCAAGTTCGTTGAGCAAGTCGTTCATGGCTTGTCTGCCCACCCTCTCAAGACGAACATTTTCCCGAAGCTGCCCGGTGTCACACAGCCTCGAGGGCGGTGGTCTTTGAACACGTGAATGCCGCCCGCCTGCAACGCGAGATCACACAGGTATGAGCAAATGAGGCGGTCGCGTGTGCCGATGTACCTCAGCAACCAGCGGGGTGCGAACGGGCCAAGAATCTTCGTCACCGCAATGGCCACGAACCCGAGGTGGTCGTACTCAGTACCCAAGTGGTTGAACGCCCACATGCTGATGCGGTCGCGTTGCTCCGGGGTGAGGTCGAACTGTGACCATGCAACAGTGTCAGTGTTGTAATAGCTGATGGGGCGGATGATTGCGCCGCCTGGTTCTGCCGACACGCACTCAAGCTCGTTGATCGCGACCACGTTGTGGTTCCATGCCGACCGGGTGACGACTTGCACAGCACGTCCGAACCAGCCGCGGTTCCCGATGACAGCGACCTGACCTGTGAGCATCGGAACCCCCGCGTATTCAGTTAGTCGTCTTCGTCGTCTCCGAAGTACACCGTTTCCGTTACCGTGTGCCGGATGGTTTGGGAGATGTAGTCAGCGATACCAAGCGAGGTGATGAAGTTCTGCCCCTCAGCTACTTCGCGGAGGACGCTGACCTGCCCTTGGTCGAGGTCATCGAAGGATGATCCGAAGAGTTGCAGGATGTATCCGCTCACGAGTGCGCCATCGGTTTCGTCGGCGAAGTGTGCGTCGATAGCTGCGTCAAGGGCGGTTTTCGTCTCAAGTGACATGCCGCCTCCTAGGTGCAGTCGATGCAGCGAATGGTCTCAACCGCGACACCATCACCGGTCATTGAGTCCAACGCGGTCATGTACACGTTCCAGTAATCAATGACCTGCCGGCACACACCACAACGGACACCATGCGGATGAGACTCAGGAGTCACGATTTGCATGAGTCGGCCTGAACGCAACGGTCACACGCGAAATGATCCGGCCCGCCCATAGCGGCGAACGCGGAGGGTGAGTACACAGGCGAGAACCGTGCAGCGAACTTGCCGCACTCGGGACATTTGTGATCGGGCGCAGCAGTCATCGTCGTCTCCAACGTTTGGTGATCGTTGCGGATTCGAACCGCTCCCCCTTTCAGGGGCATAGCATCCTGTAGCTACCGGGCTAATCCGAGAGACGTGGTTAGCGCCCCTATAGGCCCGGACTTACGACCAGTCTTTAGTCTGTCAGTTCGTCGCTCGCGGGCAAACAGACCCGACACGCATTCCCGCGCGCACGGTCGAAACGCCGTTGCGCCAACCACCCGTGCGGCGGTCGATGAAACACGCAAACGGGATCAGTCGTCGTGTGGTTCATCAGTCTTGACCGACCTTTGACTCATCAGACGGCGGCAACTGCCAATCACCCTCATCGAACATCCGGTCAAGGATCATCTGCGTCGTACGGCGAGTCTGCTCGGACTCCGGTTCAGTCACGACCGTCTCCTCACGGTTGAACAGAAAATCGATGTACCTACGCGTGACCGATGGACGCCAATTACGCATCACTCTGCATGGCACTTGCAGTCGCACGGTGCCTTGTCGAATCGCGTGTGACCCTCGCACTCGTCGTGGAAATAGAGGATGCATGCCCCGGATTGCCTCTCAGACACGTTCGGCCTCCTCGTAGCGAACGCACGTCAGGTCGCCGCACTCGCCCATTTCGTGACCAAGGAAGGTTCCGCAACCACCGCAGACATGTCCCCAGCCGCCGTGCTCACATTCGATGCAATCGTTCGGCATGCGATACGCCTCAGCCACGGTCAGTCCTCCAGGATTCGGTCGGTCTCATCAATGACGTGATACGCCTGCTCCCGAAACGAAGCAGGAGCCGTGAGAAAGTGGTGCCCGCACATGTCAACCGCAGCCGTCTTCTGCTCCTCACGAAGCTCCGAAAACAGGCCACGCGCAAACGCACGAGCACCACAACCACGAACATCACACCGATCGGCGTGCGTCAGAATTCGCGACGACGGCTCACCGGTTACCACGACCACGCCAAACACACATCAGCAACCCCCAACAGACGAGGAACGGCAGAAACAGGGTAGGTAGGAGGCCGCAACGGGTGTCGGTCACACGAGACTCAAATCCGAGAACTCGCCCGCATTCGTCGTATACACGAGACCGCCACGCTTAGCCGTGCCGCCCGTGCCCTCCTTGTACCAATTCGAAGCACCCTCATACGTTGCGCCGCAAATACGAACACGGTTGCCGGTCGTCTCCAACTCGAAAGCGTGAGTGTGACCGTGAGCGAGGATGTTCGCCGCACCAGGGTTACCCCCGTTGAACGTGTGACCAGCCCACCAGTTCATCCCCTGACCCTTGCGCCACTGATGCCCGTGAGCAATCGTGAAGATCGAGTCACCAGCAGCAACAGTCATGTGCCCCTGATCAAGCGGGGGAACCTCGACAGTCACGTGACCATAGGCGGCAGGGTTCAGCTTCAATGCATCCGAAACCGCGATCGCCTGCTCAGTAGCATGACCATCATCCGGTCGCGTGTTCTGGAAGCGCTGTGCCTCATCATGGTTGCCGTTCACAACCCGCAGGAACAGTTCGTCCGTGAGCGGGGCAAACGCCTTGACCGCATCCATGAGGAGACGGCGAAACACGCGCATCTGCTCGGTGATCGTCAAGTCAGTGCGCCACATGTTGCGGCCACCCTGACTAACGTTGCCTTCCAAGCAGTCGCCCGGGAACATGAGGTTGATCGAGCCGATGTTGCGACGCTTACGAAGCGCCTTGTACTCGGCTACCGCACCATCGACGGACTCTAGGAACCGTTCGACAATCGCGTCGGACCCACCGTTGTCTGACTTTCCGAGTTGCTGGTCGCCGCTCTGAAAGTTGAACACCGATGACCCGACACCGACAGGCTTGTGAGCCTTGTGCTTCCGGATCAGTGCGAACAGGTCATCAACACGCGAGTCGTGCACCGGCTCAAGATTGAACCGGAACGACGACAACCAACGCTCATCGTACGTCTGCCACTTCGACACACGCGGGGCACCAACAATCCGAACCTCAGTCGGGTCATACCCGAACAGTTCCAGGATCTCAGTGTGCGACTTCGGTGCCGTCTCGAGCGGGCCAGTCTGGATGAAACCAGAACGACCATCGAACTCAGTCTTGGGGCGGTACTCCGACTCTTTCGCGGTCGGTTGCGTCAAACGGTCAGCCAGGGTACCCATTCGACCTTCTCCAAGCATCGAGCGATTCGACG
Organism: Agromyces cerinus subsp. cerinus; assembly: GCF_900142065.1. Classification (GTDB taxonomy): domain Bacteria; phylum Actinomycetota; class Actinomycetes; order Actinomycetales; family Microbacteriaceae; genus Agromyces; species Agromyces cerinus. Next base: position 620,416 of record NZ_FSRJ01000001.1, on the reverse strand, counting down.
CCCACGCGGACGCCTTCCGCACGGATCAGCGCCGCAAGGTTGCGACTGTTGACTCGAGGGTTGGCTGCTGCTGTGGCCAACGCTTTCAGGTCTTCGTCGTCAAGTGTCAGCACCCATGAGTCGAACAGTGGCTTACGGGTGTCTTGTGCTTCCTGCAAACGAGCTGCGAGGCTCATGGTGTGCCCTCCTAAGGGCTGTCATGAATTGGTCTATGCCCTATGGAGTTGTTGGCCGGAATGCGTCTGCCGGCCCAGCACTTATTCAATTTCTGCGAGCGTTGCAACCTTGCGTACCGGATACTCGCATCGTCGGCCTCGCCAGATTCGAACTGGCAGCATCTCTCGGTTTGAGCGAAAGTGGTCTACCTGTTGCCTAGAGGCCGATGCGAGCTGTCACGAATGACCACTTTGACGGTGCTGGAGTCAGGCTCGCGCTGACAACCCCGTGGAATCCCTGAGTCACGATCTCAGATAACGACCAAATGTCCGCGCGCGTTCGCCTCGCGGAGTCAATCGACTCGACCAAATCGGATCCCGTACGGCTGTCGGCACCCGCCGTGGGCTTTGCATGGTGTTGGCATGCGCCGGTCTCCCGCCAACCCTTGTGAGGATGGCGGGGACGATGATCCCTCAAGGCCACAACCGCGCTGTGTTCATCAGCTCAGCCGTACAGGCTGGCTATAGCGAAGGTAACCGCGTGTGCCGAGGGAAGACAAAAGCGCTAGAAGAAACACTTCTAGCGCGTGATTTCATTGTCTCACGTTTTGTATCGAATTACAAGCTTGTAGTTCGTGTCCGAATCTGCTCGTCTCGCTCGTTGTTGGTCGGGGTGTGGTCGCCGTCGTGTCCAGCATTCTCGCGGCACATGTGCACCATGCACATGCCGACGAAGTCCTCGGGCGGGTACAGCGCCTCATCGAGCAGACGGTCGGGAACGTTGTGTCCTGCTGCGACATGCTCCCGCAGATGGTCAACGATGTCGGCGGGACTGTGGAAGTCCCACGCGTCTCCGAGGCTGCATCCGCAGCACTCGATGAAACCGTAGACGTGGGCGTACACGTACACGTCGCTGCCAGAACCAAAGCGTGCGTAGCTCATCGCTCGTCCTCTCGTCCCAGCTCGTCGAGGTCGGGTGTCGCGCCCAACCGCAACGCGAACTCGATCGTCTGCCGCTTCCCCGACACCTCCCAACCACAACCATTCCGGCAACGCACACCCGGCTCCCCTGCCTCAACAACCGACACCAAAGCACGAGTCTGCGCACCCTCGAAGTTGATCACCCACTCCGCCTCACAATTCGGACACGCACCATCAAGCGCGACACCATCAACCGGGTGGAACAACGCCCAAATGTCAGGCACCCACCGGGCCACCACCCCAGACAGTCGCAGAAACAACGACTCCTGGATGCGCTGCCCCGACCACAACTCAGCCAACGTCTTATGCAGCACGGTCACCGCTTCGCGAAGGTCTCGAGGTGCCGGCCTCCCGAACTCCCGCAACCACGCCCGCGTCTGCCCGTCGATACGCTCCCACAGATCAAACGCCGGAATATTGAACGGGTTCCGCGCCTCCTGCGACGACCGACCCGAAGCCGTCCGACCCAACGATGAAGTCTTCGCCTTCGCGAGCATGTCCAACAGCGGGTCGTAGTTCACATGCTTGTACTCGCCGCCAATCGTGACGACATCACTCCATGGTCGTGTCAACTTCTCAACAGCAACATCAAGTTCCGTGCTCATTGTTTCCTCCCTGTTGCGAACCCAATCGCGTCCACCCACTCGTACCCCGCCCACAAACACAAACCAGACGGATGAAACACCACCCAATGAGGGCGGATCTTGAAAACGTGCAACCTCACCAGATACCCCCTCGAAGGACACGAAAAAGTCGCACCCCCGAAAGGATGCGACCCAGAAAAAGGATGCGTGTTCAGTTAGTCGCGAGTGGTCAGTGCGTCGATAGCGGACAGTGCGTCGTCTCGCCAAATGACATCCGGCTTCCGCACATCCTCAAGATCAGTCGCGAGAAGTTCGCCCGCGACGGCTTCTCGGGCTTGCCTGCGCCCCTCCGCAACACCCGCATCGAAACCTGCTGCGAAGCCAGAATCCAGCAGCGCTCGATACCCAGCCGCCATGTCAGGCGGATGGGTGTCGTGGTAACTGTCGATCGCCGCTTCTCGTGCTTCCTCAGTCATCAGTCCTCCTCCCAAACGTCATGACCAGTCACGTGCTCGTGCCGCTCGGCCCGTTCAACCAGTGCGGTTGCGAACGTACAGTCATGACAGGTAAACACCGGAACCTCTCGCGCCGCCTCAGCCATGGTCTACGCCTCTCAAAATGGAACCTCGCTGGACTCGTATCCGCTCGCAGGGGAAGTCTCCCACGACGCAGCAGGGGCAGTCACGGGGGCGGCAGTCTCGCCCGACAGTCGCGGACTGTTCACCGACAACTCAACCGACGTGCGTTCATTCCCATCCCGGTCAGTCCACGGGTCACCAATCTTCGCCCCCAGGAACCCCGACAGCGAAACCTTGTCGCCCTCGGACAGACCATGCGGCTCCTTGAACCACACACTGAAATACGTCTTGTACGTCTTCCCGCCCGACTCGTTCTCCTCCAACACCTTGATCCCGTTGCCCGTGCGATTCACACGCGACACCACAACATCCTTCAACTGAACAATCGCCATCAGCGCTTTCCCTTCGTCAAACCCAAATCCACCAACGTCGAACGAACCGTGTCCGCCCGATACCCCAAACGTTTCGCGATCTCATCCGCCGAAAAATGCAGCCCATGAAACCGTCGAATTTCCTCCCGCCGTGCAGGATCAGAAACCGGGGCCAAACGTGACCTGTGCTTCGGCGCGACCACAGAAGTCAACGCCTCCACCAACAAGTCGCCAACCTTCACACCACGACCGTCAGCCTTCGACGCGAGCCGCGCCCACAACCTGTCATCCAGGTCGACCGTGACTTTCATCAGAACGCCTCGCATCTGAGACACGGCAACGGATACCCCGCATGCTGAGGGCACTCACGAGCAGCCGCCTCAACCGCACGCAACGGCAGTCGCGCCTCACGCAACCGAGCCACATTCCGAACAATGTGCGCCGGCAACAACCAATCCGTCGACTCCCGGTAATGCGTCTGAATCGCAGCAACAGCATCATCAAGTGACACCCGCTCCAAGTCAGACGCCCACACACGAGCCACAGCCTGAGACACCGTCCGCCCATCCCTAGCCGACGCCAGGGTCAAGAGCTGGAACGCTTCCCGCTCCTCCATTGCCACCACCTCCATACAGGCGCTCGTACTCATTGAAGTTCACGTCAGCCTTCGCGACACCAGTTCGGCCCGCGGGCTTCGACGGCAACTCGTCCGTCCACCGCTCGCCACGCAGCCACGCGCTAAGAGCTGGAACGTACTGACGTTCCGTCGTCGCCTCATAGGCGTCACCGAACTGGATGACCCAATCCGCCAAGCCTGTTGCAGTACCCGTGTACGTCTTCTCGAAGGCACGCTTGAACTGGTCGAGAGCTTGCTTCCGCATCGTCTTCTTCGGCCAATGTGGCCATGCGCGTTCGAACTCGCTCACGAGCATCGAAGATGCGGAAGTGTTCTTCTTCTCCCCTGTTCCTCTGTTCCTCTGTTCCCCTGTTCCGGGCGCGACACCCTCGCGAATGTTCGCGACACTCTCGCGAATCACCGCATCATCCGCGTCATCACTGGGATAGCGGGCCTTACCCGGCTTATCGATGCGCTGATGCTTCGACCAGTTCACAATGCGCAGAAAATCGTCCCCCGCGACCGTGTACCGGACGATGCGAACAGCTTCGGAAAGCCTCGCGAGGCCTCGCGACACTCTCGCGAAAGTCTCCGGAGCATCACGCTCAAGATCATCCGCGAACAGGTCAGCGGCGATAGCGGACAGCTTGTCCCTACCCACCCCGTTGTCATCGACATACGACCACAACCCGACGAACAGCAACCTGTCCTCGATCGCAAGAGACGAGATATCTGACGACCGCCAGAACTCCGGTTTGATACTCCTGATCCGCACTAACTCACCTCCATCAAGGGTTTCCATTCGGACGCCTCAATCCGGCAGCCGTTACAAAACACGTCCAACCCGCACACGAAACCGCAGCGGGCACAGTCCTCACTCGTGAGAAACACGATCAGAACACCTCCAAGAGGGTGCGTACGGCCAACTCGGCCTGCTGCGGGACGACACCGTTGCCGAGCGCTTTCAACTGCTCGTTTCGGGTCAGACCAACATCGGTCACATGCCCGTCAGGGAGGCCCATCATCCACTCGACGAACCGAGCAGACAGACGATGTGCATTGCCCTTCCCATCAGGGTTCGTCGGCGCGGGGGCTACACGTCCAGTGGCGTCTTCCCATCGTCGGATTGCGGGTTCGTACGGACCCCAGGTACTAGCTCCCAGATCATCCGCCCGAGCAGCCCATTCACCGGCACGTTCGCCTGATATGGGCCGTCCTTCCGATCCCGCGTCGTCGGCGTCCCTAGCAGGTGCTCCACCTCGTCGGCCAGCGTCGGCCCGTGACCGCCCGCCTTCCGCTTCTCGGGATGCTGTGACCCGCCGTTCACCGCGAGCTGTGACGTTGGGGTCTTGAGCAACGACGAAGACTCTGAACCTTCCGTGCGGAGCGCCGGCGTCGGCAGCTCGAACACCACACCACCGCGCGTCATACCCGAGACCGGCCAAGTCTCCAAGAACAACTCCGAACGCATTGACAACAGGTCGTGTTGCCCCGTCTCCCACGCCCCACGGGTCGGGTTCCATTGCGCCGTCCGCCGTGGCAGAAAGCAATCCTCGGACATTCTCAATCACCACCAGTTTCGGTCGTAGTTTGTCGATCGCGTGGGCGAACTCTGACCAGAGGCCGGAGCGTGTGCCAGCAGTGATGCCAGCACGACGGCCAGCCAATGACACGTCTTGGCAGGGGAAGCCGCCCGTGAGTACGTCCACGGGTTCGACGGCAGACCAGTCGACGTTTCGGATGTCGCCGTAGTTGGGTACGTCCCAGTGGTGGGCGAGGATCTTCGACGGCGCCTGGTCGAACTCGACGTGCCATGCGGTTGTCCCACCGATGACGGCTTGGACACCCATTTCCAGTCCGCCGTACCCGGAGAAGAGGGAGCCGATTCTCATGTCGCCCATATCTGTCTCTCTTCTAGGCTGAGTACGAGGTTGCAGTCTGCGCATGTCCGGTTGTCGTTGATGCGTTGGACGCCGCGCCAGATTCCGCATCGTGGGCATGGTCGTTGTGACGTGCTCATGCGGTTTGCTTTCGGAGTCGTGCACGGTCGCGTGCCGAAAGCCCTCCCCAGACGCTGAAAGGCTCTTCGTTGTCCATTGCTTCGGTGAGGCATTGTTCTCGGACGGTGCAGACGGTGTTGCAGATGGTTTTGGCGCGTTCTTGTATCTGCCAGTTGTCGTCGGAGAACATGTCAGGGTCGGTTGTCGCGCATGCTGCCGCAGCTCGCCAGTCGTCTTGTTCAAGCGTCACAGCAGCACCAGCTCTCGTCGTTTCCGTCGCGTGCCTGTGGTCACCGTACGACCAGCAGCAACCTCGTCATTGATGAACCCGTAGAGGCTGATCGCCCGCCGAACAACTTCGGTGAGACTCAAGCCGTGGGCCTTCGACAGCCGGTCGAGTTCGGCGGCTGTCTCACGGTTCAGGTTGATGTGCAACCGCACGATTTCAGTCACGGTGGCCTTCTCTCTCGCATACAACAGTCATGATGGTTGCGCCGATGACGCCTCCCAAGACGAGCGTGAACAGGGCAAGCGCGGCAACGATTTCAGCCACGGTCGGCCCCCTTGCTGTAAGGGTTGTCTTCAAGTGACAGGAGTGGGCCGTTGCCGTATCGCCCGCACGCGCACTCACCTTTCGACCACGCGCCGCATTTGCACTTGTCCTTGCCGCGACGCTGGCGATGCTGGTGGCCCTCAGCCCATGCTCTCGCCAGCTTCCTTGTGAGCCACCGGTCGGATGGATCGGCTACCTTCCGAATCGTGATGCCGAATGAATCCTCGTAGGCATCCAGCCAAAGCCCGATCACTTCACGGGCTACGCGCTCGATCCCAGCGTCGCCGTCAGCAACCGCAACCTGACCGGTGGTATCCAGTTCCGGGACATAGACGAGGTACCACAAACCCCAGACGGGATCTCGGGTGACCTCCACGTCGTAGATGCGTTTACTCACGTCCGGTCTCCCCTATCTGTCGTGCGATTGCTTCGTAGTCCGGGTGGCGATTGAACGGGGCGTTCGCGCGGGGAATGATGTACACGTCCGCCGAGTAGTGCGAACTGCACGCGCCCTCATCATCGAAATGCCCGTCGCCCTTGTTGCAAATACCCGTAACCCACGTCCACTCGGCGCGCGTACTCAGTTCGTCAGCTAGTGCCTGTTCTTCGGCGGACACGGGTTCGTCTTGCAACCGTGCGAGGTGGTCCCAGTCGCGTGCTTGTTCCGCAGCCAGCATTTCTCGGGCACGTTGCAGGACGGAGTCAACGGTGAACCCGAGGTCAGGCATCTGCTCGCCCATCAGTGACCCCGAACGATCGCGACAACCCACGGGGCCACCAGAAGAGACAGGGCCATGACAAACAAGGTCGCCCCGAACCAGAACTCTTCCCAATCGATGCGTCGCCTGTTCTTGCTCATGATTCCCCCTTTGCGTCGTGGTATGCCTGCGTGATGACCGCGATGATGGCCGGTGCAGCGTGTGCTTGTTTTGCTGCTTTGCCGAGTGCAGTGATCAGGTCAATGTCGCCACCGGTTGTCGTGAGTTCGGTGAGCCAGTCCCGCTCCGGTGCAGCGTCGGGCAGCGGCTCGATCGTTGACTTCGCGTTCTTGCCCTTCGACACGGGCAGGTTGAACACCATCTCCTTGTCGATGTGGGAGAGCGCTTTGACACGGATGCCGCCGATTGCTTCGTTTGCCCACCGGACGGTCGGGTCACGGTAGACAGTCATGCGGCGTCCAACCCACACGGTGGTGTCTTTGCCCCAAGCTGCTGCGAGAATGCGGAGGACCGTCTTCGAGGGCTTGAACGGGCGTCCAGGGCCGAAGACATCGGTGATGATGTTGACGGGCTGTTCGGTGTTGCCCTGGTTGACGGTCACGATGGTGACCGTCTGGGGGCCGGCGATCAGGTCCGTTGAGTTGAGCTGGTCGCTTTTGGCGATGATTGCGTTGGAAACGTCCATCAGAACATAAGCTCCTCGATCTCGAGCCGCCGTTCGGTCTGGGGTAGACCTTCGGTAGCGGTTGTGAATTTGTCGACGATGTTTGCCACGTTGTCTTCGAATGCGAGCGCTGCGGCGTCGATGGCTGTAAACCATCTGGGGTCGGGGAAGACTCGGTGTGTCCAGAGCGGCAGTCCGCCGCTGAATGAGATGTAGTCGCACCATTTGCGGCCGGTGATGAACATGCCTGCCTGCATTTGGGCCATGTTGTAGGCGGGTGGTTTGCCGGCGAGAACATGGGCGATGTGTTTCTCAGGCTTACGGGACTTGATCTCGATGAGTCCGTCTGCCCCGACGTAGCCGTCTGGTGAGTAGCCGATTTTGTAGCCGTCTTGTTCGAGGGTTACGAATCCGATCTCGTCAACAGGCGCGTGTGCCTCGGCGTACACATCTCGTGCGTATGGTTCGTCTTCCGTACCCCGCTGCATGTCGTACGTGGGGTGCACGTATTCGACGTGTCCTGTGATGCGTTCGGCAGCGAGCGTCAGGGTGAGTCCGCGTGACGTTTCGTTGTCGGCAACTTTCAACGTGGAGGGGGTGATTAGGCGGCCAACGGTGGATGCGGTCAAGAGTCCGCATCTCGCCGCCAGCCACTCTTCGCTGCCTTGTTCGAGGTCGGCGTATGTGGTGATCATTCTTCGTCCCCGTATGTGATGTCCCAGCCGCGTGATAGCCAGACGGACTCGTAGTAGGTCGCGCCGTTCACGGTGATGACGCGATACGACTCGGCGTCGTATCGGGCTGCACCGGTCATTACGTCGCCGTGGTCGTTGGTCAACCGAACATTGATGTGAGTCACGACTCCCCCTTTGGGCCGGCGCAATCGCACGCGCACTTTTGTTTCTTGATGCGCTCGTTGTAATCCGCGTCTTCGGTCATGTCGTCTTCGCTAGCCCACGAGTGCCATGTGACTTCCTCGAAATGACAGCCGTACATGCAGCCTTCGCAACGTGCGTAGGTTGCGTGCCCACCGGGGAAGTACGTGTGATGTTGGAGGCTGCCCGCAAATTGGTTCTCGTTCATGACTCCCCCTTGTAGATTGCGAATGACACGACAACTCCGGCACGATCGCCAGCGTTCTCGAAACCGTTGACCTCGAGCTTCCGAATCTGTCGGTCGTCAACCCACGCCCACCCGTTCAGGGCGTCGGAGATGAGTTTCGCGACGTTGTCGAGGTCGGCGACGCGACCGTGTTGGAAGCACACATCCAACGTGAGACGCACGTCCTCGAGTGTCGGTTCCCAGAGCGGAGCGGCGAGTTCGAACAGGTCAACAACTTGCTTCTCCGCATCCCTAGTCGACTGCGGTGTGTACGCGTGACCCCGCTTCGTGAACCGGGGCCGGCCTTTCGGCTTCGGGCGTCCGGGCACTATGAAGGTGACGATTGGTTCCCAACGGTCAGACATTTGCTTGCCTTTCGCGATCGATCTCGATCAGCTCGTCTACGCTCACACCGAGCCGTCTCGCGCGCCGTCGAAGATTGTGACAGGTGCGGCACGAACGACTCTTCGACGGCGGCTGCATGGCGTTCTCAGGTGTGAAGGCGTGGCCTCGAGCGCACTGCCTGCCCCCGTTCTTGTGCTCCCACCCGCGGCGAAGGTTCTCACCGGGCGTGACTGCCTGTAGGTGGAGCGGGTTGACGCATCGACGGTTGCGGCACAGGTGGTCGACGTGGAATCCCTTGGGGATCGTGCCGACGTAGTGCTCGAACGTGACGCGGTGCCCGTAGAGCACGTTCGCTCTGCCGAGACCGATTCGGGCATACCCCTCGGGTGAGCGGGTGGCTACCCATTCCCAGCAGCCCGTCACGCGTACGGCTACCTTCTCGAGCAGCCGATCCATGATCGGGCGTCTTCCGGAGTGGCCGCGATTCCACTCCCCCTCGACTCGCATCCCGCAGCCGCACTTACATGGGTTCACCTTCGGTCTGCTCACGCCAACTCCTAAACGCGCGACAATCGCCGCAGTTGCAATTTCGAAAGAATCGCGGCCAGTCGCGACCACAGTCATGCCGTTCGAGCTGAGGCACCGTGTTCGCCCACGCTCCGCAGGAAGGGCAGACCACGTATGTGATCTGCCCGGTGTTGTAAGAAAGGAAAGTCATGGTGTCTCAGCGCGAGCGCGCCCGAATCTGCTCGTCTCGCTCGTTGTTCGTCGGGGTGTGATCGCCGTCATGCCCGGCATCCTCGCGGCACATGTGCACCATGCACATACCGACGAAATCCTCTGGCGGGTACAGCGCCTCATCGAGCAGACGGTCGGGAACGTTGTGTCCTGCTGCGACATGCTCGCGCAGATGATCAACGATGTCGGCAGGACTGTGGAAGTCCCACGCGTCTCCGAGGGCGCATCCGCAACACTCGATGAACCCGTAGACGTGGGCGTAGACGTACACGTCGCTGCCGGAACCAAAGCGTGCGTAGCTCATCACTTCTCCTCTTTCGGTCGTACGGTGACGAGTAGGAACATGCAGTACGTGCAAAACACGACCGTGGTGAGGACGGCGACCAAATCAACCCAGCCGGCAAACGCACACCCGAGAGTGAACAGACACAACGAGGCGAGGACGGCTAGCGGTCGGTGTTCGCGCTTCATGACGCTGCCCCCTCATAGGCGAGCAACGCGTTGTGTGCTTTCGTGCGTGCCTCCAACGCGTGGATATAGTCCACCTGAGACTTCGCAGCCTCAGCAGTGTGGTAGTCGCGTGCAGCCTGGTGGTAGGCCACGAGACTGTCAGCAAACTCCGCATCAATACGCAGATCCTCAATCGACTTGATCACGATTCCCCCACTTCAAAGAACTCAGTCCGAACTCTCACGAGCCGGCCACCAGATTGGAGCGCGTATGTCAGCGCCTCGCCGAAGCTTTCGGCATAGTCGACAGAACCCCAGTCGTCGAGTTCCACGCCCCAGATTTCTTCCTCACTGACTGGGGTATCGATTCCACTAACTTCGGTCATGTTCAAGCTCCCCGTCTTCGTGGTGTCCGCACGCCGGGCAATCCCAGTGGACGGTCAAATCTTCGGTGTCCTCAATGGCGTCAACCCAGCCGGTGTAGTCGCAGCATTCCTCGTTGATGAGGAGTCGCGCCGACGACTGGTAGAACCCAGACGTACTCATACCGGGAACTGCTCCCAGCAGTCCTCAGCCGGCGCGAGGCAGATGATGCACGAGTAGCCCTTCTGGGCAACGCGGCGCGCATTGGAATCTGCGGCAGACTGGCAGATGAACCGCCAGTCGGAGTGCGTATCGCGAGCGCGGTACGCAACCTCGACTGAGCATCCGGAGTGTCGGTGCGGTGACTGACACTCGACGGTGCCGTGTTCCTTGTTGAGTTCGCGGAAGAGTTCCAACACCATCCGTGATTCCTCGAACGCTTCTCGTTCGATGGGCATCATCGACATCAGACGGGCACGCTCAGAAGGCCACACGTCACGCGCCCAACTCATGAAGTCGCCTCCCGAATCGTTCTGGCGCGATCGCGCAGCCAATCGGTAATAGCCATCCGCTTCATGAACTGCGGATCGACCAATACAGTCACTCCGAAGTCACCGTGCCAAAGCGTTCCCTCTGTAGCGAACACCTCCGCGATCTCTTCAATGGCCGCCGCTGCTTCTTCTCGATCGTGAGCGTCAAGCCAACGATCAAACGCGTCGCGCCAATCGACTTGCTCGCGAATGTCGTCGGTCGTCGGTGTGTATTCCAAACGGCCAGGCATCAGCGCACTTCTTCCGTCAGTCCGAGCATCGCGACCAGTTCCCCAAACGACGCCGTTTCGGAATACCGCTTCACGACCTCGAACGCTGGCGATCGTTGCTCCGGCGTATTCATCGGTGGGTTGTCCGACTCGTCAAACCAACCCGCACCAGGCTTCCGATCACTCATGACTCCTGCTCCCTTACTCGTTGTGCGGCTGCCACTAGTTGCCTTATTTGCACCAACTCGGTCCACGGCACCGCATACACCTCTTGATTCCCGATCCAGACCTTCACGCAGCGACGTTCGGCCTCCTCGATCGCAGAAACCCAGCCGCCCGCATGACCAGCACCAAACTCGGACATCACACGCGCCCTCACGCGCCGCTCCTCGCCGTCATCCATTGCCGTTCCTCCTTATGAGAAAGGGCCACACCCCATAAAGAGGGAGACCCGGAATATGAAACCCAAGGCAGGAACGGTCATCGCTCCTGCCCCCCGCGCGCTTCCGGGGGCTCGAACCCCGGCACTCAGAGCACAAAGTGATGAGTGGTTTCCACCAGCAAGCGCAACCGCTCAGTTCCTGCCACCCGCTGAGCTACGGGCCGGAAAGGACGCGTGGCCATCGCGCCCTTGGCAAGTCGTTCCGTACGCGCCAGGGACTCGGACCCTGATGTATGCCATCCGCGCAACCAAACCTTTGTGCGTCTTCAGTGATGGGGTCCGACATCAACCCGCTTACACACTCCATCGACGGCCACCGGGAAACTGGCCACGTCCACCACGACGCCCAGCACCTCAACCAGTGCACCCACCTTGTGGGTCTGTCCCTGTTGTCTCGCGCCCCGGCACATTGACAGTTGGTCTGCCGTCCGGATTGCTATGTGATTGATGTCCGCCCGAAGGCGCGACGAATAGACCCCCACAAGCCGTGGGGAAGATCAGTGACGGTCAGCGCCGTCTAGAGGGCAGTGCCCACGGGTCGGACGACTCGTGCAGCGTCGCGTCTACCTTCGAGAGGTAGAACCGCCACGCACGCCCCACACGGAAACCAGGAATCTGGCCCGACGCCGCGTGCGCGTACACCGTCTGCGGGTGCACCCCAAGGTGCTCTGCGACGGCGGCGACGTTCACCGCCTGCTCGGTCACCGGTCAGCCCCGATCAGAACGTCGGGTGCGACCTCGAGGTAGAAGGAAGCGTCCAGAGTGAGCCACGCGGGCACCTGAGTACTGAACGCTTTGAGGATGGTCTGAACGTCGATCCCGATTTCGCCGGCCAGCCATTCCAGTGAATGACCCCGCTCGGCGAGGATCGCCTTGATGTTGTTCCCGATGGTCCGCGCAGCCTCTTCGGTGCTTCGGAGGGGAACCGTTGTGTTGGTCATGACACGAATGTACGCCGACTTAAGCGTTCGTGTCTACACGAATTCCATCGAATTCAGGCTAGATATCCGGTTTCGTGGTTTCCTCAGTGCTATCCCTGATATTAGTGCCTACACCTACAATAGTTGGTGCTAGGCGCAATACACTGGTCGCATGAACAGACAACAGGCGCTCACGCAAGCTGCACGGGAAGTGCTGGCCGCGCTTGTAAAGGACTCGCCCTACACGTCCAAGTACATCGCGGAGCAAGTAGGGGAACTGCCTTCGACCTTCACTCACCGGATGAAGGGAAATCGCCCCGGATATCAGAACCTAGATACAGCTTTGGTTGTGAATGTGCTCGCCGTGATTGGCGTGCCTTTCGAAGACTGGGCTAGGCAAGCACAGGCACGGGCTGAGGAGCTTCTTCGCTCGACAGGCCAATAACCTCTTCCAGGAACAACGCAACGTCGGGGCAGATTCTCCCGACGTTCATAACTGGACAGGTGTTCTCGCATTGTGCGCCGCCGCCACAGATCCGTACTTCCACGTCATCCCCCGATGTTTGCCGCTTACCCGATGCTCGGGACGTTACGCCCAACCGGCGACGTTAGGGGGCGTTTGCATGAATGTTGGAACATCACTTGTCGCGGTATCATGGCAATTTGTAACCATAACTGGGGGCACTGCGCTGGCCGCATAGTGGTTTTACGTTCCAACGACACGGACTGCAAATCATGGACGACAAGCGACGGCGCGCCTGGCTGACCCAAGCGACGGGTGTGCACACCTCGCGAGCCATCGCCGAGAAGATCGGCGCTGTAACCCATTCGACCGTCACCCACACGACCGTTCTGCGGTGGATGAAAACGGGCATACCGCCCGATGTGGTGTTCACCCTTGCCATCCACTCCAACATGGACATCTGCGAAACCATTGTCAGTATGGGGTGGGCGACTCGAGACGAGCTGTACCGGGCCAACATTGACGGACTCATGTCCCAGCTTCCCGACAACCGTCTCACCGGAGAACTCCACCGCCGTGCCGTCGAACGCGGTGATGACGACCTCGGCAGATCGGATACCCTCGTCAGACGATCGTTTCGCCTCTCGGCAAAATGATGTAGTGCGCACTACATTCGGAGTCGAAAACCATCGTTAATCGTCGTAAAACTCGCCGACGATGACCAAAAAGTTTTGACCAATTTTCCCGCGTGATTACTGGGATCGGGGCGGGTTCGGGCGTGATGTAGGTCACACATTCAAGCCCCGTTACTCACCCCAATGCTGTTCTCGGCGAAAGCCGTTTCACGCCCGTCGCACTTCGATCGGAGCCGCTCGTGGAACTCGATGCCGAGGCGTTCGAAGCGATCGTCGTCGATGAACTCGACCAGTTGCCCGATGACATGGTCGACGGCCTCGAGAACATCGTGTTCGTCGTCGAAGACCGACCCGAAGACGGTTCGCTCGACCTGCTCGGCCTCTACGACGGCTTCGCACTGACCGAACGCGACCGCTACGGGTTCGGCGAGATGCCCGACCGCATCATCCTCTACCGCGAGCCGCTCCTCGCGATCTGCGCCGACGAAGACGAACTCCGCGAAGAGATCCACGTCACGCTGGTGCACGAGATCGCGCACTTCTACGGCATCGATGACGACCGGCTGCACGAGCTGGGCTGGGCGTGATCCCCGGCGGGTTACGCTGATTCCATGAGGATGACCCCCGGCCGCATCGTCGGCATCGCCGTCGGCGCGATCGCGATCCTCGGCATCGGGGTCTACGGCCCGGCGATGCTCCTCGGCCCGCTTCCCGCGGTGAACGTCACGGTCGCCGAGGGCGCCGACACGGCACCCGGCGAGGGTGCCGCACCCGTCACCCTCCCCGACGACGGCGCGAGCGCCATGGCGGTGCTCGCCGACGACGGCGCGGCCACCACGCTCGGGGTGGGCGGCGACACCGAGCCGGTGCCGATCGGCGGCGCCGTGAAGCTCGTCACGGTGCTGGCCACTCTCGATACCCTCCCCCTGCCTCCCGAGGGCGCCGGCCCCGACATCACGATCGGGCCGGCCGACTACACCGACTACCTCCGTTACGTCGCCGAGGACACGCGCACGCTCCCCGTGCTTCCCGGCGAGAAGTGGACCGAACGCGACGTCGTGCGGGCGGTACTGCTCGCCTCGAGCAACAACCACGCCGACACCCTCGCGCGGTGGGCGTTCGGCGGCGTCGACCCGTACGTCGAAGCCGCGAACACCTGGCTCGCCGAGAACGGCTTCACCGCGACGCACGTCGCCGATGCCACCGGCCTCTCGGGCGACAACGTCGGCACTCCCGAGGAGCTGACCCGCCTCGCCGCGCTCGTGCTGGCCGACCCGCGACTCGCCGAGGTGTACTCGATCACCGATGCACCGGCGGTGGCAGGCGAGCGGGACATCCCCGACAACGTCGCACGTTCGGGTGAGACCGGCGTGCGGGCGCTCGCGCGCAGCTACACCGACCAGGCCGGCGTGACCTTCGTGTACACCACCACCGTGCCCGGACCCGATGACGATGCCCCGTACCGGCTCGTGGGCGCCACGACGCTGATGCCCGACTACGAGACGCTCGACGCCACCGTGAGCACTGCCGTGACCTCGAGCGCCGAGTCGGCGGTTCCGGTCGAGATCATCACGGCCGGCACGCCCTACGCGAGCGTGGAGGCGGCGTGGGGAGATCGGGCCGACCTCATCGCTTCGGTCAGCCGAACGGATGCATCGTGGGGCGAGAGCGTCGCCGGGACATCCGTGACCGTCGAGCCGTTCACCACCGCGTCCGCCGGGAGCGAGGTCGGGCGCATCAGTATCGCGACCGGGAACGGCGATGTCGCCTCACCGCTCGAGATGACGAGCGCGATCCGCGACCCGGGGCCGATCTGGCGACTCGCCAATCCAGCCGCCATCATCGGCGCGTTCATCGCCGCCCAGCAGAGCTGACGGCGAGCGACGCCTCAGTCGTTCTCGTCGTCGGACTCGACGGGGTCGGAGTCGTCGGCGTCGAACCTGAACTGCACCCGCACCTGGCCGTTGACCTCGCGCTCGTCGACCGCGTCGTACCAGAACAGCGATTCGAGGCCGTCGACGGCGGCGACCATGCCGACACGCGACTCGGGCTTGCCGCCCACGAGGATGCGGTGCTCGAACTCTCCCTCGAGCGGGCCGTCGAGGAACTCCGCGACGTACTGTGCTCCGGTGTCTGTGCTCATGCCACTACCGTAGCCCTCGCGGTACCCGGAACGGCAGGTCGTGCGGCGGTTCGGGCGGCGCGTCGCGGCTCGGCGCCTCAGGCGCCGGCGCCGGCGACCCGGACACGCACGTCTGCGCGGCACGCAGGCGCGGTTCGCGCCACGTACCGGCGCCACTGGCGCTCCCACAGGTCCCAGTAGGGGTCGAACGCCCCGGCGTCGCGCGCGAGTGCGCGGCGCTTGCGCACCCGGGGCGACGCTTCGACCCAGATCGCGACCCCCTCGATCGACGAGGTCGCGGCGAAGGCGCCGCACCCCTCGATGATGAGCGGGTGGCCCGGCCGGCTGTGCTGGACCGAACCGACGCGACCGGCTGCCCAGTCCCAGGTTCGCCAGGTGCCGACGGAGCCGCGCGCACGGCGCTCGACGAGTTCGTGCAACACCTCTGTGCCGGCGCGCTCGAGTCCGGTCCAGCCCGGGTACACGTCGTCGAGGCGCACCAGTTCGGGCGTCCGACCCGGCCACGCCCGCACGAGCGCATCGGCGAGCGTGCTCTTGCCCGAACCGCTCGGGCCGTCGATCGCCACGATCTGCGCGCCCGCAGCACGGCACCGCTCGAGCACGATCCGCACTGCGGATGCCGCGGGAGCGGTCGCTGCCGCACCGCCCGGCGCGCCCGCGCTCACGCCCACACCGCGTGGTAGGTGCCAGCCCAGACGGCGCAGCCGATCGCGAGCACCGCGATGCCTGCGGCGATGCAGAGCAGCGCGGCATCCGGCCAGCCGACTCTGGACTCGCGCGCCCAGGTGCGCGGATGGTCGGAGCCGAACCCGCGAGCCTCCATCGCCGTGGCGAGCTTGCTGCCGCGCCGGATCGCGAGCACGAGCAGGGCGAACGCCATGGTCGCGAACCGGCGGATCACGCCGTGATCGCCGATGCCGCGCGCACGGCGCGACAGCGCCATCGCCCGCCAGTCCTCCATGAACAGGCCGACGAGTCGTGCGCCGGCCAGCGCCCCGAGCACGAAGCGGCTCGGGAGCTTCGCGACCTGCGCGAGGCCGTCGGCGAGCTCGGTCGGATCGACGTTCATGAACAGCAGCACCGCGGGCAGCCCGATCGCGAGCACGCGCACGGTGACCGCGACGGCGAGCTCGATCGATCCGTCGGTGATGCGCGCGAGCCAGAACGACCAGTACTCGGTGCCCTCCGGCTGCCCGTAGAGGAGCATGCTGAGGCCGGCGATCGGCGCGGCGATGAGGATCGGCCATCCCCGGGACACGAGCACCTTCGGAGTCACCCCCGCGATGGCGAAGAGCACGAGCTGTATGCCGAGGGCGACCGCGGCGCTCACCCAGTCGACGGTGAGCAGCAGCGGCGTCGTGAGCAGCATCGCCGCGGCGAGGCGGCTCACGGGGTTCACACGGTCGACGAGGTGCAGCCGCGGGGTCTTGGCCATGGTCATGATCATGCCGCCGCCTCCATGCGCAGCGCGTCGCTGCCGAGGTCGAGGTGCCGGTCGCCGAGCGCATCGAGGTAGGCGGCATCGTGGCTGACCGAGAGCAGCGTCGTGCCGTCGTCGACGAGCGCGCGGAGCAGCGTCACGAGTTCGATCCAGGTCAGGCGGTCCTGTCCGAACGTCGGTTCGTCGAGGACCACCACTCTGGGCTGCGCGACGAGCGCGCATCCCACCGTGAGTCGTCGCTGCTCGCCTCCCGACAGGGTGAAGGGGTTCGCCTCGGCGAGGCGGTCGAGCCCGAGCCGCTCGAGCACCTCGTGGGTGCGCCGAGCCGTGGTCGCGGCATCGAGGCCGAGCGCGCGCGGCGCGACCTCGAGCTCGCGCTGCACGGTCGACGCGACGAACTGATGCTCCGGCTCCTGGAACACGGTGCCGATGCGGGTGAGCAGCTCGCGCGACCGCCACCGGATCGGATCCGCCTTGAGTCCGTCGGCCAACCCTTCCGAAGCACGTACGCGGCCGCTCAGCGGCGGCAGCAGGCCGCCCATGGTGAGCGCGAGCGTCGACTTGCCCGCACCGTTCGGGCCCGTGAGCACCGTCGAGGCGGCGCGCGGCAGCGCGAGCGAGAGGCCGCTGCGCACGACGACGTCGCTCCGGCGGCCGATCGCGAGATCGATGCCCTCCAGATCGACGACGGATGCCGCGGGCGCGGGCCGCGCGGTCGGGACCGTGGCCCGCACGCCCGGCACCCACACGCCGGCCGCGAGCAACGCGTCGCGCTGCGTCGAGATGACGTGCTGCGGCTCCCCGTCGGCGATGACGCGGCCGTCGCGGCCGAGCACGACCACTCGGGTGACGAGGTCGATCCAGACGTCGACGCGGTGCTCGACCACGACGAACGTCGCACCGGTGCGATCGAGCGTGCGAGCGACGGACTGCCGCACCTCGTCGACGCCGGCGGGGTCGAGGTTCGCCGTCGGCTCGTCGAGCAGCAGCAGTCCAGGGCCCATCGCGAGGGCGCCCGCCAGTGCGAGACGCTGTTTCTGGCCACCGGAAAGCATGCTCGTGGGGTGGTCGAGCGGAAGGTCGAGTCCGACCTCGTCGAGGGCGCGGCGCACGCGCCGCCAGATCTCGTCACGCGGAACGCCGAGGTTCTCGCACCCGAAGGCCACATCGTCACCGACACGCGCGAGGATCACCTGCGAGTCGGGATCCTGCAGCACGAGACTCGCCCGCCCGCGCACGGAGCCGGGCCACTCGCCGTCGATGAGCAGCGAGCCGGTCTCCTCGCCCTCTTCGGCCCCGCCGTGAACGCCGGCGAGTGCGTGCAGGAGCGTCGATTTACCCGACCCCGAGGGACCGAGCAGCAGCACGCGCTCCCCCGGCGAGATGACGAGGTCGATGCCGTCGAGTGCGGATCGCCTGCGCCCGGCATGCCGCCACCCCCACCCGCGCGCCTCCACGCGCGCGGGCCGGGTGGCACCGGAATCACGCCCCACGTCAGACCCGCTGGGCCACGTCTTGGCCGGCGGCGAAGCGATTGAGCGCCCCGGTCGCAGCGAGACCGCGCACGATGAGCCATCCCAGGAGTCCCGCGAGCACGGCGCCCGAGATGACGACGGTCGTGAAGTAGAGTCCGAGGAACTCGGCCGACTTCGCGAGGTTGCCCGAGGTGAAGAGCTCGAGCGTCCAGGCCGCCGCGCCGGCAGCAGCACCGGCGAGCATCGCGGTCAGCAGGCCGAATCGGCGGTACGCGAAGATCGCGAACACCAGCTCGGCGCCGAGGCCCTGCATCACGCCGGAGTAGATCGTCTCGATGCCCCACTGGTTGCCGACCAGGGCGGAGACGATCGCGGCGAGCAGTTCGACGAAGAGCGCCGCACCCGGCTTGCGGATGATCAACCCGCCGAGCACGCCGCCGATGAGCCAGATGCCGACGGCGATGCCGCCGAGCCCCGGCGTGAGCGCGTCGGCCGCGCTGAACCACGCGTAGCCGACGTTGTTCCAGAAGAGGAACAGCAGCCCGGTCGCGACGCCGATGACGCTGGCGACGACGATGTCGACGACCCGCCAGCGCAGGTCGCGCGGCTTGCGGGGTGCGGAGGGGCTGCTGATTTCTGATGCTGCAGTGTGCACTGTCGTGCCCTTTCGATTCGTGGAAAGAGGCACGGGAAATTGAGATGTGATTGGCCTCCCTGCGCTGGCATTACCCAGATCAGGTTCGACGGTCGAAGGTTGAGAACCTTCCTCTCAGCCCGGCTCACCGGACTCCCGTGTTCGAGCACGAGTATACGCCGATGGCGCGGACAGCGACGGCAGCGGCCTGCGCCGCGACCGCGGGATCGGTCAGCGCTTGAGTGCGCGGATCACTGCGCGAAGCGCCTTGCCCGTCACCCAGACGAGCGGAGTGGCGACGAGCAGCAGCCCGATGAGGTTCGGTTCGAAGCGAACGTCGCCCGAGCGGCCGACGTATGCACCGAGCGGAATGGAGAGCCCGCCACCGCCGCCGCCACCGGCCTCGTCGCCCGCACCGTCGGAGCCGCTGCCTGCGCCGAAGCCGTAGTACCCGAGCGCCACGGGCACGAGCGTGGTGCCGTCGATGTCGACGGGGTCGCCGTAGGAGGTCTTCACGCCGACGCCGGCGACGGTCTCAGCGAGGTCCAGAACGAGTTCAGCCATGAGTCAACGCTACCCGCGCGCTCGCTCCCGAACCACCCTTTGCGAGATTCGCCGGTACTGGTTTCAGCGAACGTCGTCGGCACCGGGTGCTGCGCGACGCGACGATTCGACCCGCTCTGCGGCGCGCTTCACGAGCGAGGCGGGTCGCACCGCTCCGCGCCCGAACCGCGCGGTCACCTCGTCGATCGTGCGTTCGGCCTCGCGCCACTCCTCGTCGGGGTCCCACAGCATCGCTCCGCTGCCCGAGGGGCGGAGCTGTTCGGCCCGGACGCCGATGAGACGGATGCGGGCCCCATCTCCTGCGAGCTCGCCGAGCGCAGCGGATGCTTCGTCGTAGATGCGTCTCGCGACGTCGGTCGGCTCCCCCAGGGTGCGCGATCGGGTGACCGTGCGGAAGTCGCCGTACCGCAGCTTCAGCACGACCGTGCGCCCCACGACCCCGGCTCGGCGGAGCCGCACCGCGACGTCGTCGGAGAGCCGCAGCAGCTCGCGTCGCAGCTGTTCGAGGTCGGTGAGGTCGTACCCGAACGTGACCTCGTGCCCGATGCTCTTCTCCTCGCGCCCGATGACGACGTCGCGCGCGTCGACGCCCATCGACAGGTGACCGAGCTTCGCAGCCAGTGCCGGCCCGAGCGCCCGCACGAGCGCATCTGCGGGCATCGCGGCGACGTCGCCGACCGTGCGGAGGCCGATGCGGGTGAGCGACTCCTCGGTGACCTTGCCGACGCCCCAGAGCGCGGAGACCGGGAGCGGATGCAGGAACTCGAGCGTGCGGTCGGCGGGCACGACGAGCATGCCGTCGGGCTTGGCCCGGCTCGACGCGACCTTCGCCACGAACTTCGTCGCCGCCACACCCACCGAGCACGTGAGGCCCGTCTCGTCGTGCACTCGCCGGCGCAGGTTCCACGCGATCTCTGCCGGACTGCCGTGGAGCCTGCGTGCACCGGACACGTCGAGGAACGCCTCGTCGATCGAGAGCTTCTCGACGAGCGGCGTGACCTCTTCGAAGATGGTCATGACCCGGCGCGAGTACTCGCTGTAGCTCGCGTAGTCGCCGCGCAGCACGACGGCGTTCGGGCAGCGCTGCAGCGCCAGCGACATGGGCATGGCCGAATTGACGCCGTACCTGCGGGCCTCGTAGCTCGCCGCCGAGACGACGCCGCGGCCTGCGGTGCCACCGACGAGCACGGGCTTTCCGCGGAGGTCGGGTCGCTTCAGCAGCTCGACGGAGACGAAGAACGCATCCATGTCGACGTGCAGGATCGGTGTTGCCGAGTCGTCGACCGGACCAGTGGTCACTTGGCGCGACGAGCCGTCCTGCTTGCTCATGTTGCGACCCTATCCGCTGCCGCCGTCATCGCAGGCTCCGCCCGCGAACGCCCGATGCGGTCAGAACCCGAAATCGCCGCCCCCGCCGAAGTCACCACCACCGAAGTCGCCGAAACCTCCGAAGTCACCACCCGAATCGGCGCCGGATGCGTCGGAGCCGCCGGACGCAGCGGCGTCGCCGCCATCGCCACCCGAGTCGCCGGCACCACCGTCACCGCCCGCATCGAAGGCCGAGGGGTCGGGCAGGAACGCCTGTGCGATCGCCGAACCGACGACGACGCCCGCGACGGATCCGAGCAGCGAGCCGGCGAACATGCCGCCGAACGACGGACCACCCTGCTGGGGACGGCCGCCTGAGGCATCCGCTCGGTTGAAGGCGCGCTCGACGCTGCCGGGGGCGCGGAGCTCCGCGCGGGTCGCGGCACGGGCCAGCGCGCTCGGCTCGTCGGAGACGAGTCGCTCACCGGCGGGTGCGTCTGCGCTGAGCGAGGCGAAGAGGGCCTGGCGCTGCTGCGGCGTGAGCTTCGCGAACGCCTCGGCGTGCACCGCCTCGACGGACTCGGGCGGGGCCGTGCGCAGCAGGTACCGGTAGCGCTCGACCGCGAGCTCGTCGTCGCTCAGCCTGCGGGCGGGCTGAGCCTGGGGCCGCTGCGGTTCGGCGGGAACTGCTCCGAAGAGACGGTCAAGGAATCCCATGTTGTCCTCGTCAATCGTTCAGGGGACGACCAATCTATGGCCGTCAGCATTGAGCGTGCTGTGAATGGGGTGCACGTCGAATCGGGTGCGCGCCCCTCGCCATCACGTCGGCCGCGTCATCGGGGTCGCTGGGCCGTGAACGTGCCAGAATTGCCATAGGGCCGGACGGAGTAGTCGGAGGGGCCGTGAGCGAATCGAGCGCACCGCATCCCACCGGGTTCGTGCCCGGTGCAACCGCGCGTGATCCGGTCATCGATCTCGTGCGCGTGCTGTGCGTCGCCCTCGTGGTCGTGGGCCACATGCTGATGATCGGCGCGACAGTCATTCCCGGTCGCGGGCTGGTGGTCGAGCGCACACTCCTCGAGACGAACTGGATCAGCCCGGTCACGTGGGTCGCACAGGTCATGCCGCTGTTCTTCGTGGTCGGCGGATTCGCCGGCATCGGCGCCTGGCGGCGCCTCGAGGCGTCCGGCGGAAGGGCGGCCGACTTCATCCGCTCGCGAATCCTCAGGCTCGCGCGCCCGTCGATCGCTCTGTTCGCGGCACTCGCCCTCGCCATCCTCGTGATGCACCTCACCGGGGTCGATCCCGTTGCGATCCGGCTCATCGGCATGGGAATCTCGTCGCCGCTCTGGTTCCTCGCGGCGTATGCCTTCGCGCAGGCCTACCTTCCCGGGCTCGCGACGTTGCACTCCATGGCGCCCTGGCGGACGCTTTCGACGCTGGCAGCCGGCGCGCTGACGTTCGACCTGCTGCGCTTCGCGACCGGCATCGAAGCACTCGGGCTCCTGAACATGACGTTCGTCTGGCTGTTCGTGCAGCAGCTGGGTTTCTGGATGGCAGACGGTTGGTTCCGGGCCAGGTCGAAGGCAACCGTCGCGGCGATCGGCGGCAGTGCCTACCTCCTGCTCGTCGGGCTGGTCGCCGTCGGATACCCGGGAAACATGCTCGACAATCTCAACCCGCCGACCTTCGCAATCGTCGCGCTCGCCGTCGGACAGACCTGCCTGCTCGTGCTCGTGCATCCGGCGCTCGCACGCCTGATGACCGTGCGGGCGGTACGTGCGGCCGTCGCGACGATCGGATCCCGCCTGATGACGATCTACTTGTGGCACTTGCCGGTGCTCGCACTCGTGATCGGCCTGCTGCTGCTCACGCCGCTGCCGGCGCCGTCGGCCGGCTCCGTCGGGTGGTGGCTGACCCGGCCGCTGATCTTCCTCGTCATGGCCGGGGTGCTCGCCGGGATCTCGATGCTGTTCGGCCGATTGGAACGCCCGTTGCCGAGCTACGGGTACCACGCGTCCGACTGGTCGACCGGAGTCGCTGCCGCGTGCATGGTCGTGCCGCCGTTCGCCGTGATCGTCTTCGGTCTCGACTTCGTCGTCGCCGCGTCGAGCGCGATCCTGCTCGCGGCGGCTGTACTCCTCCTGCGCCCGCTGCCCGCGCGTCTGCACGGACGCGGTCCGACCCCCATCGCCCTCGAGCGATCAGTGCGGCCGCATCGCTCGCTCGCTCGAGTGAACGAGCCGGAGTCGAGCGATGCGACCGTGCCTGATCAGGCCTGAGCACGCTCCAGCACGAGCTCGCGCACGCGAGCAGCGTCGGCCTTGCCCTGCATCGCCTTCATCACCGCGCCGATGACGGCGCCGGCAGCCTGCACCTTGCCGTCGCGGATCTTCGCGAGCACGTCGGGCTGCGAGGCGAGCGCCTCGTCGATCGCGGCGATCAGGGCGCCGTCGTCGGAGACGACCGCGAGACCGCGGGCGTCGACGACCTGCTGCGGTGAACCCTCACCTGCGATGACGCCTTCGAGCACCTGGCGGGCCAGGCGGTCGGTGAGCGTGCCCGAGTCGACGAGCTGAGCCAGTTCGGCGACGTGCTCGGGAGAGACGA
The DNA here is from genome assembly GCF_900142065.1 of Agromyces cerinus subsp. cerinus. Classification (GTDB taxonomy): domain Bacteria; phylum Actinomycetota; class Actinomycetes; order Actinomycetales; family Microbacteriaceae; genus Agromyces; species Agromyces cerinus. The sequence goes on along the minus strand of NZ_FSRJ01000001.1, from coordinate 596,804 downwards.
GGTCCGATGCGTCGACGTCGGAGGCGTTCGCGAGACGGGCGATCTCGCCGGTCCACCACTTGCGGGCGGCCGCGGGCGTCGCACCGGCCTTCACGGTCGCCTCGAGCTCGATGAGGAGCCCCGAGTTCGCGACATCCTGGAACTCGAGGTCGGTGAAGCCCCAATCGGACTTCAGCCGGCGACGGCGCACGGCCGGCGGCTCGGGCAGCGCGGCGCGCAGCTCGTCGACGAGCTCCTTCGAGGGCACGACGGGCAGCAGGTCGGGCTCGGGGAAGTAGCGGTAGTCGTCGGCGTCGGACTTCGGACGGCCGGCGCTCGTCGCACCCGTGTCTTCGTGCCAGTGGCGCGTCTCTTGGGTGATCGTGCCGCCGCCGGCGAGGATCGCCGCCTGACGCTGGATCTCGTAGCGCACGGCGCGCTCGACCGATCGCATCGAGTTGACGTTCTTCGTCTCGGTGCGCGTGCCGAGCTTCTCCTGGCCGCGGGGGCGCAGCGACACATTCGCGTCGCAGCGGAGGTTGCCGCGCTCCATGCGCGCCTCGGAGATGCCGAGCGAGAGCACGATGTCGCGGATCGTGGCGACATAGGCCTTCGCGAGCGCCGGGGTGTCGGCCTCGCCGCCGAAGATCGGCCGCGTGACGATCTCGACGAGCGGAACGCCGGCGCGGTTGTAGTCGACGAGCGAGTACTCGGCGCCCTGGATTCGGCCGGTCGAGCCGCCCACGTGCGTGAGCTTGCCCGCGTCTTCTTCCATGTGCGCACGCTCGATCGGCACCGTGAAGACCCGGCCGTTCTCGAGCTCGACCTCCACCTCGCCGTCGAAGGCGATCGGCTCGTCGTACTGCGAGATCTGGTAGTTCTTCGCGAGGTCGGGGTAGAAGTAGTTCTTGCGGGCGAACCGGCTCGACGGCGCGATCTCGCAGCCGAGCGCGAGGCCGAGGCTGATCGAGTACTTCACCGCGTCGCCGTTCACGACCGGCAGCGAACCCGGCAGGCCGAGGCACACGGGCGTGATGAGCGTGTTCGGCTCTGCGCCGTGGAACTGCGAGTTCGCCGGGTTCGGAGCCGACGAGAACATCTTCGTCGTGGTGTTCAGCTCGACGTGCACCTCGAGGCCGATGACCGGCTCGAAGAGCTCGAGGGCCTTGTCGAAGTCCATCAGTTCAGCGCGGGCCATCAGAGTGCGCCTTCCTCGGTCGCGGTGAGCTCATGGGTGGAGAGGTCGGGAGCCTGCGCGAGGAGCGGGCCGCCCCACTGCGCTTCGAGCAGCTGCTCGAGCGCGGCGCCGACGTTGTAGAGACGTGCATCTTCACGAGCCGGCGCCAGGAACTGGATGCCGACGGGCAGGCCGTCTTCGGGGGCGAGGCCCGACGGCAGCGAGATGCCGGGCACGCCGGCGAGGTTCGCGGGGATCGTCGCGATGTCGTTGAGGTACATCGACACGGGGTCGGCGAGCTTCTCGCCGAACTTGAACGCGGTCGTCGGCGCGGTCGGCGAGGCGAGCACGTCGACATTGGCGAAGGCCGCGTCGAAGTCGCGCTGCACGAGCGTGCGCACCTTCTGCGCCGAGCCGTAGTACGCGTCGTAGTAGCCGGCCGAGAGCGCGTAGGTGCCGAGGATGATGCGGCGCTTCACCTCGGGGCCGAAGCCCGCCTCGCGCGTGGCCGACATGACCTGCTCGACCGTGCCGCCGCCCTCGGGGGTGACCCGGAGGCCGAAGCGCACCGAGTCGAACTTCGCGAGGTTCGACGACGCCTCGGCGGGGAGGATCAGGTAGTACGCGGCGATCGCGTACTCGAAGTGCGGTGCGGAGATCTCTACGATCTCGGCGCCGTTCTTCTCGAGCAGCTCGAGCGACTCGTGGAAGCGCTGGCGCACGCCGGCCTGGAAGCCGTCGCTGTCGAGTTCCTTGATGACGCCGATGCGGAGGCCCGAGACATCCGCTCGACGCACGGCTTCGGCCATCGAGGGCCACGCCTCGGGGATCGACGTGGAGTCGAGCGGGTCGTGCCCGGCGATCACATCGTGGAGCAGCGCCGCGTCGAGCACGTTGCGCGTGACGGGGCCGATCTGGTCGAGGGACGAGGCCAGGGCGATCGAGCCGTAGCGGCTGACCGCGCCGTACGTCGGCTTCACGCCGACGGTGCCGGTGACGTGCGCCGGCTGGCGAATGGAGCCGCCGGTGTCGGAGCCGAGCGCGAGGGGCGCTTCGAAGGCAGCGACGGATGCCGCGGAGCCGCCGCCGGAGCCGCCGGGGATGCGGTCGAGGTCCCACGGGTTGTGGGTCGGGCCGTAAGCGGAGTGCTCGGTCGACGAGCCCATGGCGAACTCGTCCATGTTGGTCTTGCCGAGCGGGATCATGCCCGCTTCGCGCACCTTCGTGACCGGCGTCGCGTCGTAGGGCGGGATCCAGCCCTCGAGGATGCGCGAACCCGAGGTCGAGGGCATGCCCTTGGTGACCAGCACGTCCTTGATCGCGATGGGCACGCCCGCGAGCGGGCCGAGGGGTGCGCCGGCAGCGCGCTGCCGGTCGATCTCGGCCGCGGTCTCGATGGCGCGCTCGCCCTCGACGTGGAGGAAGGCGTGCACGGCGCCGTCGACGGCCGCGATGCGGTCGAGGTGCGCACGGGTCGCCTCGACGGAGGAGACCTCGCCGGCGGCGAGCTTCGCGCCGAGTGCGGCAGCGGACAGGCGGATCAGTTCGTCGCTCACTGCTCTTCTCCCAGGATGGCCGACACCTTGAATCGCGAGTCATCGGACTCGGGGGCGCCCGCGAGCGCTTCGTCTGCGGTGAGCACCGTCGTGCCGACGACGTCGTCGCGGAACACGTTCTGCATCGGGATCGGGTGGCTCGTCGGCGGCACGTCGGGCGTGGCGACCTCGCTCACCTGCTCGACCGCGTGCATGATCTGGCCGAGCTCCGTGGTGAGGTGCTCGATCTCTTCATCGGTGAGCGCGATGCGGGCGAGGTTCGCGAGATGCGCGACCTGCTCCGCAGTGATTTCGGACATGCTGCTCCGTCGTCTCGGGATGGGGATGCATCGATTCTATCGGGGCGCGCCGAACAGCCCGTCGCCGTACTTGTGCAGGAGCTCGTACGCCTCGGCATAGGTCTCGGGCTGCTTCTCCCCCGGCTCGCCGTACTTCGCCAGCAGCAGGCCCAGCAGGCCCTGGGCGGGCGGGCTCAGCGGCCGCGTCGACGTGCGATCCGCATCGCTGGGCGGGTGTTCCTCGTCGTTCGGCGGCACGTACTGCGGTGTCGGAGACGGCCAGGTCGACGGATGTCGCGGCACCGCGAGATTCAGGGCGTCCGCGAGGTCGCGGGCGCGCTCGTCCCGATCGGTCAGCGGGTCGAGACCGTACTTCTTCGACAGCGTGGCGATGACGGCGGCGTGGTGGAACTCGTCGTTGATGACGGTTCCGGACCGGGTGTACGCCGAGATCGCGATCGCCGGCACGCGCACGCCGAGGCGGTCGAACGTGAACCCCATCTCGCCGGCGCCCGCATCGGTCGGGGGCGTCGCCGGGGGCGGGGGCACGTGATCGTAGGTGCCGCCGTGCTCGTCGAAGGTGACGAGGAGCATCGTGTTCAGGGCGTTGGAGCCGGACTCCGACGCTCCGCCTCGCACGGCCTGATAGACCCGGCTGACCAGGGCGTCGCCGGCCCTGACGTCGGAGACCGCGCTGTCGATGACCGCTTCGTCGTCGAAGTCGCTCTCGCGGAACTTGCCGAACGGCGGGTGGAAATCGTTGTGGTCGTAGACCATCCGCGGCTCGATGAACGCATAGGCGGGCAGGGTGCCGGCCGCAGCGTCGTGCTCGAAGTCCTCCATCGTCGCGAAGTGGTCGGTGCGCCAGTACTTCTCGAGCACCGGCGCGTGCAGGAACCCGGTGAACGAGATCAGCTGTCGCTGGTCGAAGTAGACGCGCCAGCTCAAGCCCTGCTCTTCGAGACGGTTGAAGACCGTGGGTGCCGCATGAGCGTTGAGCCACTTCTCGTAGCCGCCGTCGAGCACGTTCGTGACGAAGCCGTGCGAGGTCGAGGCGTGGAAGAACGATCGGTTGCAGAACGTCTGCGATGGCACCGCGCAATGCCAATGGTCGAAGACGGCGAACTCGCGCGCCAGCGTCGACAGCACCGGCAGCATGGTGGAGTCGAACCCGCCCATGATCTGGCGCACCTCTTCGGGATCGGGTGCCTTCCCATGGCGGAGTGCGGTGAGCTTCGATTCGTAGTCGCGCACGAAGCCCGACATGTCGGGCCTCGAGGCGTCGCGCGGCGCGTTGAAGGGCGCGGTCATGTGCGGGGGCTCGCGACCCTCGTTGTGCGGCGGGTCGATCGTGCCGAACAACTGCGTGTTCACGTGCGGATACTCTTCGCCGGGATCTGGGTCGGGCCGCTCCATGATCTTGTCGGTGGCGCCGGAGTAGACGTGCGCGGCGATCGCGCTGCCATCGGCCGCGACGTTCTCGTGCTCGCCGAAATCAAGACCCTCGAATCGCGCTCCGGGAGGCAACGACGCCGTCGAGTACAGCCGACCCAGGAGGTTGTCGAACGATCGGTTCTCGCCCATCAGCACGACGAGGTGCTCGATCGGCGAACCGCCGCCGCCGGCTGTGGCACTCGGCGACGGAGCGGTCTCGCCGGGTGAGCCTCCGGCCAGCGCCACCCCGACTGCCGCGCCCGAGGCACCGCCGACGACGACCCCGGCTGCCGCTGCACCGCCGACCCGGAGGAATTCTCGTCGCGATGGGCCCCGCGGGGACTCGCTCGACGAGCTGTCGTTCGATGCTGCCGTGTCGTCTGCCGGTGTCGACATGCTCCCCCTCGATGACTCGATCAGTCGTTCTCGGCCGCTCCGAGTAGCGGTAGTGCGGCCGGTCCTTCGCTCACGAGCAGCGCGAACTGCGCTGCGTCGAGCACTCGGATGCCGAGCTCTTCGGCCTTCGCGAGCTTCGAGCCCGCACCCGGGCCGGCTGCGACGAAGTCGGTCTTCTTGGAGACGCTCGACGCCGCCTTGCCGCCCGCGGCGATGATCGCCTCTTGGGCCCCTTCGCGGCTGAAGCCGTCGAGCGACCCGGTCGCGACGACGGTGAGGCCCGCGAGCACTCCCCCGGCCTCGGCGGCCGCCCCGGGCCCCGGATGCCCCGGGGTGGCGAACTGCACGCCCGCCGCGGTCCATCGGTCGACGATGTCGAGGTGCCAGTCGACGCCGAACCATTCGATGAGCGAGTCGGCGATGATGCCGCCCACGCCCTCGACCTCGGCGAGCTGTTCGCGAGTGGCAGCACGGATCGCGTCGAGCGAACCGAACCAGTCGGCGAGCGCCCGGGCCGCGACCGGCCCGACGTGGCGGATGTTGAGCGAGACGAGTAGCCGCCACAGCGGCTTCGTCTTGGCCTTCTCGAGCTCGGAGAGCAGCTTCGTCGCTGCTTCGGAGGGGCCCACGACCCGGAAATCCTTCTTGACGCCGGCGGCACGACGTTCGGCCGGGGTCATGGTCTCGGTGCCCGGCGGGTAGCTCGCCGGCCCGAGCTTCTGGAACGGCGCGCGCCTGACCGGTACCCCGGTCTCCTCGTCGATCTTCGGCTCGCCCGTCTCGGAGTCGCGCACGACGACTTCGATCGGCACGAGCTCGTCGAGCGTGAGGTCGAAGAGCCGGGCCTCGGTCGCGAGCGGCGGCTCGGCAGGCACCGACGGCTGGGTCAGCGCCGCGGCCGTGACCTCGCCGAGCGCCTCGATGTCGAGGCCGCCGCGCGACCCGATGTGCTCGACGCGGCCGCGCACCTGCGCGGGGCACGACTTCGCGTTCGGGCAGCGCAGGTCGATGTCGCCCTCTTTCATGGCGCGGAGCGGGGTGCCGCACTCGGGGCAGAGCTCGGGCATGTGCCACTCGACCTCGGTGCCGTCGCGCAGCTGCTCGACGGCCCCGAGGATCTCGGGGATGACGTCGCCCGCCTTGCGGAGCACCACGGTGTCGCCGATGCGCACGCCCTTGGCCTTCACGACCTGCTGGTTGTGCAGCGTCGCCTGGCGCACGGTCGAGCCGGCGACCTTGACGGGCTCCATGACGGCGTAGGGCGTCGCACGACCCGTGCGGCCGACGCCGACGACGATGTCGAGCAGCTTCGTGTGCACCTCTTCGGGCGGGTACTTGTAGGCGATCGCCCAGCGCGGCGCGCGGCTCGTGGCGCCGAGCTCGTCGTGCAGGGCGAGCTCGTCGACCTTGACGACGATGCCGTCGATCTCGTGCTCGACGTCGTGCCGGTGCTCGCCGCGCTCGGCGATGTAGCCGGCGACCTCGTCGACCGAGTCGAACACGCGCGAGTGCGGGGAGACCGGCAGGCCCCAGCTCGCGAGCAGCGCGTAGATCTCGGACTGGTTCCGCACATCAGGATGCTGCCACGCACCGATGCCGTGCAGGTACATCTCGAGTCGGCCGAGACGCTCGCGCATGAGCGAGAGCTCGAAGGGGTTCTTCTTCTCGCGGCGCTGGCGCAGGCTGCCCGCGGCCGTGTTGCGGGCGTTGGCGAACTCGGGGTACTTCGTGGGGATGTCTTCGGGTGCGCGGCCCTTCGCGAGCTGCTCGGTCTCGAACGCGGCCTGCAGCTCGTGCTGCCGCTCGTTGAGCGCCTCGAAGTCGGTCGTGCGCAGGAACACCTCGCCGCGCACCTCGAAGAACGCCGGGTAGCCCTCGCCCACGAGTCGGTGCGGGATCGCGGGGATCAGGTCGACGTTCTCGGTGATGTTCTCGCCGACCCGGCCATCGCCGCGGGTCGTCGCCGTCTCGAGCACGCCGTCGCGGTAGGCGAGGCTGATGGCGAGGCCGTCGATCTTCAGCTCGGAGAGCCAGTGCACCGGACGCCCTGCGGAGGCGGCGGTCTTCGTCGCCCAGTCGCGGAACTCGTCGATCGAGAACACGTTGTCGAGGCTGAGCATGCGCTCGGCGTGCTCGTGCTCGGGGAAGCCCGCCGAGACGATCGCGGCGCCGACCTGCTGCGTCGGGCTGTCTTGGCCCGCCAGCTCGGGGAACGCGCGCTCGAGCGCCTCGAGGCGGTGGAAGGCCTCGTCGTACTCTGCATCGGAGAGCGTCGAGTCGCCGTCGCCGTAGTACGCGAGCCGTGCACCCTCGATGCGATCGGCGAGTTCGGTCGCCTCCGCACGCGCTGCGTCGAAATCGGTCGGAAGGCCGCCGCTGTCACCGGAGATGTCGCTCACACGCCAATAGTACGAGGCGGCACCGACGCCAGCCGGGCGCTCGAGGCGTCTTTCGGCTATCGATCGAATCCGACGAGATCGATGCGCCGGTGGTAGCGAACCCCGACGACACCGCCGAGGAGGGCGCCGCCGACGCTCACGAGGGCGGCCACGACGGCGATGGTGATGCCCGCGATCGTCAGCGCGCTCTCGGGCACCGAGATCCGCGGGAAGGCGTTCAGGACGTCCAGAACGTCGCCTTGGACGCCGAGCAGCATGCTGGCCACCGCGGCGACGATCGCGATGACGATCGCCCAGAGCCATACCGCGAGCCCCTGCAGCACGCCGCTGAATCGAGCCATTCGGCCGGCGACGTAGCCGCCGCAGTAGAACGCGACCAACGCGATCACGAGCAGTGCGCTGACGCCGATCCAGCCGACGGAGTCGGCGCCGAGCAGCGCGTCACGGCTCGAGGTGCCTGGCTCTCGCACCGGCCCGAGACCGAGGGCGACACCGGCCGCCGCGAGCAGCCCGGTGAGGATGGACGAGAGGCCCGCGACGGTGAGCCACCCGAAGAGGGCCGAGCCGATCTTCATGCCGCCGAATGCCTGCCGTTGGCGTTCGACGACCTCCTCGGCGGTGATGGGGGCGACCTCGACGATCGGTTCCCATTCGTCGGCGGGCGGCGCGACGATCGTGATGCGGCCCGTCGTGGGTGCCGGGTCGAGGTTTCTGAACGGCTCAGCCGGGTCGCGGTTCGGATCTGCGGGAATTTGTGGGTAGGACACAACGACTCCTCGTCACTCACGCGGCGCCGGGGGTAGCGCCAGCGCGAATCTACGCGATGCGCGTCGTTGCGGCGAGCCTCCGCGTGACTAGGCGTCGACCGGCACCGCGCTGACCGTGCGGTCGATCGTGAACTGGCCGAGCACGCGGGTACCGACGTAGATGACGGCGGTCTGGCCGGGCGCGACGCCGTCGAGCGGATGCTCCGGCGTGACGACGAGCTCGCCGTCGACGAGCTGCGCGACCGCCGGCACGGGGTCGGCGTGGGCGCGGATCTGCACCTCGCAGTCGAACGCCGTCTCGGGCTGCTCGGGCGCGAGCCCGGCCCACGAGAAACGCGATCCGGCGATGACGCCGATCGCGAGCGCCTCCTTCGGGCCGACGACCACGGTGTTCTCCTTCGGGCGCACCTCGAGCACGAAGCGCGGCTTGCCGTCTGCGGCCGGAGTGCCGAGGCGCATGCCGCGGCGCTGGCCGACCGTGAACGAGTGCGCGCCCTCGTGCGAGCCGACGACGGCGCCCGTGCGGTCGACGATGTCGCCCGTCTCGGTGCCGACCTTGTCGGCGAGCCAGCCCCGGGTGTCGCCGTCGGGGATGAAGCAGATGTCGTAGGAGTCGGGCTTCTGCGCGACCGAGAGTCCGCGCTCGGCGGCCTCGGCGCGCACGAGCGTCTTCGACGGGGTGTCGCCGAGCGGGAAGTAGGCGTGCGCGAGCTGCTCGGCGGTGAGCACCCCGAGCACATAGCTCTGGTCTTTGGCCTCGGCGCTCGCGCGGTGGAGTTCGCGATTGCCCGCGTCATCCGTCACGATCTTGGCGTAGTGGCCGGTGGCGACGGCATCGAAGCCGAGCGCGAGCGCCTTCTCGAGCAGGGCGGCGAACTTGATGCGCTCGTTGCAGCGCATGCAGGGGTTCGGGGTGCGCCCGGCGGAGTACTCGGCGATGAAGTCGTCGACGACGTCGGCCTTGAAGCGCTCGGAGAAGTCCCACACGTAGTACGGGATGCCGAGCACGTTGGCGGCGCGCTGGGCGTCCATGGAGTCTTCGATGGTGCAGCAGCCGCGGCTGCCCGTGCGCAGGGTGCCGGCGTTGCGACTGAGCGCCAGATGCACGCCGACGACCTCGTGGCCGGCCTCGACGGCGCGCGCAGCGGCCACGGCGCTGTCGACGCCGCCGCTCATCGCTGCGAGAACCTTCACCCCACCAGTGTAGGCAGACAGCCTGAGCGGATGCCCCGTGGCCGCTCTGGGCGCCGCGTCAGCGGTCGAACGAGGTGGCGCGGGCCGCGAGCCCGGCGCGGGCGGCCTGCGCGTGTGCCGCGGGCAGCGCCGCGAGGAACGCGTCGACGTCGGCGCCGGTCGACGAGTGCCCGATCGTGATGCGGAGCGCGCCGCGGGCGTCGGCCTCCGACCGCCCCATGGCCATGAGCACGTGCGAGGGCTCGGGCACTCCGGCCTGGCAGGCCGACCCCGTCGAGACCGCGACGCCGGCCGCGTCGAGCAGGAAGAGCAGCGAGTCGCCCTCGCAGCCGGGGAACGAGAAGTGGGCGTTGCCGGGCAGGCGAACGGATGCCCCGGGCCCCGCGTCGCCCGAGAGGCGAGCCTCGGGCACGGCATCGGCGACGCCCGCGATCAGCCGGTCGCGAAGCTCGGCCATGCGGGCGGTGTCGGTGTCGAGACGGGCGGCCACGATGTCGGCGGCCGCCGCGAAGGATGCCGCCGCCGCGACATCCTGCGTGCCCGACCGCACCTTGCGCTGCTGCCCGCCGCCGTGGATCAGCGGCTCGACCGCCGCCGAACGGTCGAGCACGAGCGCGCCGATGCCCGCCGGCCCGCCGATCTTGTGCGCCGAGACGCTGAGGGCGACGAGTCCGGCGCCGCGCGGGGCATCCGTCGCGCGCCGGATGCCGTGGAAGTCGATCGGCAGCTGCCCGTAGGCGGCGACCGCGTCGACGTGCAACGGCACGCCCGCGCGAGCGGTCAGGCGCGCGACCTCGTCGACGGGCTCGATCGTGCCGACCTCGTTGTTGGCCCAGAGCATCGTGACGAGGGCGACGGATGCCGCGTCGCGGTCGAGCTCGTCGGCGAGCACGTCGAGGCGAAGCCGACCGACCTCGTCGAGCGGCAGCTCGACCACCTCGGCGCCCTCGTGGGCGACGAGCCACTCGACGGTGTCGATCGTGGCGTGGTGCTCCCCCGCCGGCATGAGGATGCGGCGTCGCGCGGTGGACGACCCGGCGGCGGCCCCGGCGTCCGTGCGCCGTTGCCACCAGAGTCCCTTGATCGCGAGGTTCACGGCCTCGGTGCCGTTGCCCGTGAAGACGATCTCGATGCCGTCGGCGCCGAGGGTCGCGGCGATGCGCTCGCGGGACTCCTCGAGCAGGCGCTTGGCCTGCTGGCCGGCGCTGTGGATCGACGAGGGGTTGCCCACCACGGCGAGCGCGGCGGTGAGCGCGTCGATGGCCTCGGGTAGCATCGGCGTGGTCGCGGCGTGGTCGAGGTAGACCATGACCATGTGACCTCCGAGTGTCGTCCGGGTGTGAGCGCGACACGGGCGTGCATGCGCTTGCAGGCGTCTCGCCTCCACGAACTACTGTAGATCGCATGCCTGAGCGCGATCCCCTGCACGGCCTCGGTGTTCGCGCGGGCACCGACGGCGGGGTCGCGAGGGTCTGGTCGCAGCACGCGACATCCGTCGACCTCGTGGTGTTCGACGCCGACGACCTCGACTGGGCGATCGCCCGCACTCCGCTCACGCGTGATGAGCACGGCGTGTGGCAGGGCGAGTCGGCCGAACTGCGGCCCGGCGCCCACTACGGCTTGCGGGTCGACGGTCCAGCGGGGGTCGAGCACGCGTTCAACCCGGTGCACACCCTGCTCGACCCGTACGCCCGCGGCCTCGCCCGCGCCGACGACGGATCGTGGCGCGGCGTCGCCCTCGAGCCGCTCACCGAGACGGGGTTCGAATGGGGCGACTCGGCGAAGCCCCGTGTGCCGCTCGACCGCACCGTGGTCTACGAGGCGCACGTGCGCGGCTTCTCGAAGCTGAACCCCGCCGTACCCGAACACCTGCGCGGCACCTACGCCGGCCTCGCGCACGACGCGTCGCTCGAGTACCTCGTGAACCTCGGCATCACGACCGTCGAGCTGCTGCCGGTGCACGCCTTCGTGTCGGAAGATCGCCTCGTGCGCCAGGGCAAGGTCAACTACTGGGGCTACAACACGCTCGCGTTCTTCGCCGCGCACGCACCGTACGCGAGCGCCGCCGCCCGCGCCGAGGGCGCCGTCGCCGTTCGGCGCGAGTTCGCGGGCATGGTGCGGCGGCTGCACGAGGCCGGACTCGAGGTCGTGCTCGACGTCGTCTACAACCACACCGCCGAGGAGGGCCGTGAGGGACCGACCTCCTCGTTCCGCGGCATCGACAACGCTTCGTACTACCGGCACGACGCGCACGGCCGCTACGTCGACACCACGGGATGCGGCAACAGCCTCGACTTCACCGGCGAGGCGCCGCAGCGGCTCGTGCTCGACTCAATGCGCTACTTCGCCGACGAGCTGCAGGTCGACGGGTTCCGCCTCGACCTCGCCGCCACGCTCGGCCGCGACGAGCGCGAGACGTTCACGCCGGAGCATCCGCTGCTGCGCGCCATGCTCGACGACCCGGTGATCGGCGCGTCGAAGCTCATCGCCGAGCCGTGGGACGTGGGGCCTGGCGGCTGGCAGACCGGCAACTTCCCGAACGGCTTCAGCGAGTGGAACGACCGCTACCGCGACCGCATGCGCGACTTCTGGCTCGGCGACCTGCGCCGCGAGCGCGAGACCGGCTCGGCCGGCAGCGGCATCGGCCGGTTCGCCACGCGCCTCGCGGGCTCGTCGAACACCTTCTCCGGCGAGCGCGGGCCGCTCGCGAGCCTCAACTTCGTGACGGCGCACGACGGCTTCACCCTCGCCGACCTCACCGCCTACGACGTCAAGCACAACCTGGGCAACGGCGAGCAGAACCGCGACGGCACCGACTCCAACAACTCGTACAACCACGGCGTCGAGGGCGAGGCGGCCGACCCGGTCGTGCGGGCTGCGCGGCGCCGGAGCATCCGGAACCTGCTCGGAACGCTGCTGCTGTCGGCGGGCGTGCCGATGATCACCGCGGGCGACGAGTTCGGCCGCAGCCAGCGCGGCAACAACAACGCGTACTGCCACGACTCGCCGCTCACGTGGCTGGCGTGGGAGGCGGCAGACCGACCCCGGTTCGCACCCGCCCTGCTCGAGACCGCGCGGCACCTGATGCGGCTGCGGGCCGAGAACCCCGCGCTGCGCCCCATGCGCTTCGGACGCCTCGGCGAGACCGTGCCGAGTGCCTCGCAGATGGACTGGTTCAACGCCGAGGGCGAGACCATGGGCATCGACGACTGGAACTCCCCCGCGGAGCGCACCCTGCAGTTCCTCGCCGCCTCGACGCCCGAGACCGAGGCGCCGAACCGCATCCTCCTCGTCGTGCACGCGCACGAGTCCGACGCCGAGATCGTGCTGCCGACGCACGAGGAGGTGAGCGGGTACACCCTGCTGTGGGATTCGGCCGATGAGGCGCCGTCGGCGGCATCGCTCGCTTCGTCTGCAGCCCCGCTCGCCCCCGGCTCCCCCATCACCGTCGGCGCCCAATCGATGCGCCTGTTCCGCGCAGAGAGCGCTGCCTGATGGCCAAGCGAGCGGATGCCTCGGCCGGCACGCCCGCGACCGTCGCCCTCACCCGGGCGGGCATCGCCTTCACCGCACTCGGCTACGACCACGACCCGCGCGCCGCGGCCTACGGGCTCGAGGCCGCCGAGAAGCTCGGCCTCGACCCCGACCGCGTGTTCAAGACCCTGCTCGCGACCGTCGACGGCGCCCTTGCCGTGGGCATCGTGCCCGTGGCGATGCAGCTCGACCTGAAGGCACTCGCCGCCGCGCTCGGCGGCAAGCGCGCCGAGATGGCCGACCCCACCGTCGCCGAGCGCAAGACGGGCTACGTCGTCGGCGGCATCAGCCCCATCGGCCAGAAGACGGCGCTGCCCACGGTGCTCGACGAATCGGCGATCCTCCACGAGACGATCTACGTCTCGGGCGGGCGACGCGGCCTCGACCTCGAGCTCGCGCCCGACGACCTGCTCGCCGTCACCGAGGGCCGCTACGCGCCGATCGCCCGCACCCGCTGAGAGCCCCTGCGGGTTGAGGAGGCGCGCCAGCGCCGTCTCGAAACCCCACGATCGAGCAAGCAGGGTTTCGACAAGCTCAACCCGCAGATCGCTCAAGCGGCACAAGCAGGGTTTCGACAAGCTCAACCCGCAGAGGGCTCAAGCGGCACAAGCGGGTTTCGACAAGCTCAACCCGCAGATCGCTCAAGCGGCACAAGCAGGGTTTCGACAAGCTCAACCCGCAGACGGCTCAGTCGGCGACCGCCACGAGTCCCAGCTCGGCGGTCGACAGCAGCAGCGGATGCCGCGGCACCACGCGCACCGTGTAGCCGAACGCACCGGCACGGTCGAGCACGAGCGATCCCGTGTAGAGGTGCTCGCCCGGGGAGAGCTGCGCCGCGGCATCCGCGACCTCGAGATCGGCGTGCTGGGCGGCGTCGATCGTCTCGTCGGCGCGGCTGCGCCCGTAGACGACCTCGACCCGCACGTCGTCGGGCGAGAGCTCGCCGAGTCGCACGACGGCGCGCAGCTGCAGTTCGTCGCCCACATGCGGCGCGTCGATGCCGCCCGACTCGACGTGCGCGACCTGCACGCCCGGCCACGCCGCACGCACCCGGGCACCCCAGCTCGAGAGCTCGCGGGCGCCCCGCGCGCTCTCGGCCGCGACGACGGCGAAGTGCTCGGCGGCCGGCCGGTAGAGGCGCTCGACGTACTCGCGCACCATGCGATCGGCGCCGAGCTCGGGCGCGAGCACCGCGAGGGTCTCGCGCACCCGGCGCACCCACTCGATCGGCACGCCGTCGCCGTCGCGCTCGTAGTAGCGCGGGGCAACCCGGTGCTCGAGCAGGTCGTACAGGGCAGCCGCCTCGAGTGCGTCGCGCTCCCCCGCGTCGCCCGCTGCATCGGCGGAAGGGATGACCCAGCCGAAGTCGTCGCCCGCGAACTCGGCCCACCAGCCATCGAGGATGGAGAGGTTCAGGGCGCCGTTCATCGCCGCCTTCATGCCCGAGGTGCCGCACGCCTCGAGCGGGCGCAGCGGGTTGTTCAGCCACACATCGCAGCCGGGGTAGAGCTTTTCGGCCATGCTCATGTCGTAGTCGGGCAGGAACACGATGCGCTCCCGCAGCTCGGGCTGCTGGGCGAACTGCACAAGCTGCTGGATCAGCCGCTTGCCCTCGTCGTCGGCCGGGTGCGACTTGCCCGCGATGACGAACTGCACCGGCCGCTCGGGGTTGGTGAGGATCGCCTTCAGCCGGTCAGGGTCCTGCAGCATGAGTGTGAGCCGCTTGTAGGTCGGCACCCGGCGGGCGAACCCGACCGTGAGCGTGTCGGGGTCGAGCACCTGCGACACCCACTTGGGCGGCTCGGCGCCCGAGTGCTGTTCCCGCCAGGATGCCACGAGCCGGCGCCGCGCGTCGTCGACGAGCTGCTGGCGCATGGCGCGCTTGACCGCCCAGAACTCGCCGTCGGCGAGCGCGGGGCTGCGCCACTCGGCGTGCTCGGTGTCGCCGGTGCCGAGCCGCGTCTCGGCGAGGCCGAGCAGGGCGGGGTCCGTCCACGTCGGGGCGTGCACGCCGTTCGTGATCGAGGTGATCGGCACCTCCTCGGCGTCGAAGCCCGGCCACAGGTCGCCGAACATGCGCCGGGTCACCTCGCCGTGCAGCTTCGAGACGCCGTTCGCGTGCTGGGCGAGCCGCAGCCCCATGACCGCCATGTTGAACGCGCTCGTCGCCGGGTCGGCACCGGGCTCGACGCCGAGGGCGAGTGCGTCGGCCGGGTCGACGCCGGGCAGCAGCGAACTCGACAGGTACCGCTCGACGAGCGCACGGTCGAAGCGGTCGATGCCCGCGGGCACCGGCGTGTGCGTCGTGAAGACAGTGCCCGCACGCACGAGCTGCAGTGCAGCGGCGAACGTGAGGCCCTCGCCAATGTACGTCGCGATGCGCTCGAGCCCGAGGAAGCCCGCGTGACCCTCGTTCATGTGGAAGACGTCGGGCGCGGGGCATCCGCTCAGTTCGGTCCACGCGCGCACCGCACGGGCGCCGCCGATGCCCAGCAGCAGCTCTTGCAGCAAGCGGTGCTCGCCGCCGCCGCCGTACAGGCGGTCGGTCACCGAGCGCAGCTCGTCGGAGTTCGTGGGGATGTCGGTGTCGAGCAGCAGCAGCGGAACGCGGCCGACCGCGGCCTTCCACACCCGCGCATGCAGCGAGCGGTCGTCGGGCAGGGCGAGGGTCACCTGCACCGGCGCGCCGTCGGGTGCGCGCAGCAGCGTGAGCGGCAGGCCATCGGGGTCGAGCACCGGGTAGCGCTCCTGCTGCCAGCCGTCGGGCGAGATCGACTGCGAGAAGTACCCGGCCTTGTAGAAGAGACCGACCCCCACGATCGGCACGCCGAGGTCGGATGCCGCCTTCAGATGATCGCCCGCGAGGATGCCGAGTCCGCCGGAGTACTGCGGCAGCGCGGCGGTGATGCCGAACTCGGGTGAGAAGTACGCGATGGTACGCGGGGTCTCGGCGCCGAGCGACTGGAACCAGCGAGGCTCGGCGAGGTACTCGCGGAGCGCCGCTCGCTCACGCTCGGCCCACTCCACGTAGCCGCCGTCGCCCGCCAGCTCTGCGAGCCTCGCGGGGTCGACCTCGCCGAGGAACGCGACCGGGTCATGGTCAGACGCCTGCCAGAGCCCGGGATCGACGTGCTGGAACAGACGGCGGGTCGGTTCATGCCACGCCCAGCGAAGATTCGCGGCGAGCTCTTCGAGCGCACCGAGCTCGGCAGGGATGACCGCGCGGACCGTGAACTTGCGAATCGGCTTCACGGCTCCACCCTAAGAGCCGCAGATGTCGGTTGCGTGAACGCCGGGTCGCGTCGTGATCGTCGACAATCCCGTCGACGAGGTCGGACACCTGTGAATGGCCATGGATGAACCCGGCCACTGCCGTGGACGCGAGGCGATAGGAGGAGATTTCGCAATCGGCCCGACGCCACAAACTTGCTCGACGATCCCTGAGTATCGCGTCTCGCACCGTCAATACACGTTGTACCAGTCCATCCGGTCGCGCATTCAGTGTCGAGGCTACCGGTCGCGCAGGAGCCGAATCCTTATCGAGAGGACAATCCCCACAAGAAGCGCGAACCCCGCGAGCATCATGCCGAAGCTCCAGAACGCGCCCGCCGGGATAGGTCCGAGTGGCCCGAGCGAGTTTATCGAACTACTCACGACCGCCGAAACAATGATGGAGCCGGCTTGCACAATTACGAAGCACCAAAGCACAGCGTTTAGGCTCGCAATCCACGTGGGAGAGGTGCCACCGCGGGCGGCTTGGCGAGCGAGTAGGACGGCGCACACCCCGCTCAGTCCGATCCACGCGATCAACCAAGCGAATGGCCAGCCATCCTCAACAAGGACTTGGTACGCGGCTTGTGCCCCGTTGTTGGCGACGGACGGCAAAACCCAAAGATTGTAGTACAGCCCGAGGAACACCGGCACTAGCCATCCGATGGTCAACACCACCGCGCCCGAGCGCTTGTTTCCCATCAGAACGGCTCCCCTTCTCACCAGTTGCATGCGGCATCCGGCCTCACGCCATCCTCAAAGACACGACCGACAGCTCCCGCTCCCCAGTCAGGCAGGGAAGGTCGCTCACTCTCCATATCGAATGTCCCAGTAACCACAAGCGACCCTGCGACATGGCACTCCCATTGCTGCCGGATCGAGGGAGTATCAATCATCGCGCCGTGGCGACCGACCAGATCTGCCCATGCAACATCTGCGATGCGAGCGGGCGTTGAGGCTGTCTTTCCAGAGCCTGGGTCACCATTGAGCCGAAGCCGGTTGATCCATTCGATATCGACCGTAACTACATAGCCGGCATAGTGCGGATCAGTGTGCACGTACGATCTCCGCACGATATCGTTCGTCCTTCGGCTGTAGGAGATCACGGTACCAGTTGATGCCTTGTTGGCGCCTTCGTTCGCTTTCCAGTGGTTGTCGTATTGCCCGAGTGCTTTCTCTCCGGTGAGGTCGAGTTTGTTGATGGGGTCGGCGGGGTAGTCGTAGTTGTTGGTGACGCCGCCTTCGACGGGGTCGACTTCGAGGAACCTGCCGAGTGCGGGCACGTACTGGCGGGCACCCATCTCGATCGTCATCACACTGCCGGCGTGTTCAGTGAGTTTGCGGTGCTGGCCGAGCCAGCCCCAGTCCGCGTCACCCTCAAGGGTGTCGGGCCCCGAGTCATCCGCTACCGGGGTGCCGATCTGGCCGGTGACTGGGTCGATGGGTTGACCGAACGGGTCGTACCGGAACACTCCGTCATTCCGGACGCCCGCGGCGTCGGCGATGACGGTGATGCTGCCCTGCATGTTCGGGTACGACCACGACTGGGTTGCGCCCGTCTTCGACACCGTCACCCCGCCCGGCAGACCGACGAAGGACTGCACCACCCCGTTCGCACCATCCAGGAGCAGGGCCGGGCTGTCACCGCCACCGGTGAAGGCGTAGCGGGCAACAGTGGTCTCCGGGTTCTGCCCGGAAGGGGTCTCGGTGCGCTGGATGATCCGGCCCGTCACATCCCGCAGATACACGATCACCGTGCCATCCGTCAGTGCCGTCTTCACATGCTGATCGGACACGTCATAGCCGAGGGTCTGGTCGGCGAGGGTCGTCGTGTTGCCATGCGCGTCATACCCGAGCTGCGCGGCCGGGATGCCGGCAGCGACCGGTGACAGGCCAGGACCCGCCGGGGTGCCGGTCACCGCGGTGGACGTGAGCCGGTCGGTGTGGTCGTAGCAGTAGGCGGTGGTGACCGGGGTGCCGCCATCGGGCAGATCGGTGAACGAGGTGCGGTTGCCGGGCATCGCAGCATCCGAGCGTAAGGCTCTGGTAGCCCACCGGCGCCTCGCGGGTCACGTTGCCGTCAGTCGGCGGGCGTACGTACTTCGATGCGGGCTCTCGCCCGAAGCTTTGCCCTGAGTGCGTCGACACGTCGTCGCCCGATCGGGAACGCACCGGCTGGCCCGCTGCCAACCGGCAGGAGGGGGAACTCGAATTGGTGCTCATTGCGTGAGAACGAAAGCGTGATCCCACGGAATGACCGTGAACCCATCACGACATCGCTGAGCTGTGCATCGACCACGTCGGCCCAGAGGATCCGGAGCACCTCGTGCGGGTCGATCGAGCCGTCGTAGAAGACCATCTCAGCACCAGCGTCGACCACCGTGAACCTCCACGTGGCAAACTCAGCGTCGCTATAGGCGCGGTCTGCGTCGGCATCATCACGAAGGTGCGCGACCAGCCGAGCCGCGGGTTCCGTGACTTGCGTCGTACACAGGATCGCGACACCCGGGTCCCGGCGAAGAACGCGATTTCGAACGAGCGTCCGATGATAGACCAGGAGCATCGCAAGATATCCCGCGAACGTCAGTGCAACCGGAACGACGAGCGTGCGGGCAACGATCGACCAAGCCTGCTCAGGCGCCGCCGCGGCATCTCGCGTCATCGAAGACACCCAGAGGACGGTCTGCCCGATGACGAACACCAGCAGCAGGTACCAGCCCAGAGTTCGCCCGTGGCGAGGCACGTTGCTCATCGTCATTCTCGATTCTGCGGTAGTCCGGCAGCCTACGCGAGCGCGAGGTACTGATGCACGAACGCCACCGCGATGCCGCCCTCGCCGACACGGGCCCCGGTTGATGACGACGCATTCGATGGTCATGCAGCCGTCCGCGAGTCCTCCGCGCACCGCATCGTGCTTGGCAGCAGATGTCAGCGGTCCTCGCGCTCACGTTCCGTGCCTTGTTTCTAATCATGCGAACGTCGAGAGCGCCGTTCGCCCACATTCACCTGCAGGCCGAGCATCAATTGCAACTCCTCGGCAACGGCCTTGCCTGCCGAGTACTTCATCGCGGTCGCGGGAAACACCCGCTCCTTGCCGTTGTCGAGCTCGAAACCCACCATGAGTACGTTTGCGCTGTACAGGTCGGCGCCGCCTGACCAGAGGACGACACGACCTTGATCGTCGTCTGATTGACGTAGATCCCGAACCACAGGCTCCGAGCGAGTACGACGGCCGGCGCGCTAACCATCAGCCAGGGAGCTGGCACGGACCAATCCTGGGCACCGCCTCCGACGAAGAAGGCCGCAATCCACCCGCCGCAAATGATGACCGATGTGACTCTGGTGGCCGCCCCTGTGCGCCGAATGCGGCGCCACTTTCGGTGGTCACCAGACTGTATTGGACTCGCTTCAGAGCCGGGCATCCAGCTCCTTCCAACTCGGCACTCCGAGAACCTGCTCAATCTCGGGAATCAGTAGTCACCGATCATGACTTCGGAAACCTCATCTCGCGCGATGCTGTAGGACCGCAGCCAGGACACGATCAGGAGATCCGTGCCCTGGATCCAAACGCCGAGCATCATCGACCGAATCGCGAGCAGCACGACCGGGAGTGCGGCGGCGAATGCACCGGCCCCAACGGCCTCAGTAGCTGACACCCCGAACGCAATTGCTACGCCGAATCCCAACGCAAGCAAGAGACCGACGGCCCGTGCCACTTCGCTGACGCCGGGAACACGGTTCTTCCGGGCTCTCCCATCCGGTGCCATGCGCTGCTCCGCCCACCTCGCCCTTGAACATGAGCACGCGAAACGGCAGCGCTCGTGGGAACGAAGTTACTCGATCCGCTGAGGCGACACCGAACCCAACGTTGTTCTCCCGGCTGAACCGTTCACCAGAGGAAGGGCGCTTCTCGCGTGGTCAGATACGCCACGCTGCGCCCGAACGGACTCGATTCGATGTCCGGCACGATGTGACCGAGCCCGTCACGTCGAGCGATACTCCATCCTGCGACATCCGACCAGATGCACTCAGGTGAGTCTTCCCGTCTCATAGATCAAACGACCCTTCGTCTCATGGTCGAACAGGAAGTCGGCGATCTCCTGGCCGTGCTCGGCGTCGCGAGCATCGACGGCGATCATGCTCGCCGACGACCACTCCAACAGAGCGCCCAGGTCGGTCAGGCGTGCAGCGACCTCCTCGCGCTTCCCAAGCATGGCGGGTTCGAAGACAGCACGAAATACGTATCGGCCGGAACGCTCAACGACCTCGCTAACCATGTACTTGCGGCCCGATTGTGTCTCCGTCTGGACGACATCGCCGAGAGCCATGTCGTAGAGGAAGAACGGAATGCAGCAGAGTTCGAATGTTTCTTCGGTGACCTGTCTGCACCACAGTTGCTCGTAGCGGCCTTCCTCGGGCAGCGGTGCGTTGATGATGAAGTTCGCCCGCTGCCGCCAGATCGGGTCGAGGTGCACCGAGTACTGGTCATCGCTCGCACTCATTCGATCAACTTCTCCAATGCGGCCGGCCACCTGAGGTTGATGTGGCCGCGAACTGATGCACCAGCTGGTCGAGCACGGCATCAATCGGTCGTCTTGGCCAGAAGCCCTTCTCCTCGACAATGATCAACGGAAGCCGTATCTTCCGCCCGCCGATCACCCCCTCTGCGATGAGGTTCGTCTCCTGATGCCCGAAGTGTTCGTACCTTCCGCGGGAGTATTGAATGGGCTCATCGAACGAGATCGTTGCGACAAGACGTGGTTTCCGTCCGATCCACCACGAGAGCGTGTCGCGACGAAGAACAACGCAGGCCAGCTGCGGCTTCTCCTCGACGACAGCACCCGAGATGTCCCTCACGACTCGAGCTTCGTCCGCGCGCAGACTGGTCGCGACGACAACATCATTCGGGTGCAATTCACGAACTCGCCTGACGCGAACGCGCGTGGTGTGTCGTGCCCACCCGAGCGTGAGTCCCACAGTTCCAACTGAAGCAGCAATGGTCATGAGAACAAGATCGAACGCCGTGAGTTCGGTCTCTTCTGTGACCGCTTGGCCTCCCGCGACGGCAACAGCGATACGCATTGCGATTGCTACCACCGCCAGCGCGACAACCGCAATCGGCACCCATCCGCGCCACTGTTTCATCACTGTTCCTAGCTCGAGGGCCGACGAGGCCGTCGGCAGCGGTGGCCAACCTAGCAGGGAGGAATCCGGCAGCCTACGCGAGCGCGAGGTACTGGTGCACGAACGCCACCGCCATGCCGCCCTCGCCGACGCCCGCGGCCACCCGCTTCACCGAGCCCGAGCGCACATCTCCGATCGCGAACACCCCCGGCGCGCTCGTCTCGAGCGCGAACGGTCGACGATCGAGACCCCACTGCGGGCTCGCTGCCGCGTCGGCGCCGGTGAGGATGAACCCGTGCGTGTCACGAGCGACCGCCGAAGGCATCCAATCGGTCACGGCGTCGGCGCCGATCATGACGAACACGACGCCGGCATCGGTTCGCACGGTCTCCCCGCTGATTCGGTCGGCCACGTCGATAGCTTCGAGGCTCGACCCGCCGTGCAGCCCGGCGATCTCGCTGCGAGTCTGCACCCGCACGCCGCCGTTCGCGGAGATCTGGTCGATGAGGTAGCGCGACATGCTGGCCTCGAGCGACGGGCCGCGCACGAGCATCGTGACCGATCGCGCATGCCGTGCGAAGAAGAGCGCGGCCTGGCCGGCCGAGTTGCCGGCGCCGACGATGCAGACGTCGGCGCCCTGCGCGATCGAGGCGTCGCTGCGCGCGGCCCCGTAGTAGACGCCGTTGCCGCGGAACCGGTCGATGCCCGGCACCGGCAGCGAGCGCCAGGCCACGCCGGTCGCGATGATCACGACGGGCGCCCGCAGCACATCGCCGCCGTCGAGCACGATCTCGACCCCTGCGGCGCCGGCGCCCGGCACGATCGATTCCACGGTGCGGGTCACCACGATCTCGGCGCCGAGCCGCTTCGCCTGCTTCAGGGCGCGACTCGCGAGGTCGTCGCCGGAAATGCCGAACGGAAAGCCGGTGTAGTTCTCGATGCGCGTCGAGGTGCCGGCCTGCCCGCCAGGTGCGACGGACTCGATCACGACCGTGCGCAGTCCTTCCGCGGCGCCGTTGACCGCTGCGGTGAGTCCCGCGGGCCCGGCACCGAGAATGACGACGTCGTAGTCGGATGCCGCGGGCACGACGTCGAGTCCGACCGCCGTCGCGACCTCGCGCAACGAGGGATCCGCCGTGCGCGCGCCGCCGTGTTCGAGGATCGGGTATCGCTCCCCGGCGACCGGGGCGTCGAGGGTTGTGCGCTCGAATGCCACCTGGTTGCGGATGAGGAATCCGGTGACCTCGTGGGTTCGGGCATCCGATCGCGGCCCGATGACCCGCACGTCGGTCTCGAGTCGCTCGGCGGCCATCTCCTGCAGGGAGTCGAGGTAGCGTCGGGCGAGGCCGGCGACGCGGGCGGGGATCGACGGCGCCGCCGCGGCGAGCGTGTAGTAGACCGTGACGTCGAGCTTGATGATGCGTGCGCCGTCCGCGGCATCCGCTGCCCGACCGCTCGCCGGGAACGGCGTGCTCAGTGTCATCGGCACTTCGCCGAAGAACTGCCCCGGCTTGCGGCGGCCGATCACCCGCTCCTCGCCGTTGATCACCTTGGTGATCTCGGCCCCGCCCTCCACGACGACGAAGAGCGCCCGCTCGTCGCCCTCGTGCGCGAAGTACTCGCCGGGCATGAGGCGGATGTCCTCGACCGCCCGCGCAAGTTCGTCGAGCGTCGCCTCGGGCACCGGCGCGAAGATCGGGATGCCGCGGAGCGTCTCGGCGGTGATCATCGCTCTCGCCCTCGCACCATGCGCTGACGGTATCCACGGCGCGACCTGCCGTCAACAGCTCCGGCCCGTGACGTTCTGGACGCGTTCGCGAGTGCGATCCGGCGCGGACGCGCTACGGTCGAACCGTGACGACCGCCTCCGTGCTCGCCGGCCGGATCCCAGTGACCCGGCTGACTCCCGCTGTGCCCGATGCGCGCTGGCGCCCCAAGGCGTTCGAGGGCGAGGTGGTGCCGTTCCGCGCGACCGTGTTCCGCGAGGGGCACGACCAGGTGGGCGCGATGCTCGTCATCACGAGCCCCGCAGGCCTCACACGGCACGAGCGGATGTCTCCGCTGGCGGCCGGCACCGACCGCTGGGAGGCCGAGGTGCTGCTCGACGAGATCGGCGAGTGGCACTGGCACGTCACGGGATTCGACGACGAGGTCGCGACCTGGCGGCACGACGCCGCGCTCAAGGTCGACGCCGGGGTCGACGCCGAGCTGATGTTCGAGCTCGGCGCGCGCCTGCTCGATCGGGCCGTGGCCGAGAAGTCCCGGCCGGCCGCCGTTCGAAAGGCTCTCGCGAGAGTCGCGGCGGGGTTGCGGGGTGAGCACGCTTCGACAGGCTCAGCGAGCAGAACGAGCTCAGCGAGCAGAACCGCCGCCGATCGGCGAGCGCTCATCGACGACCCGGCCCTCGCCGAGTTCGACGCCCGACCGCTCGCGCGGCTCTCGACGGACTCCCCCGAGCACACGATCCTCGTCGAACGCCGGCACGCGGGTGTGGGCGCCTGGTACGAGTTCTTCCCGCGCTCCGAGGGGGCGAAGCACCTGAAGGACGGCTCGTGGAAGTCGGGCAACTTCCGCACCGCGGCCAAGCGCCTCGACGGCGTCGCCGCGATGGGCTTCGACGTCGTCTACCTGCCGCCGATCCATCCGATCGGGGTCACCAACCGCAAGGGGCTCAACAACACGCTCGACCCGGGCCCGCACGACCCCGGCTCCCCCTGGGCGATCGGCGGGCCGCTCGCCGACGGCTCCCCCGGCGGCCACGACGCCGTGCACCCCGACCTCGGCACGCTCGCCGACTTCCGCGCGTTCGTGCGCCGGGCCGCCGCGCTCGGCATCGAGGTCGCCCTCGACCTCGCGCTGCAGGCCGCACCCGATCACCCGTGGGTGACGGAACATCCCGACTGGTTCACGCAGCTGCCCGACGGCACGATCCGCTACGCCGAGAACCCGCCGAAGAAGTACCAGGACATCTACCCGGTGAACTTCGACGACGACCCCGAGGGCATCTTCACCGAGGTGCTGCGCGTCGTGCGGCACTGGATGAAGCAGGGCGTGCGCATCTTCCGCGTCGACAATCCGCACACGAAGCCGCTGGCGTTCTGGGAGCGGCTCATCGCAGCGGTGAACACGGATGACCCGGGCGTCGTGTTCCTCGCCGAGGCCTTCACCCGGCCGGCGATGATGCAGGCGCTCGCGATGGTCGGGTTCCAGCAGTCGTACTCGTACTTCACGTGGCGGAACACGAAGGCCGAGCTCGAGGAGTTCCTGACGAGCGTCTCGCAGGAGACGGCCGACTTCATGCGGCCGAACCTCTTCGTCAACACCCCCGACATCCTCACCGAGTACCTGCAGTTCGGCGGGCCGGCCGCGTTCACCGTGCGGGCGACCATCGCCGCGACGGCGGCGCCGCTCTGGGGCGTGTACTCGGGATTCGAGCACTTCGAGTCGGTCGCTCGCCCCGGCGCCGAAGAGGCGATCGACAATGAGAAGTACGAGTACAAGCCGCGCGACTTCGCGGCCGCTGAGCGCGAGGGCCGTTCGCTCGCGCTCTACCTCGGCATCCTCAACCGCATCCGCGCCGAGCACCCGGCGCTCGGCCAGCTCCGCAACATCCGCTTCCACGCGAGCGACGACGACTCGGTGCTCGTCTACTCGAAGCACCTCGACGGCCGTTTCACCGGCACGGGCGCCGACGACACGATCATCGTCGTCGCCAACGTCGACCCGCACTCGGTGCGGGAGACCACCGTGCACCTCGATCTCGAGGCGCTCGGCCTCGAGCCCGGCACCCGCTTCGAGGTCGACGAACTCGTCACCGGCGAACGCTGGGAATGGGGCGCCGCCAACTACGTGCGACTCGACGCGTTCACGCGGCCCGCGCACATCCTGCACGTGAGAAGGGCCACGAATGCCTGAACCGCTCACCGCCCCCGTCATCGCCGACGACGTGCTCGCCGCCGTCGCCGAAGGGCGCCACCACGACCCGCACTCGGTGCTCGGCCAACACGGCTTCGAGGAGCCGCAGCTCGCCGGGCCGCTCACCGCGATCCGCACCCGACGGCCGCTCGCGGAGTCGGTCACGGCGGTCTTCCCTGACGGGCAGTCGCTCGATCTTCAGCACGTCGGTCACGGCATCTGGGCCGGCGCCGGCGCCTTCGGTCCGACCGACTACCGGGTGCGCGCCCGCTACGCCGACGACGCGGAGTGGACGAGCGACGACCCCTACCGCTTCGCGCCGACCATCGGCGAACTCGACCTGCACCTCATCGGCGAGGGCCGGCACGAAGAGCTCTGGCGGGTGCTCGGCGCCCACTACCGCGAGCACTGGGGCGTCGCGGGCAGCGTCGCCGGCACCGCGTTCACGGTCTGGGCGCCGCGCGCGTCCGCGGTGCGCGTGACCGGTGCGTTCAACCGCTGGGACGGCACCGGGCACGCGATGCGCAGCATGGGCCCGACCGGTGTCTGGGAGCTCTTCGTCCCCGATGTCGAGCCCGGCGCGGTGTACAAGTTCGAGCTGCTCACCGCGGCCGGCGAGTGGATCATGAAGGCCGACCCGATGGCTCGCCAGGCCGAGGTCTCCCCCGCCACGGGTTCCGTCGTCTCGCGCAGCACCCACGAGTGGGCCGACGGCGAATGGATGTCGCGCCGCGCCGCCGCCGACCTGCACGCGCTGCCCATGAGCATCTACGAGCTGCACCTCGGCTCATGGCGCCCCGGCAAGGGCTACCGCGACGTCGCCGACGAGCTCATCGAGTACCTCGAGTGGCTGGGCTACACGCACGTCGAGTTCATGCCCCTCGCGGAGCATCCGTTCGGCGGCTCATGGGGCTATCAGGTGACCGGCTACTACGCCGCCACCTCGCGCTTCGGCTCGCCCGACGACCTGAGGTACCTCATCGATCGCCTGCACGCCGCGGGCATCGGCGTGATCATGGACTGGGTGCCGGGACACTTCCCGAAAGACGAGTGGGCGCTCGCCCGCTTCGACGGCCAGCCCCTCTACGAGCACGCCGACCCGCGCCGCGGCGAGCAGCTCGACTGGGGCACCTACGTCTTCGACTACGGCAACCCGCGGGTGCGCAACTTCCTCGTGGCGAACGCCCTGTTCTGGTTCGAGGAGATGCACGTCGACGGGCTTCGGGTCGACGCCGTCGCCTCGATGCTCTACCTCGACTACTCACGGGAAGACGGCGAGTGGCTGCCGAACATCCACGGCGGCCGCGAGCACCTCGAGGCGATCGCCTTCCTGCAGGAGGCCACCGCGACGGCCTACAAGCGCAACCCCGGCATCGTCATGATCGCCGAGGAGTCCACGAGCTGGCCGGGCGTCACCGCCCCCACCGAGGGCGGCGGCCTCGGCTTCGGCTACAAGTGGAACATGGGCTGGATGCACGACTCGCTCCAGTACATCCAGAACGACCCGATGTACCGCTCGCACCACCATCACGACCTCACGTTCTCGTTCCTCTATGCGTTCAGCGAGCACTTCGTGCTGCCGATCAGCCACGACGAGGTCGTGCACGGCAAGGGGTCGCTCGTGCGCAAGATGCCCGGCGACCACTGGCAGCAGCTCGCGAACGTGCGCGCCTACCTCGCCTTCATGTGGGCGCACCCCGGCAAGCAGCTGCTCTTCATGGGGCAGGAGTTCGGCCAGCTCTCGGAGTGGAGCGAGGAGCGCGGCCTCGACTGGTGGATCCTCGATCAGCCGAGCCACCGACAGCTCGCCGAGTTCGTCGGCGCGCTGAATCGCGGCTATCGCGCGACGCCCGCGCTCTGGCAGCTCGACGACGACGCGGCCGGCTTCGAGTGGGTCGAGGGCGGCGCGACCGCCGAGAACGTCATCGCGTTCCTCCGGTACGACCGCGAGCGGCGCCCGCTCCTCTGCGTCGTCAACTTCGCCGGGGTGCCGCACGAGGGGTTCCGCCTCGGGCTGCCCAGCGCCGGGCGCTGGCGCGAGGTCATGAACTCGGATGCCGCGGAGTTCGGCGGCTCGGGCGTCGGCAACCTCGGCGTGGTCGACGCGACCGAGACGCCGTGGGCCGGTCGGCCGGCCTCGGCGTCGTTCACGCTGCCGCCGCTCGGCGCGGTGTGGTTCGTGCTCGACGCGACCGACTGATCGAGCCGTTGCTCGTCAGTAGAGCAGCGTCGTCAGCCGACGGCGCGCCACGGCGACCCGCGGGTCGTCGGTGCCGACGACCTCGAAGAGCTCGACGAGGCGCTCGCGCACGAGCTTCTTGCCGTCGGCGTCGAGGTTCGGGAAGAGCGTCAGCAGGCGGTCGAAGGCGTCGTCGACGTGCCCGCCCGAGAGGTCGAGATCGGCGACGTCGAGCTGCGCGTCGAGGTCCTGCGGCGCTGCGGCGGCGGCGCTGCGGATCGAATCGAGCGTCTTGCCGTGGAGCCGACCCAGCAGGTTGGCCTGCGCGAGGCCGGCGACGGCGAGCGTGTCGCGCGGGTCCTGCGCGATCGCCGTGCGGTACGCGGATGACGCGGCGTCAAAGTCGCCCCGCTCGATCGCGTCGTACGCCTCTTGGTGCAGCGGCGGCAGCGGCGCTTCGACGGGTTCGGCAGGCTCGCCTTCCGCGCCGGCCTGAGCGTCGCCCGACTCGATCGTTCCCGTCACACCGTGCTGGCCTGCGAGCTCGAGCAGCTGATCGAAGACCTGATCGATGACCTCGTCGGGCTGCTCGCCCGCGAAGAGCGGCACCGGCTGGCCTGCGACCACGGCGACGATCGTCGGAATCGACTGCGCCTGGAAGGCCTGCACGAGCTGCGGGCTGCGGTCGGCGTCGGCCGCCGCGAGCGCGAGGCGACCCGCGCGAGCGCGGACCAGTCGTTCGAGCGTCGCGAGCAGGGCCTTGGACGGCTCGCTCCACGTCGCCCAGAGCGCGACGATGACCGGCACGGTGCGCGAGAGTTCGAGCGTGGAGCCGAAGGCGGCGTCATCCGTCTCGAAGACGATCTGGTCGCTGGGCCCGGATGCCGCGTGCGCACCCTGCTGGCCTGCAGCGCCCTGCGCCTGGCGCTGCACGAGCGCCGACAGGTCGACCGCGCCGCGGAGGGCGGCGCCGGAAGGGGGAATCGGGTTGGTCACGGTACCTCCGAAGCTCCGATGAGACTCTCCGACCAGCCGAGCAGACGAATCTGGTCTTCAGACTCGTTGCCGACGCCGGGGACGTAGAACAGCAATTGGATGCCGATGACGCGCTGCACGCCCTTCGCGCTCTTTCCGGTGAAGCCCGAGAGCGCCGCGGCGGCACCGGGCTTGAACCCGATCGTACCGCCGTCGTTCGGAACGACGTTCTCGGTCTGCTCGATCGAGACGCTCACGAGAGCGCCGGCGTCGTTCGTCGCAAGGGCGATCGTCGGGCTGTCGCCGACCGCGTTCGAATAGGTGGCGTCGACCGTGTCTTGGAGGCCGTCGTTGATGGCCTTCTGTCCGGCCGGCCCGAGCTGCTGGATGAGGGTGTCGCCCTCGGGGTCGAACATCGGGAAGAACTCGGAGGCCTCGCCCTTCATCAGCACGTCGGCGTACGCGGCGGCGACCTGACCGGTCGGCATCACGAGTCCCTTGAACTCGGGCGAGATCGGCGGTGCGCCGATCGACGCCGGAGCGACCTCGGGCACATCGGCGTCGGGGGCGAGCGAGATGGCGTAGAGGATCTTGTAGTTGTCGCGCGGCGTCTCCTGCACGAGCACGAGCGCGTTCGGCGCGATCGTCGGGTCATCCGAGTTCTTCGCGATCGTGAGCACCGTGCGCGGCCAGCCGGTGGCCTGCTGCGGCAGGGTGAGCGTCAGCGGCGAAGCCGGAATCGGCGTGGGAACCGGGTGATCGGGCAGCGAACCGCGGATCGCGTAGTTGGCCGTTCTGGCCTCGAGCGCGGGGCCGGTGAAGCGCTCGGCCGCGGCCGTGGCGTCGCGGGAGGCATCGACGTCGGTCGCGAACACCGCGACCCGACGCATGATGCGCTCCATCTGCGGCACGGTCACCGCGGGCTGCGCCTTGGGGGTGTCGTCGACGGGCTCGTCGGTCGGCCCGGGCGTCGCGAGCGGCGTCGCCGGAGCCGTGGTCTCAGGTGCCGCCTGCTGGTCGAAACTCGGCCAGTAGTCGGCCGAGCACGCGGAGAGCGCGAGAGCCGGAATGACGAGGAAGGGGACGATGGCGATGCGCTTGGCACGGCCGATGGCCCGCCGGCTGCCGACCTGGGTACGCCCCGGCTTCGGGGCACTCGGCAGCTTGCCGCGAGTACCGCCCGGCTGGTTGCGGCGAGGGCCGCGCATGCGCCGGTGGTTCACGAACCCGGCGATCACGAGGGCGATGCCGATCAGGAAGACGATCGCGCCGCCGACGATCAAGGGGCCGGCCCACGGGGTCGCATTGTCGAGCGGCCAGTCGATCTTCACGCGGGAGGGCAGTTCTCCACCGCCGTTCGCGCTGACCAGCACTGAGATGTCTTCGGGCACGTCGATCGTGGTCGTGAGCACGAGGTCGTCGGTGAACTCGTCGAGCCAGAGGTCGGAGCCGTCGGGCGTCGGGGCGACCGCGGTCTCGGCGGCTCCCTCGACCGGCGGCGCGACGGGAGCGGTCGGGTTCGAGTCCGCGACGGGCTTCGTGACGATGATCTCGTTCGTCAGTTCGCCGGCCTCGGTGTCGTAGCCGACCGAGACGTAGGGGGTGTCGCCGAGCCATGCCTCGACGTCGGAGCTGCGCCCGTAGGAGAGGAACACCTTCGGGGAGCCCGACACGGTGATGGTCTGCTTGCCCGGGTGGGCGGCCAGTGCTTCGGGTTCGATGACGATGAAGTCGGCTTCACCGCCCGAGAGCTCGGCGGACATCGAGACACGGTCGGGTTCCAAGAAGACCGTGCGCTGGGCGATGCCGAGCCCGATCATCACGGCCGCGGCGATGAACGCCACGATTGCGAAGACGAAGCGCACGAACAGAACCTCCATTGCCGCCAATGGCGGCCTCTGACAAAGACATTCCAGACTACCGACGATATCTGGGAGATCCCTAACCGCCCGCTGGAAGTCCGGTGTCTCCGCCCACCTCGCGCGACCCGTACAATCGGACACACCATCCCGCATGCGCCCCCACGAACGCGGGACAGAGCCCGGAGGAAGAATGGCCGTCGAAGAGACCGAGTTCACGCAGGTGTTCCGCGGATATGACAAAGACGAGGTCGACAAGGCGATCAATGGTCTGCGTCGCGACATCATCGCTGCGAACAACCAGAGCACCGACAGCGTCAAGGAGAACAAGCGTCTCCTTGCTCGCATCGAGGAGTTGACGGCGGAGCTCGAAGAGGTCGGCAGCCCCACGTTCTCCGGTCTCGGCACGAAGCTCGAGAACACCCTGCGCGTCGCGGAAGAGCAGTCCACGCGCCTCATCGCCCAGGCGGACATCGACGCAGAGAAGCTCCGTCGCTCCGCTGAAGACGAGGCGCACCTCATGCGCTCCGACGCGCACGAGCTCGCCGAGCGCACCCTCACCGAGGCGCGTGCCCAGGCCAACCGCATCCTCGAGAACGCTCGCGCAGAGGCCGACGACATGGTCTCGCGCTCGCACGAGGCGAGCGAACAGCTCCGTCAGGACGCCGCACGCGACGCCTCGGCGATCCGCGGTGCCGTCGCCACGGAGACCGCCGAGATCCGCACGAGCGCGAAGCGCGAATCCGCTGCGATGATCGCCGCGGCCGAACGCAAGTCCGCCGAGCTCCAGCTCGCGGCCAACGCGGAGGCCACCGAAGCGCGCGCCACTGCCGCAGGCCTCACGAAGGAGACCGAGCAGACCCGCGCCGAGGTCGCCATCGAACTCGACCGCGCCCGCGCCGAGCTCGCACGCGAGAGCGAGCAGGCCCGCATCGACCTCGCGGCGGAGACCGAGCAGTCCCGCCTCGACCTCGAGCGCGAGTCCGCCGAGGCACGTGCCGCCATCGACGCCGAGATCGCCGAGCGCCGCGCGGCGCTCGTGCACGAACTCGACCAGGCGCGCAGCGACCTCGACCGTGAACTCGAAGGCAGCC
Source organism: Agromyces cerinus subsp. cerinus (assembly GCF_900142065.1). GTDB lineage: Bacteria > Actinomycetota > Actinomycetes > Actinomycetales > Microbacteriaceae > Agromyces > Agromyces cerinus. The sequence goes on along the minus strand of NZ_FSRJ01000001.1, from coordinate 565,674 downwards.
GCGTCGAGCTGGTGCAGCAGCGCGAGCAGGCGAAGGTCGACCTCGAGCGCGAGGCCGAGGCCGCCCGCCTGAAGCTGCAGCACGAACTCGAGCGCATCCGCGCCAAGCACGCCGCCGACCTCGAGCAGATGCGCGCCGACCTCGCCCTCGAGCAGGAGCAGGCTCGCGCCGACTTCGACGCCGAGTCCGAGCAGGGCCGGATCGACCTCGACAACCAGCTCACCGCGATGCGCAAGAAGACGACCCACGAGGTCAACCGCATGCGCCGCGAGATCGAGAAGGCCCACCTCGACCTCGAATCCGAGCTGTCGACGAAGCGCGACGAGGCCGAGCAGGAGCTGCTCGCCGCCCACCAGGAGGCGGTCTCGCAGACGCAGAAGTTCCTCGAGGACGCCAACGCCGAGCTCGCCGAGGCGGTCGCCCGCACCGCCGAGAGCCGCGCAGAGGCCGACCGCCTCGAGACCGAGGTCCGGTCCGACATCGCGGTCGTCCGCGACAAGGCCGACGACGAGGCCCGCGACCGCATCGCCGCCGCACACGAGCAGGCGCGCAAGCTCATCGCCGACGCCGAGGAGCGCACCCGTGCGCTCGTCGCGGACGCCGAGGACCGCCTCTCGCAGATCAAGATCGAGCGCGACGCGGTGGCCGGCTACTTCGAGAGCCTCCGCGGCGTGCTGACGCAGGCGGAGCAGATCGCGGCGAAGACCAAGTAGTCGGTCCGAGACGGAGGGCGGGCCGTTCCATGAAGATCCAGAACGCGTTCCGCATCGGGCTGGTCGGCACCCTCGGCGTGGGTGTCGGCCTGCTCATCCTCAGTTCGATCGCGACGCTGTCGACGATCATCGCCTACGTCGGCATCGCATTGTTCCTGGCCCTCGGCCTCGATCCGGCTACCAGCTGGCTCGAGCGCCGGGGGCTTCCGCGTTGGGCGTCGATCCTCATCGTCATGAGCGGCGTCGGCCTGCTCGTCGCCGGGCTCGTGATCGCCGTCGTGCCGATCATCGTCGAGCAGGTCAGTCAGCTCGTCGACGAGATCCCCCGCATCGTCGATCAGATGAGCTCTCAAGACTGGATCGAGTCCCTCAAGGACCAGTTCCCCCAGGTTCCGGTCGACGAGATCAGCGATCAGGTCACGAACGGCCTCACCGACTTCTTCACCAATCCCGACAAGCTCAGCGAACTCGCCGGCGGCGTGCTGCAGGTCGCCGTCGCGATCGGCGCGGGGGTGTTCGGCGTCGTCGTCGTCTTCATCCTGACGCTCTACTTCGTCTCGTCGCTGAACACGATGAAGCACGCCACGTACCAGTTGGTGCCCGCATCCAAGCGAGACCGATTCGCCGATCTCACCGAGCAGATCACCCAGTCCGTCGGCCGCTACGTGCTCGGCCAGGTCTCGCTCGCCGGCGTCAACGGTGCGGCGAGCTTCGTGTTCCTGTCGATCATCCAGGCCCCGTTCCCTGCGGTGCTCGCCTTCCTCGCCTTCCTGTTCTCGCTCGTGCCACTCGTCGGCACACTGAGCGGCTCGGTGCTGATCGTGCTCGTCTGCCTCATCCCGGGCCTCGGCTCGCCGCTGACCGCGCTCGTGGCGGCGATCTACTACGTCATCTACATGCAGGTCGAGGCATACGTGCTGAGCCCGCGCATCATGAATCGCGCGGTGAAGGTGCCCGGCGCGCTCGTGGTCATCGCGGCGCTCGCGGGCGGCTCGCTCGGCGGGGTGCTCGGCGCGCTCGTGGCGATTCCGATTGCCGCCGCCATCCTGCTCATCATCAAGCAGGTCGTCGTGCCGCACCAGAACGAACTCTGAGCCCGCTACGCTCCCGGCGGCACTGCGCGCCCACGCTCAGTTCGCGTCGACGGGCCACACCGTCGGCAACGGCAGTGCTGCGGGATTGACGACCCCGACGATCTCGTCGAGCACGCGGCGCGTCTGCGACTCCCCCACCCACAGGTGCTTGCCGCCGGTCACGTCGATGCGGGTGATCTTCGGCACGCTCGCGAACCGCTCCGCCGCCTCGGTGGGCCGCAGGTAGTCGTCGAACTCGGGGATCAGTGCGACCAGTTCGGGCGCGGCATGCTGCCAGCGCTCGAGCTCGGCGTCAGTCGTCCGATGCAGCGGCGGCGAGAGCAGGATCGCCCCGTCGATGCCGTGTTCGAGTCCGTACTTGAGTGCGAGCTCCGTGCCGAACGACCAGCCGACCAGCCACGGGTGCGGAAGGGCGCGCTCCGTCACGAACGACATCGCCGCAGCGACATCCGCTCGCTCGGCCACGCCCTCACCGAAGGAACCCTCGCTCGCGCCGCGCGGCGAGACGGTGCCGCGGGTGTTGAATCGCAGCACCGCGAGATCGGCGAGTGCCGGCAGGCGGGCGGCCGCCTTCCGGATGATGTGCGAGTCCATGAAGCCACCGGCGGTCGGCAGCGGATGCAGCGTGACGAGAGTTGCGACGGGCGGCCGCTCGAGGGGCGTGGCGAGCTCGCCGACGAGGGTCAGGCCGTCGGCCGTGTGCAGCTCGATCTCCTCGCGGCGCGCCGGCAGTTCGACGCTCGCGCGGATCTCGATTGACGTGTCGCTCATACCGCGCCGATCCTCCAGCAGTGAATGTGCCAATGACGACGAGAGGCCAGGTCGGCCGCATCGCCGAGCACGCCGTCGGCGCGCCACGCGACCAGATGGGCGGTGCCCGGCACGACGTCCTGGCCGCATCCGGGGCACACGTACGCCTTCACGGCCTGCGCCTCGGCGACGGGCTGCACGTTCCATTCGCGGCCGCCCCGCACCTCGGTGCGTCGCCACCCGGAGGTGAGGCGATCGACGTCGAGTTCGGGGTGCTCCTCGCGAGCACGAGCCGCCCGGCTCCGGGATCGGTTCGAACGCGCCATGGAATCCAGTCTATGCGTGCGTGGACGCGCAGTGCCCCGCACCGCATCGCCGCGGGTTCAGTACCAGCCGACGTCTTCGGAGTGCGCCCAGGCGCCGCAGGGCGTGCCGTAGCGGCCGGAGACGTAGCCGAGGCCCCACTCGACCTGGGTGGCGGCGTTGGTCTCCCAGTCGGCACCCGCGGTCGCCATCTTCGATCCGGGCAGCGCCTGCGGGATGCCGTACGCACCGCTCCCGGCGTTGTAGGCGTTCACCCGCCAGCCCGACTCCTTGTTCCAGAGCGCGACGAGGCAGTCGAACTCACCCGACGGCCAGCCGCGGGCGGCGACGGCCGTCGCGGCATACGCCTGGGCCGACCCGGGGTCGGGCGTGACGGCGGGAGGAGCCCAGCCACTGCCCTCGCTCGTCGAGGCGGGGGCGAGCTGCACCTCGGGCTTCTTCTCGACGTCGTAGGTCTCCTGTCCGACGTCGATCGAGTAATCGCCGGCGACATCGAACGCCTGCACGCTCTGCCCGCCGAACCGGTCGCCCTCGCTCGCGAACTCGGACGACGCGATCGCGCCCGAGAACGGGTCGACGAGGTTCACACTGAGGAAGCTGACGGATGCCGCGAACGCGAACACCACCGTGGCGGCCTGCTTCACCCGACCGACGCGAGGAGGTCGTGCCGGCGACTGCCGGGGCGCGGGCGAATTCTCGAATGGGGATGCGGTCGCCGTCGTCTGAGGACGCGGCTCCTTGGCCTCGTCACTTCCCGCATGTCTACCCACGATTCGACGAGTGTATCGAAAGAGCGGGGACGGATTCCAACTCGACGCGCACGTCAGCGAACCGCGAGCATGACGTCGACCACGGCGTCGAGCAAGAGGTCGACCTGCGCCTCGCGATACCCGCCGCGCTGCGTCTTGAACACGACCGCGCGCACGTCGTCGATCGCGATCGGCCATCCATCGCTGAAGTACCTCGTGAGCTTGTCCCCGAAGCGGTCGACGTCTCGAATGCTGTACCCGCGCACGAGCACTCCGACCCGATCGAAGCGGTGCCCCTCGGGGCGTGCCAGGCGGTTCGAGACCACCTGAGCGGTCGCACGCGCCTCGCTGAGCCAGGCTTCGCCGCCGTGCAACCGAGCGGCGACCTGACGCTCCTGGGCCGCGAAGGCGTCTTCCAGCCGCTCGAGCGCCTGGTCGACGTGCGTCGTCGAGTAACCGCCCTTCTGCATCGCGAAGGCGGTCAGCCGAATGCGATCCGAGGTCAGCGGCGCGTCATCGGGGCGGGAGGTTCCGTCGTAGGCGCGACGCGCCACCTGCAGGAACGACTCGACCTGAGCCGTGTTGTAGCCGAGCTTGGGCTTGCGAGCGCGAGGGAAGGTGGAGTCCACCGCTCCATTATTGCGGAGCAGTGGTGCGGAAACGCCCACCCGAGGGATGGAAATGCTCAGCCGAAGATTCGGAATGCCACGAACGCGACGGCGGCCGACGGCAGGATCGAGTCCAGCCGGTCGAGGAAGCCGCCGTGACCCGGAAGCCACGAGCTCATATCCTTGATGCCGATGTCGCGCTTGATCAGGGACTCGACGAGGTCGCCCAGCGTCGCGCTGAGGAAGATCGCGGCTCCGAAGATGAGCCCGAACCACCAGGTGTTGCCGAGCATCAGCGTCGAGAGCAGCACACCGGCGATGAGGCTCGCGGCCGCTCCGCCCGCGAAGCCCTCCCAGGTCTTCTTCGGGCTGATGATCGGCGCCATCTTGTGCTTGCCGAACATGAGTCCGGACGCGTACGCCCCGGTGTCGGCAGCCACCGCGATGATGATGAACGCGAGGGTCCAGAACTGGCCGTCTTCGGCCGCGGTGAGCACCACCGCGAACGTCGCGAGGAACGTGACATAGCCCTGCACGAACGCACCGGCCGCGAGATCGCGACCGAGGTCGCGCCCCGAGCTTCGCATCGTCGGTACTGCCTGCTCGCAGAGCCGCCAGACGGTGACGATCAGGATGCCGCCGAGCACCGCGAGCAGCTGACCGCTCGCGCTCCCGTAGTAGGCGAGGGGCACGGCGGCCACCGCGACGACGACGGTCGGGATGCGCGGAACGTGGTAGCCGCCCTTGCGCAGTGCCTGCGCGAGTTCATAGCTCGCGAAGGCCGCGATGACGACCGCGAAGAGCATGAAGAGCTCTTTGAACACGAGAAGGCTGAGCAGGAGCACCGCTCCGAACCCGAGCCCGATGAGAGTCGCGAGGATCAGGTTGCGACCGGTGCGGGCCTGGATCTTCTCCTGCGCCTGATCGAACTGGGCCTTGCCGACCTCGAACTGCCGCTCCAGGTCTGCCTTTCGCGCATTGACCTGCGCTCGGAACTCCTCGCGCGAGGTTCGCTCTGGCCCCCCGGCGTCCGACTCATCCTCTTCTGGGACGCCTGACATCGTCTGCCTCAGACCTCGAGGAGTTCGGCTTCCTTGCGCTTCAGGGCATCGTCGATCGCGTCCACATTGGACTTCGTGATCTGCTCGAGTTCCTTCTCTGCGCGCGAAACCTCGTCATCGCCGACGTCGCCCTTGAGGGCGTCGAGGTCGTCCTTCGCCTTGCGGCGGATGTTGCGCACCGAGACGCGTGCGTCTTCGGCCTTGCCGCGCACGATCTTGACGAACTCGCGACGACGCTCCTCGGTCAGCTCGGGCAGCGTCACGCGGATGATGTTGCCGTCGTTCGAGGGGTTCGCCCCGAGATTCGGGGTGTCGCGGATGGCCTGCTCGATGTCCTTCAGCGCGCCCTTGTCGTAGGGCGTGACCACGAGGGTGCGGGCTTCGGGGTTCGCGAGCGATGCGAGCTGCGCGAGCGGCGTCGGCGTGCCGTAGTAGCTCACCATGATCTTCTGGAAGAGCTGGGGGTTCGCCCGGCCGGTGCGAACGCTCGAGAAGTCGTCTTTGGCGACCTCCACGGCCTTCTGCATGCGTGCGGTGGCATCGGAAAGTACGTCCGCGATCACGGGGGCTCCTTCTGTTTCGCTACTCGAGACAGTCTATCGACTGGTGGCGGGCTCGCCGTTGCTGACGATCGTGCCGAGTTCGGCGCCGAGGATCGCCTTGGTGACGTTGCCGTGCGGCGCCATGCCGAAGACCTGCATCGGCATGCCGTTGTCCATGCAGAGGCTGAACGCCGTCGAGTCGACGACCTTGAGTCCGCGCTGCAGGGCCTCCTGGTAGCTGATGCGGTCGATCTTGTGCGCGTCGGGGTTCGTGCGCGGGTCGTCGGTGTAGACGCCGTCGACGCCGTTCTTCGCGACCAGCACGACCTCGGCGTCGATCTCGAGGGCGCGCTGCGCGGCCACCGTGTCGGTCGAGAAGTAGGGCAGGCCGGCGCCGGCGCCGAAGATGACGACCCGGCCCTTCTCGAGGTGCCGCTCGGCACGGCGCGGGATGTAGGGCTCTGCGACCTGCGTCATGGAGATCGCCGACTGCACGCGCGTCTCCGCGCCCGCCTGCTCGAGGAAGTCCTGCAGCGCGAGCGCGTTCATCACGGTGCCGAGCATGCCCATGTAGTCGGCGCGCCCGCGGTCCATGCCGCGCTGGGAGAGCTCGGCGCCGCGGAAGAAGTTGCCACCGCCGACGACGATCGCGATCTCCACCGTGCGCGCGGCATCGGCGATCTCGCGTGCGAGTGCGCTGATCACGTCGGGGTTCACCCCGAGGGCACCGGCGCCGAACGCCTCCCCCGAGAGTTTCAGCAGAACCCTGCGCTTGCGTTCCGTCATCCCGACCGATCCTTCCCCTCTGGGGTCAAAGCTACTGGTTCACCGAGCTCGACGCAGTGCCGGTGCTCCGGTGTTTTCGACGGGCACGACCCGTCCGGCATCCGGAATCGCTCCGGACACAGCAAAGGAGTCCGGATCGCGAGCGATCCGGACTCCTTCGAGGCACCTAGGCGCCGACCTTGAAGCGAGCGAAGTCGCTCACCGTGAGGCCCGCGTCGGACAGCACCTTGGCGACGGACAGCTTGTTGTCCTTCGCGTAGTCCTGCTCGAGCAGTGCGACCTGCTTGAAGTACGCACCGAGGCGGCCTTCGATGATCTTCGGGAGGGCGGCCTCGGGCTTGCCCTCCTCACGCGAGATCTGCTCGACGATCGCGCGCTCCTTCTCGACCGACTCCGCCGGAACTTCCTCACGCGTGAGGTACTCCGGGTTCGCGAACGAGATGTGCTGCGCGACCGAACGGGCGGTCTCAGCGTCGGTGCCGGCGTAGCCGAGCACGACGCCGACCTGCGGCGGGAGGTCCTTCGACGTCTTGTGCAGGTAGATCGAGAACTGCTCGCCCTTGACGAGGCGGATGCGGCGGAGCTCGACCTTCTCGCCGAGGATCGCGGCCTCTTCGTCGATCACGGTCGCGACGGTCTTGCCGTCGGCCGGAGCGGCGAGTGCAGCCTCGAGGTTCTCGGCGCGAGCAGCTGCGACCGCAGCGAGCACGCGGTCGGCGAGGCCGACGAACTTTTCGCCCTTGGCGACGAAGTCGGTCTCGCAGGCGAGCTCGATCATGGTCGCGGTGCCGTCGCCGTTGTCGACGGCGGCGACGAGGCCCTCGGCGGTGGAGCGGTCGGCGCGCTTGGCGTTGCCCTTCGCGCCCTTCAGGCGGAGGATCTCGACCGCCTTCTCCATGTCGCCGTCGGCCTCGACGAGTGCGTTCTTCGTGTCGACCATGCCGGTGCCGAGGCGCTCGCGCAGGTTCTTGACGTCTTCGAGAGTGAAGTTAGCCATATCTCTGAAGTCTCCTGAACTCGTGGTCTTACTTGGACTCGGCGGCTTCGGCTGCCTCGGCGCCTTCGACGTCGGCGGCGGTCTCGGTCGCGGCGACCTCGGTCGCAGCCTCGTCGACGACCTCTGCGGCCTCGGCCTTGGCCTCTTCGACGGTCTCGGCGACGACCTCGGTCTCGGCCGAAGCCTGCGCCGGGGTGGTCTCGGAACCGGCCTGGAGGAGCTCCTGCTCCCACTCGGCGAGCGGCTCGACGGCGGAGACGTTGCCCTCGGCCTCGGGCTTCTGGTGGCGCTCGATGAGGCCCTCAGCAGCAGCGTCGGCGACGATGCGGGTGAGCAGGCTCACCGAACGGATCGCGTCGTCGTTACCCGGGATCGGGTACTGGACCTCGTCGGGGTCGCAGTTGGTGTCGAGGATGCCGATGACGGGGATGCCGAGCTTCTTGGCCTCGTCGATCGCGAGGTGCTCCTTCTTGGTGTCGACAACCCAGAGCGCCGACGGCGTCTTCGTCAGGTTGCGGATACCGCCGAGCGACTTGTGCAGCTTGTCGAGCTCGCGCTTCTTGATGAGGAGTTCCTTCTTGGTGAAGCCACTCGTGGTGCCTTCGAAGTCGAGCTCCTCGAGCTCCTTCATGCGCGCGAGGCGCTTGGAGACCGTCTGGAAGTTGGTGAGGAGGCCACCGAGCCAGCGCTGGTTCACGTAGGGCTGGCCGACGCGGGTCGCCTGCTCGGCGATCGCGTTCTGCGCCTGCTTCTTGGTGCCGACGAAGAGGATCGTGCCGCCGTGGGCGACCGTCTCGCGCACGAAGTCGTACGTCTTGTCGATGTATGCGAGCGACTGCTGCAGGTCGATGATGTAGCTGCCCGAACGCTCCGTGAGGATGAAGCGCTTCATCTTCGGGTTCCAACGGCGGGTCTGGTGCCCGAAGTGAACGCCGCTGTCGAGCAGCTGGCGAATGGTGACGACGGCCATGAGCCGTACTCCTTTGTTCTCAGTTGTCGCTCCGGCCGGCGGCTGGAGCCCTGGCGCCCGGCACGGCTCCGCCGGTTTCTGCGATGAAGCAGAGCACTGGACTGAGTGGAGTCGTCGGCCGAAATGGCGCGCGTAGTCACCCCGGACGACCGGGGTGCTCCCGATACTCTACCATCGGCACTCGGCCTCCCCAACCGCGGCCCGAGGTCGTCGTTCCACACCCATCTGCTGTCGGCGAGCGGATGCCGCGTGCCGCCCGATCATCGGAACATGAACGCTCCGACGGCCGACCGAGGGCGGCGCATCGTGCGCCTGGCCTCGTCCCTCTCCATGATCGCCGCACTCACTCTGGTGGTGACCGGTTCCGCGGCCTCGGCAGCGGTCGCCGACGCGTCGCCGCGGGCGACCGCCCGGGTCGACAGCGCCATCATCTCCCGTGGCGACCTGCTGACAGAGCCCTGGCGGTGGCCCGTTCCGGCGCCGATTCGCGTCGTCGCTCCGTTCCGTGCCCCGCCCACGCCGTTCGCGGCCGGCCACCGCGGCATCGACATCGAGGCCGCACCCGCCGCCTCCGTGACCGCCCCCGCGCCCGGCGTGGTCAGCTTCGCCGGCATGGTCGCGGGCAGACCGGTCGTCGCGATCGACCACGGCGACGGCGTCGTGAGCGCGATCGAGCCGGTCGTCGCGCTCGTCGAAGCGGGGGCGTCCGTGGCGGCGGGCGACGCGATCGGCACCGTCTCCACCGGCGGGCACTGCGCCTCGGGCTGCGTCCACTTCGGTGTGCGCGTCGATGGGGAGTACGTCTCGCCGTACCTCTTCCTCGGCGGCCTGCCGCGCGCGGTGCTGCTGCCCTCGAGCTGAGTCAGGCGCGCGGATGGGCCGTGCGGTAGCTCTGCTTCAGCCGCTCCGACGACACGTGCGTGTAGATCTGGGTGGTGCCGAGGCTCGCGTGCCCCAGGAACTCCTGCACCGCGCGCAGGTCGGCGCCGCCGTCGAGCAGGTGCGTCGCTGCCGTGTGGCGGAAGGCATGCGGACCGCTCGGCCCGGTGCCCGGGATCTCCGCGAGGATCGCGGCGACGAGCCGGTACACGCTCCGCACACCCATGCGACCGCCGCGGGCTCCGAGGAACACCGCGCGCGTCGGAGCGGGCACGGGCGCACCTCGCTCGCGCTCGCTCGCACTCGCGACGATCTTCGCCCGGGCTTCGTCGAGATAGCGGTCGATCGCTCGAGCCGCGGGAGCGCCGTAGGGAACCATCCGCTCCTTGGAGCCCTTGCCGAGCACGCGAACGACGCGCCGCCGCCGATCGACGTCGTCGAGGTCGAGCCCGACGAGCTCCGAGACGCGGAGCGCCGACGCGTAGAGCAGCTCGATGATCGCGAGGTCGCGTACTTCGGCGGGTGCGCCATCAGCGGCCCGGGCCGACAACCCGGCGAGCGCGTCGGTGACGGCCTCTTCGGTGACGAGGCGCGGCAGGGTGCGTTGCGCCCGCGGCGCCTTGAGCCGCACGCCGGGGTCGGCGTCGAGCAGTCCGCGTCGGGTGAGCCAGGCGGTGAAACCCCGAGCGGATGCCGCGCGCCGGGCGATGCTCGTTCGGGCGAGCCCGCGTTCGGTGGCCGCCCAGAGCCAGTCGCGCAGCAGCGGCAGATCGATGGCGCGTGCCTCGGTGCCGCCGCGGGTCTCGGCGAAGGCGATCAGCTCGACGAGGTCGCTGCGGTAGGCGGCGACGGTGTGCGGCGAGTAGCCGCGCTCGACCGCGACGTGCGACAGGTAGTCGTCGAGCAGCTGGTCGAGGTTCACGACTCCAGCTTGCTCCCGTGCAGGCCGGCTCCATGCACGGCGCGCCCTGAACCGATGCTCGGACTCACTCCGTGCCGAGTTTGCGCGAGAACCGCTCGAGACGAGCCTCGGGCGCCAGCGACTCGATCTCGTCGAGGAAGCCCCCGTCGAGCGTCGTGACCGGCGAGTACGGCCCCACCGGCACGACGGAGGTCACGACCCCGTCGGGGTAGAGGTGCACGAGGGAGAACGAGCGACCGCCGTCGACGCCGACGAGATTCCGCGGTGTGGCTGAGAGGTCCATCGTGTAGGCGGTGGCTCCGGCGACGGAGACCGGGATGCCCGCGAAGCTCCCGTTCGTCGCGTAGTGGAGGTGTCCGCCGAGGATCAGCCGCACATCCCGGCCGCGGACGACCTCGGCGAGACGGTCTTGGCCGCGGAGCTCGAGCACATCCATCAGGGCGAGCGGTGTGGCGATGGGCGCGTGGTGCAGCGCGATGACGGCGCCGTGCTCGGCGGGCACCTCGAGGGCGGCTGCGAGCCAATCGAGCGATGCGTCGTCGAGCTCACCGTGGTGATACCCCGGCACCGTGGAGTCGAGCGCGATGATGCGGAGGCCCTCGACCTCGACGACGCGGTGCACCGGCGCGTCGCTTGCGGGCTCGCCGAGCAGCTCACTGCGGAACGTGGCGCGCTCGTCGTGATTGCCCATCACCCAGACGAGGCGGGATCCCATGCGCTCGGCGACGGGCTCGAGCGCGGCGCGCGCAAGGCGGTAGGCGTCGGGCTCACCCAGGTCGGCGACATCGCCGGTGACGACGATCGCGTCGATCGACCCGCCGAGGCGCTCGAGCTGCGCGGAGGTCTGCGCGAGCGCCGCGACCGTGTCGGCCACGCCGCCGAGCGGTGCGCCGCCGTGCAGGAGGTGCGTGTCGCTGATCTGGGCGATGACCTGTCGGGCTGCCGGGTACCGGCCGAGTTGCGGGTGCTGCATCGAGCCCTCCTTCCGCCGTCAGCCTAGGGCGTGCCGCCGACGCGACGAGGAGGACGCGGTGCAGCACGGAACGGGTGCGGAGAAAGTGCAACAAATCGGTTGCACTAATCGACCCGAGCGGATAGCGTTGCTTGCATCACGCAAGCACCACCGACGAGAGGCTTTCGAGAATGAACGACTTCACCACCTCCATCACCATCAACCGACCGGCCGAGCACGTCTTTCGCACCGTTCTCGACGCGCGGGGGTGGTGGAACGAGTCGATCGAGGGCCCGACCTCGGAGGTAGGAGACGAGTTCGGCTTCGAGGTCGCCGGGCTTCACCGCACGCGGATGCGAATCACGGACATCGAGCCCCACCGACGCATCACCTGGCTCGTCGTCGACAACTCCTTCGCCTTCGTCGAGGACCAGAGCGAGTGGGTCGGCGACCGGATCGAGTTCGATTTCGCGCCGGACGGCGACGGAACCCGTCTGACGTTCACCCAAGTGGGCTTGGTGCCCGACCTCGAGTGCTATGAGGTGTGTTCGAATGCGTGGGTCTTCTTCGTGAGGGACAGCCTGCGTCAGCTCGCCGAGGACGGGAAGGGCATGCCCGAATCGTCGGCTGGGAAGGCGGCACCCGCTGCGCGGGCGCGAGCCGCGGTGGACGCCCTCGCTGCAGGCTCGGCTCCTGCGTAGCGCGTCATCATGAAAGCCGGGCGCCGCCCGACCGAACTGGATCTGGCACCGGGGTCGTTCATGAGGGCTGCATGCCAGGGCCGGGGACAGCCACGACTTCGCCCGGCGGAAGCGAATCGCCGCACCCGTCGCAGCGCAGCTCCAGGTGCACAGGGCTCTCGCAGCGGCTGTGCCGGTAGACGATCGGGGCGCCGTCCGGCGCGGCCCATTCGTCACCCCACGCGCTCAGTGCGAGGATGACCGGTTCCAAATCGCGGCCCCGCGGAGTGAGCACGTACTCCCGGACGTCAGCACCGTCGGCTGTCCGCCGGCTTTCCATGAGCCCGTTCTCGGTGAACAGCTCGAGTCGTGCCGCCAAGACGTTCGAAGCGATCCCCAGCGATCGCTCGAACTCCGTGAATCGGCGAGCACCCCCGAACATCGCGTCCCTGATGATCAGCAGGCTCCATCGTTCGCCCACCAGCTCGAGTGCGCGGGCGGCCGAACAGTTCTCCCCCTCATAGGTTCTTCCCAGCACGGGAACCCCTCCTCGCACGAGCAGAATCTCTGCATCGCTTGCATCACGCTAGTCGCTGGAGGGCGCGGTTGCCGATGTCACCCCCGACCGACCCGCAACCAGCCGAGCGGATGCCGCTTCGCCCCGCCCACCGCTTCGAGTCCGCCGAGCACGCCCATCGCCGCCGACGGGCTCATGCCGCACCGACGTGCGACGTCGGCCAGCTCGCGGGGGCTGCGGGTGCTCAGGGCGTCGAGCACCCGCACCGCATCGGGAGACGTCGACATGCCGAAGGTGCCGCGATCGTCGGATGCCGGATCAGACGTTCGACCGTCGGATGGAGCCCGACGTCGTGCTCCCCCGACGAGCTCGGCCATCTGCTCGGCGTCGGTCACGCAGACGGCATCGTATTCGCGGAGCAGCCGATGGCACCCGGCTGATGCGGGGCTCGTGACCGGGCCGGGCACCGCGCCGAGCGGCCGCCCGAGCGCGGCCGCATGACCCGCCGTGTTCAGCGACCCCGAGCGGAACCCGGCCTCCAGCACGACCGTGCCCTCGCTCGCAGCCGCAATCAACCTGTTGCGCTGGAGGAACCTCCATTTCGTGGGCGCGGCGCCGCAGGGCAGTTCGGAGACGACCGCTCCGGTCGCGACGATGCGGGCGAGCAGCGTCTCGTGCCCCATGGGGTAGAACCGGTCGACTCCCCCGGCGAGGAAGGCGACCGTGGTGCCGTCGCTGGCGAGCGCCGAACGGTGCGCCATGCCGTCGATGCCGTAGGCGCCGCCGCTGACGATGGTGAACCCGCGATCGACGAGGCCGGCGGATGCCTCCATGGTGACGTGCTCGCCGTACCCGGTCGCGGCGCGAGCGCCGACGAGGGAGATCGATGCCGAGGACCCGTCGAGTGCGTGCTCGCGCCCGCGAACCCAGAGCCCGAGCGGCGCGTGGATGCCGAGCTCGTCGACGCCGACCGGCCAGGCCGGATCGCTCGGGAGGAGGAGTCGGGCCCCGACCCGCGCTGCCTGCTCGAGCGCCCGTGCGAATGCGGCCTGATCGAGCCGCGGCGACCAGCGCGCGAGGCCCCCCTCCGCTTCGCGTGCGTCGATCGCGCCGCCCGCCCGGGTCAGGGCATCGGCGAACCCGACCGGGCTTGCGGAGTCGAGCAGGTGCTCCGCCGCGCCGATCGCTCCGATGGCGTCGATCGCCCGACCGAGGAGTCCGTCGCCCGGCTCGGCGACCGACCCGAGCAGCGCCCGGGCGTAGACCTCGTCGAGCGCGGAATCGTCGGCGATCGGTGCGGATCGCACGGCCGAGAGCGCGACGCGCAGCCCGGTCGCTTCGCGGTGGACGGTACTCACAACGAGAGCCCCTTTCTGAGGAAGAGTGCACGGCCGACATGGTCGAGGCCCGGAACATCTGCGCCGTCGAGGTCGGCGAGCGTCCACGCGACCTTGAGGATGCGGTCGTACCCGCGCATGGTCACGCCGCCGAGTTCGAGCGCGCGGTCGAGGTCGGCCGTCGCGCGACCGCCCGGGTGGAGGCCGCCGGCGCCGCGCATCCAGGGTCCGGGCATCTGCGCGTTGGTGCGCCAGGGGGTGCCGCGCAATCGATGGGCGGCGCGAGCTCGGGCCTCGACCACCCGCTGCCGGGCGACGGCGGTCGAGATACCCGGCCGTTCAGCTGCGACGCGAAGGCCCGCTGCGGTGATGCGCGGCACCTTGAGCTGCACGTCGATGCGGTCGAGGAGCGGGCCGGAGATGCGGGCCAGATACCGTCGGCGCGCGTTCGGCGGGCAGGTGCACTCCGCGCCCTTCGACCCGTGATTGCCGCACGGACATGGGTTGGCGGCGATCACGAGCTGGAAGCGGGCCGGGAACGAGGCGACGGCATTCGCCCGGTGAATGGCGATGGACCCGGACTCGAGCGGCTGTCGCAGCACATCGAGCACTGCAGCCGGGAACTCGGGCGCCTCGTCGAGGAACAGCACGCCGTGCGAGGCGCGTGCTGCTGCACCGGGTCGGATGAGTCGGCTGCCGCCACCGACCATCGCCGCGGCCGTCGCCGTGTGGTGCGGCGCTTCGAACGGCGGGCGATGCGAGAGACCTGCGACCGGCGGCCGACCGGACAGTGAACGGAGCGACGCGACCTCGAGCGCTTCGTCGGCGTCGAGATCGGGAAGGATGCCGGGGAGACGGGACGCGAGCATCGTCTTGCCCGCTCCGGGCGGGCCGAGCAGGAAGACGTGGTGGCCCCCGGCCGCGGCCGCGAGCAGCGCTTCGACGGCGCCCTCGTTGCCCGACACGTCGGCGAGGTCGCCGTGCGCCTCTTCGACCGCTCCCGCCGGATCGGCACGCTCGGGCGCGGGCACCGCCTCGAAGACCTGCTCGTCGAACACCCCGCCGTGGCGGACCGCCGCGTCGAGCAGGGAGGCGACCCCGATCACGGTGACCCCCGGCACGAGGCTCGCCTCGTCGGCGTTCGCCGTCGGGACCATGACCGTGTCGAATCCGGCGCGCACGGCCGCGAGCACGGCCGGGAGGATGCCGTCGATCGGACGCAGCCGGCCGTCGAGGCCGAGCTCGCCGAGGTGCACGACCCGCTCGACCGATTCGGCGGAGATCTCGCCGGCCGCCGCGAGGCAGGCGACGGCGATCGCGAGGTCGAATCCCGAACCGTGCTTCGGCAGTGCCGCCGGTGAGAGATTGACCGTGAGCCGTCGCTGCGGCAGCGGGCAGCCGGCGTTCACCGCGGCCGCCCGCACCCGGTCGCGTGCCTCGCCGAGCGCCGCGTCGGGCAGCCCGATGATGACGAACGCCGGGAGCTGCGAGGAGAGGTCGGCCTCGACCTCGACGATCGAGCCGGTCAGGCCGAGGAGCGCCACCGAGCGCGTGCGGGCGACCGGCATCAGTTGATGCCCTCGAGGTGCTCGATGAGGGCGGGCGCCTCGCTCGGGGCGAGCACGGCGACGGCGTCGATGCGGATGCGCGAGACCGGGGCATCCGTCGCCTCGCACCAGGCGATCGCGAGGCGCCGCATGCGCGCGAGCTTCAGCGGGGTGATCGCCTCGAATGGATGCCCGTAATCACCGGACGTTCGGGTCTTGACCTCGACGAACACCGTGTCGCGGCCGTCGCGCGCGACGATGTCGATCTCGCCGATGCGGCACCGCCAGTTGCGCTCGAGCACCAGCATGCCGCGCGCCTCGAGATGCTCGACCGCGAGTTGTTCGCCGCGTCGGCCGAGCTCTGCATTGTGCGACATCCGCACCACCTCCGCGTCCAGCGTCGCGGGCCGACGCGCCCCGGCAGGCCGCATGCGGCGACCTCGTGGAGAAGTCGCGGCGATCGGGACTGGGGAGACGGAGTGACACACCCCGGGAGCATGATGGGTGGAGCCGCAGGACACCCCGAGGAGATCGAGATGCCGTTCGAACCCGCACCGCTCGACCACGAGTTCATCGCGCCGATCGGCGTCGACGTCAAAGGCGAGATCTGGGCCTGCGTCGAGATGCCCGGCTCAGCCGAGTTCTTCGGCACCGGCAAGGCCGTCAGGGTCGACGCGACGGTCGACGGCGTGCCACTTCGCAATGTCGGACTGATGGTCACCGGCACCGGCGGGCACATGCTCTCGCTGAACGCCAAGCTCCGGCAGAAGCTCGGCAAGGACCTCGGCGACACGGTCACCGTGCACCTCGAACGCCGCCTCAGCTGAGGCGCGCGACTACTCGTCGAGCGCGAGTTCCTTCGGCAGCTCGAACTCGCGCGTGGCGAGCTCTTCGACGTTGACGTCCTTGAAGGTGAGCACGCGCACCGACTTCACGAAGCGGTCGGCACGGTAGACGTCCCAGACCCAGACGTCTTTCATCGTCAGCTCGAAGTAGAAGTCGTGCTCGGTGTCGCGACGCACGAGTTCGACCTCGTTGGCGAGGTAGAACCGTCGCTCGGTCTCGACCACGTACTTGAACTGCGACACGATGTCGCGGTACTCCCGATACAGGGCCAGCTCGACCTCGCGGTCGTAGTCTTCGAACTCGTCCTCATCCATCGCACTCATCCTACGCTGAGGTCGAAGAGCGTCGGCGCCGGTTGCGTCTGCTCGTGCAGCCACGTGGTGCGGTGGAGCTCGCTCGGGCCGTGCTCGGCGATCGCCGCGAAGTGCGCACGACTCGAGTAGCCCTTGTTCTCGTCCCACGCGTACAACGGCCGCTCGTCGTGCATGCGGCGCATGAAGCGGTCGCGGTGCACCTTGGCGATCACGGATGCCGCGGCGACCGAGGCGCAGTCACGGTCGGCCTTGACGCGGGTGACGACGCGTGCCCGACGTTCGATCGAGGCGCTCAGCCAGTCGTGGTTGCCGTCGAGGAGCAGCGGCACGTCGGCGATGAGCTCGTTGGCCGCCGACAGCTCGGCGAACGCCCTGGCGCCCGCGAGCCCGAGGCAGGCCATGATGCCGAGTTCGTCGATCTCGGCCGCGGTGGCCTCGCCGACGGCCGATGCGCGCACCCAGGTGGCGGCCCGCGGCGCCATCGCCTCGCGGCGCGGTTCGCTGAGGAGCTTCGAATCACGCAGCCCCGCGGGCATGCGCCGAACGCCCGAGTCGATGAGCACGAGGCCGATCGTGACGGGGCCCGCGAGCGCACCGCGACCGACCTCGTCGCACGCGAGCATCATGGGCGCGTCGGCGAGGAACTCCCGTTCGACGCGAAGCGTGGGGATCGCTGCAGGAGCCACGTCAGTCGCCCGCCTCGTCGACGCCCTCGAACACCTCGGGGTAGTTGTCGAGCCACGCCCAATGCTCGACCGGCCAGCTCACGACGAATGCGCGGCCGACGACGTTGTCGATCGGCACGAATCCCTCGAGCGGCGTCTCGGTGTTGTAGCGCGAGTCCTTCGAGTTGTTGCGGTTGTCGCCCATGACCCAGAGCGAGCCCTCGGGCACGACCACGTCGAAGTCGTCGCGCGACGCCTTGGTGTCGCCGGGCGGCAGCGCGATGTACGGCTCGTCGAGGGGCACGTCGTTGACGCTCATCTGGCCGAGGGCGTTGCAGCAGACGACATGGTCGCCGGGCAGGCCGATGAGGCGCTTGACGAGGTGATCGTTCGAGTCGGGCGCCGCGAGGCCGACGAATGCGAGGAACCAGTCGACGGCTGCCACGAGCGGCGGCTGCTCGACCTCGGGTCGCGCCGGGAGCCATCCGCCGGGATCGCGGAACACGATGACGTCTCCGCGTTCGAGCGGCGTGACGTCGGGGACGAGCTGGTTCACGATGATGCGATCGTCGATGAACAGCGTCTCCTCCATCGACTGCGATGGGATGAAGAACGATCTGATGAGGAACGTCTTGATGAGGAACGAGACGAGCACGGCCACCACGAAGATGACGAGCAGGTCTCGGAGGAACAGCAGAACGCCGCGTCGTCTGTTCGGCGTCGCCGAAGCCGCGCGATCCGTTCGCGTGCCTGTGTCTTCTTCTGTCATTTAACCGCCCGAGCTCCCCACCCAGTCTAGGGGTGGGGAGCTCGGGGAAGAGTTCGCGTGGAACGCGATCCGCGAAGCGGATCAGGCGTCGCGCTTCTCCTTGATCTTCGCCTTCTTGCCGCGGAGCTTGCGCAGGTAGTACAGCTTCGCGCGACGCACGTCACCGCGGGTGACGACCTCGATGTGGTCGATCACGGGCGAGTGCACCGGGAACTTGCGCTCGACGCCGACCTGGAAGCTGACCTTGCGGACCGTGAAGGTCTCGCGCACGCCTTCACCCTGGCGGCCGATGACGACGCCCTGGAAGACCTGGATGCGCGCGCGCGTGCCTTCGATGATGTTGACGTGCACCTTGACGGTGTCGCCGGGGCGGAAGTCGGGGACATCCGACCTCAGGCTCGCGGCGTCGACG
Source organism: Agromyces cerinus subsp. cerinus (assembly GCF_900142065.1). GTDB lineage: Bacteria > Actinomycetota > Actinomycetes > Actinomycetales > Microbacteriaceae > Agromyces > Agromyces cerinus. Next base: position 547,240 of record NZ_FSRJ01000001.1, on the reverse strand, counting down.
TGGTCGAGGATATGCATGTTGGTTCGCTCTCTGCGCCCGCCACCGGTCGAACGCGGATCATTGGATGGAAGTTCTGGTGCCGCCTCGCACGAAGAATCGTGCGTGCGCGCTCCCCGGAGGCAGAGACCTGCGGCGGCACAATCCTCTATTGTGCCACGCCGGGGGGCAACAGGCCAAAAGCGGGCTCGGATGCCCCGCCGCACGTCGCGACGACGAACGCCGGTCAGTCCTCGCGGACCTCGTGGATGATGATCACGTCGTCGCCGCCGTCGTCGAACGGCGGGCGCCGGACCCCAGGGCCCGCCGTACCGGCCGATCCACCGGGTGCGCCGCCGGTCGCGGTACCGGACTGCGCTCCCGCGAGCCGCTCGAACTCCTCCATCGAGGCCTTCATGCGGTTGGCGCCGTCGGTGACGAGCTGCCAGACGGCGACCCAGAACGCCGCGATGCCGAGCAGGATCGCGAGCACGCCGAAGCCGGTGGCGGTCGCGCCGTAGAACCCGGTGCCGATGATCGAGAGGTGCCATGCGGTGAGCACGCCGACGTCGATCCACGACAGCGCGCGTTCTTGACGCACCGTGGGCCGAACGTTCGTGATGAGCGCCACGATGCCGAGCACGATGAAGGCGACGGGCACGACGATGACGAGCCCGAGCGTGCCCCACCCGCCCCCGCCGAAGATCGCCCAGCCCACCGCGAGCCACACCGGAAGCACGATGATCGCGATCATCTGCCATCTGTACAGTGCGCGCCGGAGGAGCATGATCTCAGGGTAATCCGACGATGCTGCGCGCGTGCCGAGTGTTCACTCAGGGCGGAGCCGTCACAATGGACTCGTGATTGAACTTCGGACCCCTGCAGAGATCGAGGAGATGCGGCCCGCGGGCCGCTTCGTGGCGAGCGTGCTGGAGGCCACCTCGGCCGCGGCCGCGGTGGGCGTGAACCTGCTCGAACTCGACGCCCTCGCACACGAGATGATCCGCAAGGCCGGCGCCGAGAGCTGCTACATCGACTACCACCCCTCGTTCGGCGCGAGCCCGTTCGGCAAGGTCATCTGCACCTCGGTCAACGACGCCGTGCTGCACGGACTCCCCCACGACTACACGCTGCGCGACGGCGACCTGCTGAGCCTCGACTTCGCGGCATCGGTGAACGGATGGGTCGCCGACTCGGCGATCTCCCTCGTCGTCGGCACGGCGCGGGACGAAGACCTGCGCCTCATCGACACGACCCGGCGCGCACTCGACGCCGGCATCGCCGCGGCGCGCACGGGCAACCGCATCGGCGACATCTCACGGGCGATCGCGGATGTCGCGAAGGCCGAGGGCTACTCGATCAACACCGACTTCGGCGGCCACGGCGTCGGCCGCACGATGCACGGCGACCCGCACATCCCGAACAACGGGCGTCCGGGCCGGGGGCTGCCGTTGAAGCCGGGACTCGTGGTCGCGATCGAGCCGTGGTTCCTGTCGACGACCGACCGCATCTTCACGGACCCCGACGGCTGGACCCTTCGCAGCGCCGACGGCTCGCGCGGCGCGCACTCCGAGCACACGATCGCCATCACCGACGGCGACCCGATCGTGCTCACGCAGCGTTCCTGAGCACGGCTCCGCTGCAGGCATCCGCCTGAGCAGCGGGTGCGCGCTCGACGCTCCGGCACGGAATCAGCGCTCGAGTTCAACCTCGATCATGCCGCCGACGATACGGGTACGGTACGTGCGCAGCGCGAGCGCGCTGTCGGTGAAGCACTCGCCGGTGCCGAGGTCGTAGACCTCCTTGTGCAGTGGCGAGGCGATCGTCGGCCGGTCGCCTCGCGACCCGACGATGCCCCGCGCCATCACCGGTGCGCCCGTGTGCGGGTCGTGGTGGTCCACGGCGTACACCTCCTCCTCGTCGAGCCGGAGCAGGGCGACCTGCGTGCGCCCGAGCAGCGCGACCTCGCCCCAACCGGGCTCGAGATCGTCGACCTCGCACGTCGACACCCACGTCGTGGTGGTCTCCATCGTCAGCGACATGCCGGCTCCTCTCGTCGTTGCCCCGAGGCTACGTTCCCGGTGTTTCCCCTGCTGCTTCCGCGTGTTTCGCCGAGGTGAAACCGGCCTCACAACGCCCGCCCCCGCACGTGCGCTGGAGGACCGCTTCGGTTACCGCGCCGAAACAGGGTGGAAACCGCCCGGTCGTACGCTCGCCTCATTCGAGCCCCGCAGGCAGCCATGTGCTCGCCTCAATCGGGCCCCGGAGGCAGCCATGTGCTCGCCTCAATCGAGCCGGGAGGCGGCCATGATCGAGAGCACCCCAGCGGATGTCGGCGTGCGAGACGTCGTCATCATCGGCGGCGGACCCGCGGCCCACCGGCTCGCCGACAGCCTGCACGCCCGCGACACCGACCGCGCGCTGCGCGTCACGGTCGTCGGCGAGGAGCTGCACGACCCGTACGACCGCGTCGCACTCAGCACGAGACTCGCGGATGGCGCGGCCGACCTGACCCTGCAGCCCTCGTCGATGTGGGACGACGACCATATCCGACTCGTCACGGGCGAGCGCGTCATCGCCGTCGATCGCGACGCGCACACGGCGACCACGTCGGGCGGCCTGGCCCTGCACTGGGACGAACTCGTCTTCGCCACGGGCTCGAGCGCCCCGGTGCCCGAGATCCCCGGCAGCGGACACGCCCGCGTCTACCGCACGATCGACGACGTCGATGCCCTCGTCGCCGAGACGCGAGCGCTCGCGGCGGCGCACGGTCGCCCCGCGCAGGTCGTGGTGGCCGGCGGCGGCCTGCTCGGCCTCGAGGCCGCAGGCGGCCTCGCCAAGCTCGGCGCGCACACCGCGGTCGTGCACTCCGGCGGCTGGCTCATGTCGGCGCAGCTCGACGAGGGCGCCGGGCGCGCACTCGGCCGCATCATCTCGGGGCAGGGCATCGGCCTGCACCTCGGCACCCGTCCCGCCGCCGTGCTGACCGAGGGCGACGCCGTCGTCGGCGTCGAGCTGACCGACGGGCGCCGCATCGACGCCGACCTCGTGATCTTCGCGATCGGCATCAGCCCCCGCGACGAGCTCGCGCGCGACCTCGGGCTCGAGCTCGGGCCGCGCGGCGGCATCGCGATCAGCACGGCGTGCGCGGCATCCGCTGCCCAGGTCTGGGCGATCGGCGAGGTGGCGAGCTTCGAGGGGCGCTGCACCGGGCTCGTCGCCCCCGCCAACGCGATGGCCGAGGTCGTGGCCGACCGGCTGCTCGGCGGCGCCGCGGAGTTCACGAGCGTCGACGACGCGACGAAGTTGAAGCTCTCGGGGGTCGACGTCGCGAGCTTCGGCGACGCGCTCGCGCGCACCGAGCAGGCGCTCGAGATCGTCTACGCCGACCCGGCGCGCGGGCTGTACCAGAAGCTCGTGGTGACCGGCGACGCGAAGACACTGCTCGGCGGCATCTTCGTGGGCGACGCGTCGCCGTACGCATCGCTGCGCCCGCTGCTCGGCACGGAGCTCTCGAGCGAACCGGCGGCCTACCTCTCGGCCTCGGGCATGGAAGCGCCGGCGGGCGACGAACTGCCCGCCGCAGCGCTCGTCTGCGCGTGCAACAACGTGAGCGCCGGCACCATCCGGGACGCCGTCTCCGGCGGCCACGCCGATCACGCCGAGGGGTGCGCCGAACTCGGCGCGCTGAAGACCTGCACCCGCGCCGGCACGCAGTGCGGCTCGTGCGTGCCGCTCGTGAAGAAGCTGCTCGAGTCGGAGCTGCAGAAGTCGGGCATCACGCCCTCTCGTGCGCTGTGCGAACACTTCGCGCTCTCGCGCCAGGAGCTGTTCGAATCGGTTCGCGTGCTCGAACTCACCTCGTTCGACGAGATCGTCGCGCGCCTCGGAACCGGCCGCGGCTGCGACGTGTGCAAGCCAGTCATCGGTTCCATCCTCGCGACGCAGCACGGCTCGTACATCCTCGACGGCGGCCGCGGCGGCCTGCAGGACACGAACGACCGGGCGATGGCGAACATGCAGAAGGACGGCACGTACTCGGTCGTGCCGCGGATTCCCGCGGGCGAGATCACACCGCAGAAGCTCGCCGTGATCGCGCAGGTCGCGACGGACTTCGACCTCTACACGAAGATCACGGGCGGCCAGCGCATCGACCTCTTCGGCGCCCGGCTCGATCAGCTCCCCGAGATCTGGAAGCGGCTCGTCGATGCGGGGTTCGAATCGGGACAGGCGTACGGCAAGGCGCTGCGCAACGTGAAGAGTTGCGTCGGCTCGACCTGGTGCCGGTTCGGCGTGCAGGACTCGGTGTCGATGGCCGTGCAGCTCGAGCTCCGGTACCGCGGCCTCCGATCGCCGCACAAGCTGAAGTTCGGCGTCTCGGGTTGCGCTCGCGAGTGCGCCGAGGCGAGGGCGAAGGATGTCGGCGTGATCGCCACCGACCAGGGCTGGAACATGTACGTCGGCGGCAACGGCGGCTTCCAGCCGGCGCACGCGCAGCTGCTCGCGAGCGATCTCGACGACGAGACGCTGCTGCGCTACATCGACCGCTACATCATGTACTACGTGCGCACCGCGGATCGGCTGCAGCGCACGGCGCGATGGATCGAAGACCTCGAGGGCGGCCTCGACCATGTGCGCGACGTCGTCGTGCACGACTCGCTCGGCCTCGCCGACGAGCTCGAACAGGCGATGGCCGCCCACGTCGACACCTATGAGGACGAGTGGGCGGCGACCCTCGCCGACCCCGAGCGGCTCCGGCGCTTCCGCTCCTTCGTGAACGCCCCGGACGTGCCCGACCCCTCGATCGCGCGGGTGCCCGAGCGCGAGCAGTTCCGGCCGGCGACCGCAGACGAGCGGGAGCGCGGCGAGGCCGTGCTCGTCTCGGGCCCGAGCATCCCGGTGCGCGGAGCCGGCGCATGACCGGCCGCGTGACCCTCGTCGGCGGCGGCCCCGGCCGCGAGGACCTGCTGACCCTCGCCGCCGTACGCGCGCTCGCCGCCGCCGACGTCGTGCTCTTCGACCGGCTCGCGCCGCACGAACGGCTGCACGAACTTGCACCGGGAGCCGACCTCGTCGACGTCGGCAAGCGGCCAGGCCACCACGCCGTTGCCCAGCACGAGATCGAGGCGCTCCTCGTCGGCCACGCGCTCGCGGGCCGCCACGTCGTGCGGCTGAAGGGCGGCGACCCCTACGTGCTCGGGCGCGGCGGCGAAGAGGTGCTCGCCTGCCACGCCGCGGGAGTGCCGGTCGAGGTGATCCCCGGCGTCACGAGTGCGGTCGCCGTTCCCGGCGCGGCGGGCATCCCGCTCACGCACCGCGGCATCAGCCACCTCTTCACCGTGGTCTCCGGCCATGCGCCGCTCACCGAGCACGAGCTGGAGCACCTCGCCGGCCTCGGCGGCACGATCGTCGTGCTCATGGGCGTGAACTCGCTGCCGTCGCTGACGGCGGGGCTCGCCCGATTCGGCATGTCGGCGCAGATGCCCGTCGCCATCGTCGAGCGGGGGTTCAGCGCCGGTCAGCGCACGACGATCGGCGACCTGGCCGGCATCGTGGTCGCAGCGGGTCGTGCACGCGTCGTCTCTCCCGCGGTCGTCGTGATCGGCGAGGTGGTGCGTCTCGCCCACGACGGCGATGCGAGCGCCGCGGAGCTCATGCAACGGGCTGCCGGCTTCGCGGCGGTCGGCGCATGACCGACGTCATCGAGCTCCCGCCGGGGTTCCGGCCCGACCAGCTCGAGGGGTTCCGCATCGGCGTCACGAGCGACCGACGCTCGGGCGATCTCATCGACGCACTCGTGCGCCGTGGGGCGAACGTGCTGCACGCCCCCACCCTGCGCATGGCGAACGCCGTCAGCGACGACCCCGTCATCGCCGACACCCGCGCGATCATCGAGGCACGCCCCGACGTGCTCCTCGCCACGACCGCCTACGGCGTGCGCCGCTGGTTCGAGGTCGCCGATGCAGCGGGGCTCGGCGAGCAGCTCGTCGACGCCCTCTCCGAGACGGCGATCCTCGTGCGCGGGCCGAAGGCGCGCGGAGGCATCCGTGCCGCCGGCCTCAACGACGTCGGCATGAGCGCCGAGGAGACCACCGAGTCGCTCATCGACGAGGTGCTCGCCACCAGGCCCGCGGGGCTCACGGTCGCCGTGCAGCTGCACGGGTTCCTGAACCCGCGGCAGCTCGATCGCCTGCGCGACGCCCACGACCGGGTGCTCACGGTCGAGCCGTACCGCTGGATCGAGCCCGACGAGACCGATGAACGGGTCGATCGACTCATCGAGTCCGCCTGCACCGGCGGGCTCGACTGCATCACGTTCACGAGCGCTCCCGCCGTGCATGCGCTCTTCGCCGCGGCAGAGGTGCGCGGCCGTCTCGAAGACCTCATCGACGCGATGTGCGGCCCGGTCGTGGCGGCGGCCGTCGGCCCGGTCACGGCGGCGCCGCTCATCGCCGCGGGCATCGAACCGATCCAGCCCGAGCGGTTCCGCATGGGCGCGCTCATCAGGCTCGTCTGCGAACACCTCGAGTCGGAGCGCGTGCTGCGGCTCGACACCCGGCACGGACCGCTCGAACTCCGCGGTTCCGTCGTCGACGTCGACGATCGCCGAGTCGCGCTCGCACCCGTCGCCCTCATGATCCTCCGCGCCCTCGTGGTCGCGAGAGGCTCCGTCGTGGCACGCGACCGGCTCACCGCGGCGCTGCCCGGCACCGACGACGAGCACGCGCTCGAGGTGGCCCTCAGCCGTCTGCGCCAGACGCTCGGCGTGCCCGGGCTCATCGCGACGGTCGTCAAGCGCGGGTACCGGATCGATGTCTGACGCCGGCCTCACATCGGCAACCGCCACTGGTGAGCAGGTGGAGACGCAGGGTTTACCACCAGACCGATCCGCAGAAACACGACGTCAATAGCTTCGAGTCGAAGGATCCACTCGTGATCGAACCCCGGAGGCACCGATGACCCAGACCGTGAGCACCGCTCCCGCCGCGACATCCGAAACGCCCACGACGACGGCCCCGGCCGCCCTCACGATGCGTCCAGGTCGCTGGATCGACGGATGGGACGCCGAGGACACCGGCCAGTGGGAGTCGGAGGGACGCGCGATCGCGCGCCGCAACCTCAACTGGTCGATCTTCGCGGAGTTCCTCGGATTCGTGGTGTGGCAGCTCTGGAGCATCGTCGCGGTCACGCTGCCGATGGCGGGCTTCGACCTCTCGACGGGCGAGATCTTCTGGTTGATCTCCATCCCGAGTCTCGTGGGTGCGACCCTCCGCATCCCGTACTCGTTCCTGGTGCCGAAGTTCGGCGGTCGCAACTGGACCATCATCTCGGCAGGGCTGCTCCTCGCACCGACCATCGCGATGGTCGTCTGCGTGTCCAACCCCGAGACGCCGTTCCCAGTGCTGCTCGGCGCCGCAGCACTCGCGGGCTTCGGCGGCGGCAACTTCGCCAGCTCGATGTCGAACATCACGTTCTTCTACCCGCAGCGCGAGAAGGGATGGGCGCTCGGCCTGAATGCGGCCGGCGGCAACCTCGGCGCGGCCGTCGCCCAGTTCGTGGTGCCGATCGTCATCACGATCGGCGCCGGCGCGACGCTCAACCTCCCGGTCGCCGGCTGGATCTGGATCCCGTTCATCCTCATCGCCATGATCGGCGCCGCCCGCTACATGAACAACCTCTCCAACGCCAAGGCGGACTTCTCCGGCTCGGCCGCGGCGCTCAAGGAGCCGCACCTCTGGCTGCTCTCGCTGCTCTACATCGGCACGTTCGGCTCGTTCATCGGGTTCGCCAGCGTGTTCCCGAAGCTCATCGCCGACCAGTTCCCCGAGTTCTCGGCGATCGCCATCGGCGGCGCATCCGTCTCGCTCGCCTTCCTGGGTGCGCTCGTCGGCTCGCTGGCCCGGCCCTACGGCGGTCGGCTCTCCGACCGGTTCGGCGGTGCGCGCATCACGATGCTCGCGTTCGCCGCGATGGCCCTCATCACGGTCGCCGTGCTCCTGACCCTCCCGCTCGCCAGCTTCTGGCTCTTCCTCGGCCTGTTCCTCCTGCTCTTCGCCTCGGCCGGCATCGGCAACGGATCCACCTACCGCATGGTGCCGATCGTCTTCGCCGTTCGCGGCGGCGGCACCGGCGACGTGTCGACGCAGCGCAAGTCCGCGGCCGCACTGGGCCTCATCTCGGCCATCGGCGCCTACGGCGGCTTCCTCATCCCGCAGGCGCTGAACCTCTCGTTCCAGTCGACCGGCACGTACGCCGCCGCGTTCATCGGATTCATCGCCGCCTACGCGCTGCTGCTCGTGCTCACCTGGGCCGTGTACGTGCGTTCCAGCAAGCTCAGCGACCACAAGATCTGAATCGAGACCGGATGAGCCGCTCCGCCGACACGCACTGCCCGTATTGCGCGCTGCAATGCGCGATGACCCTCACCCAGGCAACGGCACCGGATGCCGCGGCGACACCCGTGATCGTCAGCGGGCGCGACTTCCCGACCAACCGGGGAGGGCTCTGCAAGAAGGGCTGGACGTCGGCGGAGCTTCTCCGTGCCCCGTCCCGCCTCGGCGCCCCGCTCGTGCGGGGCGCCGACGGCGTGCTGCACGAAGCGAGCTGGGAGGAGGCGCTCGATCACGTCGCGGCGTCGCTCCGCGGCATCCGTCGCTCGCATGGTGCCGACGCGGTGGGCGTCTTCGGCGGCGGCGGCCTCACGAACGAGAAGGCGTACCTGCTCGGCAAGTTCGCACGGCTCGCGCTCGGCACGAGCCGCATCGACTACAACGGCCGCTACTGCATGTCGTCGGCCGCGGCTGCGGGCAATCGGGCCTTCGGGGTCGACCGCGGGCTGCCGTTCCCGCTCGAGGACCTCGACGGGGCCGACACGATCCTGCTGCTCGGCACGAACGTCGCCGAGACGATGCCGCCGTTCATCGGACATCTGGCCGGTGCACAGGCCGCCGGCGGCCTCGTCGTGGTCGACCCGCGGCGCACGGCGACCGCCAGGCTCACTGACGACGGCAGGGGCCTGCACCTGCAGCCGATGCCCGGCACCGACCTCGCCCTGCTGCTCGGACTCATCCACGTCGTCATCGCCGAGCGGCTCGTCGACCTCGACTACGTCGCAGCGCGCACGAGTGGGTACGAGGCGATCCGTCGCAGCGTGGCGTCGTGGTGGCCCGAACGCGTGCAGTCGACGACCGGAGTGCCGGCGCTGACGCTGCGCCGGCTCGCGCGACGACTCGCCGCGGGCGGCAACGTCTACGTGCTCACCGGGCGCGGCGTCGAGCAGCACGTCGACGGCACCGACACGGCGACCGCGGCGATCAACCTCGCGCTGCTGCTCGGCCTGCCGGGGCGTGTCGGCAGCGGCTACGGCACGCTGACCGGGCAGGGCAACGGGCAGGGCGGGCGCGAGCACGGCCAGAAGTGCGACCAGCTGCCCGGGTATCGCAAGATCACCGACCCCGAGGCGAGGGCGCATGTGGCGCGGGTGTGGGGCGTCGCGCCGAGCGCGATCCCCGGGCCCGGAGTTCCGGCCGTCGAGCTCCTGCAGTCGCTCGGCGAACCCGGCGGCGTGCGCGCGCTCCTGGTACACGGATCGAACCTCGTCGTCTCGTCGCCGAACGTCGCGAAGGTGCGCGAGCGTATCGCCGCGCTCGACCTGCTCGTCGTCTGCGACTTCTTCCTTTCGGAGACGGCGGCACTGGCCGACGTCGTGCTGCCGATCACGCAGTGGGCCGAGGAGGAGGGCACGATGACCTCGCTCGAGGGCCGCGTCATCCGTCGCCGTCGAGCGATCACGCCGCCGCCCGGCGTGCGCGACGAGCTCTGGATCCTCGCGGAGCTCGCCCGGCGCCTCGACTGCGCCGCGACGTTCGACACGGACCCCGAGCTCGTCTTCGAGGAACTGCGCCTCGCCTCCGAGGGCGGCATCGCCGACTACTCGGGCATCGACTACGCCATGCTCGACCGGGGCGAGGCCGCCTACTGGCCTTATCCGCGCGGCAGCACGGGCACGCCGCGTCTGTTCGCAGACCGCTTCGCCCACCCCGACGGGCTCGCGCGCCTCGTGCCGGTCGCAGTGCGGGCGTCGGCCCACCCCGCGCCGCTCCCCGGCGAGCTCACGCTCGTGACCGGCCGACTGCTCGAGCACTACCAGAGCGGCGCGCAGACCCGGCGGGTGCCCGAGCTCGCCGACGCCCAGCCCGAGGCGCGGGCCGCGATGCATCCGTCGACCGCCGAACGCCTGGGGGTCGCCGACGGCGAGCTCGTCGAGCTCTCGAATGCGCGAGGGACCGTGCGCTGCCGGGCGCGGCTCACGACCGACATTCGGCCCGATGCCGTCTTCCTGCCGTTCCATTACGGCGACGAGCAGGCGGCGAACCTGCTGACTTCCGACGCCGTCGACCCCGTCTCGGCGATGCCGGAGTTCAAGACCAACGTCGTGCGACTCGCACGCGTGATCGAGATGGAGGTGACGGTATGAGCCCGCTCAGGATCGTGCTCATCGGCTACGGGCCCGTCGGCGCGCGGTTCGTCGACGAGCTGCTGCCCGCCGTCGCGAACGGCACCATCGCCCTCACCGTCGTCGCCGGCGAAGACGTGGAGGCGTACAACCGGGTGCTCGTCGCCGAGTACGCCGTCGGCAACACCGAACTCGACGCGATGCTCGTCGGCGACCGGGCGAGCGCGGAGGCCGCGGGCGCGCGCGTGCTGCTCGGCGTGGCCGCCACCTCGATCGATCGCTCGGCCCACCTCGTGCACCTCGACTCCGGCGAGGCGCTCGCCTACGACCGGCTCGTGCTCGCCACCGGTTCGCGGGCGAACGTGCCGACCCTCGACGGCGTCGAACGACATCGCCGAGACCTCGATTCGCTCCAGAAGTACGCGAAGCAGCTCGTCGCGCGCGACGACGAGCTGCCGCGCGGCATCACGGCGCTCCGCGACCTCGCCGACGCCGAACGCGTGCTCGACGCGGTGCAGGCCCGCAAGCGGGTCATCGTGCTCGGCGCCGGTGTGCTCGGCCTCGAACTCGCGCTCGCCGCCGCCCACGCGGGCGCGCAGGTCTGCGTCGTGCACCACGGCCCGCACCCGATGCCCCGCAACCTCGACCGCGGCGGCGGCCTGGTGCTGCGCGCGGCGCTGCGTCGTTCGGGCGTCACCGTGGTCGCCCACAGTCGTGCGGAGGCCGTGGCATTCCGCACCGACGACGACGGCACGCGACGTTTCGACATGGTCGTCACCGCCGACGGCAAGCAGCTGCGCGGCGACCTGCTCGTGCTCTCGTGCGGGGTGAGCCCCCGCAACGAGCTCGCGACGCTCGCCGGACTGCGCACAGCCGTCGGCGTCGTCGTCGGCACGGGGCTCGCGAGCTGGACGGATCCCGACGTGTACGCGATCGGCGACTGCGCCCAGGTGGTCGAGCGCACCGAGGAGCTCGCCGGGCAGCGCGTGCTCCCCGGCGCCCCCTCCGGGCTGATCGGCCCGGGCTGGCGGCAGGCCGAGTGGCTCGCCGCGCGGTTCATCGCGTCGACGGCGGGCGAGGGCCCTGCGGATGCCGCGGCGCCCGCCGAGCGCGATGCGATCGTGATGCTCAAGGCCGAGCACCTCGATGTCGTCGCGGTCGGCGACATCTCGGCCGACCCGTGGGACGACGACACCCTGCACCCGCGACGGCGCGTCGCGCAGTGGGCCGACCCCGAGCACCTGCGCTACGTGAAGATGGTGACCGAGGACGGCGTGCTCACGGGCTTCGTGAGCGTCGGGATGCCGCGCACCGCCGCCGAGCTGACCCTGCTGTTCGAGCGCCGCGGCGAGCTGCCGGCCGATCGCTCGGTGCTGCTGCGCTTCGACGGACCCGACTACGACCCGAGCGCCGACGCCGACGCGTTCGCGCCCGCCTCGACCGTCTGCTGGTGCAACGGGGTCACGGTGGGCCGCATCGAGGAGGCCGCGGTGTGCGGCGCCACGACCGTCGAGGGCGTGGGTCGCGAGACCCGGGCGGGAACCGGCTGCGGCGGATGCAAGGGACGCATCGCCGAGATCCTCGCCCGCGCCGCCGAGACCGACGAGACGCCGAGCGTCACCGCCTGAGCCCGCTCACCAGGGCAGCGGGAGGAGGCCGGCCGGTTCGCCGGGGGCGACGGGCGAGGCGAGCAGCCCGTCGGCATCGGCGAGGCCGCGCAGCATCGCCGACCCCGTCCACGGGCTCGCCACTGCCCGACCGCCGACCCAGGTGAACGGCGTGAGGCGGCGGTGCGACCCGGTGGCGGGCAGGTCGTGGGTCCTCACCTCGTCGAGTGCGGCGATCGGACGCCCCGATGCGCCGTCGAGCCAGGGCGGGAGGAAGCTGAGCAGGCACGTGAACGCCGCCAGCGGGTTGCCCGGCAGACCCAGCACCGGCACACCAGCGCTCGTGCGGGCGAACAGCACGGGGTGGCCCGGGCGCATCGCGACGCCGGCGAAATCGATGGTGCCGCCCTCGGCGACGATCGCCCGCCGGAGCAGGTCGCCGTGGCCGCCCGCGGTGCCGCCCGTCGTGACGATGACGTCGGGGCGCGCCTCGGCCAGGAGTTCGATGAACGGATCGAGGCGGTCGGGGATGCGCCGGGTCGCCGTCGCCGCGCCGAGCCGTTCGAGCAGCGCGGGCAACGAGGGTCCGAAGGCGTCGCGCACGGCGCCCGGCGCAGGCCGGCCGGCGGCGATGAGCTCGTCGCCCGTGACGATCAGCTGGACTCGCGGGTGGGCGAGCACGTCGAGCGTGTCGTGGCCGGCCGCCGCGGCGAGGGCGAGTCGCGGCGGGGTCATCCGCACGCCGACCGGGATGAGTGCTTCGCCGCGTCGCAGTTCTTCGCCGCGACGGCGGATGTCGCGACCGGCGAGCGGTGCGGGGGCCGATGAGGGGGCGGATGCCGGTGACGGTGCCGCAGCGCGAAGCCAGTCGGGGTGCTCGGGAACCGGGACGCCGTGTTCGGCCCGCAGCACGGCGACCGTGCCCGGCGGCACCGCCGCTCCGGTCGTGACGACGCGTGCGGTGCCCGCCTGCAGCCGACGTGCGGGCGGGGCGCCCATCGCGACCGCGCCGTCCAGGCGCCAGGGACCGTCGCCCGCGACCACCCAGCCGTCCATCGCGCTGACGTCAGCGGTGGGCAGGTCGACGAGCGCGTGCACGGCGACCGCGAGCGTTCGGCGGTCTGCCCGGTCGAGCGGTATCGATTCGACGGCGAGCGGGCGGGCCGCGCCCGCCTGCCGGACGAGTTCCCTGGCCGCCTCCCATCCCGTCGAGCTCACGGCGCATCCTCGGCGAGCCGGCGTTCGACGGCGGCGACGACGACGACGAGCGGGACGCCCCGTGCTGCGGCGTAGCCGGCGAGATACGTCGTCAACGGTGCGGCCGGGCGGGCCACGCCGTGCGCCGCGATGCGGGCGAGGTCGAGCACGGCCGCGACATCGGGCGCGGTGTCGAGCCCGAGGTCGGCGACGAGCGCTCGCGACCAGCTCTCGACGTCACGCGACGCGGACACGGCGCACCTCGCCCGTCGGCAGCACGATGCCGTGTCGAACGGCGTCGTCAGGGGTGTCCACGTCGGCGCACCAGCTCTCCTTCAGGGCGACACCGCGCAGTTGGAGCCGCGCGAGCACCGCCCCCATCGACGCGCCCCTGCCTCCGGCACTCGGAGCGCGCCGCGTCATCGCCTGCACCTCGACCACTGCGGCACGGAGGGCCGGCGTTCGATAGACGGCGAGCAGGGGCTGGGCGAACCCGACCGGGTCGACCCCGACCACGCCGTCGATCGTCTGCGCGACGCGCGCGAGCAGGTGGGCCACCGCGGGAGCTGCTCCGACGAGGTCGCCCGCGAGCACGACCGTGAAGGGTCTGGCGTCATCGGCGAGCCCCTCGAGCCCGGCGGCGATCGCCGCGACCGGGCCGCTCCAGGGCGGATCCTCCGCCGCCACGCGGATGCGGCGTTCGGCGAGCACCCACCTGGGCGGCGGCGCACTCGAGACGTAGGCCACCGCGCGGGCGCCGCTCACCGCGCCGACCGCACGGGCGGCGAGGCTGGTGCCGTCGATCGTGAGCGCCGTCTTGTCGATGCCGCCGAGCCGTGAGGCGCGGCCTCCGGCCAGGACGATCGCGTCGTACCCACCGATGCCGGGCGCCCCGGCGGCCGGGGTCACGCCCGTTCCAGACGCGGCGCGGCGATGTCGCTGTACCGGTCGAGCACGAGGTCGACGAGCTGCCCGGGGGCCGCTTCGTCGGGCAGCAGGAGCGGCGACGCGATCGCATCGGCGCCGGCGGATGCCGCAGCGTCGTAGAAGGTGCCCGGCGCCAACAGGTAGCTGCCGACGACCACCCGCACCCCCGGGTGCACCTCGCGGATCATCTCGATGGCGTCGTGCAGCCGCGGAATCGCCGCGGCGATGAACCCGACCGTCACCGATCGGCCGAGGCGGTGCCCGAGCCGGCGCGCCGTCTCGAAGCACTCGCGCACTGCGCGTGGATCGTTGGACCCCGCCGCCGCGAGCACCACGGCGTCGGTGTCGGAAAGCCGGAGCCGGTCGAGGCGCTCGGCGAGCACCTCGACGATGCGATCGTCGGGGCCGAGCTCGGCCGCGAGTCGTGTGCCCGTGAGGGCACCGGCGTCGGAGCCTCGCCGATCGAGGCCGAGCGAGAGCCCCGTGCGCACGTGGAATCCCGCGGAGAGCACGAGCGGCACGATGACGGCCCCGGCGTCGTCGTCGGGTCCGAGCGCCGCCGCGACATCCGATCGGCTGGCGTCGACGAAGCTGATGGAGACATCGAGTTCGGGGCGCGCTGAGGCGACGCCGTCGACGAGCCGGATGACGGCCTCGCGGTTCGCGCTCGACGGCGCCCCGTGAGTGACGGCGACGAGTCGGAGCGGATGCGCCTCGACGTGCTCCGCCGGGGCGCCGGCGCCTCTCGACCCGACCATGTGCAACCCGCGCTTTCCGGCGGGAACCCGGTCTCACCCGCCGGTTCGACGCTAGGGAGGGCGTGTTTCGCGCACCGCACCCGCGTGTTTCCGGCAGGTGAAGACTGGCTCACGCCGGGCGCACCCGGTGGGTCTCGGTGCTGCTACTCGCCGAGCAGTTCGGGGCGGACGCGCCGCGTGCGCTCGATCTGCTGCTCGCGCCGCCACGCGGCGATCGCACCGTGGTTGCCCGAGAGGAGCACCGGCGGCACCTCGAGGCCGCGCCACGAGGACGGCTTGGTGTAGCTCGGATACTCGAGCAGGCCGTCTTCGTGGGACTCCTCGACGAGGCTCTCGGGGTTGCCGACGACGCCCGGCACGAGACGGCCGGCGGCCTCGATCATCGCCATCACGGCGACCTCGCCGCCGTTCAGCACGTAGTCGCCGAGGCTGATGAGGCGCACGCGCATGCGGGTCGCGTAGTGGTCGACGACGCGCTGGTCGATGCCCTCGTACCGGCCGCAGGCGAACACGAGGTGCTCTTCGGCGGCCAGTTCGCGGGCGATCTGCTGGGTGAAGGGCTCGCCGGCGGGCGACGGCACGATGAGCAGGGCATCGGATGCCCCGTCGCCCACGATGCCGTCGATCGCCTCGCCCCACGGCTCGGGCTTCATGACCATGCCGGCGCCGCCGCCGTACGGAGTGTCGTCGACCGTGCGGTGACGGTCGTGGGTGGCGTCGCGCAGATCGTGCGCCGTCACCTCGATGAGGCCCGACTGGCGCGCCTTGCCGAGCAGCGACAGGTCGAGCACCGAGAAGAACTCGGGGAAGATCGTGACGATGTCTACGCGCATCGGCGGACTACTCGTCGCGATCGGCCTCGGCGGGCGCCGCGGCATCCGTCTCGGCGGTCTCGACGGAGGTGGCTGCCGGAGCGGCCTCGACCGTCGCCTCGACCTCGGGAAGCTCCTCGAAGAGCCCCGGGGGCGGCGTGACGGTGACCGTGCCCGCAGCGAGATCGACCTCGGGCACGATGGCCGCGACGAACGGCACCATGACCTCGCCGCTGCCGGTCTTGACGATCAGCAGGTCTTGCGCGGGGAAGTGCTCGACGTGCGACACCTCGCCCACCCGCTCGCCGTCGCGCATGACCGCGAGGCCGATGAGCTGGTGGTCGTACCAGGCGTCGTCTTCCTGAGCCTCTTCTTCGACGTGGGAGACCCAGAGGATCGCCTTCGCGAGGCCCTCGGCCTCGGTGCGGTCGTCGACGCCCTCGAAGAATCCGACGGCGTGCCCGTTGTACCAGCGGAGCTCGCGGAGCTTCAGGCTCTTGCCGTGCCACGGCGAATCGCCGGGCACCTGCAGCGAGAACTCCGCACCCGGCACGAAGCGCCGATCGGGGTCGTCGGTGTAGAGCTCGATCTTGATGGCGCCCTTCAGGCCGTGCGCCTTCAGCAGGCGCCCGACCCGGAGCTGTGTCCCTGAGGTGTCGGCCACGTCAGTCGTCGGTGTCGACGACGTCGACGCGAACGCGGCGGCCGTCGGCGAGAGCGGTGACGAGCGTGCGGAGCGCCTTCGCGGTGCGGCCGGCGCGGCCGATCACGCGACCGAGGTCCTCGGGGTTCACATGAACCTCGAGGACCTCGCCACGTGCGCTCGACGCGGAGACGACCTTCACTTCGTCAGGGTGATCGACGATCCCCTTGACGAGGTGTTCGAGCGCGGACTGGAGCAAGGCTTTACGCCTCGTCCGTCGCGGTCTCGGCGGGAGCCTCTTCGACCTTGGCCGCAGGCTTCTCGGCCTTGGGCTTCAGCACCGGCTTCTTCTTCTCGTCGGCGACGAAGGCGGCCTTCGGCTCCGCGACCTGAACGGTCGAGACGGCGTTCTTGTCGCCCTTGAACTTGCCCCAGTCGCCCGTGAGCTTGAGGATCGCCGCGACCTGCTCGGTCGGCTGCGCGCCGACGGAGAGCCAGTACTGCGCACGGTCGGAGTCGACCTCGATGAACGAGGGGTTCTGGGTGGGGTGGTACTTGCCGATCTCCTCGATCACGCGACCGTCGCGCTTGGTGCGCGAGTCGGCGACGACGATGCGGTAGTACGGCGCACGGATCTTGCCGAGACGCTTGAGACGAATCTTGACAGCCACAATTCTCCTGAAATGTTGTGAGTTGGCGAACTGACAGCCGTGAGCGTGGGGTGCACACTCGGCGGAAGCTCAAAGGGGTTCTGCGCGCCTGATAGAGGGTCGGGCGATACAGAACTCGACTGATCATTCTTGCAGATTCCGCGCCGAAACGAGAATCGGACCGTGCCGAGCGTCCCGGCACCGGTCGCCGGCGAGGGCGTCGGCCTCGGTCAGCGTCCGGACGCCGCGTCCGCGGCGGCTGGCAGGGGCTCCCCCGAACGCGCCGTCGCCAGCCAGGCCTCGAGCCCAGCAGCGTCGATCGGGATTCCGCTGGAGAGCACGTCGTGGCCCGTCTCCGTCACGACGAGGTCGTCCTCGATGCGCACGCCGAGGCCGCGGAGCTCGGGCGGCACCGTCTCGTCGAAGGCGTGGAAGTAGAGACCGGGCTCGACGGTCAGCGCCATGCCCGGCTGCATCACGGCGCCCTGGTAGGCGGCGTAGCTCGAGCCCGCGCAGTCGTGCACGTCGATGCCGAGGTGGTGCCCCACGCCGCACACGAGGTAGCGGCGGTGCTGCTGCCCGTCGGGGGCGAGCGCCTCGTCGACCGAGACCGGCAGCATGCCCCAGTCGTGCAGGCCCCGCGCGATGACCTCCATGCTCGCGACGTGGAAGTCCGACCACGGCCGGCCGGGGCCGACGGCCGCGAGTCCGGCGCGGTGCGACGCCTCGACGAGGTCGTGCACGGCGCGCTGCGCCGAGGTGAACGTGCCGCCGGCCGGGATGGTGCGCGTGACGTCGGCCGTGTACCCCGACCGTCGCTCGACGCCGACGTCGAGCAGCAGCAGCTCTTCGGGGCTGATGGCGCCGTCGGCGCGCACCCAGTGCAGGATCGGCGCGTGGGCGCCGGAGCCGACGATCGACGCATAGCCAGGGCCGTTGCCGACCATGCGCGCGTGGCGGTCGAAGGTGCCCTGGAGCCACCGCTCGCCGCCCCACTCGATGGCCGAGGAAAGTTCGCGCGCCATCGCGGCGAAGCCCTGCTCGGTCGAGGCGACGGCGGCCGCGAGCTCGGCGAGCTCCCACTCGTCCTTGATCATGCGGAGTTCTGCGAGCACGCGCTTGAGGTCGGCCGAGCGCGGGTTCGCGGCGAGCGCAGCGGCGGCCGGCCCGACCGGGGTCGGCGCACCGACGACGAGGGTGTCGTCGCCCAGCACGAGCTCCTCGATGCGGCGGGTGCGCACGTCGAGCGCCTCGGCGTACTCTGCGAGGCCGGGCATCGGCCCGACCCACAGCTCGCCCCGGAGCGGGTCGTTGTGGAAGCCGTCGTCGCCGGGCCGGAAGGGCGCGGGCAGGTAGAGCGTGGCGTCGTGGCCGCCCGGGACCGAGTCGATCACGAGCACCGCATCCTCGATGCCGCAGCCGAGGAGCCACAGGAAGTCGCTGTCGGCGCGGAACTCGAAGCTCGTGTCGTTGGCGCGCACCGGTGCGCGGCCGGCTGCGACGGCGATGGTGCGGCCCGGCAGGGCTTCGGCGAGCCGGGCGCGGTGGTGGTGCGCGGCGAGCGCGGCGCCCGTCGGGATCACGGGAGTGCGCACGGGCGTGCCCCAGCCGCTCCGCATGGACGCGTTGAACCCCGGCGACTGCGCGAGTCGCGGCATCCGCGGGTCGCGTTCGGCCGGAGCCGGCATCGAGGATGCCGCTCCCTCGCCGTGGTCGCCCTGGTGCGCGTGGGGGTGGGCGTGGGTCGGTTCGGTCATTCCGGGTCCTTTCAGGTGCGCGGTCACGCGCGCGGAGCGTGGGCCGAGCCGGCGACGCGCCGGTCGAGGGCGTCGAACAGGCGCCCGGCGACCTTTCCGGTGTGCAGTCCGTCGTGCTCGAACTCGTTGGTGGTCCAGGCTTCGAGGCCGCCCACCCGCTCGACGGTGTCGAGCGAGATCGCGGCGTCGACGTACATGTCGTCGAGGTAGACGACCGCCTCGACGGGCACCGCGTTCGCCGCGAGCCCGGCGTGGTCGTACAAGGCGATCGGCCGATCGGTCTCGGCGAGCCGCTCGACGCCCGCACGGAAGCCGCGCAGCGCCCGCACCTCGTCGAACATCCACGGGAAGACCATCTCGCCGGTGAAGAGCAGCGGGCGGGCGTCGGAGGCGAAGTCGGGGTGCTCGGCGCGTGCCCGTTCGGCCGCCCAGGCGGTGGGTCCCGGCCCGTAGATGCTCTCCTGCAGGGCGATGAAGAGCGGGTTGCGGTCGAACGCGGTGAGTGCGCCGACGGTCGACAGGAACGTCTCGCTGATGACGGTCTCGCCGGCGTCGGCGAACGCCTCGTCGAACACCCAGTGCACCCGGTCGAAGCCCGGAGCCATGCCGAAGTCGAAGCCGAGCGTCTGCAACCGGTGCACGGTGAGCCGGTCGCCGTCGGGCAGGCGCACATCGCCGGCGTCGAGCAGGTCGGCGACCCGGGCGATGCGCTCGGCCAGGTGCGGCAGCCGCTCGGCGAATCGGCGGTTCTTCGCCCGCACGCGGGGGAAGGTGCGAGCGTAGACGCCGTCGGCCGAGGGGTCGAGGCTCGGCAGACCGCCGGTGATCGCCGAGGCCGTGATCGCCTCGGGCGCGACCGAGAGGTAGTGCAGCGTCAGGAAACCGCCGTAGCTCTGGCCGAGCGTCCACCACGGCGTGCCGTCGTAGTGGACGTGACGGAGCGCCTCGAGGTCGCGCACGATCGAGTCGGCGCGGTGCAGCGCGAGGATCCGCGCCGATTCGTCGGCGGTGAGCCCCTCGAGCTGCCGCCCCTCGAGCGGGGTCGATCGACCGGTGCCCCGCTGGTCGGGCAGCACCACCCGGAACCGGGCGAGCGCCTCGTCGAGGAACCCGTCGCGGCCGAGCGGCCTCGGCGACTTGCCGCCCGGTCCGCCCTGCAGGTAGACGAGCACCGGAAGCTGCTCGTCGCGGCGAGCCGCGTCGACGAGCTCTCGCGCGAAGATGCGGATCGTCGGCCCCTCGGGGGCGGCCCAGTCGAGCGGCACGTCGAGCCACAGCTCGCGGGCCGCGACATCCTTTCCGATGGGATACCAGGCGGCGCTCATCGGGTCGCCGTCCGCACCCGCGAGTCGAGCAGTGCGTACGTCGTGTCGACGACGAGATTGGAGACGACGACGAAGACGCCGCCGAGCAGTACGATCGCGATCACCACGGGTCTATCCTGCATGGCCACCGCCGTGACCGCGAGGCTGCCGACGCCGAGCAGACCGAACACCTGCTCGATCACGATGACGCCGCCGAGCATGAGCCCGATGTCGATGCCGAGCTGGGTGACGAGCGGCGGCATGGCGCTGCGGAACGCGTGCACGTAGGTCACCCGCCGCTCGTCGACGCCCTTGGCGCGGGCGGTGCGGATGTAGTCCTGGCCGAGCACCTCGAGCATCTGCCCCCGGGTCAGTCGCGCGTACACGGCCGCGACGACGAGTGCGAGCGTCAGCCACGGGAGCAGCAGGTGCCAGGCCCACTGCAGCGGGCTCTCGGCGAACGGCACGTACCCGCTCGGCGGGAACAGCGTGAACCCGAGCTTCGTCGGCACGAAGTAGAGCAGGTACAGCGCGAGCATGCCGAGCACGAAGGTCGGGAAGCTGATGCCGACGATGGCGAAGCCCTGTCCGAGCCGGTCGCGCACCGACCCCGGATGCTTCGCCGAGACGATGCCGATGGGGATGCCGATCGCGAGCCAGAACACCATGCCGCCGAAGACGAGCGACATCGTCACCGGGATGCGGGAGACGACGAGTTCGGAGACCGGCATGCTCGAGCGGTACGAGTAGCCGAGGTCGCCGTGCAGCAGGTTGCCGATGAAGGTCACGTACTGCTCGGTGATCGGGCGGTCGAGGCCGAGATTCGTGCGGATCTGCGCCATGAGCTCCTCGGTCGCCTTGTCGCCCGCGATGATGCGGGCCGGGTCCGACGGCGAGACGTAGAAGAGCATGAACACGAAGACGCTGAGGAGGAACAGCACGAGCACGCCGAAGGCGATGCGGGAGAGGATGAACCGGGTCATGCGCGCTTGCCCTTCGAGACGGCGGCGGGATCGAGGGCGTCGCGGAGACCGTCGCCGAGCAGGTTGAACGCGAGGGTCAGCGCGAGCAGGGCGCCGCCCGGCACGACGACCATCCACCACGCCACGAGGTAGAGGGAGCCGTTCGCGGCATCCGCCAGCATGTTGCCCCAGCTGGGTGTGGGCGGCACGATGCCGAGGCCGAGGAACGAGAGCGTCGCCTCGAACACGATCGCCGCCGGGATCATGAGCGTCGTGTAGACGATGATCGGCACGACCAGGTTGGGCAGGATGTCGCGGAACATGATCGAGGTGCGCGAGGCGCCGAGGGAGCGGGCCGCCTCGACGAACTCGCGGTGGCGGAGGGCGAGCACCTGGCCGCGGATGACGCGGGCGAGTCCGGTCCAGCTGAAGAACACGATCACGGCGATCGACAGGCTGAGGCTCGGGCCGAGCACCGACACGAGCGCGATCGCGCAGAGCAGGAACGGCACGCTCATCACGAGGTCCATCGTGCGGCTGAGCACCGTGTCGACGACCCCGCCCGAGAACCCGGCGATCGTGCCGATCGCGATGCCGATCACCGATGCCACGATCGAGGCGAGCACGCCGACGAGGATCGAGACCTGCGCGCCGTAGGCGAGGCGCACGAGCACATCGCGGCCGAGCTGGTCGGTGCCGAACAGGAACTCGGAGTTCGGCCCCACCGGAATGCCCTCGGGCGTGAGTCCGGTCTCGCGGAACTGCTCGGTCGGGCCGTGACCGGTCCACGCCGCGATCAGCGGGGCGCAGAGCGCGAACACGATGATCAGGAGGATCGCGATCATCGAGGCGATGCTCGCGGGGTCGCGCAGCAGCCGGGTGAGCGTGAGCCGACCGGAGCCGCGCGCCTGCACCTCGGTCGACGCGCGAGCCGCGGCCGCGGGGGTCTTGGGCATGAGGCTCACGAGACGACCTCCAAGGCGACGCGGTCGGCGAGGTGCTGGGCGGCAGGGTGCCCGGCCGCCGGCTGTTGCGCGCCGGTGCCGGTGACGGTCAGCGGCAGCAGGATGCGGTCGCGCGGCTCTCTCGGGATCTCGGGGGCGGCGGCAGCGAGCAGACGCCGGGTGAACGGCTGCTGCGGGTCGTTCCAGACCTCGTCGGCGGTGCCGAGCTCGACGATGCGCCCGCCCTCCATCACGGCGATGCGATCGCAGACGTGGCGGACGACGGCGAGGTCGTGGGAGATGAACAGGTAGGTGAGGCCGAGCCGGCGCTGCAGCTCGTCGAGCAGGTTGAGCACCTGCGCCTGGATCGACACGTCGAGCGCCGAGACCGGCTCGTCGAGGATCACGAGCTCGGGGTTCAACGCGAGCGCCCGGGCGATGCCGATGCGCTGCCGCTGCCCGCCCGAGAACTGCGACGGGAAGCGGTTGTAGTGCTCGGGGTTCAGCCCGACGAGCTCCATGAGCTCCTGCACCTTCGCACGTCGTTCGGCACCGCTCGCGAGCCGGTGGATGCGGAACGGGTCGCCGATGATCGAGCCGACCCGACGGCGGGGGTTCAACGAGCCGAACGGGTCCTGGAAGACGAGCTGCACCCGGCGACGCAGATCACGCCACTGGGCGCGATCGAGGTTCGCCGTCGGGGCGCCATCGAACTCGACGGTGCCCGCGGTCGGCGCGACGAGCCCGGCGATCGCACGGGCGAGGGTGGTCTTGCCGCAGCCGCTCTCACCCACGAGGCCGAGCGTCTCGCCCCGCCGCACCTCGAGCGAGATATCGTCGAGCACGACGCGCGGCTCCCCGCGACGCTGCGGGAACGTGAGCCGGAGCCCGTCGACCTTCACGATGGGGTCGTCGGGACTCGCGAGCAGGCTGGGCGGAGGGAGCACCGGCGGGTCCGGCTCCACCGGCGTCGACTCGAGCCAGCAGGCCACCTCGGTGCCGTCGTCGTAGTGGCGCACGGGCGGCTTCGAGCCGCAGATCGCCATGGCGTCGGGGCAGCGGTCGCGGAACGCGCAGCCCTCGGGCGGTGCGAGCAGGCTCGGCGGGCGCCCCCCGATGGGCACGAGCGGCGTGCCCGGCTCCCGGTTGAACGACGACGACCGCAGGAGCCCCGCGGTATAGGGGTGTGCGGGTCCGCACAGCACCGCATCGGCGGCCCCGAGTTCCATGCGACGTCCGCCGTACATGACCATGACCCGATCGGCGACGCGCGAGAGCACGCCGAGGTCGTGGCTGATCATGAGCACGGTCGTGCCGAACTCGCTGCGCATCTCGCCGAGCAGGTCGAGGATCTGCGCCTGCACGGTCGAGTCGAGGGCGGTGGTGGGCTCGTCGGCGATGATGAGCGCCGGTCCGAGCGAGAGGCCCATCGCGATCATCACTCGCTGTCGCATGCCCCCCGAGAACTGGTGCGGGTAGGCGTCGAAGCGCGCCGCGGCATCCGGAATGCGCACCCGGTCGAGCAGGTCGATCGCGCGCGCCTTCGCGGCCTTCGCGCTGACCTTCTCGTGCGCCTGGATCTGCTCGACGATCTGCCAGCCCACCGTGTACTGGGGGTGCAGGCTCGAGAGCGGGTCCTGGAAGATCATGCTGATCTCCCGCCCGCGCACCGAACGCAGCTGCTCGGGGGCGAGGGAGAGCAGGTCGCGGTCGCGGAACAGCACGGAGCCGCTGGTGCGAGCGCCGGGCACGAGGCCCATGATCGACTGCACCATCACGGACTTTCCGGAGCCGGATTCGCCGACGACGCCGAAGAACTCACCCTCGTTCACGGCGAACGAGACGTGCTGCACCGCATGCACGGTGCCGTCTTCTGTGGGGATGTCGACGGCGAGGTCGCGCACGTCGAGGAGGATCGTCATTGGGTTCCCTCGATCTGACCCGGCGGCCGGCCGAGACCGGCCGCCGGATACCTGATGATGCTGATGATGCTGATGGTTACTTCGTGAGCCAGACGTTCGTCCAGTCGCCGTTCTGGCTCTGGGCGTACGGCTCGAATCCGCCGACGCGGGCCGAGTGGTAGTTCGACTTCAGCCGGTAGGCGATGCTGACGATCGGCGCGTCGGCCATGACGGCCTCGTCGACCTGGTGCCAGAGATCGGCTGCCTCATCGGGCGTCTCCGCGGCGAGGGCCTCGGCTGCGAGCTCGTTCGCCGCGTCGCTGTCGAAGTCGACGTAGTTGTACGACTGGGGCGTGCCGTCGAAGACGAACTGCGGCTGGAACACGCTGCGCGCGGCACCGCCCTGCCAGTCGGGCGACCAGCCGACGAGCGCGATGTCCCAGGCGCCCGAACTCGCGTTGTCGCGGTTCGTCATGAAGTTCGCGTAGTAGTCGGTCGGCGGCACGGGCGTCAGCTCGACGGTGATGCCGGCGCGCTCGAGGCTCGCCTGCACCGTCTGGGCGATGTCGGGCTGCGTGCCGACGTTGCGGTACGGCATCTTGAGGGTGAGTCCATCGGGGTAGCCCGCCTCGGCGAGGAGCTCCTTCGCCTTCTCGGGATCGCCCTTGCCGCCCTCGGTCGCGTACTGGTCGGACTCCTGGTAGCCGAGGATGCCCGGGCCGAAGATGCCGTTCGTGACGCCCGCGAGGTCGGCGCCGCCCATGGTCTGCACGACGGCCGACTTGTCGATCGCGTACTGCAGCGCCTGGCGCACCTCGAGCTTGGTGAGCGCGCCCCCGTTGTTCGCCGACGCGGTGTTCATCCACATGAACTGGTCGACGCCGCCGTTCTCCATGGTCGAGAACTTCTCGTCGTTCGCGGCCTTGAGCTGCTGGATGTTCGCGGGACTCGGGGAGAGGTCGAACAGCAGGTCGGCCGAGCCGGCCTGCAGCTGCTGCATCGCGGCGTCGCCCTCGACGCCCATCGTCATCTCGATGCCGTCGACGTAGGCCTTGCGGAGCGGGTCGCTCTCGGGGTCCCACGCGGGGTTGCGCTCGAGCACGAGCTTCGCGTCGGGCGTGTACTCGGCGACCTGGTAGGGGCCGGACGACACGAAGCCGCGACGGTATTCGGGCGAGTCGGGCAGCGCGTCGAGCGCCTCGATCGGCGCCGGGTCGGCCGCGTCGAGCGAGAGCATGAACGGGAAGTCGCTCGCGGGCTCGACGAGGGTGAACTCGATGGTGCGGTCGTCGGGCGTCTGGATGCCGGCGATCTCGTTGCCCTCGATGTACTCCTTGATCGGGCCGACCTCGGGGGCGACGGCGGCGAAGCCGGTGCAGAACTCGGCCATGCCGGCGATGAGTCCCTGGAAGTAGCCGGCCAGGGCGCCCGAGATGTGCGGGTTGCAGAGTCGCTCGATGCCGCGGGCGACGTCGCTCGCGACGATCGGGCGGGCGCCGTCGGGCGCGCCCCAGGTGACGCCGTCGCGGAGGGTCACGGTGTAGGTGAGTCCGTCGGCACTCGGGGTCGGCACCTCCTCGACGAGGTCGGGCTGGAGCACGATGCGCTCGGCGGCGTCGTCGCTGGCCGCGTAGCTCAGCAGCGAGCGCGACACCGAGCGCATCACGTTGTAGGTCGGCACGTACGAGACGAGCTGCGGGTCGAGGTGGTCGACGTCGCCGTTCGCGAGCACCTTGAGGGTGCCGCCGGTCTGCGGTTCGCCGTCACCCGATTCGGCGCCGGGTGCGGTCGTGCACGCGGTCAGCATGAGCGCCGTCGAAACGGCGAGCACTGCAGCCGCGCGAAGAGTGGTTCGAGCCA
The DNA here is from genome assembly GCF_900142065.1 of Agromyces cerinus subsp. cerinus. Taxonomy (GTDB): domain Bacteria; phylum Actinomycetota; class Actinomycetes; order Actinomycetales; family Microbacteriaceae; genus Agromyces; species Agromyces cerinus. The sequence goes on along the minus strand of NZ_FSRJ01000001.1, from coordinate 521,486 downwards.
TGAGTCACCTTTGAGTCATTCGCTGTCCGCAAGTCGGACGACAAGCGGTTCACCGTGCTCGAGCGAGCGCTGCTCGGGGATTCCGGCGCTCGTGGCGGTCGGATCCGGGTGGCAGCTCGTCGGGTCGAGAGCTCAGAGCCGTCGGCGATATGTGACATATTACGCACTACCCGTACGATGTGTCCATGCCCGGCATCTTCGACTCGCTCCGCCTCATCGACGGCCCCGCCATCGCCGAGCGCATCACCATGCGCCAGGCCATCGACGCCCTGCAGCAGGCCCTCCGCGACGGATTCGACCCCGACGCCGACCCCGCGCGGGCGATCGTCGACGTGCGGCACGGCCAGCTCCTGCTCATGCCGTCGGACCTCGGCGCCTACACCGGCCAGAAGCTCGCGACCGTGGCTCCGGCGAACCCCGCACGCGGCCTCGAGCGCATCCAGGCGATCTACATCGTGCTCGACGCCGAGACCCTCGCGCCGGTCGCGCTCCTCGACGGCACGGAGCTCACGAGCCTGCGCACCCCGGCCGTGTCGGCCGCCGCCGTCGACGTCGTCGCCGCTCCGGATGCCTCATCGCTCGTCGTCTTCGGCACCGGCCCCCAGGGCGTGCGGCACGTCGAGGCCATGCGCGCCATCCGCCCGATCGAACGGGTGCGGTTCGTCGGTCGCGACCGGGCGAAGGCCGAGCACGCCGCGAGCCTCGTCACCGCGATCGGCCTCGACGTGGCCGTCGGCAGTGCAGCGGATGCCGCGGACGCCGAGATCATCGTCTGCGCCACCACCGCCCGCGAGCCGCTGTTCGATGCCGCACTCGTGCGCGACCACGCCGCGATCGTCGCCGTCGGCTCGCACGAACCCGACGCCCGCGAACTGCCGGGCGAGCTGCTCGGCCGCGCTCGCGTGATCGTCGAATCGCAGCGCGTGGCGCTCGCCGAGGCCGGCGACGTCATCCTCGCCATCGCCGAGGGGCACCTCTCCCTCGACGAGCTCACCACCATGGCGCAGCTGTTCGGCGGCGACGACCCCGAGGCATCCGCTCGGCCCGTCGTGATCAAGACCTGCGGCATGGGCTGGCAGGATCTCGCCGTCGCCCAGCTCGCCCTGACGAACGAACGGAACGCATGATGCACTGGAAGACCGAAGACTGGCACACCGCGGGCGAACCGTTCCGCATCGTGCTCGACGTGCCGACCTCGGGCGACACCGTCGCCGCCCGCCGGGTCGAGGCCATGACCGGCGAGGCCGACGGCGTGCGCCGGTTCCTCTGCCTCGAGCCGCGCGGGCACGACGACATGTACGGCGGCTTCATCACCCCGCCCGACGACGACGGCGCCGACTTCGGCGTGCTGTTCTGGCACAAGGACGGCTTCTCGACCGCGTGCGGGCACGGCACCATGGCGCTCGGCGCGTGGGCCGTGCACACGGGCCGGGTCGCCGCACCCGACGACGGCGAGGCCGTCGTCACGATCGACGTGCCGAGCGGGCGGGTGCAGGCGCGCGTGCAGCGCCGCGGCGGCGTCACGACCGGCGTGGTGTTCCGCAACGTCCCGTCGCGCGTGCTCGCGACGGGGATCCCGCTCACGACGAGCCGGGGCGACGTCGTCGTCGACCTCGTCTTCGGCGGGGCGGTCTACGCGACCCTGCCCGCCGCCGCGCTCGGCCTCGAGGTCACGCCCGAGCACACGACCGAGCTCATCCGCCTCGGCCGTGAGATCAAGTGGGCGCTGAACGACCACCCGGCCGCCCAGGTCGCCGACGACCGCTTGTCGGGCGTCTACGGCACGATCCTCGTCGACGACCTCGGCCGCACCGCCGACGGCCCGTGGCAGCGCAACGTCACGATCTTCGCCGACGGCGAGGTCGACCGCAGCCCGTGCGGTTCGGGCACCGCCTCCCGGGTGGCCCTGCTCGCGCACACGGGCGAGCTCGCCGACGGCGAGGTGCTCACCCACGACTCGATCATCGGCACCCGCTTCCTCGCGCGGGTGGCCGAGCGCTCGGAGGGCGCCGTCGTGCCCGAGGTCACCGGTCAGGCGTACCGTGTGGGCACATGCGAGTTCGAGCTCGACCCCGCCGACCCGCTCGCCGAGGGCTTCAGCCTGCGCTGACGGGCCCGCAACCACGAGGGTCTGCCGCACAACGTCGAGAAGGAGAACGAACATGGAATCGGCATCGCTGAGGATCACCGGCGCGCAGGTCTGGGATGGAACGGCGCAGGGGTTCGTCGACCGCGATCTCTGCATCGTCGACGGCATCGTCACCGAACGAGCGGATGCCGCGGCCGAGGTGCTCGACGCCTCCGGCGGATGGATCGTGCCCGGGCTGATCGACGCGCACTTCCACGCCTACGCCTTGAGCATGGACGGATTCGAGAACGAGCGCGGGCCGCTGAGCTACGCCGCGATCAACGGAGCCCGCCGCCTCGGCAGCGCCCTGCGCCGCGGGTTCACCACCGTCAGGGACGTGGCCGGGGGCGACCTCGGCCTGGCGCGCGCCGTCGAGACCGGCCTCTTCCGATCGCCGCGCTATCACTTCACTGGTCCTGCGCTCAGCCAGACGGGGGGCCACGGCGATCCGCGCTCCGCGCACGTCGACATCTGCTTCACCGAGGGCCACATGTGCGAAGTGGTCGACGGGGTCGACGAGCTCCGCCTGGCGGTTCGCCGTCGCCTGCGCACCGGCGCCCATGCGATCAAAGTGATGACCTCGGGCGGGGTGTTCTCCCTCACCGATCCCATCCGGATGCCGCAGTACTCCCCCGAGGAGCTGGGCGCGGTCGTCGAAGAGGCCGAGCGCCGCGGCACCTATGTCGCGGCTCACGCCTACTCGCCCGAAGCCGTCGTGCATTCCATCGAGAACGGCGTCCGCTCGATCGAGCACGGCAATCTCATCGATTCGGCGACCGCGCGACGGATGGCCGAACTCGAGGCGATCCTGGTTCCGACGCTCGCCGCCTACGACGCCATGGACCGCCGCGGCGCGGAGCTCGGCCTGAACGAGATCTCCCTGGCCAAGAACGCAGAGGTGCTCTCGAAGGGGCAGGAGGCCGTGCAGCTCGCACTGGCCGCCGGCGTGCAGGTCGGCTTCGGCAGCGATCTCATGGGAGACCTCGAGGACGATCAGCTCTGCGGCGTGCGCCTGCAGGTCGAGGCGAGCGGTGCGACCGAGACCCTGCGCTCACTGACCGAGACGAATGCCGTGCTGATCGGCGATCGACGGCTCGGCCATCTGGATGCCGGAGCGTACGGCGATGCGGTCGTCCTGGCTGCGAACCCGATCGCCGAGCCTGCCGCGTTGTGGGAGGCCGACGCGCGTCGGCACATCGTGCAGGCCGGCCGTCGCGTGGTCTGAGGAACGACTCCCCGAGCGACCGCACACCGCATCCCCCACCCGCGGCGACCGGTCGGAAGGGATGACGAATGGCCCGGGCGGGTGCGCCCGGGCCATTCGCGTACCCGTCTCGTCAGTGGATGCCGGTGAGGGTTCCCCACTCGCTCGACCGCCCCGCCTCGCTGCGACGCTGCGGAACACCCCATGGGTTGTCGTCGCGCAGCGCCTCAGGCAGCAGGGCCGCCGGCGCGTTCTGGTACGCGACGCCGCGGAGGAACCGCGTGATCGCCGCCGTGCCGACGCTCGTGGCGTCGGTCGTCGTGGCCGGGAACGGCCCGCCGTGCTGCATCGCGGCCGTCACGGAGACGCCGGTCGGCCATCCGCCGAAGAGCACGCGGCCGCTCGTCTCGGCGAGCGCCTCGACGAGGTCGCCGAGCTCGCCCGCCTCGGCATCGGTGGCATGCACGGTCGAGGTCAGGTTCCCGGGGAACAGCTCGCGGTGGAGGGCGGGCAGCGCCGCGGCATCCGGGTACCGCACGATGACCGACAGCGGCCCGAACGACTCCTCGAGGAGCGCCTCGGGCTGTGCGCGCAACGCCTCGACCGACACCTCGACGACGGTCGGCGTCACGAAGCGCTGGCCGTCCTCGTCGACCCGCACCGCGCCCTCGGCGAGCACGACGACCCCGTCGGCGCCGAGCACGGCGCCGCGGCGCTCCTCGAACGCCCGGCCGATGCCGGGGTTCAGCAGGCGGTGCTCGCCGACCGCCTCGGCAGCCTCGGCGAGTCCGCCGAGCTCGGCGGCCGCCGGCACGAAGAGGAAGCCCGGCTTCGTGCAGAGCTGACCCGCTGAGCCCGCGACGGAGGTCAGGAACCCCTGCAGCAGCTCGGGTTCGGCGGCGATGGCGCCGGGAGTCGCGTAGACGGGGTTCACGCTGCCGAGCTCACCGAAGAACGGGATCGGACGGGGCCGGGTCGCCGCGATGTCGGCGAGCAGCCGGCCGACGTGCGTCGATCCGGTGAACGCGCCCGCGCGGATGCGGTCGTCCTTCAGGAGCGCGACGCCGTTCTGCTGGCCCTCGATGAGCTGGAAGACGCCGTCGGGCATTCCCGCACCGGCGAGCGCCTCGACGACGACCTCCGCGGTGCGGCGCGAGAGCTCGAGATGCCCCGAGTGCGCCTTCACGACGACCGGGCAGCCGGCGGCGAGGGCCGCGGCCGAGTCGCCGCCTGCGACCGAGAATGCGAACGGGAAGTTCGACGCCGCGAAGTTCAGCACCGGGCCGACCGGCTCGAGCACGCGGCGCACATCGGGCCGCGGGCCGATGACGTACTCGGGATCGGCGGCGTCGATGCGCGCATCGAGGTAGGCGCCGTCGACGATCGCCTCGGCGAAGAGCCGGAGCTGGTTCGAGGTGCGCCGCACCTCACCGATGAGTCGGGGCGCAGCGAGCCCGGTCTCGCGCATCGCGATGGCGATGAGCTCGGCGGCGTTACGGTCGAGCGCGTCGGCCACGGCGACCAGCGCTGCAGCCCGGGCGCGCGGTTCGGTCGCGGCGAAGGCGCGCGCGACGGCGGCGGCCCGTTCGGCGACGCGGTCGAGGTCGGATTCGGTGGAAGTCGGCATGGGTCGGTCCGCTCTGTGCTGGAGTTCGGTCACTGCTGGAGTTCGGTCACTGCTGGAGTTCGGTCACTGCTGGAGGTCGGTCACTGCTGGAGGTCGTTGACGGGGATCAGAAGACGAAGCCCTCGGGGAACGGGTCCTCGTCGTCGAGGAAGTACTGGCCGAGCCCCGTCACCCACGCACGACCCGTGATCGTCGGCACCACGGCGGGCAGGCCGCCCACGGTGGTCTCGCGCAGCAGCCGCCCGGTGAACGCGGTGCCGATGAACGACTCGTTGACGAAGTCGGTGTCGAGGGCGAGCTCGCCGCGCGCGTGCAGCTCGGCCATGCGGGCCGAGGTGCCGGTGCCGCACGGCGAGCGATCGAACCATCCCGGATGGATCGCCATCGCGTGCTGCGATCGCACCGCGTCGGAGCCGGGGGCGATGAACTCGACGTGATGCACGTGGTTCGCGCCGTCGAGCTCGGGATGCCGCGGCGGCGCCTCGGTGTTGATCGCCTCCATGATCGCGAGGCCTGCGGCGATGATGTCGTCCTTCCTGGCGCGGTCGAACGGCAGCTCGACGTCATCGAGCTCCACGAGCGCGTAGAAGTTGCCGCCGAAGGCGATGGAGTACGGCACGGCGCCGTAGCCGGGCACGTCGATCGAGGCATCCAGTCGCTCGACGAAGCTCGGCACGTTCTCGATCGTGACGTGCACGGCCCGGCCGCCCTCGACCGCGACGCGGGCGACGACGAGCCCGGCGGGCACGTCGAGCCGGATCTCGGTCACGGGTTCGACGACGTCGACCATGCCCGTCTCGACGAGCACCGTCGCGACGCCGATCGTGCCGTGACCGCACATCGGCAGGAAGCCGCTCGCCTCGATGAAGACGACGCCCCAGTCGGCGTCGTCGCGTGCCGGCGGCTGCAGGAGCGCCCCCGACATCGAGGCGTGGCCGCGCGGCTCGTTCATGAGGAGTCCGCGCAGCCCGTCGAGGTGCTCCATGGCGTAGAGACGCCGTTCGTTCATAGTGGCGCCGGGGATCCGGCCGACGCCGCCGGTGACGACGCGCGTCGGCATCCCCTCGGTGTGCGAGTCGACGGCCGAAACGACCCGGCGCCCCCGCATCAGCGGGCCGCCAGTGCGGCGAGCGCCCGCTCGGTGTCGGCGGTGACCTGGGCGCGGTGCTCGTCGCTGAGCGGGCCGCGCGGCGGACGGGTCGGTCCGCCGTAGGAGTTGCCGCAGATGTCCATCGAGAGCTTGATCGCCTGCACGAACTCGGTGCGCGAGTCCCAGCGGAAGACCGCGACGAGCTGCGTGTAGAGCTCGCGCGCTTCCTGCCACTTGCCGTCGGTGAGCAGGTTGTAGAGCTCGACGGCCTCCTTCGGGAAGGCGTTCGGGTAGCCCGCGAACCAGCCGACGGCCCCGTTCACCATCATCTCGAAGAGCACGTCGTCGGCGCCGGCGATGATGTCGATGTCGCAGCGTTCCTTGATCTCGTAGACCCGGCGCACGTCACCCGAGAACTCCTTGATCGCGACGACCTCGGGGATCTCGGCGAGCTTCGCGACGAGCGACGGCGCGAGGTCGACCTTCGTGTCGAAGGGGTTGTTGTACGCCATGATCGGCAGGCCGACCTTGGCGACCTCCTCGTAGTGCGCGATGACCTCGGCCTCGTTCGCACGGTAGAGCGTCGGCGGCAGCAGCAGCACGCCGTCGGCGCCGTCTTCGCGCGCCCACTCTGCCCACTTGCGGGCCTGGTGGCTGCCGACGCCGTGGGCCCCGGCGATGACGATGCCACGGCCGTCGACGGCCTCGACGGCGACCTGGATCACCTTGCGCCGCTCCTCGTCGGTGAGCGAGGAGTACTCGCCGAGCGAGCCGTTGGGGCCGACCCCGCGGCATCCGTTGCTCATCAGGAAGTCGACGTGCTCGGCGAACTTGTCGTAGTCCACCGCGAGCCCGGCGGGCGCCGAGCTGTCCTCGGTGAAGGCGAGCGTCGTGGCGACGACGACGCCGCCGAGGTCCATGGTGCTGGTCATCTGATCTTCCGTTCTCTGGTCCGCCGTTCGCGGATCGGTAATATGTCACATATTACTACTGGACGTCGACGGCGGCAACCGTCGTTCCGGCATCGTCGCAGCGTGCGGGCTCCGTGTCGACCACGGTGCTTCCCCGCCCGAGCGCCGCAACCTCGCCGAGCCGCACCGGCGCGAGCACCGGCCGCCGGTCGAATCCCTCCGGCGACCCGCCGGCTTCGGCCACGATCGCCTCGACGGCCCGGCCGCAGGTGCGCCCCTGGCACGCGCCGAGACCGGCCCGCGTCGCGAGCTTCATCGCCCGAAGCGGCGCGTCGGCCCGGTCGGCGATCGTGCGGCGCGTGACGTTTTCGCAGCGGCAGATCACGGTGTCATCGGCGAGCCACGACGTCCAGCCCGGCCGGATGCCGTGGGCGCGTTCGAGTCGGGCCGCGAAGGCGCCCATTCGCCGCCGTACCGCGAGCGGCCCGCGCATGCGGTCGTCGTCGAGCGATCCGCCCGCAGCCATGAAGCCGGCCACAGCGCCCTCGGCGAGCGCGGCATCCGCACCGCCGATGCCCGTGATCTCACCTGCCGCGTAGACACCGGACACGCTCGTGCGCTGGGTGTCGTCGACGACGACGAACCGCCCGCGGCGATCCCCCTCGATCGCCGCCCCGAGGGCGATCGCGACCTCGAGGCGCGGCGTGAAGCCGTGCCCGAGCGCCACGGAGTCGCACGCGACCTCGCGCTCGCTCCCGGGAACCGGCCGCCAGTCGGCGTCGAGTGCGGCGATGACGACGCCCTCCACCCGGTCGGTGCCGAGCACGCGCACCACGCCGCTGCCGATCCGATACGGGATGCGGTGGCGGGCGAGGGCGCCGACGTATTCGACGAGTTCGCCCGCCTTGCCGGCGAGCTGCCACGGCCGCGGCAACCAGCCGGCGGCGAGCCCGCCGATGCGGGACGCCTCGTGCACGCCGACGACCTCGGAGCCCGCGATCGCGAGCGACTGAGCGACCGGCAGCAGGAACGGCCCGGCGCCGCTCACGACCGTGCGCCGCCCGACGGTGACGCCGTCGCGCTTGGCGAGCGCCTGCGCGGCGCCGGCGGTCGTGACACCGGGAAGGGTCCAGCCCGGCACGGGGAGGGCGAGATCGTGGGCCCCGGTCGCGACGACCACGGCATCGGCCTCGATCTCGAGCGCCGTTCGCGACGTGGCATCCGCTGGACCGACGACGGCCCGCAGTCGCACCACGCCATCGGATGCCTCGGCCGACCACACGCTCGCACCGGTGTGCACCTCGGCGCGGTCGAGCACTCCCTTGAGCCGTTCGAACCGCGCCCAGCCGTGCTGGAGCCGCCGGTCGGTGAGCTGCTCATGATGCCGCCAGTACTGGCCGCCGAGCCGGCCGCCCTCGTCGAGCAGCGTCACCTCGGCTCCGGCAGCAAGGGCGGCCTGGGCCGCGGCGAGCCCGGCAGGCCCGCCGCCGAGGATCGCCACGCGCCTCGCGCCGGCGCCGGCCGCTGCCGCGCCCGTCACGCCCGCACCTCGCGCTCCACGCGGTCGCCGTCGACGGCCTCGCGCTGGCACGCCCGCACGCCTTCGACGCCGTTCACGGTCACGAGGCAGTCGTGGCACACGCCGATGCCGCAGAACACGCCGCGATCGCCGGTCTGCGCCGAGCGCCACGCGGTGCGGCCGGCCCCGATGAGCACGCCGGCGATGGTCTGTCCGTCGCGCCCCTCGAGCGGTTCGGCGTCGACGGTGATGCGGATCATGCGGTCTCCTGCAGGCTGGCCCGGCCCGGGAGGAACGGGGCCGGGTCGAGAGCGGTGGTCGTGCCGAGCACGGCGTGCGCGACGAGTTCGGCGGTGGCGGGCGCGAGGCCGATGCCCGCGCCCTCGTGGCCGGTGGCGTGCACGAGCCCCGCGACATCGGGGTCCGCGCCGATGACCGGCAGGTGGTCGGGCGCGTACGGACGGAACCCGAAGTAGCTGCGCAGCAGCACGGTCTCCTCGAGGAACGGGAACAGGCGCACCGCCTTCGCCGCGATCGCCGCCGCCGGCGCGACACCCGGCCGATCGTCGAACCCGACCCGCTCGCGGCTCGAGCCGATGAGCACCGTGCCGCCCGGGGTCGACTCGACGACCGTCGAGGTCTGCAGCGCGGCGTCACCCGAGCCCACCGCGCCGACGTAGTCGCTGTCGTAGACCTTGTGGAAGACGCGCTGCGGCATGGGCGTCGTGACGAGGATCACGCCGCGCCGCGGCCGGATGTCGAGGCGGGCACCGAGCCGAGCCGCGACCTCGCCGGCCCAGGGCCCCGCACAGTTCACGACGACGTCGGCCTCGATCGGCCCGGCCGTCGTCGTCACGCCAGAGAGGCCGCCCGGCCGGCCGAGCGGGCCGGTCACCTCGCCGATCACCAGTCGGGCGCCGGCGCGGATCGCCGTGTCGAGCAGGGCCTGCGTCGCCGTCGACGGCTGGATCTGGGCGTCGTCGGGATAGTGCACGGCGTGCACGACCTCGGGCGACAGGAAGGGCTCGGCCGCGGCGAGCGCCGCGACATCCATCGCCTCTGCGCGGATGCCGGTGGCGCGCTGCGCCTCGGCGAACCGCTCGAGCGCGGCCTCACCGCCGCCGAACGCGACGACGATGCCGCCCTTCGCCTCGAACTCCGTCGCCGGCTGGCCGTTCGGTCGATCGGCGTCGAGCCGCTCGGCGAGCGAGCGCCACATCGCGTTCGAGGCGACCGCGAGGTCGGCCTCGGCTCCCGGTGCCTTGTCGCTGACGAGCAGGTTGCCTTCGCAGCGACTGGATGTCTCGCCGGCCACGCCGACCCGGTCGATCACGACGACCTCTGCGCCGCCTTCGACGAGTGCCAGCGCACATGCGGCACCCACGATGCCCGAACCGATCACCGCGACGCGCACGATGCACCTCCTTGCCGCAAGTCAACCACCGAGGTACGCCTCGATGACACGTGGATCCTTCGCGAGATCCGCTGCGGGGCCCTCGAGCGTCGCGCTGCCGGTCTCGACGACGTACGCCCGGTGGGCGATCTTCAGCGCGGCGCGAGCGTTCTGCTCGACGAGCAGCACGGTCGTGCCCGCGGCGTTCACCGCGGCGATGATCTCCATGACCTGCTTCACGACGAGAGGCGCGAGCCCCATCGAGGGTTCGTCGAGCAGCAGCAGCTTCGGCCCGCCCACGAGTGCGCGCCCGATCGCGACCATCTGCTGTTCGCCGCCCGAGAGGGTGCCGCCCTGCTGCGCACGCCGCTCGGCGAGGCGCGGCATCATGGCGTACACCTCGTCGAGTCGCGATGCGATCGCCTTCTGGTCGCGCACCGTGTAGCCGCCGAGCAGCAGGTTCTCGTGCACCGTCATGGTCGAGAAGATCCGTCGCCCTTCCGGCACGTGGATCAGTCCTGCCGTGACGATGTCCCACGGCTTGGCCGTGGCGAGATCCATGCCCTGCCAGGTCACCGAACCCGATCGCGGGCGCACGAGCCCCGAGAGCATGTTCATGGTCGTCGACTTGCCGGCGCCGTTGTTGCCGAGCAGGCACACGATCTCGCCCTCGCCGACCGTGAAGCTCAGTCGGCGGAGTGCGTGCACCCGGCCGTAGACGACGTCGGCGTCGCTCACCTCGAGTGTCGTGGTCATCGTGCATCCTCGCTCTCGTCGACGCCGAGGTAGGCCTCGATGACGGCAGGATCCCGCTTCACGTCCTCCGGAGCGCCGTCGGCGATCTCCTTGCCGTAGTTCAGCACCACGATGCGCTCGGCGAGTTCCATGACGAGCCCCATGTCGTGTTCGATGAGCACGACGGCGACGCCGAGCCCCCTGATCTTGCGGATGAGTCGCATGAGCGCCTGCTTCTCGTTGAAGTTCAGGCCCGCGGCCGGCTCGTCGAGCAGCAGGAGCTTCGGGCTCGTGGCGAGCGCCCTCGCGATCTCGACCCGGCGCTGCTCGCCGTACGGCAACTGCGTGACGTAGAGCTGTTCGTCGTCCTCGAAGCCGACGAAGTCGAGCCAGCCCCGTGCTTCGCGCACGCAGGCCGCCTCGGCTCGGCGATACCCCGGTGTGTGCAGCAGCGTCGCCCAGAAGCCCTCGCGGAGGTTCGCGTGCATCGCCGTGGTGACGTTCTCGAGCACCGAGAGCTCGCGGAACAATCGGAGGTTCTGGAAGGTGCGCGCCATCCCCCACTTCGTGACTCGTGACGGGATCACCCGGTACAGGCCGAAGCTCTGCAGGAGGTTCACGAGCCCGAGCCTGCGCCAGATCCTAGGAACGGTCCGCACGATCGCCTTGCCGTCGAAGACCACGGAGCCGGCGGTCGGCAGGTAGAAGCCCGAGATGCAGTTGAAGGCGCTCGTCTTGCCCGCGCCGTTCGGGCCGATGACGGCGAGGATCTCGCCCGCGCGCACCTCGAAGCTGAGTCCGTCGACGGCCGTGACCCCGCCGAACTGCAGCCTGAGGTCGCGGACCTCGAGCAGGGCGCTCATGCGCGGTCTCCTTCGTGTGCGTCGGTCGTCGGCGTGCCGTCGACCGATTCCATGACGCTCGCCGGCACGGCGGTCGCCTCGGTGAACGCCGGCGGTGTCGGCCGTGTGCGCCGAAGCCACGGGAGCACTGCCGTGGCGGGCCAGAGCCCCGACGGGCGGAACAGCATGACGACGACGAGCAGCACGCCGAAGATGAGGTACCGCCACTCGGCGAAGTCGCGCAGCAGCTCGGGCGCCAGCGAGACGAACAGCGCACCGATGATGACCCCGGGCGTGGAGCCCATGCCGCCGAGCACCACGGCCATGAGGATGAGGGCCGAGTAGAGGAACTGGAAGCTGTTCGGGCTGATCGCCGAGAGGTGCGTCGCCATCAGCTGGCCGGCCATACCGGCCCAGACCGCACCGATGATGTACGCCGAGATCTTGGCGATGTAGGTGTTGATGCCCATCGCCTCGGCGGCGTCCTCGTCGTCGCGCACGGCCTTCCAGGCACGGCCGAGTCGACCCTTCGCGAGACGCCCGGCGCCGATCACGCCGACCACGATCACCACGGCGGCGACGAAGTAGTAGAACACCACGCGCTCGGGGAAGTCGATGCCGAAGAGGTTGAACCCGTCGTCGAAGCTCCACGGTCCGAAGCTCCAGGTCGGGATGCCGTGGATGCCCGAGGGGCCGCCGGTGATCTTCAGGTTGTTGGCGGTGATGCGGATGATCTCGCCGAACCCGAGGGTCACGATCGCGAGGTAGTCGCTGCGCAGCCGCAGCGTCGGCGCGCCGATGATGATGCCCGCCGTGACGCAGGCGACGATCGTCGCGATGAGCGCTGCCCACATGGGCCACCCGAGCACGGTCGTGAAGATGCCCGAGATGTAGGCGCCGACGGCGAAGAACGCGATGTAGCCGAGGTCGAGGAGGCCCGCGTAGCCGACCACCACGTTCAGGCCCATGCAGAGCATCACGTAGATGAGCGCACTCGTGGCGATCGACATCGTGTAGCGCGAGGCATCCATGAACGGCAGCACCGCCACCAGGAGGACCGCTCCGACGCCGAGCGCGCGCATGAAGCCCTGCTGGGAGGTGAAGACGCCCCTCGGCGGCCGGGGCCGCTCGAACCGGGGCGCGGGGGCACGCAACGAAACGTGCTTCAGGGCGTGATCCAGATCGCGCACCATGTCACATCCTCTCCACGACGCGGGCGCCGAGCAGGCCCGTGGGCTTCAGCGTCAGGAACAGGATGAGGAACCCGAAGGCGAACACGTCCCGCCATTCGCCGCCGAACCAGGCTGATCCGAACGACTCGAGCATGCCGAGCAGCACCCCGCCGAGCATCGCGCCGTACAGGTTGCCGATGCCGCCGATCACCGCAGCGGTGAACGCCTTCAGCCCGATGATGAAACCCATGAGGAAGTCGATCGACCCGTAGTAGGCACCGGCCATCACGCCCGCGGCTCCGGCGAGCGCGGAGCCGATGAAGAACACCATCGCGATGACGCGGTCGACGTTGACGCCCATGAGCTGCGCGCCGGTGGGGTCGAGGGCGATGGCCCGCATCGCGCGGCCCTGACGTGTGCGCTCCACGATGTGGGCGAGCACGAGCATGAGCACGGCGGCGATGACGACGAGCACGATCTGCGACGCGGTGACGCGCATGCCGAGCACGTCGAACCCGCTCGACTCCAGGCGGATGGGGAACGCCTCGGGATTCGGACCGAAGATCTGGCGCACGCCGTACTCGAGCGTGAACGAGACGCCGATCGCCGTGATGAGCACCGCGAGCCGCGGACTCCGGCGCAGCGGCCGGTAGGCGATGCGTTCGATGCCGACGCCGATGAGGCCGGTGGTGACCATCGACAGCAGGAGCACGACGAGCAGGAGCGGGATCGAGGTCTCGTTCGAGATGCCGAACGCCGAGAGGGTGAAGAACCCCACGAACGCGCCGAGCATGTAGATGTCGCCGTGCGCGAAGTTCAGGAGCTTGATGATCCCGTAGACCATGCTGTAGCCGAGCGCGACGAGGGCGTAGAACGATCCGACGATGAGACCGTTCCAGATGAGCTGCATCATTGCAGAGGAGTCCTTCCGACGAGTCGGGGCGGGGCCGGAGCCCCGCCCCGCTGCGTCAACCCTGCAGGTCGTCCTCGAGGACGAACGCGCCGGTCGTGGGGTCGATGGCGACGATCACGAATCCGCCGCCCGACAGGGTGTGGGTGTCGGTGAACGTGAGCGGTCCTGCGAAGGTGTCGAAGTCCGAGAGGCCCTCGAGCCCGGCCACGACGTTGTCGAACTCGGTGTCGCCGGCATCCTCGATGGCCTGCGCCATCACCCGCACGGCGTCGTACGCCTGGGTCGAGTAGGGTCCGGGCGGGTCGCCGGCGAGCTCCTCGTAGTCGGCGATCCACTGGTCGGCGCCTTCGATCATGTCGGGCGTCTGCGTGAAGGTGCCCACGACGTTGTCGGTGTAGCCCTCCCCCGCGATCTCGGCGAACTTGGCGTCGACCGAGCCGTCGGCGACGAGGAAGACGCCGTCGAATCCGGCGTCCTGCGACTGACGGGCGATGAGTCCGCCCTCCTGGTAGTAGCCGGTCCAGTACACGAGCGCGGGCTTCTGGGCGGCGAGCGTCGTCGCGACCGCCGAGTAGTCGTTTTCACCCGGGGTGATGGTCTCGCTCACGACGACGTCGAGCCCGGCAGCGGTGGCCTGTTCGGTGAACGCGGCGGCGAGGTCGGCCGAGTAGCTCGTCGCGTCGTCGACGACCGCGACGTTCGTCGCGCCGATCTGCTTCGCATACGTCACTGCCGCTTCGGCCTGCTGGTCGCCGGTGCCGTTGATGAGGAAGACGCCGGGCAGGCCCTGGTCGACGAGTTCGTTCGAGTTCGCCGCCGGGATCACCATCGGGATGCCGGCCTCGTCGAAGATCGGCAGCGTCGGGAGCGTGGCGCCCGAGCAGTAGCCGCCCACCGAGGCGACGATGCCGTCGGTGACGAGCTTGTTGGCGCCGGAGACGGCGGTCGTCGCGTCGCACGCGTCGTCTTCGACGAGCAGTTCGAGGTCGCGCCCGAGCACGCCGCCGTCGGCGTTGATCTCGTTCACGGCGAGCTGCGCGCCGTTCTCCATGTAGGCGCCGAAGGCGGACTCGCTGCCCGAGAAGGGCGCGAGCATGCCGATCTTGATGGGCCCGTCGTCGGCGGCTTCCGACCCTCCACCGGCGAGGCCGCTCGAGCACCCCGCGGTCAGTGCGAGCACGCCGGCTGCGGCGGCGATGTGGAGGACGCGCTTGCGGCGTCGAGATCCGAACTGCATGTGACTCTCCTTCGAGTACGACAGGCCTCATCGCCGAGCGGCGATATGTGACATATTACCGCCAGAGACGCGCCGCGCAAGTCGGAGCACGACGAACGGCGGGGGCGGCCCCGAAGGGCCGCCGATCACCGCGACGGATGCCGCGGCATCACGCCTCGCGACCGCCGATCGCGGCCCTAGTCCTCGTGCTCGCCGCTCCAGATGCCGCCCACGTGCCCGATGTGCCGGCGCATCAGCTCGGTCGCGGCATCGCCCTCACCGTCGAGCAGGAGCTGCACGAGCTCGGCGTGCTCGAGCGCCGATTCGGTCAGGGCGCCCTGCTCCGCGAGCTCGACGAGCCCGGTCAACCGCGTCTGCTGGCGCAGCTCGCCCACCAGCGAGACGAGGAACTGGTTGCCCGTCAGTTCGAGCAGCGACAGGTGGAAGGCGGTGTCGGCCTCGAGGTAGTCCTGGAACCGTCCCTCGTCGCCGGCGCGCACGATCTCCGCAGCGAGCGCGCGCAGCTCACCGGCCGCCTGCTCCGACATCTGCCCGGCGAGCTGGCGCATCGGCGGCACCTCGAGCAGCAGGCGCACCTCACGCAGCTGCCGGAGTTCGTCGAGCGAGACCTCGGTCACGCGGAAACCGCGGTTGCGCATCGGCGACAGGAAGCCGCGGCGCGCGAGGTTCAGCATCGCCTCGCGCACGGGCGTCGCGCTGACCCCGAACTCGGCGGCCATCGTGGGAACCGTGAGCACCGCACCCGGCTCGTACTCACCCGAGACGATGCGCGACGACATCGCGCGCTCCACCTGCTCGCGCAGGCTCACGACCTCCGCCAGCAGCGACGAGTCATTCATGGCCGGCTCCCCTGGTACGTCATGCACCACAGCGTAGTCGTGGCAGCCTCCCCAGATGGCGTACGGTGACCCGCGTGCCACCGCGGATCGACCCCATCGTGAAATGATTGCCGTGCGCCGTGAGGCACGGAAACGGGGGTGCACGCATGGCGATCGAGTTCGCACGATCGGCACGGTCCAGCGTGGGACTCGAATGGGAGATCGCCATCGTCGATCGCACCACCGGTGAACTCGCGTCCGTCGCCGGCCAGGTGCTCGACGCCCTCGATGCGGGGAGCGAGGGCGAGCATCATCCGTTCATCACCTCCGAGCTCTTGACGAACACCGTCGAACTCGTGAGCGACGTGCACGAGACGGTCGCCGGCGCGGTCGCCGATCTCGAGCATCAGCTCGGCGAGGTGCGCGCCGTCATCGACGAGATCGGCGACTACGACCTGATCTGCTCGGGCTCCCACCCGTTCAGCCAGTGGTACGACCAGCACCTCACCGACAAGCCGCGGTACCACAAGCTCATCGAGCGCACGCGCTGGTGGGGTCGCAACATGATGATCTGGGGCGTGCACGTGCACGTGGGCCTCGACGACCGCGACAAGGCGCTGCCCATCCTCGACGGGCTGCTCGCCTACCTCCCGCATCTGCAGGCGCTCTCGGCGTCGAGCCCGTTCTGGGCCGGCGTCGACACGGGCTACGCCTCGAATCGGGCGCTCATGTTCCAGCAGCTGCCGACCGCCGGACTCCCCTACCCGCTCGCCGACTGGCCGGCGTACGAGCGGTACGTCGACGATCTCGTGCGCACGGGCGTCATCGACGACCACAGCGAGGTGCGCTGGGACATCCGCCCCTCGCCGAAGTGGGGCACGATCGAGGTGCGCGTCTGCGACGGCCTCTCGACCGCAGCCGAGATCGCCGCGATCGGCGCCCTCGTGCAGTGCCTCGTGGAGTGGATGAGCACCCGGCTCGACGAGGGCGGCACCCTCACCGTGCTGCAGCCCTGGTACGTGCGCGAGAACAAATGGCGGGCGGCGCGGTACGGGCTCGAGGCCGAGGTGATCACGGATGTCGCGGGCACCGAGCGCCCCGTCGCCGACGACCTGCGCGAACTGCTGACCACCTTGGCGCCGATCGCCGAGCGCCTCGGCTGCGGTGTCGAGCTGCAGCAGGTGCGCGCCATGCTCGACTCCGGCGCGAGCTACGCCCGCCAACTGCGGGTCGCCGAAGCCGCAGGCGGCGATCTCAAGGCCGTGGTCGCCCATCTCGCCCGCGAGCTGCGCGACGGCATCGAGCTTGGTCCGCCCGCGGAATCCGGCACCGCCTGACGACGTGACGAGCGTCGGCTAGCCCGGCAGCCGCCGCGTGCGGATCAGCTCGGCGTACCAGAGCGCGCTGTCTTTCGGCAGACGCTCGAAGGTGTCGTAGTCGACACGCACGATGCCGAAGCGCTTGGAGTAGCCGTAGCCCCACTCGAAGTTGTCCATGAGCGACCACACCTGGTAGCCGCGCAGGTCGACGCCCCGCGCCATCGCGCGGTGCGCCGCGGTGAAATGACGGCGCAGGTAGTCGGTGCGCTCGACATCGTGCACGGCGGGGCCCGCCTCCCCGTCGACCACGACGTCGGGGAAGGCGGCGCCGTTCTCGGTGACCATGAGCGGCAACTCGGGGTAGCGCTCGCTCAGCGAGACGAGCAGGTCTTCGAGGCCCGAGGGGTCGATGTTCCAGCCCATGTCGGTGTACGGGCCGGGCTGCACGAGGAACTCGACGTGCTCCGACCCCGGCCACGGCGTGCCGCCCATGTCCTTGTGGCCGTCGGCGTTCACACGCGGCGAGACGCCGTCCCACATGTCGACGGTCACGGTCGAGTAGTAGTTCACGCCGAGCAGGTCGATGGGCTCGGCGATGAGCTCGGTGTCGCCCGGCAGCACGAACGACCAGTCGGTGACCGCCGCCGTGTCGGCGATGACATCGGCCGGGTAGCCGTCGCCGAGCAGTGGCCCGAGGAACACCCGGTTCGCGAGTCCGTCGATGCGGCGGGCGGCTTCGGCGCCGCCGTCGCCCGAGGGGCGGATCACGTGGAGGTTCAGCGTGATCGAGTAGCCGGGGTCGTTCGTCACGACCCCGCGGAGGGCGGCGATCGCGAGGCCGTGCGCGAGGTTCAGGTGGTGCACCGCGGCGAGCGCCTTCGCGCCGTCCATGAGCCCGGGGGCGTGCGCGCCGGAGCCGTAGCCGAGGTAGGCGCTGCACCACGGCTCGTTGAGCGTCGTCCACACGGCCACCCGGTCGCCGAGCCGCTCACCGACGATGCGGGCGTAGTCGGCGAAGGCGTAGGCGGTCTCGCGATTGGTCCAGCCGCCCTCGTCTTCGAGCGCTTGCGGCAGGTCCCAGTGGTAGAGCGTCGCGATCGGTCGGATGCCGCGGGCGATGAGCCCGTCGACGAGGCGCTCGTAGAACGCGAGGCCCGCCTCGTTCGCAGGGCCGCGACCGGTCGGCTGGATGCGCGGCCAGGCGATCGAGAACCGGTATGCCTCGAGGCCGAGCCGCACCATGAGGTCGAGGTCCTCGTCGAGGCGGTGGTAGTGATCGCAGGCGGTGTCGCCCGTGTCGCCGTTCCAGACCTTGCCGGGGGTGTGACTGAAGGTGTCCCAGATCGACGGACCCCGTCCGTCTTCGTGCACCGCGCCCTCGATCTGGTACGACGCCGTGGCCGAACCGAAGAGGAAGTCCTCGCCGAACTCGAGGCCGGTGTCTCGGTAGTCGGGGGTGCCGATCGCCATCGTCCAGTGCTCCATTCTCAGCAGCGAGTGCGCCGTGGATCTCACTGTACCGCGCTTCACTTACAGCGCTGTAAGCAAAACCAGCTGGTGCCTCGTCTGCCCGCCACGGCGCCGCTCCGGAATCACCTAGGGTCGAGGAATGGAGACTCCGCCGATCCTCGAGACCGCAGCCTTCCGAGCTGAGCTCCAGCCAGATCGGGGCACGAACGGCGGCTACTCCCTCGTCATCGACGACGTCACGCAATCGCACGTGAACCCCGACGACCCGCGCGACCTGCAACTGCCTTATGTGCGCCGCATCGCCGCCGTGCTCGCCACCCTGCCGGGCGAGACGCCGGCCGTGCTGCACCTCGGCGCGGGCGCCCTCACGCTCCCCCGCTACGTGCACGCGCTGCACCCCTCGAGCCGTCAGCGCGTCGTCGAGCTGTATCCGGAGCTGCTCGCGTACGTGACGCAGCACGTGCCGCTGCCCGTCGACGCGCCGATCGAACTCGCGATCGGCGATGCCCGCGCCGAGGTGCAGCGACTCGCGGGCGACGGTGACGACCAGTGGGACCTCGTGCTCGTCGACGTGTTCTCGGGCGGCGCCGTGCCGCGCCACGTCACGACGATCGAGTTCTTCACCGAACTCGTCACGCTGCTGGCGCCCGGCGGCGTGCTCATCGTCAACTGCCTGAACGGCGCCGAGCCGCAGGTGACCGGCGACACGCTCGCCGCAGTGCTCGAGCTGCTGCCCGACGTGCTCGTGATCGGATCGGAGGCCGTGCTCAGACGGGTCGCGGCCGGCAACACGATCATCGTGGCGTCGCGGCATCCGCTCGACCCCGAATCGGTCGCGCAGTGGCTCTCGACCGACCCGCTCTCGATGGCCACCGGAGCGACCGTCGTCGACGGGCCGGCCCTCGAAGAGCTCTCGGGAACGACGCGTCACGACGCCCGGTAGGCACGCGCGACGCACCAGAACGCCCCGCGCCGATGATCCACGACACGCCCGCCTGTCCTTCGGACGGTCAGCGGGGTGGGCGCCTCGACCGGTCCTCGCGGAGCACGGCTGCGAGCTTGATCCGGTAGACCGCGAGCACTGCGAAGAACGCGCTCAGGTCGACCTTCTCGGAGGTCGGGTCCTCGAGCTCCTTGAGCCGGATCGGCCGGATCTTCGCGAGCTCGGCGACCTGCTTGTGCGTCGCGTTGCCACGGCTCTTGACGAGGAAGTCCGCCAGCGCCGCCCGGTCGCCGAGAACACGATGCGTCTCGGTGGCGAGGTCGATGCGACTGTGGCCGATGTGGAGGTGGCCGCAGTGCTGGCAGGCGTACCAGCTCGTCGAGGGGTCCTCACGGAGCTTGCCCGGAATCTCGATCTCGCTCCGATAGCGGCGCTTGAACTCCCACCGGCCGCCCCGCTCGGTCTTGCATTCGCGGGGCGCGTTCGCAGCATCGAGCACCAGCTCTGCCATGCCTGCGCACCGAGGCGTGCAGTACAGCCCCTGGTAGACCGGAACCCCCGGTCCGCCGAGCTTCTGCGCGCACTTCCTGCAGCGCTGCCGTTCGGGGAAGAGCTTCTCCTGAGCCATCGAGCGACGCTAGCGGCGCAGCATCTTCTGCAGGGCCGCGAGCTCTTCCTCGCTCGGTGCGGCCTTCGCGCCGCCGCCGCCCAGGCCGAAGCCCGAGCCGGTCGGTGCCGTCGCAGCACCGGGGGTCGCACCCGAGGCGATCGCCGCATTCTCGGCGGCGCGCTTCGCGGGGTTGCCCGACCGCGACGAGTTCGACTTCTTGCCCTTGCCACCCTGGCGCTTGCCGCCGCCGTGGCTGCCGCCGCCGGGCAGCGGACCCATGCCGGGGATCTGGGGAACGCCGCCGCGAGCGACCGTCTTCATCATCTTCGCGGCCTGCTCGAAGCGGGAGACGAGCTGGTTCACGTCGGTGACGGTCATGCCCGAACCCTTGGCGATGCGCAGGCGTCGCGAGCCGTTCAGGAGCTTCGTGTTCTCGCGCTCGGCGGGGGTCATCGACTGGATGATCGCCTCGGTGCGCACGATCTCGCGCTCGTCGAAGTTCTCGAGCTGCTGCTTCATGCCGCCCGCGCCCGGCAGCATGCCGAGCATCTTCTTGATCGACCCGGCGCCGCGAAGCTGCTGCATCTGGCCGAGGAAGTCGTTGAGCGTGAACGAGTCGGTCGCGAACTTCTCGGCGACCTTCATCGCCTCTTCTTCGTCGAACGCCGACTGGGCCTGCTCGATCAGGGTGAGGATGTCACCGAGGTCGAGGATGCGGCTCGCCATGCGGTCGGGGTGGAACGGCTCGAAGTCGTCGAGGCCCTCACCGGTTGACGCGAAGATGATGGGGCGACCCGTGACGGATGCCACGCTGAGCGCGGCACCACCGCGCGCGTCGCCGTCGAGCTTGGTGAGCACGACACCGGTGAAGTCGACGCCTTCCTGGAAGGCCTTCGCGGTGTTGACGGCGTCTTGACCGATCATCGCGTCGATGACGAAGAGCACTTCGTCGGGGTTCGTCGCCTTGCGGATGTTCGAGGCCTGCTTCATGAGCTCGGCATCGACGCCGAGGCGGCCCGCGGTGTCGATGATGACGACGTCGTGCAGCGCGCGCTCGGCGTGCTTCACCGCGTCCTTCGCGACCTTGACGGGGTCGCCCGTGCCGTTGCCCGGCTCGGGGGCGAAGACCGGCACGCCGGCCTGGCCGCCCACGACCTGGAGCTGGTTCACGGCGTTCGGGCGCTGGAGGTCGGCCGCGACGAGCAGGGGCGTGTGCCCCTCCTTCGCGAGCCATTTCGCGAGCTTGCCCGCGAGGGTGGTCTTGCCGGCACCCTGGAGGCCCGCGAGCATGATGACCGTGGGCGGGTTCTTCGCGAACTGCAGTCGACGCTGCTCGCCGCCGAGGATGCGGACGAGCTCCTCGTTGACGATCTGCACGACCTGCTGCGCCGGGTTCAGTGCCTTGTTGACCTCGTCGCCGAGCGCGCGCTCGCGCACGTGCGCCGTGAACTCCTTGACGACGTCGAGCGAGACGTCGGCGTCGAGGAGCGCGCGACGGATCTCGCGAACGGTGCCGTCGACGTCGGACGCGGAGAGCTTGCCCTTGGTGCGGAGATTCTTGAAGGTCTCGGCGAGGCGGTCAGACAGGTTTCCGAAGGTAGCCATGGTTCGCCAAGTCTAATTGAGGTCGGATGCCGCCTCTGCCGCACGCTCGCAGCACACGGCCGCGCGTGGCGGGCGCCGGCGAGAGCTCAGTGCGCTCAGGCGTCGAAGCGGAGGTCGACCATGTCGCGCTGGATGTCGATCGACGCCACGAGGCGCGAGTCGATGTCTTCGGGCGCGAGCCCGAACTCGAACTCGGCGAAGTGCTCGCCGTCGCCGTCGGCGTCGGGCCGGAGGTCGACGCGCACGAGGCTCAGCGAGCGGAGCGCGTCGATGTCGCGGTCGCCGGAGTCGCGAGTGATCGCGTCGGCCGCGACATCCGCCTCGTCGCCATTGAGCACGGAGCGGAGGAACAGCGAGACGGGGCTCGAGCCCGAGTCGAGCTGGCCGACGAAGACGCCGCGCAGCTCGTCGTCGATGAGTTCGAGTTCGCCGACCATCGTCGCCGCCGCGTCGAGCGACGCGGTCGAAACCTCGTCGGAGTCGGCGTCGAGCACGACCTCGACGTCTTGGTCGCCGTACTCCTTGCGCTCGGCCCAGTAGTCGCCGATGAGGCCGAAGTAGTCGTGTTCGATCGCCATGTCGTTCTCCTTCTCAGCCGACGAGCTTCTGCGCGAAGACGTGCGGCGTGAATCCCGTGAGGTCGCCGATGCCCTCGCCCTGGCCGATGAGCTTGATGGGCAGGCCGGTTTTCTCCTGCACCGCGAGCACGAAGCCGCCCTTGGCGCTGCCGTCGAGCTTCGTGAGCACGAGGCCGGTGACCCCGCCGTGCTCGATGAACGCCTCGGCCTGGGCGAGGCCGTTCTGGCCCGTGGTCGCGTCGAGCACCAGCAGCACCTCGCTGATCGGCGCCTGCTTCTCGACGACGCGCTTGATCTTGCCGAGCTCGTCCATGAGCCCGCCCTTGGTGTGCAGTCGCCCGGCCGTGTCGATGATCACGATCTCGGTGCCGTCGCGCTTGGCCTGCTCGACGGTCTGGAAGGCGACGGATGCCGGGTCCTGACCCTCGCGCTCGGGGCGCACGATGCCGACGCCGGCGCGTTCGGCCCAGGTCGCGAGCTGGTCGACCGCCGCGGCACGGAAGGTGTCGGCCGCGCCGACCACGACCGTGCGGTCGAAGGTGCGCAGGAACTTCGCGAACTTGCCGATGGTCGTGGTCTTGCCGACGCCGTTGACGCCGACGACGAGCACGACGGCGGGCCGCTCGGTGAGCTTCAGCGTGGGGTCGTACTTCGCGAGCCGTTCCTCGACGATCTCGCGGAGCATCCGCTGCACGTCTTTGGGGTCGGTGGTCTTGTACCGGTCGACCTGCGCGCGGATCTGCGCGACGATCTCCTCGGTGACCGAGGGGCCGAAGTCGGCCCGGATCAGTGCGGACTCGAGGTCGTCCCACGTGTCCTCGTCGATCGTCTTCGCGCCGAAGACCCCGCGGAGGGCCGCGCCGAGCGACCAGGATGCACGTTCTGCCATGTCTCCAGCCTAGAGCGCATGCCGGCTACACCGATCCAGCGGAGCACCGCAAGGGGTTGCCCGTCGTGCTCGGGAACGGGAGTCTCGGAGCAACGGAAGGAATGCGGATTTGATGGTGGGATTCCACGCCTCGCACGAACAGCTCCCGCCGAGCCGCCTGCTCGAGGCGGTGCGGCACGCCGAGCAGGCCGGCTTCGACGCCGCGATGTGCAGCGACCACTTCGAACCCTGGAGCGTGCGCCAAGGAAACTCCGGCTACGCGTGGAGCTGGCTCGCCGCCGCGCTCGAGGCCACCCGGTTCTCGCTCGGCGTCGTCACGGCACCGGGTCAGCGCTACCACCCGGCGATCGCCGCGCAGAAGATCGCGACCCTCGCCGAGATGTACCCGGGCCGGTTCTGGGCCGCGATCGGCAGCGGCGAAGCGATCAACGAGCACGTCACCGGCGACCGGTGGCCCGACAAGGCCGAGCGCGACGCGCGGCTCGTCGAGACCGTCGACGTCATGCGTCGCCTGCTCGAGGGCGAGGAGGTCTCCGCCGCCGGCCGCATCCGGGTCGACCGCGCGCGCATCTGGAGCCTCCCCGAGGTGCACGCTCCCCTGTTCGCGGCGGCGGTGAGCGCCGAGACGGCGCGCGGGGCCGCCGCCTGGGCCGACGGTGTCATCACCATCGACCAGTCGCGCGACGAACTTCGCGCGTTCATCGACGCCTATCGGGATGCCGGCGGGCGCGGGCCGATCTCGGTGCAGGTCCACCTGAGCTGGGCGCCGACCGACGACGAGGCGCGGTCGATCGCGCACGATCAGTGGCGCCAGAGCCTCGTCCCGGCGCACCTCGCCTGGGAGCTCGAGACTCCGGAGGCGTTCGACGAGCGCACCGCGGGGGTGTCTGCCGAGCAGGTCGCCGAGACACTGCCCGTCTTCGCCGACACGGCGCGGCACCTCGAGCACCTGATGGCCATCGCCGAACTCGGGGTCGACCGCATCTTCCTGCACCACGTCGGCACCGAGCAGGCCGCATTCATCGACGCGTTCGGCGAGCACGTGCTGCCGGCGCTCAAGGAGGTCGACCGATGAGGATCACCGACCGCAGCGACCTGTGGTGGAAGACCGCAGTGGTCTACTGCCTCGACGTCGAGACCTACATGGATTGGAACGACGACGGCTTCGGCGACTTCGAGGGCCTCGCGCACCGCCTCGATCACCTCGCCGAGCTCGGCGTCACCTGCATCTGGCTCATGCCCTTCCAGCCGAGTCCCGATCGTGACGACGGATACGACATCACCGACTTCACCGGCGTCGATCCCCGGCTCGGCTCGCTCGGCGACGTGGGCGAGTTCACCCGCACGGCCCGCGATCGGGGCATGCGCGTCATCATCGACTTCGTCATGAACCACACCTCCGACCGGCATCCGTGGTTCACTGCGGCGCGACGCAGCCGCAACTCGCCGTATCGCGACTACTACGTCTGGCGTGACGAGCCTCCGGAGAAACCTGCGAAGAGCGTGTTCCCCGGCGAGGAGGACAGCGTCTGGGAGCTCGACGAGCGGAGCGGCCAGTACTACCTGCACAGCTTCTACCGGCATCAGCCCGACCTCAACATCGCCAACCCCGCGGTCCGCGACGAGATCGCGAAGACCATCGGATACTGGCTCGAGCTCGGGATCTCGGGGTTCCGCGTCGATGCGGTGCCGTTCCTGATCGAGCCGCCGGAAGGCGTCGACATCGGCGACCCGCACGAGTTCCTCCGCGACATCCGCCGGTTCCTGCAACGCCGTTCGAGCGAGGCGGTGCTGCTCGGCGAGGTCAACCTGCCGTACGACCAGCAGCTCGAGTTCTTCGGCCGGCCCGGCGACCCGCCCGAGCTCACGATGCAGTTCGACTTCCTCGGCATGCAGGCGCTCTACCTCTCACTGGCTCGGGAGGACGCACGCCCGCTCGCCGAGTCGCTCGCGAAGCGCCCAGCGCTCGAACCGGAGGCGCAGTGGGCGAACTTCGTGCGCAACCACGACGAGCTCACCCTCGACAAGTTGACCGAGGCCGAGCGCCAGGAGGTGTTCGACGCGTTCGCCCCCGAGGAGTGGATGCGCGTCTACGATCGCGGCATCGCCCGCCGCCTGCCGCCGATGCTCGACGGCGACCCCCGCCGCATCCGCATGGTCTACAGCCTGCTCTTCTCGCTGCCGGGCACTCCCGTGCTGTTCTACGGCGAGGAGATCGGCATGGGCGAGAACCGCGACGAAGGCGGACGGATGACCGTGCGCACGCCGATGCAGTGGACCTCCGGCAGGAACGGCGGCTTCTCCCGTGCCGCGCCGCGCCGGCTCCCTGCGGCACCGCCCACGGACGGCTACGCACCAGAGCACGTGAACGTCGAGTCGCAGATGCACGACCCCGACTCGCTGCTCGGCGTCATCCGAAGCCTCGCGGTGCGCTATCGCAGCTCCCCCGAGATCGGCTGGGGCCGCCCTGAGGTGCTGCCGAGCGGGCAGGACGCGGTGCTCGCGCATCGCATCACCGCGGATGTCGGGCGTTTCGTGGCGGTGCACAACTTCGCGCCGACCCCGACGGTCGTGGCACTCGAGCTGGGCCCGGTGCCGCCCGATGCGGTGCTCTCAGACCTGTTCGCCGTGGACACCTTCGAGCTCGATGAGCGCGGACGGATCGACGTGCACCTCGATGCCTACGGGTACCGCTGGTTCCGCATCGTCGAACCCGACGACCGCCGTCTCACGTGAGCTTGCGACACCGTCGCCGAGCGGATGCCGCGGCATCCGTCAGCTCGCCTTCGCCTCGCGCTCCTCGCGCACGCGCTGCCCGACGACGGCCGACACGCCGTCTTGCCGCATCGAGACGCCGTAGAGGGCGTCGGCGATCTCCATCGTGCGCTTCTGGTGCGTGATCACGATGAGCTGCGAGTCGTCGCGCAGCGACTCCATGGTCGTCAGCAGACGCCCGAGGTTCGCGTCGTCGAGCGCCGCCTCGACCTCGTCCATGATGTAGAACGGGCTGGGGCGCGCCTTGAAGATCGCGATGAGCAGGGCGACCGCGGCGAGCGAGCGCTCACCGCCCGAGAGCAGCGAGAGCCGCTCGATCTTCTTGCCGGCGGGCTTCACGCTCACCTCGATGCCCGTCGTGAGCATGTTCTCGGGATCGGTGAGCGTGATGCTGCCGACGCCACCCGGGAAGAGCACGGGGAAGACCTCGGCGAACGCCGCCTGCGTGTCGTCGAAGGCGCTGCGGAAGATCGACTCCATCTTGCCGTCGATCTCCTCGATGATCGTCAGCAGGTCCTTGCGGGTGTTCGCGAGGTCGGTGAGCTGCTCGGTGAGGAAGAGGTGACGCTGCTCGAGCGCCGCGAACTCCTCGAGCGCGAGCGGGTTGACCCGGCCGAGCTGGGTGAACTTGCGCTCGGCCTGCGCGAGCCGCCGCTGCTGCTCCTCGCGCCGGAACGGGCGGGGTTCGCCGTCTTCGTCTTCGGCCGGGATGAGCTGCTCGGGCCCGTACTCGTCGACGAGCACGTCTTCGGTGAGGCCGAGCTCCGACTCGGCGCGCTCGACGAGGCCGCCCACGTGGAGCTTCTTCTCGTAGATGCGCAGCTCGAGGCCGTGCACGTCTTCGGTGACCGACTGCAGTCGCTCGCGAACGGCGGCCTCCTCGCGGCGCACCGCCTGCAGCTCCTCGTTGCGGCTCGCGCGTTCAGCCTCGGCTCGCCCCAGCGCCACACGGGCTTCGGCGACGGATGCATCGACGGAGGCGAGCGCGTCGGGCAGTGCGTCGGCGACCCTGGTGGCCGCCTCGAGCTGGGCCCGACGGATGACGGCGCGCCGCGCGGCATCCGCTGCTGCCTGTCGCTCCGCCTCGAACTGGGCCTCCATCGCGCGGATGCGGGCCTCTTCGGCGCGAACGCGCTCCTTCGCGGTCTCGAGTCGCAGCTTCGCCTCGACCTCGGCCTCGCGGGCCGCCTCGAGTGCGGCGAGCGCGCCGTCGCGGGCGGCCGTCTCGAGCACCGGTCGCGGCTCGGCGCGCGCGGTCTCGAGCGCCGCCTTGGCAGCGGTCGCGAGCTGCTCGGCCTCGGCGACGCGCTCCTCGGCGAGCGCGGCCGCCTGACGCAGACGCTCGGAGTCGGCGTCGGCCGCCTCGGCCTGCACGCGTGCGCGGTTCAGTCGCTCGGTGCGCTGGGCGAGCTGCGCGTCGAACTCGCGCAGCGCCGCGAGCGCGCGCTTGGACTGCTCCTTCGACTGCTCGACGATCTGGCGCTGCTCGGTGAGCTCGAAGCGGGCGCGCTCGATCTCGGCGCGCACCTCCTCGAGGCGGGCGGCGGCGCGATCGCGTTCGGCGATGAGTTCGATGCGGCTCTGCTTGCGACCCGAGCCGCCGCGCAGCACGTAGCGGCCGACGACGGTGCCGTCCTTCGTGATGACCGTGGCGGGCGTCGAGCGCTTCGCGAGCGCGGCCTCGGCGTCTCGTGCGGCCGCGAGGTCGTCGGCGATGAGCACCTCGGCGAGGAGGCCGAGCACGCCGGCAGGTGCGGTGACCACGTCGGATGCCGCGGTGAGCCCTGCGACCGGAGCCGCCGCAGCCGGAGCGGTTCCCGCGTCGGCGAGCGTCAGGGCGACCCGGCCGAGCTCGGCGCGTTCGGCGTGCTCGAGGGCGCGGAAGGCCGCTGCCCGGTCGTCGACGAGCACGGCGTCGCTCAGCGAACCGAGTGCCGCGGCGATCGCCGGTTCGTAGCCGGGCTCGACCTGCAAGGCCTCGGCGAGGAGGCCGCGCACGCCGCTGACTCCGGCCTTGGCGAGTGCCGCCGAGCCGTCCTTCTGGTCGAGGGCGAGCGAGAGCGCCTGCGTGCGCGCGCCGAGGGCGCCGTGTTCGCGTTCGCGTTCGTGCAGCGCCTCCCGGATGCGCTCGATCTCGGCCTCGGCCTCGAACACCGCCCCCTGGGCGAGTTCGTACGCCTCGTCGAGGTCGGTCTCGGCGGTCTCGCCGTTGTCGGCCTCGGCCTCCGCCGCGACGAGGGCGGTGGCGGCTGACGCACGCCGCTCGGCCGCCGCCTCGAGGGCGTTCTCGTGACGCAGCACCTCGCCGCGCACGGCGGCGAGCTTCGACGCCGCCGAGTCCGCCTGGCCGGTGAGCTTGGAGAGCTCGAGGTCGTAGGCCGAGACGAGCGCGCTCTGACGGGCGATGCCCTCGTCGACGGTGTCGAGCTCGGCGCGGCGGCGCATGGTCGCCTCGTGCGCGTCGTCGAGGGCGGATGCCGCGCTGCCGACGCCGTCTCGGATGCCGGTGAGCTCGGTCACGGCCTCGTCGATCATCGCGCGGGTCACGCTGGGCGAGACATCCGTCTGCTCGGCCGCGCTGCCGAGCAGAGCGATGCGCTGGCGGGCGAGGGAGTCGAGGGAGCGGAGGCTGCCCTGCGCCTGCTCGAGCGCGAAGGTCGTCGATCGCGCTCGGTCGACGGCGTCGCCGACCTGCGCCTGCTCGAGCCTGGTGACCTTGGCCTGATGCTGCTCCAACTGGTCTTGCAGCACGAGGCGTTCGGCGTGACGCTCGTGCTCGCTCTTGCCGTGCTCGTCGAGGGCGCGGCGGAGGCCGACGACCTCGTCGGCGAGCAGTCGAGCCTTGGCGTCGCGCATGACGGCGGCGATCGTCGCCGCCTCGCGGGCGACCTCGGCCTGGCGCCCGAGCGGCTTCAGCTGCCGCCGGATCTCGCCCGCGAGGTCGGAGAGGCGGGTGAGGTTCGCCTGCATCGCGTCGAGCTTGCGGAGCGTCTTCTCTTTACGCCGACGATGCTTCAGGATGCCTGCGGCCTCCTCGATGAAGCCGCGGCGGTCTTCGGGCGTCGCCCGCAGCACCTGGTCGAGCTGACCCTGGCCGACGATGACGTGCATCTCACGGCCGAGGCCGGAGTCGCTCAAGAGCTCCTGCACGTCGAGCAGGCGGCAGTTGTCGCCGTTGATCGCGTACTCGCTCGCACCGTTGCGGAAGAGGGTGCGCGAGATCGTGACCTCGGTGTACTCGATCGGCAGCGCACCGTCGCTGTTGTCGATCGTGAGGCTCACCTCTGCGCGGCCGAGCGGGCCGCGGGTCGAGGTGCCCGCGAAGATGACGTCCTCCATCTTGCCGCCGCGGAGGGTCTTCGCGCCCTGCTCGCCCATCACCCAGGCGAGGGCGTCGACGACGTTGGACTTGCCGGAACCGTTCGGCCCGACGATGCAGGTGACGCCCGGTTCGAACGCGAACGTCGTCGGCTGTGCGAAGGACTTGAAGCCCTTGAGCGTCAGGCTCTTCAGGTACACGTCCCACCCTCTCCTGGTCGCGAGAACGCTGGGGTCTACGGTATCCGAGGTTCGGGCCCCCGCCGCGCACGCGCGCCGTCCGCTGTGCGATCCGATCTTGTCGCCGGGAGACGCTGCCGATATCCTGATCGGCTGCCCACCGGGCGGCGAGGAGGCTCGGAATGACACTCGACATTCGACCGGTTGCGGTTCCGGAACGACTCGGCACGCCCGAGGCCGTGGAGTTCGAGGCGTACGTCGAGGCCACAGCGGTGGCCGACGAGTCGGTCTGGGGCCACCGTCGCTTCTCATACGACGCACCCGAACTGCTGCCCGAGTTCCTCGACGGTCGGTACACCGGCCGACGTGCCTTCGCCGCCTGGGACGGAGGTCGCTGCGTCGGCCGCGCCGATGTGACCTGGGAGCGAAGCGACGGCGCCCGCGCCGCCGAGATCACGGTCGGCGTCGCCGTCGACCAACGCCGACGCGGCATCGGCAGTGAACTGCTGCGCCATGCCGAAACTCACGCGCGGTCGATCGGACGCGAGGTGCTCGTGGGCCGCTCGGATGTGCCCGTCGCCGGCCTCGACCTCCCCGGCGCCCGTCTCGAGGCACCCGACGGCACCCGATCGATCCCGGCGGCCGATCCCGGGGCCGCATTCGCGACCCGCCACGGCTATCGCCTCGGTCAACTCGAACGCATGAGCGGGCTCACCGTGACGGGCAGGGCGGCGGAGTTCCGGTCGATGCTCGCCGATCACCTCACCGCGCGCGACGCGGTCGCCGCCGACTACCGGCTCGTCGGCTGGATCGACCGGGCCCCGGAGGAACTGCTCGACTCCCTCGCCGTGGCCCACGCCTCGATGTCGACGGACACGCCCGCCGGCGGCATCTCCTACGACGAGGAGGCGTGGGACGCCGATCGAGTGCGGTCCGAGGAGACCCTCGCACTCGCGGGCGGCCGCACGACGCTCGCGCAGGCCGCCATCGCTCCCGACGGTGCGGTCGCCGGGTTCACGGAGCTCTCGCTGCCCGCCGACTCGATGGCCGTGTTCCAGTGGGACACCATCGTGCTCGGCCCTCACCGGGGCCACCGCCTCGGCATGCTGCTGAAACTCGGCAACCTCGTGCGACTCGGTGAGACCGCGCCCGAGCGTACCGACGTCTACACGTGGAACGCCGACGAGAACGACCACATGCTCGCCATCAACATCGCGCTCGGCTTCACGCTCCGCGGGATGAGCGCGGAGTGGCAGCACGACTGACCGGAGTCACGCCGTACCGCGCCACGATCGTCTGCACGGCTTCGTCGACCACGTTGCGCGTCTCGTGCTCGCTGAGCGACCAACCGCCATGGATGAGGCGGGGCCAGAAGACGACGGTGGAGATCATGCCGAGGAACTGCGCTGCCGCGGCATCCGGATCGTCGATGCGCGCCGATCCGGCGGCGTCCTCGGCTCGGAGGTAGCGCCCCAGCGCCGCGAACACGGGCAGTGTGCCGAAGTCGAAGGTGCGTTCCCGCAACTCGGGGAACCGTTGCGACTCGCCGATCAGGGTGCGAATCAACTGCTCCATGCGGGGGCGGTTCAGCAGCTCCACGTATGCGGAGCCCAAGGCGGTCAGACCCGCGCCGAGATCGCCGGTCGGCGGGTCGACGACGGCTCCGGCCGGCGCACCGCCGGCCTCGAGGACCATCGCCTCGAAGAGCTCGGCTTTCGTCGGGAACTGCTTGAACAGCGTCGCCTTGGAGACCCCCGCGTGCTCGGCCACGCGCGTGAGCGAGGTGCGGTCGTATCCGTGCTCGAGGAACAGGGCGGTGGCCGCGTCGACGATTGCCGCACGGTTCGTGGCGGCGATCCGGCGGTGATACGCAGAGAGTTCGCGGGGCATGCATCCAGTATGCCAGAGAGGTGAGTCGCTTGACTCATGACTCGGTGGTTGCTACTTTGCCAGTGGTGAGCCACGTGACTCACCTCAAGCAAAGGAGCTGAAATGGGCAAGCTCATCTATTCGATGATCACCTCGCTCGACGGGTACGCCAAGGCGGCCGAGGGCGACCTCGGCAACGGAGCCGAAGACGAAGACGTGCACACGTTCATCGGCGACGCCTTCCGCAACGTCGGCACCTTCCTCTACGGCAGGCGCATGTACGAGACGATGGTCTTCTGGGAGACCGTCGACGCCCAGACCGACGTGCCGCCGTACATCGTGCAGTACGCCGACGGATGGAAGGCGGCGGAGAAGATCGTCTACTCCACGACGCTGGAGACGGTGTCGAGCGCGAAGACCAGAATCGAGCGCACATTCGACCCCGATGCGATCCGCAGACTGAAGGCGGAGTCCGACCACGACCTCAGCGTCGACGGGCCGAATCTCGCTGCCCAGGCGATCGCGGCCGGACTCGTGGACGAATACCACCTCTTCGTCACCTCGAGCGTGGTCGGCGGCGGTACCCGGTTCTTCCCCGACGGCGTGCGTCTGGATCTCGAGCTGTTCGCGCAGCGAGCCTTCGACAACGGACTGATCTATGCGGGCTACCGCGCCCGTTGACCTTCGGGATACGCGGCGGCCCGCACCGCATCACCGCAACCGCTGGCACCTGGGGCAGAAGTGCGAGCCTCGGTTCATGAACTGCTCGCGCACCATCGGCGTGCCGCAGCGCGGGCAGGGCTTGCCCGCGCGCCCGTAGGCGTTCAGCGAGTGCTCGAAGTACCCGGATGCCCCGTTGACGTTGACGTACTGGGCGTCGAAGCTCGTACCGCCCTCGGCGAGCGCCTTGCCGAGCACCTCGCGCACGGCGCCGAGGAGTTCGCGCGCCTTGCGGCTCGAGAGCGACGACGCGGGCTGCTCGCCGTGCAGCCGCACGGCCCACAGGGACTCGTCGGCGTAGATGTTGCCGATGCCGCTGACGACGCCCTGGTCGAGCAGCACGCGCTTGATCGCCGTGCCGCGCTTCGCGAGTGCTGCGAAGAACGCGCGCTCGGAGAACGCCGGGTCGAGGGGATCCCGCGCGATGTGGGCGACCTGCGCGGGCACCTGCCGCGCCCACTCCCCCGTGACGCCGTCGGAGAAGCCGCCGATCTCGCCGTCGGCCGTCGGCACG
The DNA here is from genome assembly GCF_900142065.1 of Agromyces cerinus subsp. cerinus. Lineage (GTDB taxonomy): Bacteria > Actinomycetota > Actinomycetes > Actinomycetales > Microbacteriaceae > Agromyces > Agromyces cerinus. The sequence goes on along the minus strand of NZ_FSRJ01000001.1, from coordinate 489,107 downwards.
AGGCGGTCGATCGCGAGGGAACCGAAGATGCGCTGATCGACGAAGTCGACCCGCAGCTCACCGTGCTCGGGATGTTCGAGGTGCACTCGCACACGAGCGTGCGCGTCGTCACCGGGATGGTCGGGCGTGCGAAGCAGCATCTGCCCACTCATGCCGAGATGCCCGACGATCGCGCGGCCGTCGCGCCGCTCGTCGCCCGAGATCGGCAACCAGAGGAACTTGCCGCGACGCACGGCCGCCTCGATGCGGGCACCCGTCAGCAGGGTCTCGAATTCACCGGATGCCGCGTCGTGCCGCTTCAGCGACCGAGGCTCGAGCACCTCGACCGCCGAGACCATGGCACCGGTGACGGCCGGCGCGAGCCCGGCCCGCACCACCTCGACCTCGGGCAGCTCAGGCACGTCAGGCTGGGTTCAGCAGGGTCCAGGCCTCGAGCGCGGCGGCCATCTCGGCCTGCTTCTTGCTCGACCCCTCGCCCGACGCCTCGACGAGGTCGCCGACGGTCACCGTGGCGACGAAGTGCTTGTTGTGGTCGGGTCCGCTCTCGGCGACCGTGTAGGCCGGTGCCGTGGCTCCACGACGAGCTGCGATCTCCTGCAGGCTCGTCTTCGGGTCCATGGCCGCGCCGAAGCGCGCCGGATCCTTCATGAGCGGCGCGACGAGGCGCAGCACGAGCTCGGTGGCGGTGTCGCCACCGGCGTCGAGGTACACCGCGCCGATGATCGCCTCGACCGTGTCGGCGAGGATCGACGGCTTGTCGGCGCCGCCGGTCATGGTCTCACCACGCCCGAGCCGGATGAACCGGCCGACGCCGATGGTGCGACCGACCTCTGCCAGCGCGACACTCGAGACGAGGCTCGCCCGCCGCTTCGCGAGCTCCCCCTCGTCGAGATCGGGGTGGTCGCGGAACAGCTTGACCGTCACGGCCTGCCCGAGGATCGAATCGCCCAGGAACTCCAAGCGCTCGTTGGTCGGGATGCCGCCGTTCTCGTACGCGAATGACCGGTGCGTGAGCGCGAGCTGGAGCAGGGCGGGATCGATCGAGATCTGCAGGCGTTGCTGCAGCTCCTCGAGCGCGTGATCCACTGCCCCGTTGAGCTCCGTTCGCGTCACGACCGGTCGTTCGGGTATCTGGGGCCGACTAGACGTCGGCGACCTTGCGGCCCTTGTACTCGAGGAAGAGCGGGGTGCCCGCCGAGTCCTCGACGACCTTGGCGCGGTGAGGAAGGCTGTAGGTGACCTTGCCGTTCTCGACCGTCTTGACCAGGGTGGGGACCTCGGCCTTCCACTGCGCGCGGCGCATGTGGGTTCGGGCGCGTGACTTCTTCCGCTTCGGAACAGCCATGACTATCTCTCTTCTCTCTGCTGGTCGGCGCCGGATGCGTCATCCGGGCCGCTGTCTTCGGAAGCCTGGAACCCTGCGAGCGCGGACCATCGTGGATCGCTGTGCTCAGGGGTGACGAGTTCCGGATGATCGGCCAGTCGGAGCCCGGTCTCGAGGTCGAGTCCCGGGCAATCCGGTCGGCACACCGGCTGGAACGGCAGTGCCAGCACTACCGCATCTCGGATGAGTGGTTCAAGATCCACGTGGTCGTCTTGAACCTCATACTCGATGGCTTCCCCAGAATGATACCCGAAGAGTTCTTGGAACTCGACTTCGACGGGCAGCGCGATGTCGATGAGGCATCGGCCGCACTCTCCCTCGGCCACCGCGTCGACCTCTGCGGTGACGAGGATGCCCTCGTGCACCGACTCGAGACGGACGTCGATGTCGAGCTCGGATCCGGCGCGCACGGCGACGAGTCCCTCGCCCATCTGGTCGCCGGCGGCGACGACGAACGGGTGCTCGCGCATCTCGCCGGGACGGTTGACGAGGTCGCGGACGTTCACACGGAACGGGGAATACTTGATGGCCACGATCGACGAGTCTACGCGCCGAGGGATGGGCGTTCGCCGAGCGCCCGGCGTGCGGCGTCGATGAGCGATCGCGGGGCGAACAGGGCCCGCGCGCGCACCGCCGGTGCGGCATCGGCGAGCAGGGCCGCACGCACGGTCGCGAGATCATCGAACAGGGCGGATGCCGCCGCCGTCGATGCGGCGTCGGGACCGTACCGTTCGCGTTCGACGGCGTCGCGGAGTTCGAACAGGGCGGCCCTCGCCTCAGCACCTCCGAATGCCTCGCGCTCGGCGACCGAGGCGGCGAAGGCCCGGGCGGTCTCGGCGTCGTCGCCGCCGGCCCCGAGATCGCGAGCCGTCGCGATCACCTCGTCCCACGCGGCATCCGCTGGCCGTTCGCCCTTGATGATGCGGCGGCGGCGGGTCCAGCGCTGCCCGAGGCGCAGCAGCGCCGGGAGGAGGAGCACGAGCAGCACGACGAGTGCCACCGGCACGCCGCGCTGCCACCACGCGTTCGCCGTCGCACCACCGCCGGCCTGCCCGGCGAGCCCGCGATCGGGGTCGAGTTCGGGCCGTCCGCTCGCCCCCGGGGTGACGGGCGCCGTGCTCGGCGCCGCGGCTCCGGTGCCGTCACCCGCACCCGGTCGCGAGTAGCCGGGCACGGTGCCGCGCCCGGGCGTCGGCTCGAACGGCACCCACCCGACTCCCTCGAAGTAGAGCTCGGGCCACGAGTGCAGGTCGTGCGAATCGACTTCGATGCGCTGCACGCCGTCGACGCGCTCCTGCGTCGGCGCTCCCTGCGTGTAGCCGAGCGAGATGCGCGAGGGGATGCCGATCTCGCGCGCGAGCACCGCCATCGTCGAGGCGAAGTGCACGCAGTACCCCGACTTGGTCTCGAGGAACTTCGCGATCACGTCGAAGCCGCCGCCGTCGTAGCCGTCTGCGACCGGTGACTCGGTCGAATAGTCGAACTGGGAGGAGCGGAGGAAGGACTGGATCGCCACCGCCGCGTCATAGCGGGAGGTGGTGCCCGCGGTCACCGCCGCCGCCGTGTCGGCGATGATCGCCGGCATCTCCTCGGGCAGTGCGAGGTTGCGCTCGAGCTCTGCGGGCACTTCGGTGCTCGCCTCGCGCAGCTGCGCGACCGTGGGATCCACCTCGAGGCGAGTGGCAACGTATCGCTGCCCGGCGGTGTTCGTGTCGACGCTGCGCACCGAGAGCGACCCCTCGTCCCAGAACCAGGAGCCGTTGAGGCCCTCGATGCGCGAGGTGGGATACGGCACGGGGAGCCACGTCGTGCGCACTTCGTCGACGACCACCTCGATGGCGTGTTCCGAGGTCTCGACCTCGTCGGAGAGGCCCTCGGGCCGCGGCATCGCATCGACCGTGTTGTCGCCGTCGACCGCAGCGTCGCTGGCGCCCCACACCTCCCCCTCGAACTCGTCGAGCGTGAGCAGGGTGAAGTACGGGCGGTCGGCGTTGCGTGCGAAGTAGTGGAACGCCGGACTCGCCTCGGGGCGCCGCAGGTCGCGCCCCAGGTCGATGAAGGGGCTGACGCCGCGACCGAACAGCGTGCCCTGGCTCGGCGACCCGAGCAGCAGGCTCGAGGAGATGCTCGGCGTCGACGCGGCCAGGATCGACGCGGTGAGGAGGCCGACCGCGGCGAGGCCGAGCGACGCGCCGAGCGTCGAGACGATGGGCACCCGGTTGGGCGGCACGACCGTCGCGGCATCGTCGCCTTCGGCGCCGGCGGCGAGGCGCGCCCGCCGCCGCACCCGCACGTCGACCCTGAGCAGCAGCAGATACGCCGCGGCGGTGAGCACGAGGGCCGGGGCCTCGGCGCCGGCCTCGATGATGAAGCCCGGCACGACGACGGGCACGAGCGCCGGCACCGCGGCGAGCGCGGGCACCCTGAGAGTCTGCACGAGCACGTCGACGACGAAGGCGAGCAGCCCGATGCCGAGCGCGAGGGCGAACAGGAGCGGCGGCACGGGGATCGCGGGCACCGACTGCTGCTCGATCGTGCGCTGGGCGCCCGACATGAGCTCGCCGAAGGCCTCGAAGGTGCCCTGAATCGGGATGACGAGCGCGATGCTCGTCCCGCCACCGAACACGAGGGTGAGGAGGGCGAGGAGCACCACGAGTTCGAGCACGGGCACGAGGGAGGCCGGGGTGCGCAGCGCACGGAGGCCCGCGCCGGCGAACAGCACGCCGCCCGCGACGAACGCGCACAGCCACCACCACCCGCTGCCCGCGATGAGCGGGCCGAGCGCCATCGCGGCGGTGGCGAGCAGCAGAAAGGACGCTGCGGTCAGGGCGAGCCGCTGGACGCGGGAGAGGGGAACCGGATCAGGGCGCATCGCTCACTCCCGGTTCGACCGGGCCGCGACGCGCCGCGGTGTTGCGCGGTGTCGCGGGCTGCACGCGGGTGGTGCCCGACCACGCCGCTGCGATCTCCGCAGCCCGGCGCACGCGTACGACACGCCAGTCGGCCTTCTCGAGCAGGTCGACGATGCCGGGTGCCACAGCCTCGGTCGCGAAGGCCACGGCGGGTTCGATGCTCGATCGCAACGCCACGAGCGAGCGGGCGTCGTGTTCGTCGGGGTCGACGAGCACGGCGAACCCCGGCATGCGGGCATCACGGCCGCGCGAGCCGGCGCCGTGCTCCCGCGCGCTCGGCGCGGTGCGCGCCGAGGCGGAACCATTGGGTCCGTCGAGACGGGCGAGGTCTTCGAGCATCAGCCGATCGCCGCCGGGCATGCGGTAGCCGGCACCCGACTCGCCGGAGGCGAGTCCTCGCTCGGGGTCATCGAGGCGATCGCAGCGCACCCGATACCCGTGCTCGAGCAGGTGCATGCCGATCGACGCCGCGACCTCGACGCCCAGTTCGAAGCCGAAGTGCGGCCCCTCGTCGCCGTCACGACGACGTCCGGGCTGCTTCGCACGCCCCGCGAGCGTCGTGTCGAGGATGATTCGCGCCTCGGGGTCGCCGCGCTGCTCCTCTTCGCGCACCATGAGCTCGCCGCGCCGGGCGGTCGCCGCCCAGTTCACCCGTCGCAACGGGTCGCCGTAGCGGTACTCGCGTGCGATGAGCTCGTCGGAGTTCGGATGGGTGCGCAGTTGCAGGCCGTTGAGCACGCCGTCGACGCTCGCCGCCGAGCCGAGCGCGGTGTCGAGCGGCGTCACCCGCGGCGTGACCAGGACCTCGTGGGCGACCCCGATGTCGCGATCGACCCGGGCGAGGCCGAACGGATCGGCGACGCCGACCCGCAGCGGGCCGATCGGATACACACCGCGGCGAGGGGTGCGCAGTCGGTACTCGACGCGCACCGTGTCGTCTCCTGAGGGCAGCATCGACTCGTAGGGCCCCATCGCGGGCAGGATCGCCTCGGGCGCGGCCGTGAGCGTCGACGGCACTCGGTCTCGCCAGTGCGCCCCGTCGAAGGTTCGACGCGAGCGGTTCTTGATGACGAGCGCCACCCGAGTGGACGTGCCGGCCTCGACGACCGGCGGAGCGAACCTGCGGGTGACCCCGAGGCTCGGCTTGCGCAGTCCGACGAAGAGGGCGGCCACAGCCGGCATGGCGATGCCGACGAAGGCGAGCACGAGCACGTCGCGCGAGTCGAACCAGAGCGACACCGCGAGCAGCAGCACCCCCACGATGACGAGCGTGGCACCCCGGCGAGTGAGCCGCGGCCAGGTCGCGATTCGGGTCGAGCGGGGGCGCCACATGTCAGGTCCTTCGCGCGCTGCCGACCGGAACCGGCGTCTCCCCCACGATTCGGCGCACGATGGCGTCGATGAGCGGCCCGCTGTCGCGGTCGTGCGCCCCGACTGCGCGGCTCGTCGGCACGAGACGGTGCGCCAGCACCGGCACGGCGAGCGCGTCGACGTCGTCGGGCAGCACGAAGTCGCGGCCGTGCATGGCCGCGTGCGCCTTCGCTGCACGGATGAGCTGCAGCGTGGCTCGAGGACTCGCACCGAGTCGCAGCTGCCGGTCTTCACGCGTGGCTCGCGCGAGGTCGACGGCGTACTCCTTGACGGGCTGCGACGTGAACACGTGCTGCACCGCCTCGATCATGCCGCGGAGCTCGTCGAGGTCGACGACCGGCTGCAGCGTGTCGAGCGGGCTCGACGTCTCGCGGGTCGCGAGCATCGCGAGCTCGTCGGACGACGAGGGGTAGCCCATGGAGATGCGGGCCATGAACCGGTCGCGCTGCGCCTCGGGCAGCGGGTACGTGCCCTCCATCTCGACCGGGTTCTGCGTCGCGATGACGGTGAACGGGGGCTCGAGCCGATAGGTCGTGCCGTCGGCGGTGACCTGACGCTCCTCCATGCACTCGAGCAGGGCCGACTGGGTCTTCGGGCTCGCGCGGTTGATCTCGTCGCCGATCACGATGTTCGCGAACACCGGCCCGTGCTTGAACTCGAACCGCCGGCTCGCCTGGTCGAACACCGAGACGCCGGTGACGTCGCTCGGCAGCAGATCGGGCGTGAACTGGATGCGGCTGACGGTCGCGTCGACCGAGCGGGCGAGGGTCTTGGCGAGCATCGTCTTGCCCACGCCCGGCACGTCTTCGATGAGGAGATGGCCTTCGGCGAGCAGCACCGTGAGCGCGCTCGTGACGGCCTCGCGCTTGCCGGCGATCACGGCCTCGACGTTCTGCACGATGGCAGCCGCTCGCGCACCGACCTCGTCGATGCCCATCTTCGCCGCGACCGCCGTCGTCTCGGTCATGGCGTCATCGCCGCCTGGAGGTATTCGGCCACCGCCGGCGGCACGTACGGAGCGACGTCGCCGCCGAGCGCGGACACCTGGCGCACGAGCGAACTCGACACGTGCGCGTTCGCCGGGTCGGGCAGGAGGAACACCGTCTCGACCCCCGCGAGGTGGCGGTTGACGATCGCCATGGGCGTCTCGTAGGCGACGTCGAGCTGCGACCGCACGCCCTTCACGAGCACGGAGGCGCCGACGTCGGTGCAGTAGTCGACGAGCAGTCCCATGCTCCACGAGGCCACGACGATGCGCCCCTGGATGCCGGCTTCGGCGATCGACCGCTCGATGAGCGAGACCCGCTGCGCGATCGGCAGCAGCGCCGACTTGTCGGGGTTGTGCACGACGACGACGTGCAGCTCGTCGTAGAGCCCGGCGGCCCGTTCGATGACATCGAGATGGCCGCGCGTGACGGGGTCGAACGATCCTGGGACGACGGCGATCCGCTGCATACGCACCAGCGTACTGCCCGTTCCGCCCTGCGCGAGGGGCTGTGGAGAGTCTCAGCCCTTGCTCAGGTATCCGCTGGTCTCCTCGTCGAGGCGGCGACGCACCGCAGCAGCGAGCGCCGGGTGCGCAGCGAGTCCGCCACCGCGCTCGAGCACCTCGTGAGCCATCTCGCGCGCCTCGGCGATGAGGTCGCCGTCGCGCACGACCTTCAGAAGCTTGAGCGACGAACGCCCGCCCGACTGCACGGCGCCGAGCACGTCTCCCTCCTGCCGCAGCTCGAGGTCGGCCTGGGCGAGCTCGAAGCCGTCGAGCGTCGCGGCGACCGCCTCGACGCGCTGCAGGGCGAGCGAGCCGGGCACGGCCGACGTCACGAGCAGGCAGAGGCCCGGCACGGAGCCTCGGCCGACCCGGCCTCGCAACTGGTGCAGCTGCGAGACGCCGAATCGGTCGGCATCGACGACGACCATGGCGCTCGCGTTCGGAACGTCGACGCCGACCTCGATGACCGTGGTCGCGACGAGCACGTCGATCTCGCCCGCGGAGAAGGCGCGCATCGCCGCGTCCTTCTCGTCGGCCGACATGCGACCGTGCAGGGGCGCGATGCGCGTCTCGGCGAAGCGGGGGTGGGCGCGCAGCTCCGCGAGCACGGCGACGACGGATGCCACGGGGGCCGCGGCATCCGCTCGGCCGTCGCCGTCGCTTGACGCGACCTCGCTCGGGCCGGCGGGCCCCTCGTCTTCGACGACCTTCGCCTCGATGGCGGGACAGACGACGAACGCCTGCCGCCCGAGCGCGAGTTCTTCGGCGAGCCGCTCCCAGATGCGCGGGCGCCAGGTCGGCCGGATCGCGAGCGGCACGACCTGGGAGGTGATGCCGGCGCGCCCGGCGGGCAGCTCGCGGATGGTCGACACGTCGAGGTCGCCGAACACCGTCATCGCGACGGTGCGCGGGATCGGCGTGGCCGTCAGCACGAGCACGTGCGGGGGGCTCTGCCCCTTCAGGCGCAGGGCTTCGCGCTGCTCGACGCCGAACCGGTGCTGCTCGTCGACGACGACGAGACCGAGATCGGCGAACGAGACGTTGTCGCCGAGCAGCGCGTGCGTGCCGACGACGATGCGGGACTGGCCCGCTGCAGCGCGCAGCAGGGCCTTCTTGCGCTCGGCGAGCGGCAGTTGGCCCGTGAGCAGGGTCGGCATGAGCTCGGCCGCGAGATCGGGACCGAGCATCTTCGCGATCGATCGCAGGTGCTGGCCGGCGAGCACCTCGGTCGGCGCGAGGAGCGCCGACTGACCGCCCGAGTCGGCGACGGCGAGCATCGCGCGGAGCGCCACGACGGTCTTGCCGGAACCCACTTCGCCCTGCACGAGCCGGTTCATCGGCACGGGCTCGCCGAGATCGTGCGCGATCTCGCCGCCGACCTCGAGCTGGTCGCCGGTGAGCGTGAACGGCAGCGCCGCGTCGAACCGCTCGAGCAGGCCGCCGGGAACCGGCTGTCGGGCGGCGGTCGTGTGCGTGCGCAGCTCGGCGCGGCGCTCGAGCAGCGCCGTCTGCAGCACGAAGGCCTCGGTGAAGCGCAGCGTGCCGCGCGCGCGCTTCCAGTCGCCGTCGCGCTCGGGGCGGTGCACGAGTTCGAGCGCCTCACGATGCGCCAGGAGCGACTTCGCGGCGCGCACCGCGGCGGGCAGCGGATCGTCGAGCGGGGCGAGTCCGTCGAGCACGAGCTCGATCGCCTTCGCGATCTGCCAGCTCGCGAGCGTGCTCGTCGCGGGGTAGATCGGGATCGGCGCCTCGGCCCAGCGCTTGGCCGCCGCATCGCCCGCCTCGAGCGGCGTGGCGTCGTCGAACAGCTCGTAGTCGGGGTGCGCGAGCTGGCGCTGCCCCTTGTAGTCGCTCACCTTGCCGGCGAAGATTCCACGGCGGCCGGGCCGGAGATCCGCCGCCCGCCAGCGCTGGTTGAAGAACGTGAGGGTCAGCACGCCCGTGCCATCGGTGATCTTCGCCTCGACGATCGAGCCGCGGCGAGCGCGCATGGACCGCTCGCCGACCTCGATCACCTCGGCGATGATCGTGATGTTCTCGTCGAGCGGCAAGGTCGCGAGCGCGGTGAGCTCCCCCCGCATCGCGTAGCGCCGCGGGTAGTGCGCGAGCAGGTCGCCGACGGTGCGATGCCCGAATCCGCGCTCGAACGCCTGCGCCGTACGGCCGCCGAGGGCGCCCGACAGTCGTGAGTCGAGGGTGAACGAACCGGGCGCGATCTCGGCGCCGGTCGTCGCGTCGCGCCCCTCGGTGTCGCGCCCAACGGTCATGGCTCGATCGTAGGCTCCGCCTCCGTCAGCGCGGCGAGCTCCGCCTGCACGTACGGATCGTCGGGGCGCGCTTCGGCGAGTTCGCGCTGCAACGCGAGCGCCTCATCGGTGCGGCCGAGGGTGCGCAGGCACCGGGCGACCGACCAGCGGGCGACATGGCGCTGTTCGGCGGTGCCGTAGCGGTCGGCGGCGTCGACGGCCTGCTCGAAGTGGGTGAGGGCGCCCGCGGCCCGGTCGCCGTCGTGCATCGTCCAGCCGAGGTTGTTGTGCAGGGCCACGCCCCAGCGCAGCACGCGGGCGTCGCGCACCCCGTCGAGCACGTCGAACCCTTCGGCCGCCCACTCCTCCTCGTGCCCGGCGTCGTTCAAGGCGAGCATGTGCAGCGCGTCGAGCACGAGGAACGATGATCCGGCGAGCGCGGCCTCGCGCACGCCGCGGGTGAGCTCGGGAACCGCGTCGGCGGGACGGCCTGCGGATGCCGCGAGCCGGCCCCGCTCGATCGCCACACGAGCCCGGAGCTCTGCGGCGTCCTTTCCGCCATCGGCGGCGGGAACGCCCGCCGCAACGCTCTCGAGCGCGGCGAGCGCCTCGTCGGGGCGGCCCTGGATGCCGACGGCCCGCGCGAGCTGCGTCGCCATCACGGCACGCAGGTGCGCGGAGTTGCCGTCGTCGTCTGCGGCCTCCCGGAACCGCTCCTCACTGGCCGCGGGGTTCCCGAAATCCCAGAGTCGGTCGATCATCTGCTGTTCGGCGCCGCGGTGTCGGGACGGTTCGGCGGGCACCTGGTCGGTCGAGTCATCCACCCTCCCATCATGGCAGCGCCCGGAGGTCGCCCGTTATGCTCGCCTGAGCATGACCCGCATCATCGCCGGATTCGCCGGCTCACTCACCCTCCGGGTGCCGCGCTCCGGCACCCGCCCCACGAGCGACCGCGTGCGCGAGGCGATCTTCTCCGCGCTCGAGGCGCGCGACGCCCTCGACGGCGCCCGCGTGCTCGACCTCTACGCCGGCTCGGGCGCGCTCGGCCTCGAGGCGGCGAGCCGCGGCGCCACCGACGTCGTGCTGGTCGAACGCGCCAAGCCCGCGGCCGAGGTGTGCCGGGCCAACGCCGACGCCCTGCTGAGGGCGGCGAAGAGCGGGCGGCGGCCGCACCTCCGCGTGGCCGTGCGCCCCGTCGCCGCGTATCTCGAGACGGCCGCCGCGGGCGTCGACCTTGCGTTCATCGACCCGCCGTACGACCTCGACGAGGGCGCGCTCGCGCGCGACCTCGAACTCCTCGCACCCCTGCTGGCTCCCGACGCCGTCGTGATGGTCGAACGCAGCTCCCGCTCCCCCGAGCCCGCATGGCCCGTCGGCATCGAGCCGGAACGACGCCGCGACTACGGCGAGACGACGCTGTGGTGGGCGACCACGGCTCAGCCCGACCTGCCGTCCCAGCCCGAGTAGGGGTCCCAGCCCGCCGAGTCGATCGCGACACCGTCGACGAAGAGCCGGCCCGCGGCATCGGTGACGATCCCGATGCGCTCGAACGGCTCCGGCAACGCAGTGCCGGCCGGGAAGGTCGCGAGCAGGCCGTGGTCCTCGCCGCCCGCCAGGGCGAGCCGCACATCCGGCCCGAGCGCGGCCGCCGTGAAGTCGATGCCGACTCCACTCGCCTGTGCGATGCGGCGGGCGTCCCGCGCGAGTCCGTCGGAGACGTCGAGCATCGCCGTGGCCCCTCCGATCGCGGCGGCGACGCCGGCGGCGACCGGCGGCGACGGTGCCAGCTGGGCGGCGACGAGTTCGGGATGCCTGGCGCGCAACGCCTCGGCGGCAGCGGCGTCGGGTTCGCCCGCGGCATCCGTCGCCTCGCCGAAGAGCAGGGCGAGACCGCGGGCGGCGTCGCCGCGAGCGCCGGCATGGGCGACGACGTCGCCGGGACGGGCGCCGCTCCGAGTCACCGGCGACCGGCCCTCGAGGTCTCCGAAGGCCGTCACCGCGATCGTCAGCACCGCGGAGGCCGTGAGGTCGCCACCGACGACGCCCGCGCCGGGCGCGAGTGCGGAGAGCCCTTCGCGGAGGCCGTCGGCAATGCCCTCGAGCACCGAGGCGTCGAGCGACGGCGGCGCGGCGATCGCCACGACGAGCGCGGTCGGACGCGCGCCCATGGCGGCGACGTCGGTGAGGTTCGTGGCCGCCGCCTTCCAGCCGAGCTCGAACGGCGTCGACCAGGCGAGCCGGAAGTCGGGACCCTGCACCATGAGGTCGGTGGTCACGACGAATCGCCCGTCGGCGGCGGCGACCACCGCCGCGTCGTCGCCCGGGCCGAGGATCGCGGCGTCGGCCGGGCGCAGGCGCGGCAGGATGCGCGCCAGCGCGGCGTCTTCACCGAGTTCTCCGACGGTACGGGGCAGGGCAGCGGGGTCCGTGCGGTCGGGCTCGTGCATGCCTTCACGCTAGCGTGCGCGCCGGCCGCGACGTCCAGCTCCGTTCCGGCTGCTCGCGATAGCCTGAACGGGATGTCCGATTCACCCGTCGCCCCCCGGTCTCGCTCGAGACGCCGCCTGCTCGCCGCCGCCATCGCCGCCGCCTCGACGCTCGCATTCGCCGGCTGCAGCCAGCCCGTGCCGATCGAGACCGCGCCGCTCGCGAGCGATCCCGCGTGCGCAGCCGTCGTCGTGCGCCTTCCCGACACGCTCGCGAAGGACACCGAGGCCGAACAGTCCGAGCGCGAGACCAACGCGCAGGGCACCGGCGCGTGGGGCGAACCGGCATCCGTCATCCTGCGCTGCGGCGCCGAGACGCCGGGCCCGACGACCGATCGCTGCGTGAGCGTCAACGGGGTCGACTGGGTGATCGACGAGTCGGATGCCCCGAACTACCTGTTCACGACCTACGGGCGCACGCCGGCCGTCGAGGTGCTCGTCGACAACGACGTGGTCTCGGGCACGACCGTCATCACCGAGCTCGCGGCGGCGGTCTCCGTGATCCCGGCCGACGGCGGCTGCACGACGCTCGACGAGACGTTCGACGAGACGACGGGCTGACGCCCCTCAGCGGCTGATGCCGCTCAGCGACTGATGCCGCTCAGCGACTGCCGCGCGCGTACCCGCCGTCGATGAGTTCGGCGATGAGGTCGGGGTACGCGAGCCCCGACTGCTGCCAGCAGGTCGGGAACATCGAGATCGGCGTGAAGCCCGGCATCGTGTTGATCTCGTTCACGACGAAGCCCTCGTCGGTCAGGAACACGTCGACCCGGGCGAGCCCCTCGCCGCCGATCGCCTCGAAGGCGTGGCGCGCGACGCGCTGCAGCTCGAAGAGCTCACCGTCGCCGAGCTCGGCCGGGCAGATCAGCTCGACGCCCGGAGCATCGAGGTACTTCGCCTCGAAGTCGTAGAACTCGCGGCCGCTCACGACGACCTCGCCGGCGACGCTCACGCGAACCGGGCTGCCGGCACCGCCGAGCACCCCGCACTCGATCTCGCGGCCGATCACGGCCGCCTCGACGAGCACGGTGCCGTCTTCGGCGAACGCGATCTCGAGAGCGGCGTCGAGCTCGGCCCAGTCGGCGACCTTCGTCACTCCCACCGAGGAGCCGGCGCGTGCCGGCTTCACGAACACGGGCAGGCCGAGCGCCTTGGTGCGGCGCTCCCACAGCTCGCGGTTCTCATCGAGCGAGGCCCGGGTCAACGTCACCCACGGCGCCACGGCGATGCCGGCGCCCTCGAGCACCGTCTTCGTGAAGTGCTTGTCCATGCCGATCGAGGAGGCGAGCACGCCGTTGCCGACGTACGGCAGACCGAGCAGCTCGAGCAGCCCCTGCACCGTGCCGTCTTCGCCGAAGCGGCCGTGCAGGATCGGGAAGACCACGTCGATGTCGCCGAGCGAGCGCTCGCCCGCGGCATCCGTCACCGTCAGCTCGCGCGACGACGCGCTCTCGGGCCAGCGCACCCGGCTGCCGTTGTCGACGACCTCGGGCAGGTGCGCCGGGTCGAGGGCGAAGCGGTCGGGGTCGTCGGACTCGAGCACGAACGCGCCGTCGTGGGTGATCCCGACCGGGATCACCTCGAAGCGGCTACGGTCGATCGCCCGGAGCACCCCGCCCGCCGTAGCGCAGCTGATCGAATGCTCGCTGGAACGCCCTCCGAACAGCAGAACCACTCTGAGCTTGTCCATCGATCGTCCTTTCGCCCTGCGGCTCGTCATCTGTTGTGAGGTGGGGCGCGATGTCCTTCGGGTCGAGGGTGCCCGCGAGCACCTGTCGAACCTGTTCGACGATGGGCATGTCGACGCCCATCGCGCGCGCCAGTTCGAGGATCGGCCCGACGGATGCGAGCCCCTCTGTGGTCTGCTGCATCTGATTGACGACGTCGTTCAGGTGGTAGCCCTGGCCGAGCAGTCGCCCGGCGGTGTTGTTGCGCGAGAGCGGCGACTGGCTCGTCGCGATGAGGTCGCCGAGCCCCGCGAGACCGGCGAGGGTCTCGGGGTGCGCACCGTAGGCGACCGCGAAGTCCGTCATCTCGACGAGGCCGCGCGTGATGATCGACGCCTTGGTGTTCTCGCCGTAGCCGACGCCGTCGACGATGCCGATCGCGACGGCGATGAGGTTCTTCAGCACGCCGCCGAACTCGGTGCCGATCACGTCGGTGTTCACGAACGAGCGGAAGTATCGGTTCCGGGCGACGGATGCCACGGCCTGCGCCGTCTCGAGGCTCGTCGACGACACGACGGCGGCCGTCGGCTGCTCCTTCGCGATCTCGAGCGCGAGGTTCGGCCCCGAGATCACGGCGATCTGCGCCGGATCGATGCGCAGCACCTCGGCGATGACCTCGCTCATGCGCTTGCCGGTCGACTTCTCGACGCCCTTCATGAGCGAGACGACGGATGCCTGTGCGTGCAGGTGCGGCGCGATGATCGCGAGGTTCTCGCGCAACGACTGGCTCGGCACCGAGATGTAGACCTGCTCGGCGCCCGCGAGGGCGAGGTCGAGACGGCTCGTGGCCCGGAGGTTCAGCGGCAGGTTCACGCCCGGGAGGTAGTCGCTGTTGCGCTTGGCCTCCTGGATCTCGCGCGCCAGCTCGGGGCGCCGTGCCCACAGCACCACGTCGGCGCCGCCGTCGGCGAGGATCTTCGCGAAGGTGGTGCCCCAGCTGCCGGCGCCGAGCACGGCGACGCGCTTTCCGGCCGCCTTCCGGCCTGCCGCCTTCTTGGCGGGAACTCTAGTCTTCAAGGCGCCCCGTCTCCTTCTGACCGTGCTGCGTCGGATCCCAGCGCTCGGCCGGAGCCGGTTCGCCGCGCACCTCTGCGAGCAGTTCGGCGATCGCGTCCATGAGCTCGCCCGTCGCCTCGAGCAGGGTGCTCTGCGTGAGCGGCTTGCCCTGATAGGCGCTGAGGTCGAGCGGTTCGCCGATGATGACGTCGATGGTCTTCCGCGGGAACGGGTGGATCTTCTTGCCGTAGCGCGGCATGAGCTCCTGCGTGCCCCAGTGGGCCGCGGGAATGATCGGGATGTCGCGTTCGAGCGCGATGCGCACGGCGCCCGTCTTGCCGCGCATCGGCCACAGGTCGGGGTCGCGGGTGAGCGAGCCCTCGGGGTAGACGACGACCATGCGCCCCTTCTCGACGAGCTCCTCGGCCGCCCGAAGGGCCCGGTGGCTCTTGCTGCCCGCACGCTCGACCGGGATCTGCCCGGAGGTGCGCAGGAGCCAACCCAGCACGGGGTTCTTGAAGAGCGAGGCCTTCGCGAGGAATCTCGGTGCGCGACCGAGCTTCCACACAGCTGCCCCGATCACGAGGGGATCGATCTCGCTGTAGTGGTTCGGCGCGAGCACGAACGCGCCCGACTGGGGCATCCGCTCACGGTGGTGGAACCGGTAGCGGACCGCGAGGCCGAGCGGCGGGAGGGCGATGGCGGCGAGGAGCCAGAAGAACGACGGTCGGCGGGTCTCCGAACGCGGCTTCATGGAACTCGTCGAGGGAGTGTCGTCGTGTGGCACTCCCCCATTATCCTTCGAGTTCGAAGTCCGCCCCGAGGAGCTCCAGCTTCGTGATGAAGTTCTCGTAGCCGCGGGCGATGATGCCGACGTTGGAGACCGTCGAACGGCCGTCGGCCGTCAGCGCCGCGATGAGGTGACTGAAGCCGCCGCGCAGGTCGGGCACCTCGATGTCGGCGCCCGTGAGCCTCGTCGGGCCCGAGATGATCGCCGAATGCTTGAAGTTGCGCTGCCCGAAGCGGCAGGCCGCCGAGCCGAGGCACTCCTTGTGCACGTCGATCGACGCGCCCATCTCGACGAGCGCGTCGACGAAGCCGAACCGCTGCTCGTAGACGGTCTCGTGCACGATGGAGACGCCCTTCGCCTTCGTGAGGGCGACCACGAGCGGCTGCTGCCAGTCGGTCATGAAGCCCGGGTGCACGTCGGTCTCGATGATCACCGGCTTCAGTTCGCCACCGGGGTGGAAGAAGCGGATGCCGTCCTCCTCGATCTCGAAGGCACCGCCGACCTTGCGGAAGACGTTGAGGAAGGTGAGCATCTCGGGCTGACGCGCGCCGCCGACGAAGATGTCGCCCTCGGTCGCGAGCGCCGCAGCGGCCCAGCTCGCGGCCTCGTTGCGGTCGAAGAGCGCGCGGTGCGTGTAGCCGTCGAGCTTCTCGACGCCCTCGATGCGGATGACCCGGTCGGTGTCGACCGTGATGATGGCGCCCATCTTCTGCAGGATGTTGATGAGATCCATGATCTCGGGCTCGATCGCCGCGCCCGAGAGCTCGGTGATGCCGTCGGCGAGCACCGCGGTCAGCAGCACCTGCTCGGTCGCCCCGACGCTCGGGTAGGGCAGCGACACCTTGGCGCCGTGCAGGCCGCCGGGCGCCGACATGCGGATGCCGCTCGGCAGCTTCTCGACGATGGCGCCGAAGTTGCGCAGCACCTCGAGGTGGTAGTCGATCGGGCGGTCGCCGATGCGGCACCCTCCGAGGTCGGGGATGAACGCCTCGCCCAGCCGGTGCAGCAGCGGTCCGCAGAACAGGATCGGGATGCGGCTCGACCCGGCGTGCGCGTCGATGTCGGCCATGTGCGCGGTCTCGACCGCCGACGGGTCGAGGATGAGCTCGCCCTCGACGCCGTGCGTCACACTGACGCCGTGCACCTCGAGCAGGCCGCGGACGATCCGGACATCGCTGATGTTCGGCACGTCCTTCAGCACACTCGGAGTGTCGCCGAGGATGGCCGCGACCATCGCCTTCGTGACGAGGTTCTTCGCGCCCTTCAACTCGATGCGACCGCGGAGCGGCTTGCCGCCGTTGATCGTGATCTTGTCGACGTTCAGCCCGACTGCCGTTCCATGGTTCTTGGCATCTTGCCCGAGTGTGTTCACAGACTCCCTGATTCCGCCGGCTCCCTGATGGGGAGCGTCTTCGGCCGCCACGATTCTCGATGAGACTCGAATTCGGCGATTGCTGCTTCATCTCTGAGGGTGAGCCCGATGTCATCGAGCCCCTCGAGCAGCCTCCACCGAGTGTAGTCGTCGATCTCGAACGGCACCTTCAGCGACCCTACGGTCACGGTTCGCTCAACCAGATCGACGGTCACCTCTATTCCCGGGTCGGCCTCGACGACCTCCCAGAGGCGCTCCACGTCCTCATAGGCGACCTGCGCGGCGAGCAAGCCCTGCTTGCCCGAATTGCCGCGGAAGATGTCGCCGAATCGCGAGCTGATGACGACGTCGAATCCGAAGTCGCGCAACGCCCAGACCGCGTGCTCGCGGCTCGAGCCGGTGCCGAAGTCGGGGCCGGCGATGAGCACCTTCACGCCCTGGTGCTCGGGGCGGTTCAGCACGAAGTCGGGGTCCTGGCGCCAGGCGTAGAAGAGCGCGTCGTCGAAACCGGTCTTCGTGACCCGCTTCAGGAACACCGCGGGGATGATCTGGTCGGTGTCGACGTTCGAGCGGCGCAGCGGAGCAGCAGTGCCCGTGACGGTGGTGACCTTCTCCATGATCAGTTCCCCTCCCCTTCGGTCTGCAGATCCCAGGGGCTCGAGAGGGTTCCGCGAATGGCGGTGGCAGCGGCCACCAGCGGCGACACGAGGTGCGTGCGGCCGCCCTTGCCCTGGCGCCCCTCGAAGTTGCGGTTCGAGGTCGACGCGCAGCGCTCGCCCGGGGCGAGCTGGTCGGGGTTCATGCCGAGGCACATCGAACAGCCGGCGAAGCGCCATTCGGCGCCGAAGTCGGTGAAGACCTTGTCGAGGCCCTCGGCCTCGGCCTCGAGCCGAACGCGAGCCGAGCCGGGCACGACCATGACGCGCACGCCCTCGGCCTTCTGCTTGCCCTTGATGATCGAGGCGAAGGCGCGGAGGTCTTCGATGCGACTGTTGGTGCACGAGCCCATGAAGACGGCGTCGACCGCGATCTCCTTCAGCGGCGTGCCGGGTTCGAGCGCCATGTACTCGAGTGCGCGCTCGGCGGCGGCACGCTCGTGCTGGTCGTCGATCGACGCGGGGTCGGGCACGGTCTCGGAGAGCGAGACGCCCTGGCCGGGGTTCGTTCCCCACGTGACGAAGGGCTCGAGGGTATCGGCGTCGATCGACACCTCGGCATCGAACTGCGCTCCCTCATCGGTGGCGAGCGTCTCCCAGTAGGCGACGGCGTCGTCCCAGTCGGCGCCCGACGGCGCGTGGTCGCGACCCTCGAGATACGCGTACGTCGTGGCATCCGGTGCCACCATGCCGGCGCGGGCGCCGGCCTCGATCGACATGTTGCAGATCGTCATGCGGCCGTCCATCGAGAGCGCGCGGATGGCGCTGCCGCGGTACTCGAGCACGTAGCCCTGGCCGCCGCCGGTGCCGATCTTCGCGATGACCGCGAGGATGATGTCCTTCGCCGTGACCCCGGGACGCAGGGTGCCCTCGACGTTGATCGCCATGGTCTTGAACGGCTTCAGCGGCAGGGTCTGCGTGGCGAGCACGTGCTCGACCTCGCTCGTGCCGATGCCGAACGCCATCGCACCGAACGCGCCGTGCGTCGAGGTGTGCGAGTCGCCGCACACCACGGTGATGCCGGGCTGCGTGAGGCCCAGCTGCGGGCCGACGACGTGCACGATGCCCTGCTCCTTGTCGCCGAGCGAGTGCAGGCGGATGCCGAACTCGGCGGCGTTGCGGCGCAGGGTCTCGATCTGCGTGCGGCTCGTCAGGTCGGCGATGGGCTTGTCGATGTCGAGCGTCGGCGTGTTGTGGTCTTCCGTCGCGATCGTCAGATCCGGCCGTCGCACGGGGCGGCCCGCCATGCGTAGGCCGTCGAAGGCCTGCGGGCTGGTGACCTCGTGCACGAGGTGCAGGTCGATGTAGATCAGGTCGGGGGTGCCGTCTTCGCCCTGCTTGACCAGGTGGGCGTTCCACACCTTCTCGGCCAGGGTGCGCGGGGCGTCACCCGTCGCGACAGCGTTGTTCGTGGGTGCTGCGTTCATGCGTTCGTCTTCCTCAGATCCAGGGGTCAGCCGACGACAGACTCCGCGGCGGGGAAGGCCTCAGAACGAAGCCCCGCCGCGGCAACGAAGGAGAAGACGTCGTCGTGCGCGCACGTCTTCAGGCTAACACCTCGAAAACGTCGGGCCCGCCAGATGACGACGTGCGGTCACGCCCGCTCGACGCGCACCGCGAAGGTGCCGAGCTCGACACGATCGCCCGGCGAGAGCACGACGCGCTCGCCCGGATCGAGGTCGCGCTCGACGCCGTGCGCATCGGTCACGAGCACGCCGTTCGTCGAATGCAGGTCGGTGATCGAGAGCTCGGCGCCCTCGAGATCGATGATCGCGTGGGTCTTCGACACCGACTTGGCGGCATCGACGACGGGCACGAGCACCGCGTGCGGCCGCACCGGCACGGGCGCGGGATCGCGACCGAGCACGAGCGAACCGCCGACCTGGAACCGCTGGCCGTCGTCGAGCGAGAGCACCCACGGGCCATGCGGCAGCGCCTCGGCTTCGGGCACGACCGGTTGCGGCGGTGGCGCAGGCGCCACGGGCGTGAATGTCGGGAATGCGGCCGGCGCCACGGCAGGCGCGCGCCGCGGCGGCGCCTCGACGGTGTCGGGGATCAACCCGGGAGGCGGAACGATGAACCCCTCGTGTTCCACGGCTCCACTCTAGGCGAGCGCCCGACGACGGCGCAGCACCCGCGTCATCCTGCTGCGGGTGCTGCGGCCTCGCCGCCTCCGGGCTCAGCGGGCTTGGCCGGCTTCGCGGGCTTGGCCGGCTTGGCCGGCTTCGCGGGCTTGGCCGGCTTCGCGGGCTTGGCCGGCTTCGCGCCCGAGATGTCCACCTGCGCCCAGTCGCGCTTCGAACGGATGCGGAAGCGGCTGAAGAGACGCCGGAGACGACCGGATGCCGCGCGCGCGAGGCCGACCGCCTCGCTCGCGGCGTTCCAGCTCTCGTCGACGACGCTCTGCTCGACCTCCTCGCCGCTGAAGACGGCCCGGTCGGTGGCATCGGCCAGCGGCATCACCCGGATCCCGCTCGCGGGCGCATCGGCGCGGATGACCCGCACCGGGCCCGTGTCGGTGTGCGCTCCGCGCGCATCGCCGAGACCCTGCTCGCGCAACTGCCGTTCGATCACGGTGGCCGTCTGACGACGGCTGCCGACACGCGGCACGTCGAAGCCGAGCTCGGCGAATTCGTCGGTCAACTCGTCCCAGGCCCCCGCGACGCGTCGATCTCCGGAACCGCGGTTGCGCCGCCGACTGCGACGGCGTGCCTTGATCGCGGCGATCACGAGCATCGTGCCGAAGAACAGCAGCAGCGGGATGCCGACCACACCGGCCGTGATCCATGCCCACAGCGGGATGACGAACGGCTGGTTCTTCTTCTCGTCGTCGCTGTCGTCGATCTCGACGGCGGTGAGCAGGTCCTCGTCCTCGTTGTCGCTCCGCGGAGGCTGGCGCACCTGGGGCTGCGGCTCCGACTTCGGCTTCGGCGTCTGGTCCTGCGGGATGTCGGTCTCGTCGGGAGTCGGGTGGAAGGCCACCCAGCCGACGTCCTCGAAGGCGACCTCGACCCAGGCCGTGACGTCATCGCCCACGACCTCGACGGATTCAGCGTCCTCGCCGATCTGGGGTGCGAATCCCATGACCACCCGGGCCGGATACCCGAGGTACCTGGCCATGAGCGCCATCGCCGAGGCGTACTGCTCCTCGTCACCGATCATCTGGCTCCGCGTGAAGAGCTCGATCATGCGGTCGGCGCCGTGTCCGGCGCGTGAGGGGACGGCGTCAGAGGCGAGGCCGTGACTCAGGAAGCCCTGCGTCTTCAGCGCCGTCTCGATCGCGCGAAGCTGCTCGATGGGCGTCTCGGCGTCGCCTGCGAACTCCTGCGCCTTGGCGACGACGACGTCGGGCGTGTTCTCCACGGGCGCGAGGTCGATCATCGCTGCAGGGGTGTCGACGAGATCGTCGTCGTCGATGCCCTTCTGCAGCGTCGCGTCGATCGAGTAGCGATACGCCTCGTCGACGCCGCTCGTCAGCACCGCGGTGCCGGACGCCGGGTTGTAGCGCAGGTCCCCCGCGCTGTCGACGCTCGTGGCGTCGTCGAACGTCAAGCGGGTCGGATACCCGACGCCCGGCAGCCAGACGTCGTCGTATCCGGCGATCTCGATCTCGGCCGAACGTTCGGCGCCGGCGCGCATCAGCTCGGGCAACGGCAACGTCTCGCCGACGAGTTCGAACCCGCCGTCGGACGAGACCATGTCGTCGGGGCCGGCGACGTTCCAGAGCCGGCCGTCGTACGAGTCCATGCTCGCGAGCCGGATGACATCGCCCGGCTCGAGTCCGGTCGCCGTGAAGAGCGGCGTGTCGGCCAGATCCTTCGTGTATGCGCGGAAGCCCGCGAGCGGGCTCGGGAAGGCGAGCGGATCGAACGGCGGCGTGATCTCCTCGCGCAGCACGAAGCGATCGGGCTGGGTCGGGGCGAGCGCGGTGCCGGCGAGGGCGCCGACGAGCACGGCGCCGGTGACGAGCATGCCCGTTCCTGCGAGCTTGCGGCGCCGGAGCCTGGTCGCTCCCTCATCGCTCGCCGCGGGAGCCGCCTGCCGGCGCCAGCCGAGCCAGATGAGCGCGATCGCGGCGAACGCGACTCCGCGGACTCCGGCGAAATAGGTCTCGTCGGTGCCGAGCAGGATGCCCGAGAGGAACAGGAGCGCCGGACCGATGAGCAGCACGCTCGCCCGAAGCGGCGTGCGGCGGATCGTGAGCCAGCGGCTCGCGAGCATCGTGCCGACGAGCGCGACCAACCAGGTCGCGAAGTAGGGCACCACCGGGATGTAGTACGGCGCTTCGACCGGCGTCTGCAGGGTGACGATGTCCGCCCAGCCCCACACGGCGCCGAGCGCGAGGCCCGCGAGCGTCTCGAGGCTCGGCACCACACCGAACAACGACTGGGCGGGCATCGTGAGCGCACTGCCGAAGAGGAAGTAGCCGAGCAGGGCCGCGAGCACGTTCGTGACGACGCCGAGGCGGAGCACGTAGCCGAGCACGCCGAACGCGGTGCCGACGACGAGACCGCCGACCCCGGCGATCAGGAAGTTGCCGTCGCCGAACGAGGTCTCGTATCCGAGGACGCCGAGGAGCGAGAGCACCGAGATGATCGCGACGTCGGGCCACGCCCGGGCCGGAAACGGCCGTGTGGCCGACGGGCCGGTCGGCGCGGCGGCGTCCGCGACGCCGGAGGGCATCTGCGAGGAGTCGGTCACGGTCGCACCCGCCGCATCACCCGGGGCAGATCGCCGATCGCACCGATCGTCACGACCGTGAGGCCCGACACCTTCGCGATGCGCGACGGCGCACCGAACTCGGCTCGGAACCCGATGGTCTGCGTGTCGAGGCCGAAGACGGTCTCGGCGGCACGGAAGTCGGCGAGGGGCACCTGCGAGCCGCCGACGATCATCACGACGCTCGGCGGCGGCAGGCGCTTCGTGGAGTCTCGCGCGAAGTCGCGCAGGTTCGCGTGGTCGCCCGAGGTCTCGACCAGCCGCGAGGAGTCGTCGAGCAGCGACGTCGGGGTGGCGGTGGAGAGCGGCATCCGCTCGCTCACGATGCTCATCCTGGTGCCGTCGCGCACGACCTGGACGCCGATCGACGCGGTGATCGAGATGGCGAGTTCGAACTCGTCCTCCGACGCGTAGGCGTCGCGGTCGGTCGTGTGCACGATCGTGAGCTGCGACCGACGGGTCTCCTCGAACTGGCGCACCATGAGCTGGCCGGTGCGGGCCGAGGTGCGCCAGTGCACGTTGCGAAGCGCATCGCCCGGTTCGTAGGAACGCAGGGCGTGGAAGGAGATGTCGTCGTTCGTGATGGTCTTCGTGACCTCGCCCTCGAGGTCGCGCACGAGGCCGGAGGCGCTCGGTGCCAGCCGAGCCGTCACGGGATGCACGAAGAGCTCGACCTCGTCGGTCCAGCGCACGGTGCGGCGCAGCAGTCCGAGCTGGTCGCCGCGCACCGTGATCGCGGGGCCGGCGACGATGACGGCACGACGATGCGTCGGCACGGCGAAGAGCTCGTCGTGCTCGGCGCCCGGTGCGAGCACCGGGACCACGAACTCGGCGACGGCGCCGCCGACCGGCAGCTCCATGCGCGACGGGATCGACGGCTTCGCCGCGATGTTCGTCACCAGCATGCGGCCGAGCGCGCGCTCGCCCGCGACGACGCGGTGCGGGTTCAGCTCGATGTGCACGCTGAAGTTCGCGCGGCCGAAGACGAACGCGACCGCGACGAGGAGTGCGGCGGCGAGCGTCGCCGCGACGAAGCCGAACTCGATCCAGCCGAAGATGCGGCTGAGCGCGAACGCCGCCACTGCGCCGGCGAGCACGATCCAGCCGAGGGGCGAGACCACGCTCGTCACCGGCGCCGCGAACCCGAAGACGCGGCCCAGGGCCTGGCCCGACAGCCGGAGCGCATTGCGGACGCCGCCCGTGATGGCTCGCCAGAGACTCCGCAGGGCGATGGCGGTCTGCGAGGGCACGCGCGGAGCGGCGGCCTCCGGGCGTTCGGGCGCGGCGGTGCTCGTCATGCCGCGCGGTACGCGGGCGGTTCGATGTCGACCAGCACTCGGCTCACGATGTCTTCGGCGGTGACGCCGGCGAAGTCCGACTCGGGGTCGACGATGATGCGGTGCGCGAGCACGGGCACTGCCAGCTCGCGCACGTCGTCGGGCGTGACGTAGGTGCGGCCCTGCGACAGCGCCCAGGTCTTCACGGCACGCGCAAGTGCGAGCGCACCGCGCATGCTGACGCCGAGCGTGGAGTCCTTGTGGGAGCGGGTCGCGGTCACGATGTGGTTGAGGTAGGCGAGCACGGATGCGTCGACGAACACCTCCGACGCCAGCTGGGCCATCGCCGCCACCGACCCGGGGGCGATGATCGGCGAGACCTTCGAGGCACGGGCGCGGTTCGAGGAGTCGAGGAGCAGGGCGACCGCGGTGTTGTGGTCGGGGTAGCCGAGCGACGTCTTGATGAGGAAGCGGTCGAGCTGCGCCTCGGGCAGCGTGTAGGTGCCGGCCTGCTCGACGGGGTTCTGCGTCGCGATGACCATGAACGGGCGGCCGACGTCGTGGCTCACGCCGTCGACGGTGACGCGTCCCTCCTCCATGACCTCGAGGAGTGCCGACTGCGTCTTCGGGCTGGCCCGGTTGATCTCGTCGGCGAGCACGATCGAGGCGAAGATCGGGCCCTTGTGGAACTCGAAGACGCCCTTGCCCTGGTCGTAGATCGTGACGCCGGTGACATCCGACGGCAGCAGGTCGGGGGTGAACTGGATGCGCGAGTTCGAGCCGTCGAGCGTGTTCGCGAGCGCCTTGGCGAGGACCGTCTTGCCAGTGCCCGGCACGTCCTCGAGCAGCACGTGGCCGTCGCTGAGCAGCGCCGTCACCACGAGCCTGATGACCTCGCGCTTGCCGAGGATCGCCTGGTCGACGTTGTCGACGAGCTTGGCGAATGCGTCGGCGAACCAGTCCGCCTGTTCCTGTGTCACTGACATACGTGCTCCTCTGAGATGTTCTGGCCTTGGTGGTGACGCCGGGTCACCAGGTGTTGAAGCTGATGCTGTTCCACTGACTTCCGCTGATGGCTCCGAGCGTGCGAGAGGTGCCACCGCTCACGTTCTCGAAGTGCACCGCGATCGTCTCGCCCGCCGATCGCACACCGAGGTGGTTCTGCAACTGTGCGCGGCCGTCCGCTCCGATGGACATGGTCTCCTTGTAGCTGCCCACCGCGCCGCCGTTGATCGTGGCGTAGACCTTGTAGGTGCCGGGATCCATGTTGCTCCAGGTGATGCGCACCTCGGCGCATCCGCCGCCGCCGCTCTGGCACGACATGCTCGCGCCCTTTCCGATCGATCCCGACGGCTGCGGGTTGCTGACGACGGTCGAGGCGGTCGCGCCGGGACCCGTCTGGCCGCTGCCCCGGTTGATCGCCTGCACCTCGACGGTCCAGGTGCCCGCGCTCGCGCCGCCGGTCGACGCCGACGTCGCGTTCGTGTAGTTCCAAGCCCCGCCGTTCAGGCGCCACTTGTACTGCAGGGATCCGCCGCCGGTGATCGACGGCTCGCTCCAGTTCATGTTCAGCGTGGCGGGCGCGGTGCCGCCCGCGCTGATCGACACGTTGCGCGGGGCTGTGGGCGTGCCGTAGGGCGTCACGGTCTCGCTCGCGGGCGATGCCGCGGAGCTGCCCTTCTCGTTCCTCGCGGTCACGGTGAAGGAGTACCCCTGACCGTTGGTCAGGTTGTCGATCGGCTGGTTCGATCCCGCGGCGTCCGCCGGGAAGGTCTTGCTGCCGCCCGACCAGCGCACGGTGTAGTCGATGATCGGCGAGTTGTTGGTCGCGGGCGCCTGCCACCTCACGGTCGCGGCCGCGTCGCCGGCGGATGCCACGGGCGGCGCGGGCCGGTCGGGCGGGGCACGCACGATCACGGTCGCCCGGCCGGTCACCTCGCGCAACGGATCCTTCGTGCCGTCCTGCACCCGGTAGACGATGCTCAGCTCGCCCGTGAACGTCGGGCCGGTCGTCACCGTGATGTCGGAGGCGGTGTAGCTCACGCTCGCGGTCGACCCGACCGACGCCTGATCGATCTGGGCGTCGATGATCCTGAGCGGCACGCCGTCGGACTCGAACGGGTTGAGGTCGTTGGCGAGCACGTCGATGCCCTTGCTCGTCGCCGGCTCCATCTCGACGGGGCCGTCGTCGCGAACCTGCGCGGTCGGCCGTGAGGAGCTCACGACCTCGACGTCGATGGATCCGGGAACCGAGAACTCCTTGTAGTCGACCGTGAACGTGAGGGTCGTCTTCGTGCCGGGCTGAACGCCGAGCGGGGAGCCGACCGTGAGCTTCGACCCGTTGAGGCTCGCCGTGAAGTCCTCGCTCTGACCCTGCAGGCCGTTGTACGTCAGTTGCTGCAGCACCGCGTCGCTCGGGTGACCGCTCGACTCGCGAAGATCGATCTCCTGCGCGGCCTCGCCCGCCTCGACCTGCACGGTGCGGGGGGTGAACGTGGGCGGCACGTCTTCGAAGTTCGGGTCGCCGACAGTCACGTTGATCGTGAGGAACGCCTTCCGGCCCTTCGGGTCGGTCGCGCTCTCGCCGTCGGTCACCTCGAACGTCACGCTCGACGGACCGCGGAAGTCCTCGGCCGGGGTGTAGGTGAGCGTCGAGGCATCCGTCATCGGAGACGTGCCGTCGCTGTTGGACGCCGTCGCGGAGAGGATGCGCGCCGGCTTGCCGGAGGGCACGATCACGATGTCGCCGAGGTTCCACGAGATCGTGCCGTTCATGCGCACGATCTGCGGGCCGAGGTCGGCGAGGTAGGGAGGCGGGAAGACCTGCTCCTGCTCCTTCTGCTCGTCGTCGTCGGCGACGACGTTCGGAGGCACGACGATGAAGGCCATCGCCGTCAGGTCGTCGATCTCGTTCGTCAGGCGGTAGGCGATCGCCTGGCGCTCCGACGTCGGGGTGACCTTGACGGTGCCGTCGCTCATCACCTCGGCGTTCTCGGAGTTCGGCCCCTCGACGGCGACCGTGAGGTCTTCGACGAGTCCGCCGGGGTTCTGGGCGTCCTTCAACGGGTCGACGGTGACGCTGCTCTTGTCGACGACCTGCTTCGGCTCGACGATCTTGTCGTGCGCGGTCGGCGGTTCGATCTTCGCGTCCTTCGCGACGAGCACCTGGATGAACGCGCCGTCGGCGCCGCCGTGCCCGTTGGTGATCTCGTACCGCACCGAGCTGCCGCCCTCGGCCTCGGGCGCCTCGACGAGCACGCGGTTGTTCTTCACGCTCGCGGTGAGGCCGTCGCCCACCTCGGGCAGCTTCTTCTGCACCTTGATCGGGTAGCCGCTCGGGTCCGAGTCGTTCGCGAGCACGTCGATCGCCGCGCGACGGCCGGGCCGGAGCTCGACGACGTCGTCGACCGCGTTCGGCGGCAGCGCCTCGGTCGGTCGCGGAATGACGCCGATGCGGATCGTGCCGGTCGCGGAGGCGCCGCTGGTGTCGGCGACCTCGTAGGTGAAGCTGTCGGTGCCGGCCGAGCCCGCGTTCGCCTCGTAGCTGATGTGCGTGCTGCCGATGTCGGTGATGCGACCGAGCGAGGGCGGCGTCGTGATGCCGACGAGCGTGACGGAGTCGCCGTCGGGGTCGAGACCGTCGAGGGGGATGTCGATCTTGACGGCGGTGCCCTCGAAGGTGCGGGAGGTCAGCGGCAGCGGCAGCGGTGCGCGGTTGCCCTCGGCATCGGGAGCCACGACCGTGAACCGCACGACGGCCGAGGCCGACTGCTCGTAGTCGTCGGAGATGCGGTAGCCGACGGTGTAGACGCCGGGCTTCTTCGGCGCCTGATAGCGCACCGTTCCCTCGGAGGTGAAGGCGAGCCCGCCGGCACCACTGACATCGGCGAGCTCGCTGTCGAGCGTGATCGGCGCGGCATCGGGGTGGTAGTCGTTCTCGAGCACCGGCACGGTCACGATGTCGCCCGCGCGCACGGCGACCGCGTCGTCGACCGCGACCGGCGGCTGGTGCTTGACGAGCGGTGGAACGGGCACGACGGTGACCGTGGTCGTCGAGGTCGCGATGCCGTCGGAGACGGTGTACGCGAACTGGAGCTGTTCGGTGAGCGCCTCGGACGCCGTGATCCTCGCGACCGCGTTGTTCAGCACCTCGACCGAGAGCAGATCGCCGGATGCCTCGGTGTCGACCGTCTGCACGGCGAGCACCCGTCCGCTCGGGGACACGTCGTTGATGAGCACCGGAAGGGTCGTCGGCTCGCCCGGACGGAGATAGGCGGTGTCCTTGACCGCGATGGGCGGTGGCGCCTCCCCGGGCGCCTCCTTGACGTCGACGCGGATCAGGCCGACGCTCGTCGCCGCGCCGGCGCCGAGGTTGTAGATGAAGATGTGGCTGCCGACCTGCCGGGACGAGAAGGCGATGGCGCCGCGCTCGAGGTTCGGTGTCACGGAGGCGCTGGTCGGCGTGCCCTCGACACCGAGGAGCGCCAGCGGCTCGCCCGACGGGCTGAGGTCGTTCACGAGCGGTTCGATCATCACCGTCTCGCCGGCGAAGACCTCGGCGAAGTCGGGCGTGCCGACCGGGTTCAGCGCGCCAGGCTCCTTGACCTCGACGGTCAGCACCCCGGCCGAGGTGACCGTGCCGTCGGAGACGACGAACTGCACCTCCTTGGTGCCGAGCTCGCCGGTCTTGTGCTCGAAGGTGACGAAGCCGTCGGGTGCGAACCGGACGGAGTCGCCGGTCGTCGGCGAGGCGCTCACGAGGAAGACGTCGTCTCCGTCGGGGTCGATCCAGTCGCTGAGCACGTTGTAGCCCATCGCCTTGCCCTGCTCGACGCTGATCGCGCCCTCGCGGATGGCGACGGGCGGGTTGTTCTCAGCAGTCGGGCGGATCGTCACGTCGACGTGGGCCTGAGCGACACCGAGCCGTCCGTCGTCGGCCGTGTACTGGAACGACACCGTGCCCGAAGCCCCCGGCGCCGGGGTGAACTGCAGGGCTCGGCCGCCGTCGATGACCTCGAGCTTGCCCGACTCCTCGGCGATCTCACCGACGTTCGTCGCGGTGAGCACGTCGCCGTCGGGGTCCGTGTCGTTCTCGAGCACCTCGAGCAGCGTGGTGCGGCCCGGTCGCACGCCGAACTCGTCGTCGCGCGCGGTGGGCGGACGGTTCGTCTCGCTGCGTTCGGCGAGCGTGTCCTCGAAGGTCTGCTGGGAGGCCTTCTCGTCGCCCTCCTCGGCGTCGCTCTCGTCGGGCGGGGTCACTTCGTCCCAGTTGTCGACGAGACGCATGTTGGAGTCGACGAGCCACACGTTGCCGTTCGACAGGTTGTTCAGCGCGATCACGCTGCGATTCACGCGGAACTCGAGGCGCGAGCCGGCGGTGACCTGCTCGATGGTCTGCACGGCCGGTTCCCGCCCGTCGCAGGCGCTGACGTATCGGCCGACGCCCGCCCACGCCCCGTGGGCGCAGCCGTCGAGCCAGACCGGGCTGGCGACCTCGTCGGCAGTGGTGGGCGCGTCGATGTCGGCGGCGATCGTCTCGACGTCCCCGCCCGCGAGCGGAACCCGCAGGAGGCCCTCGCCCGTCGCCAGGAGCACCGAGTCGCTCTCGGCGCCGACCTGCTGGATCTTGAGTGCCGTCTCGTCGAGCTTCCGCGCGCTGCCCCCGATGATCAGGGCGTTCTTCTCGGTGTCGAGCACCACCGGCTCGTCGCCCACGATCGACAGCTGGTGCTCGCCGATCGCCGGGAGCGCGCTCTTCTCGGGACCCGCGCCCGGCGACGGGATCTTCACGAGCTGGTCGTCGGCTGCGGAGCTCGCGTACACGACGCCGTCGTTCGACACCGCGATGTGGGCGCCCTTGCCGAGCTGTGCGATCGGCTCGGTGTCGGCCGGGTTCAGCTGCAGGTCGCCCGCGGCGCCGGTGACCCAGAGCTCGCCCTTCGGCGAGAGGATCGCGAGCGTCTCACCGCCGTGGTCGACCTCCGACCCCGGAGGAGCGGCGATGCCCTGCCCGAGGGTGGTGAATGCGGGATCGATGCGCTCGATCGATCCGAGACTCTCGTCGTAGAGGAAGACGTCGTCGCCGTCCTGCAGCACATCGAACGCATTCGACGCCGTGTTGACCGCTGCGTCGAGTTCTTCGATCTGACGGTTGAGCCGACCGGCGAGCAGTTCCTTGCCGTTCGTGACCCAGACCTCGCGAGCCGAGAGGTCGACGTCGGTCACGGGAAAGCCCTGGTGGAGCACGGCGAAGGTGAGCGGAACGCCGGCGAGCAATGAGATCGCGACGGTCGATGCGGCGGCTTTGCGCGTGCGCACCCACGACGCGAAGGTACTCACTCCGTCACTCCCCTGTTCCGCTCGACCTCGGGACCGGCGCCGGGCTCAACCCCCACACCGGGGTACACGGTAACACGATCGTCGCGCGAGTCCACATGGGCAGGACTCCCCTCGTCGCACTGCGCGAGGCGCCGGTCGGAACCCCCGCTGCTCAACAGTCGGGCACCGTGCGCGCGCCGCGGTTCGTGTGGGCGGCGAGCACGAACCATCCGTTGTAGACGCCGCTCGCCTGGACCATGTAGAAGTAGCTCTCGCCCCATCGCTGCGAGCGGCACACCGCGTCGATGACCGTGCCCGCCGGGATCATGCCCGCGGGGTTCATCGTGCACCCGCGCTCGGCGTTCGTCGGCGGGTTCGTGTAGGTCTCGTCGGGTTCGGGGCAGGTGCTCTGGGTCACCGTGGTGCCGTTGACCGGAGTCCAGGGCGCGGTGGGCGTCACGGTGCCCGACATGGTGCGCGGCCCGCATCCGGCGACGTTGCACGCCTGCACGAAGTATCGGGAGCCCGACCCGTTCGAGCCGGTCGCCGACGCCGAGGTGCCCGTCGCGGTGCCCGATCCGCCAGGGGTGCCCTCGAACGTCCACTCGTACCGCGAGATGCCGCGTCCGCCGTCGTTTGCGGGCGGCGACCAGTTCAGCGAGAGTCGCGCGTCGCCGGACGCCGACGCCACGAGGTTCGCGCCCGCGGGCGCGCCCGGCAGGCCGAACGGGGTGCCCGACGCGCTCGTCGGCGACGCACCCGAGGTGCCGATGCCGTTGGTGGCCTCGACCTGGAAGCGATACGCCGTGCCGTTCGCCAGACCCGAGATCGTGTGCGCGAGTCCTGCGGCATCGGCGGCGAAATCGGCGCTGCCGCCGTTCCACGACAGCCGGTAGCCCGAGATCGCCGAGTTGTTGTCGGGCGGAGCCGACCAGCGCACGCTCACCGAACCGTTCTGCTCCGAGACGATCACGGGCGCTTTCGGCACCTCGGGCCGATCGCGAACCGTCACCATGACCCGGCCCTGGGTCTGGCGGGTCGGATCTTTCGTCGCGTCTTGGATGCGGTAGATCACGCTGAGGGTCCCCGTGAACGAGGCGCCGGTCTGCACGGTGATCCCCGTCGACGTGTGGGTCACCGACGCGCTCGAACCGACATCCGTCTGGTCGATCTCGGCGGCGACGACCTGCAGCGCCGTTCCCGGGAACGGATTGACGTCGTTGGCGAGCACGTCGAGCGTCTGCGAGTCGCTGCGGACCATCTCGAACGGCCCGTCGTCGAGCGCCTGGGGCTTCGCACGTGTCGATGAGACGACGGTGACGTCGACGTAGCCCGGCACGGTGAACTCGCCGAGCACCACGTCGAACGTGAGCCGCGTCGCCGTTCCCGTCGGGACGCCGAGTGGAGCGGAGACGGTCAGGATGCCGCCGGCCACGGTCGCCTCGATCTCGGGCGTCGTGCCGCGGAGGTTCGCATAGCCGACGCGCTCGAGCATCGCCGGGTTCGGGTGATCGGTCGATGCTCGGAGGTCGATCGCGAGCGGCGCTTCGCCGGCCTCGATGGTCTCGGAACGCGGAGTGAAGACCGGCGGCGTGTCGGCGAACTCGGGGTCGCCGACGAAGACCGGAATCGTGAGGAAGACGTTGCGCGGGTCGCCGGACTTCGCATCTGCCCGGTCGCTGACCTCGAAGGTGACCGACGCCTCGCCGCGATAGTCCCGCTTCGGCACGTACTGCAGGGTCTGCTCGTCGACGAACGACGACTCCGCCCAGTTCGTGCTCGTCGCACTCAGCGATCGCACCGGGCGACCCGACGGCGCCACGACGATGTCGGAGACCTGCCAGGAGATCCGCCCGTTCATGGGCACGACGATCCGATCGAGATCGGCGAGGTACGGATCGGCCGCGTCCTCGCCGGCGGCCGGAACGACGATGAACGCCATCGCGTCGAGCTCGTCGAGCTCGTTCGTGAGCCGGAACGCGACGGCGAATCTGCGCGAGCTCGGCCGGACCTCGACGGTGCCGTCGTCGAGGACCGTCGCCCGGCCGGCGTTCGGCCCCTCGAGTCGCACGACCAGCTCGTCGACGAGGCCGCCCGGGTTCGTGGCATCGCGCAACGGGTCCACCCGCACCGTGTCGACGCCCACGACGTCGACCGGCTCGACGACCTGATCGGCCGCGGTCGGGGGCAGCACGGTCGCGTCGTGCTTCACGACGACCTGGACGAATGCGGTGTCGGCGCCGCCGTGCCCGTTCGAGACCTCGTATCTCAGCGTGAACGCGCCTTCGTGTTCGGGCGCCGTGACGATCACCCGCCGGCGATCGTCGATCTCGGCCTCGAGGGCGTCGTCGACCTGCGGGAGGTCGACGACGCCGAGCGCTCGTCCGCTCGGGTCCGAATCGTTCAGGAGCACCTCGACGGACGCACGACGCCCCGGCTTCATCTCGATCGTGTCATCGACGGCGTTCGGCGGAGCCGAGGTCTCGGGCGGCGGGATCACGCCGATCCTGATCGACCCGGTCGCGCGCTCGCCGAGCGCGTCGTGCACCTCGTAGGTGATCGTGTCGGTGCCGCTCGAGCCCTCGAACGCCTCGTACGTGATCGACGTGCTCGTCTGGTCGACGACGCGGCCGAGCGCCGCCCCGCCGAGCACGCCCGTGAGGACGAGCGAATCGCCGTCGGGGTCGAGTCCGTCGAGCGGGATGTCGACGGTGACGGCGGACCCTGCGAACGTGCGCGAGGTGAGCGGCGGCAGGGCCGGGCCGGTGTTCCCCTCGTCGTCGCGCGCGACGACGGTGAAGGCGATGCTCGCGCGGGCGGTCTGCTCGAAGTCGTCGACGACGGAGTAGACCGCCGTGTAGGTGCCTGGCTCTTCCGGCGCCTGGAATCGCACGCGGGACCGATCGACGAAAGCGACGCCGTCGCCGAGCTCGGTCGAGGCGAGTTCGGGCAGCACCCGCATCGCAGCGGCATCCGGGTGGTAGTCGTTGCCGAGCACGTCCACCGTCGCGATGTCGCCGGCGCGCACCTTCGCCGCGTCGTCCACCGCGACCGGCGGCTGGTGCTTCACGAGCGGGGGCACCGGAACGACGGTGACCGTCGCACTCGACGATCCACTGCCGTCGGAAACGGTGTACCGCAGCTGCAACTGCCGGTCGAGCGCCTCGGCCGCGGTGATGCGCAGGGCGGTGTTGGTCAGCACCTCGACCGACACGAGATCGTCGATCTCGGCCGAGTCGACGGACTGCACGGCCAGCACACGACCCGACGGGGACACGTCGTTCGCCAGAACCGACACCGTGGTCGGCTCCCCCGGGCGGAGGTAGGCGATGTCGACGACGGCGATGGGCGGCGGGTCGGCTTCGGGCTGATCGACGATCCGCACGCGAATGAGGCCGACACTGACGGATGACCCTGCGCCGAGGTCGTACAGCACGGTGAAGTCGCCGGGCTCGGGCGAGGAGAACGCGATCGTGCCCCGTTCGAGATCTGGCGTCGCGGTGAGGCCGTCCGGGATCTCATCGATGCCGAGCAGGGCGAGCGGAGCGCCCGACGGGCTGAGGTCGTTCAGCAGCGGTTCGACGAGCACGGTCTCGCCGGCGAAGCCCTGCCCGAAGTCGGGGGTTCCCACGGGGTTCAGCGCCCCGACGGCCTGCACATCGACGGTCAACGTGCCGGACGCGGACGTCTGCCCGTCGGAGACCGTGTACGCGACCTCCTTCAGCCCGAGTTCGCCGCTCCGATGCTCGAACGTCACGAATCCGTCGGGGCTGAACCGCACCGTGTCGCCGCCGGTCGGCGATGCGTTCACGAGGAACACGTCGTCGCCGTCGGGATCCGTCCAATCGGACAGCACGTTGTAGCTGATCTGCTGCCCCTGCTCCACAGCGACCGCCGCCTCCCGCGAGGCGGCCGGCGCCGCGTTCTCGCCGACCGGGACGATCCGGACGTTCACGGCCGCCTCGGCGGCGCCCGATCGTCCGTCTTCCACGGAGTAGCGGAACGAGACCGTACCGGCCGCGCCGTCGGCCGGCGTGAACTGCAGCGCACGACCGTCGTCGATCGTCTCGAGTCGGCCGAGGGATGCCGCGACATCGGAGACCGATTTGATCGTGAGCACGTCGCCGTCGGGGTCGGTGTCGTTCTCGAGCACCTCCAGCAGCGTCGTGCGATCGGGTCGCACCCCGAGCTCGTCGTCGCGCGCCGTCGGCGGGCGGTTGGTCTCCGTGCGCTCCGCGAGCGTGTCCTCGAACACCTGCTGGGCGCTCTTCTCGTCGCCCTCCAGCTCATCGGATTCCTCGGGCGGCGTGACCTCCTCCCAGTTGTCCACGAGGCGCAGGTTCGCATCGACGAGCCAGGTGTTGCCCGAGTTCAGGTCGTTCAGCGCGACCACGTCGCGGTTCACCCGGAACTCGAGCCGGGCGCCGACCGTCGAAGGGACGATGCGCGATCGGACCGGTTCGGCGTCACGGCACTGCACGACGTACGACGACGATGTCGCCCGTGCCGCGTGCACGCACCCCTCGACGAACACCGGCGCGGCGACCTCATCGGCCGAACGGGCCGGCTCCGACCCCGCGGCATCCAGGTCGATCTCGCGCACCGACCCCCCGTCGAGCGGCACCGCGAGGAGCGCGTCGGCGCCGGCGACGTACGCCGTGTCGTGCTCGGGCCCGGACTGCTGCAACCGCAGCGCCTCGCCGGGCAACTCGATCTCGCGCCCCTCGACGAGCAGCACGTCACGGTCGGTGTCGAGCACGACCGCGCGGTCGCCCACCGCGGCCAACTGGTGCGCTCCGAACTCGGGCAGGTCGGTCGTGAGCGGTGCGGCCCCATCGGGGGCGAGTCGGTGCAGCACGTGCGCACCCGGCTCGGTCACGAAGGTCGTGCCGTCGGCGCCGACCGCGACCTCTGCGTCGGCGCCGACCTCGATCACGGGCTTCGTGCCTGCCGCGTCGAACGAGAGTTCGCCGCCGGCGGGGATCGCCCACAGTTCGCCGCGCGGCGACAGCACGGCGAGCATGTCGCCGCCGAACGCCACGCGGGAGCCGATCGGCACCTCGACGCGCTGCGTCAGGGTGGTGAAGGCGGGGTCGATCCGCTCGATCGACCCTGCGTCGCGATCGTAGAGGAAGACGTCCGCCCCGTCCTGGAGCACGTCGGCGCCGTTCGACTGCGTCGCGACGGACGCATCGAGTTCTTCGATCTGGCGGTTGAGCCGACCGGCGAGCAGTTCCTCGCCGTTGGTGACCCACACCTCGCGCGCTCGCAGGTCGGGATCGGTCACGGGGAACCCGCGATGCACGACCGCGACCGTGACACCGCCGACCGCCATCAGCGACAGCACCACGCCCGAAGCGAGCCCCTTGCGAGCCCGCAGCCAGGCGATCGGGCTCACTCTTGGGCCGCGTCGAGCAGGGGGAGGTCGTCGATGCTCACGAGGCGCGTCGCGACGGCATACTCCACGAGCCGCGCGCGACGGTTCGTCGCGAGCTTGCCGCGACCGCCGCGCAGCCCGTCGACGCCGATGCGGTCGAGCTTCTCGCAGACGTTGTCGAGCTTGCGGTTGAACGTCGTCATGCTCCAGCCCAGGCGGGCTGCGGCCTCGGCCGAACTGGGGACGAGCGCCCGCCCGCCCGCCGGCTGCGACAGGACGTTCTCGGCCAACGAGACCACGAGCAGCCGCTGGCTCGAGGTGAGCGTCACGGGCAGGATGGTCGTGCCGCCGTCGGTGGGCGCCGCGGTCAGCGACGTGTTGTAGAAGTCCTCTTCGGCGTGCACCGTGAAGTCGTAGGTCGTCGCGCCGGCGCTGAACATCACGTGCACGGTCTGGAACACGAGCGGCAGCTTCGCGCCCGGCGCGAGCCACGCCTGCACGCTGCCCGTGGCGTCGGAGATCGTGGCCGAGAGGATCTGGCCGACGTTCGAGAGCCACCAGAGCCCGTACTCCGCCGACAGGGTGAGGAACGTGCGATGCAGGTACGGGTTGTCGTCGATCGTCAGATCCGACTCGCGACCGATCGTGAAGGGCGCTCCGTCCTCGACGGTGTAGGTCTCACCGCAGTACTCCACGCGAAGCGGTCTCATGGCGTGCACCCGGTCGCCGCCTCGGACACCTTGCTGCCTCGCTGCACCTGCACCTCGATGCAGGTTCGGATTCCGGAGGAGGTGCCCTCGACGGTGATCGTCGAGTCCGTGGAAACCTGCGGGTCGCCCGAGCCGTCGGACAGCTTCCAGCGGTAGCGGTCGCCCTGCTCGGGGTCGGCGTGCGACACCTCGAACGTGACGCTGGAGCCATCGGCGCTCGCGACCCCGGTGGAGACCACAGGAGCCGGAATGGTCTGCCCGATGACGGCGTTCTCGCCTTCTGGCTTGTCGGTCGCGACGACGGGCGAGCCGGCCACGGAACCGGACATCGCGATCGCGACGCCGATCACAGCGGCGACGACGAGCCCGGCGACGATGCCGACGATGGGTCCGACCCGGCTGCGGCGCGGCGAAGCGGATGCCCCGGGCGATGAGCCGGATGTCCCGACCGGGCCGCCGGGGCCACCAGGACCGGCAGGCCGCACGATCGTCGACTCAGGCGCGGTCGTCGCCTGCGAGAACGGCGAGGACGGCGAGAACGGCGAGGACGGCGAGCCGATGGTGCCGGCGGGCCGCACGATCGTCGCATCGGGCGATTCGGCGACTCGAGGGCGACGCACGACGGTGCCGTCGTCGACGACCGCGCCGACGGTCGACGCCGATGCCACGGGAGCCTGCGCCTGGATCTGCTGCGGCGAGCGCGCCCGCGTGGCGTCCTCGTCACTCGACGGAGTCCGCGGCGCCTGCGCGTCGACCGTGCGCACGGAACGGGCCCGCGTCGCATCGGCGTCGTCGGGCTCGGCCTCCTCCCGCGCGCTCGCGAGGTTCGGCACCTCGATGTTCGTGGCGGCGTAGCCGAGTTCGAGTTCGACGCGCTGCAGCGCCCTGGCGAACTCGACGGCGCTCGGGTAGCGATCGTCGCGCCGACTGGCCATGCCCTTGGCGAGCACGGCGACGAGGCTGCGCGGCACGTCGGCGCGGTCCATCGGCGTGATCGCCCCGCGCTCGATGCGGCCGATGAGGTCGAGCGAGCCGTTCGAGCGCCCGGGGATCTCGAACGGGGTGCGCCCTGCGATCAGCGTGTGCACGGTCGCCGCGAGTGAGAACACATCGCTGCGGGTGTCGGGGCGCGGATCGTCCTCGAACATCTCGGGAGGCGACCACGGCACGCTCATGCCGACCGCGGAGGGGCCGGAAGCGGTGCCGGAGGCGAGATCGCTCGCCGTCACGGTGTGCACGGGCAGTTCGCCCTCGAGGTTGGAGGAGATTCCGAAGTCGGTGAGCGCCGGCCATCCGTAGTCGTTCGTGAGCACGTTCGCCGGCTTGATGTCGCGGTGCAGGATGCCTGCCGCGTGGGCCGTTGCGATCGCGCCGGCAAGGCGCACGCCCGTGCGCAGCGCGTCTTCGATCGACAGCGGCTGCCGCTTGTACCGTTCGGCGAGGCTCGGTCCGGAGCAGTACTCCATGACGAAGTACGGACGGCCGTCGGCCGAGACGTCGGCATGGAAGATGGTGACGATGAACGGATGCGCCGACAGCTGCGCCATCAGGTTCGCCTCGGCGACGAACTGCGCCTTGGTGTCGCGGCCGAGACCCTCGGCGAGCAGCACCTTGACCGCGACCTTGCGTCGCGGCAGCTTCTGCTCGTAGAGGAAGACGTCGGCGAACCCGCCCGACCCGAGCAGCCCGTGCGCGGCGTAGCCGGGCAGCTCCGGCGGTGTGGACGGGGCGCGACGCATCAGCCGCCCACCACTTGGATGGTCCATCCGCCGCCGAGGTCGACGACGGTGCCGGTGAGCACGGGGGTCGGCTCGCCCGATCGCAGCTTCACGGGGGCCTTGCCGGGCGCCACGACGTGGGTGCCGTTCCGCGAGTGCAGGTCGGTGATGACGACGGTGTCGCCCTCGAGGGCGAGTCGCACGTGGCTGCGCGAGATGTCGGGGTCGCCGAGTCCGATCGTGATGAGTCTCGGGATGCGACCGCCGGACACCTTGCTCACGCTCGGGGCTCGCCCGAGTACGACCTCGTGGCCGATCGATTCGAGGGTGCCGTCGGGCATCCGGATGCTGGCCTGAGCCGCAGCGGCCGGCGCCGCCGGCGCTCCCCCGGCCGGTGTCGCCACCGCCCCGCGCGCCGCGCGCTCCTCGCGGAGCCGCCGGATGTCGATGCTCGCGACGGTCATGCCGTCGTGGTCGCCGTCGACGGATTCCGCTGCGACGACGACGGACGGCGGCCCTGCGGGCAGTCCGCCGGCGAAGGCGGAGGAGGAACCCGCGATCGTCTCCTCGTCGGGCACCGGCACCATCGTGAGCTCGACCGGCGCGGTGACGCGGGCGGGCGGCGCGGGTGGCGGTACCGGTACCGGTACCGGGGCGGGTGCCCGCACGAGCGGCGGCGCCGGTTCGGGCGCGGCGACCGGCTCGGGCGCGGCGACCGGTTCGGGCGCGGCGACCGGTGCGGCAGCAGGAGCAACCGGCGAGGCGGGCGCAGGGGCCGAAACGGCGGCGATGGCCGCCGCCGCACCCGGCCGGGGTTCGGGCGCGACCGGTTCGACGCACTCGGAGACGATCGAGCGCAGCGGCACCACGCCTTCGACGACGGGCAGCGGCGGCGCAGAGGCATCCGCAGCGCCGTCGACGACGATCTCGATCATGGCGGAGCCGTCGAGCACGCGCTCGACCCAGGTCGACACGCCCGCGTCGTGGATCTCATCGGCGGCGGAGCGCACGCTGATGGGGCCGCGCACGACGACCCGCGCCGTGCCGGCCGCCTCGTCGCGCACGACGAGGGCGAACGGGGGCGTGGCGGCGAGTCCCTGCGCGGTGAGCCGGTCGAGCACCAGGGACGTCGGGTCGCCGGTGCCGAGCTCGGGCCAGAGCGCGGTGAGCCGGTCGGTGGCGTCGGCGCGAACGACGAGGATCACACCGCCGCGAACCGCGGCGAACCACGCCGCCTCGGAATCATGCCGGTACGTCGCCATCTCCGCCTCCCCCAGTGCGCGGCCGTGTCTCTTCGACCGCTCTCGACAGCCTCCCGCGCCGATCGCGCGTCGTCTCGTCATCGTCGTCGTCGGCCCCGAGCACGGACTCGACGACGATCGCCGTCACGTTGTCGCGACCGCCGTGCTGCAGCGCGGTGTCGACGAGCTCGCCGGCGAGCCCCGCCGCGTGCCCCGCGTCGCCCGCGAGGATGTGCGCGATCGTGCGATCGTCGACCTCCTTCGAGAGGCCGTCGCTGCAGACCAGGAACACCTGCCGCCCGGCGGCGGGGATCAGCCAGACGTCGGGGTCGACGAACTCGTCGGCGCCGAGCGCGCGCGTGATGACGTTGCGTTCGGGGTGCCGTTCGGCGTCTTCGGGCTGGATCAGTCCGGCGTCGACGAGCTCCTGCACCGCCGAGTGGTCGACGCTCAACTGGTCGAGGGTGCGGCCGTCCCAGGCGTACACCCGCGAATCGCCGATGTTGAAGACCATCCAGTGGAAGCCGGCGCCGTCGCCGGCATCGACGAGGGCGACGCCCGACAGCGTCGTGCCCGCGACCGCGGTGCCCTCTTCGCCCGCTTCGCTCAGCGCGCGAACGGCATCGTTCGAGCTGTGGATCGCGTCGAGGACCTGCTCGGGCGACGAGGGCACACCGAACTCCAGGTGCCGGGAGAACGTCTCGATGACGGCCCGGCTCGCCGCGTCGCCGCGAGCGTGCCCGCCCATGCCATCGGCCACGAGATAGATCGGCGCCTCGGCGAGGAAGGAATCCTCGTTGACGCTGCGGACACGACCGACATCGGTTCGCGCGCTGTGCGCGATGAGCGCAGCCCCGCGGGTCAGGGCGACGACGCCCTCGCCATCACCTGACACGGTTCTCCTCGGATCGAGCGGGAAGGTCGGCAGCCGCAGCGATGCATCTGGCGCCGAGCCTCCACGCTAGCAAGTCCGCGGCCGTCTCGATGACGCCTGTGGAACCGGCGGTCGCATGACGGCCTCAGACCGCGCCGGCACTTCCCCGTCGAGCGTGGCCGAAGGGCTCGAGCGGCCCCACCCGCGGTGCAGGCTTCATCGGACGC
Source organism: Agromyces cerinus subsp. cerinus (assembly GCF_900142065.1). Taxonomy (GTDB): domain Bacteria; phylum Actinomycetota; class Actinomycetes; order Actinomycetales; family Microbacteriaceae; genus Agromyces; species Agromyces cerinus. The sequence continues at coordinate 449,214 of NZ_FSRJ01000001.1, read as the reverse complement.
TCCGCACGCGGTAGATCAGGATGCCGCCGAGCAGCATGATCGCCGCGGCGACGACGTAGAGCTCGCGATAACCGGCGAAGCTCAGCACGAGCCAGGCGACGAGCGGTGCGATCGGCAGGTTCTGCGCCGCGTTGATGAGGCCGAGGTCGCGGGCCCGATTCGTGCGGTCCGGCAGCACGTCGGTGACGAGCGCCTGGTCGACGGAGAGGAAGACGCCGTAGCCGAGGCCGAGGAGCACGGCGGCGACGATCGACGCATCCCAGGTCGGCACGATCGCGAGCAGCAGCGCCGCCGCCGCCTGCAACGCCGCGGCGACGAGCACGAAGATGCGCCGGGCGCGGAGTCGATCGGAGAGCAGGCCGCCGAGCCACCCGGCGAGACCGCAGGCGACCAGGTAGACGAGGATCAGCACGAGCATGCCGGTGTCGGGATCGTCGACCTTCAGCACATCGGAGAGGAAGAAGAGCAGGTAGGCCGTGCCCACCATGTTGCCGGCGTTCACGAGCACGCGCGAGGACATGGTCCAGTAGTAGTCGTGGTTCGGTCCGAGCGGCGGGAACCGCAGTGCGGCCGCGAAGCGCTTCGGCGCGGCATCCACCGGCGGCAGGGGGTCGCGCGAGCCGAGCAGGAACGGCACCGCGCAGGCGAGCGCGAGCACGCCGATGATCGCCCAACTGCCGCCGACGTCGGGCACGAGCATCGTGACGATCACCATTCCGATCGCGAGGGCGAGCACCTGCGGCACGCCCATCGCCGCCGAGGCGCGACCGCGCTGGAAGCGCGGCACCTGGTCGGCGATCACGGCGGAGAGCGCCACGAGCACGGCCGCGTATCCCAGCGCGACCAACGCGATGAGCACGGCGATCGCGATCGGGTCCCGCTGGATCCCCACGAGCGCGAACGAGACGCCGCCGAGGAGGAATCCGCCGAGGATCCAGGCCCGGCGGCGCCAGCCGGGCAGGCGCGTGCGGTCGCTCAGGATGCCGAACACGGGCACCGAGACGAGGATCACGACGGAGGACTCGCCGATGAGGAACGCGGTGAGCGCGACCTTGTCTTCAGGGGCGACGAACTCCGCGAGCTTGGCCATCATGAACTGCCCGGGCAGCATGACGAGGAGCCAGAGGCCGAACCATGCGAGTGCGAAGCGGAGGAGCCATCCGATCGAGACCCGCGACGGCACGGGGCCGGCAGGTTCGGCGGGCGCGTTCAGGGGGTCGGGCTCGTTCGCCCGGTCGACGTTGACCATGCAACGAAGTATGAAGTGGGACGACCGTCCGAGTCAATCGTCCCACTTCAAAAGATGGAGTGCACCCGCGCGCCACCGCCCGGCCGGGCGGTGGCGCCCGGGACTCAGCGACCGTCGGTGTGCGAGTCCTCGGTGAAGTGCGGCACCTCGTCCATGAGCTTGTGCCCCCGCGACTTCGCATCGTGACGGGCCTTCACGAGGCTCGCGACCGTGGCGACGGCCATCGCCGCGAGGATCACGCCGAGCGACATCCAGGTGGAGATCTCGGGCGCCCACTCGATGGGCTCGCCGCCGTTGATGAAGGGCAGCTCGTTGACGTGCATGGCGTGGAACACGAGCTTGACGCCGATGAACGCGAGGATGAAGGCGATGCCGTACTTGAGGTACTCGAGGCGCTCGAGGAGGCCGCCGAGCAGGAAGTACAGCTGGCGCAGGCCCATGAGTGCGAACACGTTCGCGGTGAACACGATGAACGGACTCTGCGTGATGCCGAAGATCGCCGGAATCGAGTCGAGGGCGAAGAGCAGGTCGGTCGTGCCGATCGCGATGAAGACGATGAGCATCGGCGTGAAGAAGCGCTTGCCGTCGATGACGGTGCGGAGCTTCACTCCGTCGTACTCGTCGGTGATCGAGACCCGGCGGCGGAGGATCCGCACGATGAAGGTGTCCTTCTCCTCCTCGTCGTGGTCGCCGCGCACCTGCTGGATCGCGGTCCACACGAGCCAGGCGCCGAAGATGTAGAAGATCCACGAGAAGTTCTCGATGAGCGAGGCGCCGAGCAGGATGAAGATGCCGCGCAGCACGAGCGCGATGATGATGCCCACCATGAGCACCTCCTGCTGCAGCTTTCTCGGCACTGCGAACTTCGCCATGATGATGACGAACACGAAGAGGTTGTCGATCGAGAGGCTGTACTCCGTCAGCCAGCCGGCGAGGAACTGCCCGGCGAACTCGCCGCCGGCGAAGAAGTACATGAGCCCGGCGAAGATCAGCGCGAGCACGACGTAGAAGACGACCCAGAGGGTCGACTCCTTGATCGACGGCACGTGCGGCCGCTTCAAGACGAGCAGGAGGTCGGCGATGAGGATCAACGTCAGGACGACGAGGGATCCGACTTCGAACCAGATGGGGAGTTCGAGCAACGTGATGCCTTTCGGAGTTTGCGGGGACGACGGAATCCGAAAGTCTCTCCCCCTGCAGATTCGCAGGTCCCACGCCCGGAGCGGCTGCGACGGCGCTCGTACTGACGATCGTGGGTCGAGGCCGTGGCCCCGCGGGATACTCCCCTTCGCTCTCGCGAGTCTAGTCGAACGGCGCACCCGCTCGGCCGCCGACGCTCACGGTTCCGGGTCGCCCCGCGCCCGTAGACTCGTGCTCCCACCAGAAGGAGAGTGCCTGTGAGCTCGACACCCCCCGCCCGCCAGTACCGCCCGACCCCGGGCTCCGCCCTCGTCGGCTACGCGATCTTCGCGAGCCGCTGGTTGCAGGCGCCGCTGTACCTCGGGCTCATCGTCGCCCAGACGATCTACGTCGTCGTCTTCATGGTCGAACTCTGGCACCTCGCCGAGGGCGTCATCGCACATCCCGAGAAGATCGACGAGGCGGACATCATGCTCGCCGTGCTCGGCCTCATCGACGTCGTGATGATCGCGAACCTGCTCATCATGGTCATCATCGGCGGCTACGAGACGTTCGTCTCGCGCATCAACGTCGACGGCCACCCCGACCAGCCCGAGTGGCTCAGCCACGTCAACGCCAACGTGCTGAAGGTCAAGCTCGCGATGGCCATCATCGGCATCTCGTCGATCCACCTGCTCAAGACCTTCATCGAGGTCGGCGACATGACCGACGGCGTCGCCAAGGGAACCGAGACCGGGCAGGACTACACGTGGGAGGGCGTGATGTGGCAGGTCATCATCCACTCCGTCTTCATCCTGTCGGCGCTCGCGCTCGCACTCATCGACCGCATGTCGTACCACAAGGTCGCCCCGCACGAGGTGCACGACGGCATCCCCGTCGCCTATCCCGTCGCCCCGGCGGGTTCGGTCGGCCCGGACGCACCTGCGCCCGTCGAGACCGGCGCTCGCCACTGACACGACGTCGGGCGCGGCATCCATCGGATGCCGCGCCCCGACGTTCATCGCCCCGGGCGCGCCGCTGACCGTTCGTGCCCCGAAACGCAGAAAAGCCCTCGCGAAACGCGAGGGCTTTTCCACTTGTGTTGTCGCATGTCACATACGTGACCCCAGCGGGATTTGAACCCGCGCTGCCGCCGTGAGAGGGCGGTGTCCTAGGCCGCTAAACGATGGGGCCGAATCGACAACTTGAAGAGTATGACACAGCTTCGGGGCCGCTGCAAAATCGAGGCCGCCGCAGCATCCGTTCCCCCGCCCTCACCCGATCGCGCGCACCAGCTCGCGTCGAAGTCAGACGAACACGGCGAGCGCGCCGGGGACGATCTCGACATCGATCGGCAACTGGCCGATGCGCTCGCCATCGGCGTAGGCGACGATGTCGTCGGCCTCGATGCGCACCTCCCGACCGGTGAGGAACTCCACCGCGGGATGGTCGGTGTGACGCCCCGCGAACACCTTGGGGAAGACGGCGACGAGCCGGGCTCTCGAGATGGGGTGCACGATGAAGACGTCGAGCGACCCGTCGGAGAGATCCGCGTGCGGCACGATGCGCATGCCGCCGCCGATCGACGAGTTATTGGCCACCGAGACGAGCATGGCCCGCTGCTCGCGCCGCACGCCGTCGATGGTGATCGCGTAGCTGCGAGGGCGGAAGGTGACGAGCTCGCGCACCATCGCGAGCGTGTAGCGGCTCGGACCCTTGGGGCGGGTCATGCCGTTCGCGCGTTCGTTGACGACGGCGTCGAAGCCCGTCGACACGACGGACGCGAACCAGGTGCGAAGTTCGCCATGCCGGATGAGGCCCGCGTCGATGAGTTTCGGCGGCCGGCCGAGCGCCCCGACGAGCGCCTCGATCGCCGCGGCCGGATCGTCGAAGGGCAGGCCCAGGCCGCGCGCCAGGTCGTTGCCCGTGCCCGCGGCGACGATGCCGAGCGGCACGCCGGTGCCCGCGAGCAGGTTCACCCCGAGCGAGACCATCCCGTCGCCGCCGACGACGACCAGCCCGTCAGTGCCGAGCGCGAACGCCGATTCGGTCGCGCGCCGCAGGAGTTCGAAGTTGTCCTCGCGGAGCACCGTGACCTCGTGCCCCTCGTGCGCGAGCCGGTCGGCCACCGACTGCCCGACCGCACGATTGCGCCCGAACGAGGCTGCGGGGTTGATCGCGACGAGGAGTCGCCGTGGGGCGCTGGACATGGTGCGATTCTGACAGGCCGCGGCCTTGCGCGGCGACGACGCCAAGGTGTTGGCTCGGAGCATGCGCCTCACGAAGCTCGAACACGCTGCACTCGTCATCGAGGACTCGGGCGACAAGCTCTACATCGACCCCGGCAAGTTCACGACGCCCATCACCGAGTCGGCGGGCGCCATGGCGGTCGTCATCACGCACCGGCACGACGATCACTGGACTCCCGAGCAGCTGACCCGCATCGCCGAGGCGAACCCCGATGTGCGCTTCTTCGGGCCGGCCGGGGTCGCCGCCGCCGCGACCGGCTTCCCGGTCGAGACGGTCGAGGCGGGCGACGCCGTCGAGGTCGGCCCGTTCCGCTTGCGGTTCTTCGGCGGCCGGCACGCCGTGATCCACCCCTCGATCCCCGTGATCGACAACCTCGGCGTGCTCGTGAACGACGCGCTCTACTACGGCGGAGACTCGTTCACGGTGCCGGGCGTGCCCGTCGATGTGCTCGCGGCGCCAGCTGGCGCGCCCTGGATGAAGATCAGCGAGGCCATGGACTACGTCGTCGAGGTCGCGCCCCGACGCGCGTTCCCGACCCACGAGATGGTGCTCTCCCGGGCGGGCAAGGCGCTCTCGAACGCCCGTCTCGCGTGGGCGACGGAACAGGGCGGCGGCGAGTACCTGCCGCTCGAGCCGGGCGACACGCTCGACTTCTGACGCGGCGGGATCCGATCAGGCCACGGATGGCTCGGGGCTCTCGACCTTCACGAGGAACGTCTGCGCGAGCGGTTCGGCGAGCGGCGTCATCCGCACCTCGACGCGAAGCCTGCCCGTGGCGCCGGGGAGGAACCAGACGAGGTGGTCGGGCGAATCGCACTCGGCGTCGACCGGCGTCCGGCTGGCCGCCGTGCGCCCGCCGACGGCGGCCCATGCCGCCTCGATCGTGGCCCGACGCTCGTCGTACGGCACGTCGAGGCCGACGTTCGTCGCGAGCACGGCCGACGCCGCGACATCCGACCAGTCGTTCACGAGCCCGCTGAGGGCGACGGATGCCTCGAGCGTCGCGGGCCATGGCGCCGGTGACGGCGACACGGGCGCTACGCGGTCGGCGGCGTCGAGCACGATCGCGAGCGCGAGCTCGGCCCCCTGGGAGACCCGCGCGTACGTCGCGTTCTCGAATGCCACGACGCCCAGGCCGGATGCCGCGTGCCAGCGCATGTGCGCGCTGAAGCCCGGGTATCCGCCCGAATGCGAGACGATCGCGCCGAACCGGTCGTCGAACTCCACGAAGAGGCCGAACCCGTAGCCGTACACCACCGGCGACGGCGGCGTCGGCGCTCCGGGCAGCGCCGGAGGGGTGTGACGCTTCGGGGCGACGCGCATGAGCTGCTGCATCTCCCGCCGGCTCGCCGCGCTGAGCGGCCCGCGCTCGGCGCCCGTCGACGCCTCGGCCAGCCAGCTCCCCCAGGCCGCGAGACTCGTCACAGAGGCGAAGAGTCCGCCGATCGCGGAGAAGACCCCGGGGCCGGTGAACGGGAGCGCGAGCCATCCGTTGCCCTCGACCCGGCGGTGACCCGTCGCGTACGGAACCGCCTCCTCGGCGGACAGCTCGAAGCGCATGTCGAGGCCGAGCGGCTCGATGAACTCGTGCGTCACGAAGTCGGTGAACGCGACGCCCGACACCCGCTCGATGATCTGGCCGAGCACGGCGTAGCCCAGGTTCGAGTACTCGAACCCGGTGCCTGGAACCGAGGCGCAGCGGATGCCGGCGGCCAGCGTGGCGCTGAACTCCTCGCGCGTCATCGACTCCTCGCGATCAGCCCACGGGTCGTCGGTCGGCAGGCCGCCCGACATGGTCATGAGCATGCGCACGGTCGGATCGACCTCGAGGTCGCCCGGAATCTCCGGCACGAACTCTGGCACGAACGAACGCGCCGTGGCGTCGAGGTCGAGCAGGCCGCGATCGCGCAGGAGGAGCAGTGCCGCCGCGGTGAAGCTCTTCGTGCAGCTCGCGATGCGGAACAGCGTGTCGGGGCCGGGTGCAGGGCGCGCAGGGTCCAGCGACGCGATGCCGGCACCGCCGCTCGCGACGACGCCGTCGCGATCGAACAGGGCCCAGCTCCCGCCCAGTGCCGTTGCGGCCTCGATGCGCTCGGCGAAGACGGCCTCGACGGCCTGCAGGGTGTCGGTTGCGACGGTCATTGCACTCCCTCATGCGGCCCCCGGTCGGGGGCCGCAACCAGCGTACAAGTCGGAGGATTCGCACGAGATCGTGGCGGGCGCCTGTCGCTCTCCGACAACGGGGCATGGTCTTCGGTGCGCAATCGTTGGCGATTCGCACACAACTTGTGGGGTGTACGTTGACGAAACCTCAGCCGCTGATACGTTCATGTCACTTCGGGGTCGCTCCGCTCCCCCGCGATGCCGATGTCGGCGTCGTCGGAGGCGAGCGCCCCGCGCCTCACGCGCTCGGCCCACCCTCCCCGAGCGACGGCGGCGGCCACGGCACCGGTCGCGAATCCTGCACCCCCATCTCGGCGCGCACTGTCGCGCGCCCGCACACCTGGAGTCTCAATGTCGAGAATCGAATCCGCCTCCGAGCACCAGCACGGCGCCGGTCTGAAGATCGCCGTCATCGTGCTCGCGCTCGCGCTCGCAACGATGACGACCCTGTTCCTGCTGACGACGAACAAGATCGCGGGCGGCTCCGCCGAGCTCGCGGCGGGCGCGACCGAGGTCAGCGACGGCTCGGAGCAGGTGGCGGCGGGCGCCGGCGACCTCTCGGCAGGGTCCGTCGACCTGAGCGAGGGTGCTGCGGACGCCGCCGCGGGCGCCGAGAAGCTCTCGGCCGGGGCGATCTCGGCAGCCCAGGGCGCCGAACGCCTCCGACTCGGTGCGGCGAAGGCCGCGACCGGTGCCGTGACGTTGGCCGAGGGAGCGGCGACCAGCGCGACCGGCGCCGCCGAACTCGCAGCGGGCGCCGACAAGGCCTCAGCGGGCTCCGTGAAGCTGTCGGACGGCATCACGCGTGCCGCTGCCGGTGCGACCGACGTGCGCAATGGCGTGTCGCTCGTGGCGGCGGCGAACGGGGAGATCGCCACCAAGTCCTCGACGCTCAGCCAGGGCGCACGCGGCATCGCCGGCGGAGCCGCGACGATCCGCGACGGTGTGCTCGCGGTCGACGCGGGCGTCGGAGCCCTTGCCGCAGGTGCAGTCGCGGTGCAGAAGGGCACCGACGTCGTCGAAGCCGGAATCGGCCAGGTCGGCGCCGGGGTCGACTCCCTGAAGACCGGCGCCTCCAGCCTCGCCATCGGCGCGGGCGAGCTGTCCATCGGGGCCCAGAAGCTGGCCGGAGCGAACACGTCGCTCGCCGACGGGATCGCCGCGCTTCGCGGCCAGCTCGCAGCATCGGGCGCACCCGACTCGGTGCTCGGGGCGCTCGACCAACTGCAGGCCGGGGCCGAGCAGGCGTCGAATGGCGCGACCGCCGTCGCAGGCGGCGCGAACGGGCTCGCCACCGGCGCTGCAAACCTCGAGGCCGGTGCGACCGCACTCGGCGGCGGCGTCGCCAAACTCGCCGACGGCGCGACGAAGCTCTCCACCGGTACGGACGACCTCGCGACCGGCGCCTCGACGCTCGGCGAGAAGATCGCACCGCTCACCGCAGGCTCGAAGACGCTCGCCGACAAGACCCTCGTGCTCGCGGCCGGCAGCAGCCTGCTCGCCGGCGGCACGGCCGAGCTGTTCGCCAAGACCGGCGACCTCGTCGCAGGCAGCGCCCGGTTGAACGCGGGCACCGCGGAGCTCGATCAGAAGGTCGACGAACTCGTCGCCGGCACCCAGAAGGTCGCGACCGGAGCGACGAGCCTGTCGTCGGGCGCCGACCGCCTCCTCGTCGGCGCCAACGACCTCTCGGCGGGCGCGGGCGCCCTCGGCACGGGTGCGGCGAACCTGGCCGCCGGCGCGGGAACCCTGCAGCGCGGCGCATCGGATCTGGCCGACGGCACGGGAACCCTCGCCGACGGCGCCGCGACCCTCTCGACCGGTGCAGGGGATCTCGCCGACGGCACCGCGGAGTTGAGCGACGGCAACGCGCTCGTCGCCGAGGGCAGTGCGACTCTCGCGAACGGCGCTGCGGGTGTCGCCCTCTCGAGCGTGATGCCGTGGCTGCTCGTCGCGCTCGGGCTCGGCGCGGCGGCGATCGCCGTGTGGATCACCCACCGCGTGCGGTTCGCCCGACGGGAGTCGGTCACCGCCTGAGCGATGCGACCGGCGTGAGCGGGTCAGTGGCCTCGGTCGTCTCGGCGACCGGGGCCATTTCCACGATCACCGGGAGCCTGGTCGTCAGGCGCCTGGTCGTCGGGAGCCTGGTCTTCGGGAGCCTGATCGTCGCCGATCTCCTCGCCGGTGTCGCCCTGCACCTCGGTGCTCCGGTCCGCTCGCGGCGCGACCGGAGTTCCGGGCGGAGCGACGGTGAACTCGGAACCGCCGTACTTCGCGGCCGCCACCGACATCACCATCGGCCACATGCGGTGGCGGGCGGTCGCAGCCGTGCCGGTGTCGAAGTCGATCCCTCGCTGGTTGGCATCGCCGTAGAGACTCACGACGCCGGCGACCGTCGCCACCTTGGAGCTGGCACCGGCCATCCAGGTGTCCTTGTTGCCGTCGGTCGTGCCGGTCTTGCCGATCAGCGGCACATGCGGCTCCACGTTCCGGTTCGACTCGGTCGCCGTTCCGCTCGTCATCACGAGCTGCATCGCGTAGTGCATCGCCGCAGCGACCTGGGGTGAGACCGCGGGCGTGCACTTCGATGCCGGAACCGGAACCTCGTTGCCGTTGCGATCGACGATCTTGTCGATCGCGACGGGCGTGCAGGCGACGCCGTTGTTCGCGATGCCGGCGAACGCCACGGCGAGACTGAGCGGCGCGACCTCGTTCGTGCCGAGCACCGACGAAGGACCCTGCACCAGCGGATCGCCGTCGGCGCGGTGCATGCCGAACGCCTCGGCGGTCTTGCGGATGCCGCAGAGATCGAGCTTCTTGGCCATGCCGAGGAAGCCGGTGTTGATCGAGCCGATCGTCGACTGGAGCGCCGTGTAGTTCGCGCCGGATTCGTTCGAGTCGTTCTTGGGATTCCATCCGGCATCGGCGACCACACCGCCGAGACAGCTGTCGGCGAACGCGCCCCAGTTGGACTTCGGACGGGAGTCAACGCGCTCGGTCAACGCGTGGCCCTCGTTCAGCCACTGCGCGAGCGTGAACACCTTGTAGGTCGACCCCGGCTGGAATCCGCTCGAACCGCCCTGCGTGTAGTCGGTGTTGTAGTTGATGCTCTCGAACTGGGGGCCGGAGTCGAGCACCTTCGGGTCCTGGCTGTACACCTTGTTCTGCGCCATCGCGAGCACGCGTCCGGTGCCCACCTCGACGCTCGAGATCACGCCGCCGACGTCCCACCCGGGGTACGTCTGCGGAACGTGCTGGGCGATCGCGTTCGCCGCGGCGTTCTGCAGGTCGAGATCGAGGGTGGTGTACACGTCGTAGCCGCCGCGACGGAAGTTGCGCATGCGCGTCTCCTCGTCTTCGCCGAACGTCGGATCCGTCTGCAGCACGTGCTTCACGTAGTCGCAGAAGTACGCCGACACCCCGGCGGTCTGGCACCCGGTGCTCGGCTCCTTGATGACCGGCTCGACGGGCGTGGCCATCGCCGTGTCGTACTCCTCCTGCGTGATCTTCTGCTCATCGCGCATGTGGAAGAGGATGTAATCGCGACGATCCTTGTTGCGCGCGTAGCCGTTCGCCGCGCCGTTCGTCTCGCTCTCGGGCTTGTCGAGTTGGAACTCGACCGGGTTGTTGACGATCGCGAGCAGCGACGCCGCCTGGGCGAGTGTGAGGTTCGCCGCGCTCGTCGAGAAGTAGTAGTTCGCCGCGGCCTCGATGCCGTAGACGGTGCCTCCGAAGCCTGCGATGTTCAGGTAGCCGAGCAGGATCTCGCTCTTCGAATACCGCTTCTCGACGCCGATCGCGAGGCGCATCTCCTTCAGCTTGCGCTCGATTCCCGCACTGCCGTCGGACTCCGTGGCCGACTCGTAGCATTTGGTCTTCTCGGCGTCGACGAGGAGCGCGCGGTCCTCGTAGGTGAGCGCCTCCACCTCTTCCTCGGTGAGGTCCTCGACGGCGGTGATGTGGGCGTCCGCTTCGCATTCCTGCACGCGGACGTTCTTGACGTACTGCTGCGCGATCGACGAGCCGCCCTGCGTGTCGCGCCCGGTGGCGGTCGTCATCGCCGCTCGGATGGTGCCCTGCAGGTCGACGCCGCCGTGGTCGTAGAACCGGGGGTCCTCACCGGCGATCGCGGCATCCTTCGCATATTGGTTGATCGCGTCCCAGCCGACCTCGACGCGATTCTGGTCGTAGAACGACGCCAGCAACTGCGCGGAACCGTCGGGAGCAGTCGCGTAGATGTTGCTCTTCTCCGAGAGTTCGTCGATCTCGAGGTATCCCGGAAGGTTCTCGAACATGCCGATGCTTCCGGATGCCGCGATGCCCACGGTCGCGATCGCGGGCGTCACTCCGGCGACGACGAGCATGGCGGCACCGACGCTCGCCGCGATGAGTCCCACGAAGCCGCCGATGACGCCGAGCGGCGTTCGCGTCTCCTGGAAGTCACGATTCCGCATGTTCCCAGAACCCATGGCTCACCCAATCCCCTGCGGCGTCTCGCGATCGCGTTCGAGCCAGTAGGGAGACTCGATCTGTGCCGACACACTCAATGGAATCGCAGCGCACCTCGGAAGTCCAGCCCACATGCCGGTCTTCGGGAACCGTCTGTCCCGGAAAACGAAAAAGGCCCGGATGACCGGGCCTTCTTCTCACAATTCTGGCTGGGGTACCTGGACTCGAACCAAGAACAACGGTACCAGAAACCGCCGTGTTGCCAATTACACCATACCCCAATGGCTGAAACCGAAGTCCCGCGCCGACATGTAACTCTAGCCTACGGCGCGACGCCCGCCAAACTGAGCAGCGCTCACCCGGCGGGCGCCCGCGCGCGTCAGGCGAGCAGCGCCGTCAGACGGTCGATGCGCTCGATCGAGTCGAGCTTGCCGAGGATCTGCATGGACTCGAAGAGCGGCGGGGAGATGCGACGGCCGGAGATCGCCGTGCGCACCGCTCCGAAGGCGACGCGCGGCTTCAGCGCGAGGCCGTCGACGAGGGCCGCTCGCAGCGCCTCCTCGATCTGCTCGTGCGTCCACTCCCCGGCGGGCAGCCGGTCGAGCGCCTCGCGCGCCGCAGCGAGCACCGCGGGGGCATCGGCCGTGAGCGCGGCGACCGCGGCCTCGTCGAACTCGAGGCCCGCGGCATCTGTGAACAGGAAGCCGAGCATGCCGGGAGCCTCGCCCAGCAGGGCGATGCGCTCCTGGACGAGCGGTGCCCCCTCGGCGAGCACTGCCTCTTCACCCGGCGTGATCGGGATGGAGACGGCACCGGCCGCCTGCAGGTACGGCACGGTGCGCGCGGCGAAGTCGGCGACGTCGAGCTGACGGATGTGGTCGCCGTTGATCGCCTCGGCCTTCTTCAGGTCGAACCGGGCTGGGTTCGGGTTCACGTTCGCGACGTCGAACGCGGCGATGAGCTCGTCGCGCGAGAACACGTCGCGATCCGCCGAGAATCCCCAGCCGAGGAGCGCGAGGTAGTTGATGAGGCCCTCGGGGATGAACCCGCGGTCGCGGTGGTGGAACAGGTTCGACTCGGGATCGCGCTTGGAGAGCTTCTTGTTGCCCTCGCCCATGACGTAGGGCAGGTGGCCGAAGCGCGGCACGAACGAGGTCACGCCGATGTCGATGAGCGCGTGGTAGAGCGCGATCTGACGCGGCGTCGACGAGAGCAGGTCTTCGCCGCGGAGCACGTCGGTGATGCCCATGAGCGCGTCGTCGACCGGGTTCACGAAGGTGTAGAGCGGCGCGCCGTTGGGGCGCACGACGACGAAGTCGATCGTCGACCCCACCGGGAAGTCGATGCGGCCGCGCACGAGGTCGTCGAAGCCGAGGTCGACCTCGGGCACGCGGAGGCGCAGGGCGGGCGCGCGGCCCTCGGCGCGGAACGCCGCCTTCTGCTCCTCGGTGAGGTCGCGGTCGAAGTTGTCGTATCCGAGCTGCTTCGGACGACCGTTCGCCTCGTTGCGAGCATCGATCTCCTCGGCCGTCGAGAACGACTCGTAGAGGTGACCCGAGGCCTTCAGCCGCTCGACGACCTCGAGGTAGATCTCACCGCGCTGCGACTGCCGGTAGGGGCCGTGCGGGCCGCCGACGTCGATGCCCTCGTCCCACGTGAGGCCGAGCCACGTGAGTGCGTCGAGGATCTGCGCGTAGCTCTCCTCGCTGTCGCGGGCGGCGTCGGTGTCTTCGATGCGGAACACGAAGGTGCCGCCGGTGTGGCGCGCGTAGGCCCAGTTGAACAGGGCGGTGCGCACGAGGCCGACGTGCGGCGTGCCGGTCGGCGATGGGCAGAAGCGCACACGGATGTCGCCACCGGTGGCCGTGGTCGTGGGGTGAGCTGTCTCAGACATACGCCTCAATGCTACCGAGCGGCGAGGGATTCGAGCGCGGCGATCGCCGCACCGACGGCGGGCACCCGCTCGGCGCCGCGCGCGGTCACGAGGTGCAGCGAGCGCACGTCGGCGCGCGCGGTCGGCCTGGCCACCACGTTCTCGTGCCTCGGCGATGCGGCGAGCGCGAGTGCCGGCAGCAGCGCCACCCCGAGCCCCTGCGCGACCATGCCCTCGACGGCCACGAAGTTGTCGGTCTCGAAGGCGATGCGCGGCACGAACCCAGCGGCGTCCGCGAGCTCCAGCAGGTGCCCGCGACACCTGGGGCAGCCGGCGATCCACGGCTCGTCGCGCAGCATGCCGAGATCGACGAAGTCGGATGCCGCGGCGGCATGACCGGCGGGCAGCACGAGCCGCATCGGCTCGTCGCCGTACACGCGCACATCGAGTCCGCGCGCGCTCGCCTGGTGCGGGTCGTCGCGATCGCCCGGGTAGCTGAACGTGATCGCGAGGTCGGCCTGGTCGGCGCGCACGGCCCGCACCGCCTCGGGCGGCTCGGCCTCGACGTAGGTGACGTCGATGCCGGGGTGGGCGGCGGCGAGCGCCGCGATGAGCCGCGGCACGAGCGTCGCCGAGGCGGACGGGAAGGCCACGAGCCGCACACGTCCGGCACGGAGCCCACGGAGTTCGGCGAGCTCTCCGGCCGCCGCCTCGAGCGCCGTGGCGACGTCCTGCGCATGGCGCGCGAGCACCCGGCCCGACTCCGTCAGCCGGATGCCGCGACCCACTCGCTCCACGAGCGCGATGCCGGTGCGATCCTCGAACCGGCGCAACTGCTGGCTCACGGCGGGTTGGCTGTAGCCGAGCCACTCGGCGGCCGCGGTGAGCGAGCCGTGCTCGGCGATCTGGTGCACGACGCGCACGGTCTGCAGGTCGAGGGCTGCGGCGAGGGCGTCGATCGAGGCATCCGACATGTCTGAATCATAACCTCAGCGCATGTGTGTGATCATTCGCCGGGCCTTGTCGAATGAATCAGACTCGCTGAGACTGGATCCATGCACCACACTCGCGAGCGGTACGCCGCAGGACGCGGCTACCTCGCCGCCTGCACCATGGGCCTGCCGGCCGACGTCACTCGCGACGCCGTACGACGCGACCTCGAGTCCTGGTCGGCGGGCACGGCGTGCGGCGTCGAGTACGGGAGGATCCACGACCGCGCCCGGGGTCACGCGGCAACGCTGCTCGGCCGCGCGCCGAGCGAGATCGCCACCGGCTCGCAGGTCTCGGTCTTCGCCGGGTTCGTGGCCGCCTCGGCACCTGCCGGCGCCGAGATCGTGTGCGTCGACGGCGACTTCTCGTCGGTGATCGGCCCGTTCCTGGCCCGAGGCGACCTGCGTGTGCGCCACGTGCCGCTGGCCGAGCTCGCGGGCGCGGTGAGCGACTCGACCTGGCTCGTCTCCTACTCGCTCGTGCAGTCGGCGACGGGTGAGGTCGCCGACGCGGCATCCGTCGCCGCAGCGGCACGTGCCGCCGGCGCGCTGACGCTCGTCGACACGACCCAGGCCACCGGCTGGATGCCGACCGATGCGATCGACGCCGACGTCGTGATCTGCCACGCGTACAAGTGGCTGTCGGCGCCTCGCGGGGCCGCCTTCGCCGCCTTCTCGACCCGAGCGGTCGACGAGCTGACGCCGCACGCGGCCGGCTGGTACTCGGGCGACGACCCGTGGGCCTCGTGCTACGGCCCCGAGCTGCACCTCGCCGCGGGCGCGCAGCGCTTCGACGTCTCCCCCGCCTGGCAGGCCTGGGCGGGAGCGGAGGCGGCCCTCGAGCTCGCCGCATCGCTCGACATGGCAGAGGTGCGCCGGCACGACGTCGGGCTCGCGAACGCGTTCCGCGCGCGGCTCGACCTGGCCCCGTCCGACAGCGCGATCGTGGCGTGGCCCGACCTCGACGGCAGCGCGCTGGCCGCGCTCGGCGCCGCCGGCATCACCGCGTCAGGGCGCGCCGGTCGGGCCCGCGTCGCCTTCCACGTGTGGAACGACGACGAGGACGTCGACCTCGCGGCATCCGCTCTCGGTCGCTGATCGCGCGTCCGGCGCCTCGCTCGCGAAGTGACGCGGATCGCTGTTCAGCGCGCCTCTCCGCGTCGATTCGCGTCACGTGACGGCGGGTCGCGTCAGTTCGCCGAGCGCACCGGGTTCGACAGCGTGCCGAGCCCGGTGATGTCGACCTCGACCGTGTCGCCGTCGGCGATCGGCCCGACGCCGGCGGGCGTGCCCGTGAGGATGACGTCGCCGGGCAGCAGGGTGAACACGCTCGACGCGTAGGCGATGATCGACGCGACCGAGTGCACCATGTCGGAGAGGTTGCCCGTCTGGCGGCGCTCGCCGTTCACGCTCGTCTCGATCGTGGCGGTCTCGAAGTCGACGTGGGTGTCGATCACTGGTCCGAGCGGGCAGAACGAGTCGAAGCCCTTTGCGCGGGCCCATTGGCCGTCGCGCTGCTGCAGGTCGCGGGCCGTGACGTCGTTCGCGATCGTGTAGCCGAAGATGTAGTCTTCCGCGTCGTCTTCGGAGACGTTCTTCGCGATGCGCCCGATGATGACCGCGAGCTCACCCTCGTGCTCGACCCGCTCGCTCTGCTTCGGCAGCACGATCGCGTCGCCGGGGCCGACCACCGAGGTGTTCGGCTTCAGGAACAGCAACGGCTCGGCCGGCGCCTCGCCGCCCATCTCCTCGGCGTGGTCGCGGTAGTTCTTGCCGACCGCGACGACCTTCGAGCGAGGGATCACCGGTGCGAGCAGCTTCGCATCGGTGAGCTTGACGCGCTCGCCGGTGGGCTCGTAGCCCGCGAACATGGGGTCGGCCTTCAGCACGACGAGCTCGTGCTCCTCTTCGTCGACGATGCCGAATGCGATGGTGTCGTCGTGGCTGAAACGCGCGATCTTCATGCGTTCAGCCTACCCACGGGCCCGCGCGCCGAGTCGCAGGACCGCCCTCGGGACACGCCGCACCGGGGCGGCGTGTCGTGCGAAACGTCCTGCGACTCAGCGACGCGACCCGGTCGGAACGGCCTCGGCGGGGGCATCCGGGATGAGTCGCTTGCCGAGGCTCGTGACGTCGTCGGCCTGGTAGCCGAGGCTGCGGTAGAACGCGATCACGCCGGCGTTCGTCGACCGGACCTGCAGGTTCAGCTTCGGGCAGCCGCGTTCGGCGAGGAGCCGCTCGGCCTCCGCCATGAGCAGCGCCCCGAGTCGCTCGCCGCGCCGGTCGAGGTCGACCGCGAGGTAGTTGACCCAGCCCCGATGGCCGTCGTAGCCGACCATCGCCGTCGCCACGACGGCGCCGTCGGACTCCCCCACCAGGAAGAGCTCGGGCTGCACGGTGAGCTTGCGCTCGATGTCGCGATACGGGTCGTTCCACGGCACGACGAGGCCTGCCGAACGCCACAGGGCGACGACCGGCTCGGTGTCGGCGACGTCGAACGGGCGGATGCGGATGCCGCCGTCAGCCGGGCCGCCGGTCATGCGTCGAGACGGGTGAGCCATCCGTGGCGGTCTTCGACGCGGCCGTACTGGATGTCGGTGAGCTCCCGGCGCAGCGAGAGCGCCAGCTCGGATGCCCCGGCTCCCGTGTGCACGATCTCGAAGTCGGTGCCGAGCAGACGCCCGATGGGCACGACGACCGCGGCGGTGCCGCAGGCGAAGGCGCCGACGATCTCGCCGGAGTCGGCACCGCTGCGCCACTCGTCGAGCGAGATGGCGCGTCGCTCGACCGCGTGGCCGCGATCGGTCGCGAGCTGCAGGATCGAGTCGCGCGTGATGCCCTCGAGGATCGAGGGCGACTCGGGAGTGACGAGCGTGCCGTCGCGCTTGACGAGCACGATGTTCATGCCGCCGAGCTCTTCGAGGTTGCCGGCGTCGTCGAGGAAGGCGACCTGCTGGCATCCCTTCTCGTATGCCTCGGCCTGCGGCAGCAGGCTCGACGCGTAGTTGCCGCCGGTCTTGGCCGCTCCGGTGCCGCCCTTGCCTGCACGGGCGTAGTCGGTGGAGAGCCAGATGCTGACGGGCTCGACGCCGCCGGGGAAGTAGGCTCCCGCCGGGCTCGCGATCACGTAGTAGGCGACCTTCTTCGCGGGACGCACTCCGAGGAACGCCTCTTTCGCGAACATGAACGGCCGCAGGTAGAGGCTCGTCTCGGGCGCGCTCGGCACCCAGTCCGCGTCGACGGCGATGATCTGCTTGAGCGACTCGATGAAGATGTCGCTCGGCAGCTCGGGCAGCGCCATGCGACGGGCCGAGCGCTGCATGCGGGCGGCGTTCTCGAACGGCCGGAAGGTGTGGATCGAGCCGTCGGCGTGACGGTAGGCCTTCATGCCCTCGAAGATCTCCTGCGCGTAGTGCAGCACCGCGGCGGCGGGATCGAGCGAGATCGGGCCGTAGGGCGAGACGCGCGGGCGGTGCCAGCCGCCCTTCTCCGACCAGCAGATGTCGACCATGTGGTCGGTGAAGTGATTGCCGAAGCCGGGGTCGGCGAGCACCGCCTCGCGTTCGGCGGGCGTCTTCGCCTCGCCGTTGCGGATGACCTGCCAGATGAGACCGGCTGCCGACGGGGCCTGGAGCGGGAGGTTGATCGTCATGAGTTTCGTCCTTCGATGCGCTGGGATCAGTCGAGTGCGCCGATGCGTGCGGCGATGGCGTCGCCGACCTCGGAGGTCGTGCGCCGGGAGTCGCCGCGTTCGGCGATGTCGGCGACGACCGCCCGCTGCACCTTCTGCGCGGCCTCGGCCCGGCCGAGGTGGTCGAGGAGGAGGGCCACGGAGAGGATCGCGGCGGTCGGGTCGGCGATGCCCTGGCCGGCGATGTCGGGTGCCGAGCCGTGCACCGGCTCGAACATGCTCGGGAACCGGCCGTCGGGGTTGATGTTGCCCGACGCCGCGAGGCCGATGCCGCCGCTGATGGCGCCGGCGAGGTCGGTGAGGATGTCGCCGAAGAGGTTGTCGGTGACGATGACGTCGAAGCGCGCGGGGTCGGTGACCAGGAAGATCGTCGCCGCGTCGACGTGCAGGTAATCGACCGCGACATCGGGGAACTCGGCCGCCACGGCGTCGACCGTGCGCTTCCACAGCGAGCCGGCGAAGACGAGCACGTTGGTCTTGTGCACGAGCGTGAGCTTCTTGCGAGGGCGAGCGGATGCCGCGGCGAACGCGTAGCGCACGACGCGCTCGACACCGTAGGCGGTGTTGACCGAGACCTCGTTGGCGACCTCGGCCGGAGTGCCGACGCGGATCGCGCCGCCGTTGCCGACATACGGGCCCTCGGTGCCCTCGCGCACGACGACGAAGTCGATGTCGCCAGGGGCTGCGAGCGGACTCGCGACGCCGGGGTAGAGCACCGACGGGCGGAGGTTCACGTAGTGGTCGAGCTCGAAGCGGAGCTTCAGCAGCAGGCCGCGCTCGATGTTCGCACCCGCCAGACGCGGGTCGCCGGGCACGCCGCCGACCGCCCCGAGCAGGATCGCGTCGTGGCCCTTGATCGCCGCGAGGTCGTCGTCGGTCAGCACGTCGCCGGTCGCGAGGTAGCGGGCGGCGCCCAGGGAGAACTCGGTCTGCTCGAACGCGACCCCCGACCCCTCGGTTGCCGCAGCGAGCGCCTTCAGCGCCTGCCCGACGACTTCAGGGCCGATCCCGTCACCGGGAATGACCGCGAGCTTGACCGTGTCCACCATGAATGCTCCTTCGTGCGCCAGCCCTTCCAGCGTACTGGCCGCGCGCGCACGTGACACCCGCGCGACGACGCAGTCACTCACTCGTGTGCGGCCGCGCCCTTCGGGTTGCGAAGGGCCAGCACTGCCACCACGGCGGCGGCGACCATGAGTGCGACGCCGATGAGCGAGGTGATCACGACGCCCTCATCGAACGCCAGGGCCGCGGATGCCGCGAGCTGATCGCCGATCGCAGTGGGCAGCTGTTCGGCGACCGTTGCGGCGCCGGCGAGCGTCTCGCTCGCGGTGGCGGCCTGCGCGGCGGTCAGCCCGTTGGGCAGCACGATCGCGGCGCTGTAGTGGGCGGCGAGGATCGAGCCCAGCACGGCGGTGCCCAGGACGGCGCCGAGCTCGTACGCGGTCTCGGAGACGGCGGAGGCGGCGCCCGCCTTCTCGGGCGGTGCGCTCGAGAGGATGAGCTCGTTCGAGACGGTCTCCGCCGCGCCGATGCCGACGCCGAGCATCATGAAGGCGATGACGACGGGCGCGATCGAGTCGGCGGTCGCGAAGCACGCGATGACGGCGTAGCCGCCGGCCGACAGCAGCAGCGCGACCGGCACGAGCACCCGCGGTCGCACGCGCCGGGCGATCGGCACGACGGCGAGACCCGCGATGATCATCGCGACGAGTCCCGGCAGCAGCGCGAGTCCCGCTGCGACCGGACTCAGCCCGGCGATGAGCTGGAGGTGCTGCGACACGAAGTAGAGGAAGCCGACCAGCGCGATGACGCTGAAGAGGTTCACGAGCACGGCGCCGCCGAACGAGCCCTGTCGGAACAGCCGCACGTCGAGCATCGGCGAGCGGCTCTTCAACTGACGGCGCACGAACCAGATTCCGCAGAACAGGCCGAAGACGATCGCCTGGATGCCGAAGCCCGCGAGCCCCTCGGTGGCGAGCGACTTGATGCCGAACACGACCGGCACCATCGCGGCGAGCGAGAGCAGGGTGCTCGGGATGTCGATGCGTCCGGGCGCGGGGTCGCGGCTCTCGGGGATGAGGAGCGGCACGAGGATCAGAAGCGGCACCAGCACGGGCACGGCGAGCAGGAACACCGACCCCCAGTGGAAGTGCTCGATCAGCACGCCGCCGACGAGTGGGCCGAGGGCGCTGCCGGCGGCGAAGCCGGAGGCCCAGATCGCGATCGCGAGGCGGCGCTGCTCGCGCTCGACGAAGACGGTGCGCAGCAGCGACAGGGTCGAGGGCATGAGCATCGCGCCGAAGAAGCCGAGCGCGGCACGCGAGGCGATGAGCGCCTCCGCGGTCGGCGCGAACGCGGCGACGACCGAGAGCACGGCGAAGCCGACCGATCCGATGAGCAGCATTCGGCGGCGGCCGTAGCGGTCGCCCGCACTGCCCATCGCGACGAGGAGTCCGGCGAGCACGAGCGGGTAGGCGTCGATGATCCAGAGCTGCTGGGCGGCGGTCGGCGCGAGGTCGAGCGAGATCGCGGGCAGCGCGAAGCTCAGCACCGTGTTGTCGACCGAGACGAGCAGCACGGGCAGCATGAGCACCGCGAGCGCGAACCAGGCGCGCCGGGGCGCGCGAGCGGTCGGCGTATCGGGAGCCGGTGCAGCGGTCGTCTCGTTCGTGTGCAGTGCGGTCTGGTTGGTGTCTGTCATCTCAGGCTCGTTCGTCTCAGGCGGTTACTGTACCGTCCAGTTGGTATAGTAACAGACATGCCCGAAGCGTCGTCAGTCCTCCCCCGATCAGCCAGACTGAGATCATGAGTCGCCCGCCCGCCGCCCGAGAAGCCGTGCTCGACGCGTTCGAGCGCATCATCATCGCCGACGGCGAGCGGCACGCCACGCTCGATGCCACCGCACGAGCGGCCGGAGTCTCGAAGGGCGGCCTGCTCTACCACTTCGGTTCGCGGCACGCGCTCATCGCCGGCCTCATCGAGCGCCTGCACCGCCTCGTCGACGAGGACGTCGCCCGCATCCATTCGGCACCCGACGGACCGATCTCGTACTTCGTGCGCTCATCGGTCGACGTCGAGTCGGCGATCGACCACAGCTTCGTCGCCACGGTGCGGCTCGCGCAGGGCGGCGACCGTCAGGCCGCCGCCGCGATCGACGCCGTGCGCTCGCGCTGGCTCGAGGAGATGGGGCGGCACATCGACGACCCCGCGCTCGCCCTCGCGATCACGCTCATCGGCGACGGCCTCTACTACCACTCGGCGCTGCGCGCCGAGGTCGACGCGTCGACGCTCGAGACGGACGACATCGGACCGGCGCAGATGGACGCGCTCGTCGCCCTGCTCGAGCGCATCGCGCAGACCGGCAGCTAGACGACGGATGCCCCGGCGCGCGCTGCAGGCAGCGGCACGCCGGGGCATCCGGTCGTTCGGAACGCGCTACTCGGTGATGTCGACCTCGACGAAGAGGCTCGCGTCGATCGCCTCGCGCACGCGCTCGAGCACGTCGGCGGGCACCGGGGAGTCGACGGTCAGCACGCTGAGCGCCTGCCCGCCCGCCTCGTGGCGTGCGATCTGCATGCCGGCGATGTTGATGCCGGCCTCGCCGAACTCGCGGCCGTAGACCGCGACGATGCCGGGGCGGTCGGCGTACTCCATGACGATGTGGGTCGTCGCGATCGGCACCTCGAGCTCGAAGCCGTTGACGGCCACGAGCTTCTCGATCTGCTTCGGACCGGTGAGCGTGCCCGAGACCGAGACCTGGCGGCCGTCGGCGAGCGCACCCGTCAGCGAGATCACGTTGCGGTACTCGGGCGACTCCGCCGCCGTGATGAGGCGCACGTCGAGGCCGCGCTGCTCGGCGAGCAGCGGCGCGTTCACGTACGAGACGGTCTCGCTGACGACGTTGGTGAAGACGCCCTTCAGGGCCGCGAGCTTCAGGGCGCTCACGTCGTAGTCGACGAGCTCGCCGCGCACCTCGACGTCGAGGCTCGTGAGCGGGCCGTTGGCGATGCCGGCGAAGAGCTGGCCGAGCTTCTCGACGAGCGGGATGCCGGGGCGCACGTACGGGTCGATGACCCCGCCTGCGACGTTGACCGCGTCGGGCACGAGCTCGCCGGCGAGGGCGAGCCGCACCGACTTCGCGACCGAGACGCCCGCCTTCTCTTGAGCCTCGTCGGTCGAGGCGCCGAGGTGCGGCGTCACGACGATGTTCGGCAGGCCGAGGAGCGGCGAATCGCGCGGCGGCTCGGAGACGAAGACGTCGACGGCCGCACCAGCGATCGTGCGGTTGACGAGCGCGTCGTGCAGTGCGTCCTCATCGATGAGCCCGCCGCGTGCGACGTTCACGATGAAGGCGGTCGGCTTCATGCGGGCGAACTGCTCGGTGCCGATCATGCCGGTCGTCTCGGGCGTCTTCGGCATGTGGATCGTGATGAAGTCGCTCTGCTCGAGCAGTTCGTCGAGGCTCACGGTCTGCACGCCGAGCTGCTGCGCGCGCGCAGCGGTGATGTACGGGTCGTAGGCGATCACGTTGGTGCCGAACGCCTGCAGGCGAGCGGCGATGAGCGCGCCGATGCGGCCGAGGCCGATGATGCCGATCGTCTTCTCGTAGAGCTCGACGCCGGTGTAGGCCGAACGCTTCCACTCCCCCTGCGCGAGCGCGGAGTGCGCCGCAGGGATGTGACGGGCGAGGCTCAGGATGTGGCCGACGGTCAGCTCAGCGGCAGAGATGATGTTCGACGTCGGCGCGTTCACGACCATGACGCCGGCCGCGGTGGCGGCCTTGATGTCGACGTTGTCGAGGCCGACGCCGGCACGGGCGACGACCTTCAGCTTCGGCGCGGCGGCGATCGCCTCCGCGTCGACCTTGGTCGCGGAACGCACGAGGATGGCGTCGGCATCGGCCAGGGCTGCGAGCAGCGCGGGCCGGTCGGTGCCGTCGACGGATCTGACGTCGAAGTCGGGACCGAGGGCCTCGACGGTGGCGGGCGAGAGTTCTTCGGCGATCAGCACGACCGGCTTTGACACGAACGATTCCTTCGGGGTGATGCGCGCGCACGACACTGCGACTTGCGGTGGGATGCGCCACACGCCTTCGGGGCGCCTACCCGTTCACTCTACTGGAGCGCGCATTCCGCGCCCGTTGTGTGACGCCGCGTGCATCAGGAGAGGTCGAGACCGCCGAGCTCGAAGAACGCGGAGACATCGGCGGCGAGCACCTGCACGAGCGCGAAGCCCGCGAGGAAGAGCACGACCTGCGCGAGCGGAGCGCGATGCCGGCCGAGCCAGAACGCCGTGCCGAACACGAGGAGCGGCACCGCGATGCCGACCACGAGCAGCGCCCACCCGCCACCGGTGATCGCGACGCCGAGCTCGTTCGCCGTGATGTTCAACCCGACGAGGTTGCCGACGGCCTCCCAGACGTCGTAGGCGTAGAAGACGCCGAAGACCACGGCGATCGTGATCGCCAGCCAGAGCGGCGTCGCCGAACGGACCGGCGTCCGGTCGACGCCCGCCGCGGTCGGCCCGGTGGGAGTGGGCCCGGTGGGTACGGATGCCTCGGTCATCTCAACCTCGCAGCAGGAACGGAACGGGAACGAGCAGCACGGCGCCGGCGATCAGCCAGATGAGCCGCGCGCGCCGGTTGCCCGACGCGAGCCACAGCACCGCGCCGAACCACAGGGGCGCCGCGAGCACGGCGAACCAGCTGCCGAGCTCGTACATGAACTGCGCGACGGGGTCGGCGAAGAGCGGCGCGGCGCCGAGCGCCGAGACCAGCCACCCGATCGCATAGAGCAGGTAGACGCCGCCCAGCACTCCGAGCACGACGAGTTCGGCCGAGCCGGTCTGCGCCGGGGCATCCGTCGTGTCGGCTTCGTCGACGGATGCCGCGACGTCGCGCTCGTCGGTGGGGTCCGCCGCGACGGGCCCGGGTTCCGCAGGTGCGGGCGCGCCGACGGTCTTCCAGCCGGGCGCGAGCGTCTGGTCGTCGTCGCCCTCCCAACGGAGCGCGTCGTCGTCGTCGGTGTCGCGGGTCATGAGCACCACATTAGCGATCGCCGAGGGGCGCCAGGCGGTCGCGGCACCCGGTCAGCGTCGAACGGAGCCGGCGGCCTCGACAGCCGCAGCGACGAGGGCGGCATCCGTCATGTCGAATCCGTCGACGCCGCCGCCGGGGCCGCTCGCTCCCCCGCGGGTCGCGGTGCCTCGCGCCGAGAGGTGCACGGCGTCGATTCCGGCGGCTGCGAGTGCGGGGATGTCGTCGATGCGCACCCCGCCGCCCGCCATGATCTCGAGCGGACCCGAGTCCGCGGCCATGCGCGCGAGCGTCGCGAGGCCGGCGCGGCAGTCGGGTGATCCGCCCGAGGTGAGCACCCTGCGCACGCCGAGTGCGTGCAGCGCGGCGACCGAGCCGAGCGGGTCGGAGCTCGCGTCGACGGCGCGGTGCACCGTGACGTCGAGGCCGGCCGCGGCGTCGACGAATCGCCGCACGGCCTCGAGGTCGACGTCGCCCGCGTCGGTGAGTGCGCCGACGACGACGCCGTCGGCACCGGCGGTCGCAGCGGCGCGGATGTCCCGGACGATCGTGTCGAGCTCGTCGGCGTCGTAGACGAACCCGCCGCCGCGGGGCCGCACGAGCACGTGCACGAACGCCGGCACCCCGCACTCGCGTGCGGTGCCCGCCGCGGCCTCGATGAGACCGGCGGACGGCGTGAGCCCGCCGAGGCCGAGCGCCTGGCAGAGCTCGACGCGCGCGGCGCCCGCGGCGAGGGCGACGCGCACCCCCGCGACATCCTGGACGGCGATCTCGACCGGCAGTGTTCGTGGCATTCCCGACACGCTACCCGTTCGCCGGGCGCTCCCCGTTCGCCGGGCGCCGGCGACTCACGACTGCGTCGCGCACCACGCCGATCGCGCGGCGACCGCGCCGCGCACGAGCTGGACGTCGGTGCGGTCGACCGTCTCGGCGCCGCCGCCCGGACCGCTCGGCGCGGGATCGATCACCGAGCGCCGAGCCGACAGGTGCACGGCGGCGAGTCCGAGGTCGAGCAGCGCGGGGATGTCGACCGCGGCGACGCCGCCCCCGGCCATGACCTCGAGGCGGCCGCCGGCGGCCGCCTGCATCGCGGCGAGCTCGTCGACCCCGTCGATGCTGCGACGTGCGGCACCCGAGGTCAGCACGCGCGAGATGCCGAGCTGCGCGAGCGTGTCGATCAGCCCGCTCGGTCGCGCGACGGTGTCGATCGCGCGGTGGAAGGTCGTGTGCAGTCCGTCGGCCGCCTCGATCAACCGGGCGACGACGGGTTCGTCGACGGTGCCGTCTGGGCGCATCGCCCCGATCACGACACCGGCGATCCCGGTCGAGCGCAGGGCGCGGATGTCGCGGACCATCGCCGACACCTCGCGGGCGTCGTAGACGAATCCACCGGCGCGCGAGCGCACGAGCACGTGCACGGCATGGTCGGCACCGAGGCCGCGCGCGGCCTCGACCGACTCGAGCACGGTGCCGATCGACGGTGTGAGGCCGCCGGTGACGAGGGCGCTGCACAGCTCGACGCGATCGGCGCCGGCGGCGATCGCGACCGCGGTGCCGCCGGCGTCCTGCACCGCGATCTCGACGGCGGGCACGGTCACGACCGGTCGAGCGTTCACGGCGTCACGCGGGCGACGGCGATCGGCTCGCCACGCAGCGCTTCGGGGATCGACACGGTTGCCCCGGCGCTCGACGACTCGACGGCGGCATCGCCCGCGCCCAGCCAGGTCACGCGCCCGGCACCCGCGAGCTCGGACGGCAGGCGGAGCTCGCCGGCGGCCGGATCGATCGCGTGCACGAAGACGTCGCCGCCGTTCGCCGTGTACGAGGCGGGCGCGCCGATGCGGTCGCCGGCGCGGAGCCACGGGCGCGTGCCGTAGACGGCGTCGCCGTTGACCTCGAGCCAGCGGCCCATCGCGCTCATGCTCGCTGCCTGGAGCTCGGGGATCGAGCCGTCGGCACGGGGTCCGACGTTGATGAGCAGGTTGCCGTTCTTCGAGACCACGTCGACGAGCAGACGCACGAGCGCGTCGCCCGACAGCGAGTGCTCCGGGCCCTCGGCCTCGTTGTAGCCGAACGAGAACCCGAGACCGCGCGTGGACTCCCACGGCGACTCGACGATGTCCTCGACGTGCGTGTACTCGCGCGTCAGGAACCCGTGGTACGGCACGCCCCAGCGGTCGTTGACGACCCCCGACGGCACGCGCTCGAGGTAGCGCTCGAGGAGCGCCGCGACCGCGAACTCGTCACGGCCCTTGCCGCCGTCGGGCCAGTCGATGTCGTTCCAGAGGATGTCGGGGCTGAACCGTTCGACCAGCTCCTCCAGCTGCGCGGCCGAGTAGCGCGAGAAGCGCTCGTCGTTCCGGCGGTAGCGGAAGAGGTCGGTGTCCGACTCGATCGGCGGGAAGTCGCTGACGTGCCAGTCGAGCGCACCCGAGAAGTAGAC
This sequence comes from Agromyces cerinus subsp. cerinus, assembly GCF_900142065.1. Taxonomy (GTDB): domain Bacteria; phylum Actinomycetota; class Actinomycetes; order Actinomycetales; family Microbacteriaceae; genus Agromyces; species Agromyces cerinus. The sequence goes on along the minus strand of NZ_FSRJ01000001.1, from coordinate 422,951 downwards.
GCCGAACTTCGCACCCGCGGCGCGCGTGGCGTCGTGGAACTCGCGGATGAGGTCGCGGCGGGGTCCGCGGCGTGCGGCGTTGAAGGCCGTCGTCTCGGTGTCCCACAGGCAGAAGCCCTCGTGGTGCTTCGTGGTGGGGATCACGTACCGGGCGCCCGCCGAGACGAGCGAGCCGACGAACGCATCGGCGTCGAAGGTCGAGGCGTCCCAACGGTCGGCGAGGTCCTCGTAGCTCGTGCCGGTGCCGTAGACGTCCTGGTGGCGCTGCCACGTCGGGCTGCCCGCGATACGCACGGTGTTGCCGTACCACTCGGCGTACTGGTGGTGCGCGTACGCGTCCTCGGTGGGCACGCCGCGGCCGTCGTGCGGGGTTCCCCACGCCGGCACCGAGTAGAGGCCCCAGTGCACGAAGAAGCCCAGCTTCGCGTCGCGGTACCACTCGGGCACGCCTGCGGCCGGATAGACGGGGGCGTCGGCACCGAAGTCGGGGCCGATGCGGGTCTCGAAGTTCAGCATGTCGTTCCTGTTCGGGGTGTCAGCGGGTGTCAGCGGGTCGGTCGACGGGTCACGAGGGCGACGAGCGCGGGCTCAGGGGCATCCGTCTCGAAGGGGAAGACCCCGGGCGCGAGGCGACGGTGTCCGAGACGCAGCAGGTCCTGGTCGACGCCGCCGGGAGTCAGCGCGAGCTTCCAGCCCTGCGCGAGTTCGTAGAGCTCGGGCTCGAGGTAGCCGATCTTCACGACGACGATGTCGGCCGCGTGCGGGTCGAGCCCGAGCATCGTGAAGTCGGCGAGGTGGTGGAAGGGCTTGCGCCGCTCGGTGATGATCGCGTGCACGCCGCCGGCCTTGATGACGACCTGCGTCCCGGCGTCCGCGTCGCCGTCGGTGATGGAGAACACGGTTCCCGCGATCGGCACCGGGCCCGACGGCCCGCCGTCGACGCGACCACCGACGAGCACGGCGATCTCTCCGCCCACGCCGGCCTTCCTGGCGACCTCGACGGCGGCCGGGTCGAAGATCGACGCGTGGATGACGGTGAGGTCGCCGCCTGCGAACTCCGGCCGGTCGAGCAGTTGCCCGAGGGTCCACGAGACGTCGCCGGCGCCGCCGGCGGTGGGGTTGTCGCCCGAGTCGGAGATCAGGTACGGCCGTTCGTCGGTCGCGGCGAGCGCGGCGTCGATCGACTCGGCCAGCGGCAGGGCGTCGGCGACGAACTCGAAGTCGTCGCGGGCGTCCCAGTAGGCGCGGGCGAGCCGCTCGGCCTCGGCGGCGATGACCTGCCGGTCGTCGCCGGTGACGACGACGGCGGCCTGGCAGCGGGGCTCGTCGGCCCAGGCGTACCCGACCCACACGGCGGCATCGACGACGCCCGCCGTGTGCTCGGCCACCGGGACCTCGGCGTAGATGCCGCGCGCGGGCTCGAGACGGGTGCTCGTCTTCTCGCCGGGCAGCAGCACGGGCACCTGCAGCCAGGCCTTGTACGGGCGGCGCTCGAGCACGTCGGCGCCGACGGAGGAACGCAGGCGGGTGAGCAGGTTGAACACCGCCCGCTCCTTGGTGTTCCACACGTCCTCATGGGGAGCCATGCGGTAGCAGGTGATGAGGTCGACCGCGTCGAGCAGCTCGCGCGAGACGTTGCCGTGCAGGTCCATCGACGTCGAGACGAGCGTGGCGTCGCCGAGCTCGGCGCGCACCGCACGGGCCAGGTCGGCCTCGGCGTCGACCATGCCGACGACGCTCATCGCGCCGTGGATGTCGAAGAAGAAGCCGTCGAACGGCCCCTGGGCGCGGATGCCGGCGATGATCGCACGCTTCATCCGCTCGTACGTCTCGGGGGCGACCGCGCCGCCCGGCAGCGAGCGGCCGTGGGTCAGCGGCACCCATTCGGCAGCACCGCGCAGCTCCGATCCTTCGGAGAGGAACGGGTAGTAGGCCATCAGCGCGCCGCCCTCGCGGACGGTGAACGCCTCGTCGCCGCTCAGGTGCGGCGAGAAGGTGCTCGACTCGATCGAGATGCCGGCGATGCCGATGCGGGGCCGAGCGAGTCCGCCCGGTTCCACGGCGCCGAGCGGCCCCATCCAGATCTCGGATGCCTCCGGCGCGGTGGTCGCTGCGTCGTTCACGTTCTGCTCCTCGGTGGTGTTCTGCATCGGTCTCGGCTCACGCCGTCATGCCGACGGGCGATGCCGGTGCGGCATCCGCTTCGGTGTCGAAGACGATCGCGGCCGGATCGTCGGCGAGCGGCCAGGCGAGCGCCGCGGCACCGAGTGCGACGGCGCGACCGCCGAGCAGCGCCGGGTGCACGGTGAGGGCGATGCCCGAGACCGGCTCGTTCTGCGCGAGGGTCCTGGACAGCGAGGGCTCGAGCACGTCCCACGCCTCGCGCACTCCCCCGCCGACGACGACGTTGACGACGTCGAGGAGGTTCGCGGCGGTGGCGATCGCCAGGCCGAGCGCGTGGCCCGCGGCGTCGAAGACCGCCGTGGCGTCGGCGTCGCCGACTCGTGCGAGCTCGGCGATCTCGAACCCCGGGGTGCCGACTGCGCCGACCCGTTCGGCGTAGCGGGCCTCGATCGAGCGTCCGGAGGCGAGCGTCTCGAGATGGCCGACCTGCCCGCAGGTGCACACGAGGTCGCTGTAGCCGGGCGTGTGGCCGATCTCGCCGGCCGCGCCGTGCGGGCCGCCCATGATGCGGCCGTCCATTGCGATCGCGCCGCCCACGCCCGTGCCGAGCGTGATGCCGATGGCATGCTCCGAGCCGGCGACCGAGCCCCAGCGGAGCTCGCCCATCAGGAACGCGTTCACGTCGTTCTCGGCCGAGACCGGCACGCCGAGCGCCGTCGACAGCTCCGGTCCGATGGCGTAGCCGACCCAGTCGGTGAACGACTCGGATGCCGCGCGCACCGTGCCGCTGGCCTGGTCGATGACGCCCGCGGCGCCGACGCCGGCGGCGACCGCGGTGAGCCCGGAGCTCTGCTCCAGCGAGCGGACGAGTGCAGCGGCGGCCGCCGTCATCGCGGCACCGCCCTCCCGAGCCGGCGCCGGAACGACGCCTGCCGCGAGAACGTCTCCCGAACGGTCGCAGAGCACCGCCGAGATCTTGGTGCCGCCGATGTCGAGACCGGCGACCACGTGGTGGGAAGACATGGCGGTTCCTGATTCAGTGCGGAGTTCGGCGGAGCGGGACGAGCCGTCCGCCACTATCGGCCACCCAGGCCGGCCATCGCGATGCCCTTCACGAGGTGCTTCTGCAGCACGATCACGAGCACCGTGGTCGGCACCATCGAGATGATCGCCGCGGCCATCTGGAGGTCCCAGCGCGTGCCCTGGAGTCCCGAGAACGATGCGAGACCGACGGGCAGGGTGCCGTGGGCGGCGTAGTCGACCGTGACGATGAGCGGCCAGAGGTAGCTGTTCCAGAAGGAGAGGAACGTGAAGACCGAGAGCACGGCGACGGCCGACTTCGCGAGCGGCAGGATGATCTGCAGGAACGAGCGGATGGGGCCCGCCCCGTCGACGCGCGCCGCCTCCTCGAGTTCGAACGGGATGCCGCGGAAGAACTGGCGCATGAGGAAGGTGCCGAACGCGGTGAACGCGAAGGGCAGGATGAGCGACTGGTACGTGTCGACCCAACCGAACCACTGCATCACCTGGAACATCGGGATGACGAGCACCTCCTGCGGCACCATCAGCGTCGCGAGGAAGAGCACGAAGACGGCGTCGCGGCCCTTCCAGCGGAGGCGCCCGAACGCGTACCCGGCCGTCGTCGACACGGCGAGCACGACGAGCGTGCCGGTGATCGAGACGAAGAACGAGTTGCCGATGTAGGTGAGGAAGGGGCCGTACGCGAAGACGTCCGCGAAGTTCGACCAGCGCATCTCCGACCCGATGAGGGTCGGCGGCATCGAGAACATCTCGGAGTTGGGCTTCAGCGCCGAGAAGAAGGCGTAGACGATCGGCGAGACGAAGATCGCGGCGGCGACGTAGACGGCGATGTGGGCGAAGACGAGTCGAACGCGGCCGCGTTTCGTGAGCGGTTCGCGACCGCCCGCTCGCTCGTCGGGCTCTGCGGGAGCATCCGCCTCCGCATCGAACACCGCGGTCGCGGCCGGGAGCGTGTCAATGCTCATAGTGCACCCACTTCTTCTGCGCGCGGAACTGCAGCGCGGTCAGGATGATGATGATGGCGAAGAGGATCCAGGCGGCCGCTGCGGCGAGGCCCAGCTCCTGGAACTTGAAGCCCTGGTTGTAGATGAACTGCACGAGCGGCTGGGTCGCGTTGCCCGGACCGCCGCCGGTGAGCAGCTGCGGCTGCACGAAGACCTGCAGCGCCGTGATCATGGTCATGATGCTCGCGAAGAACAGCGACGGCGAGATCATCGGGAGCGTCACGCTCCAGAGCATGCGGAAGCCGCGGGCGCCGTCGATGCGCGCCGCCTCGACGACCGACTCGGGCAGCTGCTCGAGCGCTGCCGAGAAGATCAGCATGTTGTAGCCGAGGCCCTGCCAGACCGACATCATGACGACCATGATCATCGCCCACTGCGGGTCGGCGAGGAAGTTCGGCAGCTCGACCCCGAACCAGGTCTGGGAGAGGCCGTTGAAGAGGCCCTGCGGCTGCAGCATCATCTTCCACACGAGCACGTTCGCGACCATCGGGGTCACGACGGGGATGAAGAAGAGCACCCGCAGCATGCCGCGACCGCGGATGCGGGCGCTCAGCGAGATCGCGAGGAGCAGCGACAGCCCGACGCTGATCGGCACGTAGAGCAGGGCGAAGACGAAGGTGTTGCGCAGCGCCGGCCAGAAGTCGGGGCTCTGGGTGAAGAGCTTGACGTAGTTGTCGAGCCCGACGAACGTCTTCTCGCCGAACGTGGGCCAGTTGAAGAAGCCCATGACGATGGACAGGACGACGGGGACGACCGTGAACAGGGCGAGGCCCGCCAGGGCTGGGCTGACGAAGCCCAGCGCCTGACGGGATTCAGCTCTGGCGAGCGTCCCTCGACGAGGTATCTGCTTGGTGTTCGACATCTCGAGAGGGTCCTTGCCGGTGGTGCTTATTCGCCGAACTGCTGCTGAGCGGACTCGAGCACGTTCGACATGGATTCCTGGCCGTTGTAGACGCTCACCAGCTGCGGCTGGATGTACGTGCCGACCTTCGACCAGTTGTCGCTGACCTTCTGGCCTTCGACCTGCTCGAACGCCTTCGTGAAGACGGCCTCGACCTGGTCGCGGTGCTGCTCGTCGATCGACTCGAAGTAGAGCGGCTGCGACGACACGCGCGCCGGGTAGCTGCGACCCGATGAGGCGATGTAGTCCTGCGCGTCGGCGCTGAGGAGCGAGCCGAGCACCTTGAGGGCGTCTTCCTTGTTCTCGCAGTCCTTCGCGATGCCGAAGCCCGAGCCGAGGATCAGGCCGAGCGAGCCGTTGTCACCGGTGGGCAGCGTGGTCATGCCCGCGTTGAAGCCGGAGTCGTTGTCGAGGTAGGTGACCGCGTTCCAGGTTCCGTCGACGGCCATGGCGGCGTTGCCGCCCGAGTACTGGGTCTCGCCCCAACCCGCGTCCGATGCCGATGCGACGGGCGCCGCGACCTTCTCGTCGGTGACGAGGCCCGAGTACCAGGTGGCCGCATCGACGAAGTCGGGGTTGGTGAGGTCGAGCGTGCCGTCGGTCTCGACGGGCTGCGTGCCCGACTTGGCGATCGGCAGCGCCTGCCACTGGAAGTCGCCCATGCCGACGGCGAAGCCGTACTTGCCGTCGGTGGTGGCGGCCTTCGCGGTCGCCTCGAACTCGTCGAAGGTCCAGCCGGGCTGCGGGACTGCGGCGCCGGCGGCGTCGAGCATGTCCTGGTTGTAGTAGACGAGCATCGTCGCGATGTCGAAGGGCAGGCCGTACATGGTGCCCTTGTTCGAGAGGATCTCCTCGCTGCCCGGCGCGAAGTCGGCCGGGTCGAGCCCGGCGGTCTTCAGGTCGGCGTCGGTGAGCTCGGCGAACCCTGCGGTGTAGCTCGAGAGCATGCCCGAGTTCATTCCGGTGACACAGGCCATGTTGCCCGAGGCCGTGTTCGTCGTGAGCTTCGTGAAGAAGTCGCCCCACGGTGCCGTGCGGAGTTCGATCTTCAGGTCGGGGTTCTGCTCCTGCGCGATCGCGAGCTGCGCGTTCAGCGCGTCGGTGTCGGACTGGCTGCCCGCCCACATGTCGATGACGATGGTGTCGGACGACGCCTCGGCGCCTCCGGTGCTGCAACCCGTCATCACGAGTGCGGCGGCGGTCGCGACCGCCATCGCGCCGACGTGGATCTTCTTCATTGAATGTCGCCTCCTCAGGCATCAGGACACATGAGCTGGCCAAGTTTTTTCGACCGTCGAATGAACTTTGTCAACCTTGTGCGTAAAGTCATCATGCCAGACAGGGCAAACTTCGCCAACTTTCGTCGGATGTCTGGCGCAGATCCTTGAATTTCGGCGGGTTGATCGCCCAAGAGGCTCGAAGATCGTACTAATCTCAACTTACTTCGACCTCGAAAGAAGCCGCATGTCACAGCCGACACCGCCGACGCACCCGACGTCGCCCCCACAGCACGCCCGCCAGATCGTCGAACTCATCGCCCGAGGCGAGGCGAGTTCACGCAGCGATCTCTCGCGCATCCTGGGCCTGGCGCCCTCGACGGTCTCGCTCCGCGTGGCCGAACTCACCGAGCTCGGCGTGCTGCACGAAGAGGGCGTCGGCATCTCCAGCGGCGGCCGTCGCCCCCGCATCCTCCGACTCCGCGGCGATCGCGGCAGCATCCTCGTCGCAGACCTCGGCGGCGGCCACGCGCGCATCGGCCGCGTCGACCTCAGCGGCGCACTGCTGGCCACCACCACGATCCCCGTCGACGTGGGCGACGGCCCCGAGGCGACCCTCACGGCGATCGCCGCCGCGATGCGCGGACTCGCGACCGAGGTCGACCCCGAGTTCCGCGGCATCCGGGGCGTCGGCGTCGCCCTGCCGGGCCCGGTCGACGTCGACACGGGCATCGTCGACCAGCCGTCGCGCATGCCCGGGTGGCCCGGGTTCCGGGTGCGCGACTGGCTGAGCCGCGAGTTCGGCGTGCCCGCCGCCGTCGACAACGACGCCAACCTCATGGCGCTCGGCGAGCACCGTGCGCAGTTCGGCGCGACCCGCCACAGCGTCACGGTCAAGGCCGGAACCGCCATCGGCAGCGGCATCGTCGTCGACGGCGTGCTGCACCGCGGCGCCACCTGGGCGGCCGGCGACGTCACGCACACGCGCATCGACGCCGCTGACGACCGGCCCTGCTCCTGCGGCAACACCGGCTGCCTCGAGACCGTGGCGAGCGGCGCGAGCCTCGTGCGGCAGATGAACGAGCGCGGCATCACGGTGCACACGACCGCCGACGTGCTCGCCCTCGCCCGCGACGCCGACCCGGTCGCCACGACACTCGTGCGCACGGCCGGCACGTATCTCGGCCAGGTGCTCTCCACGGTCGTGAACTTCTTCAACCCCGACGCGCTCTTCCTCACCGGCAGCATGTCGTCGAGCGAGCCGTTCATCGCCGCCGTGCGGAGCCGCATCTACGAGGGCTGCCACCCGCTCGTGACCCAGCGCCTGCGCATCGAGGCGGCGTCGACCGGCCCGAACGCCGGCCTCCTCGGCGCCGCCCGACTCGTGCTCGACGAGCTGACCTTCAGCTCCGACGAGGCGGCGCCTACGGCGCGCTGACCCCGGTTCGGGCCAGCGTCAGCTCGATCACCGGCACCGCGACATCCGGCTGCCTGACCGGCAGCGACACCGTGAGGGTGCCGGCCTCCTCCCCCGCCGGGCGCATCACGTTCGCCACCTGGTCGGGATCGGTCTCACTCGTGCGAAGCCAGGAGCCGTCGTGCAGGAAGCGCGCGTACGAGACCCTGCCCGCGAGCCCGGGCAGATGCACGAAGCCGAGCGGCCAGCTGAACAGATGCAGGTAGAGGCGGTCGCCGCGGAGCGTGTACACGCCCTCGCGCGGCGGGATGAACGGCGCATGCCCGGCGCCGACGATCGCGCCGTGGTGCAGGTCCATCCACTCGCCGATCTCGCCGAGGAGGCTCCGGTCGACGGGAGGGATCGTGCCGCGCCCGTCGGGTCCGACGTTCAGCAGCATGTTGCCGTCCATCGAGACCGAGTCCGCGAGCATGCGGATGAGCAGCGGCGCGCTCTTGAAGTCGACGTTGTCGCGGTGATACCCCCACGAGCCGTTCGTCGTCTGGCACGCCTCCCACACGACGGGCTCGCCGCCCTGCACGAGCGGCTTCGTCGGCTGGTACTGCTCGGGCGTCACGAAGTCGCCCGGCACGCCGAGCCGGTCGTTCACGAGCATGTCGGGCTGAAGCTCACGGCACAGTGCGAGCAGGCCCGCCGCGTCCCAGTCCTCGGGCCCCTTGCCCTCCCAGCCCTCCTTCGTCTCGGGGTACGTGAAGTCGAAGAAGAGGTAGTCGATCGTGCCGTAGCGGGTGAGGAGTTCGCGCACCTGCCCGTGCAGGTACTGGCGGTAGCGCTCCATCGAGCGGCCCTCGTTCAGGGCGTGCGCTTCGGGGTCGTCGCGACGCGGGTGGTTCCAGTCGACGGTGAAGTCGGGATGGTGCCAGTCGATGAGCGAGTAGTACAGGCCGACCTTGAGGCCGGCGGCCCGGCTCGCCTCGACGTGTTCCGCGACGAGGTCGCGATCGCAGACCGCGCGGGTCGTGAAGTCGGTGAGGTCGGAGTCCCACAGGCAGAAGCCGTCGTGGTGCTTCGTCGTGAGCACGCTGTAGCCCATGCCGGTCGCGACCGCCGTTGCGGCGATCGCCGCGGCGTCGAAGCGGTCGGGTTCGAAGTGCTCCACGTACGGCAGGTACTCCGCGTCGGTCAGTCGCTCGTACGTCTGCACCCACTCGTGGCGGGCGGCTCCGCTGTAGGCACCGAAGTGCACGAAGAGCCCGAATCGGGCGGTGTCGAACCAGTCCTGTCGCATGTCGTCCTTCTCATCGCGGCGGTCGCATCCATCCTGACACACAGACATCGGATGTCTCGGCCGCGCCCTCCACCGGTCGCCCGCCTCCGACCGTGGACGCCACGGTGACGATTCCGCGTCGATCCCTCGCCCCGCACCCGGGTTCCAATATGCTCATCGCGGCACCCATCCCGCGAAAGGACGAACGTGGCAGAGCAGGGCAAGAAGAAGGTCGTACGAGTCGAATCCACGGCGCCGGCGGGCGACGGCGGCGGCACGGCCGTCGCCGAGTCCACCGCTCCGACCTGGACGCCGACCCCCGAGGCGAAGAAGCAGGCCATGACGTTCCGCCTGATCGCCGGCGGCCTCTGGCTGCTCGCGATCGCCGGCGAGGTGTTCACGATCTTCTGGGTGCTGCGTCAGGTACCGGTGAACATGGTGCTGCTGATCATCCTGATCGTCGTGATCGGTGCGCTCGCGATCGGCGGCTCGCTGCTCTGGAAGAGGGCGAATCGCCTCGACCCCGCGTCGAAGGAGGACAAGGTCCGCTTCTTCGTGCAGAACCAGCTCGGCGCGATCATCGCGGTCATCGCGTTCCTGCCGCTGATCATCCTGATCTTCACGAACAAGGACTTGGACGGCAAGCAGAAGGCGCTCGCCGGCATCATCGCGATCGTCATCGGCGGCGGCGCACTCGCCCTGGGCATCGACTACGCCCCGCCGTCGGTCGAGCAGTACACCGAGGAGTCGAACGTCATCGTCCAGCTCACGGGTGAGGACATCGTGTACTGGACGAAGTCGGGCTCGGTCTTCCACGTCTGCTCCGAGGTGCCCGACGTGAACAAGGAGTCGAAGGACGGTCAGATCTACGAGGGCACCGTCGCCGCCGCGCACGCCGCCGGTAAGGACCGCCTCGTGAGCTACTGGCAGCGCGAGGCCGTCAACTACTGCGGCTACACCCAGGAGCAGGTCGACGCGGTGGAAGCGGGCTCCGCACCTGCGGACGAGGAGTCCGTCGAGGCTCCCGAGGAGACCCCGGCCGCGGAGTAGCACGCTCCCCGTCTCACGATGAAGGCCCGCCCGGATCACCGGGCGGGCCTTCATCGCGCTCGCGGTCAGAACACCGGAATGCCGTTGCGGACGAGCCGCCAGTTCTCGACGTGGAACACCGCCGGGTCGATCGTGCCCGCCGCCGAGGCGTACGAGACGATCGCCTCGCGGATCGCGACCTGCGCGTTGTAGACGACGGGTGCCGCAGCGATGTGCGGGAACCCGCCGCCGCCCGACTGACGGTAGTTGTTCACCGCGACGAGGAACCGCTGGTCGGGCGCGACGGGCACGCCCCCGTACGTCATGCCGACGATGCGCGACCCGTACGGCTGCGCGATGTCGACCGAGTAGTCGACGCCCGAGAACTGGTCGTAGTTGTAGTCGGGCGTGTTGCCGGCGTTCGTCCATGACGCGGGCGCGACCGGCGCATCTGCGGCCACCTGGATGAAGTACTTCGCCGAGTACTCGAGGTAGTCCTTGATCTGCGCACCCGTGAGCACCGAGGCCATCAGCGTGTTGTCGTAGATGTACAGCCCGGCGACGTCCTTGATCGTGACTGGCCCCTGCGGGAAGCTCGCCGCCCGATTGAACGGCGCGGCGATCGAGACGATGGGCAGGGCCGCCTCGGGCGTGCCCGCGACTGCAGCGGCGACCGTCGCCGTCTGCACCTCGTTGACGTAGTCGAGGATCGCCGTGTCCTTCCAGCACGCCTCGGCGGCCGACATCGACTCGGTCGAATTCGCGACCGGGGTGTTCATGTAGGTCACGACGGCGTCGTGCTGGTCTCGCACGAGCGCCACGAACGCCGGATCGTCGACGACGGTGTTCGTGTTGAGCGTCGTCGCGGTGTGCGCGACGACGCCCCACTTGCCGCGCACGAACTCGAGGTCGAGGTCGAAGACGCTGAGGCGCTGGCCCCAGTTCTTCGGCTCGCTCATGATGACCTCGGCACCCGTCTGGGTATTCGTGACGAGACGCTGCGGGATGTCCTGGTGCGCGTGCCCGAAGAGGATCACGTCGATGCCGGGCACCTGCTCGGCGACGAGCTTCGCCGCGTTCTCGACCGGCAGGTCTCCCCCGTACGACGAGGTTCCGCTCTCGCCCGAGTGCGCGCTCACGACGATGATGTGCGCGCCCTCGGCACGCATCACCGGAACCCAGCGCGCGGCCGTCTCGACGAGGTCGAGCACCTCGACCTGGCCCGACACGTTCGCCTTGTCCCAGATGACGACGCCGGGGTTCGTCAGGCCGAGCACGCCGACGCGCACGGGCGGGAGCCCCTTCGCCGCCTTCATCGTCGTGATCGTGTACGGGCGGAACCGGGGAACCTTCGTGGCCGCATGCACCGCGTTGGCCGCGAGCACCGGAGCGTCCATCTGCGAGATCCAGTTGTCGAGGAAGTCGAGGCCGTAGTTGAACTCGTGGTTGCCGAGTGCCACGGCGTCGTACCCGAGCGCGTTCATCTGCGCGGCCACCGGGTGGATCGCGCCCGTCTCGGTGACCGGTTCGACCGTCGCGTAGTAGAACCCGAGCGGGGTGCCCTGGATGGTGTCGCCCGCGTCGAACAGCAGCGTGCGCTCACGGCCGCGGTCGGCGCGGATCTGGTTGACGACGCTCGCGACTCGGGAGAGGCCGACGGCATTGCTCGGCACTCCGGGCCTTCCGTCGTTGAAGACGGCGTCCTTGTAGTAGTCCCAGTTGACGACGTTCGCGTGCAGGTCGGAGGTGCCCATGATCGTGATCGTCACGGCCTTGGCGCCCGGGGCGGCGTTGGCGGCCTGGGCCGCACCCGGCCAGCCGGCCGCGGCGAGGGCGCCGGCGGCCGACATGCCGACCAGGACGTTGCGCCGACTGAGGCCGGACTTCTCGGGGAGGGTCTCGTCGTCGGGCACGGCGCAGGAGCACCAGCGAGGGGTGGGTTCGGGGTGGTGGTGTGAGAGTTCGCTCATGGCACCACATGCGACCACAACGGGCACCCCCGTGACAAGGGTTTCCCGGCAATGCGCGCTGCTCATTCGTGCACGGCACGAGAACGGCCCGCCCCGGAGCATCCGGAGCGGGCCGTTCAGTGCTGCGTTGCAGCTGGTCTGTTCGCTGCGACTAGCGCGCGACCTCGCCGTCGACGTAGTCGTCGTCGTTCGAGGCGTTCCAGGCGAAGAGCTTGCGGAGCTCGCGGCCGGTGGCCTCGATCGGGTGCGCCTCGCCCTTGGCACGGAGCTCGAGGAACTCCTTCTGGCCGTTGTCCTGATCGTCGATGAAGCGCTGCGCGAACGCGCCCGACTGGATGTCGGCGAGCACGGCCTGCATGTTCTCCTTGACGTGCGGGTCGATGACGCGCGGGCCCGAGACGTAGTCGCCGTACTCGGCCGTGTCGGAGACCGACCAGCGCTGCTTGGCGATGCCGCCCTCCCACATGAGGTCGACGATGAGCTTCAGCTCGTGGAGCACCTCGAAGTAGGCGACCTGCGGCTGGTAGCCGGCCTCGGTGAGGGTCTCGAAGCCGTACTGCACGAGCTGCGAGACGCCGCCGCAGAGCACGGCCTGCTCGCCGAACAGGTCGGTCTCGGTCTCTTCGGTGAACGTCGTCTTGATGCCGCCGGCGCGCAGGCCGCCGATCGCCTTGGCGTACGAGAGGGTGAGCGGCCAGGCGTTGCCCGACGCGTCCTTCTCGACGGCGACGATCACGGGCACGCCGCGGCCGGCCTCGTACTCGCGACGCACGGTGTGGCCCGGGCCCTTGGGAGCGACCATGACCACGTCGACGCCCTCGGGCGCCTCGATGTAGCCGAAGCGGATGTTGAAGCCGTGGCCGAACACGAGGGTCTTGCCGGCGGCCAGGTTGTCCTTGATGGACTCCGCGTAGATGTGACGCTGGTACTGGTCGGGCGCCAGGATGACGATGACGTCGGCCCAGGCAGCGGCGTCGGCGACGCTCTTGACCTCGAAGCCGGCCTCTTCGGCCTTGGGCTTCGACTTCGAGCCCTCCTTGAGTCCGATGACGACCTCGACACCCGAGTCGCGGAGGTTCTGCGCGTGCGCGTGGCCCTGCGAGCCGTAGCCGATGACGGCGACCTTCTTGCCCTGGATGAGGGCGAGGTCGGCGTCCTTGTCGTAGTAGATCTCAGCCATGATGCTGTCTTTCTCCTTGATCGGGGATGGTGCAGTTCGTGAAAACGGTCAGTTCTTGAAGACGCGCTCGGTGATGGACTTGCCGCCACGGCCGATCGCGAGGAGGCCCGACTGGGCGATCTCCTTGATGCCGTAGGGCTCGAGCACCTTGAGGAACGCGGTGGTCTTGCCGGAATCGCCGGTGACCTCGATCACGAGCGCATCGGTCGAGACATCGACGACGCGGGCACGGAAGAGGTTCACCGCCTCGAGCACCTGCGAGCGCGTCGTGTTGTCGACCCGCACCTTGATGAGCAGGTGCTCGCGCTGCACGGCCTGTGCGGGGTCGAGCTCGACGATCTTGATGACGTTGACGAGCTTGTTGAGCTGCTTCGTGACCTGCTCGAGCGGCAGGTCTTCGACGTCGACGACGACGGTGATGCGGCTGAGCCCCTCGATCTCCGAGTGGCCGACCGCGAGCGATTCGATGTTGAAGCCGCGCCGGGCGAAGAGCCCCGCGACGCGCGTCAGCAGACCGGGCTTGTCCTCGACGAGGAGGGAGAGAACGTGCGTCGACATGGTCAGTCCTCCTCGCTGAATGCCGGCGAGTGGTCGCGGGCGTACTGGATGTAGCTGTTCGAGACGCCCTGCGGCACCATCGGCCACACCATCGCGTCGGCCGAGACGACGAAGTCGATCACGACGGGGCGGTCGTTCGTCTCGAGCGCCAGCTTGATGGCGTCGTCGATCTCCTCCTCTTTCGTGACTCGGATCCCGAGTGCGCCGTATGCCTCGGCGAGTGCCACGAAGTCGGGGATGCGCACGCTGTCGTGGCCCGTGTTCAGGTCGGTGTTCGAGTACCGGCCGTCATAGAACAGGGTCTGCCACTGGCGCACCATGCCGAGCGAGGAGTTGTTGATGATCGCGACCTTGATCGGGATCTTGTTCAGCGTGCAGGTGGCGAGCTCCTGATTGGTCATCTGGAAGCATCCGTCGCCGTCGATCGCCCAGACCACGCGGTCGGGCTCGGCGACCTTGGCGCCCATCGCGGCCGGAACCGCGTAGCCCATCGTGCCGGCGCCGCCCGAGTTCAGCCAGGAGTTGGGGCGCTCGTACTTGATGAACTGCGCCGCCCACATCTGGTGCTGGCCGACGCCCGCGGCGTAGACCGCCTCGGGGCCGGTGAGCTCGCCGATGCGCTGGATGACCTGCTGGGGTGCGAGCAGTCCGTCGGACGGCGTCGAGAACCCGAGCGGGAACTCGGCGCGGAGGCCGTCGAGCGTCGCCCACCACTCATCGAGGTCGGGCGAGCCCGAAGCCCCGGCGATCGCGTCGCGGTAGGCGGCTTCGAGGTCGACGAGCACGTCTTTCGCGTCGCCCACGATCGGCACGTCGGCGACGCGGATCTTGGAGATCTCGGCCGGGTCGATGTCGACGTGCACGACCTTGGCGTTCGGCGCGAAGAGCGCCGCCTTGCCGGTCACGCGGTCGTCGAAGCGGGCTCCGAGGGCGATGAGCAGGTCGGCCTCCTGCAGCGCGATCACGGCGGGCACCGTGCCGTGCATGCCCGGCATGCCGAGGTGCTGCTGGTGCGAGTCGGGGAAGGCGCCGCGGGCCATGAGCGTCGTCACCACGGGGGCGTTCGTCGTCTCGGCGAGCGCGAGCAACTCCTGCGACGCACCCGAGCGGATGACCCCGCCGCCCACGTAGAGCACCGGGCGCTTGGCCTCGGCGAGCAGCTGCGCCGCTGCGGCGACCTGCTTGCCGTGCGCCTTCGTGATCGGCCGGTAGCCGGGCAGGTCGACCTTCGGGGGCCAGCGGAAGACCGCCTTCGCCTGCTGCGCGTCCTTCGTGATGTCGACGAGCACGGGACCCGGCCGGCCGGTCGTGGCGATGTGGTACGCCGCCGCGATGGTCGCCGGGATCTCCGCGGCATCCTTCACCAGGAAGGAGTGCTTCGTGATCGGCATCGTGATGCCGACGATGTCGGCCTCCTGGAATGCGTCGGTGCCCATGAGGTTCGAGAACACCTGGCCGGTGATCGCGAGCATCGGCACCGAGTCCATGTGGGCGTCGGCGATGGCCGTGACGAGGTTCGTCGCGCCGGGGCCCGACGTCGCGATGGCGACGCCGACCTTGCCCGACGACGAGGCGTAGCCCTCGGCCGCGTGGCCGGCGCCCTGCTCGTGCCGCACGAGGATGTGGCGGAGCTTCTTGCTGTCGAGCAGCGGGTCGTAGACGGGGAGGATCGCGCCGCCGGGAAGGCCGAACACGTCGGTGATGCCGAGCATCTCGAGTGCACGGACGACCGCCTCGGCGCCCGTGAGTTCCACGGGAGCGCCGGAGGGCACTGGGGCGGGCGATGGCACGGGGTTGGATTCCGTGGTCATTCGGTTCCTGTTCTGGTGGACGGTGTGTGCGGGAAGCGCTGCACTCAGCCCGTCGTGGCGCCTTCAGCGGCGGAACGCACGAGCTTCGAGTACTTCGCGAGGACGCCACGGGTATAGCGCGGGGGAAGCGGAGCCCAGCCTTCACGGCGGGCAGCCAGCTCGGCATCGTCGACCAGTAGGTCGATGGAACGAGCTGCGATATCGACCCGTATGAGATCACCATCGCGCACGAAGGCGATGGGACCTGCGTCCACCGCTTCGGGTGCCAGATGGCCGATGCAGAGGCCGGTTGTGCCGCCTGAGAATCGACCGTCCGTCAAGAGTAGTACATCTTTTCCGAGTCCGGCGCCCTTGATGGCTGCCGTGATGGCGAGCATCTCGCGCATGCCGGGGCCGCCCTTGGGGCCTTCATAGCGGATGACGACCACGTCGCCCGCCGTGATCTCGCCCGCCGTGAGCGCGTCCATGGCGGCCCGTTCGCGCTCGAACACGCGCGCAGGGCCCTCGAACGTGGCCGCGTCGAAACCCGCGGTCTTGACGACCGCGCCCTCGGGAGCGAGCGAACCGTGCAGGATCGTGAGCCCGCCGGTCTCGTGGATCGGGTTGTCGAGCGTGCGGAGCACCTCGCCGTCGAGCGGCGGGAGGTTCAGCTCCTCGAGGTTCTCGGCCATGGTCTTGCCGGTGACGGTGAGCACGTCGCCGTGCAGGAGGCCGGCGTCGAGCAGCGCCTTCATGAGCACGGGCACGCCGCCGCGACGGTCGACGTCGTTCATGACGTACTTGCCGAACGGCTTCAGGTCGCCGATGTGCGGCACCTTCGCGCCGATTCGGTTGAAGTCGTCGAGGGTGAGCTCGACCTCGGCCTCGCGGGCGATCGCGAGCAGGTGCAGCACGATGTTGGTCGAGCCGCCGAGCGCCATGCCGACCGCGATGGCGTTCTCGAACGCCTTCTTGGTGAGGATCTGGCGAGCGGTGATGCCGTGCTTCAGCAGGTTGACGACGGCCTCGCCCGAGCGGTGGGCGTAGTAGTCGCGGCGACGGTCGGCGGATGCCGGCGAGGCCGAGCCCGGAAGCGAGAGGCCGAGCGCCTCGGCGACCGAGGCCATGGTGTTGGCGGTGTACATGCCGCCGCAGGCGCCTTCGCCGGGCGCGAACGCGCACTCGATGCGGTGGGCGTCTTCCGCGCTCATGGTGCCGGCCTTGACCGCACCCACCGCCTCGAACGAGTCGATGATCGTGATGTCCTTCTCGGTGCCGTCGGACAGGCGCACCCAGCCCGGCGCGATCGAGCCGGCGTAGAGGAAGACCGAGGCGAGGTCGAGCCGGGCGGCCGCCATGAGCATGCCGGGGATGGACTTGTCGCAGCCGGCGAGCAGCACCGAGCCGTCGAGCCGCTCGGCCTGCATGACGACCTCGACCGAGTCGGCGATGACCTCGCGCGAGACGAGCGAGAAGTGCATGCCCTCGTGGCCCATCGAGATGCCGTCGGAGACCGAGACCGTGCCGAACTGCAACGGGTAGCCGCCGCCGCCGTGCACGCCCTCCTTCGCCGCCTGCGCGAGACGCGCGAGCGAGAGGTTGCAGGGGGTGATCTCGTTCCACGAGGACGCGATGCCGATCTGCGGCTTGTCCCAGTCGGCATCTCCCATGCCGACGGCGCGGAGCATGCCCCGGCTGGTCATGGCTTCGATACCGTCGGTGACGGTGCGGCTACGAGGTTTGGGATCGAACTCCGACATGCATCGAGTCTATGGCCAGCGCGAAGGGCCCCCGTGCGTTGTGTCACGGGCATCGGCGAGGCGCTCGAGCAGGTCGGCGACGTCTTCCGGACTGCGCACGCGATGGGCCGCGAGCGACCTGCCCTGACCGACCTTGACACCCAGATCCTCGGACTCGAGGGCGGCGAACGCGTCTTCGTCGGTGACGTCGTCGCCGACGTAGATGACCGCGCTCGCACCCGAGTGCTGTCGGAGCCGGTTGAGCGCCTCCCCCTTGTCGCTCGGGCGCACCGAGAACTCGATGACGCCCTTCCCACCGCGCACGGTGAGCTCGGGGATCTCGGCCTCGACGCGAGCCTTGGCGACCCGTTGCAGGTCGCTCGCGGCATCGGGGGCGACCTTGCGCGTGTGCAGCGCGAGCCCGGCCGGCTTCCACTCGACCCATGCGCCGTCGACGCCCGTGGAGACCTCCTCGAGCACGCTGGTGAGGTGCTCGAGGGCCGCGAGTTCGCCGTCTCGGAGGTCGATCGTGACGCCGCCCGTGTCGAGCTGCAGCTCGACCCCGTGCGATCCGCTCATGAGCGTTCCGGTCGGCGGGTCGGCGACCTGCTTGAGGCTCTCGAGCGCCCGCCCCGACACGATCGCGACCCGGGTGTCGTCGGCCGCCGCGAGGCGTTCGATCGCCGCGCGGGCACGATTGGTGGCGCGAGCGTCCTCCGGTCGGTCGACGAGCGGAGCGAGCGTGCCGTCGAAGTCGAGGGCCACGAGCAGCCGGTCGGTGCGGGCCAGGCGCGTGATCGCGGCATCCAGCCCGTCGGGAACGCCGCTGGCGATGATGCCGGCGCCGGTGAGGGTCTTCAGGAACGTCGACGACCACTTCGCGACGTCATTCTCGCGCACACGCTTGCGGAGCGCCCGCATGCGCCGAGCCCGTTCCTTGCGCGGCATCTGCGCCGCCTCGACCATCGCGTCCTTCAGGCCCTCGATGTCGTGCGGGTTCACGAGGATGGCCTGGCGAAGCTCGTCGGATGCCCCGGTGAACTCGCTGAGCACGAGCACGCCGTCGTCGTCGAAGCTGCAGGCCACGAACTCCTTCGCGACGAGGTTCATGCCGTCGCGGAGCGCCGTCACGAGCATGACGTCGGCGGCGAGGTAGAGGGCCACCATCTCCTCACGCGGGTAGCCGTGATGGAGGTAGGCGATCGCCTGGTGGCCGAGGGTCGAG
Organism: Agromyces cerinus subsp. cerinus; assembly: GCF_900142065.1. Lineage (GTDB taxonomy): Bacteria > Actinomycetota > Actinomycetes > Actinomycetales > Microbacteriaceae > Agromyces > Agromyces cerinus. Next base: position 404,489 of record NZ_FSRJ01000001.1, on the reverse strand, counting down.
TGGTCGCCGTTCAGGCGCCCGACCATCAGCTCGATCTCGTCGCGGAGCTGGCGGTACGTCTCGACGCGCTCGCGCGACGGGCTCGCGACCTGCACGAGGGTGACGTCTTCGACCGACAGGCGGCCGTCGCGCAGCAGCTCGCCGAAGGCCTTCAGCCGATGCCGGATGCCCTTCGTGTAGTCGAGGCGGTCGACGCCGAGCATGATCGTCTCGGGGTTGCCGAGGCTCTCCCGGATCTCGTGGGCGCGCGCCTGCACGTCGGGACGCCGCGCGAGCTCCTCGAACCCGGCGGAGTCGATCGAGATCGGGAACTGCCTGGCGACCACGTGCCGCATCTCGCCGTCGGGACCCGGCACGTCGAGCACGCTGCCGCGCGTCGCGTAGCCGAAGAGCCGGCGCACCGCGCGGGTGAAGTTGCCCGCGTCGGCGGCGCGCTGGAACCCGATGACGTCGGCGCCGAGCAGTCCGTCGAGCACCTGTCGCCGCCACGGCAGCTGCGAGTAGATGCCGTATGCCGGGAACGGGATGTGGTTGAAGAAGCCGATCACGAGATCGGGGCGCTTCTCGCGGAGCATCCGCGGCACGAGCTGCAGCTGGTAGTCCTGCACCCACACGACGGCGCCGGGCGATGCCGCGCGCGCTGCCGCCTCGGCGAAGCGACGGTTCACCCGCACGTACGCGTCCCACCATTCCCGGTGGTACGACGGCGGTGCGATGACGTCGTGGTACAGCGGCCAGAGGGTGTCGTTGGAGAAGCCCTCGTAGTACTCCTCGAGCTCGGACTCCGTCAGCGGCACCGGGATGATGTTGATGCCGTCGTACTCGAACGGGGCGAACTCCCGGTCGGCGACGCCGGCCCAGCCGACCCAGGCGCCGTCGGCGGCGCGCATGACGGGTTCGAGGGCCGTCACGAGCCCGCCGGGCGAACTCTTCCACGAGGTCTCCCCGTCGGGACCCTGCAGGTAGTCGACGGGCAGTCGGTTCGAGACCACGATCATGTCGTAGGCGGCGTCGACGTAGAGCCCGTCGCGTGATGATTCAGGGGCGTTCATAGAGCGGATGTCCCTCCTCGCGCTGTGCTCAGGCTAACAGCCGAGCGGCGCGGGGTCCGGCCGGATCGGCCGGGCCCCGCGCCGCACGGTGCTGCGCGGAGGCGGCTCAGCCGAGTGCGGCCGCCGCGAACCCGATCGAACGGATGCCGCGGCGCCGGCCGACCACGAGGGTCGTGCCGAGCACGCCCACGAGACCGAAGACGACGAGCACGCCCGCCGCCATCGCGACCGATCCCCCGGCAACGCCCGAGACGATGAACTGCATGCCCTGCACCGCCCAGGTGAGCGGCAGGAACGGGCTGATCGCCTGATACGGGCCGCTCAGCGCCTCGACGGGGTACAGCCCGCCCGAGGCGGTGAGCTGCAACGCGACCAGCACGAGCGAGACGAGCAGCCCGGCCCGGCCGAGCCAGACCGTGAGGAAGGCGTGCAGCGCGGTGAACACCAGCGCGAGCAGGGCCGCGAACGCGAGCGTCTGCGGCAGCAGGCTCCAGGTGACGCCCATGGTGCCGTGCAGGAGCAGCACGACGGCGACCGCCTGCGCGAGGGCGATGAGGCCGGCCCGAGCGAGGGTGCGCCAGACGAGCCCGCCGGTCGAGGCCGTCGAGCGCAGCGCCTCACGGCCGAAGGGCCGGAACACGAGGAAGTGCGCGAGTGCGCCGAGCCACAGACCCACCGGCACGAACAGCATGCCGATGACGTCGCCGATGCCCGCGATCTCGTGGTCGCGGCTGGCGTCGACCGTGACGGGTTCGGCGATGACGTCCGCGGTCTTCGAGGCGTCGATGTCGGTGAGCGCGGTCGCGCTCTCGGCACCGGACGTGAGACCCGAGGCGAGGGTGTCGGCACCGCTCGCGAGCTTCGTGGCGCCGCTCGCGGCATCCGCTGCACCGCCCTGGAGCGCACCGAGGCCGCCGGCGAGCTCGTCGAGACCCGTTGAGAGGCCGTTGGCGCCGTCACGGATGCCGCGCGAGCCTGCGGCGAGCTGGGCCGCTCCGGCAGCCGACTGGTCGATGCCGCCCTGGATGCCGTCGATCGCGCCGCGAGAGGCCGCCGAAAGCTGCTGCCCCCCGGTCGAGAGCTGGCCGAGCTGGCTGCGGACTCCGTCGATCGTCGCGGGGATCCCGGCGAGCCGCGGGTACTGCTCGACGAGTTCGGGGTGATCGGCGATGATGCTCGCCAACTGCTCGGACGCCGGCCCGAGGTAGCCGTCGACGGTCGCCACCCCCTTCGCGATGCCGCCGGTGTAGGCATCCCATTGGTTCGAGATCTCGTCGAGTCCGGCCGCGCCGGCGCTCAGCTCGCCGAGGCCGCTCGCCAGGCCGTCGACGCCCTGCGTGTACTGCGTGACGCCCGCGGCGTACTCGTGGGCGCCGCTCGCGGCATCCGCTGCACCGCTCGTGGCCGAGGCGACGCCGCTCGAGAGCGTGCCGAGGCCGCCCGCGAGGGAGCCGACACCGCTCGAGAGCTGCGTCGCGCCGTCGGCGGCATCGCCGAGCGAACCGCCCATCGTCGCGAGGTTCGTGTACAGGCCCTCGAGGTACTGCGCCGTCAGCTCACGGCCGAAGGTCGCCGACATGGCGTCGCCGACCGACTGCGCGACCGAGCCGGCGAGGTAGCCGTGGGCGTCGTCGGTGCGGATGTCGAGGTTCGCCTGCGTCGGATCCGACCCCGAGAGCGAGGTCACCGACTCCGAGAAGTCGTCGGGGATCGTGAGCACCGCGTACGCGTCGCCCGAGGCGAGGAGGTCGGCGGCCTCCTCGTCGTTCGAGATCGTCCAGTCGAAGCCCGAGGTCTCGGGATCGGTCAGCTCGGTCACGAGCAGGCGGCCGGCGAGCACGGGCTGCTCGGTGCCGTCGGGCAGCGTCAAGGTGACCATCTCGTCGTTGTTCACGACGACCGCCGGGATCTGCTCGAGGTTGTCGCCGCCGTTGCCGACGGCGCCCGAGACGAGGCCGGCGACGGCGAGCGGCACGGCGACGACCGCGGCGAGCAGCACGCCGTAGCGCACGCGTCGCTGCGCGGGGGTCGACCCGAAGAGTCGGGAGAGTCGGGTGCTCATCGGAGGGCCTCCTGGGTGCGCGAGACGGGTTCGAGGGTGCGGATGCCGCGGGCCGCGAGCTGCGGCGAGACCGCGGGCGACACGGCCGACCGGCCGAGGCCGACGATGACCGTGACCTGGGCGGGCACGAGCGCGGCGAGGGCGTGCCAGAGATCGCCGGTGGCCGAGCCCGGATCGTCGTCGAGGTCGATGACGACGGCCTTCGGCCGTTCGGCGAGCGCCGCAGCGACGGCGACGAGGGTGCGGGCTTCGACACCGAGTGCGGAGAGCGGCGTCTCGGTCGTGAACCGCGGCCCGTCGGGGCCGTGGCCGGCGGCCTCGGCGGCCCGCTCGGTCCAGGTGCGCACGAGCGAGTTGGACGGAGCGATGCGGTACCACGGGCGGGTGGCGTCGAGGCGGCCGGCGATGAGCTCGCCGACGGTGCCGCCCGGCGCGGCATCCGCTGCCACCTCGGCGATCGCGACGCCGCGCATGACCGTGCCGGCGCCCGAGGGCAACGGCGAGCCGAGCACGGCGAGTCGGCCACCGACCGGCGCGAGTCGGCCCGCGAGGGTCGCCGAGACCACGCGACGATCGATGGCCTCGCCCTGCACGACGAGCACGCCGCCTGCCGGCACCTCGACCGTCAGCGGGCCGATCGGCCGTTCGGGCAGCCCGAAGACGGCGGACTCGGCGTTGACCGCGGCGGGACGGGACGCGGCCCACTCCTCCTGCTCGAGGTGGGTGCGCAGGCCCTCCCCCTCGATATCGACGTTCGGCAGGATCCTGGCGAGCCACTTCGGCAGCCACCAGGCGGCGTTGCCGGCGAGCGCCATGGCGGCGGGCACGAGCGTCATGCGCACGAGGAAGGCGTCGAATGCGACGCCGACGGCGAGCGCGAAGGCGATGCCCTTGATCACGCCGGCCCCCTCGGGCACGAAGGCGAAGAAGACGAAGAACATGATGAGCGCGGCGGCCGTCACGACGCGTGCCGCGTGCTGGAAGCCGTGCACGACCGACTTGCGGGCGTCACCGGTCTTCACGTACTCCTCGCGCATGCCCGAGACGAGGAACACCTGGTAGTCCATGGCGAGGCCGAACAGCACCGCCATGAGCAGGATCGGCAGGAAGCTCAGGATCGGCCCCGGCTCGACGTGCAGCAGGTCGGCGAACCATCCCCACTGGAAGATCGCGACCGTCACGCCGATCGCCCCGAACGCCGAGAGCAGGAAGCCGAGCGCGGCCTTGATCGGCACGAACACCGAACGGAAGACCATGAGCAGGAGCACGATCGAGAGCCCCACGACGATGAGCGCGAACGGGATCAGCGCGTCGGCCAGCCGGTTCGAGATGTCGATCGCGACGGCCGTGTAGCCGGTGACGGCGATGGGCGTGCCGTAGTCGGCCGTGATCGAGGGCTCGAGCTCGCGGATGTTCTCGACGAGCACCTTCGTCGCCGGGGCATCCGGTGCGCTCTCGGGGATGACCTGGATGATCGCCGTGTCCGCCGTCGGATTCGGCAGCCCCTGACCGACGAACGCGACGTCGTCGAGTTCGCCGATGCGGGCGCCGATCGCGTCGAGGTCGCCGAAGATGTCGGTCGTCTGGGTGATGTCGACCGTCACGATGAGCGGGCCGTTGTAGCCGGGCCCGAAGCCGTCTTCGATCATCTCGTAGGCCTCGCGCTGGCTGGAGCCCTCGGTGCCCGAGCCGTTCGGCAGGTTGAGGTCGAGACTGAGCGCCGGCACCGCGGCGGCGCCGAGCAGGCCCACCACGATCACGAGGAACACGACGGGCGCCTTCAGCACGAGGTCGACCCAGCGGCGGCCCATCGTGCGCTTGCCGCTGTCGTCGTCGGCGTTCGCGCGGCGGTGGGCGCGACTGCCGGGCTTCGGCACGAGCTTGCGGCCGAAGACGCCGAGCAGCGCCGGCAGCAGGGTGACGGCGCCCGCCACCGCGATGAGCACGGCGAACGCGGCCCCGACGCCCATGACGCTGAGGAACGGGATGCCGACGACGAGGAGGCCGAGCAGCGCGATGATGACGGTGAGCCCCGCGAAGACCACGGCGCCGCCGGCGGTCGCGACCGCCTCGGCCGCGGAGTCCTCGGGATCCTGGCCGCGAGCGAGCTGGTTCCGATGCCTGGACAGGATGAAGAGCGCGTAGTCGATGCCGACCGCGAGTCCGATCATGACGGCGAGCATGGGCGCCGTCGACGAGACCGTCGTGAACGCCGCGACGATCGAGATGCCGCCGAAGGCCGCGCCGACGCCGACGAGCGCGGTGAGCAGCGGCATGCCGGCCGCGAGGAGGGAGCCGAAGGTGATGACGAGCACGACCGCGGCGAACAGCACGCCGAACACCTCGGTGATCGTCAGGCCGAAGCTCGTCTCCTGGAAGACGTCGCCGCCGAACGCCACCGCGAGGCCGGCGTCGCTGCCGATCTCGCCCGTCGCCTCGACGGCCTCGAGCGACTCGGGGGTGACGTCGGTCACCTGGCCGTCGAACTGGATCTGGATGTAGGCGGTGCGACCGTCGCCCGAGATCTGGTCGCCCGCGTACTCGTCGAACGGGCCGAGCACGCTCGCGACGCCGTCGACCTGTTCGAGCTCGGCCTCCATCGCCTCGATGGCGGCGCGCGTCGAGTCGGCCTCGACGGTCGCGCCGTCGGGGGCTTCGACGACCGCCTTGGCCGAGGCGCCGGCGGTCTCGGGGAACACGGCGGCGAGCTGGTCGATCGCCGTCTGCGACTCCGTGCCGGGGATGGCGAAGGAGTCCTGCAACTGGCCGCCGAGGGCCAGGCCCGTGCCGAGCAGTCCGCCGAGCAGGAGCACCCAGGCGACGATGACGTACCAGGCGCGGCGGAAGGCGAAACGACCGATGCGGTGGAGGAGGAGAGCCATGGGTCTGCCTATCGGGTCGGGCGGCCGTCGGCCGTCAGCAGGAGTTCGGAGAGCACGGAGATGAGGGCGTCGCGCACGTCGTCGTCGGCGAACTGCTGGTCTCCGTCGAGGAACGTCGCGCCGGCGACGAGCGTGTAGGTGGCACCGGCGAGCGCGACGCCGAAGCGCATCTGTTCGGCGAGACTGGCGTCATCGGCGCAGATCGAGTCGGCGAGACCCCGGATGGCGGTGTTCGCGCGTTCGATGACCGGCAGCCCGCGCAGCGACTGGCCCTGGTTCACGAAGGTGTGCACGGCGAGCCGGTTGCCGAGCAGGAAGTCGACGAAGCGTTCGATGAAGACCGCCTGCGCGGCCGCCGAACGGCCGCCCGCGACGAAGTCGCCGAGCAGGGATTCGAGCAGGTCGATCGACGGGCCGATCGCGGCCTCGAGCAGCGCTTCCTTCGAGGCGTAGTGGTAGAGCACGCTCGACTTCGAGTAGCCCGCGTGGTCGGCGATCTGCTGCAGCGAGCTCGCGGCGAAGCCGACGGTGGCGAACTGCTCGAGCGCGGCCTGGCGCAGCTCGTCGCTGGCGCGCACGCGGGAAGGAACTGGTGCATCGGAGGGCATGATCCCACGGTAATTGACCGATCGGTCAGCTCCTGCACGATCGGTCAGATTCACGGATGTCTCTCAGCCGACCGAAACGGCGCGGTAGCGTTGCGGCATGCGCAAGTACCTCTTCAGCGGTGCCGTGATCGGCGCCATCATCGGCGGCATCGGCGTGGTGAAGACCACCGCCACGGGGCCCCGCGACTGGCGCCTGCTGCTCATGTGGGTCTCGTGGGCCGCGAGCCTCGCGATCGCGATCGGCACGGTCGCCGAAGAGACCAAGCAGGGCGAACTCGGCGAATAACGCCGCCGCGCCGGCGTTGCACGGCGTGTCACTCGCATTCCGCACCACCGTGCCCGAAACTGGGACGAACGACCCGAGAACCCACGAGAGGGGCCACCGATGTTCCGCCGCTGGCGCCGTGCACGGCTTGCCGCCCAGGCCTCCGCCCATGTAGCCGCCCCGACGCCGCACCCTTCTGCGGCCGACCTTCGCGGCGAGCACATCTTCGAACTGCTGAACTCGCGGCTGTCCGAGTTCATCGGGCCCGGCGGCGGCTGGTCGCTCGTGCGCAAGTCCGACGGCGACACCGATCGCATCTTCCACGCGATGCTCACGCACCAGATCGCGGCCGAGCTCACTCGCGCGATCCTCGAGGAGCGCGATTCCGTCGCCGTCGTCGTGCCCGCCGGTGAAGAGACCATGGCACTCGGCTGGGAGCCCGCACCGCTCATCGTCTGGGCCGACCCGGTCGAGACGACGGCGCCGGTCGAGGCCGCCGCGCAGACGGACGTCGACGACGAACTGTTCGCTGAGGCATCCGTCGAGGCTGCCGCGCTGCCCACCATCGGTGCGGCGACGGCACTCGAGGCTCGCGCAGCCTGAGTCGATCGGCTCGCTGCGCCGCTCGACGGCGCACGGTGAACGCCCGATCGCGTCAGCGGACACGGTGCTCCAAAATCGACCGTGCATTCTTGTATCGCCAGCCGAGAATGCGCCTCGCCGCACCTCGTAGCGTGAATTCCGGGCAATCGCCCGCACGCCACGAGAGGGGAACCCCTTGAGCTCCGCCCACAGCACCAGCACGAGCAGCACGAGCACGACCGCGTCGAATACGACGCCGCCGGCTCGTCCACGGCGCAGCAGCGCCCGCGACCTCGCCCAGATCGCCGTGTTCGCCGCACTCATCGCCGCGTTGGGCCTGCCCGGGGCCCTTACGATCGGCGGCACCGCGGTGCCGATCACCTTCCAGACCCTCGGCGTGATGCTCGCCGGCGCCATCCTCGGCGCACGCAAGGGCACCCTGTCCGTCCTCCTCTTCATCGTGCTCGTCGCCGCCGGCCTGCCGCTGCTCTCGGGCGGGCGGGGCGGCCTCGGCGTGTTCGTCGGCCCGTCGGTCGGCTACCTCATCGGGTGGCTGCTCGGCGCCGCCGTCATCGGCTGGGCGACGGCGCGACTGCTGCCGCGGTACCCGATCGCGCCGGCCCTTGCATGGACCGCACTCGGCGGCATCGTCGCCATCTATCTCATCGGGGTGCCCGTCTTCGCCGCGATCACCGGCACGCCGCTCCACCTGGCGATCTCCGGATCGGCCCTCTTCCTTCCGGGCGACCTGCTCAAGGTCGTCGTGACCGTGCTCGTCGCGAAGGGCGTGCACCGCGCATGGCCGGGGCTCATCGAGCCGCGTCCGTGGCCGTGGGCGTCGCGCTCGGGTTCGACCGCCGGCACTGCCTCCGACTCGACCGCGTCGGACCGCTCGGCGTGAGCGACTGGCTGCGGGGACCGCGGGGCGGCCTCGCCCTCGCGTTCGGCGGCGACGCCGTGCGCTACGGCGAGCTCGCCGACGCGGTCGCCGCGGCCGTGCTGCCGAGCGGCGACGGCCTCGTCGCCTGCCCGGTCGGCACCGACCCCGTGCGCCTCATCACGCTCGTGCTCGCGTGTCTCGAGCGCGGTCGCCCGGTGCTCGTCGGCGGCGACGCGGCGGATGCCGAGCGGATCTCGGCCGCCCTGCCCCTCGGAACCGAGCTCGCGCTGCTCACCTCGGGCTCCTCCGACCCGGCGGGGGTCCGACGAGCGGTCGCCCGCACGAACGCATCCTGGCTCGCATCGGCGGCCCCGCTCGCCGAGGTCGCCGGCATCCGAGCGAACGACCGGATCGCCGTCACCGGGCCGCTCCATGTCTCGATGCACCTCTACGCAGCGCTCCACGCGCTCTGGTCGGGCGCCGCGGTCGGCGACGAGCTCAGCGGCGCGTCCACCCTCCACGCGACGCCGACCCGCCTGGCACGCCTCCTCGAGGGCGACACGCTGCCCGCGGCGGCGGTCGTCGCCGGAGCCGCGATGAGCGATGCCCTGCGCGAGCGGGCGGCGGCACGAGGCATCCGCGTGACCGAGTACTACGGCGCCGCCGAACTCTCGTTCGTGGCGGTCGGCCGTGGCGGCTCCCTGGCACCCTTCCCCGGCGTCGAGGTCGAACTCCGACCGACCGCCGCGGGCCGCGAGCTCTGGGCGCGCTCCCCCTACCTCGCCCTCGGCGTCGTCGGCGGAGGCATGCTGCGCCGCGACGACGACGGCTTCGCCACGGTGGGCGACCTCGCCGAACCGGTCGGTCCAGAGATGTTCCGCATCATCGGGCGCGGCGACGCCGCGATCACGACTGCGGGCGCGACCGTGCTGGCCGAGGACATCGAGGCACGCCTCCTCGCACTGCCCGGGGTCGTCGCGGCCGTGGTCCTCGGCGAGGCCGATGAGCTGCTCGGCGAACGGGTCGTCGCCGTCGTCGAGCTTGACGAGACGACGGATGCCACCGCGGTCATCGCCGCCGCCCGGGCGCGACTTTCCACGGCCGAGCTGCCGCGACGCTGGTTCGTGAGCGCCATCCCGACGACGATGTCGGGAAAGCCCGCGCGCGGACTCCTCCGGGTCGCGCTCGCAGCGGGAACCCTCGGCCCGGCGATCCCGTCGACGTCCGAGCGGAGCGGCGCATGATGCCGGGCCTCGACACCCGCTCCGCGCCCGTCATCGTCGCCCCGCTGCGATCGGCGATCGGCACGGCGGGCCGCAGCTTCGCCGCGCACACCGTCGACGCGCTCGCGGCCCCGGTGCTCGCCGAAGTCGCCGCGGCTGTCGCACCGAGCGGCCTGCCGATCGACGACGTCGTGGTCGGCAACTGCATGGGCCCGGGCGGCGACCTCGCCCGAGTCGCCGCGCTGCGCGCCGGGCTCGGCACCTCGGTGCCCGGCGTCACCGTCGATCGGCAGTGCGGCTCGGGGCTCGACGCCGTCATGCAGGCCGCAGCCCGAGTCGGCGCCCGACAGGGTGAGCTGTTCCTCGCCGGCGGTGCGGAGTCGGCGTCGACGGCGCCGCACCGCACCTGGCCGGAGACGGGCGAACGCTATGCGCGCGCCCCCTTCGCCCCGGAGGGAATCCCCGATCCCGACATGGGTCCGGCCGCCGACCGGTTGGCTGCGCTGCGCGGCATCTCCCGCGAACGGCAGGACGCCTGGGCGGCCCGCTCGCACGCGCGCGCCGCCGCAGCGCAGGCGAGCGGCGTCTTCGACAGCGAGATCGTCGCGATCGCGGGCGTCGGGCGGGACGACCGCCCGCGGGCCTCGATGGACGTCACGAGGCTGGCGCGATTCGCGCCCGCGTTCGCCGCTGACATGTCCGATACCGCTGAACTCGCTGACCCCGGCACGGTCACCGCGGGCAACTCCTGCGGCTTCTCCGACGGCGCCGCGATGATGGCGGTCACGACCGGTCGAGCCGCACGCGACCTCGGCCTGCCGTCGCTGCGCATCGTGGCGACGGCCGTCACCGCAGGCGATCCTGCGCTGCCGGGCATCGGCGCGGCGCCTGCAGCCCGCCTGGCGCTCGCGCGCGCCGGTCTCGCGCCCGCCGGCCTCGGGTTCGTCGAGATCACCGAGGCGTTCGCGGCGCAGCTCCTCGCGGTCAGCGACGACCTCGGGCTCGACGAGTCGATCATCTCCGCCGACGGCGGCGCCATCGCGCTCGGGCATCCCTGGGGAGCGTCGGGCGCGGTGCTGCTCGTGCGACTCGCCGCCCGCATGTTCGCCGCCGATGACCCCCGCCCGGGGCTCGCCGCCTGTTCGATCGGCGGCGGCCAGGGCATCGCAATGATCGTGGAACGGACCGCATGACCGAGATCGTCTTCGACCACGTCAGCCACGACTTCGACGCCGAGCGCGTCGTCGACGACGTCTCGCTCGTGCTCCGCGAGCACCGCATCGGCATCGTCGGCGCGAACGGCTCGGGCAAGTCGACCCTCGCCCGCATGATCAACGGCCTCGTCTCACCGACGGCCGGCTGCGTCTCGGTCGGCGGGCTCGACCTCGCCCGGCACGCGCGCGAGGTGCGCCGCACCGTCGGCTTCGTGTTCACGAACGCCGACAACCAGATCGTCATGCCCACCGTGCGCGAGGATGTCGCCTTCACCCTGCGCCGGCACAAGCTCGAGAAGGCGGATGCCGCGGCGCGCGTCGAGGCGGCGCTGCACCGGTTCGGCCTCCACGAGCTCGCCGACCGGCCGGCGCACCGGCTCTCGGGCGGTCAGAAGCAGCTGCTCGCCCTCGCCTCGGTGCTCGTCGCCGAGCCGGCCGTGATCGTCGCCGACGAGCCGACCACGCTGCTCGACGCGCGCAACGCCAGACTCGTCGGCGAGCACTTCGCCGAGCTGCCGCAGCAGCTCGTCGTCGTCAGCCACCAGCTCGAGCTGCTCGACGGATTCGACCGCGTCATCGTGATGGAGGCCGGGCGGGTGGTCGCCGATGATCGGCCCGAGGTCGCGCTCGAGGCCTATCGCGAGATCATCGGCAGCCCGCGATGATCGGGGTCTTCCATCCCGGCCGCTCGCTCGTGCACCGGACGCCCGCGCTCGCGAAGCTCGGCCTGCTCGCCGTGCTCGTCACGGTGATCGCCCTCCAGACCTCGCTCGTCGCGCTCGGCGTCGCCGCGGGCCTCGTGGCGGCCCTCTTCGTCGTCGCGTGGCTCCCCTTCGGGCTCGTCTGGCGGCAGATCGTCCCGATCCTGTGGCTCCTCGCGTTCGCCATCCCGGTGCAGGTGATCTTCGGCGGGTGGGAGGCCGCGGCGACGATGGCGGTGCGCCTCGTGCTCGCCGTCGCGCTCGCGGCGCTCTACACGCTCACGACGCCCGTCACGGCGACCCTCGATGCCATGCAGACGCTGCTCCGCCCCTTCCGCCGGTGGATCGACGCCGACCGCGTCGGCCTCGCGCTCGCCCTCACGATCCGGTGCGTGCCGCTCCTCGCCGACATCGTGCGCGAGGTGCTCGAGGCGAGGAAGGCGCGCGGCGCCGAGGGATCGGTCGTGGCGCTCGCCGTGCCGGTCATCGTGCGGGCGCTGCAGACCGCCGAGCATCTCGGCGATGCGCTGACCGCGCGCGGCTTCGACGACTGATCGCGGCTGCGGCCGCGCTCTCCGGAACCGCTGTGATCTCCGAGCGCAGGCGTCACGGAGACGCACCTCAGGCGTCGAACGGCGCGGCGCCTGCCGCTGCGCGAGCGCGATCAGCCAGCGCGAGCAGCTTCTCGGTGCCATCCAGCGTTCCGAAGGATGCGGCCGCGCGACCCATCCGATCGCGGCCCTCGGCATCGCGCAGAAGCGGAATGACGAGCGAAGGCACCGGGGCGGGACTCGTCCGGCAGTCGCGGAGCACCCGATATCGGCGTCTGCGTATCGTGCGTGTATCGAAAACCGGATACTCGGCGGCAACACGGCGATGGTTTGAATGCTGTCTATGCATCCATCCGCCTCAGAGCTCGTCGTGCATGACGATGCGATCCGCGAGAACACGGCGAGATTCTCGGCCATGACCGAGGGCCGGATCATGGCCGTGCTCAAAGCCGACGCGTTCGGACACGGGGAGATCGCTCGCTCGGTCCTCGAGTCCGGGGCGACCTCTGTCGGCGTGACCTCCGTCGATGAGGCTCTGGCGTTGCGGGCTACCGGTGTCGGAGCGCCGATCCTCAGTTGGCTCAACACGCCCGACGCCGACTTCGAGACGGCGGTGCGAGAGAACGTCGATCTCGCGGTGCCGAGTGTGGAGCTGCTGTGGTCGATCGGTCGGGCAGCGCTGCGTGTCGGGAGACCGGCGCGCGTGCACCTGCACCTCGATGTCGGCATGGCCCGCGACGGCTGTTCGACGCGCGACTGGTCCACGCTGTGCACGCTCGCTCGTGAGCATGAGGCGCTCGGCGCGGTTCGAGTGGTCGGGGTGATGGGCCACCTGTCGTGCGCGGACGAGCCGGAGCATCCGCAGAACGCGCGGGAGCGTCTGGTCTTCGAGAGCGCGGTTCGAACGGCCAGGCGCCGTGCGCTCGCGCCCCGCATCCTTCACCTCGCGGCAACAGCCGCGACGTTGAACGGCGTCGGGTCGGGTTTCGACGTCCACCGGATCGGAGCGGGGCTGTTCGGCATCGATCCCTCGTCCCGCACCGACGTGTTGCGGCCGGCCGTGACACTGACCTCGAGCGTCGTGTCGTCGCGCGAGGTGGCCGCGGGCACCGGAGTGGGCTATGGCCTCGACTTCGTCGCACAGAACCGTACGAACCTGGCCCTGCTTCCGGTCGGCTACGGTGACGGGCTTCCGCGCGAGGCGTCCGGGCGGGCGGAGGTCTTCGCACGAGGGCGACGACGGCCCCTCGTCGGCAGGTTCTCGATGGACATGGTCGTCGTGGACACGGGCGATGACGTGCTGCGACCGAACGAACGCGTCACCGTCTTCGGCCCCGGCGCGCAAGGAGAGCCCACTGTCACCGAATGGGCCGAGTGGTCTCGCACGATCGAGCACGAGATCGTCACTCGCCTGGGCAACCGCAGCCCGCGCATCCACCGCACGATCGAAACTTCGAGTCCGTCACAGGGAGACAGGTCATGACGCAGAACGACCGTGCCCGGATCGCCGTCATCGGCGGTGGAGTCAATGACGAGCACGACGTGTCGCTCGCTTCGGCCGCCGCTGTCCGTCGCGCCGTCGTCGAGTTGGGGCTCGACGCCGTTCCGCTCACGATCGGGGAGGACGGCGCTTGGCGTGACGAGGACGGCGGGGTCCTGCCTGCACACGGTGCCGTCGAGGTGCTCGCGGAGTGCGATCTCGCGTTTCCCGCCCTGCATGGCGTCAACGGCGAGGATGGCTCGGTCGCCGGGTTCCTCGAACTGTCTGGCGTGCCCTATGTGGGCTCCCCGGTGCGAGCCGGTGCGCTCGGGATGGACAAGTGGATCACGAAGCTGATCGCCGATGCGCTGGGCATCGCCACCGCAAGGGCGGCGGTCGCCGGTCCCGGTGTCGCAGCGAGCGTCGCCACGACGGGTCTGGAGCCCCCCTTCGTCATCAAGCCGGCGACCGGTGGCTCGAGCAATGGCGTCTTCGTCGTTCCCGATCGAGGCGGCGTCGCCGAGACGGTGACCCTCGCTCGAGCGTTCGGTGAGCTCGTGCTCGTCGAGGAGTACGTGCTGGGGCGTGAAGTGGACATCGCCGTGTTCCGCGACCGGGACGGCGAGTTGCGCCTCGGCTCCACCCTCGGGATCGGTGTCGACCCCGGCGGAGTGTTCGACCGGACGCAGAAGTACGACGGCAGCGCGGAGTTCACGGTGCCTGCCCCGATCAGCGAACGCGACGAAGCATCGATTCGTCACGCCGCCGTCCTCCTCTACGAAACACTCGGCTGCAGCGGGGTGGCGCGTTTCGACTTCTTCGTCACCTCTGCCGGAGTGGTGCTGAACGAGGTGAACACGGCTCCCGGGATGACGGAACAGTCACAGGTTCCCCGGATGTACGCCGCGACCGGCCTCGACTACGTCGGGTTGATCGGAGCGCTCCTCGAATCCGCCGAGCGGTCGCCGTTCCGAAACTCGATGCCCGTATGAGCGGGGACTCGACCGCGCCCCCCGCTCGGTCGGCTTGGGCGGATGCGCTCAAGGGTCTGCTGATCCTGCTCGTCGTCTTCTGGCACGTCGTGTTGAAGACCTACCTGCAGATCGATTGGCGAATCGGCATGCCGATCCCCGGTGCGTGGGGCCTTGCCGGCGATGTCATCTGGCCGTTCCTGATGCCGCTGTTCCTCATGATCTCGGGTTGCTTCGCGGCGACTGCGCTCGCTCGTCCGTGGGCGATCGTCTTCCGCACCCGCGTCGTCCGCTTCCTCTACCTCTATCTCCTGTGGACCCTCATCCACATGATGACCATGTGGGCGTTCGAGGACTTCCCCACGTTCGTGCCGCGCAGCGTCGCCGAGTTCATCGACGCGGTGACCATCAGCCCCCCGAACACCTGGTATCTCTACGCGCTCGCCCTGTACTTCCTGGTGGCGAAGGGACTGCGACGCCTCCCGCGGTGGCTCCTCATCGGGGGCGCCGCCGCGTTGTCGGTCACGGTTTCGGCGGGGCTGATCGACGTGGCGAGCAACCGCGGTTCGCTGCTGTACAACCTCCTCTTCTTCCTGCTCGGCCTCTCCTTCGCCCCGCAGATCCGCCGTTTCGCCGCGCGCCCGCGACCATTCGTCGCGGCGACGTCGATCGCGGTGTACCTCGTTGCCTTCGGTGTGATGAGAGTGACCGGATCGGAGGCAGTGCCCGGTGTGTGGCCTGCAGTGTCGCTCATCGGAGTCGGCATGGGGATCGTGGTCGCACCGATCCTGCCGAGGATCCCGGGCCTCGGGCGCGGGCTGGGCTGGCTGGGCGTTCGCACGCTGCCGATCTACCTGCTGCACATGCCGGTACTCGCCCTGGCCGACCTCGCCCTGGTGGGCTGGCTCTCGAATGCCCGGATCGCGGTGCAGCTCGCCGCAGCCGTCCTGCTCCCAGTCGCCCTCACCGCGTTCGTCGTCGCCGTGAGCACGATGCTCGGCCACCTCATCGTTCGCGACCGACTGCTCTGGTTGTTCGATCTTCCGGCACGCCGCCCACCGGCTGGGCTCTCGCGCCGCGAGGCCCCGCCCCGGCCGCGGGCCCGACTCGCGTGGCGCACGACGGTCGCGGTCCTGATGGTCACGGCGATCGGGGTGTCGACGATCCGCGCCACGGCGATATCGGGCTGCCCGGCCGAGGCTCCACGCCAGCCCGCGTCGCACGCGGGAGAGGTGAGCATCGGGGCAACCGGCGACATGCTGCTGTACGACGTGAACCACTCCGTGCCCGCCGACCGCGGTCGTGGCCACTTCGACGATGTACGTCCCTGGTTCACCCAGGACATCGTCACCGGAAACCTCGAACAGGTCATTTCCGCCGACACGGGATACGACAAGTGCGGACAGCACGCGGACTGCCTGGCGTTTCGGAGCGCGCCGGACGCGGCGGAACAGTTCGCCGGATTCGATCTCCTCAACCTTGCGAACAACCACACCGGCGACTTCGGACGCGCCGGATACGCGAACACGAGAGCGCACCTCGCCGACGCCGGAGTCCGAACGGTCGGCGACCGCAACGAGATCGCCTGCACGCAGGTCGGTGACATCACGGTCGCGATGCTCGGATTCGCGCCCTATGACGGTTTCAACCGGGTCACCGACCTGCGCCACGTGCGGCAGGTCGTGCGGGCGGCCGCAGCACGCGCGGACATCGTGGTCGTCCACGCGCACATGGGCGCCGAGGGCGCCGGGGCGGATGCCGTGACACCCGGAACCGAGGTCATGTACGGCGAGAACCGCGGCGACGTCATCGCGTTCTCGCATGCGGCTGTCGACGCGGGCGCCGACCTCGTCCTCGGCCACGGACCCCACGTGCTTCGGGGGATGGAGTCCTACCGCGGAAGGCTGATCGCGTACAGCCTGGGCAACTTCGGCGGCGGTGGCGTCTTCGGCGCGGAACAGTCGACGCGATACGGCGCCTATCTCGCCGTCCGGTTGCGCGCCGATGGAACGATGATCGACGGACAGCTGCGCTCCGTCCGCTTCGAGCAGCGCGACGGGAGACCCGTCCGAGATCCTGACGAACGGGCGGTCGAGCTGATCGATCAACGAAGCCGTCGCGACTTTCCCGGGACCGCCGCGAACATCGAATCCGATGGCTCGATCTCACCTCGTCGCTGATCCCGCCGCGCTTCAGGGCGCGGAGGCATCCGTACAACCAGCGTCCCGCATCGAGCAGGCGCCGCGGCGGCCACGGCGTGCGATGCGCGGCTTGCCGGGGGAAATGAAAAAGCCCCGAACCCGGCGAGAGGTTCGAGGCTTGATCGTGCACCCCCTCGGACTTGAACCGAGAACCCACTGATTAAGAGTCAGTTGCTCTGCCGATTGAGCTAGAGGTGCATACTGCGTTGTTTCGGCCCGGATTTTCTACAACCCGAACCGAGGAATCACAGTATCAGGAGAATGCACTGTTGCGCCAATCGAGGCGAGCATCGGCGCGTCGCGGGCATCGTCGGCACCGGTCGACCCCGTCGTCCGCACCCGATGATCCGCCCGCGATAGCCTGATCGAGTGACCGCCGATTCCGCCTCCCAGCTCACCTCCGACCTCGCACTCGCGCTCGAACTGGCCGAACTGGCCGACGCCGTCTCGATCGGCCGATTCCGCGCGATCGACCTCGACGTGCAGACGAAGCCCGACCGCTCCCCCGTCACCGAGGCCGACCTCGCCGTCGAGCGAGCGATCCGCGAGCGCCTCGCGGAGGCACGCCCCGACGACGGCATCCTCGGCGAGGAGTTCGGAACGGAGGGCGACGGGGCGCGTCAGTGGATCATCGACCCGATCGACGGCACCGCCAACTTCCTCAGGGGCGTGCCGGTCTGGGGCACGCTCATCTCGCTCGCGATCGACGGCGTTCCCGTCGTCGGCGTGGCATCCGCACCGGCGATGGGCCGGCGCTGGTGGGCCGCCACGGGCCTCGGCGCCTGGACCACGACCTCGGCGGCCGAAGCGGGCGCGAGCGGGCCGCAGACAGGCGACGGTGCGGCCGCCGGCGGGGCATCCGTACCGGGTGCGCGGCGACTGCAGGTCTCGGGGGTCGCCTCCCTCGCCGACGCCTCCCTGAGCTTCCAGAGCCTCGCCCAATGGCGCGATGCCGGCTACCTCGACCGCCTGCTCGCCCTCTCCGAGCGCGTCTGGCGCGACCGCGCCTACGGCGACCTGTGGTCGTACATGCTGCTCGCCGAGGGCCTCATCGACATCACGGCCGAGTTCGACGTCAAGCCCTACGACCTCGCCGCGCTCATCCCCATCGTCGAGGAGGCGGGCGGCCGCTTCAGCTCCGTGACCGGCACGCCCGGGCCGTGGAGCGGCAACGCGCTCGCGACCAACGGCGCACTGCACGACGACGTGCTCGCGGCGCTCGCCGACGAGGCGTAGGCGGCGGGCGTGGAGGTCTGCGTCTTCACCGAGCCGCAGCAGGGCGCGAGCTACGATGACCAGCTGGCACAGGCGACGGCCACCGAGCGGCTCGGATTCGATGGATGGTTCCGCTCCGACCACTACCTGGCGATGGACGACGCCGATCCCATGCCCGGCCCGACCGACGCCTGGACGACGCTCGCCGGTCTCGCCCGCGAGACCCGGCGCATCCGGCTCGGCACGCTCGTCTCCTCGGCGACGTTCCGGCACCCCTCGGTGCTCGCCATCCAGGTCGCACAGGTCGACGACATGTCGGGCGGCCGGGTCGAGCTCGGCCTCGGCACCGGGTGGTTCGCCGAGGAACACGAGGCGTACGGCATCCCGTTCCCGGCCAAGCGCTTCGGACTGCTCGAGGAGCAGCTCGAAGTCGTAACCGGACTCTGGTCGACCCCGGTCGGCGAGCACTACGACTTCGCCGGCGAGCACTACCGGCTCGTGCACTCGCCGGCACTGCCGAAGCCAACGCAGGCGAGCGTGCCGATCATCGTCGGCGGTGCGGGTCCGAAGCGCACCCCGGCGATCGCCGCGCGATTCGCGAGCGAGTTCAACATCGGGTTCCGCGACGAGCACGTGGTCGCCGAGACCTTCGCCCGGGTGAAGCAGGCGTGCGAAGACATCGACCGCGACCCCGCCACCCTCCGCACGAGCGTCGCCCTGCCCACCGTCGTCGCGACCTCCGACGCCGATTATCGGCGACGACTCGCCGCCATCGACGAGGACCCGGCCTCATTCGCCGACGTCAACATCGCCGGCACCCCGGCCGCGGCCGTGGAGAAGATCCTGCGACTGCGCGACCTCGGCGCCGACCGGGTCTACCTCCAGCTCGTCGACCTGCGCGATCTCGACCACCTCGAGCTCATCGGCGCCGAGGTGCTGCCGCACCTGCGCTGACCCGTGCGACATGTCGCGGGCTCCCGCTAGGCTGACCTCGAAATCAACCGGATGGGGCGGGGGCGCCGGTCGATCGACGCGCGCCCTCGCGGTCATCCTCACCCGAATCGAGAGGCCCTACCCCTTGAACACCACCATGCGTCGCACACTGACGCGCGCACTCGTCTCCGTCGCCGCGGCCGCCGTCGTGATCCCGCTGAGCGGGTGCGGCCTGATCAGCAACCTCGCCGGCGGCAGCGCACCGCAGCCCGAGCGCGACGAGACCACGCAGGAGATCGTCGAGGAGGGCGACGCCGACGTCTTCGCCCTCATGGTCGGCGACTGCATGAACGAGGTCTCCGAAGAGGTCGTCTCCGAAGTGCCCGTCGTTCCCTGCGACCAGCCCCATGACGAAGAGGTGTTCTTCGACCTCACGCTCGAGGGCGACGTGTACCCCGGCGACGACGCCATCCAGTCGCAGTCCGACGACGCCTGCCTCGCGCAGTTCGAGCCCTTCGTCGGCACGGCGTACGACGTGTCGACGCTCGCCTTCTACGCCTACCGTCCCTCGCAGGACAGCTGGGAGCAGATGGACGACCGCGTCGTCTCCTGCGTGATCTACGACCCGGCCGGTCAGGTCACCGGCACGCTCGAGGGCGCGGCCCGCTGATCGACGGATGCCGCGTGGCGCGCCATCGGGCGTCGCCACGCGGCATCCTCATGCCAGGCACCGGCTCACGCCGTCGTGCGCGGTCGCCGGCGACTCCACGCCACGCCGGCCAGGCAGAGCGCTCCACCCACCAGGCCGAGCAGGGTGGGCAGTTCGCCGAGCAGCAGCCATGAGAGCAGCACGACGATCGCCGGCACCGCGAGCGTCGCCGACGCCGTGGCACCTGCCGAGCTGCGCTTGAGCACGTATGCCCAGAGCAGGAACGCCACGGCCGACGGCCCCACCCCGAGGTAGATCACGGCGAGCACGGCGGGAGCCGGGGCATCCGAAAGCTCGACGACGGTCTGCGGCAGGAACGGCAGCAGCACCAGCGCGCCGACCACGCAGCCGATCCAGGTCGCGCTCAGGGCGTCGGACGAGCGCAGCGCGACCTTCTGCACGAGCACACCCGATGCATAGAGGATCGCGGCGAGGATGCCGAGGACGATGCCGATCGGCTCGCTCTCGGCCCCGATTCCGCCGGTCGCGATGATCACGACGCCGGCGAACGCGATCGCGATGCCGACCATGAGCGGTCGCGGAAAGCCCTCCTTCAGCAGCACGCCGGCCGCGAGGGCGACCATCAACGGCGCGATGTTCACGAGCATCGCGACCGTCCCGGCGTCGAGATGACGTTCCGCCATGTTGAGCACCAGGGTGTATCCGGCGAACCAGAGCGCCCCGTAGACGGCGATGAGCACGAGGGCGCGCGGGCCGGGCAGCGGCGGCCGCCGCCAGACGGCGATGGCCACGAGCACCACGGCTCCAACGGCCTGCCGTCCGAGCGCGAGCGGTCCTGGCGAGATCGTCTCGCCGACCGCACGGATCGCGATGAACGCCGAGGCCCACAGCACGAGCACCACGACCATGGCCGCGAGCACCCTCCAGTCGATCGGGCCGGGGCGTGTCGTGGCCTGCGCCTGACGAAGGGCGGCGCTCGAGGGCTGTTGCATGGGTTCAAGCCTGTTGCGCCCAACACCACAGCACAAGCGAATGATTCTACCGATCCATTCAGTAGCACTGTACGATCAACCCATGGTGGATCCGCATCGCCTCCGGGTGTTCCGCACCGTCGTCCAGACGGGCTCGATCAACCGCGCCGCCACGCGACTCGGCTACACGCCGTCGGCCGTCAGCCAGCACGTCAGCACCCTGCAGCGGGAGACCGGGCTGACGCTCATCGAGAAGCGCGGTCGCGGCATCGTGCCGACCGCGGCCGGCCTCGCAGTGGCCGAACGCGCCTCGCGGGTGCTCGATCAGATGGCCGACTTCGATTCCCTCGCCGACGACCTCCGCTCGGGTCGCAGCGGCACGCTCCGCATCAGCTGCTTCTCCTCCGCGAACCGTGCGTGGATGCCGGCGATCGCCGCCGCGATGCTGGCGGAGTTCCCCGACCTGCGACTCGAGCTCAGCCTCGTCGAACAGCACGGGCAGCTCACCGGTGAGCCCGATGTCGAGCTCTACGTCGCCGAATCGGTGCGCGGCGATCGAGACCCGGCCGTCGCCGACGGCGTCGCCGACGGCTACGACATCGAACCGCTCCGCACCGAGGGCTACGTGGCCGTCGTCCCGCAGCAGCATCCGCTCGCCCTGCGGCATCGGCTGAGCCTCGCCGTCCTCGCGGACGAACCATGGATCGACAACGACTACGCACGCGGGCCGTGCCGCGAGATCATCCTGTCGGCCTGCGCCGCGCGGGGCTTCGCACCCCGGTTCCGCCTGCAGGCCCCCGACTATGCGACCGCGTTCGACTACGTCGCCGCCGGCGTCGGCATCACGGTGCTGCCGAGGCTCGGAGCCATCCGCCTGCCCGACGGAGTCGCGCTCGTGCCACTCGACGACGACGACGTTCGACGCCGCATCATGCTCCGGGTGAAGCGCTCGATGCGCACGCACCCCGCCGTGCATCGAATGACGGCGCTGCTGCGCGACGTCGCCCGCTCCTGACCGACCAGGTCATGCCCGACGACGCCTCGACACGAACCGGGCAGCGAAATGCCCGGCCCCGCGAATCACGGTGCCGGGCATCTCAATCCACTGTGCGACAACGACCGATGGTGGAGATGGGGGGAATTGAACCCCCGTCCATCGCTGTGATTCCACGCCTTCTCCGGGCGCAGCCTGTGCAAGCGTTCTACTCGGCCCCGACCTTTGCCACAGGCGCCTAGGTCGACGGGCCCAGCCTGAATGAAGTCCCGCGTGTCGCTCAGGCGACCACACGCAGCAAGTTCCCTAGATGACGCCAGCTACCGGGGCGGGAACAGACCCGCGGGCTGACGGACTATCGGGCTCGCTTATGCAGCGAGGGCGAAGTCAGTGCGCTTTGCATTGGCACTTATTGTTTTCCAGAGATCGTTTACGAGATAACCCTGGATCCTCGGCCCGCTTCTCGTGGGTTCGCAGACGATGTCGAAACCGATCATCCCCATGAATCGCCGTCGCTGATCGCCCAGTCGGAACTGAGCATGCAGCCTGGCGGGCCGTTGTCGCACTGTGGAGTTTTCAATGAGCAAGAGCTCAAACCCCGGATGCCCATCGTTGAAACGGTGAGTACCCGGCCTTACAGTCTAGAACAGGCGCGGCCGCTCCGCCATTCCCGAGCGGATTCACCTGGAGGTCCATGTGGCTACCGTCATCGCCGTGCGCGGCACCGCCGAAGAACGCATCGCTCCCGAGCTCGGCGCCGTCTCGCTCTCGGTGAGCGTCTCGGGCGCCGAACGCGACGCGACGCTCGAGCGCACGTCGACGGCCCATCAGCAGCTCGTCGCCGAGGTGCGCGCGCTCGAGGCATCCGGTGCACTCGACACCTGGTCGGCCGGCCAGCTCCGCGTCTCCTCGCATCGTCCGTGGAACAACGAGGGCAAGCAGCTGCCCGTCGTGCACCAGGCGAGCGCCGACGTCGAGGTGGTCTTCACCGACCTCGAACGGCTCGGCGACTGGGTGAGCACGATCTCGCTCGGCGACTCGATCGGCATCGGCGGCATCAACTGGCGGCTGACGGATGCCACGCGCAAGCGCACCCAGGAGGCCGCACAGCGCGCGGCCGTGGCCGACGCCGTCGCGAAGGCCGCCGTGTACGCCGCGGCGCTCGGGCTCGGCACACCGGCCCCTGCCGAGCTCGCGGACACCGGCCTGCTCACCGCCCAGCCGGTGCCGCAGGGCGGTCGAGGCGAGCGGATGTACGCGATGAGCCTGTCGGCCGACATGGGCGCAGGGGGCGGCCCCGCGGAGTTCACGCCGGCGCAGCTCGTGATCGAGGCCTCGGTCGAGGCGCGGTTCACCGCAGAGCCGGCCTGAGCCGACCAGGGCGGGCGAGCCGGCCGCAGCCGGCGTCATGGCCGATCAGGCGGGTTCGATGAGCAGCTGCTCGAGCGCCGCGATCGCACTGAGTTCGAGACCCGACGTGAGGAGGTACTCGCGCACCGAACCGTGCTCGCGTTCGACGAGCTCGATGACGTCGTCGAGCGCCTCGCGCGGGCTGCCGCCCAAGAGCGTGCGCAGCGCGGGCGAGTCGGACACCCCGTAGCCCGCCATTCGCGCGATCATGCCGTCGAGCCACTCGCCGGCGAGATTCGCCTCGGTCGAGGCGTAGTCGGCCACGACGGACTCCCGATCGACGCCGACCGCGAGCAGCGCGAGGGCGATGACGATGCCCGTGCGATCCTTGCCCGCGGTGCAGTGCACGACGACGGCACGGTCGCCGGCGGTCGAGATCTCGCGCAGCGCATCGACCACGACGGAGGTGTGCTGGGTCACGATGCGCTCGTAGAGCGCTTCGAGCGAGATGCCCGCCATGCCCTGAGACGCACCAGAGCCCTCGAAGACGGGCAGCCGCAGCACCTCGACGTCGAGGTCGCCGAGGTCGTCGGGCATGCCCGCGACCTCCCGCTCGTCGCGCAGATCGATGACGATGCCGACGCCGAGGTCGCGGAGCCGCTCCTGGCCGGCCTCGCCGAGACGGGCGAGGCCGTCGGACCGGTAGAGCACCCCGTCGCGGACGGTGCCGGTCGCTGCCGGCAGCCCGCCGACATCGCGGAAGTTGTAGGTGCCGGGAACCGGAATGCGCGTCGAGGTCTCCATCGTGCCGAGCCTACACGCGCTCGCCGGGCCGGACCCGGGCTCGGATCACGAGCGCGGCGGACGGCTCAGTCGCCGAGGTTCTTCCGGCTCGCCATGGCGCGATCGGCCTCGCGCTTGTCCTGGCGCTCGCGCAGCGCATGGCGCTTGTCGTACTCGCGCTTGCCCTTCGCGACCGCGATCTCGACCTTCGCGCGCCCTCCCGAGAAGTAGATCTGCAGGGGCACGAGGGTGTAGCCGCCCTGGCTCGTGCGGTGGCTGATCTTCACGATCTCCTGCTTGTGCAGCAGGAGCTTGCGCTTGCGACGCGGCGCGTGGTTGTTCCACGTGCCCTCGGTGTACTCGGGGATGTGCACGGCATCGAGCCACATCTCGCCGCCCTCGATGAAGGCGTAGCCGTCGACGAGCGACGCACGCCCTTCGCGGAGCGACTTCACCTCGGTGCCGGTGAGCACGAGGCCGGCCTCGTAGGTGTCCTCGATCGTGTAGTCGTGGCGCGCCTTGCGGTTGGTCGCCACGACCTTCTGACCGGTCTCCCTGGGCACGAGCGACTCCTTGCATCGAATAGCGGATGCCCCGGGGCATCCGGAGCAGCCGTTCAGTCTAGCTGCTGACTGCCGGGCGTGTCGAAACCCGGCCGATCAGACCTTCAGGTACCTCGTGATCGCGATGCCGGCCGAGACCGCGGCGAGCACGACGCCGACGAGGATCAGGAGCGGCACCACGAGCAGCGCGTCCGAGAGGTCGACGAATGTGAACGAGAGGTTGTCGGCGAGGTAGCCCTGCACGAAGAAGACCACGATCGCCACCACGGCGCCGCCTGCCAGCAGGGATCCGATGAGTCCGGCGAACACCCCCTCGAGGATGAAGGGTGTCTGGATGAACCGGTTCGAGGCGCCGACGAGCCGCATGATGCCGAGCTCTCGCCGTCGCGAGAAGGCCGAGAGCCTGATCGTCGTCGCGATGAGCAGCGCCGCGGCGACGAGCATGATGGCGGCGACCGTGATCGCGGTGTAGCTCGCCGCGTTCAGCACGTCGAAGATCTGGTCGAGATAGCGGCGTTGGTCGACGACGCCCTCGACGCCCGCCATGCCCGCGAAGCTCTCGACGAGCACCGCCGCCTGCGACGGGTCGACGAGGTTCACCCAGAACGTCTCGTTGAGCACCTCGGGCGTCACGTAGTCGGCGGCGGGGGTGCCCTTGAACTGCTCCTGGAAGTTCGCGAACGCCTGATCGTGGTCTTCGAAGTAGAACTCGTCGATGTACTTCGAGAGTGTGTCGGAGGAGAGCTGCTCCTCGATCGCCGCCTTCTGCTCCTCGGTCGCCTCGCCGTCGGTGCATCCGGCGGTCGTCGACACGCTCGTGCAGAGGTAGACGGCGACCTGCGCCCGGTCGTACCAGTAGTTCTTCATCTGGCCGATCTGCAGCTGCAGCAGTGCCGCGGTGCCGACGAAGGTCAGCGAGATGAACGTGACGAGCACGACGGAGACCACCATCGAGGCGTTGCGGCGAAGGCCGTTCGCAGCCTCGCCGAGTACGAGTCCGAGCCTCATTTCGTGGGCCCCACTTCCTGGTCGTCGTCGCCTTCCCGGGGGCCTCCCGGGGCCCGGAGTCCGAGGCGTTCGGCGAGCGTCAGGTGTTCGGATGCCGCAGCGCCGCCGGTCGTCTTGGGCTTCAGCTGCTCGGGGTCGACCTGGATCGTGCCCGTCGCGGCCGCCGTGATCTCGGCGGCGGCATCGGTCACGGCGTCGGTCGCCTCGGGCTCGACGTAGAGCGGTTCGGCATCGCGCATGACCTCGGGGGTGACCTTCGGCGCGGCCGCGGTGACGACCGGTGCCGCGGCGGGCGTCTCGGAATCATCGGGCTCGCTCGCAGACTCGGGCTCGCCTGACGCGCCGGACTCGTCCGGCTTGCCGGGCTCGCGGTGAGGCACGACCTCGACGTCGCGCACGGTCTGCCCGTCGTAACCGGCGCTGCGCTCGTCGCGCACGATGTCGCCGGCAGACAGCTCGATGACCCGCCGGCGCATCTGGTCGACGATGCCGGCCTCGTGCGTGGCCATGACGACCGTAGTGCCGATCGCGTTGATGCGCTCGAGCAGGGTCATGATGCCGGCACTCGTCACGGGGTCGAGGTTGCCGGTCGGTTCGTCGGCGAGCAGGATCTGCGGCTTGTTCACGATCGCCCTCGCGATCGCGACGCGCTGCTGCTCACCACCCGAGAGCTCGTGCGGCATCCGCTTGCCCTTGCCGTCGAGTCCGACGAGCTTCAGCGTCTCGGGCACCGCCGACTGCACGTAGCCCCGCGACTTGCCGATGACGCGCAGCGTGAACGCGACGTTCTCGTACACCGACTTGTTCGGCAGCAGCCGGAAGTCCTGGAAGACGACGCCGAGGTCGCGCCGGAAGTAGGGCACCTTGCGCGTCGAGATCGAGCCGAGGTCCTGACCGAGCACGTGGATGGCGCCCTTCGACGGCTTCTCCTCTTTGAGGATGAGCCGGAGGAAGCTCGACTTGCCGGAGCCGGAGGCTCCGACGAGGAAGACGAACTCCCCGCGGAGGATCTCGACCCCGATGTCGTTGAGGGCGGGCCTCGCCTGGCCGGGGTAGGTCTTGGTGACGGAGTCGAAGCGGATCATCGGAATCGAGCCTAAGGAAGGAGCAGGCGAAAGTGGGCAGCGACACCGGGAATCCGGGTCGCCGCCCACGGGAATCGGGACGACCGGCTCGAGATGCCGGCGAACCCGACCATCGGGACGACCGGCTCTAGATGCCGGCGAACCCGACGATCAGGTAGAGCACGAGCGACGCAGCCGCCGCGATGCCCGCGTACGGCAGGATCGCCGTCATCAGGTTGAGCGGCTTGATGCCGGTCGACCGCGACGCGAGGATGATGCCGTCGCCGTAGAGGCAGGTGGTCGAGCCGAGCGCAGCACCCGAGAACACCGCGGCGCCCGCGATGATCGGGTTCACGTCCATCGCGAAGGCCAGCGGGATCACGATCGGCGTGATGACGGCGGCGAGATCCCAGAACGAGCCGGTCGCGTAGGCGTAGACGCCGCAGACGAGGAAGACCATCGCGGGCAGCAGCGCCCCGTTCATGACCGGCTGGGTGGTCTCGATCACCCAGTCGGCGAGGTGCAGGTCGATGTTCATGTGCTGCACCATGAAGGCGAGCGCGGTGAGCACGATGACGAAGATCATGCTCGCGACGCCGTCGAACGCGGCCTCGAACACGGCCTTGACCTTCAGGCGCCGCTGCACGAGGTACATGACCATCGCCACGAGGAGCGCGGCGACCGTGCCCTTCACCACGTTGACGTCGGTGAGGATTGTCACGGCGATCATGACCGCGATCGGCACGAGGAAGTTCCACGGGCGCGGCTTCGCGTACTCGGGGGCGCGGGTCGCGACGGCCGTCGCCGTGGCGGTCGGGGCGGGCGCCGTCGCGACGGCGCGCTCCGCGTCGTCGCCCGACACGGCGAACTCGCCGACCTCGGCGTTCACGGGCAGCCCGCCCTCGGCCTCGCGCTCCTCGGCGGTGGTGCCGACGGGGAACACGTCGCCCGTGGCATCCGCTCGTGCGATGTCCTTCTTCAGGGCGCCGAGCTTCGGGAACCAGCCGATCGCGACGAGCGCGGCGATCGCGATCGCGATCCAGCCGAAGAAGATGAACGGGATGGCCTGGAGGTACGCGCCGAAGCCCGAGCCGTTGGCCGTGACGCCCTGGGCCTCGAGGAGGCCGGCGAAGAACAGCGCCCACGTCGAGAACGGCACGATGACGGCGATCGGCGCCGCCGTCATCTTCATGATCGTGCCCAGCTCGGTGCGCGGCACGTGGTAGCGGTCGGTGACGGCCTTCATCGAGGTGCCGACGGTGAGCACGTTCAGGTAGTCGTCGACGAAGAGCACGATGCCGAGCAGGAAACTCAGCACGGTGGACTTGCGCCGCGAGTTCACGAAGCGCTCGGCCCACGCGGCGAACTCCCGCACGGCGCCCGAGCGCTCGAAGAGCGTGATCAGGATGCCGAAGAGCACGACGATGAGCACGAGCCACTGCAGGGTCTCGTCGGCCATGGCGGTGCCGAGGTAGCCGATCCAGGAGTCGAAGAACTCCCAGCCGCCGAGCAGCACTGCTCCGGCGAGGGTGCCGCAGAGCATCGCGAAGAGCGTGCGCCGCGTGAGCACGGCCACGACGAGGATGATGACGACGGGGAGGAGCGCGAGCGCGCCGACGTCTTGCATGGTTGCCTCTGATTCGAAAGGGGTCAGGCGGCGGATGCCGCGAACACGGGTTGCCCGTCGACGATCGTCGTCAGCACGGGGAGGTGCAGCAGTTCGTCCGCGTCGACGTCGAGCGGGCTGTCGGCCCAGACGACGAGGTCGGCGCGGTATCCCGGCGCGATGACGCCGAGATCGCGGTCGCCCTGGGCCTCTGCGGCCCAGACGGTGTAGCCCTGTAGGGCTTCGTACGGCGTGAGCACCTGGTCGGGCTCGAACACCGGGGCGTCGTGGTTGCCGGGTTCACGGCGGAGCCGCGCCCAGGCGAGCCCGATGCGCGCATCGGTCTGCGCGACGGGCCAGTCGGAGCCGAGCGCCACCGGGGCTCCGGCGTCGATCATGTCGCGCACCCGCCAGCCGAGGGCGGCGCGCTCGGGACCGAGGCGCTCGGCCCAGAAGTCGGAGCCGTCGGCCTTGCGCCACTGCATGTGCAGCGGCTGCACCGATGCGGTGATGCCGGCATTGGCCATGCGGCGGAGGTCGCGGTCGGCGAGGAGTTCGAGGTGCTCGATGCGGTGGGCGGCGGTGCCGTTCGAGTGCACGCCGGCGGCGAGGTAGGCGTCGATGGTCTCGCCGATCGCGCGGTCGCCGATCGCGTGGGTGGCGATCTGGAATCCGGCCTCCGCGTAGCGGTGCACGACGCGTTCGAACTCGTCGGCGTCGGCCCAGAACGAGGTGCCGCCGTCGCCGTGGGTGTCGGGTTCGTAGAGCCAGCCGGTGCCCGTGTCGATCACGCCATCGGCGAAGAGCTTGACGAGCCCGCCGCGCCAGCGCTTGCCGCTGCGGTCGCGCTGCGCGAGGTAGTGGCGCGTGCGCTCCTCGTCGTAGCCGGGGTTGTGCGCCATCGCCGAGACGATGCGCACGGGCAGGCCGCTCGGCGCCTCGGGGTCGGCGGATGCCCCGCCGTCGAGCTCGTCGAGCAGGTCGAGGTTCGCGGGGTTGCCGTCCATGATGCATCCGCCGGTGATGCCCGACGCCGCGAGGCCGCCGAGGATGTCGCGCACCCGATCGAGCGTCTCTGCACGCGTGTACTCGGGGGCGGTGCGCAGCACGATGTCGAACGCCGAGTCCTCGCGGAGGCATCCGGTCGGCCGGCCGGCGTCGTCGACGACGATCTCCGAGGTGTCGCCGAAGCGACGTGCACCCGTGATGCCCGAGCGGCGCAGCGCCTCGGTGTTGGCGAGTGCGGTGTGCCCGTCGAAGAAGAGCAGGAACGCCGGGGCGCCGTCGGTGGCTCCGTCGATCGCGGCGGCGGTCATCGACAGGCTCGTGAAGAGGTCGTAGTCGAGGTTCCAGCCGCGTACCCAGCCGCCGGCCGTGCCGTCGGCGACGCGCGCGGTCTCGTCGGCGAGCACGCGCAGGAACGTCTCGGGGTCGCGTGCTCCCCCGAAGTCGATGCCCACGGCGAGCTCGATGCCCTGGATGGGGTGCATGTGGGCGTCGATGAGGCCCGGCGTGACGGATGCCCCGGCGAGGTCTTCGACGACGGTGCGCGGGCCGCGGTAGTCGACGAGGTCGGCGGCGTCGCCGACCGCGAGGATGCGGCCGGCCCGGATCGCGACGGCGGATGCCTCGGGCTGGCGCGGGTTCATCGTGATCACGCGCGCTCCGATGAGGATGGTGTCCGCGACGACCCGCTGCATGTGTGTGCCCGCTTTCCCGTCCGCCTTCGTCGGCGGCCAAATTTAATGTGGTTAAATTCGGGCACACGCTACTCCCGAATACGCTCATCGACAAATCCCTCGCGTCGCCCACCTCGAAGGAGCCCTGTGAGTCCCACCCCGGCCAAGCGCAGCGCGGGCCGTCCGCGCACGCCGGTGCTGAGCGCCGAGCAGATCGTCGATGCCGCGTTCGCCCTCTCCCGCACCGCCGGACCCGACGGCTTCACGATGGCGGCGCTCGCCCGTTCGCTCTCGGTGCATCCCCCGGCGCTCTACCACTACTTCGGCGGCAAGGCCGATGTCGTGCGCGCGATGCGCGGCCGCGTCGCCGAACTGCTCGACGTGTCGGGGTTCGACACCCCCGAGATGACGCTCGCCGACGCGGTGCTGCGCTGGGCGCACTCCTACCGTTCGGCGTTCGCCACCCATCCCGCGGCCATCGCGCTGCTCGCGACCACGGCGATCGACGGCCAGGAGCGGTCGGTCGCGAACTACGAGTCGATCACGCGGCGGTTCGTGGCCGAGGGCTGGCCGGTCGGCGGCGCGGTCGACGCGATCGTCGCCCTCGAGTCGTTCATCATCGGCTCGGCGCTCGACACGCTCGCACCGGCCGACATCATGTCGCCGGGCGCTGCAGCGCCCCTCGCGCCGAACTTCAGCCGTGCCGAAGCACTGCGGAGCGTGAAGGCCGCGGCACAGGGCGTGCAGCCGGCCGACCGCTCGTTCGACCTCGGACTCGCAGCCCTCATCGGCGGCCTGCCCGCGGCGCTCGCCGCAGCGGTCGAGGCCGAACGCGTCTGACGGCGCCCGAACCCGCGACTCAGCCGACCGGGGCCGGAGGCATCCGCTTCGGTCGGGTGTCTACTCGGTGGGGCGCTTGCGCCACTTGATGCCGGCGGAGATGAAGCCGTCGATGTCGCCGTCGAAGACGTGGCTCGGATTGCCGACCTCGTACTCGGTGCGGAGGTCTTTCACCATCTGGTACGGCGCGAGCACGTAGGAGCGCATCTGGTCGCCCCAGCTCGCGGTGATGTTGCCAGCGAGCTCCTTCTTCTGCGCCGCCTCCTGCTCCTTCTGGATGAGGAGGAGCCGCGATTGCAGCACGCGCATGGCGGCGGCACGGTTCTGGATCTGCGACTTCTCGTTCTGCATCGAGACGACCGTGCCGGTCGGGAGGTGCGTGATGCGCACGGCGGAGTCGGTCGTGTTGACCGACTGGCCGCCGGGGCCGCTCGAGCGGAAGACGTCGACGCGGATGTCGTTCTCGGGGATCTCGACCTCCTGCGCCTCCTCCATGAGCGGGATGACCTCGACGGCCGCGAAGCTCGTCTGGCGCTTGCCCGCCGCACCGAAGGGGCTCATGCGCACGAGTCGGTGCGTGCCGGCCTCGACGCTCAGCGTGCCGAAGGCGTAGGGCGCGTCGATCTCGAACGTCGCCGACTTGATGCCCGCCTCTTCGGCGTAGCTCGTGTCCATGACGGTCGCCTTGTAGCCGTGCTTCTCAGCCCAGCGCAGGTACATGCGCATGAGCATCTCGGCGAAATCGGCGGCGTCGACGCCGCCGGCACCCGCGCGGATGGTGATGACCGCGGGGCGGTCGTCCCATTCGCCGTCGAGCAGCGTCTGCACCTCGAGGTCGCCGATCGCCTTCTGCAACGACTCGAGCTCGGTGCGGGCCTCTGCGGCGCTGTCTTCGTCGCCCATCTCGTTGGCGAGCTCGATGAGCACCTCGAGGTCGTCGAGTCGCGAGTCGATGCTCGTGACGCGGGCGAGCTCCGACTGACGGTGGCTGAGCGCGCTGGTCACCTTCTGCGCGTTCGCGGTGTCGTCCCAGAGATCGGGCACGCCGGCCGCTTCTGAGAGCCGTTCGATGTCGGCTTTGATGGCGTCGACGTCGACGACTGCGCGGATGTCGCTGAAGGTGGATCGCAGCGCGGCGATCTCCTGCGAGAGGTCAAGATCCAACATGGCGTCCCCAGCCTACGCGAGTCCCCTGCCCGCATGGTGCACCGTCCGCGCGGGTGTAGCGTCGAATCGATGACCGATTCCACGCCCCGATTCTCCTGGCGCTCGATCATCCTCCCGGTCTACCTGCCGACCCTCGTCTTCTCGCTCGGCGAGGGCGCGATGATCCCCATCGTGCCGCTCGTGGCGACCGAGCGCGGTGCCTCGCTCGCCCTCGCCGGCCTCATCGCCGCGATGCTCATGGTCGGCGAGCTCGCCGGCGACCTGCCTGCCGGATGGCTCGTCGCCCGCATCGGCGAACGCAACGCGATGATCGGGGCGGCGATGCTCGCCGTCATCGGCGTGCTCATCGCCATCGTCTCCCCCACGCTGCCCGCACTCGCCATCGGCGTCTTCCTCCTCGGGCTCGCGACTGCCGTGTTCGGGCTCGCCCGGCATGCGTTCCTCACGAGCTATGTGCCGGTGCGCACTCGAGCGCGGGCGCTCTCGACGCTCGGCGGCGTGTTCCGAGCGGGCTGGGCCGTCGGCCCCTTCGTCGCGGCGGCGATCATCGCGTCGACCGGGTCGAGCGAGTCCGTCTTCTGGGTGCTCGTCGGGGCGTGCTTCGCCGTGATCGGCGTGCTCGTGCTGCTGCCCGACCCCGAACGCGTGTTCGGTGCGGCGAGGCTCGCGCGTGAGGCATCCGCCGCTTCAGCCGCGACGGCGACGGATGCCTCGGGCGCCCCGCTCACCGCGGGCGAGGCCGAGGCGGCGGCGGAGTCGTCGCCGAGCGTGTTCCGCGCGATCCGCGAGAACCGCGGGGTGCTCGCCCGCATCGGCACGGGGGTGGGGCTGCTCGCCGCGGTGCGCGTCAGCCGCACGGTCGTGCTGCCGCTCTGGTCGGTCTCGATCGGCATGCCCGCCGAGCAGGCCGCCCTCGTGATCGGCATCTCGGGCACGATCGACTTCGCACTCTTCTATGCGAGCGGCCAGATCATGGACCGGTTCGGGCGGCTCTGGAGTGCGATCCCGGGCCTCCTCGGCATGGCCGTCGGGCACATCGCGCTCGCCTTCACCCACGACCTGCCGTCGAACGCGCTCTGGTTCACGGTCATCGCCGTCTGGCTCGGGCTCGCGAACGGCGTCACGAGCGGCATCATCATGACCCTCGGCGCCGATCTCGCGCCGAAGCAGAACCCCGCGCCGTTCCTCGGCGCGTTCCGCATGATCGGCGACACCGGCGGCGCCGGGGCACCGCTCATGATCGCGGCCGTGACGTCGATCGCGTCGATCATGGCGGCGAACGTCGCCGTCGGCGTGCTCGGACTGGTCGGCGCGGCGATGCTGTGGCGCTGGATTCCCCGTTACGTGCCGCATCGGCGGCGCTGAGGGGCCGACTCAGCTGATGGCTGGAGTTTCCTCGTGCTGTGGGGTGGGGCTCCGGCCTCAGCCCGTGGGCGTGCCGTACGAGAGCACGACGAGGATCAGCTGGAACAGGAACACGAAGCCGCCGACGGCCACGGCGCCGATCCACAGCCAGCCGGCCACCAGCGTCGGGTCGTTCTTCACCTCGCGCCGGCCGCGGAGCCCGAGCACCACGGCGAGCGCCGACAACGGCAGCGAGGCGAGCGCCGGGGTCAGCAGCGCGAGCGCGGCGAGCACGACCGCGATGATCGCGATCCAGGCGTAGCGACGACCGTCGGCCCGCCCCGACCCGCTGCCGGCACCGCGGCCCGAACCCCAGGTCATCGCCCGTTGACCTTCTCGATCGCCATGACGAGGATGACCCGGTCGGCCTTGTCGGCCGGCGCCTGCTCGTTCGGGTTGCCGTAGCGCTTGCCGAGCCGCACGTACATCGCGCCCTCGGGGTCGGGCAGCGCCTCGACGAGTCGGCCGCGCACCTCGACGTACTTGAGCGGGTTCTCGGGGTCGGTCATCTCGAGCGTCATGCGCGGGTCGGCCTGGAGGTTCTTGAACTTCGCGCGCTTCGAGGTGTGCGTGAAGCGGATCGTCTGCGTCTCGGGGTCGAACTCGAACCACATGGGGTTCACCTGCACCTCGCCGTTCGGCCGCACGGTGCCGAGGTGCGCGAACACGGGCGCGGAGAGGATGCGGGCGAAGTGGTCTGAGATCTCGACGGTCATGCCTCCAGTCAATCGCACGCCGCCGGTTCGGCGGAACTCATGGGGCGACAACGTGACCGGAGTGTCAGCCTCGTGCCGGGAGCGCGCGCAACGCGATGGCTTGGCTCGTGGCGAACAGCGCGATGTCGATGGAGACGGCCAGCACTGCGACGACGATCAGCACGGATGCCGCAGCTGCCGAGACGAGGCCGACCGCGAGTGAGGCGAGCACGTTGGCGATCCCGACCAGGCCGAGCGCTCGTCGCAGGGGCAATCGGGAGAGCATCCACAGCACGCCGCCGGCCCAGACCACCACCGCGACGCCTGCCGCAGCGATCACCAGCGTGGGCAGCGCGACCCCCTGGGCGATCCACCCGGCACCCAGCGCCACGGCCGCTCCGAGCACGGCGCAGTACGCGGCATCGAGGCGCAGGCTCCACCGACCGAACCGTTCACCGTTGATCCGTCGCATCCTCACCCTCTCGCTGCTCACGCCTAGTGGAACACAGAACGCGCCGTCGCCGTCACCTCGATCGGCACCGAGACCGGCAGCAACTCGGTGTGGATGGGTGCGTACCAGACCGCGCGCATGGTGACCGTGGCGCTCTGACCATCGGCGGATGTCGCGCGCACGAGTTCGACGTCGTGCAACTCGTGCACCGCGTCGGCGAGGTAGGAGGTCGCTGCATCACCGACCTCGGCGTCGTCGAGCTCGAGCGAGAGGTGGTCGCCCTCGACCTGCACGTCGTCGAGACTCCAGGCCTCGGCCGCGGCGAGCGCGGTGCCGTCGGCGAGAGTGAAGAGTCGCTTTCGTTCCAGGTAGAGCGAGGTCGCGGACACGACGACCATGATGAGCGAGAGCCCGAGCACGCAGTAGAAGATCGTCAGCAGCAGGGTCGAGCCCTGCTCGTCGCGGTCTCGGTCGCAGTCGACGTCGGAGTCGACGTCTGCGTGGCACGAGCGACTGCGGCGCATCACGGGCCGCTCCCGGCGCCGAAGCGCGAGACCGTCTGCGTCGCGCTCGCTTCGAGCGGCACGCTCGCCGCCTGATGGAGCGCGAGCACGTCGGGAACGAGCGGCAGGGTCACGCTCGCGGTGACCGACACCCGCACACGTTCACCGGGAGCGAGACAGTCGCCTGACGGCGCGCACGACACCGAGACGGATGCCGCGTCGACGTCGATCCCGTAGTCATCGAGGGCGACGAATACGGCACGCTGCACCGCGGCATCCGCTGCCCCCGCATCGACCGCCTGCACGGCGACCCTCGCGGCCTGGCGGGCTGCCCCCTCGACGGCCAGGGCGCCGCCCTGGATCGCCGCCATCGCGATCACGAGATAGACGAGCGGCACGAGCAGGATCATGCCGACCGTCAGGAACTCGAGCGAGGCCGAGCCCTCGTCACTCGAGAGTCTCGAGCGCAGCATGCCCGGTCACCTCCAGCACCCGATCGAGGCCGAGGAGCCCGACCACGGGCAGCGGTGCCCGCACGGTCACCGACACCATGGCGATTCCGTCGACGGTGCTGGTGCCGGCTTCGACGTCATCGGCGTAGTCGGGCGAGACGGCGACGCCGATGAGCTCGCGTGTGCGCGCGATGCCCGCCTCCTCGCTCGATCCTGCGAGCGCGGCATGGCGTGCGCCCTCCGCCGCGGCATCGAGCACCGTGTTGCGCACGTGGAGCGCGAGTGCGAGCTGCACGACGGCCAGTGCGAGCACGGTCAGCAGGACGCCGACGAGCGTGAACTCCGCGACGGCCGAACCGCGTTCCTCTCGCGCGAGGAGACCGAGCAGTGTTCGTCCGTTCAGACGCCGAGCACTCGGCTGATCGCCTGATCGAACACGCCGGACAGCGCCGGACCGGCGAGGCCCCAGATCACGATCACCAGCCCTGCCGTCATGAGCGTGATCAGCACCCAGCCGGGCACGTCGCCGCGTTCGTCCTCGAACCGCCGCTTCACCAGGTCGCGCATGTGTATTCCTTTCGTCGGAGCACGGAGCCGTGCAGTCGGTGCGGTCGCGAGCCATCAGAAGCCCGCCTGGAGCACGAGGTATCCGGGGAACAGGGCGAAGGCGATCGTCACCGGAAGGATCAGGAAGATGAGCGGCACGAGCATCGCGACCTCCTTGCGGCCGGCCTGCTCGATGATCGTCCGCTTGGCCTCTTCCCGCGCGTCGCCGGCCTGAGACCGGAGGACGGAAGACAGCGGGGCGCCTCGCTCGAGTGCGCCGAGCACCTGATCGAGCGCTCGCGACAGCGCGGGGTGGTCGAGGTCGTCGCGGAGTCGGACGAGCGCTTGCCCGAGCGGCACGCCGGTGCCGACGGAGGCGACGGTCGCCGCGAACTCCGTCGGCAGCACGCCGGCCCCGTTGCCGAGACGCGCGACGCGGCGGATCGCGTCAAGCATGCCCTCGCCGGCGGTGAGGCTCAGCGTGAGGAACTCCAGCACCGTGGGCAGCTCGGCCGAGATGCGCGCGAGTCGGCGGCGAGCGGCACGCTGCAGCACCCAGTCGCGCACGATGACGCCGAGCGCCGCGGCGAGGAACGGCATGGCGATGCGCGCGATCACGGGGAGTGCGCTGAACGACGGCGCGAGGATCGCCATCGTCGCGCCGATCGCGAAAGCACCGGCGCCCCAGGCGAGTTGCTCGCCCCGGAACCGCTCGACCGATGCCGTCGACCCGGCCTGACGCAGGCGTCGTGCGATCGTGTCGGCTCCGCCGAGCCACTCGGAGGCGATGGTGCGCACGGCGCGGATGATCGGTCTCGTGAAGAGGCCGAGCACCGGTGTCGGATCGGCCGGGCGATGCGCGAGCAACGAGCGAGCTTCGCCCGAGATGTCGGCGACGTACGGAGCGACGCGTTCGATGAGCTTCGGGCGGCCGATGCGCGGCACTGTCGACACGACGAGCCAGAGTCCGAGCCCGAGCACCGCGCCGCACAACAGGCCCAGCGCCGGCACGCTGTTCAGTGGAACCATCGGCGCTCCTCGGGAAGGCGGCCCAGCGCGACCATCGCCTGATAGGCCACGATCGTCACCACGACGCCGGCGATGATCAGCGCGGCACCGGCAGCGGAGTCGTAGGCCACGATGGCCTCAGGGCGGGATGCCAGGACCACGAGCAACAGCCATGGCGCCGCGACGCCGAGGCGAGCGGCGTTTCGGATCCACGACTGTCGCGCGACGACCTCTGCACGAAGCGCCGCGTCTTCACGCAGGTATCCCGAGAGCCCGCGCAGCACCGCGGTCACGTCGCTGCCACCGACCTCCCTCGCCATGCGCAACGTCTCGAGGATGCGGTCGGCGACGGGATCGGCCAGCGTGCCCTTCAATCGGTCGAGACACGCGCCGAAGTTGCCCGTGCGTCGGTACTCGTCGTCGAACACCGCGAATGCGGCCCTCGTCGACGACGGTCCGAGCTCGGCCAGCGCACCGATGCTGTCGGGCAACGACATGCCGGCGCGCACGGACGACACGAGATGGTCGACCACGTCGGGCCAGACCGCACGATTGGATGCGCGCCGGCGGGTGGCTCGGGCCCGGATGACGAGCGGCACGAGTGCAGCACCCAGCGCGGTCGCCACGATCGTGAGCACGGGCACGAGGAAGACCGCGTGGGCGATGGCGCCGGCGAGGAGCGCGAGGAGCGCCGCGACGATCACGATCACCGCGATCGGCACGCCGGCGAGACCCGCGAGCGCGAGTTCATCGGCAACTCGACTCGATGTCGCGCGGCCGCGGCCGGGCTCGGCCTTCGCCGGCCAGAGGAGCGGCGAGAGGGCGAGCAGCACGCCGAGCCCGAGCAGGGCGCCGAAGACGAGTGCGCTGCTCATCGTGCCGCCGCCGCGAGCACGATGTCGGGGTCGAGGCCCGCGGCCCGGTACTTCTCGAGTCGTCGCGGAGCTGCGCCCGTCGAGACCAGTGCGCCGTCGCGGGTGACGAAGAGCGCCTCGGCGTCGACGGATGCCCCGGTGCATCCACCTGTCGGTGCCGCGATCTCGGCAACGCGTCGGTGACCGTGGCGATCGATCGCAAGGTGCACGACGAGATCGATGCAGCTGGCGACCGTGGGCACGACGAACGCGGAGTCGATGTTGCGACCCGCGAGCAGTGGCAGGGTGCACAGCTTCGCGAGTGCGTCGCGCGCCGAATTGGCATGGATCGTGCACATGCCGGGAAGCCCCGAGTTGAGGGCGATGAGCAGGTCGAGGCTCTCCGCCTCGCGCACCTCGCCGACGATGAGGCGGTCGGGCCGCATACGGAGCGCCTCCTTGATGAGGCGTCGCAAGGTGATCTCTCCGGTGCCCTCGAGGCTCGGCTGACGGCACTGCAGGGCGACCAGGTCGCGCACGTCGAGGTCGAGTTCGAAGGTCTCCTCGACCGTGACCACGCGATCGCCCGAGCGTGCGCCCGAGATGAGCGCATTCAACATCGTCGTCTTGCCGGTGTGGGTGGCGCCCGACACGAGGATGTTGGCCCCGGCGAGCACGCTCATTCGCAGGAATTCGGAGGCGTGCGGCGTGAGCGAACCGAGTTCGACGAGCGCGGCGAGCGACTTGATGCGGCGTTGGAACTTGCGGATGTTGACCGACCAGTGCGCCCGAGCCACATCGGGAATCGCCACGTGCAGTCGCGAACCGTCGGGCAGGGTGGCATCGACGAACGGCGACGAGAGGTCGACGCGTCGACCCGAGTGCTGCAGCATCCGCTCGACGAGCTCTCGCACCTCGCGATCCGACAGCACGACGGTCGTGAGCTCCGCGACGCCGTGTCGCGCGACGAACACCTTCGTCGGTGCGTTGATCCAGATCTCCTCGACCGCCGGGTCTTCGAAGAACGGCTGCAGCGGCCCGTACCCGGTGATCGAAGCCAGGACCTCACGCGTCGTGCCGAGCTCGTCGCCGAGCTGGGCATGCGCCCCCGAGAGCGCACGCTCGCTGTAGCGCCGCACCTCTTCATGCGTGTACCGGGCCGCCGCCGAGTCGTCGCGCGCGAGATCGACGCCGTCGCGCAGCACTCGCGTGCGCACCCGGTCGGCGATGGTGCGCACGGGATCGGTCATGCGCACCATCATGCGATGCAGCGGATGCCTCGCCCCGAAGTTATCCACAAGCCGGCGTGCGCACCGCTGCTGGGCGCAGCGCCGGCGCGTCCACGGGCCGCCGGCCCGTCAGTAGAATCGGCTCACTCGAAGCGGAGGCAGCATGAGCATTTCACTCGACTCGGATGTCGCGCGCGCGGCCATCGCGAAGCGCGATCTCGTCGTCGATCTCGCCCGTGTCGCGTGCGTGCTGCTCGTCGTGGTCATCCACCTGCTCATGATCGGAGTCGGCATCGGAGCCGACGGGGCGATCATCGCGTCGCGCCCGCTCGAGGCCCAGCCGTGGTTCGCCGCCGCGACCTGGGCGGGGCAGATCATGCCCCTGTTCTTCGCGCTCGGCGGGTTCACCGCCCTCACGGCATGGCGCAGCCTCGAGCGACGCGGCGGCGACCAGGTCGACTTCGTGCGGGGCCGCGTGCTGCGGCTCGCCCGACCGGCGCTGCCGCTCTTCCTGTTCTTCTCGGTCGCCCTCGGCGCCGCGACCCTCGCCGGTGTCGATGCCGCACTGCTCGACACGGTCGCCACGGGCGTCGGCAGCCCGCTCTGGTTCCTCGGCGCGTTCCTGCTCGCGCAGTCGTTCGCCCCCATGATGGTGCGGCTGCACGAGGTCGCACCCGCCCGAACCATGCTCGTGCTCTTCGCGGGCGCCGTGGCGGTCGATGCCGCGCGCATCGCGACCGGCATCGACGAGATCGGGCTCGCGAACCTCGTCTTCGTCTGGTTCTTCGTGCAGCAGCTCGGGTTCTGGTACTCCGACGGATGGTTCAGGGCTCGTCGCCCCTGGCAGCTGCTCGGGTTCGTCGTGCTCGCCTTCGCAGTGCTCGGCGGTCTCGTGGCGGCGGGCTGGTACTCCCCCGACATGCTCGTCAACCTCAACCCGCCGACCGTGCCGCTCGCGCTGCTGGGCATCGCCCAGGTGAGCCTGCTCACCCTCGTGCACCGCCCGCTCGCCGCCCTCATGCGAGGCAAGCGCATGCAGGCGGGCGTGTTCTTCCTCGGCGCCCGCGCCATGACGATCTACCTCTGGCACCTGCCGGTGATCATCGCGGTGGCCGGCATCGCCCTGCTCGTTCCGCCCCTGTCGCCGGCCCCGGGCAGCCCCGCCTGGTGGGCGACGCGACTGCTCGTGTTCGTCGTCGTACTCGCCCTCGTGCTGCTCGTCTCGATGCCGCTCTCGCGGTTCGAGACCGCATCGACGGCCATCCCCGAGGGCCTCCGGCGTCCGGATGCCGCGGCGACGTGGACCGCGATGGCGCTCACCCTGCTCCCGGCGTTCGCCGTCATGCAGTTCTTCCTCGACCTGCCGATCGCCCTGATGGGCGCGGTTTGGCTCGCGATCGCCCTCTGGCTGCTCCGAAGCCGGCGCCCGCAGAACGCCTAGACTGATCGGGCACTCGCGGGAGTGGTGAAATCGGCAGACACGCAGGATTTAGGTTCCTGTGCCTTCGGGCGTGTGGGTTCAAGTCCCACCTTCCGCACGCGATGGCGCGAAATCCTGCCGTAGGGTCGGCGGTCGCGCTAGCGTCGAAGCACAGACGTTTCAGGAGGAACACATCATGACCGATTTCGTTGACCCGCTCGAAGAGCCGCTGAGCCTCGACCGCGACCCCAACCGCCCCGAGTCGCTCGACCCCGACATCAACGAGGAATGGGTCGAGTACGACGCCGACGGCAACGAGATCAAGAAGGACGACACCTCGGCCTGAGCGGTCGAGGAGACGGCTGAGCGGTCAGCGACGCTGACCGCTCAGCCGAAGCCAGAGGCAGAGCCGAACGATCAGACCGACGGCGGCCCAGCCGCGATGCGCGCCCTCGCAGACGCCTCGACGCGTTCGGCGGGCACCGACCAGTCGGACTCGAGCCACCATGTCGCACCCGCCTCGGCCCACGGCTGCACGATGGCGGCGTCGGCCGCGGCATCCGTGCCGGTGGTCGTGCCTTCTTGGATCACGTCGAACGGCCGCTCAGCGAGCCCGAGACGGCCGCGCTCCTCACTGATCCAGGCGATCGCCTCGGCTGCGATCTCGGGGGTGAAGAGGCGTGTCTGCTCGTCGGCGCTCTCGGGAGAGTTGCCCGGGGGCGCATAGTTGGGGATCCACCCGTCGTACCGGGCGACTCGGCGCATCGACTTCATGCGCGGCCAGAGGCCCACGACCCACGTCGGGATACGGGGCTCCTGCACGATCGCGGGCGGCAGCATCGACTCGGTGCGCTTGGCCCGGTAGTGCTGCCCCTCGAACTCGAACGGCTCGGCCCGCCAGAGCTGCTGCATGAGCCCGAGTGACTCGTCGAGCAGTTCTGCGCGCTCGCGACGCCCGGGGTCGTCTTCGAAGATCCAGAACCGCGGCTCGGCCTCGGAGACGCCGAGCCCAGCCGAGAGGATGACCCGCCCGCCCGAGAGTCGATCGACCGTCATCGTCTGCCCGGCGAGCTCCCACGGTCGCCGGCGCGGCACCGGCGTGAGCATCGTGCCCAGCTTGATGCGGTCGGTCACCATCGCGGCCGCCGCGAGCGTCGCCCACGGGTCGGTCGCCCAGATGCCCTCCCAGACGAAGAACCCGTGCCACCCGGATGCCTCGGCGAGACCCGCCAACTCGACTGCAAGGCTCGGATCACTGCCCGTGTAGATGAATCCGTATCGCATCCACCCGAGGGTACGGGCGGCCACCGACATCCGTTCGCGTCCTCGTGCGACGAACTCCAAGCGCCGTTCAGTTTCGACCCCCTATGATGTAAGGCAAACCTAACCTCACCGAAGGGTCGCCCCATGACGATCGCCCCCACTGCCCCGGTCCGCACCGACGCCGAGCCCCTCGACGTCGCTGCGCTCGTTCGCGCGGCATCCGCCGACGACCACAAGGCAGCAGAATCCCGTGGCTACATCGTGCAGCTCATGGGCGGCGAGCTCTCGCTCGAGGAGTACACGCGCTACCTCGCCCAGTTCGGTTGGGTCTACGAGGCGCTCGAAGAGCGCGGCAGCCGCGACGGCGACCCGGCGGTCTTCGACCCCGAGCTGGCCCGCATGGCCGCGATCGACGCCGACCTCGCCGCGCTCGGTGCCGCCGACTGGCGCACCTCGCACCCGGCACTGCCCGCGACCGTCGAGTACGCCGCCCACCTGCGGTCGGTCTCCGACGATGACGTGCGCTACCTCGCGCACCACTACACGCGCTACCTCGGCGACCTCTCGGGCGGCCAGGCCATCGCCCGGCTCGTTGCACGCCACTACGGCGCCACCCCCGAGCAGCTGAGCTTCTACCGCTTCGACATCGCCGAAGACGGGGTCGTCCGGTACAAGCGCGGCTACCGCGAGGCGATGAACGACCTCGCACTGGCGCCCGAGCAGGTCGACGCGCTCATCGCCGAGGTCCGCACCTCGTTCCGCATGAACAGCGCGATCTTCGAGGCGCTCTCCGCCTGAGCCCGACGGCCCATTCGGCCGGTCGTTCTGACGCCCGGCTCACCCGATGGGGTGAGCCGGGCGTCATACTCCAGGCGGATGCCGCGCGCGAACGCCCTCGGTAGACTGCAACGAAACCACGCCGCTGCTGACCCGGCAATCGCCGTGTCTCGACGACGACAGGAGATCCCGCAGTGATCCACACCGCCCTCATCCCGTGGCTCGACCCCGAGACCATCATCGGCGGCGCGGGCCCCTGGGCCCTGCTCGTGGTGTGCGGCATCGTGTTCGCCGAGACCGGCCTGCTCGTCGGCTTCCTGCTGCCGGGTGACACCCTGCTCGTGATCTCGGGCCTGCTCACCCACACCTCGCTCGTGTTCGGCGTCGACATCTGGTGGGTCTGCCTCGCCATCGGTTTCGCCGCGTTCCTCGGCGGCGAGGTCGGCTACCTCATCGGCCACAAGGCCGGCCCTGCGATCTTCGAACGCAAGGAATCCGGCATCTTCAGCGTCAAGAACGTCGAACGCACGAATGCGTTCTTCGAGCGCTTCGGCGCGCTCGCGATCATCCTCGCCCGCTTCGTGCCGGTCGTGCGCACGTTCGCCCCGGTGGCCGCGGGCGTCGGCCACATGAACTACCGCAAGTACACGCTGTACAACCTCATCGGCGCGCTCATCTGGGGCGCCGGCCTGACCTACTTCGGCTTCCTCATCGGCTATATCCCGCCGGTCGCCGACTTCGTCAAGGAGTACATCGACCTGATCCTGCTCGCCGCGGTCGGCGGCACGGCCGTCATCACGCTCTGGCACTACCTGCGCGAGCGGTCGAAGGCGAAGAAGGCCGAGCGGGCGGGCGAAGACGTCATCACCGACGAGACCGAGGCCGAGCATCTCGTGCTCGACCCCGAGGTCTTCGAGCGCGGCCCCGAAGAGAAGTAGCCCGCCGCCAGGCGCATCGCAGCATCACGGATGCTGCGGCTGCTCCCGTTCCGCCCGGCCCGCCGGCTCGAGTTGGAACGTCGAGTGCTCGACGTCGAAGTGGTCGCTGAGGCATCCGCCCAGCTCGTCGAGCAGTTCGCCCGTGCGCCCCGAGGCGAAGACCTCGGGCTCGACCTCGACGTGCGCACTGAACACGTGCGAGCCCGACGTGATCGCCCACACGTGCACATCGTGCACCGCGACGACACCCTCGGTGCGCAGGATGTGCGCCCGGATCTCGGCGACGTCGGTGTCTTTCGGCGCCGATTCGAAGAGCACCCGCGCGACGTCGCGGAGCAGTGACAGCGCTCGCGGCACGATGAGCGCGGCGATCAGGAGCGACGCGATCGGGTCGGCGGCATCCCACCCCGTGAAGACGATCACGAGCGCCGCGGCGATGACGAGCGCAGAGCCGATCAGGTCGCCGAGCACCTCGAGGTACGCCCCGCGGAGGTTGATCGACTCCTTCGCCCCGCCCCGCAGCACGAGCATCGCGGCGACGTTCGCGACGAGGCCGATGGCGGCAACGACGAGCATCGGCACGCCCTGCACCTCGTGGGCCTCGCCTTCCGCCCCGCTCACGAGGCGGCCGACGGCGCCGATCGCGACCGAGACCGCCACGACCACGAGGATCACGCCGTTCACGAGCGCCCCGAGGACCTCGGCCCGTCGGTACCCATAGGTCTGGCGATCGGTCGCAGGTCGGGCCGCGACGAAGGCGGCGACGAGGGCGACGACGAGCCCGATGAGATCGCTCGCCATGTGCCCCGCGTCGGCGAGCAGGGCCAGGGAACCGCTGAAGGCTGCGCCGATCACCTGCACGACGAGGAAGGCGCCGATGATCGCGATGGCGATCCAGAGTCTGGTGCGGTTCGCGGTTGCTGCGTGGTCGTGATCGTGTGCCATGTCACGTCCAGCGTAGGCCGGGAATCGGCGATCGGCCGTAGATAGGAATGAGTCGCGTTCTCAGCCGCTCGTCAGCTCAGCCGAGCCCCGTGCGGAACCCTTCGCGCCAGCTCGGCCAGGTCGGCGTCCACCCGAGTTCGCGCTTCGCCTTCGCGTTCGATGCCCCTCGCGCCTTCGTCATCATCGAGACGCCGTGTTCGCCGATGAGCGGCTTCGCCACCCACGCGGGCACGTGCATCGGCGGCTTCGCGCCGATCGCCTCGGCGAGCGCCGGCAGCCACTCGGAGACCGGGGCGGGTTCGTCGTCGACGACGTTGTACACGCCAGGGGCGCCCCGAAGCACGGCCGCAGCGGTGGCCGATGCCGCGTCGTCGGTGTGGCAGAACGAGGTGATCCCCGTGCCGCTGCCCACGAGCGGGAGCTTGCCGGCCTCGAGCATCGTCACCATCTCGCCGCCGCGTCCGAGCGCCTGCCCCGGGCCGTACAGCGCGCCGTAGCGGAGCGCCAGTCCGCCGGCACCGGTCGCCGCCTCCTCGACGTACCGGATCGCGGCGAGCGACTCCTTGGAGGCATCCGTCGGAGTGGGGTCGAGCGGATCCTCCTCGGTCTTCACCGCGCCGCCGGTTCGCTCGTACGGCCAGCCGGCGTAGCTCTGCGCGATGAATCGCACGTCGCCCACCTCGGCACCCGCCGCCAGCAGGTGATCCGTGGCCCGCGTGCGCAGCTCGTTCGTCGTGGCGAAGGTGCGATCGAAGTGCTTGAGGTCCGACACCCCGCCCCCGAGCGCGGTCAGCTCGTGCACGATCACGTCGGGCCGGGCCTCCAGCACGGCAGCGCGCACGGATG
Organism: Agromyces cerinus subsp. cerinus; assembly: GCF_900142065.1. Lineage (GTDB taxonomy): Bacteria > Actinomycetota > Actinomycetes > Actinomycetales > Microbacteriaceae > Agromyces > Agromyces cerinus. The sequence continues at coordinate 359,643 of NZ_FSRJ01000001.1, read as the reverse complement.
CCGCGTCGAGCCCGTCCATCACGAGACCGTGCGCCCCGGTCGCATCGATCGCGGCCACCCGTTCTGGCCTCGTCGTCGTGCCGAACACCTCATGCCCGTCGGCCAGCAGCAGCGGGACGAGCTTCGATCCGATGGCGCCCGTGGCGCCGGCGATGAATACGCGCATGTCCTTCTCCTTCTCCTTCTCGCTCTCTCACCACCCCCGACGAGGAGGCCATCCCATCTGTGACACCGCCGCCGTCGCGATGCGACCTCGACGGCGGCTGTGCCATTCTCGAAGCATGGCGATCACCGGCGAGACGCAGGAGGCCCTTCGACCCCTCATGTTCTCGATCGCCTATCGCATGCTCGGCAGCGTGGCCGATGCGGAGGACGTCGTGCAGGACGCCTACCTGCGCCTGCACGAGCAGGAGATCGCCGGAGCGGAGATCCGCAATCCCGACGCCTTCGCCGTCACGGTCACGACTCGGCTCGCCATCGACGTCCTGCGTTCGGCGCGGCGCAACCGCGAGGTCTACGTCGGTCCGTGGATGCCCGAGCCACTGCCCGACGACGACGCCGATCCCGCCCACCGCATCGAGCGCGACGAGACGCTCTCGTTCGCGTTCCTCGCCGTGCTCGAGCGACTCGGCCCAGTGGAGCGGGCCGTGTTCCTGCTGCGGGAGGTGTTCGCGTACGACTACCGCGAGATCGCCGAGGTCGTCGATCGCGACGAGGCCGCGTGCCGCCAGATCCTGCACCGGGCGAAGGCCCGCGTCGCCGAGCAGCGACCGCGGTTCGACGGGATCGACGAACGGGACTCCGCGCTCGCCGACGCGTTCTTCGCGGCGCTCGAGGCGGGCGACGTCGACGGTCTCATCGACCGTCTCGCGGACGATGTCGTGTTCTACGGCGACGGCGGCGGCCGGGCGCCTGCCATCCAGCACCCCATGCACGGCGCGGTCGCCGTGGCTCGTTTCCTCGCCGGGCTCGTTCGACGCGGGGCCCTGGTCGGCGTGCGGTTCGAGCTGCGCTCAGTGAACGGCGGCCCGGCGCTGTGGGTCCGCGGCCCCGACGGCGCGCTGCTGAGCGTGCTCATGGTGCAGTTCGTCGACGGCGCGGCGCAGGTCATCGCGAATCAGCTGAACCCTGAGAAGCTCGCACATCTCGCACCGGTCGGCGACCTGTACGCACTCTTCGGCGGCCGGGCCGGCAGCTGACGACGCCATCGCGCCGAACGCTGCACGCGGCGGGCACGACTGCCCGAGGCATCCGATCGATCAGGCCGGCGCGATCCAGCGCAGCGGCACCTCGATCGTGACCTCGGTGCCGCGGCCGACGACCGTGTGCCAGTCGATCGTGCCGCTCAGCTCGCCCTGGATGAGCGTGCGCACGATCTGCGTGCCGAGCCCCTCGCCGACCTTGCCCTCCGGCAGGCCGGACCCGGTGTCGCGCACCGTCACGGTCAGCGTCGTCTGCGAACGATCGGCCGAGATCTCGACGTCGCCCTCCTGGCCCGCGAGTCCGTGCTCGACGGCGTTCGTGACGAGCTCGGTCAGCGCGAGCGCGAGCGGCGTCGCATACTCGCTCGGCAGCACGCCGAACGAACCCGAGCGCTTGGGGTGGGCCGTCGTGTTGTGCGCCGCGGCGACCTCGGCGACCAGCAGCAGCGTGCGGTCGAACACCGCATCGAAGTCGACGTTCTGCGAGAGCCCCTCGGAGAGGGTGTCGTGCACGACCGCGATCGCGCCGACGCGGCGCATGGCCTGCGTCAGCGCCTCGCGCGCCTCGTCGGAGTGCGTGCGACGCGCCTGGATGCGCAGCAGCGACGCCACCGTCTGCAGGTTGTTCTTCACCCGGTGGTGGATCTCGCGGATCGTCGCATCCTTGGTGATGAGCTCCTGCTCCTGGTGGCGGAGCTCGGTGACGTCGCGGCTCAGCACGATCGCACCGATACGCTCGCCGCGGTGCCGGATCGGGATCGCGCGGAGCGAGACCGTGACACCGCGCGACTCGACGTCGGTGCGCCACGGGGCGCGGCCGGTCACGACGAGCGGGAGCGACTCGTCGACCACGAGCTTGCCGGCGAGCAGCCGGGTCGTCACCTCGGCGAGGGACTCGCCCTCGAGCTCGTCATCGAAGCCCATGCGGTTGAACGCGGAGAGGGCGTTCGGGCTCGCGAAGGTGGTGATGCCGTCGACGTCGAGGCGGATGAGGCCGTCGGAGGCGCGCGGGGCGCCGCGGCGAGGCCCGGTCGGAGCGCCGAGGTCGGGGAAGTCACCCGACGCGATCATCTGGAAGAGCTCTTCGGCGCACTCGTTGAACGTGAGCTCCTGCCGGCTCGGCGTGCGGGTGGCACCGAGGTTCGTGTGCCGGGTGATCACGGCAACCGGCTCGGGCGCGACACTCGTGCCGGTCGTCGTGAGGCGCCGCATCACGGGCACGGCGCGCACACGAGTGGGCATCTCCTCGTACCAGTCGGGGGCGGAGGAGTCCACGATGCGTGCGGTCGAGTAGGCCTGGCCGACGAGCTCGCGCCACTGCGGCTTGATCTCCTGTCCCACGAAGTCTCGGTAGAACAGCGTTGCGGCGCTCGACGGACGCGAATGGGCGACGGCGACGAACGAGTCGTCCCCGGACGGCACCCAGAGCACGATGTCGGCGAACGCGAGATCGGCGAGCAGCTGCAGGTCGCCGACGAGCATGTGCAGCCAATCGACGTCGGCCTGACTGCTGCGGCCCTGGGCGAGGACGAGATCACTGAGGGTCGACACCGTCCAAGCGTACTGCCCGGGCGCGTCTCAGCCGGTCGCCGCCCTCCGCAATGTCGGAATCGCGAAGCCGCGACGCCGCGCCGGCTCGGGTGCCGGGAGGAGCGACTCGAACGCGTAGTCGCGGATCGCCATGCGCAGCGGTGACCTGGGCGCGGCGTCGCGCAGCGTGCGAGCGGTGAGGATCGCGGCATCGGTCGCCTTGGAATCGTGCGGCAGCAGCGTCGCCTCGCTCAGGCCGCCGAACCGGCGCAGCGTCTGGCGCACCTGGGCGTGGGCGTCGATGCCGAGGGCGCTCGTACGAACGCGGTTCACGACCACGTCGACCCGATCGTGGTCGACGAGGTCGACGAGGTCGACGTGCCCCCGGAGCAGGCGGGACAAGCCGACCGGGTCTGCGAGGCCGACGGCGACGACGCGATCGGCCGCTGCGAGCGCCGCGAAGGTGGCCGCATTGCGCCGCGGGGCGAACTGGTCGCTCGTGAGCTCCTCATCGTGCTCCAGACTGAAGCCGGTGTCGACGACCACGTACTCGGCCCAGGCCCGCATCGCCTCGATCGCCGCCGTCACGCGGTCGCGGGAGAGCTCGGGCCAGCGGCTCGGGCCGACGAGGCCCGTGAACACGTTGAACGCCGCACGGGGAGCGGAGTAGCGCTGGGCGATGCGCTCGAGCTCGACGCGATCGAGCGCATCGGCGCCCGCGAGTCGGCACGCCGACGCGAACCCGGGCGCCTCGTCGAGCAGGCCGAGCGCCGGCGCGATCGCGCCACCGTACGGGTCGCCGTCGACGAGCGCGACGGTATGGCCGGCGGCGGCGATCTCGGCGGCGAGGTTCACGGCGAGGGTGCTGCGACCGGGCGCTCCACCGGGCCCCCAGACGGCGATGACGGATGCCGCCCGCTCCTGCCTCGCGTGCAGCTCGCCCACGCGCGACGGCACCGGAACTCCCCCGCTGACGAGGGGTTCGATCTCGATCCACGGCGCCTCGTGGTCGACGACCTCGTGCAGTCCGAGTTGCGACGCATGGGCGCGCTCGGCGTCGGTCGCCGCGAGCGCGATCAGACGGATGCCCCGCTCGTCGCAGCCCGCCAGCAGCTCGGCGCTCAGCGTGCTGCGGGCGGCGCCGACGAGTGCCACGTCGGGGCCGAGCACGTCGAGGTTCTCGAGCAGGTCGCGCCAGCCCGCCAGTCTGGCGACGATCGTGTGCCCGTGCTCGACGATGTCGGCGATGATGCGATCCTCGGTGGAATCGTCGAGCGCGAGCGCGAGGCGTGCCATGTCATTCTCCTGTCGGGCGGGCGGGCACGAGGTCGATCGCGTCCCCGGACGCGAGCGCCCCGAGCAGCGCCGCCACCTTCTCGCGGGGAACCAGCACCTCGACGGAGGCGCCTCCTGACGAGACCATCCCCTCGCTCTCGATGACGCCGGAGATCTCGGCACCCGACACGAGCACGGTGGGCGGCTCGTAGCCGCCGCCCTTCCTCTCGGCGGCGGTCCAGACGTCGACTCGCGTTCCGGCTGCGACGTCGGCGGGAAGCGGGCCCCTGCTCGGCACGACGACGGTCGCGAGTCCGGCACGGTCGGTCGCGTCGACCGAGGCGTCGGGCACGAGCTCGCCGGCCTCGATCGTGCGTGCGACCACGAGACCGCCCTCGGGGAACTCGCCCGCGACCAGATAGCGCTGAGCGCTCGCGCCGAGACGCACGGACTCGGTGTCGAGGTCGTCGACCTGGATCCGTGTACCCGAGGCGAGCGTGTCACGGGCGACGTAGACCTCGACGCCGTCGTCGAGTCCCGACACGAGGGTCCAGACGCCGAAGGTCGACCCCGCGATGAGGGCGATGCCGATGATCAGGCGCGGGTCGAGCCGGAGTGCGCCCCGCTCGCCCCGGTCGCGACGTGTCGTCATGTGCGTTCCCTTCGGAGAGGCGCCGGGTCGCGCCGGCGTCTATCGTCACCCGAAGCTCCGACACGGTCCCGAAGTTATCCACAATCACCCCGGCCGACCCGTGACCGGTCGATAATCAAGACATGACCTCTCCAGGTTCGGGCGACGAGATCGGCCGGTTCCTCACGCTCGCAGACGCGGCCGAGATCCTCGCCGTCGATGTCACGGCGGTCGACGAGCTGATCCGATCCGGTGAGCTGCCCGCGATCCGCGTCGGCACCGCGGGGCCGTGGCGCATCGAGCGATTGCAGCTCGAGGTCTGGATCGAGCTCCAGTACGAGGAGACCCGGAAGTTCTCGGCCTGGAACCAGGGCGAGTTCTCGAACATCGCCGAGCTCTCGGGCGCCCGCACCGGGCGGCTCCGGCCGGTCGACTGACGGGGCCCGTCAGCGGAAGTCGACGACCAGGAGCCGCGAGAGCGGCACGATGCGGTACCCGTGCACCGCGCTGTCGCGGCGCGGCCGGTCGGCGTCGTGCAGCGCGAGATCGAGATGGTCCCGTGCGACCCGGTCGATGGTGCCGTGCGACTCTCCGTCGACGGTGCTGACGCGCACGGGGGTCCGCCGACGACACAGGTCGCGGAGCACGAAGGGCAGGCCGATGCGTTCGGCGATGCGAGCGGATGCCTCGGGCACCGACTCGAGGCTCGGCTCCAGCTGAGCGCGCGTGGGGAGCACCGCTGCGATCGCCGCGATGGGCACGACGCACTGGAGATCGTTCTGCGCAGGTTCCGCCGTTCGGCCGCTGACCCAGTCGCGACCGAAGACCTGCGGGCGAAGCGAGAGGATCCGGCCGCCGTGCAGCTCGATCCGCACGAAGGCACCGTGGTCGTCGGGGTCGGACCGCGCGATCGCGGAGAGGCGGTCGCGCAGGGTCAGCCGGCCGAGCCGGAGGCGCTCCTCCTCGATCGCGAGCGCCCGCTCCTCGTCGCGCTGCTCCTGATCGATCTGCGACTCGAGGTCGTCGAAGAGCAGGTCCCAGCGCATGCAGCGACGCTACATGGCGGCCTCTCGATTCCGAAACGTTATCCACAGGCGGGGAAATCCCTTGACACCAATTCGGAGACTCGCCTACGGTTCACACAGGAATCACCCGATGTCCCCCACTCGGGGGTGATCCTGTCGCTCGGTCGAGAGGCCCTGCGAGCCACTCCTCCCCCATGGAGCACAGATGACCGCACGCGACGCGATCGGCGCCCGAACCGCCGTGAATCGCAGTTCGACGGCGCGCCTGCTCGGCGACGACGACGAGTTCTTCGCCCGACAACCAGCACGCCGCACCGAGTTGCCCGACCCCGAGCCGCTCCTGCGCAGCCTCACCCATTGCATCATCGAGGCGCTCGCGGGCGCCCGAGATCTCGAACAGCTCGCCAGGTGGGTCGACGACGACGTCTACCGCAACCTCTCGAAGCGGGTCGTGCTCGCGGCTCGTGCGCGACGCGCCAAGGGTCAGGCCCCGCAGCGGCCCGCATTCTCAGTCGGGCGGGTGCACATGTACGAGCCCGCCGACGGCGTCCTCGAAGCCGTCGTGATGGTGCACCAACGGGCGCGCTCGCGAGCGGTGGCGATCCGCATCGAGGGGTTCGACCAGCGCTGGCGCGCGAGCGCCATCGGCGTGCTCTGATCTCCGGCGCACCGAGCTCGCTCAGGGCACCGGTACCGGGTTCGCCCTGAGCTCCTCCGTGTGGCGCGCCCTCGCGCCGGCCGCTGCGATGCCCGTACGCGAGAGACCCCGGCCGGTGCAGTGCACCGACCGGGGCCTCGTCGACGGGTGTCAGTTCCCCTTGCGGTCCTGGGCCCGACGCTCGGCGCGGTTCTGCGGAGCGACGTCGCCACCGGTGCGCTGCCCGAAGGCGCCACGCGACTCCTCGGCCGCGGGTGCCTGGCTCTCGGCGACGGCACGGCGCGCGCGCTGCGTCGCCGCCTGCTGCACCTGGCCGCGCTGGTTGCGCACCTCGACACCGCCTGCATCGCTCGGCGCCGAGTAGCTGAGCTTGTCGTCGGATGCTCCCTGGCGGCCGAGCCCCTTCGCCTCGATCTTCGCTCCGGCGGCTCCGGGCTGCGGTGCCACCTCGACCTCGAGGTTGAAGAGGAAGCCGACGGTCTCCTCGCGGATCGAACCCATCATCTGCTGGAACATCGCGTAGCCCTCGCGCTGGTACTCGACCAGCGGGTCGCGCTGCGCCATGGCGCGCAGGCCGATGCCGTCCTTCAGGTAGTCCATCTCGTAGAGGTGGTCGCGCCAACGACGGTCGATGACCGAGAGCACCACGCGCCGCTCGAGCTCGCGCATGGCGGGCGAACCGAGCTGCTCCTCGCGACGGGCGTAAGCGACCTTCGCATCGGAGAGGATCTCGCGGCGGATGAAGTCGCGGTTGACCCGCCCCTTCTCGCCGGCCTCGGCGACGACCTCGTCGATCGTGATGCCGATCGGGTAGAGCGTCTTCAGCTCGGTCCAGAGGGCGTCGAAGTCCCAGTCTTCCGGGTTGCCCTCGGCGGTGTGGCTGTCGAGCACCTCGTCGATGACGTCTTCGAGGAACTTCTGCGTGCGCTCGTGCAGGTCGTCGCCCTCGAGGATGTGGCGGCGGTCGCTGTAGATCGCCTCTCGCTGACGGTTCAGCACGTCGTCGTACTTCAGCACGTTCTTGCGGATCTCGGCGTTGCGAGCCTCGACCTGCGACTGCGCCGAACGGATGGCCCGCGAGACGACCTTGGACTCGATGGCGACGTCGTCGGGCACGCCGCGCGACATGAGGCTCTCGGCGGCACCGGCGTTGAAGAGGCGCATGAGGTCGTCGGTCAGCGACAGGTAGAACCGGCTCTCACCGGGGTCGCCCTGACGGCCCGAACGACCGCGCAGCTGGTTGTCGATGCGGCGCGACTCGTGACGTTCGGTGCCGAGCACGTAGAGTCCGCCGGCGGAGAGCACCTTCTCGGCCTCGACGGCGACCTCGGCCTTGACCTTCTCGAAGACCTCGTCCCACGCGGCCTCGTACTCCTCGGGAGTGTCGACCGGGCTGAGACCGCGCTCGTGCATGAGCTGCACGGCGATGAACTCGGCGTTGCCGCCGAGCATGACGTCGGTACCACGACCGGCCATGTTCGTCGCGACGGTCACGGCGCCGTGGCGGCCCGCCTGCGCGACGATCGCGGCCTCGCGAGCGTGGTTCTTCGCGTTCAGCACCTCGTGCCGCACGCCCTTCTTGGCGAGGAGGCGCGAGAGGTACTCGCTCTTCTCGACGCTCGTGGTGCCGACGAGCACGGGCTGGCCCTGCTTGTGGCGCTCCACGATGTCTTCCACGACCTGGGCGAACTTCGCCTCCTCGTTCTTGTAGACGAGGTCGGGCTGGTCGATGCGCACCATCGGCTTGTTCGTGGGGATCGGCACCACGCCCAGCTTGTAGGTCGACATGAATTCGGATGCCTCGGTCTCGGCGGTACCCGTCATGCCCGAGAGCTTCGAGTAGAGCCGGAAGTAGTTCTGCAGCGTGACGGTCGCGAGGGTCTGGTTCTCGGCCTTGACCTGCACGCCCTCCTTCGCCTCGATCGCCTGGTGGATGCCCTCGTTGTAGCGGCGGCCCACGAGGATGCGGCCGGTGTGCTCGTCGACGATGAGCACCTCGCCGTTCATGACGACGTAGTCCTTGTCGCGCTTGAACAGGGCGTTCGCCTTGATCGAGTTGTTGAGGAAGGAGATCAGCGGGGTGTTCGCCGACTCGTACAGGTTGTCGATGCCCAGATAGTCTTCGACCTTCTCGATGCCGGGTTCGAGCACGCCGACGGTGCGCTTCTTCTCGTCGACCTCGAAGTCGACGTCGGGCACGAGTCGCTTCGCGAGGTTCGCGAACTCGGTGAACCAGCGGTTCGCCTCGCCGGAGGCCGGGCCCGAGATGATGAGCGGGGTCCGGGCCTCGTCGATGAGGATCGAGTCGACCTCGTCGACGATCGCGAAGTGGTGGCCGCGCTGCACCATGTCGCTCGCCTGCCAGGCCATGTTGTCGCGCAGGTAGTCGAAGCCGAACTCGTTGTTCGTGCCGTAGGTGATGTCGGCGGCGTACTGCTCGCGTCGCACCTGCGGGTTCTGGCCGGCCACGATGCATCCGGTGGTCATGCCGAGGGCGCGGAAGACGCGGCCCATGAGCTCCGACTGGTAGCTCGCGAGGAAGTCGTTGACCGTGATGACGTGCACGCCGCGGCTCGTGAGCGCGTTGAGGTACGCGGCGGTCGTGGCGACGAGCGTCTTGCCCTCACCGGTCTTCATCTCGGCGATGTTGCCGAGGTGGAGCGCGGCGCCGCCCATGAGCTGCACGTCGAAGTGGCGGAGGCCGAGCGTGCGACGGCTCGCCTCGCGCACCGCGGCGAACGCCTCGGGCAGCAGGTCGTCGAGCGACTCGCCGTTCGCATAGCGCTCGCGGAGTTCGACGGTCTCGTTCCGCAGTTCGTCATCGCTGAGCGCCTGGAAACCGTCTTCGAGGGCGTTGATCGCCGCTGCGTAGTTCTCCAGCCGCTTGAGGGTGCGGCCCTCACCGACGCGGAGGACCCTTTCCAGAATCGAAGCCACGAATGTTCTCCTGTTGTCGTTGGGCGCACGGCCGCGGATGGAGTCCGGGCACGCCCGCTGCCGCCTTGCAGACGGCTATCTTAGCCATGCTAGCGGTGAACGAGCTGCGCCTTCCCGACCCCGTCGGACGCTCGGCCGGAGCCGAACGGCCCGGCGGGGTCGGCGAGTGCAACGACTCAGGTGGTCGCCGTCACGCGGTGACGCGCTGGAGCTCCACCGGCGAGGTCTCCGGGGAACGGCCCTCGACGTGTCCGTCGAGCCCGATGACTCCGTAGTCCCAGCCCTTCCGGCGGTAGACCACGCTCGGCCGACCCGATTCGGCATCGATGAAGAGGTAGAAGTCGTGCCCGACGAGCTCCATGAAGTACAGCGCGTCGTCGACGGTCATGGGCGTCGCGGCGAACACCTTGCGTCGGATGACGACGGGCGTGTACACCTCGTCTTCGTCGACATGCGGCTCGAATTCGTCGATGGCTGGAATGCTGCCGGTGCGCACCTGCGCGAGCACCTCCGGAGCGGCGGCCTGCACCCCGACTTCGGAGAATCCGGCGTCAGTCGCCTCGCGGAGCGAGGTCGGCCGTCGGGATCCGCCGCGATGGACCTTCCGGCGATCCTTCGCTCGCCGGATGCGCTCGAGCAATCGCCCGAGTGCGACATCGAACGCCGCGTACTTGTCGGAGCCGTCTGCCTCGGCACGGACCACGGGCCCCTTGCCGACCAGGGTGAGCTCGACACGGTCGGGCCCGGGGTTTCCGTTCTTCTCGTTGTGCCGACTGAGCTTCACGTCGAGTGAGATCGCGCGCTCTGCCAGATGCGACACCTTCTCGGACTTCTCCGCCACGTAGGCGCGGAATCGGTCCGTGATCCCCAGGTTTCGTCCGACGATGTTCAGTTCCATGACGACCTCCGTTCACCGACGTGTCACCCGGCTCTGAAGGGTGGATCGACCACGCCTGTCCTGCCACCGTAGCCCCCTTGCGCGGCGATGTCACGGAGTGTTTCCCGTGAGCTTGCCGCATGTCGCGGGAACCTGCGCGGCGTCTCGGCGAGCACCGCGATCGCCGCCGTCCGACCGCCTGCCGCATCGATCGCGCGCACCGCCTCGACGAGCGTCGACCCCGTCGTGACGATGTCGTCGACGAGCAGGAAGCGACGGCCGTCGAGCCCGGCACCACGGTCGTCGAGCGGTCTCGTGAGACTCCCGAACGAGCGGGTGGCGGCTGCCGCGACCAGCCCGCCGGCCGCATTGCGCCGCCGCGCCGCCGCGTCCAGTCCGGCCTGGTCGGCGCGCTCTCTCGCGAGGGCGAGCACCGGCGCCACGCGGATGCCGCATCGCCGCAGCAGCACCTCGACGGGGACGTAGCCGCGCGACCGGCGAGCCGTCGGCGTCGACGGGATCGTGCACACCTCGACCGTTGCGCCGACCGCCACGTCGGCGAGCGCGGCGCTCACCGTCTCCCGCAGTGCGGGGGCGAGGTGCGCCGCGGCATCCGTTCGCGCGCCGTCCTTGAAGGCGCCGAGCACCGAGGCGGTGGTGCCCGAGTACTCCAGGCCGGCCCAGATCACGAGACCGGCGCGATCGATGCGCCGGGGCGCCCCCGCGAGTGCGGCGCGGCACGACGCGCAGACGGCACGGTCGGGTGCACCACAGCCGGAGCACTCGACGGGGAGGAGCACCGCGAGCGCGTCGCGCACGGCCTCCCGCGCGACGGCGAGCAGCGGAGCGCGTTCACGCCCGTTCATGTGACGGAGGATTCGGCCATGACTCCCAGACTCCTCCGCCGGAAGGCGGGAACCTCCGGCGAGCGCGCAAGGTACGGAGACCGGGTGCACCCGCCCGTTGTGGAGGGCCGGTCGGCTCAGTCGGGCTGCTGCGAGGCGATCAGACGGATGCCGCTCGCCCGCGCCTGCCAGCCGACACCGCTCGGTGCTTCCAGCACCTCGGCTCCGGTCAGCACCCGGAGATCCTGCACGCTGTTGCCGCCGTCGATCGCGATGCCGCCCTCAGGACCCTGCCGGGGCACGGCGACGCCGCCGAGCTCCTGCCTGATCACCCGGGTGCCACCACCGGGCACCGCCGTGAGCGAGGCCACGGTGCGGGCGTCGAGCCAGGTGACATCGAGCGGCGTGCCGTCGACGTCGTCGAGGCCGAGCGTCACCCGGCTCAGCGCGGTCGGGGTGCCGGCGGCATCCCGCTGGATCGAGGCGGCGACGAAGTGCGTCGTGTCGCCGTCGCCGAGGAGCGCCACGAGCCGAGTGGAGTCGCGCGAGATCTCGAGGGCCGCGATCGACGATCCCGTCCACGGCACCGGCAGTTGGATCGGGTCGAGGGACCGGTCGCCGGGGTAGACGACCAGTTGCCCGGGAAGGCCGGCGGGCACCGACCAGACCGCACCGGTGCCGTCGATCGCCGGCACGATGAGTCCGTCACGCGGGTCGAGCTGCTCGGGCTCCTCACCGGCTCGCACGACCGAGACCACCCCGTCGGCCGCACGCACGGCTGCGGCCTCGCCGTTCGCGCCGAGCGCCGCGCCGGTCGGGACCAGCGCCTCGACCTGCGGGGACAGATCGGGGATCTGCTCGACGCCCTCGCCCGACGTCGCGAGGTAGCCGAACGCCGTGCCGTCGAACACCACGGGTCGCGGATCGACCGTCGGGTTCTTCTGCGGCGCGGGCGAGAGCTGGGGCACGTCCTGCTCGACGCCGTTCAGCGACAGATCCACGGACTCGACGTTGCGCACCCCGTCGAGACTCTCCTGCAGTTGCAACTCCATGCGCTGCACGCTCGCGACGTCGTCGTCGGTCGTTCCCGAGAGGTCGACGCTCGCCACCTGGCCTTCGATGGGCACGGACCCCGAGTCGAGCCGTGTTCCCTCGGGGAACGCGGTGTGGACGCCTGCCGCGAGCCAGTCCGACGGGCCGACGAGCAGCGCGCGCACGATGCTCGTCTGGACGGAGTCGCGGCCCGCGAACCAGCGCAGATCGGGCACGAGGAATTCGAAGTCCGGAGAGAAGAAGTAGAGCGGATAGCTGCGGAAGACCTGCGCGAACGTCGTCTCGTCGACCAGCAGGCCAGGATTCGCGAACGAGATGCGCCACTGCCCGTCGTCGTTCTGCTCGAGCTTGTACTTCAGCTCGACCGGCGCACTCGACTCGGAGATGTCGTACTGCCCCGTCGCGGTGAGCTGCGCCGCCGGAGTCGCGTCGACGACGATCTCCGTCTCGCCGAGCCCGGTGAACTTCCGTTCGCCGGGCACGTCGATCGTGGCGCCGGCATTGGCACTCCACTCGTCGGCGAACGCCGGCGTGAGGTAGTCGCGCGCGGCCTGATAGTTGTTGCGCGGGCTCTGCGCGGCATCGATGAACCCCTCGACGATCTGCTGCGGCGTCGCGTCCTTCGCGGGCGGCGCCACGATCGTGTCGAGTTCGGGTGCTTCCTCGACCACGGCGGGAGAACCGGCGTTGACCCCGCCCGAACTCGGAATGGACACGCAGCCGGCGAGCAGCACCGGCACGGCGACGGCCGCGATCGCCGCAAGCACACCTCTACGCATCGTGCGCCTCCCATCGACCTGCGGGGGTCCCCTTGGCCGACGCGGCACGCCCTGCGGCATCCGTCTCGACCGTCGCCTCGGTGTCGATCGCACCCACCACACCCGTCGGCGGCGGCCCGGTGGCCTCGATGTCGGCGGGCTCGAGCGGCAGCGGCGAGACGATGTCCTCGTCTGCGGGCACGCCGGACCGCGGCAGCGTGAGACGGAACACCGTGCCGGAGCCCCGACGCGACCAGACCTCGAGGGTGCCGCCGTGGGCGACGGCGTCTTCGAGTGCGATGGCGAGCCCGAGGCCGGTGCCGCCGATCGTGCGCGTGCGGCTCGGATCGGCCCGCCAGAAGCGGTCGAAGACGCGGGCGGCCTCGTCGGCCGTCATGCCGAGCCCGTAGTCGCGCACCGACAGTGCGATCGCGGTCTCGTTGCTGTCGACGGCGACGACGATCGGACGCCCCTCGCCGTGCTCGATCGCGTTGCCGAGCAGGTTCCTGACGATGCGCCGGATGCGACGCGGGTCGACCTTCGCGTCGAGGTGCCCGCCGGGCGCCTCGAGCCGGAGTTCGCTGCCGCGACTGCGGGCGAGTTCGTGCATGGACTCGATCGCGTCGCCCGCGAGGTGCACGAGGTTCGTGGGCTCGGTCGCGAGCTCGACGGAGCCGGCGTCGTAGCGACTGATCTCGAGCAGGTCGGAGAGCAGCGTCTCGAACCGCTCGGTCTGCGTGTGCAGCAGCTCGACGGTTCGGGAGGTGGGGCCGGGGAAGTCCTCGCGCTGGCCGTAGAGCACGTCGCCCGCGAGCCGGATGGTCGTCAGCGGCGTGCGCAGCTCGTGCGAGACGTCGGAGACGAAGCGCTGCTGCATGACCGAGAGGTCGGCGAGCTCGCGGATGCGCGCCTGCAGGCTGTCGGCCATGCCGTTGAAGGAGGCGGCGAGCGTCGCGAGCTCGTCCTCGCCCTTCTCGGGCATGCGCACGCCGAGGTCGCCGGCCGCGAGCCGTCGGCTCGTGGTCGCCGCCGACCGGATCGGCTCGATCACCCAGCGCACCACGAGCAGCGTGATCGCGCTGAGCAGCACGAGCAGCGCCACCGCGCCGATCGTGCCGACGAGCTGCATGAAGGCGAGCGTCTCCTGCGCGGCGGCGAAGTTGTAGCCGATGTACAGCTCGTACTCGCCGACCCCCGGCACCGCGATCGAGCTGCCGACGACGACACCCGGGTCGCCTTCGAGGGCGACCGACTGCCAGTACTGCCCGTCGGGATCGGCGCGCACATGCTCATGGAGCTCGGGGGTGATGACCCCGCCCTGGAGGATCGGGGCGATGCGTGTGGGAGGAGCGAGCGTCACCGATGCGCCCGCCGGCTGGAAGTAGGCGATCGCCGAACTGCCCGACACGCTGCGCACCGTCTGCACGACCGCGGCCATGGACTGCTGCATCGATGCACGGTCGGCGGCATCGGAGCCCTCGAGGATCCGCTGCGCCGCGATCGTCGCCTCGTTGGCGTCGCCCAGGGCATTGTCGAGCTGCGTCTTGAAGAGGTTCGACGCGATGCTGAACGAGATGTACAGCCCGATCACGAAGATCGCGAGGGAGGAGAGCGCGAAGGTGATGACGACGGTGCGGAACTGCAGCGAGCGCCGCCACAGTTCGAGGGCGTGACGCGGCAGGTCGACGAGACGGAGCCGGATCTCGCGCCACCACCCCGTGCTGAACCCGGCAGGGGCCTCCGCCTGCGACATCCGCTCCCCTAGGTGGTCGCGCCGGCGCGATACCCGACACCGCGCACCGTCATCACGATGCGGGGGTTGTCGGGATCGTGCTCGACCTTGGCCCGGAGCCGCTGCACGTGCACGTTCACGAGCCGGGTGTCGGCCTTGTAGTGGTAGCCCCACACCTGTTCGAGCAGCATCTCGCGGGTGAAGACCTGCTGCGGCTTCGACGCCAGCGTCAGAAGCAGGTCGAACTCGAGCGGGGTGAGGTTGATGCGGGCGTCGCCGCGGCGCACCTCATGGCCTGCCGCGTCGATCGTGAGGTCGCCGATGCTGAGCGTCGACACCGCCTGATCGGGCGTGGGGCGCAGCCGCGTGCGGATGCGCGCGATCAGCTCCTTCGGGTTGAAGGGCTTGACCATGTAGTCGTCGGCGCCCGATTCGAGGCCCTTGACCACGTCGGCGGTGTCGGTCTTCGCGGTGAGCATGATGATGGGCGTGCCGGACTCGGCCCGGATGCGCCCGCACACCTCGATGCCGTCGATGCCCGGGAGCATCAGGTCGAGCAGGACGAGATCGGGCTTCGACTCGCGGAATGCGGCGAGCGCTCCCGTGCCGTCTGCGCAGAAGAAGGGCTCGAACCCCTCGGTGCGCAGCACGATGCCGATCATCTCGGCGAGGGCCGTGTCGTCATCGACGACGAGTACGCGTGGGTTCATCCTTCATTCCTGTCAGCACCGCCGGGTCACGGCTGAAACCAGTGCCTAAACCCTAGTCGCTCGGGGCGGGAAGACCACCAGAAGGCCCCTCGGCGACGCCCGGCGCGTCGGTGAAATGTGCGAGCATGGTGGGAATCCGCCGGAAGGAGCCCCACAGGTGTCAGACCACGATTGGCAGGCGCCCGGTGGTGCTCCCGTTCCGCCGCAGGTTCCGGATGTCCCGGCCGCAGCCGGGTTCGATCCTGCGGCCTTCCCGCCGCCGACCGCCGCGGCGCCCCCCATGTCCGCGGTGCCCCCGACGGCCCCCGTGCCGCCGTCGTACGGCCCCCCTCCCGTCGCCGGTGCACCACTCGGCTGGACGCCTCCGCCGAAGCCCGGCCTCCTCCCGCTGCATCCGCTCGGGTTCGGCACGTTGCTGTGGGCGCCGTTCGCGGTGCTCCGGCGCAACCCCGCAGCGACGTTCGGCACCGGACTCGTGGTGCAGCTGATCTCGGCGATCGCGACGATCGCCGTCATCGCGCCCTTCATGTTCTTCGTCGTCACCCGGGTCGAGAGCGCGAGCAGCTCCGCCGACGCCGACGCGCTGATGTCGGGCGCCGTCGGCGGCTTCCTGCTGCTCATGCTGGTGCCGATGCTGCTGTCGCTCGTCGCGAGCGCGTTCCTGCAGGGCGTCATGGTCGTCGACGTCGCGAGCGGCACGCTCGGCGACCGGCTCCGGTTCGGCGCGCTCTGGAAGGGCGCGGCGAAGCGCATCTGGCCGCTGCTCGGCTGGACCGCGATGGTCGCCGGTGCGATCACGGTCGTGTTCGGCGTGCTCGTGCTGGCCATCGTGCTCGCGGCGCTCGTCGGCCCGGCCGCGCTCCTCGTCGCCGTGCTCATCGGCCTCCTCGCCGGTCTCGGCCTGCTCGTGCTGGGCGCATGGCTCGGCACCAAGCTCTCGCTCGTGCCGAGCGTCATCGTGCTCGAGGGCGTCGGCATCCGGACGGCGATGCGACGTTCGTGGCAGCTGACCACCGGCTACTTCTGGCGCACGCTCGGCACGCTGCTCCTCGTCGGGATCATCCTCTCCATGGCCTCGCAGATCGTCGTGCAGCCGGTCTCGCTCATCGGCACGATCCTCGCCGCGATCATCGACCCGACCGGCGCGGGCGCCGCCATCGCCATCACCGTCGTGACCATGGTCGTGACCCTCGTGCTCTCGCTCCTGATCGGGGCGATCACCGCCGTCGTGCAGGCCGCCCTCGTCGCCGTCATCTACATCGACCTGCGCATGCGCACCGAAGCCCTCGACCTCGAACTCGTGCGGCACATCGAGCAGCGCGACGCCGGCATGCCGGTGACCGATCCCTACCGTGCCCCGGCGCCCGCGCCGACGCGTCCCGACGCGGCCTCCGCTCCCGCATGGCCGTGATCCGGCTGCGCGGCACCCCGCTCGACCCCGATGCGCCCGAGGCGCGTCGGTGGCTCGAAGACGAGCTGACCGGGCCCGAGTACCAGGCGGCGAAGCCGAGTCCGTTCGACGTGGCGATGCAGGCGATCCGCGACTGGTTCGTCGGGCTCTTCGACGGCGCCACCGGCCTTCCCGGCCCGCTGCTCACGCTGCTGCTGGTGCTGCTCATCACCGCCGTCGTGGTCGTGGGCCTCCTCGTCTTCGGAGTGCCGCGACTCCGGCGTCGTCGTCGGAGCGAAGTGCCGCTCTTCGACGACCACGACCTCCGCGACCTCGACACCCTTCGACGGGCGGCGACCGCGGCGGCGAGCGCAGGCGACTGGCCCCTCGCCATCGAGGAGCGATTCCGCGCCCTCGTGCGCGGTCTGGTCGAGCGCGAAGTCGTCACCGTGCATCCGGGCACCACGGCGCGGACGTTCGCGGATGCCGCGGCGGTGTCGTTCCCCGATCTGGCGGCGGAGCTGCGCGATGCGGCTGGCGGGTTCGACGGCGTGCGCTACCTCGGCCGAGCCGGCTCGCCCGACGAGTACGCCCGGGTGACGGACCTCGAGCGACGGGTCGCCGACGCGCGCCCGGCGGGGCGGGGCGACCACGAGGCATCCGCCTACGACCGGCACGCCGTCGAGGCCGCTCGATGACCGCGACGATCGAGACCCGGGACGCGAGCTCCGGGACGCCGACTGCGGGCGGCGCCGGAGGCGGCGCCACCGCACCCGCGGTGACCCCCACGGTGCGGGCGTTCCTGAAACGGCACCGCATCTGGCTCGTGATCGCCGCAGCGCTCGTCCTCGGCGCGCTCCTCGTGATGGCGATCCAGGGCGGCGCGCGCACGCCGGGCGCACCGCTCGCGGCCGACAATCCCGCTCCTGCCGGCGCGAAGGCACTCGTCGAGGTGCTCCGCGATCACGGGGTCGTCGTCACCGAGGCGCGCTCGTTCGACGCCGCGATCGACGCCATCGGCGGCACGACGACCGTGCTGCTCTACGACGAGTACGCGCTCCTCGACGAGCGCCGACTGACGGAGCTCTCCGAGGCGGCCGACCGCCTCGTCGTGGTCGAGCCGGGCTTCACCGCCCTCGAGACGCTCGCACCCGGTGTCCGGTTCGCAGGTGCCGCGAGCGGACCGATCGACGTGGTCTCGTGCGACCTCGGTCCCGCCGAGCGGGCCGGGTCGCTCTCCGACGGCCAGCGACTGGTCACCGTCGACGACGAGGCTGCCGACGACGGCTGGCAGGGCTGCTTCCGCGACGGCGAGTTCGGCTTCGCGGTCGCGACCGGTCCGGCCCCGAGCGGGGCCGAGCTCACGATCGTCGGGTCGACGAGCGTGTTCGCCAACCAGACGATCACCGAGGCGGGCAATGCCGCGCTCGCGATCGGCCTCACGGGCGGGACCGACGAACTCGTCTGGTACCTGCCCGGCCCCGGCGACGTCGATGCCGCCGACGCCCCGACCCTGGCCGAGCTCACGCCGGGCTGGGTGAGCCCCGTGATGACACTCGCGATCGTCGTCACCATCGTCGCGGGCATCTGGCAGGGGCGCCGGTTCGGACCGCTCGTCGTGGAGCGCCTCCCCGTGCACGTGCCCGCAGGCGAGACGAGCCGGGGTCGCGCCCGGCTCTACGCTCGCACGGCCGCCCGTGCGCATGCACTCGACCAGCTCCGCATCGGCACGATCGTGCGCCTCGCGCGCATGCTGCGACTGCCCCGTTCGGCCGGCGTCGACGAGGTCACGGATGCCGCGGCGCAGGCGACCGGCCGCGACGGGGCATCCGTGCACCGACTGCTCGTCGACGACCTGCCCGCCGACGATCGCACCCTCGTCGACCTCGCCGCCGGGCTCGCGGAGCTCGAGTCCGACGTGCAGCGATCCCTCGACCCGCGGAGCACCGCGAACCCCGATCGTGACGACCCCACAGGAAGGCGACCATGACCGATCCCATCTCCGCTCCGGCGATCGCTGCCACCGACGACGAGCTGCGCGCCGCACTCAACCGCGTGCGCACCGAGGTCGGCAAGGCCGTCGTCGGGCAGGACGGCGCCGTCACAGGCCTGATCATCGCCCTGCTGACGCGTGGCCACGTGCTGCTCGAGGGCGTGCCCGGCGTCGCCAAGACCCTGCTCGTGCGCACGCTCAGCCGCACGCTGCAGCTCGACACGCGACGTCTGCAGTTCACTCCCGACCTGATGCCGGGCGACGTCACGGGTTCGCTCGCCTACGACCCGCGGTCGGGCGAGTTCGCGTTCCGCGAAGGCCCGGTGTTCACGAACATCCTGCTCGCCGACGAGATCAACCGCACGCCGCCGAAGACCCAGTCGGCCCTGCTCGAGGCGATGGAGGAGCGGCAGGTCTCCGCCGACGGCGTGACCCGCCCCCTCCCCGACCCGTTCATGGTCGCGGCGACGCAGAACCCGATCGAGTACGAGGGCACCTACTCGCTGCCCGAGGCGCAGCTCGACCGGTTCCTGCTGAAGCTCGTGCTCGACGTGCCCGAGCGCGACGCCGAGCTGTCGCTGCTCCGCCGGCACGCCGACGGATTCGACCCGCACGACCTCGCCGCCGCGGGCGTCACCCCCGTGCTCGGCGCCGCCGAGCTCGCCGCGGCGCGCGCCGCGGCATCCGCGGTCCGCGTGGAGGACGACGTGCTCGGCTACCTCGTCGACCTCGCGCGTGCGACGCGACGCAGCCCGTCGATGCGGCTCGGCGTGAGCCCCCGCGGCACCACCGGGCTCCTCGCCGCGGCCAAGGCGTGGGCGTGGCTCACGGGCTACGACTCGCTCACCCCCGACCACGTGCAGGCGATGCTGCTGCCCGTCTGGCGCCATCGCGTGCAGCTCCGGCCCGAGGCCGAGCTCGAGGGCGTCTCGATCGACGCCGTGCTGCGCTCGATCATGCAACAGGTGCAGGTGCCGCTCTGAGATGACCCGGATCCTCTGATGGCACTGACCGGTCGGTTCGCCCTCCTCGTCGCGCTCGGCGTCGTTCCCGTCGTCCTGGCGGGCGCCGCCGGCGCGCCCGAGGCATGGCTCGCACTCGTCGGCTGGCTCGTGCTGGTCGTGGGGGCGGGCGTGCTCGACCTGTCGCTCGCCGCCTCGCCGCGGCGGGTGGCGCTGCGCCGCGAGCTGCCCGACCGGGTGCGGCTCGGCGAGCCCGTGACGGCCGTGCTCAGCGTCGAGAACCTGGGACAGCGGATGCTCCGCGCCACCGTGCGAGACGGCTGGGAGCCGTCGGCCGGGGTCGCCGGCCGCAACCGCACCGCGGTGCGTGTTCCCCCGTTCGAGCGCCGGCGCATCACGCTCGGGCTCACCCCGTGGCGGCGCGGCGACCGACGCAGCGAGCAGGTCACGATCCGATCGGCCGGCCCCCTCGGGCTCTGGTCGCGGCAGGCGACGCTCTCCGCGCCCGGCCGGATCCGCGTGCTCCCGCCCTTCCACTCGCGCGTGCACCTGCCGTCGCGCCTCACCCGCCTGCGCGAGCTCGACGGACGCACGCCGCTCCTCATCCGCGGCCAGGGTACGGAGTTCGACTCGATCCGCGAGTACGTGCGGGGCGACGACGTGCGTTCGATCGACTGGCGCGCCACGGCGCGGCACACCGACCCCGAGGTGCCCGGCAGCGCGCGGCTCATGGTCCGCACCTGGCGTCCCGAGCGCGACCGGCGCATCGTGATCGTGACCGACACCTCGCGCACGGCGGCCGCCCGCATCGCCGACGAACCGCGCCTCGACACCGCATTCGAGGCATCGCTCCTGCTCGCCGCGCTGGCGTCGCACGCCGGAGACAAGGTCGACTTCCTCGCCTGGGACCGCCGCCTCCGCGGCAGAGTGCACGGCGCCAGCGGTCCGGCGCTGCTCGCCCGCATGGTCGACACCATGGCGGGCATCGAAGCCGAGCTGATCGAGGCCGACTGGGCCGCCGTGCCGGCGCAGGTGCGCCGCATCACGAGTCGGCACGCGCTGGTCGTGCTGCTCACCGCAGCCGATTCGCCCGGAACCACGCGCGGACTCCTCTCGATGCTTCCGCAGTTGACCTCGCGGCACACCGTGGTCGTGGCGTCGGTCGCGGACCCCGCGCTGATCGACGCTTCGCGTGCGCGCGAGGACCTCGAGCAGGTCTTCGCGGCCGCGGCGGCCGAGCGGGGCCTGCTCGACGGCGAACGCGTCGGCGCCGCGGTGCGCCGGCTCGGCGGCCTCACCGTGACCGCGGCCCCGCAGGAGCTCCCCCCGGCGCTCGCCGACCTCTACCTCGAGCTCAAGGCCTCCGGTCGGCTCTGACCGCGTCGGACGGCAAGCGAAGACCGGCGCCGGGCGCCGGGCTTCGATGCAGTGCGACGTCGCGAGACGTCGCGAGACGCCGCGAGACGCCCCGCGACGCTGCGCGCCGCCGATGCCCAGCGAATTCACAACATTCGCGCGCAGTTCCCGCGCAGCGGGTCGAGCGATCGATAGGTTCGCTTCAGGCACCAGGGGGTTGGTGCCGATCCTGACTTGTCTCCCCCCTACGAAAGGACCACTGTGTCTGACGCATCAACGACGGTCGAGGCTCCCTCGACCGCGCAGAAGCTCACCGCCGAGTTCATCGGCACCTTCATCCTCGTCTTCGGTGTCATCGGCACCGTGTTGTTCGCCGCCGGGTTCAGCGGCGGAGAGGGCGGCCTGAACGTCGGCTTCCTCGGCGTCTCCCTGGCCCTCGGCCTCACGGTGGTCGTCGGCGCGTATGCGTTCGGCCCGATCTCGGGCGGGCACTTCAACCCCGCAGTGAGCATCGGCCTCGCCGTCGCCGGCAAGTTCTCGTGGAAGGCGGTCGGCCCGTACATCGCGGTGCAGATCCTCGGCGGCATCCTGGCGACCACCGTGCTCCTCGGCATCCTCTCGGCCGGCCCGCTGTTCGACATCGCCAAGTTCACGGGCGCCTCGACCGGTTACGACGAGCTCTCCCCCGGCGGCTACGGCCTCGGCTCGGTCTTCCTCATCGAGACCGTTGCGACGGCGATCTTCCTCTTCGTGATCCTCGGCGTCACGAGCAGCCGCGCGGCCGTCGGCTTCGCCCCGCTCGCGATCGGCCTCACGCTCACCCTGCTCGCCCTCATCGCGATCCCGGTGTCGAACGCCTCGTTCAACCCCGCCCGCTCGATCGCCACCGCACTCTACGGCGGCGGCATCGCGTGGAGCCAGCTCTGGGTGTCGATCGTCGCCCCGATCCTCGGCGCCGTCATCGCGGCCCTCATCTACAAGCTCGTCTTCGACCGCTCGAAGCAGCTCGCCGCGTAACCTCACAGTCCACGATGGCGGATGTCCCACGGGACATCCGCCATCGTCGTCTCTGCCGCCCTCGAACGACGCCGACGCTCAGCCGGCGACGATGCGCTGCGATCCTGCGTCGAATTCGACGAGGTCGCCGGTCTCGCCCGCACGGCTCGCGCGGCCGCCCAGCACGAGCATGTACGCGAGGAACCCGCCGAGCGCCACGACGCCGATGCCGATCTTGACCGGCCACGGCCACGGAGCCGGGGTGACGAAGCCCTCGATCAGCCCTGCGACGAAGAGGAAGAACACGAGGCCGATCGCAACGCTGAAGAGCGAACGGGCGTCTTCGGCGAGGGCGACGCCGCGCGGACGGCGCCCGGGCGCCACCCACGCCCAGAAGATTCGGAGACCGGCCGCCGCGGCGACGAAGACGCAGGTGAGCTCGAGGAGCCCGTGCGGCGCGATGTAGAGGAAGAACGTGTCGGCCTCGTCGTAGGCGAACATGACCGCCGCGTTGATGCCGAGGTTCTGCGCGTTCTGCAGGATCACCCACGGCACCCACACGCCCAGGATGCCGAAGGCCACGCACTGCGCCGCGATCCAGGCGTTGTTCGTCCAGACCGCTCCCGCGAACGATGCAGCGGGGTTCTCCGAGTAATAGGCGACGAAGCCCTCCTCGGCGAGCTGGCGGAGCTCCTCTTCACTGCCGAGCGCCGCGAGCAC
The DNA here is from genome assembly GCF_900142065.1 of Agromyces cerinus subsp. cerinus. GTDB lineage: Bacteria > Actinomycetota > Actinomycetes > Actinomycetales > Microbacteriaceae > Agromyces > Agromyces cerinus. Next base: position 336,993 of record NZ_FSRJ01000001.1, on the reverse strand, counting down.
GCGCGGGTCGGCGCTGATCCACCACGCGTAGAGCGCGGCCACGACGACCGTGACGACCGCCACGGCGAGGGTCAGCCAGCGGAGCCGGTAGAGGGCGGCCGGCAGGCTCACGACCGCGAACCGCGTGAACTGCCGCAGCGGGTTCTCGGGTGCGCCGGTGAACGCCAGCCGGGCCCGGGCGAGGGTGACCGAGAGGCGGTCGCCGAGCGGCGTCGCGCCCGCCGTCGTCTGCACCAGCGAGAGGTCGGATGCCGCGCTCTGATAACGCTCGACGAGCTCGTCGGCCTCTGCGCCGTCGAGCCGGCGGCGGCGTGCGAGCGCGTCGAGCCGCTGCCAGTCGTCGTGACGGGCGGAGGCGAGCGCATCGAGGTCCATCTGCTTGAATACTACCCATGGCAGATGCCCCAGTCGTCGCACAGCGCGTGGCCCGATTCGACGACGAGGGCGTGGTCACCGGCGAGGCCGTCACGCTCGACGTGCGGCCCGCGAGCGCCATCATCCGCGCCGGCGGCGCGATCATCGACGTGCTCGTCTCCGTGCTGCTGATCGTCGGTCTGCTGCTCGCCCTCTCCGGGCTCGGCATCGACCAGACGGGCTTCCAGGCCATCCTGATCGCGGGCATCGTGACCTGCATCGTGATCGTCCCCACCGCTGTCGAGACCGCGTCGCGCGGTCGTTCCCTCGGCAAGCTCGCGCTGGGCCTCCGGGTGGTGCGCGACGACGGCGGCGCGATCGGCTTCCGGCACGCGTTCATCCGCGCGCTCACCGGCGTCGTCGAGATCTACCTGACCTTCGGCGGCCTCGCCGTGCTCGTCGGATTCCTGAATCCATCGTCGAAGCGGCTCGGCGACCTGCTCGCGGGCACCCACGGCCAGGTCGAGCGCGTGCCGAAGCTGCCGTCGACCGCGTTCGGCGTGCCGCCCCAGCTCGTGTCGTGGGCGGCGATCGCCGATGTCGCGCGCCTGCCCGACCCGTTGGCACGCCGGGTCGCCGCCTTCTTCACGAACGCCGCACACCTCGTGCCCGAGAGTCGCGCGCGCGTGGCGGCCGCCCTCGCCGCCGAGGTGGCTCCGTTCGTCTCGCCGCTGCCCGATGCGCCGCCCGAGCTCTTCCTCGCAGGAGTCGCAGCGCTCCGGCGTGAACGCGACGCCGTCGCCCTCTCACTCGTCGACGCCCGGATGGCCTCGCTGGCCCCCGTGCTCACGGCGACGCCGCCGGGCTTCCCCCAGCGCTGAGCCGTCGGCACGCCGGCACGCGACGGGACGGGCCGGTCGGATGCCGCGAGCCGCGGCATCCGCCCGCCGTCTCAGTAGCGGTAGTGGTCGACCTTGTACGGCCCCTCGACGGGAACGCCGATGTAGGCCGCCTGCTCGGGCGAGAGCTCGGTGAGCACGACGCCGAGCGCGTCGAGGTGCAGGCGGGCGACCTTCTCGTCGAGGTGCTTCGGCAGCACGTAGACGCCCACCGGGTACTGCTCGGGGCGGGTCCACAGCTCGATCTGGGCGAGCACCTGGTTCGTGAACGAGTTCGACATGACGAACGACGGATGCCCCGTGGCGTTGCCGAGGTTCATGAGGCGTCCCTCGGAGAGCACGAGGATCGAACGGCCCGACGGCAGGCGCCACTCGTGCACCTGCGGCTTGATCTCGATGCGCTCGGCACCCTCGAGCGATTCGAGCCCGGCCATGTCGATCTCGTTGTCGAAGTGGCCGACGTTCGCGACGATCGCGAGGTGCTTCATGGCGAGCATGTGCGAGGTGCGCACGACGTCCTTGTTGCCCGTGCACGTGACGAAGATGTCGACCTCGCCGACGACGTCGTCGAGGCGGGCGACCTGGTAGCCGTCCATCGACGCCTGCAGGGCGCAGATCGGGTCGACCTCGGAGACGATGACGCGGGCTCCCTGGCCGCGCAGCGCCTCGGCCGCGCCCTTGCCGACGTCACCGTAGCCGACGACGAACGCGACCTTGCCGCCCATGAGCACGTCAGTGGCGCGGTTCAGGCCGTCGGGCAGCGAGTGGCGGATGCCGTACTTGTTGTCGAACTTCGACTTCGTGACCGAGTCGTTGACGTTGATGGCCGGGAAGAGCAGCCCGCCCTCGGCGTGCAGCTCGTAGAGGCGGTGCACGCCGGTCGTGGTCTCCTCGGTGACGCCCTTCAGTTCCTCGGCGATGCGCGTCCAGCGGTCGGCGCTCAGCTCGAGGCTCGTCCGCAGCGTGTCGAGCACGACTCGGTACTCGTGGCTCGCGTCATCCGTCGCCGCGGGCACGACGCCCGCGGCCTCGAACTCGCGGCCGCGGTGCACGAGCAGTGTCGCGTCGCCGCCGTCGTCGAGGATCATGTTGGGGCCGATCCAGTCGGCGCCGGATGCCGCGGCCTCGGCCGACCAGTCGAAGATGCGGTCGGTGCACCACCAGTACTCCTCGAGCGTCTCGCCCTTCCACGCGTAGACCGGCACACCCGCAGGCGCCTCGACGGTACCCTCGGGGCCGACGACGACCGCCGCGGCCGCCTCGTCCTGCGTGGAGAAGATGTTGCAGCTGGCCCAGCGCACCTGCGCGCCGAGGGCGACGAGCGTCTCGATGAGCACGGCGGTCTGCACCGTCATGTGCAGGCTGCCGGCGATGCGAGCGCCCGCGAGCGGCTTCGACGCACCGAATTCGGCGCGGAGGGCCATGAGGCCGGGCATCTCGTTCTCGGCGAGCCGCAACTGGTGGCGGCCGGCTTCGGCGAGCGAGAGGTCGGCGACCTTGTACGGGAGGGCGGTGGTCGCGGGCAGCGTGGTCATGAGCCCATTCTGCCAGTTCGACCTCAGGCGGAGATCCGCCTCCCGGCCGGCGTCACGACCGGGTTCAGCCGCGGATGAGCGCGAGCACCTCGTCGCGGATGCCCGACATCGTCGGGGCATCCTGGCCTTCGGCGTTCAGACGCAGCAGCGGCTCGGTGTTCGACGGCCGCACGTTGAACCACCAGAAGGCCTCGTCGCCGCTCGTCATGCCCGTGACGGTGAGACCGTCGAGCTCGTCGAACTCGGCGCGATCGGTGAACGCCTCGACGATGCGCGTGTACGCGGCGGGCACGTCGTCGACGACCGAGTTGATCTCGCCCGACAGCGAGTACGGGGTGAACCTGGCGGACATCTCGGAGAGCGGAGCCTGCTGCGCGCCGAACTCGGCGAGCACGTGCATGGCGGCGAGCATGCCGTTGTCGGCGCCCCAGAAGTCGCGGAAGTAGTAGTGGGCCGAGTGCTCGCCGCCGAAGACGGCACCGGTGGCCTTCATCTGGTCCTTGATGAGCGAGTGGCCGACGCGGGTGCGCACCGGCGTCGCGCCGGCGGCCTCGATCGTCTCGGGCACGAAGCGCGAGGTGATGAGGTTGTGGATCACCGCGACATCCGATTCGCCCAGGGCCTGGACCCGGGCGATCTCGCGGAGCGCGACGATCGCGGCGACGGCCGACGGGTTCACGGCGCCGCCCTGCTCGTCGACGACGAAGCAGCGGTCGGCGTCGCCGTCGAACGCGAGTCCGAGGTCGGCACCGTGCTCGACGACCGCGCGCTGCAGGTCGACGAGGTTCGCGGGCTCGAGCGGGTTCGCCTCGTGGTTCGGGAAGGTGCCGTCGAGTTCGAAGTAGAGCGGCACGATCTCGAGCGGGAGGGCGGACAGACCTGCAGCGGTGCCGAGCACCGCGGGCACCGTGAGCCCGCCCATGCCGTTGCCCGCGTCGACGACGATCTTGAGCGGTCGGACGCCGCTGAGGTCGACGAGCGATCGAAGGTAGGCCGCGTAGTCGGCGAGCACGTCGACCGTCGTGACGGCGCCCGGCACGGCGACCTGCGCGATGCCCTGCTCGAGGTAGTCGGCCGCGCGATCGCGGATCGCGGCGAGGCCGGTGTCGAGCGAGATGCCCTGGGCGCCCGCGCGGGAGAACTTGATGCCGTTGTAGGCGGCGGGGTTGTGGCTCGCCGTGAACATCGCCGCCGGCGCGTTCATCGAACCGGAGGCGAAGTAGCTCTCATCGGTCGAGCAGAGCCCGATCGAGACGACGTCGGCGCCGCGGGAGACCGCACCGCGGGCGAAGGCCTCGGCGAAGCCAGGCGAGGAGTCGCGCATGTCGTGGCCGACGACGACGGTGCCGCCACCGGCTCCGACCTCGTCGACGAACGCCGCGGCGAGGGCTTCGACCGTCTCGGCAGTGAGCCCGTCACCCACGATTCCGCGGACGTCGTAGGCCTTCACGATCGCGTCGAGGCGCGCTCGTGCCTCGGAAGATGCAGCGGAATTCATGCCTTGAAACCTACCTCACCGATGCTGACGTGCCGCACGACCTGCCACCCGACGGGCGCCGACGTGCGCTCGGCGTGCCGGGCGCAGAGGTCGTAGCCGTGGGGCTCCCGCGTGATCGCGAGCGGGCCGAGCACGGCCATCGAATCGGCATAGTCGAACGTGAGCGTGGCAACCGCTTCGGCAGCGCAGGCAGTGCGCGAACAACGTCTCATGGCTCCACCAGAGTAGCGAGCATCGCGGCCGATCGCCGGATACGACTCGGTACGATGGAGGGCATGCCCCGCTCCCGTCGTGTCGCCTCCGAGCCGCGCTCGCCCCGACGGCTCGCCCGAGACCGCCACGGCCGCGGCCTGCGCTCGGCCGTCACCGGGCCGCACCTGCCGATGCTGCACAACCGGCTCGACGAGTTCGACGTGACGGTGGGCACGACCGCGGCCTATCTGCGTGGCCTCTGGCCCGAGCTCGAGGGCGTCGTGTTCGAGGTCGCGCAAGGGCCGGCCGAAGCCATCCACGACGACCACGTCGACCGGTGGAAGGTCTTCCACGACGAGCGTCGCATCGTCTTCTACCGCCTGCCCATCGTGCGGTTCCTGCGCCTGCAGGAGGGCGAGGAGCGGGAAGAGAAGCTGCTCATCGAGAGCTGCGTCTTCCGCGCGATCGCCGACCTGCTCGGCAAGGATCCGTGGGAACTCGCGCCAGGACGCTACCGCCACCTCTGAGCGCCTCCACGCGCCCTCGGTGACGCGCCGCTACCGCGGGAACACGCGGATGGGCGCGTCGAGCGGCCCGGGCGGCTGCACCCCGAACGACGCGAGCTCGCCATCGTCGTCGAACGACACCGAGGCGTGCACGCCGGCGATGCCCGCGAGCCTCACGATCGAGTCGGCATCGACCTCGACGGATGCCGCGGACCCCGCGTCGATCGTGAGGGCGCGGGTCGATCCATCGATCGTGAGCTGCACCTCGGCGACGGCATCGCCCTCGTTCGCGAGGTGGAGCACGGGCGAACCGCCATCGGGGATCGCGACGACCGCATCGTCGAGGAGCGGCGAGGTCGAGACCGTCCACGCGAAATCGCCCGCTGCCGCGATGTCGGCGGCACCGGGTGCCGCCGGGGCGTCCGCTCCGCCGACGGCGGCGCGCGCCGCCGCGACGATGGGCCCGTCGGCCTCGAGTCGCAACGTGTAGGCGCCGGCCTCGAGCACACCGAGCGGCACGTCGGTCGCGCGCCCCGGTTGCAGGGTCGCCTCGATCGTGGCGCCGGCGGCGCTGCCGGTCTCGGGAACCAGCCCGATCGACACGTCGACGGGTTCGTCGCCGGTGGCGAGCAGTCGGACGGCGGGGAAGGCATCGCCTTCCGCGTGATCCTCGGCGGGATCGATGCCCCCTGCCTCGGCGACCACGAACCCGGGGATGACCTGGGTGTCGGCCGGCATCGCGGCAGCGCCGGTGAGCTCGACCCCTGCCGGCGCGAGGCCGTCGACGGCGGACTGCTCGAGCGCCGCGGCGATCGTGCCGCCGGTGCTCGTGACGTGCACCACCGGCGACGTCAGGTTCGGGGCGATGCCGGCGAGCGAGACGACCCGCTGACTGCCGGCTGGCACGATGATGCCGAGCGCCGAACCGGCGTCGATCGCACCGGTCTCGCCCGTCACCCGCACGTCGACGGTCGCAGCGACATCGGTGGGGTTCGCGAGCAGCACGAGGCTCGTGCGTCCGAGCGTCGTGGCACCGGCGACGAGCCACGACTCGGAGGTCGCCTCGGCGCAGGCCGTGGCGGCGAATCCGGCGATCGTCTCGGTGTCGGCCGATTGCGACTGCGCTCCGGCGATCAGTCCGGCATCGACGGTGCCCGGCTCGACCTCGATCGCCACGGGGGTGCCGTCGCGGTCGGCGCGCGGGTTCTCGGGCGCGTCGAGCGGGGTCTCGGTGATCTCGGCGTCTTCGGGATCGGCGCCGACGGTCACGTCGGCATCGCCGATCGACGACGCGGTCGTCGCGGCGGCCGCGTCGTCGGCGAGGGTGAGCAGCGGGCCCGGGCAGACGCGCTGCTGGCGGCTCTCGGCGGGCTGCACGACGAGGGACGGCGGTGTGACCCGGTGCTCCGGCCAGGGCACGAGTGCGGCGGCTCCGAGTGCAGCCACGGCGAGCGCGGCCGCCACGAGGAATCCGGCGGCCCTGCCGCCGATGCGGGCGATGGATCGCATGCGGTCAGCGGGCATCGTCGTCTCCCTTCGTCTCGGTCGGTTGGGGCAGGTCGGATGCCCCGCTCGTGGGTTCCTCGTCGGGCGACGGGGGTTCTCCAGGCGTCGACGGCTCCGGCGCATCGGTCGCGGGTGCGTCCGGCGCCTCCGGTGGCGCCGCGTCGTCCATCGGGGCGGGGCCGGTCGAGGCTGCGGGCTCGGGCTGGTCGGCGGTCTCGGGCTCGGCCAGGTCGCCGGTCTCGGGCTCGGCCTCGGCCAGGTCGCCGGTCTCGGCCTCGGCCGGATCACCGGTCTCGGTCTCCGCAGGATCGCCGGCCTCGGTCTCGGCCTCGGGCTCGGCCGGATCACCGGTCTCGGGCGCCCCTCCGGCGGCGGCCGCCTTCCGCGACCTCACGGTCCGGCGCGGGCGGCGCTGCACGGAGCGCCGGTCGGCTTCGCGCCCGGCACCGGTCGGAATCGAGAGCAGGAGCGTCGCACCGAGCACGATGAGCTGCACGGCGCCGATGATCGCGGTGAGCGCACCGCCCGCGTTCGGCGGGATCTGCGCTGCCGGTGCGTCGGGCTCGGCGGCGCTGAACCTCCAGAGCGTTCCGAAGTCGGTCTCGCCGACCGCGATGAGGGCGGAGTTGCCGTCAAGGGCGGTGCGTGCACGGTTGGCGGTCGCCTCGGCCTCGCGATGGTCCCCCACGGGCGGGGCGAGCAACACGAAGGAGACGCCGAAGTCGCGGATCGCGGCATCCGGATCGAATCCGCTGCGGGAGGCGAGGTTGCCGGCGACCTCGGCGAGCTGCGCCTCCGATTCGCTCATCTCCTCGAGCGTCTGCTCGAGGGTCGACTGCTCATCGAGCGTCGTGCCCGTTCCGTGCTCGAGGGTCGACCGGATGCTGCCGTCGGACTCGGGCTGGATGCGCAGCGTGGTCACCCTCGGATCGGTGTCCGCCTCGGCACCGACGAATGCCGGCAGCGTCCGCTCTGCGGCAGGGCCGATCGCGGTCTCGGCGGTGGCGATGGCGAGACCTGTCGGCACCACTGCCGCGATGGTCGTCACGGCGACGAGCCATGCGATCGCGGCACCGCCCCGACGCACGGCACTCAGCGCGATGACCGCCGCGAACACCAGCCCGAGCCAGGCGAGGCTCAGCCCCGCACCGGTCCAGAGCTGCACGGCGGCCGGCCCGGCCACCGCCACCGCGATCTGGCCCGCGGCCACGGCGGTCGCGAAGCCGAGCAGCACGATGCCGAGGCTGAGCACGGCCGCACGGATGCCCGGCGCGAGCACGGCCGCCAGCGCGGCGACGATGAGCGGCACCACGAGGAGCGTCACGAGGAGCTTCGGGTCGATCACGGCGCCGTCGCCGAGCAGGGCCGACCACCCGCCCCATGGCTCGCCCGGGAATCCGAGGGCGAGCTGCCACACCGAGGGAACCGTGCTCTGGAGCGGCAGCCCGGGGTCGGCGAGCAGCGCGATCGGAGCTCCGCGTCCGAGTTGCTCGAACACGAGCGGCGCGAAGAGCACGACGGCCGGCAGGGGCAGGCCCGCGAGGCGCACGGCGGCACGACCGCTGACCGCGAGTCCGACGATCCAGGCCAGGAGCAGCGCCGGCGCGAGGCTCGGTGCTGCCGCGATCACGGCCGCGAACAACAGGGACGCCGTCGCGGCGGCCGCCCACGACGTCGCCGCACCGAACACGGCGAACGCGAGCCAGCCGAGCAGCACGTGGGCGAGCACGGCGCCCGGTCGCCCATCGCCGAGCGCCACGAGCAGTGGCGGGGCGAGTCCCCACACGAGCGCGGCGACGGCACGCACCGAGCCCCGCTCGGTCAGCCGGGAGGCGGCGAACCACGCGCCCAGTGTCGCGGCGGGCACGGCGACGAGCCAGAGCAGCACGAGTGCGAACGACGGCGCCCAGAACGCCAGCGAGCCGAGCACCGCGAGCACTCCCGCGAACGGATCGGCGGCGCCGACGAAACCGGCGCCGATGTCGCGCCATCCGTAGGCCGCGTTGCGCCACAGTTCGTCGAGACCGCTCGAGAGCGGGAGGATGCCTCCGCCGCTGAGGCCGCCGGCACCGAGCAGCCAGGAGAACAGGGCGACGCTCGCGACGACCGAGACGAGCAGCACCCATCCGCCACCGGTTCCGAGGAACTGCAGCTCGTGCTTCCTGCCCCGAGCCCTGGCGCGACGCTCCTCCGCGGCGTGCTGTCGCCGCCGGCGAACCTCGTCGGGCGGCATCCGGAGCGGCGCGATCGCCGACCACCCGGTGGTGCGCGCCGCCTTCAGCCGACGACGGGCGCGAGCGACCTTCATGCCGGAGAACATGGTGCCGAGCGCCGCGGCGAACTCGCCGGTGATCGCACCCGGCGACTTCACGAGCAGCAACCGGATCGAGCGGATGATCGCGAGCGGGAGGTAGCTCAGCCAGTGCACCGGGACCACGACGGCCGGTGCGTACACCAGGCGCCGGTGCAGCGCTGCTGCCCGCGCGGCGCGGGTACGGCGCCGGGTCGCACGGGCGCGCGGATCGGCGGACGGCCCGACGACGCCGTCGCCGGCGAACCGCACGTGCGCGTCGGGCACGACCGAGACCCGGTGGCCGGCGAGGCGCGCCCTGATCGAGAAGTCGAGGGCGTCGTCGACGGTGGTCAGCGCCGGGTCGAAGCCGTCGAGCGAACGCCACACCGTGTGCCGCACGAGGATCGCGGCGGAATCGAGCCCGAGCACGTCACTGAGGCCGTCGTGCTGCCCCTGGTCGAGCTCCCCCGCGACGAGCGCGACGCTGCGACCGAACCGGGTCATCGTTCGGCCGAAGGTCGCGATGCGGTCCGGGTCGTCCCATTCGCGGAGCTTCGGCCCGGCGATCGCCACGGACTTCGCCGTCTCGAGCGTTGCGACGAGTCGTTCGAGCGCTTCGGGCGCCGGAGCGGTGTCCTCTGCGAGGAGCCACAGCGCATCCGCGTCCGACTCCGGCGCGTCGAGCACCCGGTCGGCCGCGCGCACGGCCTCGCCGAACGAGAGACGCTGCGAGAGTTCGACGATATGCGTCGGCGACGCGGCCGCGGCGATCTCACGCGCGCCGGCATCGGCTTCCGTGAGCACGACGACGAGGGCATCGGGGGCGCGGCGCTGGGCTCGAATCGCTTCGAGGGAGCGTCTGAGGTGGTCGCCACCGTGATGTGCGACGAGGACGGCGGTGACTCTGGGGAACATCGGGGTCAGCCTAGGCGGCACACCCCGCGGCATCCGTCACCGCTCCGGGCGTGCCTCGAAACCGCGAGTCGAATGTGCGGCGATCGCGACGCGCGTGCTCGCCCCGGCGATCCCGGCGGATGCGAACGCGCAGGGCCGCCGAACACGACGGTCTCGGATGCACGACACGAACAGGACGAACGCGAGCGCGGGGCCCGCCGAAGCAGGCCCCACGACTCAGACCGCTCGTTTGCGGAGCTTGCGCCGCTCCCGTTCGGAGAGCCCGCCCCAGATGCCGAAACGCTCGTCGTTGCCGAGCGCGTACTCGAGGCACTGATTGCGCACCTCGCATCCGGTGCAGATCTTCTTCGCGTCCCGCGTCGATCCGCCCTTTTCAGGGAAGAACGCCTCGGGATCTGTCTGCGCGCATAGCGCGTCGCTCTGCCATGCCAACGGATTGTCATCGTCTGAGACCGAACGAACCCCCGGAACGCCCAGCCTGACCGGATCGACGAACCAATCGTCAGGTACTCCAGAACGATATTCAGGATTGCTCATATCGTCTCCCACCCAGTTGTACCGACCACCCAGAGGGTGTGTCACGACCAATTACACCGGTGTAATTCCCGTGAGTCAAGTCGCAGATGGTAAACCCTCAATGCGCCGTCGAGGCTTGATGACCCGCTCGACACGCCGGGACGTTGAGCAGACGTTATGAATCGGATGCTGCGCGGCGGGCCTGCCAGGCGCTTTCGACCATCTCGGAGAGGGTGTGCCGCATGCGCCAATCGAGGTCGCGTGCCGCGAGCTCGCCGGATGCGACGATGCGCGCGGGGTCCCCGGCGCGACGCTCGACGGTCTCGGGCGAGAACTCGATACCGGTGACCTCGGCGACCGCACGCATGATCTCACCGACCGAGACACCGTCTCCGGAGCCGAGGTTGTAGACGGGTTCGAGGGTGTCGCCGGCCTCGAGTCTCCGAGCCGCGACGACATGCGCCTCCGCGAGATCGGCGACGTGGATGTAGTCGCGCACGCAGGTGCCGTCGGGTGTCGGGTAGTCGCCGCCGTTGATGCGGGGGGTGCGACCGTCGAGCAGCGCGTCGAAGACGAGCGGGAAGAGGTTGTGCGGGCTGACGTCGAAGACGTCGGGCGTGCCGGAGCCGACGACGTTGAAGTAGCGCAGACTCGTGTGGCGGAGACCGGCGGCCTTCGCCTGGTCGGCGAGCAGCCACTCGCCGATGAGCTTCGACTCGCCGTAGGGCGACTCCGGGTGCTTCGGCGTCAGCTCGGTGACGAGATCGACGTCGGGCGTGCCGTACACGGCGGCGCTCGATGAGAAGACGATGCGATCGACGCCCTTCGACTCCATCGCCGCGAGCAGCGTGGTGGTGCCGGTGACGTTCTGCCGGTAGGTGTGCAGCGGACGCTGCACCGAGACGCCCGCGTACTTGAAGCCGGCGAGGTGCACGACACCCGTGACGCCGTGCTCTTCGATCGCGCGCTCGATGGCCGCGCCGTCGAGGATGCTGCCGTGGACGAACGGGGTCCCGGCCGGCACGAACTCGCTCCGCCCCGAGGACAGGTCGTCGAGCACCACGGCTCCGATTCCCTGCGCCGCGAATGCACGTACGACATGCGCGCCGATGTAGCCCGCTCCCCCGGTGACCAGCCAGCTCATGTTCCCACCTTCCGGCACGGCGTCTCCGCACCGGAACGATCGTATCCGGGGTCTGCCTCGCGCTCGCCCGGGAGGCGATCGGGCCCGCGCCGGAGGCGCTCGGGGATGCGCCGGGAGGCGCTCAGGGACTGCGCCGGGAAGCGCTCAGACGGTTCGTGTGGGCTGGTTCTCGGCGTGACGGTTGCGGTCGCGGATCTCGGGTCGACCGTAGCCATCGGTGTCGAGGCGGAGCACGGTGGCGAGCACACCCCAGACGGCGAGTCCCGCAAGGACGAGGAAGATGATCGTGGTCATGGCAGTAAATCTATGACTTGTGAGATCCTGCCGAAAGTGGCAGAGTAGCCATCAAACGACCTATTCCTGCCAACGGAGGCCGCCGTGCTCCAGACCATCGCCTGCATCGCCATGCCCCAGATGGCGCCGTTCGAATTCGGCGTGCTCTGCGAGGTGTTCGGCATCGACCGCAGCGACACCGGCGGCCCCACGTTCGACTTCCACGTCGTCGCCGCGGAGCCCGGGGCGATCCCCACCAAGCTCGGCTTCGACATCGTCGTGCACGAGGGACTCGACTTCGCTCGCACGGCCGACCTGGTCGCCGTGCCTGCCGCCCTCATCGACGAGCCCGTCGACGACCGGGTCTCCGAGGTGCTGCGCGACGCGGTCGAGCGCGGCGCGTGGGTGCTCTCGGTCTGCTCCGGCGCCTTCACGCTCGGCCGGGCCGGCGTGCTCGACGGTCGGCGTGCTACCACGCACTGGATGTACACGGAGCGGCTCGCCGAGATGTTCCCCCAAGCCGACGTCGACGCCGACGTGCTCTTCGTGCAGGACGGCAAGGTCGTCACCGGAGCGGGCACGGCCGCGGGCATCGACGCGGCGCTCCACATCGTGCGCACCGAACTCGGGGCGAGCGCCGCGAACATGATCGCGCGCCGCATGGTCGTGCCCCCGCAGCGCGACGGCGGCCAGTCGCAGTTCATCCAGACTCCCATCGCCGAGTGCCGAAGCGACTCCTTCGCCAAGATCACCGAGTGGATGGTCGAGCACCTCGACGAAGACCTCACCGTCGACCTCCTCGCACGCAAGGCGCTCATGTCGCCGCGCACGTTCGCACGGCGGTTCCGGGCCGAGACCGGCACGACGCCCAACGCCTGGCTCAACCGCCAGCGATTGCTGCGGGCTCAGCAGCTGCTCGAGGAGACCTCGTTCACCCTCGAGGAGATCGCACGGGACACCGGCTTCGGCGCGGCCGCCGTCATGCGGCACCACTTCGTGAAGGTGCTGCAGACGACGCCGACGGCGTACCGCCGGCTCTTCGGCATGCGGGTCGCCTCCTAGACGGAGGGCTGCACCGTAGTCCCCGTCGTCGCGATCCAGGCGATGCCGGGGCCGCTGATCTCGAGCGCTGCCTCGTCGGGCGTCACGTACACCGATTCGCCTCGCCCGAGCGCGACGGACGCCCCGGTGCCGCCGCTGATCACGACGTCGGCGCCTTCGACGACGACGATCGCCGGCCCTTCGAGGGAGACGCGCGAACGCCCCACGGCGCCTGCCGCCGGCTCGACCCGGTACAGCTCGAAGTCGGGCACGCCGGGGCGATACGAAGTCACTCCCGGCGAGACCTCCACCGGGGCGAGATACGGCGGGGCGATCGGCGTGAAGTCGAGCACGTCGAGCAGTTCAGCCACGTCGATGTGTTTCGGCGTGAGGCCACCGCGCAGCACGTTGTCGCTTGCCGCCATGAGCTCGATGCCGAGGCCGTCGAGGTAGGCGTGGATGTTGCCCGCCGCGAGATACAGCGCCTCGCCGCGCACGAGGCGCACCCGGTTCAGCAGCAGCGAGATGACGACACCGGCGTCGCCCGGGTAGGCGTCGGCGAGTGCGCCGACCGTCTCGAACGACAGCACGTAGCGCGAGGCGAGGGCGGTTTCGGATGCCGCGAGTGCTGTTACCCGGTCAATGACCCACGACGCCTCGCCCGTGTCACCGCCGCGGCCGTCGCGCAGCAGCCACTCGACGGTGTCGCGGAGTGCGTGCTCGCCAGACAGGTGGGATTCGAGCAGATCGAGTGCACCGGGGTCGGGCTCGGGCGCCTCGGCATCCGCTGCCCGAAGCACCTCGAGCACGCCGCGCACTTCATCGAGTGGCCGGAATCCCGAAAGGGCATCGAAGGTGTCACTCACCGCGACGATGAGCTCGGGCTTGTGGAACTCGTCCTTGTAGTTGCGGTCGTACGCGGTCAGCGGCACGCCATCGGCCTCTTCGCGGGCGTACCCGGCGCGAGCCTGAGCGGGTGTGGGGTGCGCCTGCAGTGATAGCGGCGCCGCCGCTGCAAGCACCTTCATGAGGAAGGGCAACCGCGCAGCTTCGGCGAGACGGGTACCAAGCGACTGTTCGGGGTCGGCCTCGATCCAGGCAGCGAGATCGGCGTGGCCGACGGATGCTGGGTCGAGCAGATGCGCCGGCGAGCCCGGGTGCGCTCCAAGCCAGAGTTCTGCCTCGGGCGACCCTGTGGCCTCGAGTCCGCGGAACCCCGCAATCGCCGCGGTCGAGCCCCATGCGTAGTCCCGTGGAGTATTGCCGATCACCATGAACATGCTCGAGGGGTCCTCTCGGTCGTCTGGATCAAAACTACCAAGACTCAGCGCCGCCCTGATCGAGCATGCACCCCTCCGGCCATACGGTGGAAAGAAGAAGGTGAGGAGTCTGGAATAATGTGCTGGCGCGGCGCCCCGCCGACCGATTGGCAACATTTGTTGCAGAGGAACCCATGAACCAAGATACGACCACCCCCGGCGCGGAACTGTTGGCCGAACCGGTTGAAGATTTGCATGCACGCCTTCGGGTGGCCGAGTCGGATGTAGAGCGCTTGCGAGTGCTTGCTGAGTCGTACCGTCTCGCCGCGAAGGCACGTGCTGAAGAAGTTACGAAACTGATTCGGGCCGCAGAAGTCACCCCGAGAGTCGATGAGGCCGAGGTCCAACGGCTGAAGAGAGAACTTATCGAGCTCAGGGCGTTTCGTGCCAGACGGTCCATGCGAGCGGTCTCGGTCCTGATTCGCCCACTCGAGACTCCCTATCGCCACGTAAAGCGGGCCGTTCGCAGCTTGGTGAAGCGAAATGGCTGAGCCGCGGACCGGTGATTTGAACCTCTCGCACTACTCGCGCAAACTCACCGACGTCGGCGGCACCCTGGTTCGGCTCGAGGCTGCACCATCGGCAACCGTCGTCATACCGGTCTTCAACGGCGGCGAGGTCGTTCGAGCCTGCGTCGCTGCGGTTCGCGCACACAGCTATGGGCGCCGTGTCGTTGTCATCGATGACGGGTCAACCGATCCGCTCACGTTGGACATCCTCGCCGAAGCGGAGCACAACGGCGTCGAAGTCGTGCGGAATCAAGAGAACATCGGCTACACGAGGACTGCGAACCGCGGTTTCGATCTGACGGGCGACGACGATCTCATCTTGCTGAACAGCGACACGATCGTCGGCCCGCTCTGGATCGAGCGGCTCCGCTGGGTCGCCTACTCGCGAAACTCCGTCGCATCGGTGTCAGGGGTTTCTGACAATGCAGGCGCATTCGCAATGCCCGTTGCGGGTCAGCTCAACGATTGGCCTCTCGCGTCCGAACCAGAGGCTTGCGCGAGGTTCGTTGCCCAGAACGTTCAGACCTTCTCTGTGACCGCGCCGACTGGTCATGGGTTTTGCTGGTACCTCAGACGAGATGCGATCGAGGCCGTCGGCCGCCTTGATGAGCACGCATTCCCGCGAGGATACGGTGAAGAGAATGATTGGAGCATGCGGGCGGTCGCCGGTGGAATGGAGCATCTCCTCGCACCGCAGGTATTCGTCCAACACGCTCAGGCGGTATCGTTCGGCTCTTCGCGGCAGGCACTCATGGCAGAGGCGCGCGAGACGTTGGGCGTACTTCATCCGAGCTACCGGAGACTTGTTCGAGAATGGCTCGATTCGGGTCCGATGCTCAAGCTGCGCGACGAGTTCGAAACAGTTCGTGCAAATTCGAGTGAATCTCGCGCGCTTCCGCGCACGCTCTACGTCATTCATCAGTCCGGTGGCGGCACCCCCCAGACGAATCAAGATCTGATGGACGCTCTCGACGACGAGCAGGAGGGCTTCCTGCTCGTCGCTCGCGACAACTACGTCCGACTCGAGCGACGAACTGCCGGTACGGCAGTACTGCTCGAGGAGTGGCGACCGGCAGAACGGTTCAGCATCCGCGACACCTGGCGACCTGACTACGCCGAGGTACTTGCGTCGTGGATCATGAAATATGCCATTGAACTCATCCATGTTCGGCACCTGATCGGCCAGCCGCTTTTGACACTGCCACGTGTTGCGAAGACCCTTGGCGTGCCGTTCATCCTGTCGACGCACGACTTCTACTACGTCTGCCCCTCGATTCACCTCCTCGATGAGAATCTGAAGTTCTGCGGAGGAGTCTGCACTCCCGGCGCAGGACAGTGTCGGCTTCCGAATCGATTCACGCGCGGTGCCCCGAACTTGAAGCACGAGTGGATCGGAGAATGGCGCGATCGTGCCGACGAGCTGTTCGGTGCCAGCCGTCACATCGTCGCCACCACCACGAGTGCCGCAGGCATCTACGCGGAGAACTTCCCGGACCACGCGAGCAAGCTCATTCTCATCGAGCACGGGCGCGATCTGAGCACCAATTGGGATACGGTACGCTCCGGCCGGGAACGTCGCCCCGGTCCACTTCGAATTGCGTGTCCCGCGCGATGGGACGTACACAAGGGCATCGACTACCTACGCAGCCTCGTTGAGCTCACGTCACCCGATGTCGAGTGGCACATCCTTGGTGAACGAGCCGAGCAAATCGGCGGCCAGAACGTTGTACTGCATGGCGAGTACAACCGCGATTCGCTTCGCCCACTCGTCGATGAGATCGATCCGGACTTCATCGGCCTATTCTCGATCTGGCCCGAAACGTATTCACACACCCTCACAGAAGCATGGGCCCTCGGCATCCCAGTGCTGGCTACTGATATCGGCGCGGTCGCCGACCGGATTCGCGCGCATGGTGGCGGCCACCTCGTGCCCGTGGATTCGCCGGCCGCCGCTGCGGAGTACCTCCTTCAGCAGAACCTGATCGATGAAGCCGCGGTGCTCCGCAATTCCGCGCGTACTTCGATCCGAACCCGTGAAGCGATGGCTCAAGACTATGCACGGGTGTATCGGGAGACTCGAATCCCGCGGAGCTACCCCGAGCTGCTGGTCACGCAATGATGACGGCCCCGATCGCCCGCCCGTCCTGCCAGGGCAGCAGCTGTGAGTGAGAGGGCAGGCGGCGGGCTTGTCGGGCAAGGCTCTGGCGGAAAGTTGAGCGATGGCCTGAACGGTCACCGCAATTCCCTAGGTTTCCTGCGGCTGTTCATGGCTGTTCTCGTGATCTTCTCGCACGCGTTCATTCTCGGAGGATGGGGTCACGACCCGGTTGGACGTCTGACTCATCAACAAGAGAGCGCGGGCGGGTTCGCGGTGGTGGCGTTCTTCGCGATGAGCGGCTACCTCGTCACGCAGAGCGGTGCTGCCACTGACGTTGTCCAGTTTCTTTGGCGAAGATTCTTGCGAATCTTCCCGGGGTTCTGGGTGGTCTTGCTGCTCACCGCCTTCGTGGTCGGCCCTTTGATGTGGAAGTTGCATTATGGGCAGAGCCTGGGCAGTTACTTCTCGGGTGATACCGATGGCGGGCCGCTCGACTATGTCGCTCGTAATTTCGATCTGACGATCGAACAGCTCGGCATTCATTCACTCTTCTCTGACGGTCCGTTCGGCGAATCGACTGGCGGGAGGAGCTCCGTGAATGGATCCCTCTGGACGCTTGCATACGAATGGCGCGCGTATCTCTTCATCGCGGTCCTCGTCCTCTTCGGGGGCGTGAGGAAGCTACGGTTCGTCGCCCTCGCAGCGGTTCTTTTGCTCGCGATCGGTCTGGCTGCGGGCACATTCGCGTCTCCAGCGCCTTCGTCGCCGCTGCCGTTCGTCGACGCGAAATTCGCGAAAGTCGCGCTGGCATTCGCCGTCGGGTCGTGCTTAAGTGCCTTCTCCGACCGTGTTCCGCTCGATGACCGGCTGGGCTGGTTCTCCTGGCTGGTAGTCGCGGCGTCACTGCTGCAAGGCGGATGGCTTGTCGCCGGAGTCATCGCTCTGCCCTATGCCCTCCTCTGGACGGCTGTGAGACTCCCCGCCGTCTTTCAGAAGATTGGAGCGCGGAACGACTACTCGTACGGCGTCTACATCTACGCCTTTCTGATCCAGCAGGTCACCGTTGCCATCGGCTGGAACTCATTCGGATATGTGCCGTGGGTGGCGGCGACGCTCGCCCTCACTTTCGCCGCCGCCTGGGCAAGCTGGCATCTCGTCGAACGTCCTGCGCTGCGTTTGAAGAATCGGGGACCAGGACTCGGTCTGGCGCATTGGCGGAGTCGACTCTCCTCGATATCTCAGACCTCCTCCCATCGGAAGAGCGGTCGTTTCGGGGGCTCCTCCGATGCATCCTCCGGGGCGAGTCAGCGGGCGGTCGAGCTTTGAGTAACCGAACCAGCTGCGATGATCAAGACTGAATGGGGCGATCGATGACCATACAACCGCCATCACGGGCCATCCTCATCACCCAGTCTCAACTGCGTCGGTTTGCTGGATCAGAGATTGTCACTCTCGAACTTGTCGAGCATTTCGCTTCGACAGGCTCGCCCGTTGTCGTCGTGACCCATGCATTCGAAAGCCCGATGCGGGAAGAGATTCTGAACGCGGGTGACGTCGAAGTCATCCTGATGTCAGATCCGAATCTGTCGGATCGATTGGGCCAGTACGACTTTGAACTCGTCTGGATCCATCATTGTGTGATCCCAAAGATTGTCGCAGCGGGCGACATCGACGCGCCCATAGTCTTCAACCACATGTCTGGGGTGCATCCGATCGAACACCCGATGCTCCCGTCGATCGAGCGGCAACTCGCAACGCTTTCCCTGTTCAACTCCGAAGAGACGATGGAAGCCCAATCGGCTCGTGGCGCGCTTGCATCACTGAGTCACGAACGGATCCGGGTCTTTCCGAATCCAGCACCCGACGCATTCACGGCGATGCCTGCTCTCAACGCTCGTGCTCGACCTCGACTTGCGATTGTGTCGAACCACATCCCAGATGAGCTTCTCGAAGCAGTCGCCCTGCTCGAGGGTCGGATCGACTTGGATCTATTCGGGGAGTCCACGGCTAAGGCCACAACGCAGCTGTCGCGCATCACTCCGAGCCTCCTCGGCGAGTACGACGCCGTCGTCACCATCGGTAAGACAGTCCAGTACGCTCTCGTCGGTGGGCGACCGGTCTATTGCTACGATCGCTTCGGCGGGCCCGGGTGGTTGAATCCGTCGAATCTGGAGAAGTCCGCACACCATAACTTCTCCGGCCGCGGCTTTGGACAGAAGACTGCCGAGACGATCGCCGACGAATTGGAGAACGGACTCGTCGATGCGAAAACGCATCTCGACGAGATCGCAGACCGGATTGGCGACTGTTACCTTCTTAGCTCACAGATTCCCCGGGTAATCGAATCCTGCAGAACGTCGCAGCGAAACACTTGGGCGCTGAGCCGAGAGGATCAGACCGCTTTGGAGCTCCTCCAAGACCTCACCGCCACCTGGGTCTCAGCCGTGGAGGGCAGCGCGAAACGCGAGCGCGGGCGCCGCAAAGGGCTCGATCGGATCGCCGTGCTCGAGCAACAGCGGGCGCATCTCAAGGCGAAATCTACGGCGTTCGAGAAGCAGCGCGACCGGGCGAGACAGCACGCACGAGAACTACGGGAATCTCTCGATTCGAGCCTGGCAGTTGTCGAGCGCGAACGCGACGATGCGCTTTTCGCGGCGTCGAATTCACGCGATGCCGCGGACAGGGCAACCGCAGCTGCTGAGGCTGTCGCTGCGCGGCTCGACCGCACGGAGCGCGAGTTCGACGCATTCCGGTCGAGGCGGATCATCCGTCTCGCCGAGCGCATCGCTAGACCCTACGGCGCCGCGTTGAACATGGTGCTACGCCATCGTTCGCGCGGAACGTCGACGAGGTGAGTGTCACTTCAAGAAGTACCGCCGACAAGATCACATCGATCTGGATACGCCAGTGGGCGACACCGACCAGGACGCTCGCACTCTCGAGAATCGCGTTCGCGGGCGGACTCCTCTTCATCTGGGTGCCGACCGATGCTGCACCGCTCGGCCGCTTAGCCGGCGAACTTTTCGCACCGCCCCTCGGGCCGATGGCCGTGTTACCGGAGTTCCCACCAGAGGCATTCCTCCTCGCGCTGGAGCTCCTCTCGCGCGCCGCCCTCATCTTGATCTTGATGGGCTGGCGAACGCGCGACGCGTCGCTCGCGTTCGCGCTCTCCGAATCGATCCTCGCAGGTACGCGCTACAGCACCGGCAAGATCGACCACGATATTCTCCTGTACACCGTAGTGCCAGCAGTGATGGCGTTTTCGGGATGGGGAGAGACGATGTCGATTGATTCCTACCAATCGCGCATCCGCCGCAGAAGCGATCATTCTGCGCTCGCCGTCGCGGCCGTGGCACTCGCGGTCGGTGCAATGTTCTTCACGTCGGGTCTGGCAAAGGCCGCAACCGGCTGGCTTCGCCCTGATGGCTCCGCTCTCGAAGCATGGGCGACGCTCTACGCGAACTCCTACGGTCTTCCCCCAGCCGGAACCCTCTTGCTCGAAACACTTCCCGGATGGGCTTGGAAGTGTCTGGATCTCGCCACAGTACTGTTCGAGTTGGGGTTCTTCGTGGCGATCGCCCTCCGACCGGTCGCGCGGTTCTACGTGATCGGCGCTGCGATATTCCACATCGGAATCCTCTTCGTGCTCGGAATCGACTTCTCGAAACTGGTCTTGGTCTATCTGATCCTGATCGGGACCCTTGGAGCGAAAACACCGAGTGACCGAGGGCATCCCAATCAGCGCGAGCGCCCGGCGCTTGTCGTATGGCGCTGGCCAATCGCGATCACACTCGCGCTGTTGTCGCTCTGGCAATATGTCGCCGAGCTCGATATACGCACAGTCGTACCTCACATGCCGACCGTCAACTCGAGCGCGACAGTCGGGCTGCTCGTTTTGTTGATCTTCACCACGTTCGCGGCGATCACCGTCCGACGTTCTCCCGAGTGCGAGCTACAACCTCGGCTCCCTCCGATACACGGCCTGGCAGCGGCGTTCGCCGTGGCGTTCCTCGCGTGCAGCGCACCGGTCATCACGTACCTTGCCTCGGAACCATATCCGTCGATCATGGGGCCCCTTTTCATGGGGAACCAATCGACCGGAGGTGTGATCAACACCACAACACAGTCGTTGGCGATTCGATCGAATAAACACGAGCGCGCGATCAGCGCCACCGAGTTGTTCGGCATCACCGAACCATATGCAACCAACTTGGCACTGTTTCACTTCCCGGCGCCAGCTGACGGAGCCTCTCGGTTTGCAGAACTGAGTACGCTCGGGCACAGGTTCGCTGCGCTCCCGCTGCATGCCCGGTTGTCCGACGCTCAAAGGGTCGAGGCTGGCGCCCTCCCGGGGCTCGCGACCGGAGACGAGCTCATCGTTCGTTGGACGCGTACGGAGTATCGCGAAGGAGCACAGACCGACACGCGGGTTGAGCTCGAATACGTGGTCTCAGCCGAGTAGCCGCCCCGACAACCCGCCCGCCAGGCGGTCTCCTCGCCGCATCCGGTCTTGAATCCTTACGTTTCTCGATCTCCGTCACGTGCTCAGGCGCGCATCCTCAAAATCGAACGTGCCAGTACCGGACTACGCCGTGCCGTGGTCCAGCACAACACCGCACGTGCACGGGTCCAGTCGACCTGCTCCGCGACCACCTTCGCCGAGTACGGGCACAACCAGGCCGTCCCCCAATGTCCTCAATCGATGATGAACGTTGCGCGAGCCCAACTGGGGAAGGCTTGCGCGACGTGCTCAATCGCGACACCGCTGGCCACTATTACCGAACAGCACAGAGATCTGCCCCTGCGCTCAGACGTCAGCTCGAAGCGGCCGAGCACCCGGGCGGTTCGGTCGCCGATATGTCGGACTTCGCACTTACATGAACACCCTGGCACCACACCCAGAGAGCGAGGCCGCGATCGGGCTGCGGCCCATCGCGGCCGCTCTCACTCGCGCCCGAGCCCCCGGTACTGGAACCCAGCGGCCTTCCATGTGGCGACATCGAGCACGTTGCGCCCGTCGATGATGCGCGCCGAGCCCATGAGCTCGGCGACACGAACGGCGTCCAGTGATCGGTACTCGTCCCACTCCGTGACGAGCACGGCGAGCTCCGCGCCGGCGAGCGCCGCCTCGACGTCGGTCACGTAGTCGAGCTGCGGATGCCTCATTCGCGAGTTCTCGATTCCGTGCGGGTCCGTTGCGACGACGTCGGCGCCGAGGCCGTGCAGTCGTGCCGCGACGTCGAGCGCCGGCGAGTCGCGGACGTCGTCGGAGTCGGGCTTGAACGTGAGCCCGAGCACGGCGATGCGCTTCTGGAACACCGATCCGCCGAGCAGTTCGACGCTCAGGTCGATGACCCGTTCACGACGACGCAGGTTGATCGCATCGACCTGGCGGAGGAAGGCGACCGACTCGGCACGGCCGAGCTCCTCGGCTCGGGCGGTGAATGCGCGGATGTCCTTCGGCAGGCAGCCGCCTCCGAATCCGATGCCCGCGTTGAGGAATCGCCGCCCGATGCGTGCGTCGTGCCCGATCGCGTCGGCGAGGGTCGTGACATCCGCACCGGTCGCCTCGGCGATCTCGGCCATGGCGTTGATGAAGCTGATCTTGGTGGCCAGGAACGCGTTGGCCGCCGTCTTGACGAGCTCAGCGGTCGGGAGGTCGGTGACGATGCGCGGTGTGCCCGCGTCGATCGCGACCCGGTAGACCTCGTCCAGCAGCGCTGCCTGGCCCGGATCCGTGACGCCGTACACGAGCCGGTCGGGGGTGAGCGTGTCGGCGATGGCGTACCCCTCTCGCAGGAACTCGGGATTCCATGCCAGGGAGGCTCCCGTCTCGGCGAGCCGCACTGCGAGGTCCGCCGCGGTTCCGACGGGAACCGTGCTCTTCCCGACGACGAGTGCTCCGGGCTGTACCACCGCGCGCAGCGCGTCGATCGCCGCGTGGACGAATCGGAGGTCGGCGGCGTCCGAATCGGCCTGCTGGGGCGTACCGACCGCGAGGAAATGCACCTGGGCGCCGGCCGTCTCCGTGATGTCGGTGGTGAAGCGCAGTCGCCCGCCCTCGACGCCGTCGAGGAGCAGTTCGGCAAGCCCCGGTTCGTGGAACGGCGCCTCGCCCGCCGCGAGCGTCGCCACCTTGGCGGGGTCCGTATCGACGCCGACCACATCATGGCCGAGCTTGGCCATCGCCGCGGCATGCACAGCACCGAGATATCCGCAGCCGATCACCGAAATCTTCATGTTCCACCTTCTTGTCCGACCACTATTGTGCTGGACGCGAACGGTAGCCTTGAACGCATGACCTCAGCCCGTCGCCCGCCGCTCATCGGCGCCTACGCGACGTTCGCGCTCTTCACGGTGCTCGCAGGCCAGTTCTGGCGCAATCTGCTCGGCTGGTGGGGGTTCGGCATCGTCGCCGCAGTCGTGCTGATCGGCGCCATCGTCATGGTCGTACAGGTGAGGCCGAGCTGGATCTGGCGCCGCGTGCCGAAGTCGACGCTCGTCTTCGTGCTGCTCGCGACGGTTTCGATCGCGTGGTCGTTCTACCCCGGGGCATCCGCCCTCGGTGTGGCCATCACCCTCGCGACCACCTTCACCGCCGTCGCCCTCGTGCTGTGCCTCAACTGGACGCAGTTCGTGCGCTGCCTGGGCGGGGCGCTCAAGTGGGTGCTCGGGCTCTCGCTCGCCTTCGAGCTCTGGGTCGCGATCTTCGTCGGCGGGCCGCTGCTGCCGAACTTCCCCGATTTCGAGGTCACCGGCGAGAAGCTGCCGATGGCCTTCTACTGGTCGCGCGGCCTCCTCTTCCACGGCGGCCCCATCGAGGGCATCGTCGCCAGCCGCAACCTCCTCGCGATGGTCGCGCTGCTCGGGCTCATCGTCTTCGGCGCCATGCTCGCGGCGGGCAGCGTCCGGCGGGGCTCCGGCATCGCATGGATCGTCGTCGCCGGTCTCGTGTTCGCGCTCACCCGCTCGGCGACCATCATCCTCGTCGCCGTCATCGTGCTCGTGGCGCTCGGCTTCGCGCTCTGGGCCCGGCGGGTCGGACCCGAGCATCGGCGCGGGGTCTACTGGACCGCGGCGGCGGCGCTCGTGGCTGCCGTCACCGCACTGATCGTCTTCTGGGATCGCCTGCTCGACCTGTTCGGCAAGAGCGAAGACCTCACCGGCCGCTTCGACATCTGGAACTCCGTGGTCGGGCTCGCGGTCGAGCGCCCGTGGTTCGGCTGGGGCTGGGTCGGATACTGGGTGCCCTGGGTCGAGCCGTTCGAAGAACTGGCGGTGCGCAAGGGCGTCACCTACCTGCAGGCGCACAACGCCTGGCTCGACGTGTGGATGCAGCTCGGCGTCATCGGCGTGATCGCATTCGCCTCGATCGTGATCGGCGCCATGTGGCGCTCCTGGTTCCTCGCCGTCGACCGGCCGATGGATGCCTCGGGGCGCCCGCTCCCCCACTCCGCCGCCGCTCTCGTGCCGCTGCTGCTGCTCGTCGCGCTCGTCGGCCAGAGCTTCGCCGAGAGTCGCCTCCTGATCGAGAGCGGCTGGCTGCTGCTCATCGCGATCGCCTGGTCGACCAAGCGGCGCCAATGGGAGCACGAGCCGTTGCCCGCCGAGCCGTTGCCGGTGCCGGCGTCACGGATGCCCCCTCCCGAGGTCGCTCGATGAGCCCAGCCTCGCTGACCGGGGACGACCTCCGATGAGCTCGCCCGGAGTCGGCCGGGGCCGCAGCGACGGCGCGGCCGGCCCATCGCAACTGAGCATCGCGCTGCGCGAGTTCGTCGGCTCGGCCCGCTTCGCCCAGGCGCTCACGCTCACGGCCGTGGGCCTCTCCTTCTCGACGCATGCCGTGCGCAGCATCATCGGCACGCCGGGCCTGCTCGCCGCAATCGCCGGGCTCCTCGTGCTCTGCGCCGCCTCACTCGTGGCGCGCTGGCGTGCCGTGGAGTGGTACGGCATCCTCCCGCTCTCGATCCTCGTGTTCATCGGGTGGTGCACGGCGTCGGCGCTGTGGAGCAGCCTGCCTGCACTGGCATCCCTCGCCCGCGTCGGCTACCTCGTGGCCTTCGCGTTCATCGGCGTCTACATCGCCCTGATGCGCGACACCATCCAGATCGTGCGTGCGTTCGGCGACGTCATGCGGACGCTCCTCGGCCTCTCGATCGTGCTCGAGGTCGTGTCGGGCATCATCCTCGACGTGCCCATCCGCGTGCTCGGCATCGAGGGCGGCATCGCGGGGCTCGGGCCGATCCAGGGCATCTTCGGATCGCGCAACATGCTCGGGTTCGTCGCGCTCATCGCCCTACTCACCTTCCTCGTCGAATGGCGCATGAAGATCGTGCAGCGCACTCGCGCCATCCTCTCGCTCACGCTCGCCGGGCTGTGCCTGATCCTCTCCGGATCGCCGACGACCTGGTTCGCGCTCGGCGCCGCGCTGCTGGCGCTCGCGGCACTCTACGGCCTGCGGAAGGCCTCCGCGCCGACGCGCTGGCGCTGGCAGATCGCCCTGCTCGTCACCGGCGTCGTGACGATCGTCGCGGCGTGGATCTTCCGCATCCGCATCATCGAGCTCCTCGACGCACGCAGCGAGTTCGACGTGCGCCTCGACGTCTGGCGGGAGCTGTCCCGGTATCTGAACCTCAACCCGCTGCAGGGCTGGGGCTGGGTCGGGCCCTGGCCGGATGCCCCGCCGTACACGTGGATCGAGCTCGCCACGGGCCGGGCTCACGGCACGGCGCTCAACGCCTACATCGACGTGTACTTCCAGGTCGGCGTGATCGGAGCGCTGCTCTTCATCGCGCTGCTCGGGGTCGCCCTCGTTCGCGCGTGGTTGCTCGCGTCGACGCGGCGCAGCGTCGTGTACGTGTGGCCCGCCCTCATGCTCGTCGCGATCACGGTGACCTCGTTCGCCGAGAGCTTCGCCCTCTTCGAGGGCGGGTGGATGCTGCTCGTCGTGTGCGCGGTCAAGGCCGCGCGCGACATGAGCTGGCGCGACGCCCTGCGGCGGGAGTGAATCCCGACGTTCCGTCGCCCTGAATCCGAGCGGCCCCTGAAGCCGTGTCCACTACACTCCTTCTGTCAGCACCCCTCTCGAGGAAAGCTGTCAGCGCCCCACTAGGAAAGGCAGATGTGCGAACCGCCCTCATCGGTTACACCGGCTTCGTCGGATCCAACCTCGCTTCCCGCCACGAGTTCGATGCCGTCTACAACACCCGGAACATCGCCGAGATCGCGAACGAGTCGTTCGATCTGGTGGTGAGCGCCGGCAACCGTGCAGACTCCCACCGGATCAACCGCAACGGACCGGAGGATCTCGCCGAGATCGACGCGCTCGCCGATCGCCTCGACTCGGTGCGCATCGGCAAGCTCGTGCTCGTGTCGACCGTCTGCGTGTACGCCGGCGGCTCGACGCCGACCGAGTCGACCCCGCTGAGCCCCGAGGACCTCACTCCCTACGGTGCCAACCGTCTCCACCAGGAGCAGCGCCTCTCCGCCGCGCACGACACCCTCGTGATTCGGCTCCCTCAGCTGTACGGCGACGGCCTGAAGAAGGGCATCATCTACGATCTCGCGAACGACTACCGCGTGGAGCACATCCGGCCCGACGCCGAGTTCCAGTACTACGATGCCCGACGCCTCTGGAACGACATCGGCGTCGCGCTCGAGGCGGGCATCGATTCGTTGAACCTGGCCACTCCGCCACTCCGCGCCGACACCGTCGCACGCGAGGGATTCGGCATCGACGTCTCGCAGAACGACCCCGGACCGGCCGACCCGTTCGCCGCGATGTACAGTCGCGACATGCGCACGGAGCACGCCGGTCTGTTCGGAGCCTCCGGCGGCTACCTGCTCGACGAGGCCGCCGAACTCGACGGCATCCGCGAGTTCGCCCGATCGATCCGAGAGGTGGTCTGATGTACGAGGGACACAAGGTTTCGGCGATCGTCACGTGCGCCGGCAAGGGCACGCGTTTCGGCTCGAACAAGCTGCTCGTCGAACTCGACGGGATGACCATCATCGAGCGCACCGTTCGGTCGATGATGGTGCCGATCATCGACGAGGTCGTCGTGACCGTGAGCCCCGAGCACGAGGCCGAGTACCGGCGGATCCTCGTCGAAGAGGGCGGACTCGAGGTGACGTTCGTGCACGGCGGCGCCGAGCGCCACCTCTCCGCGATGAACGGCCTCGAAGCGACCACGGGCGACATCGTGATCACGCACGACGGCGTCAGGCCGTTCGCCACGGCGGAGCTCATCGAGCGCGTCGTCTCGGCGACGGTCGAGCACGGAGCCGCGATGCTCGGCATGCCCAGCACGGTGCAGGTCAAGCTCGTCAGCGACGACGGATTCATCGAGGGTTCGCTCGACCGATCGCACTCCTGGCTCGGCCAGACGCCGCAGGGCTTCAAGCGCGAGCTCCTCGATCACGCCTATCGACAGGCCGTCGAGACCGAGTACTCTCGCGTGAGCGACGACGCCGACCTCGTCGCCGAGTTCGCAGGAACCTCGGTGCGCATCGTCGAGGGGCATGTGAACAACATCAAGATCACGACCCCGCAAGACCTCGGCACGGCTCGGCTCATCGTCGAGCACCTCGTCGAAGACGAGTAGCAGCGCTTCTCCCCCTCACTCAGCACTGCTGACCGTCACAGAAAGACCCGCCACATGCTCAAGGTCAGCGTCGTCGTTGCGACGTACTCCTCCGGTCCCGGCCTCGACAAGCTGGTGGCCTCCCTCGATGCGCAGACGATGCCCGCCGAGGAGTTCGAGGTCATCTTCGTCGATGACGGATCGCCCGATGACACCGTGGCGCGACTGCAGCGGATCGCAGCCACCCGGCCGAACGTCCGAGTCGAGCGGATCGAGAACTCGGGGTGGGCCTCACGTCCGAGGAACGTCGGCACCGACCTCGCCGTCGGCGAGTACATCCTGTTCATGGATCACGACGACGAGCTCTATCCCGACGCGCTCCGCGCGGCCAGCGAGTTCGCCCGACGCGCGGGTGCCGATGTCTTGAACGGCAAGGAGGCCCGCACCCACGACCCGGGTTGGGCCCTCGACACCTATCGCGGCGACCGTGAGCAGGACCTCGGTCGCGAAGACGCGCACCCGTTGATCCCGATGAACCCGCACAAGCTCTACCGAGCGGCCTTCCTCCGCCAACACGGCATACGATTCCCCGAAGGGCGCCGGGTCTTCTGGGAGGACGCGTTCTTCAACATCGAGGTCGCCGCCCACGCGACGACCATCTCGACCCTGACCTCGGTGCCGTTCTACCACTGGGTGCAGACCGACGGCAGCGGATCCACGACGTTCAAGCGATCCGACCCTGCATGGTGGGAGTACCTCGACCGGGTGCTCGAGTCAGCTGATCGGCACCTCGGCCGCGACTCGCTGCAGTCCCACCAACTGCGACGACACCAGTACCGGAGCCGGGTGCTCAGCTCATTCGTGCCGGCCCATGAACGACGCCCTGCGTCGGAACGCCAGCTCATCGAGGAACGCGCGCGCGCACTGCAGGCGCGGTTCATGGACCCCACCGACGATGCCGCGTTGGATGTCGGTGCGCTCGCGGTCGCACGGGCGCTCCGTCTCGGTGATGCCGCGGTGCTCGCACACGTCGCCAAATCGGCTGGCACCGACCGATTCGAGCCGGCCACGCTCACCTCCGTTCGGTGGGAGCAGGGTCGCCTGGTCATCGCCGCCACGTCATCGACCGTGCGACGGCTTCCCGGCGGCGGCACCTTCCGTATCGACGACGAACGCGTGCTGGCGGTCCCTGCCGAGGTGATCGGACGCATCGGCACCCCGGACGACTTCGACGTCACCGACGAACTCGACGCCAGTTCGGGCGCGTTCGCAGTGCGCGGACGCTCGTCGCGCATCGCATGGCTCACCGGCGGCGAAACGACGGCCCGCGAGGTCTCACGCACCGACGACGGTCACGAGGCACGCTTCTCGATGAGCGTCGCCGGACAGATCGACGTGCGCGCTGCCGCGGCCGGCGTCGCGCTCGACGCGCAGGTGTGGGACGTGTTCCTGCGCATGCACCGCGCCGGCCGCGTGCAACAGCCCCGCCTGCGTGCGAGCACCCCCGCGCTGCCGACGCTGATCGACGGCCGACCTGCGGTCGCCTACACGAACCGCGACGGCTTCCTCAGCATCGACCTCGGCGGCACGGTGACCTCGTTGTTCGATGGGTCGACCCCGACGAAGGCGATGTCGGTCGTGCAGCACGACGGCCTGACCAGCGTCACCGTCGATCTCCCGGGCGTCCCGGTGAGCGGCGATGGAACCGGCGACGGCCAGGTCGAGCTCACGTATCGCCGGGATGGAATCCGCTCACAGCTCGTCGGAACGGCACGGCGCCTCCTTCGTCGGGAACACCCGGCGACACGCTTCCCGGTCCGGTACGCGGTGACGGAGGACGGCGCGCGCGCCACCATCGAACTCCCTTCCGAATCCGGACGATACCAGTGGCGGCCCTCGGAGAGATCGCCCGGTCTCCCATCCTGGGCGCTGAGCGTCGCGAACGGCGCGGCGAACCTGACGGTCGACCGTGCCTGAGCAGCAGGCCCAGCCGGCCGTCGCCCCTCGGGTCAGCATCGTCGTGCCCACCTACCGTTCGGGCCAGGGGCTCGAGCGGCTGTTCGGCTCGCTGCGTGCCCAGACTCTGCGCTCCGACGAGTTCGAGATCATCATCGTCGACGACGGATCGCCGGAGGAAGACGCGGCACGGATCGCCGACCTCACGGCGCGCCAGCCGAACGCCCGCTTCCATCGCATCGACCACTCCGGATGGCCGAGTCGCCCGCGCAACGTGGGAATCGATCTCGCCGCCGGCGAGTTCGTCCTGTTCGCCGACCACGACGACGAGCTCTATCCGACGTCATTGGAGAATGCGCTCGAAACACTCGATCGCACCGGTGCCGACGTGTTCGCGGGTAAGGAAGCACGGACCGACCAGGCGAAATGGGGCCTCGACGTCTTCGACGGCAACTACGACGACGCCGGTCTTCGCGAAGACGCGCATCCGCTCGTGCCGACGAACCCGCACAAGCTCTACCGTGTCGCGCTCCTGCGCGAACATGCCGTCCGCTTTCCGGAAGGCGGCCGACAGCTGTGGGAGGACGTGCACTTCAATGTCGATGTCGCGCGCCACACCTCACATGTGGCGATCCGCTCCGATGAACCGTTCTACCACTGGGTTCGCGACGGGCGCACGACGTCGACGAGCTTCGGCGAGAACGTCGAGGAATGGTGGACGGCGCTCGGCCTCGTCATCGAACACATCGCCGCCGGCCTCGATCGCGATACCGCCCGACGCCAGCGCGGACTCCTCCTCGGACTCCAGTTCCGCGAGCGGGTACTGCCCGCAGTCGGACCGGCGCTCCTGCAACGTTCACCGGCCGACCGGGCACTGGTGCTCGCGCACGCGACTCGGCTCGTCTCGGACTACGCCGACCCCGAGATCGTGCGCTCCCTGCCGAAGCACCTGCAGGCACGGGCCCATCTGCTCCGGATCGGGCGGCCCGACCTGGTCGAGTCGCTCGCAGCATTCGATGACGGGATCCTCGGAATCAGCTTCGCCTCGTCGGTCGAAGTCGGGAATGACGGGGTCAGACTCGAGACGTCGACCACCTGGATGGCGCACCACGGCGGATTCCTCGATGTACGGATCGACGGCGGGAAGGTCCGCCGTGCGCTGACGCCGGAACTCGAACGCGAGCTCGGCCCCGAGCTCCTCATGATCGACGACGACATCGCCTCGGCATCGAGTCGGATCGGCCTGCGCTCCCGCGACACGGCAATGACGTGGCTGGTGCCGACGGAGACCACGATGCAGGTGAGCGACGACCCGTACTACCCCTCGGTGACGGCGAGGTCGGTGGCCTTCGTCGACCCGGAGACGCTGCGTCACGGGCTCCCGATGGCCGACGGCTACTGGGACTTCAATGCGCGGAACGAGCTCTTCGGCGTGATCAACCATCGTGCAGTTCGAGCAGTCCGCCACGGCGGGCGATCAGAGGGAGCCCGCGACCTCCGCGTGTACGCGAACATCCATGGAAACCTGAGCCTCCAGATCCGCTGAGCAGGCTGTTCAGCCGACGGTTCAGCCGACGAGGGCGGGCGTCAGTCGTTCCGGGTGCTCGTCGGCACCGGCTGCGCACGCAACGGCATGTCCTCGCGAAGACGATCGAAGACGAGGTCGTAGAGTTCGACGACACGCCGGTTGTCACGTCGGACCTCGTTGAGTTCCGCGCGCAGCTCGCGCACTTCGCTCTCATAGGCGATGACCCGAGCGAGCATCGTCTCGTCGCTTGCGTTGACCCGTGCAAGCATCCGAAGGTTGCGATAGGCGCTCGGCATCGTCCGGGCGGCGATGCGTTCGATGTAGTTCTTCATCAGTCGTCTCCATTGTCGGTCGTCGGTCGCGTTCTCGTGGACCGGATCACGAACTCCAGCTGTTCCCGCCGCCCCTGCGGTGTCTCCCGGCGAGCCGTGGACACGAACTCGACGCTCAACGCGTGATCCGAGATCTCGGCCTCGAGCCACTCGGGCGGATAGTGCCAGCTTGTGGGGTCGCTGCGTTCGAACCAGCCGGGCAGGTCGGTATACGTGGTCCCCCACGCGACAGCGCCGCCCCGCAGCACGAGTTCGAGGAACGAGAAGATCGCATGACGATTCGCGAGGGTGATCCCGTGTATGGTGTCGGCGATCCGCACGTGCCAGACATCGCCGGTCGCGAGCAGGCTGGCACCCAGCGCGAACAGGCCATGGCCGTCGTTGAAGTTCGTGTAGGCGAACGACGCGCCTGGCTCGGCATTCGCCGAGGCGATCGAGAGCGCCTCGTGACTGAAATCGATCCCGAGCACCCGGCGTCCGGTCGAGGCGATCAGGTTGGTCGACTCGCCGGTGCCGCATCCGAGGTCGAGCACCGCGGCATCAGCCGGCAGCCCTTCGGCCCATGCGATGACGCTGTCCGGGTCGGCGGCCTTCGGCTGAACGCCGTCGAGCGAAAGGTATCGCTTCTCCCAGTAGACGCGAGCACGGTTGTAGACGCCGAAATTGTTCTCGAAGCGACGACGAGTCCATTGCGAGGTGTCGAAGACGAATGAGGGATCCGGCACAAGCCAGTTCGGGCCGTACGCGTACTCGAGCCATGCTTCCGGTCGCTTCGGGGCCGGAAGAGCGACTCCGTCCACCTCGACCCGTTGCACCGGCAGCAGGTCGTCGGGGGTGACCTCGGGGCCGCGAAGCGCGAACGGCTGGCAGTACAGTCCATCGCGGAAGTACCCGGTGAAGATGTCGACGTAGTGCTCGACGTGGCCCTGATCATCGAAGAAGTCGATTTCGAGGTGAGCGAGGCTGTGGCGGACGACCGTCATTCCGGCACGAACGAGCGCGTTCTCCATGCGATAGCTGTCGAGGGCGATGTCCGCCGGGTGGGAATGCTCACTCAGGAAGGCGAGGTCGATGTCGTCGTCGTGGGGCAGCAGGCCGCCGGTGCGCATGTAGCCGAGGAGGCTGCCGCCGACGATGTAGACGTTGAACCCGTCGCGCTCGAGCAGTGCGACGAGCGACTGTGCATTCTCGAGGAGTCGCTCCCGCAACCGGACGTTACCGCCCTCGAAGACCGGACCGAGTCGCTGCCATTTGTTCATCGCGAGCGGCCTGCCGGCCGCATCGCGCAAGTCGATGCGACGTTCGGATCGCCCGAACCGCAACTCGTCGGTGACGAGTTCCTCGCTGTTCGCCGAGTTCCGGATGCTCACCTCGGTTCGACCGTCGAAATAGGGGCGCAGCGACTTCGGCCACACCAATCGACCGTCGGCGATCTCGTCGACGCCGACCGACCATACCCGGCGCCCGTCGAAGAGAACGTCGACCGTACCGATCCCGTCGAGGAGCGCGGGATCGATGCGGAACACCCGCTTGGACGAGCTCATTTGGCGTTCATGGCTTCGACGGCTTCGGCGATCGGGCCATCGAAGACCTTCCGCCCCTTGCGGATCACCACACCCCGCTCGCACAGCTCCTGGACCATGCCCATGTTGTGGCTGACGATCAGCATCGTCTTGCCCGCCTGAGCGAGCTCGTGGATCTTCTCGGTGCACTTCTGGCGGAACGGCGCATCGCCGACCGACAGGATCTCGTCGACGAGCAGCACATCGAGTTCGACGTGGATCGCGACCGAGAACGCCAGGCGGAGGAACATACCCGACGAGTAGTGCTTCACCTCCTGATCGATGAACTCGCCGATCTCGGAGAACGCGACGATGTCGTCGAAGCGTTCATCGATCTCGGACTTGTTCATGCCGAGGATCGCCGCGTTGAGATAGACGTTCTCGCGACCGGAGAGGTCGGGGTGGAAGCCCGCACCGACCTCGATGAGGCCGGCCACCCTGCCGCGGGTGAGGACTCGGCCGGAGTCCGGTTCGAGCACACCCGAGACGAGCTTGAGGAGCGTCGACTTGCCGGAGCCGTTGTACCCGAGAAGCGCCACGCTCTCGCCCTCGGCGACGGTGAAGCTCACCTCGTCGAGTGCGTGGAACGGCGTCGATCCGACCTTCTTGCGCTTGACCCAGGAGACGAACGCCTCCTTCAGGGAGTGCGTGTGCCTGATCTGGAATGTCTTGCGCACGTCCTGGACGATGATGCTGGGACGATGCTGCGTGATGATCTCGCTCATAGGTCTTGTGCGAAGCTCCGTTCGAACCGGCGGAAGACGAGCTGTCCGATGACGATGAGGACCACGCCGATCCCGACCGAGGTGAGGATGTCGGTGCCGATGCTCGGCGCGAGCGTGTCGGCGTAGTCCGCCGCGCTGGTGGTCGGCGCCCAGAACGCGAAGTGGAACAGTTCCACGGACGTCGTCAGCGGATTCAGCATGTACAGGCGGAACGCCCACTCGGGGAGCGACGCCTGCACCATCGCGATCGTGTAGAGCACCGGGGACGCCCAGGTCGACAGCATCCGGATGATCTCCACGAAGTTCTGCGCATCGCGATACCGGACGTTCAACGCTCCGAAGAACAGTCCGAGGCCGAGGCTCATCATCAGCACGATGAGGAGGCCCAACAGGAACGCGCCGACGGTGAGGAGGGTTGGAGTCCAACCGAGCAGGATGCAGGCGAGCAGGAGGATCGCGACCTGGGGCAGGAAGTGGATGAACGCGATGATGATCGACGCGATCGGGAACAGCTCCCGCGGCAGATAGATCTTGCGCACCAGGGCACGGTTGTCGACGATGGAACTCGTCGCATTGCCGAACGCCTCGTTGAACAGGTTGATGGCGACGACGCCCGCGAAGAGGTAGACCGCGAAGTTCTCGACGTCGCGGTGGAACTGCAGCACCACGCCCATCACGAAGTAGTAGATGAAGAACTGCGCGGCGGGCTTCACGTACGACCACGTCCAGCCGAGGACGGAGTTGCGATAGCGCGTCGCGGTTCCCTTGCGGATCAGGAGCCGGAGCAGATAGCCGTGGCCCAGAACGTCGAGGATGCCACGACCGCGCCCGGGGGTGACGAACCCCGTCAGGTCGCCAGATGTCATGTGGGTTGTCTCCAAATCAAAAGGGCTCCCGTCAGTCCGAAGCCCCACGGCATACTAGCCGAGAATGCTGCGCGACCGTCGTGCGTCAACCGCGCGGAATCCCCGCGATGGTGCGCGAGTCGAGCACGAGGATGCTCGCGCCGGACGGCGGGGCCGTGGCGCCGATGGCGATGAGCTTCCCCGCCGTCGGACGGTAGACGGCCCCCGTCCCGGCATCCTTCACGTAGAGATCACGAACGATGTCGGCACCGCCGACCGTGAGGGTCGAGCACGCCTCAGGTGTCAGGGCGACGACCGGGAACCCTGCGATGAGCGACGGCGCCACGCGCCTCAGCACGCCTTGGGATGCCACATGCGTCTGGCCGGCGCATTGGACGAAGACTCCCAGCGCGGGTGATTCCATGGCGAGGAGCGCCGGTTCCGCAGGGTGCACGATCGAGTAGCGACTCGCGATGCCGAGGTCGGCGGCCACTCCCCAGTTCGGCAGCGGATGCTTCGCCACGCCGTCGACGAAGACGACGGCACTCGAGTTCGATGCCCGCACGAGCGTACCCGGCGCCGGAGCAGCCCCCCTCACGGGGAGCACCGAGAGCGTGTCGGCAGCGACAGGCAGCGGCGCAGGTACGGCACCGGCGTTCGCCTCGCGCATTGCGGCCGCGCTGATCGGAGCGAAACCGCCGGCCACGGCGACCCGGTAGCTTCCTCCCGAAGAGAGGAAGAGCGGAGTCCCGATCGGCGCACCGGCGTCGGGAATCGTTGCGCAGATCGACGGGTGCAGTCGCGTGAAGGCATTGCCTGCGAGCGCCATCTGGCTGACCACTCGCTTGCCGCCGCCAGTGACGGCATAGACGTTCGATGGACCGCATTTCGCGTAGGTCCCGAGCGCCACGGCCGATCGCACGTACCCCTCCCTCGCGTCCGCCGAGACCGAGGTCAGCGTACGCGGCTGCCGGTACTCGGTTGCGAGCGACCACCTGGGCAGATGAACGATCTCCCACCCGTTGACGAGGAACACCTCGCCCGAGTCCGAGAATTTGACGAACCCGCCGATCGGCAGCGCCGCGGTTCCCTTCGGGTATCGCTGGAGGGTGGTGGCCGCCACGTTGACCAGCGTGGGCGTCGTTCCCCCGTTCTGTGCGATCAATTGCTGTGGCGAAGTGATGTGACGGAGTCGTCCATCGTGCACGGCATAGACCGCGGAGGCTCCGATCGCCTTCATGAAGAGCGGGCCGGTGACGACGGCCGGAGACTTCGGGAGGAGCGCGCACGTCTCCGCCTCGAGCGTCATGAACGGAAGTCCACCGGTGTCGCCGCTCGCGATCCGCACGAGCTTTCCGCTCGAAGCCGCGTACATCGTCGAGCCGCAGCTCAAGAGCAACCCGACGTCACCGGCTCGCGAGTATCCCGAGATCACGTCATCGGAAACCGTCGTGTAGGTCTTCGGGATGCCGTACTCCGCGGCGAACGTCCAGTCCGGAAGGTAGTAGGTGCGACTCCGCCCATCGACGTACAGCACCTGGCTCGACGTCGCCGACTTCACGAACGAGTTCGGTGCGGCGAGGGTGCGACCGTTGGAGTACCGGGCGAGCACAGCCGGTTGCATCCGTGCCTCGTACGGCCGTACGCCACCGTTGAACGCCGTCGAGGCCGAGCCCACGAGCGAGTAGGCCGTCGTGCCCTCGATCATTCGCGTCACGCCCGTCGAGTCCTTGGCGAACTTCGTCATCGGACTGCCGACCTTGAAACGCGTGAAGATGTCATCGGTGATCGTCAGGTATCCGTCGCCGCAGCCATCGCCCCACATCGCGACGAGCGCGCAGGACGAGAACCGGTGCGTCGCGCCGTCCTGGATGAGGGCGATCTCGCCGGTGCGCGCGTTCTTGACGAACAGCGATGCGAGCCGCCCCGTGGGCATCGAGTCGAGGAACGCCTGGCTCACGAGCTGTCGGGGTCCGAGGACCGCGAGGAACTCGGAGTAGTCGGTCGCGAGCACATGGTGCTTCACGCCGGCGGAGAGCAGGAACACGTCGGTCCCGGTCTCGGACCGTACGAGCGTGCTGGGTGCCCCCTTCGTGCTCCCGAACCAGTCGGTGTACATCCGCCAGAAGTTCCGGTTGCCGTACGACGAGCATCCGTCTCCGGTCCCATAGAGATTCGCGAGCGCGGCGGCGTTCGGTCGATACGGCGTGTAGAGATAGAGGCCGGCAGTCGCCTGGTTCTGGATGAAGACGCGTGACGAGCCGCACGCCGCATTCGGATTCCACGCGATCGTGTTCCACTGTCCCGCGATGTACCCTCGACCGTCAGGGCGGGCACGGTACTTCTTGAACTGCCAGGACGCGTGGTAGACCTGATTGAAGAATCCGTAGTAGGTCGTGTCGCAGTCGGCAGTGTCCGGACATCCGTAGCCGGTCGCCGATCGATACTGCCGGGTCGTCGGCCAGGTGTCGCTCACCAGGCCCTGCTCCTTCTCGAGCAGCACGAGCAGCACTTTCGGGTTGATCCCGCACGCCGAAGACACTCGCACGATGATGGAGGCGGCCGTTTCGGCGGTGCGTCCCGTGATCGCGGCGCATCCCTCGCTTCGCGCCGGCTGAGAGGTCGTGTTCTGGCGGAAGTCCTTCAAGCAGACGTATCCTGCGCGGCAGCTCGGCACCTTCGCCACGAGGAACGCCTGCACCTGAGCGACCGACATCGTGCCCGGTGCGTAGAAGATCTCGTCGCTCATGATGTTGCCGGGATCGAACTGGCGCGCGTCGGCCGCGACCGCCGCTTCGGGCGCGGAGCCCAGTGTCGGCGGTAGCGCGACGAGGACGCTCGTCGCGATCGCAGCCGCCGTCAGAACCCCGCACAGTCTTTGCCAACGCATAGACCGACCCCCGCCTTCTTGCTGTCCACCCACAGCTTCGACTCCATTCGACCCCAAGGGAATCGACTGCGTCAATGCTAGGGAGCCTCGCGTGGGGCGGCGGGAGAACACGCTGGCCGAGAACGAGGTCGCGGGCCGTCGCACGACCGCGGGTACAATCGAGGGTCGGCCTCCCCTGGCCCGGCGCATGCCTACCGAACGGAGAATCGCCTTGGCGAATGATGTCGATCTGGTGGTGGTCGGATCCGGCTTCTTCGGACTCACGATCGCCGAACGCTGCGCGACCGAACTCGGCAAACGGGTTCTCGTGATCGACCGCCGCGACCACATCGGCGGCAACGCCTACAGCGAGATCGATCCCGAGACGGGCATCGAGGTCCACCGATACGGTGCGCACCTCTTCCACACCTCCAATCCGCGGGTGTGGGAGTACGTCAACCGCTTCACCGAGTTCACGCCGTACGTGCACAAGGTGTACACGACGCACCGGGGCGAAGTCTTCCCGCTCCCGATCAACCTGGGCACGATCAACCAGTTCTTCCGGTCCGCCCATGGACCCGACGCCGCGCGAGCGCTCGTCGCTTCGCAGGCCTCGGAGATCGAGGCCGGTGACGCGAAGAACCTCGAGGAGAAGGCGGTCTCGCTGATCGGGCGCCCGCTCTACGAGGCATTCATCCGCGACTACACGGCCAAGCAGTGGCAGACGCCGCCGCGCGAGCTGCCCTCGGAGATCATCTCCCGCCTCCCCGTGCGCTACACGTACGACAATCGGTACTTCAACGACGACCACGAGGGCCTTCCGGTCGACGGCTACACGGCGTGGCTCGAGCGGATGGCCGACCACCCGCTCATCGAGGTCCGGCTCTCGACCGACTTCTTCGACGAATCGCAGCCGATCAACAAGCGCGCGCTCGCCGGTACCGTCCCGATCGTCTACACCGGTCCGATCGACCGGTACTTCGACTACGCCGAAGGCGAGCTCTCGTGGCGAACGCTCGACTTCGAGCGCGAGGTCCTTCCCGTCGGCGACTTCCAGGGGACGTCGGTCATGAACTACGCCGACCCCGACGCGCCGTTCACCCGCATCCACGAGTTCCGGCACTTCCACCCCGAACGCGACTACCCGAGCGACAAGACCATCGTGATGCGCGAGTACTCGCGCTTCGCCGAACGCGCGGACGAGCCCTACTATCCGGTCAACACGCCGAGCGACCGGGAGAGACTCCTCGCCTACCGCGAACGCGCCAAGTCGGAGCCCGACGTGTACTTCGGCGGTCGCCTCGGCACCTACCAGTACCTCGACATGCACATGGCGATCGGCGCAGCACTGTCGATGTTCGAGAACCGGCTGAGCCCATCGTTCGGATGACCCATGGCTCGTCGCTCGGCGAGCCCGCCCACCGAGAGCACTAAGGATTCCATGACTCCGCACCCCGTCGTGCTGCAGCGCGTGATCTTCCCCGAGCACGGAGACCCGCAGGCCCTTCCTCTCTACCTCGACACCGCGTCGGGCACCGGGACCAGGAAGTCCTCGCACAGCGGGCTCGCGTGGCTCCGGGGGCGACGCGGCGTCGAGCTCCCGGCATTCGAGTCGGTGTCGCTCGCCGCGTACTTCAATGCGTTCCCGGCCAGCTACTGGGCCCGTTGGACGACGCTCACGGGTACGCGGCTGCGCATCGAGACCGAGGGCGCCGGGCGGATCATCGTCTTCCGCTCGAACGCACGAGGCGTGATCCAGCGCCTCGACGGCGTCGAGGTCGACGGAACGGCGACGACGGAGTTCGAACTTCCCTTCAACTCGTACCTCGACGGCGGATGGCTCTGGTTCGACCTCATCGCCGCTGATCGCCCGTTGTCGGTCGTGCAGGCCGACTGGCTCGCCCTCGACGGCGAATCGGTGGATGCCGACGGAACGGCGACGGTCTCGATCACGACGCTCAACCGCGGCGACTACTGCACGAAGCTCCTCGCCGAGATCGGCGGTGACGACGACGCCATGGCCTTCATCGACCGGGTGCAGGTCGTCGACCAGGGCAGCGAGCGGATCGTCGAGAACCCCGGCTACGGGCTCGCCGTCGAACGGCTCGGCGATCGCCTCCGCGTCATCGAGCAGGCGAACCTCGGCGGCTCCGGCGGGTTCTCGCGCGGCATGCTCGAGACCGTCGAGGCCGGCGACTCCGACTACGTGATCCTGCTCGACGACGATGTCGAGATCGAACCGGAGAGCCTGCGACGCGCCATCGTCTTCGCCAATCACTGCACATCGCCGACCATCGTCGGCGGGCACATGTTCGACATGTACGACAAGTCGAAGCTCCACGCCTTCGCCGAGGGCGTCGAGCCCCAGACGTTCGACTGGGGCTCGCTCACGCCCTCCCGCCACGACCTCGCGGAGTCGAACCTGCGTCAGACGCCGTGGCTGCACCGCCGCTTCGACGTCGACTACAACGGCTGGTGGATGTCACTGATCCCCGTGTCGATCATCAAGGAGATCGGGTTGTCGATCCCGGTCTTCATCAAGTGGGATGACGCGGAGTACTCCCTGCGCGCCAGGGAGCACGGGTACGCGACCGTGAGCCTTCCCGGTGCCGCCGTGTGGCACGTCTCATGGGTCGACAAGGACGACTCCCATGACTGGCAGGCCTTCTTCCATGCGCGCAACCGCCTCGTCGCGGCGCTGCTCCACTCGCCGGCGCGCAACGGCGGGAAGCTGTGGCGTGAGAACTTCGCCCTCGATGTGAAGAACCTCTTCACCATGGACTACTACACCGTCGCGATGCGCCATGCCGCGATGCGCAACGTGTTCGAGGGGCCGGCCCAGCTGCACACCGACATGGTCGACCGGTTGCCGCGGGTGCGCGCGCTCGGGGCGGACTTCCGCGAATCCACGCTCATCCGCGACACCAGCCGACTGCCGCTCCTGCCTGCTCGCGCCGTCGAGGCGACACCCGGACGCGCCGACCCCCGACCCCGCGGTCCCCGGCTCCTCACCTGGTCGCTGCGAACGGCGTGGCGCCATGCCTTCAGCCGACCCGCAGCGGACGCGGGAGTGCGCCCTGCCGCGCACCTGCCGTATCAGGACGCGCGGTGGTTCGAGGTGCCGAACCACGACAGCGTGCTCATCAGCAACGCCGAGGGTTCGGGAGTCACGTGGCACGTCCGCGATCCCAAGCTGTTCCGGCGGTACCTCCGGGATTCGCTGCGACTGAACCTTCGATCGCGCAGACAGTGGCACACGCTCGCAACGCAGTATCGAGCCGGTCTCGGCTCGATCACCTCGGCCGAGACCTGGTCGCGGTCGCTCGGCCTCGACGAGCGCTGAGACTCAGCTGACGCCGAGACCACCGAAGGTGTGACGCGCGAGGCTCCGGAACCCGGCGGCATCGCGCGCCACCACGGCCTTCGGGAGGTCTGCGGCCGAGTGCAGCCGCGACGTCAGGTGGAGCTTGGCCGCACGTGCAGCCTGCTGCCAACCGAGTGCCTCCATGTCCCGCGCGGCCTCACCGAAGACGACCCGTTCCTGGGCGAACTTGGAGCCGTCGGGGGCGGTGACGGCAGACACGCTCTCGGCGTGGCGACGATACCGGAACACGACCTCGTCGTCGACGACCAGGGTGCCGTCATCCTTCGCGAGTTCGAGGAGCATGGCGAGATCCTGCACCACGTCGAGGTCGAGGCGGAACTCGTGACGACGCAGTCGAGCCACGTTCCAAGCGAGCGAGGGGAAGTAGGTCCAGTTGGCACGGAGCAGGCTCCGCGCCATCTCTTCACCGGCGAGCGTGCGAACGCCGGTGCCCCGCGGCGCGTACAGCGCCTTCACGCGATCGGCGAGCGGACGATGCACCCCGCCGTCGGAATCGACGACCTCGACCCCGGGCTGGATGACTGCGGCATCGGGGAAGCGCGTCGTGAGCTCCTGCACCCGCGCGACATACCCGGGCAGCATCAGGTCGTCGCATCCCATGATCACCGCGAACGGATGCTGCATGAGCGTGACGCACTTGCGGTAGTTCCGGCTCGGCCGCAGGTTGACCTCGTTGCGGATGTAGGTCACACGCGGGTCATCGATCGACTTCGCCCATTCGCCCGCGCTGAGGTCGGGGTAGACGTCGTCCACGATCGTCAGACGCCAGTCGTCGTCGGTCTGGGCGAGCACACTCTCGACCGCGAGCTTGAAGTGGTCGATTCGACCATAGAACGGCATCATGATGTCGAGGGTCATGGTTCCATCGTCCCATGACGGCCGAGATGCTCCGCACCCGCCGACGAGCCTGCCGGGAGACTGACGCAGGCCGGACTGCGCTCTCCGGCCGACCACGGTTGGTATGCTCGAACTCATCATGAATGAATCACTGGGGCGCGTATTGGTGATCGTCCCGGCTTGGAACGAAGAGGCGAATGTCGGCAATACGGTTCGGGAGATCCGCAGCCGCGCGCCGCAGTACGACATCGTCGTCGTGGACGACGGCTCGACCGACAAGACGGCCCGGGTCGCCCGTGACGCCGGCGCCACGGTCATCCCCCTGCCCATCAACCTCGGGGTCGGTGGCGCGATGCGCGCCGGGTTCACCTACGCACAGCGCCACGACTACGACGCCGCCATCCAGGTCGACGCCGACGGCCAGCACGACCCCGCCGAGATCGTCCGTGTGCTCGACGGACTCTCGAGCGCCGACATCTCGATCGGCGCGCGATTCGCCGACAAGGGCGACTACGAGGTCAAGGGCCCGAGAAAATGGGCGATGCTGTTCCTCGCCGGCGTCATGACGAATGTCGCCCACACCCGTCTCACGGATGTCACCTCGGGATTCCGCGCGGGCAATCGGCGTGCCATCGACCAGTACGTGCGGTATTACCCTGCCGAATACCTGGGTGACACCCTCGATTCGCTCGTGGCGGCCGTGCATGCCGGGCTCACGGTGACCCAGATCCCCGTTGCGATGCGACCGAGAGCGCACGGCACGCCGAGCCAACATCCGATCGGAGCGACCATCTATCTGCTCAGGTCCGTTTTCGCCCTCGGGCTCGCCCTCATGCGGCCCCGTAAGGCAACAGGAGGAAGCGCAGCATGATCATCGCCTTCGGCATCGCCCTTGCGCTGATCCTCGTGAGCATCGTCGTCTACATGCTCCTCAGCCGGAAGCTGCGTGAGAAGTACGCCATCCTGTGGATCGTCATCGGGCTGGTGGTACTCGTGCTCGGCATCTTCCCGCAATTGCTCGAGTGGTTCACCGTAGCCCTCGGCGTGCAGGTGCCGTCGAATCTGCTGTTCTCGCTCGCGATTCTGCTCCTGCTCGGGGTGAGCCTTCACCTGTCGTGGGAGATCTCCCAGGCCGAGGATGAGATCCGGCGGGTCGCCGAGGAGTCCGCGATCTTGAACGCCGAACTCGAGCGGTTGTCCCGCAGGATCGACCAGTTGAGCATGCCGACGCCAGAAGAGCCCGAAACGCCTGCGAACCCAGCGGCGTAACCGCTCCGGCAGTCGACCGCGCCATGCGGCCGCCCTCGCGGTGGGGCCGCATGGAGATCAGCATCGTCGGACGACAATCCCGGGCGATGCCACGCCAAACATCCCGGCGACCCGCGCCGAACAGCACCTCGCGCGCCCGCGCCGAACAGCACTCGCGCGCCCGCGTCAACCGCAGAGGGCGCCTGAGCGGCTCCGGTGGCGTCCGGCGTGCCGCCGCTCACGCCAAGGCGCTCAGACCGACGCGACGGCCTTCGACCGCACCGGCCGGGGCTTGCCCTTCGCCAGTCGCATCACCGGACGCTCGATGAGGATCCAGCTGAGATAGGCGAGGACTGCGGTGAGCACCGCCGTGACCCCGATGTACACGGCCATGCCGTACTGGGAGAGGACCGGAAGCATCAGGAGCTGCTGCATCGGCCAGGCATAGATGTAGAAACCGTAGGACACGTCGTTCTTGGCGATGAACCGCGGCTGCGGAACGACCGTGGACAGGTAGAGGAGTCCGTAGGCCATGAACGGGGCCGACAGTTGACCGCCCCAGCCGGGGATCGTCGCGATGAGACCGGCGGCGACGACGAGCGAGGCGATGCCGACGAACGGACTGAGCCCGAATCGGGCGATGACGTAGTAGACGAGCGCCCCGCCCATGAAGTACGGGAGCAGTCGCATCAACAGCACGAAGTCCTCATTGAGGCCGAGACGGCGGGCGAAGTCGATGTTCGCGTGGATGATGACGCTCAGCACGAAGACGGCCGCCACGACCACGGGCGATCGCCGCACGATCGCGAGCGAGCCCAGCAGCCAGATGATCAGGTAGCAGAGGAACTCGTAGTAGAGCGTCCAGAGCGAACCGTTCCAGGCGGACGGGTACGGAACGGTCGTGAGTGTGCCCGAGATGTCGTAGTGACGCATCTTCAGACCCGAGTTGCCCCAGATGAACTCCAACGGCGTGGTCGGCGTCGTGAGGAAGCCGGCGAGCGTGCCGCGTTCGACGATCGCGGCGATCGGCGCGAACACGAACGCCATCACCACGAGGCACACGATGAAGGCCGGAAAGATTCGCGCGATGCGGTGCACGAGGAAGTCGCCGGCGGAGTTCGTGAAGCGGCTGGTCGTGATCAGGAAACCACTGATGACGAAGAAGCCGGCGACCGCCCAACCACCGAGGTTCTCTCCCTGAATCGTGGGACCGACGCCCTCGCCGGCCGTGTACCACGCGTGCGCGAAGAGCACGAGACCAGCCAGAAGCAACCGGAACAGGTTGAGGCTGTTCGCTCGCGCCGGGAATGGACCCCCGGTGAGGAGCTGGGGAATGGTCACTTCAGCAGGTTCCTCGAGGCCATCTCGTCGAGCGACTTCTGATAGTTGTCGCCCTCGACCGGCTCCGTGAGCACCCAGTCCACGAACCGCCGCACGCCCTCGTCGAAGTCGACGGTCGCCGAGACGCCGAGCATCTCGGCCGCACGGCTCGTGTCGGCGAA
The DNA here is from genome assembly GCF_900142065.1 of Agromyces cerinus subsp. cerinus. GTDB lineage: Bacteria > Actinomycetota > Actinomycetes > Actinomycetales > Microbacteriaceae > Agromyces > Agromyces cerinus. Next base: position 293,023 of record NZ_FSRJ01000001.1, on the reverse strand, counting down.
GTTGTGCCGGATGTCGCCGAGGCGGTAGTTGCCCGACACCGTGGTCGGGACCTCGCGGCCGAATGCGCTGAAGAGCGCGGCAACCACGTCGGAGACCGTCGTCGCCACGCCGCTGCCGACGTTGATGATCTGGGATGCGGCACCGGGCACGGTGGCGGCCAGGTAGGTGGCGTTCACGACATCGTCGATGTACACGAAGTCGCGGCTCTCGAGACCGTCTTCGAAGATGTTGATCGGCTTGCCCTGCCGAATGAGCGTCGAGAAGATCGAGAGGATGCCCGTATACGGGTTCTTCAACGACTGGCCCGGTCCATAGACGTTCTGGTAGCGCAACGCCACCGGTTCGACGCCGATCGTCGGAGCGACGGTCATCACCAGCGACTCCTGTACGTGCTTGGTGATCCCGTACACGGATGACGGATGGATCGTCGCGGTCTCGCTGGTCGCCACCAACTCGAGCGGCCCCTCGACGCCGGGCTGATGCACCGCGAAATCACCGGCGGCCATCGCTGCGTCATCACGATGCGGCGGGTAGACGAGGTCGCCCGCCGGAGTGCGGTACGCGCCTTCGCCGTAGATCGATCGTGACGACGCCACGACGATGCGTTCCACCTGGTGCTCGCCGTTCGCAAGCGCATCGAGCAGCTTCGCCGTGCCTCCGACGTTCGCCTCGACATATCGATCGATCTCGTACATCGACTGCCCGGTGCCGGTCTCGGCGGCGAGGTGGACGATGATGTTCTGACCCTCCACGGCAGCCGCGATGTCAGCGGCGGAGGTCACGGTTCCCTTGATGACGGTCGCGAACTCGCGGACCGTCGCCAGCAGGGGCGACGTCGTCTCCGGGTCTTCGCCGTGCACCTGCGGGATCAGGCTGTCGAGCACCGTGACGCGATACCCCTCGTCGGCGAACCGCCGACCGAGGCGACTGCCGATGAATCCGGCGCCGCCGGTGATCAGAACGTTGCCTTGCATGCTGTCGGTGCTCCGGAGACTCGGGATCGGGTGGACGGACCATCCGTCCACGCGCTCGACACTGCGGCACGAGGAAGTGGGATGGACTCCCGACATTCTAGCCGGAGGTCCGATCGACCCCCGGCAAGCACGGCACAGCGGCTGTGCGACGACGACCTGCACCCGATTCTCCGGATGGCCGGCCCACCCCTCCGCCGGAGTGGTCGCGCACGATCCTCGACAGACGAGCCGCGTGATAGGTTGGCTCACTATGCCTCGCGTCCTCGTCGATCTTCTGTCCTACACAGGCACCAAAGGGGGCATGGAGATCTATGCCCGGGAGCTGTACCGTCAGCTCCCCCTGATCGCGCCGGAGTGGGAGTTCATCGGCTTCATGAGCCGCGAGGGCTATCAGCTCGATCGGTCCTGGTTCCCCGGCGAGACGGTGGACTCGGGTATCAGCGGCGAAAATCGCTTCGCGTGGGCCCGTGGTGAGCTGTTCGAGGTGTCGCGGGCCGCGCGCGCCCATCAGGTCGACCTCGTGCACTGCCCGGCCACGCTCGGGCCGATGAAGACGACGGTGCCGACGGTCATGACGATGCACGACATGCTCTACTGGAGCCACCCCGAGTACATGTCGACGCCGCTGTACACCGAACCGGTCAAATGGATGGAGAAGGTCGCGTCGCGGAACGCGGCTCGCATCCTCACGATCAGCGAGGAGTCGCGCCAGGCGATCTTCCGGTATCTGGGTGTCCCCGAAGATCGAGTCGACCTCGTCCCCCTCGCGGGCACCAAGGTACCCGGTGCCGACCGCAGTCTCGCCTCGCAGCCTCATCCGATGGTGCTCGCGACGGGCAACCGCCGCCCGCACAAGAACTGGCCGTCGCTGATCCGCGCATTGCCGCTGATTCCGGTCGAGGAGCGCCCGCATCTCGTCGTCACCGGCAGCCACGGCGACGATCCGCTGAAGGCGGTCGTCGACGAGACCGGCATGCAGGACTGGGTGGAACTCAAGTCATGGGTCGACGACGACGAGATGCGGGACCTCTACTCCCGGGCCACCATCCTCGCGATGCCCTCCTTCGCGGACGGATTCTCGCTGCCTGCGCTCGAAGCCATGATGGCGGGGCTGCCCGTCATGATCAGCGACATCCCCGTCTATCGTGAAGTCGTGGGCGATGCCGCGCTCTTCATCGATCCGACCGACCTCGACTCCATCGCCGCGGCGATGCGCACCGCGGCCACTCGCCCAGACCTGCTCGCAGGGCTTTCCGAACGCGGTCGAGAGCGCGCGCGGATGTTCTCCTGGGAGCGCACCGCTCGCGGCACGCTCGAGAGCTTCGAGAAGGCGCTGGCGGCCGGCCAACGGCGTTGACCCGGGTGGCGAACGCCACCACGTGACGAAACGGAAACGGCCATCTCAGTCCTCGTGAGATGGCCGTTTCCGTACTCGATGACTCAGCTGACCGCGACGCGCTCGATCGTCTCGGCCACGAGGTCGATGCCTTCGCGAACAGGGTAGTGGTGGTTGCCCACGAACAGCCCATCGACGTCGACCTTGTCGGCGGCCGGCAGAGCGTCGGGGATCACCGCGTCGAGGTGGGCGACCACGGGGTTCCGTGCGAAGTTGCCCGCGACGATCGGACGTGATTCGATTCCGGCCTGCTCGAATGCCCGGACGACCTCGGCCCGGCGACCGGCCAGCCCGCCCTCGAGCACCATCGAGAAGCCGAACCAGCTGCTCTGCCCGGTCTCGCGCTGCGTGCGCACCTCTTCGATGCCCGCGAACCGTTCGGCGAAGTACGCCGCGTTCTCACGACGCCCCTCGACGAGTGCCGGAACCTTCTTCAACTGCTCGAGGCCCAGCGCGCCCGACATCTCGAGCGGGCGCACGTTGTAGCCGGGCAGTACGAAGCGGAACAGGTCGTCCCACGCATTGCCCGTCTTGTCGTGCACGTGGTTCTCGACCGGAAGGTCGCGAGTCCAGCCGTGCGAACGCAACGAGATCATCTCCTGGTAGAGCTGCTCGTCGTCGGTCACGATGACGCCGCCCTCCATCGTCGAGATGTGGTGCGAGAAGAAGGAGCTGAACGTGCCTGCGAGGCCCGCGGTGCCCGCGTTGATGCCGTCGGACACGGCGCCGAGCGACTCGCAGTTGTCCTCGAGGAGGACGAGTCCATGCGTGTCGGCGATGCTCCGCAGGCGAGTGAAGTCGTTCGGGTTGCCGAGCAGGTTGACGGCGAAGATGCCCTTGGTGCGCGGGCCGATGGACGCTTCGAGGAGGTCGAGGTCGATGTTCAGCGTGTCGAGGTCGATGTCGACGAACTTCGGACGGAGCCCGTACTGGGACAGCGGATAGTAGGTCGTGGGCCAGGACACCGCGGGGACGAGCACCTCGTCACCACGCTGCAGGTCGATCCTCGGGTCGAGCACCGCGGCTGCGATCGCGATGAGGTTGGCCGAGCTCCCGGAGTTGACCATGACGCCGAACTTCGCACCGAAGTGGGCGGCGAACTCGGCCTCGAACTGCTTGACCAGCGGGCCCATCGTGAATCGACCGCTCTCGATGACGCGCTGGAGCGCGGCGTACTCCCCGTCGTCCCAGGTCGTCGTCGCAAGCGGGTAGGCGGGCGTCGGGGTCATCGAGGATCTCCAATCGGGGAACGGGTGAGGAAGGCGCGGTAGCACTCGGCCATTCCGTCGCGGATCGCGGTCTGGGGGGCCCATCCGTGGGCGCGCGCGCGGCTCGAGTCGATGAGTCGTCGCGGCACCCCGCTCGGCTTCTCGGGGTCGAACTTCAGCTCGCCCCCGAACCCGACGACGTCAGCGGCGAGCTCGTAGTACTCGCGGATGCTGTGATCGGTGCCGGCGCCGACGTTCATGATGTCGGGCCACTCCGCGATGGAGTCGATGCTCGCCGCGATCCAGCGTGCGATGTCGGGAGCGAAGGTGAACTCGCGTCGGGCCGTGCCGTCGCCCCACACCTCGACGTGATCGCTGCCCGCTTCACGGGCCGCATGCGTCTTGAGCAGCGTCGACGCGATCAGGTGCGAGCGCGTGGGGTCGAACGAATCGCCCGGCCCGTACAGGTTCGACGGAAGGATCGAGCGATAGGCGCGCCCGGTCTGCCGCGCGGCGTACCGGACGGCGGTGATCCCGGTGAGCTTCGCGAGACCGTAGCCTTCGTTCGCCTGCTCCAGCGGACCCCCGAACAGCGCCGACTCGGAGATCGGGTTGACGGCGTCCGCCGGATACGCTGCGGCACTCGCCGTGTACAGGTAGCGGGGGACGTCGGCCGCGACGACCGCCTCGATCACCGAGGCGTCGATGATGACGTTGTTCAGCAGGTACGGCAGCGGGCGGGCAGTCTTGTCGGCGATCCCACCGACGGATGCCGCGGTGTGGATGACGAGCTCGGGGCGAGCGTCGCCGATCACGCGCCGGGTTGCCGCCGCGTCCGTGAGATCGACGTCTCGGCGGGACACGACGACCAACTCGTCATCGGGACGCTGCGTCGACCACGCGTCGGCGATGCTCGTCGCGAGCATCCCTCCCCCGCCCGTGAGCAGAACGCGCACGCGGCGTCAGCTCTGCACCTGGTCGACGTAGTGGCGACCCTCGACGTCGAGTGCCGCCACATCGGCGTCGACCATGATCTGAGCGAGACGAGGGGTGAGCACCTTCGGCTCCCAGCCGAGCAGGCTCTGGGCGCGGCCGAAGTCGCCGACGAGCGCGTCGACCTCGGTCGGGCGCAGGTAACGGTCGTCGAATCGGACGTACTTCTCCCAGTCGAGGCCCGCGTGCTCGAACGAGAACTGCAGGAAGTCGCGCACCGTGTAGGCGGTGTTCGTCGCCAGGACGTAGTCGGTGGGCTCGTCGTGCTGCAGCATCCGCCACATGCCCTCGACGTACTCCGGCGCGTAGCCCCAGTCGCGAACGGCGTCGAGGTTTCCGAGGTAGAGCTCGGACTGGAGACCGGCCTTGATACGGGCGACGGCGCGCGTGATCTTCCGCGTCACGAACGTGCCACCACGGCGCGGCGACTCGTGGTTGAAGAGGATGCCGTTCACCGCGAACAGTCCGTATGCCTCGCGGTAGTTGCGCGTGATCCAGTAGGAGTACACCTTCGCGACGCCGTAGGGCGAGCGCGGGTAGAACGGGGTCTCCTCGTTCTGCGGCGGCGGCGTGGCACCGAACATCTCGGAACTCGACGCCTGGTAGAAGCGGCAGTCGATGTGCGCTGCGCGGATGGCCTCGAGGAGGCGGATGGTGCCGAGGCCCGTGACGTCTCCGGTGTACTCCGGCTCGTCGAACGAGACGCGCACGTGCGACTGCGCAGCGAGGTTGTAGACCTCGTGCGGCTGGATCTCGTTGAGGAGGGTCACGAGGCGCGAGCCGTCGGAGAGGTCTGCGAAGTGCAGGAACAGACGGTGGTCGTCGGCCTGCGCAGGCTGGTAGATGTGATCGATCCGCGCGGTGTTGAACGACGACGAGCGACGGATGAGTCCGTGGACCTCGTACCCCTTCGAGAGGAGGAGTTCAGCGAGGTAGCTGCCGTCCTGACCGGTGATACCGGTGATGAGCGCGCGCTTGATCGGGGCGGGAGTGGTCATGTGAAAGTCTCCTGGACGTAGAGCAAAGCGAGGTGCCCGCGGGCATCGTCTGAGTCTAGCTGACTGGATGCGAGACGACTTCACGCGGCCTGACGCCGAGCGAATGGATCACGAGACCGACGATCGGCGCGGCGATCAGGGCGATGATCGTCCGGGCCACCGGGTCGATCGGCACGAGCAACGCACCGACCGTGACGGATGCCGCTGCGACCCATCCGGCCAGATACGGCACGTGTCGCCCCTCGCTCAGGAGCGCAGGGCCGGTCAGGCAGAGGAGCGCCACGAGGCCGGCGCTCGCCATCACGGCAGCAGCGACGCCCGGATCGACGTCGTACCGCCCCCCGGAGAGGATGTCGACGACCCACGGCCCCCACAGCCAGGCGCCGACGGCGAGCACGGCGGTGACCAGCGCGGTGAGAGCGCCGTATCGGACCAACCGAGGCCACACTCGTCGCCCTGCATCACGGAAGTCGACGATGAGGAAGCTCTGCAGCGCCATGAGCGGGATGATCAGCGGCGCTCGGGTGACCGTGATCACCAGCACGAGTCCCGCGAGCGTCTCGGCGGGGAACGTCGGGATCAGCGAGCGCAGGAGCAGCGGCAGTCCGGTCACCATGATTCCGGTCGCAGCGGCGGCGGTGACCGTTCCGAGGGTGTTCAGGCTCAGGCGACGGGCCGGCACGTCGAGGCGGAACCGGCCGACCACTGCCGCGCGATAGCCGATCCAGACGATGGCGAAGGCGAGGCCGAAGGGCGCTGCGACGAGGAAGGCGAGCAGGCCCGGCTCAGCCCCGAACAGCAACCCCAGCCCGACGGCCACCCCGCGCAACGTCGCGTCGACGACGGTGAGGATGGCGATGGGACGCCACAGAGACAGCCCGTAGAAGACTCCGGCCAGTGACGCGGTGAGGAGGTATCCGATCAGCCCGATGGCGAAGGAGACCGTCATCGCAACGGGCGCGGCGGCGAAGGCCACTTGGCTCAGGAGCAGCCCGACGACGATCGCGACCACGACCAGGGCAGCCGAGGCGAGGAGGGTGAAGTCACGGAGCGTCGTACTCTGCGGCGGCACGTCGGTGGGCTGCGTCGCACGAGTCACCTCCTGCTGCACACCTCCGACCGCCGCGATGAAGAGATAGAGCGTCGACCAGAACACCGTGAACGCGAGGTACGTCTCGGCGTCGCCGAGGAACGCCGGCGCCGCGAGTTGGATGAGGTAGCCGAACCCGCCCGCGATCGCGGTGGCCGCCAGGATGTAGACGAGCCCGCGCGAGCGCCCCTCAGTCGGAGACGTCATCGTGATGCACTGTGGACCCCTCGAACGGTTCGGATGACTGATGCGCGGGTCGTGCGCGATGCAGGCGGGGATCCTCCCGCCCGGGGCACCGCCCGCAGTTCGGCAAGCCTATCGCCCGGCGCCCGAGCCGCCGGGCCCCTCGAGCACGACCTCGCCCGCATCGGGGCACGTCGCGACGGCGGCATCCCGGATCGCCTCATCGGCGGTGACCACCGTGACCGGGGGGTGCATGAGTTCCCGGATACGGCAGAGATCGTCGACGGAATCGAGGTCGCGCTGGTACGCGAAGATCCGAAGGTCGTAGTCGGTCGCCCCCGGCGATGCGAGCTGGATCGCCCAGAAGATCGTGCGGGCTTCGTCGGGGTGGCCGGTCTTCCACGGAAGCACGAGCGGGTCGGCGTCCGCGTACTTCATGATGTGCTGTGCCAGCTCGTCGCCTCCGGCGCCTGAATACGTTCCGGTGGCGATGCGCACCAGCGGCGAATCCGCCTGTTCCGAATAGACGTCGGCCCCTGGAACCCACGCAGCCCTACTGAGGACCGTGACCGCGACCGCCCCGGACGCCACGAGGAGGAACGGGAGCAGCCGTACCGAAGCTGTCAGGGCCAGCGCGATCGCCGTGATCAGGAGGATGACGGCGACCAACCACAGGATCTTCAACGTGTAATAGCCCCAGAACGTCTCGGCGTCCCGCCGGAGCCACATGAGGGCGGCCAGACCGATCGCACCGCCGATCGGCACTGGAGCGAGCGACCACACGGCGCGCCAACCCGCGAGCACCCCGTGAGCCACGGCGGCTGCGCTCCAGCACACTGCGATGGCGATGAACAGCCAGTGCTCGAACGTGAACGACCCGCCCGACGCGTCGGCGAGGACCGAGCCGAAGGAAAGCAGACTGCGCAACGGGAGAACAATGGCGAATCCCAGCATGACCGCGAGCGAGCCGCAGACCGCGACGACACGCAGCCGGCCCGAGCCGAGCAGGATTCTGCGCTCTCGAACGAGCACCAGAAGCAGCATCAGGCCGGGGATCAGGACGAGCGGGCTCCAGGTGGCGAGCACGAGCGTCGCCCCGAGCGCGAGACCGATCGCGGAGAGCACCGGATTCCTGCCCGAACCGAGCACGAGAATCGCGCAACACAACAGCAGGAGCAGGATGAGATGCACATTGATGAAGCCCCGCTCGACCGACGGCGCGAGAGCGAACCACGACAACGGCAGCAAAGACACCAGAGCCGCCCCGACGCGACCGAGCGGGGTGTCCGCCCGCTGCAACTGGCGCACGAGCAGGCCGCTCGCGACGGCGCACGCCGCGATGGTGAACGACCACATCTGGACCAGGCCCGAGATGTCGCCTGCCGCCGTGGGTGCGGCGAGGGTCCGTCCCGGGAGGATGAACGATGAGACGAGCGCCGCGGTCAGCGGCACCGGGTCGCTCCCGACGCTCAGCGCCACGCCGTTGGCGTCGATGAGCGCGCGAGCGAACAATGTGACGTTCGCGGCGTCGCCCGCCAGCGCCCACGACATCCCGCTGCCACCGGTGAGGTTCGCGACCAGGAGAACGGCGAGCCAGACGAACGCGCCGGTCGCCGCCACCGCCATGCCCGAGAGTTCCCGCTTCCACGCGAATCCAGCGCGCGGGGTACGTCGAGAGAGGAGCGGGAGGGCGCCTGCCAGCGCCTGGGCGATCACCAAGGTGACGAGGGCGGGAACCACGGGAAGCAGCCAGCTCACCACCAAGGCGGCGAGCACGGCGCCGAGACTCGCAAGCGCTCCTGCCGCTGCCGCCACGGGAAGTCCGCTGTTCGGTGCGAGGGCGAACACCCAGGCGGCTGTGCAGACCACGATTGCGAGCCAGAACGGGGCCCCGAGCGACACCGCGAGCGCAGTGAGGACGAGGACCGCGACGACCACCGCCACCGCGAGAGTCCGCCTCGACGGCGCCGTTGCGTATGAGGACAACTCCGAATCCTCCAAGCTCCGCGGATCTGCGGAGAGACAGCATGGGCAGGGGCAACGTTTGGCTACATGGCAGGATAGACGATTGTGAAGGGCATCATTCTCGCGGGCGGCTCAGGCACCCGGCTCCACCCGATTACGCTCGGGGTCTCGAAACAGCTCATTCCCGTGTACGACAAGCCGATGGTGTACTACCCACTGTCGACGCTCATGTTGGCCGGCATCAGCGAGATCCTCGTGATCACGACTCCGCACGACGCGCCGTTCTTCGAACGGCTCCTCGGCGACGGGTCGCAGTTCGGCATCTCGCTGACGTTCGCCCAGCAGCCGTCGCCCGACGGACTCGCCCAGGCGTTCACGATCGGCGCCGACTTCATCGGCGACGACAAGGTCGCGCTCGTCCTCGGTGACAACCTGCTCTACGGCCCGAGCCTCGGCACCCAGCTCAAGCGCTACACCGACGTCGATGGCGGTGCGGTCTTCGCGTACTGGGTGGCCGATCCGCAGGCGTACGGCGTCGTGGAGTTCGATGCCGAGGGACGAGCGATCTCGCTCGAGGAGAAGCCCGTCGCACCGCGCAGCAACTACGCCGTCCCCGGGCTCTACTTCTACGACAACAGCGTCATCGAGATCGCTCGCGGTCTGAAGCCGAGTCCGCGTGGCGAGTACGAGATCACCGACATCAACCGCGCCTACCTCGAGCGGGAGAAGCTCCAGGTCGAGGTCCTCCCCCGCGGCACGGCATGGCTCGACACCGGCACCTTCGACCAGATGACCGACGCCGCGGAGTACGTCCGCACCATGCAGCGCCGCACGGGCCTCTCCATCGGCGTCCCCGAAGAGGTCGCGTGGCGGCAGGGCTTCCTCAGCGACGACGGCCTCCGCGAACGCGCCGAGAAGCTCGTGAAATCGGGCTACGGCACCTACCTGCTCGACACCCTGGAAAGAGGCCACGCATGACCCGCCTGCTCGTGACGGGAGGCGCCGGTTTCATCGGTTCCAACTTCGTCCACCACGTCATCGACCACACCGATCACGACGTGACGGTGCTCGACAAGCTGACCTACGCGGGAAACCGCGCGTCGCTCGACGGCATCCCGGCCGACCGGCTCTCCTTCGTGCACGGCGACATCACGGATGTCGCCGTGGTCGACGAACTCGTCGCCCAGGCGGATGCCGTCGTCCACTACGCGGCCGAGTCCCACAACGACAACTCGCTGCACGACCCGAAGCCCTTCCTCGACACCAACATCGTCGGCACGTACACGTTGCTCGAAGCGGCTCGTCGGCACGGTACTCGGTACCACCACATCTCCACCGATGAGGTGTACGGCGACCTCGAGCTCGACGACCCCGCACGGTTCACCGAGTCCACGCCGTACAACCCGTCGTCGCCGTACTCGTCGACGAAGGCGGGCAGCGACCTGCTCGTGCGCGCCTGGGTGCGTTCGTTCGGGGTGCAGGCCACGATCTCGAACTGCTCCAACAACTACGGGCCGTACCAGCACGTGGAGAAGTTCATCCCGCGACAGATCACCAACGTCGTCCGCGGCATCCGCCCGAAGCTCTACGGCGCAGGTGAGAACGTGCGCGACTGGATCCACGCCGACGACCACTCGTCGGCCGTGCTCACCATCCTCGAGCGCGGCGCGATCGGTGAGACGTACCTCATCGGCGCCGACGGCGAGCGCAACAACAAGCAGGTCGTCGAACAGATCCTCGAGCTCATGGGGCAGCCGCGCGACGCCTACGATCACGTGACCGATCGTGCGGGCCACGACCTCCGCTACGCGATCGACTCCTCGAAGCTCCGCGCCGAGCTCGGATGGCAGCCGAGGTACAGCGACTTCGACGCCGGGCTCGCCGCCACGATCGAGTGGTACCGCGCGAACGAAGCGTGGTGGACCCCGGCCAAGGATGCGACCGAGGCGTTCTACGCCTCGAAGGGACAGTAGTGGCAGAGTTCGGCAAGCAGCTCCGCACCATCGAGACGCCGATTCCCGGTCTCGTCGTCTGGGAACTCCCGGTGCACGGGGACAACCGCGGTTGGTTCAAAGAGAACTGGCAGCGCGCGAAGATGACCGCACTCGGGCTCGAGGACTTCGGCCCGGTGCAGAACAACATCTCGTTCAACGACGCCGTCGGCACGACTCGCGGCATCCACGCCGAGCCGTGGGACAAGTGGGTCTCGATCGCCACCGGACGCATCTTCGGCGCGTGGGTCGACCTGCGCGAGGGGCCGACGTTCGGTGCCGTCTTCACGACCGAGCTCGATCCGTCTCGCGCGATCTTCGTTCCGCGGGGCGTCGGCAACGCCTACCAGACGCTCGAACCCGACACCGCGTACACCTACCTCGTCAACGACCACTGGTCGCCCGACGCGCAGTACACCTTCCTCAATCTCGCCGACGAGACCGCCGACGTGCCCTGGCCCATCGCGCTCTCGGACGCGGAGGTGTCGGAGAAGGATCTCGCACACCCCCGTCTGGCGGAGGTGACGCCGGTGCCGCCGAAGAAGATCCTCGTCGTCGGCGCAGGTGGCCAGCTCGGCACGGCGTTGCGCGCCGAGTTCGGCGGGTCCGACCGCGTCGAGTTCGCCGGACGAGCCGAGCTCGATCTCACGTCGCCGGAACTCGACGGCGCACGCCGGTGGGGCGACTACGCCGCCATCGTCAACGCTGCCGCCTACACCGCCGTCGACCTCGCAGAGACCCCCGAAGGGCGACGCGACGCATGGGCCGCCAACGTGGCGGGCGTCGCGGCGCTTGCGCGTGTCGCAACCGCTCACCGAATCACGCTCGTGCACGTCTCGAGCGACTACGTGTTCGACGGCACACTCGAGCGCCCCTATCGCGAGAGCGACCCGTTCTCCCCGCTCGGCGTCTACGGGCAGACGAAGGCCGCCGGCGACGCGATCGTCTCGACAGTGCCGGGCCACTACGTCGTCCGCACGTCGTGGGTCATCGGCGAGGGCAAGAACTTCGTCTCGACGATGGCATCGCTCGCCGACCGCGGCATCGACCCGAAGGTCGTCTCCGATCAGATCGGCCGGCTCACGTTCACCGACGACCTCGCCCGAGGCATCCGCCATCTCCTCGAGACCCGGCCCGCGTACGGCGTGTACAACCTCTCGGGTTCCGGCGAACCGATGTCGTGGGCGGATATCGCCCGACGAGTCTTCTCGCTCACGGGCCACGATCCTGCGCGCGTCTCGTCGGTGTCGACCGACGACTACTTCCGCGACACGACGGCTCTGGTCGCTCCGAGACCTCGAAACAGCGTCCTCGAGCTCGCGAAGCTCGAGGACACGGGTTTCACGACCACGCCGATGGTGGACTCACTGACGAACTATCTGACCGCGGAGCAGTAGCGGATGACTGAATCGTCGCGGACCGGCGCCACTCGCAGCACGTTCCGGAAGTGGTCGACGCGCGCGGTGGTGTGGCTGAGCGTGAACGATCGTTGGGCGCACGTCCTGCTGTTCGCGGTCTTCGCGGCGCTCGTCCTCACCGGCACGACCACGTCCAACCTCACTCAGGACTACCTGCAGCAGACAACGGGCGGTCGCGACGGAATCCTGGCCGGCAACGCTCAGGAGATCCGCTGGGACGAGTACCTCGGCGGCACGCCGACGTTCCTGTCGATCATGTCGACCAATGGGTTGCCGTCGTTCCCGCCCCTCGCGGAGCAGGCCGGGCTCGCCATGCGCTACAGCGAGGGCGGCCCCGTCGGCGCCCTCGTCTTCTTCGATGGGACGATCCTCCGTCTCGCGGGGATCATCCCCGACGCGATCCTGTTCAGCCTCCACTGGTGGCTGCCGACGATCCTGTTCCTGGCGTGCATGCCGATCTGGTTCCGGCAGCTCGGATTCAACAGCAGACTCGGGTGGCTCGCCGGCCTCCTCATCGCGGCCTCGCCCGCGGTCGCGTGGTGGTCGCTGCAGCCCGTCAACGTCATGGGATTCACGCTCGCGGGGTGCGTCGCCCTCCTGGCCGGGTACCGGCGAATCGCTGCCGGACGGATCTGGCGCGCCCTGCCGTTCGGCATCGTCGCGGCCATCCTGCTCGCGGGAATCCCTTCGGCCTACCTGCTCTGGTCGCTCCTGCTCGGTGTCCCGCTCCTCATCGTGAGCGCCCTGCGCATCCTCCTCGACCGCGAGGCCCGGCCGAGGATCCGATGGGGCTATCTCGTCGGAGTCGGTCTGCTCACCGTCGTCCTGATGATCGGCATGCTGGCCGATGTCCGCGATGGCCTCGTCGCGATGGGCAACACGCTCTACCCGGGTGACCGCCGGCTCCCCTCGGCCCCGACCATCTTCGAGATGCTGTTCGGGGCTCCGTCGGCGCTCGCGGTCGATCGCGGTGAACTGACCTCGTTCGGCGGGATGACCAACAAGAGCGAACTCGCCGCATCGTGGACGGTCGCGTTCGTCATGGTCGCGCTGCTCGTCACCGGAGCATTGGTGCGCCTCGTGAAGCGCGAATGGCGGCTCTGGCTGCCGGTCGGCGTCCTCCTCGGCTGGGGCCTGGTGTGGCTCGCATGGGCCTCGCTGGCATTCGGTGACGCGAGCGCCCGGCTTCCGATCTTCAGCCAGATGCCGTCGCAGCGTGCCGCGCAGGTCGTCGGCATCATCGGCGTGCTGGTGCTGTGCCTGATGCTCTCCCGCATACGCACGAGCACGGCGCGCGCGGCCGGCATCGCGGTGGTGGTGGCCGCGATCGGTCTGTACGCGGGTTCCCTCCTGCAACGGTTCATCATTCCCGACATGTCGACGGCCGCGGTCTGGATCGCCGGCATCCTGTCGGGTGCGGCCGCCTTCCTCATGGTCCGATGGGGCGACAAGGTCTGGGCGATCGCGATCGTCGCACTCCTCGCCGCCGGGTCGACCGCAACCGTGAATCCGATCACGGTCGGGCTCGGCGGATACCGGGATTCGGATCCGGCGCGCTATTTCGCCGCTGCGGCCGACGACGTCCGTGCGGCGGGCGAGGTCTGGGCCAGCGACTTCCGGGCCATGGACGCGATCATGCTCGCCAACGGATTGCCCTCGCTCTCGGGGCCGCAGCCGTCAGGTCCGCGAGCGGAGCAATGGGAGCGGCTCGATCCCTCCGGCGCGGCAGAGGAGGCCTGGAATCGCGGTGGCAGCCGGATCCGGATCGTCTGGACCGAGGAGCCGGGCGTCGAGGTCGAGGCGACGAACTACAACGTCATCACGATCACCGCGAACCCGTGCAGCCTGCGCGAGTCCTACCCCGAGCTGACGACGGTGATGTCGCGCGACGAACTGCCCCAGGGCTGTCTCGTCGAGCGCGACGTGATCCAGTGGAAGGACACCCCCGTGCACGTCTACGAGTTCGACGACGCCGAGTGACTCCCCTGATGCTGTTCCGGGCGTGTCCGCGCGGAACAGCATCGGGCGGCCTCCCGACGACCGGGTCGTGCGCGTCGCACACGACCGATCGCCGGATCAGCCCTTCGCGATGAGTCGCCGGTAGGCGATCTTGCGCACGCCTTCGGGAACGAATCGGTACACGCCGCGAACGCTCACGTTGCGCACGTACTCCCAGCGGCTCGTGAAGCGGATGCGCCGCAGCGCGCGCTGCAGCTCCAGCTCGCTGCGCCACTGGGCCTGGCCGCCACGGCGCGCGTAGGCGCCGGCGCCGACTCGGTACATCACGAGCGGGTCGGGGATGTTCTCGACGGATGCACCAGCATCGATCATCCGCGCGAACAGCCAGTAGTCCTCCATGAGGCCGAGCGGCTGGTAGCCGCCCGCGCGCTGCACGGCGCTCCGCCGGTACATCACGGTCGGGTGGCTGAACGGGTCGTGGAACCTCGCGTACCGCGAGATCTCGTCGTGCCCGGTGCGCGGAACACGACGGGCGACGATGGCGCCCCCGTCATCGAGGAACTCGAACATGCCGGTGCCGACGAGGTCGACACCGCCTTCGACGACCGGCAGCTGACGCGCGAACCGCTCGGGCAACGAGATGTCGTCGGCATCCATGCGGGCGACGATCTCGTGCTCGCACAGGGTCAGGCCGACGTCGAGCGCGCGGGCAAGTCCGACGTTGTCCTCGATCCGATGCCGGGTCACCGGCACCGGGCTGGACTCCACCGCGTGGTCGATCGCTGCGGCGAGCACGTCGCCGACCGGTCCGTCCTGCACGAGCACCACTTGCGCAGGCTTCACAGTCTGTTCGCCGACGCTCGACGAGAACGCCTTCGCGAAATGAGCGGGGTCGTCGCCGCGATAGACGGGGATCAGCAGCGAGAAGGCACCGTTCACGCCTGCTCCACCGCCTCGACCGAGGCGGAGGCCGGTCCGAGGCCGGCAAGCGACGACGCGTTCGGCCGCGGCCGGGTGCGCGTGCCGTCGCGGTAACCGCGCCGCCAGCCGTCTCGGAGCACCGCACGATCGGACGAGCGGACGAACGTCCTGATCCACCGTCGCACGCTGGACGCCCCGTAGAGCGCCTTCTCGAACGCCGACAGGCTCTGCGACCGCCGGAACATCCACAGCTTGTTGCGCACCTCGTAGTAGAAGCGCGGCCCCGGGTCGGCGTCGGTCGAGCCGAGCACCTTCGTCTTGTGCACGACGACGGATGCCGGCACGTGCAGGCCCCGGCGACCGCGCAGCACCCGCGTCGAGTACTCGAAGTCGTCGTTCCAGATGAAGTAGTCGGCGATCGGCAGTCCGACCTCGCGCACGACATCGGCGCGAACGAGCATCGAGACGAACGAGGTGCTCCGGATGGCGACGGCGCCGCGACGGGCGGCCGCGACGCGTTCGGCCTTCGAGACGAACGGCTTGGCCCTCGGCGTGTTCATCGGATGTTCGGAGCCGTCGGTCCAGATCACCCGGGAACCTGCGGCGACGACATCGGTGCCGTCGACCGCGGCGAGCAGGGCGGCGAGCGCATCGGGGGTCGGCACGGTGTCGTCGTCCATGAGCCAGAGCCAGTCGGGCTCGTGGCGGTCGAGTGCGACGGCCATCCCGGCGGCGAAGCCGCCTGCGCCGCCCGTGTTGCGCGGCAGCGAAACGAGGTCGACGAGGCTGCCGGCAGCGAGCGCGACCTGGGCCGAGTCATCCGTCGAGGCGTTGTCGACGACGACGACGCGAGCGAGCGGATGCCGCTGGGCGGCGAGGGCCTCGAGCACCTCGACGAGAAGATCGCGCCGATTGTAGGCGACGACGACCGCGATCACGCGAGGGCTGGCAGCTGACGAACTCATTGACTCTTCGGGTTCGAGGACGGGGAACACTCCATCTTGCCCTGTCGCGCGGCCCGTTCCCTCCACAGGCGCTGGATTCCCGCTGATTCCAAGGTACGCGACGCTAGATTGGTCGAGGTGCCCGCGCACCGAACGCACGAAGGAGCCACATGCCCACGACCCTCCGCATGATCGTCGATCAGGTCATCGCGCCGGTCCCCGGCCCCCTCGGCGCCTACAGCGAGGCCCTCACCCGCGCCCTGATCCAGGCAGCGCCTCCCGGCTGCGAGGTCGAGGGCATCGTCTCCTCATCGGCTCCGGCCGACTACGAACGCCTCGAGTCGGAGTTCCCCGGCCTCGCCGGGCTCTACAAGACCACACTCGCACGCCGAGAGCTCGCCGCAGCATGGCAACTCGGCTTGACGACCTCGCCCGGCGGCGGCATGATCCACGCCCCCGGGCTCTTCGCCCCGCTCCGCCGGCACGACCGCACCGTCTCCGGCGACCAGGTCGTCGTCACCGTGCACGACCTCCTCGCCTGGACCCATCCCGAGTCGCTCACGACCACCTCGGTCGCGTGGCACAAGAGCATGCTGAAGCGAGCCCGCAAGCACGCCGACGCGGTGGTCGTGCCGACGCACGCGCTCGCGGAGCGGCTCACCCAGGTGGTCGACCTCGGCGACCGCGTGCGCGTCATCGGCACGGCTCCCCGGCCGGGACTGGTCGTTCCGACCGATGCTGCCGACTCCGCCGCCCGCGCGGCGCGGCTCGCGCTTCCGGCGGCCTACCTCGTGGCGACGGGCACGCTCGAGCCCCGCAAGGGGGTGCTCGACCTGCTCGGCGCCCTCGGCCGGCCCGGCATGCCCGACATCGACCTCGTCGTCATCGGCCAGCCGACGTGGGGCGAGTTGCATCTCGCGACCGTCGCAGAAGAGGCTGGCGTCGACCCGCGTCGCGTGCATGCCATCGACACCACCGATGCCGCCGACCTGTCCGTGATCCTCGCGGGCGCCTCGGCGTTCGTCGCGCCGAGTCACGACGAGGGGTCGGGCACCTCGCTCATCGAGGCGTTCTCGTTCGGGTTGCCGGTGATCCACTCCGACACCCCCGCCTACGTCGAAGTGGCGGCGGAGGGCGGCCTGATGGTGCCGATCGGCATCGGCGGCGGCTACACCGAGCGACTCGCGGCGGCGATCAGCACCGTGGTCGAGTCCCCGGCACTCGCCGAGCGCCTCTCCGTGACGGCCAGCGATCGCGCGCACGCCTTCAGCTGGCGGGACTCCGCCGAGCGCGTCTGGCAACTGCACGCCGACCTCTGAGCCGAGGCGCGATCCGAATCGAGCCGAGCCGATTCGTGCGCTGCCTCAGGCGATCGAGCGGATGCCGCGGCATCCGCTCGATCGCCCGGTTCACTCCTCTGTCGGCGCTTCGGTCGCCGGCGCCAGGGCGCCGTCGATGAGCGACCGGATGTAGTCCCAGTCGGGATCGGTGGGGTCGACGCCGTTCGCCGGCACGAGCTCGACCGAGGTGATCGGCAGCTCCTTCGTCTTCATGGAGAGGTTCACGAAGTAGCCGAGCATCGACTGCGGGATGTCGGTCTTCACGGTGTCCGCTCCCGCCGACGCGACCTCCTGGAACTTGGCGAGCACGTTCGTCGGCGTGAACTGGTGCAGCACCGCCTCCTGCAGCACGCGCTGGCGTGCCATCCGCTCGTAGTCGCCGCCGGCCGTGCCGTAGCGTGCGCGGCCGTACCAGAGCGCGTGGTAGCCGTCGAGGTGCTGCTGGCCGGGCTCGATCCATCCGTCGACGCCCTCGTTGTCCTCGTCGCCGCCGATCGGGATGCGGGTGTCGACGTTGATGTCGACTCCGCCGAGCGCGTCGATGAGCTGCTGGAATCCCTGCATGTCGATGAGCGCGTAGTACTGGATCTCGAGGCCGGTGATGCCCTCTGCGGCATCCCTGACCCCCTCGATGCCGGGCTCACTGCCTTCGGCGACGGCGTCCGGGTACATCTCGGGGCTCTTCAGCTCCACCTCGGTGTAGATCGAGTTGAGCTGGCAGACGTCGACCTCGCAGCCGTCGATCGCGCCGTAGCCCTCGGGGTAGACGGCCGCGAGCGGCGAGTCCTCGGGGAACGGCACGTACTCGAGGTCGCGCGGCAGGCCGATCGTGACCGCCTGCCCGGTCTCGGCGTCGATCGAGACGACGGTCATGCTGTCGGGCCGCATGCCCTCGCGGTCGGGGCCGGAATCGCCGCCGAGCAGCAGGATGTTGTAGCGGCCGTCGACCGGCGGCTGGCTCGGGCCGGCGGCGAACACCGACGAGATGAAACCGCTCGTGGTCGTGGCGAAGTAGGCGCCGTAGGCCGCCGCACCCGAGACCCCGACCATGACGAGGGTGGTGAGGCCGGCGACCCACACCCGGGCGGAGGGAGCCGTCTTCACGAGGCGCACGAGCCGCAGCGTGTCGAGGGTCAGGATCACCCAGAGCACCGCGTAGAAGGCGAGCACCAGCGCGACGATCCAGAGCGTGATCGACATCGAGAAGACCGTGTAGAGCGTCGCAGGCCAGAGGAGCCAGACCACGAGGGCCAGGATCGCCAAGGTCCACAGCACGAGCGTCGCTCCCAAGCCGAACCGCCCGAGCTTTCGACTGCCTGCGAGCACCTGCGGGGCACCCGGGATCAGGAAGTTGAGCACGACGAGCCACCACGCGCGGCGGGTCATGACCGTGCGCGAGGCGGCGTCCGGATAGCGGATCGGGCTTGCGGCGAGCGTCATCGGTTCTGCTTGAGCCGTTCGTTCTTCTCCTCGACGAGTGCGGCGAGGTCGGTCGCGTACGTGCCGAGCGCGTCGGCGAGGGAAGGGTCGGATGCTGCGAGCACACGCACCGCGAAGAGACCGGCGTTCTTGGCGCCGCCGATGGCCATGGTCGCCACCGGGATGCCGCCGGGCATCTGCACGATCGAGAGCAGCGAGTCGAGTCCGTCGAGTCGCGACAGCGGAACGGGCACGCCGACCACGGGCAGCGTCGTGACCGAGGCGAGCATGCCGGGCAGGTGCGCGGCGCCGCCGGCGCCGGCGATGATGACCTTGAGGCCGCGCCCAGCCGCCTCCTTGCCGTAGGCGATCATCTTCTCGGGCGTGCGATGCGCTGAGACGACCTCGACCTCGTGCGCGACGCCGAACTCGTCGAGCAGTGCGGATGCCTCGCGCATCACGTTCCAGTCGGAGTCGGAACCCATCACGACGCCGACGAGGGGTGCGGTGTTCGTCTCAATCACTTGATCGAGTGTAGGGCCGCGTGCTGTGAGATGACCGCAGGGCACGCGGCCGATGCCGCCGACTCCGCGGCATCAGTCCTGGAAGAACGCCGCCGTGGCCCGCGCCTCGTACACGACCGCATCGAGATCGTCGCCCGTCGCGGTGACGTGACCGATCTTGCGACCGGGCCGGGGCGCCTTGCCGTAGTTGTGCACCTTCACGGTGGGGTGGCCGGCGAGCGCGGCAGCGTAACGGTCGGCGAGCGAGCCCTCGACCGGCCCGCCGAGCACGTTGACCATGACCGACCAGTCGTCGCGGCTGCCGGTGGCGCCGAGCGGCAGGTCGAGCACGGCACGAAGGTGCTGCTCGAACTGCCCGGTGGTCGAACCGTCCATCGACCAGTGGCCGCTGTTGTGCGGCCGCATCGCGAGTTCGTTGACGAGGATCCGCTCGTCGCTCGTCTCGAAGAGTTCGACGGCGAGCACGCCGGTGACCCCGAGCCCCTCGGCGATCGTGATCGCGACGTCGGCCGCGACATCCGCGAGCCGGCCCGCAGATCGGGGCGCCGGCGCGATGACCTCGCTGCAGACGCCCCCGACCTGCACCGTCTCGACGAGCGGCCACGCGACGACCTCTCCCGACGGGCGACGAGCGACGAGCTGGGCGAGTTCGCGGCGGAAGTCGACGAGCTCCTCGACGAGGAGGGCGCCGGCGCTGCCGTCTTCGACGAGCGTGACGAACCACTCGGCGACCTCCGCGGCGCTGCGCACGACGCGCACGCCCTTGCCGTCGTAGCCGCCGCGGGGCGTCTTCACGACCGCGACGCCGCCGTGGTCGGCGATGAAGTCGTCGAGTTCCGCCGCGTTCTCGACGCGGGCCCAGTCGGGCACCGGGAGTCCGAGTTCGGAGAGGCGCTCGCGCATGACGAGCTTGTCCTGCGCGATGCGCAGTGCATCGGGGCCGGGGTGCACCGCCACTCCGGCGTCGACGAGCGCCCGCAGCACGTCTTGCGGCACGTGCTCGTGGTCGAAGGTGATGACGTCGACCTCGCGCGCGAACGCGAGCACGGTGGCCGTGTCGGTGTAGTCGCCGACGCGATCGGCCGCGATCGCGGCCGACATCCCCTCGGCCTCGGCGAGCACTCGGAGGTCGACTCCGAGTTCGATCGCCGCGGGGATCATCATCCGGGCGAGCTGCCCTCCACCGATCACTCCGACCCGCACGCCATGCACTCCGTTCACCGCCGTCGACGACGCCCGCACGGGCGCCCAGTTCAGTCTAGGCCGCGCCCGAGCGCATAGGATGTGCCGGTGTCCACCCGCTTCGCGAGCGCCCTCCGACGTCTCTGGAACGGCCTGCTCGCCTACGCGGTGAAGTTCGGCGTCGTCGGCCTCATCGGCCTCGTCATCGACGTGTTGCTCTTCAATCTGCTGCGACTCGGGGTCTTCGGAGAAGACCACTGGGCGCAGTCGGCGATCGGCGCGAAGACGATCTCGACGAGCGTCGCCATCATCTTCAACTGGCTGGGCAACCGCTACTGGACGTTCCGCAACCACCGCCGCCGCAACTACGTGCGCGAGTTCGCCGAATACGCGATCGTCTCGCTCGGAGGCATGGCGATCGCGCTCGGATGCCTCTGGATCAGCCACCACTGGCTCGGCTATACGAGCCTGGTGGCCGACAACATCGCGACGAACGTGGTCGGTCTCGGCCTCGGAACCGCGTTCCGCTTCGTGCTCTACCGCTACTGGGTCTTCGGGCACCACCGGGCCGACGGCCTCTCGAACCTCGCCCGCGTCGAAGAGGCGCAGCGCGCCATCTTCGAGGAGCCCGAGGGGGCGCCGTCGCCGACGAACGCCCCCACGGCCTGACCTACTCCGCGGACTCGACGGTCGGCTGGAACCAGGGCGGGTACACCGCGACTCGGGCTCGCACGCCGGCGCTTGCGAGCTCGGCCCGCACCCGGTCGCGCACGGGCTCGTTGGCGACGGCGATGAGCGCGACGTCGTCGAGCGGAAGGCACTCGCGCACGAGCAGCTCGGCCCCGTCGAGGCCGGCACCCGCTTCGTCGCGGTGCAGACGCTGGAGCAGACGCTGCACGTCGGCCCACTCGGTCGCGACGGCGGTGCCGCTGACCGCGGCATCCGACTCGCTGACGACGATGGTGCCCGCCACCTCGGCCTTGCCCGCCTGGGCGCTCGTGAGGGAACTGACGAAGATGACGAAGTCGGATGGTGCGCGCGTGATCGCCTCCTCGCCGAGACGCGGGTCGGGCGTCGCGGTGCGCACCGCGTTCCAGACGTGCGCATCGGTCGTGAGCAGGAACGGCACGTAGTCGGCGACGACGGCATCGGTGCCGTCGATCGCGGCACCGCGGCGGTACTCGCGGGCGTGCGGCGCGGCGAGGTCGACCACCGGAACCGCTCCGGCGGCGTCGGCGAGGAGGGCGCCGGCGTCGAGGATGGGCGGCAGGTTGTCGATGTGCGTCACGTGGTAGATGCGCATCGCCTTCAGGTCGAGGCGCGGGGCATCGGGCGCGATCGTCGGCCGCGAGGCACCGGGCACTCGAGCCGGAGGCCGGCCGCTGCGGGTCGTCGTCGACCGTGCCGAGCGCGCCACCGGGGCGGGCGCAGGCTTCGCCTCCGGTTCGGGCGGGGGGAAGCAGATGGCGCAGAGGCCGTCATCGAAACCGTGTTTGCATTCGTCGGCCAAGAGAAACCCTTCATCGTGCGGCTCGCGCTCGGGCGACGCGAGACCACCTGTCCACGTTACGTCCTTTCTCGACGTCCCGCTGCACGATCACTCAGGTTCAGCGTCCGCCCCATGCCACGGTGTCGCCGTCGAGCATGGTCTGCTCGGCGCGACGACGCTCCGCGACGCGCGATTGCTCCTCGCCCATGAGTTCATGCAGCGCGCCCAGCACGAGCTCGGGCTTCGGCACGTCCTTCAGCACGAACGGCTTCTCGTGCCCTGTGTCGATGCGCACGTCTCCCGATCCGAACGCGCTCTGGCCCCAGGTTCGGCGCACGGTCACGTCGCGCCCGCGACTCAGCAGCATCTCCTGCCGCACCCGGACCCAGATGCCGCTGCGGCCGATGACCCGCCGGGTCGTGATCGTCGTGCGCCGCGTGAGCCAGGCGAGGAACGGCAGGAACGAGCCGAGCAGCACGACGAGCAGCGCTCCGCCGACGACCGCGAGCAACTGCCAGGTCTCGCGGACGACGCCCGCACCGTAGGCGGCCGCCCCGGCGACCGCGATGAGCAGGATCGCGGGGAGGATCAGCACGCGGGCGTGCCGTCGCACCCTCGCGACGACGCGCTCGGGCGGCTGCGCCGCCGGCACGACCGACTCGGGTGTCTCGGCAGGCCTCATACGCCATTAATACCGCAGGTGCGTCACGTCTCCGGCGGCGACAGACCACGGCTCACCGTTCTCACGGTCGATCACCACGAGTCGGCCGTCGGCATCGAGCCGCTCGGCATGCCCGAGGAGCTCGCGGTCGCCCGGCAGTTCGACCCGCACGTCGCTGCCGATCGTGCCGCAGAGCTCGGCGACCCGGGCGGCGACGCCGCTCGCCGCGGCATCCGCCCCCGAATCGACGAATGCGCCGAACATCCGGAGGAAGGTGGCGAGGTAGTCGGCGAGCACGGCATCGGCGTCGGGCTGCACGCCGGTGACGAGGAGCAGCGAGGTGGAGGTCAACGTGGGCAGGTCGTGTTCGTCGAGGGTGAGGTTGAGCCCCGCCCCGACGATGACGGCCCCGGAGTCGGGCAGCAGTTCGGAGAGGATGCCGCAGATCTTGTACCCCGAGACGAGCACGTCGTTCGGCCACTTGAGCTCGACGTCGACCCCGCCGCTGCCGTCGGGCTCCTCGGCCTCCTCGGCACGCAGACGACGTCGGCTCGGGCGAGCGGATGCCGTGGGCGCATCCTGCTCCGGCGACGACGGCGGCTGGCCGGCACCCGTGCCCGCCGGCACGTGCAGCTCGACGGCTCGCCGCACCGCTTCGGTCATCGCCGCCCCCGCGATGAGCGGGATCCAGCCGTAGGCGTCCGGCGGAAGGGGTGCGCCGCCGTCGAGTTCGGGACGCAGGAGCACCGAGATCGCGAGGGTCTTTCCCGTCGGGGCCAGCCAGACCCGGCCGAGGCGGCCTCGCCCGTGCGTCTGGTTGTCGGTGACCAGCACGGCACCATGGCCCCACCCCGCGGCATCCGGCCCGCTCGCGGCGGCACGCAGCTCGTCGTTCGTCGAGCCGACCTCGTCGCGGAACTCGAACCGCGGCACTGCCGCGCGCGATCGCTCCCAATCCATGCGATCACCCTACCCAGCCGTACGCGCGCGCCCACTCGCATGGCGATTGCCACCAGTGGCGCGGTCGTTTTTGTAGGAATCCGTCAAGGAAGTCGGCCAACTGCTCAGCGGTAGAGTGAACGGCGTGACCGAAGCGACTGACGGCCCCGACCTCTCCACGACCGCCGGCAAGCTCGCCGACCTCAAGCTGCGCTACCACGAAGCCGTGACGGCGTCGGGCGAGGCGGCGATCGAGAAGCAGCATGCCAAAGGCAAGATGACGGCGCGCGAGCGCATCGCCGAGCTGCTCGACCCCGGCTCGTTCGTCGAGCTCGACGAGTTCGTGCGGCACCGCACGCACGCGTTCGGCATGGAGGGCAAACGCCCCTACGGCGACGCCGTCGTCACGGGCACGGGCACCATCCACGGCCGTCAGGTGGCCGTGTACTCGCAGGACTTCACGATCTTCGGCGGCTCGCTCGGCGAGGTCGCGGGCGAGAAGATCATCAAGGTCATGGAGCTCGCGCTGAAGACTGGCGTGCCGATCATCGGCATCCTCGACTCGGGCGGCGCCCGCATCCAGGAGGGCGTCGTCGCCCTCGGCAAGTACGGCGAGATCTTCCGCCGCAACACGCAGGCCTCGGGCGTCATCCCGCAGATCTCGATCGTCTGCGGCCCCGCGGCCGGCGGCGCGGTCTACTCCCCCGCCCTCACCGACTTCGTGATCATGGTCGACAAGACGAGCCAGATGTTCGTCACCGGACCCGACGTCATCAAGACCGTCACGGGCGAGGACGTCGGCATGGAGGAGCTCGGCGGCGCGCTCACCCACAACACCGTCTCGGGTGTGGCCCACTACCTCGCGAGCGACGAATCGGACGCGCTCGACTACGCGCGCACGCTCATCTCGTTCCTCCCCGACAACAACATGACGGATGCCCCGGTCTACGACGCCGAGGTCGAACTCGAGATCACCGACGACGACCGGCGCCTCAACACCGTCATCCCCGATTCGCCGAACCAGCCCTACGACATGCACACGGTCATCGAGGGCATCGTCGATCACGGGGACTTCCTCGAGGTGCAGCCCCTGTTCGCCCCGAACATCGTCGTGGGCTTCGCCCGCATCGAGGGGCGCTCGGTCGGCATCATCGCCAACCAGCCGAGCCAGATGGCGGGCACCCTGAACATCGCAGCCGGCGAGAAGGCCTCGCGCTTCGTGCGATTCTGCGACGCGTTCTCGATCCCGATCCTGACCCTCGTCGACGTGCCGGGCTACCTTCCCGGCACCGATCAGGAGTGGACCGGCGTCATCCGACGCGGCGCGAAGCTGCTCTACGCCTACGCCGAGGCGACCGTGCCGCTCGTCACGGTCATCACGCGCAAGGCCTACGGCGGCGCGTACATCGTCATGGGCTCCAAGCAGCTCGGCGCCGACATCAACCTCGCCTGGCCGACCGCCGAGATCGCCGTCATGGGCGGCCAGGGCGCCGTGAACATCCTCTACCGAGGTGAGATCAAACGCGCAGAGGAGGCCGGCGAAGACGTCGCGGCCGTGCGCACGAAGCTCGCCAACGAGTACACGTACAACGTGGCCTCGCCGTTCCTCGCCGCCGAGCGCGGTGAGCTCGACGGCGTGATCGAGCCCGCGGCGACCCGCGTGGCCGTCGTGAAGGCGCTGCGGGCGCTGCGCACGAAGCGCGCGAGCCTGCCGGCCAAGAAGCACGGGAACATCCCGCTGTAGGGCGGCCGACATGAGCGACGACATCGACGAACGCGCTGACGCGCTGCGTTTCGAGACCCGGGTGGTCACGCCCGAAGACGCCGCCGCGGTCACTGCGGTGCTGCTCGCGGCCCTCGGCGAGCAGTCGGCCGACGAGGCATCCGTCGACCCGGGCCGCAGTGCCTGGGTCCGCAGCGGCGGCGCCATGCGCCGACCGCTCGACGTCGGCCCCGGCCGCTGGGTGCGCGCCGGAGCCTGACCGCGATGTCCCCCGAAATCCGGGCATCCGGCGGCACCGCTTCGAGCCCTGCGGCCGGAACGTCGAGGATTCGGAGGATGGGGGACATTTCTTGTCCCCCGAAATGATGACTGTGCGGATTTCAGATCGTGCACCAATATGGACAGTGCAGGCTCCACAGGAGTCGCCACCGTCATCGGTCGGGTAACCGTTGACAGTTGGGGGCGAGTCAGGGTGACATTCGGGTTGTCGCTGTGACTCGGGCTTGATGGGGGGTCGATCTCGGATCGGCCCCCCACCTTCATGTCCGGCCGGGTTCAGGACTTCAGACCCTCACGTCCGGCCGGGTTCAGGACTTCAGACCTTCATGTCCGGCCGGGTTCAGGACTTCAGACCCTCACGTCGGGCCGGGTTCAGAACGCGCGGGGGATCTCCAACCACAGTTCGACCTCGGCCTCGTCGGTGTCCGCAACATCGCCGACCTGTTCCCGGAGCCCCACGACCGTGACCGCCACGGGCGATGCCTCGGCCGCGGTGCGGACGATGATCCGATCGGCCGAAGAGCCCGCCACCGCGTCGGCGAGACGCGAGAGCACCCGGTTCCGAGTCGCCTCGTCGAGATCGTCGATTCCGCCCTCGTCGAGGAGGGTGACCGTGATGCCGCGGGCTCGGGCGCGCTGCACCTCGAACCGCACCGCATCGGTGAGCAGCATCCTGCCGCGGATCTCGTCGCGGATGGCCGCCTCGAGCATGCGGCACTCGGCCTGCTGCGCCGCGGTGAGCGCCCCGCCCCGGTCCGCGATGCGTCGCAGCATCGGAGCCGCGAGCCGATTGGTGTGGGCGAGGCGCATGCGCCCCTCGAACAGGTGCGCGTCCTGTGCGGCCTGCCATGCCGCGGCCTCCCGCTCGGCCTGTGCGTAGCGTCGCGTCTCGCGCGCGGCACTGGTCAGCGCGCTCGTCAGCATGTGCGCGATGCCCACCCACACGATGCTGCCGATCACGCCGAGCCCGCCGAGCGAGAACGGCCCCGCCCAGACGATGCTCTGCACGGCCAGAGCGATGACCCCGAGCCATGCCGCCGTCAGCTGGCGACGTGCCGCGGTGATCGTCATGAGCGTGCCGACCGCGGCGACGTACCACGTGGCGTACCCGTTCTCGGCGTCCGGGTCGAGCTGGCTCGTCACCAGCAGCGGCATCACGATGGAGACGGCGAGGTCGAACGCCGCGAGCCAATCGGGCATGCGCACGCGCTTCGCGGGCCAGAGGCTCATCGTCGTGGCCGTCGAGTAGAGCAGCAGCGCCACGACCGCGGGCCACGGCGATGCCGCCTGGCCCAGCGAGTAGAGATGCCGAGCACGACGTGATAGGCCGAGAACAGGGCGCCGAGCACGAGAAGCAGCCAGCGGGGAATGGAGATCATGCGCCGCCCGCCCCCTGCGGCCACGCCAGGGTGACCGTCGTCCCGTGTCCGATGCGCGACTCGATGTGCGCGGCGCCGCCCGCGTTGACCATGCGCTCCTCGATCGAGACGCGCAGGCCGAGGCGCTCGGCGGGCACCTCCTCGAGCACGAACCCGCGGCCGCTGTCGGCGACCTCGATGACGCACCCGCCTGCGCGCACTCCCCTGATGCGGAGCTCGCGTCTCGTGGACAGACCCGGCTCGTCGGCGTGCTGCAGGCTGTTGACCATCGCCTGCACGGCCGCGGCGTGCAGGGCCTCGACGGCCTCGACCGGCAGCTCGACGCCGCCGGCGTTGACGACCCGCACCGTGAACGGCGTGGTGAACGTCGTGAGCGCGGCGCGCAGCCGCCGCACGAGGACGGGAAGACCGACCCGATCGAGCGCGCGGGGGCCGGTGGCGCCCGCTTCGTCGAGTCGCTGCACGGCGTCTCGTGCCATCCGCGCCGCGAGCTGCTGCTGGTCCGGCGTCGTCGCCGCCGCCGCGGAGAGCAGCGTGGTCAGCACGCTGTCGTGCACGAGCGCGTCGACCTTGACCCGCTCGATCTCGTTCGCATGCAGGCGCGCGGCCAGGTCGTACCGTTCCAGCGCCGCCTCCTGTGCGCT
Organism: Agromyces cerinus subsp. cerinus; assembly: GCF_900142065.1. GTDB lineage: Bacteria > Actinomycetota > Actinomycetes > Actinomycetales > Microbacteriaceae > Agromyces > Agromyces cerinus. The sequence continues at coordinate 265,403 of NZ_FSRJ01000001.1, read as the reverse complement.
GTCGACCGCTCCTGCGGCCTGGCGCAGCATCGTCACGATGACGAGCACGACGACGCCCAGCACGACCGCGTACATCGCGTCGAGCACCGCGAGCAACGGTCCGGCGTCGCCACCGGAGGGCATGAACCGGATCACCCCGTAGACCGCCGGCACGACGAGCGTGTACACGGCCGCCCAGGCCGGCGGTACCGCGACGACGGCGGCCGTGGTCGCGACGGTGCACAGGTAGTAGAGCCACGGCGTGGCGCCCTCGAGCGCCGCCGGGTCGTCGACGAGGAACGGCCAGGCCACGAGGGCGAGCGCGTACAGCAGCGCGAAGGCGAGACTCGCGGTGCGAACCGCGACCTTCGTGATGGTCGCGACCGCGAGACCGACGATCGCGCCGTAGAGCACCGCCATGAGTGCGGCACCGGCACCCGGCATGAGCGCTCCGGCCTGCGCGAGCGCCATCGGCACGGTCTGAGCGCCGAACACGAGACCGAACACGCCGAGCGCACGGCCGACGACGGTCTCGACCTGAGCCCGGGTCACCGTGGAGCGGCGACGCGAGAGTCGCGTCACCCGCCAGTCAACGGCGGGCATCTCCGCCATCGTCGAGCCCGGGGAGGATCCCGTCTTCGACGGCGCGACGCAGCAGGTCGACCTTCGTCGGCGCCGGGCGACCCACCTCGATGTACTTCGCCCGAACCCGATCGAGGTATTCGCGGGCCGTCGAGTGCGCGATGCCGAGCTGAGCCGCGACGAGCTTCAGCGGGAGCCCGGAGGCGTACAGGTGCAGCACGTCGTGCTCGCGGCGGCCGAGCTGCGCCTTCGCGAAGTCGCGGTCGGCCTCGATGGCGCTCGCCCACTCGACGTTGTTGAGCACCTCGCCCCTGGCGACCGTGGCGATCGCGCTGATCACGGCGGACATCGGCGAGGCCTTCGGGATCACCCCGGCGGCGCCGGCTGCGAGCGACTCGCGCACCGCCGCCACACGATCGGCGATGCTGTGCACGAGCACCGCGCTGCCGGTGGCGAGCACGGCCCGCACATTCTCGGTCACCGAGGATCCGTCGCCGAGCGAGAGGTCGAGCACCACGACGTCGCACGACCGACCGGCGAGGCCCTCGAGCAGCTCCGGCACGCTCGCCGCGTCGACCACGACGTCGTACCCGGCGTCGCGGCACGCTGCGCGCAGGCCGAGTCGCACCGCTTCATGGTCGTCGACGATCGCGACCGTCGCAGCGGCATCCGATTCCCGTGTCGGCACCGCAGCCCCGACGTCCCCCGTTTCCACGTTCACACGATAGCGCGGAGGCGGGCGACCGCCTCGACGTGGTGGGTGTTCGGGAAGAGGTCGTAGGCGCGCAGCTCGTCGAGCTCGTAGCCGCGTTCGCGGAAAAGACCGACGTCGCGGGCGAAGGCGACCGGGTCGCAGGCGACGTAGACGAGCTGTCGCGGGCGCAGCTCGGCGAGCCGTTCGACCACCTCGCGCCCGGCGCCGGCGCGCGGCGGATCGAGCACGACCGTCGCGTCACGGAGACGCGCACGCTCGGAGGCGCCCGAGTCGGCCGCGAGCTCGGCGAGGTACCGGTCGACGCGGGCGGTCACGGCACGGGCGCCGAGCCATTCCGACAGGTTCGCCCCCGCGTGCTCGGTCGCGCGCACGTCGGACTCGACCGTCGTGATGCGCACGGTCTCGCCGAAGCGGTCGCCGACGGCGGCGGCGAGCAGCCCGACACCGCCGTAGAGGTCGTGGTTGGCGGCGCGGGGGTCGAAGAGGTCGCCGTCGATGAGCTCCTGCACCGCGCGGGTGAGCGTCGCGGCCGCGCCGCGATGCACCTGCCAGAAGCCGTCTCGGTCGAGCCGGAAGCTGCGCTCGCCCACACGCTCCTCGATCGTCGGGCGCGCGCCGCGCACCGGACGGTCGCCCTCGACCATGACGATCGCGGGGTCGCCGGCGCTCGGGGCGATCAGGTCGATCGCGGCAGCACCCGGGAAACGGTCCCCGAGCGGCGCGAGCGCGGCCAGTTCGGGTACGGCGAGGGGAACGGAGGTCACGGGCACGATCGTGTGGCTCCGGGCCGCGTACGGTCCGACACGTCCATCCGGGCCGACGTGCAGGCGCATCCGCGTGCGCCAACCGGTGCCGTCGTCGCTCGAGACCCCCGGCGCGAGGCCGGGATCGACCGGGTCGACCTCGACGGCGACCTCGACGCCCGCCATGCGGGAGAGCGCCTCGCGCAGCACCTCACCCTTCAGGCCGCGCTGGCGCGCCATGGCGATGTGGCCGAATTCGGCACCGCCGGGCCGCAGCTCGGGAGCACGGTCGACGGATGCCTCGGCCCACACGTGCGCGCGGCGGTCGGACGACGCCTCGAGCACCTCCACGGTCTCCGCGCGCCAGAACTTCTCCTTGCCCTGATCGCTGACCCGAGCGGCGACCCGCTCCCCCGGGATCGCGTCGGCGACGAACACGACGCGCCCCTCGTGCCGGGCGACGAACACACCGCCGTGCGCGACACGCTCGACCTCGAGCTCGATCACGGGGCCATCGGTGGCCGGCGGCTTCGGGGCGGGGCGGGGCGATCGCGAGGGCTTGCGCCCACCGCTTCGACGTGGGCGTCGGTTGTCTGGCATGCATCGAGCATTCCACAGCGACGAGCCGGCGGGCAGGATGGACGCATGCGCCTCTATCTCGCCTCGACCTCGCCCGCCCGATTGCAGACCCTCCGCGCGGCCGGCATCGAGCCGATCGCGGCACCGCCTGGCGTCGACGAGGAGGCGGTGGTCGCCGCCCGCGAGGCCGAATCCGGTCCGCTCGCCGCGCGCGAGATGGTGCAGCTCCTCGCGCAGGCGAAGGCCGAGGCGCTCATCGGGGCCGAGCCGGACGGCGAGCCGATCGACGGCCTCATCCTCGGCGGCGACTCCGCGTTCCTCACGGGCGGCGCGATCCATGGCAAGCCGCACCTGCCCGACGTCGCGAAGCAGCGCTGGCTCGCCCAGAACGGCGGGCACGGCGAACTCTGGTCGGGCCACTGGCTGATCGACCATCGCGGCGGCCGGGTGAACGGGGCGGTCGGGCGAGCGGATGTCGCGACCGTGCGCTTCGCGGCGCTCGACGATGCCGAGATCGACGCGTACATCGCGACCGGCGAACCGCTGCTCGTGGCCGGAGCGTTCACGATCGACAGCCTCGGCGGGCCCTTCATCCGCCGTGTCGAGGGCGACCCGTCGACGGTGGTCGGCCTCTCGCTCTCGACCCTCCGCGACCTCGTGCGCGAGCTCGGCGTGGCATGGCCGTCCCTCTGGAATCGTCGTCCCGAAGCCGGCTGACCGTTCCGTCGATTGTCGGTGTCCGCAAGAGACATCCGCTCTTTTTGTGGAAGGCACCCAAAGAGCCGACCGTCGCGCGCAATAGGCTTGAGCATTATGCCGCGCATCTCCAAGGTCCTCATCGCCAACCGTGGCGAGATCGCCGTCCGCGTCATCCGGGCCGCCCGTGACGCCGGTCTCGGTTCCGTCGCCGTCTACGCCGATCAGGACCGCGACGCGCGGCACGTGAAGCTCGCCGACGAGGCGTACGCCCTCGACGGCACCACGAGCGCCGACACGTACCTCGTGATCGACAAGATCCTCTCGGTCGCTCGCCGCTCGGGCGCCGACGCCGTGCACCCGGGCTACGGCTTCCTCGCCGAGAACCCCGACTTCGCCCGCGCCGTGATCGACGCCGGCCTCGTCTGGATCGGCCCCTCGCCCGAAGCGATCGAGCGGCTCGGCGACAAGGTCTCCGCGCGCCACGTCGCCGAGAAGGTCGGCGCCCCGCTGGCTCCCGGCACGCTCAACCCCGTCGCAGATGCCTCCGAAGTGCTCGACTTCGTCGACGTGCACGGGCTGCCCGTCGCGATCAAGGCCGCCTTCGGCGGCGGCGGCCGGGGCCTCAAGGTCGCCCGCACCCGCGAAGAGGTGCCCGAGCTCTTCGATTCGGCGACCCGCGAGGCCGTGGCCGCGTTCGGTCGCGGCGAGTGCTTCGTCGAGAAGTACCTCGACAAGCCGCGACACGTCGAGACCCAGTGCCTCGCCGACGCGCACGGCAACGTCGTCGTCGTCTCGACGCGCGACTGCTCGCTGCAGCGTCGTCACCAGAAGCTCGTCGAGGAGGCCCCCGCGCCGTTCCTCACCGACGAGCAGACCGTGCAGCTCTACGAGTCCTCGAAGGCGATCCTCCGCGAGGTCGGCTACGTCGGCGCCGGCACCTGCGAGTTCCTCATCGGTCAAGACGGCACGGTCTCGTTCCTCGAGGTCAACACCCGCCTCCAGGTCGAGCACCCCGTCTCCGAAGAGGTCACGGGCATCGACCTCGTGCGCGAGCAGTTCCGCCTGGCGGAGGGCGGCGTGCTCGACTACGCCGACCCCGTCACGACCGGGCACTCGATCGAGTTCCGCATCAACGGCGAAGACCCCGGTCGCGGCTTCCTGCCGGCCCCCGGGCCGGTGCACCAGCTCCGCTTCCCTGGCGGCCCCGGCATCCGCATCGACTCCGGCGTCACCTCGGGCGATGAGATCTCGGGGGCGTTCGACTCGCTCCTCGCCAAGCTCATCGTGACCGGCCGCGACCGCAAGGACGCACTCGAGCGCGCTCGCCGGGCGCTCGACGAGTTCGAGGTCGCGGGCCTGCCGACCGTGCTGCCCTTCCACCGCGACATCGTGAACAACCCGGCATTCGCGCCCGCCGGCGACGAGCCGTTCTCGATCTACACGCGCTGGATCGAGACCGAGTACGACAACCAGCTCGAACCGTGGTCGGGCGAACTCGCAGAGCACGCGGGCCCCGCCGAACGCACGAGCGTCGTCGTCGAGGTCGCCGGCCGCCGAGTCGAGGTCACGCTGCCGAAGCGCATCGTCGGCGGCGGGTCGTCCGCCTCGAGCACCGCGGGTGCGGCACCTCGCCGCCGCGCCGCATCGCATGCCGTCGACACCGGCACCGGCGATGCCGTGAAGGCGCCCATGCAGGCGACCATCGTGAAGGTCGCCGTCGCCGAGGGCGACAAGGTCGTCAAGGGCGACCTCGTGCTCGTGCTCGAGGCCATGAAGATGGAGCAGCCGATCCTCGCCCACAAGGACGGCGTCATCGGCACCGTGAACGCCGAGGCCGGCGCCACCGTCTCGAGCGGGCACCTGCTGCTCGCGATCGTCGACGCGTAGGCACGAACACCTCGATCGCTGCGAACCGCCGTGCGGTGCCGGGTCCGGCACTGCGCGGCGGTTCGTCGTTCGGCTCTCGCGTCAGCGCCCTGCCAGCGCCGCGAGCACCGAGTTCGCGGCGTCGACGCCGGTGTCCCGTGACCAGGCGACCGTGCTGGTGACCATTCCGGCCCAGAAGATCGTGTCGTCTACCGGCGAGTAGAGGCCGTTGGCGTTCCAGCGCGAGAACGGGCCGGGGTACGCGCCCCGTGCGAACTGGTCCTTCGACCAGTCGTAGGTCGACGACTTCGTGTACTGCAGCCCCTGGTCGCCGGTCGCCGTTCGGAGGTTGTCGAGAGCGGCGGCGAAGCGCTGCGACTCGGGCAGGTCGAGCAGCTCCTGAGCCTTTCCGCCGGTCATCCACGATACGACCACCTCGCCGGTGAAACCGGGCGTGCCGACCGAGGCGTTCCAGTTGCTCGGCGGGTTCTTCGAGAACGTCGTGAGGATGTCCCAGCCCTGCGGCACCGGGTGTCCGGCGGGGAGCACGGGGTGTGCGAACTCGAGGATGCCCTTGAACACGGGCAGGTAGCTGATCGCCTGGAAGCCGTTGCTCTTCTCGGGAGGCAGGGGCGGGTTGAACACCACGTCACCGTGCTTCAGCACACCGCCCGGCAGCGCGACCACGAGGGACTTCGCCGAGTAGGTGCCTCGGTTCGTGTGCACCTCGACGTGGCCCGGCGCGTGGTCGACCGTGTGCACGGGGGCGTTCAGCACGAGCGGGATGCCTGCCACGAGCGGCTGGAGCACCTGGTCGTAGCCGCCGATCACCCGGTAGTCGCCGTACTCCTCGGGCGGCATCGGGCCGGTGAGGCCCTGATACTTGAGGGCGGTCTCGATCGTCTTGGCGGCTTCCTTGGCCGGCAGCACGTCGAACTGCTCGGTGTCGACCTCGATCGCTGCGAGCATGATCGGGTAGTTGTCGGGCGTGATGCCGACCCGCTGCAGCCAGTGCAGCGCGGTCTCACCGCTGGTGGGGGCGGGGAGCCCGTTCGGGTACGAGGGCGCACCGAGCGGGAACTGCCAGGATTCGTAGTGGAATCCGTCGATCCACGGCGTCTCGGGCCGGAGCCTGCCCAACAGTTTCGTCTGCCGGTGCGTCATCAGGCCGAGCTGGTCGATCAGCCCCCACGTCGAGACGGTGCTGCCGTGCACGAGCTCGGCGCCGCGCTCGATCGGGATCGACATCGAGGTGCGATCGGTCCACATGCGCCCGCCGATGCGATTCCGCGCCTCGAGTACGAGCACGCTGCGGCCGGCGTCCGCGAGGGTCCGCGCCGCGCCGAGGCCGGCGGCGCCGGCACCGAGCACGATCGCATCCCAGGTGCGAGTCTGCCAGTCGCCCTGGGGCGGTTTCGCGCCGGCGGTCAGCAGGAGCCCTGCCGCACCGACGGCACCTGCCGCGAGCAGGCTTCGCCGGGTCAGGATGCCGCCGCGAGCCGGACTCGCGGGGCCGTTCGTTTCATGGTCGCGCATCGGTACTGCCTCCTGAATGTCGTGGTGCATCGGATCGGTCAATGGTGCAGCGGTGCAATCGTGCGGTCGGTGGAGCGGTCGGTGGTCTGGTGGAGCGGTCGGTGGCGCAACGAGGCGGCGCCGGTCGGTGGGCGACGCGTCGCCCACCGATGTCTGAGAGGGTCCGCCGTACCCGCGACGGCTCGGTCGATCACGGGTACGGCGGGGTCGGTTCAGCGCAGCGCCAGCGCGGCGAGGGTGGCGTTCGCCGCAGCCACGCCGGAGTTGCGCGAGGAGTGGATGGTGCTGGTCACCATGCCCGCCCAGAAGATCGTGCCGTCGATCGGCGCGTTCAGGCCGTTGCGGCGTGAGAACGGACCGGGGTAGGCGCCTCTGGCGAACTCGTCCTTCGACCAGTCGTAGGTCGAGGCGTTGACGTACTGCAGGCCCTGGTCGCCGACCGCGGTGCGGATGTTGTCGAGCGCAGCCTGGAACCGCTCGGCCTCGGGGAGGTCGAGCAGCTCCTGCGCCTTCCCGCCCGTCATCCACGCGACGATGACCTCGCCGCCGTAGCCGGGGGTGCCGACGGATCCGTTCCAGAGGCTCGGCGGGTTCTTGGAGAACGTCGTCATGATGTCCCACGCTCGCGGCAGCGGGTGGTCCTCGGGGAGCACGGGATGAGCGAACTCGAGGATGCCCTTGAAGACCGGCAGGTATTCGATCTCCTGGAACCCGTCGCGCTTGTCGGCGGGCAGTGGCGGGTCGAAGGCGATGTCGCCGTGCTTCAGCACCCCGCCCGGCAGCGCGACCACGAGCGTCTTGGCCTTGAACGAGCCGGCACTCGAGTGCACGTCGACCCGGCCGGCCCGATGCTCGACCGTGTGCACCCGCGCGCCGTGCACCAGCGGAAGGCCGGCGACGAGGGGCTGCAGCACCTGGTTGTAGCCGCCGATCACCCGGTAGTCGCCGTACTCCTCGGGCGGCATCGGCCCCGAGAGATCCTGCGTCTCGAGCCCCGCGACCACGGTGTCGACGACGAACCACGCCGGGAGCACGTCGAACTGCTCGGAGTCGACCTCGATCGCCGCGAGTGCGGTCGAGTAGTTCTCAGGCGGGATGCCGACGCGTTCGAGCCAGGCCAGGGCGGTCTCGCCGTCGACCGGGTCGGGCAGCCCGTTCGGGTAGGAGGGAGCGCCGAGCGGGAAGTGCAGGGATTCGAAGTCGAACGCGTTCGTCCACGGCGTCGTGGGCGTCAGCCGGGAGTGGATCTCGGTCTGCCGGTGCGTGGCGAGGCCGAGCTGGTTGATCAGCCCCCAGGTCGAGACGGTGGTGCCGTGCACGAGCTCGGCGCCGCGCTCGATCGGGATGCCCATCGACGTGCGGTCCGTCCACATGCGCCCGCCGATGCGATCACGGGCCTCGAGCACGAGCACCCGCTTGCCGGCATCGGCCAGCACGCGAGCGGCGCCGAGGCCCGATGCGCCTGCGCCGATCACGATCGTGTCCCACATGCGGTTGTACGAGGCCGGGACGGCGGCGCCGGGGCGGGCCCCGGCGGTGAGGAGCACGCCGGCGGCGCCGGCGGCGCCGACGCCGAGGATCGTACGCCGGGTCACCCCATGCGTGTGGTCGGTGCTGTCGATCTCGCTGCGTTCGTTCATGTCCGCCTCCCGGGACTCCACTGTCAGGGGTGGTGTCTGCGGGCAGGGGAACCGCTCCGGCGCCGCGGACGCCATGGTGCTGACTCGGACGCTAGCAACGAACGGTGGTGGAAATCAACAGCGTTGACACGGTTGTTGTGGAATTGATTGCGGAAACACTGACACCGACCGTTCAGACGTGCCCGATTCCGAAGTTCCAGGGCGCCTGGAGCACGCTCGTCACCGCCGGATCGCTGCTGCGGCTCCACAGACTCACCGCGACGGCGTTCGCGTTCGCGTACTCCCAGTACGTGCCGGCCCACTCGTCGTAGCCTCGTTCACCGATGTCGGGGCCGGTCTCCGCAGGGAACTGGTCGAATCCGTTGCCATGCCAGGTCACGCCCACCTCGGCGGCGAACGCCTGCGCATCGTCACCGGGACGGAATCCCTGCACGGTGGCGACCGAGATCCCGTCGCCGACGACCGGATGGGTGAACTCGACCGCCACGTTCATGTCGGATGAGATGCCCTCGGGCTCATGGTCATCGATGACGACCGCACCCGGCCAGGTGTACTTCGTCCAGGGAAACCACTCATGGCCGCCCGGCCGCTCTTCCACGTCGGGTGGACCACCGAGCACGTTCGAGATCGTGTCGACGAAGGCGACCGCTTCCGCGTCGTATGAGAGTTCCCCGACGACCACTCCTGCGCGGTTCACGAGGTCGAGTTGCTCGGGTCGGACGACGATGCGCGTCACGACCGGATCCACGACCTCACCGGGCTCCGTCGGCGGTGCGGATTCGGTCGGTGCCGCCGACGCGTGCGGCGTGGGAGCAGCGCTGGGCGTGCGGGTGGGGTTGGGCGTGCGGGTGGGACTGGGATCCGGCGATGGCACGCATGCCGTCAGGGCCAGCACCGCCGCGAAGAGCACCGCTGCGAGCCGCGTCGAGACCCGGTCCATGTCGCCTCCGTCTTCTGCCGGAGCCGCCCGGCAGGACGAATCTACTGACCCGCAGCCATCCGGACGCGATCCTCCGGATCACGTTTCGATCACACCGGTGGAGCAGGCCGCAGTCGATCGCCCCGACTGACCGATCGACACCGCGTCGTCAGGAACTCGGCGGCTCCGAGCCCTGCGCGGTGGGCAGCTCGACCTCGCTCACGCGCAGCTCGAGGCCGAGCCGCGAGCGACGGCGCCCGTACAGCAGGTAGATGACGATGCCGATCACGAGCCAGACCAGGAACCGCACCCAGGTGAGCGTCGTCAGGTTGAACATGAGCCACACGCAGAGCGCCGCCGAGAGGATCGGCAGCACGGGCGACCACGGCACGCGGAAGCCGCGCTGCAGATCTGGACGGGTGCGCCGAAGCACCACGACGCCGATGCTCACGAGCACGAAGGCCGAGAGCGTGCCGATGTTGATCATCTCCTCGAGGAGCCCGACGTCGGTGAACGCGGCGACGAACGCCACGACCGTGCCGGCGATGATCTGGATGCGCGCGGGCGTCTTCGTGTGCTCGGTCGTCTTCGACAGCCACCGCGGCAGCAGCCCGTCGCGGCTCAGCGCGAAGACGATGCGCGAGAGGCCGAGGAGGATGATCATGATCACGGTCGTAAGGCCCGCGAGCGCCCCGAGCGAGATCACCGCCGACGCCCAGTCCTGCCCGACGAGCCGGAAGGCGGTCGCGAGCGACGGCGTCTCTTCAGCCGCGAGCTCGGTGTACGAGACCATGCCCGTCATGACGATCGACACGAGCACGTACAGCAGCGTCACGATGCCGAGTCCGATGAAGATGCCGCGGGGCAGCCGCTTCTGCGGATCGCGCACCTCTTCGGCGCTCGTGGCGACGACGTCGAAGCCGATGAAGGCGAAGAAGACGAGCGCGGCCGCCGAGAGCATGCCGAAGACGCCGTACTGCGCGGGTGCGGCTCCGGTCATCCAAGCGAACAGCGACTGCGTCCAGACATCCGTCGCACCGCCCTCGGTGGGCACCGACTCAGGGATGAACGGCGTGAAGTTCGCCGCCTTGACGAAGAAGAACCCGACCACGATCACGAAGAGCACGATCGCGACCTTGATGATCGTGAACACCGCACCGACGCGCGCCGTGAGCTTCGTGCCGGCGACGAGCAGCACCGTGAACACCGCCACGATGAGGAACGCGGGCCAGCTCACCTCGATGCCGCCCAGCTGGAACGTCGATGGGAACGGCAGCCCGAACGCGAGCAGCGCCTCGCCGAGGTAGACGCCCCAGTACTTCGCGAGCACCGCTGCTGCGGTGAACAGCTCGAGGATGAGGTCCCACCCGATGATCCAGGCGAGGAGCTCCCCCATCGTCGCGTAGGTGAACGTGTAGGCGCTGCCGGCGACCGGCACGGTCGAGGCGAACTCCGCGTAGCACATGATCGCGAGCCCGCACGTGACGGCGGCGAGCACGAAGGAGACGATGACGCTCGGCCCGGCGAAGTTCGCCGCGGCCTGCGCACCGACCGAGAAGATGCCGGCGCCGACCGCGACCGCGATGCCCATCAGGGCGAGGTCCCACGTGCCGAGCGAGCGTTTCAGGCTCCGCTCCTCGTCGTGGGAGTCGGCGATCGACGATTCGACCGATTTCACTCGCAGGTTCATCGTTACCCCCAGAGAACGGCGCGCCGCCCCCGCGGCGCTGCAACCTCAGCGTACCACGTGCATGGCCCGCGCGGCATCCGTCAGCGAACCGCTGAGCGAAGGATAGACCGGGAACGCCTCGGCGAACTGGTCGACCGTGAGCCGGTGCTCGATGGCGAGCGCGAGCGGGAAGATGAGCTCGGACGCCTTCGGCGCCACGATGACGCCGCCGATGATCGCGCCCGACCCGCTCGACGCGAAGAGCTTGACGAAGCCGTCGCGGATGCCCATCATCTTGGCGCGCGGGTTCGACGACAGCGGCAGCTTGTAGACGACGCCCGGCACGACGCCCTCCTCGATCTCCTTCTCGGTCCAGCCGACCGTGGCGATCTCGGGCTGCGTGAAGATGTTCGAGGTGACGTTGCGCAGCTCGGGCGGGTTCACCACGTCGCCCATCGCGTGGAACACCGCGGTGCGGCCCTGCATCGACGCGACCGAGGCGAGCGGCAGGAACGTGGTGCAGTCGCCGGCCGCGTAGATGTTCGGCATCGAGGTGCGCGCGACCCGGTTCACGCGGATGTGACCGCTCTCGGAGAGCTGCACGCCGGCGTCTTCGAGTCCGAGGTCGAGGGTGTTCGGCACCGAGCCGACCGCCATGAGGCAGTGGCTGCCGCGCACCTCGCGACCGTCGGTCAGCGTCGCGACGACGCTGTCGCCGTCGCGCACGACGGATTCGGCGCGCGACTTGTTCATGACCTTCATGCCGTTGCGCTTGAAGACCTTCTCGATCACGGATGCCGCGTCGGCGTCTTCACCCGGAAGCACCTGGTCGCGGCTCGAGATGAGCGTGACCTTCGCGCCGAGCGCGCGATACGCGGAGGCGAACTCCGCGCCCGTGACGCCGGATCCGACCACGATGAGGTGCTCGGGCACGACCTGCAGGTGGTACAGCTGGGTCCACGTGAGGATGCGCTCGCCGTCGGGGACCGCGGTCGGGAGCACGCGAGGCGAGGCGCCGACCGAGATCACGAGCGTGTCGGCCTCGATGCGGTCGAAGTCGGTGCCGCCCTTGGCGGTGGAGACGATGACCGCGTTCGGCCCGTCGAGGCGCCCTTCGCCCTGCACGAGGTGCACGCCGGCCTCGATCAGGTTCGAACGCATGTCTTCGGACTGCTGGGCGGCGAGGCCGAGGAGGCGCTTGTTCACCGCGGCGAGATTGATCGCGACGTTGGGCTTGACGGCCTTCTCGGAGTCGCCCTTCGCGAAGAACTGCACGCCGAGATCGGCGGCCTCCTTGACGGCGTTCGAGGCCTCTGCGGTCGCGATGAGGGACTTCGACGGCACCACGTCGGTGAGCACCGCGGCGCCGCCGACGCCGGCACGCTCGATGAGCGTGACCTCGGCCCCCAGCTGCGCGCCGGCGAGCGCGGCCTCATAGCCTCCAGGCCCTCCTCCGAGTACGGCAATACGTTGGGTGCGCTCGAACTCATAGGCCATGCTCACATTCTGCCAGTTGTCGCGCTCCGGCCAGCAAACGAGCACGCCCTCGCCCCGGCATCCGCGGCTCATTAGAGTGGGATGATGCACGTTGTGAATCCGCTCGACGACCCCACTGCCGACCCGTTCGCGATCGCCGCCCTCGCGGCCGAGCGCATCGCAGAACTCACCGGGGTGGAGCGCCACGACGTCGCGCTGACCCTCGGCAGCGGCTGGGGCCGCGCCGCCGAACTCATCGGCGAGACCACGCACACGATCGCCGCGACCGAGGTGCCCGGGTTCTCCAAGCCCGCGCTCGAGGGCCACGTCGGCACCCTGCGCTCGGTGCTGCTGCCGAGCGGCAAGCGCGCCCTCGTCATCGGCGCCCGCACGCACTACTACGAGGACCACGGCGTGCGCCGTGTCGTGCACTCGGTGCGCACCGCGGCCGCCACCGGCGCGAAGACCATGATCCTGACGAACGGCGCCGGCGGCATCAAGGAGCACTGGACGCCCGGCACCCCCGTGCTCATCAGCGACCACATCAACCTCACGGCCGACTCGCCGCTCGAGGGCGCGACCTTCATCGACCTCACCGACCTCTACTCGAAGCGTCTCCGCGACCTCGCGCACTCGATCGACCCCACGCTCGACGAGGGCGTCTACTGCCAGTTCCGCGGGCCGCACTACGAGACGCCCGCCGAAGTGCAGATGGCGAAGATCATCGGCGGCCACATCGTCGGCATGTCGACGGCGCTCGAGGCGATCGCGGCACGTCAGGCCGGCATGGAGGTGCTCGGCATGTCGCTCATCACGAACCTCGCCGCCGGCATCCAGCAGACACCGCTGAGCCACGAAGAGGTCATCGAGGCCGGTCGCATGGCCGAGCCGGTGATCTCGAGCCTGCTCGCCAAGATCGTGGCCGAACTCTAAGGGGCAGCGGATGTCGCAGACCGACGCCGACCAGCAGCGCATCGCACTCGCCGAGGCGTGGATCAGCCAGGATCCCGACCCCGAGACGATCGCCGAGCTCTCGGCGATCATCGACGCGGTGCGCGGCGGCGACCCCGCGGCATCCGCCGACCTCGCCGATCGCTTCGACCAGCGGCTCGCCTTCGGCACCGCGGGCCTCCGCGGTGAGATCGCGGCCGGACCGAACCGCATGAACCGGGTGCTCGTCTCCCAGGCGGCGGCGGGCCTCGCGGCCCACCTCGTCGAGCACGCCGTGCTCGGTCAGACCCCGTCGATCGTGATCGGGTACGACGGCCGCAAGAACTCCGCCGTGTTCGCCCGCGACACCGCCGAGATCATGGCGGGCGCAGGCGTCCGCGCCATCCTGTTGCCGCGGCTGCTGCCGACGCCCGTGCTCGCGTTCGCCGTGCGCCACCTCGCGGTGTCCGCCGGCGTCATGGTGACCGCGTCGCACAACCCGCCGAACGACAACGGCTACAAGGTCTACCTCGGCGGCGACGACCACGGCTCGCAGATCGTCGCTCCCACCGATGCCGAGATCGCGGCGCAGATCCAGCGCGTCGCCGATACGGCGCTCGTGCCCGAACTGCCCCGTGGCGTGTTCGAGACGGCGGCCGAGTCGGTCGTCGACGAGTACATCCGCCTGACCGCGCAGGTCGCCGCTCCCCCGGCGGTGCAGCCGCGCGTCGTGTACACCGCGATGCACGGTGTGGGCTGGCAGACCATGGCGAGCGTGCTGGCGGCGGCGGGCTTCGACGCGCCCTCGCTCGTCGACGCGCAGATCGAGCCTGACCCGGCGTTTCCGACCGTGTCGTTCCCGAACCCCGAAGAGCCCGGCGCGATGGATCTCTCCTTCGCCCGGGCGCGCGAGGTCGACGCCGAGCTCATCGTCGCGAACGACCCCGACGCCGACCGCCTCGCGATCGCGATCCCCGACGCCTCGTCGGAGATCGGATACCGACGCCTCACCGGCAACGAGGTGGGACTCGTGCTCGGCTGGCAGGCGGCGGAGCGCGCCTCGGCGGTCGGCGGCGACTCCGGCCCGAACGGCTCGCTCGCGTGCTCGATCGTCTCCTCCCCCGGACTCGAGACGATCGCCCGCGCGTACGGCCTCGACTTCGAGGCGACCCTCACCGGGTTCAAGTGGATCTCGCGCGCGCCGGGCCTCGTCTTCGGCTTCGAAGAGGCGCTCGGCTACCTCGTGAACCCCGGCACCGTGCGCGACAAGGACGGCATCTCCGCCGGTCTCGCCTTCCTGTCGCTGGCCGCTCAGCTGAAGGCCGAGGGCCGCACGGTCGCCGATCACCTCGACGCGTTCGTCGAGCGGTTCGGATGCCACGACTCCGGCCAGATCTCGATCCGCGTCACCGAGCTCGCCCGCATCGGCGAGATCATGGCGCGGCTCCGTGCTGAGCCGCCGGCGTGGATCGGCGGCATCCGGGTCGAACGCATCGAGGACCTCGCCGACGGGTTCGGCGAGCTGCCGCCCTCCGACGTGCTCCGCATCGTGCTCGAGGGCGGCGGCCGTGTGATGGTGCGACCGAGCGGCACCGAGCCGAAGCTCAAGATCTACATCGACGCGGTGTCCGAGACGGGCACCGCGGAGGAGCGTCGCGCCGCGGCATTCGCCGCAGTGGCTGCGCTCGATGCCGGCATGCGGGAGCTCGTCGCGTAACGAACGCTCGTCGCGTCGTGCTCGTCGCGTCGTGCTCGTCGCCCGCTCGGGCGACGCGCGCGGCGACCTCAGCCGAGCGAGGTCTCGAGCTTCGCGCCGATCTCCTCGACATCGAAGTAGTTCGACACCTCGACGATCTCGGCGAAGCTGCGACCGATGGCGGCACGCACGGCGTCGGCGAGCTCGCTCGAGGTCAGGATCACCTGCGCATCGGCGGCCGCGGTGGCGATGCCGGCGAGGTCGCTGGCATCGACGTCGGCCGTGAGCCCCAGCCGATCGAGGGCGCGCTCGGCGTTGACCTTCAGGATCGCCGAGGTGCCGATGCCCAGTCCGCAGACGGCGACGATCTTCACGCCCCCACCCCTCCTTCGAAGCCGAGCAGCGCGCGCAGCTCGTCGGCCGTCTCGGCGCGCGCCATGCGACCGACGATGCCGCTGTCGTTGAACGCGTTCGCGAGGCGTGCGACGGAGGCCACATGCTCTTCGGCGTTGGACACCGCGAGGCCGACCACGACCCGCACGGGATCGTTGTGCGGATGCCCGAACGGGACCGGCTCGGCGAGGGTGACGACGGCCAGCCCCTCGTGGCGCACGTCGGGACCCGGCCGGGCATGCGCGAGCGCGAGCCCCGGGGCGATCACGACGTACGCGCCGAACTCCTCGATGACCGCGATCATGCGATCCGCGTACTCCGAGCGGGTCGAACCCGACCGCACGAGCGCACGGCCGGCTTCGCGCACGGCGGCGCGCCAGTCGTCGACGTGCGCCTTGATCACGATCGCTTCGTCGGGGAGCGGCGGGAGGGTCATCGGGTTCCGTTCAGGATGATGCAGGCTGAGGCGCAGTCGTCGATCGCTTCCAGGCGTCAGGCGTCGTCGAAGCCGTCTTGGATCAGCTCTGCGAGCTCTTCGCGGTCGTCGAGCGGCAGGAACGCCGCAGCGGCGGCATTGAGCTGGAACGCCTCGAAGTCGTCGAGGTCGTAGCCGAAGGCGTCGCTCAGCAACGCGAGTTCGCGGGTGAGCGTCGTGCCCGACTGCAGGCGGTTGTCGGTGTTGACCGTCACCCGGAAGCCGAGCTGGTACAGCAGGTCGAAGGGATGGTCGACGAGCTCGTCACCCCAGGCTGCGATCGCGCCGGTCTGCAGGTTCGACGACGGGCTCGTCTCGAGGGCGATCTCGCGATCGCGCACCCACTGGGCGATCGGGCCCAGCGAGACGTAGGTGTTCTCATCGTCCTGACGATCGATGATGAGGTCTTCGGCGATGCGCACACCGTGACCGAGCCGCAGCGCACGACCGTCGAAGAGGGCGCTGCGGATGGACTCGAGGCCGTCGGCCTCGCCGGCGTGCACGGTGACCGGCAGGTACTGGCTCGCGAGGTAGTCGAACGCGGTGCGGTGACGACTCGGCAGGAAGCCCGCCTCTGCGCCCGCGATGTCGAATCCGACGACACCGCGATCGCGGTGACGCACGGCGAGTTCGGCGATCTCGAGGCCGCGATCGGCGTGGCGCATCGCCGTGACGAGCTGACCGGCACGGACGCCGTGGCCCTGCGCGCGCGCGTCGTCGATGCCCTGCTCGATGCCGGCCTGCACGGCTTCGACGGTCTCGTCGAGGCTGAGCCCCCGCGTCAGGTGCTGCTCTGGCGCCCACCGGATCTCGCCGTAGATGACGCCGTCGGCCGCGAGGTCCTGCACGAACTCACGAGCGACCCGCGTGAGGCCCTCGCGGGTCTGCATCACGGCCGTCGTGAGGTCGAAGGTCTTCAGGTACTCGACGAGTGAACCGGAGTTCGACTGCTCGGCGAACCACTGGCCGAGGCTCTCGGCATCGGTCGCCGGCACCTCGAGGCCGATCTCGTCGGCGAGCTCGATGAGCGTCTGCGGCCGCAGGCCGCCGTCGAGGTGGTCGTGCAGCGAGATCTTCGGCAGGGCCTGGATGTTCGTGCCGTCGCCTTCGAGGCGGTACTCCGTCGGAATCGTGTTCACGAGTCAACGATAGCGACAGGGCGCCCGCGAAGTCTCGGCAATCTCGAAGCAACCCTCGCGGGCGACGCATGCGGTCACGGAATCACCGGTGCGCAGACGCGATGTTCGCGACCGCGCCGCGCGCGGTCCGGGTCGTCGCGCCCGTCAGCGACCGATGCGGTCGGCGATCAGCGGACCGCCGTCCTCGATCGGATCACCCGCGTTGCCGATGCGCCACGCGCCCTCGACGGACTCGAGGGCCCGGGCGAAGCGAGCGGGCTCGTCGGCGTGCAGGGTGAACAGCGGCTCGCCCTTGCGCACGACGTCTCCGGGCTTGGCATGCAGGTCGATTCCTGCGGCGTGCTGCACCGGGTCCTGCTTGCGGGCACGCCCTGCGCCGAGACGCCAGGCGGCGATGCCGAAGGGCAGTGCCTGCTGCTCGACGAGCACGCCGTCACGGTCGGCCGTCACGACGTGCTGCTCCCGGGCCACCGGCATCGGGGCGTCGGGGTCGCCGCCCTGAGCGCGGATCGCGCGACGCCAGGTGTCCATGGCCCGGCCGTCGTCGAGCGCTGCTTCGACATCGGCGTCGGGCTGCCCCGCGAGCGCGAGCATCTCGCGCGCGAGGGCCACGGTGAGCGCACGGACATCCGACGGACCGCCGCCGGCGAGCACCTCGACCGACTCGCGCACCTCGTTGGCGTTGCCGATCGTGAGGCCGAGCGGCACGTTCATGTTCGTGATGAGCGCGGAGGTCGCGACGCCCGCGTCTTCGCCGAGCTCGACCATGGTGCGCGCGAGTTCTCGCGAACGGTCGATGTCGGTCAGGAACGCGCCCGAGCCGAACTTGACGTCGAGCACGAGCGCACCGGTGCCCTCGGCGATCTTCTTCGACATGATCGACGAGGCGATGAGCGGGATCGCCTCGACCGTGCCCGTGATGTCGCGCAGCGCATAGAGCTTCTTGTCGGCCGGAGCGAGCCCGGCACCTGCGGCGCAGATCACGCCGCCGACATCGCGCAGCTGCGCGAACATCTCGTCGTTCGTGATCTCGGCGCGCCATCCCGGAATCGACTCGAGCTTGTCGAGCGTGCCGCCGGTGTGACCGAGCCCGCGGCCCGACAGCTGCGGCACCGCCACGCCGAAGGTCGCGACCAGCGGCATGAGGGGCAGCGTGATCTTGTCGCCGACGCCGCCCGTGGAGTGCTTGTCGCTCGTGGGCTTGCCGAGGCCCGAGAAGTCCATGCGCTCGCCGCTCGCGATCATCGCCATCGTCAGGTCGCGGATCTCGCGGCGCGTCATGCCGTTGAGGAAGATCGCCATGGTCATGGCCGACATCTGCTCGTCGGCGACGTAGCCGCGCGTGTAGGCGTCGACGAGCCAGTCGATCTCGGGCGTCTCGAGTTCGTGGCCGTCGCGCTTGGCGCGGATCAGGTCGACGGCGTCGAACGGTTCGACGGTGCTCATGACTTCACTCCTCTGAATTCGGCGAGCTGCCGCGGGCCGAACGCGTCGGGCAGCACCTCGTCGATGGTCTTGATTCCCGACACGGTGTCGAGCAGCATGCCCTCGGCGGAGTGCTCGTAGAGCAGCTGCCGGCAGCGCCCACAGGGCATGAGCGCGGCGCCGTGGCCGTCGACGCAGGTGAACGCCACGAGCTTGCCGCCGCCCGACATCACGAGTGCCGAGACGAGCGAGCACTCCGCGCACAGGGTCACCCCGTACGACGCGTTCTCGACGTTGCAGCCGCTCACGATGCGGCCGTCGTCGACGATCGCCGCGGCGCCCACCGGGAACTCCGAGTACGGCGCGTACGCCTTGGCCATCGCCTCGCGGGCGCGCCCGCGGAGATCGTTCCAGTCGATCGCATCCGTTGCGGTCATGGTGCTCCCCCGTTCCAGGATGGTGTGCTTCGGCCCGGCAGCGCGGGCCGCATCAGGATTTGATGTACGGCTTTCCGGATGCCGCCGGGCCGCGAGACTGCCCGACGAGTCCGGCCACCGCGAAGATCGTGACGAGGTACGGCAGCATCAGCATGAACTCGCTCGGCACGGGCGAGCCGATGATGCTCAGCACGTTCTGCAGGTTCGACGCGAAGCCGAACAGCAGCGCCGCGAGCGTCGCGCGAATCGGATCCCATCGACCGAAGATCACGGCAGCGAGCGCGATGAAGCCGGCGCCCGCCGTCATCTCCTTCCCGAAGGCTCCGACGGACCCGAGCGTGAAGTACGCGCCACCGAGGCCTGCGATCGCACCGGCGAGCGAGACGTTCCAGAAGCGGGTGCTGTTCACGTTGATGCCGACCGTGTCGGCCGCCTGCGGGTGCTCGCCCACTGCACGAAGCCGAAGGCCCCAGCGCGTGTGGAAGATGCCGATGTACACGGCGGCGATGGCGATGTACATGAGGTAGACGATGAGCGTCTGGCGGAACAGCACCGGTCCGAGGATGGGGATCTCGGACAGGATCGGGATGTCGATGCGCTCGAACCTGGGCGGCGCGTTCAACGTCGCGGCGTTCGGCGCCAGCAACTGGGAGAAGAGGAACCCGGTCAGGCCCGTGACGAGCACGTTGAGCACCACACCGACGATGACTTGGTCGACGAAGTACTTGATCGAGAACGCCGCGAGCACGAAGGAGACCAGCATGCCGGCCACCATCGCCGCGAGCAGGCCCAACAGCGGCTGTCCGGTGATCGAGGCGACCAGCGCCGAGGTGAACGCACCGGCGAGGAGCTGCCCCTCGATGGCGACGTTCACGACGCCGACCCGCTCGGAGATCACGCCGCCGAGCGCACCGAAGATGAGCGGCACCGCCAGGCTCAGCGACCCGAACAGCAGCCCGGGAACCGGGATCGTCGCATCGGCGGCCGCCCAGACGAGGAAGCCGACGAGAGCGAGCACCGCGAAGATCGAGATCAGCCAGATCGGCGTCTTGCGCCGCTGCACGACGAGCCAGAAGCTCACGGCGGTGATCGCGAACAGCAGGATCGTGATGACGATGCCGGTCTCGCGCGTCGGCAGGTGCACGTCGGGCAGCTGGATGACATCGCTGGCGGTCGAGAGGCGCATCGTGCTGACGCCCTCGCGACCGAACACCACGAGGAGGACGAAGGCGAGGATGCTGAACACGCCGAGCGCGACGGGCGTCTTCCAGTTCCGGATGAGTCCGACGGCAGGGCCGGGCGGAGGCTGGTGCGGCTCGGTCGGCCGGCTCACGGGTGCGACGGTGCTCACTTCGCTGCCACCTCCTTCGTGACGGACGGGGTGGCTCGACGCACGGTGTCGGGCGAAGGCAACCGGAAGATCGCACGCACGAGCGGCGGCGCCGCGATGAACAGCACGATGAGCGACTGCACGACGAGGACGATGTCGATCGGCACGCCTTCTGCGGCCTGCATCGAGAACCCGCCGGCCTTGAACGCTCCGAAGAGGATGCCGGCGATGAACACGCCCCAGGGGCGGGACCGGCCGAGCAGGGCGACCGTGATCGCATCGAAGCCGATGCCGGAGTCGATGCCGGCTCCGAACCCGCTCGTCGTGGTGCCGAGCACCTGGTTGACGCCCGCGAGGCCGATGAGACCGCCGGAGAGCAGCATCGCGTACACGTACATGCGCTTGACGCTGATGCCGGCGACGCGAGCCGCATTGGGGTTCTCGCCGACCGCGCGGAACTTGAATCCGAGGTTCGAGCGCGACAGCAGCCACCACGCGAACACCGTGGCCGCGATCACCAGGATGAAGCCGAAGTGCAGGTTGTACTCCGGACCGAGCAGGTCGGGGAACACCGCGGTCGCCTTGGTCGCCGGGCTCTTGGGGTTGTTCGAGCCGGGGGTCTTCAGGAAGCCCTCACGGAGCCAGTAGCTGACGAGATAGAACGCGACGTAGTTCAGCATGATGGTCGTGATGACCTCGTGGGCACCGGTGCGCGCCTTCAGCAGGCCGACGATGCCGGCCCAGAGCGCGCCGCCCGCGATGCCGACGAGCAGTGCGACGACCATGTGCAGCACGGGAGGCAGGTCGAGCGCGAACCCGACCCAGCCGCCGAGTGCTGCCGCGATCAGCATCTGACCGCGACCACCGATGTTGAAGAGGCCGACGCGGAAGCCGAGCGCGACGCCGAGACCGGCGGCGATGAGCGGGGTCGCGAAGGTGAGCGTCTCGGTGAACGGCTTGATGCCGTCGGCGAAGCCCGGCCGCCTGAAGTTGTAGATCGACCCCTGGAAGAGCGCCGAGTACGCTCCGGCGACCGAGTCCCAGATCGCGGCGAGCATGTCGCCGGGCCGAGCGAAGAAGTAGACGGATGCCGCCTGCACGTCTTTGTTCGTGAACGCGATCATGACCGCGCCGACGATGAGGGCGAGCACCACGGCGAGCACCGAGATGATCGCATTGCCCGTCGTGATCTCGCGGAACACGTTGTGCCATCGCGAGGGCTCAGGAGCCTCCGCGGGATCGGCGGTCTTCGCGGGCTGGGCCGGCTGGGCCTCGCTCTGCGGCGACTCGGGTCGGTCGGCGCTCATGCCGCGGCTCCTTCTCCGGTGGGGGCGGTCGGATTCTCGCTGCCGCCGCTGGCGCCGGCCATCATGAGACCGAGCACGGAACGAGGGGTGTCGCCGGGGACGATGCCCACGATACGGCCCCGGTACATCACCATGATGTTGTCGGCGAGTGCCGTCACCTCGTCGAGCTCGGTCGAGACGACGATGACGGGCGTGCCGGCGTCGCGGGTGGCGACGATGCGCTTGTGGATGAACTCGATGGAGCCCACGTCGACGCCGCGGGTGGGCTGGGCTGCGACGAACAGCCGGAGGTCGCGGCTCAGTTCGCGCGCGAGCACGACCTTCTGCTGGTTGCCGCCCGAGAGCCGGCGAACCGGCTCGTCGATGCCCTGGGTGCGCACGTCGAACTCCGCCACCTTCTCACGGGCGAAGTCCTCGAGTGCGCCGCGTTGGATGTTGCCGAACCGCACGAACGGCGCACCGTCGGCCCGGTCGAGCATGAGGTTCTCCGCGATCGTGAATTCGCCCACGAGGCCGTCTTCGGTGCGGTCCTCGGGAATGAAGCCGACGCCGACGTCGAGGATCTTGCGCACGGAGTGGCCCCGGATGGCCTTGCCGTCGAGCGACACCTCGCCGAGCACTCGCGGCTGGAGGCCGAGGAGGGCCTCGGTGAGCTCGGTCTGCCCGTTGCCCTGCACTCCAGCGATGGCGAGGATCTCGCCTTCGGCGACGCTGAAGCTGACGTCGTCGACCACGATGTTGCCGAGCGGGTCGAGCACCGTGAGGTTCTGCACCACCAGCGCGGGCTTGCCCGCCTTCGCCGGCGCCTTGTCGACCGTGAGATCGACGGCACGCCCCACCATGAGGGTCGCGAGTTCCTCGTTCGTGGCGGTGGGCGAGGCCTCGCCGACGACCTTGCCGAGCCGGATGACCGTGATGCGATCGGCGACTTCGCGCACCTCGCGCAACTTGTGCGTGATGAAGACGATCGACGTGCCGCTCTCCTTCAGCTGTCGCATGATCGACATGAGCTCGTCGGTCTCCTGCGGTGTGAGCACCGCAGTGGGCTCGTCGAAGACGAGCACGCGGGCGTCGCGCGAGAGGGCCTTGATGATCTCGACCCGCTGCTGCACCCCGACGGGCAGTTCTTCGACGAGCGCGTCGGGATCGACGTCGAACCCGAAGCGGTCGGAGATCTCGCGCACCTTCGTACGAGCGGTCGCGAGGTCGAGGACGCCGCCGGCCTTGGTCGACTCGTGGCCGAGCATGACGTTCTCGGCGACCGTGAAGACGGGGATCAGCATGAAGTGCTGGTGCACCATGCCGATGCCGGCCTTCATCGCATCGCCGGGGCCGGCGAAGTGCTGGACCTCGTCGTCGAGGAGGATCTCGCCGCCGTCGGCCTGATACAGGCCGTACAGCACGTTCATCAGGGTGGACTTGCCCGCGCCGTTCTCGCCGAGCAGGGCGTGGATCTCACCCGCCTCGACGGTGAGGTCGATGTGGTCGTTGGCGACCAGGGCACCGAATCGCTTCGTGATGCCGCGAAGTTCGAGCTTCATGCTTCCAGATTCTATTGAGGGCTGTGCGATCGCGCGACGTTCTGCTCCGATGAGCAGACGACCGCGCCGATCGCACCACGGCGGCGCAGCCTGCCGGGAGCACGCAAGAGGGAGGTCGGCTCGTGCCGACCTCCCTCCGGTGCGGGTGCTCCAGGCTCGCCAGGAACTACTTCGGGGTCGAAGGCGATTCGACCGTGATGTCGCCGCTGACGATGTCAGCCTTGAGCTGCTCGATCTCGTCCATCAGCGCGGGGTCGACCTTGGACTCCCAGTCGTGCAGCGGGGCCAGGCCGACGCCGTCGTTCTCGAGGGTGCCGATGTAGGGGTCGGCCGAGAAGTCGCCGTTGCCGGCGTTCACGATGATCTCCTTGGTGGCGGCCGTCATCTGCTTCATGACCGAGGTGAGGTACATCTCGCCGAACTCGGGAGCCGTGAGGAACAGGTCGCTGTCGACGCCGATGATGGCGACGTCCTTGCCGGAGTCCTGGATGGCCTGAGCCGAGCCCTGGAAGAGCGGACCGGCGACGGGGAGGATGATGTCGGCGCCCTGGTCGATGAAGCCCTGGGTCAGGGTCTTGCCCTGGTTGATGTCATCGAAGCTGCCGGCCATCGTGCCGTCCTGTGCGGCCTTGTCCCAGCCGAGCACCTTGACGTCGGTGCCCTTGACCTCGTTGTACTTCGCGACGCCGTCGACGAAGCCGTCCATGAAGATCGTCACCGACGGGAAGGGCAGGCCGCCGTAGGTGGCCACGGTGCCGGTCTTGGTCGTTCCCGCGGCGAGGTAGCCGGCGAGGTAGGCGGCCTGAGCCGTGTCGTAGAGCACGGGCTTGACGTTGTCGAGCGTCAGCGGCGTGAAGTCGTCGTTCGACAGCGCCGAGTCGATGAGCGCGAACTCGGTGTCGGGGCTGCCCTGAGCGGCGTCGCGCGTGGCGTTGGCCAGTGCGAAGCCGACCGTGAGGATGAAGTCGCAGCCCTGGTCGACCATGCTCGAGACGTTCGACTCGTACTGGTCTTCGGACTTGGACTCGGCCTGCTTGAACTCGACGCCCAGCTCTTCAGCCGCCTCGGTGATGCCGTTGAAGCTCGACTCGTTGAACGAGTTGTCGTCGAAGCCGCCGAAGTCCGAGACGATGCAGGGAAGGAAGTCGGGGGCGGCGGACTCGCCGGATCCGCCTTCTTCGGGTGCGGCTGCACAGCCGGCGAGCAGCACGGCTGCGCCGAACAGGGCGAGACCGCCGAGAGCGGCCTTCTTGGTCGTGACCTTCACAGTGTCCTCCAAAGACAGCGCCCCGACCGTTCCGAGGCTCGTGCAGTCACGTTACCGAATGTTGCGTCGCGCGCCACGGCCGGAGGCTCGACGACATCCAATGGTTATCAAGACGCGATGTTCTGCTCACATGAGCAGTCGACGTCTCCCCCGCGAACGGGGGTGACCGGGTCGACGATCAGGGCCGACTCGGCGATTCCACGACGATCTCACCGGCGATGATCGCCTGGCGGAGCCCCTCGACCTCCCCGTCGAGGCCGGGGCTCACGAGGGGGGCGAGATCGTGGTACGGCGCGATCGCGACGCCGCCGTTCTCGAGGGTCCCGACGAACGGCTCGTCGTCGAACTCGCCGTCGATCACGTCGCCGACGATCTCGACCATCGCGTCCTGCGTGTTCTTCAGCACGCTCGTCAGCACGTACCCGCGATACTCGGGCGGCAGCACCTCGTATCCGTCGCTGTCGACCCAGATCACCGAGACGCCGGAGTTCTCGCTCGCCGCTGCGGCCGCGCCCTCGCCCACCTGACCCGCGACCGGCAGGATGACGTCGGCCCCCTGGTCGATGAAGCCCTGCGTGAGCGTCTTGCCCTTCGAGATGTCCTCGAAGTCGCCGGTGAAGGTGCCGTCCTGCGTCTCCTTGTTCCAGCCGAGCACGCGCACCTGCGCGCCGTGCACCTCGTTGTACTTCGCGACGCCGTCGACGAACCCGTCCATGAAGAGGGTGACGGGCGGCTGATTGCCGCCGCCGAAGGTCGCGACCACGCCCGTCTTCGATACGCCCGCGGCGAGGTAGCCGGCCAGGTACGAGGCCTGAGCGGTGTCGAAGACGACGGGCTTGACGTTGTCGGCCTCGACGGTCTCATCGACGATCGCGAACGCGATCTCCGGGTTCTTCCCGGCCTGGTCGAGCGTCGCGTCCGCGAGCTCCCATCCGACCGTGACGATGAGCTCGCACCCCGACTCGACGGCCTTCTCCACGTTCGGGGCCAGGTCGGTCTCGCCGGTCGAGACGATCGCCTGCGCTTCGATGCCGTACTCGACCTCGGCCTGCTGCAGCCCCTCCCAGCTCGACTGGTTGAACGAGCGGTCCTCGAGCCCGCCGGAATTCGTGACCATGCGCGCGCACGTTTCGCTCGCGGCACCGTCGCCTGCCGGTTCGGGAGCGGGCGCGCAGGCGGCGAGCGCGACGGATGCCGCGGCCAGCGCGGCCGCGACGGAGATGCTTCGGCGCAGCGCCATCCGACCACCGGCACCTCGCCGGCGCGACCCTCGACTCTGAGACATCCGGAACCCGCTCTCTCGTGCCCTACAGCACGTCGTTGGACCCGCCGAGCCTGAGTGCGTCGACGACGGCCTTGACCCGTTGTGCGTGCTCGCTCGTCGTGACGAGCAGCGCGTCGGGCGTGTCGACCACGACGATGTCGTGCACGCCGATCAGGCTGATGACCCGCTTCGACCGGCTGACGACGATGCCGCTCGACGCGTCGGAGAGCACGCGGGCGTTCTCTCCGAGGATCGCGAGTTCGCCCGATCGGCCCGCGGTGTTGAGCTTGGCGAGGGAGGCGAAGTCGCCGACGTCGTCCCACGCGAAGTGGCCGCGGATGACGGCGAGACGACCTGCAGCGGCCGCCGGCTCGGCGACCGAGTAGTCGATCGCGATCTTCTCGAGGTTCGGCCAGATGCGGTCCACCGCGGGGCCGCGGGTCGCGGGGTCATCCCATGCCGCGGCGAGCTCGACGATGCCGGCGTGCAGCTCGGGCTTGTTCCTCGCGATCTCGGCGAGCAGTGCGTCGGCCCGTGCGATGAACATGCCGGCGTTCCAGAGGTGCTTGCCGCCCTCGAGGTAGCGCTTCGCGGTGCCGAGGTCGGGCTTCTCGACGAAGCTCGCCACCGCTTCGGCGTGCGCCGCACCCTCCACGTCGAGCGGCGCGCCGCACTCGATGTAGCCGAACCCGACGGCGGGCTCCGTCGGCGTGATGCCGATCGTCGCGATGTACCCGGCGCGCGCCGCCGCCACGGCGTCGGCGACGGCGGCGCGGAAGAGCGCGGCACCCGAGATCACGTGGTCGGCCGCGAACGATCCGATGATCACTCCCGGCTCGCGACGTTCGAGGATCGCCGCGGCGAGGCCGATCGCGGCCGTCGAGTCGCGCGGCTCGCTCTCGAGCACGACGTTGTGGTCGGCGAGCCCGGGCAGCTGCGCCTCGACCGCGGCACGGTGGGCACGCCCGGTGACGACCATGATGCGATCGTCGCCCGAGAGCGGCGCGAGCCGGTCCCACGTGTCCTTGAGGAGCGTCTGTCCGGATCCCGTGAGGTCGTGCAGGAACTTGGGCGCGTCGGCACGGGAGAGCGGCCACAGCCGCGAGCCCACGCCGCCGGCGGGAATGACGCTGTAGAAGCCGTCGATCGGGGATTCGTCCATCAGCACAGCGTAACCGGAGCACCCGACGACCACACGGGCAACGGATGCCGCGGCATCCGATATCTCGACGTCGAGAGAGTTAGGCAGCCCTCAGCGGCGACGTCCCCCTGCTCGGGTCTAGACTCTGATCGGGCCGTGTGCCCGTCATGCCCCGGCATCTTCGGGGCGATTCACACAGCCAGGGAGGGTTGTTCATGCCAGAGACTTCGGCAGGAACCCTGACCACACCCGCGAAGCCTGCGAAACAGAAGCCTGGTGGCACGCTGTACCGCGGCCGTGAGGGAATGTGGTCATGGGTGCTGCACCGCATCACGGGTGTCGCGATCTTCTTCTTCCTTCTGGTGCACATCCTCGACACGGCGCTCGTGCGCGTCAGCCCCGAGGCGTACAACGCGGTCATCGGCACCTACCAGACGCCCATCATGGGCCTCGGCGAGGTCGCCCTGGTCGGTGCGATCGTGTTCCACGCGTTCAACGGACTGCGCATCATCCTCGTGGACTTCTGGTCCTGGGCCACGCGCCACCAGAAGGTCCTCTTCTGGATCGTGATCGCCCTCTGGGTCGTGACGATGCTCGCGTTCACGCCGCGCCACCTCATCAACGTCTTCAGCCACTAGGGAGCCGCGGGACATGACTGCCATCGAAACGTCGGCGCTGAAGCCAGCCGATCGCCCCCGCCGCCGCGGCATCAACCTGGAGAAGTGGGGCTGGATCTACATGCGCGCCTCGGGCGTGGTGCTGATCGTGCTCATCTTCGGACACCTCTTCATGAACCTCATGGTCGGCGACGGCGTCAAGGCCATCGACTTCGGCTTCGTCGGCGGCAAGTGGGCCGACCCGTTCTGGCAGTGGTGGGACGTGCTGATGCTCTGGCTCGCCCTCATCCACGGCGCCAACGGCATGCGCACGATCGTCAACGACTACACGAACCCCGGCGTCGTGCAGAAGGTGCTGAAGGGCGCCCTCTTCGCCGCCGCCGCCGTGCTCATCATCCTCGGCACGCTCGTCGTCTTCACGTTCGAGCCCTGCCCCGTCGGCGCCCCCGCCGACCTGCTTCCCTCGTTCTGCGCCGCTTAGGAGATCCGTGAACACCCAGAGCGCCGACGCCGAGACCACGGTCATCGACGGCGTCCACTACCACCAGTTCGACATCGTCATCGTGGGCGCCGGCGGCGCCGGCATGCGAGCGGCGATCGAGGCCGGCCCCGGGGCGAAGACCGCGGTCATCTCGAAGCTCTACCCCACCCGTTCGCACACGGGCGCGGCACAGGGCGGCATGGCCGCTGCGCTCGCGAACGTCGAAGAGGACAGCTGGGAGTGGCACACCTTCGACACCGTCAAGGGCGGCGACTACCTCGTCGATCAGGACGCGGCCGAGATCCTCGCGAAAGAGGCGATCGACGCGGTCATCGACCTCGAGAACATGGGCCTGCCCTTCAACCGCACGCCCGAGGGCAAGATCGACCAGCGCCGCTTCGGCGGCCACACCCGCGACCACGGCAAGGCGCCGGTGCGCCGCGCCTGCTACGCGGCCGACCGCACCGGCCACATGATCCTGCAGACGCTGTTCCAGAACTGCGTCCGCCTCGGCATCAACTTCTTCAACGAGTACTACGTGCTCGACCTCGTCATGACCGAGGTCGACGGCAAGCAGCAGCCCTCGGGCGTCGTCGCCTACGACCTCGCCTCGGGCGAACTGCACGTCTTCCAGGCCAAGGCCGTGATCTTCGCGACCGGCGGATTCGGCAAGATCTACAAGACGACGTCGAACGCCCACACGCTCACGGGCGACGGCGTCGGCATCATCTGGCGCAAGGGCCTGCCGCTGGAGGACATGGAGTTCTTCCAGTTCCACCCGACCGGCCTCGCCGGTCTCGGCATCCTCCTCACCGAGGGCGCCCGCGGTGAGGGCGCGATCCTGCGCAACGCCTCTGGCGAGCGCTTCATGGAGCGGTACGCGCCCACCATCAAGGACCTGGCGCCGCGCGACATCGTCGCCCGCTGCATGGTGCAGGAGGTCGCGGAGGGCCGCGGAGCCGGTCCGCACAAGGACTACGTGCTCCTCGACTGCACCCACCTCGGCGCCGAGGTGCTCGAGACGAAGCTCCCCGACATCACCGAGTTCGCGCGCACCTACCTCGGCGTCGACCCGGTGTTCGAGCCCGTGCCCGTCATGCCGACCGCGCACTACGCGATGGGCGGCATCCCGACGAACGTCGCCGCAGAGGTGCTCTCCGACAACGACACCGTCGTGCCTGGCCTCTACGCCGCCGGCGAGTGCGCCTGCGTCTCGGTGCACGGCTCGAACCGTCTCGGCACGAACTCCCTGCTCGACATCAACGTCTTCGGCAAGCGCGCCGGCCGCAACGCGGTCGAGTACGTGAAGACGGTCGACTTCACTCCCCTGCCCGGCGACCCCGCAGCTGCCGTGCGCGGCATGCTGGAGCAGCTCCGCGACTCCGACGGCACCGAGCGCATCGCCGCGATCCGCAAGGAACTGCAGGACGAGATGGACAAGAACGCCCAGGTGTTCCGCACCGACGAGTCGCTCGAGCACGTGACGAAGGTCATCGCCGGCCTCCGCGACCGGTACCGGAACGTCGCCGTGCACGACAAGGGCAAGCGGTTCAACACCGACCTGCTCGAGGCCGTCGAGCTCGGATTCCTCCTCGACCTCGCCGAGGTCGTCGTGTACTCGGCGCGCAACCGGAAAGAGAGCCGCGGCGGACACATGCGCGACGACTTCCCGAACCGCGACGACGCCAACTACATGCAGCACACGATGGCGTACCTCTCGGGCGACGCGCACTCGTCGGATGCGGCGGACCACATCCGACTCGACTGGAAACCGGTGACGATCACCCGCTACCAGCCCATGGAGAGGAAGTACTGACGTGAGCACTGCAACGCTCGAGACCCCGCCGACGGACGCGATCCAGTCGTTCACCGTCACGTTCCTGATCCGCCGCTTCGACCCCGACGTCGACACCGAGCCGCGCTGGCAGGACTTCGACGTCGAGATGTATGCGACCGATCGTGTGCTCGACGCCCTGCACAAGATCAAGTGGGAGCAGGACGGCTCGCTCACCTTCCGTCGCTCGTGCGCGCACGGCATCTGCGGATCCGACGCGATGCGCATCAACGGCCGCAACCGCCTGGCGTGCAAGACGCTCATCAAGGACCTCGACATCTCCAAGCCCATCTACGTGGAGGCCATCAAGGGCCTGCCGCTCGAGAAGGACCTCATCGTCGACATGGAGCCGTTCTTCGCGAGCTTCCGCGAGGTGCAGCCGTTCCTCGTCGCGAACTCGAAGCCCGAGGCCGGCAAGGAGCGCGTGCAGTCCGTCGCCGAGCGCGCGATCTTCGACGACACCACCAAGTGCATCCTGTGCGCGGCGTGCACCTCGTCGTGCCCCGTCTTCTGGACCGACGGCCAGTACTTCGGCCCCGCGGCGATCGTGAACGCCCACCGCTTCATCTTCGACTCGCGTGACGACAACGCGCAGACGCGTCTCGACATCCTCAACGACAAGGAGGGCGTGTGGCGCTGCCGCACGACCTTCAACTGCACCGAGGCATGCCCCCGCGGCATCGAGGTGACCAAGGCGATCGCCGAGGTCAAGCAGGCCGTCATGCGCGGCAAGCCGTAGTCGCACCACCACTGCAGGTCGAGCCTGTCGGATCCCGCTGAGGCGGGGCATCCGGCAGGCTCTTCCGTTTCCGAGCGACACGACGTCGCTTCTTCCGGGCACGAGAGAGGGCCGGGTCATCGACCCGGCCCTTCCCGTTCGCGGTGGCGGAGCCGCTACTCGGCGGACTCCCCCGCACGGCGACGACGGATCATCATCGCGGCGATCAGGAGCGCACCGGCAGCGAGCAGACCGCCCGCGCCCCACAGGAGTGGCGCTCCCGCGAACCCGGTCGAGGCGATGGCGCCCGCCTGCGGGATCTTGACCGTGACCGTCGAGTCGTCGCAGAGCACCGGCAGCTCCGGATCGATGGCCGAGAGCACCGCGACATCCTGCGGCGCCACCTCGGGCGTCGGAGCCGGATCAGCCAGGTCGTTCCAGCAGACCTCGCCCGTGTTGTCGATGCTCGACTGCTTCGAGGCGGGGTTCAGCGTCACGGCCAGCACCACGTCGGGGGCATCGGGCTGTGTGCCGCCGATCATGCCGTTCAGCACGCAGTGGAGCGTGCCGCCGTAGCCGGCCGAATCCTTGCCCGTGACCTCGCAGTCATCCCAGCGCGGGAAGGCAGGAGCGGGATCGGTCGTGATCTCGGTGACCTTGAGGTCCCCGGGGATCTCGTCGAACAGCTCCACGGCCTCGACCGCGCCGAGCCCCGAGTTGGTCACCGACAGCGTGTAGTCGAACGAACTGCCCGGCTTCGCCTCGGTCACGCTCGACGTCTTCAGGATCTCGACCGTCGGGTCGCGCTGCACCTCGCAGGCCGGGGTGGCCTGCGGGTAGACCGCGAGCACCGACTCGCTCGGGTTGACCTGGAAGGTGATCGTCATCGGGTTGAACTGGTCGGCGAACGCGTAGCTCTCGAGCTTCGAGTCCTTCACCATGTTCTCCCAGATATCGACGATGCCGTTCTCACCGACGACGTCGCCCTCTTCGATCAGGCGCCAGCCGGGCCATCCGATCGAGATGCCCTCGTCGTTGACCACGCCGTACGGCCACAGGGTGCGACCGTTGCGCTCCTCCCACGGGATCTCCATGACGATCGGAGTCGCGTCGGGGTAGACACCGGCGTCGGGCGTCCACGTGACCGTGATCGGACCCGGGGTGACCGAGCCGGTCGTCTGCACGTTGTGGTAAAGGTACGGCACATCGTTCACGCACTGCACGTAGGCGTTCGCCTGCATGGCCTTGGTGGGCACGTCTGCGGTGTCGCAGTCGTTCGTGGGATCGATGTCGAACTCGTCGACCTCGACGCACGCCGTGTTCTCGATGTTCTCGGCCGGCACGAGCGGAGGAACCTCAGCGGGATTCTCCGGCAGCTCCGGCCCGACGGCGGGAGCCGTCAGCGTCACGGGGATCGTGATCGTCGCCATCGGTCCGGACCCGAAGGTCGAGTCGCTCGTCGCGGTCAGCTTGTTGCCGTCCTTGACGAAGGTCCACGTGCCCGTCGAGTCGTAGGTGACCTCGTCGACGTCGAACTCGAGCGAGTCGGGCAGGGTGTCGGTGACGACCGCGCCCTCGACCGAGGTCGGGCCGTTGTTGGTCACCGTCAGCACCCACTCGAACGTGTTCTCATCGGTGCCCGCATCGACCGCGTCGACGCCCTCGGGCAGCACCGCGGTCTTCACGATGCCGACGTCGACGATCGGGATGTCGACGCAACCGCTGATCGGCGTCTCGATCTGGCCGTTCGTGAAGAGCGCCCCGTTGAAGAAGCCGTGGCCGCTCTCGGTCTCGACGCACTTCGCGAGGTCGATGTCGGTGATCTCCGTGACATCGACGATCGCCTGGATGTGCCAGATCTGGTCGATCCCCGCGAGGATCGGCCGACCGTCGGCGAGCACGGTGTCATCGCCGGTGCCGGTCCAGCCGGCGACCGGGTCGCCGTTCGGGTCCTCCGCCGTCGCCGTGAACGTCGCACCCGCCGGGAA
The DNA here is from genome assembly GCF_900142065.1 of Agromyces cerinus subsp. cerinus. Taxonomy (GTDB): domain Bacteria; phylum Actinomycetota; class Actinomycetes; order Actinomycetales; family Microbacteriaceae; genus Agromyces; species Agromyces cerinus. The sequence goes on along the minus strand of NZ_FSRJ01000001.1, from coordinate 233,017 downwards.
GGCCGGCTCGTCGCTCAGGTCGTAGGTGAGGTCCTTGTCGGGGTCGGCGGTGACGACGACGTCGTAGTTCACCGTCCACGTGCCGTCGAGGTTGTCGATCGGAGCGCCGTCGACCGTCTTCACGGCGGTGGCGCGTCCCGGCTCGTCGCAGGCGGTCGCCTCGGTCGGCAGGTCGCCGACGGTCAGGATGGCCGTGTTGCGGAAGCCGCCCTCGCCCTCGGTGCATTCGACGGTCTCGTCGTCCCATGCGTCCTCGGTCACCGTCGCATCGACGGTCACGAAGTACTCGTGGAAGCCCTCGCCGGCGGTGAGGATCACGTTGTCCGCGAGCTCCTCGACCGGGTCGGCAGACGGATCCGCCCAGTTCCCGCTCGTCCCGCCGGGTCCGGTCCACGTCGCCTCGTCGATCGTGATGCCCTCGCCGAAGTCGGCGAGCGTGTCACTCAGGTCGTAGGTGACGGCCGACACGACGCTCTCGTCGGTGACGGTGATCTTGTACTCGATCGTCCAGGTGCCATCGGCGTTCTGGACGGTCGAGACGACCTCCTTGTCGAGCCTGTAGGTGGCCGGGGCCGCGGTGTTCGTGATCTCGCACGTCACCTCCTGCCCGGGTTGCAGCGCGACGTCTCCATCGGCCGCGTCGAGCACGAGCGGCGCGACGCCGTTCGTGGAGACGCAGTTCCAGAGCGAGGCGGTGAACTCGTCGTCACCGGCGAAGTCCGCCGCTTCGGAGAGCGTGTAGGCCAGGTTCGATTCGACGGTTCCGGTCGCCGTCCCGTCGCCCGTGACGACCGGCGGGTTGGCGCCGTCGGCAGCAGCGAGCGTCCAGAGCGTCGCTGGGTAGTCCGGCGCGATCTCGAGCGGCATCACCTTCTTGACGAGCGTCAGCTTCGGCGCGACATCCGTGTTCGTGATCTCGCACTCGACGGTGGCGCCGTACTCGGTGACCGTGAGGGTCGCGCTGGTCGAACCCGGTGCGGACACGAGGGTGAACGCATCGGCTCCCTGCTCCGAGGTGCACGACCAGGTCGACGAGACGGTGTACTCCTTGCCGTTCTCGTAGACGGTGCTCACCTCGTTGAGGGTGTAGCCGACGCCCAGCTCCACGGATCCGCTCGCCGTTCCGTCACCCGTGAAGGTGTCGGTGTCGTCGCCGACGTTCGTGCCGCTGACGGCCCAGTCCGCGGGCACTGCGGCGCCCCCGTACAGGTTGTCGACGTGCTTCTCGAGGTCGACCGTCTGCGTGCAGGTGACGGGGTTCGTCACCGTGAGGGTCGTCACCGTGCCGGCGAGCGTCTGCGCGCCGAGCCCGGTCGCGTTGCCCAGGACGCATCCTTCGGGCACGAGCACGTCGGACTCGCCGACCAGCACCTCGTCGCCGTCGGTGTACGGTCCCTGCTCGGCACCCCAGAGAACGTCCTGGCCGTCGAGGGTCGCCTGCGCGGTGAATCCGTCCGGGAGGGACGCGCTGTCCCAGGCGATCGGCGTGTCGCCGTTGATGGTCCAGAGCTTCTCGAGCACCACGACCACCGGGACATCGAAGCAGGCGTCGTCGGTGTAGGTGTCACCCGAGGTGACCGCTGCGCCGTTCAACAGGCCCTTGCCGCCGTCGCCATCGCACAGCAGCTCTGCGCTGCTGTCGGCGTCCTCGACCGTGAACGAGACGAACACGCTGAAGGTGTGCGTCGCGCCCCCGGGCAGCGTCTCGTCCTCGACGACCACGTCGGTGGCCGAGTCGGCCCCGTTCCACGCCGGGTTCACCGTGACATCCGCGCTGGTGACCTCACGATCGGTGATCGTGACATCGCCCGCGAAGTCGGGGGTGTCGGTCAGGTCGTAGAGCAGCTCCTGCGTCGAGCTGAGGTTCTCGACCGTGATGGTGTAGCTCGCCTCCCAGTGGTCGCCCACCTTCGTCACGACGCCGTCGGTGCTCTTGACGACCTCGGGCTGGGCGGGAAGGCCGCAGCCTGTGTCGGTCGACGTGATGCCGTTGGCGGTGAGCGCCGCTTCGTTGAGGAAGCCGACGTTCGGCTCCCCGTCGGTCGGGGCGCACGTGTTCGTCGTCGGATCGCCGAACGCTGCGGCTCCGACCTTCGCGGTGACCGTCACCGTGTAGGTCTGCACCTCGTCGATGCCGATGACCTTCGGCGAGGACACGATCTCGGTGGTCGGGTCGGCCTCGGGATCGGTCCAGGTGTCGTCGTCGCCCTCGCCGGTCCACGACGCCGACTGGATGTCGACCTCGGGTCCGAAGCGGAGGGTGTCGTCGAGCGTGTACTTCGAGACGAACTCGGAGTTGCCGGTGACCGTGACGTCGTAGACGATCGTCCAGAGCCCGTCGCCGTCCTGGGTGATCGTCGGGTCGTCCTTGACGACCGTGGGCTCGCCGCCGCGGCTGATGTTCGTGCAGTCGTCGTCGGTGCGGACGATCTCGCCCGACGTCACGATGGCCTCGTTGAGGAAGCCCACGCCGTCGGGGTTGTTCTCGCTCGCGCACTCGAGCTCGGCCGGTTCGATGTCGCCGACCGGTGCGTCGACGTTGAGCACGACCGTGTAGACGTCGGTCTCGCCCGCAGGGATCGCCGTGTTGGAGGCGACGGTGAAGGCGGAGCCGTCGTACGGGCTCACCGGAGCTCCGCCGTCGATCGCATAGCTGAGGTACACGACACCGGCAGGGAACGCCGGGTCATCGGCGAGCGTGTAGTACGACGGCTTCGCACCTGGATCGGTGTTCGAGACCGTGAGGGTGTACGTGACATCCCACGTGCCATCGAGCCTCTGGGACGAGGTCGCTCCCGACTTCACGATCTTCGGAGCGCTCGGCGAGTCGCAGGCGGACTTGTCCGTCGTGACGCCCGCGACCGTCAGGGTTGCGGTGTTGTTGAACGAGCCGTTGCTGCTGCCGCCCGGGCACGCGGACTGCGCCGGCGTCAGGTCAGGGCCGTCGAGCGCGATGCCCGCGACCGTGATGCGGTAGGTCGTCGCCGTACCCGTCGCCAGGTAGGCGTCGACCGCGATGTTGCCGCTGCCGGCCCACGGCGTCACGTAGGGCGCGCCGTCCTTGGTCACGGCGTAGGTCGCCGTGCCGAGGTCGACACCGGTGCCGAAGTGCAGCACGTCAGCGAGCGTGTACACGCCGCCGACCGGCCCCGTGTTGGTCACGACGAGGTCGTAGGCGATGGTCCACGTGCCGTCACTGCCCTGCGACACCGAACCGGGCACGACCGTCTTGGTGTGGCTGATCACCGGCGGGTTGACGACGACGCAACCGGTGGCGTCCGTCGTCTGGTTGCCTGAGACGAGCGTCGCCGTGTTGTTCAGTCCGCCGCCGCTCGGGCAGGTGTAGGCCGGGTCACCGGCGTCGAGACGCACGACGACCGCGATCTGGTACACGTGTGCCGCAGCACCGCCGGCGAGGGCGATGTCATTGGCGAGCAGGTCGTTCGGCACAGCGCCGGTCCAGCCTGCTTCGGTCGTGACCCCGGCCGGCTTCGAGACGACGGTCGGGAGACCGACCTGCGTCGCCGAGGCGGGCAGCGCGAGCGTGTCGCGCAGGTCGTAGACGACGCCGGTCGAGGCCGACGGGTTCGTCACGGTGATCGTGTACGGGAGGGTCCACGTGCCGTCGCCGTTGTCGACGGCGGTGCCGCCGACCTTCGCGATGGTCGGCTTGACGGGCAGCGAGCAGTCCTGGGCCTCGTAGTCGACCCCGCCGACGGTCATGACCGCGGTGTTCAGGAAGCCGACGGTGCCGGGGGTGCCGGCGTCGCAGGCGGTCGGGCTCGTGCCGCTGAAGTCGGTCCCGGGTGCGACCGTCGCGTTGACGGTCACGTGCCAGGTGTGCGAGGTGCCCTTGGCCAGCGTCGGTTCACCGACGAAGGACTGGACGTTGCCGAACGCCACGGTCCACGCCGTCGACGAGCCCGGCGGTGCGGGCAGCGTGCGCTGGTAGCTCGCGCTGTTCACGGTGACGTTGCTGCCGAAGACGAGCTGGTCCGTCAGGCTGTACGTCAGGTCCTGGAACGCACTCGGGTTCGTCACGACGATGTCGTAGCCGATGTTCCAGGTGACGCCGTCGGCGCTGGGCGTGGGAACGGCCGCGGTCTTGACGATCGTCGGCGTGATCGCCTTGAGCGTGTTCGTCACGGTGCAGTCGACCTTGTCGCCCGGTGCGAGCGGCGGGACCGAGGGACCGGGAACGGCTGCTCCCCCGTTCTTCGAGCAGAGCCACGTGCCGGCCTCGAACTGGTCGGCGTTCGGCAGAGCCGTCGACTCGGAGAGCGCGAGGGTCTCGCCGGCGGGCACATCCACGAATCCGCCCGTGCCGCCGTCGCCCTGGGCGACGATGACGGCTCCCACCTTGGCGGCGAGGTTCCACGAGGTCGGGAGCGCCACGTCGCCGGTGACGACCTTCGTCAGCTTCAGCTGCGGCGGGATCGGCTTGTTGGTGATGACGCAGGTGCCCTGTGCGAGTGCCGGCAGCGTGATGGTCGTCGTCGTGACGAACTCTCCGCCCGGGCTCGTCTTGCACTGGATGCTCAGCTGCTCGTAGCCGGCGGGGCCGCCGGTCTCGGAGATGGTGTAGCTCGTACCCGGTCGGACGAGCACGGTGTTGCCGCTCGTCGTCTGCACCGGACCGAGTCCCGGGATCGAACCGCTCGGTGTGGCGATGAGGTTCCAGTCGCCCGGCTCGGCGTCAGTGCCGTCGAGCTCCTGGACGCTCTTGACGAGCGTGAGCTGCGCAGTCTGGTTCACCGCGGTGCACTGCACGCGGAAGCCGAGGGGCACCGTCACGCCGCCGTTCAGGCCGTCGGCGAATCCGGGCACGACGACTCCCTGCGCATTGACCTGCACGCAGTCCCAGCTGCCGGTCGAACCCGGGATGGGCACCGCGTTCAAACCGAGCGTCTGCACGTAGCGCGGGTCGCCGCTCTCGGCGAGCGGGTACGTCACGTTCGGCGTCACGAGCGCGGTCGCGCCTGCACTGCCGGTGGTTCCGTTCGGGCCCGCGAGCGCTCCTCCGGGCGCGACGGCGTCGAGGGTCCACGTGTTCGCGGCGACGCCGCCGTTCGTCACCGTCTTCTTCAGCGTGAGCTGGGAGTCGCAGGTGACCGTGTTCGTGATCGTGTAGGTGTTGTTGCCGGGTTGGAGCGTCGGGCTGAAGGGCAGGGAGCCGTCCGCGGGCACCTGCCCGTTCGCGAGGGTGACCTTCCGGTCGGTGATCGTGCAGAGGTCGCGCGTTCCGACACCCGTCGTCTCGTTGAGCGCGACGACGGTATTCGCCGGCAGCGGGCCCTGCGTGGTCACCCACGGCGCGTTGGCGCCGCCGACCGTCAACTGCGCGGTGAGCCCGCTCGGCTGGTTGCCGTGCTGGTACGTGGTGCCGTTGACCACCCAGACCTTGTTGACGCTGAAGTTCGACTGCGGCAACGGCGGTCGGTTCCAGACGTTGCACGTGACGGCTTGCGTCGAACTGACCGGGATCGAGAAGCCATCGGCTTCGTTGGACACGGTGATGGCGCTACCGGTGGCCTGATCGGTGCAGACCGCGTTCTTGCCTCCGGTCTGCACGATGCTGTGGCCCTGCGGGTCCTCGGTGACCTTCACCGTGCCGCTCGTGGTGCCGCCCGCGAACGTGAGGGGCAGGTTCACGGCTCCGGTGCCCGGGGCGGTCACGCCCTGCTGCGACGCCGGCGTGATGCCGCCCGTCGTGGGCGCTGCGGTGAACGTCCACCCGCCGGCGGGCGTCTGACCGGTCTTCTGCTCACCGGTGCTCGAGCTCGAGACGACCTGCTTGACGACCGAGATCGATCCCTGGCAGGCGCCCAGCGCGAGGTCGCGGAGGATCTGCCCGGCCTGGTCGTAGCTCGACGACTGGAAGTAGTCGGAGTTCAGCTGGTCGCCCGAGATCGCGACGAGGTTGTCGGGCGATCCGCCGACGCCGCTGCCGACGCCGAAGGCGATGACCCGGGTGCCGAGCGCCTTCACCGCGTTCGCCGAGAACACGCCGTTCTCGACCTCGCGGAACCGGGTGCGGTTGCCGGGGCCCTCGTCGTTCGCGTAGACCGTCGGGTTGCCGTCGGTGAGCACGAGGGCGATGTCGTACTGCGTGCCGCTCGCCGCGACCTGGTAGAGGCCGCGATCCCAGTTCGTCGCCTCGGTCGGCGTCGTGAACGTGTCGATGTGGTTGCGCACGGTGTTCGCACCGGCGACCGTCGACACCGGCGTGATGCCGAGGTTCGAACCGGCCGTTGCGGGGGCGACGTTGTTGAACGTGAAGATACCGACCTGCGAGGGCGTGCCCTGCAGCGCCGTGACGAAGCCCTTGGCCGCGTTCTTCAGGTCGGTGAAATTCGGTGCCACCGAACCCGAGAGGTCGATGACGAGCGCGATGCGCACGCCGCACTGCTGCGCTCGCGTCGGGTTCGCGAGCGAGTTCTGCCAGATGCCGCCCGATGCGTTGTTGGCGCTGTTGCCCGTGGCGATCATGAAGTCGCTCAGCGAGCTGAGGGTCTCGCCGGCGTCGACGTCCGCGATGCGGAACCGGTACGCCGCTGAGGCGGGCGTCTCGCCGACGGCGAGCGTGTCGTTGGCCGACCAGCCCGACGGCACGCCGGGCACTGCCTGTGCCACCCAGAAGTTGGAGTTGTTGGCGTTCGGCACGGTGAAGGTGCAGACGCCTGCAGGGGTCGACACGCAGGTCGCCCACGGCTGGTTGATGACCGACCCGAACGAGCCGCCGTTGTCGGTGTAGAGCTGCAGGGTCACCCCGCCGAGGCCGGCCACGCTCGAGATTCCGTTGCGCGAGCCGCCCACCTGGACGTTGATCGTCGCGGGGCCCGAGTACGTCTGGGTGAAGGTGCAGTCCGCGAACTTCTGGGTGGGGTTGCCGTTCGTGTTGGTGAACGTCACGGTGCGGGCGGCTGCGTCGAAGGAGGGGTCTCCCTGGCCGCTGCCGCCGGTCGTGCACGTGAAGGTGGTCGTGTAGTTCGCAGGCCCGCTGTCGGCGAAGAGCGTGTAGGTGGTGTTGCGGGGCACGGGCCGCGTCTGGCCCGAGGTGAAGTTGTAGTTGTCACTGTTGCTCGAGCGGACGGCGTGCAGGGTCCACTGGCCCGCCGTCGCCGATCCGCCGGAGACGACGTTCGTGATGGTGAGATTGCCGCAGTTCGTCGTACAGTCCGCGGTGTCGGCCGGGAAGATCGCCATGGGCGTGATCTCCAGCGGCGCCTGCAGCTCCTCCGCCGGCGGCGCCTGTGCCGGCGGGTCGGACGGCGCTTCCTTCGCGGGAGCGTCGGTCGGGGCATCCGTCGGCTCCTCGCTCGCGGGCGCCTCGCTTGCGGGCGTCTCGCTTGCGGGCGCCTCACTCGCGGGAGCCTCGCTCGACGGCGTCTCGGTCGTCGTCTCGTCGCTCGACGTCTCTTCCTGCGTCTCACTCGTGGTTGCGGCATCCGGTGCCGGCTCGGCCGTCTGCTCCGCGAACGCCGTCATCGGCAGCCCGATCGCCAGCAGGGCGCCGACGGAGAGCGATGCGATGAGCGCGGTGGCTCTGCGCTTCCTCGTCTCCACTCGCTGTCGGCGCGACCGGCGGGGTCGCACGTCGTCGTGGGAGGTGTTGCCGAACCAGCTGTCCATGATGGCCTTCTTGTGCTCGGGTGAGAACGCGGAACGAAACTGTTGCGCAGTCGTGGGCGAGTCAAGCAGAGGAAATGGGGGACACGATAGTGCCCGCATGGCACCAGTCCGGGGGACATGATCATCCCCGAATAGCGATTTGATCAGGAACTCCGCGGATCATGTCACCCGAAAGCGGGGTACGCGAGATTTGCTCATGCACCCCGAATGGGGGACACGCAGAGAAGCGGACCAGGTCGGAGACCCGGTCCGCTTCTCTGTGCGGTGTGCGGTGCGGCGCTACACGCTCGCGCCGGCTCGGCGTCGCCGGAGCACGTAGCTGCCGCCGACGAAGGCACCGCCGAGCAGCAGCAGCAGCGCGCCGAGCCAGATGTACGGTTCACCGGCGAATCCGGTCACCGCCATCGGCTGCGGCACCTTCACGGTGACGCTCGAGTCGTCGCAGAGCACGACCGGCGTCTCCTCGGCTGGTGCGTCAGCGTCCTGCCAGCAGACCTCGCCGGTGTTGTCGACGCTCGACGCCTTCGTGCCGGAGTTCAGGTGCACCCCGAGCACGACGGGCGGCGCCGCCGGCATGTTCGGCCCCAGCACGCCGACCAGGTCGCAGTGCAGCGTTCCGCCGTAGCCCGCCGAGTCCTCTCCGGTCACGTCGCAGTTCTCCCAGCGGGGGAATGCCGGTGCGGCATCGGTGCTGATCGAGTCGACCCGCAGGTCAGCGGGAATCTCGTCGAAGAGCTCCACGGGGTCGGCAGCGCCGATTCCCGTCGACGTGACCTGCAGCGAGTAGCTGAAGTCCGCGCCGGGGTTCGCCTGGGTGACACTCGCCGTCTTCACGATGTCGAGCGCAGGTTCGCGTTCGATCGCACAGGCCGGGGTCGCTTGCGGGTAGACCGCGAGCACCGACTGCGACGGGTTGATCGAGAACGTGATCGTCGACGGGTTCACCTCGTCGTGCCACGGCGCGTCGGGAAGCGACGGGTCGAACACGAGGTCGAGGAACCGCTGGAGCGGCGGGTCGGCCGTGAGGTCGGCCTCGGTGATCGGGCGCCAGCCCGGCCACATGATCGGGATGCCGTTCTCGTCGAGTTCGGCGCCCGGCCACAGGAGGCGACCGTTCCGCTCATCCCACGGGATCTCGAACTCCTCGGTGAGCGTGCCGTCACCCGATGTCCACGTGACCGTGATCACGTCGGGCTCGACATTCTCGGAGACCGCGATGTCGTAGTACAGGTACGGCACGTCGTTCACGCAGCGCACGTACGCGGCGGGATCGATCGCCTTCTTGGGCACGTCGACGTCGTCGCAGTTGTTGCCGGCGATGAGGTCGGCGAGCGGACCGGACGAGCGGTCGACCTCGGGGTCGGGCTGGGTGATCGCGACACATGCCTCGTTCGGAATGTCATCGAGATCGATCACCGGCGTCGGCGGGGCAGGCTCGCCGGGCGTCGCGACGTCGGGCACGCCGACCGGTTCGGGCACCGGCAGCTTCACCGGAATCGTGATGGTCACCACGAAGCCCGGCGCGAACGGCCCGTCGCCGTGAGCGGCGAAGGCATTGTCGGTGGCACCCGACGTCTGCGCCCAGCCGACGGCCGGATCGCCCAGCTCGTCGGTGAAGGTCGCAGGACCGGTCACCTCGAGCTCCGGGTCGACCAGGTCGGTGACGTCGAGCGCGGGAACGTCGATGCTGCCGTTGTTCGTGACGGTGAGCACGTAGTCGAACGTGTCGCCGCCCTCCACCGCGGTCTCGCCCTCATCGAGCTGGAACTCCTTCACGATGCCGACGTCGACCAGTTCGGCCCGGTTCGTGAGATCGCAGCTCGTGAGCTCCCCGACCTCGACGGACGCGAGCGCCGTCGATTCGCGCGCGTCGCCACCGACGCTGCAGCCCCAGCCGTCCGCGCCCTGGCTGAAGAAGTACGCGAGCAACGGGTGAGCGGATGCCTCGAGCGTCGGCGTCTCGGAGAGTGCGTACTCGCCCGTGGGCACCGTGAACACCGTGCCGGCGTTGCCGAGCAGCGCGACCATCGCGTCGGCGCCCGCGCCCGTCAGGAGCCAGTCCTTCGCAGCGAGCTGCACGAGGTCGCCCGGGAGACCGAGGTCGGCGAGGTCGATGCCGTCGAAGGCCGAGAGGTCGACCGCCTTCGACATCGTGATCTGTCCGACCGGGATCGTGTCGCAATCCTCGACCGGGGAGATGATCGTGCCGTTCACGAGTTCGGCCTCGTTGAAGAAGCCGCGACCGCTCGTCGAGGCGAGACACGTGACGTCGTCGATGTCGGTGATGTCCTCGACATCGGCGACCACCACGATCGTGTACGTGTGCACGGCCGACTTCGCGATCGGCGCGTCATCCGCGAGGGTCGTCTCCGAATCACCGTTCCAGTCGCCGATGTCGACACCGGGGCCGGTGTCGGGCGCATCGGTCGTCGCGTCCGCCGAGACGATCTCGACGCCTTCGGGGAACCCGAGGTCGTCTTCGAGGTCGTAGAACTGATCGTGCACGTCGCTCTGGTTCGTGACCGTCACCTCGTACGTGACCGTCCAGTCACCGTCGGCGCCGAGTACCGGCGAGCCGATCAGCTCCTTCTCGACCGTCGTGAGACCCGGCTCGTCGCAGGCGGTCGCCGGCTGCGGCTCGCCCTCGCCGACGGTGAGGAACGCGGTGTTGCGGAAGCCGCCCGCGCTCGTGTCGCCCTCCTGGCACAGCTGCTGCGAGGTCTCGTACACCTCGGCACCGGCGGTCGCGTTGATCGTGATCGTGTAGGTCGCGGTATCGGATGCCGCCAGCGAGGCGTCATCGGCGAGCACGTAGTTCGGCGGCGCCGTGGGATCCCAGTCGGCGGCCTCCTCGCTCGGGCCTTCGGCCGAGCCCTCGTTGATCACGATGCCGACGCCGAAGTACGGCTGGTCGTCCAGATCGTAGATGAGCGGGGCGACGGGGCTCTGGTTCGTCACCTTCACCTCGTACACGAGATCCCAGGTGCCGTCGGTGGCCTGTTCGATGGAGACGAGCTCCTTCGTGATCAGGCCGGTCGGCGCCACCACATCGTTCGTCACCTCGCAGCTGAGCGAGGCGCCGGGCGTCGCGACGAACTGGCCGCCGACGGTCGACGGGTCGTCGTCGTCGCAGACGACCTCACCGCCGGACCAGCCCTCGGGGAGCTCGCCCTCGTCGACGGTGTAGACCGTGCCGATCGCGAGGTTCGTCCACGTCACGGTATCGGTCACGTTCCCCGTACCCGACACGATCTGCTCGGCGCCCGGAAGCACGCCGTCGGCCGGAGTGATCGTGAGCGGGAAGGACCACTCGAAGCCGTCAGGGACACCGCTCACGTGCTTCGTCACGGTGACGTCGCCCGGCTCGGCCGTGTTCGTGATCGTGCAGCTCACCGAGAGCCCGGGGGTCACGACGAACTGGAACCCGTCGAGCTCCTCGTCGGCGTCCTCGAGATCGCCGCCGTTGCAGGTGAAGTCGCCCTCGACCCAGCCGTCCTGCGGCGATTCCGTCAGGGTGTAGGTCTCCCCCACGACCAGCTCGTTCCAGCTGACGCTCGGGTCCTCGTCGGTGACGTGCTGCTGCACGTCCTGGTCCCCGACCTGCGGCGAGATCTCGATCACGAAATCGAAGTCGTACCCGGCGGGCACACCCTCGACGATCTTGCGCACCGTCACGTCACCGGTGTCGGGGGTGTTGACGTAGGTGCACGTGACCACCTCTCCGGCGAGCAGCGTGATCGTCGCGAGGCCGTCGTCGTACACGACGCCGTTCGAACCGACGCACTCGAGGCTCTGCAGCTTCCAGTTCGTCTCGCCGAGCTCCTCGATCGAGTAGGTCCCGGGCTCGAGCAGGCTCGACTCCCACGGGTCGGCGGATCCGGTGAGCGCGAAGCTCGTGGTGCCCGCGTCTTCGGTGTACTCGAAGTCGAACGACTGGTTGCTGTCGAACGTCACGTTCTTGTCGACGATGATCTTGCCGAGTTCGGTGTTCGAGTAGGTGCAGGTGATCGTCTCACCCGGGTCGAGGTCGATGGAGCCGATGAGGCCCTGGACGCTCGATCCGCCGTCTGCGCCGCCGGGGCGGCTCTCGGCGCAGCCGATGAGCTCGCCGACGTAGGCGCTCGAGAGCACCTCCGTCACGGTGTAGCTGCCGGCGACGACGTTCGAGAACTCCGCCTGCCCGGTTCCTTCGTCGGTCTCGATCTCGAAGTCCGACGTCCCGGGCCAGTTGCCGGTGAACTCGAAGATGCCGTCGGCGCCGTCGATGTTCTTGACGATGATGATCTTGCCCTTGGCGGTGTTCGTGATCGTGCAGTCGAACACGTCACCCGGCTCGACGGTGAAGCCCGATTCGTCGATGCCCTCTGCGGTGTCGTCTCCGGCGTGCGTCACTTCGCAGACGAGAGCGCCGACCACCCAGTCATCGCCGGGAGCCTTCTCGGCGATGGAGTACTTCGTGCCGGGCACGAGGGCGGTGAAGGTCGTCGAGCCGGAGCCGCCGCCGACAGCGGTCGTGACGGTCTGCTCGACCTTGTCACCGCTGGGGTCGACCGGCGTGAGCACGAAGGTGAAGGAGCCACCGGCACCCACCGACGTCTTGGTGACCTTCGCCGAGGCGGGGACCGCCTCGTTGCGCACCGTGCAGTCGAGCTCGAGCCCGGGCGTCACGACGAACTGATCGCCGTCCTTCTGCGGGTTCGAGTCGGGGCCGCAGTCGACGACGCCGCCGGTCCAGCCATCGGGAAGCGCTTCGGTGATGGTGTACTCCGTGCCGACGGCGAGGTTCGTCCACGTCACGGTGTCGGTCGTGTTGCCGGTTCCGCTGACCGCCTGGGTCGCACCCGGCAGCACGCCGGCCGACGGGTCGATCGTGAGGTCGAACGACCACTCGGTGTCATCCGAGACTCCGGAGACGGTCTTCTCGACGCTCACCTCACCGGGCTCGGCGTCGTTGGTCACCTCGCAGACGAGCGCGAGGCCCGGGGTGACGGTGAACTGAAAGCCCTCGGCGTTCGCGTCCTTGTCGGCGAGGCCGGTGCAGGTGATATCGCCTTCATCCCACCCGTCGAGGCTGCCCTCGGTGAGCGTGTAGGTGACGCCGACGTCCAGGTCGGTCCAGCCGACCTTCGGGACGAGGTTGGTCGCGTTGCGGGTGCCCGGCTGGCCCGGGACCTCGGGGCTGATCGTGATGGGGAACGACCAGGCGTACCCGGCGGGTACTCCGGTGACCTTCTTCTCGACGGTCACGCCGCCCTTGGTCGCGGTGTTGAGCACGGTGCACTCGACGGTCTCCCCCGGCGAGAGCGTGATCGCGATCGGCGAGTCCGTCGTCGGGTTCTCACCCGTGCAGGTCATGCTCGTGACATCCCAGCCGGCCTTCGCGAGCTCGGCCAGGGTGTACGCACCGGGAACGATGTTCGTGAAGGACTTCGACCCGCCGTCCTTCAGCGAGAAGTCCGCCTGCCCGGTCAGGGTGAAGCCGAACGACTCGGCCGACCCGTCGGGGTTCGTCTGCTTCGTGACGATGATGTTGCCGCGCTGCGTGTTCGTGTAGGTGCACGTCACGAGCTCGCCCGGCTGCACGTTGATCACGGCCTTGCCGTTGGCGACGGTGCCGACCGAGTCCTGAGTGACGTCCTCGACGCACGACAGGTTCGTGAGGTCGTACAGCGGGGCCGGCGACGTCTCGGTCACCGAGTACGCGCCGGGGGCGACGCTGCTGAAGAGCTTCTCGGCAGTGCCGCCCACCGTCGTGAGATCGAAGTTCGACAGGCCGCTGCCGGTCGTCGTGAAGTTGAACGTGCCGTTGTCGCCGGCGACGTTCTTGATGATCTTGATCTGGCCGTCCTGACGGTTGGTGTAGGTGCATTCGAGCACCTGCCCGGCGACCGTCGTGACCGTCGCCGTGCCGTTCGGCAGGCTCGTGACCTCGCCGTCACCGGTGCAGTCGATGCCGGTCAGCTTCCACGAGGGCAGTCCGGGCTCGGGCAGTTCGGTGATCGTCACCGACGTGCCCGGCGTGTAGTAGAAGGCCTGCGAGCTCGAGTTGCCCGCGACCTGCACGTTGCCCTGCTGGCCGGTCACGGTGTAGTCGAACGTCGCCGCATCGCCCCGTGCGACCTTGGTGATCTTGACGCCGGAGGTGACGTTCGTGATCGTGCACGTGGTCGTCGCGCCGATGTAGATGGCGAAGGCGGCCGGGTTCGTGTAGGTCTCGAGCTGGTTCGTCGCGGGATTCGTCACCGTGCAGACGGTCGACTGGAACGCCCAGGGGGCCGGCGGCGTCGCCTCGGTCAGCGAGTAGTTCGTGCCGGCGAAGACATTGCCCCAGTTGTGCGTGTCGCCGACGCCGATCGGCGCGCCGAGCCCGGCGTTGCCGGCAACGGCGTCGCCCGCAGGTGTCTGGCCGGCACCGGGACCGGTGAGGGTGCCGTCGTGCACCGCTGCACCGCCGGCGCGGGTGACGGAGTAGTTGAACGACGCGTTGGGCGCGCCGGCCGTGCCTGCCTTCTTCACGACGAGGTTGCCGCAGTTGGAGAGCGTGATCGGGTCTGAGGAGACGAGTCGGTCCTGCAGCGTCGCGGTGTCGCTGTTACCGGTGCGCGTGATGAAGCCGGCGTCGAGGAAGGTGCGACACGCACCGTCGCTCGGCAGCAGGCCCGAGGCCGTCAGGTCGACGGCCATCTCGCCGAACGTCGCGTCGGTGCCGGACGTGTTGGTGTCGGTGTTCCCGCCGACCGCCGCCTGGTACACGATCGGCGCTCCGGTCGGCTCCCAGCTGTTGCCGTCCCAGCCCAGGATGCGCAGCGAGGTGTTCGGGTTGCCCGACGGGTCGTAGTTGAACTCGATGAGGTAGTCGTCGGACCGACCCGCGGCAGGTCCTTCGAAGACCTCGTAGGACGTCATGTCGCCGTTGCCCGACAGCCGGGTCCAGTAGGCGTAGAAGATGGTGTGGGGCACGCCGCCCACCGTGACGACCTCGTAGGCCGAGCCGCCCGTGCACGCGTCGCCCTTCGCGTTCGCCGAGTTCGTGATGAGCCCGGGCCACGGGTTCTGGTCGACCTTCGCCCCACCCGGGAACACGCTCTGCATCTCGCTGGCCCCGCAGGTACCGGGTGAACCGAGCGTCGCGCCGCTGTCAGCCGTGCGCTGCGCATCGAGGATGCCCGTCGACGCGCCGCCCCCTGCCGCGTACGGCGGCTTCGGCGTGCTGCCGACGACGTTGTTCCAGTCGAGGCCGCCGTTCGGCGCAGTGTTGCCGTCGATCTCGAACGAGGTCGTGATCGGCCCGAGCGTCGCGGCCTGCGCCGACTCGGCCGGAGCGACCGCCATCACGACGGCGCCACCCGACGCGACGAGCGCGGTCGCCACCACGAAGGACAGCAGTCTTCGCCTGGCCCGACCGGCCTGCAGTCGCAAGGACCGCGCGCCGAGGGGCTCGGTCGCCGGGGCGGTGGAACGGGTGCGCAGACGTCGCTTGACGTTCATCATCAGCCTTCGGGTTACGGACGCGATGTCACCACCGCTTCCGGCTGTGTTCCGGCCCGGGCGACCGGGCCACGGAGAACGCGGGTACGAACTCCAAGAATCCGCGGGTAAACGGACTCGTCGTCAGTCTGGCATCGCGGCGGTTCGCGAGGAACCCTCGATCTGACACCAAAACAGGGGGTGAATGGGGATTTCCACACACGGGCCGGTCTGCGCAGATCGGTGCGCAGGCATGCGGATGCCGCGGCTCTCGTGAGCCGCGGCATCCGCGTGGTGTTCGGGCAGATCCTTCCGGTGTTCGATCTCTGCGAGGTCAGCGACGTCAGGCCCGGAGCCGACGCCGAGCCCCGAATCCGAGCGCCGCGCCGCCGACCAGCAGGAGCAGGGCACCGGCGGGCAGCATGGCGAGGGCGACACTGGTGCGTCCCGTCCGGCCGGCGTCGACCGTCGCCGGTGCCCCGTCGGCCGTACCCGCCTGCCGCCGTCGCTAGGGTTGGAGCGTGAGCGAGCGCGGGTCGGGTACCCCACACCACAGTGAGGAGACGTTCGACGAGCGCGAGGGCCGCGACCCGCTCGGCCTCGACGATCACTCCCCCTCGGCGAGGCAGCGATTCGACGCGATGAGCCAGCCGATCCGGGACCGTTTCGAGGAACCGATCAGCAAGGTCAGCACCCTCACGCAGAAGACGCTCGCTCTCTTCCCGGTGCGTGTCTGGCGCCACTTCCTCGACCGCAACGGCTTCATCCTCTCCTCAGGCATGAGCTATCAGGCGCTCTTCGCGATCTTCGCCGCGGTCTACGTCGCGTTCGCCGTCTTCGGCATCTGGCTCACGAGCAACGACGCGACCCTCAATGCCTTCATCGCCCTGCTCAACACCTACGCGCCGGGCCTCATCGGCGACGAGGGCGTCATCCCGACGGAGGAGCTGACGCAGATCGCGTCCTCCAGCACGAGCCTCTTCGGCTGGACCGGCGCCGTGGCGCTGGCGGGCTTCATCTGGACCGCGATCGGATGGATCACCTACTCGCGCATGGCGGTGCGCAGCATCTTCGGTCTGCCGAAGGACCGTCGCGCCTACGTCTTCCTCAAGGCGCGCGACTTCCTCGCCGGGTTCGGCTTCGGCGCGATCCTCCTGGTCGCGACCGTGCTCTCCGTCGCGACCACCTCATTCCTCGGCTGGCTGGTGCAGTTGCTCGGACTCTCGGACGACTCGGGCTGGTACGGGTTCCTCGTGCAGGGCGGATCGCTTCTCGTCGTCTTCGTGATCGACACCCTCGCCCTGGCGGTGATGTTCCGATTCCTGTCGGGTGCCGCGATGCCATGGCACCGCATGTGGGTCGGCTCCCTGCTCGGCTCCGCCGCCATCTCGGTGCTGCAGGTGATCGGCGGCGCCCTGCTCTCGAGGTCCAGCACGAACCCGCTGCTCGCGACCTTCACCGTGTTCATCGGTCTGCTGCTGTGGTTCCGCCTCACGAGCATCGTCATCCTCGTCGCCGCGAGCTGGATCGCCGTCGAGGCATCCGACGCCCATGAGACGCTCCGCATGGTGACCCCCGAGCAGCTCGCCGCCGAAGCGCGCGACCGTGAGCAGCGCGCGCTCGTGACGGCCGCGCAGGTGCGCGTGCGCGAGGCGAGGCGCGAGCTCGAGACCGCGAACTGGTTCGGACGGATCTCCGCCAGACGACGCCTCGCCAAGGCCGAACTGGAACTCGACGACCTCGAGGCGACCGTGGAGCCGATCGGCCGGCGAAGCCACGTCTGAGGCATCGATGTCGCCGATCGATCCACGCGGCGAGGCCACGGTCTGAGGCATCGATGTCGCCGATCGGCCGGCGAAGCCACGTCTGAGGCGTCGATGTCGCCGATCGATCCACACGGCAAGGCCACGTCTGGGGCGTCGATGTCGCCGATCGATCCACCCGGCAATGCCATGTCTGGGGCATCGATGTCGCCGATCGATCCACCCGGCAAGGCCATGTCTGGGGCATCGATGTCGCCGATCGATCCACCCGGCAAGGCCATGTCTGGGGCCTCCCGTAGGATCGATCCATGCCCTCAGCGAAGCCCCTCCGTCTGGCCAGCGTCAACGTCAACGGAGTGCGTGCGGCATTCCGCAAGGGCATGGGCGACTGGCTCGCCGCACGCGACGTCGACATCCTCGCGATGCAGGAGGTGCGCGCGTCGACCGAAGACCTGCAGGGCCTCCTCGGCGACGAGTGGGACATCCTGCACGACCCCGCCACCGCCAAGGGGCGTGCGGGCGTCGCGATCGCCAGCCGCAACCGGGCCAGCATCCACCGGGTCGAGCTCGGCGCGGCCGACTTCGACAGCGCGGGCCGCTGGCTCGAGGCCGACTACGAGGTCGACGATCGCATCGTCACCGTGGTCTCGGCGTACGTGCACTCCGGCGTGGTCGACACCCCGAAGCAGGTCGAGAAGTACAAGTTCCTCGATGCGATGGTCGAGCGGATGCCGCGGCTCGCGGCGCACTCCGAGCTCGCCGTGATCGTGGGCGACCTGAACGTCGGCCACCGCACGCTCGACATCAAGAACTGGAAGGGCAATGTGAAGCGCGCCGGCTTCCTGCCCGAAGAGCGCGCCTACTTCGACCGCTTCGTCGGCGCAGAGGGCGACGCCGACTACAACGCAGGCGGCGGGCTCGGCTGGATCGACCTCGGCCGCCGCTTCGCCGGCGAGGTCGACGGTCCCTACACGTGGTGGTCGCAGCGCGGCAAGGCGTTCGACACCGACACCGGCTGGCGCATCGACTACCAGCTCGCGACCCCCGCCCTTGCCGATGCCGCCGTCGCCTACGTGATCGACCGTGCCGACTCCTGGGACACGCGATGGTCCGACCACGCTCCCGTGGTCGTCGACTACGCCATCTGACCTGCCGCACCGCGGCCGCACACTTCGAAGGATCTCCACATGACGCAGAAGCCCCGCCTCTACTCGGGCATGCAGCCCTCCGCCGACTCGCTCCACGCGGGCAACTACATCGGCGCCCTCCTGCAGTGGAAGGACCTGCAGTCCACGCACGACGCCTTCTTCTCGGTCGTCGACATGCACGCCATCACCGTGTCGCAAGATCCGGCCGAGCTGCGCGAGAAGACCCGCCGCACCGCCGCGCAGTACATCGCGGCCGGCATCGACCCCTCGAACTCGACGCTCTACGTGCAGTCGCACGTGCCGGCGCACGCCGAGCTCGCTTGGGTGCTCAACACGATCACCGGCTTCGGCGAGGCCGGTCGCATGACGCAGTTCAAGGACAAGTCGCAGAAGCAGGGCGCCGACGCCACGAGCGTCGGCCTCTTCGCCTACCCCGTGCTCATGGCGGCCGACATCCTGCTCTACCAGACCGAGGTCGTGCCGGTGGGCGACGACCAGAAGCAGCATGTCGAGCTCACCCGCGACCTCGCTACCCGGTTCAATGCGCGCTTCGGCGCCGACACCTTCGTGCTGCCCGAACCCGTGATCCAGCGCGAGACCGCTCGCATCTACGACCTGCAGAACCCGACGTCGAAGATGTCGAAGTCGGGCGAGACGCCGGCCGGCATCCTGTGGCTGCTCGACGAGCCGTCGGTCACCGCGAAGAAGATCATGCGAGCAGTCACCGACACCGACGGCGAGGTGCGCTTCGACCGCGAGCACAAGCCGGGCGTCTCGAACCTGCTCACGATCTTCTCCGTGCTGTCGGGGCGCACCATCTCCGAGATCGAGCAGGAGTTCGCGGGCCGCGGCTACGGCGACTTCAAGAAGGCGCTCGCCGAGGTCGTCGTGGGCGCGTTCGAGCCGATCCGGTCACGGGCGCTCGAGCTGCTCGACGACCCCGCCGAACTCGACCGACTGCTCGGCGTCAACGCCGACCGTGCGAGCGAGGTCGCCGAGACCACCCTCGCGACGGTCTACGACCGCATCGGCTTCCTCCGGCGCGCTCGCTGACCATGCGGCCCGTCGTGCTCCGCACCGAGCGTCTCGTGCTCGACCTGCCCGTCGGGGCCGACACCGAGCTCGTGGCGCACTACTGCGCCGACCCGTTGTTCCTCAAGTACCTGACGACGCCATGGCCGTACACGGTCGAGCACGCGCGAGCATTCCTCACGGAGTATGTGCCCGCTGCGTGGCGCTCGGGCGACGAACTGACGTGGGCGATCCGGCGTGCCGAGGGCACGCCGCTCCTCGGCGTCGTCGGTCTGCGCCGGGGCAACGAGATCGGGTTCTGGCTCGGCGCCGAACACCGGGGCGACGCGCTGATGGCCGAGGCCGTGGGTGCCGTCTGCGACTGGGCGCTCGGTGGCGCCGTCGCCGACGCGGAATCCGTGCTGTGGCGCGCGAACGAAGGCAATCGCGCGTCGGCGCACGTTGCTCGAGCCGCAGGATTCCGGCGCATCACGCCACGCATCGCCACGGTGCCCGGGCGCGACGGACGCATCTTGCCCGCGTGGCATGCCGAGCGCCGTGCCGAGGTCGAGCCCGACGCGTTCGCGAGTTGGGAACCGATCCTCGGGGGTGCCGCGTGAGTACCGTGGCTCCATCGAGTGCCGCGGCGCCGGTCATCCTGTTCGACCTCGACGACACCCTCATGGCGCACCGCGCAGCGGTGCGTGCCGGCATCGCCCTGCACATGCGCGAGCTGGCATACGAGGGCGACGTCGCCGCCGCATCCGGTCTCTGGCACGACCTCGAAGAGGAGCACTACCACTCCTATCTCGCGGGTCGACTGACCTTCGAGGGCCAGCGCAGGGCGCGCGCCCGCGACTTCGCCATCGCACACGGCGACGAGCTCGACGAACTCGCGGCCGGCGCATGGTTCGACCGCTACTTCGAGCGGTATCGCGAGTCGTGGTCGCTGCACGGCGACGCCCTGCCCGCGCTCGATGCGCTCGCGCAGGCGATGCCCGACGCCCGGTTCGGCATCATCACCAACGGTGAGCTCGACTTCCAGCTCGCCAAGCTCGAGCGGCTCGGCATCCGCGACCGGTTCGAGCACGTCATCGCCTCGGGCGACGTCGGCGTCACGAAACCCGACGCCGAGATCTTCCGTCTCGCACTCGAGCGCTTCAGCGTCGATTCGCCCGTCCGGGCCGCGTACATCGGCGACCGCTTCGAGACCGACGCGGTCGGTGCCGTCGAGGCCGGGCTCATCGGCGTCTGGCTGAATCGCACAGGCGACGACGGGGCGCCGGGCTCCGCGGCATCCGGCGTGCTCGAGATCTCCTCGCTCACCGAACTCCCCGCCCTGCTCACGTCGCGCCTCGCCGGCTGAGCGTTCCGCGGGAACGAGAAAGAGCCGGGCGCACCCCCATGCGCCCGGCCCTGCCCTTCAACCGTACCTTCGGCACGGTCGATCACGTCGTCATCGCGGCGCCGCGTGTCCGCGTGCTCCATGGCACGCGGACCGCACGCGATCGACGATCAGACGACGTCTTCGTCGACCCAGTCGAGGGTCTTCGAGACGGCCTTCTTCCAGTTGCGGTCGAGGCGCGCGCGCTCGGCCTCGTCCATCGACGGGGTCCAGCGCTTGTCCTCCTGCCAGTTGGCCCGCAGCTCGTCGAGGCTCGACCAGAACCCGACCGCGAGGCCGGCTGCGTACGCCGCGCCGAGGGCCGTGGTCTCGGCGACCACCGGGCGTACGACGGGCACGCCGAGGATGTCGGCCTGGAACTGCAGCAGCGTGTCGTTGGCGGTGGCGCCGCCGTCGACGCGGAGCTCGGTGAGGTCCACCCCGGCGTCGGCGTTCACGGCCTCGATGACGTCGCGCGTCTGGAACGCGATGGCCTCGAGCGCGGCGCGGGCGATGTGGCCCTTGTTCACGTAGCGGGTGAGGCCGACGAGCGCGCCGCGGGCGTCGGGGCGCCAGTACGGTGCGAACAGGCCTGAGAACGCGGGCACGAAGTACGCGCCGCCGTTGTCCTCCACCGACTTCGCGAGCTCTTCCACCTCGGCCGCCGAGGAGATGAGGCCGACGTTGTCGCGGAGCCACTGGATGAGCGATCCCGTGACGGCGATCGAGCCCTCGAGGGCGTAGTGCACCGGCTGGTCGCCGAGCTTGTAGCCGACGGTCGTGAGCAGGCCGTTCTTCGAGTGGACGATCTCCTCGCCCGTGTTGAAGATCAGGAAGTTGCCCGTGCCGTAGGTGTTCTTCGCCTCGCCGGTCTCGAACGCGGCCTGGCCGAACGTGGCGGCCTGCTGGTCGCCGAGGATGCCCGAGATGGGGGTCTCGCGCAGCAGCGAGTGCTCGTTCGCGATGCCGTAGACCTCGGAGGACGACTTGATCTCGGGGAGCATCGACTTCGGAACCCCGAAGGCGGCGAGGATCTCGTCGTCCCAGGCGAGGGTCTCGAGGTCCATGAACATCGTGCGGCTGGCATTGGTGACGTCGGTCGCGTGCACGCCGCCGTCGACACCGCCCGTGAGGTTCCACAGCACCCAGGTGTCGGTCGTGCCGAACAGCAGGTCGCCGGCCTCGGCCTTCTCACGCGCACCGGGCACGTTCTCGAGGATCCAGACGATCTTCGTGCCCGAGAAGTAGGTCGCCAGCGGCAGGCCGACCTGCTGCTTGAACCGCTCCACGCCGCCGTCGGCCGCGAGCCGGTCGACGATCGACTGCGTGCGCGTGTCCTGCCAGACGATCGCGTTGTAGACGGGCACGCCCGTGTTCTTGTCCCAGACGACGGCGGTCTCGCGCTGGTTCGTGATGCCCACCGCGGCGATGTCGTGCCGGGTGAGCTTCGCCTTGCCGAGGGCCTGGCCGATCACCTCGCCCGTGTTGTGCCAGATCTCGGTGGGGTCGTGCTCGACCCAGCCCGCCTTGGGGAAGATCTGCTCGTGCTCGAGCTGCCCGGTCGAGACGATCGATCCGGCCTTGTCGAAGATGATCGCGCGCGACGAGGTCGTGCCCTGGTCGATCGCGAGGATGTAGTCGGCCATCTGAGAACTCCGTTGCTGTCAGTGAAACGAATGGATGAGGTGGAGGTGAGGGTCAGCCGAGCAGCGGGAGCAGCGGGATCGCCGCCAGGCCTGCTGCGACGCCGCCGAGGAGCGGGCCCACGACGGGCACCCACGAGTACGACCAGTCGCTGCCGCCCTTGCCCTTGATGGGCAGCAGGGCGTGCGCGATGCGCGGACCGAGGTCACGGGCGGGGTTGATCGCGTAGCCGGTCGGGCCGCCGAGCGAGGCGCCGATGCCGATCACGAGGAGCGCCACGGGCAGTGCGCCGAGTGCCGCCATGCCGCCGTCGCCCTGGCGACCGCCGCCGAAGCCGATGACGACGAACACGAGCACGAAGGTGCCGATGAACTCGGTGACGAGGTTCCAGCCGTAGGAGCGGATCGCGGGTCCGGTCGAGAAGACGCCGAGCTTGGCGCCGGCGTCGGGCTCCGCGTCGAAGTGCTGCTTGTACGCGAGCCAGCAGACGATCGCGCCGAGGAAGGCGCCGATCAGCTGTGCGGCGATGTACGTGAGCACCGAGACGATGCCGACCGGCACGAGGGTGCCGAACGCCGCGTTGCCGAACTCGGTGGCGCCGTTGGCGACGAGGCCCACGGTGACCGCGGGGTTCAGCTGCGCGCCCGAGGCGTAGGAGACGATGACGCCGGCGAAGACCGCGAGGCCCCAGCCGAAGTTGATCATGAGGGTGCCGCCGCCGAAGCCCTTGGTCTTGGCCAGGATGACGTTCGCGACGACGCCGCAGCCGAGGAGCACGAGCATCGCCGTGCCGACGAGTTCGGACAGGAACACGATTCCGAGATTGTCCACGTTGACCTTCTTTCTTGAGGTGTGGTGCCGGCCGCCTGGACGACCGTCGACCGGGAGGCTCCGTCGAAGCTATCGGGCGTTGCAGCCCGAATCGTGCGGATTCCAGTGCACATCCGTGCAGATTGCGCGCGGCGTCCTGTGCGGGTTGAGCCTGTCGAAACCTCCGAACAGACAGCGACGAACTGGGTTTCGACAGGCTCTACCCGCAACAGGTCAGACGAGGGTGGCGGATGCCTCGAGCTCGACGCCGTGGCGCTCGGCGAGCAGCTCCCTCGTGGTCGCCATCTCGACCGCGCGACGCTCGAAGTCCCAGCCCAGCTCGGCGCCGACGACCTCGGCGAGTTCGTCGAGGAGCGGTGCGGTGAGCGCACCGGTGAAGGCGATGCTGGTGCGGCGCAGCACGATGTCGGAGAGGTGCACGACCCGTTCGGTGCGGGCGAGCCAGGCGATCTCGCGCCGGCTGTAGCCCGTGTGGTGAGCGAGCGGCTCGTCGCGCTCGCCCTCGGTCGAGGCGATGAAGTCCTCGGCGCGGGTGCCGTAGCGCTCGAGCAGCTCCTCGGCGCGGAGTCGGCCGATCTCGTCGCCGTGGGTGACGGTCCAGACACGACGCGCGTCGTCGGTCGCCGGGTAGCCGGCGCCGCCGCCGATGGCGAGGCCCGCCGTGGAGCGGGTGCGGTCGCGGCCGAGGAGGCCGAGCACCTCGTCCGAGAGGTGCTCGGCGAGGGCGCGGAAGGTGGTCCACTTGCCGCCGACGAGGCTCAGCAGCGTGGTGCCCGGGCGCTCGGGGACATCCGCTCGCTCGATGCGGTAGTCGCGGGAGACGAATCCCGGTGCCTCGTCGTCGTGACGGGGCAGCGGGCGCACGCCCGAGAAGCGGTAGACGATCTGCGAGCGGTCGACCGGGACCGCTGGGAAAACGTGCGCGATGAGTTCGAAGAAGTAGTCGACCTCGGCCTCGGTGCACACGGCGGGCTCGCGCATGTCGTGCTCGAGGTCGGTCGTGCCGACCATGACCTTGCCCTTCAGCGGGTAGATCAGCACGATGCGGCCGTCCTCGTGCTCGAAGAAGATCTCGCGGCCGCCGGTCGCGGCGAGGAGCTCGTCGTTGTCGAGCACGATGTGCGAGCCCTTGGTGCCGCCCATGAAGGCGGTGGGGCGGCCGAGCCCCTCGTTCGTGAGGTCGGTCCACGGCCCCGAGGTGTTCACGACGACGTCGGCGGCGAGGTCGAACTCCTCGCCCGTGAGGGTGTCGCGCAGGCGAACGCCTTCGGCGCCCATGCCGACGGCCTCGAGGTAGTTCGCGGCCCGGGCGTGCTCGCCGGCGTCGAGCCCGTCGAAGAGCACGTCGAGCGCGAGCCGCTCGGGGTCGTGCATGCTCGCGTCGTAGTAGGTCGCCGTGTACTTGATGCCGGGGTTCAGCGCCGGCAGCTCGGCGAGCGAGCGCTTGCGGCCGTGGAAGCGGTGCCGCGGCACCGAGCCGCCGTCTCGCGAGAACGCGTCGTAGATCGTCAGCCCGGTCTTGATGAGCGCGGCCCCGCGTTCGGTCGGCTTGCCCGACTTGTGCGTGAGGAAGCGCATGGGCGCCGACAGGATGCCCGAGAACGTCGAGAAGATCGGCACCGTCGTCTCGAGCGGCTTCACGTAGTGGGGGGCGATGCGGATGAGCGCGTTGCGCTCGGTCACCGACTCCTTCACGAGCCGGAACTCGCCGTTCTCGAGGTAGCGGATGCCGCCGTGGATCATGTGCGATGAGGCGGCGGATGCACCGGAGACGAAGTCGCCCCGCTCGACGAGCACGACGTCGACGCCCTGCAGGGCGAGGTCGCGGAACGTCGCGATGCCGTTGATGCCGGCGCCGATGACGAGCACGGAGGCCTGCGGCCGGGTGCGGATGGCCGCGACATCCGCTCGCTCGCCGCCGGAACCGGGGCGGGGCGTGGTGGGGATCGTCTGCTGCGGAGACATCGCTGTCCTCTCGGGGTGTGGAACGGCGGCTTGCGTCGAGCATGCCTGGTGTGGATGAATACATCGTGAACACGGCGGAACGAACTTGCAAGCCGGGTGAACAAACGTGCAAGGATGGCCAGGATGAACGAGCAGACGGCGATTCCCGTCGAGGACGGCACCGAATCGGTGCCAGGGAAGACCCGCGACGCACTGCGCGCGGCCCACCTCTACTACATGCAGGACCTCACGATGGATGCCATCGCGCACGAGCTGCACACCTCGCGATCCTCGGTCTCGCGCCTCTTGAGCCACGCCAGGGCCAGCGGTCTCGTCGAGATCTCCATCCATTCCCCGCTCGACCTGCCGAGCCGCATCGAGCAGGAGATCCTCGAGCGCTTCGCGGTCGGCGCGCACGTGATTCCGGTGCCCGACCACGCGAGCGACGTCGACCGACTCGACCGCGTGGCGCTCTCGGCTGCACGAATTCTCGGTCGATACGTCGACTCGAACCAGACGATCGGCATCGCGTGGGGCTCGACGATGAGCGCGATGAGCCGGCACCTCGTACCGAAGGCCACGCACAACTCCGAGGTCGTGCAGCTGAACGGCGCCGGCAACGGGCGCACGACCGGCATCGTCTACGCGAGCGAACTGCTGCGCCGCTTCGGGGACGCGTTCGGCGCCCGGGTGCAGCAGTTCCCCGTGCCCGCCTTCTTCGACGACCCCGAGACCCGACGCGCCTTCTGGCGCGAACGCAGCACCCGCCGCCTCCTCGACCTGCAGGAGCGCATGGACGTCGCGCTCTTCGGCGTCGGCTCCCCCTTCGCCGAGGTGCCCAGCCACGTCTACCAGGGCGGCTACCTCGAGCGGGCCGACTACGAGGGTCTCTCCCGTGAGGGCGCCGTGGGCGACGTCGCCACAGTGTTCTACCGCGCCGACGGTTCGACCGACGGCATCTCGCTGAACGAGCGCGCCACGGGACCCGACTTCGCGGTGCTCCGGCGCGCACCCCGCCGCATCTGCGTCGTCTCGGGCCGGGCGAAGCTCGCGAGCCTGCGCGGCGCCCTCGCTGCCGGGCTCATCACCGATCTCATCGTCGACGAGGGCACGGCGCGAGCGCTCGTCGAGTCGCCCGGCGAGCAGGAGTCGCCCGGCGAGCGGGAGTCGCCCGGCGAGCGGGTGTCGCCGAAAGACCGGGAATAGCTGCGCCCCGCACGCGTTGACCTAGAATCGATGACAGATACGTGCTCCGGGGTCGGTGTAAGTCCGAACCGGCGGTGACAGTCCGCGAACTGCGAGCGCGAGGCCGACAGGCTCCGCACCCGTGGTCGAACCGGTGGAACTCCGGTACCGACGGTGAAAGTCCGGATGGGAGGCGCACGGGTCGGCGGCGTCTGTGCGCTGCCGACGGAGACCGTCGGCGACCGTCGACCACATCCAGCACCCCGGAGCCCTGAGACAGGATCACGGATGAGTGCGGACGAGCAGCAGGCAGCGGATGCCGCGACGATGCGCCGCGCGCTCGAACTCGCCGTTCGCGGTCCGGCCCGCGGCGTGAACCCGCGCGTCGGCTGCGTCATCCTCTCCCCCGACGGCGAGACCCTCGCCGAAGGCTGGCATCGCGGCGCCGGCACCGCCCACGCCGAGGTCGACGCGCTCGCGAAACTCGAGCCGGGCGCCGCTCGCGGCGCGACCGCCGTCGTCACGCTCGAGCCCTGCAATCACATCGGTCACACCGGCCCCTGCGCCGTCGCGCTCATCGAAGCCGGCATCGGCCGAGTTGTGTTCGCCGTCGCCGACCCGGGCGAACACTCGTCGGGCGGCGCCGAGCGACTGCGCGCGGCCGGCGTCGAGGTCACCGCCGGCGTGTTCGCCGACGAGGTCGAGGCGATGCTCGACGACTGGCTCTTCGCCGCGCGCAACCACCGCCCGCACGTCACCGTGAAGTGGGCGTCGAGCCTCGATGGGCGGGCCGCAGCCGCCGACGGCACGAGCCAGTGGATCACCGGCGCCGAGGCCCGCGCCGACGTGCACCGCCGCCGCTCGGCCGCCGATGCGATCGCCGTCGGCACCGGCACCGTCCTGGCCGACGACCCCTCGCTCACCGCACGCGCGCCGGGCGGCGAGTTCTTCGACGCCCAGCCGGTGCCCGTCGTGTTCGGGCGCCGCGAGACGCCGGCGGATGCCGCGATCACCCGCCACCCGCACGCGCCCCTGTTCTTCGAGGGCACCGATCTGCGCGCAGATCTCGCCGAACTCGCGCGTCGCGGCATCCGCTCGCTCTTCATCGAAGGCGGCCCGACGCTCGCGAGTGCGTTCGTCGCGGCCGGATTCGTCGACGAACTGCTCGTCTACCTCGCGCCCGCGCTCCTCGGCGGCCCGCGCCTCGCCCTCGGCGACCTCGGCGTGCCGACGATCGACGATGCGCTCCGCTTCGACTTCGCCGTCATCGAACGGCTCGGCGACGACGTGCTGCTCGTCGCCAGACCCCGGCCCACGGAAGGGAACTGACATGTTCACCGGAATCATCGAGGAACTCGGCACGATCGAGCGCGTCGAGCACACCGCCGACGCGGCGCGCGTCACGGTGCGCGGCCCGCTCGCGGTCGAGGGCGTCGCGCACGGCGACTCGATCGCCGTGTCGGGCGTGTGCCTGACCGTCGTCGAGTTCGACACCGAACGCTTCACGGCCGACGTCATGGCCCAGACGCTCGCGATGTCGACGCTCGACGCCGCACGCGAGGGACTCGCCGTGAACCTCGAACGCGCCGCCCGAGTGGGCGACCGCCTCGGCGGCCACATCGTGCAGGGACACATCGACGGCACCGCGCAGGTGCTCGAGATCCGCCCGGGCGAGGCGTGGCGGGTCGTGCGCTTCTCGCTCGACCCGGCGCACGCGCCGCTCGTCGTCGACAAGGGCTCGATCGCCGTCGACGGCGTCTCCCTCACGGTCAGCGCCGTCGGCGACGAACCCGGCGGCTCGTGGTTCGAGGTCTCGCTCATCCCCGAGACGCTCACGGCGACGACGCTCGGCGAGCGCATCGCCGGCGACCGCGTGAACATCGAGACCGACATCGTCGCGCGACAGGTCGCACGGATGCTCCGATTCGCCCCGGGCTGGGAAGCGGAGCCCGAAGCGCGACCGAACTCGGTCATCGGGTTCCAGGCGGCGCCGCTCTCGCAGCAGCCGTCCGCGCCACAGCCGACGGCGCCCCAGTTCACCGAACCGCAGCCGACGACCGGAGGAGCCGCATGAGCCTCGCCACGATGCCCGAGGTGCTCGAAGCCCTCCGCGCCGGAAAGCCCGTGATCGTCGCCGACGACGAGGCTCGCGAGAACGAGGGCGACGCCATCATGGCCGCCGAGTTCGCGACGCAGGAGTGGATCGCGTGGATGGTGCGCCACACGAGCGGCTACCTCTGCGCACCGATGCCCAATGAACTGGCCGACCGGCTCGCGCTGCCGCTCATGACCGAGCGCAGCGAGGACGTGCGGGGCACGGCCTACACGATCTCCGTCGACGCCGCCGATCGCACCTCGACGGGCATCTCGGCCTCCGATCGCGCCCACACGCTGCGCGTGCTCGCCGATCGCACCTCGACGCCCGACCGGCTCATCCGCCCCGGTCACGTCATCCCGCTGCGCGCGGTCGACGGCGGCGTGCGCGAACGTGCAGGGCACACCGAGGCGGCCGTCGACCTCATGCGCCTCGCCGGGCTCGCCCCCGTGGGGGTCATCGGCGAGATCGTCGCCGACGACGGCGAGATGATGCGTCTGCCCGGGCTCATCGAGCTCGGCGAACGCGAGGGCCTGCCCGTCACGACCGTGGCCGCACTGATCGACTGGCTCGAGCAGCACCACGCCGGCCACGACCTCGCGGCGACTCCCCCGGCCGAAGCCGTGCCCGAGACCTCCTCCGTCGACTTCGAGGTCGAGACGGCGCTGCCGACCGAGCACGGCGAGTTCCGCGTGCGCGCCTACCGGGACCGGGCGACCGGTGCCGATCACGTCGCGATCATCGCGGGAGACCCCGCCTCGGCGGCCGACGGCGCGATCGTGCGGGTGCACTCCGAATGCCTCACGGGCGAGGCCTTCGGTTCGCTCAAGTGCGAGTGCGGCCCCCAGCTCGACGCGGCCCTCGAGAGGATCCAGCAGGACGGCGGCGTCGTCATCTACCTTCGTGGTCACGAAGGGCGCGGCATCGGCCTCATCAACAAGCTCCGGGCGTACCGGCTGCAGGAGGACGGCCTCGACACCCTCGACGCGAACCTCGCCCTCGGGCTGCCGATCGATGCCCGCGACTACAGCGCGGCGACCGCGATCCTCACCGACCTCGGCATCGACCGGGTGCGCCTGCTCACGAACAACCCCGAGAAGGTGCGACAGCTCGAGGCGCACGGCATCTCCGTGGGCGAGCGGTTGCCGCTCGTCGTGGGCGTCGGCACCGGCAACACGGGATACCTCGACACCAAGCGGCACCGCATGGGGCACGCGATCGACGACCGGCAACTGACCGACGGCACAGCCGAAACCCTCCTGGAAGGACACCCATCATGAGCGGAGCAGGATCCCCCGCACTCGACGTCGACGGCCGCGGCCTGACGATCACGATCGTCGCGGGCAGCTGGCATGACGAGATCACGAACGGCCTGATCGCCGGGGCGACGAGCACGCTCGAGGCATCCGGCGCCGAATTCTCGCTCGTTCGAGTGCCCGGCAGCTTCGAGCTGCCGGTGGTCGCCAAGGCGGCCCTCGACGCCGGAGCCGATGCGGTCGTCGCGCTCGGCGTGATCATCCGCGGCGGCACGCCCCATTTCGAGTACGTCTCGGCGGCAGCGACCGACGGGCTCACCCGCGTCGCACTCGACACCGGCAAGCCCGTCGGATTCGGCCTGCTCACCCTCGACGACGAGCAGCAGGGGCTCGACCGCGCCGGCCTGCCCGGCTCGAAGGAGGACAAGGGTCGCGAGGCGGCCGAGGCCGCGGTCGCGACGGTTCGCGCCCTGCGGGCGCTGAGCTGAACCGAGGAGGCTACGGCTTCCAGACCATGAGCACGACGACGGCCAGGAGGAGCAGCGACGAGATGCCGCTGCCCGCTGCGATCGCCGGGTAGCTCGCCTTCGGGGCCGCCGCGGCGTCGCCTGCCGTCTCGCCGAGCGCTGCTGCGGCCTTCTTCATCGACGGCACGACGACGAAGAGCGTCAGGGCGAAGGCGATGATGTAGAGGATGATCGACCAGAGGATCCACGGGGTCGTCATCGAGAGCTCGTATTCCTCGGGCGCCATGCTCATCGCGCCGAAGCCGAACACGAAGACGAGCAGCGAGAGCCAGGCGAAGATGGTCGTGGACTTCGCGAGCACTGCGACCTGCGACCCGTTGCCGGCGCGCACCGCCCGCATCGCGGTCATCGGGAGGATGGCCATCGGACCGACGATGAAGACGGCGCCGGCGACGTGCAGAATGCTGATGAAGGTATCCATGGGGTCAGCCTAACGACGAGCGGATGCCGCGGCATCCGTCGTTCGATCCATCTCCCCCGGCGTGGCGGGGCGCCGTTCATCGCGCCGATTCCACCGCTCGTCGCATGCACGGCCCCAGATCTGGGGGATCGTCAACGATCGAGGCGTAGGCTAGTGCGGTTGCCACAAGCGACGATTCCACCTCCCCCGACTCCGCTCGACGCCCGACCGACGTGCCCGGAAGCCGGCGCAACGCTCACCCATTGGAGTCTTCGCTGACGATGTCCACATCGACCGCGGCCACGGCCGCCCCCGCAACCCCCGCGAATCCGCGCAGCCGCGTCGTCCTCGCGAGCCTCATCGGCACCACGATCGAGTTCTACGACTTCTACGTCTACGCGACCGCCGCCGTCCTCGTCTTCCCGCACCTCTTCTTCCCGACCGGCGACCCGACCACGGCACTGCTCGCCTCGTTCGCCGTCTTCGGCGCCGCGATGGTCGCCCGCCCGCTCGGCGCCGTCATCTTCGGCCACCTCGGCGACAAGCACGGCCGCAAGGCCACCCTCGTCGGCGCGCTGCTCACGATGGGCATCGCGACGTTCCTCATCGGCCTGCTGCCGACCTACGCGATGGTGGGCTGGCTCGCGCCGCTCCTGCTCGTCGTGCTCCGCATCGCGCAGGGCTTCGCGCTCGGCGGCGAGTGGTCGGGTGCCGCGCTCGTGGCGACCGAGAACGCGCCGAAGGGCAAGCGCGCCTGGTACGGCACGTTCCCGCAGCTCGGCGCGCCCATCGGCTTCATCATCGCCAACGGCCTCTTCCTCGTGATCGCGGCGGCGCTGCCGTCCGACGACCCCACCATGCCGTCGCAGGCCTTCCTCGACTGGGGCTGGCGCATCCCGTTCCTCTTCTCGGTCGTCATGGTGATCGTCGGCCTGTGGGTGCGACTGCGCCTCGTCGAGTCGACCGCCTTCTCGAAGGCGTCGAAGGAGGGCAAGCTCAAGAAGCTCCCGCTCGGCGAGGTCTTCAAGCACCACTGGAAGCAGCTCATCCTCGGCACGTTCTTCATGCTCGCGACCTACGTGCTCTTCTACCTGATGACGACGTTCTCGCTCAGCTACGGCCGCGCGGCGGTCGAGCCCGTCGACGGCGCCCTGCCCGGTCTCGGCTACTCGTACAACACCTTCGTGCTGATGCTCATCGGCGGCGTCGTGTTCTTCGGCATCTTCACGCTGCTCTCCGGCCCGTGGGCCGACAAGTGGGGCCGCCGCAAGACGCTCATCTGGGTCACGCTCGCGATCATCGTGTTCGGCCTGCTCTGGGTCCCCCTCCTCGGCGCCGGGTTCTGGGGCGTCATGCTCTGGCTCGTCGTGGGCTTCTCGCTCATGGGCATGACCTTCGGCCCGATGGGAGCGCTCCTGCCCGAGCTGTTCCCGACGAACGTGCGATACACGGGTTCCGGCATCTCGTACAACGTGTCGTCGATCCTCGGTGCGGCCGTCGCCCCGTTCATCGCGGTGGCGCTCTGGGGGGCCGGTGGCGGCAGCCCGTTCTGGGTCGGCATCTACCTCTCCGTCATGGCGGTGCTCACGCTCATCGCCCTGCTCGTCTCGAAGGAGACGAAGGACGTCGACATGGACGCCTGATCACCTCGTGATCCGAAGGGCGGATGCCGCGCGGCATCCGCCCTTCGTCGTCTGTTCCGATCATTCACACGATCGAAACGCGCACCCCTTCTCGGCCGCGAAGCGCGGGCGTAGCATGGCTGCGAACAGGGCCGCAGAGTCATCCGCCGGCATCGTCGACGCTCAGCGCCCGGGACGGCGGGCGAGCCGATGAACATGACGATGGACATGATGAAGGGCGCGATGTCGTCGTCGGAGATGCCGATGCAGGGCATGGATCCGGCGATGATGCAGGAGTGCATCGAGGCGCTCTCCGCGTGCATGCAGGCGTGCGTGATGTGCGCCGATTCCGACGCCGCAGCAGGCATGGGCCGATGTTCGAGCCTCTGCGCGAACTGCGCCGACATGTGCGGCACCATGATGCGCATGATGCTGCGCATGCACGGCTGGGACATGCAGGTGATGATGTCGATGATGCAGTCGACCGTCATGATGGCGCGCGCCTGCTCGGCCGAGTGCATGTCGCACGCCGAGATGAGCGAGCAGTGCCGGCTCTGCGCGATGGCGTGCGATCAGGCCGTCATGGCGATGGAGAAGATGATGGGCTCGATGAGCGGGGCGATGCCGACGGCCTGATCCCGAACGAAGCGCTCAGGCCGTCGCGACACTGAAGCGGCGACCGCCGTGCGCGAGCACGCCGTAGACGTCGTGCACGGCGACCGGCGCGCCGACGACCAGCACGCCGTCGAAGGCGTCGTGGTGCCACACGCGGCGCAGGCCCCCTCCCGCGAACTCGGCGACGGTCGCGAAGCCGTGGTCGTCGATCTCGACGACGATCGCGTCGACCCACTTGCTCGCCGTCGCGCCGGCGAGCCGCTCCTGCATCGCGTGCAGCCGGTGACCGGGCCGGTCGCTCCCGCACGTCGCCGCCGCCTCGCACCCGCGCATGCCCATGACCGTGCCGGCGTGCGGCTCGGTGCGGGTGTGCGGTTCGCGGTGCGACATGAGGGCTCCTCGGGGTTCGTTGCGGCCACGATACGCCGCAGGCGAGCGGATGTCGCGGGCGCCCGTCACACGCGGAAATGAACCGCCCAACGGCGCAACGGCCCGACTCCCCCGCGCGGCCGACCGTCGTCGCGGCGGCTCAGGCGTGCGCCGCCTGCGGCGGCAACGCGGCGATGAACGGGTGGTCGAAGTCGAGGACGCCCGTCTTCGCAGCACCGCCCGGCGAGCCGATCTCGTCGAAGAACTCGACGTTCGCTTTGTAGTAGTCGGCCCAGACGTCGGGCAGGTCGTCTTCGTAGTAGATCGCCTCGACGGGGCAGACCGGTTCGCAGGCGCCGCAGTCGACGCACTCGTCGGGGTGGATGTACAGCGAGCGCTCACCCTCGTAGATGCAGTCGACGGGACACTCGTCGATGCACGCGCGGTCCTTGACGTCGACGCACGGCAGCGCGATGACGTAGGTCACGAGAGCGCCAGTGCGCCGTCGCGCGAGATCTCCACCTGGTCGCCCCGGGGCACGACCTTCACGCGCTCGCGCACGATGCCGACGTGCGCCGCGTCCGTCGACTCCCACGCCTCGCCGAGCGACCGCTCGTGCGCATCGAGCGCCAGCCAGCCGTTCCACGTCGTGTACGCAACGCCGCGGGCGTCGAGCAGTTCGAAGATCTCGTCACCCTCGGCCGCATCGACGAGGGCCGCGGGGAGCGAGCCCGCCGTGGCATCCTCGACCAGGTTCGTGATCGTCTCGAGCGCGTCGCCCTTGGTGTGGCCGATGAGGCCGACGGGGCCGCGCTTGATCCAGCCGGTCGCGTAGACGCCGGGCAGGTGCTCCCCTGCGGCATCCGTCACACGCCCGCCCGCGTTCGGAATCACGGCACGCTGCTCGTCGAACGGCACGCCCACGACCGGGGAGCTGGCATAGCCGACGGCGCGGTAGACGGCCTGCACCGGCACGTCGACGAACTCGCCGGTGCCCTCGACCGAACCGTCGCCGACGGGGCGAGTGCGCTCGAAGCGCACGCCCTCGACGCGCCCGTCGCCGAGCACCTCGACGGGTGCGTGCAGGAAGTGCAGGTGCAGCCGACGCGACGCGGTGTACTCGTGGCCGGAGGGCTTTCGCCATCCGTTGAGCGTTCGGGTCATGACCTTGACCTGGTTGTTCGCGGCGAACAGCGCTTCGGCGTGCGGGTCGTTCGCGGCGCGTTCGAAGTCGTCGTCGTAGACGATCACGTCGACATCGGGCACCTCGCCGAGCTCGCGCAGCTCGATCGGCGTGAACTTCACGTGCCCGGGGCCGCGCCGGCCGAAGACGTGCACGTCCGTGACGGGCGAGGCCTCGAGGCCCGCGACGACGTTCGCCGGCACATCCGTCGTCAGCAGGTCCTTGGGGTGCTTCGCGAGCACGCGGGCGACGTCGAGCGCGACGTTGCCGTTGCCGATGACGGCGATCGACTCGGCCTCGAGCGGCCACTCGCGCGGCACGTCGGGGTGGCCGTCGTACCAGGCGACGACGTCGGCCGCGCCGAACGAGCCGGGCAGCTCGATGCCGGGGATGTCGAGCGGCGCGTCGCGGAGCGCGCCGGTCGCGAAGATGACCGCGTCGTAGCGCTCCTGCAGCTCGGCGACCGTGATGTCGCGGCCGACCTCGACGTTGCCGATCAGCCGGATCGTGCCCGCGTCGAGCATCTCGTGCAGCGAGTTCACGATGCCCTTGATGCGGGGGTGATCGGGAGCCACGCCGTACCGGATGAGGCCGTACGGCGCAGGAAGCGACTCGTACAGGTCGATCGCGACCGCTCCGCCGGCCTCGGTGACCTGGCGGTTCAGGATGTTTCCGGCGTAGATGCCGGCGGGGCCGGCTCCGACGATCGCGACGCGGAGGGAGAGGGTCATGGCTGCGTGGTCTTTCGTTGGAGTTTGCTGGTTGAGCTTGTCGAAACCAGCTTGGGCAGGCTGATTTCGACAGGCTCGATCAGCGAGAATGGGGCGTACGGGCTCAGGGTCACGACGTCGCCGACGACGACGACCGCGGGCGAGCGGATGCCGCGGCGTGCCGCCTGCAGCGCGATCGTGTCGAGCGTGCCGACGGTGACCCGCTGGGCCGGCCCGTAGCCGTCTTCGATGATCGCGACGGGGCAGTCGCCCCCGCGTTCGCCGCGGGCGAGGGTGATCGCGGAGTTCGCGAGCGTGCCGATGCCCATGAGCAGCACGACCGTGTGGTCGCGGCCGCCGCCGAGCGACTGGATCTGGTCGTGTCCCGTGACGACCGTGAAGGTCGTCGCCAGGCCGCGGTGCGTGAGCGGGATGCCGGCGATCGCGGGCACCGAGATGGCGCTCGTGATGCCGGGCACGACCTCGACGTCGATGCCGCGGTCGCGGCAGAAGGCGAGCTCCTCGCCTCCGCGGCCGAAGATGAACGGGTCGCCGCCCTTCAGGCGCACGACGCGCTTGCCGTCGCGGGCGAGGGTCACGAGCAGCTCGTTGATCGCGTCCTGCGGCACGGCGTGGTGACCGGGGAGCTTGCCCACGTCGACGACCTCGGCGCTGAGTTCGACCCCCTCGACGGCGAGCCCGTCGAGCACGCCGCGGGCGCCCAGCCGGTCGGCGACGATGACGTCGGCCGCCTCGAGCGCACGGAGGCCGCGGATGGTGAGGAGGCCGGCGTCGCCGGGGCCTGCGCCGACGAGCACGACGCGCCCGTTGGCCGCTGCGGTGGCGTCCAGGTCGTGTGCGGTCATCGGGTGCCTCCCTGGAGCAGGCCGCGACGGCGCAGCATCCGTCGTTCGAGCGGGGCGAAGAACACGAGCTCGATGAGGACGCCGATGAAGAGGATCACGAGCACCGTGGCGAGCACGCCGCCGATGTCGGCGAGCTCCCGGCTCTGCTGCAGCATCGAGCCGAGGCCGAAGCCGATCGTGCCGCCCACGGCGATGATCTCGGCGGCCATGAGCGAGCGCCATGAGAACGCCCAGCCCTGCTTGAGGCCCGCGACGTAGCCGGGCAGCGCCGCGGGAAGCACGACGAGGGTGGCGAGCCGCGTGCGTCCGGCGCCGAGTACGGTTCCCACTCGGCGCAGCTGCGGTGGCACCTGTTCGACGCCCGCGATGAGGCCGTTCACGATCGACGGCGTGGCGCCCATGAGCACGACGAAGTAGACGGTGGCATCCGTCAGCCCGAACCAGAGGATCGCGGCGGGCACCCACGCCACCGACGGCAGCACCTGCAGGCCCGAGATGATGGGGCCGACCGCCCGGCGCAGCGGCTTCACCTCGGCGAGCAGCAGGCCCAGGGGCGTGCCGACGACGACGGCGATGAGGAAGCCGACGACGCCGCGCTCGAGGCTCGTGATCACCGCGGTCTGCAGGCGGCCCGACTCCCAGCCGAGCGCCATCGCGTTGAACACGTCGACCGGGCCGGGCACGATGTCGGGTCGCGGCTGGGCGATCACGACGTAGAGCTGCCACGCCGCGACCAGGGCGATGACGAAGAGGATGGGCGGCAGCACGCTCGTGGTGAAGCGCTGCCACGCGCCGGGCGCGTGCTCGGGGTCGGTCTGCAGCCGGTCGAGGCCGGCCTCGAGGCTGCGGAGGTCGTCGGCCTTGCTGGTTGAGCTCGTCGAAACCGAGTCTGTCGAGTTGTTTCCAGCGGGCGAGTCGGCTTCGAAGGGCGAGCCGGTTTCGACGGGCGAGTCGGTTTCGACAGGCTCAACCAGCAGCTGGCCGTCAGTGTCATGCGGCATTTCGGCGGATCTCCTTCCGGAGCTGTTCCGTGATCTCGATCGAGAGCGCCGCGACCTCGGGCGACTCGATGCGTCGACCGGAGGTCTCGGCGATGCGCCACTCGCCCGCGACCCGGCCGGGGCGGGACGACAGGAGGACGACCCGTTGCCCGAGCCGAGCAGCTTCGCGGACATTGTGTGTGACGAAGACGATGGTGCGACCGGTGCGGCGCCAGACCCGCTCGAGCTCCTCGTGCAGCAGGTCGCGGGTGATGGCGTCGAGCGCGGCGAACGGCTCGTCCATGAGGAGCACGGGCCGGTCCTGTGCGAGGGCACGGGCGAGCGCGACGCGCTGGCGCATGCCGCCCGAGAGCTCGTGCGGGCGCTTCTCCGCGGCATCCGCGAGGTTGACCGTGTCGAGGAGTTCCAGCGCCTCCGCGCGGCGGGCCGATCGCGCGACACCGCGCAGGCGAAGCGCGAGCTCGACGTTCTGGCGGGCGGTGAGCCACGGCATGAGCGCCGATTCCTGGAACATCACTGCGGCGCCCTCTGCCGGCACGTCGATCGCACCCGTCGTGGGGCGGTCGAGGCCCGCGATGAGGTTCAGCAGCGTCGACTTGCCGCAACCCGAGGCGCCGAGCAGGCAGACGAACTCTCCGGCCTCGACCGAGAGGTTCACATCGTCGAGCACGAGCGGGCCGGCGCCGAAGCGCTTGCCGAGGTGCTCGATGCGGATGGCCGTCTGCCCGCTCATGGTGGCTCCTACTCCTCGCCCAGGCCGCCGGCCGAGACCGGTTCGCCTCCGTCGGATTCGAGCAGCCCGTTGAGGAG
This sequence comes from Agromyces cerinus subsp. cerinus, assembly GCF_900142065.1. GTDB lineage: Bacteria > Actinomycetota > Actinomycetes > Actinomycetales > Microbacteriaceae > Agromyces > Agromyces cerinus. The sequence goes on along the minus strand of NZ_FSRJ01000001.1, from coordinate 195,554 downwards.
CCGCAGGTCGAACAGGCCGTCGATCGAGCCGTCCTTCTGGGTGCCCGCCTCGAGGCCGTTCGCCACGAGGGTCTCGAACGTCTCGGCGTGCGGGTCGACCGAGAAGCTCACGTGCTCGAGCGCCCGGGTGATGACCTCGTCGGCGAGCGGCTTGCCCGTTTCGGCCTCGAGGGCGGCGTTGATGACGGTCGGCGCCTCGTCCGGGTTCTCGTCGAGCCAGGCCACCGAGGCGAGGTGCCCCTCGAGCAGCGCCTGCACCGTCTCGGGGTGCTCGGCGAGGAACTCGGCGCGCACGAGCAGCACGGTCGTCGGGAACGCGCCGTCCTCCCACAGGTCGGCCTCGTCGACGAGCACGTGCGCGCCGGCGTCGACGATCAGGCGCGAGACCCACGGCTCCGGCAGCCAGGCGCCGTCGAGGGCGCCCTGCTGGAAGAGGGTGAGCGTCTGCGCGTTCTCGGTGGGCGTGATGTGTACGTCGCCGCCGCCCGTCGTGTCGGTCTCGTACCCCTCGTCGGCGAGCCAGGAGCGCAGCGCCACGTCTTGGGTGTTGCCGAGCTGCGGAGTCGCGAGGGTCGTGCCCTCGAGGTCCGCCGCGGAGTCGATGCCGTCGCGCACGACGAGCGCCGCTCCCCCGGTGGCCGCGCCGGCGACGATGTGCGCCGACTGCCCGCCCGACTGGATGAACGTGTTGATCGAGGGGTTCGGACCGATGTAGGTCGCGTCGATGGCACCGGCCGAGAGCGCCTCGATCGCGGCGGGGCCGGCGTTGAAGACCTGCGTCGTGAGCTTCGTGTCGCCGAGCGCGTCGGCGAAGAGGCCCTCCTCCAGTCCCACGAGCGCCGGCGCGTGGGTGACGTTCGCGAAGTACCCGAGTCGCAGCTCAGCCGCGGGCTCCGTCGAAGCGGATGCCTCGGCGTCCGGTCCTGCGGCGGCCTGCGGTGCGCAGCCGCTCAGGGCGAGCACGGCGGTCGTGACGATCGCGGCGGCGAGCATCATGCCCGCGACCAGGCCGAGGCGGGAACGGGCGCGTGATGTTGCGGTCATGCTGCTACTCCTTCGGGGTCGGTGGTCGTGCGGGTGGTGCTGCCGGCGTGGCCGGTGGTGGGCGTCACCGGTGCGGTGACGATCCCGGCAGCGAGCGTGGCGCCCGACTGCGGGTCGATGACGAGGAAGGCGCCGGCGCGACGATGCGCGGCGTACTCCTCGACGGGCAGTTCGGCCGAGAGGCGCAGGCGCACCTGGCCGATGTCGTTGATCTCGAGCAGCGCGGCGGGCTCGAGCTCGAGCGAGTCGAGGTCGCGGCGCCCGAGGATCTCGGGCACGAGCGCCTGCACGGTGGTCGTGCCCGACTTCACGAGCACGCGGGCGCCGGGGCGGAGCGGCGCACCGCCGAGCCAGAACACCGCGGCGTCGAGCTCGCGACGCGGTTCCGGCAGGGCGCCGGCGGCGACGACGACGGCGCCGCGTGCGGCGTCGAGCTGGTCGGCGAGCCGGAGCGAGACCGAGCGGGGCGCGGATGCCGCGTCGAGCTCGAGCGACCCGGCGTCGATGCCCGTGACCGTGGTCGTGGCACCGCCGGGGTACACCTGCACGCGATCGCCGACGCGCACGGTGCCCGAGGCGATGCGGCCGGCGAAGGCACGGTAGTCGCGGAATCGCTCGGGATCTTCGACGTCGTGCGCCACGGCGCCCTGCGGGCGGATGACGAGCTGCACCGGCATCCGCAGCGCCTCGAGCTCGGTCTCGAGCTCGTCGAGCGACGGCAGCGCCTCGAGCAGTTCGATGAGGCTGGGTCCGTCGTACCAGGGGGTGTTCGCCGAGCGGTCGACGACGTTGTCGCCGGCGAGTGCCGAGACCGGGATGACGTGGGCGGCCGGCAGGCCGAGGTCGACGGCGAGCGCGGAGACCTCGTCGGCGACGGCGGTGCAGGCGGCCTCGGAGTAGCCGAGCAGATCGATCTTGTTGACCGCGATGATCACGTGCGGCACCCGCAGCAGCGCGACGACGGCGAGGTGGCGCCGGGTCTGCTCGAGCACGCCGTTGCGGGCGTCGACGAGCACGACGACCGCATCGGCCGTGGTCGCGCCGGTGACCATGTTGCGCGTGTACTGCACGTGCCCGGGGCAGTCGGCGAGGATGAACGAGCGCCGGCCGGTCGAGAAGTATCGGTAGGCGACGTCGATCGTGATGCCCTGCTCCCGCTCGGCGCGCAGGCCGTCGGTGAGCAGTGCGAAGTCGATCGCGCCGGGCTCGCCGCCGAATCCGCGCTCGGCCGAGGTGCGGGCGACCGACTCGAGCTGGTCGGCGAGGATCGCCTTCGAGTCGTGCAGCAGGCGGCCCACGAGGGTCGACTTGCCGTCGTCGACCGAGCCGGCCGTCGCGAAGCGGAACAGTGCGTCGCCCATCAGAAGTACCCGTCCTTCTTGCGATCCTCCATGGCGGCCTCCGAGATGCGGTCGTCGGCCCGAGTGGCGCCGCGCTCCGTCAGCGTCGACGTCGCGACCTCGGCGACGACGTCGGCGACAGATGCCGCGGCCGACTCGACGGCACCGGTGCAGCTCATGTCGCCCACGGTCCGGTAGCGCACGGTGCGACGCTCGACCTGCTCGTCGGGGCGCGCCGGTGAGACCTCGCTCACCGCACGCCACATGCCGTCGCGGCGGTACACCTCGCGCTCGTGCGCGTAGTAGAGCGGCGGCAGCTCGATGCCCTCGCGCTCGATGTAGCGCCAGACATCGAGCTCGGTCCAGTTCGAGATCGGGAAGGCACGCACGTGCTGGCCCACCGTGTGGCGGCCGTTGTAGAGGTCCCAGAGCTCGGGGCGCTGGTTGCGCGGGTCCCACTGGCCGAACTCGTCGCGGAGGCTGAGGATCCGCTCCTTGGCGCGCGCCTTGTCCTCATCGCGGCGTGCGCCCCCGAAGACGGCGTCGTGCCGGCCCACGGCGATCGCGTCGAGCAACGGCTGCGTCTGCAGCGGGTTGCGCGTGCCGTCGGCGCGCTCCTGCAGGCGGCCGTCATCGAGGTAGTCCTGCACGGAGGCCACCTCGAGTCGCAGACCGAGTCGGGCGACCGTGCGGTCGCGGAAGTCGATGACCTCGGGGAAATTGTGCCCCGTGTCGACGTGCAGCACCGGGAACGGCACGCGGCCGGGCCAGAACGCCTTGGCCGCGAGATGCAGCACGAGCACGGAGTCCTTGCCGCCCGAGAAGAGCAGCACCGGCCGCTCGAACTCGGCGACGACCTCGCGGATGATGTGGATCGATTCGGACTCGAGTGCGTCGAGCGCGTCGATGCCGGTCTCGACGGGGATCGTGTCGGTGGCGCTCATACGTGCAACCCGCATTCCGTCTTGTCGAGGCCTGACCAGCGGCCGGCCCTGGGGTCCTCTCCCTCGGCCACCTGTCGGGTGCACGGCTCGCAGCCGATCGACGGGTAGCCCTGGGTCAGCAGGTCGTTCACGGGGACGCCGAAGGCGTTCGAGTAGTCGATCAGCTCGTCGAAGCTCCACGCGGCGAGCGGATTGACCTTGACCAGCCCGTTGCGCTCGTCGAACGTCACGAGCGGGGTGTTCGTGCGAGTGGGCGCCTCGTCGCGGCGTACGCCCGTGAACCACAGCTCGTACCCCGCGAGCGCATCGTGCAGCGGGGCGACCTTGCGCATGGCGCAGCACTCGGCGGCGTCGCGGGCGAACAGGTCGAGCCCGTACTTCGCGTTCTGCTCGGCGACGGTGAGTTCGGGCAGCACGTCGACCACGCGCACATCGAGCGCCGACGCGACCCGGTCCCGCGTCTCGTAGGTCTTCGCGAAGTGATAGCCGGTGTCGAGGAAGAGCACGTCGACACCGGGCAACGACTGGGCGACGACGTGCGGGAGCACGGCGTCGGCCATCGAGCAGGCGACGGCCGCGGCATCCGCAGCGAAGTTGCGAGCGACCCAGGCGATGACCTCGTAGGCGGATGCCTCGTCGGCCGCGAGGCTGCGGAGTTCCGCGTTGCCCGCCTCGGCCAGCTCGCGAAGTTCGTCGTGGGTGCGCAGCACGGTCGCGCGGGGAGCGAGGGAGACGCTCATCGGAGCACCTCCTCGTCGGCGCGGTGCGCCCATTCGGCGAACGTCTCGTCGGCCGCGGCGTCGCGCCCGTCGAGGAAGCGCTTGACGACCCGCTCGACGTAGTCGGCGATGCCGTCGGCTTCGACCTTGAGGCCGCGCACGGTGCGGCCGAGGCCCGCCTCCTCGCGGTCGGCCGTCGCGAGGCCGCCGCCGAGGTGCACCTGGTAGCCGGGAACCTGTTCGCCGGCGTCGTTCATGATCAACTGGCCCTTCAGGCCGATGTCGGCCGTCTGGATGCGCGCGCACGAGTTCGGGCAGCCGTTGACATGCAGGCTGATCGGGTGCGGCAGGTCGAATCCGTCGAGCGTGCGCTCGAGGTCGAGCACGGCGGCCGTCGCGAACGCCTTGGTCTCGACGATCGCGAGCTTGCAGAACTCGATGCCGGTGCACGCGATCGTGCCGCGGCGGATGAGGCTCGGGCGGGCAGAGAGGCCGAGCTCGTCGAGGCCCGTGATGAGCGACTCCACCCGGTCCTCGGGGATGTCGAGGATCACGAGCTTCTGGTGCGGCGTGGTGCGGAGACGCGTCGAGCCGTGCGCCTCGACGAGGTCGGCGAGCTTCGCGAGCGTCGGGCCCGAGACCCGGCCGACGATCGGCGTCGCACCGACGTAGAAACGGCCGTCCTTCTGACGGTGCACCCCGACGTGGTCGCCGTGCGCGAGCGGCTTGGGAGCCGCGGGGCCGTCGGGAAGCGGGCTCGCGAGGTACTCGGTCTCGAGCACCTGGCGGAACTTCTCGGTGCCCCAGTCGGCGAGCAGGAACTTGAGTCGGGCCTTGTTGCGGAGGCGCCGGTAGCCGTAGTCGCGGAAGATCTGGGCGACGCCGTGCCACGCCTCGACCACGCGCTCGGGGGCGACGAAGACGCCGAGCCGCTCGGCCAGCCGCGGTGAGGTCGAGAGACCGCCGCCGACCCACAGGTCGTAGCCGACGCCGAGGTCGGGGTGGTGCACCGCGACGAACGCGACGTCGTTGATCTCGTGCACGACGTCTTGACTCGGGTGGCCGGTGATCGCGGTCTTGAACTTGCGGGGCAGGTTCGCGAGCGTCGGGTCGCCGATGAACCGGCTCGTGATCTCGTCGATCTGCGCCGTCGGGTCGATGAGTTCGTCGGCTGCGATGCCCGCGACCGGCGAACCGAGCACGACCCGCGGCACGTCGCCGCACGCCTCGGTCGTGCCGAGCCCGACCGCCTCGAGGCGCCGCCAGATCTCGGGCACGTCCTCGACGCGGATCCAGTGGAGCTGGATGTTCTGCCGGTCGGTGAGGTCGGCGGTGTCGCGGCCGAACTCGATCGAGATGTCGGCGATCACCCGCAACTGCTCGGTCGTGAGCTGTCCGCCGTCGATGCGGACGCGGAGCATGAAGTACTCGTCCTCGAGCTCGTGCGGCTCGAGCGTCGCCGTGCGGCCGCCGTCGATGCCCGGCTTGCGCTGGGTGTAGAGGCCCCACACGCGGAAGCGGCCGTGCAGGTCGGTCGGGTCGATCGACGCGAACCCGCCCTTCGAGTAGATCTCCTCGATTCGCCCGCGCACGCTGAGGCCGTCGTCGACCTGCTTCCACTCCTCGTTGCCGTTGAGCGGCGTGGTGCCGTCGACCTTCCACTGCCCGTGCGGGCGACTCGCCGGTCGGGGCGGACGCTCGCCGGAGCGGGCAGCCGGGCGGTTCGGCGCCTCGATCGTCTCCTGCGTCATGTCTCTCCTCGGTCACCGCTGGGTGCGGGTTTCGACCGAGGCTAGGCCGGTTGTCGGCGGGCCGGAGCGTGCGCCGTCACATCACGGCAAGGAAGGCAACATGGCGTCAACCGCGGCAATGCGGCGTCACAATCGGTGAGACGGAGCGTCGCGCGCTATGCTCCCGGCGCAGCATCGGATGTCTCGGCCACTGCCTCCGCGAACCGGTCCAGCACGACGTCGACGAGCTCGTTCGGCGCGTCACCGGGGGTCAGGAGCGGCTCGGTGAGGAGGTCGGCGCCTGCGGCCGCCGCGAGGTCCTGGAAGTACCCGGGCGCGAGCAGGTAGCTCGCCGCCACGACCCTGCGGCCGCCTCCGTCCGCCCGCACGGCGGCGATCGCGTCGGCGAGTCGGGGCTCGGCCGCCGAGAGGAAGCCGACCGTCACCGGCGCGCCGAGGGCCGCGGCGAGCCGCTCGCCCATGTCGCGGCAGTCGTCGACGGCGCGCACATCGCTCGAACCCGCCACAGCGAGCACGACGAGGTCGTCGCGCGTGGTGCCGGCCTCGACGAGGCGGCGGCGCAGCACCTCGACGAGCCGGTCGTCGGGTCCGAGCGCTGCGGCGAGCCGCACCCGACGATCGGCGACGGCCTCGATCTCGCGTCGCAGGTCGACGTGCACGTGGTACCCGGCCGAGAGCAGCAGCGGCACGACGACCGCGGGCGTCGCCGGCGGCAACGAGGCGAGGGTCGCCGCGACATCCGGTTGCTGCACATCGACGTGGCCGAGTCGCACCTCGACCGACTCGGCGACCGACTCCTCGACGGCGGCGATGAGCCGCTGCACGGCGGCCTGCCCGTCGGAGGATGCGGTGCCGTGCGAGATGCCGACGAGAGCGGCCGTGGTGAGATCCATCCCCCCATCGTGCACTGCGGTCGGGCTGCTCGCGCGCGCGCTACCGTCAACTGCTTTGACAACGCTGTGGACACACCGTAGATTCCGGGAGAACACGAGGGAGCAACATGACGACAGGAAGACTCGCCAAAGTCGCGTCGATCGCGATCGCGGCCACGGCGACGGCACTGCTGCTGAGCGGATGCATCGCCGGAGGCGCGGCCGACGACGCCGCACCGGCCGCCGCACCGCAGGTCGAGATCGAGCAGGGTGCGCTCACGGGCGTGGCGACCGCCGACGGCGTCGAGTACCTCGGCATCCCCTTCGCCAAGCCGCCGGTCGGCGACCTGCGCTGGCGCGAGCCCGAGGCCCCCGAGCCCTGGGCCGGCGTGCTCGACGCGTCGAAGCCCGGCCCCGACTGCGCGCAGACCGTGAACGGCGACTCCGACGGCTCCCTGAGCGAGAACTGCCTCTACCTGAACGTCTACGCGCCCGATGACGCCGCGAAGGAGAAGCTGCCGGTCGTCGTCTTCCTGCACGGCGGCGGGTACACCGCAGGTACGCCGAACATCTACGACGGCCGCAACTTCGCCGCGACCGGCGACGCCGTCACCGTGATCCCGGCCTACCGCCTCGGCCTGTTCGGCTTCTTCGCCACCGCGGCGACCGCCGAGGAGGGCGAGTACGGCGCCCAGGGCAACTGGGGCATGCTCGACCAGCAGCAGGCGCTGCGCTGGGTGCAGGAGAACATCGAGACCTTCGGCGGCGACCCCGACAACGTCACGATCGTCGGCGAGTCCGCCGGCGGCGGCTCGGTCTGCTTCCAGCTCGCGTCGCCCACGGCCGAGGGGCTCTTCGACAAGGCCGTGGTGCAGTCCATGGCCTGCGGCGCCGGCGCACCGGCATCCGACCCGACCGAGTTCACGGCGCAGTGGGGCTGCGCAGCCGACGACGCCGAGTGCCTCCGCGCCGTGCCGACCTCGACGATCGTGGGAACGGCGACCGGGTTCGGCTTCGCCTCGCCCGCCGCCGGCGGCCCCGACCAGCCGGTCGGCCCGCTCGAGGCGGCTGCCGACGGCACGCTCGCCGACGTGCCGATCATGATGGGCGTCACCCGCGACGAGTGGCTCGGCTTCGCCTCGGCGCAGTACCCGCTCGACCCCGCCGAGTACGAGGCCGGCGTCACCGCCCAGTTCGGTGCGCTCGCCCCCGACGTGCTGGAGCTCTACCCCGCCGACGCCGGCGAGGACCCGATCTTCGCCTCGGGCTGGCTCAGCGGCGACTCGATGTTCGCCTGCCCGTCGGTCGTCGCCTCCGACGGCTTCGCCGACGCCGGGCGCTCGGTGTACTTCTACGAGTTCGCCGACGAGACGACACCGGGGTGGCGATCGCTGGGCGACCCGTTCCCGCCCTCGACGCTCGACCTCGGCGCGACGCACACCACCGAGCTGCAGTACCTGTTCAACTACACCGCCGCACAGCGCGCGCTGAACGACGAGCAGCTGGCCCTCGCCGACCAGATGGTCGCCCTGTGGTCGTCGTTCTTCGAGACCGGCACGCCGAGCATCGACGGCGGGCCCGAGTGGAGCACGTTCGCCGACGGCCGCGAGGTGCTGGAGCTGAAGACCGAGGAGGCCGGCGGCCTCGAGATGATCGACACGTTCGAGACCGCGCACAACTGCGGCTTCTGGAACGGGCTCGGCTAGTCCGGCACGAGCAGTGACCAGGAGGCGGGGCGGCTGGATCAGCCGCCCCGCCTTCGTCGTCGGCACACCGGTTCCTGCGCGCCCTCGTCGTTGTCAACTCGCATTGACGATCGATGGCAAGTCAATTATGGTTGACGCCATGGACGACCACACCCTCCGAACCGCGATCGCGGCGGCCGACGGCGACGACCCGTATCGCGCGCTCCGCGACCTGCACCATGCACGGGTCGCGCTCCTCCGCGAGCTCGACCGCGCCGAGGCCACCGCGGTGCGACGGGCTCGGGCCGCCGGCTCGAGCTGGCAGCTCATCGCCCTCGCGCTCGACGTCTCCAAGCAGGCCGTGCACAAGAAGTACGGACGCAGGTAGGGCACGTAAGCTGCAAGACGGCGATTTGCGACACTCGGGCGGATGCGGCATCCGCTCGTCGCACGCCAGGAAGAGGACATGAGCGACACCCCCACCCGACGATCCCCCTTCTCACGGCGCGGTGAGACCACCGGCCCGCGTGCGACCTTCCGGCAACTGCTGCCCTTCATCTTCGAGCACCGCCCCGTGCTCATCTGGGTCGCGATCCTCTCGATCATCGGCGCGCTCGCGAGCCTCGCCCAGCCGCTCCTCGTCGCCCAGGTGATCACCGTCGTCGAGGCGAACGAGCCGCTCGGCAGCATCGTCTGGGCGCTCGTCGCCCTCGTCATCGTGAGCGGCGTGATCACGGGCTACCAGCACTACCTGCTGCAGCGCACGGGCGAGGGCGTCGTGCTCTCGAGCCGCAAGCGACTCATCGGCAAGCTGCTGCGGCTGCCCATCGCCGAGTTCGACACGCGCCGCACGGGCGACCTCGTCTCGCGCGTCGGCAGCGACACGACGATGCTGCGCGCAGTGCTCACGCAAGGCCTCGTCGAGGCGATCGGCGGCACCGTCACGTTCATCGGCGCGCTCATCGCGATGCTCATCATCGACCCCGTGCTGCTCGGCCTCACCGTGCTCGTCATCGCCGTCGCCATCACGACCGTCACGCTGCTGTCGCGGCACGTGCGCGAGGCGTCGCACCAGGCCCAGGCGAAGGTCGGCGACGTCGCGGCATCCGTCGAACGCGCCATCGGCGCCGTGCGCACGATCCGCGCGGCCGGGGCGACCGAACGCGAGATCCGCGATGTCGAGGCGCACGCGGAGGGCGCCTGGCAGATGGGTGTGAAGGTCGCGAAGATCTCGGCCCTCATCGTGCCGGTCGCCGGCATCGCGATGCAGGTGTCGTTCCTCGTGGTGCTCGGAGTGGGTGGTTTCCGTGTGGCTTCCGGCGCCCTCGCGGTCGCGGACCTCGTGGCGTTCATCCTGTTCCTGTTCATGATGATCATGCCGCTCGGCCTGTTCTTCGGTGCCATCACCTCGGTGAACCAGGCGCTCGGCGCCCTCGGCCGCATCCAGGAGATCCTCGACCTGCCCGACGAGGACGCGCACGACCGCGAACTCGCGCCGCTCGCGCTCATGGTCGGCGAGGCGAACGAGGGCGTGCTGCCGGGCGCCCCGGCGATCGCGTTCGACGACGTCTCCTTCGCCTACGCGGCGACGCGTCAGGACCCGGCCGACCCCGCGAACGAGACCGCTGACGAGCATCTGCCCGAGCCCGACGTCACCGACCGGCAGCCCGTGCTGCGCGGGGTCTCGTTCCAGGTGCCGCGTGGGCAGCGGATCGCCCTCGTCGGCCCCTCGGGCGCCGGCAAGTCGACGATCCTGGCGCTCATCGAGCGGTTCTACGATCCCTCGGTCGGCAGCGTGCGCATGGGCGGTCTCGACCTGCGCTCGCTCGATCGCGCCGAGCTCCGGGCCCAGATCGGCTACGTCGAACAGGATGCCCCGGTGCTGGCCGGCAGCCTCCGCGACAACCTCAAGCTCGGCAGCCCCGACGCGAGCGACGCCGCGTGCGAGCAGGTGCTGCGCGCGGTGAACCTCGGCGGCGTGCTCGATCGCGACGCCGCGGGCCTCGACGCCGCGGTGGGCGACGACGGCATCATGCTCTCGGGCGGCGAACGCCAGCGCCTCGCGATCGCCCGCGCCCTGCTCGCGGCTCCCCCGATCCTGCTGCTCGACGAGTCGACCTCATCACTCGACGGGGTCAACGAGCGCATGATGCGCGACGCCGTCGACGCCGTCTCCGAAGGGCGCACGCTCATCGTGATCGCGCACCGGCTCTCGACGGTCATCGACTCCGACCGCATCATCGTGCTCGACGAGGGCCGCGTGATCGGCGAGGGCACGCATGCCGAGCTCGTGGCGGCGGTGCCGCTCTACCGCGATCTGGCGGCGCATCAGCTGCTCGTGTGACGGTGAGGGCGAGACGCGCCGACCTCAGTGCGAACCCGAGTGAAACTCAGTGCTCGCTCGGATGGCGCGCCGAAGCCGCCTTCGTAGCGTGGACTCCCGCATCCCCCACCGGATGCCCCGAGCCCATGCCCCACGGAGGAACACCATGACCATCGCAACCGTCTCGAACGAGCGCGATCTCGAACGACTCGACGAGCTGCCCGTCGACCTCATCGACGAACTGCCCGATGCGGCGGACGACGCGGAGGCCGCCGCCACCCGCAGCGGCCTCGGCAACTCGTTCGACCGCGTGCAGGCCGGCATCCAGGGCTGGCTCCGCCACTGGGAGCCGCTGCGGCTGCCCGCGTTCACGGCCGTGCGCGACGTCATGCCCGACGACGACCGCGGCCGCTCCTCGCTGCAGGCCGCGCCGACCCAGCCCGACGGTGCCGTGCGACTGACGGCGAGCCTCTACGACCCGCCGAACCGCGACGGCGACCCGCTCGCCTGGTCGCGCAACTGGGCGAGCCTCGCCGTGCTGCCGCCGGCTCGGGAGTCGGGGCGACTGTTCTACCGATTCCGCGTCTCGAGCCGGCTCGTCCTCGACGGGCAGGCCTCGCTCAGCCTCGTCTCGACGAGCGTCAACTTCGGCGTCGTCGCGGACGTCGCGAAGGCGAGCCCCTTCCACGTCACGGGATTCGCGACGCCGATCGCGCGCCCCCTCATGGGCGTGCAGTGCCGCGAAGACCAGGATGCCGCTGCGTCGCAGGTGTTCGAGGGCTCGATCGCCGTACGCCAGGGCGAGACCCCCGCGATGGCGTTCGTCATCGGCGCCGACCTGCTCTTCGAGCACGGCTGGGTGCGCGTGCACGAGGGGTCGAGCACGTGGATCGGGCCGACCGAACCGGGCGCGAGCGGCACGATCGAGTTCCGCTACGCGCCCGCCGCGATGCTGCGCCTGCTCGGCCGGCTGGACGAACCGCACATCGCCTGAGCGCGTCCGGCCGGGACCGGCCGCTCGGTCGATTCGGCCCTGTACGTCCCGGGCGAGGTCGACGAGAATCGGCGGATGACGCACTTCGTCGTCGTGCTTCCGCTCTCGCCGCTCGGTCCGGACGAGTCGTTCACGGTCGCCGACTGGCCGCTGCACGTCACGCTCGTCGAGCCGTTCACGACGGAACGACCCGACGAGCTCGTCGCGGCGGTGCTCGGCGGGGTCGCCCGCGAGGCTCGGCCGATCAGCAGCGCCGCGGGTGAGCCCGCCATGTTCGGCCGCCGGCACGACGTGCCCGTGACCCTCATCCGCGACGGCGGCGAGATCTCCGCCCTGCGGTCCGCGACGCTCGCCGCCCTCGCGACCGCCGGGATCGAGCCCGGTCACCTTCGCATCGACTTCCGACCGCACGTCACCGTGAAACGCCACGGGCGGCTGGGCACCGGCGATCGGGTGCTGCTCCGCCAGCTCGCCCTCATCGACATGCGACCGTCATCGGGCGCGCATCACCGCCGCGTGCTCGGTGCGTGGCCGCTCGGCGCGGCATCCGTCACTCGTTCGTCGCCGCCGTCGCCCCGCGACTGAGCCGCACGGTCGCGAGCTGGAACGGGCGGAGCTCGAGCTGCCAGGCGCCGGGCGTTCCCGCCACCTCGGCCAGCCGCGCCCTCGACTCGGCGAGCGGCCGTTCGAGCAGGTCGACCTCGGTCGCCACCGCTCCGGCCGACTCGGCGGAGAGCACTGCCTGCGCGCGGGAGCCGTGCGCCTCGTAGAGCCGCACCACCACATCGCCGGAACGGTCTTCGGCGAGCTTCACGGCCTCGACGATGACCCCGTCGCCCGCCACGGCGATGAGGGGAACCACGCGATCGACGGCGGCGTCGAGCAGCCGTCGCGGCGGCACGTTGAGCCGGTACCCCTCGGCGACGGCCTCCGGGATGCCCGCGCCCGGAGCGATCGCGACGCGGAAGACGTGCGCCCCCTGGTCGGCAGTCGGGTCGGGATAACGGGGAGCCCGCAGCAGGGACAGGCGCACGGTGGTCACCGTGGCCCCGTCGACCACGGCACGCGCGATGTCATGCCCATAGGTCGCGTCATTGGCGACGGCGACACCGTACCCGGGCTCGCCGACGTGCACCCAGCGATGCGCGACGGACTCGAAGCGCGCCGCGTCCCACGAGGTGTTCGTGTGCGTCGGTCGATGCAGGTGACCGAACTGGATCTCGGAGGTCGCCCGCTCGGCGTGCACGTCGAGCGGGAACGCGAGCTTCAGCAGCTTCTGCCGCTCGTGCCAATCGACATCGAGACGGACGTCGAGCGCCCGGCCCATCGCCTCGAGCGAGACGGTCTCGACGACCTCGGAGTCGCCGAATCGCCGGACGATACGCACGACGACGCAGGCGGGGTCCTCGTCGACGATCTCGATCGACTCGACGTCGCGGAGTTCGACGACGTTCCGCCGGTCCTGCACGTCGACGTCCCAGGCATCCCACTGGTTCGGGGTGTCGCGGAACAGCTGCAAGAGCTTCGCCGCACCGCCGTCGGGGATCGCGTCGCGCCCGGTCCTCCGGTCGACGAGGGAGACGAGGAGCCCGTGGCCGTCGAGCACGGCCTCGAGCCGGGCGTTCGCCAGCACGATCCGCTCGCCGTCGCGCCGCACGGTGGCCGCGGCATCCGTCTCGGGCGTCACCGCCGCGGCGAGCGCGGCGACTCCGTCGAGCGGGAGCGGTCCGGCGTTCGCCACGACGGTCTGCTCCCCGTCGCCCACGAGGGAGCGCAGCGAGCGCGCGATGATCGCCTCGAGCGATTCGGCGACCTCCGCGTAGCGGCGCTCGGCCTCGGCGTGCACCCAGGCGATCGACGACCCGGGCAGGATGTCGTGGAACTGCTGCAGCAGCACCATGTGCCAGGCCGTCTCCAGTTCGTCGTACGGGTACTGGAGTCGTCCGCGCACCGCCGCCGTCGCCGCCCACAGCTCGGCCTCCCGCAGCAGATGCTCGCTGCGCCGATTGCCTCGCTTCGTGCGCGCCTGGGATGTGTAGGTGCCGCGATGGAACTCGAGGTACAGCTCGCCCGACCAGACCGGCGGCTTCGGCAACTCCGCCTCCGCCGCCTCGAAGAACTCCCGAGGACTCGACAGCACGACTCGCGGCGACCCCTCGAGGTCCGCCGTGCGCGCGGCAGCGGCGAGCATCTCCTCGGTGGGCCCGCCGCCTCCGTCGCCCCAGCCGAACGGCACGAGCGAGGTGTTGCCCGAGCCGTGTTCGGCGTACTGCCGCTCGGCCCGCGCGAGCTCGGCGCCCGAGAGTTCCGAGTTGTACGTGTCGACGGGAGGGAAGTGCGTGAAGATGCGCGTGCCGTCGATGCCCTCCCAGTCGAAGGTGTGGTGCGGCATCACGTTCGTCTCGTTCCACGAGATCTTCTGGGTGAGGAACCAGCGGCTGCCGGCGGCCCTGGCGATCTGCGGCAGCGCCCCCGAGTAGCCGAACGAATCCGGCAGCCACACCTCGAGCGGTTCGACGCCGAACTCCTCCATGAAGAACCGCTTGCCCGCGACGAACTGGCGGGCGAGCGCCTCACCGCCCGGCATGTTGGTGTCGGACTCGACCCACATGCCGCCGACCGGCACGAACGAGCCCTCGGTCACTCGCCGGCGCACCCGTTCGAACAGTTCGGGATAGGCCGCCTTCAACCAGGCGAACTGCTGAGCGGATGACGCGGCGAACACGAAGCCCGGATTCCGCTCGATGAGCGCGTCGACGTTCGAGAAGGTCCGCGCGACCTTCCGCACCGTCTCGCGGGTCGGCCAGAGCCAGGCGCTGTCGATGTGCGCGTGGCCGACCGCGTGCACCCGGTGCGAACTCGCCCAGGCCGGAGCGGAGAGTGCAGGCGCGAGCAGCTCACGGCCGCGCACTGCGGTGCCCGACACGTCGTCGGGATCCATCGCGTCGATGCAGCGTTCGAGGGTCCTGAGGATCTGCGCGCGCCGGGGCAGGGCCTCCGGCAGCTCGGCGTGCAGGCCGCGCAGGGTCCAGATGTCCTGTGCGAGCTCCCAGACCGGAAGGTCCCGCAGCGCGACCTCGAGCCGGCGCATCCGGTAGAGCAGCGCGTCTCCTGCGGTGGCCGGGTCGCCGAGCGGGGTGGGTGCGAACGACCAGCCGCCCTGGAGATCGGGGTTGGACGCCGCCTCGAGGAACACCTCGAAGTCCTGCCCCGGCTGGGCCTCGAGCGGCACCGCGCGATTCAGCGGCTCGATCGCCTTGATGATGACGCCGTCGGCGCTCCAGACCGTGCCTTCGGCCTGGAAGCCCGGCGCGGCACCCGTGAAGCCCAGGTCGACGACGAGTTCGACCCGGGTATCGCCTTGCGCCGCCCACGCGGCGGGCACCCGGCCGCGGATGCGGAACCAGGTCGTTCCCCAGGGCCGGCCCCACGGGGCATCCGTCTCGAACGGCGTGAAGCGCTGCGCGGCGGCCTCGGCGAACGGCACCGGCTCGCCCGGCGCCACCCACTGCTCGATCGAGACGGGGGCGCTCCGGCGATGGAGCGCCGGCTCGATGCGCTCGGCGACGAACCGCGCGATTCTCCGTTCGACCAACCTGCTGTCGTCGTGCATCGGACCAACCCCTATCCCTTGATCGCGCCCTGCATGGCGAACGAGCCGCCGATGCCCTTCGACACGATGATGTAGAGCACCACCACCGGCAGCGAGTAGATGAGCGAGTACGCCGCGAGCTCACCGTATGCGACGGTGCCGTACTGCCCGAAGAAGCTGAAGACGCTCACCGAGGCGGGTTGCTTCGAGGGCGACAGCAGCAGGATGAACGGCACGAAGAAGTTCCCCCATGCCTGGATGAAGACGAAGATGAAGACGACCGCGAGCCCCGGCCGCATGAGCGGCAGCACGATCAGCCGGAGTGCGCGCATCGCGGAGGCACCGTCGACCCACGCCGCCTCCTCGAGCGAGACCGGCACCGAGTCCATGAAGTTCTTCGTCATCCAGATCGCCATCGGCAGGCTCGTCGCCGCGAGGAAGAACGTCACCGCCGCGAGGTTGTCGAGCATGCCGAGCCGCACGAAGAGGCTGTACACCGGCACCATGATCGCCGTGATCGGCAGGCAGGTGCCGAACAGGATCGCCGAGAGGTACGGGGTGTTGAACCGCGAGTTGTACCGCGAGATCGGGTACGCGGCGAGCACCGCGACGATCACCGTCACGATGGCCGAGCCCGCCGACAGCACCGTGCTGTTCCAGAGCGGCAGCAGGGTGCGCTCGGGCGTGAGCACGGCGGCGTAGTGCTCGAGGGTGAACTCGGTGGGCACGCGCGTCTGCTGGCTCGGCGCCGTGTCGATCGAGGCCAGGAACAGCCAGGCGAGCGGCACCAGGAAGCACGCGCCGATGACGAGCAGCACGACGTTCGCGGCGAGGGCGGCGACCGCTCGTCGCGGCGACGCCATGCTCAGGGGTCGCGGGCGGGTCGGTGCCGCCGTCGGCCCGGTCATGAGTCCCTCCCCGGTCGGAGCGTGCGCAGGTAGAGCACCGAGAACACGGCCCCGATCAGGATCATGACGACCGCGATCGCCGACCCGTAGCCGATCTCCTGGAACTTGAACGCCTCCTGGTACGCGAGGATCGGCAGCGTGGTGCTGCTGATGCCGGGACCACCCTTCGTCATCACCCAGATCAGCGTGAAGACCGCGAGCGTCTGCAGCGTGATCAGCATGAGGTTGGTGGCGATGCTCCCCCGGATCATCGGGATCGTCACCCAGACGAGTCGCTTGAGTCCGCCGGCGCCGTCGATGACGGCGGCCTCGGTGATCTCGGGCGGCACGTCGTTCAGCGCCGCCTCGTAGACCATCATCGAGAACGCCGTGCCGCGCCAGACGTTCGCGAGGATCACGGCGAGCATCGGGAAGTCGTAGAGCCAGTTCGCACCGTCGATGCCGATGCCTGCGAGCAGTTGGTTGAGGGTGCCGTCGTCGGCGAAGTACGCGTACGCCGCGAACGCCGCGACGATCTCGGGCAGCACCCATGCGCCGACCACGATCGTGGTCACGATGGCGTGCGTGGCGCGGCCGACCCGACCGAGCAGCACCGCGATCGCGAGCCCGAGCACGTTCTGGCCGATCACCGCCGATGCCACGACGAAGACGACGGTCAGCCAGACGGACACCGGGAAGCCCGGGTCATGCAGGAGTCGCGTGTAGTTCTCGAAGCCGACCCACGACGGGTCCTTCGCGTTTCGGCCCGTGAGCGCGGTGTTCGTGAACGAGATCGTGACCGACCAGATGACCGGGCCCGCCATGAACAGGGCGAGCAACAGGATCGATGGGACGACGGGGAGGAATCGTGCGATGGAGGTGCGCGATGACCGGCCGCCGCGGGAGTTCGGGCGTTCCCGCGACGGCCGGACGGCGCCGTCACGCAGTGCCGATGTGGATGCCACCACCCGTCACTGCGTCACATTCTCATCGCCGACGATGCCGATCACGGCCTGGTCGTAGGCCGCGGCGGCCTCTTCCGGACTCATCTGCCCCGTCATGACCGCCTCGGTCGCCGCCTGGATCTCGGCCGAGATCTGCGGGTAGTCCGCCGTGGCGGGACGGAAGTGCGTGACGCTCACGAGGTCGGTGAAGAACCCGATGAACGGGTTCGCCTCGAGATACGCCGGGTCCTCCGCGACGTCGGTGCGCACCGCGATCTGCGAATTCGCGATGTTGTACTCGAGCGCGTTCTCGCGGTCGAGCGCCATGGCGAGGAAGTCGAACGCCTCGTCGGGGTTCTGGCTCTGCGCTCCCACCGCCAGGGTCCAGCCGCCCGAGAGGCTCACGGCTCCGTCGCCCTCGCCGTTCTGCGTCGGGAAGGCGGCGACGCCGATGTCGTCGACGTACTCGGGCCACTCGTACGATCCGCCCTGCTTCCAGAACGACGGCGACCACGATCCCTCGATGGTGCCTGCGATCTGCCCACCGGGGAACCACTCGCCGAACAGCTTCTGCCACATCGAGCCGTCGAGCGCGACGTCGGGCGCCGGCGCCAGGCCCTCACCGTAGAGGGTCTCGATGAACGCCAGCGAGTCGACGAAGCCCTCGGAGCCCGTGACCCACTTCTGCTCCTCGGCGTCGTAGAGGGTGTCGTCGGTGCCGTACATGAGCATGCCGAAGCCCTGCATGACCGACCCCTCACCGGCGGGCTTGCCGGAGTACACGTTGAACGCGACCTTGTCGGGCGAGGCGGCCTTGACGGCGCGAGCCGTCTCGAGGATCTCCTCCCAGCTCTTCGGCTCCCACGGGAGCGGGACCCCCGCGGCTTCGAGCACCGACTTGGAGTACCAGATCCCGCGGGTGTCGGTGCCGAGCGGCACCGCGTAGACACTGCCGTCGTCTGCCCGCCCGGCCTCCTTCGCCCCCTCGTTGAACTGCTCCCAGTCCTTCCACTCGTCGAGGTACTCGTCGAGGTTCAGCAGGTAGCCCGCGTCGACATCGCTGCGCACGCGGAAGGTGTCCTCGTAGAACACGTCGGGCGCCGTCTCGGCGCTCTGCTGCATGAGTGCGAGCTTCGTGGCGTAGTCGCCCTCGTCGGCCACGATGGGCTCGAGCTCGACGGTGACGCCGGGGTTGGCGGCCTCGAACTCGGGCTTCACCTTCTGGAAGAGCTCGTCGAGCGCGACGAAGCCGTCGGTCTTCTGGTAGACGATCGTGATCGTCTTGGAGTCGTCTGCCGCCGGGCTGCACCCGGCGAATGCGAGGGCCACCGCAGAGACGGTCGCCACGCCGGCGAGTACGCGAGAGAAACGCATGGTGCTCCTTTGCTCCAGCTGGATCGAACGCGGTCGCGTCTGTCGAAATAGTAAATCGAATGGAATTACTCTGCAAGCCCCCGGCGCATCCGATTCGGAACCGGTGTCAGGCGTCGAGCATCAGGCGTGCCGCCGACGGCCCGAGCGCGCGCTCGAGCACCAGGCAGGCGGCCCCGACCGCGCCGACATCCTCACCGGCCGAGGTGCCGACGACCTGCACCCGCCGAATGGAGCGCGTGACGCTCAGCTCGTCGAGCAGGGCGGGAATGCGCTCGAGGTGGTACGGGCGGAACCGCTGCCAGAACGGCCCTCCGAACACGACGCGATCGACGTCGAGCAGGTCGGTGAGCACGGCGACGGCCTTCGCCGTGCGAGCCGAGGAGCGCTCGAGGATCTGCCGCGCTCCGACGTCGCCCGCGGCCGCGAGATCGCAGAGCGCGGTGAAGCGCACGTCGACGTCGTGCGCGCCGCTTCGCAGTCGCGTGTCGGCGAGCACGCCGAGCCGTTCGGCCTCGGTGACGAGCGCCTGCGGCGTGCAGGTGGCGGCGATGCATCCGTGCAGGCCGCAACTGCACACGGCTCCGCCGGGGTCCACAACGATGTGCCCGACCTCACCGGCGTTGCCCGAGGCCCCGCGCACGACCTCGTCGTCGAGCACGAGACCGGCACCGATGCCGGTGCCGAGGTAGAAGAACACGAAGCTGCCGACGCCGTTGGCACCCCCGGTCCACATCTCGGCCACCGCCGCCGCCGTGACGTCCTTGTCGACCAGCACCGGCAGTCCCGTCGACTCGGCGAGCGCATCGCGGAGCGGCACGCGGTGCCAGCCGAGCAGGTGCGGCGGGTCGACGATGGTGCCGCGTTCGACGTCGATCGGGCCGGGCGCGGCGACACCGAGCCCCACGACCTTCTCGCGCAGCACGCCGGAGTCGGCGATCAGCCGGTCGAGTCCGTCCTGGATGCTCGACATCACGAGCCTGGGGTCGTTCGCGATGGGGGTGCGCCGGCGCGCGTGCGCGACCACGGCGCCCTCCAGGTCGAGCACGACGAAGGTCATCACGGCCGGATCGATGTGCACTCCGGCCGCGTACGCGCCCGCCGGGTTCAGCCGGAGCAGCGTCCTCGGCTTGCCCGGGCCGGAGCTCGCCTTGCCCGCCTCGACCACGAGATCGCCGTCGATCAGGCGCCGCACGACGTTCGAGATCGTCTGCGCCGAGAGTCCGGTCGCCGCCACGAGCTCCACCCGACTGCAGCCGTCGCTCGACCGGCGGATCGCGTCGAAGACGACCGACTGGTTGAAGTCGCCCATGCGCGGCAGGTTCGTTCCGCGCCGCGTGCCTGTCGGATCACCCACGCGGTCTCCTCGACTCGTTTCTCACGACGTTGGAGAAATGGTACCCCCACCGGGCGCCGGCGGTCCGGGAAGTCCTGTCGCCGTCAGCCGGCGTCGGTCTGCACGAGCGACGGCTCGTCGCCGGTCGAGCCGCGCTTCTGCCAGGGCCAGCGGCCCGAGACCTCGAGCTCGAGCGACCAGCTGAGGAACGTGCGGATGAGCACGATGATCGCGAGCACGAGCACCGAGTCGAGCGTCGGCGTCACCGCGACGGTCTTGATGATGTCGGCGGCCACGAGCAGCTCGAGGCCGAGCAGGATGGCTCGACCGAGCACGCGTCGGAAGCGCTCGTAGATCGGGGATTTCCGACGCAGTCCCCTGAGTCCGGCATCGAGGCTCGCGTACACGACGCCGACCACGATCGCCAGCACACCGACGAAGTCGATGATCCCGCCGATCGTCTCGATGACCGTGCCGAACTCCATCGCGCCTCCTTGCGGCACACGCTAGCGCGCATGGGAGCGGCACCGCGTCAGGCGTGCCGAAATGCCGTCGACGGATGCCGCGGGCGGCGCGCCTTCCCGAACGCGCGCGTCCGCGGCATCCGCAGGCGGCACGGAGATGCGCCCCGCGGAACCGCGGGGCGCATCGCCGTCGGAGCTACGCCTCCTGGTGCGCCAGGTGGTAGCGCAGGCTCGCGAGCTCGGCGCGGAGCGCGGCGGGCACGCGGTCACCGAACTGGCCGAAGTACTCGTCGGTGAGGTCGCACTCGGCGAGCCACGAGTCGCGGTCGACGTCGAAGAGCTGCTCGACCGCGGCATCCGAGATCTCGAGGCCGTCGAGGTCGAGCGAACCCGATGCCGGGATCAGGCCGATCGGCGTCTCGACGACATCGCTCGTACCCTCGACACGGCCGACGATCCACTCGAGCACGCGCGAGTTCTCGCCGAACCCGGGCCAGAGGAACGAACCGTCGCTGCCCTTGCGGAACCAGTTGACCTGGAAGATCTTCGGCGCGTTCTCACCGAGCACGCGGCCCATCTTGACCCAGTGGCCCCAGTAGTCGGCCATGTTGTAGCCGCAGAACGGGAGCATCGCGAACGGGTCGCGGCGGAGCTCGCCGACGGTGCCCTCTGCTGCGGCGGTCTTCTCGGACGAGATCGTCGCGCCCATGAAGACGCCGTGCTTCCAGCTGCGCGCCTCGGCGACGAGCGGCACGTTGGTCGCGCGGCGTCCGCCGAAGAGGATCGCGTCGATCGGCACGCCGTCGTGGGCGTCCCAGTCGTCGGAGATCTGCGGGCACTGGGCGGCAGCGACCGTGAAGCGCGAGTTGGGGTGCGCCGCGGGGCGACCGGAGTCGGGCGTCCACGGCTTGCCCTGCCAGTCGGTGAGCTCCTCGGGCGCCTCGTCGGTCAGGCCCTCCCACCAGATGTCGCCGTCGGGACGCAGCGCCACGTTGGTGAAGATCGTGTTGCCCCAGAGGGTCTGCACGGCCGTCGGGTTCGTGGTCTCGCCGGTGCCCGGCGCGACGCCGAAGAAGCCGGCCTCGGGGTTGATCGCGTAGAGGCGGCCGTCGTCGCCGGGGCGCATCCAGGCGATGTCGTCGCCGATCGTCTCGACCTTCCAGCCGGGGATCGTCGGGCGGAGCATCGCGAGGTTGGTCTTGCCGCAGGCCGACGGGAACGCGGCGGCCACGTGGTACGCCTTGCCCTCGGGCGAGGTGATCTTGATGAGCAGCATATGCTCGGCGAGCCAGCCCTCGTCGCGCGCCATGACGCTCGCGATGCGCAGTGCGAAGCACTTCTTGGCGAGCAGCGCGTTGCCGCCGTAGCCCGAGCCGTACGACCAGATCTCGCGCGAATCGGGGAACTGCACGATGTACTTGGTGTCGTTGCAGGGCCAGTCGGCCTCGGCGCGGCGGTGGCCGACGCCGTCGATGAGCGGGTAGCCGACCGAGTGCACGGTGCGCACCCACGGCTCGCCGGCCTCGATGAGGCGGTAGACGGCGTCGCCCATGCGGGTCATGATGCCCATCGAGAGCACGACGTAGGGCGAGTCGGTGATCTCGACACCGAGCTGCGAGATGGGGCCGCCGAGCGGGCCCATCGAGAAGGGCACGACGTACATCGTGCGGCCCTTCATCGAACCGTCGAAGACGTCGGTCAGCTCGGTGCGCATCTCGCGCGGGTCGCGCCAGTTGTTCGTGGGGCCGGCGTCCTCTTCGTACGTCGAGCAGATGAACGTGCGGTCCTCGACCCGCGCGACGTCCTTCGGGTCGGTGCGCGCGAGGAAGCTGTTCGGGCGCCACTCGGGGTTCAGCTTGATGAGCTTGCCCTCGGCGACGAGCTGCTTCGTCAGCAGGTCGGCCTCGTGCTGCGAACCGTCGCACCAGACGATCTCATCGGGCTTGGTGAGGCCGGCGATCTCGTCGACCCACGCGCGCAGGGCTGCGTCAGTGGTGCCGCGACGGATGCTGCCGGCCGAGTCGGATGCCTCTGTGCCGATCGAGAACTCGGAGATGGTCATCTTCGTCCCTTCCAAAATGGTGCCGACGTGAGCCGGAACTGGTTCGTACTTCAAGAATGCAGGCTGTTGGAGCATCCGTTCGGCCAAATCGGGCGTTAAGAATGTGCGATCTTTCGCTATCCTTAAGCCATGAAGGCAGGCTCCCCCGATCTCGCGACCCTCGGCCAGCGCATCCGCCATTTCCGCGGCGAACGGGGCCTCACCCTCGACCAGCTCGGTGAGGCCGTGGGCATGGCCGGCAGCCAGCTCTCGCTCATCGAGAACGGCAAGCGCGAACCGAAGCTCTCACTGCTCGACTCGCTCGCCGCGTCGCTCGACGTCGAGCTGGCCGACCTCCTGTCGCGCGAGGCGCCGAGCCGTCGCGCCGCCCTCGAGCTCGAGCTCGGGCGCGCGCAGTCGAGCCCGCTGTACGCGAGCCTCGGACTGCCCGCGATCCGCCCCGGCCGCGGCATCACCGACGAGTCGCTCGAGGCGATCGTCGGGCTCCACCAGGAACTGCAGCGGCGGGCGAGCGAGGCCATCGCGACGCCCGAGGAGGCGCGGCGCGCCAACACCGAGCTGCGCGAGCGCATGCGCGAGCGCGACAACTACTTCGCCGACATCGAGCAGCTCGCCGAAGACCAGGTGCGCTCCTCCGGCCACCGCTCGGGCGCCCTCACCCACCGCGAGGTGAGCGTCATGGCCGAGAAGCTCGGCTTCCAGCTCATCTACGTCGACGATCTGCCCGACTCGACGCGATCGATCACCGACATCGCCAACGGCCGCATCTACCTGCCGCCGGCGTCGATCCCCGGCGGCCACGGACTGCGGTCGATGGCGCTGCAGGCGATGGCGCACCGGCTGCTCGGCCACGAGCGCCCCGCGAGCTACGCGGAGTTCCTCTGGCAGCGGCTCGAGATCAACTACTTCGCCGCCGCGTGCCTGATGCCGCGCGAGGCATCCGTCTCGTTCCTGCAGGCCGCAAAGAAGGAGAAGCGACTCGCCATCGAGGACTTCCGCGACGCGTTCGGCGTCACGCACGAGGCCGCGGCGCTGCGCTTCACGAACCTCGCGACGAGGCACCTCGACATGACGTTGCACTTCCTCCGCGTCGCGGGCGACGGCGCCCTGCTCAAGGGCTACGAGAACGACGGCCTGCCGCTGCCCACCGATGTCACGGGCTCGATCGAGGGCCAGTGGGTCTGCAAGAAGTGGAGCGCCCGCACCGCGTTCGGCCACACCAACCGCACGACCGAGAACTACCAGTACACCGACACCCCCGCGGGCACCTTCTGGTGCGCGACGCAGACGGGGCGCACGGATGCCGCGGAGTTCTCGATCTCGGTCGGCGTGCCGTTCAGCCAGGCCAAGTGGTTCCGAGGGCGCGAGACCACGCAGCGCGCGGTATCGACCTGCCCCGACGAGTCGTGCTGCCGACGTGCGCCGTCGGAGCTCGCCGAGCGCTGGGCCGGGCGCGCCTGGCCGAGCGCCCGGCTGCACGCGCATGTGCTGTCGCCGCTGCCGTCGGGCACCTTCCCCGGCGTCGACGACTCCTCGGTCTACCGGTTCCTCGAGGCGCACGCCGAGCAGTAGCCGGCGGGTCCGCCCCCTCCCCGCATCTTGCACCGAGCCGCCTCACCGGCCGATCACAACTGCGGATATACGATCCGGCGCGCCGACAATCGGTGAAAAGCCACGGCGTGGCGGATCGTATATCCGCGGGAGTGACGCGAGATGGCGCGAGCCGCGGCATCCGCTGCACTATGAAGTTTCTATTGCATTAGTGTGTGACGCACAGTATCGTGTGACGCATGAACCTCGATGAGACGACCGCCGGGCACCTGCAGGAGCTCCGCCGCGGCACCGTCGTGCTCGCCTGCCTGGTGCGGCTGCGCACGCCCGACTACGGCTACGCGCTGCTCGAGTCGCTGAACACCCTCGGCATCCTCGTCGACGCGAACACCCTGTACCCCCTGCTGCGGCGACTCGAGAAGCAGGGCCTGCTCACGAGCGAGTGGAACACCGACGAGGCCAGGCCTCGCAAGTTCTACCGCACGAGCCCTACCGGCGAGCTGCTCGCCGACGCACTCATGACCGATTGGCGGCGCATCGACGACGCGCTCGCCGGACTCACGACCGGAGACGAATCATGACCACCCTGACCGACCGCTACGTGTGGGCCGCCGCCCGCACCCTGCCCGAGTCGCAGCGCGCCGAGTTCGACCGCGAACTGCGCGAGCGCATCGGCGACGCGATCGACGCCCTCGTCGAGACGGGCAGCTCCCCCGATGAGGCCGAGCGCGCCGCGCTCACCGAACTCGGCGACCCGGCTGCGCTCGCCGCGCAGTACATCGACCGGCCGCTGCAGCTCATCGGGCCGCGCTACTACCTCATGTGGTGGCGCCTGCTGAAGCTGCTCTACTCGATCGTGCTGCCCATCGGAGCTGCCGGCGTGCTGCTCGGGCAGTTGCTCTCGGGTGCCGACATCGGCGAGGCGATCGGGTCGACCGTCACCACCGCGATCTCCATCGCCGTGAACCTCGGATTCTGGACGACCCTCGTCTTCGCGGTCCTCGAGCGGACCACTGCCGGGGCCGGCCAGCCCGGCATCGCCGCAGTGTGGACGCTCGACATGCTGCCCGCCCTGCCCGAACCCGCGAAGACGTCACGCCTCGGCGAACTCATCGGCTCGCTCGTCTTCCTCGGCATCTTCGCCGCGGCGATCGTGTGGCAGCAGTTCGGGGTGGTGTTCCACGACGGCGTGCGCGAGCCGACCCCGCTGCTCGATCCGGCGCTGTGGTCGTTCTGGCTGCCGTACTTCCTGGCGCTGATCGCCCTCGAGATCCTCTTCGCGATCGCCGTGTACGCCTGGGGATGGAACTGGTGGCTCGCCGGCGCGAACCTCGTGTTGAACATCGCGTTCACGGTGCCGGCGCTCTGGCTGTTCCTGACCGGGCAGCTCATCAGCGACGAGGCGCTCGAGGCGATGCAGTGGCCGTGGGGCACCTCGGGTCCCGTCATCGTCGCCATCGTCGTTGTCGTGGTGATCGCAGCGTCGACCTGGGACGTGATCGAGGGCGGCATGAAGGCCTACCGGGCCGGCCGCGCGGTTCCCGCGGCGATGACCGGGCCGGCGACATCCGGCGCGAAGGCGTGAGGGAGACTGCCATGAACCACACGACCGAACTCACCGATCGCTACGTGATCGCCGCGTCGCGGAGCCTCCCTCGCAGGCAGGGGCGCGAGTTCGCCCGCGAGCTCGAGGAGCGCATCCGCGACGACATCGATGCCCGTGTCGCCTCGGGTTCGTCGGCGCCCGACGCGGCCGAGTTCGACGCGCTGGCCGCGCTCGGCGACCCCGCCCGGCTCGCGGCTCGCTACGCGGATCGTCCGCCGATGCTCATCGGCCCGCGGTGGTACGCCACCTGGAAGCGCGTGCTCGTCATCACGGAGTGGAGCGCCGTGCCCGCGGTCGCCGGCGCCTACCTGCTCGCCCAGTTCATCACGGGCGAGGTCGACGCCGGCACCTTCGGCACGACGTGGTTCGTGCTGCTGACCACCGGCATCTACATCGCCTTCTTCACGACCGTGGTGTTCGCGGCGATCGACCGTGCGCCCGCGAGTGACGAGGCAGATGTGGTCGCCTGGTCGCCACGGGATCTGCCCGCCGTCGCCGGGGCGAGCCCCGCCGAACGGCGCGTCGGCCTGATCGCCACACTGGCCTGGCTGGCCGTCATCGTCGGACTCGTGGTCTGGCAGCAGTTCGGACCGAGCCGGTGGGGCCACCTCGAGGGCATGCTGCCCGTGCTCGATCCGGCGCTCTGGTCGTTCTGGCTGCCGTACTTCCTCGTGCTCGTGGGCCTCGAGGCGGTCATGGCCGTGTGGATCTTCCGTTCGGGCTGGACATGGCCCGCCGCGGCCGCGAACATCGTGCTCGATCTCGCCTGGGCGGTGCCGTCCATCTGGCTGATCGTCACCGGAGCGCTCTTCGCACCCGGATTCGTCGAGCTGTTCGAGGCGAACCTCGACGCCGATGCTCAGCAGGTGCTGCCGATCCTGCTGGTTGCGGGCATCGTCGCCGGCGCCCTCGCCGACGCGATCGTCGGCGTCGTCAATGCGATGCGCAGAAGCCGTCGCGATGCGCTCGGCCTGGTCGGCACGGCAGTGCCCGCGCGGCCCTGATCGGCGGCCGGCCGAGGCCGGTGGGCACGGCTCGGCCGCCGAGCGGAGGGTTACTTCGGCTGCATGCGGATCGCGCCGTCGAGGCGGATCGTCTCGCCGTTCAGCAGCGGGTTCTCGACGATGTGCCGCACGAGCGCTGCGTACTCGGCCGGCGTGCCCATGCGGGACGGGTGCGGGATCTGCTCCTCGAGCGAGGCCTGCACCTCGGGCGGCATGCCCGCCATCATGGGCGTCTGCATGATGCCGGGCGCGATCGTGACGACCCGCACGAGCAGCTTCGAGAGGTCGCGGGCGAGCGGCAGCGTCATCGCCGCGACGCCGCCCTTCGACGCCGAGTAGGCCGCCTGCCCGATCTGCCCGTCGAACGCAGCGACCGAGGCGGTGTTCACGATGACGCCGCGCTCGGCGGTCTCGGGCACGCCCGGCAGCGACTGGGCCGTGACCGGCTCGTTCGCCGCCATCGCCGCGGCCGCGAGCCGGGCGACGTTGAACGTGCCGATGAGGTTGATGCGGATGGTGCGCTCGAACGCGTCGAGCGCCAGCGGGCCCTCACGGCCGACCGTGCGCCCGGCGGTCGCGATGCCCGCGCAGCTCACGGCGACGCGGAGCGGCGCGCGTTCCTGCACGAGGTCGATCGCCGCCTGCACGGATGCCTCGTCGGTGACATCCGCCGGCGCGAACCGCACGTTGTCGCCGAGTTCGCGCGCGGTCTGCTCGCCGGGTGAGCCCGGGAGGTCGAGGATGACGACCTCAGCGCCAGCGGCGGCGAGCACGGCGGCCGTGCCGCGCCCGAGCCCCGAGGCGCCGCCGGTGACGATCGCGCCTGTTCCGTTCAACTGCATTTGGTGCGTCCCTTCGGGAATGGATGGGTCGGGTCGGGAATCGTCCCGAGCGTCAGATGCGTTCGATGATCGTGGCGTTGGCCATGCCGCCGCCCTCGCACATCGTCTGCAGGCCGTAACGACCCCCGGTGGCCTCGAGCTGGTTCACGAGCGTCGTGAGCAGCCGCGTGCCCGAGGAGCCGAGCGCGTGCCCGAGGGCGATGGCACCGCCGCGCGGGTTGAGCTTCGCGACATCCGCCCCGGTCTCGGCGAGCCAGGCGAGCGGCACCGAGGCGAACGCCTCGTTGACCTCGTAGGCGTCGATGTCGTCGTGGCTCAACCCGGCGCGCGCGAGCACCTTCTCGGTCGCGGGGATCACGCCGGTGAGCATGTAGAGCGGGTCGCTACCCACGACCGTGAACGCCCGGAACCGCGCCCGCGGCGTGAGGCCGAGCTGCTCGGCGCGCTCGGCGCTCATGATGAGGGCGGCGGAGGCGCCGTCGGTGAGCGGCGAGGAGTTGCCGGGCGTGATGCGCCAGTCGAGCTCGGGGAAGCGCTCGGCGAGGTCGTCGGTGCGGAATGCCGCGTTCAGGCCGCCGAGCGACTCGGCCGAGGTGCCGGGTCGCACGGTCTCGTCGGTCAGCGAGTCGATGCCGGGCACGGGCACGACCTCGCTCGCGAAGGCGCCCGCCTCCTGCGCGGCTGCGGCGAGCTCGTGCGATCGTGCTGCAAATGCGTCGAGTTCGGCTCGGTCGAAGCCCCACTTCGCGGCGATGAGTTCGGCGGAGACGCCCTGGTTCACGAGTCCGTCGGGGTACCGCGTGCGGATGCGCGAACCGTAGGGGTCGGCGCCCGCAGCGCTCGAGCCGAGCCGCACACGGCTCATCGACTCGACGCCGCACGCGATCACGATGTCGGCCTGCCCGGCGAGCACCGCCTGCGCCGCGAACGTCGCCGCCTGCTGGCTCGACCCGCACTGCCGGTCGATCGTGGTGCCGGGCACGTGCTCGGGGAAGCCCGCAGCGAGCACCGCGTTGCGCGTGATGTTGTAGCTCTGCTCGCCGATCTGGCTGACGCAGCCGCCGATGACGTCGTCGATGAGCGCGGGGTCGAGATCGTTGCGATTGACGATCGTGTCGAGCACGCCGGCGAGGAGGTCGACGGGGTGGATTCCCGACAGGAGCCCCCCGGGCTTGCCGCGCCCCACGGGGGTGCGGACGACGTCGACGATCACGGCTTCTCTGCTCATGCAGACAGCCTACGACGGCCTGAGAAGCCCGAATGCCCCGGGCGCTCGTGCGCACCCGGGGCATCCGTCATCGTGACTCGGACGACGCCGAGATCGCGGATCGGACCGCCGATCAGACCGCCGCGACGACCTCGCGCTCGAGGGCGACCGGCTGGCGCTCGGGCAGCACGACCGGGTGCGTGCCGGCCATCGCCTCGATGACGCGCACGACCTGGCAGGAGTAGCCGTATTCGTTGTCGTACCAGACGTACACGATCGCGTCGGTGCCGTCGGCGATCGTGGCGAGCCCGTCGACGATGCCGGCACGGTTCGAGCCGACGAAGTCGGTCGAGACCACCTCGGGCGACTCGATGTAGTCGATCTGCTGACGGAGCGGCGAGGTGAGCGAGACCTGACGCAGGTAGCGGTTCAGCGACGTCTTCTCGGCGGGCTGCTCGAGCTGCAGGTTCAGGATCGCGAGCGACACGTCGGGCGTCGGCACCCGGATCGCGCTGCCCGTGAGCTTGCCCGCGAACGAGGGCAGCGCCTTCGCCACGGCCTTCGCCGCACCGGTCTCGGTGATGACCATGTTGAGCGCCGCCGAGCGTCCGCGGCGATCGCCCGAGTGGAAGTTGTCGATGAGGTTCTGGTCGTTCGTGAACGAGTGCACGGTCTCGACGTGGCCCCGCACGACGCCGTAGGCGTCTTCGATCGCCTTCAGCACGGGGGTGATCGCGTTCGTGGTGCACGAGGCGGCCGAGAGGATCGCGTCGGCGTCGGTGATGTCGTCGTGGTTGATGCCGTGCACGATGTTCTTGATCGCGCCCTTGCCGGGGGCGGTGAGCAGCACCCGGGCGACGCCCTTCGACTGCAGGTGCTGCGAGAGCCCGGCCTCGTCGCGCCAGCGGCCGGTGTTGTCGACGACGATCGCGTCGTCGATGCCGTAGGCGGTGTAGTCGATCGTCGCGGGGTCGTTCGAGTAGATCACCTGGATGAGCGTGCCGTTGGCGAGGATCGTGTTCGCCTCCTCGTCGACCTCGATCGTGCCGGCGAACGGGCCGTGCACCGAGTCGCGGCGCAGCAGGCTCGCGCGCTTGACGAGGTCGTTGTCCGAGCCCTTGCGCACGACGATCGCGCGGAGGCGCAGGCCCTTGCCGTTGCCGGCGTGCGCGATGAGGATGCGGGCGAGCAGGCGCCCGATGCGGCCGAAGCCGTAGAGCACGACATCGGTGCCGGATGCCTCGGGCTCGCCCTCGGCCGCGATGACGGGCGTGAGCTCGTCGCGCACGAAGTCGGCGAGCTCGCGGGCGTCACCCTCGCCGACGGCGTCGGCGTAGCGGGCGACGAGGCGGGCGACGTCGATCGAGGCCGGGCCGGGAGCGATCTCGCGCAGCACCTCGAGCACGCGCATCGTGTCGGCGAGGTCGAGCTCGACGTCACCGGCCTGACGCGCGAAGCGGTGCGCCTTCAGCAGCGCGACGGCGGAGCGGTTGATGAGTCGCCGGCCGTGGATGGAGGTCACCACCCCGTGGTCTCGGTAGAGGCCGCCGATGAGCGGAATCATCCGCTCGGCGAGTTCCTCTTTGGCGATCCATTCCGTGCGGCGTGCATCGAACTCGTGGCTCACGATCTTCCTTCTCGGTCGAACGTGCGGAGGGCGTCGTCGACCAGTGTCCTCGCGGGCGAGCCTGCCGGTGGGCAGCATCGGCCGCATTCTCTTCCGGGGATGGGTCGATTCTACGGATGTCTCGCTGCGGACGCCCTGTACACGGAGTCGAGTGCGGGGCCGACGACCCGACGCCGCGGCTCCGTATCCCGTCGGATGCGTTCGTAGACTCTCGGGGTGGATCGCATCATGCCGGGGGTCATCGCCGTCCTGTTCGGCTCGATGGCGCTCATCGTCGTCTTCGTGCCGCTCGTCGCGCTCAGCTACCGTCGCCGGGGCGGATTCTCCGCCCTGCGGATGATCGGGTGGGTCGCGCTGCTCTTCTACGTCATGGGACTCTGGGCGTACACGCTGCTGCCGATGCCCGACGGCGACGACTTCCGCTGCGTCGGCGTGGTACTGAATCCTCTCGAGGACGTCGTCGACATCGCCCGCCTGCAGGCCGAGCACGGCGGCTCGCTGCTCGCGAACGCGGCCGTGCAGCAGCTCGCACTCAATGTGCTGCTCTTCCTGCCGCTCGGGTTCTTCGTGCGAGCCCTGTTCGACCGCGGCATCGCCGTCGCGATCGGCGCCGGAGCGCTCGTGTCCCTCGCGATCGAGCTCACCCAGTTGACCGGGGTCTGGGGCGTCTTCCACTGCGCGTATCGCGTGTTCGACACGGGCGACCTGCTGTCGAACACCGTGGGTGCGGTGCTGGGCTCGCTCGCGGCGCTCCTGGTGGTGCGCCGCGGCCGGGGCGACGGCTCGGCCACCGACGCCCGCCCGATCACGACGGCCCGACGCCTGCTCGCGATGCTCGTCGACCTCGCGACCGTGTGGCTCACGTCCGCCGGCCTGTCGGTGCTCGTGAACACCGCGATCCTGGTGCTGGCGGGCGACGAGGCGGCGCTCGAGGTCTCCGACGCGGTCGCGACCGGCGCGACCCTGGTGGCGATCGGCGCTCAGGCGGTGTCGGTCATGGCCGGCGGCATCACCCTCGGCGAGCGAGCGGTGCTGATCGACGCCCGTGAACAGCGCGCACCGCGATGGCTGTGGCGCGTCGTGCGCTTCCTCGCGGGGATCGGCGGCTACAGCCTGCTCGCACTCGGCGACTCCGGCGGACCGGCCGCCGTGCTCGCGCTCGTGAGCCTCGTGGCCGCGTTCACGACTCGCGGCCATCGCGGTCTCGCGCAGGCGGTCGCGGGCATGGACGCGGTCGATCGGAACGCTGCCCGGGAGCCGGAGACGGTCGGCGGGTCCGATCCGGTCAGTACGTCTCGATGAACGAGAGCTGCATCGTCGCGACGCGGTCGGGCAGCCCCTCGAAGACCGCTGCGCGCTCGGGCGAGGTCTTGTAGGCGGCATCCACCCGTTCGAACTCGGCGGCGTCGCCCGGCACGCTCACGGCCCACGTGAACTCGTTGGTCTCGGATGAGCCGTAGGCGAACTCGATGGCGAACCCCATCGCGGGTCGGAGCACGGGCATGGTCTCCCGCCACCACGCGACGAACTCCTCGTAGAGTCCGTCGACGATCACGTACTGGCGCAGCTGGGTGGTCTTCACCCGACCATTCTGCCGGGTCGCCGGCCGCCGGCGACGCCGGAAATACCGTTCGATCCGGACACTCCGACCGGCGCGGCTCCGCCCGGACCCGTGACCCTCGCATCTTCAGCTTCCTCACAGTCCGCCGCGTGGAACAATACCCCGGGGGTATTCACCCGACACACCCGATACCCGACACCCACACCCCGCCGCGCCCCGCACCCGCGACTCCCCCGCGGCCCGACGAATCGAGGAACCCGACCATGTGCCGAGCAATGACCTGCAAGAAGTGCGGCAAGACCACCTGGGCCGGCTGCGGCCAGCACGTCGACTCCGTCATGCGCGGCGTTCCGCGTGGCGACCGGTGCGCCGGCCACGAGAGCGACCCGGCCGAGCCCGGCTTCTTCGCGCGGCTCTTCGGCCGCTGAGCTCCCGTCACGGCTCAGCGGCGCCCGCCGCCGCTGAGCCCCCGCCATTGGGCCCGTCGCCGTTGCGCTAGGCTGCTCATCGTCCAGGCGCCCTGCTGCGCCGGTGCTCGAAAAATGGGCACGAAGCCGAATCGCGGGCGATCCCCGCCGTCGTGCGAGACACATACGGAATCCGCCTCCGTCTTCGTCTCGAATGGACACCGCCATGTCTTCGGTCTCCGCGCACGTCGCGCACGCCCTCTCCGCCCACATCGACCACGTCTTCGGCGTCATGGGGAACGGCAACGCCTACTTCCTCGACGCGATCGAACGCGCCACGGATGCCTCGTTCACCGCCGTCCGCCACGAGGCGGGGGGCGTCGTGGCCGCCGATGCGCACTATCGCGCCTCGAACCGCATCGCCGCGGCGACCTCGACGTACGGCGCCGGGTTCACCAACACCCTCACCTCGCTCGCCGAAGCGGCGCAGGCCCGGGTCCCCCTCGTCCTCGTGGTCGGCGATGAGCCGACGTCCGGCCGGCGCCCGTGGGACGTCGACCAGATCGCCCTCGCCTCGGCGGTCGGCGCCCGCACCTACACGGTCGGCCGCACCGACGCGCAGGCGACGACGATCATCGCGATCGAGCACGCGCTGGCGTACCGGATGCCGGTCGTGCTCGCGATCCCCTACGACGTCGCCGCCGTCGAAGCCGGCCCTCTGCACGAGGCGACGAACCCGCGCCTTCCGGCGCCGTTCGCGCCGACCGGGGAGTTCGCGCACCGCCAGATCACCGAGATCGCACGTGCACTCTCTGGCGCGAGCCGGCCGTTCCTGCTCGCCGGACGCGGCGCCTGGCTCGCCGGAGCCGGCGAGGTGCTCGGCGAACTCGCCGCGGCCACCGGAGCCGTGACCGCCTCGACCGCGCTCGGTCGAGGGGTGTTCCCCGACGCCCGCTACGACCTCGGCGTCTCGGGCGGGTTCGGCGCCGACGGCGCGATGGAGCTCGTGCGAGAGGCTGACGTGGCCGTCGTGTTCGGCGCGTCGCTCAACCAGTTCACGATGCGCTTCGGCGAGCTGTTCGCACCGGGCACCCGCGTGTTCCAGATCGATGTCGCCGCCTCCGCGACGCACCCGAACGTGGGCGGCTTCGTACGCGGCGACGCCACACTCGTGGCTCGCGCGATCGTCGACGAGCTCGAGGTGATCGGCGCGGAGTCCTCCGGCTGGCGCGATTCGATCGACGCACCGACCCTGCGGGCGTACGTGCCGGGCGAGGAGCTCGCCGCCGACGGTCGACTCGACCCGCGCAGCACCGCGCGCCGCATCGCCGAGCTGCTGCCCGAGGATCGGGTCGTCGTCTCCGACGGCGGACACTTCATCGGGTGGGCGAACATGTACTGGCCGGTCGCCTCGCCCGACCGCATGATGATGGTCGGCACGGCGTTCCAGTCGATCGGACAGGGCTTCCCGAGTGTCGCAGGGGCCGCGGCGGCCAAGCCCGAGGCGACCGTCGTGCTCACGACGGGTGACGGCGGCGGGCTCATGGCGATCGCCGACCTCGAGACGGCCGTGCGCACCGCAGGCGGTCGCGGCATCGCGGTCGTCTGGAACGACGCCGCATACGGCGCCGAGGTGAACCTCTACGGCCTGAAGGGCCTCGCCGAGGCCCCGATGCTGATCCCCGAGGTCGACTTCGCGGCCGCGGCCGCGGCGTTCGGGGCCGAGGGCGTGGTCGTGCGCGACCTCTCCGACCTCGACCGGCTCGCGGAGTGGACGGCCACTCCCACCGACGAACGCCGCTTCCTACTGCTCGACTGCCGCATCTCGGGCGCCGTCGTCGCGCCCTACCAGGAGGAGATCGTGCGCGTGAACTCGCGCTGACCGCTCGCCGCCGCGAACGACGGATGCCCCGGCGGAAAGGTTCCCGCCGGGGCATCCGTGTTCTCGGAACTGCTACTTCACGCCGTAGATGGCGCTGGCCGACTGCTCCGCCTCATGGTCGGGGCCGAGCGGGATGCCGGTGCGGTCCTTCAGCAGCAGGGTCGCGATGAACGCGACGACCATGATGCCCGCGATGTAGAACGCGACGGAGGTCGCGGTGCCGGTGGCCTGCACGAGCGCCGCCGAGATCATCGGGGCGAAGGCGCCGCCGAGGATCGCGCCGAGGGCGTAGGTGATGGAGACGCCCGAGTAGCGGATCGACGCCGGGAAGAGCTCGGTGAAGTACGCGGCCTGCTGCCCGTAGGTGAAGCCGTTGCCGATCGTGAAGAGCGCGAGGCCGGCGAAGAGCAGCCAGACGTTGCCGGTGTTCACGAGCGGGAACAGCAGGAACACCGTGGAGAGGAAGGCGATCCAGCCGATGATGTACGTGTTGCGGCGGCCGATCCGGTCGGAGACCGAGCCGGCGATCCACGTGATGATGAGCCAGACGACGGCGGACCCCGCCACCGCGAGCAGCACGGGGGTGCGCTCCATGCCGACGAGGCCGCCGTCGGCGATCGGCGTGGTGGCGTAGTTCTGGATGTAGCCGCCGGTCGTCATGTAGCCCGCGGCGTTGTTGCCCGCGAAGGTCAGCGCCGCGAGGATCACGAGCAGCCAGTGCCGCTTGAAGAGCTGGGCGATGGGGGTCTTCGTCTGCTCCTTGCGGGCGGCGATCTCGGTGAAGACGGGGCTCTCGTCGACTGAACGGCGCACGATCATGCCGACGATGATGAGCACGAAGCTCAAGAGGAACGGGATGCGCCAGCCCCACTCGAGGAAGGCGTCGCCGGGCGAGATGACCCCGGTCATGAGGGCGAGCACGCCAGACGCGAGCAGGAGGCCGATCGGCACGCCGATCTGCGGGAAGGCGCCGTAGCGACCGCGCTTGCCGTCGGGCGCGTGCTCGACCGCCATGAGCACGGCGCCGCCCCACTCGCCGCCGGTCGAGAGACCCTGCAGGATGCGCAGGAGCACGAGGAGGATGGGCGCGAGGATGCCGACCTGCTCGTAGGTGGGCAGCACGCCGATGAGCGTCGTGGCCGCG
Source organism: Agromyces cerinus subsp. cerinus (assembly GCF_900142065.1). Classification (GTDB taxonomy): domain Bacteria; phylum Actinomycetota; class Actinomycetes; order Actinomycetales; family Microbacteriaceae; genus Agromyces; species Agromyces cerinus. The sequence continues at coordinate 160,395 of NZ_FSRJ01000001.1, read as the reverse complement.
CCCATGAGCACGAGCGTCACGACGAGCATCGCCTTGCGGCCGATCTTGTCGCCGAAGTGACCGGCGAGGAACGCGCCGAGCGGCCGGAACAGGAAGCTCACGCCGATCGTCGCGAACGACAGGATCGTCGCGAACTCGGGGCCGGCGGGGGCGAAGAAGAGCACCTGGAAGACGAGGCCGGCGGCGCTCGCGTACAGGAAGAAGTCGTACCACTCGATGGTGGTTCCGATCACGGTGGCGAATGCGACGCGGCGGAGTTCGCGTCGCCTCGCGTCACTCTGCGCAGGTGCTTGGGCGGGGGCGGGGGCGGATGTCGTGGTCATGCGGGGGCGACTCCTCTGTCGTGTCCGCGGTCAGGGGCAGCTCGTCGTCGAGCCCGAGACGAGCTATCCGAGCATGATATACGATTTGAAATACGAATATGACTCGGGGACGCCGCCGGCCGCGGACCGTCGTATACGATCACCTCGGGACCCTCGACGACGAAGTGGAGCACATGTTGCTGGACCAGACCCGGATCGAAGCGATCGCCGACGAACTCGTCGCGGCGCACCACGACCGAAGCACCGTGCCGTTGCTCACCGCCAGGAACCCCGGAATGACCGTCGACGACGCCTACGCCGTGCAGAGCGTCTGGGCGAAGCGACGCCAGGCCGACGGCGCCCGTCTCGTGGGTCGCAAGATCGGCCTCACCTCGAAGGTCATGCAGGTCGCCACCGGCATCACCGAGCCCGACTACGGCGTCATCTTCGACGACATGGTCGTCGAGTCCGGGGCATCCGTCGAATTCGACCGCTTCTCGAACGTGCGCATCGAGGTCGAGCTCGCCTTCGTGCTCGCCAAGCCCCTGCAGGGGCCGGATGTCACGATCTTCGACGTGCTCGACGCCACCGCCTACGTCGTGCCGGCGCTCGAGATCCTGAACTCGCACATCGAGATGCAGGGACGCACGATCGTCGACACCATCTCGGACAACGCCGCGATGGGAGCCATGGTCGTCGGCGGCCGACCGGTGAAGGTCGACGACGTCGACCTGCGCTGGATCTCGGCACTGCTCTACCGCAACCAGACGATCGAGGAATCGGGCGTCGCCGCCGCGGTGCTCGGCCATCCCGCCATGGGCGTCGCCTGGCTCGCGAACAAGCTCGCCCAGCACGAGCAGTCGCTCGAAGCGGGCGAGATCATCCTCGCCGGATCGTTCACCCGACCCATGTGGGTCGAGCGCGGCGACACCGTGCACGCCGACTACGGACAGCTGGGAGCAGTCACTTGCCGATTCGAATGAACCTTCCCGAGACCCTCACGGCCCGCGTCGCGGCCTCCGACCGCCCGCTCGTGGGCATGTGGGTGTGCTCCGGCAGCCCGATCATGGCCGAGATCGCCGCGGGCAGCGGCCTCGACTGGGTGCTCATCGACGCCGAGCACTCCCCCAACGGACTCGAGTCGATCCTCGCGCAGCTCTACGCCGTGTCGGCCTACCCGGTCGCACCCGTCGTGCGCCCGCCGATCGGCGACACGGTGCTGATCAAGCAGTACCTCGACCTCGGCGTGCAGAACCTGCTCGTGCCGATGGTCGACTCGGCCGCGCAGGCCGCCGAGCTCGCACGTGCGGTGCGCTACCCCGCCGACGGAGTGCGCGGCGTCGGCGCCGCCCTCGCCCGATCGTCGCGCTGGAACCGGGTCGACCGGTACCTGCACGACGCCGCGTCGACGATCAGCCTCACCGTGCAGATCGAGTCGGCGACCGCCGTCGCGGTCGTGGAGGAGATCGCCGCGGTCGACGGCGTCGACGCCCTGTTCATCGGCCCCGCCGACCTCGCGGCCTCGATGGGTTTGATCGGCCAGCAGTCGCACCCCGATGTCGTCGAAGGCGTGCTGCGGTCGATCCGCGCGGGAATCGCGGCGGGCAAGCCCGTCGGCGTCAACGCGTTCGTGCCCGCCGATGCGGAGCGCTACCTCGCCGCAGGTGCGTCGTTCGTCTCCGTCGGTGCGGATGTCGCGATCGTCGCCCGCGCCTCGGAGGCGCTCGCCGATCGGTTCATCCCGGCGGGTGCACCGGCGTCCGCCACCCCCGACGCTCCGCCCGTTCCCCGCGCCGGCTACTGACGGAGCGTGTCGAGCGCCGCTCGACACCTTCCGTCGGATCGTATATCATTTCAGATATCTAGAGACGAGGACAAATGACCTCCGGCATCCCCACCCCCGGCAAGATCATCGCCGTGCACCTCAACTATCCCTCGCGTGCAGCGCAGCGCGGCCGCACGCCCGCCCAGCCGAGCTACTTCCTGAAACCCGCATCCTCGCTCGCCCCCACCGGGGCCACGCTCGAACGCCCCGCGGGCACCGAGTTGCTCGCCTTCGAGGGCGAGATCGCGATCATCATCGGCGAGCCGGCCCGGCGCGTCTCCCCCGCCGAGGGCTGGAAGCACGTGGCATCCGTCACCGCGGCCGACGACTTCGGCCTCTACGACCTGCGCGCCGCCGACAAGGGCTCCAACGTGCGCTCGAAGGGCGGCGACGGCTTCACGCCGCTCGGCCCGGCCGCGATCCCCGCCGAGGGCATCGGCGAAGGCGACTGGCGCGTGCGCACCTGGGTGAACGGGCAGCTCGTGCAGGAGGACACCTCCGACACGCTGCTCTTCCCCTTCGGCCGCCTCGTCGCCGACCTCTCGCAGCTCATGACCCTCGAGACGGGCGACGTGATCCTCACCGGCACGCCCGCCGGGTCCTCGGTCGTGCTGCCCGGCGATGTCGTCGAGGTCGAGGTCGACGCCCCGGGCGCTCCCGGCGCACCCACGACCGGCCGACTCGTCACGACCATCACGCAGGGTGCCGCCGAGTTCGGCGACTTCGGCACCAAGCCCGCCACCGACGACCTGCAGCGCGTCGAGGCCTGGGGCAGCGACGAGGAGCTCGCCGCGGCCGTCGCCGCCGGCCGCGCATCGGCGCCCGCCTCGACCGCCGCAGCGGATGCCGCGGCTCCCGCTGATCCCGCCTTCGAGCTCACCGACGAACTGCGCGCCGACTTCGGCCGCGTCGCCGTCGCGACCCTCTCGGTCGCACTCCGCAAGCGCGGCTACCACGACATCTTCATCGAGGGTGTCGCGTCCACCCACCCTGGCGACCGCATCGTCGGCCGCGCGAAGACGCTCCGGTTCATCCCGTTCCGCCCCGACCTCTTCCAGAGCCACGGGGGCGGCTTCAACGCGCAGAAGCTCGCCTTCGACACCGTGGCACCCGGCGAAGTGCTCGTGGTCGAGGCCCGCGGCGAGCGCGGCACCGGCACCGTCGGCGACGTGCTGGCCCTCCGCGCCCAGGTGCGCGGCGCCGCCGGCATCGTCACCGACGGCGGCGTCCGCGACTTCGACGCCGTCGCCGGGTTCGCGATCCCCGTGTTCTCGCAGGGCGCGCACCCCTCGGTGCTCGGCCGCCGCCACGTGCCCTGGGAGGTGGATGTCACGATCGCCTGCGGCGGCGCCGCGGTGCAGCCCGGCGACGTCATCGTGGGCGACGGCGACGGCGTCATCGTGATCCCGCCGCAGCTCGTCGAAGAGGTGCTCGCCGAGGCGCTCGAGCAGGAGCGGCAGGACGCCTACGTCGCCGAGCAGGTCGCGTCCGGGGCATCCGTCGATGGGCTCTTCCCCATGAACGCCGAATGGCTCGCCCGCTACCGCGCGGCACAGGAGGCGCGATGAGCCCCCAGACGCAGACCGACCGCTCGACCGAGAGCAAGTCGCAGCAGGCGTACCGCTTCATCCGCACGCGCATCGACGACGGCCGCTACGTGCCCGGCTACCGGCTCGTGCTCGGGGCGATCGCCCGCGAACTCGACGTCTCGGTCGTGCCCGTGCGCGAGGCGATCCGCCTGCTCGAGGCCGAGGGGCTCGTGACCTTCGAGCGCAACGTCGGCGCCCAGGTCGCCCTCATCAAGGAGACCGAGTACCTGCACACGATGGAGACGCTCGCGCTCGTCGAGGGCGCGGCGACGGCGCTCTCGGCACCGTTCATCTCGGCCGACCACATCGCGCGAGCGCGCGAGATCAACGAGCGGATGCGTCGCACCCTCGACGACTTCGAACCGACGCGCTTCACCGAGCTGAACCTCGAGTTCCACGCCGTGCTCTTCGAGGAGTGCCCGAACCCGCACATCCTCGACCTCGTGCACCGCGGGTGGAACCGCATGACGGTGCTGCGCGACTCCTCGTTCAGCTTCGTGCCCGGCCGCGCGCACGAGTCGGTCGAGGAGCACGAGCGCATCCTCGCACTCGTCGAACAGGGCGCCGACGCCCTCGAGATCGAGCTCGCCGCGCGGCGCCACCGCACCGCGACACTCGACGCCGTGCTGGCCGCCCAGTCGCGGCATCCGCTGCCCGCGCCCTGATCGCGCCCACTGCTCTCCGCTCTCCCTTCCCGACGAACCGAAAGCCGCTTCACATGACGCACTACATCCCCGAGGACCTGCCCGACCGCATCCGCCACTTCATCGACGGCGAGTTCGTCGACTCCGTCGGCGGCGAGACGTTCGACGTGCTCGACCCCGTATCGAACGAGACCTACGTGCAGGCAGCCGCAGGCCAGCAGGCCGACATCGACCTCGCCGTCGCCGCGGCGAAGCGCGCGTTCGACGAGGGCCCCTGGCCCCGCATGCTCCCCCGCCAGCGCTCGCGCGTGCTGCACCGCATCGCCGACCTCATCGAGGCGCGCGACGCCCGCCTCGCCGAGCTCGAGACCTTCGACACCGGCCTGCCGATCACGCAGGCGCTCGGCCAGGCGCAGCGCGCCGCCGAGAACTTCCGGTTCTTCGCCGACCTGATCGTCGCGCAGCGCGACGACACCTACAAGGTGCCCGGTCGCCAGGTGAACTACGTGAACCGCAAGCCGATCGGCGTCGCCGGCCTCATCACGCCGTGGAACACCCCGTTCATGCTCGAGTCGTGGAAGCTCGCCCCCGCGCTGGCGACCGGCAACACCGTCGTCTTGAAGCCCGCCGAGTTCACGCCGCTGTCGGCGTCGCTCTGGGCCGAGATCTTCCGCGAGGCCGGCGTGCCCGACGGCGTCTTCAACCTCGTCAACGGCCTCGGCGAGGAAGCCGGCGACGCGCTCGTCAAGCACCCCGACGTGCCCCTCATCTCGTTCACCGGCGAGAGCCGCACCGGCCAGATCATCTTCGGCAACGCGGCCCCGTTCCTGAAGGGCCTCTCGATGGAGCTCGGCGGCAAGTCGCCCGCCGTCGTCTTCGCCGACGCCGACATCGACTCCGCGCTCGACGCGACCGTCTTCGGCGTCTTCTCGCTGAACGGCGAGCGCTGCACCGCCGGCTCCCGCGTGCTCGTCGAGCGCGCGATCTACGAGGACTTCGTCGCCCGCTACGCCGCGCGCGCGAAGAACATCGTGGTCGGCGACCCGCACGACCCGAAGACCGAGGTCGGGGCGCTCGTGCACCCCGAGCACTACGAGAAGGTCATGTCCTACGTCGAGATCGGCAAGACCGAGGGCCGTCTCGTCGCCGGCGGCGGACGCCCCGAGGGCCTCGACACCGGCAACTACGTGGCCCCCACGGTGTTCGCGGACGTCTCGCCCGACGCCCGCATCTTCCAGGAGGAGATCTTCGGGCCGGTCGTCGCGATCACGCCGTTCGACACCGACGAGGAGGCGCTCGAGCTCGCGAACAACACGCGCTACGGCCTCGCCGCCTACATCTGGACCAACAACCTGAAGCGCGCCCACAACTTCGCCCAGTCGGTCGAGGCCGGCATGGTCTGGCTGAACTCGAACAACGTGCGCGACCTCCGCACCCCCTTCGGCGGTGTCAAGGCCTCGGGCCTCGGGCACGAGGGCGGATACCGCTCGATCGACTTCTACACCGACCAGCAGGCCGTGCACATCACCCTCAACGAGGCGCACTCGCCGCGTTTCGGCACCTCCAAGTAGCGGCACCGGCCCCGCGACATCCGCTCAGAGAAGAGAAGGCACCATCATGACCGACCCCGTCATCACCCCCGATTCGCCCGAACCCGTCGTGACGGCCACCGACCCGGTGCCCGTGCCGGTGAACCGCATCCCGACGCCGAAGGCGCCCGCGCCCGACATCCTGCGCTGCGCGTACATGGAGCTCGTCGTCACCGACCTCGAGGCCAGCCGCAAGTTCTACGTCGACGTGCTCGACCTCATCGTGACCGAGGAGGACGAGAACACCGTCTACCTCCGGTCGTTCGAGGAGTTCATCCACCACAACCTGGTGCTCCGCAAGGGCCCCGTCGCCGCCGTCGCCGCGTTCAGCTACCGGGTGCGCAGCCCCGAAGAGCTCGACAAGGCCGTGGCCTTCTACGAGGAGCTCGGCTGCCGCGTCGAGCGCCGCACCGAGGGCTGGACGAAGGGCATCGGCGACTCCGTGCGCGTCGAGGACCCGCTGGGCTTCCCGTACGAGTTCTTCTACGACGTCGAGCACGTCGAGCGACTCGCCTGGCGCTACGACCTCTACACGCCCGGCGCGCTCGTGCGCCTCGACCACTTCAACCAGGTCACGCCCGACGTGCCCCGCGCCGTCGCCTATATGGAGGACCTCGGCTTCCGCGTCACGGAGGACATCCAGGACGAGGCCGGCACCACCTACGCGGCATGGATGCGTCGCAAGCCCACCGTGCACGACACCGCCATGACCGGTGGCGACGGCCCGCGCATGCACCACGTGGCATTCGCGACCCACGAGAAGCACAACATCATCGCGATCTGCGACAAGCTCGGCGCGCTCCGCCGCTCCGACGCCATCGAGCGCGGCCCGGGCCGCCACGGCGTCTCGAACGCGTTCTACCTGTACCTGCGCGACCCCGACGGCCACCGCGTCGAGATCTACACGCAGGACTACTACACGGGCGACCCCGACAACCCCGTCGTCACGTGGGACGTGCACGACAACCAGCGCCGCGACTGGTGGGGCAACCCCGTCGTGCCGAGCTGGTACACGGATGCCTCGCTGGTGCTCGACCTCGACGGCAACCCGAAGGCCGTGGTCGCCCGCACCGACTCCTCCGAGATGGAGGTCACCATCGGCGCCGACGGCTTCTCGTACACCCGCAAGGGCGACGAGGAGCAGGGCTTCAAGCTCGGCAACACGCTCTAGCTGTACCCGTTCAGCACGCAGAGACGGCGCCCGGCGCCCCGGATCTCCGGGCGCCGGGCGGCGTTCGCGTGTCCAGGGCACGCGCGGTGTGCCGCGCGGACCTGCGTGCGGAATCGACCTCAGTCGATCGCGAGCTCCGCGATCGACCACGGCGGCACGGGCAGGAAGCCCTGCGCCGCCAGCTCGACGGAGATCGACGCGGCGCCGGTCGCCTCGCCGGTGAGGACGGCGAGCCCGGCCGCCGACGGCGTCGCGGCGCTGCTCCGGTAGGCGAGCTGCCCCGCCCCCGACGCGTTCAGCACGACGAGTCGGCGCACCCCGTCGAGCGCGAGGTCGACGACGCTGCCCCCGTAGGCCGCGACGAAGAGCGTGTCGCCGAGCCGGGCGGTCGCCGTCGGGTAGCCGTCGATGGGCAGGCCGGCGGTGATCTCGCCGTCGAGCAGCACGTCGCGCAGCTCGCGCCACGCACCGAGCACCGCGGTGACCTCGGCACGGTGCGACGCCGGAAGCGACGCCAGCGGCATCGAGATCTGGGGCACGCCGAAGAACGCGCCGAACAACTGCCGCACCGCCACATCGGGCGACGCCGTCGGATCCCACATGATGGGGTCGGCGTGCACGATCTGCCCGTTCGCGAGCAGGCGCAGGTCGAGGATCGACCGGCGGTTCTGGACCGCGTCGGCCGGGCAGTCGTCGGCACGCACGACGTCGGCGTAGGACGCCACGGCCGGTGACACGTACGGCTGGCGGAACTCGATCAGGGCGCCCGGACGCTCGAGGTCCACGGCATCGGCGACGCCGCTCAACAGCACCGTCATCGCCTCTCCCACGTCGGCGAGGTCGCCGGTCGACGGCTCGCCCGCGTAGACCATGGCGTTGTTCAGGAAGTCGATCTTGAGCCCGTCGAGGTCGTAGTCGCGCATGAGCCGCGCGCACGTCTCGACGAGGTGCTCACGCACCTCGGGATGCCTCGGGTCGAGCACCCATGCCCGCAGGCCGTCGGAGTAGTGCGTGGCGAAGGGGCGAAGGCGCGCGAACGCCTCGCTCTGCTCGCCGAGCAGGAGCGGCGCGATCCAGAGCACGACGTCGAGGCCGCGCGCGTGCAACCGGCCGGAGAACGCGGCGAGGTCGGGGAACTTCGCCTCGTCGGGAACCCAGTCCCCGCAACCCGCGTACCACCGGCCGTCGCCGAAGCGCTGCCAGCCGTCGTCGATGAAGACCGAGCGGCAGCCGAGTTCCGCTGCGACCACGACGTCGGCCTCGACGACCTGCTCCGAGATGCGCTGCGAATGGGCGTACCAGGTCGAGTACACCGGCTCTCGCGACGCCGTCGACGCGGGGCGCACCGGCAGATCGGCTCGCACGGCCTCGGAGACCGCGCGGATCGCCTGGGCGTACGGCATCGCCTCGCCCACGACCACGAGGTCGAGCCCGGACTCGAGTTCGGCCAGGCGCCCCTCGATCGGCAGCCGTACGACGAAGGTCTTCTCCTCCTCCGAGACGCCGTACTGCAGCTCGCCCTCATGCACGAGGCAGTCGAACCCGAAGGCGAGTCGACTGCTGCCGTCGGCGTCGTAGAGCGCTCCGATCGGGGCGGATCGCACCGCGCTGAAGGCGTCGCGCCCGGCCCAGTCGGCCGGGAGCCCGCGGCCGCCCGAGAGCCCCGGGTTCCAGTACCCGGTAGCATCGCCGAGCGGCAGCTCGAGCACGACCTGGCCCTCGCCCTGCACCGCGAGGCGGATCCTCACGAGTCCGCCGTCCTCGCCCTGCCCGGACACCCGGACCGCACCGCCGGTACCGAGGCGAATGCCCCTGGGGAGCTCGGTCCACTCGATGAGCGAGAGGTGGTGGTCTTCAAGTAGCACGTGCAGGACTCCTATTGCTTGACTGCGCCGGCGAGGATGCCGGCGACGAAATGACGCTGCAGGAACAGGAACAGCACCAGGATCGGCAGCACCGACAGGAGCGTTCCCGTCATCAGCTGCCCGTAGTCCGTGGTGCCGATGCCCTGCAACGAGGCGAGCGAGACGGGGATGGTGAATGACTCGGGCGTGCGGAGCACCACGAGCGGGTACACGAACTCGTTCCACTGGGCGAGGAACAGGAAGATCGCGAGCGCCGCGAGCGCCGGCCGGACGGTCGGCAGCACGATCCGGGAGAACACGCGGAACTCCCCGGCACCGTCGACCCGCGCCGCCTGCAGCAGCTCGTCGGGCACCGCCTGCATGGTCTGGCGCATGAGGAAGATGCCGAAGGGCAGGGCGAGGTTCGGCAGGATGAGCGCCTGGTAGGTGTCGAGCCATCCGAGCGTCACCATGATCTGGAAGAGCGGCACGAGCGTCACCTGCGAGGGCAGCGCGAGCGTGACCAGCACAGCGCCGAACAGCAGGCCGCGTCCGCGGAACTCGAACTTCGCGAACGCATAGCCCGCGGCGGTGCAGACGACGAGGCCGAGCAGCGTGTACACGGATGCGACGAGCACGGAGTTGCCGATCGCGCGGCCGAAGAGCGTGTCGCTGAGGAGCCCGGTGAGGTTGTCGAAGAACGCCGGGCCGGGCAGCACGTTGGGCGGGGAGGCGAAGATCTCGCGCGACGGATACGTGGTGGCGATGATGAGCCAGTAGAACGGCAGCAGCATGACCACGGCGCCCGCGGCGATCGCCGTGGTGAGCACGAGGGACTTGGTTCGGCGCCCGCGCACGCCGATGAGCGACTCGGTCATCGGGTCTTCTCCTTCGGAGACGTCGGCTTCTTCAGGGAGATCGGCTTCGGCGCCCGCTCGCGGAAGAGGCGGAACTGGATGAGCGACACCACGGCGATGATGACCGTGAGTGCGTAGCCGATGGCCGATGCGTACCCGAAGTCGAAGTACTTGAAGCCGTTCTGGTAGAGGTACATCCCGACGGTGAGCGTGGCGTTGTCGGGCCCGCCGTTCGTGAGCACGTACGGCTCGTCGAAGAGCTGGAGGGTGCCGATCGTCGAGAGCACGACGGTCAGCAGCAGCGCCGGGCGGAGCCCGGGCAGGGTGATGTTGCGGAAGCGCTGCCATCCGTTCGCGCCGTCGACCTGCGCCGCCTCGTAGAGTTCGCCGGGGATCGATTGCAGCTGCGCGAGGTAGATGATCGCGTTCTGGCCCGTGTAGTGCCAGGTCATCGCGATCACGATCGAGATCTTCGCCCAGAACGGATCGACGAGCCACGGGATCGGGCCGATGCCCACGTAGCCCAGCAGTTCGTTCACGATTCCGGCACTGGAGTCGAAGAGCGCGCTGAAGAGGATGCCGTAGGCGACGAGGCCCATCACGATCGGCACGAAGAACGCCATGCGGAAGAACGCCCGGCCCTTCAACAGCAGCGAGTTGAAGGCGACCGCGAGCACGATGCCGAGCGCGAGCATGAGCGGCACCTGCACCACGAGGATGAGCGCGGTGTTGCCGAGCGCCGTGTAGAAGAGCGGGTCGTTCAGCAGGCGCAGGTAGTTGTCGAGTCCGACGAAGGTGATGACCCCGCCGATGTTCGAGGTGAGGCTCGTCCAGAACGCCGAGAGGTACGGGTAGAGCTTGAAGCCGAGGAACAGCACGATCGTCGGCAGCAGGAAGAGGTAGGGGGTGATCCGCGGGTGGCCGATCGAGGATCGGCGGCGGCGCCGAGGCGGCCTCGGGGCAGCGTCGAGCGGTACCGCCTCCGCGGTGGGGCCGGCCGTCGCGCGGGCGGTCGAGGAAAGGACATTCATGTGTGTTCGCTCCATGGGAGGGTGCGCCGACCCGCGATGTCGCTGGACATCGCAGGCCGACGCACCCGGTCCGTCAGTCGGCCAGCTTGCGACCGGTCTGCTGGGCGACCTGGTCGGCCGCCTCGTCGAGCGCCTGCTGGGGGTCGGCTCCCGAGAGCAGCACCCGCGTCTGGGCGTCGGTGTAAGCCTTCAGTGCACGCGCGTAGTCGCTCGTGTAGTTCAGGGCGGGGGTGTCCTGTGCGAGCTCTGCGATGAAGATCGCGTTCGGCGACTGTCCGTTGAAGTACTCGCTCGGCGCGGCGAAGCCCTCGGATTCGAGCATCGGCTTGTAGCCGGGGAACATGCCGCCGCCCTCGTAGACGAGCTTCTGGCCCTCGAGCGTGCCGAGCGCGAAGTTCACGAACTCCCACGCCGTCTTCTGGTTCTTGCTCGCCGTCGGGATCGACAGGTAGGTGCCGCCGTTGACGGCCGCTGTGATGCCGCCGGGCTCGACCGACGGAGGGAGCCGCACGCCCCAGTTGCCCGCCATCTCGGGGGCCTCGTTCTCCATGACGCCGGCCATCCAGCCGCCGGCGGGCATGATGGCCGTGGGCTTCTCGCCGCGCAGCTGCGCGAGCAGGTTGTCCCAGCTGCCCTGGATGTCACCGACGATGCCGAGATCGTTCGCCTTCTTGATGAGTTCGAGGGAGTGGACGCCGGCTTCGCCGTTCATCGTGATGTCGCCGCTCTCGTCGAAGTAGAACGAGTCCTGCAGCGCGGTCTGGAGCTGCCACAGACCGGCCGAGTCGGCCTCGGTCGCCGCCTTGTCCTGGTTGTAGAGCGGAACGCCCGTCTTCTCCTTGATGGTCACGCCGGCATCGATGAGCTGGTCCCACGTCTCGATCGAGTCGATGTCGATACCAGCCTGCTCGAAGATGTCGCTGCGGTAGAAGAATCCGGTGGCGTTGACCTCGTAGGGAATGCCGTAGACGGCGCCGTCGGCGCCCGAACCGCTCTTCCATGCCCCCGAGGGGAACTCCGACTCCAGCGACTCCGCGCCGAAATCGCGGAGGTCGACGAGCTGACCGGGGAACTGCTCGACGTAGTTGCCCATGTAGTCGATGCCGATGTTCATCACGTCGGGCAGCCCCTGGCCGCCGGCGGCCATGCCCGTCGTGATCTTCTCCCAGATCGCCGGGTTGCCGACATCCTGCACGTCGACCTCGACGTCGGGGTAGAGCTTCTGGAACGCCGGGATCGCGGCCTCGAGGCCGTCACCGGGCGCATTCCAGGTCCAGATCGTGATCTTGCCCGACACCTCGCCATCGGTTGCGTTGTTGTCGGCCGATGGCGCCGAGCATCCGACGAGTGCCGCAACGGCGGCGATGGCGGTTGCTGTGACCGCCACCCCGCGTGATCGCTTGTTCAACGTGAACCTCATTGTTCGCAGTCCTTTCTCGGTGAGTCGCGTCATCGGCGACTCGGCGACAGTAACATATTGCTCGTATATATGCAGCAGGAGTCTGCAAACTTGCAATGGAGGAAGTCATGGCTGAAGCGGTGTTCCATCTGCGCGCAGGAGGCGTGAGCGTCGTCATCGAGGCATCCGGCACCACCCTGCCGGTGATCTGCCATTGGGGACGCGACCTCGGGTCCCTCGACGAGCGCGCCCTCGCCCGTGTCGTCGAGCATGCGCACGGCACCCGCGTGACGAGCGAGCCGGATCGCCCGCTCGCGGTCGGAGTGCTGCCCGAACCGAAGCAGGCCTGGATGGGCCCGCCCGGACTCACCGGGGATCGCGACGGCCGCGCCGGCTTCCCCGACTTCGACGCCGTGCTCACCGAGTTCGAACGGGTCGATTCGGCGACCGTCGCGCAGCGACTGGTCTCCACCGCGACGGATGCCGCGAATCGGCTCGCCGTCCGCTTGGAGTTCGAGCTGCTCCGCTCCGGCCTCCTGCGCGTGCACGCCGCCGTCCGCAACGACGGTGAGGAGCGGTACCGGCTCGACGGGCTCGACCTCGCGCTCCCCGTACCCGGCCGCACGGCGGAGCTGCTCGACTTCTCGGGCCGGCACAACGGCGAACGCCGCCCGCAGCGCACGACGATCACCGACGGCACCCACCTGCGGGAGCAGCGGCGCGGACGCTCGGGGCCGGACGCGGTGACGCTGCTCGTCGCCGGTACCGACGGCTTCGACTTCGGTCGGGGCGAGGTCTGGGCGGTGCACCTCGGCTGGTCGGGCAACCAGCGTCTGTGGGCGCACCGCACGAACGGCGGGCGCACCGCCCTCGGAGGCGGCGAGCTGCTGCTGCCCGGCGAGGTCGAGCTCGATCCCGGCGAGGAGTACGAGATGCCCTGGCTGTACGCCGCTTACGGCGATGGCCTCGACGATGCATCCGCTCGCATCCACGACGCGCTGCGCGCCCGACCGACGCATCCCGCCGTCGGCAGGCCGGTGACCCTGAACACCTGGGAGGCGGTGTACTTCGACCACACGCTCGAACCGCTCACCGAGCTCGCCGCGCTCGCCGCCGAAGTCGGCGTGGAGCGGTTCGTGCTCGACGACGGCTGGTTCCTCGGCCGCCGGCACGACCGCGCCGGGCTCGGCGACTGGACCGTCGACCGCGAGGTATGGCCGCACGGCCTCGCACCGCTCGTCGATCGCGTCCGCGAACACGGCATGCAGTTCGGCATCTGGTTCGAACCCGAGATGGTCAACCTCGATTCCGAGCTCGCCCGCGCCCACCCCGAGTGGATCCTCGCACCGCAGCACCGGGACGCGCCGCTCGCCAGGCAGCAGCTCGTGCTCAACGTCGGCCACCCCGACGCGCGCGCATACCTCCGCGATCGCATCGTGGAGCTCGTTTCCGAGCATCGCATCGACTACGTCAAGTGGGACCACAATCGCGACCTCGTCGAACCCGTCGATCGCGTGACCGGCCGAGCGGCCGTCCATCGCCAGACGCAGGCCGTCTACACCCTCATCGACGAGATTCGCGCGGCCTGCCCGTGGCTCGAGATCGAATCGTGCTCGGCCGGTGGCGGCCGCATCGACCTCGGCATCGCCGAACGCACCGACCGGTTCTGGACGAGCGACTCGAACGACCCGCTCGAGCGCCAGCGCATCCAGCGCTGGACGAGCCTGCTGATGCCGCCCGAGCTGCTGGGCGCGCACGTGGGCGCTGCGACCGCCCATGTCACCGGTCGCACCAGTTCGATCGACTTCCGCGCCATCACGGCGATGATCGGCAGTTTCGGCATCGAGTGGGACCTCCGCGAGGCGACCGACGACGAGCGCGCCGCACTCACCGGATGGATCTCGGAGTTCGTGCGCCTGCGCCCGCTCATCGAACGCGGGAGGCTGCACCGCCTCGAGAGTGAGCCGGCGATCCTCGCGCAGACCCTCGTCTCGGCCGACCGTCGGCATGCGATCGCGACGATCGCGACGATCGACTCCCCCGCGCACCTTCCCGGACCCGCGCTCCGGCTCGCAGGGCTCGACCCCGCGGCGAGCTATCGCGTGGCCCGGGTGCGGCCCGACGTGGCCGCCGACCCGACGTCGACCCGCCGCCAGCCCGACTGGTGGTCGGAGGCGGGCATCTGGCCCGGCGCCGTCCTCGCCGAGGTGGGGCTGCCGATGCCGATCCTCCGCCCCCAGGAGGCCGGCCTGATCGAGCTGGTCGCGCAGTGACCGGGCTCCGCATCGCGACCGACGACGCGTCCCTCGCGGAGATGTTCGACTGGGCCGTTCGGAGCGCGACCCGCTTCGTCGTGTCCGACGGCAGCCACGGGCCCCTCGACGTGTCCGAAGCAGACGCCGGCCCGCATCGCACGGCCGACTACCGGGCGAGCTATCACGCCGGCTACCGGTTCCGCAGCGGCTACTACCTTCGCGACTTCGCGCATCAGGCGGTCGGTGCGCAGCTGCTCGGGCTCACGCGGCACAACGCCGCGATGCTCGAGAGCTTCGTCCGTACCGCGACCCCCGAGCACGGCGGCTGGCCCGTGTGGGCGCTGAACTTCGACCGCATCACCCCGCTCGCCATCGACTACCGCGGGCCCGACCGCTTCGTGCGCGAGCTGCCCGCCGTCTTCGAGCTCGTCGAACTCGTGCACGTGCTCTATCGATGGACGGGCGACCGTTCACTCCTCGAGCATCAGGGGTTCTGGCGACGCACGATGACCGACTTCGTCGCGGCCCACGATCGGAGCTTCCCGAACGGCGTGGCGGAAGCCGACGGCCCCGGCATCTTCGACGGCGCCGCGAGCTACAACGAGCGGCCGGCCGGCCCGCTGCTCGAGGCGGGCGATGCCTTCGCAGCGCAGTACGCAGCGAACCGCCACGCCGCGAGCCTCGAGTCCGCCATCGGCGAGCACGAAGCGGCCGAGCGGTTCGCGGCGGTCGCCGAGCAGCTCGCCGCGGTCTTCGCCCGCGAGTGGGGCGCTCAGGATCGATCGGTCGGCGAACTCGTCTCCGCCCGGGACGCCGAAGGAGGACCGGTGCGGGAATGGCTGAAGGAGGCGAACTGGTTCCCGCCCCTCAAGGGGCTCGTCGACAGCGACCACCCGAACCGGGCCGCAGTACTCGAGCACCTCGACCGCGCGTGCCGTGACGAGGCGACCGCGCCGCGCAACGTCGAGGCGCTCAGCTACGTGCCCGAGGTGTTCCTGCGGCACGGGCGCCCCGACACGGCATTGGAGTGGATGCGCACCGTGTACGACGCGCGCGACGCACCGCACGAGGTCGCCGCGCAAGGCCGGAACGGCGACTACCCCGAGGTCTCGTTCACCCTCGTCGCGCAGATCGTCGCCGGATTCCTGGGCCTCGAACCGGATGCGGCCGCCTCGGCGGTGACGACCCGGCACGCGCTGCCGCGCGGCGTCGGCCGCCTGGCGGCCGACCACATCCCGTTCGGCGACGGTCGCATCGGTGTCGGCGTGCGGCTCGACGATGAGGTGTGGCTCGAGAACCTCACCTCGCGCGAGCTCGCGTGGACGCCGGTTCTCGCCCGTGACGACGGCTTCCACGATCCCCACCTCGGCGGGCGGCGCACTGCGGACGCCGTTCGGGTGAGGCCCGGGGAGCGCCGCACGATCCCCCTGTGAACGCAGGGCGCGAATCGGTGGACGCAGGGCGCGAACCGGTCAGACCGGAGCCGGTCAGACCGGAGCCGGTCCGGTCGATTGCCGCAGCCGCAACTCGGGGTCGATGAGCGCCTCGGTGGCCTGCACCGCGCGGTTCTGGATCAGGGTGACGATCGTCCTCACGCAGCTCTCGGCGAGGCTCTCGACCGGTTGCCGCACCGTCGTGAGCGGCGGGTCGGTGAAGTCGAGCATGTACGAGTCGTCGTAGCCGATGACCGAGAGGTCCTTCGGCACCTCGAGGCCGCGCCGGGTCGCCGCCCTGATGGCGCCGAGCGCCATGTCGTCGCTGGACGCGACGATCGCCGTGACCCCGAGCGGCAGGAGCTCGTCGGCGGCGTGGCGTCCGCCGTCGACGCTGAAGTGATGTCGCACCACGAGGTCCTCCGCGTCGCTCAGCCCCCGGGAGTCCATCGCTTCGAGGAAGCCCTCGACCCGTCGGTCGGCCGGGGTGTTGCCGACCGGTCCCGCGCACATCCCGATGCGCCGGTGGCCGAGGTCGTACAGGTGCGACACCGCGATCTCGGCGGCTTGCCAGTCGTCAGTCGACACGACCGGGGTGCGGGAGTCCGCGAACGCGCCGTTGACGCTCATGTACGGGATGCCGCGCGACTCGAGCAGCTGCCGCGCGACGGGATCGGCGTTGCGGAGCGTGTTGCTCGATGAGAGGAACACCACCGCCGCGATCCCTGCGTCGAGCATGACCTCGATGTAGTCCCGCTCGACGACGGAGCCGGGTACGACCGGGCAGATCACGGCGCGCAGCCCGTGCGGGTTCAACTCGCTCTCGATCGCGGTGCACATGGCGGCGAAGATCGGTCCTTTGAGGGCGGGAACGAGCAGGAGCACGATCTCGCCCTTGACCGCGCGCTCGTAGCCGATCTCTTTGAGTGCGCGCTCCACCTGCTCCCGGGTGCTCGCCGAGACGCCGTACTTGCGGTTGAGCACGCGGCTCACGGTCGCCTCGCTGACGCCGGCGATCGCAGCTACCTCCGCGAGGCGCACGGTTCCGGCCGGCGACCGGGTCCGACGAACAGCGCCGACCTTCGGCGTCGGATCTGCGGTCGAATCTCCCATGCGGTCCATTCTTGCGGATACTTCGCCCCCTGCACCCATTCGAGCGGCCGTTCGAATCGCGCCGCCCGGTGGCGCGGCATCCCGCTCCGTTCACCTTCCCGACGCCCGCGGGTCATCCGCCATCTCTAACCTCGGCCGCGGCGCCCCTGCCGCGCCGCCACCGACGAACAGGAGAACGACCGATGACAGAGAAGTCGCCCATCAGCCGCCGGACCATCCTCACCGCAGGAGGTCTCGGCGTGCTCGGCGCCGCGGCGCTCCCGACCGCCGCACATGCCGAGACCGGCGACGCCGAACGCGGCGCAACCGGCAGCCCGCGCGCCAAGGCGCCGAAGCTGCGCTTCCGCGCCGACGGCACGTTCAAGGTCGTGCAGTTCAACGACACGCAGGACGACGAACTGACCGACCGCCGCACCGTCGAGCTCATCGAGAAGACGCTCGACGCCGAGACGCCCGACTTCGTGCTCATCAACGGCGACGTCATCACCGGCGGGTGCGAGACCCGCCTCGCCGTGAAGCAGGCGATCAACAACGTCGTCTGGCCGATGGAGAGCCGCGGCATCCCGTGGGCCGTCACCTACGGCAACCACGACGAGGACTCGCTGCCGCAGTCGGGGGTCGACGAGGCGATGATGCTCGACTTCTACCGCAGCTACGACTGCAACATGAACGCCGAGAACATCGCCGGCGTCACGGGAACCGGCAACACGATCGTGCCGATCCGCACAGCCGGCCGCGGCAACGACACGGCCTTCAGCCTCTGGCTCCTCGACTCCGGCCGGTACGCGCCCGGCACCATCGACGGGCAGGACTTCGCCGGCTACCCCGCGTGGGACTGGCTGCGCATGGACCAGGTGTCGTGGTACCGCGAGGAGTCGCAGCGCCTCGAGAAGAAGTTCAAGCGCAAGGTGCCCGGCCTCATGTTCATCCACATCGCGCTCTGGGAGCACCGCTTCATGTGGTGGGGCGGCGTCGACACCCGCACCGCAGCGGATGCCGCGCGCGGACGCACCCGTCACGGCATCGTCGGCGAGCGCAACGAGGACGAGTGCCCCGGCCCCATCAACTCGGGCATGTACAACGCGATCCTCGAGCGCGGCGACGTCAAGGGCGTCTTCGTGGGCCACGACCACGTCAACGACTACGTGGGCAACTACTACGGCGTGCTGCTCGGCTACGCGCCGGGCACCGGCTTCGGCGCGTACGGCCTGCCCGGCGCTGAGCGCAACCGCATGCGCGGCGGCCGGGTGTTCGAGCTCACCCAGTCGGGTGAGGACGTCGACATCGCGACGCGCGTGGTCTACGCGCGCGACTACGGCATCGACCTCACCGCGAACGACCAGCCGATGGAGCCGACCCCGCTCGCGCCGAAGCAGGCGGCGATCTGACGCTCCATCGAATCGGACCGCGGGCGGGTCGGCGCATCGGCGCCGGCCCGCCTGCGTTCACGATGCGGCGAGGAAGGCGAGCGCCGCGGATTTGAACCCCCGTGACGTGAGCGTCGAGACGTGGTCGCGACCGGGCACCGAGACGAAGTCGGCGCCCCACTCGCGGGCGAGCTCCTGCGCGCCGGCGGGCACGGGATCGTTCTCGCCGGCGACGAACAGCACCGGGATGCCGCCGGGGATCGCCAGCGGTGCGCCCGAGACGCCCTCGATGACGGCGAGCAGGGCCTCGCGGTCGGCGCCGGCCCTGATCGCGGGACGCAGCACCTGCTCGATCACCGGGTCGCGCGGCGCCTCGTCGCGGAGCAGCACGGCGCGCGCGTCGTCGATCGCCCACGTGGCGAAGAGCTCGTCCGGCCCGGCGCCGCCCACGACGACCCGGCGCACCCGCTCGGGGGCGCTCGTCGCGAACGCCGAGACCACGCGGTTGCCCATCGAATATGCGACGACGTCGGCGACGTCGACGCCGGCGGAGTCGAGCACGGCGATGAGGTCGGCCCCGAGCAGCTCCGGTGCGTACGAGTCGGCGTCGACGGGCTTGTCGCTCGTGCCGTGGCCCCGGAGGTCGAGCGTGATGGTCGTGCGCCCGGCGTCTTCGAGGGCGCGCACCCAACCGGTGCCCTCCCACGTGATCGCGGCGTCGGAGGCGAAGCCGTGCACGAGGAGGACGGGCGGCAGCACGGCATCGGAGACGCCGCCGCCGCCGGCCGGCTCGACCGCGTGCACGCGGTACCCGATGAGCACCCCGTCGGGGGCTTCCGCGTAGAGGGTCGGGGTGGTCGCCGGGCCGGCCTGCCTCACGAGGCGGCCTCGTCGAGCACCGTCGACTCGGCGATGACGACCCCGGCGTGCCCGAGCTCGGCGAGCGCGGTCGCCGACGACTCGGCGGCGACGCCGGCGACGAGGTCGGTGAAGACCCGCACGTGCTGGCCGTGCTCGACCGCGTCGAGCGCGCTCGCCCGCACACAGTAGTCGGTGGCGAGACCGACGACGTCGATGTCGGTGATGCCGCGGGCGGCGAGCACGTCGCTCACGCTCGCGCCCGCGTCATCCGTGCCCTCGAAGATCGAATACGCGGGCACGCCCTGCCCCTTGCGGATGTGCACGTCGACGGCCGAGGTGTCGAAGTCGGGGTGATAGTCGGCACCGTCCGTGCCCTCGACGCAATGCGGCGGCCAGGTGGCGACGAAGTCGGGCTCGGCGTCGACCGCGAAATGGCCGCCGTTGTCGTGCTCGCCCGAGTGCCAGTCACGGGATGCCGCGACGAGCGCGTAGTCGCCCCGGTGCTGCTGCAGCAGGCGGGTGATGCCGGCGGCGACCGCGGCTCCGCCCTCGACGCCGAGCGCTCCGCCCTCGGTGAAGTCGTTCTGCACGTCGATGATGAACAGGGCCCGGGTCATGGCTCGCTCCTTCGCACGTCGATCACGGCACGGCTCGGCCGCTGCGTCCATTCTTCCAGCGATCGGCAGCGGCGTGCAGGGTTCGACGCACGGTTCAGCGCATGGCGAACCGCTCCCGGTCCTGCGCGCACGGTCAAGCACGCCGCACGCATGGACAAGGCCCCGCGCACCCGCTCTGCCTACCGTGGAACCCCGACTCAACGTGGAGGAACCATGGACAGCCCGACCCCCGTGCTCGAACAGACGCGCGACGACCTGCTCGCCGAGATCCAGTCCCACGACGGCGAGCGACGCGAGATCCTCGACCCGGCGACCGGCGAGGTCGTCGGACATGCACCCGTGCACACGGTCGACGACCTCGAACGCGCCGTCGCCCGCGCGAAGGCCGCCCAGCCGTCATGGGCCGCGCTCGGGCATGAGCGGCGCAGCGAGCTGCTCATGCAAGCCGCCGACGCGATCGACGCCGAGGCCGAGGCGCTCGCGCGCATCCTCTCGCGCGAGCAGGGCAAGCCGCTGAACGGCCCCAACGCCCGGTTCGAGGTCGGCGGGGCGTCCGGCTGGCTGCGCGCCGCCGCCGCGACCCCGCTCGAGGCCGAGGTGGTCTTCGACGACGGCGAAACGCACGCCGAGCTGCAGTACCGCCCGATCGGCGTGGTGGGCGCCATCGGCCCGTGGAATTGGCCGCAGATGATCACGGTCTGGCAGGTCGGACCCGCCCTGCGCATGGGCAACACGGTGGTCGTGAAGCCCTCGGAGTACACGCCGCTCAGCGTGCTCGCGCTCATCACGGTGATCAACCGCGTCCTGCCGGAGGGTGTCGTCGAGATCGTCTCGGGCGGCCGTGAGATCGGCGCCGCGCTCTCGTCGCATCCGGCGGTCGGCAAGGTCATGTTCACGGGTTCGACGGCGACCGGCAAGGCGATCATCCGCAGTTCGGCCGACACCGTCAAGCGCCTCACGCTCGAGCTCGGCGGCAACGACGCCGGCATCGTCCTGCCCGACGTCGACCCGAAGGCGATCGCCGAGGGGCTGTTCTGGGGCGCGTTCATCAACACGGGCCAGACCTGCGCCGCGCTGAAGCGCCTCTACGTGCACGACCGCGTCTACGACGCCGTGTGCGAGGCCCTGGTCGAGGTCGCGGGCGCGATGCCGATGGGCGTCGGGCTCGACGAGGCGAACGTGCTCGGCCCGCTGCAGAACCGCCAGCAGTTCGACATCGTCGACCGGCTCGTGGAGTCGGCGAAGGCGTCGGGTGCGCGCGTGCTGCTCGGCGGCGAGCCCGACCGCGAACAGCCCGGGCACTTCTATCCGACGACGCTCGTCGCCGACATCGACAACGCGAGCCCGCTCGTGCAGGAGGAGCAGTTCGGTCCGGCGCTGCCGATCATCCGCTACCACGACGTCGACGAGGCGATCGCCCTCGCGAACGATGTCGAGGTCGGGCTGGGCGCCTCGGTGTGGGCCGCCGATCGCGACGAGGCCCGACGCGTCGCCGCGCGCATCGAGGCCGGCACCGTGTGGATCAACTCACACGGCACGATCCACCCGATGGTGCCGTTCGGCGGCGCGAAGCAGTCGGGGTACGGACTCGAGTTCGGCGTCGAGGGCCTGAAGGCGCTCGGCGTGCCGCAGGTCATCAACGGCTGATCCTCGGGCTTCCGCGGACACCGCGGACGGGCCGGGAGCGCGCGTCGCTCCCGGCCCGTCCGCGTGCTTCCGGCGTCGGCCGACACCGCACGCGTATCGTGGACGGCGACCGCGACGCCTGCGCCGCCGGTCGCGAGAGGGGACCATGCCGAAGATCGTCGACCACGACGAGCGCCGACTCGAGATCGTGCGCGCGACCTGGCGGCTCATCGCCGAGAAGGGGTTCCGCGCGACGACCATGCGCGAGATCGCGAAGTCGGCAGGGGTCGCCAACGGCGGGCTCTTCCCCTACTTCCGCAACAAGGAAGAGCTGATCGGCGCCACGTTCGAACACGTCTACTCGGCGACCAACGCGAGGTTCGCGGCGGTTCGCGCCGACCTCGAGGGCATGGCCGCGCTGCGCGAGCTCATGCTGCAGATCTTCCCGCTCGACGAGGAGCGCATCCTCGAGGCCCGCATCGTGATCCCGTTCTGGGAGTACGCGGCCAACGAACCCGACCTGCTCGCGCTGCACGAGCGCACCATGGACGAGTGGCGCGTCGAGATCGCCGATCACCTCGAGCGGGCGAAGCAGCTCGGCCAGGCGCGCGCCGACCTCGACGTGGCGGTCGCCACCGACCATCTCATGGCCTTCGTCGACGGCGTGCAGGTGATCGCCGTCGTCTCCCCCGGGAGCGCGGCGCCCGCGCGACTCACGCGACTGCTCGACGGCTACCTCGACCTGCTGCGCTGACACCGGGCGCGATCCACGACTCACGACACGGCCGGATGCCGCGGCTGCGACATCCGGCCCGTGACACGTCAGTGCGTGGTCAGTGCCCGTGACCGGCGCAGGCGCACGCCCCGGCCTCGCAGCGACATCCGCTCGCCTCGCGACCTTCGCGACCTTCGCGACCTTCGCGACCCTCGTGGACCGCGTGGGCCGCGTGCCCGCTCGCCTCGTGACCGGGCTGAGCGGCGCCGGTGTGGCAGGCCATGCCGAGCGCCGCCGACGACGGCACGTTCAGCGTGGGGTTGCGGCCGAAGAAGCCGTAGGGCTTCAGCGTGAACTTGGCGGTGTCGACGGGCATGACGGGCCAGTCCTCGACGCGCGGGAAGTGCGTCGGACCGAACGTGTGCCAGAGCACGATGTCGTCGCCGTCGATCGACCGGTCGGCCGCGGTGTACCGCGGCAGGCCGTCACCGCCGGGGCCCTGGTTCACGAGGTCGCCCGCCGGGTACCGCTCGGCCTGGTCGTACCTCGTGACCCAGAGGTGCTTCCGGGTGAAGCCGGCTCGCTTGGCGATGACCGATTCGGGGTCGGCGAGCAGGGTGGGCGAGCCCTGGGCGATGAGCTCGTAGCCGACCGGGCGGCCCAGGCGGTTCGTCTTCTCGGTGTTCACGATGTGCCAGGTGCGCCCGGCGATGGGATCCGCGTCGCGCGCGCCCTCGACCTCGGTGCGCAGGCGCGTGCTCCGCTTGGTGAAGGCGTTGCCATATGCGTTGCCCTCGCCCATCGGCACCCTCGCGGCGTCGACCTCGTCGACCGCGTTGGCGAGGCCGTCGACCATCATGTCGAGGCGTGCACTGAAGAGGTGCTGGTGGTACGGCGCCCCGAGGCCGGGCGCCACCTCGCTGGCATGGTCTCCGGCCGCGGCGTCGAAGGCCGACGTGAAGAGCACGCCCGTGAGCTTGGCCTCGCACTCGATGGTGCCGTCGAGGTAGAGGTACCAGTAGAAGCCGTAGTCGTAGTTGCCGACGGTAGTGAAGAAGCTGATCACGAGCCGGCGCTGGCGGCGCACCTCGTTCGAGCCGGTGTAGATGTCGGTGTGCTTCCAGAGGGTGCCGTAGTCCTCCTCGTGCATGCAGATGGCGTTCGGGATGACCCGGGGGTGCCCGAACTCGTCGGCGATCGTCGCGTCGAAGTAGCGGATCTCGCCCAGGCAGTCGCACCCGAGCTGCAACGAGTTCGCGTAACGGCCGAACACGTACTCGCCGGTGTCGAAGTAGTTCTGCCAGAAGCGCGCGGGTGAGGGGTCGCCGTAGGGCACGACCATCTCGGCGATCGAGGCACGGTAGACGATGTCGCGCTCCTCGCCGCCCTGGTCGGCGTCGACGTAGCGGATGCGACGCAGCACGAGCCCTTCTCGGGCGTCGAAGGCGAGCGAGAAGCGCCAGTTCGCCCAGCTCACCCGGTCGTCGTCGACCGAGTAGCTCGGCCCCTCGGGCTGGCTGATCTCGATCGGCTTCAGGGTGTCGAGCGGCGCGCCCTGCACCGCCGGGTCATCGAAGTTGCCGCCCTCGGCGGGGATGTCGTAGACGTGGTGGTCGATGAGCTCGAACATGCGCCCCTCGATCATGTCGACGTAGGCGCAGAGGCCGTCGACGGGGTGTGCCCAGCAGTGGTCCTGCTCGTTCTCGCGCATGAAGGCGAGCACGCGGATGACGCGACGGCCCGCCTCGGCCTCGAAGCCGTAGTTGCCGGCCGAGAGCGGCGCGAGGGCGACCTGCTCGTGCGTGATGCCGCGCTTGGCGAGGGCGTCGTGCCACGCCTGCTCGGCCCCGAGGAGGTCGTAGATCGCCTCGAACTCGACGTCGAGGATCGGCACGTGGCCGTTCGCGCCGTCGATCGCCTCGTTCGAGAGCACCGCACGGTCGGTGATCGAGACGCGGAGATCGGCCGACGCCCCCGTCGACCGGTCGAGCACCAGGGCGCGCACGATGCGTGGCAGTTCAGCGCCCGCGAGCACGTCGGCCTTGGCCGGTTCGTCGAGGCCGAGGTAGACGAATCGCGTCGCCTCGCCGATGAGCGCGGCCTCGTGCAGGATGACCCGGGCCGCGTCGATCTCGTCGGCCGAGAGTCCGCGCAGCGGGTCGTTCGCGACGGCGTGCGACGGCGCATCGGGGCGCCGGCCGATCGAGTGGAGGGTGGACGTCGCTGTCATGTTGCACCTTTTTCTCTACGTTTGTCGAGTAATATAACCGCACGCACCGGAACAGGGAAGATTCGGAAGACGAATGGTCGAGATCGCGCACGGCGTCATGCTCCTCGGGACACTGGCCGGAACGGCCGCCGCGCTCGCGCCCGGCCGGGTACGGGCTCTCGACGTCGTGGCCGCCCTCGTCATGGCCGCTGCGATGCTCGACACGGTGTTCACCCGCCTGCTGCCCGGGCTCGCCTGGTCGGCGCTCCTCGTCGCCGCGGGTCTCGCCATCGGCATCCGGGCCCGCCGCGGCATCCGTCGCCCCGACCCGTCGACACGATGCGGCCGTCCGCTCGCCGACCTGCACCATGCCCTCGCCCTGATCGCCACCGGATGGCTGCTTGCCGGCGTCGGGGCGGCCGCGGCGACGTCCGCGACGTCCACCGTCCACCACGGCGGCACCGTGCTGCCGTTCCAGTGGCCGGCCGTGATCGCCGTGATCGCGCTCGGCGCGTGCGTGGCGACCAGGGCCGTGCGGTCGGGACGGGTGGCGCTGCGACACGGGGCGATGGCGGCGGGCATGACCGTCATGCTCGCCGCCATGGCCGCCCCGGCCGCCGTCGCCGCCCTCGGCTCGTAACCGCGTCGGGCACCGGCCGCCACTGCGCACGGCTCAGATCCCGCGGTGCCCCTCGCCGTCGATCAGGTCGGCCTCGGCCTCCTCGATACCGTGACCGATGCGGGCGTACAGCTCGGGATTCCGCTTCCGGATGGCGAAGCCCCAGATGACGCCGAGCACGCCGGGCACGATGAGCAGCGCGGGCAGCACGAACGTCACCGGCGTGGTCTCGGCCTGGCCGAGCAACACGTTGAAGTTCGCGACGATGAGCACGAACACCGTGAAGAGCACGACCGCCGAGATGAGCGGTGCGATGAACGTCGACCAGCGGCCGAGTCCGCGCCGGTCGCGGCGGAAGAACCCGATCACCGAGATGGCGATGATGCACATGAGCAGCACGAGCCCCATCGCCCCCGTGTTGGTCAGCCAGGTGAACATCGTGAGCACCGGGTAGAGGAACTCCGTCGGTGCGAAGTCGTTCTTCAGCCCCATGACCTCGCCCGCGAAGACGAAGCCGAGCGTGACCACGAGCGCGATGATCGTCTGCGCGAGCGAACCGGCCCACGGCGCACGGGAGACCGCGCGTACCGAGCCGAGTCGGGGGTGCAGCACACCCTCGCGTCCGAGCGAGTACAGGTAGCGCGCGACCGCGTTGTGGAACGACTGCAGGGCCGCGAACAGGCTCGTGAGGAACAGCACCTGCATGAGGTCGCTGATGATGACCGGTGCGTGCTCGCTCATGAAGACGAACATGAGGTCGGGGCCGTACGTCGCAGAGGCCTCGGCGATCTGCGACGGGCCGATGCCCACGGTGAACGCCCAGGCGCTGAACGCGTAGAAGACGCCGATGATCGCCACGGCCGCGTAGGTGGCGCGGGCGACGGTGCGCTTGGGGTCCTTCGACTCCTCGCCGTAGATCGCGGCCGACTCGAAGCCCATGAAGGCGGCGATGCCGAACGAGAGCACGGCACCGACGCCCGGCACGAACAGGTTCGAGAGCTCGAGGCCCGCCGTGCTCACGCCCTCCGGTGCGACCGAGAACGAGACGATGTCGAACACCAGCACGGCGACGAACTCGAGCGCCACGAGGATGCCGAGGACCTTCGCCGAGAGGTCGACGCGGTTCACCCCGAGCACGGCGACGACGCCGATGCAGACGAGGATCCAGAGCCACCACGGGGTCGCGATGCCGAGCTTCGCCTCGAGGAACATCGACATCTGGAACCCGAAGAGCCCGTAGATGCCGACCTGCATGGCGTTGTACGCGACGAGCGCCACGAGCGAGGCGCCGACGCCGAACGGCCGGCCGATGCCCTGCGCGATGTAGGCGTAGAAGGCGCCCGCATTCGTCACGTACCGGCTCATCGCGGCGTAGCCGACGGCGAACACGGCGAGCGCCGCGGCGAGCACGATGAAGCCGATCGGCACGCCGATCACGCCCGTGACCGCGAACGTGGTCGTGACGCCGCCGGCGACGACGGTGAGCGGGGCGGACGCCGCGATGATCATGAGGGTGACGGATGGCACGCCCAAGCGGCGGCGGCCGAGGCCGCCGCTCTGCTTCGGCGGAGTGGTCGTCGTGGAGGTCATGGCTGGGGGTTCCTTATCCGACGGGGAGCGAGCCACGGCGGCGTCGCCCGGTTCCGGCTCATGATTCCGGTCCGGAACCCTCCGGCCTTGTCGCAGAGCGAAGGGTGGTTGTCCCCGAACGCAGGCTCGCACTGTCGGTTTTGTCTCGACAGGCGTAGAGTCTCCCCACTCGGACGTCGATGTCCGTCCCCCCGGAGATGAGGTGCATGCCCGTGCTCGACGAATCCGTGCGCTCCGCCCCACTCGACCGGGCGGCCCTGCCGCTCGGCTTCGGCGCGTTCAGCGCACTCGTCTCGCAGTCCTTCGTGCCGCTGCAGGTGCGCTCCGACCGGCAGGACTCGTTCCGCGGCGACATCCGCGCCTCGACCAACGACGACGTCCACGTCTCGGTCGTCACCGCCGACGGCCACGAGATCCACCGCACGCCCGAACTCGTCGCCCGCTCGAGCCATCGCTGCTTCAAGGTGGGCCTGCAACTGGCCGGCACGGGCCTGCTCATCCAGGAGAACCGCGAGGCGGTGCTCCGCCCCGGCGACCTCACCGTCTACGACACCGACTCGCCGTACACGCTCGTGTTCGAGGAGGCGTTCAGCACGCTCGTGCTCATGGTGCCGCACCGCGCGCTCGAACTGCCCACCGACGCCGTACGCGGCATGACCGCGGCCACCATCGACGGCGGCACCGGGCTCGCACGGGTCGTGGCCCGCTTCCTCGGCGAACTCGCGGGCGACCTGCAGCAGCTCGACGGCCCGATCGGCGGTCGGCTCGCCCGCAACGCCGTGGACCTCGTGACCACCCTCTACGCACGCGAACTCGACGTGGCACGCGACGCCGATCGACCGCACCGCGCCATGCTCCGACGCGTTCAGGGCTACATCGACGAGCACCTGAGCGACCCCGATCTCACGCCCGGCAGCATCGCCGCGGCCGCCTACATCTCGACCAGGCACCTGCACGCGCTCTTCCACGAGGAGGGGCTCACCGTCTCGACGTTCATCAGGGCGCGCCGACTCGACCGGTGTCGCCGCGAGCTCGGAGATCCGCTGACCGCGCACCGTCCCATCGGCCAGGTCGCCACCAGGTGGGGCTTCGCGGATGCTGCGCACTTCAGCCGCGCGTTCCGAGCCGAGTTCGGCGAGCCGCCGAGCTCGTTCCGCGCCCGCACGACCGCTGCCTGAGCATCGCGTCGACGGCCGACGTGTCGACGTCGGGGTGGTACTCACCGCTCGGCGAGCCGCGCCCGTCACTGGTTGGAGAGGTTGTCGCCGCAGCGGAAGAAGCCGGTCGTGAGCGTGTCGATCGCCTGCTTCGCCTCGTCGGTGACGTCGCCGAGGGCGTAGATCGCGAAGGTCAGGGTCGAGCCGTCCTCTGCACGGACGACGCCCGAGAGCGTGTAGCCGGTGTCGATCCATCCGGTCTTGGCGGAGACCGCTCCGTCGGCGACCGAGTTGTCGCCCGAGAAGCGGTCGTCGTAGCTGAGCGAGCCGCGCTCGCCAGAGACGGGCAGTCCGTCCATGAGCACGCCGAGGTTGCCCTCGCGCGCGTTGATCTTCACGAACAGCCGGGTCAGGTACGACGGCGGCACGGCATTGTTGTCGGACAGCCCCGACCCGTCGACGATCGTGATGCCCGTGGTGTCGATGCCGTAGGCGGCGAGTCCCTCGAGCACTCCGGCGTTGATCGCGCCGAAGGTGTTGCCCGAACCGGTCTCGATGGCGACGAGCCTCGCGAGCATCTCGGCCGCGGTGTTGTCGGAGACGACGAGAGCCTTGTCGACGAGCTGCGCGACGGTCGGCGACTGCACCTGGCCGAGCTGCTGAGCCCCGGCAGGGGCGACACCGCGCTCGATGACGTCGATGCCGCCGAGCTCGTCGGCGAAGGCGTCGCCGGCGCGGCCCACGGGGTCGTCGCTGCGCCACGAGGTGTTCGACCCGGGTTCGTCGCGGTCGCCGTCGACCATGAGGGCGGCGATGTTCGACATGTAGCCGTCGTCGCGCTCCTTGAGGTTCCAGCTCGGCTCCCACTCGTCGCCGCCGAAGTAGCTCGCGTCGAGGATGAGCTTCGTCATCGGCGGGTTCGCAGGATCGGCATCCCACGCGGCCTCCACCTGTGCAGCCAGGTCATCGAGGTGCGCCGCGCCCGGGTACACGGTCTCGGTGCCGCTCGAGGTGCGCGAGAGCGTGGCGTCGCCGCCGCCGACGAGCACGACCGAGCCCGGCTCCGACCCCTTCACGACGGTGGTCGGGGTGCGGTAGTCGGGCCCGAGCACCGAGAGGGCGGCGGCAGACGTGAGCACCTTCATGACGCTCGCGGTGCGCGACGGGGTCGCTCCGCCGCGGTCGTAGAGCACCTCGCCGGTCGCCGCGTTCATCACCTGCGCCTGGAAGTTCGCGAGACGCCCGTCGGCCGCGAGCTCGGCCACCGAGCAGGTGCGCAGCCGACTCGCCGCCGCGACCGCCTCGGGCACCGGCCGGGCGGGGTCGGCGGTGGGGGTGGGTGTCGGGGTCGTCGTCGCGAGGGCAGCGGATGCCGCTCCGCCGCCGTTGCTCGCGATGCCGGCGGCGACCGCGCCAGAGCCGATCAGGCCGAAGGCGATGACGCCCCCGGCGATCATGAGCGGCAGGCGGTGTGTGCGGGCGAATGCCGCGATCGCGGCGAGCGCGCCCGACTTCGCGGGCACGAGCGACTCCGGTGCGGGAGCCTCGGGAGAAGTGGTGTCGGTCGCCGCGGCATCGACGACCTCGGTGGGCGTCGTGTCGGCGGCCGGCGCCGCAGAGGTCTCAGAGGTCTCAGAGGTCTCAGAGGTCTCAGAGGTCTCAGCGTCCACAGAGGCCGCAGCGGTTTCGGTGGTCTCAGCGGCCGACGGGTCGCCTGCGTCTGGGGTCTCCCCCGCGGCATCCGTCTCGTCGATCACCCGGGAATCCTACGGAGTCATCCTCAAGAGAACCTGATCATGCGCCGGAACGGGTGCTGCCGATCATTCGCCCGGGTAGACGAGACCGATCTGCTTGCGGATCTCGTCGAGCGACGCCATGATCGCCACGGTCTCGTCGATCGGCAGCAGGTCGCCGGTGAGGTCTCCGGTCGCGACGAGCCGCTCGACCGCCTCGGCCTGGAAGTGCATGCCGCGGCCGACGACCTCGGAACGGTACTCCTCGAGCAGCGTTCCGTCTGCGGCGACGACCCGGAAGGTCGTCGGCGTGTACCAGACGTGGTCGATCTCGATGCGGGCCGCGGTGCCGAGCACGACCGCGGTGTTCGGCCCCTTCACATCGCTCGCCGAGATCGTGGAGGCCATGCGTCCGCCCTCGTAGCCGTAGACCACGGCCACCTGGGCGTCGGCGCCCGTCGACTTGAAGGTCGCCGACGCCTGGGTCGTCGCGGGTGCGCCGAAGAGGTCCCACGCGAAGGAGATCGGGTAGATGCCGAGGTCGAGCAGCGCCCCGCCGCCGAGTTCGAGCGCATTGATGCGGTGCGACGGGTCGTCGGAGAGCAGCTGGGTGTGATCGGCGATGAGGGTGCGCACCTCGCCGAGCGTGCCCGCCGCGATGATCTCGCGAATGCGCGCCATGTGCGGCAGGTACCTGGTCCACATCGCCTCGAGCACGAGGAGCCCCTTGGCCGCGGCGAGTTCGGCGAGCGCGCGCGCTTCGCCCGCGTTGACCGTGAAGGCCTTCTCGACGAGCACGTGCTTGCCCGCCTCGAGGGCGAGGGTGGCGCCGGCGGCGTGCATCGGATGCGGCGTGGAGACGTAGATCACGTCGACCTCGGGGTCGGCGGCGAGCGCTTCGTAGCTGCCGTGCGCATTCGGGATGCCGAACTCGGCGGCGAACGCGTCGGCGCCGGCCTGCGAGCGCGAGCCGACCGCCTGCACGGTGAATCCGTTGAGCTTCAGGTCGTTGGCGAAGGCGTGCGCGATGCCGCCCGTCGCGAGGATTCCCCACCGCAGTCGTTCCGTCATGCCGACAGCCTATGCCGCCGAAGTACTCCCCCTGTTCTGGGATCCTGCGGAATCCTCACGACCAGGTCTAACGTTCAGCCATGACGGCTGTATTCGCTTGGAAGGGCCGCGTCATCGGCAGTGCCGCCGCGGCCATCATCGCCCTCGTGGTGATCCCCGCGGGGATCGCCGGCCCGGCTGCAGCCGCGCCACCCTCATCGACCTCGTCGTCGTCTCCCGTCGCCAAGTACGTCGCCCTCGGCGACTCCGTGGCAGCAGGCCAGGGCGCGGGCGGCTACGTCGACGCCTGTCTCCAGAGCCCGAGCGGCTATCCGACACTCCTCGACGCCGCGCCGCGCACGAACCTGCTGCGCAATCCCTCCTGCAGCGGAGCGACGATCGCGGATGTCGCTGCGAACCAGCTCTCGCAGGTCAACCGCGGCACGACGCTCGTGACACTCACGGTCGGCGCGAACGAGGTCGACCTGCCCGGCATCCTCGCGGCGTGCTCCGTCCCGGAGCCCGGCCTGGAGTGCCTGCTCGCCGTACAGGCCGCGCAGGACTACCTCGCCTCCGGGCAGCTGACGGTCGACATCGCGGGGCTCGTCACGGCGATCGCGACACGCTCCCCCGCGGCCGAGATCCTCGTGACCGGGTACGCGATCCCGTTCCAGCCCGGCCTGCAACCGCTCACCGATCAGGTGAACGCGCTCACCGCCGCGATGAACTCGCTCATCGCTGCAGGCGCCGCGGGCGCAGCGGCATCCGGTGTCGACGCGGTCTACGTCGACGTGACCGGGCTGTTCGCAGGCCACGGCGTCGGCTCCGGCTCCTCATGGCTCGGTGAGAACCCCGGTGACCCGATCACCTTCCTCCATCCGAACGCCGCCGGCTACTCCGCCTACCGCGACGCGCTCCTCTCCGCAACGGCACTGCCGTGAACGGGTCGACGCGGCCGCGGTTCGCACTCGCGGCGGCGCTGCTCGCCGCGCTGATCACCCTCGGCTCGGTCGCGTCGCCGTCGCTGGCGGCCCCCTCGGGCAAGGGCAAGCCCGGCGGCGGGGGCGGCAACGCCCAACTCGCCTACGCGGCGCTCGGCGACTCCTACGCCGCCGGCCTCGGGGCGGGAAGCTATCTCGAGACGAGCTGCTACACCAGCTCGAAGGGATATCCGGCGTTGCTCGACGCCGACGCGAACCTCGCGCTCGCCGCCCGTCCCGCCTGCCGCGGCGCGACCACGGCCGACGTGATCTCGAAGCAGATCCCCGCGCTTCCGGCGAACGCCGTGCGGGTCACGCTCACCGTCGGCGGCAACGACGTCGGATTCGCGAACGTGATGCAGAACTGCTTCGTGCTCGTGAACAGCTCGTGCGAGTCGCACATCATCGCCGGCGAGACGATGGTGCTGAACGGGGTGCTCGCCCAGAACGTGCGCAACGCCATCGCGGCGATCAGGGCGAAGGCGCCGAACGCCCGAGTCGTCGTCACCGGCTACCCGCTGCTGTTCGCACCGACCTCGCGCTACCAGTGGGCGACGCGGGTCAACACCGGCACCATCGCCCTGAACGACGCGATCGAGGGCGCCGCCGTGCTCGCCGGCGCCGTGTACGTCGACGTCGAAACGCCCTTCACCGGTCACGGCATCGGCAGCGCGGCCCCGTGGATCAACGACTGGAACTGGCTTCGCTCGAACGACTCGTTCCATGCCAACGCCGCCGGGTACCAGGCGTTCGCGGCCGCCCTGCGCCCGGCGCTCAAGTGATCCCCTGAACCACACGCGCTCTTCCTCGCGTGAGATGCGAACGGCCCGGCGATCCCGGGCCGTTCGTGTGTCCGGCGCCGGTGCCGACCGCCTACCGGGCGCCCTGTTGCGAAGGAGTGCTGCCGATCGCGGCTTGGATCTCCCGAATCGTCGATCCGAGGATGCCCGATGCGAGCAGTCCCGAGCCGAGCGGGCCCGCTGAGTCCTCACCGACGGGAGGCAGTTGCCGAAGGGCCGACCTCGTCTCGTCGGTCATGTGCTCGAGCTGCCAGGCGATCTCGTCACTGACGGCCTCGGGCCGATCCGGAGCGGCCAGCCCGACTGCGTTCGCGGCGTAGGCGGCCGCGCCGAGGGCGTGCGCGCCCATGTGGGCGACGCCGGCGGCCTGTGCGGCGGCCCGCGCAGCAGCCACGGCCGCGGGAGAACTCACCGCGTGCGCCGCGCGCCCGGCGACCAACCGTCGGCGTATCTCACCGGCGGCATCGAGCTCGCCTCGTGCGAACGCCCGACTCCGAGCGATGGCATCACGCGGTCGATCGTCCGCCGGTGCCTCCGCTTCGAACAGGGCCAAGACCCGTTCGGCGCACTCCGCCGCCCAGGCTGCGACCTCGCGGCGATCGGTCTCACTCAACGACTGCGGCGACGGCATGCCGACAGGTTCTCACACCGCCCGCACGAAACGGCGCAGTTCAGCATGCGGCCGCCGTTCACCTGCGCACTGCACCGGCTCATTCCGGGACCTCGTCGCGGAGCCAGCTGACATAGCGAAGCAGGGAGCGCTCGGTGATGTCGTGCGCCTGCGCGGTCAACTGGCCGAAGGCGCCGTAGAGACGCTCGAATTCCAGTGGCAGCACCGTGTCCATGATGCGACGCACGGCCCGTTCCGGGAGCGGGATGTTGTTCACGAAGCTGCGCATGACGTTGACCGATGCGCGATCGGCTCCGATCGCGATCGTATCGCCGGTCAGGAGCACCCCTCGGCCCTCGGCGCCGGCCGGCCAGTGCACGACGCTGCTGCCCGCGAAGTGGCCGCCGCATTCGAGCATCACCAGCCCGGGCAGGAGGTCGACGCGGTCCTCCCAGAGGCTGATCGCGGGGTCCGGTCGCCTGATCCACGCTTCGTCCTTCCGCGCGACGTAGACCGGCGCCCCGTCGAACGCGTGGCTCCACTGGATGGACGACCCGGTGAGATGCGGATGGCTCGACGCGATCGCGGCGACCCCGCCGAGACGGCGCACCGCGTCCACTCCGGCGTCGTCGATGAACCCCGGGGGCTCGAAGAGCAGATTGCCGGCCTTGGTCTGCACGAGCAGCCCGCGCTGCCCGATGCCGAGTTCCGGTTCCGTGGTGATGGCGTGGAGGCCCGGCTCGATCTCGGATGTGGTGATGCGATAGCCCGTGCCGGCCAGCTCCTCCCGGGTCGTCCACCGCTGTCCGCTCGCCGGAACGAACTGGCGGTCGTCGGAACAGATCGCGCAGAACGCGGGTGGGGCGGCGGAGTCGGCGTGCTCGATCGCGCACGTGGCGCAGGTCCAGATCGTCATGGGACGCCCTTTCGTTCAGTGGCATCCGCAAGCCTGAATGCTCAAGTGGACTTGAGGTCAAGTTCGGTGAGTACCGCCGGGACTCGGGAACATGGCGCGACACGGTGGCTCGAGTATCAGCGCCCCCTGGGGCCGACTCCGCAGAACATTCCAGAGAACTGCGCCGGTCGGACGCCACACGAACGCCGGTCGGACGCCGCACGAAAAAGAACGGCCCGGATCTCTCCGGGCCGTTCTGATTGGAGCCGCCTGTGGGAATCGAACCCACGACCTTCTCATTACGAGTGAGACGCTCTGCCGACTGAGCTAAGGCGGCGTGGCATCCGGAGCGCCTGAGGCGCACCGACTGGCACGAGAATCCATGTTAGCGGGTTTCGGGAGCGCCGTTGACCACCTTCAGCATTTCGGGTCGCCGGCGGGCACGGTGCCGTCGATGAAGTACGACTCGACGGCGTCGTTCACGCACGCGTTCGACTTGTTGTACGCCGTGTGCCCCTCACCCTCGTACGAGATGAGCACGCCGCTGTCGAGCTGCTCGGCGAGCGCGACGGCCCACTCGTACGGCGTCGCCGGGTCGCCCGTGGTGCCGATGACGAGGATCGGCGCGGCGCCCTCCGCGTGGATCTCCGCCCGCTCGGCATGGCTCTGGTAGGGCCAATTGATGCAGCCCAGATCGCCGAAGCCGAAGTACGGGCCGATGATCGGTGCGACCTCCGCGGTCGCGGCGGCGTTCTCGCGCATGACCGCGACATCGGACTGGTACGTGTAATCGAGGCAGTTGACCGCGGTGAACGCCTCGGCCGAGTTGTCGAGGTAGGTGCCGTCTTCACTGCGCCCGTTGTAGCCGTCGGCGAAGGCGAGGGCCATGTCGGCCTCGCCGAACATGACCGACTCGAACATGTCGTTCAGGTACGACCAGGAATCCTCGCTGTAGAGGGGGTAGATGATCGCGGTCACGAGGGTGTCGGCGCCGACGAGGCGGCCGTCGCTGCCGCGCAGCGGGCTCTGGTCGACGGATGCCAGGAGCCGGCTGATCTCGTCGAGCGCGTCGTCGACCGTGCCGTCGAACGGGCAGTCGCTGCCCGAGAGGCAGAACTCGAGGTACGCCTTCAGTGCGTTCTCGAAGCCGATCGCCTGCGCCTGGGAGACCTCGGACTCGCTTGCCGAAGGGTCGATCGCCCCGTCGAGCACGAGCTTGCCGACCTTCTCGGGGTAGAGCTCGGCGTAGGTGGCGCCGAGGAACGTGCCGTACGAGAACCCGAGGTAGTTGAGCTGATCGTCGCCGAGGACCGCGCGCAGCAGGTCCATGTCGCGCGCCGCGCTCTCGGTGTCGACGTTGCCGAGCAGTTCACCGGTGTTCTCGGCACAGGCCTCGCCGAAGGCGCGCTCGGTCGACTCGACCTCGGCGATCCACTCGTCGCTGCCGCGAACGCCCGGCGTGATGCCGTAGAGGTACTCGTCCATCTCGGGGGCGTCGTAACAGGCCACGCCCGACGAGCGGCCGACGCCGCGGGGGTCGAAGCCGACGACGTCGAAACGCTCCTGCAGGGGCTGCCCGACGGCGTAGTCGAGCGAGTCCATCACGAAGTCGTAGCCCGAGCCGCCCGGGCCGCCCGGGTTCACGAGCAGCGAGCCGAGCTTCTCGCCCGTGGCCACGTGGCGCACGAGGGCGAGCTCGGTCTCGCCGGCCGAGGGATCGCTCCAGTCGAGCGGGGCCTTCGCCGTGGTGCAGCCCATGCCGTCGCCGCAGCGCTCCCACTTCAGCACCTGTGTGTAGAAGGGCTCGAGGTCGGCCGCGACCTCTTCGCCGGTCGGCGTCGAGACCGGCTGCTGCGGGTTCAGGAACGAGGGCACGCAGCCGCTCATCGCGAGCAGGGCCGCGAGGGCGCCGACGATCGCGACGGCACGCGCGCCACGCGGCATCCGTCGTCTGGCGGTGGTCGTGTCGATCATGCGGCCCCTCGTTCGGTGGACGGTCGTCGGATGGCGGAGACCAGCATCGCCTCGAGCGCGAGCGCCGGCGAGACGTTGCCGTCGATGCGGGTGCGCGCCTGCTGGATCGCGTCGAGCGTCGCGAGCGTTCGAGCAGGCGCAGCGGATGCCGCGGCGCGCTGCATGCCCGCTTCGAGCTCGCGGTTGACGAGCGGCACGTCGGCGGCGAGCTGGATGAGCAGGATGTCGCGGTACAGCGAAGCGAGGTCGACGAGGATGCGGTCGATGCCGTCGCGAAGGCTCCGGGTGGCGCGACGCTTCTGGTCGTCTTCGAGCGCCTTCAGCTGCGGCCGGAGGGCGTTGGGCACCGCCTGACCCGGCGCTACGCCGAGCGAGTGCAGGGCGCTGGCGCGCTCTTCTGCGTCGCGCAGTTCGCCGATGGCCTTGGCGTCTTCGCCCGCGATCTCGATGAAGCGGGCGGCGGTCGTCACCGCACCCGACGCGGACCGCACGGCGAGGGCGAGCTCGAGCGTCTCGGAGCGGCGTCGCCGCGCCTCTTCGTTGGTCGCGAGCCGGTGCGCCATGCCGATGTGACTCTGCGCCTCGCGGGCCGCGCGCTCGGCGAGCACGGGGTCGACGCCGTCGCGGCGTTCGAGGAGGGCAGCGACATCCGCGATGCTCGGCACCTGGAGGCGGACCGAGCGCACGCGGGAGCGGATGGTCGGGATGAGGTCGGCCTCGCTCGGCGCGCAGAGGATCCACACCGTGCGCTCGGGCGGCTCTTCGAGCTCTTTCAGCAGGAAGTTCGAGGTCTGCTCGGTCATGCGGTCGGCATCTTCGACGATGATGACCCGGTGCCGGCCGATCGACGGCGCGTAGTGCGAGCGGCGCACGATGTCGCGCACGTCGTCGCGCTTGATGATGACGCCCTCGGTGGCGAGCACGTGCAGGTCGGGGTGGCTGCGCGCATCGACCTGCGCCTGCGTTCGGTCGTCGCCGTCGGCCGTGCCCGAGATGAGCGCGGTCGCGAAGGCGTAGGCGAGGTTCGAACGCCCCGATCCGGGCGGACCCGTGACGAGCCACGAGTGGGTCATCTGCTGGGCACTCGAGCCCTCGGCAGCCGCTCCGGCGGCGCCGGCCGATTCGGCCGCGGCGCGGAAGAGCGCGATCGCGGCGTCCTGCCCCGTCAGCTCACTCCACACGCTCACGATTCAACGCTACCGTCAGCGGCTGACGATGTGATCGGCGTGTTCAGAGCAGCCCGGCCACTCGACCGCGGATCGCCGCGGCGATCTCCTCGACCGGCTGCGCCGCGTCGACCACGAGGAAGCGGGCGGGCTCGGCCGCCGCGATCTCGAGGTACGCGCCGCGAACCCGGTCGTGGAACTCGGATGCCTCGGCCTCCAGCCGGTCGTAGCGCGTGCGCGCATCGTCGAGGCGGGTGCGCGCCGAAGCGGCATCGAGATCGAGCAGGATCGTCAGATCGGGCACGAGCCCCTCGGTCGCCCACTCGGAGAGACCGCGCACGGCCTCGGCGTCGAGCACTCGCCCGGCGCCCTGGTAGGCCACCGACGAGTCGATGTAGCGGTCCTGGATGACGACCTCGCCTCGACCGAGCGCCGGCCGCACGACGGTCGCGACGTGGTGCGCGCGGTCGGCGGCGTAGAGCAGCGCCTCCGCGCGGGGCGCGATGTCGCCGCGATGGTGCAGCACGATCTCGCGCACCTCGACGCCCACCTCGGTGCCGCCGGGCTCTCGCGTGCGCACGACGGTGCGCCCGGACTCGGCGAGCCAGGCGCCGAGGAGCTCGGCCTGGGTCGTCTTGCCGGACCCGTCGCCGCCCTCGAGGGTGATGAAGAGCCCGTCGCTCACTGCTCGGTCGCCGCCTTCTTCGCGGGCGCCTTCTTCGCCGGGGCCTTCTTCGCGGGGGTCTTCTTCGCCGGGGCCTTCTTGGCCGGGGCCTTCTTGGCGCGCGGCGCCGCGGGACCCTTGTCGCGCTTGATCTGCAGCAGCTCGACCGCACGCTCGAAAGTGATGTCCTCGACCGACTCGGCCCGCGGGATGGTCGCGTTCGTGGTGCCGTCGGTGACGTACGGCCCGAAACGGCCGTCCTTCACCTTGATCGGCTTGCCGCTCACGGGGTCGGCCTCGAACTCCTTCAGCGCGCTCGACGCGGCGCGACCGCCGTACTTCGGCTGCGCGAAGAGCTCGAGCGCACCGTCGAGGCCGATCTCGAAGATCGCGTCCTCGCTCGGCAGGGTGCGCGTGTCGGCGCCCTTCTTCAGGTAGGGGCCGTAGCGACCGTTCTGTGCGGTGATCTCGGTCTCGGTCTCGGGATCGACGCCCACGACGCGCGGCAGGTTCAAGAGCTTCAGGGCGGTCTCGAAGTCGATCTCGGCCACCTGCATGCTCTTGAAGAGCGACGCGGTGCGCGGCTTCTCGGCAGGGGGCTTCTTCGCGGCGCGCTTGGCCTTCGGCTTCGGCGCATCGATCACCTCGCCGGTCGCCGGGTCGACGGATGCCGCGGCCTCGGGCTCGGGCTCCGCCACGGGCTCGGGGTCTAGCTCGGTGACGTACGGGCCGAAGCGGCCGTCCTTCACGACGACCTCCTTGCCGTTCTCGGGGTTGACGCCGAGCACGCGCGCCTCCTGCACGGGCGCGTCGATGAGCTCGCGGGCCTTCGCCTCGGTGAGCTCGTCAGGGGCGAGGCCCTCGGGCAGGTTCACCCGCCGGGGGGTCGCATCGGGCGCGGCGCCCTCCTCGACGACCTCGAGGTAGGGACCGTACTTGCCGATGCGCAGCGTGATGTCGGGCGCGATCCGCACCGAGTTGATCTCGCGGGCGTCGATCTCGCCGAGGTTGTCGACGACCTGGCGGAGGCCCCGGTGCTTGTCGGAGCCGAAGTAGAAGCTCGAGAGCCAGTCGACGCGGTCGGCCTCGCCTGCGGCGATGTGGTCGAGGTCGTCCTCCATCTCGGCGGTGAAGTCGTACTCGACGAGGTCGCCGAAGTGCTCTTCGAGCAGCCGCACGACCGAGAACGCGATCCAGCTCGGCACGAGCGCCTGGCCGCGCTGGGTGACGTAGCCGCGGTCCATGATCGTCGAGATGATCGAGGCGAACGTCGAGGGCCGGCCGATGCCGAGCTCCTCGAGTCGCTTCACGAGGCTCGCCTCGGTGTAGCGCGGCGGCGGCGACGTCTCGTGGCCCTTTGCCTCGAGGTCGGCCATCGCGAGCGACTGACCCTCCTTCAGCGGGGGCAGCTTCGCCTCGCCGGGCGTCTCCTCGGCGTTGCGCTCCTCGTCGCGGCTCTCTTCATACGCGGCGAGGAAGCCGCGGAAGGTGATGACCGTGCCGCTCGCGGTGAACTCGGCGATCGTGCCGCCGACCGGCGCCGATGCCTCGGCGGGAGCCGCGGCATCCGTCGCCGTCGGTCCGACCTCGATCGTGACGGTGGCCGTCTGACCCTTCGCGTCTGCCATCTGCGAGGCGACCGTGCGCTTCCAGATCAGGTCGTAGAGCTTGAACTCGCTGCCGCGCAGCACGCTCGCCAGTTCGGCAGGGGTGCGGAACACCTCGCCCGACGGGCGGATCGCCTCGTGCGCCTCCTGCGCGTTCTTCGACTTGCCGGCGTAGACGCGGGGCTTGTCGGGGATCGAGTCGGCCCCGTAGAGCGCGGTCGCCTGCGCCCGGGCGGCGGTGATCGCCTGCTGCGACAGCGACGACGAGTCGGTGCGCATATAGGTGATGTAGCCGTTCTCGTAGAGCGACTGCGCCACGCGCATGGTGTCGCGGGCCGAGAGACGGAGCTTGCGGGCCGATTCCTGCTGCAGCGTCGAGGTCGTGAACGGCGCCGCCGGTCGACGCGAGTACGGCTTCGACTCGACCTTGGAGACGGTGCGCGAGACGGCGTCGTCGGCGAGCGCCGCGACGAGCGCAGCTGCGGTCGCCTCGTCGAGCACGACGGCCTTGCTCTTCAGCGTTCCGGCGTCGTCGAAGTCACGGCCGGTCGCGACGCGCTCGCC
This sequence comes from Agromyces cerinus subsp. cerinus, assembly GCF_900142065.1. Classification (GTDB taxonomy): domain Bacteria; phylum Actinomycetota; class Actinomycetes; order Actinomycetales; family Microbacteriaceae; genus Agromyces; species Agromyces cerinus. The sequence continues at coordinate 120,539 of NZ_FSRJ01000001.1, read as the reverse complement.
GCCGAGGCGCACGAGCTTCGCCTCGAACGACGTCGCATTGTCGGATGCCTCGGCCGAGAAGCGACCCGCGAGGTCCCAGTAGCCCGCGGCGACGAAGGCGAGGCGCTCACGCTCGCGGTCGACGACGAGGCGGGTGGCCGCGGACTGCACGCGGCCGGCGGACAGGCCGGGGCCGACCTTGCGCCAGAGCACGGGCGAGATCTCGTAGCCGTAGATGCGGTCGAGGATGCGCCGGGTCTCCTGCGCGTCGACGAGTGCGGTGTCGAGCTCGCGGGTGTTGTCCTTCGCCTTCTGGATGGCGTCCTTCGTGATCTCGTGGAAGACCATGCGGCGCACGGGCACCTTCGGCTTCAGCTCCTGCAGCAGGTGCCACGCGATGGCCTCGCCCTCGCGGTCCTCATCGGTTGCGAGCAGGAGTTCGTCGGCATCCTTCAGCGCGCGCTTCAGTTCGGCGACCGTCTTCTTCTTGGAGTCGGAGACCACGTAGTACGGCTCGAAGCCGTTGTCGACGTCGACGGAGAACTTGCCGAGCGGGCCCTTCTTGAGCTCTGCCGGCAGGTTCTTTGGCTCGATGAGATCGCGGATGTGTCCGACGGACGACAGCACTTGGTAGCCGTCGCCCAGGTATTGGGCGATCGACTTCATCTTGGTGGGCGACTCGACGATGACCAGTTTTTTCGCGCCTGACACCAGACTCCTCTTTGTTGACAATTGGGACGAGAACGCACATTCGAAGCCGCGCCCCCGAGCGGTGTGCCAAAGCCGGCGAAAATGCTGCGCCGACAGCCACACCATACACACACTGGCCGAGAGGAGGCGTACACGCGGAACGGTCGAACCGGTTCCGCCGCGCTCCCCGCGCCCCCTTGCGGTTCTCGGAGCGCTGAGGAGAATGGCCATCATGGACACCTCAACGACGAGTTCGTACACGGCGATGCTGGTCGACGGGCCGCTCGAGGGGAAGACGGTGGCCACCGCCTTCCTCGAGTCCGGAGACCCGCGACCCCGCATCGAGCTGAACACCGACCAGGGCAAGCACTACGTGTACTCGCGCACGGCGGGCATGGAGTTCGCGGAGCCCGGAGACGATCGGCCCACCGCCGTCGAGTACCGCTTCGTGGAGACCGTGTTCGACTGATCGGCCCGGTCACGGAGGCGCCGCGCCCGACCAGCCCGGCGGTCCGGCACGTGCCGAGGCCGTGACCGCGAACCCGGGCACCGCCTCGATGGTCACGGTGACGGATGCTGCGGCCCCATCGCCCGCGCAGTCGCCGAGCCGGGCGCCGTTGCGCGCGGCGACCGCGCCCGCGAGTCGGCACGGCACTCCCGCGACGGCGCCCGACATCGCATCGGCCGCCGCGAGCGCGGCGGCGTCGGCGGCGTTCGCCGCGCGCTGCGACACGACGAAGACGCCGAGCAGCGCGAGCAGCGCCACGGCGAGCGCGGTCATCGCACCGATGATGCCGATCGCGAGCACCGAAGCGGCACCCGCTTCGGCGCGACCCGCTTCGGCTGCACCCGCTTCGGCTGCACCCGCTTCGGCTGCACCCGCTTCGGCTCCACCGTCGCGATCGAGGCCGCGTGACCCGGCGCCCGGGCAGGGCGCTTCGGTCACGACTGCCCGGCGCATCACCGCCCTCCCGTCACGGCGCACGACTCGGCGCGCAGCTCGATCGCCGCGAGCAGTCCGCCGCCCGAGGCGGTGAGCGTCGCGCAGACGAACTGCCCGTCGTCGGAGGCGGAGAGCCCAGCTCCGCCCGAGACGCGATCGGCGATGGCCGCCGCCGCGGCCTCCGACTCGCCGCGACCGAGCGCTCGGGCCGCGTCAGCCGCGGCATCCGTCAATCGCACCTGCTGCGCCGCCAATTGCACCGAGGCGAGGCAGGCCGCGAGCACCAGGGCGATGGCAGGCAGCGCGACCGCGAACTCCGCGGTCACGCTGCCGCGTTCGCGCTCAGCCGACCGTGAGCGCATTCCGCACGAGGTCGGTGAGGATGCCGCGCACCTCGTCGCCGCGGAGGATGATGACGAGGAGCCCGGCGAAGCCGACCGCGGCCATCGTCGCCACCGCGTACTCGGCCGTGGCGGCTCCTCGCTCGCCGGCGAGCCGCACCGTGATCCGCCTGACGACGCCGCGACCGCGTCCGCGTCGAGTGCGACCTCGGGGCGGTGCAGTGCTCGAGTTTCCGTGCATGGTGTTCCTTTCGGTGGTGCCGGCGTTCCGGCGGTCGGGTGGCACGAGTCGGGTCGGGTCACAGAGCACCGCCGAGGGTGCCGGTGACGACCGAGATCATGAGGGGTGCGACGCCGAGCAGCACGAACGCCGGGAGCACGCAGAGCCCGAGGGGCAGCATGAGCCGAACACCGAGCGCAGCAGCCCGCTCGACGCCGTCGGACCTCGCGGCCCGGCGCAGGCGGAATGCCTCCGCACGCAGCAGTTCGGCGACCGGGGCACCGGCACGTGCGGCGAGGCCGAGCACCGCGTCGACCTCCGCGCCGTCGCCGGCGTGCGGTATGAACCGCACGGTCGTGTCGCGGGTCAAGGCCCGAGCCCGGTCGATCGACACCCCGCTCGACATGGCGATCGCCAGCAGTTCGAGCTCGAGGCCGGCATCGACCCGCGATCGTCCGGCTCGAGCCGCGAGCGCCAGGTTCCATCGGTGGCCGCCCCAGAGGCTGCCGAGCCCGAGCACGAGGCAGGCGAGACCGAGGGGATTGCCGAACAGCACGCCCAGCGTGTCGAAGCCGAGTGTGGCGCCGAACAGCACCGCGATCGCGGGCAACGCCATCACGAGCCGGGCGCTCGCAGCCGGGCCGGCGAGCGCGGCCCGAACCTCCCGGCGCAGCTGCGCCTCGTCGCGCAGCACGGCGGCGAGCTCGCGCAGGCTCCCCGCGAGCGGCGCACCGGACTCGGCGGCGACGCCCCACGCCGCGGCGAGCACCGGCCATGCGGCGGATGCCTCGGGGCGCTCGGACAGCGCGTCGGCGATGGCCGGCGCGACCGGGTCGCCGCGCCGTGCCGCCGACGCGGCGACCGCGAGCACTGCCGCGTCGGCACCGGAGGCCGAGTCGGCGCCGACGTTGCTCCATGCGCCGGGTGCCGGCACTCCGGCCGCGAGCAGCACCGCGAGCCGCTCGGTGACCGCGGCGATCGCGTCGACCTCGGCCGCAGGGTCTGAGCGCCGTCGGCCGCCGAGTCGATCGAGGAACGACGGCCGCCGCGGCATCCGCCCGCTCATGTCGCCTCGACCGCGAGGCGGTCGTCGCGCTGCTCGAATCGGCCCATCTGCGCGAGTCGGCGCCGTCCGTCGACGCGCTCGAGATGGAGCACGAGGTCGAAGGCGCTCACCGTCTGCCGCGCGAGGGCATCGGGCGAGAGGCCGGCGATCGCCCCGAGCGCCTCGAGCCGGGCGGGGACGTCGGCGAGCGAGTTCGCGTGCAGGGTGCCGGCGCCTCCGTCGTGACCGGTGTTGAGCGCGGCGAGGAGTTCGCGGAGCTCGGCGCCGCGGCACTCGCCGACGACGAGGCGATCGGGGCGCATGCGCAGCGCCTCGCGGAGCAGCGCATCGAGCCCGACCCGGCCCGTGCCCTCGAGGTTGGCCTGCCGCGCCTCGAGCGAGACCACGTGCGGATGGTGGACCTGCAGCTCGGCGACGTCTTCGATGATCACGAGCCGCTCGCGCTCGGGCGCCTCGGCGAGGAGTGCGGCGAGCAGGGTCGTCTTGCCGGTGCCGCCGGCACCCGTCACGAGCAGGTTCTTGCGGCCGCCGACCGCAGCTCGCAACGCCGACTCCTGCGACGGGTCGATCATGCCCGCCCGCGCGAGCGCGGCGAGCGAGAACCCGCCCGCCCGCGGCACCCGCACCGAGATCGTCGTGCCGGTCGACGACACGGGCGGCAGCACCGCGTGCACCCGGATGCCCGCCCCCAGCCGCACGTCGACCGCGGGCGTCGCCTCGTCGATGTGACGCCCGCCTCGCGCGATGAGCTGCACGGCGAGCGCGCGAACCTCGGCTTCGTCGGCCGTCCAGCCGGGCTCGCGCTCGGCACCGGCGCCGCGATCGATCCAGAGGCCGCGGTCGCCGTTGACGAAGAGGTCGGTGACCGGCCCATCGGCGGCGAACACCTCGAGCGGGCCGAGCAACGACAGGTCCGCGCCGGGCCGTCGCGTCGCCTCGGTCGGCACGGTCGGCACGGTCGGCACGGTCGGCACGGAGCCGCCGGGGGCTCCGCCGCCGCGGTCGAGCCTCCCGGCACCTGCCGGACCGACGACCGGCGACCCGACCCTCGCCCGGGGCGCGTCACGGTCGCGCGGCCCGAATGCGCGCTCGACGGAGGATGGCACGGGGGGCTCCCGCTGCCAGGACGGCGACGCCACGAAGGGATGGGGCATGTCGCGAGCGTAGGAACCGGTGCGGGCTCGGAGGCATCCGTTCGGCCCCAGATATGGAAAGAGCCTCCCCCACACCGTTGTGGAGGAGGACTCGATCGGGTCGCGGCGCACATCGTGCACTGCCTGTTAACGAAAGGGGGCGGCACCCATTGGGGGGAACAGGTGCCGCCTCGGCAGCGCAAGGATTGGGGGGAATCGCGAGCGCTGCAGGCCACGAAACGAGTGTTCGGGCGGTACTCAGCATACGGCTTGCAGAAGGATGCGCAAGTATTTTCTGTCCTCATTTGTGCCGACACACAGAATTCTCTGCGCTTGGGCACAGGAACGCGCGCCGTTCGGCTCGAAAACCGCTCTGCGACGCTACAGGACGACAGGATTCCTCACCTGATCGGAGCGGCGGGTAGTGTGCTGCGTGGGGCAGGCGACCCATCCGAAGAACACTCGCGAAGGAGCGACTGAAGAACCATGACCGTTCAGATCGATCACGCGCTCGAGGAGATCCGGCGATTCCGCCCGAGCCCCGAGTTCGCCGCCCAAGCCGTCGCCGACGAGCGCCTCTACGAAGACGCAGCGGCCGACCGCCTCGGCTTCTGGGCCGACCAGGCCCGTGCCCTGCTCTCCTGGAGCACGCCGTTCACCCAGACCCTCGATTGGTCGAATCCCCCCTTCGCCAAGTGGTTCCACGACGGCGAGCTCAACGTCGCATACAACTGCCTCGACCGCCACGTCGAAGCAGGCCTCGGCGACCGCGTCGCCCTCCACTTCGAAGGCGAGCCGGGCGACAGCCGCTCGATCACGTACGCCGAGCTGACCGCCGAGGTGAAGCGCGCCGCGAACGCGCTCCTCGCGCTCGGCGTGCAGGACGGCGACCGGGTCGCCATCTACCTGCCGATGATCCCCGAGGCCGTCATCGCGATGCTCGCATGCGCGCGCATCGGCGCCGTGCACTCCGTGGTCTTCGGCGGATTCTCGTCGAAGAGCCTGCAGTCGCGCATCGACGACGCACAGGCCGAGGTCGTCATCACCGCCGACGGCGGCTACCGCAAGGGCAAGGCGTTCCCGCTGAAGCCCACGGTCGACGAGGCCATCGAGGCCGCGGAGACCACCGTGCGATCGGTACTCGTCGTGAACCGCACCGGCGGCGACGTGGCCTGGGTCGAGGGGCGCGACGTGTCGTGGAGCGAGCAGCTCGCCGCGGCCGACGCCGAGCACGAGGCGCAGGGGTTCAACGCGGAGCACCCGCTGTTCATCCTCTACACCTCGGGCACCACGGGCAATCCCAAGGGCATCCTGCACACCTCGGGCGGCTACCTGACGCAGGCCGCGTTCACACACAAGAACGTCTTCGACCTGCACCCCGAGCGCGACGTGTACTGGTGCACGGCCGACGTCGGCTGGATCACCGGCCACTCCTACGTCGTCTACGGGCCGCTCGCCAACGGCGCGACCCAGGTGCTCTACGAGGGCACGCCCGACACGCCGCACCCCGGCCGCTGGTGGGAGATCATCGAGAAGTACAAGGTCTCGATCCTCTACACGGCACCGACCGCCATCCGTTCCTTCATGAAGCAGGGCCGCGATGTCGTGCACGGCTTCAACGTCCGCTCCCTCCGGCTGCTCGGCTCGGTCGGCGAGCCGATCAATCCCGAGGCATGGATCTGGTACCGGCACGTCATCGGCGGCGGCTCCATCCCCGTGGTCGACACGTGGTGGCAGACCGAGACCGGCGCGATCATGATCTCGGCGCTGCCCGGCATCACCGACCTGAAGCCCGGTTCGGCGCAGGTTCCCGTGCCCGGCATCTCGATCGACATCGTCGACGACGAGGGCAACCCGATCGAGGGCGAAGGCGGCGGACTCCTCACGATCACCGAGCCGTGGCCGTCGATGCTGCGCGGCATCTGGGGCGACCCCGAGCGCTTCAAGGAGACCTACTGGGAGAAGTTCGGCGACAAGTACTTCGCCGGCGACGGCGCCCGCCGCGATGAGGACGGCGACATCTGGCTGCTCGGCCGGGTCGACGACGTCATGAACGTCTCGGGCCACCGGCTCTCGACCGCAGAGATCGAGTCCTCGCTCGTCGCCCACCCGTGGACGGCCGAGGCCGCGGTCGTGGGCGCCTCCGACGAGGCGACCGGCCAGGCCGTCGTCGCATTCGTGATCCTGAAGGCCAGCCAGGCCGACCAGGTGACCGACATCGCGGCGGCGAGCGACGAACTGCGCAAGCACGTCGCCCAGCAGATCGGCGCGATCGCGCGGCCGCGTCAGGTGTTCATCGTCAACGAGCTGCCGAAGACGCGCTCGGGCAAGATCATGCGGCGCCTCCTCCGCGACCTCGCCGAGGGCCGCGAGATCGGCGACACGACCACGCTCGCCGACACCTCGATCATGCAGGTCATCAGCGAGCAGGTGAAGTAGGGCTTCACCCGGCTTGAAACGACGGATGCCGCGTCGGGATCGATCCCGACGCGGCATCCAAGTTCGTGGCGAGGTCCGACTAGGCGAACTCGACCACCAGTTCGAGCTCGACCGGCGAGTCGAGCGGCAGCACCGCGACGCCGACCGCCGAGCGGGCGTGACGGCCCGCGTCGCCGAAGATCTCGCCGAGCACTTCGGATGCGCCGTTGATGACTCCGGGCTGGCCGGTGAACGACGGGTCCGACGCCACGAAGCCGACGAGCTTCACGATGCGGGTGACCCGGTCGAGCGAGCCGATCTCGGCACGCACGGCCGCGAGGGCGTTGAGCACGCACGTGCGGGCGTAGGCCTTCGCGTCATCGGCCGGCACGAGCCCGTGGCCGTCGCCGACCTTGCCGGTCGCCGGGAGGGCGCCTGCGGTGAAGGGCAGCTGGCCCGAGGTGTAGACGTGGGCGCCGGTGACGACGGCCGGCACGTATGCGGCGACGGGCGGAGCGACGTCGGGCAGCTCGATGCCGAGCTCGGCCAGGCGTGCCTCGTAGGCGGCCATCAGGCGTGCCCCTCGCCCTCGAACTGCTTCGCGGCCTGCGCGGCCGCGGCGGCACCGGCCGAAGCCGCTACCGAGTCCTCGCCGCCCTTGGGCCGCTTCAGGTACGCGACGAGACCGCCCTCGGGGCCCTGCACGATCTGCACGAGCTCCCATCCCTCGGAGCCCCAGTTGTTCAGGATCGCCGCGGTGTTGTGGATGAGCAGCGGAGTGGTGATGTACTCCCAGGTCGTCATGGTTCCTCGTCTCTGTGTCGCCTGCATCGACCGGGCCGCGGCCGAATGCCGCGGCGAGGTCGAACGGAGCGCGGGATTCGCGTACTTCGGCGCGCCTCCGCCGCGATGCAACGTTCAGCCTGCATAGCGGGATTTGTCAGCCTTCTCCGTTAAGCTCCACTATATGTCTGCCCAAAAACGTACGATGAGCGACGTCGGCGCCGGAATCCTCGGCTTCGTCGGCATGAGCGCTCTCGCCGGCGTGCTCGTCACCGCCGCAGTGACTCCGGCCCTCGCTGTCACCGGCATGGCCGCGAACAACAGCATCACGATGTTCGAGAACCTGCCCGGGTACCTCCAGATCGAGGAGCTGGCGCAGAAGTCCACGATCTACGCGGTGAACGCCGACAAGTCGGTCGTGCCGTTGGCCAACTTCTACGACGACAACCGCGAGGAAGTGGCGTTCGACTACATCTCGCAGTTCCTCAAGGACGCGGCGATCGCAGGTGAGGACCCGAGGTTCTACGACCACGGCGGCATCGACATCGCGGGCACCGTGCGCGGCGCGGTCAGCACCGCGCTCAACAAGGGCACCCAGGGCGGATCGTCGATCACCCAGCAGTACGTGAAGAACGTGCTCGTCGCGAACGACATGGCGAAGGCGACGACCGACGAAGAACGCGCCGAGGCCTGGGAGAAGCACACCCGCACGTCGATCGACCGCAAGCTCAAGGAGATGCGGTACGCGATCGCCGTCGAGAAGGAGTACCCGAAGGACGAGATCCTCCGCGGCTACCTCGACATCGCCGGATTCGGCGGGCAGATCTACGGCGTGCAGACCGCCGCGTCCTACTACTTCGGCACGAACGCGAAAGACCTCTCGCTCGCGCAGGCGGCAAGCCTCATCGCGATCGTCAACAGCCCCGAGGAGTTCCGCCTCGACTACCCCGAAGACGAGCTCAACGGCGCCGCGACCGTGGTCGACGGCGAACCCGTGCCCTATGCGCGCAACAAGGAGCGCCGCGACTACATCCTCGGCAAGATGCTCTCCGAGAAGAAGGTCACGCAGGAGCAGTACGACGCAGCCGTCGCCGAGCCTGTGGCCCCGAAGATCACCGAGCCGTCGAGCGGATGCCAGGCCGCGGGAATCTACGCCTACTTCTGCGACTACGTGACGTGGGAGATCAAGAACAAGTTCGACGATCCCGCGACCGAAGACGTCAACGAGGGTGCCCGCATGCTCGAGCGCGGCGGCCTCGACATCTACACGACGATCGACGTCGACCTGCAGACCACGGCCGACGCCGCAGTGCACGAGAACGTGCCGGCGTCGGCGGAGGGCGTCAACATCGGCGGCTCGGCGGTCTCGGTCGAGGTCGGCACCGGACGCATCCTGTCGATGGCGCAGAACACCACGTACAACGTCGACCCCGACGTGACCGGCGACCAGTACGACGCGGTGAACTACAACGCGACGATCGACTACGGCAGCTCCCACGGATTCCAGCCCGGCTCGACGTTCAAGATCTTCACGCTCGGCGAGTGGCTGAACGAGGGGCACTCGGTCAACGAGAGCGTCGACGCGAAGAAGCGCTCGAACTGGGGCACGTTCCAAGACAGCTGCGACGGCCCGAAGGACGCCGGCGACTGGGACCCCCGCAACGACGAAGGCGGCAACGGCGGCTACTGGAGCGCCCTGTTCAACACCGTCAACTCCGAGAACACCGGTTTCGTGGCGATGGCGAAGCAGCTCGACCTCTGCGGCATCAAGAACACCGCGTCCGGCCTCATGAGCGCCGGTCGCGCCGACGGCAAGCCGCTCGGCGAGGGCCTCGACGAGAACGGCAACCGCATCCCGTTCGGCCCCTCCGCGGTGCTCGGCACCGAAGAGGTCGCCCCGGTCTCGATGGCGACCGCGTTCGCCGCCGTGGCAGGTGGCGGCAAGTCGTGCACCCCGATCGCGATCGACAGCATCACCGATGCGAACGGCGAGCCGATCGACGTGCCCAAGTCGACGTGCACGCAGGCGATCACCCCCGATGTGGCCGCCGGCATGAACTATGCGCTGCAGCGCGTGATGACCGACGGCACCGGCCGATCGTCGCGCTACAAGATGGACACCTCGGACACGCCGATGATCGGCAAGACCGGTACCACCGACGACGCCTACGCGACCTGGATGAGCGGCGCCTCGTCGAGGGTGGCGACGGTCGTCGGCGTGTACAACGTCACCGGATTCGTCAACCTCCGCGACACCTACTTCGACGGTGAGCAGGCCGCGGTCCTCCGCCACAACATCTGGCCGCGCATCATGGACGTCGCGAATACGAAGTACCCCGGATCCGACTTCCCCGAGCCGAAGCAGGAGTACCTGTCGACCCCGATGGCGACCGTGCCGAGTGTGCTGGGTCTCGCTCCCGAAGCCGCCCAGAAGGCGCTCGAACAGGCCGGATTCGGCTGGTCGATGGACGGCGAGGTCGACTCGTCGCAGCCGAAGGGCACGATCGGCAGCCAGTCGGCCACCGGCCAGGCTCCGCGCGGCTCTGCGATCTCCCTCAAGACCAGCCGGGGCAACCAATCGGGAGTCCCCGACGTGACCGGCATGCAGGCGGATCAGGCGGAAGCCGCCCTCACGGCGGCCGGCTTCCGCGTCGAGCGGAACGAGGAGGACACGGCCGACCCGTCCAAGATCGGATTCGTGCTCTCCCAGTCGCCCGGGTCAGGTGAGAACGCCAAGGCGGGTTCGAAGGTGACGATCGTGGTCGGCCGTCTCGGCAATGGCGGCGACGGCGGCGGCAACCCTCCGGACAACGGTTGACCGCCCGCTTGACGCCCGTCGCGCGGATCGCCCTGGCGATCGGCGCGGCGGGCGTCGCCGCCTTCGCTTACGGATCATTGGTCGAACGCACGCGTTGGACGCTCCGCCGAGTGGATGTCCCGGTGCTCCCACCGGGCGCGGAGCCGATCCGCGTGCTGCACCTCTCCGACCTGCACATGGCGCCGTGGCAGCGCGACAAGCAGGAATGGGTGCGGAGCCTCGCCGCGCTGCAGCCCGATCTCGTCGTCGACACCGGCGACAACCTCGGACACGAGCGCGGTATCGAGGGAGTCCGTCGGGCGCTCGAGCCGTTCCGCGGCGTGCCCGGCGTCTTCGTCAACGGCTCGAACGACTACTTCGGCCCGGTGATGAAGAACCCGTTCGCGTACTTCGCCGGACCGTCGCGCCTCGGCCGTCGCGCCAGTCGGCTCGACATCGGCGAACTGCACGCGTTCTTCGACGAGCTCGGCTGGCAGGACCTCGACAACACCGCGACCGCGCTCGACCTGCGCGGCACGCATTTCGAATTCTTCGGCGTCGACGACCCGCACAAGGGCTACGACCGCCTCGACCTCATCACCGCGGCGATCGACGAGTTGCGTGCCGAAGACCCGCTCGGCGATGAGACGTGGCCCGACGAGGCATCCGCGGTCGTTCGTCCCACCGTGACCGTCGGCGTCGCCCACGCGCCGTACCAGCGCGTGCTCAACTCGTTCGTGAACCACGGCGCGCAGCTCATGCTCGCCGGGCACACGCACGGCGGCCAGGTGTGCGTGCCGGGCTTCGGCGCGCTCGTCACCAACTGCGACATCCCCCGCGATCAGGTCAAGGGTCTCAGTGTTTGGCGTCACGGTCTTCGGTCGGCGTTCCTGAACGTCTCCGCGGGCCTCGGCACCTCGATCTACGCCCCGGTGCGCTTCGCGTGCCCGCCGGAGGCGACCCTGCTGACGCTCGTGCCCACCGAATAGTCGTCCGTAGGCAGGTCGGGGCGGGCGATCGCCCGTCGCGGGCCCGAGATGGTCTGACGGCCTCGATTTATCGGCTATTCTTGTTGAGGCTCGCAAGGGCCACCCGGGGTGTGGCGCAGCTTGGTAGCGCGCGTCGTTCGGGACGACGAGGTCGCAGGTTCAAATCCTGTCACCCCGACCGGGTGAAACCCCCTCCTTCGGGAGGGGGTTTTCTCATGTCCGCCTGCGCTCGGCCGGGCGCAGCGGCCGCTACGGCCGGCCGATGCCCCGGTAGTGCCAGCCGGCAGACCGCCACGCGGCGGGATCGAGCACGTTGCGCCCGTCGATGATCCGCCGCTCCCCCACGAGCCGGCCGGCGGCCGCAGGGTCCAGCGCGCGGTACTCGTTCCACTCGGTGGCGAGGATCACGAGATCCGCGCCGAACAGGGCCTCGCGCGTCGTCGACGCCGCGCGGAGGTCGGGGCGCCGTGCCAGTGCGTTCTCGAGCCCCTCGGGGTCGGTCACGACCACCTCTGCGCCGAGCTCCTGCAGGCTGACGGCGATGTCGAGCGCCGGCGAATCGCGCACGTCGTCGGAATCGGGCTTGAAGGTCACGCCGAGCACGGCGACCTTCCGGCCGGCCGCGGTGCCGCCGAGGTCCTGCACCGCCAGGTCCACGACGCGGCGCCGCTGACGCAGGTTGGTCTCGTCGACCGCGCCGAGGAAGGCGAGCGTGTCGTGCAGGCCGAGCTCCTCGGCTCGAGCGATGAACCCGCGGATGTCCTTCGGAAGGCAACCGCCGCCGAAGCCGACCCCCGCATTGAGGAAGCGCCGGCCGATGCGGGCGTCATGCCCGATCGCGTCGGCGAGCGCCGTGACATCCGCCCCCGTGGCATCGGCGATCTCGGACATCGCGTTGATGAAGCTGATCTTCGTCGCGAGGAATGCGTTCGCGGCGACCTTCACGAGTTCGGCCGTGGCGTAGTCGGTGACGATGCGGGGCGTACCCGCCTCGATCGCGGCACGGTAGACGTGATCGAGCACGGATGCCGCGTGGCCGTCGCCCGCTCCGATGCCGTACACCAGGCGGTCGGGCGAAAGGGTGTCCTTCACCGCGAAGCCCTCGCGCAGGAACTCGGGATTCCACGCGAGGCGGGCATGCGGCGCCTCCGCCGCGAGGCGTTCGGCGAGGCGTGCGGCCGTGCCCACGGGCACCGTGCTCTTGCCGACGACGAGGGCGCCGTCGGCAAGATGCGGCAACAGCGCGAAGAAGGCCGCATCGACGAACGAGACGTCGGCCGCGCCCGTCTCGGCGGACTGCGGCGTGCCGACGGCGACGAAGTGCACCTCGGCATCTGCTGCGGCGGCGATGTCGGTGCTGAATCGCAGCCGCCCGCTCGCCGTCGCCGAGGCGAGGATCTCGGGCAGTCCCGGCTCGTAGAACGCCGGCCGTCCGGCCGCGAGCGCCGCGATCTTGCGCTCGTCGACGTCGATGCCGACCACGTCGTGGCCGAGTTCGGCCATCGCGGAGGCGTGCACCGCACCGAGGTAGCCGCAGCCGATGACGGAGATGCGCATGGGATCCTCCCGATCGAACCGTTCCATTCTGTCGTACCGTTGGTGAGCCCACACGGGCGGGAGCGGTACCGCCGCGGGGTCGCCGTGTTCAGCGCGGCGGGGGGCCGGCCTCCAGCGCGCCATCCGCTCGGTTCCGACCGCTCGCCCACCGGAGCGCGCGCTCGAGCGGACCGCGGCCGAGGTAGCGCCGCCAGAGCCAGGCGAAGACCATCGAACCGGCGATCAGCCCGAGCAGCAGCTCGAAGGAGTCGTCGGTGTAGTACCCGCCCTCGACGCGGATCGATGCGGCGAGCACGACGAGGTGCAGCGTGTAGATCGTGAGCGGCATCGACCCCATCGCGATGACGGGTGAGAGCACGGCGCCGGCCACGCGGCGCACCGACGGACGGGCGAAGAAGGTCAGCAGCAGCAGCCCGGCCACGACGACGACCCCGACGCCGACATTGCCGAGGGCCTCGAGGGAAGTGCGCAGCGCCGAGACCCAGGGGTCGGTCTCGTGGGCGGATGCCGCGTCGGCACCGCCCGGCATGACCGCGACGATCGGCAGCAGCACCGCGGCCGTGGCAGCCCCCGCGAGTGCCGCGATCGTCACCACCCGCGGCGAAGCGAGGTCGAAGCGCACGAGGGCGAGGCCGATCATCATGACGGGGACCCACTCCACGACCGGATAGGCGCCGCTGACGAACCAGTCGACGAGGATCGCGGCCGAGCCCTGCTGCAGGTCGACGACGAGGTCGGTGGTGCTCGCGAGCGCGGCGAAGCCCGGCATGATCGCGAGCAGGGCGATGCCGGCACCGAGTGCCGCACGCGCCGGCATGAACAGCAACGGCAGCATGACGAGGAACGCGACCCCGTAGACGTCGAGGATGATGAACACGAGCGGCTGCAGGGTCACGGCGATGATCAGCCCGAGCGCGATGAGGATCACCGCCCGGATCGCGACCTGGCGCCGCAGCAGGTTCCGCCCGGTCGCGATCGGCCGGGTGCCTCCCGAGATGAAAGCCAACCCCATGCCCGCAGTGAGCGCGAACAGCAGCCGGGGCCGTTCGTCGGCGATCGCCAGGAGCGACGCCAGATCAGCGGATGCCACGGCGGGCGCGACGTGCGCGACGAACATGCCGATGAGGGCGAGCCCGCGCGCGGCATCGACGCCGTCGACCCGCCTCGCTCGAGGCGAGGCCGAGGTCGCCGTGGCGACGCGGGCGGCGTCGGTCATCTGAGCACGATCGTCGGCGCCACGAGGTCGGCGAGCACGCCCTGGCTGACGGATCCGAGCAGGAACCTCGCGAGCGCGCCGCGCCCATGACTGCCGACGACGAGCATGCTCGCCTCCGATGCTGCCTCCGTGAGGTCGTGGACCGGGTCGCCGGCGACGACGGTGCGACGCACGTCGAGGCCCGGGTGCGCGGCGGCGACCGGTGCGAGTGCGGCGTCGAGGATCTCCGACTCCGCGCGGGCGAGGTCGTCGGCCGCGATGAGCGGGGCGCCGTAGCCGTACTCTCCGCCGACCATCGCGACGACGTCCCAGGAATGCACCGCGATGAGCGGCTCGCCGGCTCGTTCGGCCTCGTCGGCGGCGAACGCGAGGGCGTGATCGGAGATATGCGAACCGTCGACGCCGACCACGATGCCGCGGCGTTCGCCGGGATCACGATCGGGGATGACCGCGACCGCCGCGCGGCTCACCGCCGCGATGCGCAGGCTCAGGACCCGGCGCCGACTCGCCCGGCGGCCCCCGTGCCAATCGCTGCCGACCACGAGCATCTCGACGTCGGCGGAGATCCGTTCGAAGACGTCGATCGGCGACCCGCGTTCGAGCGTCGTGACGACCTCGAGGCCTGCGTCGACCGAGGCGGCGAGCGCGGCGGCCTCATCGAGGCATTCCCGCGCCCGGACCTCGGCGGGCTCGCTCGATGCCTCGTCGACGACCTGCACGAGTCGCAACCTGCTCCCGGAGCGGGACGCTCGTGCTGCCGCCCAGCCCACGGCGCGCTCGGTGGCGGAACCGCCGGTGCCGACACCCACTGCGATCTCGTTCATGGCGCACCTCCGTGGAGCCTCACTCCATCATCACGCGCCGCGCACCGAAAGCACCAGAGCCGCCGAGGCATCGGCTCCGAGACATCCGCTCGGAGACATCCGCCTCAGTGACGGCCGTTCAGCACTCCACCGCTCTCGGCGAGGTAGCAGACGCCGCAGAGCGACTCGTAGGTGACCGCCTCGCCGTCGATCGCGACCTGAGCGCCGTCGAAGACGAACCGCCCCTCGATCAGTCGCGCGTTGAAGATGGCCTTCCGGCCGCAGCGACAGATCGTCTTCAGTTCTTCGAGGCTGTGCGCGACCTCGAGCAGTCGCCGACTGCCGGGGAACGCCACCGTCTGGAAGTCCGTGCGGATGCCGTAGGCGAGCACCGGCACGCCGTCGAGGAGTGCGATGCGCAGCAGATCGTCGACCTGGTCGGAGTTCAGGAACTGCGCTTCATCGACGAGCAGACAGCTCACGTCGCGGCCGCGTTGCGCGATCACGCGATCGCGATTGGCCGCGAACGCCTCGCGCACGCTCGAGTCGGACCCGATGGTGAAGTCCACCTCGCGCACGACGCCGAGGCGCGACACGATGTCGCAGTCGCCCTTGGTGTCGATTGCGGGCTTCGCCAGCAGCACCTGATGGCCGCGCTCCTCGTAGTTGAACGCCGCTTGGAGCAACGCCGTCGACTTGCCGGAGTTCATCGCCCCATAGCGGAAGTACAGCTTCGCCATCTATTCGAGGTACCCGTCCTCCGCCGCACGGCGGATCAGCTCGGCCTTGCGGCTGGCGGGACGCCCGGCCTTCGCGTACTTCTCGCGCACGCGTCGCAGGTAGGTCTTCGCCGTCTCGTAGCCGACGTCCATGCGCCGGCCGACCTCGACCGTGCTGAGGCCCTGCGCGTAGTAGCGGAGCGCCTTCTCCTCCGCGGCGCTCAGCGCGACACCGTGGCGGTCGGGTGCGACGCCGGCACCCGAAGTGGCAGCGTCGGCCGACGGCGGATGCCGCTGCACCCGCTCGCCGCGCATCACGCGCCGCGCGTAGTCGACGAGTTCGTCGGCGGGCAGGGTCTTCGAGACGAAGCCGGCCGCGCCGGCGACCAGCGAACGCCTGCGCGACTCCTCGTCGTCGATCGCGGTCACCACGATCACCTTCGCCCCGGCCGCGCGACAGGCCCTGATGCGGGACTCGATCGAGACGGTGTCGCCGAGCTGCAGATCCATCAGCACGAGGTCGACGGGGAACTCGGGGTCGCGCACGAGGTCCATCCAGCTGGTGGCACGAATGACCACGGTGAAATCGGCGGCGACGTCGGTGAACCAGCGGGCGAGCCCGTCGACGATCAGTTCATGGTCGTCGAGGATCGCCAGCCGATGCGGCGGTACGGGTACCGGTGTCGGTCCCTGTTCAATCGATGTCATAGCTCAACCCCACCTTCACATTCTCTCGCGTCAGCTCGGCATCCGCACGCAGTGCGACCGCGCGCGCCACGGCGACGAAGCGGTCGAGCTCTCGTCGACTCGGTGGTGAGGCACCCGAGTCCGCGACGAGCACGATGTCCCGGTGGCCGCCGCCGTCGCTCCCACCGGTGAACGCGACCTTGATGAGCCGGGATCGTGCGGAGTCGCCGAGCCAGGAGATCAGCGCGGTCAGGGCGGAGCGCTGGTCCGCGGTGAGCGCCGCCGCCGCACCCGTCGGGTCGTCGACGATCGTGTCGACTCCGCGATTCACTCGGATGTTCGCGGCGAGCTCGTCGAGCCAGGTGGACTCGATGCCCGCTCGCAGCGCCCGGCGGAGCGCCTCGGCAAGCTCTCGTGCCCGGTCGGCGTCGGCCACCGAGATGCGCTCGGCCGTCATCACTCCCGCGAGGAAGGGCAGCACCTCGCGACCCAGTACCGAGACGCGACTCTGCTGCACCGAGCGGGCGATGCCCGCCCGCAACTCGGCGTCGCGCTGCAGTGCCGCCCGGTTCGCCTCGCGCTGCCAGGCGAGCGTCTCGGCCACGATGCCGTACGAGTACCCCGCCGCCGCCGCGGACATCGCGAGCACGGGCGCGGCGTTCAGGGTGATGAGCGCGGCGACCGGCGCATCCGACGCCGTGTACATCGACGCTCCGACGACGAGGATCGAGAGCACGGCCGCAGCGAACACGCCGGCGAGCGCAGCCGAAACCCACGTGCAGAAGGGAGCGAGCGAGAGGATCAGCATGCCGATGACGGTCGGCCCGAAGTCGTCGTAGAACTGCTGGTTGTTGCCGACCGTGCTGACGTACTCGGCGATCGCCGCGCCGACCGCCAGCGTCACGACGAGCCAGAGGCGTTCGTTCGTGAACGGCGCCCGTGCAGGCGACGCCGCGAACGCGGCGGCGACGCCCGCGGCCGCCACGAGCACGAGCGCGAGCACCGCGGCCGGGGGCGAGCCCACCTCGCTCCAGTGCGACCAGGTCAGGCCCGTGGCGAGGAGGAAGGCGAGCACCGCTCCAACCGCCACGATCGGCGAGGCGCTGATCGCCCCGATCGGGTCGGCCTCCTGCTGGGTGAAGCGCAGATGCCCGCTCATTCGCCGCCCTCCGGCACCGTCAGCACGATCGTCGTGCCGATGCCTCTCGTCGACCAGAGGCGAACCGTGCCCTGCTCCTGTTCGATCCTGGCGCGGATGGAGGTGCGCAGCCCGATCCGGTCGGGCGGCACTTCGTTCTCGTCGAATCCCACGCCGCTGTCCATGACGGCGACCGTCACTTCGCCGCCGCCGAGACCCAGCGCGAGCTCGGCCTGGTCCACGCCGGCGTGACGGGCGACGTTGATGAGGCACTGCGCGACCGCAGCATCGAGTGCTGCCACCCGGCGCGGTCCGAGCGTGCCCAGCACCGCGAAGTCGCCGGTGACCCGCACCTCGAGGCCGGCGTTGGCCGCCGCCGAGAACGCGTGCGCGAGCGACGGGACCGTCTCCTCGACCGGCGTTCGAGGGTCGGAGGGCACCCCGTTGCCACGTGCGCGGCCGCGCCATCCGTTCTGCCGTCCGTTCGATGCGGCAGGCGACGGCGCAGCGGGCGCGAACGAGCGCTGGGTCGCGGTCCCGCGCACGGCCGCGCCCGACTCGTCGTACAGCACGTGGTCGATCGCCCAGTCGCGCCCCACGATGAGGCCGAGATCCTGACGGATGCCGACGCGCAGGCGTTCGTCGACCGGGCCGGATCCTGCGGCCGCGATGGCCACCAGGTGGCTGAGCGCTGTGTCGTGCAGGCGCGCGATGGCACGGAGCTCGTAGTCGTGCCGGATCGCGAGCTCCCTCGTCTGCTGGCTCGCCCGATGGAGGCCGGTGTCGCGGCGCATGTCGGACCGGCGGGTGATCCCGTCGAACACCCGTACGATCACGACCACTCCGAACGCGAAGCAGACGGCGAAGTTCGGCGAGTAGACGCCGCCGGAGATGACGACGCCGAGGAACGCCGCCGCCTCGCTCAATGCGAAGCCGAGGGTCGCCCAGGTCAGCCCGATCACAGAGCCGGCGCCCGCGCCGCCGACGAGGAGCAGGGCGGTGCTGGGCAGGGCGAGGACCGCGTTGTTCGTCGTCGGGAACTCACCGCTCGGCATGACCATGATCGTGATCGCCAGCACGACCCCGGCACCGACGATGAGGTACAGCACGGTCAGGGTGACGGTCGGGTACCGGGCGACGAGTGCGAGCAGCACGATCATGATGATCAGGAGCAGCGATGCGGTCCACCGCTCGGGCTGACCGCCGACGGATGCCATGAGGCCGCCGAGCACCACCCCGAGCGCGAGGCAGGTGAACGCCGCTCCGTGCCCGGCGGTCGCGAGCGCCCGGCTCAGCGACTCACGCGCAAGGTGTCCCGGCAACCCCAGGGTCATCGTGATCCTCCGCTCGTACCGCCTGCGAACACCACTGTTCGGGCCTCCAGCGGATTATCCCAGTTTCCGAGGGGCTCAGGGGGACGACGCGATCAGAACAGGGCCGACGGATCCGGCGGGAGGCTCAGCGAATCGGGGAGCCGGTCGTCTGCAGCGACGAGACGTGCACGCCCCGGAGCGCGTTGACCGCCTGCCGGCGCACCGGCGAGCGCCGAGGAGCGCACTCCCCCGGTGACCGGGTCTTCGCGGCCGTGGTCGAGGCCGTGCGCCCTGATCAGCGGCCGGATCCGCTGACCGAGCCACTGCCGGTACGCCTTCGGCGCGTAGGCATTGGTGCCGTAGTACATCGAACGGTACTTCGGCACGAGGTCGGGATGAGCGCGCTCGAGCCACTGCATGAACCACGGCTTCACGGCCCCGCGCAGATGCAGTGCGGAGTAGAGCACACTCGTGCCCCCGGCCGCCTTCACGGAACGCAATGCCTCGTCGAGATGGGCCTTCGTGTCGGTGAGGTACGGCAGGATCGGCATCAGGAACACCGAGCAGTCGAGGCCTGCGTCACGCACCGCGGTGACGGTCGCGAGACGCGCCTTCGTGCTCGGAGTACCCGGCTCGACCGAGTGCTGCAGTTCGTCGTCGTAGATCGCGATCGACATCGCGACGTCGACGGGCACGTGCCCCGAGGCTTCGACGAGGAGCGGCAGGTCGCGTCGCAGCAGCGTGCCCTTGGTGAGGATGCTGAACGGCGTGCCGCTCGACGCGAGCGCCTCGATGATGCCGGGCATGAGGGCGTAGCGCCCCTCGGCACGTTGATAGGGGTCGGTGTTGGTGCCGAGGGCAACGGGTTCGCGCCGCCACGACGGCTTCGCGAGCTCGGGCCGCAGCACGTCGGCGACGTTGACCTTCACGATGATCTGCCGGTCGAAGTCGTCACCGGCATCGAGGTCGAGGTAGGTGTGCGTGGGCCGGGCGAAGCAGTACGAGCATGCGTGGGTGCAGCCCCGATAGGGATTGATGGTCCACCCGAACGGCATCGCCGACTGGCCCGGCACGCGATTGAGCGCGGACTTCGCGAGCACCTCGTGGAAGGTGACCCCCGCGAAGTCGGGCGTCTGCACCGAGCGCACGAGGTTGTTGAGCTTCGCGAGCCCGGGCAGGGCTCCCGACTGCTCGACCCCCAGTTCCTGTCCGCTCCACCGCATGCCATCATTCGAACACATGTTCGAACGAGAAGCAAGTGAGCGGATGCCGCGGCGACGCGCCCCGCGGCATCCGCTCGCTCACCGGAGCGCGCCGGCCGCCACCGGGCTGCCCGCCGCGAGCTCGAGCGACTCACCCGCCCAACGCCGCCGCAGCCACCGGTCGTGGCTCGCGATGACGACGGCGCCGGGGTAGGCGCCGAGCGCCTCCTCGAGGTCGGTGGCGAGCCCGAGCGAGAGGTGGTTCGTCGGCTCGTCGAGCAGGAACACGTGCGGCGGCCGCGCGATCACGAGCGCGAGCGCGAGGCGCCGCTGCTGCCCGACCGAGAGTGCGCCGACCGGCCGCGACTCGTCGCGCGGGGCGATCAGGCCGAGGCTGCCGAGCGGCACCTGCTCGGCCCGCCGCTCACCGAGCGTGCGCTCGTACAGCCGGCGGGGCGACGCTGCGGGGTCGGCGAACCGGACGTCCTGCTCGAGCAGCTGCACGCGCAGCCCCTTGCGCCGGTGCACGGTGCCCCGATCGACGCGCTGCGCACCCGCGAGCACGTTCAGGAGGGTCGACTTGCCCGCGCCGTTCGCCCCCGTCACGAGCAGCCGCGTGAGCGGTGCCACCTGCAGCGTCTCGAGCAAGAGGCGGCCGTCGACGGCGACCTCCGACAGCTGCAGCAGCAGCCCGGACTCCTCGTCGAACGCGTGCGAGCCCGAGGGGATGCCCGCGAAGACGAGCGGCGCAGGCGGCTTCGGCACCTGCTCGCGCTCGAGGGTCTCGAGCCTGAGCAGGGCGTTCCGCACCCGACGGCTCACCTGCTGCTCGACGCGATCGCCACGACGACCGAACGCCATCTTGTTCCGGTCGGAGATGGGCGCGTTGTGCGAGACCGCGCGAGCGGTCTCGGCGAAGCCGACGCGGAGTCGTCGGAGCTCCTCCTGCTCGTCGTCGTACTGCCGCAGCCAGCGCTGCCGCTCCTCGGCCTTCACTCGGAGGAACTCGCTGAAGCCGCCGCCGAAGACGGCCCCGCCCGCGGCGGCGAGCGATCGGTCGGGCGCGGCGTCCTGCATGCCGGGCGCGGCCGGCGCACCGGCGAGCGCGAGCGCGCCCGCCCGGCCGGGGTCGAGGTCGAGCAGCCCCGTGGCCGCGCGGTCGAGGAACGCCCGGTCGTGGCTCGCGAAGACGACCGGCCCGCGCCACGCGCGCAGCCGGTCCTCGAGGAACGCCGCCGCGGCGTCGTCGAGGTGGTTCGTCGGCTCGTCGAGCAGCAACGCGTCGGGGGCGCTCAGCAGCAGCGCGGCGAGCGCGAAGCGCGATCGCTGGCCGCCCGAGAGCTCGTCGACGCGACGGTCGAGGCCGAGGGCACCGACGCCGAGCCCGTCGAGCAGTTCGTCGCGACGCGCCTCGGCGCTCCACACGTCGGCGCGTTCGGCGGCGTCGAGCGCTGCCGAGTAGCGGACGGCGGCGGCATCGGAGTCGACGGCGAGCGCCGCAGCGGCGGCATCGAGCTCTCGCTCGATCGCGCGCACCTCGGCGAGCGCGGCCTCGAGCACCTCGCCGATGCGTTCTTCAGGGCCGAACGGCAGCTCCTGGGCGAGCAGCGCGGTGCGCCTCGGCCGGGTGATGCGACCCGAGGTCGTGGCCTCCGAGCCGGCGGATGCCGCGGCATCCGCTCGCTCGAACTCGCCGGCGATGAGCCGGAGCAGCGTGGACTTGCCTGCCCCGTTCTCGCCGATGAGCCCGAGGCGCTGGCCCGGGGCGACGGCGAACCCGAGGTCGGAGAACACGCGTCGATCGGAATAGGAGACGGAGAGCCCGTTTACGCGGAGATGGTGGGAATGGGTGACGGATACCGCCATGCGATACGCCCTTTGCGCAAAAGCCCCCGGGCAGTCGACGGATGCCGCGGCACGCGTGCCGTAGGCACGATGCACCGAGCTGCGGAACGCGGGCGCACGGCGCCGACGACCGCCCGGGAGCGGAGAGGATCCCGCCGGGCATTGCCGTGGATGGGTGCTCGCCGACGCCGTCGCGTCAGCGCAGGTCACGATCGACGGTGCGATCAGAACCGTGGGCACACCCGATGTCTACGGCGCCTCAGGCGCGGGACGAGGGTGTGTACTCACTTCATAGCGGGTACGACGGTACCAGAGCTCGCCGGGAAAGCCAACTGTCGTCGTGCGCGTTCGACGGACGCCCGTCAGGCCGTGAGGTCGAGCACCTTCGCGGTCGCCGCGATCGAGGCGGCGGCCGCCTCGGGGTCGCCCGAGAGCTTCGTGCCGTAGCTCGGGATCATCTCGCGCAGCTTCGGCTCCCACCCGGCCATGCGGTCGGGGAAGCAGCGGCCGAGCACGTCGAGCATGATCGGGGCAGCGGTCGAAGCACCCGGGGAGGCGCCGAGGAGTCCCGCGATGGTGCCGTCGGCGCCCGTGATGACCTCGGTGCCGAACTGCAGCACGCCGCCCTTCTCGGGGTCCTTCTTCATCACCTGCACGCGCTGGCCCGCGGTGATGAGCTCCCAGTCCTCGCTCTTGGCGGTGGGCATGAACTCGCGCAGCGCCGCGAGCTTCTTGTCGCGCGAGGCGAGCAGCTCGGAGACGAGGTACTTCACGAGGTCGAAGTTCTTCAGGCCCACCTGGAGCATCGGCCCGAGGTTGTGCAGGCGGATCGAGAACGGCAGGTCGAACCACGTCGAGCTCTTCAGGAACTTCGGCGTGAAGCCGGCATACGGCCCGAACAGCAGCGCGGTCTCGCCGTCGACGACACGGGTGTCGAGGTGCGGCACCGACATCGGCGGGGCGCCCTTCGCGGCCTTGCCGTAGACCTTCGCGTGGTGCTGCGCGACGATCTTGGGGTTCGTCGTGCGGAAGAACTGGCCCGAGATCGGGAAGCCGCCGAAGCCCTTGATCTCGGGGATGCCCGAGTGCTGCAGCAGTGCGAGTGCGCCGCCGCCGGCGCCGACGAAGACGAAGCGCGCGTTGATCGTCTTCGGGGTGTTGCCGACGAGGTGGCGCAGGCGCAGCTTCCAGGTGCCGTCCTTCTGGCGCTTGAGCCAGGTGACCTGGTGGTTCGTGGCGATCTCCGCACCGCGGAGCTCGATGTCGCGGAGGAGGAGTCGAGTGAGCGCGCCGAAGTCGACGTCGGTGCCCGAGACCGTGCGGGTCGCGGCGACGCGCGCCTTCGGGTTGCGCTTCTTCGCGAGGAGCGGGGTCCACTCGGCGATGCGCTCGAGGTCCTCCGTGTACTCCATGTCAGGGAAGAGCGGCTGATCCTGCAGGGCGGCGACGCGCTTCTTCAGGTACTCGATGTTGGCCTTGCCCCTGACGAAGGTCATGTGCGGCGCGGTGTTGATGAAGTTGTGCGGCTCGGGCAGCGCGCCCTGCTCGACGAGGTACGACCAGTACTGACGGCTGATCTGGAACTGCTCGTTGATCGAGACGGCCTTGTCGGCGCTGACCGTGCCGTCGGGGTTCTCGGGCATGTAGTTGAGCTCGCAGAGCGCCGCGTGGCCGGTGCCGGCGTTGTTCCACGCGTTCGACGACTCCTGCGCGACCTCACCGAGTCGCTCGTAGACGCGGATCGTCCAATCGGGTTGGAGTTGCGAGAGCAGGGAGCCGAGAGTCGCGCTCATGATGCCCCCGCCGATCAGCACGACGTCGACGGTTTCCTCTGAAGTCACGGATTCCAGTGTAGATGCCGTGGATGGTGCCCCCGACCAGCGGCGTTCAGGTTCCGCGGAGCACCGGCAGGCCCCGCTCGTCGAGCGGCCACGACGGGTTGTGCGCGAGCTCCCACAGGTTGCCGTCGGGGTCGGCCACGTAGCCGCTGTACCCGCCCCACTCGGTCTCGGCGGCGGCCTTGGAGATCGATCCGCCCGCGAGCACCCAGTCGCCGACGGCATCGTCGACCTCCTCGCGCGAGGCGAGATTGATGGCGAGCGCGACGGCCCGGAAGCCCGGTGCGTTCGCGTGCATGGTCGGCAGGGCGGCGTCCTTCGCGAGCTCGGCGGTCTCCCAGAGGGCGAGCACGCCGCCGGGAGTGGCGAAGAAGGCGATGTCGCCGTCGACTGACGACGGCGCCTCGCGCCAGCCGAGCCTGCGGTAGAACGCCGTCGCGGCCTCGACGTCGGCGACGCCGAGTGTGACGAGTGAGAAGCGCTGGGGAATGGCCATGGGCCGACGCTACGCCGCTCGGTGCGATCGCGCACCCATCCGCTCGTTCAGAGCGCCGCGATGCCGCCGGCCACGAGGCCGACGCCTGCCGCGATCAGCCCGGCGGTGAGCGAGGCGGCGCCGATCCAGAGCAGCACGATGAGGCGGTTCGGCTTCTCGGGCTCCCGGCCGAGCACCGAGAGGAAGAAGCCGGCGGGCATGAGGATCGCCGCGATCGGCGCCCCGAGCCGGGCGAGCCAGAGCCAGAACCCGTCGAGTGCGGCGTAGGAGATGACCGAGAGGATCACCATCGAGAGCACGAGCAGCACGGCCGCGTGGGCGTGGCCCGCGCGGAAGAAGTTCGTCTGCAGCCGGTTCGCGGGCGCCAGCCCCCGCACCACGCGGGTGAGGAAGTAGCCGCCGCTCTCGACCGTGACGAGGGCGAGCAGGAGGACGCCGATGAGGATGAGATCTGGTGCGGACGGCATGGCCGTTCCCTTCGTCGCGTGGATCATGATTGGATAGTTGTACTCTCCAATATTAGAGAGTTGCACTATCCAATGCAAGGGGTCCCGCATGCGCATCTCCGCACTCGCCGCCGAGGCCGGCCTGCCGGTCGCGACCGTCAAGTACTACCTCCGCGAGGGGCTCCTGCAGCCGGGCACCGCGACCTCGGCCACCCAGGCGAGCTACGACGAGCACCATCTGCGCCGGCTCCGGCTGGTGCGCGCGCTCACCGGCCCGGTCGGGCTCAGCGTGCAGCAGGCGCGCTCCGTGCTGCAGCTCGTCGACGAGCCCGGCGACGACCTCTACTCCACCCTCGGCCGCGCGGTCGGCGCGCTGCCGCCCGACGGCGCCGAGCCCGCGGGTGCCGACGACCCGTATCCGCGTGCGCGCGCCGCGCTCGAGGCACTCGGCCAGGTCTACGACCCAGAGTTCGCCGCGGTCGCGCAACTCGAGGGCGCGCTCGCCGCCGCCGACGACGCGGGCATGCCGATCACGCCCGAACGACTCGCCCGCTACGGCAGCGCAGCCGCAGACCTCGCCGCCTACGACCTCGAGCGGATGCCTCCTGAGCCCCACGCCGCCGTCGAGTACACGGTGCTCGGCACCGCGCTCTACGAACCGGTGCTGCTCGCGCTTCGGCGACTCGCGCACCAGGACGCCGCCGTGCGACGCCTCGGCCGAGAGGCCTGAGCTCCGAACGGTCGACTGCTCGGGCTCACCGCGTGGTCAACGCGCGACGGGCGCCGCCTCGCGCACGGCCGCGGCGGGCGTCATCCGTGTCGCCTGCGTGACCGCGTCACGCGCCCGGTCGAGCGCTTCGGCGCCGGCCCCCGCCCGTTCGAGCGCGAGCAGCGCCGCTCCGACGATCGGCGACGCATCGAGGATCTCGATGCGCGCCCGGGGAGCGACGGCGGCGAGCCCCGAAGTGATGCCGCCGATGAGCCGTACGTCGCCCGAGCGGACGATCCCGCCGCCGAGCACGATCGGAACGGCGCGGTCGGCGAGCCCGAGTCGCGTCACGCAGGCACGGGCGAACGCCACGATCTCCTCGGCCTGACGATCGACGATCCCCGCCGCCACGGCGTCGCCCGTCCGTGCGGCCTCGAAGACGGCGGGCGCGAGCGCCGTGAGCTCGCTCGAGTCGCGCCGGCCGAAGTGCAGGTCCTCGATGAGGGCGGGCACCGAGCCGGCGCCGAGCTGCTCGACGATCGCCGCGGTGAGCACCGTTCGCGGCCCCCTGCCGTCGACGTCCCTCGCGGCATGCCAGAGCACCTGCTCGCCGATGCCGCTGCCGCCGCCCCAGTCGCCCGAGAGGGCGCCGAGCGACGGGAAGCGCACCTCGGCGCCGTCGGCGCGCACGCCGACCGCGTTCACGCCGGTGCCGCAGACGATCGCCACCGCGTCGGGCTCGTCGGTGCCCGCGCGCAGCACGGCGTAGAGGTCGTTGGCGACGACGGTCGACGACCCGGACCACGCGAAGCCGGCGATCGAGGCGGCGTACTGCTCGACCTCGACGGGCAGGTCGAGACCCGAGACGTAGAGCCCCGCATGCACGACGGGGAACTCCCCCGCAACCGCACGCACGAGCTCGTCGACGACGGCGACCGCCTCACCGAGCCCTTCGAAGTGCGGGCTCGAGCCGGCACCCCGTTCGTGGGCGACGAGCTCGCCCTCGATCGTGAGCGCGACGGCGTCGGTCTTCGAGCCTCCGCCGTCGACGGCGACGATCACGCCGCTCATCGCGCCCACTCCAGGAACGGCGCATTCTCCGCCATGAGCAGGTCGGTGAGCTGCTCGGCCCGGTCGTGCTGCAGCACGAGCGGGTGCGCACGCATCGCGCGGAGCACGCGATCGCGACCGCCGTGCACCGCCGCGTCGAGCGCGAGGCGCTCGTAGCCGGCGACCCCGGCGATGAGACCGCGGATGTCGTCGGGCAGCGGCGCGACCGGGTCTGCGACGAATCCCCCGTCGCGGAACACGGCCGGAACCTCGATGACGTGGTCGTCGGGCAGGAACGGCAGCACCCCGTCGTTGCGCAGGTTGACCACGCGGGAGCGGCTCTCGCCGTCGCGCATCGCCGCGAGCAGCTCGATCGCCGCCTCGGAGTAGAACGCGCCGCCGCGGCCCTCGAGCGCTGCCGGCTTCTCGTGCTGGGCCGGGTCGGCGTAGAGCTCCAGGAGCTCTCGCTCGATCGCGCGCACCGCCTCGGCCCGCGTCGGCTCGTGCAGCTGCTCGCGCAGCACCTCGTCGTGCGCGTAGTAGTAGCGCAGGTAGTACGAGGGCACGACGCCGAGCTGCGCGATGAGCGCCGGTGCCAGGTGCACCTCGCCTGCGAGCTCGCCGAGTCGGTGCTCGAGCAGCCCGGGCAGCCGGTCGGCGCCGTCGATGACGACGCTCCGCTCCCAGGTCAGGTGGTTGAGGCCGACATGGCCGAGGCTCACCCGGTCGTGGTCGACGTCGAAGAGCGAGGCGAAGCGGCGCTGGAAGCCGATCGCGACGTTGCACAGGCCGACGGCGCGGTGGCCCGCCTCGAGCAGCGCGCGGGTGACGATGCCGACGGGGTTCGTGAAGTCGACGATCCAGGCGTCGGGCTTCGCATGCGCCCGCACGACGTCGGCGATGCGCAGCACCACGGGTACGGTGCGCAGCGCCTTGGCGAGGCCACCGGGCCCGGTCGTCTCCTGGCCGATGCATCCGGCCTCGTGCGGCCAGGTCTCGTCGGCGTGACGGGCGTCCTGCCCGCCGACCCGCAACTGGATGAGCACGGCATCGGCATCGGCGACGCCGGCGACGAGGTCGGTCGTGCCGATCACCTTCGCGGCATGCCCGGCGTGCTCGAGCATGCGCTGCGACATGCCCGCGACGAGCGCGAGACGGTGCTCGTCGGGGTCGACGAGACGGATCTCCTCGAGCGGCAGCGTGTCGCGCAGGCGTGCGAACCCGTCGATGAGTTCGGGCGTGTAGGTCGAACCTCCGCCGACGATGGCGAGCTTCATCAGTCCTCAATTCCGTGCGTGGTGCGCCCCGCGCGCGAGCGCGGAACGAAAGGGTCGATGGCCGGGCGGCGGATGCCCCGTGGCATCCGCTCTCTGCGGCCGAGTCAGGTGGCGAGCGAGATGTCCGCCTCGAGGTGGTCGCGGATCTGCTCGACGAGCTGCTGGCGCGCGCCGAGCAGCACCGGCTGGGCGCCGGTGCCGCTCGTGCGCATCGCGAGCTTCGGGTGCGCTGCCGGGTCGACGCGCTCCGCGACGAGCTCGGCGAGGCGGGCACCGCCGGCGGTGCCCGTGGGCCCGCCGAGCACGATCATCGAGGGATCGAGGATCGCGAGCAGGGGGTTGACGGCGAGGATCACCCGGTCGGCGAGCGCCGACAGGGCGTCGTCGTCGGCGGCGAGTCGGGGCAGCACCTCGGCGAGCGTCTCGTCGTCGCCGCCGATGAGGCGGGCGACGGCCGGGCCGCCGAGCAGGTCGGTGAAGTCGTTCGCCGCGGGGGCGAGCGGAGCCGCCGTTCTCGGCACCGCGAGGTAGCCGATCTCTCCGGCCCCGCCCGAGGCACCGCGGTGCACCACCCCGCCGAGGTCGAGTCCGACGCCGAGACCGTCGCCGATCCAGAACAGCGCGAAGCTCGCAGCCTGCTGCGCCGCGCCGGACGAGCGCTCGGCCATCGTCGCGAGGTTGACGTCGTTGTCGATCGTCACCTGGAGGCCGAGCTCCTGCTCGATGCGAGCCCGCGACCCGACCTCCGGCCACCCGGGCAGGGTGTCGGTGAACGAGAGCTCGTCGCCGTCGACGAAGAACGCGGCCTGCACGCCGATCACGACGCGGCTGACCGTGCTCTCGTCGATGCCGGCCTCCGCGCAGGCGGCCCGAACGGCGGCGCGCACGTCGCCCTCGGGAGAACGCTCGTGCCCATCGGTCGCGATCTGCACGATCGGGTGGTCGTGGTCGACGGCGTCGACCACGACCGCCTGGATGGCGCGGTCGAGGATCGAGATCGCGACGCCCGTGATGCGATCGGTGCGCACACCGTACGTGATCGCGTTCGGCCCGCGGCCGCCCGACCGCTCGCCGACCGGCCGGATGAGGCCGACCCGCTCGAGCCGGGCGAGCATCTGCGATGCGGTCGGCTTCGAGAGCCCGGTGAGCTCGCCGAGACGCGACCGTGTGAGCGGACCGTGTTCGAGGAGGAGCCGAAAGGCGGTGCGGTCGTTGCGCGCCGCGAGCCACGTCGGGGTGCCCGGGTCGATCTGGTTCACGGCAGGCCGCCTCTCTCGTTTCGTGTTGGTGGTCACTCTATCTGCAAGGAATCTTTACTGATTGGCGGCTCACCCGCCGTTCCGCACATCGTCGCGCAGTCGCCCGAGTCGATCCGGGTCGGCCGCGGCCTCGAGCAGGGTCTTCGTGTACTCGTGCCGAGGATCGAGGATCACCTGCTCGCTCGGCCCGCGTTCGACGATCTCCCCGCGGTACATCACCAGGATCTCGTCGGAGAAGTGCCGCGCGGTCGCGAGGTCGTGCGTGATGTAGAGCACGCCGAGGTGCTCCTGCCGCTGCAGCTCGGCGAGCAGGTTCAGCACGCCGAGGCGGATCGACACGTCGAGCATCGACACCGGCTCGTCGGCGATGATGAACCGCGACCCGGGGGCGAGCGCACGGGCGATCGCGACGCGCTGCCGCTGACCGCCCGAGAGCTCGTGCGGACGGCGATCGGCGAACGTCGCCGCCGGTGACAGGCGAACGCGTTCGAGGAGCTCCTCGGCCCGCTCGCGGATCTGCCGCGACGAGAGCCGCGGGTTGTGGATGCGCAACGGCCGTTCGAGGTGGTGCAGGATCGGGTGGAACGGGTTCAGCGAGCTGAACGGGTCCTGGAAGACCATCTGCACGTCGCGCCGGTAGCGGGCGAGGCCCCCGCCGCGGGTCGCACTCACGCGTCCGTCGAGCAGCACCTCGCCCGACGACGGCGTCTCGAGCTTGGCCATCATGCGCGCGATCGTCGACTTGCCCGAGCCGCTCTCGCCCACGAGGGCGATCGTGCGACCCGGTTCGAGGGTGAACGAGACATCCTTCACCGCGTGCAGGGTGCGCACCTTCGTGCCGCTCCGCAGCCGGAAGTCCTTGACCAGGTTGCGCGCCTCGAGGGTCGTGGCCTCGATCGCAGTCGCCCGCCCGCTCATGCCGCACCTCCCGCCGCCGCGCCGGTGCGGATGAAGTCGCCGCGATCGCCGCGCAGGCTCGGGAAGCTCGAGAGCAGCCGCCTGGTGTACGGATGCCCCGGCGCCCGGTAGATCTGCTCCGCATCGCCCTGCTCGATGATCTCGCCGTCGAGCATGATCGCGATGCGATCGCTGATCTCGATCAGGAGCGGCAGGTCGTGCGTGATGAAGACCACCGCGAAGCCGAGGCGCTCGCGCAGCCGCATGATCTCGCGGATGATGCCCCGCTGCACGACGACGTCGAGCGCCGTGGTCGGCTCGTCCATGATCATGACCTGCGGGTCGAGGGCGAGCGCCATCGCGATCATGACGCGTTGGCGCATGCCGCCCGACAGCTCGTGCGGAAAGCTCGAGAGTCGCGTGGGATCGACGCCGACGAGGGTCAGCAGTTCGGCGCTCCTGGCCTCGCGCTCGGCGCGCTTCATGCCCGGTCGATGGGTCGTGAACACGTCGTGCAGCTGCTTGCGCACGTTCATGACGGGGTTCAGCGAGTTCATCGAGCCCTGGAAGACCATCGACACCTTGTTCCAACGGAACCTGCGCAGCGCCTCGCCGTCGAGCCCGACGACGTCGATGTCGTCACCGGATGCATCGTGGAACACGACCTCGCCGCCGGTCATGAGCGCCGGGGCCTTGAGCAGCCGATTGAGCCCGTAGGCGAGGGTGGTCTTGCCGCAGCCGGACTCCCCCGCGAGGCCGAGGATCTCACCGCGGTGCAGCGTGATCGACGCACCGCGCACGGCCTTCACCGGCGGGTCCACCTCGTACTCGATCGAGAGGTTCCGAGCGGTGAGCACGGGCTCGCCCAGGGCGGCGGTGCTCACGGCGTTGGCGTCGGCGTTCATGCGAATGCTCCGGTATCGGCGACGCCCTTGCCGGCCTTCGCGGCCCTGCGCTGGCGCTTCGCGTTCTCAGGCGCGAGCCTGAGCTTCGGGTTCACGACCTCGTCGATCGCGAAGTTGATGAGGGAGAGTCCGGCGCCGAGCGCGGCGATGATGAGGCCCGGAGGCACGAACCACCACCAGGCACCCGTGCCCACCGCCTGGCCGGTCTGGGCGTCGTTCAGCATCGTGCCGAGCGTGATCGACCCGGTCGGCCCGAGGCCGAGGTACGAGAGCCCCGCCTCGCCGAGCACCGCGAAGATGACGCCGAAGATGAACTGGGCCGCGAGCAGCGGCACGAGGTTCGGAAGGATCTCGACGAAGATGATGCGGCCGGGCTTCTCGCCCGCGACCCGGGCTGCGGCGACGTACTCGCGGGTGCGCAGTGAGCGCGCCTGGGCCCGCAGCACCACGGCGGAGCCCGCCCAGCCCGTGATGCCGAGCACGAGCGCGACGAGGAGGGAGCTTCGGGCGAGCGGCCCGAGGCCCTCGGCGGTCTGCACGTAGGCGGCGATCACCATGACGACGGGCAGGCCCGGGATCACGAGCACGATGTTCGTGAAGAGCGTGAGCACCTCGTCGAGCACGCCGCCGAAGTAGCCGGCGAACACGCCGAAGACCACGGCGAGGAAGAGGGCGACGAGTCCGGCGACGAGGCCGATGAAGAGCGAGCCCTGCGTGCCCCAGGCGAGCTGCGAGAAGACGTCGTAGCCGAGCTTGGTCGTGCCGAGCCAGTGCTCGGCCGACGGCGGCTG
The DNA here is from genome assembly GCF_900142065.1 of Agromyces cerinus subsp. cerinus. GTDB lineage: Bacteria > Actinomycetota > Actinomycetes > Actinomycetales > Microbacteriaceae > Agromyces > Agromyces cerinus. The sequence goes on along the minus strand of NZ_FSRJ01000001.1, from coordinate 89,032 downwards.
CAGCGCCTCGTTGCTCGAGTCACGGGGCGGCTGGGCGATCATCGGGCCGAAGATGCCGAACAGCGTGATGAGGCCGACGATCACGACACCGGTGATGAGCTTGCCGGAGCGGCTCGGCAGGATGTGCCGGAACCGGCCGCCGCGCGTCGCACGTGCGGCCGCGATCGCGGCGGTGGCGGTCGCCTCGCGGGTCGTCTCGCGCACCGCCTCGGCGGAGACGGGCGACTGGAACGGCGCGTCGTCGCCCGTCGCGTAGGCGTCGTCGGCGCGATCGAGGGTGGGCTGGGAGTCATCCATTGTGTCGCACCCTCGGGTCGATGAAGCCGTAGATGAGGTCCATGAAGAAGTTGGCGGCGAGCACGGTGAGCGTGATCACGAGGAAGACGCCCTGCATGAGCGCGTAGTCGAGGCCCTGCACGGCCTGGATCATGAGCTTGCCGATGCCCGGATAGCTGAACACCTGCTCCATGACGATGGAGCCGGCGACGACGAAGCCGAGGGCGATGCCGAAACCGGCGAGGCTCGGGATGGCGGCGTTGCGCGAGGCGTACTTCGTGCGCACCCGTCGCGGGGTGAGCCCCTTCGCCTCGGCGGTGACGACGTAGTCCTCCGACATCGTCGACACCATCATGTTGCGCATGCCGAGGAGCCAGCCGCCGACCGAGGAGAGCACGATCGTGATCGCCGGGAGGATGGCGTGGTAGATCGCGCTGCCGACGAACGCCCAGCTGAGCTCGGGGCCGGCCGGGAACTCGAAGACGTCGTACCCGCCGACGATCGGGAACCAGCCCAACTGCACCGAGAACACCGCGACGAGCACGAGGGCGAGCCAGAAGTACGGGATGGATTGGAAGACCGTGGTGACCGGCACCAGGTGGTCGAGCGCGGTGCCTCGCCGCCATCCCACCCATGCGCCGACGATGATGCCGAGCACGAAGGAGATGACGGTCGCGACGCCGACCAGGATGATCGTCCACGGCAGGGCCGCCGCGATGAGATCGGCGACCGAGGCCGGATACCTCGTGGAGGAGACGCCGAGGTCTCCCTGAAGCAACCGGCCCCAGTACGCCACGTACTGGTCCCAGAGGGACATGTCCTTCCCTGCGCCGAGGATCGAGGTGATGGCCTCGATCGTCTCCTCGGAGAGCGGGCGCCCGCCGCTGGCACGCCGGAGCTTGCCGAGCATGATGGCGGCGGGGTCGCCCGGGAGGAGCCGCGGGAGCAGGAAGTTGAGCGAGATCGCCGCCCAGAGGGTCACCAGGTAGAAGGCGACCCGCCGAAGGTAGAAGCTCATGCCGCTGCCGTCCTCGAGTTCGGAAGGGTTCGTTCCATGGGACCGGCGGCCTACTTCGCCGGGGTGAGGTGCGAGAGCACGACCGCGTTGGCCACCGCGAGGTACGGCAACGGTGCGGCGTACAGGTCGCCCTCGCTCGGCCATCCGCTGAACTTCTCGGTGTTGAAGAACGACTGCGAGGCGTTCAGCACCACTGGGATGTACGGGAGGTCGCGCGCGATCTCGGCCTGGATGGTCGCGTAGGCCGCCTGCTTCGTGGCGACGTCCTGCGTCGCACCGGCCGCGAGCACGGCCGCGTCGACGGCGGGGTTCGAGTAGCGCGCGTAGTTCTGACCGACGAGCGGGGTCTCGCCGACCTTCGCGGTCGAGGTGCCGGCGAAGTACTCGTGGTAGTTCGAGTACGGGTCGGCGACGAGGCTCTGCGTGAGTCCGTAGAGCGCCATCTGGAAGTCGCCCGACTGGATCGGCGTCCAGTACTCGGCATCGGAGACGGTGCGGGCGTTGATGCGGATGCCCGCCTCGGCCGCCTGCTCGGAGATGAGCTTCGCGGCGTCGTTGTAGTCGGTCCAGCCGTCGGGCGAGAACAGGTCGATCTCGAAGGCCGTGCCGCCCTTGCCGTAGAAGCCGTCGGCGTCCTTCGTGTAGCCGGCGGCCTCGAGGATCGCACCCGCCTCTGCGGCGTTCGCCTCCTGGGGGCTCGTGGCGAGCTCGGGGTCGCTCAGCCACTGCTCGTCGCGCGGCTGCAGGGTGAACGACGGCGAGGACTCGCCCGCCAGTCCGGCGAACGCCTTGTCGGCGATCGTGGCCCGGTCGATCGCGACGTTGATCGCCTGGCGCACGGCCGGGTCGGTCTGCGCGCCCTCGCACCCGAGGTCGGCGTTCGCGCACGTCGTGATCGTCGTCGGGTCCTGCTGGAGGTTCAGCGTCGTGATGTCGCCCTCGCCCGTGACGGCGTCGGGGTTCGCGATGAACTGGCCGACCCAGTCGATCTTGCCGGTCGTCAGCAGGTCCTGCGACGACTGGTTCGAGTCCAGGCCGAGGTACTGCACCTCGGTCACGGCGGGAGCGCCGTCGCGGAAGAGTTCGTTGGCCTCGACCGTGTAGGCAGCATCGGAGAAGCTCTTCAGCACGTACGGACCGGAGCCGACGGGCTCGGGGTTCGTCTCGGCCATGAAGTCGTCGATGTCGGCCCAGATGTGCTCGGGGATGATGTACGTCGAACCGAGCGTGAGCGAGGCGCTCGTGAACTGCGGCTCGGTGTAGGTGAGCACGACGGTGGTGGCGTCGGTCGCCTCGGCCGAGACGAACTGCTCGGACTTGTTCGAACCGTACCCGAAGGTGAACGCGACATCGTCGGCCGTGAGGTCCTCGCCATCGCTCCATTTGAGGTCGGGCTTGATCGTGACGGTGAGCGTGCGCCCGTCCTCGCTGTACTCGTAGCTGTCGCCGACGAGGCCGACCGGCGCATCCGCCGAGAGCTGGTTGAAGAAGAACAGCGGTTCGTAGATCACGCCGAAGGTCGCATGCACGGCCGTGTCGACGGCGAACGGGTTGAAGTTGTTGTTGATCGGGGTGGCGCTGCCCGCCCAGACGCGGAGGACCGAGGCATCGTCGCCGGTTCCTCCTGCCGACGGCGTGCATCCGGTCATCCCCAGGGCGATCGCGGCCGCTCCGGCGGCGAGTGCCACCGCGAAGGAGCGTTTGGTTCGAGTCATCTCCGGCATTCCTCTCGTGCTTCGTTGCGTGGAAGGTGGTGCGCAGTGCCGCGTGCAGGATCTCGGTGCTCACGCGTTACTGGAAGCGACCCTAACAGAAAAGATAGTAACTGGAAACAAGTCATTCAGTTTCTGTTGCGGCCGCGTTTCCCACACGTTTCCGGGGAGGAGACGACGAAAGCGCGGTGCCGACCAGGTCGGCACCGCGCTCGGGATCGTTCGAAGACCCGGCTACTCGGCGAGCAGGGCGGCGAGCGCCGGCAACTGCGCCGGGTCCTCGAGCGCCGAGCCGACGGCGACGGCGCGCACACCACGCGCGAGGAACGCTCCCGCGTTCGAGGCATCCATGCCGCCGGTGGCGACGAAGCGGGCACCGGGGAACGGGGCGGCCATCGCCTGGAACCACGCGGGCCCGAGGAGCGACGCCGGGAACGCCTTCAGCCAGGTGAGGCCCGAGGCCATCGCGGCCTGCACCTCGGTCGCGGTCGCGACGCCCGGCATCGGCGGCAACCCCGCCTGCGCCGAGGCACGCGAGACCACCGGATCGAAGCCCGGGCTCACAGTGAAGGCCGCGCCGGCGGAAGCCGCGAGCTCGACATGCCGCACCGACACGACGGTGCCCGCCCCGACGATCCGGCCGGCAGCGCGCCCGGCAGCGGCGACGGCGCGCAGCGCCTCGAGGTCGGCCTCGGTCTGGATCGGCAGTTCGATCACGTCGATGCCGAGGCCCCAGGCGAGCTCGGCGAGCTCGAGGCTCCGCTCGGCGCCCATGCCCCGGAAGATCGCCATGAGCGGCTGCCCCTCGAAGATCGCGTCGAACTCGGCGTTGCTGATGGCGGTCATCGGGTGCTCCTCGTGGTGGGTTCGGCAAGGGGGAAGTCTGCGGTGCCGCCGAGCACCGTGACGGCTCGGGCATGTCCGGCGGCGAGTCGATCACTCGGGTCGCCGCCGGCGAGGAGCGACGCGAGGTACCCGGCCGCGAAGGCGTCGCCGGCCCCGACGGCCTCGACCACCTCGACGGACAGCGCCGGAACGTGGGTCGACCCGGAATCCGCACCGCCGCGGAACTCGGTGGCACCGATCGCGCCGTCCTTCACGACGAGGAGCGCGGGCTCGGGCAGCAGCGCCCGCATGGCGTCGGGCGTCGCAGTGCCCCAGAGCGCCTCGGCCTCGTCGAGCCCCACGAAGACGAGGTCGGCGCGGGCGGCGAGCTCGAGCAGGCGACCGGCCGCGACCCCTGCGGGCCAGAGCGCGCTCCGGTGGTTGACGTCGAAGCTCAGCATCGCGGGCGCGGCGGCGACCCGGCCCAGGAGTGCGTCGACGAGCGCGTCGCAGCTCGCGGAGAGCGCCGGCGTGATCCCGCTGACGTGCACGACCCGTGCCGTGTCGAGCGGGAGCGCGTCGAGGAAGGACGGCGTCATGCGCGAAGCCGCCGACCCTGCCCGGTAGTACTGCACGCCTCGACCCGGATCCTTGAAGTAGACGCCTGTCGGCGCCCCGTCGTCGGTCTCGACCCAGCGCAGGTCGACGCCTCGGTCGCGCAGGTGCCCCGCGACGCGCCGACCGAGCGCATCGTCGCCCAGTCGCCCCGCCCACGCGGCGCGACGACCGAGGGCCGCGAGGTGGGCGACGACGTTCGCCTCGGCGCCGGCCGAGTCGACGCGGAACTCGTCGGCCGTCTCGAGCGGTTCGGCGAACACGGGGGCGACGAGCGCCATGGTCTCGCCGAGGGCGACGACTTCGGGCAGCGGAATGTCAGGCACGCCCCTATGCTGTCGGGTGTGCAGATTCGGCGCAAACGCGTTGCAGCATCTGCAACACGAGAGGGGCTCCGGATGCCGCAGCACACGCGACTCGCAGCACTCGCCGACGAGCGGCTGAGCGCAGCAGACAAGGGCCTGCCCGCCCGCGCCGACGGCCTCACGGTGCGCGAGTTCCTCGCGACCGGGCCGGCGCTCGCCGAGTTCTGGACGCCGCTCCTCGCGCTCGACGAGCGGGCGCTCGCACGCAACGCCTCGGTGATCCAGGGCTGGTGCGCCGATCGCGGACTCGAACTCATGCCGCACGGCAAGACCACCATGGCCCCGGCCCTCTGGCAGCTCCAGCTCGACGCGGGCGCCACCGGACTCACCCTCGCGACCCCGGGGCAGGTGCGCACGGCCCGCTCGTTCGGCGTCGCCTCGATCATGCTCGCGAACACGCTCGTCGCGCCGGCCGCCCTCGCGTTCGTCGCCGGTGAACTCGCCGACTCCGCCGTCGCGTTCCGCTCGTGGGTCGACTCGGTCGAGACCGTCGAGGCGATGGAACGCGGCCTCGCGGGCCTCGCACTCCCCCGCCCGATCGACGTCCTCGTCGAGCTCGGCGGGGCCGGTGGTCGCACGGGCGCTCGCGGCGTTGCCGAGGCCGTGCGCGTCGCCGAGCGCGTCGCCGCCTCGCCCGTGCTCCGGCTCGCGGGCACGGCCGGCTACGAGGGCAGCCTCGGCCACGATCGCTCGCCCGCGGTGCTCGATGCCGTGCGGGGCTATCTCGCCGAGATGCTCGAGGTGCACGAGGTCGTGCGCGGCCTCGCCGAGGGCGAGCTCATCGTCACGGCCGGCGGCAGCGCGTACCTGGAACTCGTCGCCGAGGCGTTCGCCCCGGCGATCGCCGCGGAAGCCGCGGCAACCGTTGCAGCAGGTGCGACGGCGGGGAGCACCCGCTGGATCCTCCGCTCGGGCGCCTCGCTCCTGCACGACGACGGCTTCTACCACGGCATCTCGCCGATCGACGGCGAACTCGCCCCCGCGATGCGCGGCTACGCCCGCGTCGTCTCGCACCCCGAGCCCGGCCTCGCGCTGCTCGACGGCGGCAAGCGCGACTTCCCCTACGACGAGGGCCTGCCCGTGCCCTTCGGCGTCGCCGAGGCGCCCGGTGCCGCCGAGCGGCCGCTCGCCGGGGCATCCGTCACCGCCCTCAACGACCAGCACGCCTATCTCCGCGCCGACGGCCCGCTCGAACTCGCCATCGGCGAGGTCGTCTCGCTCGGCCTCTCGCACCCGTGCACCGCGTTCGACAAGTGGCGCCTCATCCCGGTCGTCGAGGGCGGTGGTTCCGACCGCGTGGTCGCACTCGTGCGCACGTTCTTCTAGGAGTCCTCGGTGTCGATCCTCATCAGGAACGCGATCGTCGTCGATGCCGCCGGTGCCGGCGCCGGCGCATCCGACGTGGTCGTCGACGGCGAGCGCATCGCACGCATCGGTCCCGCGACGTCCGACGACGCCCGCGACGCCGCCCACGCCCACGTCATCGACGGCCGTGGCCGGCTGCTCATGCCCGGCTTCGTCGACGCCCACTCGCACGCCGACGGCGCGCTCTTCGACCCCGACGTGCAGCTCGCGCTGCTGCGCCAGGGAGTCACGACCGTCATCGGCGGCCAGGACGGCGTCTCGTACGCCCCGGGCGACGGCGCCTACGCCACCGAGTACTTCGCCGCGATCAACGGAGGGCACCCGAGCTACCGCGGCGGCGGGATCGCCGCACTGCTCGCCGCCTACGACGGCACCACGGCCGTGAACGCCGGCGTGCTCGTGCCCGCGGGCACGGTGCGCTTCGTGGTCTCGGGCCGGTCGACGGATGCCGCCTCGCCCGACGAGCTCGACCGCATGCGGGTGCTCGTGGCCGACGGCCTCGCCGACGGCGCGCTCGGGCTCTCGACGGGCCTCGACTACGTGCCCGGCATCTTCGCCGACACCGCCGAGCTCGCCGCCCTCGCCGGGCCCGTCGCCGATGCGGGAGCCGTCTACGTCTCGCACATGCGCGGCGGCTACGAGGCGAACTCGGCCGCGGGCATCGCTGAGATGGCCGCGATCGCCCGCGAGACGGGGGCGCGGATCCACGTCTCGCACTTCCACGCCGAACCGCACCTCGTGCGGGAGCTGCTCGCCGAGCTCGAGCGCGACGGCGTCGATGCGACCTTCGACGCCTACCCGTACACGCGTGGCTGCTCGATCCTCGCGATGCCGATCCTGCCCGCCTCGCTGACCGTGCGGCCCGGGTCCGAGGTCGTCGCCGAACTCGCCGACCCCGCGGCGCGTGCGCGACTCCGCCGGGAGTGGTTCCCGACCATCACGCGCTCCGCGGGCCTCGGCCCCGAGTGGCCGTCGATGCTCACGCTCGCCCATGTCGCGGCGCCCGACTACGACTGGGCGCACGGCCTCACGATCGCACAGGGGGCTGCCGAGGCATCCGGTCGCTCGGGCACGTCGATCGACGCGATCGACTTCGCCCTCGACGTGCTCGTGGCCTCGCGACTCGAGGTCAACGTCGTGATGGCCGTGCAACGCGAGCGCAGCGATGCCGGGCTCGCGGAGATCCTCTCGCACCGGGCGGCCATCGGCGGTTCCGACGGCATCTTCATCGGCCGCCACCCGCACCCGCGGGCGCGCGGCTCGTTCTCCCGATACCTCGCGATGCTCGTGCGCGAGCAGGCCGCGCTCGGCTGGGCGGATGCCGCGGCGCTCGTCTCCTCACGCGCGGCGGCCCGGTTCGGGCTCGGCGACCGCGGCGCGGTGCGCGAGGGCTTCGTCGCCGACCTCGTGCTCGTCGACCCCGATGCCGTACGCGCGACCGCGAGCTACGTGGAACCGCTCGGGCTCGCCGTCGGCATCGACGACGTGCTGGTCGCCGGCGTGCCCGTGCTCGCGGGAGGCGCACTCACCGGGGCGACGCCCGGCCGCGGCATCCGTCGCGGCGGCATCACGACCGACGTCGCGGCGGTCGACACCGCGGCACTCGAGGAGGCCTGACATGTCGCAGAGCGTGAAACGCGCGGCCCGCATCATCGACGCGATCGCGGCCGACCCGCGCACGGTCGCCGAGCTCGCCGAGGCCTTCGAGCTGCACCGGTCGACGATGTTCCGCGAGCTGCAGTCGCTCGAAGAGGTCGGCTGGGTGCGCCGCCGGGCATCCGGTCGCTACACGCTCGGCGCCCGGCTCGCCGCCCTGTCGAAGGAGGCGTTGGACTCGCTCGACCTGCGCGAGGCCGGCGCCGAGCATGTGCGCCGCCTGCAGCGCCGCACGGGCAACACCGTGCACCTCGCCGCGCTCATGGACCGCTCGATCGTCTACGTCGACAAGGCCGAAGACGAGTCCGGGGTGCGCATGTACTCCCGCATCGGCCGCGCGGTCATCCCCAACTGCTCGGCCGTCGGCAAGGCGATCCTCGCCGACCTCGACAGTGCCGGCCGCGACGCGGTGCTCGCCGGGATCACCTGGGAGCGCTACACCGAGCTGACCATCACCACCCGCGAGCGGCTCGACCGGGAGCTCGCCCTCGTGCGCTCCCGCGGCTGGGCGACCGACGACCGCGAGTTCGAGGACTTCGTCAACTGCATCGCCGTGCCGATCCGCAGCTCGCTCGGCATCGTCGGCGCGCTCTCGGTCACCGCGATCCGCATGGTCGCCGACCTCGACCGGTTGCGGGCGCACCTGCCCGCGATGCGCGAGACCGCCGACGCCATCGCCCGCGAACTCGGCTGAGTCCGCACGCTCGCCACCGACCACGACCACGACCACGACCGATCACCACAGCGGAGGAACCATGTCCAAGATCGCCGTCACCCTCTCGAACGCGCCGAAGCCCGCGGGCCCCTACAGCCACGGGGTCGTCGCCAACGGCTTCCTCTACACCGCCGGCTTCGGCCCGCAGGATCCGGCCACGGGCGAGGTCGTGCCCGGCGGCGCCGCCGAGCAGACCCGCCAGGTGCTGCGCAACATCGGCGCCGTGCTCGCCGAATACGACCTGTCGTTCGACGACGTCGTGAAGGTCACCGCCCACCTCGAAGACCTGGCCGACTTCGCCGAGTACAACGCGGCCTACGCCGAGTTCTTCACCGAGCCCTACCCGGTGCGCACCACGGTGGGCTCGCGCCTCGCGAACATCCTCGTCGAGATCGACGTCGTCGCCGCGATCCCCCAGGGCTGAGAAACCCCGAGAACAGCGGATGCCCCGTGGCCGATCGGCCACGGGGCATCCGTCGTGCTGGGTGCTAGACCGCGGCCGGCAGCTTCGCGGCGACGAGCTCGGCGATCTGCACGGCGTTCAGCGCCGCGCCCTTGCGCAGGTTGTCGTTCGAGACGAAGAGCACGAGGCCCTTGCCCTCGGGCGCCGACTGGTCTTGCCGGATCCGGCCGACGTAGCTCGGGTCGGTGCCGGCCGCCTGCAGCGGCGTGGGCACGTCGGAGAGCTCGACGCCCGGAGCCGCGGCGAGCAGCTCGGTCGCGCGCTCGGGCGTGATCTCGTTCGCGAACTCGACGTGCAGCGAGAGCGAGTGGCCGGTGAACACGGGCACGCGCACGCAGGTGCCCGCGACACGGAGGCCGGGCAGCTCGAGGATCTTGCGGCTCTCGTTGCGGAGCTTCTTCTCCTCGTCGGTCTCGAGGTCGCCGTCGTCGACGATCGAGCCGGCGAGCGGGATCACGTCGAACGCGATCGTGCGGGGGAACTTCTCGGCCGCGGGGAACTCGACCGCCGAACCGTCTTGCACGAGGCCGATCGCGTCCTGCGCGACGGCGGCGCGGGTCTGCTCGAGCAGCTCCTCGCCGCCCGCGAGCCCGGCGCCCGAGACCGCCTGGTAGGTGCTCACGATGAGGCGCTCGAGGCCGGCCTCGTCGTGCAGCACCTTCAGCACGGGCATCGCGGCCATCGTGGTGCAGTTGGGGTTGGCGATGATGCCCTTCACGGCCTGGTCGATCGCGTGCGGGTTCACCTCGCTGACGACGAGCGGAACCTCGGGGTCCATGCGCCAGCCGCTCGAGTTGTCGATCACGGTGACACCGGCGGCGGCGAAGCGCGGCGCCTGTGCCTTCGAGAGCGTGGCGCCGGCGGAGAAGATCGCGAGGTCGAGACCGCTCGGGTCGGCCGTCGAGGCGTCTTCGACCACGATCTGCTCGCCCTTCCACGGCAGCGTCGTTCCGGCGGAACGGGCCGAGGCGAAGTAGCGGATGGAGGCGACCGGGAAGTCGCGCTCCTCGAGCAGGCGCCGCACGACCGCGCCGACCTGACCGGTGGCGCCGACGACGCCGATGTTCACTCCGTTGGTGTTGCCCACGTGCACTCCTCCATCACCCGGCAGCCGCTCGGCCGCCGGGAAGCGTTCTTCCATTGTCCCAGCCCGGGCGGCGCCGCCCGGCGGTTCGCGGAACCTTGGCAGGATTTGCCCCGGGATCCGCGAGGATTTCGATGATCGGGCGGATGCCGCATCCGCTCGACCTGCAGTCAGGCGATCAGCGCCCGGTGCCGCCGTGCACGACCGCGTCGTCGTCGCCGTCGAGCTCGAACGCCGAGTGCACGGCGCGCGCGGCTGCGTGCACGCTGTCGGCACGAGTGACGACCGAGATGCGGATCTCGCTGGTCGAGATCATCTCGATGTTGATGCCGGCCGTGTACAGCGCCTCGAAGAGGCGGGCGGAGACGCCCGCGGCCGAGCGCATCGCGGCGCCGACGAGCGAGAGCTTGCCGATCTGGTCGTCGTACTGCAGCGAGAGGAAGCCGATGGCCTCCTGCGCGCCCGCGAGGGCCGTGAGCGCACGCTCGCCGTCGGACTTCGGGAGCGTGAACGAGATGTCGGTGCGGCCCGTCGAGGCTGCTGAGACGTTCTGCACGATCATGTCGACGTTCGCGTTCGTGCCGGCGACGATCTTGAAGATCTTCGCGGCGACGCCCGGCTTGTCGGGCACGCCGACGACGGTGATCTTGGCCTCGGTCAGGTCGACCGCGACACCTGCGATGACGGACTCTTCCACAGCTTCTCCTTCGGGAAGGCGCGCGGGGTCGTAGACGATGGTCCCCTCGCTGTTGTTGAACGACGAGCGCACGTGCAGGGTCACGCCGTGACGGCGTGCGTATTCCACTGCGCGGATGTGCAGGACCTTGGCTCCGGATGCCGCGAGCTCGAGCATCTCCTCGCTCGTGATCCTGTCGAGCTTGCGGGCCTTCTTCACGATCCGCGGGTCGGAGGTGAAGACGCCGTCGACGTCGGTGTAGATCTCGCAGACGTCCGCGTCGAGCGCGGCCGCGAGCGCGACGGCGGTCGTGTCGCTGCCGCCGCGGCCGAGCGTCGTGATGTCGCGGGTGTCGCGGTTGAAGCCCTGGAAGCCGGCGACGATGACGATCGCGCCGTCGTCGAGCGCTTCGCGCAGGCGCACCGGGGTGACGTCGACGATGCGGGCGGCGCCGTGCGTGGCATCCGTGATCATGCCGGCCTGGCTGCCCGTGAACGAGCGTGCCTCGTGGCCCATGCCCTTGATCGCCATCGCGAGCAGCGCCATCGAGATGCGCTCGCCCGCCGAGAGCAGCATGTCGAGCTCGCGCGGCGCGGGAAGCGGCGTGACCTCGTTCGCCAGGTCGAGCAGCTCATCGGTCGAATCGCCCATCGCGGAGACCGCCACGACGACGTCGTTGCCGGCCTTGCGGGTCTCGACGATGCGCTTGGCGACCCGCTTGATGCTCTCCGCGTCGGCGACGGACGACCCGCCGAACTTCTGCACGATCAAGCTCACGTGGTCTCCCAGGGGTGGTTTGCTGGCTGCCGCTCGGGTGGCCGGCGCCGGAAGCACCATCATACGGCGGGCCCGCATGCGCGCCCGGCTATGTGACGCTCCGCCGGGCGGCGGTAGCGTGTTCCCATGTCGGAGGCACTCGAGGCTTGGACCGAGTTCAACGTCGCGATGGTGGGCGCCACCGCCGCCCTCGCCGGTCTCCTCATCGTGGCGATGTCGGTGAACATCGGCGAGATCATGAAGTCGGCGACGCTGCCGCCCCGTGCGGCCGCATCGATCGCGGCGCTCGTGCTGGCGATCACCGCCGGCGCGTTCGGGCTCGTGCCCGGCCAGCCCATCGTGGCGTACGGCATCGAAGTGCTCGCGGCAGCCGTGCTCGCCGGTGTCTTCCAGGTGCATGCGATCCGGGTGGTCATGCGGGAGGACCGCGTCTCACCGCTCGACCGGGTGTTGAAGAGCATCGCCGGGGTGCTGCCGATCGTCGCCTTCCTCGGCGGCGCCGTGCTCGTCGTCGCGGGCGTGGTGGAGGCGGGACTCGTCGCGATGGCGGTCGGCGCGGTGCTCAGCATCATCGCCGCACTGCTGATGGCCTGGGTGGTGCTCGTCGAGGTGCTGCGATAGCGGCTCAGCCCTTGTGCGAGCGCGGCATGTACCACTCGGTGAACTCGGTGGCTCGGCCGTCTTCGGCCAGGCGCACGATCCAGAGGTTCAGGTAGTCGCGTTCCGCCGGGTAGTTCGTGCGCCCTTGGATGACGACGAAGCCGTCGTCCTCATGCACGATGCGCCAGTCGAACGCCCAGCTCCCCTTCTCGTCGAGGTCGGCGAGCCAGCCCGTGACGATCGCGTTGCGGCCGATGCGCGGCTCGGAGTCGGGACTCGTGAGGTAGCGGGCGTCATCGGTGAAGAGCGCTCCGATCTCGGCCGGATCGTTCGACTCCCACGCCGCGACGTATCCCGCGACCCATTCGGCACCTCTGCTCGCCATGGCTCCGTTCTAGCCGTGTGCGAGTGGAGCGTCAAGGGCAGCGGCGGCGCCGGCGGGCGTCAGCCGACGACGCGCCGACCCTCGAATGCGCGCCCGAGCGTCACCTCGTCGGCGTACTCGAGGTCGCCGCCGACCGGCAGGCCCGAGGCGAGGCGCGTGACGCGGATCTCGAGCGTGGAGAGCAGCCGACTGAGGTAGGTCGCGGTCGCCTCGCCCTCGAGGTTCGGGTCGGTGGCGATGATGACCTCGGTCACGGTCGCGTCGGCGAGCCGCTGCATGAGCTGGCGGATGCGCAGCTCGTCGGGGCCGATGCCGTCGATCGGGCTGATCGCGCCGCCGAGCACGTGATAGAGCCCGCGGAACTCACGGGTGCGCTCGATGGCGACGACGTCTTTGGCCTCTTCGACCACGCAGATGAGGGCAGGATCGCGTCGCGGGTCGCGGCAGATGCCGCACGTGGCTTCTTCGGAGACGTTGCCGCAGATCTCGCAGAACCGCACCTTGTCGCGGATCTGCATGAGGATCTCGGCGAGCCTGCTGACGTCGAAGTGCTCGGTCTGCACGATGTGGAACGCGATGCGCTGGGCCGACTTGGGCCCGATGCCGGGCAGGCGACCGAGCTCGTCGATCAGTTCTTGGACGATGCCTTCGTACACGATCAGCCACGCTCTCCGAAGCCGGGCCGCTGCGGTGCTTCGACCTCTTCGAGGAAGGTCGCACCGAGCACCTCGCGCACGACGGCCTCGCCGTATCGCTGGATGCCGCCGTCGTGGCCCGCCGCCGTCGACAGCGGGCGGCCCGTGCGCTTGGGCGTGCGGGCCGGCGCGGGAGCCTCCGCCGGTGCGACGGCCGCAGGCGCGGATGCCTCGACGATCAGCTCGGGCTCGGGCCCGGGGTCGAAGGGCGGCTCCTCGTCTTCGGGCGGCGCATCGGCGTCGTCGGGCGGCGGGGCGACATCGACGCGAGCGGATGTCGCCGGCGCGGCCTCCGGTGCGGCAGTGGCCTGCACCGGGGACGCCGCCGCCTGCGGCCGCTCGATCACGGCGGTCGCCGTGCCGGTGCCGGACGGCGCCGATTCGAAACCGGCGTCGGCGACCGGGTCGCGTGGGATCGCCACGGTCGCCCACGAGTCCACCGGCCCAGTGGGAGCAGCCGGTGCAGCCGTCGCCTCGGCGCGGGCGGGCGCCGCGGGCGCCGAGGATGAGGGCCGCGCAGTCGCGGCCGCGTCCGATGCGGGCGACGGCGGTCGAGCCGTCGATGATTCGGACTTGGCATCGGCAGAGGACCCGCGCGGCTCGACCGGAGCCTGCGGCTCGGCCGGCGCGGGCGGGGTCGACGGCGCCGGGGCCGCAGCGTTCGGCGAGCCGCCCTGGCCGTCGACGCGCGCGACGAACTTCACCCGCACGCCGAGCACCTCGACGATCGCACCGCGCAGCAGCTCGCTGACGCTCTGACCGGGTGCGCCACCGCGGAAGCCCGCGACGTCGTGCTCGCTCGGGAACGTGAGCACGAGCACGTCATCGTCGCGGAAGTCGCGCACCTGCGCGGTAAAGGCCACCATCCACGCGCTGCGCTTGGTGCGCTGGAGCGACGAGAGCACCTCGGGCCACGCGTCGCGGACCTGCTGGAGCGTCACCGGTCCGACGGGTTTCGCGGGCGATGCAGCGGGCGCCGCGGCCTCGGGAGCCGCGACCTCGGGGGCCGCGGGCGACGCGGTCTCGGGTCGGGATGCAGCCGCGGGTGCAGGCGCCGCCGCAGGCGCCGCCTCGACCGGCGCAGCGGTCGCCGACGGCGAAACCGTCACCGGAGTCGCGACGCGCTCGGCCGCAACCCGGGCTGCCGGAGCAGCCGGCTCGTTTCGGGCGACCGGGCGCGAGTCGGATGCAGCCGGAAGCGACCCTGCTGCGTCGGCAACGCCGACCCGGCGCTCGAGCCGCTCGACGCGCACGAGCGCACCCCGCTCGGTGTCGTCGGCCGCGGGCACGAGCACCCGCGCGAGCATGAGCTCGAGGTGCAGGCGCGGCGAGGTGGCGCCCGTCATCTCGGTGAGCGTCTGGTTGACGAGGTCGGCGACCCGAGAGAGCTCGGCCTGGCCGAAGGCGGCGGCCTGGGCCGCCATGCGGGCGAGCTCGTCTTCGGGCACTCCGCGGAGCACCGCGGCGGCCGTCTCTGGCGAGGAGGCCGCGACGACGATGAGGTCGCGAAGCCGCTCGAGCAGGTCTTCGACGAAGCGGCGGGGGTCTTGCCCGGTCTGCACGACCCGGTCGGCCGCGGCGAACGCCCCCGCCGCATCGCCAGCGCCGATCGCGTCGACGACCTCGTCGAGCAGGGCGCCGTGGGTGTAGCCGAGCAGCGCGACGGCCCGCTCGTAGTCGATCGTCGGGCCGTCGGATCCGGCGATGAGCTGGTCGAGGAGCGAGAGCGTGTCTCGCGGCGACCCGCCGCCGGCGCGCACGACGAGCGGCAGCACGCCTGGCGCGACCTCGACGCCCTCTTCGGTGCAGAGCTGCTGCACGTACTCGAGCATCGGCCCGGGCGGCACGAGGCGGAACGGGTAGTGGTGCGTGCGCGAGCGGATGGTGCCGAGCACCTTGTCGGGCTCGGTCGTCGCGAAGATGAACTTGATGTGCTCGGGCGGTTCTTCGACGAGCTTCAGCAGCGCGTTGAAGCCCTGCGGCGTGACCATGTGGGCCTCGTCGAGGATGAAGATCTTGAACCGGTCGCGCGCCGGGGCGAACACGGCGCGCTCGCGCAGGTCGCGCGCGTCGTCGACGCCGTTGTGGCTCGCGGCGTCGATCTCGACGACGTCGAGCGACCCGCCGCCGCCCCGAGCGAGCTCGACGCAACTGGGGCAGACGCCGCACGGGACATCCGTCGGGCCCTCTGCGCAGTTCAGGCAGCGCGCGAGGATGCGCGCCGACGTCGTCTTGCCGCAGCCGCGAGGGCCGCTGAACAGGTAGGCGTGATTGACACGATCGGTGCGGAGCGCCGTCATGAGCGGCTCCGTCACCTGGGACTGGCCGATCATCTCGGCGAACGTCTCTGGCCGGTAGCGGCGATACAGGGCGGTGACCACGCATCAATCGTAGTTGCCGCGTCCGACACCACGGCCGGATGTCGGGGGCGTACCATGCGGGAATCGGAAGGGGGCGTCATGACGTCGACGATGACACCGGCACAGCTCGATCGGTTCCGGGCGAAACTCCTGCAGGAGCGGGCCGATGCGGAGGGCAGGTTCGCCGAATTCGGCGACGTCATGAGCGAGGTGCGGGCCGCGAGGTCGGGCGCTTCCGCCGATGACGAACACGACCCCGAGGGGCCGACGATGACGCAGGAGTGGTCGCAGCGCACCGCGGTGCTCGCCGACGCTCGCGCCGAGCTCGCCGACATCGATCACGCGCTGGCGCGCATCGACGACGGCAGCTACGGCTTCTGCAGCAACTGCGGCAAGCGCATCACCGTGCCGCGCCTCGAAGCACGGCCGACGGCCGAGCTCTGCATCGACTGCGCACGGAACGCGCGCTGACGCCGGCGACTCGCTGAGTCGCCGGCGTATGCTGCGCCCGCTCCTGCGCGAGCACGGGCGAGGGCCGCGTCAGTCGCGCCGGCGGTACGAGTTGATCATCGGGCAGTCGAAGGGGTCGCGTGCCGCGAGCCCGACCCGGTTGAGGTACGCGATGACGATCGCGTACGACTCGACGAGCCCCGTCTCGGTGTAGCGCACGTCGTTCTCGCGGCAGTACTCGCGCACGATCTGCTGCGTGCGGGCGAGCGCGGGGCGCGCCATGCTCGGGAACAGGTGGTGCTCGATCTGGTAGTTCAGGCCGCCCATGAACGAGTCCATGAACTTCCCGCCGCGGATGTTGCGGCTGGTGAGCACCTGGCGCTCGAGGAAGTCGACGCGCATGCCGCGCGGGATGAGCGGCATGCCCTTGTGGTTCGGGGCGAACGAGGCGCCCATGTAGACGCCGAACACGCCGAGCTGCACGAACAGGAAGACGGCGGCCAGGAGCGGCGGGAAGGCCCAGAAGACGAGTGCGACGGTGCCGATGAGGCGAACCGCGATGAGCGTGATCTCGAGGCCGCGTCGCTTGACGGTGCCCTTGCCGAGCACGTGGCGGATGCCGTGCACGTGGAGGTTGATGCCCTCGAGCAGCAGCAGCGGGAAGAACAGGTAGCCCTGCTTGCGCGTGATCATGCGCACGAGCCCGCGGCTCTCCGCGGCGTCCTCTTCGAGGAAGGAGATCGTGTCCTTCACGATGTCGGGGTCGCGACCGATCACGTTCGGGTTGCCGTGGTGACGCGTGTGCTTGTTCATCCACCAGCTGTAGCTGATGCCGACGACGAAGTTGGCGAGGATGAGGCCCGCCCAGTCGTTGGCCGGCCCGGAGCGGAAGACCTGGCGGTGCGAGGCCTCGTGCGCCATGAAGGCGAACTGGGTGAAGATCACGCCGAGCGCAGCTGCGACGACGAGCTGCCACCACGAGTCGCCGATCATGACGGATGCCGCGATGACGGCGCCGAGCACGACGGTCCAGAAGACGGCCTTGCGCACGTAGAAGCCCACGAAGCGGTCGAGCAGGCCCTCGGCCTTGATCTGGCGGGAGAGCTGCGCGAACCCGCTCTGCGCCGGATCCACGCCCTCGCGTCGGCGGCCCGCCGTGAGGATGACGGGCGACATGGTGCCCAGTGCACCATCGGGGCGTTCTACGACCTGCAGGCTCATGCGTGCTCATCTCGTCGTCCGAAGGTGCGAATGGAACTCAGACGAACGTTTCGGGGGTGTGCTTCACCGGCCGATGTCGACCGTGCAGCGAGCGTACGAACACGATGCCCGCGATCACATCACCCGGGTGAGCCATTCGTACCCCGTACCCCCGTAGGGGTGCGTGCCGCAGCGAGCCCCGAGAACGAGCGCAGGTAGAGGGGGCTCGAACCGAGCACGAGGTAGACGATCGCGCAGCCGAGCAGCGTCGGCGCGAGGCCGAATCGCTCCACCGAGAGGCCTCCGAGGAAGGCGCCGAGCGGCATCGAGGCCGCGACACCCGCGGTCATCGCGCCGAAGACGCGGGCGCGCATGCCGTCGGGCACGAGCCCGTACATCGCGGTCGCCATCATGGGGTTGAGCGCTCCGGCCGCGAGGCCCGAGAACACGAGGATCGGCAGCAGCACCGGCACCGGCGCGCCGAGCGCCATCGCGAGATACGGCGGTGTGCCGGCCAGCACGAAGCACAGGGCGAAGACGACGCGGCCCGAGTAGCGATGGCCCGCGGCGGCGAAGAGCGCCGACCCGGTGAGGGCGCCGGCCGCGAAGCATCCGACCATGAAGCCCAGCACCGCGGGATCCCCGAGCACCTGCGTGGCGTACACCGGCTTCAGCACGGTCATGCCCGCCGCGTCGATCGCGTTCGTGAGGGTCACGAGCAGCACGATCGAGCGCAGCAGCGGTGCGCCGGCGATGAAGCGGATGCCGGCGACGAACCCGCCCTGCACGGGCGTGTCGCCATCGGCGCCGTCGTGAGCCGGCCGTGGGGATGCCGCGGCTCGCCGCGGCACGAAGCACACGATGAGCAGCGCCGACACCGCGAAGCCCGCGGCGTCGACGACGAGCGCCGGCATCGGGCCGGCGAGCGCCACGAGGGCGCCGGCGACGCCGGCGCCGATCATCGTGGCGGTGCGCTGCACGGTCGACTGGGCGCCGGCAGCACGAGCGAGCGGCACCCGGGCGAGCGCGGCGAGGTCGGGCATGAGCACGGTCTTCGCCGTGTCGCCGGGCGCGTCGAGCAGGCCGCCGAGGAAGACGAGGGCGAGCAGCACCCCGAAGTGCAGCCCCACGGTCGCCGCGAGCACCGGGATCGCGAGCACGGTGACGCCGCTCGCGATGTCGGCGACGATCGAGGACGTGCGGTAGCCGAAGCGGTCGACGAGCACTCCCCCGAGCGCGCCGCCGATGACGAGCGGCACGGTCGCGAACACCCCCGCGACACCGGCCGCGAGCGGGGAGCCGGTCTCGGTGAGCGCGATGATCGGGATCGCGATGAGGGCGATCGCGTTGCCCGAGAGCGAGAAGAGCTGCGCGGCGAAGAGCGCGACGAGCGGGGTGCGGCGGCGGCGGGCATCCGTCGTCGACGTCTCCGCCGTCGCAGCGGCGGTGGTGTCGTTGGTCATCGCTCGGGCCTCGGGAAGGTGTGGGTCATCCAGCGCACGGCACGGGTGCCGGGGCGCGGCTCGCGGCCGACGCCCCACCATTTCTCGCGCACCGCGTCGAGCTCGGCGTTCAGCTCGCGGAACTCGTCGATCGTGAGGCGCGCGGCGCCGTCGCTCGAGTCGGAGGCGGCGACCCACTCGGGCTCGAGCTCGGCCTCGGCGTCGATCGCCTCGAGCAGTTCGCGATGGTAGGAGTCGAGCACCACGCGCCGCATGGCATCGGATGCCGCGTGGGCCTCCGGGTCCCCCAGGAACTCCTCGGAGCGCCAGCTCGTGATGAGGT
This sequence comes from Agromyces cerinus subsp. cerinus, assembly GCF_900142065.1. Taxonomy (GTDB): domain Bacteria; phylum Actinomycetota; class Actinomycetes; order Actinomycetales; family Microbacteriaceae; genus Agromyces; species Agromyces cerinus. Next base: position 70,010 of record NZ_FSRJ01000001.1, on the reverse strand, counting down.
GCGCGGCCCGCCACCATCGCTCGCGCTTGTCGCGAGCGAGCTCGGGCGCCTCGACCACGAAGCCGTGCTTGGCGAGGGTCGCGATGTGATAGCTCGCCGAACCCGGCGCCTCGCCGGTGCGTTCGGCGAGGGCGCCCACCGTGCTCGGGCCCTCGACGCGCAGCAGGCCGAGGATGCGCAGCCGCATGGGGTGCGCGAGCGCCCGCATGGAGCCGGCGTCGTGCAGGTCGATGGTCTCGCGTGGGTCGTTCATGCGGCTCAGCATAGTTCCACAAGAACCATTGCACAACAGTTCTTGTGGATATTCGCATGTCGCCGCGGACCGGCTCCCCCGGGGTCGCATCGCCGACGTCTCAGGCGCCGACGAGCTCCAGCGTCTGGCGCGCGATCTCGAGCTCTTCATTCGTCGGCACGACGAGCACGGCGGTCTTCGAGGCATCCGTCGAGATGCGACGACCCTCGGAGCCCCGCACCCGGTTTCGCTCGGCGTCGAGCTCGACGCCGAAGCCCTCGAGCCCGGCGAGCGACATCGCGCGCACCTCGGGCGAGTTCTCGCCGACGCCCGCCGTGAAGACGATCGCGTCGACCCGGCCGAGCTGGGCGGCGTACGCCCCGACGTAGGAGCGCACCCGGTGCGCGTAGACGTCGAGCGCGAGCGCGGACGCCTCATCGCCCGCCGCCTGCGCGGCGACGAGGTCGCGCATGTCGGCGTGGCCGCTGAGGCCCAGGATGCCGCTCTGCGAGTTCAGCAGCCGATCGAGACCGTCGGCGTCGAGCCCTGCCCGGCGCTCGAGGTGCAGCAGCACCGCCGGGTCGATGTCGCCCGATCGGGTGCCCATGACGAGGCCCTCGAGCGGCGTCATGCCCATGCTCGTCTCGACCGAGCGGCCCTCGGCGACCGCGCAGGCGGATGCCCCGTTGCCGAGGTGCAGCACGATCATGCGCAGCTCCTCGACCGGGCGCTCGAGGAAGGCCGCCGCAGCCCGCGAGACGAACCGGTGCGAGGTGCCGTGGAAGCCGTAGCGGCGGATGCGGTGCTTCGCCGCGAGCTCTCGATCGATCGCGTACGTGTACGCGGCCGGCGGCATCGTCTGGTGGAACGCGGTGTCGAACACCGCGACGTGCGGCACGTCGGGGAACGCCCGCTGCGCCGCCTCGATGCCCTCGAGGTTCGCGGGGTTGTGCAGCGGCGCGAGCGCCGAGAGCTCGTCGATGTTGATCTTCACGAGCGGCGTGATGACGGTCGGTTCGAAGAACCGGGCACCGCCCTGCACGACCCGGTGGCCGACGGCGATCGGCGCGTGCACCTCGAGCGACGGGCCGTGCGCGGCGAACGCCTCGAGCATCACCGCGAACGCGGCCTCGTGATCGGCCACCTCAACGGCCGCATCCCACGTCGAACCGAGGCTGCTGTTCTCGGGCCCCTCGTGACGGTGCCTCGCGTGCCCGACCCCCCGGCCGATGCGCTCGACGAGCCCGCTCGCGAGCGTCTCCGACGACTCCACCTCGATGAGCTGGTACTTCAGCGACGAAGATCCCGAGTTCACGACGAGCACGACGCTCATGACGGGTCTGCTCCCTGGATCGCCGTGATCGCCACGGTGTTGACGATGTCCTGCACGAGCGCGCCACGCGAGAGGTCGTTGATGGGCTTGCGCAGGCCCTGCAGCACCGGCCCGATGGCGACGGCGCCCGAGGAGCGCTGCACCGCCTTGTATGTGTTGTTGCCCGTGTTGAGGTCGGGGAAGATGAAGACCGTCGCCCGCCCCGCGACATCCGACTCGGGCAGTTTCGTGCGGGCGACCGCGGCATCTGCGGCCGCGTCGTACTGGATCGGCCCCTCGACCGCGAGCTGCGGCGCCCGCTCGCGCACGAGCTCGGTCGCCCGACGCACCTTGTCGACGTCGACGCCCGAACCGGACTCGCCCGTGGAGTACGAGAGCATGGCGATGCGCGGCTCGATGCCGAACTGCGTCGCCGTCGCCGCCGACGAGATCGCGATGTCGGCGAGCTGCTCGGCGGTCGGGTCGGGCACGATCGCGCAGTCGCCGTAGACGAGCACCCGGTCGGCGAGTGCCATGAGGAACACGCTCGAGACGACGTCGACTCCGGGCTTCGTCTTGATCACCTCGAACGAGGGCCGGATGGTGTGCGCCGTCGTGTGCGCCGCACCCGAGACCATGCCGTCGGCGAGGCCGAGCTCGACCATCATCGTGCCGAAGTACGAGACGTCTTGCACGGTCTCGCGCGCCTGCTCGAGCGTGACGCCCTTGTGCGCGCGCCGCCGCTGGTACTCCTCGGCGAACCGGGCGACGTGCACGAAGTCGTGGTTCGAGAGCACCTCGGCCTTCGAGATGTCGAGGCCGAGGCCGATGGCGCGCGAGCGCACCTCGATCTCCTCGCCGAGGATCGTGAGGTCGGCCACGTCGCGGGCGAGCAGCGTCGCGGCGGCGCGCAGCACCCGGTCGTCGTATCCCTCGGGCAGCACGATGCGCTTTCGCTGCTGCCGGGCCCGCTCGAGCAGGTCGTACTCGAACATGAGGGGCGTCACGACCTCGGGACGGGCGACCTCGAGCAGGTCGAGCAGCGCCTGGCCGTCGATGTGCTTCTCGAAGAGGGCGAGCGCCGTGTCGCGCTTGCGCTGCGACTCGGCGGCGAGCCGGCCGCGCGTGTGCGTGATCGCGAGCGCCGTGTCGTAGCTCGAGAGCTCGGTGCGGATGATCGGCAGCCCGGCCTTCAGCCCGTCGACGAGCCGGTCGACCTGCTCGGCGATCGGGATGCCGCCGTTCAGGACGATGCCCGACAGCGACGGGAAGGTCGCGCTCGAGTGCGCGGTGAGCACCCCGAGCAGCACCTCGCTGCGGTCACCGGGAACGACGACCACGGCGCCCTCGGTGAGGTGGGTGAGCACGTTCTCCATCGACATCGCCGCGACGATGACGCCGAGCGCCTCGCGGTTCAGCAGTTCGGGGTCGCCCGCGTGCAGGGTGCCGTCGACGGCGTCCATGATGGCGCGCATCGAGGGGGCGACGAGGTACGGGTCTTCGGGGATCGCCCAGGTGGCGACGGATGCCTCGGCGCGCCCGGCGGCGGCCGACATGCTGTTCGGCCGCGCGGCCGACGCCACGGCCTCGACGATCTCGGGGAGCCGCTCGGGGTCGGCGCGGTTCGCGACGATGCCGAGCAGTGTCGCGTGCTCGCGCTCGAGCTCCTCGACGGCGAGCTCGGTGAGCTGTGCGAGCTCTTCGGGGCTGCGCGCGTCGGAGTAGCCGAGCCGTTCCGACCGGCTGCGCCCCTGCCCCTGGCCGACCCGGCCGCCGAGCACGAGCAGCACCGGGGCGCCGAGGTTCGCGGCGATGCGCGCGTTGTAGGCGAGTTCGGTGGGGCTGCCGACATCCGTGAAGTCGGAGCCGATGATGACGACCGCGTCGCACCGGTCTTCAACGGCCTTGAACCGGCTCACGATGGTCGCCAGCGCGCCCTCGGGATCGGCGTGCACGTCGTCGTAGCCGACGCCGACCGCGTCGTCGTACGGGATCGGCACGACGCCCTCGTGGGCGAGCAGCAGCTCGAGCACGTAGTCGCGTTCGGCGGTCGATCGAGCGATCGGCCGGAACACGCCGACCCTGGTCGCCCGGTGGGTCAGCGTGTCGAGGGTGCCGAGCGCCACGGTGGACTTGCCCGTGTTGCCCTCAGCCGAGCAGATGTAGATGCGGTGCGCCACCCGTCCAGCCTATTGGGCGCGCGGTGTCCGGGGTCTGGGAATCCGCCATCGATCGATGGAGCACGGATGCGGTCGTGATCCGGTGCTGGGTCGCCAGCGACACGGCCGTCAGCCAGATGAGCGCCGAGGTGGTCGCGATGAGTTCGAGCCATCCGCCCAGCCCGGTGGCGACGCCCGCGAGCGAGAGGATGCCTCCGGCGGCTGCCGCCGCGATCACCAGCACGAGGCTCGGCACGGCGAGTGACGCGTAGACCCGGCCGAACCGGAGGGTCTGGATGATCGCGACTCCGGCGAGCGCGAAGCCGAGCACCGCGGCCGTGGTGTGCACGAGATCCTGCGGGGCCGCGCCGGGCGTGAGCGGGATCGGGCAGCCGGTGCTGCACGGCACCGCCGCCCCGACCCCGAACATCGCGCTCGCGGCGAGGAGGCTCGTGCTCACCGCCCATGCCCCGAAGAGGCCCCGCCCGCTGCGAAGGCCCCAGAGGCCGACGGCCGACGCCGCGCCGCCGAGCGCGACCATCGCGAGCGACACGTTGAAGGCGACTGACGTGATCTCCCCCGCAGCACCCAGCCCGCTGACGTAGGTGTTGCCCGGGAAGACGATGCGGGACGCCCACATCATGCCGAGGGCGAGCAGCACCAGGCCGGCACCGCCGAGGCGGAGCGCGGCGGCAGCCGGGTGGCGGAGCCAGGTCGAAGCGGACGGGGAGACGTGTGAAGTGGATCGGGGCACTGTCTCCACGTTAGGAAACCGCGAGGCCCCGCACATCGGCTGCCGGTACCGCCGACGTCGTACCGTGGTCGGATCGTCACGGCCGGCCCATCCGCCGTGCGGATGACCACGGCAGCGCTCGGGCGGAACTACGCCGAGCGCTCGATCGCGGGCAGTACGTAGGTGCCGTCGATCACGGACTCGTCGGGCATGTACATGCGCAGGAGCGGGCGGAACGCCCCGGTCGGCGCCGGCAGCCAATTCGCGGCCGCCGCCGGGTCGGCGGGGCGGGCGGCGCTCATCGTGATCGTGATGCCGCCATCGGCGTCGCGTACGACGCCGGCCGTGCGGTCGCCGATCGAGTACCGGTCGATCTCGTTGGCCACGAGGTAGAAGTCCGGCACGCTGTACATCGTGAGCGACCAGAACGCACCGACCGGCGGCGTCGGCGACAGCCGCAGCGTGTACGAGTGCGAGCCGTCGAGCGGCTCGCCCGCCGCGTCGACGTAGGTCATGACGTAGGCGGCCTCGTAGGCGTGGTTGCCCCAGAGCCCGCCGAGCGCTCCGGCGGCACGCTGCGCGATGCGCACCTTCGGGTCGGCGATCTTCCACGCGGGGTCGTCGATGGTACCGACCTCGAAGAAGTCGAGGTTGTAGTCGAAGACGTGGTAGGTCAGCGTCCAGCCGTTCACGACCGGGCTGCTGCCCGAGTGCAGGATCTTCTCGAGCAGCGCCCTGCCCTCGGCGAAGCCGGCCTCGAGCACGGTCTTCACCTCGTCGTCGAGCGACGCGACGGGCTCCGAGCCGGTGAGCCCGAGCGGGGCGAACGACGCCTGCAGCGCGGCATCCCGCTCCGTCGGCGGGAAGGCCTGCGAATACGCCCGGTACCGTTCGAAGAAGTCGAGCGCCTCGGTCAGCCCGGCCTCGGTCTCGGGGAGCCCGACGGGCGGCACGAGCGAGCGGCGCAAGGGTGTGAGCGTCGTCGCGTCCTGCAGCGCGTGCACCGCGGGCAGATCGTCGGTGCCGTCGCACGCCCAGCGCCCGACGATGGAGGCGATGCGGGTCGGGAAGCGGATCGCGATCGCATCGCCGGCGTCATCGGCCTCGCCCTCCCAGCCGGGCGGCAGCAGCAGGAAGTCGCGGGCGCCGGTGCCCGTGGCGCGCTTGCCCACGTAGGCGAAGTTGTTCGTCCACGCGTCGACGAACTGCAGCACGTAGTATCGGCCGGCAGTGTCCGGCACGCTCAGCAGCACCGGCCCGACGCTCAGGTCGATCGAAGCCATCGAGTAGACGGTGTCGTTGTTGATCGAGACGAAGGTGTCTTCGGCCGTCGTGAGAGCACGCGCATGGCTGAACGTGTTGAACGACGCCGCGGGGTTCCCGCCCACGCCGGTCGTCACGTAGCGGTTCACCTGCTCGAGGTCGAACACGATCGGGAAGCCGTACACGTACGCCTCCGCCGCCAGTTTCACGAGCCCTGCATCCACTGAGATCCCCCTCGTTCGTCGTCACCCCAGCCTATGGTCGCGCCCGGCCACGCACCGCGCGCGAAACCCGAGCAGTCTTCGCTTATGCTGTTCGGGCACATCGACGTGCCGTGCCGACTCCCCCAGCGGTGCGACCCGAACAGAGACACCCACCCGTGAACCACATCGCCCTCATCGGAGCGGGCCCATCCGGCCTCGCCGGTGCGCGAGCACTCAGCCGCGCCGGCATCCCCTTCGACGGATTCGAGGCCGGCCCCGACGTCGGCGGCCTCTGGAATATCGACAACCCGCGATCGACCATGTACGAGTCCGCGCACCTCATCTCGAGTCGCACGACGACCGAGTTCGCCGAGTTCCCCATGGCCTCGACCGCCGACTACCCGAGCCACCGCGAGCTGCTCGAGTACTTCCGCACCTACGCCGACGCGTTCGGACTGCGCGAGCGGTTCCGCTTCGAGACGCGGGTGACGGATGTCTCGCCGCTGCCCGCTCCCGAGGGCGGCGCGGAGCCCGGCGCGCCGCGCTGGCGCGTCACCGCCGTCACCGCCGACGGCGAGACCATCACGGGCGACTACTCGGGCGTGATCCTCGCCAACGGCACGCTCGCCGAGCCCAACGTTCCCGGCTTCGCGGGTTCGTTCGACGGCGAGATCATGCACACGAGCGCGTACAAGTCGGCGAAGGTGTTCGACGGCAGGCGCGTGCTCATCATCGGGGCCGGCAACTCCGGGTGCGACATCGCGGTCGATGCCGTGCACCACGCGGCATCCGTCGACCTGAGCGTGCGGCGCGGGTACTACTTCGTGCCCCGCTACCTCTTCGGCCGCCCGTCGGACACGCTGAACCAGGGCCGCCCACTGCCGGCGCGCATCAAGCAGTTCATCGACACGCGCGTGCTGCGGGCGTTCACGGGCGACCCCGTGAGGTTCGGGTTCCCGAAGCCCGACTACAAGATCTACGAGTCGCACCCGATCGTGAACACCATGGTGCTGAACCACCTCGGCCAGGGCGACCTGCGGGTCGTGCCCGACATCGCCCGCTTCGACGGGCGCACGGTGCACTTCTCCGACGGATCCTCGGGCGACTACGACCTGATCATGCTCGCGACGGGGTACCACCTCGACTACCCCTTCGTGGAGCGCACCCACTTGAACTGGGAGGGCGCCTCCCCGTCGCTCTTCATGAACGTCTTCCCGCCCTCGTTCAACGGCCTCTTCGTGCTCGGCATGATCGAGGCGTCGGGCATCGGCTGGCAGGGCCGCTACGAGCAGGCCGAGCTCATCGCCGCCTACCTCGCCGCCGCCGACGACGCCCCAGAGGCCGCCGCGCGCTTCCGGCAGCGAGCGGATGCCCCGTGGCCCGACCTGACCGGCGGCTACGACTACCTCGGTCTCGACCGCATGTCGTACTACGTCAACAAGGACGCGTACCGGCGCACCGTGAAGCGACTGCTCGGCACGCTGCCGCCGACCTCCGAGCGCGGCCCGCTCCTCCCCTCCGGCCTCGTCACGGCGAGCACGAATGCGACGACGGCCTCAGACCCGACCATCCAGACCGAAAGCGGCACCGCATGAACATCGACGACGTCGTCCTGAACTTCACGCCGGGCTCGCTCATCGCATTGAACGTGGTGCTCGGCCTCATCATGTTCGGCATCGCGCTCGACACCGCGCCATCCGATTTCAAGGCCGTCGCCAAGGCGCCGAAGGCGATGATCATCGCGCTCGCGGCGCAGATCATCCTGCTGCCGGCCGTCACCTTCGGCCTGACCCTGCTCCTGAACGTCCAGGCGTCGATCGCGCTCGGCATGATCCTCGTGGCGTGCTGCCCGCCGGGCAACATCTCCCAGGTGCTGACCTACCGCTCGGGCGGCAACGTGGCGCTCTCGGTGTCGATGACGGCCGTCTCGAACGTCGTCTACATCTTCCTGCTGCCGATCAGCCTCGCGTTCTGGGGCGGCCTGCACCCGACCGCGGGCGAACTCGTGCGCGAGGTGAGCCTCAACGGCTGGCAGATGCTCATCGAGATCTTCCTCATCATCGGCGTGCCGTTCTTCGCCGGGCTCCTGATCCGCGCGCGACTCCCGCGCTTCGCGGCGAAGGTGCAGCCGTATGCGCGCTGGGTGAGCCTCATCGGCCTCGTGGGCTTCATCGCGGCGGCGCTCATCGGCAACTGGGCGATCTTCATGGCGTTCATCGGGGTCGTGCTGCTCGCGGTGTTCCTGCACGACGCCGTGGCGCTCGGACTCGGCTACGCGAGCGCCCGCATCGGCGGCCTCGGCGTGCGCGACCGCAAGGCGATCACCTTCGAGGTCGGCATCCGCAACGCGGGGCTCGGCCTCGGCCTCGTCTTCGCGTTCTTCGGCGGGCTCGGCGGCATGGCCGTCGTCGCCGGCTGGTGGGGCATCTGGGACATCGTCGCGGGCCTGACGGTCGCGACCCTCTGGGCCCGGCATTCGAAGCGAGTGGATGCCGCGGCAGCGTCGTCCTCGTCCGACCCGGCTCGCTCGGGCGCCGTGGCGAGCGAAGCCGAGCCCACGGCATGAGGCGCGTGCTCGTCACCGGCGGTGCCGGGTTCCTCGGATCCAGCGCGGTGCGTGCGCTCGCGGGGCATCCCGACGTCGAACTCGTGGTCGCCGGCGACGTGCGCACACCTGCGGCGCTGCCCGCGGGCGTGGCGTTCGAGCCTTGCGACGTGACGGATGCCGCGAACGTCGCCGCCGTGGTGCGCGACCACCGCATCGACACGATCGTGCACCTCGCCGCGATCGTGAACCCCGGGGGCCTCGGCGAAGACGTCGAGTACCGCGTCGACGTCGAGGGCACCCGAAACGTGCTCGACGCCGCCGTCGCCTTCGGGGTGCGGCGCATCGTGGTCTCGTCGTCGGGTGCGGCTTACGGCTACCACGCCGACAACCCCGAGTGGCTCGTCGAGACCGACGGCATCCGCGGCAACGAGGAGTTCAGCTACTCGCGGCACAAGCGCCTCGTCGAGGAGATGCTCGCCGCGTACCGGCTCGCGCATCCCGAGGTCGGTCAGGCGGTGCTGCGCATCGGCACGATCCTCGGCCCGACCGTGGCGAACCAGATCACGGCGCTCTGGGACGGCCCGCGCATCCTCGCGATCCGCGGCTCCGACAGCCCGTTCGTCTTCGTCTGGGTCGACGACGTCGTCGGCGCGATCGTGCGCGCGGCGACGGGCGAGGTCACGGGCGCGTTCAACGTCGCGGGCGACGGCCGGATGACCGTCGACGAGATCGCGGGCGCACTCGGCAAGCGCACGATCACGGTGCCGCCGTCGGTGCTCGCATTGGCGCTGCGCGTCGGGCACGCCGTCAGGCTCACGGTGCACGGCCCCGAGCGCGTCGGGTTCCTGCGCTACCGCCCGGTGCTCGACAACTCCCGGCTGAAGGCGGTGCTCGGCTACACGCCCGCCAAGACGAGTCGCGAGGCGTTCGAGGCCTACCTCGCGGCGCGTGCGGTCCGTGCCGCCGAGGCATCCGCTCGCTGAACCGGCCGCGGTCAAGACACCCGCTCGGGCCTCTTCGGCCAGCCTGGCCGAGGCATCCCGCTCGCTGAACCGGCCGCGGTCAAGACACCCGCTCGGGCCTCTTCGGCCAGCCTGGCCGAGGCATCCCGCTCGCTGAACCGGCCGCGGTCAAGACACCCGCTCGGGCTCGGGTAGACTGTCTCCGGCTCCTCACGTGGCGTCATCCAGGTCAACTCCCCCAGGGCGGAAACGCAGCAAGGGCAGCCGGGCTCTGGCGGGTGCGTGGGGAGTCCCCGGGAGGATTCGCCTAGTGGCCTATGGCGCACGCTTGGAAAGCGTGTTGGGTGCAAGCCCTCGGGGGTTCGAATCCCCCATCCTCCGCGGACAGAACGGCCCCGATACGTCGGGGCCGTTCTTCGTTTTCCGGCTGACGTTCCGGCCGCTGCTCCGGCCCGCGACTCGCCCGGCCCGACCCGTGTCCTCATTAATGCGGAATGGCGCGAATCCGCAGCCACGCGCATGATGTGAGAGATGTCAGCGGCAGCGATGGAAACGAGGAGTGGGGACGCAGGGGGCTCCTCCATCGAGGCGGCGGCAGCAGGGGGCGAGGGCCTCAGGGTGATCACCCTGAGGCCACGCCGCACTCTCGGGCGAAGTGTCGGACTGCCGATCGCCGCACTCGCACTCCCGGTGCTCGCCGCCGAGGTCTGGCTGATGGACTCGAGCGACGCATGGCGCCTCGTCGCGGTGACCGCGGCGACCGTGCTGGCCGTGATCCTCGTCGCGTGGATCGGCTACCGCCGCGCCAACGCGTCGATCAGCCGCTACGGCATCGTCGAGCGGGGGTTCTTCGGCGGCGTCTCGACCGTCGCCGCACGCGATGTCGCCGGGGTGCTGCGCGTGCAGCTCTACCGGGCGAACAGCCTCGACACCACGCAGGAGCTCTTCGTGGTCGAACGCACCGGCAGGGGCGCGTTCCGCATGCGCGGTCGGTTCTGGGACGAACGCACGATGAACCGGGTGGCGGAGATGCTGGGCGTCGAGGAGACCGTCGGATCCGAACCGATGACCCTCTCCGAGCTGCGCGAGGCGAACCCGCGCCTGCTCTACTGGTTCGAGCGGCGTTCGCTCACTCGCTGACTGCTGCGCCGCCGCCGGTCGCCGCACCGCCCGGGTCGGCCGCGTCGCTCGTCGCGATGCCGAGCAGCGGCGAACCCGGACGGCTCGACGGAAGCTCGTGGAATCCGAGTCGGTCGTAGAAGGCCCTGGCGCCGGTGTTCGCGGCGTCCATGCCGAGGTGCACCGCCGGCACGCCTCGCGCTGCGAGCGCCCGTCGCAACGTGTCGATGAGACGGCGCCCGAAGCCCTGCCCCTGCAGCTCGGGCAGCAGGTCGATGTGCAGGTGGGCCGGGTACTCGGCCAGCTCGTCGATGAGCAGGCGCTCGGGCGCGGTGCCCGCCTCGATCAGCTGGGCCTCCGTGAACTCGGGATCTCGACCCGTCGGCTCACCGGGTGACGGATGCCTCGCTGCGAACCCCGGCGCCCAGTTCTGCTTCCACCACTCGACGAAGGCGGCGGTGTCGGCCACGCCGATCACGTAGCCGAGCACCCGATCGCCGTCGGCGACGACGAAGGCGAGCTCGGGCGCGTACTCGACGTAGGGCAGCGCGAACACCTCGGGCATGAGCGCGTCGTCGGAGTAGACCCCGGTGGCGTCTCCGCCGGCGGCCGCCGTCAGCAGGCAGATCCGGGCGAGCTGATCGCGGTCGGCGGTGCGGTACGGGCGGATCTCTGGCACCCGTCCATCCTCCCGCACGGCGGCGACACGGCCGGTGAACCCGGGCGGTGCGCTCAGCGGCGCTTCGCCATGCCGAAGATGCCGGTGATGACGCTCGTCAGCACGTTCTGCGTCGTCTTCGAGCCGAGCACCTGCTCGAGCGCCGACTTCTCCTTCGACCGCGATGCGCGCGATCGCGAGGTCGTCGAGGTCTGCTTCATGAGCCGGTCGTACTCCGCCTGCGCTTTCTTGTCGGCCTTCGCGGCATCCGCCTGGATCTTCGCCTGCATCTTCTCGAACTCGGCGTCGGCCTTCGCCTTCGCCGCTGCGGCCTCCTCGGCGTCGACCTTCGCCGCGGCATCCGCGAGCTTCTTGGTCAGGAGCTCGTGCGCCGACTCGCGGTCGATGCCGGTGCCGTACTTCGCCATGAGGGGCGACGCGGCGACCGCGGCGTCGATCACGGCATCGGGCGACGGCGACATCGACGCCTGCGGGGCGCGGAGCCGCGTCCACGCGACGGGGCTCGGCGCGCCCTTCTCGTTCATGACCGTGACGATCGCCTCGCCGGTGCCGAGCTGGGTGAGGGCCTCCTCGAGGTCGTAGCCCGACCTCGGGTAGGTCGAGACGGTCGCGCGCAGCGCCTTGGCGTCGTCGGGCGTGAAGGCGCGCAGCTGGTGCTGCACGCGCGAACCGAGCTGGGCGAGCACGTCGGCGGGCACGTCCTTCGGCGTCTGCGTCACGAAGAAGACGCCGACGCCCTTCGAGCGGATGAGCCGCACGGTCTGCGTGATCTGCGCGAGGAAGTCCTTCGAGGCATCCGCGAAGAGCAGGTGCGCCTCGTCGAAGAAGAAGACGAGCTTGGGCTGGTCGAGGTCGCCGACCTCCGGCAGGTCGGTGAACAGGTCGGCGAGCAGCCACATGAGGAACGTCGAGTAGAGCGCCGGCTTGTCGGCGACGCCCGGCACCTCGAGCAGGCTGATGACGCCGCGGCCGTCGGCGGCAACGCGCAGGAACTCGGCCGTGTCGATCTCGGGCTCGCCGAAGAAGACGTCGGCGCCCTGATCGGCGAAGGTGATGAGTTCGCGCAGGATCACGCCGACCGTCGCCTTCGACAGACCGCCGAGCCCCTCGAGCTCGGGCTTGCCCTCGTCGCTGACCAGGTAGGCGAGCACGGCGCGCAGGTCTTCGAGGTCGAGCAGGGCGAGATTGTTGTTGTTCGCGTAGTGGAAGACGAGTCCGAGGCTCGACTCCTGCGTCTCGTTCAGCCCGAGCGCCTTCGAGAGCAGCAGCGGGCCGAAGCCCGAGATCGTCGCGCGGATGGGCACGCCCCGGCCGACGCCGCCGAGCGAGTAGAACTCGGTCGGGAAGCTCGCGGGGCTCCACTCCTGGCCGATGCCGGCCGTGCGCGCGAGCAGCTTCTCGTTGCCCTCGCCCGGCGTCGCGACACCCGAGAGGTCGCCCTTGATGTCGGCGGCGAAGACGGCCACGCCGTGCGCCGACAGCTGCTCGGCGAGTACCTGCAGCGTGCGGGTCTTGCCCGTGCCGGTCGCGCCGGCGACGAGTCCGTGCCGGTTCGTCATGGCGAGCGGAATCCGCACCGGCACGTCGGGCAGCGCCTCGCCGTTGACGAGGGCGCCGATCTCGAGGGCGGCGCCGTCCAGCTCGTATCCGGCGCGGATCGCATCGACCTGGGTCCGGTCGAGCGGGCCGGATGCCTCCGCGGCGGCCGCTGCGGCGGCGGGCGCCGTCGATGCCGGCACCGTCTCGGGCACCGCGGCATCCGTCGTCGTCGCCGTCGTCGCGGCCGCGGCGGCGGCCTTCGCGAGCGCGGCGGCCTCCTCGGCCTTGCGCATCGCCTCCTCGGCCTGCGCCTGCAGCGCCTTCGCCGCCTCGGCCGCTGCCGCAGCGGCCTCCTGAGCCTGCTTCACCGCGTCATCAGCCATGCGGCGATCCTAGCGACGCGGCATCGGGGCGGGGCATCCGTTCGCACGGAGGGTCCCCGCCCGTGCACTGCGGATGCGTACGCTGGGCGCATGACCGATGCCGCGCTGATCGGACCGGTGAGCGCACCCGACGTGCACGTCATGACGTTCAACGTCCGGCGGCGCACCACCGCGCTGCCGGGGAGTCCCGACCGCTGGGATGCGCGTGCGCCGCTCGTGCGGCGTCTGCTGCGGGCCGAGCAGCCGACCCTCCTCGGCGTGCAGGAGGCGCTCGCCGACCAGGTCGACGCGGTCGCGGGCGCCCTCGGACCGCGGTATCGACGGGTCGGTCGCGGCCGCAGCGCCACGGGCGGGGACGAGCACTGCGCGATCTTCTACGACGCCGACCGGCTCGACCTGACCGGGTGGCGCCAGCGGGCCCTCTCCGCGACTCCGGATGCGCCCGGCTCGCGGTCGTTCGGAAACCTCACCCGGCGCATCGTCGTGTCGGCCGAGTTCACCGACACGGCGACCGGGGCGAGGCTGCTCGCCTTCAACACGCACCTCGATCACCTCTCGTGGCGGTCGAGGATCGCGTCGGCGACGATGATCCTCGACCTCGTGCAGCGCGCGGAATCGGCGGAGCCCGACGCGGCGGTCGTCGTGACCGGTGACGTCAACGCCGGCCCCGAATCCGCCGTCCACCGTCGGCTGACGGCGGACGGGGGGCTGCGGGATGCCTGGGACGCCGCGTCCGAGCGCCTGACGCCGCCGTGGGGCACCTTCTCGAACTACCGCGCGCCGAGGCGGGGCGGCAGACGAATCGATCTCATCCTCGTCGGCGCACGGGTCGACGTGCGCAGTGCCGCGGTCAACGCAGCGAGATTCGACGGCCGGGCGGCATCCGACCATGAACCGATGCAGGCCGTGCTCCGCCACGCGGCCCGCCCGACGATCTAGTCTGAGGGCATGAACCGCACCTCGCTGCGGCGCCCCGAAGGACCGGCCGAGATCGTCGCGGACGCGCTCCGAGTGCTCGGCGTGCTCAGCATCGTCGTGGCGGGCGTCGGGTGGGGACCGCTCTCGGGGCTGAGCTTCGTGGCGGCGTCGGCCGCGATGCTGGTCCCCCGGCTGCTCCGGGTGCGGCCGGCCTTCGACCTCCTCTTCGGCACGGCGGTGCTCGTCTCGACGTGGAGCAGCGTGCTCGGGCTCTTCCACACGACGCGATGGTGGGACATCCCGATGCACTTCTTCACCAACGGCGTCGTCGCGGCGATGCTCTACGTCGTGCTCGTGCGGTTGCGTCTGATCGCCGACGCCGAGACGCTCCCGCACCCGGTGCGCTCGGCCGCGCTGATGGTCACGGTGCTCGGGCTCTCGCTCGGCGTGCTCTGGGAGTTCTTCGAGTGGTTCGGGCGCACCTACCTCGACCCCGATATTCTGACGGGCTACTCGGACACGCTCGAAGACCTCCTGCAGGGCGGCCTCGGGTCGCTCGTCGCCGGCCTGTCGATGCGGTTCCTCGCGGGTCACCCCGGGCGGGTCGCCACGCGACTGCCGTCGCGAGGGGCGGGCCGGCCGGGCTGAGTGCGCAGGCGGGCGCGCCCGGTCACGTCAAGCGGATCGTCGGGTGCAGGTGCTGGGGCTTCGCGATGCCGAGGCGCGCCATGCGCACCGCCGAGTTCAGGTAGAGGAACGCGAGCAGTGCGAACTGCAACGTCATGGTGATCGAGCCGGTGACCCCGTACGGCACCGCGGCGGTGCCGACGTCGACGCCGGCGACCTCGAGGACGATGAAGATCAGGCCCGACGCCGCGAACACGGCGAAGAGGATGCCGAGCCGGCGGCTGAGCGTCGGCCACGCCGTCATGCGCCACCAGGCCCGCGGCGGGTCGATCGGTTCATCCTGTCCTCGGAAGATCCGCACCGCGAAGGCGAACGCCGCGAGGTTCACGAGCGTGTTCACGACCTCGAGCGCCACGGCGGGCGTGCCGAGCGCACGGAGCAGGTCGGTGAACGCGTACGCGACGATCCACGCGACGACGATGTAGAGCACCTTGAGCTCCCAGCGCACGATCCGGAACGCGGGTGCTCTGCCCATGGTGTCTCCTTCGCCGACCGGTGGTGGCCTCAACCTACTCCGCGCGCGGTCACGAAGGGAACGGCAACGCGCGGCCGGTCTCGACCCACGACTTGAAGCTCGACAGCACGAGCGGCCACGTGTCGGAGGTCTCGGCCTCGGCCGGGTGCCCTTCGCTCCACTCGTCGTTCGTGAACGTCAGCTTCGTGAGCGACTCCCCTGCCGGCTCGAGACGCCAGGTCATGCGGCTGCGGAGCTCGGCGTGGTTCTCGCGATAGGTGGGCCCGGGGTGCTCGGTGAGCTGCAGGATCGCGCCCGGCTCCGCCTGCAGCACCTCGCCGTAGACGTGCACGGTCTCGTCGCCGTCCTGCCCCGGCCCCACGTACTCGTAGCGCGCGCCGGGCACGAGCTCGCCCTGCAGCGCCGAGCCCCACATCACGGCGCGGCTGCCCTCCTCGCCGGTGATCGCCTCCCACACACGGTCGGGCTCGGCGGCGACGAACAGGGTCATCTCGAAGTCGGTCATGGGGTCCTCCTGTGCTGGGTTCCGGGTGGTCGAGATGAACGCTACGGATGCCCCGGCACCCGCGTCTTGCACAAACGCGACGCCCTCGGCGCAGTGCGGCACGTCGGTGGCTCTCGGCAGACTGGGCGCATGCAGACCGGTGAGAACTACTGGCGCTCGCGCGCCGGCGCCGCCACGAAGGGCGTGCTCGCCGCCCGGCACGGCGAACCCGGCATCGCGCCGCTGGCGGGCGATGCCGCTGCGCAGGCGACCGTCGACGGCGCGCCCGTGCGACTCGCCCGTCACGCCGTCAGCGCCGACCTCG
The DNA here is from genome assembly GCF_900142065.1 of Agromyces cerinus subsp. cerinus. Taxonomy (GTDB): domain Bacteria; phylum Actinomycetota; class Actinomycetes; order Actinomycetales; family Microbacteriaceae; genus Agromyces; species Agromyces cerinus. The sequence continues at coordinate 53,989 of NZ_FSRJ01000001.1, read as the reverse complement.
AAGGCCTCGTGCGCCACATCTGGATCCCCCGCTGGCGGCTGCCGCCCGGCATCGTCGTCGAGCAGGGCGTGCTCGACTACCCGTCGGCGAACCTCGTCGTCGAGCCGCACGCGGCCGCGCTCTACGGACCGGAGCTCGGGCGCAGCCGTCAGCGCCTCGAGGGCGAGGGCTGGGCGTTCGGCGTGCTGCTGCAGCCCGGCGTCGCACACCGCCTCGCGCCCGGCCCCGTGCGCGAGATCGTCGGCTCGTCGGTCTCGCTCGATGCGCTGCGGGCGACGGATGCCTCCGACTTCGCCGAGCAGGTGCGCACGGCGATCGGGGCCGGCGACGAGGCATCCGCCATCGCCGGGTTCGAGGCGTGGCTCCGCGCCCAGCGCATCGAGCTCGACGACGACGCCGCGCTGCTGCGACGAGTCGTGGAACTGGCCGAGACCGACCGCTCGATCGTTCGGGCCGACGAACTCGCCGCGGCGTCCGGTCTGAGCCTTCGCGCGCTCGAGCGGCTCGTTCGCGGCCGCCTCGGCCTCACACCGAAGTGGCTCATCGGGCGCTATCGCATGCAGGAGGCTTCGCAGGCGCTCGTGACCGCCGAGCCGCCGTCGCTCGCCGAGCTCGCCGCCTCGCTCGGCTTCGCCGATCAGGCGCACTTCACGCGGCAGTTCCGCGCGGTGATCGGCGAGACGCCGCGCCGGTACGCCCGGGCGGCTGCTGCCGCAGCCGCGGCGACGGCAACGGCGACCGCGGCATCCGCGTGAGGCATGCCCTCCCATTCGGGGCCGCCCCGGCCTAGGGTGGGGAGCGTGAGCCCGAAGGCGTCGACGGCCGAGGTGCTGCAGATCGACGACCGCGAGGTGCGCATCAGCAGCCCCGACAAGATCGTGTTCCCGGGGCCCGGCATCACGAAGCTCGACGTCGTGCGGTACTACCTCGCCGTCGCCGAGGGCGCCCTGCGCGGCGCCGGCGGGCGGCCGATGGTGTTGAAGCGCTTCGTGAAGGGCATCGACCAGGAGGCCTTCTTCCAGAAGCGCGCCCCCGAGAAGCGGCCCGACTGGATCGACACCGCGACGCTGCACTACGCCTCGGGCAACTCGGCCGAAGAGGTGGTGATCCGCGACGCCGCCGCGCTCGCCTGGGTCGTGAACCTCGGATGCCTCGACCTCAATCCGCACCCGGTGCGGGCCGAGGACCTCGACCATCCCGACGAGCTGCGCGTCGACCTCGACCCCATGCCGGGCGTGGAGTGGGCGCAGATCGTCGACGTGGCGATGATCGCCCGCGAGGTGCTCGCCGACCACGGACTCGTCGGCTGGCCGAAGACCTCCGGCTCCCGCGGCCTGCACATCAACGTGCGCATCGAACCGAAGTGGGACTACCGCGAGGTGCGACTCGCCGCCGAGACCCTCGCCCGCGAGGTCGAGAACCGGGCACCGGGCATGGCCTCGGCGAGGTGGTGGAAGGAGGAGCGCGGCGAGAGCGTGTTCGTCGACTTCAACCAGAACGCGAAGGACCGCACCGTCGCCTCGGCGTACTCGATCCGCCCGCTGCCCGACGCCCGGGTGTCGACGCCGCTCGACTGGAGCGAGGTGCGCGGCAGCCACCCCGAGCGGTTCACCGTGGCGACCGTGATCGAGCGCTTCGCCGAGCGCGGCGACCCGGCGGCCGGCATCGACGACGCCGTCGGCAGCCTCGACGGACTGCTCGCGCTCGCCGAGGAGCTCGGCCCGGCCGAGAAGCCGCCCAAGTCCTCCGACGGCTCGGGGCGTCGCGCGTCGACGATGCCGCTCATCGAGATCGCCCGCGCCGAGACCAAGCCCGAGGCGCTCGAGGGTCTCGAGCGATGGAAGGCGCGGCACTCCGAGGTCGTGGCGCTCCTCCACCCCGCCGACGTGCTCGTCGACGGCATGCGCGGCAGTTCGTCGCTCTGGTACCGCATCCGGGTGAACCTGCAGCACGTGCCCGAGCCGCAGCGGCCCGAGCAGGAGCCGCTCGAGATCGACTACGACCCGTGGGCCGGCAGGGAGTGGAATCGCCAGTGAGCGACCTCGGACCGGTGAACCCCGGATTCGCCGGCGATGCCGCATGGCTGCGGCACTGGCGGCTGCGCCCCGACGGCGACCCGCGGACGACGGCGTCGAGCCGGCTCATCCCCGTGCGGACGAGCGACGGCGAGCCGGCGATGCTGAAGCTCGCGCACCTCGACGAGGAGGAGCGCGGCGCCGAACTCCTCGTCGCCCTCGACGGCCACGGCGCCGCGCGGGTGCTCGCGCACAGCGGCGAAGCCCTGCTCCTCGAGCGCGCGACCGGCACCCGCGACCTCGTGCGCATGGTCGCCGAGGGCCGCGACGACGAGGCCACCCGCACCATCTGCGCGGCGGCCGGCCAGATCCACGCGGCATCCGCACTCGTGCTCGACCGCGACGACCCGCCGGAGCTCGTCGATCTGCCGACGTGGTTCCGCGAGCTCTTCGCGGCGGCCGACGGGCTCGGAACGCTGCACCGCCGCGGTGCCGACGTCGCGGGCGGGCTCCTCGACGACCCGCGCGACCCGGTCGTGCTGCACGGCGACCTGCACCACGGCAACGTGCTCGACTTCGGCGCGCGCGGCTGGCTCGCGATCGATCCGAAGGGGCTCGTGGGCGAAGCCGGCTTCGACTACGCCAACCTGCTCTGCAACCCCTCGCCCGAACGGGCGCTGCGCCCCGGCCGCCTCGAACGGCAGTTCGGCGTGGTCGTCGAGGCGAGCGGCATCGAGCGGGCGAGGCTCGCGCGGTGGCTCGTCGCGTGGTGCGCACTCTCGTCGACCTGGTTCGCGATCGACGACGACCCGCGGCGCGCGTCATCCACTGCGGCGATCGGCGAACGCGCGCTCGCCCTCGTCGACGAGTGACCCGGGCGGAGGTTCCCGCGATCGGTCAGCGCGTGAGCGTGATCGGCGGCGCGCTCGCCCACTCGCGCACGAGGTCCTCGCGCACGGTGACCCCCGTGCCCGGAGCCTCCGGAACCCGCAACTGCCCGCGGTGCTCGCCGGTGCCGAGCACGAACGGCTCGGTGACGTCGTCGGCGTAGTAGCGCGACGAGGCCGAGGTGTCGCCGGGCAGCACGAAGCCCGGCAGCGCCGCGAGCGCGACGTTCGCGGCCCGGCCGATGCCGGTCTCGAGCATGCCGCCGCACCACACGGGCACGTCGAGGATGCGGCAGGCGTCGTGCACCCGCAGCGCCTCGAGGTAGCCGCCCATGCGGCCCGGCTTGATGTTGACGACGGAGGTCGCGCCCCGTTCGATCGCGTCGACCGCCGTCGCCGCGTCGAGGATCGACTCGTCGAGGCACACGGGCGTCTCGCACGCGCTCGCGAGCAGCGCGTGCGTCGCGAGATCCTCCTCGGCGAAGGGCTGCTCGATGAGCAGCAGCCCGAACGCGTCGAGGCTCGCGAGCAGCGGGATGTCGTCGGCCGTGTACGCCGTGTTCGCGTCGACCTGCAGCAGCCCGTCGCGGCCGAGCAGTTCGCGCACCGCCCCGACCGGCACGACGTCCCATCCCGGCTTGATCTTCAGCTTGATGCGCCGGTAGCCCTCCTCGACGTAGCCCGCCACCTCGTCGAGCAGCTCCTCGAGCGTCGGGGCGATCCCCACCGAGACGCCGCAGTCGACCCAGTCGCGCACGGCGCCGAACGCCTCGCCCATGGAGCGCCCCTGCGCGCGCAGCTCGGCGTCGAGCACCGCCGCCTCGACGGCCCCCTTCGCCATGCGGTGGCCGGCGACGAAGGCGAGCACCGGCGCGACGGATGCCGCGAGCGGAACGCCCACCGCCCGGGGATCGTCCGCTCGGGCCGGACTCACGCGGGTCGCGCCGACGGCCCTCGCGTCGAGCAGCGCCGGCGCGAGGTAGCGCTCGATGACGGATGCCGCTCCCCCGACGTACTCGGCGGAGTAGAACGGATCGCGACCGGCGACGCACTCGCCCCAGCCGTCGCCCGCGTCGGTGCGCACGCGAACGAGCAGCGCCTCGCGCACCGTCTCGCGGCCGAAGCTCGTCTCGAACGGGCGCACGAGCGGCACCTCGATGCGATGCAGCTCGATCGCCTCGATGCGGGGCGCCGGGGCGCGGGTCGGGGTCGGGGTCGTGGGTGTCATTCGGCCTCCCGGTCGGGGTCGTCGTTCGTGAAGACGTAGTCGCCGGCCGCGTCGAGCTCCGGCCGCAGCCCCGAACCGGCGAGCGCGGCGAACGCCTCGTGCGAACGCTCGCGCAGCCGGGCGGCATCGGCCGGGGCATCCGCTCGAAGCGCCTCGAAGTCGGCGACGAGCGCGAAGCCGCCGCGCACCGACCACGCGGGCTGCGGTCGTCGGTCGAGCGCACGCGCCGTGCGCGCGGATGCCAGGCGCCACCGCACCTCGAAGCGGTCGCTGCGGTCGGCGCCCGTGATGGCGTCGTCGAGTCGCCCGTAGAAGTCCGGGCGGAAGGCCGCGACCTCCGCGCCGAGCCGCACGAGGTTCATGCGCGCGTTGCGGCGGATGAGCGGGTCGTAGGTCCAGCGGATCTCGTCGATGCCGTGCTCGAGGCAGATCGCGCGCTGTCGCAGCTTCAGGGCGAGGCCGATGCCACGGCCGCGCGCGACGGGGTCGACGGCGTTCATGTGCGAGTGCAGGTGCACGCCGCCCTCCCAGCCGAGGAACCCGAGGGTCGCGCCGAGGATCGCCCCCTCCGCGGGCCGCGGAGCGGGCGAGGCGAGCGTCTCGGGGGCCGGCACCGCGAGGAGCATCGTGTTGCCCGCGTGCGCGATCGCCTGCAGCATCGAGCGGTCGGGCCCTCGCCCGGCTCCCCAGGTCGCCTCGAACAGCGCGAGCACCCGGTCGACCTCGAGTCCGGTCGCCGGCCGCGTCCGGACGCCCGCCTGCGCATCGGCGGCGTTCGCGAGCTCGATCGCCGCGGTCGCCGCGGCAGACCCGGCGGCGACGGGCGGCTGACGTGCATCGGTGCGCATGGCTCGACGGTATCGCCCGCCGGCAGGGCTCGTCGAGACATCCGCGCGCCGCGATGCCCGCACTCAGCAGAACCCGGCGATGCCCTCCCAGGCGGCGGGTGCCGCTGCGAGCCCTTCGCGCATGACCGTGGCCTCGATGAGCCCGTAGGGCCGGTCGGCGGCGTAGAACACCTCGTTGGGGTTGTCGAGCCCGAAGGCGCTGAGGTCGACGACGAAGTGGTGCTTGTTCGGCATCGAGAACCGGATCTCGACGATCTCGGGATGCACCTCGAGCACGCTGGAGCCCATCTCGAACAACGTCGCCTGCAGGGCGGCCGAGTACCTCGCGGCGAACGCCTCGAGCAGCAGTGCGCGCACGCTGTCGTAGACGGCGTCGTAGTCGACGTCGGCGCCGACGTAGCGCCAGCGCGCCGCGACCTCCGTGGCGAGGATCCGGTCGTCCGTCTCCTGCAGGGTCGTGTACCGGTCGCTCGGAAAGCCCTCGAAGCCCGACTGCGTCGTCTTCAGCACCGTGAGCCCCTTCAGCCCGCCGAGCACGTGCCGATCGTCGCCGTCGGCGACCACGAGGGCAGTGCGCGTCTCCTCGCCCGAACGCACGAAGGAGTGGTCGTGCGGGGCTCCGCCCACCTCGATGCGCCGCCACGCGAAGCGCTCGGCCTCCCACCGGCCGCCGCTCACCCAGTCGAACGAGGAGGTGAAGTGCTCGGCCAGACGCAGCAGGAAGGCCTCGGGCGGGCCCACGCCGTCGCGCGCGAACGCGAAGATCGTGTTCTTCTGCGTGTCGGTCGGGATGACGTGGGCGTTGTCGCCCGACGTGTGCGCCCCGGCGAAGTCGCCGCGCAGCTGCGAGGTGACGCTGAGGTCGTCGATCTCGTGGCGGTCGGTGTCGCGGGTGACCTTCACGACGCGAACCTCGGCCTTGCCGTACTGGTTCGGTCCGAGCACGATCCTGCGGTCGGTCATGCCGTCTCCTTCCATGTTCCTAGCTCCCCCGGTAGGTCGAATAGGCGAACGGGCTGAGCAGCAGCGGCACGTGGACGTGCCGACCCGCTTCGGCGACCTCGAAGTGCACCACCACCTCGGGATAGAACGTCTCGGCGCCCCGCCCGGCGAAGAAGGCACCGGTGTCGAATCGCAGGCGGTACTCCCCCGGGGCCACCGATGCCGGCCCGAGCCCCGTCGCGCGGCCGTCGGCGTCGGTGGCGCCGGTGCCGACGAGTACCCAACCGGATGCCTCGCGCACGGCCAGCTCGACCGGAACCCCCTCGGCGGGGCGGCCGACGGTCGCATCGAGCACATGCGTCGTGATCTGGGAGATGGTCATGGCGTCACGAGTCCCTTCAATCGGAGCACGGCGATCTGACGCAACTCGTCGGCGACGACCACGTCCTCCTCCGCCGCCGAGTGCGCGAGGCGCTCGCCGAGTACGTCGAGTATCTCGCTCGCCGACCTGCCGGCGGCGCGGATCAGGAAGACGCGCCCGAACTTCTCCTCGTAGGCGAGGTTGCCCGCTGCCAGCGCCGCACCGACGGCGGCATCGCTCGCGTCGACGCCGGCCTGCTCGCCCCGCGACATCCTCGCCTCGGCGGTGTCGCCGCCGGGTCGCCGGCCGATCGGCGGATGGTGCGCGAGCGCGCCCTCGACCTCCCCGGCGGTGAACGGCGATGCGACGACGCCCGCCGCTGCCACGAGCGCGTCGACCGAGTCGTACGGGCGGCCGTCGGCGAGTGCCTCGACCCAGCGCGTGACGTCGAGGCAGGGGCGGAGCGCGTCGATCGCGGACCCGCGGCCGAGGCCGTTGAACGTGTCGAGCCTCATCATCTCGCCCGCTCCCAGCGCAGCAGGCGACCGCGCGGGACGTCACGGTCGATCGGATGCCCCGCGAGCACGGTCGACCGGACCACTCCGACGAGCCCGATCCCGTCGTACGGGCACACGGGGTGGCGGTGCTCGAGCGCCGCGGCATCCACCGTGAACGTCTCGTCCGGTGCGAAGACGGCGAGGTCCGCCGCCATGCCCTCGACGATGCGGCCCTTGTCGGTGAGCCCCGCTCGCCGGGCGGGTGCCCCCGACATCCATTCCACGACCCGCTCGAGCGGGATGCCGCGCCCGCGCGCGCCGGTCCAGACCAGGGGCAGCCCGAGCTGGAGCGAGGCGATGCCGCCCCATGCCTCGGCGAAGTCCCCGTGGCCGGCATCCTTCACCGTCGCCGGCGCCGGTGAGTGATCGGAGACGACGAAGTCGATCACGCCCGTTTCGAGCCCGCGCCAGAGGGCGTCGCGATTCGCGCCCTCGCGGATCGGCGGGCAGCATTTGAAGACCGTGGCGCCCGCGGGCACCGCTTCGGCGGCGAGCGTGAGGTAGTGCGGGCACGTCTCGACCGAGAGCCGCACCCCGGCGCGCCTGGCCTCCGCGATGCGACCGAGCGAGTCCGCCGAACTCAGGTGCACCACGTGCGCGCGCACTCCGGTGCGGGCTGCGGCGCCGATGACGGCGGCGATCGCCGAGTCCTCGGCCTCCCGCGGGCGGGAGGCGAGGAAGTCGGCGTAGCCGGTGCTGTGCGGATGCGGCGCCGCCTCGATCAGCCGTGCGTCCTCCGCGTGCACCAGGAGCAGCGAGTCCGTCGCCGCGAGCACGGCCATCGCGGCCTGCATCTCGTCGGCCGTCACCGCGGCGAACTCCTCGACGCCGGAGTCCGCCAGGAAGCACTTGAACCCGAAGACCCCCGCGTTCACGAGCGGCCCGAGTTCGGCGAGGTTGCCCGGCACGACGCCGCCCCAGAAGCCGACGTCGACGAACACCCGCCCCTCGGCGGCCCGTCGTTTCGTCTCGAGGGCGGCGAGCGAGGTGGTGGGCGGGATGCTGTTGAGCGGCATGTCGACGATCGTCGTCACTCCGCCGGCGGCCGCGGCACGGGTCGCCGAGGCGAAGCCCTCCCACTCGGTGCGACCGGGCTCGTCGACGTGCACGTGCGTGTCGACGAGGCCGGGGATCAGCACCTCGTCGGCGGCGAGCTGCGCGATGTGCGCTGCGCCGAGCATGCTGCCGAGCGGCGCGATGCGCGCGATGACGCCGCCGCGCACCGCGACCTCCGCCGGCGCGAACGCGTCGCCGAGCAGCACGCGCTCGCCCCGGATCACGAGGTCGAACGCCTCGGGCGACTCGGACGCGCGACTCATGAGAGCCGGATCTGCCGGTTCACGTCTTTGTAGAGCAGGTAGCGGAACGGGCCGGGCCCGCCCGCGTAGCAGGCCTGCGGGCAGAACGCCCGAAGCCACATGAAGTCGCCGGCCTCCACCTCGACCCAGTCGTCGTTGAGACGGTAGACGCCCTTGCCCTCGAGCACGAAGAGCCCGTGCTCCATGACGTGGGTCTCCGCGAACGGCAGCGTGCCACCCGGCTGGAAGGTCACGATGTTGACGTGCATGTCGTGCGCGAGGTCGTCGGGGTCGACGAAGCGGGTCGTCGCCCACGCCCCGTTCGTGCCCGGCATCTCGCGCGGCTCGACGTCCTGATCGCGGGTGACGAACGAGGCCGGCGCGGGGATGCCGTCGACCCGCTCGTAGGCCTTCCGGATCCAGTGGAAGCTCGTCGCCCCGACGCCGGCGTTCGCGATCGACCAGGCGGTGCCCGCAGCGAGGTAGGCGTAGCCGCCGGCCTGCAGCACGTGCGGCTCGCCCTCGAGCACGAGGGAGAGTTCACCGCTCGTGACGAAGACGACGCCTTCGACGCCGGCCTCCTGCTCGGGCCGTTCGGCCCCGCCGCCCGGCGCGATCTCGACGATCAGCTGCGAGAAGGTCGTCGCGAAGCCGGCGATCGGCCGGGCGAGGATCCACGACCTGGTCGCGGTGAAGCCCGGCAGATTGCTCGTCACGATGTCGCGCAGCACCCCCTTCGGGATGACGGTGTACGCCTCCGTCACGATCGCGCGGTCGGTGAGCAGTTCGGTCTGGGCGGGCAGTCCGCCCTGCGGGGTGAAGTAGTTCATGCGGCTTCCTTGTCGTTGGCGCGGCGCCGGGGCATCCGCTCAGCCGTTCGCGGGCGGGGCGAGCTTCGGGTGGGCGAGCCTCGTGAGGGCGGCCCGATCGAGGCCGAGGTCGGCGGCGATCTCGGCTTCGGCGATCGCGCCGCAGTCGACGCCGCGCAGCACGAACCCGGCGAGCGCGCGTGCCGTCGCCGGTTCGTCGAGCACGGCGCCGGACTCGTGCGCGAGGTAGTCGCGGAGGCGAGCGGATGCTGCGGCGTACCCCTCGCGATAGAACCCGTAGGTGGCGATGAACCGGGTCGGCAGCTGGTGCGCGTGCAGGTCCCAGCCCTGCGGGAAGCCACGATCGAGCGACCGGCGCACCAGCCGGGCGTGGAGCCTCCACGCCTCCTCGGCCCGGTCGCCGATCGGCAGGATGTTCGTCGACCCGTCGGAGAGCCGGATGCCGGTGCCCGCCACCGCGAGCTGCATGACCGCCTTCGCGTGGTCGGCGACCGGGTGCTCCATCGACTGGTTCGCTGCCGAGATCTGCAGCGCCGCGCTGTAGTCGTAGGTGCCGTAGTGCAGCCCGCTGATGCGGCCGGGTGCGGCGGCGGGCAGCTGCGCGAGCGGCGAGACGCCGTCGGGGCCGAGCACCAGTTGCGGCGTCTCGACCTGCACCTCGAAGCGCAGCCGGCCGTCGGGCAGCCCGTGCGCGCGCTCGAGGGCCGCCGTGATCTCGGCCATCGCCTCGACCTGCGCGACGGTCGAGACCTTCGGCAGCGTGATCTCGAGCCCGCCCGGCAGGTCGCCGCGCGCGACGAGCGTGCTCACGAAGAGATCGAGGGTGCGGATGCCGCGCGCCCGCGTCGACGCCTCGAAGCTCTTGATCCGCACGCCGATGAACGGCGGCGCGAGGCCTGCCGCGACGGCCGCGGCGACGCGTTCGGCCAGGCGCCGGGTGTCGGAGTCCTCCTGCTCGTCGCCTCGGTCGCCGTACCCGTCTTCGAAGTCGAGACGGAGGTCTTCGATGGGCTCCCGCTCGAGCTTGTCGCGCACTGCCGGCACGACGTGGTCGACGAGCGCCGGCTCGAGACCGACGCGAACGGCGAGCGACTCGAGGCCGCCCGCGGCCTCGGCTGCGGCGAGCGCGGCGACCCCCCAGTCGGCGGGCAGGCCCGCGTCGTAGCGGTCGGCTGGGACGTAGACGGTGTGCACCGGCTGGCGCGAGCCGTCGTCGCCCGGGTAGGCGCTCGCGAGCAGCGCGTCGGTCGCCGCGAGGCGGCGCTCGACCGCGGCCAGGTCGGCCGCGCTGAGCGCGGTGCGAGGTGCCGGTGCAGCGCGGGCGCTGCGGACGTGGGCCATGGCTCATCTTCGCCGGGTCGACGTCTCGGCCGCAATGTCCACGTGATGAGACGGCACGGAAGCCCCGGATCCGCCGGGGTCGACGCGTAGACTCTGACCACCGAGCCGCTGGGTGCGACCCGGTGATCGGCGCAGCGCAGCGCCGTGGAGGTGGTCGACCATGGATGACATCGCCGTGACCGTCAACGGTCGGCGACAACCGCTGCTCGCCGTCGCTGCGCACACGAGCGCGCTCGACTGGCTGCGCGAGGCCGGCCTGTCGGGCGGCAAGGAGGGGTGCGCCGAGGGCGAATGCGGCGCCTGCGCGATGCTGCTCGCGACCCCCGACGAGCGGGGCGGCACCGCATGGACGGCCGTCAACGCCTGCCTCGTGCCCGTCGCCGCCCTGAACGGGCAGGAGATCGTCACCGCAGAGGGCCTCGGCTCCCCCGACGCGCTGCACCCGGTGCAGGAGACGCTCGCCGAGGCCGGCGGATCGCAGTGCGGGTACTGCACGCCCGGGTTCGTGTGCAGCATGGCCGGCGAGTACTACCGCTCCGATCGCGCGCCCGCCGCTGCCGGCACGCCGCTGCCGGAGCACGGCCCCAACGGGTTCGACCTGCACGCGCTGAGCGGCAACCTCTGTCGGTGCACCGGCTATCGTCCCATCCGCGACGCCGCGTATTCGCTCGGCTCGCCGCCGGCCGATGACGAGTTGGCTGCGCGCCGGACCCGGCCCGCTCCCGTCGCCGTGCCGACGGACCTCCGCACCGGCGGTGCACGATTCATCCGCCCGGCGACGCTCGTCGAGGCGCTCGGCGTGCTCGGCGACGCACCCGAAGCGCTCCTCGTCGCCGGATCGACGGATGTCGGTGTCGAGGTGAACCTGCGGGGCCTGCGCCCGCAGCTCGTCATCGCGATCGACCAGCTCGACGAGCTGCGCACCCTCGCCGTCGACGACGACGTGGTCGAGATCGGCGCGGCGTTGACCCTGTCCGAGGTCGAACGCCGGCTCGGCGGGCGCGTTCCGCTCATCGCGCAGCTCGTGCCGCAGTTCGCGTCCCGCCTCATCCGCAACCGTGCGACGTTCGGCGGCAACCTCGGCACGGGGTCGCCCATCGGCGACACTCCTCCCGCGCTCCTCGCGCTCGGCGCACGGCTCGTGCTCGCCTCGAGCACCGGGGAGCGCGAGGTCGAGCTCGCCGACTACTTCACCGGCTACCGCCAGACGCTGCGCCGACCCGACGAGATCATCCGCGCGGTGCGCGTCCCGCTGCCGCTCGCGGGCATCTCGGCGTTCCACAAGATCGCGAAGCGCCGCTTCGACGACATCTCGAGCGTCGCCCTCGGCTTCGCGCTCGACGTCGACGACGGGGTCGTCATCTCGGCACGCATCGGCCTCGGCGGCGTGGCCGCCACCCCGCTGCGTGCACTCGCCACCGAGGCGGCGCTCGTCGGCCGGCCGTGGAACCTCGAGACCGTGCGCGACGCGTCGAAGGTGCTGGCGGCCGAGGGCACCCCGATCTCCGATCACCGGGCCTCGAGCGAGTACCGCTCGCTCATGCTCGGCATGGGGCTCGTGAAGCTCTACCGCACCGCCCCCGCCGAGTCGAGGGAGGTGCCGGCGTGAGCGCGCTCGCCGACCGCCCGGCCGATCCCGTGGTCGGCCGCCGCGCCGTGCACGAGAGCGCGGCACTGCATGTGACGGGCGCCGCGATGTACACCGACGACCTCGCCGCGCAGACGGCCGGCGTGCTCACCGCCTGGCCGGTGCAGTCCACCGAGGCGCACGCCCGCGTGCGCGTCGACGTCTCCCCCGCCTACGAAGTGGCCGGCGTCGTCCGCGTGCTCACGGCCGCCGACGTGCCAGGCCTCAACGACGCCGGTGTCAAGCACGACGAGCCGCTCTTCCCCGACGAGGCGATGTACACCGGCCACGCCCTCGTCTGGGTGCTCGGCGAGACGGCCGAGGCGGCGCGCCTCGGCGCCGAGGCCGTGCGCGTCTCGTACGAACGCCTGCCGTCGATCATCACGGTGGTCGAGGCGATCGCCGCCGAGTCGTATCAGGGCAGCGCCCGCACCGTCGCCCGCGGCGACGCATCGGCGGCGATGGCCGGCTCCGCCCACGTCTTCGAGGGCGTCTGCGAGGTCGGCGGGCAGGAGCACTTCTCCATCGAGACGCAGGCCTCGCTCGCGATCCTCGACTCCGAGGGGCAGTACTTCGTGCAGTGCTCGACGCAGCACCCGTCGGAGACGCAGGAGATCGTCGCCCACGTGCTCGACGTGCCGTCGAACCGGGTCACCGTGCAATGCCTGCGCATGGGCGGGGGGTTCGGCGGAAAGGAGATGCAGCCCCACGGGCTCGCGGCCGTGGCCGCGCTCGGCGCGAAGCTCACCGGGCGACCGGTGCGCCTGCGCCTGAATCGCACGCAGGACATCACGATGACCGGCAAGCGCCACCCGTTCCACCTCACGTGGAAGGCGGGGTTCTCCGACGACGGCCTGATCCAGGCGCTCGAGGCCACCCTCACCGCCGACGGCGGATGGAGCCTCGACCTCTCGGAGCCCGTGCTCGGCCGGGCGCTCTGCCACATCGACAACGCCTACTGGATCCCGAACGTGCACGTGCACGGCCGCATCGCGAAGACGAACAAGACCTCGCAGACCGCGTTCCGTGGCTTCGGCGGGCCGCAGGGCATGTTCCTCATCGAAGACGTCCTCGGCCGCGCCGCGCCGGTGCTCGGCATCGATCCTGCCGAACTCCGACGGAAGAACTTCTATCGGCCGGGCCAGCGCACTCCGTACGGACAGCTCGTGAAGGACGCCGAGCGGCTCCCGACGATCTGGGCCCAGCTCCTCGACGAGAGCGACTTCGAGCGGCGCCGTGGCGAGGTCGCCGGGTTCAACGCGGCGAACGCCGACGCCAAGCGAGGGATCGCGGTCACTCCGGTGAAGTTCGGCATCTCGTTCAACTTCTCGGCGTTCAACCAAGCAGGGGCGCTCGTGCACGTCTACAAGGACGGCTCGGTGCTCATCAACCACGGCGGCACCGAGATGGGGCAGGGCCTGCACACGAAGATGCTGCAGGTCGCTGCGACGGCGCTGGGCCTGCGTCTCGAGCAGGTGCGGCTCGCCCCGACCCGCACCGACAAGGTGCCGAACACCTCGGCGACCGCCGCCTCCTCGAGCGCCGACCTCAACGGCGGCGCCGTGAAGAACGCCTGCGAGCAGATCCGCGACCGCATGGCCACCGTCGCGGGCCGGCTCCTCGGCGCCGACGAACGCGATGTGCGATTCGAGGGCGGGTTCGTCACCGCGCTCGGCCGGTTCGACGAACGCCTCAGCTTCGCGGAGGTCGCGGAGGCCGCGTACCTGCAGCGTGTGCAGCTCTGGGCGGCCGGCTTCTACCGCACCGAGGGGTTGCACTGGAATCCCGATCAGATGCAGGGCTCGCCGTTCAAGTACTTCGCCTACGGCGCCGCCGTCACCGAGGTCGAGGTCGACGGCTTCACCGGGGCGCCGCGGGTGCGCCGCGTCGACATCGTGCACGACGTCGGCGACTCGCTCTCGCCGATGCTCGACGTCGGCCAGATCGAGGGCGGGTACGTGCAGGGGGTCGGCTGGCTCACGCTCGAGGAGCTGCGCTGGGATGAATCCGACGGCCCGCACCGAGGCAGGCTGCTGACCCAGTCGGCGAGCACCTACAAGCTGCCGAGCTTCTCGGAGATGCCCGAGGAGTTCCACGTGCGCCTCTTCGAGAACGCCCGCGAAGACGGTGCGGTCTACGGTTCGAAGGCCGTCGGCGAACCGCCGTTGATGCTCGCCTTCAGTGCCCGTGAGGCGATCCGCGCGGCGGTCGGCGCGTTCGGCCCGGTCGGCCGGAGCGTGGTACTCGGCTCACCGGCGACGCCCGAGACCGTGTTCTGGGCGATCGAGGCGGCGCGCGCGGCGGCCACCGTCGACGGCGCTGCCCGGCAGAAGCCAGACCACACCGCCGGGCTCGTTCCCGCAGCGGCCACCGAGGGCTAGTCGAGGTCCGGCGACATGGACTGGCTCGAGGCCCTGCAGCGACTCCGCGACGCACGGACCCCCGCCGTGGTCGTCACGATGGCCGTGGTGCGCGGTCACGCACCACGCAACGGCGGGGCGAAGATGGTCGTCTCGACCGAGTCGGTGTTCGGCACGGTCGGCGGCGGCAACCTGGAGCAGACCGCAACCGACCGTGCGCGTGCGATGCTCGCCTCGGCCGCCGCGGAGCCGGAGCTGCTCACGCTGACGCTCAGCGACCGGGCGACGACCGACTACGGCGTCCAATGCTGCGGAGGAGAGGTCACCATGCTGCTGGAACCCGTGCGGGTCGTGCCATCCGTCGCCGTGTTCGGCGTCGGCCACGTCGGGCTCGAACTCGCCCGCATCCTCGCCCGTCAGGAGCTCGAGCTCCATCTCGTCGACTCCCGGGCCGAGATGCTCGCGCCGGCACGGCTGGGAGTGCCGGGCGCCACGGGCCTCCTCGGCGATGCCGTCGCCACCGTGCACCTGCATCACGAGCCCGTGCCCGAGGCCGCGTTGTCGCTGCTGCCGCCGGGGTCGCACGTGCTGATCATGACGCACGACCACGTCGAAGACCTCGCGATCACCGACACGGCCCTGCGTCGTCCCGATCTCGGCTCGATCGGACTCATCGGTTCGCGTTCGAAATGGGCCCGGTTCCGCACGCAGCTCCTCGAGCTCGATCACGACGAGGCGGCGCTCGACCGGGTGGAGACGCCCATCGGCATCCCCGAGGTCGCCGGAAAGGCGCCCGCCACGATCGCGGTGAGCGTCGCCGCGCGCATCCTCCATCTCATCGAGCAACCCGACCGGGCGGCCACGACGGATGCCGCGCCGCCGCGCCGCCGCACCGGCAGCCGTCAGTAGTCGATGCGGGAGGTGGTGCGGCCCCACTCGGTGAACGGAGCGATGCGCCGCGCATCACCGAGATCGAGGTTCGCGACCGGCATCACGGTGCGCGCTTCGGCGCCGTCTTCGAAGTAGCGGTAGAAGACCGCATCGTCGAAACCGGCCTCCGCGGCGTCATGGCGATCCGCGGCGAAGTAGACGCGGTCGATGCGTGCCCACAGCGAAGAGGCGAGGCACATCGGGCACGGCTCGCAGCTCGAGTAGAGCGTGGCGCCGCTGAGGTCGAACGTGCCGAGACCCTGGCACGCCGCCCGGATCGCCGTGACCTCGGCGTGCGCGGTGGGGTCGAGGTTCGCGGTCACCCGGTTGACGCCCTCGAAGAGCCGCCCGTCGGCCGAGACCACGATGGCACCGAACGGTCCGCCGTTCCTGCGGACGTTCTCGGTGGCGAGGTCGACGGCGCGCTCGAGGTAGCCGGCCACGATCCGCTCCGTCTCGGAGCCGGTCGGGTCCGGCAGGGGGTGGTTCGACCGGTCCATGCGCAGTCCTCGCTGTCTCGCGTGAGCGGTTCGAGGCTAACAGCCGGGATCTCCGGGATCCACGGGCCTGCTCGCCTCCGCGAGCACCTCTGCGGCCAGAACCTCGTTGTCATTCCGCATCTGCGGAAGTATTGTCCATTTCATGACGCAGTATCGGATCAGCGAAGCGGCCTCGCTCGTCGGAGTGAGTGACGACACCATCCGCCGATGGGTGCACGAGGGCCTGTTGCATGCCGAGAAGGATGCCGCGGGCCGCCAGGTCGTGCCCGGCGCCGAGCTCGCGGCCCGGGCCGTCGAGATCGCTGCGGGCTCCGAAGATCGCAGCGGCGTTCTCCGCAGCGCGCGCAACCGGTTCGTCGGTCTCGTCACCCGCGTCGAGATCGACGGCCTCATGGCCCAGGTGGAGCTGCAGTGCGGGCCGCACCGGGTCGTCTCCCTCATGTCGGCCGAGGCCGCACGGGAGCTGCGTCTCGAGGTCGGCTCGAGAGGGGTCGCGGTCGTCAAGGCGACGATGGTCGTCGTCGAGACCGAGACGGACCTCCGCGGATGACCCGGACCCGTCGTGTGCTCGTCGCGGCGTCGGCCGCGATCCTCGCCGTCGCGTTCGGCGGTTGCGCCGGCGGGGGCACCGCGCCCTCCGCCGATCCGACCGGGTCGTCGGACGCGACGACCTCGGAGCTTCGGGGCGGGCTCACGATCTTCGCCGCCGCCTCCCTCAGCGGCGCGTTCGACGAACTCGCCGCCCGCTTCGAAGCGCGGCACCCGGGTCTCGACGTCGCTCCGATCACCTACGACGGATCGTCGACTCTCGCGACCCAGCTCGTCGAGGGCGCCGCCGCCGATGTCTTCGCCTCGGCCGACGACCGCACCATGGCGACCGTCGCCGACGCCGGCCTCATCGACGGAGAGCCCGAGACCTTCGCCTCGAACGTGCTCGAGATCGCGGTGCAACCGGGCAACCCGTTCGGCATCGACGCGCTCGACGACCTCGGTGCGGCGGCATCCGCTCACCCGCTCGTCGTGCTCTGCGCCCCGGAGGTGCCGTGCGGCCATGCAGCGCAGACGCTGTTCGATCGCGCCGGGGTCGACGTGACGCCCGTCAGCGAGGAGCAGAACGTCAGCGCCGTGCTCACGAAGGTCCGCTCGGGTGAGGCCGATGCCGGCCTCGTCTACGTGACCGACGTGCAGGCCGCCGACGGCGCGGTCGAGGGCATCGGGATCGACGGTGCGGATGCCGCGACCAACACCTACCCGGTCGCCGCGCTCGCCGACGGCGCGAATCCGTCGGCAGCACGCGAGTTCGTCCGGTTCGTGCGCTCCGCGGAGGGCGCCGAGGTGCTGGCCTCCTTCGGATTCGGTCCGCCGTGACCGACCTCGCCCGCAGGGAGCCGGTCGGGCGCGGCAACGTCGCCGGCCCGGCCGGCGATGTCGCTCGCGCGCCGGGCCCTGCCGCACGTCGTGCGTCCCTGCCGCCATGGATCCTCGTGCCGGCGGGCCTCGCCGTCGCGGTGCTCGTGCTGCCGCTCGCCGCCCTGCTCCTCCGGCTCGACTGGGCGAGCGTGCCCGCCGCGGTGACCTCGCCGGCCGCACTCGACGCCCTCGGCCTGTCACTCGTCACCGCGACGATCGCGACGGCGGTCTGCGTCGTGCTCGGCGTGCCGCTGGCGTTCGTCGTCGCCCGCAGCTCCCGGCCGGTCGCGGCGGTGCTGCGCACCCTCTCGACGCTGCCGCTCGTGCTGCCGCCGCTCGTGGGCGGCATCGCCCTGCTCGCCCTGCTCGGCCGGACCGGCCTGTTCGGCGGCGCGCTCGAGGCATTCGGACTGCGGGTGCCGTTCACCACGACCGCGGTCGTGATCGCGCAGACGTTCGTGGCGCTGCCGTTCCTCGTCATCTCGGTCGAAGGCGCCCTGCGCACCGCAGGCACGGGCTTCGAGTCCGTCGCCGCGGGACTCGGAGCCCGACGCTTCACCGTCTTCCGCCGCATCACCCTGCCGCTCATCGGCCCGGGGCTCCTCGCGGGCACCGTGCTCTGCTTCGCCCGAGCGCTCGGCGAGTTCGGCGCGACCGCGCTGTTCGCCGGCAACGCGGCCGGCACGACGCGCACGATGCCGCTCGCGATCTACACGGCGTTCAACGGGGCGGGCGTCAGCGAAGACACGGCGATCGCGCTCTCCCTCATGCTCATCGTGGTGGCGGTCGCGGTGCTGCTCGTCATGCGCGGCTGGCGCGAGGACACCGCGCGATGAGCGGTGGAGCGAGCGGCGGGGGCAGCGCGGGCGGCGCCGTCTCCGCGACGTCCGCGGGCCTCGTCGCCGATGTCGCGGCATCGATCGGCGCGTTCGAGCTGCGCGCCCGCATCGAGGTGGCACCGGGTGAGATCCTCGCCGTGCTCGGACCGAACGGCGCGGGCAAGTCGACACTTCTCCACGCGATCGCCGGCACGGTGCTGCCCGACTCGGGCAGCGTGCACGTCGGCGGACGCGAACTCACGCGGCGCGGGGCCGGGCCCCGCTCGGCGCAGCACGACGTCGCCCCCGAACAGCGCCGAGTCGGCCTGCTCGGGCAGCAACCGCTGCTGTTCCCGCACCTGAGCGTGCTCGAGAACGTCGCGTTCGCGGCGCGAGCACGCGGCGCGCGCACCCATGCCGCGCGGGCGGCGGCGCGAGCACGGCTCGAGCAGTTCGGCCTCGCCGAACTCGCCCTGCGGCGGCCGCGGCAGCTCTCGGGCGGTCAGCAGCAGCGAGTGGCTCTTGCGCGCACGCTCGCCGCGGAACCCGAGGTGCTGCTGCTCGACGAGCCGTTCGCCGCGCTCGACGTGCAGGCCGCCGCCGAGATGCGCGAGCTGATCTCCGGCGTTCCCGGCTCCGCTCGCATTCCGGTCGTGCTCGTCACCCACGACCCGCTCGATGCGATCGTGCTCGCCCGACGGTCGGTCGTGCTCCAGGAGGGCCGCATCGCGGCCGACGGGGCGACCTCGGAGGTGCTGGGGCATCCGACGACGCCGTTCGCCGCCGCGCTCGCGGGGGTGAACCTCGTCGTCGGCTCCGTCGACGACGAGGGCTGCGTCGTGGTTCCGGCGACTCCCTCGGCCCACGGCCAGGGCGTTCCGCTCTTCCGTCTCCGGGGCTCCGCCCCAGGCACCGGCACCGGCGACACGGACCCGCCGGTCGGCTCCGCGGCATCCGCCGTCTTCAGCCCCGGCGCGGTGCACGCGGCGCCCGCGGACCATCGCGCGCCCGCGGCATCCGCCGTCAATCGCTGGACCGGCACCGTCGCCCAGTTGCGCCCCGTGCCCGGAGGTGTACGCATCGGCATCGCCGAACTGCCCGATCTCGTCGTGGACGTGCCGTCGGCCGCGGCGGTCTCACTCGACCTCACGACGGGCGCGCGGCTCGACTTCACGATTCCTGCAGCGGAGGTGTCGGTGCGGGCGCTGCCCGCCTCGGTGTTACGGTAGACGCCACGAACAGGGGGTGCTCCCGTGACGTCGAGATCATCGGTCGATCCGCCCCGTTCCAACGGCGGTTCGGGCATCGGGGCGCGGCGCCTGCCCGCGACGGGTCGGCTCGCCGATCGCCTCGACCGGCCGCTCCGCGACCTCCGCATCTCGGTCACCGATCGCTGCAACTTCCGCTGCGTGTACTGCATGCCGAAGACGGTGTTCGGGCGCGACTACGCCTTCCTCGAGCGTGAAGAGATGCTCGACTTCGACGAGATCACCCGCCTGGCTCGCGTCGCCGCGGCGCACGGGGTCGAAAAGCTCCGGCTCACGGGCGGCGAGCCGCTGCTCCGACGCGGCATCGAGGAGCTCATCGCACGTCTCGCCGAACTCCGTACACCCGACGGCCGCCCGCTCGAGATCGCGCTCACCACCAACGGCGCCGCGCTCGCGGTGAAGGCCGACGCGTTGAAGGCCGCCGGTCTCACCCGCGTCACCGTCTCGCTCGACTCCCTCGACGACGACGTGTTCCGCGCGATGAACGACGTCGGCTTCCCGATCGCCAGGGTGCTCGACGGCATGGAGGCCGCCCGCGCAGCAGGCCTCGGCCCGATCAAGGTCAACATGGTCGTCAAGCGCGGCGTGAACGACCACGAGGTGCTGCCGATGGCCCGCCACTTCCACGGCACCCCGTTCAGCCTGCGATTCATCGAGTACATGGACGTCGGCACCTCGAACGGCTGGAGCCTCGACGAGGTCGTGCCCTCGGCCGAGGTCGTCGAGCGCATCGGCCGCGAACTGCCGCTCGAGCCAGTGGGGGCCCTCGTGCCCGGCGAGACGGCGGCCCGCTGGCGCTACCGCGACGGCGGCGGCGAGATCGGCGTGATCTCGAGCGTCACGAAGGCCTTCTGCGGCACCTGCAACCGCGCCCGCATCTCGACCGACGGCCGGCTCTTCACCTGTCTGTTCGCCTCCGAGGGCCACGACCTGCGCGCGCTCCTGCGCGGCGGCGTCGACGACGAGGGGCTCGCCGCCGCGATGGCTGCGATCTGGGGTGC
The DNA here is from genome assembly GCF_900142065.1 of Agromyces cerinus subsp. cerinus. Lineage (GTDB taxonomy): Bacteria > Actinomycetota > Actinomycetes > Actinomycetales > Microbacteriaceae > Agromyces > Agromyces cerinus. The sequence goes on along the minus strand of NZ_FSRJ01000001.1, from coordinate 33,768 downwards.
GCGCGACGATCGCTATTCCGAGGTCCGGGCCCGCCTCACACCCGAGCTGCGCGACGCGCGGCCGAAGATCGAGATGTCCTACATCGGCGGCTGACCGGCCGCGGTTCACCGGTTCGCGGGCACTGCCTCAGAGCCCGACCCACTCCGAGACGCCGTCGACGAAGTGCTGCCGCTTCCAGATCGGCACCTGCTGCTTGACGAGTTCGACGAGGCGTTCGCACGCGTCGAACGCCTCGGCACGATGCGCAGCGGATGCCGCAGCGCAGAGCGCCACGTCGCCGATGCGGAGCTCCCCCACCCGGTGCACGGCCGCCACGGCGATGCCGGTCTCCGCGGCGACCTGGCGCACGCAGTCGGCCAGGAACCGCTCCGCCTCGGGATGCGCGCGATAGTCGAGGGCGAGCACGCCACGCCCGCCGTCGTGATCGCGCACGATGCCGAGGAACACGACGAGGGCACCGCTCGCGTCGGCTTCGACCGCCGCGCGCACGGCGGACTCGTCGATCGGCTCGGCCGTGACGAGGGCCAGGGGTTCGTTCATGCGGGCAGGGTTCCTCACGCGGTCGGATTCAGGGTCGACGGATGCCTCGTGCTCCGGGCTCATCTCCGGGCTCATCGCTGCACGAGTTCGCCGGCGACGGCGGCGAAGCCCGCGATGCCGCCCGCGAGGTACTCCACCTCGGTGACGCCGCGGTCGCGGAGGAGCCGGGCTGCGCGCCGGGAACGCAGGTCGTGCTCGCAGTAGACGACGACCGGACCCGATCCCGGCGTCGGACCCGCGCCCCCGGCGAGGGCGGCGAGCGGCACGAGCACGCTGTCGCGGATGCGCCCGCGCTCGGCCTCCTCAGGTTCGCGCACGTCGAGCAGGGTGAACGCGGCGCCGTCGCGAAGGCGTTCGAGCAGGCCCGCCGCCGTCACGGCCGGCACCGCCGGCGCGGGCGCGGGCGCCGCGTCATCCGTCGCCTGCTGGGCCGTTCGCAGGCCGCAGAACGCCTCGTAGTCGATGAGGTCCGTGATCTCGGGGGCGTCGGCGATCGCCGAGTACGCGATCTCGCGCGACCGCCCCGAGAGTGCGTCGACGGTGGTGACCCGGCCGATGAGCGGCTCGCCGACGCCCGTGATGAGCTTCACGACCTCGGTCGCCATCAGCCCGCCGACCGTGGTGCAGAGACTCGGCAGCACCCCGCCGGCCTCGCACGAGAGCACCTCGTCGGGCGAGGGCGGCACCGGGAACAGGTCACGGTAGCCCGGCCCGTGCGCGTGCCACGCGGTGCCGACCTGGCCGTGGAAGCGCAGGATCGCACCCCAGACGAGCGGCACCCCCGCGAGCGATGCGGCGTCGTTGACGAGGTAGCGCGTCGGGAAGTTGTCGCTGCCGTCGACGACGAGGTCGTAGCCGGCGAGCACGTCGCGGATGTCGGCGGCGGTCAGTCGGCGGCGGTGGCGGACGACCCGGCACTCGGGGTCGATCGCGGCGACCGTCTCGGCGAGCGAGTCGACCTTCGCACGGCCGAGGTCGGCGACGCCGTGGCTCGTCTGCCGATGCAGGTTCGAGAGTTCGACGACGTCGTCGTCGACGATGCCGATCGTGCCGACGCCCGCGCCGGCGAGTGAGGGCACCACGGCGCTGCCGAGTCCCCCGGCGCCCACGACGAGCACGCGAGCCGCCGCGAGCCGCCGCTGGGCGAGTTCGCCGAAGCCCGGGAGCATGAGCTGCCGGCTGAATCGCGCGACGCGCTCGGCCGCGAGCGGCGGGCCGGGCTCGACGAGCGGGTGCATGCCCGCCATTGTACGCAGCGCCTCGATGCACGGCCGAGGCCTCGCGACCCCTGCCCGATCGCGGTGGCCGGCAGCGCAGCAGACCTCGGTCCCGGCTCCGAGGTCTGCGCGCAGCAGCCCGACTGCCATGGCACCGCTGCCGGTAGCATCGGGGCATGACGATCGTGACCGTGCGGTACTTCGCCGCCGCCGCCGAGGCGGCCGGTCGCGACGAGGAACGGCTCGACGTGAGCGACCCCGCCACGCTCGGCTCGCTCGGCGCACTGCTCGTCGAACGCCACGGCTCGGCGATGGCCAAGGTGCTCGCCTCGGGCTCGTTCCTCGTCGACGGCACGGTGCGACGCGATGCCGACCACCCGGTCGCCGCGCAGGTCGACATCCTGCCGCCCTTCGCGGGCGGCTGATCCGAGGCACATGATGCGGACCTTCGCCGAACACCAGCACGCGGTGCGTGAACTCCTCGCGCCGATCCGGGCCTCGCTCGGCGAGCCTGCAGGATTCGAGCGGGTGACGGTGGCCGGGCATGACGGCAGTCGCGGGCCTGCGGCGCTCGGGCGCGTGCTCGGGCTCGACGTCGTCGCCCCGATCGACCTGCCCGCCTTCGCGAACTCCCAGATGGACGGGTACGCCGTGATCGCCGCCGATCTCGTCGGCGCTGCCCCCGGCACGCCCGTCGTGCTCCCGGTCGGTGCCGTGACCGCCGCGGGCGACCACGTGGCGCACCACGCTCCCGGCACCGCCACCCCGGTCATGACCGGAGCCCCGATCCCCCTCGGCGCCGACGCCGTCGTCCCGATCGAGGCCGCCGACCCGCCCCGGTTCCCCGAACTCGGCGCCGACCGGCGCACCGCCGCGGCAGAGGCCGTCGTCGCCTTCGACCGCCCCGCCCCGGCCGGCGCCTTCGTGCGCGGCGTCGGCACCGACGTGGCCCGTGGCGAGCGTCTCCTGCCCGCCGGCATCCGCCTCGGCCCGGCCCAGCTCGGCGCCCTGGCCGCCGCCGGGGTCACGACGGTGTCGGTGCGCCGGCCGGTCTCGGTGCTGCTGGTCTCGACGGGGCACGAGCTGCGGGCACCGGATGCATCGCTCGACTCGGGCCAGATCCACGACGCCAACACGACGATGCTGGCGGCCGCCCTCCGCGAGAGCGGCGCGAGGGTGCGCGAGGCCATCTCCCCCGACGACACGGCGGCGCTCACCTCGATGCTCGCGGCATCCGCCCGGCACGTCGATCTCGTGGTGACCACCGGAGGTGTCAGTGCCGGCGCGTTCGAGGTCGTGCGCGAGGCGCTCGCGCCGCTCGGTGTGGAGTTCGCGAAGGTCGCGCTGCAACCCGGCGGGCCGCAGGGTCTGGGGCTCGCCCGGTTCCCGGCGACCGGCGATGACATCCCCGTGCCCGTCGTCGCGTTCCCCGGCAACCCCGTCAGCGCACTCGTCTCGTTCGAGCTGTTCCTGCGCCCCGTGCTGCGGGCGTTCGCCGGCCTCGCCCCCGACCGGCCGCGTGCGCGACTTCGACTCGCGCATGACGTGACCTCGCCGCTCGACAAGCACCAGGTGCGTCGCGGGGTGCTCGACGGCGCCGGCGACGTCGAGGTCGGAGCGCCGAGCTCGCACCTGCTGCACGCCTACGCGAACGCGACCGTGCTCGTGCACCTGCCCGTGGGTGTCGGCGACCTGCCGGCCGGCGCCCACGTCGACGTCTGGAGGATCGATGACTGAACCACGCCTGACCCATCTGCGCGGCGACGGCTCCGCGCACATGGTCGACGTCACCGACAAGGCGGTGACCCGGCGCACGGCGAGCGCGCAGGCCGTGCTCGTCACGAGGATCGACGTGGTCGACGCCATCGCCGACGGCAGCCTGCCGAAGGGCGAGGCGATCGGCACCGCGCGCATCGCCGGCATCATGGCCGCCAAGCAGACGTCGACGCTCATCCCCCTCTGCCACCCGCTGCCGCTCACGAAGCTCGACGTCGACATCACACCCGAGGGCGATCGTGTGCGCATCGTCGCGACGGTCACCACGAAGGGCGTCACCGGCGTCGAGATGGAGGCGCTGACCGCCGCGACCGTCTCCGCGCTGACCCTCTACGACATGATCAAGGCCGTCGACAACCGCGCGGTCGTCACCGACGTGATGGTGCTCGCGAAGGCCGGCGGCAAGAGCGGCGACTGGTCGCGCGAATGACCCCGGCCGAGCGGATGCCGCGCACCGCCGTCGTCATCGTCGCGTCGACGCGTGCCGCGGCGGGCGTCGCGGTCGATGGCACCGGCCCGGTCATCACGGGGTGGCTGGCCGAGCGCGGCTTCGACATCGTCGGCCCCGAGGTCGTCGCCGACGGCCTGCCCGTCGCCGACGCGCTGCAGCGGGCGCTGGCCGGCCACCCGTCCGTCATCGTCACGACGGGCGGCACCGGGGTCTCCACGAGCGACGGCACGCCCGAGGCCACGGCTCCGCTGCTCGATCGCGAGTTGCCGGGCTTCATGGAGGAGCTGCGTCGTCGCGGCGCGGCGACCACGCCGACCGCCCTGCTCTCGCGCGGCCTGGCGGGCGTGTCGGGGTCGACGCTCGTCGTGAACCTCCCCGGCTCCGCCGGCGGGGTGCGCGACGGACTCGGGCTGCTCGGCGAGGTGCTCGAGCACACCCTCGATCAGCTCGCGGGCGGCGACCACTCCGCCTGACCCCGCGACGCGGTCGCGAGCGCCACCTGCTCGACGCGAGCACCTCTCGACGCCCGCACTCCCGTCGAGACGACGCATCTTGTCGGAATCCGCCTCGGCATTCCGACAACAGGCGTCATCTCGATGCCTGCCCAGCGGGCCAGGCGAGCCGTTCGCGTTCGAGCGGGAGCGCCAGCAGCGCCCAGAGCAGCAGCGCGACGCCAGCCCCGGCGAGTGCCCCGCCGACGGTGTCGGTCAGCCAGTGGGCGCCGAGGTAGGTGCGGCTGTACGCCATCAGCACGGTGTAGACCGCGCCGAGCACCCACACCCAGGTGCGTGGCACGATCACGCCGACGACGACCGCGATCGTCGCCGCGTTCGCGACATGGCCCGAGGGGAACGATCCGAAGTCGGAGGTGACGATCATGTCCTCTGGCCGCGCACGCCCGAACAGGTGCTTCAACACCTGCACCATCCCGGCACTCGCGGCCGACGCCACGATGAAGTACAGCGCACCCCAAGGTCGCCGCACGACGAGCAGCACGATCGCCGCTCCGATCGGCACCACGAACACCCCGATGAATCCGCCGCCCAGCGTGTTCATGGCGTAGGCGAACCACTCCCCGAACGGGGTACGCGTGCTCACCACGAACTCCGCCCACGCCTCGTCGATGGCGAAGCGATTCTCGCCCGACGCCGTCAAGGCGAGCACGCCGAGCAGGCTCGCGAGCACGAGTGACACCACGCCGGCGACGATCGGCACCCGACGCGCGACCCGCGGCCGGGTTCCCGAGGTCTCCACCGGTTCGAGGCTCATGCCCTCACGCTACCGTCGGGCCCGCGGCATCCGCGTGATGCCGGCGACCGATTCGGCTCGGATGCCCCGCGCGCTCAGTCGCTCAGCGGCGGCACGGTCTTCGGGCGCACGAGCAGCCACAGCGCCGCGATCGCCACGATGCCCGCGAGCAGCATCACGAACGCCATGGGCACGGCGCTGCCGACGCCCATGAGGCCGATGAGCGGCGAGATGACGCCGGCGAGGCCGAAGTTCAGGGCACCCAGCAGCGACGCCGCCGTGCCGGCCTCCGCGCCGTGGTGCGCGAGCGCGAGCACCTGCACCGCGGGGAAGGCGAAACCGCACGCGAGGATGTAGAACCACAGCGGGATCGCCGTGCCCCAGAAGCCGCTGCCCGACGCGTCGAGCGCCATGATCGTCGCCGCCATCGCGAGGTGCACGACCGTGGTGCCCGCGAGGATCCACTGCGGCTGCACCGAGCCGCGCATGAGTCGGGAGCTCGTCTGCACGCCGATGATGACGCCGACCGAGTTCACGGCGAAGAGCATCCCGTACTCCTGCGCATTGAAGGCGTAGAGGTCCTGGAAGAGGAACGAGGAGGTCGAGAGGTACCCGAACAGGCCGGTGAATGTCATGCCGCCGATGATCGCGGCGCCGAGGTAGACGCGGTCGCGGAAGAGCGCCGCGTAGCGGTCGCGGAGCGTCGAGTGTCCCGAGACCTGCCGGCGCGACTGGGGCAGGGTCTCGACGATGAAGAAGGCCACTGCCACGACGACCACCGCACCGTAGATCGCGAGCACGACGAAGATGCCGCGCCAGTCCATGACCTGGAGCAATTGCGAGCCGATGACCGGGGCGAGCACGGGCGCGAGCCCGTTCACGAGCGCGAGTCGGGAGAGCATGCGCACGAGCGGCTTGCCGCCGAAGAGGTCGCGCACCATGGCCATCGCGACCACGCCGCCGGCGGCGGCGCCGAAGCCCTGCAGCAGGCGGAAGACCGAGAGCCACACGATGTCGGGCGCGAAGGCGGCAGCGAGGGATGCCGCGATGTGCAGCGCCGTCGCGAGGATGAGCGGCAGGCGCCGACCCACCTTGTCGCTCCACGGGCCGACGATGAGCTGGCCGAGACCGAATCCGATCATCGTGCCGGTCAGGGTCAGCTGCACGGCCGAAGCCGAGACGCCGAGCTCCTGCTGCAGCACCGGGAAGGCGGGCAGGTAGAGGTCGACCGTGAAGGGCCCGAGCGCCGTGAGGGCGCCGAGCACGAGCACGTAGACGAGTCGCTGCCGGCTGCTCAGCCGGTCGCCCGGATGCGAGGGCTGGACGTAGTCGTCGGGACGGATGACGGGGATGGAGGAGGTGGAGGACATGCGTGTTCCAGGCGTGCTCGGATGCGGCGGCGCACGCCCTCGGACGCCGGGAGATGGGGAGGCGGCGCCCCGATGGGACGCCGCCTGGTGCGATTCGGCCGTCGCGCGGCTCGAATCGATTCGACTCGTTCGAGTGTAGTCGAGGGCACCCGCCCCGAAGCAAGTCCCGATCGGGACGAACGCTACACGGTGCGCGCCTCGTCGGCGCTGTCGGCACCGGCAGCGGTCTCGCCTCCCACGAGCGAAGACGCCGCGTGCACCGCGGCGAGGTACCCGAAGACGGCGGCCGGCCCGATCGTCGAACCCGGGCCGGGGTAGGTGCGTCCCATGACGGAGGCGGTCGTGTTGCCCGCCGCGTAGAGTCCCTCGACGACGCGGCCGTCGATGTCGATGACGCGGGCGTGCTCGTCGGTGAGCAGCCCGCCCTTGGTGCCGAGGTCGCCCGGCACGAGCTGCACCGCGGTGAAGGGGCCCTTCTCGAGCGCGCCGAGGTTGGGGTTCGGCTTCACCCACGGGTCGCTGTAGTAGCGGTCGTAGGCGGTGCGGCCCCGCCCGAAGTCGGCGTCGACGCCCGTGCGGGCGAACCCGTTGAACCGCTCGACCGTCGACAGGAAGGTCGCACGGTCGACGCCCATCTTCTCGGCGAGCTCGCCGAGCGTGTCGGCATTCACGACCACGCCGTGCTCGACGAGCGCCTTGCCGCCCATCAGCAGCGCGCCGAACATGTACCGCTGGCGGTGCCGGCGCTCGACGACGAGCCACGACGGGTTCGCGGGCGAGACCGCGTCGCGCTCGAGCAGGTGGTGGCCGAAATCGATGTAGCTCTCGGACTCGTTGAGGTAGCGGCGGCCCGACTGGTCGACGACGAAGCCGAACGGGTCGGACCGCTCGTTCAGCACGAACTGCGCCTGCTTTCCAGGGATCGGCACCGAGGCGCCCCACCACGCGTCGTCCATGAGCGCGACGTCGGCGCCCGCGGCCATGCCGGCCTCGATGGCCGTGCCGAGATCCCCCTCGGCCGCCGAGGTGTACCCGGGTATGCCGTGGTACTTCTGCCGCCAGGCCGTGTTCGCGGCGAACCCGCCGGCGCCGAGGATCACGCCTCGGCGAGCTCGGATGCGCTGCACGCCGCCGGGCGTCGCGACGACGGCGCCGACGACGCGCCCGAGCTCGTCCTTCACGAGCTCGGTGAGGGGGCTGTTCAGGAGGAGCTCGACGCCCTGCTGCTTCGCGATGGCGCCGAGTTGCAGCATGAGCCCGCCGCCGAAGCCGTAGAGCTTCTTGCCGGTGATCAGGCCGCCGAGCGTGCGGAACACGAACCTCGCGCCGCGGAAGAAGCCGGAGAACGACGACCACGCGCGCATGAGCAGCCACACGTCGTCGGTCTGCATGGGGGCGGGAATGGAGTCGCCCGTTCGCGAGGTCGCCTGCCAGTCGCCGAGTCTTCTCGCGTCGAACGGCTTGGACTCGATGCCGCGCCCGATCTTGCCGCCGGGCCGGTCGGGGTAGTAGTCGGGGTAGTCCTTCGCGACGGCCCAGCGCACGCCGAGCTGCTCGAGGCGCGTGACGAGCTCCGGGATCGTGTCGACGAACGCCGCGCGTCGCTCGGGCGAGCTGGCGGGCCCGATGGACTCGCTCGGGCCGATCGCGGATTCCAGGTAGGTCAGTGCCTCCTCGCGGGAGTCGGCGATGCCCGTGCGGCGCATGATCGGGTTGTTCGGCATCCACAGCCCGCCGCCGCTGCGCATCGTGGTGCCGCCCCAGCGGTCGGTGCTCTCGACGACCAGCGCGGAGAGCCCTCGATCGGCCGCGGTGATGGCGGCGGTCATGCCGGCCGCGCCGCTACCGGCGACCAGGACGTCGACCTCGCGGTCCCAGGATTGCGTCATTGCTCCTCCTTCGACCGGACAACGGTGTCCGGTTGTTCGGATGAACGCTAACACTTCCGAAATGCGAGCGGAAGGGCGAGGCGACGCTCCCGGCACGACGAAGGGCGCCTCCCGTGAGGGAGACGCCCTTCGTGTGCTTGCGCGAGGCGCGGACTAGAAGTCCATGCCGCCCGTCGGGTCGCCGGCCGGAGCCGCGTTCTTCTCGGGCTTGTCGGCGACGACGGCCTCGGTGGTGAGGAACAGGCCCGCGATCGACGCAGCGTTCAGCAGCGCGGAGCGGGTGACCTTCACCGGGTCGTTGATGCCGGCAGCGAGCATGTCGACGTACTCGCCGGTCGCGGCGTTGAGGCCCTGGCCGACCGGGAGGTTGCGCACGCGGTCGACCACGACGCCCGGCTCGAGGCCGGCGTTGAGGGCGATCTGCTTGAGCGGAGCGTCGATCGCGACGCGAACGATGTTCGCACCGGTCGCCTCGTCGCCCGTGAGCTCGAGCTTCTCGAAGGCGGTCTTGCCGGCCTGGATGAGGGCCACGCCACCACCGGCGACGATGCCCTCTTCGACGGCTGCCTTCGCGTTGCGAACGGCGTCCTCGATGCGGTGCTTGCGCTCCTTGAGCTCGACCTCGGTCGCCGCACCCGCCTTGATGACGGCGACGCCGCCGGCGAGCTTGGCGAGGCGCTCCTGCAGCTTCTCGCGGTCGTAGTCGGAGTCGGTGTTCTCGATCTCCTTGCGGATCTGCGCGACGCGGCCGGCGATGGCCTCCTCGTCGCCGCCACCCTCGACGATGGTCGTCTCGTCCTTGGTGATGATGACCTTGCGAGCCGAACCGAGCAGGTCGAGGGTGACGTTCTCGAGCTTGAGACCGACCTCCTCGGAGATGACCTGGCCGCCGGTGAGGGTCGCGATGTCCTGCAGCTGCGCCTTGCGACGGTCGCCGAAGCCGGGAGCCTTGACGGCGACCGACTTGAAGATGCCGCGGATCTTGTTGACGATCAGCGTCGCGAGGGCTTCGCCGTCGACGTCCTCGGCGATGATGAGGAGCTGCTTGCCGGTCTGGATGACCTTGTCGACGATGGGCAGCAGGTCCTTGATGTTCGAGACCTTGCCGTTGACGATCAGGATGTAGGGGTCTTCGAAGACCGCTTCCTGGCGCTCGGGGTCGGTGACGAAGTACGCCGACAGGTAGCCCTTGTCGAAGCGCATGCCCTCGGTCAGCTCGAGCTCGGTGCCGAACGTGTTCGACTCCTCGACGGTGACGACGCCTTCCTTGCCGACCTTGTCGATCGCCTCGGCGATGAGCGCACCGATCTGCTCGTCGGCGGCGGAGATCGATGCCGTGGCGGCGATCTCTTCCTTCGTCTCGACGTCCTTCGCGTTGGCGAGGAGCTCGGCCTCGACGGCCGCGACGGCCTTCTCGATGCCGCGCTTGAGCGAGATGGGGTCGGCGCCTGCGGCGACGTTGCGGAGGCCCTCGCGCACGAGCGCCTGGGCGAGCACGACCGAGGTCGTGGTGCCGTCACCGGCGACGTCGTCGGTCTTCTTGGCGACCTCCTTGACGAGCTCGGCACCGATCTTCTCGTACGGGTCGTCGAGTTCGATCTCCTTGGCGATCGACACACCGTCGTTCGTGATCGTGGGTGCGCCCCACTTCTTCTCGAGCACGACGTTGCGTCCGCGCGGGCCGAGGGTCACCTTCACCGCGTCGGCGAGCGTGTTCAGGCCACGCTCGAGGCCACGACGGGCCTCCTCGTTGAAAGCAATGATCTTTGCCATGTGTTTCTCTCGTCCTTTCCCGGACGTCTTCAAAGATTCGTTGGGTTAGCACTCAAAACGAGTGAGTGCTAAAACGATTCTGGCACTCGACCGCCACGAGTGCAAGCGAGCCCGAGGCTGTCCGCTCAGGGCGTGAAGGTCGCGGAACCCTCGCTCGGCACGAGCTCGACCCACGTATTGCCGGGAGCCAGCCGCAGCGGTGAACCGTCGTCGGCGGTGAGGATGATCGGCGCCCCCGCGGCATCCTTCGTCCATGTGCCGTGAGCCGTTCGCCCTCCGGCGGAGACCCAGGCCTCGCCCGACCCGATCATCACGGTCTTCGGCACCTCGCCGTAGCGCCAGTCGATCGCGACGCGCATGGTCACGATGTTCGTCGCTCGCACCCGCTCTCCGGACGCCTCCGTGTCGGGCGATCCCTCCTGCGAACGCAACCAGACGGATGCCGCGGCATCCCATTCCCAGGCGGGGAACCTGCCCTCGGAGAAGACGAGGTCGACGCGCGACGTCGGCACCGCGGCGAGCGCCGGAGCCGCGAGCGGATCGGCCGTGCCGTACGCGAACTGCACGGGCGGCGGCGCGAGCGCGGCATTGCGGGAGACCGCCTCAGCGGATTCGAGGATCACGTCGTGCGGTCCCGGCCGCTCGTCGGCGCGGAAGAAGAGCCCGGTCTCGTCGTAGTCGAACACGATGTTCAGGAGCGGCGTCGCCATCATCATCGCGACGAACTGGTCCTGGCCGCCCGAGTAGGCGATGATGCCGCCGAAGGGCGAGGCGATGTCGGGATCCATGGGGCGGATCGATCGCACGGGGCCGACCTCGTCGGGGACATCCGAATGCCAGATCGCGACGTAGCGGGTGAGCCCGCCCTCGACGAGCTCCTCGAAGACGATGTCGGTGCGATTCAGTGCGATCTGCGGGCGCGCCTCTTCGTGGTTGTCGATCTTGACCGCGAGCGAGGGATGCGCGAGCGCTGCCGCGTCTGCAGGCGTTCCGCGCAGCGGAGCGAACGACACCGTGGAGGCCGCGGAATCGGACGACGGCCTGACCACGACCTCGGTCGGCGCCGGATCGGCTCGGGGCGGCGACTGGCAGCCCGCCAGCAGCAGTGCAGCTGCGACGAGCGCTGTGGTGCGCGCTCCCCGCCGTCGCGGAGCCGAGCCGGCCTGCGCTGCCATGCGGTCATCGTAGACCCGCCGCTCGTCGGAGACGCGGGAGCACGCCGCCGGATCGGCGGCGCGCCCCGCGAATCGAGATCAGGCCGGGCGGACGCCTTCGGCCTGCGGTCCCTTCGAACCGGTGCCGACCTCGAAGACGACCTGCTGCCCCTCCTCGAGGACCTTGTACCCCGACATGTCGATGGCGGAGTAGTGGACGAAGACGTCCTGACCCCCCTCATCGACGGTGATGAATCCGTAGCCCTTTTCAGCGTTGAACCACTTGACGGTTCCGTTCGCCATGCGTTGCTCCCATGTTGCCGTGTCCGATCAGCACCCGCCCGTGGCCCGTGCCGGACCGCGCCCTCGCGTGCAGGGTGCCAGGGACGGCACCGTGCGCTTGCGCTGGAGAGCGGCCGAAACCAGATACTCACGACAGGGCGTTCCTGCACAAGGGTCTGCGGAGCGGAGCGGATATCGGAATGGCAACGATTCAGGTCGCGCCCGACCGGATCCGCGCGTCGATCAACCCGCCGTGGCCGTGGCGTAGTCGGAGCCGAGCACGACGACGAGCTGGTTGCCGGTCGCGGCGAACTGCTCGGACATCCGCACGTCGGCCTCGGGCAGGAACTGCGCGACGCCGCGAGCAGCACCCTCGAGCTCGGGGGTCGCGTAGTAGACGACGGTCTCGGTGAGCGTCTCATCGCTCGCGTTCGCCGTCGACGCCACCGGGACGCCGTTCGCCGTGAGCGTCTCCGCCGCCTTCGCCGCCAGTCCGGCCGTCGCCGTGCCGTTCAGCACGAGCACGGGGATGTCGGGGGCGATCACGGGCTCGGCGGTGACGACCGGCGTCGCGCTCGGGCTCGCGACCGGAGCGTCGCCGAAGTTCAGCCGGTCGTTGAGGACCATGACGCCGCCGATGCCGACCGCGGCGAGCACCACCGTCGCCAGTGCCGCCCAGCCGAAGGTGATCCATCCGGCGCCCCTGCGCGCCGGGGCGCGGTGCGCACCGACACGGTCGATGCCATGCGGGATCGAGTCGAAGCGATCGCGGGGGAACTTCTGCGCCATGGGTCCAGTCGTCTGTCGGGGCCGAGCTCAGTCGAGCGGTCGGCCGATCGAGAGCGAACGACGCGTTCGCGCCGCCGCACGAGCCGCACGCATCCGCTGCAGTCGCTTGACCAGCATCGGGTCGTGCCTCAGCGCCGCCGGTGAATCGATGAGCTCGCCGAGGATCCGATAGTAGCGGGCGGCGGAGATGCCGAATTCGTCTCGGATCGCCTCAGCCTTCGCGCCGGGGTGCTGCCACGCGCGCGACTCGAAGGCGAGCACCCGGGTGTCGCGCTCGTCGAGGTGCGCTTCGGCGGGGCGGTGCGGCAGGCGCTCGGCGCTCATCGGACCTCCCGTCGAGGCGAGCCGGATGCACCGCCTGAACGTCATCTTAGACACCGGCGCCTCTGCGGGAGCCGTGCACCGACGGCGTGTATCGCCGGCGTGCAGAGCCGGCGATCGCCCGCACGGAACACCGGAGCACGGCACGGCGTTGCACCCGGTGTCGGAACCCACAGGCGAACCTGCGACCATGGAGGGCACCGACGCGAGCACTGGGAGGACCCTTCATGGCGTACAACGTGGACAAGACCGACGACGAGTGGCGCGCCGAGCTCGGCACCGAGCAGTACGCGGTGCTCCGCGAGGCCGCGACCGAGCGCCCGTGGACGGGCGAGCTGCTCGACGAGGAGCGCGCCGGCGTCTACTCCTGTGCCGCCTGCGGCGCCGAGCTCTTCCAGAGCGGCACCAAGTTCGACTCGGGCTGCGGTTGGCCGAGCTTCTACGAGTCCGTGCGGCCAGAGGCCGTCGAGCTCATCGAGGACTCCTCGCTCGGCATGGTGCGCACCGAGGTGCGCTGCGCGAGCTGCGGATCGCACCTGGGCCACGTCTTCCCCGACGGCTTCGGCACGCCCACCGGCGACCGCTACTGCATGAACTCGATCGCCCTCGACTTCTCGGCCGAGGCCTGAGTGTCGGCATCCGTCCGCGAGGCGATGCTCGCTCGGCGCTCGGCCCCCAAGGTCACGGAAGCCGCGCCCGACGACACGGAGATCGTGGACCTGCTCGAAGCGGCCGGCCGGATCGCCGACCATGCCTCGCTGCGCCCGTGGCGGTTCATCGCGCTGCGCGGCGAGGCGCGGAACCGACTGGGTGATGCACTCGCCGCGGCTGCGGGTCTGGACGGCGAGCACGGCGCCCGCCTCGCGGCCAAGCCGCTGCGCGCACCCCTGCTGCTCGCGATCGTCGCGACCACGACCGTGCACTTCAAGGTGCCCGCGTGGGAGCAGGAGGCTGCCGCCGCGGGCGTCGCCCACCAGCTGAGCCTGCTGCTCGACGACGCCGGGTGGGGCGTCATGTGGCGCTCGGGGCCGCACACGCGGCATCCGCTCGTCGCCGAGATGCACGGACTCGCCGACGGCGAGCGCCTGCTCGGCTGGCTGTACGTCGGCGGCGTGCCCGCGGGCGCGCGGCCCGGTCGCGGCCCCGAGATCGGCGCCGCGACGAGGTTCAGCTCCCTGGCGTGACCTCGACGGGCAGTGCGTGCTTGCGCCGGCCCCAGCGGATCGAGGCGACGCCCACGGCGATGAGCGCGAGCACGGTACCCCCGATCGTCGCGATGCCGACCGGCCGGTCGGCGGTGGGCAGCAGCAGGTCGAGGGCGAGGGCCGCGACGAGCTGCCCGGCCACACCGCACAGGGCGAGCAGCAGCACGCCGAGCCGGCGCACCAGCATCGCCTGCCCGGCGATGAAGATGCATCCGAGCGCGCCGCCCACGTAGAGCCAGGGCTCGGCGGGCAGGGCATCGGGCCAGCCGGCGGATGCCGCGTGCACGAGCATGACCACGACGAGCGCCGTCGTTCCGACCAGGAAGTTGATCACGGTCGCGGTGAGTGCGCTCTCGGCGACGACCTTCACGCGGCCGTTCACCGCCTGCTGCCACGACGCACCGATGCCGGCGATGAACGGGAGCACCATGAGCAGGATCGGGGCATCGCCCGCGAGCTGCGCCGACACCGCCCAGCCGATCGCGACGAGGGCGAGCACGGCGCCGATCACGCGGGTCGCGCTGAGCGGCCGCCGGCCGCCGGGGCCGAGCCCGACGACGTCGAACACGATGCCGCCCACGGTCTGGCCCGCGACGATCGCGATCGTGAACAGGGCGACGCCGATGACTCCGGCCGAGAGCCCCTGCGTCGTCACGAACCAGGCGCCGGCGAGACCGCCGAGCACCATCCACCATGGGAGTGCCCGGCCGCGCAACGCCCCGCCGACCTTCGCGAGCCCGGCCCGACCCGGCTTCCACATCGTGAGCACGACCAACAGGATCAGGAGTCCGCTCCCGAACGAGATCGTCGCGGCGACGTACGGGTCGTCGAGCGCCACCGCGAGCTGGCCGTTGACGCGCGACTGCAGCGCAGTGCCCGCGCCGAACAGCAGCGCGAGCACGAGCGCGATCCACAGCGGCATGCGCGACGTCTCGACGTGGTGGTGGTGTGCTGCGGGGTCCGCCGGTGGCGGCTGAGGAGCTGCGTGCTGAGTCAAGAGCCGGCTATGGGACTCGAACCCACAACCCCCGCTTTACAAGAGCGGTGCGCTACCAATTGCGCCAAGCCGGCGAGGGCGATGCCTCTCGGACATCCTACCGATCGTCGACCGGTGAGACGGCAGACGACGCGGCCCCCGAACGCACAAGGCCCGGCGCACGGCCGGGCCTTCGCAGCGATCTCGCGGGTTACGGCGCCGGGGTGGGCGTCGGCGACGGGGTCGAGTTCGATTCCGAGAAGGTCTCGCCGGTCGCCTGCAGCACGAACGACTGGAACTCGGCCGGGTCGGTCAGCGAGCCCTCGTACTGCTTGCCGTTCACGAGCACCGTCGGGGTGCCCTTGATCGCCTCGAGGTCGGAGTTCGGCACCGGTTCGGTCAGGGCGCGCGTCGTGGCATCCTGCACCCACTTCTTGAACTGGACATCGTCGATGCACTGCTCGATCGTCGACAGCGAGCTCACGCCCGCCTTCTTGGCGAGCGACTTGATCTCGGCATTGTCGAGGCCGACGGAGGTCTCTTCGGGCTGGTTCTCGAACAGCAGCGCGTTGAAGTCGAAGAACGACTCGGGCGAGGTGTTCGCCACGCAGGCCGCCGCGTTCGCCGCGCGCAGCGAGTACTGGGTGCCGGCGGACTTGTTGGTCAGCAGGGCGATCGGATGCACCTCGAGCGTCGCCGCGCCGGACTCGACCATCGTGCGGATGGAGTCGGCGTTCGTCGTCTCGAACTGGCCGCAGAACGGGCACAGGTAGTCGATGTAGGTGACGATGTTCGCCACGGTGCCGCTGTCGTCGGGCACCGTGGGGGTGGGCGCCTCGTCCGCGGCCAGCGCCGGGGTCTCAGTCGGCGTGATCACGCCGTCGACGCCAGTGAGCAGGATGCCGTCACTCGCCATGTTGGCGGGGCCGGGGCCGTCGGGCTTGATGTTGTTGAAGATCAGACCGCCGATGAGCGCTGCGATCGCGAGCACCGCGACGATGACGCCGCCCTGGATGAGCCACTTGTTGCGTCGCTCTCGCTTCTTCTGCTCCTCGCGGAGCTCCCGCGCCTTCTCGCGCGCGGCTTCGCGCTGCTCGTTACGGGTGGGGCGTGGCTGATTCGATCCGCCGTTGCTCATCGATGGTCACTCCGGTCGCTGTGTGGGCGCGCATGTATGCATGCGGACGCAAACACGATAGTAGGGACGATCTCTGTGAAATACCCAAACGGATTCCGCGAACCGGCCGGAACCGAGCTGAGTGCCGTCTCCCGGCCAGTGCGGAGCACCTCGTCCCGCGTGCGATACTGAGTGAGCGTCAGCGTCGACGCAGTCCATCACTACGGATCGTCCGGCACGTACCTGCCGGTGAAGGAGAAATACGAATCATGGCGTCAGTCACGTTCGACAAGGCAACCCGCCTCTACCCCGGCGGCACCCGTCCCGCCGTCGACCAGCTCGACCTCGAGGTCGCAGACGGCGAGTTCCTCGTTCTCGTCGGCCCCTCCGGTTGCGGCAAGTCCACCTCGCTCCGCATGCTCGCGGGCCTCGAAGAGGTCAACGACGGCAACATCTTCATCGGCGACCGCAACGTCACCGACGTGCCGCCGAAGGACCGCGACATCGCCATGGTCTTCCAGAACTACGCGCTCTACCCGCACATGACCGTCGCCGAGAACATGGGCTTCGCCCTGAAGATCGCCGGCGTCGGCAAGGAGGAGCGTGCAGCTCGCGTGCTCGAGGCCGCGAAGCTCCTCGACCTCGAGCCCTACCTGGCCCGCAAGCCGAAGGCGCTCTCGGGCGGCCAGCGCCAGCGCGTCGCCATGGGCCGCGCCATCGTGCGTCAGCCCCAGGTCTTCCTCATGGACGAGCCGCTGTCGAACCTCGACGCCAAGCTCCGCGTGCAGACCCGCACCCAGATCGCGTCGCTCCAGCGCCGCCTCGGCGTCACGACCGTGTACGTCACGCACGACCAGACCGAGGCCCTCACCATGGGCGACCGCATCGCCGTGCTGAAGGACGGCCTCCTGCAGCAGGTCGGCACGCCGCGCGACCTCTACGAGAAGCCCAACAACGTGTTCGTCGCCGGCTTCATCGGCTCGCCCGCCATGAACCTCTTCCACGCCGACCTCGTCGACGACGGCGTGAAGTTCGGCACCGCGACCGTTCCCGTCGACCGCGAGACGCTCGCCCAGTCGAGCGGCAAGATCGCGACCATCGGCGTGCGCCCCGAAGACATCACCGTCTCCCCCGTCCAGGGCGAGGGCCTTGCAGTCGAGGTCGACCTCGTCGAGGAGCTCGGCGCCGACGGCTACCTCTACGGCCACTCCATGGTCGAGGGCAAGCGCACCGACATCGTCGCCCGCGTCGACGGCCGCATGCACCCGAGCGCCGGTGACAAGGTCTACCTCACCGCGACGCCGCACCACGTGCACCTCTTCGACGCCGAGTCCGGCGAGCGCCTCGGCAACAAGGCCGTGGTCGCCTGACCGACCCTGTCGATCGGTGATGCCGGCCGGGCTCCTGCCCGGCCGGCATCGCTGTATTCGCGAGGCATCCGATCACGACGACTCCCGTCGACCACGACTACGCTGAGGCACCAATGAGCGGATCACTCTCGATCACCTCGTTTCGATGCAGCCCGACCCGACTACGCTGAGGCACCAATGAGCGGTTCACTCTCGATCACTTCGGCCATGGCCGATCCGGCGCTCCTCGACCTTCCGTGGGAGCTCCCGCTCGAGGCCTGGCCGAACGACACGATCGCGGCGCTGCCGAAGGGCATCTCGCGACACCTCGTGCGGTTCGCGCACCTCGGCGCGCACATCGTGGCGATCAAGGAGACGACGGCCGAGATGGCCAAGGGCGAGTACGAGATGCTGCGCACCCTGCAGCGGCTCGACATCCCCTGCGTCGACCCGGTCGCCGTCATCACCAATCGCACCGACGACGAGGGCGATGCGCTGAAGCCGGTGCTCGTCACCCGCCACCTGCGGTTCTCGCTCCCCTATCGGGCGCTGTTCTCGCAGACGCTGCGACCCGACACGGCGACGCGCCTCGTCGACGCGCTCGCGGTGCTGCTCGTGCGGCTGCACATCGTGGGCTTCTTCTGGGGCGACGTGTCGCTCTCGAACACGCTCTTCCGCCGGGACGCCGGTGCGTTCGCCGCGTATCTCGTCGACGCGGAGACGGGCAAGCTCTACGAGGGCGGCCTCTCGAACGGCCAGCGCGAGAACGACCTCGAGATCGCCCGGGTGAACATCGCCGGCGAGCTCCTCGATCTGGAGGCCGGCGGCAAGGTCGCCGACGAGCTCGACCCCGTCAACATCTCGAACGGCATCGTCGAGGCCTATCGCAGCCTCTGGCTCGAGCTCACCGGCTCCGAGTCGTTCTCGAGCGCCGAGCGCTGGCGCATCAACGAACGCGTGAACCGTCTGAACGAGCTCGGCTTCGACATCGAGGAACTCGCGATCAAGACGGATGACTCGGGCACGACCGTGCGCATCCAGCCGAAGGTCGTCGATGCGGGCCACCACCAGCGCCGTCTGCTGCGGCTGACCGGTCTCGACGCCGGCGAGAACCAGGCGCGACGCCTGCTCAACGACCTCGACTCCTACCGCGCGGCGTACGGCAAGACCGAGCTCGACGAGGAGATGGTCGCGCACGAGTGGCTCATGCGGGTGTTCGAACCCGTGGTCCGGGCGATCCCGCGCGAGCTCCGCGGCAAGCTGGAGCCGGCCGAGGTCTTCCACCAGCTGCTCGACCACCGCTGGTTCCTCGCGCAGCAGGTGGGCCACGACATCCCGCTCGCCGAGGCCGTGAGTTCGTACGTCAACAGCGTGCTGCGTCACCGGCGCGACGAGGCGACCGTGATCGGACCGCCGACGGGCGCCTTCACGTCGCCGATCGAGACCATCCCGTCGACCGACACCGCGGCATTCGCCGCCCTCGACCCCGACGAAGACGACGACTGGCGCGCGAACGTCTGATCGCGGCATCCGCTCGCAGCGGGCGCCCGACCGGGCGACTCCGACGGGCGACCGCTCGCCGGAGTCACCGGGAGCGTCAGCCGTCGGCGCGGAGCTTCGAGATCTCGTAGAGCGTGACGGATGCCGCGATGCCGGCGTTGAGCGACTCGGTCGACGCCGAGATCGGGATCGACACGATCGCATCGCACGTCTCGGCGACGAGGCGCGAGAGTCCCTTGCCCTCGCTGCCGACGACGATCACGATCGGTCGGTCGGCCCAGCTGAGCCCGGGCAGCGAGACATCGCCGCCGCCGTCGAGGCCGAGCACGAAGACACCGCGCTCCTTGAGCGCCTTGAGCGTCTGCGTGAGGTTCGGCGCCATCGCGACGGGCACGCGTGCCGCGGCACCGGCCGAGGTCTTCCATGCCGCTGCGTTCACGCCGACCGAGCGGCGCTGCGGCACGATGACGCCCTGACCGCCGAACGCGCCGGTCGAGCGCAGGATCGCGCCGAGGTTGCGCGGGTCGGTGATGCCGTCGAGCGCCACGAACAGCGGCGTCTCGTCGCGGGCGAGCACCTCGTCGAGCAGTTCGATGGGGTGCGCGTACTCGTAGGGCGGCACCTTGAGCGCGAGGCCCTGGTGCACGCCGCCCTCGCCGGCGAGCCGGTCGAGTTCGGGGCGCATGACCTCGAGGATCGGGATGCCGCGGTTGGTGGCGACCTTCATCGCCTCGCGCACGCGGTCGTCCATCTCGACGCGCGCGGCGACGTAGAGGGTCGTGGCGGGGATGCGCGCCCGGAGCGCCTCGACGACCGAGTTGCGGCCGGTCACGATCTCGGACTCGTCGCCCGTCTTCGCCCGTCGTGCAGCGCCGGATGCACCGCGCGGGGCACCGGGCCGCTGGCCCGAGCCCTGCCCGGCGACGCGCTTGCCGCCGCTCGCGGTGTAGCGCTCCTGCGCCGCCTTCTTCTTTCCGGCGGGGTGCCAGGCGCGGTCTTCGGCCTTCGGCGTCGGGCCCTTGCCCTCGAGGGCCTGGCGGCCCTGGCCGCCCGAGCCGACCTGCTTGTTCTTCGCCTTCCGCACGGCTCCGGCGCGCGACTTGCCGCTGCTGCCCTTCATAGTCCCAAGCTCCAATGCGTTCCGGTAGAACTGTCTTCGATGGTGATGCCCGCTGCCGAGAGTTCGGCGCGGATCCGGTCTGCGGCAGCGTAGTCCCTCGACTCGCGCGCAGCCTGTCGGTCTTCGATGAGACGCGTCACGAGCGCGTCGAGTGCGGATGCCGCGGGGCCCGAGTCGGCCGTCGCCCAGTGGGGGTCGCGCGGGTCGATGCCGAGCACCTCGACCATGGCCGCGACCTGGCCGTGCGCGGCGGCGGCATCGTGGAGCTCTTCGGCGTCGAGCGCCTGGTTGCCGGCGCGCACGGTGTCGTGCAGCACGGCGAGGGCCTGCGGCACACCGAGGTCGTCGTCCATCGCCGCGGCGAAAGCGTCGGGGATGACCGGAGCGCCGGTGCCGGCGAACCGGGTGCCGGCGAGGCGCCGTTCGACCCTGGAGAGGAAGCCGCGGATGCGGTCGACGGCCGCCTCGGCCTCGGCGAGCGAGCCGGGCGAGTAGTCGAGCGTCGAACGGTAGTGGGCCGCACCGAGGAGGTAGCGCACCGCCAGCGGCGAGGCGAGCTCGAACAGCTCCGCCGCGTACACGGAGTTGCCGAGCGACTTCGACATCTTCTGCCCGCCGATGTTCACGAGGCCGTTGTGCACCCAGTAGCGGGCGTAGCCGTCGCCGGCCGCAGTCGACTGGGCGAGCTCGTTCTCGTGGTGCGGGAAGCGCAGGTCGAGGCCGCCGCCGTGGATGTCGAACTCGGCCCCGAGGTAGCGCGTCGCCATGGCGGAGCACTCGATGTGCCAGCCGGGGCGGCCGTCGCCCCACGGCGACGCCCAGCTCGCGGATTCGGGCTCGGAGGCCTTGCGCCCCTTCCACAGGGCGAAGTCGCGCGGGTCGCGCTTGCCGCGCGGGTCGGCGTCGGCCGCGGCCTCCATGTTGTCGCGCGCCTGCCGCGTGAGCTCGCCGTAGGCCGGCCAACTCGCGGTGTCGAAGTAGACGTCGCCCGAGGCATCCGATGCCGCATAGGCATGGCCGAGTTCGATCAGCCGCGCGATGAGCTGCTGCATCTGCGAGATGCTCGCGGTCGCCCGCGGCTCATAGGTCGGCGCCATGATGCCGAGCGAGGCATAGGCGGCCGTGAACTCGAGTTCGACGCGGTAGGCCAGGGCCCACCAGTGCTCGTCGGTGCCGTTGTCGGTCGCCGCGTTCAGGATCTTGTCGTCGATGTCGGTGACGTTGCGCACGAACACGACGTCGTTGCCGCGGTAGGAGAACCATCGCCGCATGATGTCGTAGACGAGGGCGCTGCGCAGGTGCCCGATGTGCGGGCTCGACTGCACGGTGGGACCGCAGACGTACATGCCGACACGCCCATCGCGCAGGGGCGCGAAGTCGCGCAGGGCCTGGGCCTTCGAGTCGTAGAGTCGCACGGTCACCCGCCAAGCCTACCGGCCGGGCGTGTCAGCCCCTGCGCGGCCGGTCAGCTGCGCGGAAGCAGCATGGCGGTCGCGATCGCGGCGACGCCCTCGCCGCGACCGGTGAACCCGAGCGCGTCGCTCGTGGTCGCCGCGACGCTCACGGGCGCGTCGAGGACTCCGGACAGCAGCGCCTCGGCCTCGGCGCGACGCGGCGCGAGCTTCGGACGGTTGCCGATGATCTGCACGGTCACGTTGCCGACCCGCCAGCCCGACGCCTCGACGAGCCGCCGGGTCTCGGCGAGGAAGACCTCGCCGTGGGCGCCCGCGAAGCGCGCGTCGGCCGTGCCGAAGACCTGGCCGACGTCGCCGAGCCCCGCGGCGGCGAGCAGGGCATCGCAGATCGCGTGCGCTGCGGCGTCGCCGTCGGAATGCCCGGAGAGACCGCGTTCACCGGGCCACTCGAGGCCCGCGAGCCAGAGCGTCGTCGTCGCGTCGTCGGCGAAGGCGTGCACGTCGGCACCGGTGCCGATCCTGGGCGCGGTGACGCCGCGCGACGCCTGCGCTTCGCGCTCCGCGACGAGCTGTTCGGCACGGTGCAGGTCGGCGGGCACGGTGATCTTGAAGGCGCGCACGTCGCCCGGCACCACGTCGACGACGAGCCCGGCGGACGCCACGAGCGCCGCGTCGTCCGTGAACTCCTCGTGCGCCGTGGCGTAGGCGTGGTCGAGCGAGGCCCGAGGGAAGCCCTGCGGCGTCTGCACGGCGCGGAGCGCCGACCGATCGACGGTCTCGAGCACACGTCCGTCGTCGGAGACGCGCTTGACGGTGTCGACGACGTCGAGCGCCGGCACGATGCCGCGTCGACGCGCCCGCACGGCTCCCACGACCTCGTCGAAGAGCAGTGCCGGCGCGAGGGCGCGTGCGGCGTCGTGCACGAGCACGGTGTCGACCGAGTCCGGGAGCACGGCGAGCCCGCCGGCGACCGACTCCTGCCGGGTCGCGCCGCCGGCGACGACGGCGATCTCGGCGGCAGCGGCCTCGGCGACCGGGGCGAAGCGCGATCGTGTCGACTCGACTCGGTCGGCCGGCACCACGAGCACGAGGTGCGGCGTCTCGCGCATGCCGAGCACGGAATCCACGGCGACCGAGAGCACCGTGCCCGAACCGAGCGGCACGAAGGCCTTGGGCTCGGCATGACCGAGCCGGGTGCCGCTGCCCGCGGCGACGACGATGACGGCGATCGCTGAACTCACGGTTCGAGCGTAGTCGCGCCGGGGTCCGACGGCTGCGGGGAACGGACGTCTGCGCGGCGTCGGCCCCTGCGCCGGACCCGTCCGGATACGACGAACGGCGGGTGCATGGGCACCCGCCGTTCGTGTGGAACTCCCGCTAGGAGGCGAGGACCTCGTCGAGCACGGTCGAGGCCGCCTCTTCGTCGGTCTTCTCCGCGAGCGCGAGCTCGGAGATGAGAATCTGGCGCGCCTTGGCGAGCATTCGCTTCTCGCCTGCAGAGAGCCCGCGGTCCTGATCGCGGCGCCACAGGTCGCGAACGACCTCGGAGACCTTGATCACGTCACCCGATGCGAGCTTCTCGAGATTCGCCTTGTAGCGGCGCGACCAGTTGGTCGGTTCCTCGGTGAAGGGGGCACGCAGCACCTCGAAGACCTTGTCGAGGCCTTCTTTGCCGATGACGTCGCGAACGCCGACCAGGTCGACGTTCTCAGCGGGCACCTCGATGACGAGGTCTCCCTGCGTGACGTTCAGCTTGAGGTAGAGCTTCTCTTCACCCTTGATGATGCGTTTCTTGACCTCGGTGATCGTTGCGGCACCGTGGTGGGGGTAAACGACGGTTTCGCCAACCTCAAAAAGCATGAATAGATGTCCTTTCGGCAACTATCAGGATATCACATTCGGGATCATGCTAAGGTTCCGCCCCCTCTCGAGGCAGTCGCTGCTCGTACGATATGCTCGGTTCGTTCCCTTCGCGCCCGGGCATCCGCTCGTGCGCGACCACGCACTTGGAGGTTCTGTGAAGGCGCGTCTCGCGGCATCCGCTGCTCTGGCCCTCGGCATCGCGCTCGGCGCGAGCGGCTGCTCGATGGTCACCTACCAGGCGACGACCGAGCACTACGACGCGAGCGACGGCGTCTCCGTCGACGTCGGCGAGCTCGACCTCCGCAACGTCCTCGTCGTCTCCGACGACGGGGTCGACGGCACCCTCGTCATGACGGTCGTCAACAACGGCGCAGACGACGTCACGCTCGGCGTGCAGTTCGGCGGCGACGACATCGAGCCCATCAAGGTCGAGGCCGGCTCCGAACTGGTGTTCGGCGTCGACCAGGTCGAAGGCACCGATGAGGTCGAGCCCATCGTGCTCGAGGGCATCGACACCCTTCCCGGCGCGTTCCTGCCCATGTTCTTCGAGTACTCGGGCGCCGAGGGCGTCGAGAAGCTCATCCCGGTGCTCGACGGCCGGCTCCCCGAGTACGAGAACCTCGTCCCGTAGCCTCGGCGCGGCCGACCGACGACGAACGGGTGGGATGCTTCGGCTCCCACCCGTTTCGCGTGCCCGGCGGCGCCGCGGCGCCGCCTGGGATCAGGCCTCGAAGCGGTAGCCGAGGCCGCGCACGGTCACGAGCTGCACCGGCTCCGACGGCTGCTGCTCGATCTTCGAACGGATGCGCTTGATGTGCACGTCGAGCGTCTTCGTGTCGCCGAAGTAGTCGGATCCCCAGACCCGGTCGATGAGCTGCCCTCTGGTGAGCACACGGCCGGGGTTGCGCATGAGCAGCTCGAGCAGCTCGAATTCCTTCAGCGGCATGGGCACGGGCTCGCCGTCGACCTCGACCGTGTGCCGGTCGACATCCATGCGCACCCGGCCGCCCTCGATCACGGCCTCGTCGAAGTCCTCGATCTCGATGCGCCGGCGCAGCACGGCGCGGATGCGCGCGAGCAGCTCACGGGTCGAGTAGGGCTTCGTGACGTAGTCGTCGGCCCCGAGCTCGAGCCCGACCACGATGTCGATCTCGGAGTCCTTCGCCGTCAGCATGATGATCGGCACCGTCGAGCGGCTGCGGATCTCGCGGCAGACCTCGGTGCCCGGCAGACCCGGAAGCATGAGGTCGAGCAGCACCAGGTCGGCGCCCGCGCGGTCGAATGCCTCGACGGCCGACGGGCCGTCGGCCGCGACCTCCACCTCGTAGCCCTCTCGTTCGAGCAGGAAGCTCAGCGGGTCGCTCAGGGCGATCTCGTCTTCGACGAGCAGGATGCGGGTCACGTACGGTCTCCTCGATCGGAGGCTGCGGAGGTCGCAGCCGGTGGTGCTGACGTGCGGCGCTTCGTGGAGCGCGGGTCCGCGGCATCCGGTCGCCGCTCGCCGCCGCTGGGCCCGGCGGTCATCGGCTCCGGTTCGCCTGCGCCCGGTTCGATGGCGGCCTCGGCGAGCGGCAGCCGGATCATGAAGGTCGAGCCGCGCCCCGGCTGCGACCACACCCGCACATCGCCGCCGTGGTTCTGCACGGTGTGCTTGACGATGCTGAGGCCCAGCCCCGAACCGCCCGTGTTGCGCGAACGCGCCTGGTCGACCCGGTAGAACCGCTCGAACACCCGCTCGAGGTCGTCGGCCTCGATGCCGATGCCCTGGTCGGTGACCGCGATCTCGACGACGTCGCCGTCGACCTTCGCTCCGACACCGACCCTGCCGCCCGGGTTGGAGTACGCGATCGCGTTGGCGATGAGATTGTGCACCGCCACGATGAGGAGCGCCTTGTCGCCGTAGACCTCGGCCTTCTTCGTCGAGGCGCGCACGGCGACCTCGACCTGCTTGGCTCCGGCCACGATGCGGTTCTGGTCGACGGCCGCGGCGATGACCTGGTCGACTCGCACCAAGCGGTCGGGCCGCAGCGCATCGCGGGCCTGCAGCCGCGAGAGCTCGATGACCTCGCTCGTGATGTGCGCGAGCCGGGCGGCCTCGACCGAGAGCCGGCCGGCGAACCGACGCACCTGCTCGGGCTCGTCGGCCGCCTGGTCGAGCGCCTCGGCGAGCAGGCTCACCGAGGCGATCGGCGTCTTGAGCTCGTGGCTGATGTTCGCGACGAAGTCGCGGCGCACCTCGTCGAGGCGGTGCGCCTCCGTGCGGTCCTCGGCGAGCAACAGCACGAAGCGGGTGCCGAGCCGGGCGACGCGCACATGGAGGCGCATCGTCGACTCGCCGAACGGCCCGCGCGCGAGGGTCACCTCGTCGACGAGCGGCTCGCCGCCGCGTCGGACGGATGCCGCGAGCTCGAGCAGCTCGGGATGCACGAGCGCCTGCTGGCGCACGAGCCCCATCGCGAGTGCACCGGGCGAGGCGCGGAGCACGTTGTTCGAAGGGTCGAGCACGACCCCCGCCGACTCCAACACCTCGAGCACCTGGTCGACCCCGTCGGGGATCGTCGGTGCGACGACCTTCGCCGCGCTCGAGCCGCGGCGCTCGGCCATGTGCAGCATGACCATGAATGCGGCGCCGAGGAAGATGCCGAAGGCCAGCGCCGTGAGCACCGACCAGGTGGAGTCCATGGCACCAGACTAACCAGCCGCTCGGGCCCGATCCGCCGTTGTCCCGCTGTGCGGCGGTACGTTAACGAGTATTCAGCCTCCCGGCACCTGTTGTTCATCTTGCGCCGGGAGGATGCTCCGAGGGCCGGAATGCCCGGGCACGTCCGCGCCCGGCACGGGCCAGAACAGAGAAGGATTCGACAACATGCGTGAGGTGTTCCAGCAGGAACTGCGCGAGGTGCAGGAAGGGCTCGTCGAGCTCGCCGGCCTCGTGGCCGATTCGATCGAGAAGGCGACGCGTGCGTTCAACGAGTCCGACGTGAGCCTCGCGGAAGAGGTGATCGCCGACGACGACCGCATCGACCAGGAGACGGTCGCCCTCGACGAGCTCGCGATCACGATCCTCGCCAGGCAGCAGCCGGTCGCGCGCGACCTCCGCATCGTCGTGAGCGCGCTGCGCATCAGCGCGTCGCTCGAGCGCATGGGCGACATGTCGACGCACATCGCCCAGCTCGCCCGCTACCGATTCCCCGACAAGGTCGTGCCGAAGTCGCTGCGCCCGACGTTCGCCGAGATGGGCCGCCTCGACGTCGAGATCGCGCGCCGACTCGTCGAGCTCCTGCGCACCGAAGACGTGCACCTCGCCGAAGAGATCCGGAACGAGGACGACAAGGTCGACGCCCTGCACCTGCAGGTGTTCGACAAGGTGCTCGGCGAGACGTGGAAGGGCGAGGCCGTCGACACGGTCGACGCCACGCTCGCGAGCCGGTACCACGAGCGTTTCGCCGACCACGCGGTCTCGATCGCCAAGAAGGTGCAGTACCTCGCGACCGGCGACTGGGACCCCGAGAAGTCCGCCCTCTGACGTCCGCGCACGGCCTCGGCCGAGCGTGCGAGAAGGCCCGGCGGATGCGACATCCGCCGGGCCTTCGTCGTTCGTGTGGAGCCGGAGCTACTTCTTGCCCTGCGCGGCCACGGCGGCCGCGCCGGCCGCAGCGGCGGCGGGGTCGAGGTACTCGCCCGGGCCGAGCGGCATGAAGTCGTCGCCGAGGCGGTACACGAGCGGGATGCCGGTCGGGATGTTGAGCTCGGCGATCTCGTCGTCGCCGATGCCGTCGAGGTGCTTCACCAGGGCGCGCAGCGAGTTGCCGTGGGCGGTCACGAGCACGGTCTTGCCGGCCGCGAGGTCGGGAACGATGTCGGACTGCCAGTACGGAAGCATGCGCGCGATGACGTCCTTCAGGCACTCGGTGCGCGGAAGCTCGTCGTCGGCCAGGTCCGCGTAGCGCGGGTCGCCGACCTGCGAGTACTCGGCGTCGTCGGCCAGCACGGGCGGGGGCACGTCGAACGAACGACGCCAGAGCTGGAACTGCTCTGGGCCGTACTTCTCGAGCGTCTCGGCCTTGTCGAGGCCCTGCAGCGCACCGTAGTGGCGCTCGTTGAGACGCCAGGAACGGCGCACGTCGATCCAGGCGCGGTCGGCGACGTCGAGGGCGATGTTCGCCGTCTGGATCGCACGCGTGAGCACCGAGGTGTGCAGCACGTCGGGCAGGAGGCCCGATTCGGCGAGCAGCTCTCCGGCGCGGGCCGCCTCGGCGGTGCCGAGTTCGCTGAGCCGCACATCGACCCAACCGGTGAACAGGTTCTTCTGGTTCCATTCGCTGTTGCCGTGGCGAAGCAGCACGAGGGTGTGTGGCATGCGAACCAGCCTAGCGGCGCGGCATCCGTCGCCCTGAATATTTCCGCGCTGGTCTGCGCATGATTCCAACGTCGGTCAAACATAAATAGATGGAAGTTGTCTCAACTTTTGCTTGACGCTCGCCATAAGTCCCCCCTAGGTTCGGGATCGGACGTGCAATGCCGCTCGACCGATCGAGCGCAGGTCCAGCCATTCGGAACCAATGGAGGTCTCAATGCTCACCCAGCTCCGCACGGACGTGAAACGGCTGGTCGCCGTATTACTCGCGTCTCTTCTCACCGTCGGGGTGGTGGTCGGGGTCGCAGCTCCGGCACAGGCTCACGACGGAACCCAGATCCTGATCTTCACGAAGACGACGCAGTACCGTCACACCGACGCGATCGACAAGGGCACCCCGCTCATCACGGCGGCGCTCGAGGCCGAGGGCATGGAGGTGACGCACACCGAGGACTCGACGATCTTCAACGACACCGACCTTCCGCACTTCGATGCGATCGTCATGTTCCAGACGTCGGGCGACCCGTGGAACGCCGACCAGAAGGCGGCGCTCGAGCGCTACCAGCAGGGCGGCGGCGGCATCGTGGCGATCCACAACGCCACCGACATGCGCGGCAACTACGCCTGGTGGGACGAGCTGGTCGGCTCGCTCATGCCCGGGCACGCCGCCACCGGTTCGGACCCGGGCCAGCCGGGCACGGTGCGGATCGAGGACGACACGCACCCGTCGACCGAGCACTTCGAGGAGACCCGCTGGGACCGCGGCGACGAGTGGTACAACTTCTCCAACAACGTCCGCGGCACGGCGCACGTGCTCGCGTCGATGGATGAGTCGACGTACGACGCCGGCGGCAACGCCATGGGCTACGACCACCCGATCTCCTGGTGCAAGCCCTACGACGGCGGTCGCACCTGGACCACGGCCATGGGCCACTACGGCTCGCACTACTCGGAGCCGAAGTTCATGGCGCACATCGTCGGCGGTGTGAAGTACGCGGCCGGCCTCGAGGAGGGCGACTGCGGCGGCACGGTCTGGGAGAACTTCGAGAAGGTCTCGCTCGACCAGAACACCTCGGCGCCCTTCGCGATGGACATCGCCGAAGACGGCCGCGTGTTCTACACCGAACTCGTCCGCGGTCAGATCCGCGTCTGGGACCCGGCGACGAACGCCGTCACGACCGCCCTCGAGCTCGACGTCTACTCGGGCGGTGAAGACGGCCTCCTCGGCATCGCGCTCGACAACGACTTCACCGAGAACGGGCGCCTCTACGTCTACCGCTCTCCTGACGCCGCGGACAACTCCGACCCGTCGAGCTTCCTGAGCCGCGTCTCGCGGTTCACGATGGTCAACGGCTCCATCGACCCGGCCTCGGAAGAGCTCATCATCGAGGTGCCGGCACGTCGCCTGCCCGATGAGCCCGGCCACACCGGCGGCGGTCTCGACTTCGACGCAGCGGGCAACCTGTACCTCGGCGTCGGCGACGACGTGAACCCGCACTCGGAGCCGTCGGGCGGCTACGCGCCGCTGTCGGCGCGCCCGGGCACGTTCCACGACGCTCGCGAGACCTCGGCGAACACCAACGACCTGCGAGGCAAGCTGCTCCGCATCACCCCGAACGCCGATGGTCCCGGCTACACGATCCCCGAAGGCAACCTCTTCCCCGAGGCCGACGACACGGCAGGCAAGACGCTGCCCGAGATCTACGCCATGGGGTTCCGGAACCCGTTCCGCTTCTCGGTCGACCAGCAGACGGGCGCGATCAGCCTCGCCGACTACTCGCCCGACAACGGCACCGACGCTCCGACGACTCGCGGCCCGGCCGGCATCGCGGAGTGGAACTACATCACCAGCCCCGGCAACTACGGCTGGCCGCTCTGCATGGGCGACAACGAGCCGTTCCGGAACGTCGACTACACGACGAACCCGGTGACGGTCGGCAACTTCTTCGACTGCGCCGCACCGATCAACGACTCGCCCCGGAACACCGGCCTGACCGAGCTGCCGGCCGCACGAGCTGCCGACATGTGGTACGGCTACAAGCGTTCGTCGGTCCCCGGGATCATCTCCCAGGGCGGCGGACTCGCACCCATGGGCGGGCCCGTCTACAACTACGACGCCGACCTCGAGTCCGACACGAAGTTCCCGGCCTCGTACGACGGCAAGCCCTTCTTCTACGAGTGGGCTCGCAACAAGATGTACTCGATCCAGCTGACCGACGGCGCGACCGGCGGCGGCGACGCCGTCGAGAAGGTCAACGCCTTCCTGCCGCAGGAGCAGTTCCTGGCACCGATCGACTCCAGGTTCGGCCCCGACGGCTCGCTCTACGTGCTCGACTGGGGCGGCGGCTTCGGCCGTGACAACCCCAACTCGGGGCTGCACCGCATCGACTACATCTCGGGTTCGCGTTCGCCGATCGCCAAGGCGACGACCGACGTCGAGTCCGGCCCTGCGCCGCTCACGGTGACATTCGACGGCACGTCGTCGACCGACCCCGAGAACGCGGAACTCGCGTTCGCGTGGGACTTCGACGGCGACGGCACGGCCGACGCCTCGACCGCGACGGCGACGCACACCTATGAGACCGAGGGCGTCTTCGACGCGCGACTGACCGTCACCGACCCCGACGGCAAGACCGCGACGACGACCGTGCCGATCACGGTGGGCAACACCCGCCCGGCCGTCACGTTCTCGCTCCCGCCGAACGGATCGTTCTTCGACTTCGGAGACGACCTCTCGTGGGACGTCGCAGTGACGGACCCCGAGGACGGAACGGTGAACGGCGACGACGTCATCATCCAGCCCGCGCTCGGACACGACGAGCACGCGCACCCCACGACCCCGCTGAGCGGGTTCACGGGTTCCACGGAGACGACCCTCGGCGGGCACGCGGCCGACGAGAACATCTTCTTCGCGCTCGACGCCCGCTACACCGATGGCGGCGGCGAAGCCGGTGCCAACCCCCTCACGGGTTCGCAGACGACGCTCGTCTTCCCGAAGCGCAAGCAGGCGGAGTTCTACGACAGCGCGTCGTCGATGACGAAGGCGCCGAGTCGTGACGTCGAAGGCATCGAGAGCGACCGGGTGATCGTCGGCGGCGACGGCGCGTGGGCGCACTTCGATCCGGTGAACTTCTACCGGGTCGACGACCTCGCACTGCGCGTCTCGGCCGTCTCCGAGGGCACGAGCATCGAACTCCGCAACGGCGCCGCCGACGGCGAGCTCCTCGCCACGGCCGCGGTGCCCGCGACCGGATCGATGCGATTCACCGACGTCCTCGTCGACGTGAGCGAGTTCCCCGAGGAGACGCTCGACCTCTACGTCGTCTTCCGCGGCGGCGAGATCAAGCTCAACTTCCTCGAGGCGATCGGCCAGGGCGCTTCGCCCGAAGCCTCGCCGACGGTCGCCATCACGGCGCCCGAGCAGGGCGTCGAGCTCGAGCCCGGCCAGGACGTCACCGTCGAGGCCGACGCCGCGGGCGACGTGGAGCAGGTCGAGTTCTTCGTCGATGGAACCTCCATCGGCGTCGACGACGCAGCTCCGTACGCCGCCGAGTGGGCTGCCCCGGAGGAGGGCCTCTACAAGCTCACCGCCGTCGCGACCAACACGGCCGGCAAGTCCACCACGTCACGCATCGTGCAGGCTCAGGTCGGCGAGCTCTTCGGAGACCTCGTCCCCTTCACGAACGCCGACGGCACCTTCGAGCGGATCGGCGATGGCCGTTTCCGCATCACCGGCGCCGGCGACGACACATGGCAGGGCACCGACGAGTACTCGACGCTGTACGCACCCGCCGGCGGCGATGAGGACTGGGAGGCGGTGGTCAAGGTCGATGCGCAGCAGAACACCAACGGCTCCGCCAAGGCCGGCATCATCGTGCGCAACGACATCACGCAGCCGGGCACGTCGCCGGGCTACGCGATGGTGGGAATCCGGCCGAGCAACGGCATCGAGTTCCTCGCCGATCCCGACGGGAACGGACAGCTCAACACGTCCGTCGCCGGCGGCACGACGAGCTACCCGGTCTGGGTCAAGATGAAGCGTGCCGGCGCCGACTACACGGCGTACTTCTCGAAGGACGGCTCCACGTGGACGCAGGTCGGAGGCACGGTCAACCTGACCGGCGCCGCCGCGACGCAGGACGTGGGCATGTTCACGGTCTCGCACGCCACCGGCCCGGGAACGGTCGACTTCGCGGACTTCGCGATCGACACCGAGCCCCAGGGTCCGGAGCCGACCGAGCCGCTCGAGCCGCTGATGTGCGCTGCTGCACCGCTCTCGGACGAGTTCGACGGGCCGGCGCTCTCGCCGTTCTGGTCGATCCGTGAAGACAGCGCGAAGCCGATCACCCAGAGCGGCGGGGCGCTGAACCTCCCCGTGACGTCGGGTGACATCAACGAGGCATCGACCGGTCCGGTGAGCTTCGCCGGCAAGCCGCTGCCCGCCGGAGCATGGGAGGCGACGACGAAGATCACGCTGCCGCACAACTCGCACTGGCAATGGGCCGGGCTCGTGGTGCACCAGAGCGATGACGAGTACAACAAGCTCGCCTTCGTCCGCAACCAGAACGGCACCCGCATGGTGGAGTTCCAGAGCGAGACGGCGGGTGCCCGCACCACGCCGGCCGCACCCGCGCTGCCGTCCGGGTTCCCGACGACGATCCAGCTGAAGCTCACGAGCAACGGCACCGTGCTGACGGGCGCATACTCGGCAGACGGAGTCACCTGGAGCGCCCTCACGGGTCAACTGCAGCTCAAGCAGAACGCGAAGATCGGCATCATGGCCGGCGGCGACCTCGGTACGACGCCGGTCACCGCGAAGGTGGACTGGTTCCACTTCAGCCCCGAGCCCGCCGCCGGAGAGCCCGTCTCACCCAGCGACGAGTTCGACGGCGACGCGGTCGACGGCTGCCGCTGGTCGGAGAGCGTGCGATACGACTCCAACCACGCCGAGGTCGCAGACGGCCACCTGAAGGTCACGACCCAGGTGGGCGACATCAACGGGAACAACCCGCTGTCGCCGCGGAACTTCATCCTCACCGAGGCGCCCGAGGGCGACTGGGTGGCCACGACGAAGTTCACGGCGCCTCTGCAGCACCGCTACCAGCTGGCGGGCCTGATGATGTGGGCAGATGACGACAACTACGTCAAGGCCGACATCGTCGCCTACAACGCACCGGGCAGCTCGCTCGACCTGCGGGCTGAACTGGCGGCCGAGAAGAACGGCGCGGGCTACGGCAGCCGCAACGTCAACATCGCCGACTCCACCGAGAGCGGGTACTGGTACGTCCGGGTCACGAAGACCGGCGACGTGTACACCGCCGAGGTGAGCGACGGCGGGGTCAACTGGACCCCGCTCGGCGACACCGGGATCACCTTCGACCAGCCGCTGCGCGGACTCGGTCTGATGGCGATCGGCCCGCAGCAGGAGCAGCCCGTGGTGGTGGAGTTCGACTACTTCCACCTCGAGACCGAGGCCCCTGAGCCCACGCTGGACGTCACGGCGGTGGCGAGCACGCGGTGCATCTCCGGCAAGGTGCTCGTCTCGGTGAAGGCGACGAACAACGAGGACGTGCCGGTGGCGCTGTCCTTCGAGTCGGCGTACGGCACCAAGTCGTTCGCCGCCGTCGCTCCCGGCAAGAACGCCGTGCACTCGTTCACGACGCGTGCCGCGGAGGTGCCGGCGGGAACGATCGCCGTGACGGCGACCGCGACCGTGGACGGTGCGCCGGTGACGTACTCGGTCGATGCCGAGTACGACGCCGCGAGCTGCAACTGATCCAAGGGGCGGTGACCCGTCGTCCTCGACGGGCCACCGCCCCCTTCCCCCGCAATACCACCCCGCCCGGCCCCGCCGGGAACCTCCAAGGAGAACCGAGAATGAGCAAGTCAGGATTCGCCGCACGATGCACCGCGGTCACGATCGGCACCGCACTGCTGGTCGGCGTCGCCGGCATCGCCGTGGCAGAAGAGAACCACGGCGACGCCGGCGTCGACGTCAACGTCGCCATCACCGAGATCACCCAACCCGGCGTCCTCGCCATGACCGTCGCCGACA
>NZ_FSRJ01000003.1 GCF_900142065.1 Agromyces cerinus subsp. cerinus | reverse complement strand
GACACCGGCGCCGACAACGTCGGCCTCGTCGACCAGGAACTGCTCGCCATGGCCGACGACTCCGCCGAGATCGCCACCGAAGGATCATGGACCGCGACCGCAGACCTCTTCCTCCGCACCCCCGCCACCGTCGCCGCCGGCGACTACACCGCCCGCATGA
Source organism: Agromyces cerinus subsp. cerinus (assembly GCF_900142065.1). Classification (GTDB taxonomy): domain Bacteria; phylum Actinomycetota; class Actinomycetes; order Actinomycetales; family Microbacteriaceae; genus Agromyces; species Agromyces cerinus. The sequence continues at coordinate 810,111 of NZ_FSRJ01000003.1, read as the reverse complement.
CCCTCTCCCTCTTCGAATAGATAGAGTCGGGATCGCGGCATCGACGCACGCGTCGTTCCGCGATCCCACTCCGAACGGAACCGTCGCCTCATGAACACTTCTCGCCTCATGCTCGCCGCCCTGGCCGTGATCGGGCTCACCGGACTCGCGGCACCGTCGGTCGCGACGGCGGCCGAAGGCGAGAGCGAATCGGCGGTGACCTGGGCGATGAGCCCGGCAGACGCGTCCGGCCCCGACGGCCGATCCTGGGCCGAGCTCGAACTCGACCCCGGCGAGCGCATCACCGAACACCTCGCGGTGCGCAACTTCGGCGACCGCGACGTCACGTTCACGATCTCCGCCGCCGATGGCTACTTCACCCCGACCGGCCGGTTCAACATGCTGCCGTCCGACGCGGAATCGGTCGACGCCGGCACCTGGATCAGCGTCGACGACCAGGTCACGGTCGCCCCGGGCGGCACCGCCGTGCTCCCGTTCACGGTCGAGGTGCCTGACGACGCCACCCCGGGCGACCATGCCGCCGGCATCGCCGCGTCGATCTACACCGAGAGCAGCGGCGACGGCGCCGGCCTCGGCGTGGAGAGCCGGGTCGGATTCCGGGTGATGACTCGGGTGACCGGCACCATCCAGCCCGGCCTCGAAGTCACCCCCGCCCCCGAGTACATCACCTCGTGGAATCCGTTCGAGCCCGGAAACGTCGAGCTCGCGTACCTGCTCGAGAACACCGGAAACGTGCGCCTCACGGTGACCGGGTCCGTCGAGCACGGCGGGACGACGTACCCCGCAGCCGACAGCGAACAGGCGCAGCCGATCGAGCTGCTCCCGGGTGATCGGCGCACGCTGAGCATCCTGGTGCCCGACGTCTGGCCGACCGTCTTCACCAGCCTGCCGTTGACGATCACGCAGAGCGTCGTCGCTCCCGACGGGGAGGCCTCGCAGCTCGAGCCCGTGGAGCTCGACGTCGCCGTCTGGGCGATCCCCTGGCCGCAGCTCGTCGTCGTCGTCGCACTGGGTCTCATGATCGCGGGTCTGTTCTGGGGCCGCCGCCGCCGGACGAAGCAGATCGAACACCTCGTCGACGAGGCCCGTGAGGCCGGCCGCCGCGAGGCCGAGCAGTCCACTCGCCCGGACATCGCCGATGATGCAGTTCCGGAGTCGCAGCGATGACGCCGGGGCAGCGCACGACACGACGCCGACCGGCCGTCGCGTCGTCGATCGCCACTGCGGCAGCACTGGGACTGGTGCTCGCCCTCGCGCCCACGCCCGTGCTCGCCTCGGAGTCCGACGACGGCACCGACGTCACCCTCGACGTGCGGATCGCGCCGATCGACACGACAGCGCCGGAGGTCGAGATCGTCTTCGGGTCAGCCGCGGACAGCAACAACGGCAACGGCAACGGCAACGGCAAGCCGAAGGGCGACGCCGCCCACCCCGGCAAGACCAACGGAAAGCACGACGAGTACACCGCCAAGGGCGAGGTGCGGGTGACGGTGAACTCGATCGATCCCGCGCCAGAGCCCATCTCGGGTGTCGCCACGGTCGAGGTCTCGCTCGACGGCGGACCGTGGCTGCCCTACACCGCGCCGTTCGCCGTCAGGGCGCACGGCAAGCACAAGGTCTCGGCTCGAGCCGCCGACGTCGCCGGCAATGTCGGCGACATCGAGGTCCGCACGTTCAAGATCACGGGCAGGCCCCTGGACTGAACCGCGGCGAATGCCGCGTGCGTCAGTCGCCGTGGGCGCCGGGCGCCGCCGGCAACCGCACGGTGAATCGCGTGCGACCGGGCTCGCTCGTCACGTCGACCGTGCCGCCGTGGGCGAGCGTCACCCCGCGAACGATCGCGAGCCCGAGGCCGGTGCTGCCTGCGATGCGCGACCGCGACGAGTCGCCTCTCGCGAAGCGCTCGAACAGCGAGTCGGCGAGCGCCGGCGGGATGCCGGGACCGTCGTCTTCGACTGTCAGCACGATGTCGCCGCCGTCGTGCTCGAGCGAGGCCACGACCGCGGTGCCGTCGGGCGTGTGCACCCGGGCGTTCGCGAGCAGGTTCGTCACGACCTGCCGCAGGCGCGGCTCGTCGCCGACGACGATCGCCGGGGCATCCGGAAGCCGCACCTCCCAGTCGTGACCGGGACCGGCCGCCTGCGCATCGCCGACCGCCTCGACGACGACGCGGCCGAGGTCGACCGGCAGCGCCCCGAGTTCGCGCCCCTCGTCGAGCCGCGCGAGCAGGAGCAGGTCTTCGACGAGCTCCGTCATGCGCACCGACTCGGACTCGATGCGCCCGATCGCGTGCACGACGTCTGGCGGCAGCTCGCCGCCATGCAGCCGGGTGAGTTCGGCATAGCCGCGGATCGAGGCGAGCGGGGTGCGCAGCTCGTGGGAGGCGTCGGCGACGAAGCGGCGCACCTTCTGCTCGCTCTCCTCGCGCGCAGACAGAGCGGATGCCACGTGGCCGAGCATGCGGTTGAAGGCGCCGCCGAGGCGTCCGACCTCGGTGCGTTCGTCGTCGACGGGCACGCGTTCGGCGAGCGCGACGTCGCCGCGGTCGAGCGGCAGCTCCGAGACGTGCTGGGCGGTCTCGGTCATGCGCGACAGCGGCGCCAGGGCGCGCCGGACGATGAGCGAACCGAATCCGAGCGCCAGCACGAGGCCGGCGAGCGCCACGACGGCGATCGTCACGCCGAGCTCCGTCGCGGAGGCGTTCACCTCGGCGAGCGGCAGCGCGATCACGACTCGGGTCTCGGGGGCGATGTCCTTGCGTTCCGACAGCGCTCGGAACTCGCCGAGGGGGCGGCCCATGTCGATCGTGTGCGGCTGCCCGTCATCGGGAACCGCGGCGAGTGTCTCCGTCGCGCGGGGCGGCAGCTTCAGGATGCCCTGGGTGTCCTCGGGGATGTAGGCCGCATCGGCCTGACCCGAATCGGGAACGACCGCGGCGAGCGTGCCGGCGGACTGGCCGGCGACGTCGAGGAGCGGTGTGGCGGCCTCACCGCTGCCGGGGAACGGCATGGGGCCCTGGAGGTTCAACTCCGCACGGTCCATCGCCGAACGCAGGTCGGCGTCGACCGCGGCCACCGATGACGTGTGGAAGACGCTCACGCTGACGACGCCGACCACCACGCTGACCGCGGCGAGGAGCCCGGCGAGCACCAGGAGCAGGCGTCGCTGCAGGGTCCACTCGCGTCGGCGCGGGACCTCCGTCGCCGCCGGCAGCTCCGGAGCCTCCTGCTGGGACGGCGTCGCCGCCGTCGCGGTCGCCCGGGCCGACGCCGCGTAGCCGGGATCGCCCGGCCGCGTCATCCGGCGGCCTTCAGCATGTAGCCGGCGCCGCGCACGGTGTGGATCATGGGCTCGCGGCCCGCGTCGATCTTCTTGCGCAGGTACGAGATGTAGAGCTCGACGACCGACTCCTTGCCGCCGAAGTCGTAGCTCCACACGCGGTCGAGGATCTGGGCCTTCGAGAGCACCCGGCGGGGGTTGCGCATGAGGAAGCGCAGCAGCTCGAACTCGGTCGCGGTCAGCTCGATCGGCGTGCCGTCGCGGAAGACCTCGTAGGAGTCCTCGTCGAGGGTCAGGTCGCCGACGACGAGCACCGGGTCCTTCGCCTGGGCGAGGGTGAGAGTCGAACGCCGGATGAGTCCGCGCAGCCGCGCGACGACCTCTTCGAGGCTGAACGGCTTCGTGACGTAGTCGTCGCCACCTGCCGTGAGGCCCGCGATGCGGTCGTCGAGCGAGTCCTTCGCGGTGAGGAAGAGCACGGGCGTCTCGGTGCCGTCGGCCCGCACGCGCTGCAGCACCTCGAGGCCGTCGATGTCGGGCAGCATGATGTCGAGCACGATCGCATCGGGTCGGAACTCACGGGCGACCTTCACCGCGGTCTGCCCGTCGCCTGCCGTGCGCACGTCCCATCCCTCGTACTTCAGCGCCATCTTGAGCAGTTCGGTGAGCGAGTGCTCGTCGTCGACCACGAGCACGCGCACCATCGAGCCGTCGGGCTTGGTGATGGCTGGTGCGCGGTGCGGGGTCGCTGCGGCGTTCGTGCTCATGGTTCCAGTATCCGCGCCGAGCTATGCGTTTCCTATGACTTCGATGAACGGACGCCGCACGGCCCGCGCCGGCCGCATCGACAACGCATAGGCCCACCATCGAACGCCCACAGCCCTCGCCCCTACCGTCTCGATCGGCGCTCGCTCCGAACGCCTCCCCTACCCCGAAGGATCGACATGTTCTTCACCTACCTCCGGCGCGAACTCGCCGGGCGCCGCAGGCAGACCGCGATCATCGCGATCGGCATGGCGCTCGCGATCGCGCTCGTCATGATCGTGAACTCGGTCTCCACGGGCGTGCGCGACGCCCAGGCGGCCGTGCTCGAATCCGTCTACGGCGTCGGCACCGACCTCACGGTGTCGCAGAGCCCGACCCCGCCTGCGGAGGGCGAGGCCGGCGGCCCGCGGTTCGAGTTCGGCGCCGACGCGGGCACCACGACCGACGGGTCGACCGAGATCAGCCAGTCGCGCCTCTCCGCCGGCCCCGGTTCGACCACCTTCGACGAGGCCGACCTGGCGTCGGTCCAGGGGCTCGACGGCGTCGCCGCGGCATCCGCCACCCTCTCGCTCACGAACACGACGTTCGACGGCGAGCTGCCCGACTTCCAGCAGAGCACGCAGGGCACCGACCAGATGCCCGCCGACGGCGAGCAGCCCGCGGCACCTCCGCAGGGCGGATTCGACGGCGCCGGCGGCAGCGCCTTCGACGTCGACAGCTTCACCGTGCTCGGCCTCGACCCGGCATCGGCGGCGGTCGGCCCGCTCTCGGCGGTCGAACTCGCCGACGGGCGAGGCCTCGAGGCGTCCGACACCGGTGAGGCGGTCGCCGTGCTCGACGCGGGCTACGCCACGACCGCCGAGCTCGCAGTGGGCGACACGATCGACGTCGGGGGTACGGAGTTCGAGATCGTCGGCACCGTCTCGTCGACCTCGGCCGACGCCGCGACCGCCGCGAACGTCTACCTCCCGCTCGACCTCGCCCAGTCGATCTCGGGCGAGGAGGGCATGATCTCGAGCATCTCGGTGCAGGCGGAGTCCGCCGACGGCATCGACGCCCTGCAGGCCGAGATCGAGGAGGCGCTGCCGGATGCCACGGTGTCGACGCAGTCCGACCTCGCCGCCTCCGTCTCGGGCTCGCTCGCGAGTGCGTCGAGCCTCATCTCGAACCTCGGGCTCTGGGTCTCGCTCGCAGTGCTCGTCGCCGCCTTCCTCATCGCGATCCTCTTCACGATCCAGGGCGTGACCCGGCGCACCCGCGAGTTCGGAACGCTGAAGGCGATCGGCTGGTCGAACGGCCGTGTCGTCGGACAGGTCGCCGGCGAGTCGCTCGTGCAGGGCCTCATCGGCGGCGCCGTCGGCCTCGTGCTCGGCCTCGTCGGCATCTGGGCGGTCAACCTCATCGCCCCGACGATCGGCGGCAGCTCCGGGTCCGACGTGGTCGCCGGCGGCCCCGGCGGCCGCGAGATGGTCATGCAGGCCGGCGGCCCGGGCGGCGGCTTCGGCGGAGCGATGCCGTCGGCCGCGTCATCCGCCGAGGTCGTGCTGCAGGCTCCCGTGACCGTCAGCGTCATCGCGATCGCCATCGGACTCGCGATCGCGGGCGGCCTCGTCGCAGGCGCGTTCGGCGGATGGCGCGCCGCGAGGCTCCGCCCGGCCGAAGCCCTCCGCAGCGTCGCCTGACCCACGAACGCACGAAAGGAACAGCATGTACACGCTCGAACACGTGTCGAAGACCTACGCGCAGTCGAAGCGCCGCATCACCGCGCTGCAGGACGTCTCCCTGACGATCCCCAAGGGGCAGCTCGTCGCGATCCAGGGGCCGACCGGCGGCGGCAAGTCGACGCTCCTGCAGATGCTCGGCGCCCTCGACCGGCCGAGCATCGGCCGCGTGGCGCTCGGCGAGGCCGAGCTCTCCCACCTGCCGGACCGGAGGCTCGCCGGCATCCGGGCGAAGGAGATCGGGTTCGTCTTCCAGGGCTTCAACCTGATCCCCACGCTCACCGCCCTCGAGAACGTCGAGACCGCCCTCGAGCCGCTCGGGGTGTCGGCCGACGAGCGGCGCCGCCGGGCGACCGAGGCGCTCGGCTCGGTCGGCCTCGGCGACCGCGGCGGCCATGTTCCGAGCGAGCTGTCGGGCGGTCAGCAGCAGCGCGTGGCGATCGCACGTGCGCTCGTGAAGGAGCCCGACGTGCTGCTCGCCGACGAACCGACCGGCAACCTCGACGAGCAGACCCGCGACGACATCATGGACCTGCTCGAGGGGCTCTGGCGCGACCGCGGCCTCACGCTCATCGTCGTGACGCACGACTCCGCGGTGGCGAAGCGGGCCGAACGCCGCCTGCACATCAGGGACGGCGCCGTCACCGAGCGCTGAGCACGGCAAGGAACGAGCGGATGCCGCGACCCCTCCGGTCGCGGCATCCGCTCGCCTGTCGTGGTGGCGCCGGCGAACCCGGGTCAGCGCACCTCCGCCACGCCGTACGGCCGGATCACGACCGGCCCGAGGAGGCCGTAGTCGGCCCGCTTCACGACGCCGTAGACCTTCGGGTTCACGACCCGCAGGCGGTTGATGAGCGTCGAGGCCACCTCGACCTCGATGGTGTTGTTGCCGGGATGTGCGAATTCGCTGATGTCGACGGTCGATTCGGTGAGGTCGCGGTCCTCGACGAGCTTGCCGTTGACCCGCACCCGGAAGGTGTCGACCACTCGGCCGAGCTCGAGGCGGATGCCGGCGCCCGACGTCTTCCACTCGCTGCCGAGCTTGACCCGCGTCGTGTAGCGCCCGATGCCCGAGGTGTCGGCGAGCCCGGGGATCGCGCTCCACGGTGCGAGGCCCGAGAGCGGCACCTCGACCACCGGCTTGGCCGTCTCGGTCGGCGAGGATCCGGGCTGCCAGTCCTCCACGCTGAGCGTCCACGACGTGAGCTCGATCGGCGCGGGAAGCGCCTTCACCGTCGCAGTCGCCGTGCGACCGTCGGCGAATCGCACCGAGAAGCGACCAGGGGCGTCCGTCACGAGTTCGACGCCCTTCTTGGCGGCGCGCACCGACACGGCGTCGGTCTCGACGACCTGCTCACTCGGCGCCTGTCTGCCGGCCCAGTCGCGCGGCGCCAGCACGATGACCGTCGACTGCGCCGGCTGCAGGCGCACCCGCACGGTGACCCGCGCGCCGTCGCGACGGTAGGCGACGAGCGGGCGCACCTCGCCCGACCAGGCATCGAGCTCGTAGGGCACGCTGTCGGCGTGCTCCGCCGTCAGCACGACGTCGTGGTCGATGGGCACGAGCTTGTCCTTGGCGGGATTGTGCTTCGCGTTCACGAGGTAGTAGTAGTCGACGCCGCCGTCGACCCGCCGGATGTGCTTGAGGTTCGACGTCTCGTGGTCGACGTCGGGCGCGACGCCGAGGCTCGCGAGCGCGATCGGGATGTCGGCGTTCGCGGGAGCGAGCGCGACCGAGGGCGAGTTGCGCAGTGCCGCCACGACCTCGGCGACCCGGGCGTTCTGCTCCGCGGAGCGGAAGCCGACGGCGGCCGGCTTCGACCAGTCGCCGAAGAGCACGATCGGCAGGCCGGCGTCGGCGAAGCCCAGCAGGCGCTCCGCGGTCGCGACCGTGAGGGTCGCCTCGTTGCCGCGGAACCGGTCGATGTCGACGATCACCGCCTTGTACGCGCCGCCCTCCGGAGCGAGCCGGCCGCCGGCGAGCACCGCGCCTTCGCGCTCGAGGCTCGACCCGGTGAGGAACCCGTGGGTCCAGCCGACGGGGATGCCGGAAGCGGTCGCCCACGGGGCGCCGATGCCGGTCTGCGCCCAGCCCTTCTGCCGCAGGAACACGAGGTCGTAGCGGGGGCGTCCGGCGCGGAGCACCCACTGCGTGCGGGCGAGGTACGCGGCCACGTCGGGCATGTGCGCCCAGACCGGCATCCGCGGGCCCCAGGCCTCGGAGTAGCCGACCGAGTCGTTGTAGTACGGGCTGAAGGCCGCGAAGCCCGGCCAGCCGGCACCCGGTGCGCTCGCGTACGGGAACCCGTGCAGCACCGACTGGTTGACCCCGCCGGCGAACATCTCGCCGTGCGTCGTCAGCACCTCGGTGATCGTCGCCGAGTACGACTTGCCGAAGTACGCCGCCGACTCGCAGGAGAGGATCGTGTGCCCCGCGATGTCGCGGCCGCTCGCGAGCACCCGGTAGTCGTCGACGTTCTTCGCGCCGAGCGACTCGGTCTCGGGGATGTCGACGATGCCGGCCTGGTCGATCGAGTCCTGCTCGAGGCCGTAGGCCTGCACCCGGTACTCGAGGCCGTGCGAGTGCGCCCAGTCGCGGAAGGGCACGAGGTGGTGCTCGGAGTAGAGGTCGCTCAGCACCTGGTTGAAATCGTCGCGCACGCGCGTCGTCACGATGTCGTCGAAGTCGTAGAGGTACTTCTCCTTCAGCTCGACGACGACCGGCAGGAACGGGATGAGCTCGTAGCCGTGGCGCGCGCTGAACTCCTCGGGCAGGCGCCGGGTCCAGATCGTCGCCTCGGTCTCGATCTCGAGGGAGTCCTCGAAGAAGGCTCCCCCGGCCTCGGCGAGCAGCTTCGACATGCGCGCCGAGATGATCTCCGACTCCCAGAAGTCGATGACGGCCTGCGCGCCCGCCGAACTGAAGTGGTCGACGACGTACGACGTCGGGTTCGTGTGCGCGCCGCCCTCGGCGAGCTGACCCGAGCCGCGACGCCAGAACGCGAAGAGCACCCAACTCGCGGAACCGGCAGGAGCGGTCCAGTCGACCGCGCCGTCGACCACGGCATCGGTGAGGTCCACCCCGCTCGCACGCTTCAGCACGATGTTGCCCTTGGTCGGCTTCGTGACGATCTCGAAGGCCTGCACCGAGAGCAGCAGCGTCTCGGTGACCCCGTGCTCCGCGCCGATGGCCGGTGCGGGCACTGCGCCGCGGTGCGACTGGCCGGGCGCGAGTTCGACGACGCCGTGCACGAGTTCGGTGAGGGCCGCCTCGTGCTGCGGGGTGATGGTCGGCACGGCGGCCGGCCACGAGGGGCCGAGCGTGATGTCGAGACGGATGTCGCGGCGCTTCGCCTGCGCGAGGGCGGCCTCGACGGCCTCGCACCAGCGCTCGCCGCCCCACGGGAACCCGTCGACGTCGAGGTCGCCCGATGCCACGCTGTGGTGCACATCGGCGATCTCGAGTCCGCCGAAGCCGGCATCGGCGACCTGGTCGACCTCGCGCACGATCTCGTCGACCTCGACCTGGCCGTTCGGCCACCACCAGCGGAACTTCGGGGCGACCGACGTGCCGGGCGCGGCGAAGTCGGAGATGCCGAACGCAGTGCCCGCGCCCGCGGGGAGCACCGAGCCGACGGCGGCGCCGGCCGACTGCGGCGCAGCGTTCGCGACGAGCACTCCTGCCGCGGCCGCTGCCGAGTATCCGAGGAGCTGCCGCCTCGAGAGCGAGAGATCGTTGAAGGTTGCCATGCCTGCCTTTCGAGCACGGCGGGCGTCGATGCACAGCGCCGTGCGGATGTATTGAATCGATTCAGAACGTTCGACGATCCTCACCCTATTCGGGTGGGTGAATCGTGGTCAACTCGATGACGAACGGTTCAGGAGTCGCCGCACGCCGGGCGTCGACGGCATGCGGCATGCGGCGTTCGCACGCATCGGCACGTACGGTGGAGGGGATGAGCCCGCCACCCGAACGCCCTGCCCCCGAGATCTACGTGCGGCGTCGTCTCGTCGTGGGCGGCGCGGCGCTCGTCGCCGTCGCGCTCATCACCTGGCTCGTCATCACGATCGTCCTGGCGATCGTCGCGGCCTCGGCTCCCACCGGGCCCGGAACGCAGGGCGGCGACGGCAGCCACCCGAACCAGGCCGCGCTCGAACTCGATCCCGAGCTGCCCGCGCCCGTGCTGCGCCAGCTCGAGTACGTGCGCGACCACTGGAACGCGGACTCGAGCGAGCGCTACGGAGTGCTCGGCGTCGACGACTGCGTGAACTTCACCTCCCAGACGCTCATCGAGCGCGGCTGGGTGGTCGACGAGGAGTGGTGGTACTCGGAGGACGGCGACGCCTACGCCCACTCCCCCGCATGGCGCTCGTCGACGATCTTCCGCGACTACCTCGCGTCCCACCCGGAACGGGCGACCCCGCTGTCCGACGCCCAGCGCGCGAAGGTGAAGCCCGGCGACATCGTGCAGTTCGACTGGGATGCCTCGGGCGACCGCGACCACACCGCCATCGTCACCGCGGTCCGCGAGGGCGATGACGGGGAGATCGACGTGTACTACGGCGGGCACACGGATGCCACGTGGGATCGCTCGGTCGACGACCACCCGAAGCATCCGGACACCGAGGTGTACTACTGGAGCGTCGCGGACTGAATCGGGCAACGCACAGGCAATGTTCCTACCCTGTCTTCGATGACGCAGACCCCCGAGCCCCGTGAGTCCCGCAAGCGCCGCGTTCCGGTGCTCGCCGGGATCGCCCTCGTCGTGCTCGTCGCAGGCGGGGCGACCATCGCGTGGTCGGCGGCGCAGCAGGGCGCCGGCGACACCGCGGCGAACGGTTCCGCCGACTCGTTGGCCGGCGCGCCCGGCGCACCCGGCGCCGGCCGCGAGCCATCCGATGCCGTCACGGAGCTCGCCGACTTCTCGGCCCACTCCGACGGCGTCGCCGCCCAGCTCTCGTACGCGTACGAGCACTGGACCGACACCGAGAGCGACACCTTCGGCTTCCTCCCCGAGAACGACTGCGCCAACTTCACCAGCCAGACGCTGATCGCGAGGGGCTGGGTCGAAGACGACGAATGGTGGTTCGACGAATCGGGCGACGCCTACACCCATGCCACCGCCTGGATCAGCTCGACGGCGATGCGCGACTACCTCGAGGAGCACCCCGAGCGGGCGACCGCGCTCACCGACGACGAGCGCTCGGAGGTGAAGGCCGGCGACGTCGTGCAGTTCGACTGGGATGACTCGGGCGACCGCGACCACACCGGCATCGTGACCTCGGTGGAGACGGGACTCGACGGGTCGGTCACGATCCTCTACGCCGGGCACACCGACCCGACCTGGGATCGCTCGGTCGACTGGGCGATCACCGAACTGCACCCCGGCGGCGTCGCGTACTACTGGAGCATTCCCGAGTAGTCGAGGTCGGGCATGCGCAGGCCCGCCTGCAGCAGTCCGATGAACGCGGCGAGCACGAGCACGTTGACCACGACGGTCAGCCAGAACGCCCGGCGGAAGCTGCGCTTGCGCGTCTTGTGACGGAAGAGCTGCTGGGCCACGAGCGCGCCCGGCCAGCCGCCGACGAACCCCGTCAGGAGCAACGACGACTCCGAGGTGCGCGGCCCGCCGCGCTTGGCCGCGCGCTTGTCGAGGCCGTAGGCCGCGAACGCGACGAGGCTCACCGCGCCGTACCACGCCGGAACCCACCAGGGCAGCCGGTCGACCACGACGGCGACGGCGAGCGCCACGGCGAACACCGCCAGGACGGTCCAGCTGAGCGCCGACGGCAGCGGCCGCGAGAGATCGCGGTCGGGGCGGGGCGGCCGAGCGGCCGGACGGGCCGTCGATCGAGGGCGCTGCGGCGGGTTCGGGTCGAGACGCATGTGCCGATGCTACGGCCGGGGCACTTGCCCCGCCCTCCCCCGAGCGGGGCGTCGCTACTGGTTCGAGAACGCGGCGTCGAACGAGGCGGTCGGCTTCGGCCAGAGCAGCGAGCGGATGAATCCGACCGCCTCCGCCGCACCGTGCAGGCGATCCATGCCCGCGTCCTCCCATTCGACCGAGATGGGTCCGGCGTAGCCGATCGCGTCGAGCGCCCGGAACGAGTCCTCCCACGGCACGTCGCCGTGCCCGGTGGAGACGAAGTCCCAGCCGCGCCGCGGGTCGCCCCATGGCAGGTGCGAGCCGAGCACGCCGGCTCGCCCGTTCTGCGGGCGCATCCGCGTGTCCTTGCAGTCGACGTGGTAGATGCGGTCCTTGAAGTCCCAGATGAAGCCGACCGGGTCGATGTTCTGCCACATCATGTGCGACGGATCCCAGTTGAAGCCGAACGCCTCCCGGTGCCCGATCGCCTCGAGCGTGCGCACCGAACTCCAGTAGTCGTACGCGATCTCCGACGGGTGCACCTCGTGCGCGAACCGCACGCCCTCGGCGTCGAAGACGTCGAGGATCGGGTTCCAGCGCGCCGCGAAGTCCTCGAAGCCGGCGTCGATCACCGAGGCCGGCACGGGCGGGAACATCGCGACGTACGGCCAGATCGACGACCCGGTGAACCCGACGACGGTGTCGACCCCGAGGGCGCGGGCGACCCTCGCCGAACGCTTCATGTCGTCGGCCGCGCGCTGCCGAACGCCCTCCGCGTCGCCGTCACCCCATGTGTAGGGCCGCACGATCGCCTCGTGGCGGAAGTCGATGGGGGCGTCGCACACCGCCTGGCCGGTGAGGTGGTTCGAGATCGCGTAGACCTTCAGACCGTGCCGGTCGAGGATCTCGCGGCGCTCGTCGAGATAGCCGGGCTCCTCCTCGGCGCGCTTCAGGTCGAGGTGGTCGCCCGAGCACGCGATCTCGAGTCCGTCGTAGCCCCACTCGGCGGCGAGGCGGGCGACCTCCGCGAACGGCAGGTCGGCCCACTGCCCCGTGAAGAGGGTGACGGGGCGGGCCGCGGGCGCCGCGGCATCCGTCTCGTTCGAGTGCCGGCGGTCGGTCGTCATGCTCGCTCCCGTTCGTCTTGGAGGGCGGTCAGGTAGCGGATGCTCCGTGCCGCCAGTTCGTCCTGCGATGCGGCGAGGGGCCGCCACACCGATGCGGCGACCGCGATCGTGTCGTTGTCGCCCGTGAAGCTCTCGAGGCCGAGCGGTCCCGAGTAGCCCACGTCGTCGAGGGCGTCGAGGAAGGCCGGCCAGTCGATGTGGTCGTCGCCCACCGCGCCGCGGTCGTTGCCGCAGACCTGCACGTAGGCGAGGTGCTCCCCGGCGAGGCGGATCGCGTCGCCGACGCGCTGCTCCTCGATGTTCAGGTGGTAGCTGTCGAGGGCGAGGCCGAGGCAGGGCCCGAGGAGCGGCCCGAGCGCCTCGAGCGCCTGCTCGACGGTGTTGACGAGGCTCGTCTCGTAGCGGTTCAGCGGCTCGATCGCGAGACGGATGCCACTGCGCTCCGCCGCACGCACGACCGGGCGGAGGCTGTCCTGCAGCTCGCGGTACCGGGCGGCGCGCTCCTCGGCGTCCATGCGCCAGGTGCGGCCGGTGGCGGCCGTGAACGGGCCCGCGACCACGCGGGAGCCGAGCCGCTCGGCGACGCCGAGGCAGTGCACGAGGTAGTTCTGGGTGGCGACGATCTCGGAGCCGGGGGCCGCGATCAGGTTGCGCCCGGGGCCCATCGCGCCGATCACCACGGGGGCGAGCCGGTGCTCGCGGAGCACCTCGGCCGCGGCATCCGGCGACCAGTCGCCCGGTGTCTCGACCGGCAGTTCGATCGCACCGAATCCCATGCCGGCGGCCTTGGCGGCGAGCTCGGCGAGCGAGTCGTCGTCGAGCGGCGAGGTCCAGACCCAGGTGTTGACGCCGATGATGCGGCGCATGCTGCCTCCTTGCGAGCGTGCGGTCGAAACGGTGCGGTCGGGCGGTGGCGGGTGACCCGCCACCGCCCGACCAGATTAGGCGGTCGAGCGTTGACCCGTTACGGGATCACGCGCTCCTGCCAGATCTGCGGGTAGCCCGGCAGGTCTTCGCCGCCGAACTTCGCGTAGTGGCCGTCGGGCATGCCCTCGTTCGCCTCGAGGTACTGGTCGACCTCTTCGGCGGTGATCGGGGACTGCGGGAGCACCCACTCCTTGGGGATCTCCTCGCCGGCGAAGATCTTCTGCGCGGCGAGCAGCGGCGTGCGCCACTGGAAGTTGGAGTACACCGGTGCAAGACCCGTGAGACCCGTCTCCTTCCACTTGCGCAGGAAGCTCATCTCGTCTTCGCCCGTCATGACGGGGTAGTCGACGCCGGCGTCCTCGAACGCCTCGATGGCGGCGACGGCGCCGTCACCGGCGTCCATCCAGATGCCGTCGACATCGCCCTTGGCGAGCTCGTCGGAGATGATCTTCTTGATCTCGGCGGGGTCGGCTCCAGTGAAGTAGTCGACCGCCTCGATGTCGTTCTCGCCGAAGAGCTTCTCGGCCGCGGCCCAGCGCTGCTCGAGCACGTCGACGCCCGGGAGCACCCGGAGTGCGACGACCTTCGAACCCGGCTCCAGCTCCTCGATGAGGAACTCGGCCGTGTCGATGCCCCACGCGAATCCGCCGATGGGGTGGATGAACGTGACGGGGCAGTCGGTCTGCACGCCGCGGTCGAAGACCACGACGGGCTTGCCGGTGTCGCACGCACGCTCGACGGCCGGGGTCATGGCCGCCGTGGAGTTCGGCGAGATGAGGAAGATGTCGCAGTTGCCCTCATTGATGAAGTAGTCGATGTCGGCGATCTGCGTGTCATCCGAGTCCTGCGCGTCACGGGTCTCCATCTCGGAGATGGCCCCCGATTCCTGCAGGACCTTCAGCTGCTCGTTCATCGTGATCCAGCCGGTCTGCCGCCAGGGGTTCGAGATCGAGGCGTTCGCGAAGCACGCCTTCTTCGCTCCGGTGGCCGCGTAGGCCGACGTGTCGGTCATCTCGGCGTTGATGTACTGCAGCCACGGCTGCCCCTCGGGCCCCTCGGGCACGACGGACCGTTCGGCGTACTGCTTGTCGTAGAGCTCCTGGTCGAACCACTCGACCGCTTCCTCCGTGGCTCCGGCGTCTTCCGACGGCGCGGCCACGTTGGGGTCGGTGGTACATCCGGCCAGTGCGATGAGCGCGAGAGCGCCGACCATGGCCGATGCCACTGAATACCTGCGTCGCATCACGAACCTCCCTTGGTTTCGTTGTCAGCCCTCTGCGTCGAGGGAATGGGTGCAGGGCGAGCGGATGCCGCGGCATCCTGCTCCTCCGCCGGTGCCGGCGAAGTCTGGCTCGCGGGCTCCGATGACGGAGTCGGCGAAATCTCGGGTGCGGGCGCCTCGAGGGCGCGGCCCTTGCGTCGGGCGCGAACGGTGGTCGCGGCGTAGGCCACGGCGAGGATGATGATCGCGCCCTGCACCGCGTCGCGGTAGGTCGAGGGCACCCCGGCGAAGTTCAGCAGCGTGAAGAGCGCCTCGAGGGCGAAGGCACCGGCTGCCGCCGCGACGACCCAGCCGCGACCGCCGCCGAGCACGACGCCGCCGAGCACGACCGCGGTGATGGCGGTGAACTCGTAGCCGCGGCCGACGCTCGGGTGCACGCCGGCGTAGCCGACGAGCAGCACGCCGGCGACGGTCGCCGAGAGCGAGGAGATCATGAAGGTCGAGGTCTTCACCCACCAGCTGCGCGCACCCGAGTACCGCACGGTCGTGGGGTTGTCGCCGAGGGCGATGATCGTGCGGCCGAACGGGCGGCGGGCGAACCAGACCGCGAGGAGGAGCACGACGACCAGCACCACGACCGACCAGGGCAGGATCTCGATGACGGGCAGATCCCTGATGCCGCCGCGGCCGATCTCGCGGAACCCGTCGGCGGGGTTGCCGGTGGCGGCGCCGCCGGTCCAGTAGAGGGTCGCGCCGAGCAGGGCGAGCATCATGCCGAGCGTGGCGATGAAGCTCGGCACCTTGAGCAGGGTGACGATGAGGCCGTTGACGAGCCCGATGAACGCACCGAACGCGAGCATGAAGAGCAGCACGGGAATCGACTTCGATTCGTCCTGACCGATGAGGTTGCCGGCGATCACGACCTGGGCCGTCACGACCGACCCCATGGACAGGTCGAACTCGCCGCCGACGATCACGAAGTACTGCCCGATCGCCACGATCGCGACGGGAGCGACGCGCTGCACGAAGCGGATGAACTGCGACGGCTCGGCGAACGAGGGGTTCAGCACGGTGATCGCGACGAGCAGCACGATCAGGAGCAGGAAGACCGCGCCCCGAGGGCTGACGAGCGTGCGGGCGAAGCCGGCGGCCCGCTCACCGGCGGTGGGCTGCGGGGTGGTCACGGCGCTCATGCCGATGCCTCCTTCTCGCGTGCGGCGGCCGGCGGCGGCGCGCTCCGATCATCGGGTCTGTCGGGTTCCGCCGCACCGGTGCCGAAGCGCGGGCGGCGACGGTCGAGCGAACGGCTCGTGTAGACGGCGACGGCCGCGACGATGACGACGCCGCGCACGACGTCCTTCAGGAAGGGGTTGACCTGCATGACGCTCATCACGTTGTCGACCACGGCGAAGATCGCGACGCCGCCGATGGTGCCCCAGATCGATCCGCGGCCGCCCATCAGCAGGGTGCCGCCGAGCACGACCGCGGCGATCGAGAGCAGGTCGTAGCCGCCCTGCACGCCGACGGTGGGGCTGCCGACGCCGAGCCGGCTCGCGAGCAGGAGACCGGCGAGCGCCGCCGTGATCGAGCACAGCACGTGGGCGATGATGACCGGTCGCGCGGTGCGGATGCCCGAGAGGCGCGCGACCTGCTCGTCGCCGCCGACGGCGAACATGTGGTTGCCGGTGCGGGTGCGGGCGAGGAAGAACGCGCCGGCCAGGGCGACCACGAGCATGATGAGCGTCGACACCGGCACTGGCCCGATGCCGGTCGCGCCGATCAGCTGGAACTCCCACGGCACCTCGCCGCTCGTGCCCTTGTAGTTCGTGTCGAGGTAGCCCTTGATGATGAGCCCGGTGCCGAGCGTCGCGATGAAGCCGTTGACCTTGAGCTTCGTGACGATGAGGCCGTTCGCGAGCCCGATGAGCGCCGAGACGACGAGCACGGCGAGCACGGCGATCGGGATGTTCGCGGGGTTGCCGGCCATCAGATCGGCGGCGATGAGGCTCGAGAGGCTGATCACGTAGGGCACCGACAGGTCGAGCGATGCGCAGAGGATCACGAGGGTCTGCCCGATCGCGACGAAGCCGAGCACGCTCATGCCGGTGAGGATGTCGCGGATGTTGCCGGCACTGAAGAAGTTGCGCCCGACGCTCGCGACGAGGATCGCGCCGATGATGATGACGCCGACGAGGGCGATGCCCACGATGAGGCTCGAGTCGAGGCGGCGACGACGGCCGCGGCGAACGGATGTCGCGGTGGCGGCGCTCATCGGCCGGCCTCCTCGTTCGAGGCATCCGACACGGGATCCGGGCCGGGGGCATCGGCCGTGCCGACGACCTTCGCGCCGCCGACCCTGAGCGTTCCGGTGGCGGCCGAGAGGATCGTGGCCTCATCGCTGCGCGCCGGGAGCTCGGCCGAGGCCCGACCGTCGTGCATGACCACGATGCGGTCCGACATGCCGATGACCTCAGGCAGTTCCGAGGAGATCATGAGGATGGCGACCCCTTCCTTCGCGAGCCGTCGCATGAGCGTGTAGACGGCGACCTTCGCGCCGACGTCGATGCCGCGGGTCGGCTCGTCGAGCAGCACGACCTTCGGTTTCGTTGCGAGCCACTTCGCGAGCACGACCTTCTGCTGGTTGCCGCCCGAGAGGTACTGCACCTCTTGGTCGATGCCGCGTGAGGAGACCTCGAGCGAAGAGAGCACGCCGGGCAGTTCGCGCCGCGCCTGCCCGGTGCGTCGTGCGAAGACCGAGCGGATGACGAGCAGCGCGTTGTCGCCGATCGACTGGTTCAGCGCGAGGCCCTGGGCCTTGCGGTCCTCGGTGATGAGGGCGATGCCCGCCTTCACGGCCTGCCTCGCCGAGGTCATGTGCACCGGCCGGCCGTCGAGACGCAGCTCGCCGCGGGTGAACGGGGCGATGCCGAAGAGCGCCTCGACGAGTTCGGTGCGCCCCGAGCCCTGCAGGCCCGCGATGCCGACGATCTCGCCGGCTCGGAGGTCGAGGTCGACGCCGTCGACGTAGGCGTTGCCGACGCCGCGGAGCTCGAGTCTCGGCTCGCCCACGACGGTGTCGGCCTCAGCGGCCGGGAAGTAGGCGGAGATCGGGCGGCCGACCATGCGGCGCACGAGCTCGTCGGTGTCGAGCTCGGCGGCCGGGCCGCTCGAGACGAGCGCGCCGTCCTTCAGCACGGTGATCGTGTCGCAGAGGTCGAAGATCTCCTTGAGGCGGTGCGACACGTAGACGATCGCGACCCCTCGCTCGGAGAGCCGGCGCACGATCGTGTAGAGCAGTTCGACCTCGTGGTCGGCGAGCGCGGCGGTCGGCTCGTCCATCTGGATGACCCGGGCATCGACCGAGAGCGCCTTCACGATCTCGACGATCTGCTGCTCGGCGACGGTGAGCGTGCGCACCGGGGCGTCCGCCTCGATCGTGTCGATGCCGA
The DNA here is from genome assembly GCF_900142065.1 of Agromyces cerinus subsp. cerinus. Taxonomy (GTDB): domain Bacteria; phylum Actinomycetota; class Actinomycetes; order Actinomycetales; family Microbacteriaceae; genus Agromyces; species Agromyces cerinus. Next base: position 791,754 of record NZ_FSRJ01000003.1, on the reverse strand, counting down.
GGTCGGCCAGCAGCGCGCGGGTCTCAGCGAGCATCGCCTTCCGGTCGACGAGACCGTGGCGCTTCGGCTCGCGGCCGAGGAAGACGTTCTGGGCGACGGTGCGTTCGGGCAGGAGGTTGAACTCCTGGAAGACCGTGGCGAGCCCGGCGTGCGCGGCCTGGACGGGGTGGGTGAACGCCACCTCGCTGCCGCCGAGCGTGATGCTGCCGGCGTCGCGCTCGTAGACGCCCGCGAGGATCTTCATGAACGTCGACTTGCCCGCGCCGTTCTCGCCGACGAGGCCGTGCACCTCGCCCGGGTGGAGCGTGAGGCCGACCCCGCGCAGCACGGTGACGCCGAAGAACGACTTCTCGAGGCCCGTCGCGACGAGCACCGGCTCGCCGTCGAGCACCGCGCTGCGATCGGCCCGTGCCTGCGGCTGTTCCGCGGTCATGCCGCCACCTCCACCCAACTGCCGCTCGCCGCTGAGGCGAGCACTGCTTCCGTCACGCGCACCGCGCGAAGTCCATCGTCGAATCGGGGCAGTCCCTCGGGCGCCGCGCCGCCGATCGCCGCGTAGGCGTCGGCGACGAAGGCGTTGAACGCGTCCTGGTAGCCCATCGGATGCCCCGCGGGCACGAGCGACAGTCGGGCCGCGTCGGGGGCGAGCCGCGCCGGGTCGCGATCGATGACCCTCGAGGCGTCGGTGCGGCCGAGCCAGAGGGTGTCGGGGCGCTCCTGCTCGAAGCGCACGCTCGCATCGGTGCCGGCGAGCTCGATCGTGAGGCCGTTCTTGTGACCGGGGGCGACCTGCGAGACGAGCAGGGTGCCGACGGCGCCCGAGGCCAGCTCGACGACGACGGCGACGAGGTCTTCGGTCGCGATGTCGTCGTGCGTGGCACGGGCCTCGTAGACGGTGCTCGTCTTCGCGCTCAACCTGGTGATGCGCTCGCCCGCGACGAACTCGAGCAGGTCGACGAGGTGCGAGCCGATGTCGGCGAACGCGCGTGAGGGGCCGCCGAGCGCGGCGTCGACGCGCCAGTCGTCGTCGTGCGGCGCCGCGAGCCAGTCCTGCAGGTAGCTGCCCTGCACGCTGAGGAGGCGACCCGTCTCGCCGCGGGCGATGCGGGCCCTTGCTTCGCGTGCCATCGGGTGGAAGCGGTAGACGAACGGCACGGCGGCCACGAGACCGCGTGCTTCCGCCAGCGCGGCGAGCGCCGCGGCATCCGTCGAATTGGTCGCGAGCGGCTTCTCGCAGATCACGTGCTTGCCGGCCTCGAGTGCCGCCCGTGCGATCGCGGCGTGCGTCGCGTTCGGCGTGCACACGTGCACCACGTCGATGTCGGGATCGGCGAGCAGTTCGTCGAGCGAGGCGAAGGCCGTGGCGAATCCGAGGCGCTGCGCCGCGTCGCGAGCACGAGCGGCAGAGGAGGATGCACCGCCGATCAGCTCGGCCCGGGCGGCGCGAGCGGCCCGGGAGTGCACGGTGGCCATGAACCCGCCACCGACGAAGCCGGCACGCATCGTGCGGGCTGGGGCGGTGACGTCCGTTGTCATAGTCGACATGCTGACACACTTTGGTCACCTTTTGCTAGCCCTTCGTCAAAAGTTGCCGGAGTCGTTACATCTTCGAGATACACCAACAAGACAAGGTGGTGTGCTTTACTCAGTGCATGGTCGACATCAGCCGAGGCTCGGCACTCGGGTCTTCAGGAGCGAGCGAGCTCTTCCAGCTGCTCCGCGACGGGGCGCCGCGTACTCGCGCCTCGCTCGCCGCGAGCACGGGCCTCGCCCGCTCCACCATCGCCGCGCGCGTCGACGAACTCATGGAACTCGGTCTCGTCTCCCCCGTGGCCGATGCCGCCTCCACCGGCGGCAGGCCGCCGTCGCAGTTCGCCCTGAACCCCGGTGCGAGGATCGTGCTCGCCGCCGACCTCGGCGCCTCGCACGCGAATGTCGCCGTGACCGACCTGGCCGGCACCGTGCTCGCCGAACACGGCGAACCCCTCGACATCGCACAGGGGCCCGAGGCCGTGCTCGGTTGGATGGTCGACGCCGGACTCGCCCTCATCGACGGACTCGGCCGCGACCGGCACGAGCTCGCCGCAATCGGCGTCGGCGTGCCCGGACCGGTCGAGCACTCGACGGGCCGCCCGGTCAACCCGCCGATCATGCCCGGCTGGGACCGCTTCGACGTGCCGGGCTGGGTGCAGCAGCACCTCGAGGTGCCCGTGCTCGTCGACAACGACGTGAACATCATGGCCCTCGGCGAGCGCGCGCTGGCCTGGCCGCAGGTCGAGCACCTCATGTTCGTGAAGGTCGCGACGGGCATCGGCTCCGGCATCATCTCCGGCGGCCTGCTGCAGCGCGGCGCGCAGGGCATCGCGGGCGACATCGGCCACGTGCGGGTGGCGCGAGGCAGCGACGTGCCCTGTCACTGCGGCAACCGCGGATGCCTCGAGGCCCTCGCCTCCGGTCCGGCCATCGCCCGGGCGCTGCGCGAGCAGGGCATCGAGGCCCACACGGGCAACGACGTCGTCGAGCTCGTCAAGCACGGCGACATCGACGCCATCCAGGCCGTACGTCAGGCGGGCCGCGACATCGGCGAGGTGCTGACCGCCTGCGTCAGCCTCGTGAACCCCTCGGTGGTCGCGATCGGCGGCTCGATGGCGCGCGCCGGCGAACACCTCATCGCGGGTGTGCGCGAGGTCGTCTACATGCGCTCGATGCCGCTGGCGACCGAGCACCTCGTCATCGCGGCGTCCGCCGCGGCCGAGAACGCCGCGGTGCTCGGTGCGAGCATGCTCGCGATCCACCACGTGCTCTCGCCCGAGGGCATCGACGCCCTCGCGGCGCGCTGATCGGCCGCGCGCCCACACGCGCGCCCACCTCGGCTCGCTGACAGGCCGGAGCGGTACGCTCGGAGGGTGCCCGACACCCCCTTCGCCCTCTTCGATCTCGAGGGCGCGGCGACGGCGGTCGCGGTCGACGAGCGTCCGCGGCATCCGTGCCATTCGCGTGTCGTCGCCGATTCGAGCGACCGGGTCGCGTGGCTCAGGGCGCGCTCGCGGGGCATCACCGCGACGGATGCCGCCAAGCTCGCCTCCTTCGCCTCGGTGCGCTCCGCGGCCTGGGAGAAGCGGAACGGCAGCTCCTTCGGCGGGAGCCGCTACACCGATCACGGCAAGGAGCGCGAGCCGGTCATCGCCGAGTGGGTGCGGCGCACGCACGACATCGAGCCGTCGAGCCTGCTCTTCCACGCCGAGTTCGAGCGCCGTCACCTCGCGACGCCCGACGGGCTGCGGGTCACGCCCACGGGGGCGCTCGAGCTCTGCGAGATCAAGACCACCTCGCGCGCCTGGCGCGGCATCCCCCGCGGGTATCTCCGACAGGTCTGGTGGCAGCAGTACGTGCTCGGCGCCGAACGCACGCTCGTGGTGTGGGAGCAACACGACGATTTCGTTCCCATTCGCGACGAGCCCGAGTACCGTTGGGTCGATCGCGACGACGACCAGATCGCGATCCTCGTGAGGCTGGCCGACGAGCTCATCGCGGAGCTCGGCGGGCGCCGCACGTGACACGCGCGATCGTTCGCACGCCGCACCACCGCGCACGGACCCAGCATTCCCCACTGCCGGGAGGTTCCCCCCGATGACGACCGTTCTCCTGCACGGCCTCGGCGCTGATCGGCGCCAGCCGCTCGACCTCTTCACGCCCGCCGTGCAGGCCGCGGTCGGCGCCGACGAACTCATCGTCGCGCCCGACATCCGCGCCCACGGCGGGTTCCTCACGGTCGGCGAGCCGACCGACTTCCGCTTCGACCGGCTCGCGGCCGAGGTCGCCGCGTCGGTGCGCGAGGCGATCGATGACGCGGGCGAACCCGCGCCGGAGGCATCCGCTCCCCTGACGATCATGGGCATCTCGCTCGGCGCCGCGCTCGCGCTGCGGATCGCGCTCGACGGCCTCCTGCCCATCGAGCGCGCGGTGTTCGTGCGCCCGTCGTTCAGCGATGAGTCACTGCCCGAGCACCTGCGGGTCTTCCCCGTGATCGGTCAGGTCCTCGCCGACGCCGGACCGGCCGGCATCGACGAGTTCCGCGAGCGTGCGATCTTCCAGCACGTCGTGTCGGCGTCACCGGCCGGCGGGCGCGGCCTGCTGTCGCAGTTCACCGCTCCCGACGCCGCACGCCGGGCGATGCGCCTCGTCGAGATCCCGCGCAACCGCGCGTTCCGCGACGACGCGGAGCTGGCCGGGCTCGAGCCCCGAGGCATCCGCTCGCTCGTCATCGGGGCGCCGCGCGACCCCGTGCACCCGTACGCCCTCGCCGAGCGATGGGCGACCGGACTCAGGGCACCGCTCGTCGAGCTGCCCGCTCGCGACGACGGCCTGCCGGTGCAGACGGCGCTGCTGCGCGAGGGCATCGCGCGCTGGCTGGCGCACACCCGCGCCTGACGCGGCGCGACACGTTCCGGTCAGCCGGGGACCGGTGCATCCGCGACCGCGGAGGGCTCCGCGACCGCGGCACGGTACGGCCAGGCCCACCGGCTGATGCCGAGGATTCCCGCGCCGACCAGCAGGATGAACGCGGCGATCGCGATGACGTAGACCGTGACCCCGTCGTAGCCGACGCCCGGCGCGACGTTCGGGTCGAGGAACGGGTAGGGGTACCAACCGATGATCGCACCGCGGATCATCGTGTAGACCACCCACACGATCGGGAGGATCGCGATGGTCCAGATGCGCTTCCACGCGATCGGCCGGCGACCGGGGGCGAGCACCCAGTCGAGCACCACGTAGAGCGGCGCCCACACGTGCAGGATCTCGTTCGACCACGGCAGCGTCGTCGCCTGGTCGAGCGAGATGTCGCGCAGCAGCAGGTTGTAGACGACGAACGTCGTCGCCATGTACGTCACGACCGAGGCGCGCGTGAGGTTGTACCAGTCGGGGTCGCTCGACGACCGGAACGCGTACCAGGCGCCGATCAGCAGCACGATCGCCGAGAGCGCGTTCGAGAGGATCGTGAAGAAGCTCAGGAAGTTGACGACGAACAACGCCGGGTCGGGCACCATCGACAGGCTCTTGGCGAACTGGCCGACGATCGCGATGATGATGCCAGCCGCCGCCGCGACCCTGATGATGCCCCAGACCGTGCGCATTCGCTCTCCCCGTGTTGCGTGATGCCACCGGACGCCCGACGGTCGGTGCGATCATAGCGAGGACGGATACGGTACGAAGGGCAATCTCGGGAGGGTGTGTCGATGCGGGCATTGGTGATCGATCAGACGGGCGGACCGGAGGAGCTCCACATCGCCGAGGTGCCCGACCCGATCCGCATCAGCGACGAGGTGGTCGTGCGGGTCGTCGCGGCCGGAGTGAACCCGATCGACGCGAAGACCCGGTCCGGTCGCGGGGTCTCGCGCGCGATCCCCGCGTACCCGGCCGTGCTCGGCGGCGACTTCGCCGGCATCGTGGAGTCGGTGCCGTACACGGCGCACCCCCTGCAGCCCGGCGATCGGGTCTACGGCATGGGCCGGGTGCCGAGGGTGGGCGGCAGCTACGCCGAGCTCGTCTCGGTGACCTCGATGAGCCTCACCCGCATGCCCGCGACGCTGTCGTTCGCCGAGGCCGCCGCGGTGCCGCTCGCCGCGCTCACCGCGTGGGGCGCGCTCGTCGACACGGCACGCGTGCACGACGGGCAGCGCGTGCTGATCCACGCCGGAGCCGGCGGCGTCGGCCACTTCGCGGTGCAGTTCGCGGCGTACTTCGGTGCCGTGGTCACCACCACGGGCTCGGCGCGCAACGCCGACTTCCTCCGCGATCTCGGCGCCCACCGCGTCATCGACTACACGGCCGAGCGGTTCGAAGACGTCGCCGACGATCAGGACGTGGTGATCGACCTGATCGGCAACGTGGCGGATGACACAGGCACCCGCTCGCTCGATGCGCTGCGCCCGGGCGGGCTGATCGTGACGGTGCCCACGGGTGCCTGGCCGACCATGGCCGAGGAGGCGGCGGCGCGTGGCATCCGCTCGACCGGCTACTCGGTCGCACCCGACGCCCGCACGCTCTCGGTCATCACCCGACTCATCGACGACGGCGCGGTGCGCGTGCACGTCGACCGCGAGTTCCCGCTCGAGGCGGGGGCCGAGGCGCACCGCCTGCTCGAGGCCGGCCACGTGCGCGGCAAGATCGTGCTGCGGGTCATGCCCGATCCGGCCTGAGCCGACCGTCGGCCGGCGCGGTCAGCCGGCGCGCGCGTCGAGCAGGGCGCTGCCGAGCTCGCTCCTGAGGTAGAGCACGCTGTGCCCGTACCGCGTCGAGACGAGCAGCCCGGCGTCGCGGAGCGCACGCAGGTGCTGGTTGACGGCCGACGGGGTGACGCCGAAGCGCACGCCGAGCTCGGTCGACGACGCGGGATCGCCGAGCGCGGAGAGCAGGCTCGCCCGCGTCTCGCCGAGGATGGCGGCGACCGCGGCGGGGTTCGCCACGCGCTCCGTCTCCCAGAGCGCGCCCTGGCCACGCGCCGGGTACATGATCATCGGCGGGCCGTCGCCGACGGGCGCCGAGCCGCGACGCGTGAACATCGTCGGTACGAGGGTGAGCCCGAGCCCGTCGATCGGCTGCACGCGGTCGGCCGGGTCTCGCAGCCGCACCGACACGATGCCGCCCTCGTAGTCGACCGTCGACGAGATGCCGTTCAGCATGGTCGACAGGCCGCTCTGGGCGATCTGGCGGCCGCGATGCACGACGTCGGCCTCGAGCACGGCCCGCATGCGCGGCCAGTACGGGGCGAACGACACGTCCCAGAGTTCCTGCAGCGCCCGCACGATGCGGCGGACGGCGACCCGGGGCGACCCCTCGAACACCGCGGGCACGTGCCCGTGCACCGCGACGAGGTCGCGGATGAAGGTGTCGGCCGGGGTGGCGAGCAGCTGCTCGAGCTCGTCGTCGAGCCGCGTGAGCGGCGACTCGGGGCGCGGGTTCAGGAAGTCGGGTGTCCACAGCCGGTCGTCGATGAGCCCGTCGAGCGCCTCGGTGTCGAGGTCGGCCCTCGCCGCCTCGGTGCGGCGAAGCCAGGGCAGCTGCAAGGGGAACCTCGACGGGTCATCGATCGCGCGCAACGACAGACCGAGCTCGCAGAGCGGCGAGATGCCGAAGCGCACGGCGGCGACGTCGCCCTCCTTGAGCACGTATCGCAACATGTAGAGAAACGCTACATCAATTTCACCGACCCGACGGATCTGACAGAACTGTACGAGTGAGCCCTACCTCTTCCGCGACACCTGACACCGGAACCGTTCCGACCGTCGACCCCGAGGCCCCAGAGGCCCCCGGCAGGTCCTCGTTCGTCGCCCGCCTCGCGGCATCCGTCTCGGACCCGGTGCTGCGCATCCTCGTCGGCGCGACCCTGATCTCCCGCGTCGGGCGCGGCATCTTCCTGACCGTCACGGTGCTCTACTTCACCTTCATCGTCGGCCTCGCACCGCACGAGGTCGCCATCGTGCTCTCGGCCGCGAGCGCGGCCGGCGTGATCGCGGCCTTCGGCGGCGGCTGGCTCGCCGACCGATTCAGCTCCAAGCGCCTGCTCATCGCCTTCACGGCGGTCGAGGGCGTCGCGCTCATCACCTACGTCTTCGCGGGCGACTTCGTCACGGCGCTCGTGATCGCCGTCGTCTGCGGCCTCTTCGAGCAGGGCGCGAACTCGACCCGCTCGGCGATCATCGCCCGAGCCTTCATCGGTGAGAGCCGGGTGCATGCACGTGCGGTGCTCCGCACCGTCACGAACGTCGCCATCGCCGCCGGCTCGGGGCTCGGCGCGCTCGCCCTCGCGATCGGCACCGCCGAGGCCTACCGCGCGCTCATCGTCGGCGCCGGCGTCCTGTACCTCCTCGGCCTCATCCAGCTCGTGCGCCTGCCGTCGCGGGTCGACGCACCCGCCCGCAAGCCCGTCGCCCCCGTGACGACCGCGACCGGCTCGTTCGACGCCGGCGCCAGCGCCGAGGCCGCCGCCGCCGAACGGCGCGCATGGCGCCGGCACTCGCCGTGGCGCGACCCCCGCTACCTCGTGCTCACCGCGCTGAGCGCGATCTTCGGCATGCAGTTCGGCGTCGCTGAGCTCGGCGTGCCGCTCTGGATCGCCCGGGAGACCGCGGCGCCCGAGGCAGTCGTGGCAGCGCTCCTCATCCTCAACACGATCATCGTCGTGATCTTCCAGGTGCCGCTCTCGCGGGGCACGCACGACCTGCGCGTCGCAGCTCGCGTGTCGGGCATCGCCGCCTGGCTCATGGCGGCCGCGTGCCTCGTGTACGCGTCGGCGGCCGGGCTCCCGGTCGGCTTCGCGATCACCGTGCTCGTCGTCGCCGCGATCGTGCACGCCTTCGCCGAGGTGCTCTCGCAGGCCGGCGGCTGGGGCCTCAGCTTCGAGCTCGCCGACCCGGTGCAGGCCGGCAGCTACCAGGGCGTGTTCGGCATGGGCTACACGGTCGGCGCCCTCGCGGCACCGCTCGTCGTCAACGCCACGGCGATCTCGCTCGGGTTCGCGGGCTGGGTCGTGCTCGCGGCGATCTTCCTCGCCTCGGGGCTCGGCACGTGGTGGCTCGCGCGACGCGCGGCCCGCGGCGCCGACGCCGCCTCGGCTGCGACGGCCGCAGCCTCCTAGCGAGTCACGGGCCCATCCGGCGCATCGGCGCGTCCGGCGCGTCCGGCGCGTCCGGCGCGTCCGGCGCCGGCAGGCGTCTACTGCGCGACGAGCGGATGCTCCATCACCCAGTCGTCCTCGACGCGGCCGCCCACCACGAAGTGCTTGTCGCCGACCTTCGCGAAGCCGTGGCGCTCGTAGAACGCGATGGCCCGTGCGTTCTCCTCGTTGACGCCGAGCCATGCCGTCGCAGCTCCGGCCGCTCGTGCCGCGTCGAGGGAAGCGCGCATGAGCGCGGCACCGGCACCCGTGCCATGGGACTCGGCGAGCACGTAGACCTTGCTCACCTCGATCGCCGGCCGTGCCGCGACAGCTCGCGCGGCGTCGGCGTCGCTCGGCTCGCCGCCGACGAGCATCGTGTAGCCGAGCAGGCGGGGGTCCGCGACGGCTCCGGCGGCCGGTGCCTCGCCCGGCAGCTCCGCCACGAGCAGGATCCGCTCGGGGTCGGCGAGATACCCCTCGAAGTGGTCCACCCCGAAGTTGCGCGCGATGAAGTCGGCGATCGCCTCGGGCGTGGTGTGCGGCGGGCACGCGAGCGGGAACGTCGCGGCGGCGAGCGACGCGAGCGCAGCGGCATCCGTCATGGCTGCGGGTCGGATGCGAACGGCGGAGGCGGTCGGCTGGGTCACGAGCACCGATTCTGGCAGACGCACCGGGCGCGACGAAGGGGCCGCCCCGACCGCGGCACCTCCGGGATCGCCGGATGCGGTCGGGACGGCCCCTTCGGGCCCTGACTCAGACCCTCCCTCAGAGGAAGCGCGCGTACGCGCCGACGGTGAGGAAGGTCGGGAACTCGGGCTCGAGGGCGACGCTGCGGAACACCGAGATCGCGTCGTCGAACCGGTCGCCCTCGAAGCGCGGCAGCGCGGCGACGGCCTCGGCCATGAGCCGCACGATCGAGGTCTGGTCGATGCGCGTGCCCTCGGCCGTGACCGTGTTCTCGTTCAGCCACTGCCAGATCTGCGAACGCGAGATCTCGGCCGTCGCGGCATCCTCCATGAGGTTGTCGATCGCCGCGGCGCCCGTGCCGCGCAGCCACGACTCGATGTAGCGGATCGCGATCGAGATGTTGCCCCGCACACCGCCCTCGGTGACCTCGCCGCCGATCGACGGGATGTCGAGCAGCTCGGCCGCCGTCACGTGCACGTCGTCGCGCAGGCGGTCGACCTGGTTCGGACGATCGCCGAGCACGGCGTCGAACTCGGCGCGCGCGGTCGGGATCAGGTCGGGGTGCGCCACCCACGTGCCGTCGAAGCCGTCGCCGGCCTCGCGCCGCTTGTCCGCCGTGACCGCGGCGAGCGCGCGCTCGGTCACCTCGGGGTCGCGGCGGTTCGGGATGAACGCGCTCATGCCGCCGATGGCATGCGCCCCGCGCTTGTGGCACGTGGCGACGAGCAGCTCGGTGTAGGCCCGCATGAACGGGACCGTCATCGTGATCGCCTTGCGGTCGGGCATGACCCAGCGGCGACCGCGCGAACGGAAGGTCTTCACGATCGAGAAGATGTAGTCCCAGCGCCCGGCGTTCAGCCCGGCGCAGTGGTCGCGCAGCTCGTAGAGGATCTCGTCCATCTGGAATGCGGCCTGGATCGTCTCGATGAGCACCGTCGCGCGCACCGTGCCCTGCGGGATGCCGAGCCGGTTCTGCGCGTAGACGAAGATGTCGTTCCAGAGCTTCGCCTCGCGGTGCGACTCGAGCTTCGGCAGGTAGAAGTACGGCCCGCGGCCGGCGGCGATGAGCGCCTGGGCGTTGTGGAAGAAATACAGGCCGAAGTCGACGAGCGAGCCCGAGGCGTGCATCGCGCGCCCCGCCCGGTCGTGGAACTTCAGGTGCTTCTCGACGAGGTGCCAGCCGCGCGGGCGCATCACGATCGTCGGGGTCTCCTCCGCCGTGACGCGGTACTGCTTGCCCTCGGGGCTCGTGTACTCGAGACGATCGCGCAGCGCGTCGAAGAGGCTCAACTGGCCCTCGATGACGTTCGCCCAGGTGGGGCTCGTGGCGTCCTCCTGGTCGGCGAGCCAGACCTTCGCGCCCGAGTTCAGCGCGTTGATGGCCATCTTGCGGTCGGTCGGGCCGGTGATCTCGACGCGTCGGTCCTCGAGGCCCGGGCCGGCTCCGGCGACCCGCCAATCGGCGTTGTTCCGGATCGACTCGGTCTCGGGCAGGAACTTCGGGTCGCGGCCGTTCGCCGCGTCGACCCGGGTCTGCAGGCGCACGGCGAGCAGCTCGTGCCGGGTGCCGGCGAAGCGGTCGTGCAGCTCGGCCAGGAAGGCGAGTGCGTCGGGCGTGAGGATCTCGTCGTACCGCTCGCCGAGCGGTGCGGTGATCTCGATGCGCGGTTCGACGGTCTGGAAGCTCGCGGCGGCGCGCTTGGGTTCGGAGAGGCGAGCGGATGCGGCATCCGTTCGCTCTCGTTCGAGTGTCATGCCGGGTGTGGTGTTCATGGTCGTTGCTCCTCTGAGTTCTTGCCCGTGAGCGGGTCAGTGGTTGAACTGTTCTTCCTCGGTCGATCCGACGAGGGCGAGGGTTGCGCTGTTGGGGTTCAGCGCGGTGGCGATCTGGTCGAAGTAGCCGGTGCCCACCTCGCGCTGGTGGCGCGTGGCGGTGTAGCCGGATGCCTCCGAGGCGAATTCCGCCTCCTGGAGCTCGACGTATGCCGACATGTGACGCTCGTTGTAGTCCTTCGCGAGCGTGAACATGCCGTGGTTGAGGGAGTGGAAGCCCGCAAGGGTGATGAACTGGAACGCGTAGCCCATCGATGCGAGCTCGCGCTGGAACTTCGCGATCTGGTCGTCGTCGAGGTGGCGCTTCCAGTTGAACGAGGGCGAGCAGTTGTAGCTCAGGCGCTTGCCCGGGAACTTCGCGTGCACGGCCTCGGCGAAGCGGCGCGCGAGGTCGAGGTCGGGCTCGGCCGACTCGACCCAGAGCAGGTCGGCGTACTCGGCGTAGGCGAGGCCGCGGGCGATGACCGGCTCGATGCCGTTCTGCACCTCGTAGAAGCCCTCGGCGGTGCGCTCGCCCGTGACGAACTGCTTGTCGCGGTCGTCGTGGTCGCTCGTGAGCAGCGTCGCGGCGAGGGCGTCGGTGCGGGCGATGATGATCGACGGCACGCCGGCGACATCCGATGCCAGGCGTGCGGCGTTGATCGTGCGGATGTGCTGCGACGTGGGCACGAGCACCTTGCCGCCCATGTGGCCGCACTTCTTCTCGCTCGCGAGCTGGTCCTCCCAGTGCACGCCGGCCGCACCGGCCTCGATCATCTGGTGCATGAGCTCGTAGGCGTTGAGGGGGCCGCCGAAGCCGGCCTCGGCGTCGGCGACGATGGGGGCCATCCAGTCGCGGTCATCGGTGCCCTGCTCGATCTGGCCGGCGCGGAGCAGCGCGTTGTTGATGCGACGCACGACCGCCGGCACCGAGTTCGCGGGGTAGAGCGACTGGTCGGGGTAGGTCTGGCCGCTCAGGTTGGCGTCGGCGGCGACCTGCCACCCGCTCAGGTAGATGGCCTTGAGGCCCGCGCGCACCTGCTGCACGGCCTGGTTGCCGGTGAGGGCGCCGAGCGCGGCCGACCACTGCGGGTCCTCCTGCGGGGCGAACGCCGTGCCGGTGTTCTGCTGGATGTCCTGCCAGAGCTTCTCGGCACCGCGCTTGGCGAGCGTGCGCTCCTCGCGGACCGGGCCGCGGAGCGCGATGACGTCTTCAGCGGTGTAGTCGCGGCTGATGTCGTCCCACCGCGGGTTCGCGTCCCACTCGAGCTGCAGCTCGGCTGCGGTCTGGGTCTGGTCGCCGGGGCGGTTGGTGCTCATGGTGTTGCTCCTTCGGTGCAGCGGGCGGATGCTTCGTGGTGCTCCGTTCGGCGTCTGCTTCGGCGCCGTCGGGGTGGCTGTGCATCCACTCTGCGCTCGGTCGGAGGGGGTCACCCGACGATTCGGGGGGTGAACTTTCGCTGTTCTTCTGCGCGCCAGAAGTTCCCGCGCTCGCTGCACGTGCCTGCCCCTCCTGCCCCACTCTCCTCTCGTTGTGCCGAGAGGACGCGTGTTGTCGGAACGGCCGGCGTCGTTCCGACAACACGCGTCCTCTCGAGCGATCGCCAGTCGGATGGAGAGGCGGGTCAGCCGCGCCAACCCAGATCGCGCAATGCTCGCTCGGTGCGGGCGACGATCTCGGCGCGCGACATCTGCTTCGTGATGCGGATGACCCGCCAGCCGGCTTCGGCGAGATCGTTCAGCCTCGCGACATCCGTCGCCCACTGCGCTGTGTCGAAGAGGTGCTGCTCCCCGTCGTACTCGACAAGCACCCGATAGGCGCGAAAAACGAGGTCGCCGCGGGTCCGTCGCCCGCGTCGGAGTTCGATGAAAGCGTTCGGCTCCGGTTCGGGCAGGCCCGCTCGTACCAGCGCCAAGCGAACGAACGTCTCGCGCCTCGAGTAGACGTTCGCCCGCATCTCGGCCCGCGCAGCGCGGAGGCTCGTCGCCCCGCGCCGCCGACCGTGGCGCACGATCGCCGCATCGATCTGCTCCAGGCTGGCGAGCGGACGGGGCAGACCGAGCAGCCGATCGCCGGCGGCGATCAGGTCGTCGAGGGAGAGTGTGGTCGCGAGTTCGCACCACGCATCGGCCGGGGAGGTCATCCGTACACCGGGAACCCTCGCCACCTGGACGAGCCGCGGGCTCCGTCGAGTGCTCTGGCCGAGCACGCCTCTGCCGCGGGGCGCTCGCCCACCGGCGAGCGCGGTCACCTCGATCCTCCGGTCGACCTCGATCGATGCGGGCAACGGCAGCCCGCACAGCATCGCCGCTGTGCGACCTGAGAACACGTGGCCAGACGGCATGATCGCGGCGTAGGCACGGCATCGGGAGATGAGCGAGTCAGCACCCTGCCGCGGGGCTCGCACACCCCGATACGGCGCGACGAACTCGACCGAGCGCACACGTCGGGCGGTCGCGCCTGCGTCGAGCGCGGCGCGGACGGTGAATGGAGCGGTAGCGAACGGAGAGGGCAGCGGAGTCGGTGGGCGCATGCGCACAGCGTGCAGGGTGATTCCGGGCGCGTCCCATGGGGCCCGCGCAGTGTGGACAATCCGACGAACGCAGCTCTGGGGGAGGCAGCATCATGCTCCTCTGCCTGCCTGCCTGCGAACGGACGCGTGTTGTCGGAATGCGTCGCAGGAATGCGACAACACGCGTCGTCTCGAGGGCCGATGTGAAGCGCAGTGGGGAGGGTGAGGTGGGTGGCGCGTCAGCGCGGGAAGCGTACGGCGGCGCGCAGACCCCCGCCGGCCCGAGGGGCGAGATCGAGCTCGGCGCCGTGGCGGGCGACGATCGCGGCCACGATCGAGAGGCCGAGCCCGCGGCCACGGTCGGAGGCGTCGCGTGTGCGACCGCCGCCCCGGGCGAACGGCGCCGTCAGCGTCGCGACCGTCGCGGCGTCGAGTTCGGCGCCGCTGTTCTCGACCTCGAGGCTCGGCAGCGGCCCCGCGGCATCCGTCGTCACGGTCACGAAACCGCCCGGCTCGTTGTGGCGGATCGCGTTCTGCACGAGGTTCACGACGAGCTGGCGCAGCAGCACCTCGTCGCCCTCGACGTGCATCGGCGCAGCCGACGCCGACGCCGTCAAGCGCACCCCCGCCTCCTCCGCCTCGACACGCGACTCATCGACGACGGATGCCGCGAGCGCGGCGAGGTCCACGGGGCCGAACGCGCCGGCATCCGTCGACTCGAGCTCCGAGAGGTCGAGCAGCGCCTCGACGGTCGCGATGCTGCGCTCGTTCATCTCGCGCAGCCGTTCGAGCAGTTGCGCATCGCCCGCGGCCTGCGAGCTCAAGGCCACATCGAGCATCGTGCGCGTCGTGGCGAGCGGCGTTCGCAACTCGTGCGAGGCGTTCGCGGCGAAGCGGCGGTCGGCGTTCGCCGAGCGCTCGAGCGAGTCGAGCATGCCGTCGAAGGTGTCGGCGAGGTCGGTGATCTCGTCGCGCGGTCCGGCGAGCGCGATGCGGTGGTCGAGGTGGCCGCGCGCAGCTCGATGCGCGGCCTCGTTGACCTCCTGCAGCGGCCGGAGCATGCGACCGGCGACGAACCAGCCCGCCCATGCGCCGCCCGCGGCGAGCAGCGCGAGCGCCCCGACCGACACCCAGAGCAGCAGCTGCAGGATGTCGGAACGCGAACTCACGACCACGGCCGCCTCGCTCGCCGTCGAGGCGAGCAGCCCGGGGTCGTAGGCGACCTCCGGCGAATCGGACGGGAGCGTCGACTGAGCGGGGATCGCATCGGTGGGCGTCACCTCGGTCGCCTGCGTCGTCGTGGCGGCCGGCTCGGCGAACTCGTAGCTCGGCACGAGGCCGATGACGAACGCGACGATCGCGAGCAGCACGGCGCCGGCGACGGTCAGCAGCACCGCGTACGTCACCGCGAGGCGCGTTCGCACGGTGAGCCGGTAGGTGCGGGGCACGGATGCCGCGGGCTCAGTCATCGGCCGCATCGATCGCGTATCCCGCGCCCGGCACGGTGCGGATCATCCACGGCTCGCCGAGCTTGCGCCGGAGCGTCGAGATCGTCACCTTCACCGAGTTGGTGAACGGGTTGGCGTTCTCGTCCCACGCCTTCTCGAGCAGCGTCTCGGCGCTCACGACTCCCCCGCCGGCACGCATGAGCACCTCGAGCACGGAGAACTCCTTCCGGGTCAGTTGCACGAACCTCCCGTCGCGGAGGACCTCGCGGCGGAACGGATCGAGCACGACGCCGGCGGCCTCGAGCTGCGGCGGCAATGCGGTGAACCGGCGCCGGCCGAGCGCCCGCACGCGTGCCACGAGTTCGGGGAACTCGAACGGCTTCGCGAGGTAGTCGTCGGCGCCGAGCTCGAAGCCGCCGACCTTGTCTCCGAGCCTCCGGGCGGCGGTGAGCATGAGGATGGCGGGCCGTTCCTCGCGGGCGGCGAGGATCCGGCAGACCTCGTCGCCGTGCATGCCCGGCAGGTCTCGGTCGAGCAGCACGACGTCGTAGTCGTTGACGTCGATGCTGAAGAGGGCGGCTTCGCCGTCGGCGGCGACATCCGCTGCGATCGCCTCGAGTGCCAGCCCGGCGCGCACGGCCTCGGCGAGGTACGGCTCGTCCTCAACGATCAGCACACGCATGTCCCACTCCGTTCGATTGCAGCATCCGAGTCTCCCAGTCAATCCCGTCGACCGTAAGGAAATCGTCAACTCCCCGCTTTACCCCACAGCAACCGCGCTGGGAGTGAGCTGGGTCCTGCGCCAATCGCGGCGCGATCGAAAGGACTCACCCATGACCTCACGAACCTCTCGCGGCGCCCGCACCGGGCTCGCCCTCGCCGGCATCGGCCTGCTCCTGGCATTGACCGCCTGCGCCCCGAACGGAGCCGACTCCGCCGACCTGAAGTCGGGCGACTCGGATGCCGCCTACGAGGAGTGGTCGACCGAATTCACCTCCTGCATGAAGGACGAGGGCATCGACATCGGGATGGCGACCGGCGCCGACGGCTCCGCGAGCAGCGGCGGGACGAGCGACTCGAGCGCAGCCGTCGACCCCGACGAGATCGACCTCGATGCGATGGCGGCAGCCGAGCGCACCTGCTTCGACAAGGTGGGCGATCCGCCCCCGGTGCCGGGCCAGCCCGACCAGGAGGAGATGAACGAGGCCTCGCTTCGCTTCTCCGCGTGCCTGCGCGAACGCGGCTACGACTTCGACGACCCGGAGATCTCGCCCGACGGCGCGGCCGGTATGACGGAGGCGATGTCGGCTGACGAGATCGACCCGGTCGACGCCGACGAGTGCGGCAAGCAGGCCGACTTCCCGACGATGGACGAGGAATGACCGAGCAGCACGCGCTGGCGGAGGACCAGATGACGGATGCCGCGGCGGCCCAGCCCGCCCGTCGGCGCCGCCGCACCCCGTGGGTGATCGCCGGCGCCTGCGTCGCGGTGCTCGGCATCGCCGGCGCGGTGCTCGCGGTGACACTGCCGGCATCCTCGAAGGACGAGGGCGACGCGGCGAACGCGGCCGCAGACGTCGCGACGACCCCGGTCGCCCGCGGCGACCTCACCGAGCGGGTGCGCCTGAACGGGCGGCTCGGCTACGGTTCCCCGCAGGAGCTCGGCACGAGCCTCGGCGGCACGATCACCTGGCTGCCCGACACCGGCGCCGTGCTCGACCGGGGCGCGACGCTGTTCCGCGTCGACGACGACCCGGTGGTGCTCCTCATCGGTGCGCTGCCGATGTGGCGCGGGTTCGCCGAGGGCATGGACGACGGCCCCGACGTGCTGCAGCTCGAGCAGAACCTCGCCGCGCTCGGCTTCTTCGAACGAGAGCCCGACGAGGAGTTCGCCGGTTCGACGGCCGACGCGATCGAGCGCTGGCAGGAATCACTCGGCCTCGAGGAGACCGGCGCGATCGAGCCCGGCCGCATCGTGTTCGCTCCTGCCGCGGTGCGCGTCGCACAGCACAAGGCGCAGATCGGCGGCGGTGCCGGGGCATCCGTCATCGCGGTCTCGGACACGGTGAAGCGCGTGACCGCGTTCATCGCACCGAACCTCGAGCCGATCGCCCCGGTCGGCACGCCGGTGCAGCTGACGCTGCCCGGCGGCGCCACGGTGCCGGGAAAGGTGAGTGCCGTCGGAGCACCGGTCGAGCAGGACGACGATCAGGGCGGGAAGAAGCTGAAGCTCCCCCTCACGATCACGCTCGACGACCCGGCGGCAGCCGATGGACTCGACGACGTCGCCGTGAACGGCGAGCTCACCGCCGTGCGTCGCGAGGACGCACTGCTCGTGCCGGTCACCGCGCTGCTCGCACGCACGGGCGGCGGATTCGCCGTCGAGGTCGTGGCGAAGGGCGTCGTGGAGACCGTTCCGGTCGAGCTCGGCCTGTTCGCCGACGGACTCGTCGAGGTCACGGGCGGCGAGCTCGAGGCGGGCGACGAGGTCGTGGTGCCCGAATGAGCGCCCCGCTGATCCGGATGCGCGGAGTGTCGCGGACCTACGGCTCGCCGCCCACCGTCGCCCTCTCGCACGCCGACCTCGACGTCGACCGCGGCGAGATGCTCGCGATCGTCGGGCCGAGCGGCTCGGGCAAGTCGACGCTGTTGAACCTCATGGGCACGCTCGACCGGCCGAGCTCGGGCGAGATCGAGATCGACGGATACGACACCGGCACGATGGACGACGCCGAGCTCTCCGGACTCCGCGCGCACACCATCGGGTTCGTCTTTCAGCAGTACCACCTCGCCGAGGGCGTCACCGCGCTCGACAACGTCGCCACCGGTCTGCTGTACGCCGGGGTGCCGAAGGCGGAGCGCCGGGCGCGAGCGGCCGTCGCGCTCGAGCGCGTGGGCCTCGCCGCCCGCGCCCGCCACCGCCCGAACGAGCTGTCGGGCGGCGAGCGCCAGCGCGTCGCGATCGCACGTGCCGTCGTGGGCGAGCCGGCGCTGCTCCTCGCCGACGAGCCGACGGGCGCGCTCGACACGCGCTCGGGCGAGGCGATCGTCTCGATCCTCGCCGAGCTCAACGCCGCGGGCACCACGGTCGTCGTGATCACCCACGACCCGCAGGTCGCCGAGCGGATGCCTCGGCGCGTCGGCATCCGCGACGGCGTCCTGTCGAGCGGGGCCGGAGGCGCTTCGGGCGCCGCGTCCGGGGTCATGGCCGGAGCCCGCTCGTGAACGGCCTGCGCTCCCGCCTCCGCGCCACGGACCTGCTCGGGCTCGGCCTGCACGGCCTGCGCGCGAGGCCCATGCGGGCGGTGCTCTCGGCCCTCGGCATCGCGATCGGCATCGCCGCGATGATCGCCGTCGTCGGCATCTCGACGTCGAGCGAGGCGCTCGTCAAGCAGAAGCTCGCCGCACTCGGCACGAACCTGCTCACCGCGTCGGCGGGCTCGGACTTCTTCGGCGAGGAATCGGAGCTGCCCGCCGATGCGATCGATCGTGTGCGTCGCATCGACGGCGTCGAGCAGGCGAGCTGGCACGCGACGCTCACCGACGTGAACGTGTACCGCAACGCCCTCATCGATCCGGGCGCCACGGCCGGGCTGTCCGTCGTCGCCGCCGACCTCGACCTGCTGACCACGACGGGCGCCGAACTCGCCTCCGGCGTGTGGCTCAACGGCGCCACCGAGCGGTTCCCGGTCGTCGTGCTCGGCGACACGGCCGCCGAGCGGCTCGGCATCGTCACGATCGGCAGCACCGTCGAGATCGGCGGCACGCAGTTCACGGTCGCCGGGATCCTCGAGCGTTCGCCGCTCGCCCCCGAACTCGATTCCGTCGCCATGATGGGCGGGCCGATCGCCGCCGAGCTCTTCGGGTTCAACGGGTCGCCGACGGTGATCTACGAGCGCTCGGCCGACGACCTCGTCGGGCAGGTGCGCGATCTCCTGCCGGCCACGATCAACCCGGAGTCGCCGAGCCAGGTGAAGGTGAGCCGCCCGTCCGACGCGCTCGCGGCGAAGAACACGATCGACCAGGCGTTCACGGGCCTCCTCGTGGGCGTCGGCTCCATCGCCCTGCTCGTCGGCGGCATCGGTGTCGCGAACACCATGGTGATCTCGGTGCTCGAGCGACGTCAGGAGATCGGCCTGCGCCGTTCGCTCGGCGCGACGCGCGGACACATCCGCTCGCAGTTCCTCGTCGAGGCGATCCTGCTCGCGCTCTGCGGAGGCATCGCGGGCACGGCCATCGGCTGGGTGATCACGGCGATCGTCGCCGGGGCGAACGGATGGCTCGTCGCCGTGCCGCCCGCGGTGCTCGCCGCCGGCGTGGTGGCGACGGTCGTCGTCGGCGCGGTGGCCGGCGCCCTCCCGGCGGCGCGGGCGGCGCGCACCTCGCCGACGGCGGCGCTCAACGCCTGACGCCGTCGCCCGCGGCCGCGCACCCGCACCCGCACCCCGCACCCCGCGAGATGACAGTTCTTGTCGCCGAGGCACCTCGGAAGCGACGAGAACTGTCATCTCGACGCGCGCGGCGTGAGACCGCCCGACCGTCCAGACGGACTGTCGGGCAGGCGCCGTCCGCCCGATGGTTTGTCGTGTTCGGTGCGGCTCGCATTGCGCACACCGGGTCGCCCGGATTGAATGGCACTTCTGCGCGACGGCGCGCGGGTGAACAGGAGGTGCCAGCAAGTGACCACGGCAACGACGAGCAAGGCGGAGGCGCCCGCCGCCCTCCCCGGCGCAGAGTCCCCCGGAACGGTCGTCATCGACGCCGTCACCAAGCACTACGGCGATGCGACCGCCGTCGATCGGCTCTCGCTCACGATCGAGGCCGGCGAGTTCATCTCGCTGCTGGGCCCTTCGGGCTGCGGCAAGACCACGACGCTGCGCATGATCGCGGGCTTCGAGGAGCCCGACGCGGGAGACATCCGCGTCTCGGGCCGCTCGCTGCTCGGCGTGCCGCCGTACCGCCGCGACGTCAACACCGTGTTCCAGGCGTACGCCCTCTTCCCGCACATGTCGGTCGCCGAGAACGTCGCGTACGGCCTGCAGCAGAAGCGCACGCCGAAGTCGGAGATCCGTGATCGGGTCGTCGACGCCCTCGACCTGGCGCAGATGCGCGGCTTCGCCGACCGCAAGCCCACCCAGCTCTCGGGCGGCCAGCAGCAGCGCGTCGCGCTCGCCCGCGCGCTCGTCAACCGCCCCTCGGTGCTGCTCCTCGACGAGCCGCTCGGCGCCCTCGACCGGCAGCTGCGCGAAGAGATGCAGCTCGAGCTGAAGCTGCTGCAGTCGCGACTCGGCATCACCTTCGTGTTCGTCACGCACGACCAGGGCGAGGCGCTCTCGATGAGCGACCGCATCGCGATCATGCGCAGCGGCCGCATCGAGCAGCTCGCCGACGCCGACACCGTCTACGCCCGCCCCGCCTCGGCCTACGTCGCCGCGTTCGTGGGTCAGCAGAACTTCTTCCGCGGCACGGTCGTCGAGGGCGGTGCCGTCGACTCGGCACATTCCCTCGTGTACGACATGTCCGCCGAACTGCCCGTGGGCAGCACGGGCCTCGCAGCCGTGCGCCCCGAGTTCGTGAGCATCGAAGCGGATGTCGCGGCCGATGCATCCGGTGCCGCGAACACTGCGCGAGGCACGCTCATCGGCGTCTCGCACCTCGGCGAGACCATGCAGTACCTGGTGCGGCTCGGCGACGACCAGAGCCTCATCGCACGCCGCCCCTCCCCCGAAGCGCCTCAGCTCGCCATCGGCGACGCGGTCGTCTGCTCGTGGCGGGCCGAGAGCGTGCTCCTCTTCCCGGCCGACGATGCGGCGAGCGCGAGCGGCTACGTCGCGCCGCCGACCGCCTGAACGCCCGAGGAGTCACGATGACCAACCAACCGGACATCCGCATCCTCGCGCCCGCAGGCGCGGCGAAGACCATCCGCCGCGAGCTGTCGCGGCGCCGGTTCCTGAGCTTCGCCGCCGCAGCGGGCTCGGCCGGGCTGCTCGCGGCGTGCGCGCCGAACGGGTCGCCCACCTCCGCGCAGGCCTCGGGCGGCCCGCTCGAGTCGAAGCTCTCGATCTACACCTGGGGCGACTACGACGCACCCGACGTGCTCGACGCCTTCACGGCCGACCTCGGCCCGAAGATCTCGCTGAGCTCCTTCAACTCCAACGAGGAGATGGTGGCCAAGCTCGTCGGGGCGAGGGGCACGAGCGGCTACGACATCGTCGTGCCGACGGGCACCTTCGTCGCGCAGATGGCCGAGCACGGGCTGCTCGCCGAGCTCAACCACGACCTCATCCCGAACCTGAAGCACGTCGACTCGGCGTTCCTCGGCCGGGCATGGGACCCCGACAACCAGTACTCGATCTGCAAGGCATGGGGCACGACCGGCTTCGTCTACGACGTGACCGCGATCGACCGCGAGCTGAAGGACTGGAACGACTTCATCGACGCCGCGCAGAACGAGGCGAGCGGCAAGACCTCGGTCCTCGACGACCCGGCCGAGCTCACCGGGCTGTACTTCTGGGCGAACGGCATCCCCTGGACCACGACCGACCCCGACGAACTCGACGCGGCGGAGGCGTTCCTCGTGAACGAGCTCGCGCCGCACATCTCGGCGTTCGACTCCTACCCGGGCGGCAGCGCCATCCCCCAAGCGACGCAGATGCTCATGCAGTCGTACAACGGCGATGCCCGACTCGGCATGCTCGAGAGTCCCGACCCCGAGCGCTGGAAGTACGTGCTGGGCTCCCCGGCGACCGAGATCTGGATGGACAACTGGGCGATCGCCGCGGGCGCTCCGAACCCCGAAGCCGCGCACGCGTTCATCGACTACGTACTCTCGCCCGAGAACGCGCTCGCCGAACTCGACTACATCGGGTACGACACCGGGGCGAAGGGCATCGAGCAGATGGCATCCGATGCCGGCCTGCCGATGCTCGACCTCGTGTTCTTCACCCGCGAGCAGATCGCGACCATGCACGAGGGCGAGCTGACCGAGGCGCAGGAGCGCATCGTGCAGATCTGGAACGCGACGAAGGCGGCTGCTGGTGCGTAGACGACTCCCCGGATTCCTGCTCGCCGCGCCGGCATGGGCGTGGCTCGCCATCTTCTTCGTCGCCCCGGTGGCGATGGTTGTGTGGTTCAGCTTCGGCTACAAGCCGAGCATCTTCGCCACCCAGGCCACCGACAAGCTGTCGTTCGACCGCTATGCGGAGGTGTTCAGCCCGACGTTCTTCGCGACGTTCCAGAACACCCTGTGGGTCGGCATCGTCGGCACGGTGCTGTGCTTCCTGATCGGCCTGCCGGTCGCCTATTGGATGGCGGTGAAGGCTCCGCCGTCGCGACGCGGCCTCCTCGTCGCCCTGGTGATGGTGCCGTTCTGGACGAACTTCCTCGTGCGCACCATCGGCTGGCAGGTGATCCTCTCGCCCGACGGCTGGCTCTCGACGGCGTTGCAGGCGGTCGGCTTCGAGCCGCTCGCGATCCTGAACACGCGCGGGGCGGTGCTCCTCGGCGTCGTCTACAACTACCTGCCGCTCATGATCCTGCCGCTGTACGTCGCGTTCGACCGGGTCAACGGGCCGCTCCGCGAGGCGTCGAAGGACCTCGGTGCCGGCAAGTGGACGACCTTCTTCCGCATCACCCTGCCGCTCGCGCAGCCCGGCATCATCGCGGGCGTGCTGCTCGTCTACATCCCGCTGATGGGCGACTACATCACGGCGACGGTGCTGGGCGGGGCGAAGGGCAACATGGTCGGCCAGCTCGTCGCGAGCCAGTTCCAGACCGCGCAGAACTGGGCGCTCGGCTCGGCGATGGCGGTCGTGCTGATCGTCGTGATCCTCGCCACCGTCGCCATCGGTGCGGCCATCGTGTGGTTCGTCACCCTGCCGATCAGGGCGAGCCACCGGCTCGTGATCGGGGCGCCGGCCACCACGCCGGCATCCGCTTCGATTCGTGAGGAGGTCACGGCATGAGCGTCGGAGAAGCACAACGACAGGTGCGGCGGCCGCGCAAGGCGTGGTCGGATGTCGCGTTCAACGTGTGGGGCATCCTGGTGATGGTCTTCCTGTTCGCGCCCATCGCTGTCATCATCGTCTCGTCGTTCAACGTCGGGCGGCTGCTGGTCTCGTGGGACCACTTCGGGTTCGACTCGTTCCTCGCACTGCTCGCGAAGCCCGCGATCCAGGATGCGGTCTGGATCTCCGTGCAGACGGGCTTCATCGCCGCACTCGTCGCCACGGCGCTCGGCACCCTCGCGGGCATCGCGATGGCGCGGCATCCGGGCAAGTGGGTCTGGTGGTTCATGGGACTGCTGCTGCTCGTCTCGGTCACGCCCGAGATCGTCGACGCCGTCTCCCTGCTGCCGTGGATGGTCTTCCTCGGGCAGGACCTCGGCATGGCGGTCTTCAACGACGGCATCGTGCGCCTCGTGATCGGCCACTCGCTGTTCTCGATCACGGTGGTCTCGTACCTCGTGCGAGCACGACTCGTCGGCCAGGAGGCGCAGCTCGAGGAGGCCTCGGCCGACCTCTATGCCACACCGACCCGCACGTTCCGCAAGGTCACCCTGCCGCTCGCGATGCCGGCGGTCTTCGCCGGATTCATGCTGTCGTTCACGTTCAGCCTCGACAACACGGTCATCGCGGCGTTCGTCTCGGTCTCGGGGTCGACGCCGTGGCCGGTCTACGTGCTGAGCGCGCTGCGCAGCGGGCTGCGGCCCGAGATCGCAGCGGTCTCGACCATCATGCTCGTGCTCACGCTCATCGCGCTCGGCCTCGTCGCGCTCGTGCTGAAACGCTCGGGAGACTCGGCGGCCGACATCGCCCGCACCATGGGCGGCGGCTGAGCCGTCCGCGTCGTCGCGCACGCGCGACCGCGCTCGTACACACGCAGCACACACGACAGGGGCGGGAGCAACAGCTCCCGCCCCTGTCGTGTCAGTGGTGCTCGCGCGCGACTAGCCGATCGACGAGCAGACGCCGACGAGGTCGGTCATGGACTTCTGCAGCGTCGCGGCCTGCTCGCTGATCTTCGTCATGTCGACGCTGGCCGGGTCGGTGGTGATGGCCGTGATCAGCTCGGAGTACGCCGTGACGGCGTCGGCGGCGCCCGTTGCGACGACGGAGACCTCTTCGTTCGAGATCTTGCCCGAGGCCTCGGTGAGCGAGACCTTGACGGTCTCGAACGCGGCGAGTGCGGCGGCGGCGTCGCTCATGTCCACCGTCGTCAGCCCGGTGAGCTCCTCCATGCTGGTCTTGACGATCTCGCACGCCTCGTCCTTGGTCTGGCCGGCTTCGGCCTTCGGCTCGGGCTTCGCGCTCTCGGCCGATGCGCCCTTGGTGTCCGCGTCGGCGGCGGTGCCCGTGGCGGCGCAACCCGTGAAGAGCAGTGCGAGCACGGCGAGCGAGCCGGCGGCGATCAGGCGTGGTGACGTCATGTGTGTGGTTCCCCTTCGGATGCGGGTCGATCCGACCCCCGGACATCCAACCAGTCCTCGTAACCCCTCGCGATGGGGAGCGCTCCCCATGGGCTCGCCGAACCGGGCGATCCGCGATCGGCCGCCGATGCCGTCAGGCACGGGCGTCGGATGCCCCCGCCGGTGCGAGCCGCTCGCGGAGGAACTCGAACATCTGCTCGCGCTCGAGGAACGCCCGGTTCGGCGGGTCCTCGCGCACACCCCCGGTCAGCACGGAATGCGCGCCCTTCGGCGTCCCGTCGGCGCTGTCGTCGCCGGACGGGATGCGCACGACCCTCGCCGCGCGCCCGAGGTGGCGTTCGAGGGCGACCATCCTGGCATCGCCCGAACGGGCGTCCTGCGTGAACCGGAGACCGAGCACGCAGGGTGTCGCGTCCGCACGAGATGCCGCGTAGCGTTCGAGCGCCGCTGGGGGCACGCCGACGCTCCGCGCCCGCGACGGACTCACCGGGAACGGAGCCGCGGGCTGGCTCACGACGGTGACCAGGATCTCGTCGGTCGTCACCGCCGTCGCGATCGCGAACCCCCCGGTGAAGCACATGCCGACGATGCCGACGCCGCGACCGTGGGTTCGTGCCGCGAGATCGCCCGCCACGAGCCGGAGGAAGTCGGTGACCTGCCCCCTGAGGTCGAGCGAGAAGGCGCGGAACTCGGCCATGACGCAGAGCTTGGCCACGGCGGCGACCTGGCCGAGGAGACCCGGCCGACGACCGGGCACACCGAAGAGCGACGGCATGACCACGGTGAACCCGTGGTCGACGAGGAGGTCGCCGAGCTCGATCGTGCCCGGCATGATGCCGGGGATCTCGGGCAGCAGGATGACGCCAGGGCCGTCGCCCCGCTCGAGGCACTCGACCGCGAGGGTTCCGTCGGAGACCATCGTGCGCTGCCATCGGCTGAGCTCGGGCACCGCGTCGGCATCGGTCATCGGGTGCTCCGCTCGCTCGGGATGCGGCCAGCCTAGAACCGCGACGCCCGGCAGCGACAGGGGTCCCGACGGGACACCCCATGGGCTAGCGTGGCTCGCGTGACCCGGACACTCGTCATCATCGACATCCAGAACGACTACTTCGCGGGCGGCGCGCACCCGCTGGTCGGCCCCGACGCGGCCGCCGCCAATGCCGCGCGCCTGCTCGCCTCGCACCGCGAGGCCGATCAGCCCGTCGTGCACGTGCAGCACGTGTGGGATGCGCCCGACGCCGAGTTCTTCGCCCCGGGCACACGCGGCGTCGAGATCCATCCGCTCGTCGCGCCGGCCGATGGCGAGCCCGTCGTCGTCAAGGCGCACCCCAACTCGTTCCTCGGCACCGACCTCGACGCACGTCTCCGTGAGGCCGGGGCCGACGTCGACGGCGTCGTGATCGTCGGCATGATGTCGAGCATGTGCGTCGACGCGACCGTGCGCGCGGCCGCCGACGCCGGTTACTCCGTGACGGTCGCCCACGACGCGTGCGCCGCCCCGGACCTGACGTTCGGCGACACCGTCGTGCCCGCCGCGCAGGTGCACGCCTCGTTCATGGCGGCGCTCGGCGACAGCTACGCCGAGGTCGTCTCGACCGACGCGCTCCTCGCGGGCCACTAGCCCGCGACGACGGCCACACGACGCACTCGAGCAGAACCGCGAGATTTCCCACGCGACATCCGCTGTTCGCCGCAGTTTCGTCGCGATGCGCGGTTCGAACGCAGAACTCTCGTAGTTCTTCCGTTTGTGGCTTCCGTCGTCGCGTGTCACCATCGAAGACATGATCACCGCGGATCGCAGCGCGAACCCCTCCCCCGACCTCGCAGAGACGAGCGCCGACGAGGTCGACGCGCTCACGCTCGGCCGCCGCATCCGCGATCGTCGAACCGCTCGCGGCATGACCCTCGGCGAGCTCGCCGCTGCGATCGACCGGGCGCCGAGCCAGGTCTCCGCGATCGAGAACGGCAAGCGCGAGCCGCGGCTCTCGATGCTGCGCACGATCGCCCTCGCGCTCGGCACGAGCGTCGACGAACTGCTGCGGGCGGATGCCCCGTCGGAGCGCGCGGCCCTCGAGATCGCCGTCGAACGCGCCCAGCGCGGGCCCGTGTTCGCGGCGCTCGGGCTGCCGGCCTTCCGCGTGGCGAAGGGCATGAACGACCAGACCCTGCAGACGATCCTGAGCCTGCACAACGAGATCGACCGGCTCCACCGCGAACGTGCTGCGACGCCCGAGGAGGCGCGCCGGGCCAACGCGCAGCTGCGCGCCGAGATGCGCGCCCGCGACAACTTCTACCCCGAGCTCGAGGCGAAGGCCGCCGAGCTGCTCGAGGCCGTCGGCCACACCGGCGGCCCGGTGTCGCATCAGCTCGTCGCCGACATGGCGAACCACCTCGGCTACTCGCTGCACTACGTGGGCGACCTGCCGCACTCGACCCGCTCGGTGACCGACAAGCGCAACGGCCGCCTCTACCTGCCGACGCAGCAGTCGCCGTCGCGCGACTCCCGCTCACCGATCCTGCAGGCGCTCGCGAGCCACCTGCTCGACCACGAGGAGCCGCGCGGCTACGCCGACTTCCTGCGGCAGCGCATCGAGACGAACTACCTGACCGCGGCGATCCTGCTGCCCGAGCAGGCGGCGGTGCGCTTCCTCACCGAGGCGAAGAACCTGCGCCGCATCTCGATGGAGGACCTCCGCGACGCCTTCGCCGTCTCCTACGAGACGGCGGCGCACCGGTTCACGAACCTCGCGACGGCGCGCCTCGGCATCCCCGTGCACTTCACGAAGGTGCACGAGTCGGGCACGATCATCAAGGCCTACGAGAACGACCGCGTGCGCTTCCCCTCAGACGCGCTCGGCGCGATCGAGGGCACGACGATGTGCCGCAACTGGACGGCGCGCACCGTCTTCGACGTCGAGGACCGCTTCAGCCCGTGGTACCAGTACACCGACACCCCGTCGGGCACCTTCTGGTGCACCTCCCGCATCGAGAAGGCGAAGGAGGGCGAGTACTCGGTGTCGGTCGGCGTGCCGTTCGAGCACGTCAAGTGGTTCCGCGGGCGCGAGACACCGCATCGTGCGGTTTCGCGATGCCCCGATCCGGCCTGCTGCCAGGCGCCCACCGGGCTCGCCGACCGATGGGCGGATGCCTCGTGGCCCGCCGCCCGCACCCCGACGTCGCTGCTCGCCGCACTGCCGACGGGCACCTTCCCCGGCGTCGACCAGACCGAGGTCTACCAGTTCCTCGAGACGCACGCGCCCGACTGAACCGCCCGGCACCCACCGCGATCCGGCCACCATGTCCGACCGCGAGCGGATGTCGAGACACGACGAACTGGCGCGCGCGCATCCGCCGCGAAAGGATGGAAGCACCACAACCGCATCGGAGTGATACCCCGTGGGCACCACCGTCTTCGAACGACACCAGCCGCCGGCATCCGTCATCGCCCATTCGCTCGAGAACACCGCCCGTTCGGTGTTCTGGCTCGACGACCTGCCCGAGGGGGCCGTGGGCGGCCGCCCGAAGCTCGCCGGCGACCGCGTCGCCGACCTCGTCATCGTCGGCGGCGGCTACACCGGCCTCTGGACGGCAGTGCTCGCCAAGCGCCGCAACCCCGACGCGCACATCGTGCTCGTCGAGGCCAAGAGCATCGGCTGGGCGGCATCCGGACGCAACGGCGGCTTCTGCGAGGCGAGCCTGACGCACGGCGACGAGAACGGCCAGGCCCGCTGGCCGAAGGAGATGCCGACGCTCCACCGCCTCGGCATGGAGAACCTCGACGCGATCGAGGCCGCCGAAGCCGAGTACGGCATGGACTTCCACTTCGAGCGCACGGGCATGCTCGCGCCGGCGATCGAAGAGCACCAGGTCGAGTGGCTGCGCGACTGGCACGCCGAGGCCGTCAAGCACGGCGAAGAGGGCGTCGTCTTCCTCGACCAGGAGGCCGTGCAGGCGTCGGTGGCCTCGCCCACCTACCTCGCCGGAGTCTGGGAGCAGCGCACGAACGCCATGGTGCACCCGGCGCGACTCGTCTCCGAGCTCGCCCGCGTCGCCGAGGAGCTCGGCGTCGAGATCTTCGAGCACTCCCCCGTCAAGCGCATCGACACCCCCGGCTCGACCGGCGCCGTCTCGGTCATCACCGACGCAGGCCGGGTCGATGCCGCGCACGCGGTGCTCGCGACGAACGTGTTCCCGTCGCTCCTGAAGCGCAACCGCCTGATGACCGTGCCGGTCTACGACTACGTGCTCATGACCGAGCCCCTGTCGCAGCAGCAGCTCGCCGACATCGGGTGGAACGACCGCCAGGGCATCGGCGACATGGCCAACCAGTTCCACTACTACCGCCTGTCGAAGGACAACCGCATCCTCTTCGGCGGCTACGACGCGATCTACAACTACGGCCGCAAGGTGCGCTCGGAGTACGAGAACCGTCCCGAGAGCTGGCAGAAGCTCGCGAGCCACTTCTTCACGACGTTCCCGCAGCTCGAGGGCCTGCAGTTCAGCCACCAGTGGGCGGGCGCGATCGACACGAGCACCCAGTTCACGGCGTTCTTCGGCACCGCGCGCGACAACCGCGTCGCCTACGCCGCCGGCTTCACGGGCCTCGGCGTCGGCTCGACCCGGTTCGCGGCCGAGGTCATGCTCGACCTGCTCGAGGGCCGCGACAACGAGCGCACGCAGCTCGAGATGGTGCGCAAGCGCCCACTGCCCTTCCCTCCCGAGCCCGCCGCGTCGATGGGCATCAACGCGACCCGCTGGTCGCTGAACCGCGCCGACCACAACCAGGGCAAGCGCAACCTCCTGCTGAAGACCCTCGACGCACTCGGATTGGGGTTCGACTCATGAGCGACGACCTCCGCCTCATCACCGGCGCGCTGACGGATGCCCCGGGGCTCGTGCTCGAGCACGAGCCGGTGCCGGCCGACCAGGTCGTCGCGGGCGCCCCCGCCACCGGCTATCAGGCACTCGACTCGTCGGAGGCCGGCGAGATCGGCGTCTGGGAGATGACGCCCGGGGCAATGCGCGACGTCGAGGTCGACGAGGTCTTCGTCGTGCTCTCGGGCGCCGCGACGGTCGAGTTCGAGCACCCGATCGCCGACCCCATCATGCTCGCCCCGGGCGCCGTCGTGCGCCTCGAGGCCGGCATGAAGACCATCTGGACGGTGCGCGAGACGCTCCGCAAGGTATTCATCTCGCGCTGAGGCGCAACCGAGGAGGATCAGAGAATGGCGAAGTACCGAGTACTGAACCCCGCGACCGGCGAGATCGTCGAGACGTTCGACGTGGCCACCGACGCGGAGATCGAGCAGACGCTCGCAGCGGCCGATGCCGCCTACCGCGACTGGCGCGACCGCAGCGTCCAGGAGCGCGCCGCGGCGGTCAAGCGCGTGGCAGAGCTGTTCATCGAGCGCAAGGACGAACTCGCGCGGCTCATCGCCCTCGAGATGGGCAAGTCGCTCGCCGAGTCGGCCGACGAGGTCGACTTCGCCGCCTCGATCATCGACTACTACGCGGTGTACGGGCCGGGCCTGATCACCGACCAGGAGATCCCGAGCACGATCCCCGGCAAGGCGACCATCGAGCACCTCCCCGTCGGCGCGCTGCTCGGCGTCATGCCGTGGAACTTCCCGTACTACCAGGTCGCCCGTTTCGCGGCGCCGAACCTCGTGCTCGGCAACACGATCGTCCTGAAGCACGCCGACATCTGCGCGCGCTCAGCGCTCGCGGTGCAGGCGATCATGGAGGAGGCCGGCATCCCGGTCGGCGGCTACCAGAACGTGTTCGCCTCGCACGACCAGATCGCGACGATGATCGCCGACCCCCGGGTCCAGGGCGTCTCGCTCACTGGCTCCGAGCGGGCGGGCGCCATCATCGGCGCGCAGGCCGGCCAGCACCTGAAGAAGTGCGTGCTCGAACTCGGCGGCATCGACCCCATGGTCGTGCTCGACGCCGACGACGTGGCCGGTGTCGCGAAGGCGGCCTGGGACTTCCGCGTCTACAACGGCGGCCAGGTGTGCAACTCGAACAAGCGCATGATCGTGATGGACGACATCTACGACGAGTTCGTCGCGGAGCTGCGCCGTCTCGCCGACGGACTCGTGCCCGGTGACCAGCTGGACCTCGGCGAGGGCCAGTTCGTGCCGATGTCGTCCCGCGCCGCAGCGGAGACCGTGAACGCCCAGGTGCAGAAGGCGGTCGCCGCGGGCGCCACGCTCGAGGCCGGCGGCGTGCTGTCCGACGGCCCCGGCGCCTACTTCTCGCCCGCCGTGCTGACCGGGGTGCCCCGCGACTCCGAGTCGTACCGCGAAGAGATCTTCGGCCCGGTCGCGACGGTGTACCGCGTGTACAGCGACGAAGAGGCGCTCGAGCTCGCCAACGACTGCGACCTCGGCCTCGGCGGCTCCGTGTTCTCGACCGACGAAGCCCGCGCTGCCCGGGTCGCCTCGCGACTCGAGGTCGGCATGACGCACGTCAACACCATCGCGGCAGAGGCCGCCGAGCTGCCCTTCGGCGGCGTGAAGCGCTCCGGCTTCGGGCGCGAGATGGGGCCGGTCGGCATCGGCGAGTTCGCCAACCGCCGTCTCTCCTTCGTCGCCAAGTAGCCGCCCTCGGCTCGATCGGGTGCGGCGTGTGACGCCGCACCCGATCGCCGTATCCGCGCGCCGTCTCCGCATCCGCTCCTGCGTCTGCTTCCGCGTCCGCTCGGAGATCTGCGCCCGTTCGGATGCACCGGCCCCCGATGCTCCGAAGCTGCGCAGATCTCCGATGCTGCGGCTGGCGAGCGAGCTGACGGGTGCGCTCTACGCCGCCGCGGAGACGACGTCGGTCGACGGCCCGACCGGCTCGATGCGGAAGGTCAGCCCGAACCGCTCGACCAACTCGTCGCCGCCCGCGAGCACCGTCGCGCCGGCCGAGTCTCCGGCCAGCATCCCGCGGAGCGCCACCGGCTCGAGTTGCAGTTCGAGCACGGCCGACGGCACCGGTTCGAACACCGAGCGCCGCTGCGGCTGCGGCAGCGCCCCGGCGCCGACCGGCACGACGTCGAGCGTGCCGCCGATGACGATCGCGGACACCGAGACCTCCGCCACATGCAGCACGTACTCGGTGGGGGGCAGCGACGCAGCGGCATCCGCTCGGAATGCTGCCCGGAGTGCCACGACGAGCGCATCGTGGGTGACCGACTCGCCCTCTGCGGGGTCGCCGAGGACCGACCATCCCCACCGTTCGAGGGCGATGACGACGGGTTCGAGCTCCCGGCCGAGCGCGGTCAGCTCGTAGCCGCCGCGCACGGTCGGAACGCGGCGCACGACGCCCGACTCCTGCAGTTCCCTGAGCCGGTCGCTCAGGATGTTGGTCGGGATGCGCGGCAGCCCCGCCTTCAGGTCGCCGTACCGGCGCGGGCCGACGAGCAGGTCGCGGACGATGAGCAGCGCCCATCGGTCCCCGACCCGCTCGAGCGCACGGGCCACTCCCCCGTACTGCCCGAAGCCGCGCGCCCCGCGTGTCGCCATGCGGTCCGTCAGGCCGTGGCCGACGGCGCAGCGGCGCCCTGCCCGGCCATGTAGGCGTCGGGGCCCTGCTCGGCCGCCGCCGGCTCCATGAAGAGGAATCCGAGGATGTTGCCGTCGGGGTCTTCGAGGTCGCGCGAGTACATGAAGCCGTAGTCCTGCGCCTCGCGCGGCTCGCTGCCACCGGCGGCAAGTCCCTTGACGAGCACCGCGTCGACCTCGTCGCGCGAGTCGCGGGTGAACGAGATGCTCGTCTGCGCGTGCGTCTTCGTGTCGATGATCTGCTTGTCGGTGAAGGTGGCGAGGTAGTCGCGGGTGAGCACCATGAAGTAGATGTTCTCGTCGAGCACGACGCACGCCGCGTTCTCATCGGTGAAGAGCGGGTTGATGCTGAAGCCCAGCGCCTCGTAGAAGCTCTTCGAGCGTTCGAGGTCGGTGGTGGGCAGGTTCACGAAAATGCTGGTCGCGGTCATGATCGCCTCCAAGGGATCGTCAGTGACTACCGGATGATTCGCCTCTAGCTTGCTCTTTGCAAGTGCACTTGTCAATAGCAAGTAAACGACGAGTCCGATCCACCCCGACGATCGGGAGGGCGTCTCCCGTCGGGGTCAGCCGCAGAGCTCCTTCGGCGGGAACTGGAGCGCCGACGCCCCGATCTGCGTCACCACGTCATCGCGCAGGCTGAACACCAGCCAGGTCCCGTCGGCATCGGCGACGGCGTACGCGGTCGTGTCCGCCGGGTACGGAATCACCGATTCGACGATGCCCGGGTACGCCGCCTGCAGTTCGGCGAGCGTCGCTCCGAGGCCGACTCCCGCTGCCGTGGCCGGCGACTTCGCATCGGTCGCGTCACCCGCCACCCAGACCTGGCGGACCGTGTCGCCATCGGCCTCGAGGCCGACGTAGACGGTGGGCGAGGCGTCAGCAGTGAAGGAAACGGCCGACGGGCACATCGTCTCGACGGTCATCCCGGCGAGCTGCGCCTGCACGGCTCCCCAGCTCGCCCCGCGCTCGACCGGCCCGATGCCGGCCGAACCCGCGACCCACGTCGACATGTCACCGGGATCGAGCGGAGCGGGGCTCGGGGTCGCGACCGGCTCCTCCGACGCCGGGGCCTCGACCTCGGCCGACGGGGTCGGCGACGGCGTCGTCGCCGCCTCCGACGACGGGGTGCATCCCGAGAGGGCGACGAGCCCCCCGACGACGACCACGAGCAGCGCACTGCGCACGATGTTCATATCCACTCCTCGAACGAGAAGCCGACCCGATCGGCCGGCGGCCGAACGGCCGAACGTCGGCACTGCCGCTACGCTACTGCCTCGTCGCCGCTCAGCGCACGACGCTCCGCCGCACGAGCAGCGCGAGATGCAGCGCCGTCAGGGTCTCGCCGTCATCGAGGTCGACGCCGAGCAGATCGCCGATGAGCGCGAGCCGCTGATAGAACACCGAGCGCGACAGGTGCGAGGCGGATGCCGCGGCCGTGCGGTTGCCCGGATGCGCGAGCACCGCGCCGAGCACGTCGAGCAGATCGCCCTTGCGCGCCAGGTCGTAGTCGATGAGGGGTTCGAGCATGCGCTCGCCGTGCTCGAGCAGCCGGTGATCGTCGCGGAGCGCGGTCACGAGCCGCATCAGCGGACGGTCATCGGATCGCCGCAGCACCGGGCCGCGGCCCGAGCGCCGCGCCGGCCCCCTGGCCAGATCGATCGCCTCCTGCACCGACCCGAGCAGGGCGTCGAGATCGCTCGCCTCCGAGCCGATCGAGAGCACGAGCCGATCGAGCACCGCCGAGTCGCCCGCGGCGAGCGCGGCGGCGAAGGTTCGGACCGAGGCGTCGTCGAGCGTGCGGGTGGCCGGCAGCGAGAGCACGACGATCGTCGCCGATGGCGCAGCGGCGCTCTCGGGTGCCGCCCCGGCGAGCGCCCGCCCGCCGAGTTCGCGCGCCGCGGCATCCGCCGCAGCCGCGACCGCACCGCCGGTGACGACGATGCCGAAGAGGCGCGCGCCCTCGAGCGGCAGGCCCGCGGCCTCGATGCGGGCCGAGGCGGCGGGCAGGCCCGCGAACCTGCCGTCGAGCAGCCCGTCGACGAGGCGCTGGCGCCCGATGCGCACCCACTCGTCGACCGCGCCATCGGCGAGCCTGCCGAGCGCGAGTGCGATCGCCCCCTGCTCGAGCACGCTCGTGCGCCCGGCCGGATGCGCCGGCCCCGGCAGGGCGATGAGGTGACCCCATCGGATGCCACGCGCCTCGACCGGCACGATCAGCCACTCGTCGGCTCCGGCACCGCTGCCGAGACGACGCTGCTCGTCGTGCCGTCGATGCGCGGCCCGCGACCGGGTCTCCCAGCGGGTGAAGAGCTCGGTCTCGGCGGCGAGCGGCACCTCGGCGGCCACGACCTCGTGGGCGAGGTTCTCGAGCACCACGGCGGCGCCGAGCGTCTGGGCGAGCTGCTGCACGATGAAGTCGGGCGGCGAGCCGCGCAGGGCGAGGGCGGTGAAGCGCTCGCGCACCTCGTCGCGAGCGCGGAGGGCCGCCGTCTGCACCGAGATGATGCGGCTGTGCACCGCTTCGGTCAGTGCGACGAACTTGACCTCGCGGTGCAGGGCGACGAGGGCGAGACCGTGCTCGCGAGCGGCCGACTCGACGACGGCCGGCACGTAGCGGTAGTGCACGCCGAGTTCGAGCACGAGCCCCGCGATGCCCACGTCGACGAGGCCGCCGATGAACGCGGTGAGCTCCGCCGGTTCGGTCGGCCAGCCCGATCCCGTGGTGAGCAGCAGTTCACCGCCGTTCAGGAGCCGTGCCACCCCCGCGCTGTCGGAGACGTGCGCCCAACGGACGTGCGCGTCGAGCGCGTCACCGCCGGAGAGCACCTCGGGGATGCCCTGCGCGACCGCGGGGATCGTGAGGATCTCGCGCACGGTCGGGAGCCCGTCGTCGGCCGGCTCGAGCACCGGACGGTTCGTCTGAATCGCCTCATCTTCGCGACGATCTGCCACCGGATTCGCCTTTCTTCCTCTGTCACACTGAGATTACGAAGCCTAGTCGACGTCGGCCATTCTGTCCGATGCCGGCCCGACGACCGCCGCACATCAGTGAAGGAACTGCCAATGAGCATCACCGAGACCGCTTCCTCGTCCGCATCGGCCCCCGAGGTGCCAGTGATCGGACACTGGGTCGACGGCGCGCTGCGCGCCTCGACCTCGGGCCGCACGGCCCCGGTGTACAACCCGGCCACGGGCGCCGTGCAGGCCGAGGTCGCACTTGCCGACCAGGCCGAGATCGACGCGGCGATCGCGTCGGCGCAGGCCGGGTTCGAGGTGTGGAGCAGTTACTCGATCGCGAAGCGGCAGGGCGTGCTGTTCTCGTTCCGCGAGCTGCTGAACTCGCGCAAGGGCGAGCTCGCGGCCATCATCACCGCCGAGCACGGCAAGGTCGTCTCCGACGCGATGGGCGAGATCCTGCGCGGCCAGGAGGTCGTCGAACTCGCCACCGGGTTCCCGAACCTGATCAAGGGCGCCTTCTCCGAGAACGTCTCGACCGGCATCGACGTCTACTCGCTGAAGCAGGCGCTCGGC
Source organism: Agromyces cerinus subsp. cerinus (assembly GCF_900142065.1). Classification (GTDB taxonomy): domain Bacteria; phylum Actinomycetota; class Actinomycetes; order Actinomycetales; family Microbacteriaceae; genus Agromyces; species Agromyces cerinus. Next base: position 756,124 of record NZ_FSRJ01000003.1, on the reverse strand, counting down.
GTGGTCGGCATCATCAGCCCGTTCAACTTCCCCGCCATGGTGCCCATGTGGTTCTTCCCCATCGCGATCGCCGCGGGCAACGCCGTGATCCTGAAGCCCAGCGAGAAGGACCCTTCGGCAGCACTCTGGATCGCAGAGCTCTGGTCGGAGGCGGGCCTCCCCGACGGCGTGTTCACCGTGCTCCAGGGCGACAAGCTCGCCGTCGACGGCCTCCTCACTTCGCCGGTCGTGCAGTCGATCTCGTTCGTCGGCTCGACGCCGATCGCCCAGTACATCTACGAGACCGCGTCGAAGCACGGCAAGCGCGTCCAGGCGCTCGGCGGCGCGAAGAACCACATGCTCGTGCTGCCCGACGCCGACCTCGACCTCGTCGCCGACCAGGCGGTCAACGCCGGGTACGGCGCCGCGGGCGAGCGCTGCATGGCGATCTCGGTCGTGCTGGCCGTCGAGCCCGTCGCCGACGAGCTGATCACCAAGATCAGCGAGCGCATCGCGAAGCTGAAGATCGGCAACGGCGCAGGCGTCGACGGCGTCGAGCCCGACATGGGACCGCTCATCACCGACGTGCACCGCGACAAGGTCGCCTCCTACGTCGACATCGCCGAGCAGGACGGCGCCACGATCGTGGTCGACGGCCGCGGGTTCACCGTCGACGGCCACGAGGACGGCTTCTTCTTCGGCCCGACCCTGATCGACAACGTGCCCACCACCTCGCGTGCGTACACCGAGGAGATCTTCGGCCCGGTGCTCTCGATCGTTCGCGTGGCGAGCTACGACGAGGGTCTCGACCTGATCAACTCGGGTCAGTTCGGCAACGGCACCGCCATCTTCACCAACGACGGCGGCGCCGCACGTCGCTTCCAGAACGAGGTGCAGGTCGGCATGATCGGCATCAACGTGCCGATCCCCGTGCCCGTCGCCTACCACTCGTTCGGCGGCTGGAAGCAGTCGCTGTTCGGTGACGCGAAGGCCTACGGCACTCACGGCTTCGACTTCTTCACCCGCGAGAAGGCCGTGACCAGCCGCTGGATCGACCCGGCCACGCGAAACGACTCCGCGCACGGCGGCATCAACCTGGGCTTCCCCCAGAACCACTGATCATCGTTCGCTGAGCCTGCCGGAACGGACGCCCACGGCGTCCCACCGGCAGGCTCGCCGACCTCTTGGAGCATCCGTCATGACCGACACCATCACCGCCGAGACCGAGACCGTCTACACCGACCGTTTCGGAACCGTGCACCCGCTGCCCGACGCCGCCGCCGAGGCGCAGGTGCGCGCGGAGGACCGCGCGCACGTGTTCCACTCGTGGAGCGCGCAGGCCCTCATCGACCCGCTGCCCATCGCCGCCGGCGAGGGCTCGACGTTCTGGGACTACCAGGGCAACGCGTACCTCGACTTCTCGTCGCAGCTCGTGAACCTGAACCTCGGGCACCAGCACCCCGACCTCGTCGCCGCGATCCAGCAGCAGGCGGGTCGCCTCGCGACCATCCAGCCGTCGATGGCCTCGGATGTCCGCAGCGAACTCGCCCGTCGCATCGTCGAGGTCGCCCCGGGCGACCTCGACAAGGTGTTCTTCACCAACGGCGGCGCCGACGCCAACGAGTACGCCGTGCGCATGGCGCGCGCCGTCACGGGTCGCCGCAAGGTGCTCTCGATGTACCGCAGCTACCACGGCGGCACCGCGACCGCGATCTCGCTCACGGGCGACCCGCGCCGCTGGGCGAACGAACCGTCCGACGGTTCGGTCGCGCACTTCATGGGTCCGTACGCCTACCGTTCGTCGTTCCACTCGGAGACCCCCGAGCAGGAGGCCGAGCGCGCGCTCGCCCACCTCGAGCAGCTCATCGTGCTCGAGGGCGCGAACACCATCGCGGCGATCATCATCGAGACGATCGTCGGCACCAACGGCGTGCTCGTGCCGCCGCCCGGCTACCTGCAGGGCGTTCGCGCGCTGTGCGACAAGTACGGCATCGTCTACATCGCCGACGAGGTCATGGTCGGCTTCGGCCGCATCGGCGAGTGGTTCGCGGTCAACGCGTTCGACGTCGTGCCCGACCTCATCACCTTCGCGAAGGGCGTGAACTCGGGCTACGTGCCGCTCGGCGGCGTGGTGATCTCGCAGAAGATCGCCTCGCACTTCGACACGGTCTCGTTCCAGGGCGGCCTCACGTACTCGGGACACCCGCTCGCGTGCGCCGCCGGTGTCGCGACGTTCGAGGTCTTCGAGCGCGACGGCATCCTCGAGCGCGTGCGCGACCTCGGGTCGCGGGTGGTCGAGCCGCGCCTCCGTGAGATCGCGGCGAAGCACCCGTCGGTCGGCGAGATCCGCGGTGCGGGACTGTTCTGGGCGATCGAGCTCGTGCGCGACCCTGCGACGCACGAGCCCCTCGTCCCGTTCAACGCGGGCGGTGCGGATGCCGCGCCGATGGCGGCCGTCGCCGCCGCCTGCAAGCAGGCCGGCCTGTGGCCGTTCATCCACTTCAACCGGATGCACGTCGCACCGCCGCTCGTCATCACCGAGGAAGAGCTCGTGCGCGGGCTCGACATCATCGACGAGGCGCTGACGATCGCCGACGGCTACGTCGTCTGACGCGTTCACGCCGACGCGTTCACTGACGCGTCGGCGCTGACGCGCCCTGCCTGATGCAGGGGATTCCGCGGCACCGGGGCTCTCCAGCCCCCGTGACCGGGAGTCCCCTGCATTTCGTCGTTCCGGGGAGTGCAGGCCGGGCGCTGAGCCGTCGGCTAGCCTGAATCCCATGGACTCACGGGCGGCGCCCGGCGGCATCGGCCGGCGAACCTTCATCGCCGCCTCGCTCTCGGGGTTCGCGACGCTCGCGCTCGCGAGCTGCACGTGGCCCGAGCCGAGCCCGAGTCCGCTGCCCTCGACGGCGGTCCCGACGACCGCGCCGCCCACTCCGACGAACGGCGTACCGCTGCCGACGGCGATGCGCCGCTCGCGCTGGGGCGCCGAACCGTTCTCGCGCGGCGCGTTCAGCTTCGACTCGGTCGGCAGCACCCCGCAGCTCCGACGGGCCCTCTCCGAACCGGTCGAGGAGCGCCTCGTCATCGCCGGCGAGGCGACCGACCCCGATCGACCCGGCACGCTCGAAGCCGCCCGGGCCTCCGGCATCCGCGCGGCCGCCGACATCGCCCGGCTCGGCACCGCCGGCGAGCGCGTGGCCGTGATCGGGGCCGGCCTCGCCGGGCTCACGGCGGCACGCGAGCTCGTCGACGCCGGCTTCGAGGTCGTCGTGCTCGAGGCCCGCGACCGGTTGGGCGGGCGCATCCACAGCACGGATGCCTCGGGCTTCGACACCCCCGTCGAACTGGGCGGCGTGTTCACCGGCGACGACGAGGCGGTGATCGACGCGCTGCACGAGGCATCCGTCGACACCGTCCCGTTCACCGCAGCGGTCTCGGCGACGACCGCGGCAGGGCTCGGCGTGCCGATTCCGACGACCGGGCCGGACGCGATCGCGATCGCGCAGGAGTGGGCGGCGACCCAGCCCCACGACGTGTCGCTTGCGGCGGCCCTGACCGGCTCGGGTGCGACCCCGCTCTCGGCGGTGCCCGATGCCGCGGGGGTGAGCCAGGCCGACTGGCTCGCGCACACGATCAACAGCGGGGTCGCACCGTCGACCGGCGCCATCACGTCGGCGGTCTCCGCCTCCCAGTACGACGCGAACCGCGTCGACCGGCTCGGCGACCTGGTGACCGGCCGCCTCTCCGATTTCGTGGACGCGCTCGCCGAGCCGCTCGAGATCGCCGTGTCGAGCGTCGTCACGAGCATCGCCTACACCGATCGCAGGGTCAGCCTCCGCCTGGACTCCGGGGAGTCGCTCACGGCCGACCGTGCCGTCGTCACCATTCCGCTCGGGGTGCTGAAGACCGACACCGTGCGGTTCAGTCCCGCGCTGCCGCTCATGCACCAGCGGGCGATCTCGTTGCTCGGCATGGGCGTGGTCGACACGGTGTGGCTGCGCTTCGACGAGGCGTTCTGGCGAACGGACGACGCGGTCGCCGCGGATCTCCCCGACGGTGAACTCGACGGCGACCCCGACTCCCCCGGGCTCGTCACCCCGAACGTGCTCACCGTCGTCGGCGAGCTCTCCCCGGTCGCAACGTGGATCGACGTCGGCCTGGCGACCGGCGAGCCGATCCTGATGGGGCTCATCGCTGCAGCGCAGGCGACTCGACTCGAGGCGCTCGACGATCCTTCGTTCCAGGCCGAGGTGCTCGAGGCGCTCGCGCCCTTCGCCACAGGCCCCGATTGATCGCGACGAGCCCCGCCGTCAGCGAGACGAAGATCACGAGCACGAGCAGGCAGTAGAGGGCGACGCCGGCCGGCCCGCCCACCTGCGCCTCGTCGAGGAAGAAGTACGGGTACCACCCGACGTCGGCCCCGCGGAACAGCGTGTAGACGAGCCAGATCGACGGGAAGACGAGCACCCAGCCGACGGTGGACCACGGCACGCGCGGGTTCACGGCCATGATCGCGTCGACCGTCCAGGCGATGAGGGCGAGCGCCGGAACGATGAAGTGCAGCACCGTGTCCGACCACGGCACCTCCATGCGGTAGTCGCGCGTCGAGGCCTGCGCGACGATGATCGCGAACACGATGCCCGAGACGAGCACGTACACCGTGACCATCGTGCGGAGGATGCCGAGCCACACCGGGTCGCGCGGCGTGAGCAGGGCGAAGGCCGCCCCGATCGCGAGCGTCACGACGGCGGCGAAGGCCGACTGCACGGTGAAGTAGCTGAAGAAGTTGGCGGTCGCGAAGAGCCGGAACCCGAGCACGTACTGGAAGTTGCCGATGAGGGCGACGACCTCGAGTGCCGCGATCGCGAGACGGAAGACACCGAGCAAGCGCCGGTCCCGTCGCACCCGCTGCGCCTCGTCAGCGCTGGTGCGTCGCGAGCCGGCCATGCTCCAACGCTAGCCGCCCCGCCTCGGTGAACCCGGCCGAATCGGAGCACGCCGGCCCGCTCGCCGACGAGCCGGGCTCGTCGCCGTCAGCTCGCAGCGGGCACGGTCCGTGCGACAGGAGCCGGCCGAATCGTACGAAGCCACTGCTCGGTCTGCGCGACGTGCGCTGCGGCGGCGGCATGCGCGGACGCCGGGTCGCGGTTCACGAGGGCGGCGAGGATCTCGCGGTGGCCGTGATCGCTGACCTGTTTCATATCGGGGCCGGAGGGGAGATCGAAGACCTGGTAGGCCCGGGACCGGGACCGGAACGTTCGGAGCAGCTCGACGAGGGCCGCGTTGCCGGCGAGCTTCGCGATCGTCTCGTGGAAGAGGGCGTCGAGCTCGGTGCCCTGCTCCCCCTCGCGGGCTTCGAGTTCGTCGAGGATGGCGCGGAGCTCCGACTCGCCGGCCTCCGTCATGCGGGCCGCCGCCTGCGACGCGGCGTGGGACTCGAGGACCCGGCGCACCTCGTAGAGCTCGATGAACGCGTCGAACGGCATGAGCTCGACCGTGAGGCTGAGCGCACCGATGATGTTCGCGGGCTCGAGCGCGGAGACGTAGGTGCCGGATCCGTGACGGGATTCGATCACGCCGAGCGCATCGAGCATGCGCACCGCTTCTCGGAGCGACCCTCGGGAGACGCCGAGCCGCTCGCACAGTTCGGCCTCGGGCGGGAAACGCTGGCCGGGCGCGAGTTCGCCCGACGCGATGATGTGCCGCAATCCGTGGAATGCGTCGTCGATCGCGCTCATGCTGTCTCCTGGTCGGGCTCGGGTCGTGCTGATCAGCTTAGAGGGCACGCCTTTGCACTAGTCATCTTATGACTTTGTGGTTATAGTCGCCGTTGTCGGCTCTGAAGCAACGAAGTATCAAGAGTCATCTAATGTCTTCGAACGGGAAGCGTCCGACATCACCACCGCTGATGGACAGACAAGGACGACCGCACCAGTGACCACCGCAGCGCCCACCGCCCTCGCCTTCGCCGACGGCTCGCCCGCCTCGACCGGCTGGACTCTCAGCGACACCGCGCTGCACACGAATCACGGGTCGTTCGGAGCCGTGCCCCGGCGCGTGCAGGAGGAGCAGAACCGCCTCCGCGCCGTCATGGACGCCGGGCCGGTCGACTGGTTCTCGACCCTGCCCGCGCGCGTGGGGGACGCCCGTCGCGCCATCGCCGCGATCATCGGCACCGCCGAGGAGCACACGGCCCTCGTGCCGAACGCGAGCGCCGGCGCGAGCGTGGTCTACAACAGCCTCGCCGCGCGGCCCGGCGCCGAGATCGTCGTCACCGATCACGGCTACGGGGCGGTCACCATGGGTGCCGAACGCGCCGCGCGCCGCTGGGGTGGTCGCGTCGTGACCGCACGGGTGCCGCTCGACGCGAATCCCGCCGAGGCGCATGAGCGCATCATGGGCGCCTGCACCGATGCGACGCGACTGATCGTCATCGACCACATCACCTCCGCGACGGCGCGATTCCTGCCCGTGCGCGAGGTCGCGGCATCCGCTCGGCAGCGCGGGATCACGACACTCGTCGACGGCGCCCACGTTCCCGGACTCTACGACGCACCGCTCGACGGGCTCGAGTGCGACGTCTGGGTCGGCAACCTGCACAAGTTCGCGTGCTCGCCACGCGGAGCCGCCGTGCTCGTCGCCCGCGGAGAGCTGCGGCACGAACTGTTCCCCCTCATCGATTCGTGGGGCGCCCCGTACCCCTTCCCCGAACGATTCGACACGCAGGGCACCCTCGACCAGACGAGCTACCTCGCCGCTCCCGACTCGTACGCATTCATCGACGAGCACTGGGGATGGCCGGCGGTGCGCGCGTACATGACCGAACTCGCCGACTACGCCGAGACGCTGATCGCCGAGGCCTTCGCCGAACGGACCGGCGAGTCTCACCGCGTCGACGTCGGTGCGCCCGTGAACGCGCTGCGCCTGGTGCGCCTGCCGGACGGCCTCGCCCGAACCCACCCCGAGGCCGACGCGCTGCGCGACCGCGTCGTGCGGGAGTTCGGCGTCGAAGCGGCGTTCACGAGTTTCGACGGCGTGGGCTATTACCGGCTCTCCACCCACGCGTACAACACCGCGCGCGACTTCGAAGCGTTCGTCGACCGCTTGGTCCCGACGCTCTGCGAGCTCGCCGCGGAAGCGCATCGCTGAACTGAACACCCCTGAAGAACGATCGCACCCACCCAGAAATGAGGAGACGAATGGCGAACAGCAAGGTCCTGAGCGGACTCGGCATCGGCTTGGCGGCAACCCTCGCCCTCAGCGGATGCTCCGGCGCCGCTGACGACGGCACCGTCACGCTGCAGATGGTCGAGAGCCTGACCAACCCGGCGCGCACCGAACTGCTCGAGACGCTCATCGACGAGTTCGAGCAGGAGAACGCCGGCATCGAGGTGGAGCTGATCTCGCCGCCCACCGACCAGGCCGACCAGAAGATCCAGCAGATGCTCCAGTCGGGCACCGGCGTGGACGTCCTCGAGGTGCGCGACCTCACCGTCGGTCCGTTCTCGACGAACGGATGGCTGGCCGACATGGGCCCCGAATTCGAGGGCTGGAAGGGGTGGGACGCGCTGACCGACAATGCGAAGAACGTCGCGACGGCCGGCGGCAAGACCTACTTCATCCCGTACGGCTTCTACGGCATCAGCCTCTTCTACCGCACCGACCTCGTCGAGGAGGCCGGGTTCGACGGCGCCCCGGCGAGCTGGGAGGATCTGCTCGAGCAGGCGTCGGCGATCCAGGACCCCGAGGCGAACACCTACGGCTACGCGTTCCGCGGCGGCACGAACGGCTACTCGAACGCCGCCCTGGTGATCGAGGCCTACGTCGCCGACGACCTCGACCTCGAGAACGCGTACCGGCTGAAGAACGGCGACTCGATGTTCTCGGCTCCCGAGGCGCTCGACGCGATGGACCTCTACCTCGATCTCTTCGAGCAGGCATCGCCGCCGTCATCGGTGGCATGGGGCTACCCCGAGATGGTGGAGGGCTTCTCGAACGGCTCCACCGCGTTCCTGCTGCAGGACCCGGAGGTCATCGCGGCGGTCGAGCAGTCGACGGCCATCACCGGTGAGCAATGGACGACGGCTCCGATACTCGTCGGACCGAGCGGCACGGCGATCCAGCCGCTCGCCACCGCGGGCTGGGGCGTCGCCGAGGCGAGCGAGCACCAGGCGGAGTCGGCGAAGCTCATCCAGTTCCTCTCCGAGGGCGACGCCTCGATCCGCTTCACCGAGGGCAACAGCCTCGTCCCGATCCTGAACGGCGGCGACGAGGCGGAGTTCTACAAGACCGGCGCGTGGGAGAGCTACCTCACCATGAACGAGAACCCCGAGACGTACATCACCGCCGTGCAGCCGCGCGGTGTGGCCTGGTGGACCGAGTGGGCCGACAAGGCCGACTCGGAGCTCCAGCAGGTGCTGATCGGCCAGCTCACGACGAAGGAGCTGCTCGCCAGCTGGGATGCCTACTGGACCGAGAAGTGGGCCGCCGAGTAGGCCGCCGAACCGACGACAACGGATGTCCCCCCAGATGACGACCGTCTAGGAGCGCCCGTCCACACGGGCGGGCGCTCCCGCCCCGGCGACCCCCGCCCCCGCGCCGCGCCGCCGCCGCGCGTTCACGACGCACCGCGGACTCGTCGTGCTCGCGTTCATGCTCCCCGCCGCGATCTTCGTCGGCGTGTTCATCTACTACCCGATGCTCGCCGGCAGTCAGATGGCGTTCCGCCACTGGAACCTGAGCAATCTCACCGACACCTCGTGGATCGGGCTCCAGAACTTCGCCACGATCTTCGCCGATCCCTCGTTCGGCGTGATCCTCGGCAATTCGGTGCTCTGGGTGGTGGCGTCGATCGTGCCCCAACTGGTGATCGGCTTCGCGCTCGCGCTCTGGTTGCGCCGGAGGTTCCGCTTCCGCGGCCTCTACCAGGCACTCATCTTCTTCCCGTGGGCGATCTCGGGCTTCCTCATCGGCATCCTCTTCCGCTGGATGTTCAACGGCGAGTTCGGGGTGGTCAACGACCTCCTGATGAAGACCGGCCTCATCGACCAGGGCATCCCGTGGCTGGCGCAACCGGACACCGCGATGTTCGCCGTGATCATCGCCAACATCTGGTACGGCGTGACGTTCTTCGCGATCATGATCCTCGCGGCGCTGCAGTCCGTTCCGGATGAGCTCTTCGAAGCCGCGGCCCTCGACGGCGCCGGCAAGGTGCGCACGCTCTTCCAGATCACGATCCCGTACATCTCGACGACGCTCGCCCTGACCGTGCTGCTCCGCGTGATCTGGATCTTCAACTTCCCCGACATCATCTGGGCGATGACCGGTGGCGGCCCCGCCAACCAGACGCACATCATCACCACGTGGATGATCACGTTCACCCAGAAGGGCGACTACGGCGTGGCCTCGGCGCTCGGACTCATCGTCGTCGGCCTGCTGCTCGTCTTCTCGGCCTTCTACCTGATGGCCCTTCGCGGCAAGAAGGAGGCGTCCTCGTGATCGACACGGAGACCACGCCCGCACGCATCACCCGAATCGGCTTCCTCGGGCTCTGGCTCGTGATCACGATCTTCCCGCTCTACTGGATCATCGTGACCTCGTTCAAGGCGCCGGGAGACATCTTCAGCTATCCGCTGCAGTACTGGCCGACCGAGTTCTCGTTCGAGAACTACGTGCAGCTGTTCGAGAAGGCCGACTTCGGCACCTACGTCGTCAACAGTCTCGTGGTCTCGACCGCTGCGGCGACCACCGCGACGCTCATCTCGCTGCTCTCGGCCTACGTGCTCGCCCGGTTCGAGTTCCGCACCAAGACGGCGATCCTCATGGCGTTCCTCGTCACCCAGATGATCCCGGCGTTCATCGCACTGGGGCCGCTCTATCTGCTCATGGTGGACCTCGGGCTCGTCGACGACCGCTTCGGCCTGATCCTGGTCTACGTGGCCGTGTGCATCCCGTTCTGCACGATCATGCTGCGCGGCTTCTTCGCGAACGTCCCCGACGCCCTCGAAGAAGCGGCGATGATCGACGGATGCTCCCGGCTCGGCGCACTGTTCCGGGTCATCGTCCCGGTGATGAAGCCGGGCATCGTGGCGGCGTTCATCTTCAACTTCGTCAACTGCTGGAACGAGCTGTTCCTGTCGGTGACGCTGATGAACAAGGACGAGAACAAGACGATCCCGACCGCGCTCAACGGCTTCATCACGAGCTTCAACATCGATTGGGGTTCCATGTCGGCGGCCGCCGTGCTGACGATCCTGCCGACGATGATCCTGTTCGCGTTCGCGAGCCGCTACATCGTCCAGGGCCTCACCGCGGGCGCGGTCAAGGGCTGACGTCGTCGGCCCCGCCGTCCTCGAGCGGGCGAAGGATGCGGTCGAGGAAGCGCCGGGTGCGCTCGTGCGTCGGGTTCGTGAAGATCGCGCCGGGCGCGCCGCGCTCGACGACGACGCCGCCGTCCATGAACAGCACCTCGTCGGCCGCCTGCCGTGCGAAGCTCAGCTCGTGGGTGACGACGACCATGGTCCAGCCCTCGTCGGCGAGCTCCTTGATGACCTGCAGCACCTCCCCCACGAGTTCGGGGTCGAGCGCGCTCGTGGGCTCGTCGAAGAGCAGCAGCTGCGGCTTCAGGGCCAGCGCCCGCACGATGCCGACGCGCTGCTGCTGCCCGCCCGAGAGCTCGAACGGGTAGGCGTCGCGCTTCTCGGCGAGGCCTACGCGGTCGAGCAGCGCGGATGCCTCGGCGACCGCCTGCTTCTTCGGCACCTTCTGCACGCGCACCGGGCCCTCGATGACGTTCTCGATGACCGTCATGTGCGGGAAGAGGTTGTGCTGCTGGAACACCATCGCCGAGCGGTCGCGCAGCGCGTAGCGCTGGGCCTTCGGCACCGGTGCCGCGAAGTCGATGACCGGGCCGCCGGCGAAGTCGATCGTGCCGGCGCTCGGCGTCTCGAGGCCGTTCAGCGAGCGCAGCACGGTGGTCTTGCCCGAGCCGCTCGGGCCGATGAGCACGACGACCTCGCCGCGCCGCACCTCCAGGTCGATGGAGCGCAGCACCTCGTTGTCGCCGAACGACTTGCGGATGCCCCGTGCCGAGAGCAGCACCGAGTCATCCGGCGTCGCTGCAGGGGCGAGCGGATCAGTGGGCGACATAGCGGTCCAATCGCTTCTCGAGCAGGTTCTGCCCGCTCGAGAGCACGAGGCAGAACAGCCAGTAGATGAGCGCCGCCTCGATGTAGATGAGCAGGAACTCGCGGCTGAACGCCGCGATCTCCTGCGCCACCCGGAACATCTCGGTCACGAGGATGAGGGAGGCGAGCGAAGTGTCCTTCACGAGCGAGATGAAGGTGTTCGACAGCGGCGGCACCGAGACGCGTGCCGCCTGCGGCAGGATCAGCCGGGTGAGCGTCGTGCCGGGCGACATGCCGATCGTGTACCCGGCCTCCCACTGCCCCTTCGGCACCGAGAGGATCGCCGCCCTGATCACCTCGGCCGCGTAGCCGCCGACGTTGAGCGAGAACGCGATGATCGCGCTCGGCCACGGGTCGATCGTGATGCCGATCGACGGCATGCCGTAGAAGATCACGAACAGCTGTACGAGCAGCGGCGTGCCGCGGATCACCGAGATGTAGAACCTCGCGATGCCGCTCAGCACCCGGTTGCGGCTGATGCGCATGAGCGCGACGCCGAGCGCCAGCACGAGGCCGAGCGCGAAGGAGGCCACTGCAAGCGGAATCGTGCCGGTGATGCCGCCCCAGAGCAATGGCCAGAACGAGTCGAGCGCGAGTTGCCAATCGGTCATCGCCGCACCGCCTTCCGGAATGCGGCGGATGCCGCAAGCCCATGATTCCACTCGGGCGCTGTCGCCCGTGCGAATCAGGGGAACGCGGCATCCGCCGGTGAGATGCAGGCGAGCGCTACTGCGAGACGTCCTCGCCGAAGTACTTCTCGCCGAGTTCTGCGAGCACGCCCTCCTCGCGGAGTTCGGCGAGCGCCTCGTCGATGGCCTTCACGAGCGCGGTCTTGTCCTTCGCGAAGGTGAGGGCGCTCTCGCTCGGGTCGGTCTCGGCGGCGACGGCGAGCTTCGCGTCGGGCGTCTGCTTGAGGTAGTCGAGGTAGGTGAGCTTGTCGTTGACGGTCGCGTCGACGCGGCCCTGCTCGAGGAGTGCGACGGCCTGCGCCCAGCCCTCGACGGCCTCGACGTTCGCGCCCGCGTCGACGGCGAGCTGGTAGAAGTTGCTCGTCAGCGACTGCGCCGTGGTCTTGCCCTTGAGGTCTTCGAAGCTCGAGATCGAGTCGTCGCCCTCGTTCACGACGACGACGCTCGGCGACACCGTGTACGGCGTCGAGAAGAGGTAGCTCTCTTCGCGGTCGGGGTTGATCGACACCTGGTTCGCGATGACGTCGAAACGGCCGGCGTCGAGGCCCGCGAAGATCGCGTCCCACTGGGTCTCTTCGAACTGGATCTCGAGGCCGAGCTTCTCGGCGACGGCCTCGGCGATCTCGACGTCGTAGCCGACGAGCTCGCCCGCGCCGCCCTCGTGGTACGTGAAGGGCGGGTAGGTGCCCTCGGTCGCGACGGTCAGCGTTCCGGCCTTCACCAGTCCGTACTCGTCGTCGACCGCGGCTTCGCTCGACGCCGGCGCTCCGCTCGAGCAGGCGGCGAGGGCGACGACGGCGACGGATGCCGCGGCGAGGCCGAGCAGGGTGCGGACGCGGGGTGCGCGAGACATGTGGAGCTCCGTTCGTGGGGAGTGCTGTGCGGCGACGGGTGCCATCGCCGTGCGGACGAGTCCATCACGGCCTCGCCCCGTGAGGAAAACGGCGTTACCCCGCGTTTCATTTCCGAAACCGCACGATTCGCAGCATCCCGATCACATTCCGCTCGCGGAATACCGTGTCGGTGCTCTCTCGCGCAAGCCCTTCCGCCGCCGGATCACCGGTGGCTACGCTGGCCGCGGCGACGGAGTCCCCTCCGTCGTCGTGGTGCCCCCCACACCGATCGGAAGGAACCCCCACCCGTGATCACACTGTCATGGCTCCTCATCATCGCCCTCGTCGGCGGCGCGCTCGCGCTCGTCGACGGCATCCGACGCCTCCGAGGGAAGGGCGGCTCGGTCGTCGGCGTCATCGAGGTCATCGTCGCCGCACTGTTCGTGCTGTCGCTGTTCCTGCCGGGCATCCCGTTCGGGTCGCTCGTGCTCGGTATCGCGACGCTCGTCGTGCTCGTGGTCGCGCTCATCACCCGCGGTCGCACCGGCCTCGCGCTCACGATCTCCGCGATCGTGCTCGTCGCGCTCTGGCTGGTGCTCGTGAACCGCTGGCTCGTCATCCCCGGCATCAACTGACGGCGACGACGGAGGGGGCGGCCGATCCCGGCCGCCCCCTCCGTCGATTCGTGCGCTACTCCGCGGCGCCCGCGGCGAGCACGCCGTCTTCACGGCGCGGGATGCCGAGCGGATTGCCGTCGGCGAGCTCCGGCGGCAGCACCCCTGCCGGTGCGTCCTGGTAGGCGATGGGCTCGAGCCAGCGCCGGATCGCGGTGGCCCCCACCGAGGTGTGCACCGACGCGGTCGTCGCGGGCCATCCGCCGCCGTGGTGCTGCGCCCAGGCGATCGCGACGCCTGTCGGCCAGCCGTTGTAGACGATGCGGCCCGCGACCCGGGCGAGGGCCTCGGTGAGTGCCGTGACGTCTTCGCCCGGCTCGTGGTGGATCGTGCCCGTGAGCGAGCCGTCGAGCACCGCGAGTGCGGCGTCCAGCGAGGCCTCGTCGGCGTAGCGCACGAGCACCGTGAGCGGGCCGAAGCACTCCTCGAGGAAGGTCTCGTGGGCGGCGACGAACGCGCCCGTCGTCGTCGCGATCACCGCGGGAGCCGAGGCATCCGTCGCCGGATCGCCGGTGAAGACGACCTCGACGTCGTCGCGTGCGGCGAGCGCCGCCGAGCCCGCGTCGAACGCGCTCGCGATGCCGTCGGTGAGCAGCGTCTGCGACGTTGCGCCGGCGAGCGCGGCGACGAGTGCCTGCTCGAACCCGGCACCCTCGGGCACGAAGACGAGCCCGGGCTTCGTGCAGTACTGGCCGCCGTCGCGGGTGAACGAGCCCGCGAGTCCGGTCGCGATGCCCCCGACGTCCGCAGCGGCGGCCGCCGGCGTGACGACGACCGGGTTGATCGAGCCGAGCTCGCCGTAGAACGGGATCGGCGCGGGCCGGGCGGCGGCGAGATCGAAGAGCGCGCGCCCGCCGCGGGTCGAGCCGGTGAATCCGACCGCCGAGACGAGCGGATGCCGCACGAGCGCGGTGCCCGCATCGAAGCCGTCGACGAGAGCGAGCACCGTCGCGGGCGCACCCGCCTCGACGAGGGCGACGTGCGCGATCTGCACCACGCGACGCGAGAGCCGCAGATGCCCCGGATGCGCCTTCACGACGACCGGGCAGCCCGCGGCGAGCGCCGACGCGGTGTCGTTGCCGAGCACCGAGAACGCGAACGGGAAGTTCGAGGCGGCGAAGACACCGACGACCCCGAGCGGGCGGAGCATCCGCCGCAGGTCGGGGCGCGGCGGGGTGAGCGAGGCGTCGGGGGCGTCGAGCGTCGCCTCGACGTACGACCCCTCGAGGGCGACGCCCGCGAAGAAGCGCAGCTGGGTCGCGGTGCGCGTCACCTCGCCGGAGAGTCGCGTCGTGCTGAGGTGGGTCTCCTCGGCGGCGAGCGCGACGAGCTCGTCGCGGTGCGCTTCGAGACCCTCGGCGAGCACGGTCAGCCATCGGGCCCGGTCGGTGCGCGACGATCGGTCGACACCGCATGCCGCGGCGAGTCGCACCGCGATCTCGACGTCGGCCTCGACGTCGGCGACGACCGGGTCCTCGTCACGACGCTGCTCGTCGCGCGGCGCGATGCCCGCGGCATCCATGGTGCTGCTCGTCTCAGCCATCTCGTCCGCCTTCCGGATCAGAACGCGTTCAGCCCGGTGAGCTCGCGCCCCAGGATCAGCTGGTGGATCTCGTCGGTGCCCTCGTAGGTGCGGACCGATTCGAGGTTCGCCGCATGGCGCATGACGGGCCACGCGTTCGTGATGCCGTCGCCGGCGAGGATCGCGCGCGCCTCGTGCGCGATCGCGAGGGCCTCGCGCACGCTGTTGAGCTTGCCGACCGAGATCTGGGCGGGCGTGAGCGTGCCGCGCTCCTTCAGACGCCCGAGATGCAGCGCGAGGAGGATGCCCTTCTCAACCTCGAGGAACATGTCGGCGAGCTTCGCCTGGATGAGCTGGTTCGCGCCGATCGGCTTGCCGAACACCTCGCGGTCGACCGAACGCTCGATGGCCGCCTCGAGGCACGAACGGGCCGCCCCCATCGCGCCCCAGACGATGCCGTAGCGCGCCTCGTTCAGGCACCCGAACGGACCCGAGAGCCCCTTCGCACCCGGCAGGATCGCGTCGCCGTCGACGCGCACGCCGTCGAGCGAGATGTCGCACTGCACGGAGGCGCGCATCGAGAGCTTGCCGTCGATCGGCGTGGCCGTGAAGCCCGGCGTCGAGGTCGGCACGAGGAATCCGCGCACCGCACGGCCGCCGTCACCGCCGCCGAACTCGGGGTCGTCGACCTTCGCCCACACGACCGCGACGTCGGCGAGGGAGGCCAGGCCGATCCAGCGCTTGGCACCGTCGAGCACCCAGCCGTCGCCGTCGCGGCGCGCGGTCGTGGTCATGCCGGCGGGGTCCGAGCCGCCCTGCGGTTCGGTGAGCGCGAAGCATCCGATGAGGTCGCCGGCCGCCATGCCGGGCAGCCACTGCTGCTTCTGCTCCTCGGAGCCGTACTTGTGGATCGCGCTCATGGCGAGCGAGCCCTGCACCGACACGAAGGTGCGCCAGCCGCTGTCGGCGGCCTCGAGCTCGAGGCACACGAGGCCGTACGAGACCGCGCCGGCGCCGGCGCATCCGTAGCCCTGCAGGTGCATGCCGAGGAAGCCCAGGTCGCCGAGCTCCTTCACGAACTCGCGACGGAAGTGCTTCGCCTCGAAATCCTCCTCGATGACCGGTAGCAACCGGTCCTGCGCGAAGGCGCGGGCCTTCTGCTGCCACTCGAGCTCCTCGGAGCTGAGCAGGGCGTCGAGGTCGAACACGGCGTCGATCGAGGGGGCGGTGGTCATCGGTGCGGTCCTTTCGCGGGGGTCTGGTGCCAGTCGGCGCCGGCGTGCTCGTCGAGCGCGGGGGGCGGGGTGCGGTAGGCGGCGGGGCTGGCCGAGAGGCCGATCGGGTTCGCGATCGTGCGGCTCGCGAAGGGCCCGGCGTCGATCTCCGCCACGGGCTCGAGGCCGAGCGCCTCGCCGAACGCGATCGCCTCGGCGACGTCGTTCACGAGGCCGGCGGGCACACCGGCAGCACTGAGCGCCTCGACCCAGTGCGCAGCGGATGCCGCGGCGAGCCGCGCTTCGATCGCCGCCGTGAGCTCGGCGCGGTGTGCGACGCGGTCGACGTTGCCCGCGAACCGCGGGTCGCCGGCGAGCGCCGGAACCCCGAGCACCGCGGCGAGCGCCCGGAACTGCTTGTCGTTGCCGACGGCGATCACGAGCTCGCGGTCGGTGGCGTGGAAGACGGCGTAGGGCGCGATGCTCGGGTGCGCGTTGCCGAGGCGCCGCGGCGGCGTGCCCGTGGCGAGCGTGGACGCCGCCTGGTTGGTGAGCGCCGAGAGCAGCCCCTGCAGGAGGTTCACCTCGACCCGCTGGCCGAGACCCGTGCGGTCGCACTCGCGGAGGGCGAGCAGGATGCCGGCGACCGCGTTCTGCCCGGTGAGCACGTCGACGAGGGCGACGCCGGCCTTCGCGGGCTCGCCGTCGGCGGCGCCCGTGATCGACATGAGCCCGCCGACGGCCTGCACGAGCAGGTCGTACCCGGCGAGCGCGGCGCCCTCCCCCGTGCCGAAGCCCGTGATCGAGCAGTAGACGACGCCCGGGTTCGACGCCCGCACCTCGTCGTAGGAGAGCCCGAAGCGGTCCATCACGCCCGGCCGGAAGTTCTCGATGACGACGTCGGCCGAGGCAGCGAGCCGGCGCGCCTCGGCGAGCCCCGCGGCATCCGTCAGGTCGAGCGCGACCGACCGCTTGTTGCGGTTGACGCTGCCGAAGTAGGTGGCCCGGCCGCTCGCGTCGACGGGCGGGCGCCAGTGCCGGGTGTCGTCACCGGCCGGGGATTCGATCTTCACGACGTCGGCGCCGAAGTCGGCGAGCATCATCGTGGCGTACGGGCCGGCGAGCACCCGCGAGAAGTCCGCGACGCGCACGCCCGAGAGCACGCCGTCGGTCGCCTCGTCATCGGCCCGTCGCTCGTGCATCCCATCCGCCTTCGCATGTCGGCGGCCCTGCGACCGCGCAATCATCCTATATCGCTTCTTTTCTCGATGCCGACCTGTCCCGACCGCCGCCGACGCCGTTCCGAGGATCGTCGCAGCATCTCCTGACAAGCGGTGGTGCGATTCCGGGCGAGTCGCTCGACTAGCCTGAACGCATGGAATCGAGGGTGGGCCCGGGCGCGCGCGAAGCCGTGTTCGCCCAGCTCGCCGACACGGGCCGCGCCGAGCAGGTCGCGCAGCGCCTCACCGACGGCATCGTGCTCGGGGTGCTCGGCGCCGGCGAACGCCTGCCGAGCGAACCCGAGCTCGCCCGCCGCTTCGGCGTCGCACTCATCACCGTGCGCGAGGGCCTCGGCATCCTGCGCGAGGCCGGCCTCGTCGAGACCCGCCGCGGGCGAGAGGGCGGCAGCTTCGTCGTCGCCGACGACGCCGACCACCGTTCACTCATCACCGCGCGCCTGCGCGGCCTCGCCCAGGTCGAGCTCAGCGACATGGCGGTGTACTTCGGCGCCATCCTCGCCGGAGTCGCCGAGCGCGCAGCCGAGCGGGCGTCGGCAGGTGACGCCGAGCGGCTCGCGGCGTGGCTCGACGCAGCCGACTTCGACACCGCGGCATCCGCTCGCACCAATCAGGGCGGGTTCTTCCTCGAGGTCGCCGTGCTCAGCCAGTCGGCCCGGCTCGTGCGCGAGCAGATCCGGCTGCAGGCCGAGTTCGGCCCCCTCCTGCTGCTCGGCCTCGACGACGACGGGCAGCGAGCGGATGCCTCGGCGCACGACCGCCGCATCGTCCGCGCCGTCGCGGCGCACCGCCCGGTCGAGGCCCGCGAGTCCGCAGGCGACCTCGTGCGCGGACTCTCGGTGCCGCTCCTCGCGGCGAAGGCCAGGATCGAGCGGGGAGGTGCGCTCGATGAGCCGGTCAGCGCGTGACGTCGCCGCTTCGGTCGGCACGGTGTTCGCGAGCGTCTTCGACCAGCTCGCCGCGTGGCGCATCCCGGTCGAGCAGCTCATCGACGGTGCGGCCGAAGTGCGCCCGGCGGCGCTCGACTCGGTCGTCGCCGACCTCGTGCTCCCCCGCCTGACCGAGCCCGAGCCACTGCTCGTCGGGGCCGGGTTCATCGCCGACGGCGAGATCGTGCGCGGGCGCGACGTGCACTTCGCATGGTGGCTCGGGCCGCTCGACGCGAACCCCGTGCTCGGCTCGACGACCGAGCCGACGCGCCTCGACCTCACGACCCGCGGGTACACCGAGTACCTGCGCGACTTCCGCGCCCTCGAGTGGTACCGCATCCCCGCGACGACCCGGCACGCGCACGTCACGGGGCCCTACGTCGACCACCTCTGCACGTGCGACTACATCCTGACGATGACGATGCCGGTGCACGCGGACGACTCCCGCATGGTCGGCGTCGTCGGCGCCGACGTCTCGGTGCGCCGACTCGAGCGCGAGCTCCTCGCCGCGTTCCTCGACGTGCCCGCACCGCTCGCCCTCGTGAACGACGAGGGCCGCGTCGTGCTCTCGACCGAGCCGACCCTGCAGGTGGGGCAGCTTGCCGACCCCGCCGGCCCCGGAGAGCCGTGCCCCGGCACGCCGCTGCGAGTGCTCGTCGACCCCGCGTCATCCGGGTCGATCTGAATCATCCGCTGATATATCTTTGAAGTCGAGCGTATGCACGGCGGCAGACGAGCTCTGGCGTGTGTGCAGTGTGTGCACCCCGAGAAGGAGAAACCCATGCCCTATGCCGTGACCAACCCCGCCACCGGCGAGACGGTCGAGTCCTACGACACCATCACCGACGAGGGCCTGCAGGCGGCCATCGCCGCGGCCACCGAGGCGCACCGCACCTGGTCGAAGGACACCACGGTCGCCGAGCGCGCCGCCCTCGTGCGCCGCGTCGCCGAACTGCACAACGAGCGCGCCCAGGAGCTCGGCGAGATCATCGTGCGCGAGATGGGCAAGCCCATCGAGCAGGCCGTCGGCGAGGTCGAGTTCTCGGCCGCGATCTACGAGTACTACGCCGACAACGCCGAGTCGCTGCTCGCCGACGAGAAGATCGACCTGCTGGCCGGCGAGGGCTCGGCACTCATCCGCCGCTCGTCGCTCGGCCCGCTCCTCGGCATCATGCCGTGGAACTTCCCGTACTACCAGGTCGCCCGCTTCGCCGGCCCGAACCTCATCATCGGCAACACGATCCTGCTCAAGCACGCCGAGCAGTGCCCCGAGTCCGCCGCCGCGATCGAGCAGATCTTCCTCGACGCCGGTTTCCCGGTCGGCGCCTACGTCAACATCTACGCCTCGCACGAGCAGATCGAGACCGTCATCGCCGACCCGCGCGTGCAGGGCATCTCGCTCACCGGTTCCGAGCGGGCCGGCGCGATCGTCGCCGAGATCGCCGGTCGCCACCTGAAGAAGGTCGTGCTCGAGCTCGGCGGCTCCGACCCCTTCATCCTGCTCTCGACCGACGACCTCGACGCCACGGTCGGCGCCGCCGTCTTCGCCCGCGTCGACAACAACGGCCAGGCCTGCAACGCGGCCAAGCGGTTCATCGTGGTCGAAGACCTCTACGAGCCGTTCCTCGAGAAGTTCACCGCCGCGATGAGCGAGGTCGAGCAGGGCGACCCCGCCCAGGCCGGCACCGCACTCGGCCCGCTCTCGTCGGCCAAGGCCGCCGAGAGCCTCGCCGAGCAGGTCGAGCGGGCCGTCGCACAGGGCGCCACGCTCCACCACGGCGGCGCGCGCGACGGCAACTACTACTCGGCGACGATCCTCACCGACGTGCAGCCCGGCTCCGACGCCTTCCACGAGGAGTTCTTCGGCCCGGTCGCGCAGGTCTTCAAGGTCGCCGACGAAGCCGCAGCGGTCGAGCTCGCGAACAACACCCCGTTCGGCCTCGGCTCCTACGTCTTCACGACGGACTCGGAGCAGGCCCTCCGCGTCGCCGACAAGATCGAGGCCGGCATGGTCTTCGTGAACCTGGTCGGCGCCGACGGCGCAGAACTGCCCTTCGGCGGCGTCAAGCGCTCGGGCTCGGGCCGCGAACTCGGCCGCTTCGGCGCCGACGAGTTCGTCAACAAGAAGATGATCCGCATCGGCTGATCACCGCGAACGCGCACTGATCGGATGCCCCGGGGCCTGCCCCGGGGCATCCGTCGTCTGAGCCTGCCGCAGGGTCGTGCTCAGCGCTGGAAGCGCACCTCGCCGCCGACCACCGTGGTGGCGACCCGCAGGTCGCGGAGCTCGGTCGGTTCCACCTCGAACGGGTCCCGCTCGAGCGCGACGAAGTCCGCGAGCCTGCCGACGGCGAGCGTTCCCTGCCGGTGGTCGCGGTTGGCGGCGTAGGCGCTGCCCGCCGAATGGGCCGCGAGAGCCTCGGCGACGGTCACTCGCTGCTCGGGTTCCCAGCCTCCGGCCGGCTCCCCTGCTGCGTTCTCCCGCGTGACGGCGGCGTGCACCGCGTGCATCGGATTCGGGCTCTCCACCGGGGCATCCGAGCCGAAGGCCACGTGCGCACCGGAATCGGCGAGGGCACGCCACGCGTAGTTCGCGAGGTCGCGTCCGGCGAGAAGGGTCGACGCGAGCGCGATGTCCGAGGTGCAGTGCGTCGGCTGCAGGGACGGGATCACGCCGAGCTCCGCGAATCGGGGAAGGTCTTCCCAGCGGATGTGCTGGGCGTGCTCGATGCGATGCCGGAGGCCTGCGGCGCGACTGAGCTCGGCGCTCTCGGCGTAGGCGTTCAGCACGAGATGGTTCGCCTCGTCGCCGATCGCGTGCGTGGCGACCGCGATGCCCGCGAGGGCCGCCGTGCGCACGAGCTCGCGCAGACGGACGTACGGGATCACCTCGATGCCGCGATTGCCGGACTCCCCGACGAACGCCTCGCCCATGTGCGAGGTGTGCGAGCCGAGCGCGCCATCGGAGAAGAGCTTGACCGGGCCGGTCTGGAACCAGTCGTCGCCCTGGCCCGTGTACCGGCCCTCGGCGATCGCCGCATCGAGGTGGACGGCGGGGATGGCCTTGTGGACGCGGAGCCTCAGGCGACCGCTTCGATGCAGCCCGAGGTAGGCGGCGCGGGCGTCTTCGCCGTCGATGTCGTGCACGCCCGTGAGACCGACGGCGAGCAGGTGCGCCTGCTCGACCGCGAGCTGTTCGACGAGGTCGGCGACCGACGGCGCGCCGATCACGGCATCGAGCGGGCGCTGCGCCTCCTCTCGGAGGATGCCGGTGGGCTCGCCCCGCGCATCCCGGACGATCGCGCCGCCGACCGGATCGGGCGTCGCCGCCGTGATCCCGGCTGCGGCGAGGGCGAAGCTGTTGGCCCAGACGGTGTGCCCGTCGATGCTCGGAAGCACGACCGGTCGGTCGGGGCAGATGCGATCGAGGCTGTGGCGATCGGGTTGCACGGGCACGGCCCACGTGTTGGAGTCCCAGCTGCCCCAGAAGATGCCGCGACCCGCCGGCAGGCCCGCCGCATGGGACCGGATCGCCGCCAACGCCTCGTCGAGGCTTCGGACGCCTCGCAGATCGAGCTGCCCGCGCTCGCCGGCGAGCAGTGCGGTGTGGATGTGCGCATCGATGAACCCCGGCACGACCGCGAGACCGCCGAGATCGACCTCGATCGTGCCCGGGCCGGCGAGTGCGCCGATCTCGGCGTCGTCGCCGATCGCGACGATCTCGCCATCGACGGCGAGCAGCGCCTCGGCGGGCTTCTCCTCGCCGGTCAGCGTGTGGATGCGGGCATTGCGGAAGAGCTTCGACGGCAACGACGTTCCTCGGGTCAGGGCGGATCGCGCATTGTGCGCGGAGAACGAGACGGCTAGCGCTTCTTCTTCTCGTCGATCTCGTCGCGGCGCAGCAGGATGATGCGGTCGACGAGCGAGTCGGGCAGCGGATGCTCCGGGGTGAACCGGATCGTCCCCTTCGCCCATGAGTACCCGTCGAGCTCCGACGAGATGGCCTCGATCACGGGAGGACTGTACGGGTAGAGGCCGATGTGGGCCTTCGCCTTCATGATGCTGAGCAGCGGCGAGTCCCGGTACCGGAGGGCGGGCATGCCGTAGCTCACCCCCTCGACCGCCTCGGGCACGAGCGAGACCGCCCTCGCCCTGATGCGTTCCATGACGTCGCGCTCGGGCTCCTCGAGACCGGCGATGTAGTCGCTGACTTCCCCCATGGCGGCCATGCTACGCCGAGCGGATGCCGCGGCATCCGCTCACTCGGGAATCCGCGCCGAAATGAATCATCCGGAACTATAGCTTTACGACCGGATGTCTGGCTATGCTGGCGCGACACCACGACGATGTGGTGTCGCCGGTTGGGGGCGGCCGGCGCAGCGATGACAGTGGAAGGCAGCAATGTCTGAAGATCGCGGGCCCGCTGCGGGCCTCTCCGACGGCGAACACCTGAGCGTGCTCGGCTACGAGGACACGTTCAACCGATCCATGAGCCTCTGGGCGAACTTCGCCCTCGGCTTCACGTACCTCTCGCCCCTCGTCGGCGTCTACTCGCTCTTCGCAGTGGCGCTCTCGATCGGCGGTCCGCCCTCGATCTGGTGGATCGTGATCGTCGGCGCCGGGCAGCTCCTCGTCTCGTTCGTGTTCGGCGAGGTCGTCTCGCAGTACCCGATCCACGGCGGCATCTACCCCTGGGCCCGCCGACTCTGGGGCCGGCGCTACGCCTGGATGGCGGCGTGGGTCTACATCTGGGCGATGATCGTGACGATCACCTCCGTCGCGGAGTTCGGATCCGGATTCGCGGCGAGCCTGTTCGGCATCGATCACACGAACGACTCCACGTTGTGGCTCACCCTCGGCTTCCTCGTCATCGCCCTCGCCATCAACTTCACCGGCACGAAGTGGCTCGCCCGAGTCGCCCGCATCGGCCTCGCCGCCGAGCTCATCGGCGTGATCGGCCTCGGCCTCTACCTGCTGATCTTCCAGCGCAAGCAGGAGTTCAGCGTCTTCTTCGACACCATGGGCGTCGAGGGCGACGGCAGCTACGCGGCGGCCTTCATGGGCGCCGCCCTCGCCGGCCTCTTCCTCTTCTACGGCTTCGAGGCCTGCGGCGACGTCGCCGAAGAGGTCGAGAACCCGGCGCGACGCATCCCGAAGGCGATGATGCTGACGATCCTCGTCGGCGGCGTCTCAGCCCTCTTCTCGTTCGGCGGCTACGTGCTTGCGGCGCCCGACCTCGCGTCAATCGTCAACGGCGAAGACGCCGATCCCATCCCCGGCATCCTCGAGGCGACACTCGGTGCCGCCGGCGCGAAGATCTTCCTCGTGATCGCGATCACGGCGTTCCTCTCCTGCGTGCTGAGCCTGCAGGCCGCGGCGAGCCGTCTGCTGTTCTCCTTCGCCCGCGACGGCATGATCCCCGGCCACCGCTGGCTTGCACGCGTCTCGCCGAAGAGCAAGGTGCCGACGAATGCGCTCATCGTGGCGTGCACCGTGCCCGCCCTCATCGCGGTGCTCATCTGGGCGAACAACGACCTGCTGGTTCCGATCACGGCGTTCGCGGTGCTCGGCATCTACGTCGCGTTCCAGATGGTCGTGCTGGCCTCCCTCCGACAGCGGATGAAGGGCTGGCGGCCGGCCGGTCCGTTCTCGCTCGGCTCGTGGGGCTTCCTCGTGAACGTCCTCGCGCTCGCCTACGGGATCTTCGCGATGGTGCTGCTCTCGCTGCCCGGTTCCACGGGCGACTTCTTCACCGACTACGTCGTGCTCATCGGCCTCGGCGTCGTCGTCGTGACGGGCCTCGCCTACCTGTTCATCGCACGCCCCGATCGCAAGTCGGATGCCCCGTCGGGTGACGCGATCACCGTCGCCGACGAGATCCGCCTGCGCACCGGCGCGACGAGCGCGGTCGACGTACGCTGACGGCGTCGCGCATCCGGCGGCGGGCAGGCGGGCGGACGCTCCCCTGCCCGCCGCTCCGACGGTTCAGGGCCGGCGCACGTCGACCGGTTGGAGCGCGTCGGCGAGTTCGCGGAGCACGGCGGCCAGCGCCCGGGTGTCGGATCCCGCCAGGCCCTCTCCACGCTCGACCCGGGTGGCCCATTCGCGTGCCGCACCGACGAGCTCCGCGTCGCGCGGCGTGCCGTCGGCCGGTGACCGCGCACCCTCTGCGAGCTCCGCATCGATCTCGGTGCACACGGGGGCGAGGCGGCCGTGCGCCGCCGAGGGGATGATCCCGTGCTCGAACTCGGCGCCCTCGAGCGCCGTGAGGATTCGAGCGAGGGTGCCCTCAGCCACGTGCCACGCCGAGAGTCTCGGAACGCGTGGCGCGCGACGAGACCTCGTGTTCAGTCCGGGTGCGACCTGTCATGCCTCGATCCTGTCAGAGTCGCCGCAGGATTCGTACGCGCCCTCGCCGAGGTCATCTGCGCAGGTCTCGCCTCACGGGCGTTCCCCCGACCGGGACACGACGCTCACGGCGACCACTCGAAGCCGTGGTGCCGATCCCCGTCGTCCTCCTCGTCGTGCACCTCCGGCCGATGCCGTTCGTGGCGCACGAGCAGCCAGACGACGATGCCGGCCAGCACCACCGTGAAGGCGACGAGCCCCCATGCGCCGAGTCGCGCCAGCCAGATGCCGACACCGATCGCGACGACGACGACCCCGCCTCCGGCGATGATGGCCGTCATCCGCTCGCTCATGACTGGATGCTACCGCCGTCGGCGATGCGGCGGCCGGCTCGAACACCTTCCCGCTGTGCGCGCCGGCGGCCTACGCTGGTCGGATGATCCGACGACACGTCATCGTGCACGGGTACGTGCAGGGCGTCGGGTTCCGCTACTCGGCCGCCATCGAAGCTCGGCGCCTCGGCGTCGCCGGCTGGGCGCGCAACCGCCACGACGGCACGGTCGAGATCGAGGTCGAGGGCGCTGAGGCATCCGTCGGCGCGATGCTCGACTGGCTCACGACCGGGCCGCCGGACGCGGTCGTCGAGCGCACGGATGTCTCGGCGCGCGAGCCGACCGGCGAGAGCGGGTTCGGCGTCACCGCGTGAGCGGATCGCACCACCGACGACGAAGGGCCCGCCGGCAAGCCGGCGAGCCCTTCGTGCAGTCTGCGGTGAGACTAGATGGCGTTGACGTCCAGCGGGATGCCGGGGCCGAACGTGGTCGACACAGCGCCCTTCTGGATGTAGCGGCCCTTCGAGCTCGACGGCTTCAGACGCAGGACCTCTTCGAGAGCCGCCTTGGCGTTCTCTTCGAGCTGCTCCTGCGAGAACGAGGCCTTGCCGACGACGAAGTGCACGTTGGCGTGCTTGTCGACGCGGAACTCGATCTTGCCGCCCTTGATGTCGGAGACGGCCTGGCCCACGTTCGGGGTCACGGTGCCGGTCTTCGGGTTGGGCATGAGGCCGCGCGGGCCGAGCACCTTGCCGAGACGGCCGACCTGGCCCATGAGCTCGGGGGTCGAGACCGCCGAGTCGAACGCGGTGTAGCCTGCGGCGACCTTCTCGATGAGCTCGGCGCCGCCGACCTCGTCAGCGCCGGCTGCGATTGCAGCCTCGGCAGCGGGGCCGGTCGCGAACACGATGACGCGAGCGGTCTTGCCGGTGCCGTGCGGGAGGATGACGGTGCCGCGCACCATCTGGTCGGCCTTGCGGGGGTCGACGCCGAGCTTCAGCGCGACCTCGACGGTCGAGTCGAACTTCGCGGAGCCGGTCTCCTTCGCGAGGGCCACGGCCTCGGTCGGGGTGTAGAACTTGCCGTCTTCGATCTTGTCGGCCGCGGCGCGGTAGGCCTTGGACTTCTTTGCCATGTTGCTTCTCCTTGAGAGAGTGTGGTCATCTGCGCCTGGCGGGCGCTGCCACTGAATGCTGAGTTCTGGTGAGCGGATGCCGCGTGGCATCCGCAAGCGGTCTCGAGACGGCGCTGGCGCGCCTCCTCGACCCGACGCTATTCGACCGTGATGCCCAT
Organism: Agromyces cerinus subsp. cerinus; assembly: GCF_900142065.1. GTDB lineage: Bacteria > Actinomycetota > Actinomycetes > Actinomycetales > Microbacteriaceae > Agromyces > Agromyces cerinus. Next base: position 729,881 of record NZ_FSRJ01000003.1, on the reverse strand, counting down.
CGAGCGAGCGGTGCCCGCGATGATCTTCGACGCTGCGTCGAGGTCGTTGGCGTTGAGGTCGACCATCTTCGACTCGGCGATCTCGCGCACCTGTGCCTGGGTCAGCTTGCCGACCTTGGTGGTGTGGGGAACGCCGGAGCCCTTTGCGACGCCGGCAGCCTTCTTGATGAGCTCTGCGGCGGGCGGGGTCTTCAGGATGAAGGTGAACGAGCGGTCTTCGTAGACCGTGATCTCAACGGGGATGACGTTGCCGCGCTGGGCTTCGGTCGCCGCGTTGTAGGCCTTGCAGAACTCCATGATGTTCACGCCGTGCTGACCCAGGGCCGGGCCGATGGGCGGGGCCGGGTTCGCGGCGCCGGCCTTGATCTGAAGCTTGATCAGACCGGTGACCTTCTTCTTCGGTGCCATGATTTCTCTCTTTCTGTTCGAACGCCCCGGTGGCCGGGGCACTCTCCCGCACACCCGGCCGTTCCGGGATGCGGTGATCTGATGTGCTGTTACCAGCGCGTGCCTGACGCAGCACAACCCTCCGATTGTACCGGAGGGCCGCTGCGTACTGTCTGGGAGGTGGTTAGAGCTTGGTGACCTGGTCGAAGCTGAGCTCGACCGGGGTCTCGCGCTCGAAGAGCGAGACGAGCACGATGAGCTTGCCGCTCTCGGGCTTGATCTCGCTGATCGTGCCGGGCAGGCCCGCGAACGAGCCGTCCTTGATCGTGATGGTCTCGCCGACCTCGAAGTCGACCTCGGCGGGGATCGCACGGGCGGCACCGGTGGCGGCGCCGGCCTTCGCACCCTTGACGGGAGCGACGTCCTTGATCTCGACGAGGCTCTTCAGCATGCCGAAGGCCTCTTCGAAGCGGAGGGGGGTCGGGTTGTGCGCGTTGCCGACGAAGCCGGTGACACCGGGCGTGTGGCGGATGACCGACCACGAGTCCTCGTTGAGGTCCATGCGCACGAGCACGTAGCCGGGGATGCGGACGCGCGTGACCATCTTGCGCTGGCCGTTCTTGATCTCGACGACGTCTTCCATGGGCACTTCGACCTGGTAGATGTAGTCGGCCATGGCCATCGACTCGCGGCGCTGCTCGATGTTCGCCTTCACGCGGCGCTCGAAGCCCGCGTAGGAGTGGATGACGTACCACTTGCCGGGGAGGAAGCGGAGCTCGGCGCGGAACTCCGCGTATGGGTCGGCCTGCTCCTCGTCTTCTTCGATGACGGCTTCGACGGCGGCTTCGGCCTCTTCGACCGAGTCGATGTCGAGAGCGTCGTCGACCACGGCGTCAGCCTCGGGGTCGCTCGACTCGGCGATCGCGTCGAGCACGGCGTCGAGGTCGACCTCGTTGCCCTCGTCGTCGACGACGTGCACGGCACGCTGCTCGGCCGGCTCGACCGATTCCTCTTCGTGCTCGAGGGTGTTGCCCGTCTGCGCCTCGTCGTCTTCGGCCGACTGCTCGGCAGCCGTGGCCCAGTCGACGTCGTCGCGCTCAGTCCTTGACACTTCTCTCAATCCTTTTCTCCGGTGCGCCAGCGGCGAACCGGATCCGTCGAACCCGAAGGCCCGATCAGACCCCCGGTGTTCCGAAGACGTACAGCACCAGCCAGCCGAACACCTGATCGAACGCCCACACGATCGCCATCATGATGATGACGAACACGAGCACGACAGTCGTGAAACTGACGAGCTCCTTGCGAGTCGGCGTGACGACCTTCTTCAGCTCGGCGATGACCTGCCGGATGAACAGGGCGACGCGCGAAAAGGGGTTCCGACGCGCGGCGCGATCGCGCTTCGCGTTGGCGACGACGTCTTCACTCGGTTCGTCGATTACTTTTCGTGCCACCTCGTACACCTTTCGTGGGCCGGCAATCACTGCCGGCTCGCAGGGCGGACAGGACTCGAACCTGCAACCTGCGGTTTTGGAGACCGCTGCTCTACCAATTGAGCCACCGCCCTATGGAACGACCGGGTGACCGGGGCTGTTCCACCGGTTGTCGAGCGCCACGATTCACTGCGTTTCTCACCAGGTGAATGCCCGAAAATAGGCGCAATGAATCTTGGCTGACTTCAACAACCTCACCAAGTGTATGCGACGCCGCAGGCAGAGTAAAGCCGAGCGGATGCCCCGCCCTCGACGGCCGCCCCGAGGCATCCGAGTCACCCGCCTCGACGAGGGGTTCGGCATGCGGGTTCTCCGCATCGACGGGCCGCTCGGCCTAGATTGGGCGCATGACGATCGACCGCGCATCGCGCCTCGTGCCGGAGCCGCGCAGCAGCGCCGAGGTCACCGGAGAGCACTCGCAGTTCCGCCTCGACCTCGAGCGCATCCGGTTCTCGCCGTACTTCTCACGACTCTCCGCCGTCACCCAGGTCATCGCGCAGCCGGGTGCCGGTCCGCTCATCCACAACCGGCTGACCCACTCCATCAAGGTCACCGCGGTCGCGAGGGCGATCGCGGTGAAGTTGACGGATGCCGCGTCGCCGACGCGCGAGTTCGCGCTCGAGCACGGCTGCGACGCCGTCGTCGTGCAGGCCGCGGCGAGCGCCCACGACCTCGGGCACCCGCCGTTCGGACACCTCGGCGAGCGCGTGCTCGACCGGCTCGCCCGCGAGACGCTCGGTCTCGTCGACGGCTTCGAGGGCAACGCGCAGAGCTACCGCATCCTGACGGCCCTCGACGTCAGCGAGGCCGCGCCTCGCGGGCTGAACCTCACGGCGGCGGTGCGCACCGCCGTGGCGAAGTATCCGTGGACCCGGTACATCGACGCATCCTCCTTCGGCGACGGGCCGCTGCCACGAGGCCTCCGTCGCACCGGGCAGGGCGTCGAGGTGCCCAAGTACTCGGCGTACGGCATCGACGCCCTCGACCTCGAGCAGGCCCGCGCCGGGCTGCCGCCGATGCAGCAGTCGCTCGAGTGCTCGATCATGGACATCGCCGACGACGTCGCCTACTCGATCCACGACGTCGACGACTTCTACCGGGCGGGCGTGCTCAGCCAGGGCGCCGTGGCGCGGGAGTTCCGCGGCTGGATCGAGGACGGGTCGCAGCTGCGACAGCTCGACGACGCGGCGCTCGGAGCCCGTACCGCACCGGCCGGCAGCGCGCTCGAGGCGCTCCGCCGCAAGTTCGCGCGCGACGACCCGTGGGTGGCCGACGACGACGCGTTCGCCGACGCGGTCGACGTCGTCGCCGACGACCTCGTCGACGGCCTGCTGGCGACGCCGTTCGACGGTTCGATCGCCTCGGAGCGCGCGCTGTCGTCGTTCACGAACCGCTGGATCAGCCACCTGCAGTCATCGGTGGTGCCCGCGCCGCGCGATGTCGTGCGCTCGGGTCTCGTGACCCTCGATCGACAGGCGTGGCACGAGGTCGAGATCCTGAAGTTCGTGCATCGGCACTTCATCCTCGACCGCGCCGACATCGTCATGTACCAGCGCGGCCTCAGCCGGGTGCTCGCCCGCGCCGTCAAGGGACTCACCGCATGGGCGACCGACGAGCACGACCGCGACCGGGTGCCGCAGCGGCTGAAGGAGCTCGTCGAGATCGCGACCGACGGGTACGCGGCCGTCCGCCATGAGCGCCCGGCCGACGTCCCGATCCCCGCGGCGGGCGACGTGCGCCGACTCGGCGTGGGGCGCGGCGTGATCGACTACGTCGCCTCGCTCAGCGACGATCAGGCGCTCGCGGTGTCGGAGGCGCTCGACGGCCGCCCCGACCGGCTCTGGGACATCGGCCAGAACCTCTGAGCCAGCGCGATGCAGGCCGCGCCCACGGCGACGAGCACGCCACCGGCGATCGCGACCCACCAGGCGGTGTCGGCCGGGATGTCGAGGTAGACGCTGATGCCGAGGATGCGCGAGAGTCCCCACGGCAGCAGGGCCATCTCGTCGTTCCACCTCGTGAGCGCCGTCTCGAGGCCGATCTGCCCGATCAGTGACCCGAACACCGCCAGCACGGCACCGACGCCCGTGACGGCCGCCCCGGTCGCCCAGAGCGCGCCCCGCTCGACGGCGAGCGCCCATGCCGCTGCGATCACGACCCATCCGAACGCGGCGAACGCGATCGCGATGTACACCGAGCGGCCGACGGGGTTCGTCCAGAACTCGAACCAGTAGCCGCCCGGACCGGTGGGGGCGAGCACGGCGAGCAGCAGCGCCACGCGGAGCAGCGCGGACCCACCGACGGCGGCGACGATCGGCCACGCCGAGCGCCGACCGAGCGCGAGCCAGAGCACGCCGACGAACACCGCCCAGCCGCCGAGGGTCACGAGCAGGTGCGACGGCGCCAGGAACCAGGTCTGGATGCCGCGGCTCGCCACGAGGAAAGCGGCGGGCACGGCGGCGAGCAGCACCCGGTCGAGCCTGCCGAGCCCCTCGACGACCTCCCGTGCGCGCCACGGCCGGGTGCCGGCGATCCACAGCGCACGCGCGGCCCGGGCCCCGGGCCATCCGGCGCGCCTGCGCCCGCCGACGATGCCGTAGACGAGCCAGAGCAAGAGGAGTCCGAGCACGATCCTGGCCGCCCACGCCATGGGCAGGTCCCGCACCGCCCGCTCGACGCCGAGCTCGGCCGCCGTGAGGTTGTACGCGGGCAGGTACGGGTCGCCGGCGTACGCGGCCTCGTGGGCGACGGCGGATGCCTCGAACGCCCGCCGCGCGGCATCCCACCGCTCGTAGGCGACGGGGTCGCCCGTGTCGTGCCATTCGGCCTGCCGGAGGAACATCTCGCGGTAGTCGCCGAGCATGGCGTAGGTGTTGGCCTGGTAGTCGAGGGTGTCGAGGAACGCCGTACGCCCTGCGGGGTCGCGCCAGCTCGCGGCATCCGTCGCCTCGATCGCCGACTGCATCCGCTCGACCGCGGCGATCGCGCGGTCGCCGCCCTCGATCGCCTCGTCGAGCTCGTCGCGGCTGATCTCGTAGATCACGTTCAGCACGGCACTGTCACCGGTGAGGATGTCCCACTCGAAGATCCACATCATGGGCGGCGGCTCGAGGCCGATCGCGAAGACCCTGCGGTCGGCGAACGGGCCGATGTAGAGCCCGTCGGTGATGGCCGCGCGCGACTGCGCCATCGCCTCGCCGATCGCCTGCACGGTCGCCGGGTCGTCGGAGAACCATCGCCTCGCCCAGTCGGCGGTGATCGACGCCGGGTCGGCCTCGGGGTCGCGTGCGAGACGGACGGCGAGCTCGGTGTTGAGTTCGTAGAGCTGCCAGAAGCCGGCCTTCAGCTCGAGCGAGAGCGGGCCGGCGCGCCAGGGGCCGCCGTCCTGCGTCCACGTCCAGATGCCCTCGACGTTCGGATTCGCCGCGATGAAGCGCTGCAACGCATCCTGCGAGAGCACGCCGAGGTCGTTCGGGAAGGCGCCGAAGTTCTCGAACTCGCGTCGGCTCTGGAACTCGACGATGCGCCGCTGCTCGCCGATCTCGAGCGTGTGGTTCAACGGCAGGTGGCTGTAGAAGTCGCCGAGCGTGTACTTCGTCGACACGATGAGCGCCTCGGAGTCGATGCCGCCGAGCACCGCCTCGTAGGAGGCGTCATTCGTGTGCATGTCGCCGACGGCGCCGACGCCGACGCTCCACGAGCGGAAGATCACCTCGCGGTCGACGCGCTCGGCCTGCTGGGTCAGCGCCGTCAGCATGGCGCGCACCGAGTCGACGGAGGTGACGGCGAGCTTCGAGTAGTAGTCCCAGCCCGGCAGGTCGTAGACCCGGCCCGCCTCGCCGATGCGGATGAGCACGCCGTCGAGGTAGGGCATCTCGGCGTAGAGCTCGTCGAGGCCCGCCGAGTAGACGTCCCAGAACGCGGGGTCCTCGGTCGCGAGGCCGCCGAAGCGTTCGACGAGGTACTCCTCGAGCGGCGTCGTGAGGGTGAGCATGTCGGTGCGGAAGTACACGTCGAGCCCGGCGTCGTGGGCGTACTCCCACATCGGTCCGAACGCCTCGCGCATGGCGTGCGCGCGGGCGACGTGCGTGTCGTCGGCGTCGTAGACCTCGGTGCCGTCGCCGACGCCCGAGAACGTCAGGTACTCGATGAACCCGGGGATCGCGATCGCGTTGTATCCCTCGGCGAGCGCGTGCCGCACATAGGCCTCGAAGTCGGTGCGGGCCACCGCGAGGGCGGTGTCGTCGATGTACGGCGCCTCGGCGAGGATCACGTCGGCGAAGGCCTTCGAGTTGTGCGAGTAGTCGTCGCCGGCCACCCACTCGGACTCGTCGACCGTCACGCCGACAGCGCCGAGGTCGACCATGCGGAAGCCGAGGCGGGACTCGACCGTCTCGCCGAGGTGCTCGGCGACGCTCCGGCGGTCGCGCACCGCGGCGGCGAGGTCGTAGACGCCGAGCACGGCGCCGGCCTCGGATGCCGCGACCACGCGGAGCGCCTCGGGAGCGCCCTCGAGGCGGTAGGACTCGTCGTCGTCGCTCCCCTCGCCGACGACGACCTCGAGCGTGACGGTGCCCTCGGCGGGCAGCCCGTCGCGCCGGGCGTCGGCAGCGGCGGCGCGCAGCTCGTCGACGGCGAGATCCATGCGGAACGAGGGCGGTGCGGTGATCGCCGTGAACTCGGGCGGGGCGATCGACGGCGTCTCGGGTGCGGCCGCGAGCACCTCGGCCGGGATGTCGGACGGTTCGCTGCGGATGCCGAGCTCGTCGGCGAGCACGACGGCGACGCCGGCACCGAGCGCCACGAGCACCGTGAGCGCGACACCGGCGAGGAGACCCCGTCGGGTTCGCGCCATCACGTGGGCAGCGTAGCAAGAGTGGGACGCATGTCCCAGAGAAATCTCGAACCGGACGGATTGCCCGTGATCCGCGTCGATTCGGGTCATCGGCGTCTGTCACCGGCCGCGTGCGAGTCGTAGGCTGGTCGCGTGACCGAACACCCCCGCCTCTCCGCACGCATCGCCGCCATCGCCGAGTCCGCGACCCTCAAGGTCGACGCGAAGGCGAAGGCCCTCCAGGCCGAGGGCCGCCCGGTCATCTCGTACGCGGCGGGCGAGCCCGACTTCGCGACGCCCGAGTACATCGTCGAGGCGGCGCTCGCGGCGACGCACGACCCCAAGAACTACCGGTACACGCCCGCGGCGGGGCTTCCCGAGCTGCGCGAGGCCATCGCCGCGAAGACGCTCCGCGACTCGGGGCTCGAGGTCTCCCCCGGCCAGGTCGTCGTCACGAACGGCGGCAAGCAGGCGGTCTACCAGGCGTTCCAGACGCTGCTCGACCCGGGCGACGAGGTGCTCGTGCCGACGCCGTACTGGACCACGTACCCCGAGGCGATCAAGCTCGCCGGCGGTCGCCAGGTCGACGTCTTCGCCGGCTCCGACCAGGGCTACCTCGTGACGGTCGCCCAGCTCGAGGCGGCCCGCACCGACCGCACCAAGGTGCTGCTCTTCGTCTCGCCGTCGAACCCGACGGGCGCCGTGTACTCCCCCGAGCAGACGCGCGAGATCGGCGAGTGGGCGCTCGAGCACGGCATCTGGGTCGTCGCCGACGAGATCTACCAGAACCTCACCTACGCCGAGGAGCCCGACGGCGTGCCGCCGCGCGCCGTCTCGATCGTCGAGGCCGTGCCCGAGCTCGCGAATCAGACGATCCTCGTCAACGGCGTCGCGAAGACGTACGCGATGACGGGTTGGCGCCTCGGCTGGATGGTCGGCCCGGCCGACATCATCAAGGGCGCCGCGAACCTGCAGTCGCACCTCTCCTCGAACGTGTCGAACATCTCGCAACGCGCCGCCATCGCCGCGCTCAACGGCCCCCAGGACGCCGTGGAGGAGATGCGTCGGGCGTTCGACCGCCGTCGCCGCACGATCGTCGCCGAGCTCTCGAAGATCGACGGCATGACCGTGCCGGTGCCGCAGGGCGCGTTCTACGTGTACCCCGACGTCACGGGCCTGCTCGGCCGCGAGTGGGGCGGCGTCACGCCGACCACCTCGCTCGAGCTCGCCGACCTGATCCTCGACCAGGCCGAGGTCGCCGCGGTCCCCGGCGAGGCGTTCGGCCCCTCGGGGTACCTGCGCCTCAGCTACGCGCTCGGCGACGCACCGCTGCTCGAGGGCGTGCAGCGCCTGCAGCGCCTCTTCGCCTGACCTGACACCACGGCTTCCGCCCGCGAGTCTGCGAGTCTGCGAGTCTGCGAGTCTGCGAGTCTGCGAGTCTGCGAGTCTGCGAGTCTGCGGATGATCCGCATGACACGCGGGCGCCCGTCGGCGCGTCGTCCCAGATGTCCGCGGACTCGCAGCTGTCCGCGGACTCGCAGCGCGCCCGCCTCAGGGTCGCGCGAGCGCGGTGCGCGCCTCGGCGGCGAGTTCGTCGGCGACGGCGGTGAGCAGGCTCGACCGCAGGTTCCACTGCTGCCAGAAGAGCGGCACGTCGATCGGCACCCCGTCGAGATGTACGAGGGCGCCCCGCTCGAGCTCATCGGCCGACTGGAACGCCGGCAGCATGCCCCAGCCGAGCCCGAGCTTGACCGCGTTCGCGAAGTCGCTCGACGCCGGCACGAAATGGCGCGGCGGCCCGTCGGGGTCGATCCCCTGCGCCGACAGGTGCTCACGCTGCAGGTCGTCGCGCCGGTCGAAGTCGACGAGCGGCGCCGCGGCGAGCGCGGCTGCCGGCGCCGGTCCCGGGCTCCTGCCGGAACCCCGGCCGTGCGCGCCTCGCCCCAGCGCGAGCCCCCAGCGCTCGGCGAAGACGGGCGTCGCCACGGCCTCGTAGCGCATGACACCGAGGGGGCGCACGAGGCATCCGGCCACCGGCGCGGACTGCGAGGTCACGGCGCCCAGCACCGTGCCCGACTCGAGCAGCCCCGCCGTGAAGTCCTGATCGTCGCGGTGCAGGTCGAAGACGACGGGGTGCCGCTCCCCCACGCGGGCGAGCGCCGGCAGGAACCAGGTCGCGAGCGAGTCGGCATTGACGGCCAGGGCGAGCGAGATCGGCCGAGCGGATGGCTCGTCGAGCCCGAACTCCGCGAGGGCATCGTGTTCGAGCAGCGCGACCTGGCGCGCGAGCCGCACGATCGGTGCACCGGCCTCGGTCGCCCTGGCCGGCTTCGAGCGCACGACGAGCACCCGCCCGAGCTGCTGCTCGAGCGCCTTCACCCGCTGGGAGACAGCCGACGGCGTGATGCGCAGCCGCCTGGCCGCCGCGTCGAAGGTGCCCTCGTCGATGACGACGGCGAGCGTGCGGGCGAGGTCGAGCGGTATCTCCATCTGAAGCCATGCTAATGCCGATGAAGAATCTTGAGCTGGAGTAAAGCTGCCGCGCCGCCTACGGTCGTTCCGTGCCCCTCTCCTCCCTGCTCGCCGGTTTCGGCCTCGGCCTCTCGCTCATCGTCGCGATCGGCGCGCAGAACGTGTTCGTGCTGCGGCAGGGCATCCGCCGTGAGCACGTCTTCGCGGTGGCGGCGATCTGCGCGCTGAGCGACCTCGCCCTCATCGTGGTCGGCGTCTCGGGCATCGGCGTCGTGCTCGCGGCCGTGCCGTGGCTCGTCGACGTCATCCGCTGGGCGGGCGCGGCGTTCCTCGTCGCCTACGGGCTGCTCGCCGCGCGTCGCGCGATCCGGCCGAGCGGCGAGACGCTCGAGGTCGCGTCAGCCGAGCGCGAGGTCGAGTCGGCCGAGGCGGATGCCGCGGGGCTCGTGGACGCCGGGGCCGGGACTCCTGCGGCACCCGCGGACCCCGCGGCATCCGTCTCGACGACGCTCACGCGCCGGAGCACCGGCCTCGCCGCGGCCGTGCTCACCTGCCTCGCCCTCACCTGGCTGAACCCGCACGTGTACCTCGACACGGTGTTCCTGCTCGGCTCGGTCGCGAACACCCACGGCGACGGCCGCTGGGCCTTCGCCGCCGGCGCCGGCATCGCGAGCCTCGTCTGGTTCTTCGGCCTCGCCTACGGGGCACGGCTCCTGGGCGGCGTGCTCTCGAGTCCCCGCGCGTGGCGCGTGCTCGACGCCGTGATCGCCGTCGTCATGGTCGGGCTCGGCGTCATGCTCGTGCTGCCGCACTGAACGGCTTCCGCACCGGATCCCGCCGATCACCGCACCGGTGTCGAGAACGGCTATCGCCGTTCGTCGTACTTGCGTAGCGTGACCGAGAGAGAGGATTCCACCATGGAATACGCACTGTTCTACGCCGAGGGCGACGACCCCGTCGCCTATGTTCCGGCGGCCGACGACATCGGCGATTGGGTCGACGATCTCGAGGCCAGGGGCGCATCCGAGTACGGCGAGCGGCTGCGGCCCGACCGGGATGCCACGACCGTGCGGGTCCGCGACGGGCAGCTGCTCGTCACCGACGGACCGTTCACCGAGTCGAAGGAGTCGATCGGCGGCTTCGACATCATCGACGTCGCCGACCTCGACGAGGCGATCGAGATCGCGTCGCGGCATCCCGCCGCCGCGTTCGGCAGGGTGGAGGTGCGCCCGTTCATGCACTGGCCGGATGCCGACCCCGCGGCGCGCGTCGTTCCTGCCGGATTCCGCGAGCAGGCGGCGAGCGGCCGTCGGTACCTCATGCTCGTGGTCGCCGAGCAGCAGGCCGGGCGCGCGGTCATCGGCGACATCGGCGACGGCGAGGCGACTCCGGCCGAAGACGGAGCGGACGACGATCCCGACGCCTGGGTCGGCGAGATGGACGCCCGCGGAACCCGCCTCTTCGGCGAGGTGCTGCACGGCCCCGAGGACGCGACCTTCGTGCGTCGACGCGCCGGCGAGGTGCTCGTCAGCGACGGCCCGTTCGCCGAGTCGAAGGAGTGGGTCGCGGGCTTCGACGTGCTCGAGGTGCGCGACCTCGCCGAGGCGATCGAGGTGGCGTCGAAGCATCCGATGGCCCGGGGCGGCACGCTCGAGCTGCGCCCGCTCTGGCCGTTCGACGTGCACGACGACCACGTCGCCCGCCACGAACGGGAGGCTGCCGAGCACGGCATCCGGGTCGAACCGTCTGCCGCCGAAGCGCTCGACGCGGTGGGGGCGGGCCGCTGAGCCCCGAAGGCATGGCGGCCGCGGGGCCGGCGCCCGGGGAGCGAGCCGACGGGCTCGCGCCCGAGGTCGCGTCGGCCCTCCGGTCCGCGTTCGACGCGGACTGGACGAGGGTCGTCGCGACCCTCATCCGCACGACGGGCGACTGGGATGTCGCCGAAGACGCGGCATCGGAGGCGTTCGAACGCGCGGCGGCCACGTGGCCCCGCGACGGCGTGCCGTCGAATCCGGGTGCGTGGCTCACGACCGCCGCCCGCAATCTCGCACTCGACCGGCTCCGGCGTCGCGGCGTCGAGTCGGGCAAGGTCAGGGAGTGGATCTCGATGGAGGCATTCGCGGGACGCACCGGAGGGCCGCCGGACCCGGCCGACGTCGCGGTCGCCCACGACGAACCCGAGTGGGACGATCGCCTGCGCCTCATCTTCACGTGCGCGCACCCTGCGCTGCCGATCGAGTCCCGAGTCGCGCTCACCCTGCGCACGGTGGGCGGTCTCGAGACAGGCGAGATCGCACGCGCGTTCTTCGTGCCGGAGTCGACGATGGCGCAACGCCTCGTGCGCGCGAAGCGGAAGATCCGGCATGCGGGCATCCCCTACCGCGTGCCGCCGCCCGAAGCCCTGCCCGCTCGGCTCGACGGGGTGCTCGCGGTGCTCTACCTCGTCGCCAACGAGGGCTACGTCGCGTCGTCGGGCGACCGCCTGCAACGCGTCGATCTTTCCGTCGAGGCGATCCGGCTCACGCGACTCGTCGTCGACCTGCTCCCCGATGCCTCGGAACCGCGCGCACTGCTGGCGCTCATGCTGCTGCAGCACGCGCGGGCGGCGACGCGCGTCGATGCCGACGGGGAGCTCGTGCCCCTCGAGGAGCAGGATCGCGAACGATGGAACCGAGCGCTCATCACCGAAGGACTCGCGCTGCTCGGCCCGATCCCTCCCGGCGAGCGCGGCCCGTACCGAGTGCAGGCGGAGATACAGGCCGTGCATGTCCGTGCACGCACGTCATCGGAGACGGACTGGGCCGCGATCGTGCGCCGGTACGACGAACTCGCGGGGCTCACGAACGGCGCATCGCCGTTCGTCGAACTCGCCCGCGCGATCGCGATCGGTATGGCGGATGGTGCCGACGCCGGGCTCGCGGCGCTCGCCGCGCTCGAGTCGTCGGGACGCCTCGCGGGATATCACCTGCTGCCAGCGGCGCAGGCGGACTTCCTGCGCCGCTCCGGGAGGGCCGAAGCTGCCGCCGCTCCATATCGCGAGGCGATCCCCCTCGCGCCGACCGCACCCGAGCGGCGCTTCCTCGAACGCCGCCTGGCCGGGCTCGAGGTCTCGGCAGAACCGCGCCACGATCGCTGACCACCACCATCCACCGATCGGTGGAGGCCGGAATCGAACCGACGGGGGCTGCCGGTCGCCCCGCCGCCGCGAGATGCTCTTGGTATGAACACGACACGCACGGATGCCGCGGTGCGGATCCGCGGGCTCCGCAAGGTCTACGGCGAGGTGACCGCGGTCGAAGACCTCGACCTCGACATCGCGCACGGCGAGACATTCGCCCTGCTCGGACCGAACGGCGCCGGCAAGTCGACGACCGTCGAGATCCTCGAGGGCTACCGGCTCCGCACCTCGGGCGAGGTGAGCGTGCTCGGCGTCGACCCGGCCCGCGGCGGTCTCGACTGGAAGCAGCGCATCGGCATCGTCCTGCAATCGACCGGCGAGACCGGGCTCCTCACGGTCACCGAGATGCTGCGGCACTTCGCCTCGCTCTACCCGAACCCCCGCGATGTCGACGAGGTCATCGCCGCCGTCGGCCTCGAGGCGAAGGCCAAGACCCGCATCGCGAAGCTCTCGGGCGGCCAGCAGCGCCGCGTCGACGTCGCGCTCGGCATCGTCGGCCGGCCCGAACTGCTCTTCCTCGACGAGCCGACCACGGGCTTCGACCCCGAGGCGCGGCGTCAGTTCTGGGGGCTCATCCGCTCGCTCAAGGCCGAAGGCACGACGATCCTGCTCACGACCCACTACCTCGACGAGGCGGCGCAACTGGCCGATCGCGCCGGCATCATCGCGGGAGGTCGCCTCGTCGATATCGGCGCAATCGATGAGATCGGCGGCGCCGACGCACGGCGGCCCATCGTGCGCTGGCGCGACGCGGCCGGCACCACGCATGAGGTGCGCACCGACGAGCCTGGCCTGCACGTGGCATCCGTCGTCGCCGAAGTCGGCCGCGAACCCGACGGCCTCGAAGTGATCCGGCCGACGCTCGAAGACATCTACCTGGGACTCGTGCGCGACGCTTCGACAGGCTCAGCGAACGAGATCGACGACACCGAGGAGGCCCTCGCATGACTACCAACCTGATGACCCAGGGCGCGTCACGCGTCGGCGTCGAGACGAAGACGTACTTCCGGGCCGCCGACACCCTGTTCTTCACCTTCCTCTTCCCGTTCGTGATGCTCGCCATCTTCTCTGCCGCGTTCAGCGCTTCAGGCGAGGTCGGTCCCCCCGGGGCCGAGATCTCGATCGCGGCCCTCTACCTGCCGGCGATGCTCGCCGCCGGCATCTTCCTGTCGGGCGTGCAGAACCTCGCCATCGACATCGCCTTGGAGAAGTCGAACGGCACATTGAAGCGGTTGGGCGGGACCCCTCTCTCCCCCGTCGGGTACTTCGCCGGCAAGATCGGTCAGGTCTTCGTCACCGGCACGCTGCAGGCGGGCCTGCTGATCCTCGCCGGAGGGCTCGTGCTCGGCATCGACCTGCCGACCGAGCCCGAGAAGTGGGTGACCTTCGCCTGGGTCTTCGTGCTGGGCCTCACGACCTGCGCGCTGCTCGGCATCGCCCTCTCGGCGCTGCCGCGCTCGGGCAAGAGCGCCGCGGCGGTCGTGATCCCGATCGGGCTCATCCTCCAGTTCATCTCGGGCGTGTACCTGCAGTGGAACATGCTGCCCGACTGGCTGCAGAACGTCGCGAGCCTGTTCCCGCTCAAGTGGATCGCCCAGGGCATGCGCTCGGTGTTCCTGCCGGAGGGGTGGGAGTCGCTCGAGCAGAACGGCTCGTGGAACCTCCCGGGCGTCGCGATCGCGCTCGGCATCTGGCTCGTCGTGGGCTTCGTGCTCTCCCGAATCACGTTCCGGTGGATCCGGCGCGATGCGTAGCCCACGTGGCACACTCGCAACATGCTGAACCGACGATGGTGGGATGTCGCGGCGATCGCCGTGGCATCCATCCTCGTGCTCTTCACCCTGTTCGACCCGCCGCCGTACGGACCGAACGACTGGGGCGTCTGGGCGACGACGGGTGCGTTCCTCGTCTTCTACTTCGCCTACGCCAGGGCGCATCTCGGAGCCGACCGGCTCACTCCGCACCTCGTGATCTCGATCGCGTTCGCGGTGCTCCTCGGCGTCGGCGCTGCGTTCGAACCCTCCTTCGCGATCCTGCAGGTGTTCATCTACCCGTTCATCTGGACGACCGCGCCGTCGATCCGCAGCGCGCTCCTGTCGAACGTGCTCATCGGCGTCGCGCTCGCAGCGGGCTACATCGTGCACTTCGGCCCGAGCGGCATCGTCGCCGGACTCATCAGCGCGGCGGTCTCGGTCGGCTTCAGCATCGCGCTCGGGCTCTGGATCACGAACATCGCTCTCTACGGCCAGGAGCGCGGCCGCCTGCTCGAGGAGCTGCAGGCCGCGCAGGGCCAGCTCGCCGCGATGCACCGCGATGCCGGGGTGGTCGAGGAGCGCGCGCGGCTCGCCCGCGAGATCCACGACACGATCGCGCAGAGCCTGACCGGTCTCGTGATGGTGGCGCAGCGCACGGGCACACGCCTCGACGGGGTCGACGGCGAGGCCGGGGCATCCGCTCGCGCCGACGTCGAACTCATGGAGCAGATGGCGCGCGAGGCGCTCACCGAGGCGCGCGGCCTCGTCGCCTCGCTCGCGCCGGTCGAGCCCGGAGCGGGCCTCGCTGACGCGCTCGACCGACTCGCGGCGACCTTCGAGCGCGAGACGGGCGTCGTCGTGACGGTGTCGGCGAGCGCGACCGGCCTCAGCCGCGAGCACGAGGTCGTGCTGCTGCGCTCGGCGCAGGAGGGGCTCGCGAACGTGCGCAAGCACGCCAGCGCCCGGCACGCGGCTGTGACCATCGAGTCCATCGGCGGCGAGGTCGTGCTCACGGTCGCCGACGACGGGGTCGGGCCCGGGGCGGCGGCGCCCGGGGCATCCGGATTCGGGCTCTCGGGCATCCGCGACCGCACCGCGCTCGTCGGCGGCTCGTTCGCGATCGAACCCGGAGCGCACGGCGGCACGGTGCTGCGCGTCGGCATCCCCCGAGCGGATGCCGCGACCGATCCTTCCCCGACCACGACCACGGAGGAAACCGACGTATGAGCATCCGCATCGTCGTGGCCGACGACCACCCGATCGTGCGCGCCGGCATCGTCGGACTGCTCGAGACCGAGCCCGGGCTCGAGGTCGTCGGCGTGGCCGCCGACGGCGCAGAAGCGGTGTCGGTCGCGGCATCCGAACGCCCCGACCTCGTGCTCATGGACCTGCGGATGCCGCACATCGACGGCGCCGCCGCGACCGCGCGCATCGTCGCCGAGGTGCCCGGCACCCGCGTGCTCGTGCTCACGACGTACGAGACCGACGACCACATCCTCGCCGCCATCGAGGCGGGGGCGAGCGGGTACCTGCTGAAGGCGGCGCCGCAGGCCGAGATCGTCGCCGGCATCCGCGCCGTGGCGGCAGGTGAGACGGTGCTCGCCCCGTCGATCGCGGCGAAGCTCGTCTCGCGGGTGCGCGCCGGCGCGGCATCCGCGGCCCCGCCCTCGCTCTCGCCGCGGGAACTCGAAGTGCTGCGGCTCGTGGCCGAGGGCAGGTCGAACCCCGAGATCGCCAGGGCGCTCTTCATCGGCGAGGCGACGGTGAAGACCCACCTGCTGCACGTGTTCGAGAAGCTCGAGGTGAGCGACCGCACCCGCGCGGTGACCCGGGCGATGGAGCTCGGCATCATCTAGGTTCAGGTCGGGCACAGCGCCCGCGCCCTACGCTGGAGGTGGCATCCGCACGCACTGCGGCAACCACGGGCCGGCCCGTGGTCTTGCGTGCAGATGGCCGTGAGAGGCACGCATGAACCCGTACGAAGACCGCCCGTGGCTCGCCCACTACGCCGAGGGCGTGCCGCCGGCGATCGAGGAGCCGAGCCAGACCCTCGTCGACATGATCGACGACTCGGTGCGCCGGTTCAAGCGACGCACGGCGCTCGAGTTCTTCGGCGCCGAGACGAGCTACAAGGAGCTCGGCGAGCAGATCGCGTCGGCCGCCGAGGGGCTGCGCCGGCTCGGGGTCGTCGCCGGCGACCGGGTCGCGCTCGTGCTGCCGAACTGTCCGCAGCACGTGGCCGCGTTCTACGCGGTGCTCCGCCTCGGGGCGATCGTCGTCGAGCACAACCCGCTCTACACGCCGCCCGAGCTGCGGCACCAGTTCGAAGACCACGGCGCGCGCGTCGCGATCGTCTGGAACAGCGTCGCCGACACGGTCGCCGAGTTCCCGAGCGACATCCGCCCGGCCCACATCGTCTCGGTCGACCTGACCCGGGCGCTGCCGTTCGGCAAGCGGATGGCGCTGCGCCTGCCGATCCCGAAGGCCCGGCGCTCCCGCGCCGCGCTCACGACGAAGCCCCGTGCACGCGGACTCGTCGACTGGGAGCGCCTCACCTCGCGACGGGCGCTCGCCACGCGGCATCCGCGACCGTCGCTCGGCGACACCGCCGTGTTGCAGTACACGAGCGGCACCACCGGAACCCCGAAGGGCGCCGTGCTCAGCCACCGCAACCTGCGCGCCAACGCGATGCAGGGCCGCGCCTGGGTGCCGGGCCTCACCGAGGGCGAAGAGGTCTTCTACGGCGTGCTGCCCCTCTTCCACGCCTACGGCATGACGCTCTGCCTGACCTTCGCGATGAGCATCGGCGCGCGGCTCGTGCTGTTCCCGAAGTTCGACTCGGCCCTCGTACTCGATGCCGCACGCCACTCGCCGCCGACGTTCCTGCCCGCGGTGCCGCCGATCTACGACCAGCTCGTGCACGCTGCCGCCCGCCACCCGCGTGCGCTCGAGCGCATCCGCTTCGCGATCTCGGGGGCGATGAGCCTGCCGATCGCGACCGTCGACCGCTGGGAGAGCGCGACCGGCGGACTCCTCGTCGAGGGGTACGGCATGACCGAGTCCTCGCCGATCTCGCTCGGCAACCCGATGGGCCCGACGCGGCGCCCCGGCACCGTGGGCGTGCCGTTCCCGAGCACCGAGATCCGCGTGGTCGACCCCGACGACCCCGAAGCCGACCGTCCTGCGGGCGAGGCCGGCGAACTGCTCGTGCGGGGGCCGCAGGTCTTCCAGGGCTACTGGCGCCGACCGGCCGAGACCGCCGAGACACTGCTCCCCGGCGGGTGGCTCCGCACGGGCGACATCGTGCACGTCTCCGACGACGGGTTCGTCACGATCGTCGACCGGGTGAAGGAGCTCATCATCACGGGCGGCTTCAACGTCTCCCCGTCGGAGGTCGAGGCTGCCCTGCTCGCCCACCCCGACGTGCGCGGCGCCGCGGTCGTCGGGCTGCCCCGGGCCTCGGGCGGCGAGGCGGTCGCCGCGGGCGTGGAGCTCCGCGAGGGCGCCGTCTTCGACGAGGCCGCCCTCCGCGACTTCTGCCGCACGAGCCTGACGCCCTACAAGGTGCCGCGCCGCATCGACCTCTTCGACGAGCTGCCGCGCTCGCTCATCGGCAAGGTGCTGCGGCGCGCGGTGCGCGACGAGCTGCTCGAGCAGGGCTGAGCCCGCGCGGCGGTGACACGACGAAGCTCCCCTCCACCGCGTCGGAGACGGGTGGAGGGGAGCTTCGTGTGTGAGCGCTCGGACCTCGGGCTAGGAGATCTTGCGCCGGTAGATCGACATCGCCCACACGTAGGCGACCACGAGGATGCCGACGAGCCAGGCGAGCGCGACCCAGATCTCGCTGCCGACGGGCTCACCGGCGAACAGGGCCCGCGTGGAGTTCACGATCGAGGTCACGGGCTGGTTCTCGGCGAACCAGGCGACCGGTGCCGGCATCGTGTCGGTGGGCACGAACGCGGAGCTGATGAACGGCAGGAAGATCAGCGGGTAGCTGAAGGCGCTCGCGCCGTCGACCGTCTTCGCCGAGAGGCCGGCGACCACGGCGAGCCAGGTCAACGCGAGGGTGAACATGGCCAGGATTCCGGCGACGGCGAGCCATGCCCCGACGGATGCCCCGGTGCGGAACCCCATGATGAGCGCGACGCCGATGACGATCGCGACCGACACGAGGTTCGCCACGACTGACGTGAGCACATGGGCCCAGAGCACGCTCGATCGCGCGATCGGCATCGACTGGAACCGCTCGAAGATGCCGCCCTGCAGATCGAGGAACAGCCGGTACGCGGTGTACGCGATGCCAGATGCGATCGTGATGAGCAGGATGCCCGGGAGCATGTAGTTGATGTACGACTCGTCGGATCCGGTGTTGATCGCGCCGCCGAGCACGTAGACGAAGAGCAGCATCAGCGCGATCGGCGTGACCGCGGTGGTGATGATCGTGTCGGGACTGCGAAGGATGTGGGTCAGCGATCGGCCGGTGAGGACCCGGGTGTCGCTGAGGACGTGGGTGGTCATCGTGATTCCTTTCCTGCCTTGGCCGCACTGTCGGCGCGGTCGGCATCGTCGGTGTCGGTCTCGCCGGTGTCGCCGACGAGGGTGAGGAAGACCTCTTCGAGCGTCGGCTGCTTCTCGACGTACTCGACCGTGGCGGCCGGGAGGAGCTGCTTGAGTTCTGAGAGGGTGCCGTTCTGGATGATCGTGCCCTTGTGCAGGATCGCGATTCGATCGGCGAGCTGCTCGGCCTCGTCGAGGTACTGCGTCGTGAGCAGCACGGTCGTGCCGGCGTCGGCGAGCTTCTTGACGGTCTGCCACACCTCGATGCGCGCCTGCGGGTCGAGGCCGGTCGTCGGCTCGTCGAGGAAGATGATCGGCGGGTTGCCGATCAGGCTCATCGCGATGTCGAGCCGGCGGCGCATGCCGCCCGAGTAGGTCGCCGCCTTGCGGCCGCCGGCCTCGGTGAGCGAGAAGCGGTCGAGCAGCTCGTCGGCGATCGCACCCGGGTTCTTCAGGTGCCGGAGCCTCGCGATGAGCATTAGGTTCTCACGGCCCGTGAGCACCTCGTCGACGGCGGCGAACTGGCCGGTCAGGCTGATCGCCTCGCGCACCTCGCCGGGGTTGGCGGCGACGTCGAGGCCGTGGACGGTCGCGGTGCCGGCGTCGGCCTTCGCGAGCGTCGAGAGGATGCGGACGAGGGTGGTCTTGCCCGCGCCGTTCGAGCCGAGCAGGGCGAAGATGGTGCCCGCTGCGACGTCGAAGTCGACGCCTCTCAGCACGTGCAGGTCCTTGAACGACTTCTGGATGCCCTGCACCCGGATCGCTGCTTCGGTGGTCATCGTTCTTCCTTTCCTTCGAGGTTCTGGATGGTTTCGGTGAGGCGGTTGCGCTCCTTGTCGATCCAGCGCTTGCCGGCGTACGCCGCGGCGAATGCCTCGGCGAACTCGACCGGGTCGTCGCCGACGATGTCCTCGACCGGCGTCTGGTCGACGGCGGCCCGCTCCCACAGATCGGCGAAGTCGTTCAACATCGTGATCATCACGGCGGAGTCGCCGTCGGTGATGCCGCCGTTGTACATGAAGTAGCGCTCGAAGGCCTTCGCGGCGGTGCCGTAGGGCTCGGGCAGGGCCGCGATGCGGGCCTTGTACTGGCGGTAGGCCTTCTTGTCGTCGAGCGATCCGGTGATCATCTCGTACCACTTCGCAGCCATGACTACTCTCCCTCTTCGTTCGTTCGTTGTTCGATGCGCTGGTGGAGCTGTTCGATCCGTTCTGCGAGGAAACTCCAGGTCCCCCAGAACTCCTCGAGGTATGCGCCGCCCTGCGCGTTGATCGTGTAGACCTTGCGCGGCGGGCCCTTCTCCGACGGAACCTTCTCGACGTCGACGAGGCCGCGCTGCTCGATCCTGACCAGCAGGGCGTAGACGGTGCCCTCGGCGATGTCGGAGAAGCCCTCTTCGCGAAGCCGGGCCGTGATCTCGTACCCGTAGGCCGGACTCACGGCCAGGATTGCGAGGACGATGCCTTCGAGCGTGCCCTTCAGCATCTCGGTGGTCTGCTTGCCCATGGAACCCCTCCTTTCACTACTCGGTGTGACTGATTACCGGTACATAGTAAGCACGAGTACCGGTAGATAGCAACACTGAATAGCAGAATTCTTTTTCGCGAGTCCGGTTCCGCGGCCGTCGGCGCAACCCGTCGACGGCACGGCGCCCCGCGCCTACGATGGCGGCGTGGTCTTCCGCAGCGTGCGCATCGCCGTGCAACGGACGAGAATCCTGCCCGCCTGGGTCCGGCGAGCGGATGCCGCATCCGCGCGCGCAGTCAACGCCCGCCGCGCCCATCCCGTCGCCGACCGGTTCTGGTCGCGCGTCTCGGGGTTCGCCGACCGCGGCGTGCTCTGGTGGACCATCGCGGGCGTGCTCGCCGTGCTCGGACACCGACGTACCGCGGGGCGCGGACTCGGCTCGCTGCTCGTCGCGAGCGCGCTCACCAACGTGATCGCCAAACAGCTCTTCGGGGGCGACCGGCCCCTGCTCGCCGATGTGCCGATCGGCCGACGCCTGCCGAAGCCGCCCCGCACTCCGTCGTTCCCGTCCGGGCACTCGGCGAGCGCTGCGGCCTTCGTCACCGGCATCGCGATCGAGGAGCCGCGCCTCGGCGCCGCGCTGGCGCCGGTCGCGCTCGGCGTCGCCTACTCGCGACTGCACACCGGCGCGCACTGGGTGTCCGACGTCGTCGGCGGGCTCGCGATCGGCGCCGGAGTCGCGGGCCTGAGCGCCGCCGTCGCCCGACCCGGCGCCGGCGAGGTCGACACTCCGACGCGGAGCGGTGCCGACCGGCGCCTGCCGTCGTCGCCGGACGGCGCCGGCGTCTTCATCGTCGTCAACCGGGCGTCGGGCACGAGCGTGCTGCGCACCGATCCGATGCAGGTGCTCGAGCGACGCCTGCCGCGAGCCGAGCTGCACGTGCTCGACGGCGACGACCCTGGCACCGCCGTGCGTGCGGCGCTTGCCCGCGACGACCCGCCGCGCATCGTGGGGGTGTGCGGAGGCGACGGCTCCGTCGCCGCCGTCGCGCACGAGGCGCGGGCGGCCGGAGTCCCGCTCGTCGTCGTGCCCGGCGGCACGTTCAACCACTTCGCGCGCACCGTTGGCGCGGCATCCGTCGACCTCGCGGTCGATGCCCTGCAACGCGGCGAGGGCGTGCGAGCGGATGTCGCCGAGCTGCGCTTCGCCGACGGCCCGCCGATCACGGTGCTGAACACCGCCTCGGTCGGCCTCTACCCCGATTTCGTCGCCGAGCGGGAGCGGCGCGAGCAGCACTGGGGCAAGTGGCTCGCCGCCGTCGCCGCCGCAGCGCGGGTGCTGCGCCGCTCGGCTCCCGTGACCGTGGTCGTCGACGGGCGACGCGCCCGGCTCTGGACCCTGTACGTGGGCGTCGGGCCGAACGACCCCGGGATCGCCGCGCCCATGCAGCGTCGACGACTCGACGGGGGCGTGCTCGACGTGCGACTGCTGCACGCGGACTCGCGGTTGCGCGCGGCGGGGGCGCTCGCCTTCGGCCGTCGCACGAGTGCCGTGCTCCGGCGCATCCGTTTGCTGCCGGAGCGCCTGGAGTCATTCACGACGGAGTCGATCGAGGTGCTCGTGCGGCCCCGGCACGGGCAGCCGCCCGGATTCGCCCACGACGGCGAGGTGTCGCTCGACGCGCCCGCCGAGG
Organism: Agromyces cerinus subsp. cerinus; assembly: GCF_900142065.1. Taxonomy (GTDB): domain Bacteria; phylum Actinomycetota; class Actinomycetes; order Actinomycetales; family Microbacteriaceae; genus Agromyces; species Agromyces cerinus. The sequence continues at coordinate 708,048 of NZ_FSRJ01000003.1, read as the reverse complement.
CATCCGCCCGCACCGCGTCGCCGGGCTACCGCACGAGCGTGCGGATCGTGCCGGCGGCGCTCGACGTGTATCGGCCGGCGAGCGACCGTGCGCCTAGAGCAGGCGACGGGCATTCGCCCAGGCGGTGAGCTCGTGCCGACTCGACAGCTGGAGCTTGCGCAGCACCGCCGAGACGTGCGTCTCGACCGTCTTCGTCGAGATGAACAGCTCCGCGGCGACCTCCTTGTAGGCGTAGCCGCGGGCGATCAGCCGCATGACCTCCTGCTCGCGCGCCGAGAGCCGGTCGAGCTCGTCGCTCGCCGACGCCGTCTCCCCCACGGGAGCACCGAACGCGTCGAGCACGAACCCCGCGAGCTTCGGCGAGAACACGGCGTCGCCCCCGGCGACGGCGTGCACGGCACGGCTCACGTCGGCGCCTGAAGAGCCCTTCGTGATGTAGCCGCGGGCTCCCGCGCGGATGACGCCGACGACGTCTTCGGCCTTGTCCGAGACCGAGAGCGCGAGAAAGCGCGTCGAGGGCTCGGCGCCGTCCTGAGCCTGTCGAAGGGATGCCGCGGCGCGGCGGATCACCTCGGCGCCGCCGCTCGTGCCCGCCGGCACCGCGACCCCTGGCAGGTGCACGTCGAGGAGCACCACGTCGGGCGCGGCATCCGTCACCACCGCGACCGCGGACTCGACGTCGTGCGCCTCGCCGACGACCTCGATGGTCTCGTCGAGGTCGGCCTTCAGACCCGACCGGAAGATGGAGTGGTCGTCGACGATCACGACCCTCACGTGCTCAACCACGACCGACCTCCACGCGTTCGGCGGCCGGGAATCTCAGACGCACCTCGGTACCCACGCCGCCGACGCCCTGGCGCACCTCGCCCGATCCGCCGGCGCGGCGCATGCGGCCGATGATCGATTCGCGCACCCCGAGCCGGTCGCCGGGCACGTCGGCGAGCGCGAAGCCCGGACCGCGGTCGCGCACGAACACCTCGACGGCCTCGGGCGTCGACTCGACGTACACCGACACCTCGCCGCCGGCATGCCGCGCGGCGTTCAGCATCGCCTCGCGAGCCGCCGCCGCCATCTCGCCGCTCGCGCGCTCCCGCGACTCTCCCACGACGACCACGTCGACCGTCACGGCATGATCGATCTCGAGGGCCGCGCCGAAGTCGCGGAGGTCGGTGCCGAGGTCGCTCTCGGCGGGGGCGTCGCCGGCGAAGAGCCAGTCGCGCAGCTCCCGCTCCTGCGCGCGGGCGATACGGGCGACCTCGCTCGTCGCTCCGGCCCGATTCTGGATCAGCGCGAGCGTCTGCAGCACCGAGTCGTGCAGGTGCGCGGCGATCTCGCTGCGCTGCTCCTCGCGGATGCGCTTCGTGCGCTCGGCGGTGAGGTCGCGCCACGAGGCGATGAGTGTGGGCACGTAGACGAGCGCGATGCCGATGACCGCGGCGAGCGCGGCGACGAACGTCGGAACCGGGAACCAGTTCGCGTTCGGTCCGAAGACGAGCGCGAGGGCCGTGATCGCGAGCAGCGCCGTCGCGACGATGCGGATCGCGAGCTCCTGGCGCGGCCCTCGGTCGGCATCGGGCCGGTCGATGAAGGTCGCCCAGGCTCCGGATGCCACGGCGAGGCCGACGCCCGCGAACACCGCGAGCAGCCACCACTCGAGCCCGTTGCCGCCCGATTCGACGACCCGGCCGCTCGTCGCCCATGCGGCGATCAGGGAGATGGCGGCGGCGACCATGAGCAGCCACGCGACGGGAGCACGCCGGGTCGGACGCTCCTCGCCCGGTGCCCACGGGGTGAACACCCAGAGCCAGACGTAGAGCAGCAGGCCCGCGCCGCTCGCGAGGCTCGTGACGACGAACGCGGTGCGCACGATCCAGACCGGCCAGCCGAGATGGGCGGCGAGGCCGGCCGCGACGCCGGTGGCGACGCACGCACGCGGCCTCGTCAGGCGAGGGGCGGACGGCGCGGCGTCGGCGTCGACGGATGCCGCGGCATCCGTCACCTGTTGCGCCCGCGACTCCATGCCTGCAATCCAAGCAGACCCGGCCCCGATCGCCGCGGCCCCGGCTCCCCGCTCAGGGTCGAATCAGGGATTCACCCCATGGCGAGACGTCCTTCGCCCCTGCCAGCATCGAAGCATGGAGACGAACCCGACCGCCCCAGAGGCGGACCCAGTGCAGGACGACGTGAAGGGGGACTCCGCGGCGCCCGGCCCGAACGCCCGCGGGGCGGCGGGAACGACTCCATCCTCCGGTGACCCCGGCGCGGCGACACCCGCGCCGGGCACCGGCACCGGCCTCTACGACTGGCTCCGCCGCCTCGGCGTGCCCCGTCGGGCCGGGTGGCTCGGCGGCGTCTGCGCCGGCGTCGCCGCCCGACTCGGCATCGACCCGATCATCGTGCGCGGCATCGTCGTCGTCGTCGCGGTGCTCGGTGCGCCGTTCGTGCTGCTCTACGCGATCGCGTGGGTGCTGCTGCCCGACACCGACGGCGAGATCCACTTCGAGCGCCTGACCCGTGGCATCGTCGACCCGGCGATCGTCGGCATCGCCGTGATGGGCGTCATCGGCCTCATCCCCCTCGTGCAGGGCGGGTGGCTCGGCTGGCGCTGGTGGCCCGACTGGCCGACGTTCATCGACCCGATCTTCGGCTTGGACCTCGCCTGGCCGCTCCGGGTGCTGTGGGTGCTCATCGTCGTCGGCGGCATCATCGCCCTCGTCGTCTGGCTCGCCCAGCGGGCCTCCCAGAACTCCCCGAGCGGCGTCGGCGCGCGAATGGCTTCCGCGACGACCGCCGCCGCTCCGGGGCATCCTCCGACCGCGGCATTCGCCGCAGGGGCCGGTGCTGCCGGCGCTGCCGCTGCAGCTGCGCCGGCCGACCCCGCCGTCGCAACGGCGGACGACGCCACGACGACCGTGCCGACCACCGAGCCGCCGGTGCCCGCCGAAGGCGCCGACGCCGCGGCCATCGCCGAGTGGCGCGCGCAGCACGAGGCTTGGCGCCTCTCGCGCTCCGAGTGGAAGTCGAGCCATCACAACGCCGAACGCGCCGCCCGAGCCCAGGCGGCAGCCGAGAACCGGGCGAAGGCACGTGCGCTCACGGCCCAGGCCGACGCCGCCCGCGCGGCACGCCGGGCCAGCCGCCCCAGGGCGAGCGCCGCGTTCGTGTTCACCGTGCTCGGCCTGGCACTCGTCGGCGGTTCGATCGCCGCGATCTGGTCGCTCGCGACGCCCAGCGTCGCCGGCTTCGCGATCCCGATCGCCCTCGCCGCGGCGACGGTGCTGCTCTCGCTCGGCATGGTCGTCGCGGCGCTGCGACGTCGACGCAGCGGAGCGCTCGCCTTCACGACGGCGCTCTCCGCATTCGCGATGGCGGTGGCCGTCATCGCGGCCTCGATCATGCCGCAGGGCACGCTGGTGCCGCCCAGCTACAGCGTCTCGCTCGACCGGTCCCAGCGACTCGTGCAGCCCTACGGCGACGCGTACCTCCACGCCACCCCCTGGTTCCGTGACGTGGCGCCCGTCGTCGAACTCCGACAGGGCACCGGCGACACCTGGATCACGATCGAACCCGACACCGAGGTCGTGCTCGACGCGAGCGATGCCGGTGCGATCGAGATCACGTCGTACTCGCCCGACTTCTCCTCGAGCACCACGCCGCAGATCGGCGGTCTCGATCGCGGGGCGCTGCTCCTCGGCGGCGAGGGCATCGTGCGCGAGTACCGCCCCAGCGACGACCCGATCGACGCGAAGATCGTGCTCGAGCAGGGCTCCGGCATGGTGCACATCGAGATCCGCGAAGGGAGCTGATCATGACCACGAACTCCAACGACTCCGCTCAGCCGAAGAACGAGGCGGATGCCGCCGTCACGGCGATCCTCACCGAGTGGGGCACACCTGCGGCGGACGAGACGGCGACGACTTCCGCCACGAGCCCGGCGCCGACGGCGCGCCCGACCGTGCGATGGGGCGCACTCGTCTGGGCGCTGCTCTTCGGCGCGACGGCCGCGACGACCCTCTGGGTCCTCCTCGACCCCGCCCGCCGCGACGATGTCGGCGACTGGCTGCTGACCCTGAGTCCGCTCACCGCGACGTTCTCGGTGGTCATCGTCGTGGGCGTCGTCGTGGCGCTCTTCGGCGTCGTCGGACTCATCCGCCGCGGGGAGCGCGCCCGCCGCTGAGTCGCGCGCGTCGTCGCGCGCTGCCCGGCCGCCGAGATGACCGCAGTCGTCGCCTGTTCGTACGGACGGGCGACGACTTCTGTCATCTCGGCACGAGCTGCGGGGCGCATGCGTGTGGCATGCGCGGCGCGGCTCGCGGGACTGCGACTGCCGCGGGTGGCGGACTGCCGCTAGAGCTCGACGCCGACGAGCACGGGTTCGGGTCGCAGCACGATGCCGAACTCGGCCTGCACCCGCCCCTGCACGAACCGTGCGAGCGTCGCGACCTCTTCAGCCGTGGCGCCGCCGCGGTTCGTGAGCGACAGCGTGTGCTTCGACGAGATCGCCGCGCGCGACCCGGGCAGCGCGAAGCCGCGACGGATGCCCGAGTGCTCGATCAGCCAGGCTGCCGAGAGCTTCACGAGCGGTTCGGAATCGACGTGTTCAGCCACGCTGACGTCGTCGTCGAACTCCTCGAGCTCGGCCTGATGCGCGAGGAACGCGTCGAGCGGCGTCGCCGAGCCGAGCGAACCGAGCGGCGTCACCACGTCGGGCGCCTCGGGTTCGATGTACCAGCGGGGCGCCGTGGCCGGCAGCGTACGGGCGACGTGTTCCCCCACGATCGGGTTCGTGAAGAACGAGCCGGCACTCACCGAGTCGGCGTCGGCCGGGTCGAGCACCATGCCCTTCGAAGCGCGCAGGGCGAGCACGCTCGCGCGAACCTCGGCGATCGCGACGCGATCGCCCTGCTGCACGTGCAGCGCGTCGGCGAGCTGCCCGTAGGCGATCGGCTGGCCGAGCGCCTCGCCGAGCACCGCCCGCTCCGCGGCGGTGTCGTGCAGTTCGAGTTCGATGGTCACGACGATGCCCGCGAGCCCCTGCTTCAGCACCGAGGTGCGGTAGCCGAGCTCGAGTTCGGCGGCCGTCATGCGGCGCGGCGCCTCGGCGCCCTCGTCGAGGAACTCGATCGCGACGAGCGTGGCGGCGAGCTCCTGCCCGTAGGCGCCGATGTTCTGCACGGGCGCGGCCCCGACCGAGCCGGGGATGCCCGAGAGCGCCTCGATGCCCGAGTAGCCGTGCTCGACGGTCCATGCGACGAGGTCGTCCCACGTCTCGCCGGCCTGCACGCGCAGGCGAACGGCGCCGTCCTGAGCCGGTCGAAGGGATGCCCCTTCGCCCGTCACCGGGGGCAGCACCTCGATGCCGCGCGTCGCCACCCGGATCACGGTGCCCGCGAAGCCCTCGTCGCCCACGAGCAGATTCGAGCCGCCGCCGAGCGCGAGCCACGCGTCATCCGTCGCCCAGGTCTCGGTCGCGAGGTCGACGAGGTCGCGCTGCGTCGTCGCCGTGACCAGCCGGCCGATCGGCCCGCCGACCTGCAGCGTCGTGAGGTCCGCGAAACGGATGTCGCCGCTCATGTCAGCCGAGCACGACGCGCACTTGCGCCTTGCCGAGCACCGTGTCGTCGCCGACCTTGACCGTGAGGTCGATGCGGGCGACGGTCGCGGACTCGTCGAGCTGGCCGACCTTCGCCGTGACCGTGACGAGCGCACCCGTCTTCGGGTCGACGATCACCGGGCGGGTGAAGCGCACCTGGTAGTCGGCGACGCGGCCGGGGTCGCCGGCCCAGTCGACGACGGGCTGCACCGCGAGGCCCATGGTGAGCATGCCGTGGGCGAGCACGCCCGGCAGGCCGACTTCGGCGGCGATGTCGTCGCGGTAGTGGATCGGGTTGAAGTCGCCCGAGGCGCCGGCGTACCGCACGAGCGAGTCGCGGGTCAGCGGGAACGATCGCTCGGCGACCACGTCGCCGACGGTGAGGCTCGCGAAGTCGGGGGCGGGCATCATTCGTCTCCTCGCACGACGAGGGTGGAGACGGCGGTGACGACGTGCGCGCCGTCGGCGTCGGTGATGGCCGACTCGGCCGTGACCATCGAGTGGCCGCCGAGGCTCTTCACGCTCGCGACCGTGAGTGTCGCGGTGAGCAGGTCGCCGGCGACGATCGGCCGGGTCGACGTGAAGCGCTGGTCGCCGTGCACGACGCGCGAGAAGTCGATGCCCGACTCGGGGTCGGCCAGCAGCTGCGCGAGCGTCTGCTCCTGCACGACCACCGCGAAGGTCGGCGGTGCGACGACGTCGGCGTAGCCGGCCGCGCGTGCGGCCTCGGGGTCGAGGTTGATCGGGTTCGTCGCGAACACGGCGCGTGCGAACTCGCGCACCTTCTCACGACCGACGAGGTAGGGCTCGGTGGGCGGGAAGGTCCGCCCCTGGAGCTCGGGGTTCACTGGCACCCCGCCAGTCTATGCGGGGCGTGTCTCGTGGGCTGAGCTCGTCCGAGGTGTGCGGGTTGAGCCCGTCGAAACCTGCCTGCTCGGCAGGGGTTTCGACAGGCTCAACCCGCAGAGGGTCGGATCAGCGCTTGCCGCCGCCCAGCAGTCCACCGAGCAGGTCGCCCAGTCCGCCGCCCGAGCTCGAGCCGCCCGAGCCGCCGCCGAGGAGACCGCCGAGCACGTCGCCGAGGCCGCCGCCTGCGCCGCCCGACGAGCCCGAGCCGCCGCCGCCGAGGAGACCGCCGAGCAGATCGCCGATGCCGCCGCCCGACGACGCCGGCGCCGCGGCATCCGCTTCGGGCTTCTTCGTGAACTGCGCGGCGAGGAAGCTCAGCACGATCGGCGCGAGGATCGGCAGGAGCTTGCCGATGAGGTCGCCCGCTCCGCCCTCCTTCTTGTCGAGCGCCGTGACGACCTGGTCGGTCTTGTCGCCGAACACGTTCTTGACGATCTTCTTGCCGTCCTCCTCGTCGACGTCGGCGAGGTTCACGCCGCCCTCGATGAGCTTCGGGTCGTGCTTCGCGACGGCCTTCTCGAGCGACGCTGCACCCGCGGGGTCGGCGGCGTTCGCACCCAGGCCGGCGAGCAGGGCGGGCAGCGCGTCGTTCACTGCCTGCTTCGCGGTCGCCTCGTCGACGCCGAGCTTCGCGGCGATGTCGCCGATCGGGAGGTTGGCGACGATGTCGTCGAGTGCAGCCATTCGGGTTCCCCATTCCGGCGCCCGCGGTCGGGGCGTCCACGGTTCACCGTATCGACACGGATGCCTCGGTGGAAAGTGGCCCCGCTCAGTCGAGGTCGAGGCGACCGAGGCGCAGCCGCAGCGCATCGAGCAGGAGCTCGAGGCCGATCTCGAAGACCTGGTCGGAGCGCTCACGACCCTTCGCGGTGACCTCGAGCAGGCGCCCGAGCGAGGTCGTGGGCGTCTCGGGCCTCCAGATGTCGTCGGGCGAGGCGAGGTCGAGGCCGAAGCCGAGCGCGAACGAGTCGAGGATCGCGATGACCGTGATCACCTCGTCGTCGGGGAATCCGGCACCGAGGAGCGCGGTGGCGAGGCGGTCGTAGCTCGCGATCACCGCGGGGTGGGTGATCGTCTTGCCCACGAGGAGCGGCACGATCGACGGGTGCTCCGCGTACATGCGGCGGGAGGCGCGCATGGTGTGCGTGACGACGTCGACCCAGTCGCCGCTCGGCGCCTCCGCCAGGTAGGACTCCCCCAGCCGGCCGCGCATGAGCTCGATGATGCCGTCTCGGCCGTCGACGTGGTTGTAGAGCGACGAGGGCGTGACGCCGAGCCTCCGCGCGAGGGCGTTGACGCCGAACGCCTGGCCGGAGTCGACGAGCTCGATGGCCGCGTCGGCGATGCGCTCGGTCGACAGCAGGGGCACTCTGGGCCGGGCCACGGGACCTCCTCGTTCGTTCGCCTGGTTCAGCCTAGGGGCGGCCGTTCGAAATCCGCTCTTCCCATCTCGGCCACTCGTATGCATAATAAACGAACACCATTCACTTATCGCGACGACACCCCCTGCCGCGTCCGAACCCGGCACATCGACGTGCCCCAGCACCTCCGGAGACTCCTGTGTCCAACGACCTCACCGTTCGCGTGCCGCTGCGCCTGCCGAGCGCCACCGCGACCTTCACGATCGGCATCGCCGGCTACCTCGGCGTGAACCTCTCGCCCTACATGATCAGCGCGCTGCAGCAGGCGATCGGCGCCGACGTGCTCACCGCGAGCTGGATCATCACCGCGACCCTCCTCGCCACCGCCGTCACCGGCCTCGCCATCGCGCCGCTCTGCGCCGGCCCGCGCCGCCTCGCCGTCGCCCGCGGCGGACTCGCCCTCTCGGTGCTCGGCTTCGCCACGGCGGCACTCGTGCCGGCGCCCGCAGCCGTCATCGGCGGCCTCATCGTCGGCGGCATCGGCGCCGGCGGCGCGGTCGCCTCGGGCGGCGCCGCGATCGCCGCCTTCACGAACCCCGACCGCGTGGCGGGCTTCAACGGCCTCGCGAACCGCGCGGTCGTGACCGTGATCCTCGCGATCATCCCGCTCATCGGCCTCGCGCCGATCGACGTGTTCGGCGCGCTCGCGATCTTCTCGGTCGTCGCCCTGCTCGTGAGCGGCTGGCTCCCCGCCGCACCCGTCATCGCACCGAAGTCGCCGGTCGCCGTCGCCGAGGCCGTGCCCGTCGACGTGCCGCCGACCGCCGCGGTGCCCGCCCTCGAGGCCGCCGCCGCGACCTCGCGCGCGCTCCCCTCGCCGCGCGCCGTGCGGATCGCGGGCTTCACCCTGCTCGTCTCGTTCGCGCTCTGGGCCGTCAGCGAGGACTCGCTCTGGGCCATGGCCGGCGTCATGGGCGGCGCGCAGGCGTCGCTCACGCCCGAGGGCCTCGGCCTCGCGCTCAGCGGTGCGACCGCCGGCGGACTCATCGGCTCGGTGCTGCTCATGATCGTCGGCAACCGCCTCGGCCGGGCAGTGCCGCTCGCCGTGCTGCTCGTCGGCGGCGGCATCCTGAAGATCGTCGAGGGCTTCGTCACCGACCAGACCACCTTCATCGTGGTGTTCATCGCGTGGAACACGCTCTACGCGCTCGCATTCATGTACTTCGTCTCGACCTCGTCGGCCCTCGACGCCGACGGCCGCTGGTCGGCGCCGCTGCTCGCCGTGTACCTCGTGGGCTCGAGCCTCACGCCGGTGATCGGCGCCGCCCTCGTCGAGGTCTTCGGATTCCAGGGCTTCACCGTGGTGCTCGGCGTCGCGAGCTTCGTGCTCGCCGTGCCCGTCGCCGCGGTCGCCGCATTCTCGACCCGGCGCGAGCGCGCCGAGGCATCCGCCGCCGCCATCGAACTCCAGGAGGTTCCCGCGTGACCCGCACGCTCGTCACCAACGCCCGCATCTTCACCGCCGACACCGCGAACGAGTGGGCCGAGGCCCTCGTGATCGACGGCGAGTCGCTCGCCTACGTCGGCGACGCGGTCGGCGCACACGCAGCAGCAGGCGCGGATGCCGCGACGCTCGACCTCGACGGCCGGCTCGTGCTGCCCGGCTTCACCGACGCGCACACGCACCTCGTCATGATGGGCGAGGCGCTCGGCCGAGTCGGACTCACCGATGCCCGTTCGCTCGACGAGATCCAGGCGCGACTCCGTGCCGCCCGCGAGGCCGCACCCGATGCGCCGCGGCTCCTCGGCCGTGGCTGGCTGTTCGACTCCCTGCCGGGCGGCGCTCCGACCGCGGCGATGATCGACGCCGTCGTCGCCGACGTGCCCGTCTACCTCGACGCGAACGACTACCACTCGGTCTGGGTGAACTCCGCAGCGCTCGCCGAGCTCGGCATCACGCGCGACACCCCCGACCCGATCGGCGGCGCGATCGGGCGCGACGCCGACGGCGAGCCCGACGGCATGCTCTTCGAGACCGCCGCCCAGCAGTTCGTCTGGAGCCACCTCGCCTCGATCACGACCGATGCCGACCGCGACGCCGCCGTCGAGCGCACGATCGCCGCGTACCTCGCGACGGGCGTCACCGGCGTGGTCGACATGGCGTTCGACGAGCTCGGGCTCGAGGCCTTCCAGCGCGCGGCGGCCCGCCGCGACGGGAGCCTGCCCATCCGAGTGGTCGGCCATTGGTTCGTCGCCAACACGGGCGACGATGCCGCGAACCTCGAGCAGGTGCGGCGGGCCGTGGAGCTGGCCGGTGAGATCGAGTCGCCGTGGCTGCGCGTCGTCGGCATCAAGCTCGTGCTCGACGGCGTCATCGACGCGTGCACGGCGGCCATGCGGCATCCGTACGCCGACGGCTCGAACGCCGACCCGATCTGGCCGCTCGACCGGCTGAAGCCCGTCGTCGCGGCCGCCGACGCCGCCGGCTTGCAGGTCGCGATGCACGCGATCGGCGACCTCGCGAGCGATCACGCGCTCGACGCGCTCGAGCACGCGCACGAGGCCAACGGCGAGCGGGCACGGCGTCACCGCATCGAGCACCTCGAGTACGCCGCACCGGGCACGGCCGAGCGGATGGCGCGGCTCGGCGTCACCGCGTCGATGCAGCCCGTGCACGCCGACCCCGCGATCTGGGCGAACTGGGCGGCGATGCTCGGCGACGAGCGGGCCGATCGCGGCTTCGCCTGGCCCGAGTACGTCGACGCGGGCGCACTGCTCGCCTTCTCGACCGATGCGCCCACGGCCCCGCACGAGGCCCTGCCGAACATGTACGTCGCCGCGACCCGGCGCTCGGCACTCGACCCGTCGTTCGGGCCGAACCAGCCCGAGTTCGCACTGCCGCTCGCTCAGTCGATCGCGCACGCGACCCGCGACGCCGCGGCGTCGTGCGGCGACGAAGGGGTGCGCGGCCGTCTCGCCGCCGGACTCGCCGCCGACTTCGCGGTGCTCGACACCGACGTGTTCGCGGCCGGCGAGGAGTCGCTGCTCAGCGCCACGATCGTGCGCACCGTCGTCGCGGGCAGCACGGTCCACGAGGCCTGACGCCCTGCCGCGGGGCCGGCGTGCTGACTCAGTGGGCGTCCATGAGCCTCATGTGAGGCGAAACTCACACGAGGCGTCTGGAGTCGGTGCCGCCTCCAAGCGCGACGCGTCGGTTCGGCGTACGCCCGTCTAGCAGCTGGCCTCGTCGCGCGGGTCGGGCAGGTAGGCGGTGATGTCGAGTGGCTGCGTCGGAGGCAGCTCATGGTCGGCGGGGTCGACTCGGTGAGTGTTCATGGGGTGGTCCCTTCATCAGATGCCCTCACAGAAGACATGTCCGCTCTCGCACGATTCCGCACACTTCTCGTGAAGTGATTCCGGATCAGGTGCAGTCGGCCGCTCGGCGCCGCAGAACGAGGCCGCCCCCTGGTGTCGCAGGGGGCGGCCTCGTCGGTGCTGAGCCTCGGCTCAGTCCTCTGCGACCGCGCGCGAGAGCGACTCGCCGCGGAAGAAGCCGGGCCGGCGCTTCGCCTGGATGAACATGATGACGACACCGGTGAGGATGATCACGACGCCGAGGATGAACACGAGGCCGACGCCGCCGATGTTCGAGCCGCTGCCGTAGTCGGGGTCCATCGAGTCGATGAGCGTGGTGAAGAACAGCACCGTGAGGATCAGCCCGCCGACGAGCGGGGCGATGAACATGAAGAACGTGTTCCGCGCGCGACGGAACCACTGCTTGCGGAAGTACCACACGCACGCGAACGCGGTGAGGCCGTAGTAGAAGCAGATCATCATGCCGAGCGTGGTGATCGTGTCCCACAGCACGTCTTCGCTCACGAAGCGCATGACCGTGTAGAAGCCGGCGGCGACGATGGCCGAGACCACCGTGGCGTAGCCCGGGGTGAAGAAGCGCGGGCTCACCCGCGCGAACTTCTCGGGCAGCGCGCCGTAGTGGCCCATCGCGAGCAAGGTGCGCGCCGGCGACACGAAGGTCGACTGCAGCGACGCCGCCGAGCTCGAGAGCACCGCGAGCGACATGAGGATCGCGAGCGGGCCGAGGATCGGACCCGAGAGGTAGAAGAACGCGTTCTCCTGGATATCGGGGTTGCCGAGGCCGACGCCGGTCTCGCCGATGCCGGCGAACGCGAGTGCGCCCATCGCGACGAAGAGGTAGATCGCCACGACGATCGTGACGGTCAGGGTCGCCGCACGGCCGGGGGTCGTGCGCGAGCCCTTCGTCTCCTCGTTCATGGTGAGGGTGACGTCCCAGCCCCAGAACACGAAGAGCGAGACCGACAGGCCCGCGACGACGGCGCTGAACGAACCCACCTCGAACGGGTTGAACCAGCTGAGCTCGACCTGCGTCGGGTCGAACGCAGTGCCGTTGGCGACGTGCCAGAACGCGGCGACGCCGAAGCCGATCATGACGACGAGCTGGAAGCCGACCAGCCAGTACTGCACCTTCTGGGTCGTCTGCATGTCGCGGTACGAGATGAGCGTGGCGCCGAGGATGAACACGAGACAGGTCGCGACGTTCACGAACGGGTTGCCGACGAGCGAGGCGATGTCGGGGTTGTTGAACGCCTGCGCGAGCGCGAGGTAGAAGAATTCCACCGCGATGCCGGCGAGGTTCGAGAGCACGACGATGGTCGCCGCGATCAGGCCCCACCCCGCCATCCAGCCGATCCACGGGCCGAACGCACGCGTCGCCCAGGTGAACGAGGTTCCCGAGTCGGGCATCGCGTTGTTGAGCTCGCGGTAGCCGAACGCGACGAGCAGCATCGGGATGAATCCGAGCAGGAAGATCGCGGGCAGCTGCGTGCCCACCTCGGCGACGGTCGGCCCGAGGGCGCCGGTCAGCGTGTACGCGGGTGCGATGCACGAGATGCCGATGACGATCGCGCCGATGAGGCCGACCGAACCCGCCGACAGCCCCTTCTTCGACAGCCCGGTGTCGGAGCCGTCGACGGCGGCGCTCGCGGTGGTCAGCGGCGCATGGGGTTCGGTGTGCTGCTGGTGCGGTTCTTGGTGCGTCATTGCGTGGTCCTTCAGGAAGTGGCGCGCGGCACGACGATCATCGGCACCGGCAGCTCGCGCAGCATCTTCGATGCCGTCGAGCCCAGGAAGAGTCGGCTGGGGGTCGCGAGGCGGCTGGACCCGACGATGACGACCTCGCCGGCGTGCCACTCGAGTGCGGCGACCGCCTGCTCGATCGTGTCGCCGGAGGCGACGACCGACGTGGCCGTCGTGCCGGCGGGCAGCGCACGGCGCGCCGCCTCGAGCACGTCGTCGGCGTGGGCGGTGCTCGCGAGCGAGGCGAGCTCCTCGTCCATGCCGGCCGGCAGATCGATCGAGACGAGCGACACCAGCCGCAGCGGCGCGTGCGTGAGTCGGGCGAGGCGCACCGAGATGTCGAGCACCGATCCGGCCCCCGAGCGGGTGCCGACCGCACCGGTGATGCGGGTGACCCCGAGCGAGACGGGCGTCTCGCGGGAGCCCGCCGGCGCGAGCGCCACCGGCACGTCGGACGCGTGCAGCAGGTCGTTGGCCACCGAGCCGATGCGCGATCGGCCGAGCAGTCCGCCGCGCGCAGCGCCGACGACGATGAGCGAGGCGCCGAACTCGTGCGCCGCGGCCACGAGGCCCTCGGCGAACGACTCGGCGTAGCGGATGTGCAGCGCCTGCTCGACGCCGTCGCCCAGGCGCGCGGATGCCTCGGCCAACCAGCCCCGCGAGCGCTCCTTCAGGTGGCGCTCGTATCCGGTGTCGGGTGGCACGACGGCGCCGCGCGCCTCGATGGGAAGCACCATCACGACTTCGAGGAGCGCCTCACTGGCCGCCGCGAGTCGCCCGCCGAGGGCGAGCGCGTCGGCGCCGGATTCGTTCGCCGTGTAGCCGACGACGATGCGGGTGACCATCAGCTCGCGCCGAGGATCTCGTCGGCGACCTCGCGACCGACGCGGATCGCGCCGTCGACGTGCTGGTACCCCTTGCCCGCCATGTCGGAGCACGAGAAGTGGATCGGCCCGACGGGCGTGCGGAGGTCGGCGCCGTAGCGCGCGAGACCGCCCATGTCGAAGCTCGCCGCGTACGCGCCGCGGGTCCACTCCTCGGAGCCCCAGTCGCTCTCGTAGTAGACGACCGGGTTCAGCGCCTCGGGGCCGTAGTAGTGCGAGAGCGACTCGAGGATCCGCGCCTTGCGCTCCTCGGCCGAGAGCGTGAAGACGCCGTCGGCCTCCTCGTCGGAGACGAAACCGACGAGCGTGCCGCGCGGGTCCTCGTGGTTGGTGTTGTCATATGCCTCGTGCACGAGCTCGTACGGGCTGAACGCGGTGCCCGAGAGGCCCTGCTCGCGCCAGAACGGCGTCTCGTAGACCGCGTGCACCTTGATGACGAATCCCATCGAGAGGTGCTGGTGCATCTGGTGCTGGCGGCGGGGCAGCGGCGGCTCGTACGAGATGCGGCTGATGAGGATGGGCGGCAGCGCGAGCACGACGTGCTTCGCGTGCACCTCGATCGAGTCGGTGACCGCGACGACGCCGGCGTCGGGGGCATCCGGCGTCCAGCGGATCGTACGCACGGCCTGACCGGTGCGCACGGCGTCGCCGAGACGCTCGGCGAGGAGCAGCGGCACCTGCTGGAGGCCGCCCACGACGCGCTTGTCGAGGATGAAGTCGGCGTCGACGAGGTTCGAGAACGAACCGGCGGATGCCGCCATGAGCAGCGCCTGCAGCGCCGAGAACGCGTGCGCGGGCTTGGTGAGCATGGCGCCGGCGATGAACATGCCGATGTTGAGCTTCGCCTCTTCATCGTCGGTCTGCGTGCCGAGCCACTCGGCGAACGAGACCTCGTCGAGTTCCTTCGCGCGAGGGTGCGCCCAGGGTGCGTCGGGGTCGATCTCGGCGACGAGCTCGTCGAGCTTCTCGATGAGGCCGACGATCTCGCCCTCGGTCTTGGCCGGAACCGGGAAGATGTCGCCCTCGAAGAGCCGTCGCTCGCCGTTCTCGGCGATGTAGACGTTCTCACCGGCGCGGTAGCGCTCGTACGTCTCGAGGCCGAGCTCGTCGAGGGTCTCGATGAGCGCGTCCTGGTCGGGCGAGACCCACTGGCCGCCGATCTCGAGCATGGCGCCGTCGATGTCGTCGGTCCAGAGGCGGCCGCCGATGCGGTCGCGCGCCTCGAGCACGACGACGGACTTGCCGGCCGCCTTCAGCTTGGTGGCGGCGGTGAGGCCAGAGGCCCCGGCGCCGACGATGACGACGTCGCAGTCGATGCGTTCCATGGTGTGCGTACTTCCTTTGTTTCTCGTGCTGGTCGAGGAGGCCCGACCGGGCCGTCTCGAGACCTGGGCGAGCGGATGCCGCGGCGCGAGCTGCGGCATCCGCTCGGGTGGTTCAGCTCACGGGGATGAGCGTGTACTTCGTGTCGAGGTACTCGTGGATGCCCTCGAGCCCGCCCTCGCGGCCGATGCCCGACTGCTTGATGCCGCCGAACGGCGCTGCCGCGTTCGAGACGAGGCCGGTGTTCAGGCCCATCATTCCCGTGGCGAGGCGGTCGATCATGCGGTGGCCGCGTGCCAGGTCCTGCGTGAAGACGTAGGAGACGAGGCCGTACTCGGTGTCGTTGGCGAGGCGCACGGCCTCGTCTTCGGTCGAGAACGTCGTGATGCCGAGCACCGGACCGAAGATCTCCTCGCGGAGGAGGCGGGCGTCGGCCGGCACGGAGCCGAGCACGGTCGGGGCGTAGAAGGTGCCCTCGCCCTCGATCACGGTGCCGCCGGTGAGCACCGTGGCGCCCTTGGCGACGGCGTCGCCGACGAGCTCGTCGGTCGAGGCGACCGCCTTCGCGTCGATCAGCGGGCCGATGGCGATGCCGTCTTCGGTGCCGCGGCCGACGCGCATGGCCTGCACGCGCTCGGCGACCCGCTTGCCGAACTCGTGGGCCACCGACTCGTGCACGATGAAGCGGTTGGCGGCGGTGCAGGCCTGTCCGATGTTGCGGAACTTGGCGAGCATCGCGCCGTCGACGGCCTTGTCGAGGTCGGCGTCCTCGAAGATGACGAACGGCGCGTTGCCGCCGAGCTCCATCGACGTGCGGAGGATGCCCTGTGCGGCCTCCTTCATCAGGCTGCGGCCGACCTCGGTCGAGCCCGTGAAGCTGAGCTTGCGCAGGCGCGGGTCGGCGATGATCGGGCCGGACACCTTCGACGAGGTCGACGTCGCGATGACGTTGACGACGCCGGCAGGCAGGCCCACCTCTTCGAGGAGCTGCACGAACGCGAGGGTCGTGAGCGGCGTCAGGGCCGGGGGCTTGATGACGACGGTGCAGCCTGCGGCGAGCGCGGGTGCGATCTTGCGCGTCGCCATCGCGAGCGGGAAGTTCCACGGCGTGATGAAGAACGACGGCCCGACGGGGCGCTGCGAGACGATCATGTTGCCGGTGCCCTCGGGGTTCAGCCCGTAGCGGCCCGAGATGCGCACGGCCTCTTCGCTGAACCAGCGCAGGAACTCGCCGCCGTAGGCGACCTCTCCACGCGCCTCGGCGAGGGGCTTGCCCATCTCCATGGTCATGAGGAGCGCGAACTCCTCCTTGCGCTCCTGCAGCAGGTCGAACGCCCGGCGCAGCAGTTCGCCGCGCTGGCGCGGAGCCGTCGCGGCCCATGCGTCCTGCGCCGCCACCGCGGCGTCGAGCGCCTTGATGCCGTCGGCGACGGATGCATCGGCGATCTCCTTGATCGTCGCACCGGTCGCGGGGTCGATGACGGCGAGGGTCTTGCCGCCCTCGGCGTCGACCCATTCGCCGCCGATGAAGAGCCCGCCATTGATCTGGTCGAGCACGGTCGCTTCCTGTGTTGCAGTCGTCATGCGTGTGATTTCCGTTCGGTCGTTCTGGGTGACGGTGTCGAGAGCGGTGCGGATTCCCCGATCAGGGGTAGAGCCCGCGCAGCTTGTGCGCTTCGGCGACGCGTTCGACGGCGAGCGCCGTCGCGGCGGTGCGAAGCGAGAGCCCCCGAGCCTGGGAGTAGCCGAGCACGTGGTGCCAGGCGCTGAGCATCCGCTCCTCCAGTCTGGACTCCACCTCGTCGGCGCGCCACCAGTAGGCCTGGTTCGCCTGCACCCACTCGAAGTAGGAGACGATGACGCCGCCCGCGTTCGCGAGGATGTCGGGCACGACGAGCACGCCGTTCTCGCGCAGGATGCTGTCGGCCCCTGGGGTCGTCGGGCCGTTGGCGCCCTCGACGATGACGGTGGCCCGCACGGCCGCCGCGTTGCCCTCGTGCAGCACGCCCTCGACGGCGGCCGGCACGAGCAGGTCGACGTCGAGCGTGAGGAGCTGCGCGCCGTCGATCGCCTCGGCACCGGCGAAGCCGACGACCGAGCCGGTCGCCCGCACGTGGTCGGTGAGCGCCTCGACGTCGAGGCCCGTCGCGTTGTACACGGCGCCGTACTGGTCGCTCACTCCGGCGACGCGCACGCCGGCCTCGGAGAGGAACCGCGCGGCATCCGCACCGACCTTGCCGAAGCCCTGCACCGCCGCGGTCGCCCGCGACGGTTCGATGCCGCGATGGCGGAGCGCGGCGAGCGCGATGTGGGTCACCCCACGCGAGGTCGCGCTCGCCCGCCCCTGCGAACCGCCGAGCGCGATGGGCTTGCCGGTCACGATGCCGGGCACCGTGTAGCCGCTGGTCACGGAGTAGGTGTCCATGATCCAGGCCATCGTCTGCTCGTCGGTGCCGACGTCGGGCGCAGGGATGTCGCGCTCCGGGCCGATGATCGGCAGGATCTCGCTCGTGTAGCGGCGGGTCACGCGCTCGAGCTCGGCCTTGGAGTGCTCGCGGGGGTCGATCGCGATTCCGCCCTTCGCGCCGCCGTACGGCACGTCGAGCAGGGCGCACTTCCAGGTCATCCACATCGCGAGCGCCCGAACCTCGTCGAGGTTCACGTTGGGCGCGTAGCGCAGGCCGCCCTTGGCCGGGCCTCGCGAGAAGTTGTGCTGCACGCGGTGACCGATGTAGAGCCGGCTCTCACCGGAGTCCATGCGCAGCGGCACCGACACGGTGAGCTCGCGGCGCGGAGTCGCGAGCATCTGGTGCAGGCCGTCGGTGTATCCGAGGAGGCCGACTGCCTCGGCGAGCTGGGCGCGCGCGTCGGTGAGGGGCGTCGCGATGTGCTGCGCAGCGGAGCCCGCTGCGATCAGCGGGCTCGCCGGGGCATCCGTTGCGGTCGACGTCGTCGTCGCCGCCAGGAGGTCGGTCATGCGTTCTTCAGTCCTTCCGCGACGACCGAGAGGCCGTCGATGAGCAGTTCGTCGGAGATGGTGAGCGGGGGCAGGAATCGGATCACGTTGCCGTAGGTGCCGCAGGTCAGCACGACGACGCCGTTGGCGTGGGCGTACTTCGCGACCGCGTTGGTGAGCGCGGCGTCGGGGGCGCCGGTGGCGGGGTCGACGAGCTCGATCGCGACCATGGCGCCGCGTCCGCGGACGTCCCCGATGCGGGGGTCGGCGGTGCGCAGCGCGTTCAGGCGGCCGATGAGCACGGCGCCGATCTCGCGGGCGCGCTCGAGAAGGCCGTCCTCCTCGTAGGTCTCGATGGTGGCGAGTGCCGCGGCGCACGCGAGCGGGTTGCCGCCGTAGGTGCCGCCGAGGCCGCCGGCCATCGCGGAGTCCATGATGTCGGCGCGACCGGTGACCGCCGAGAGCGGCAGGCCGCCGGCGATGCCCTTGGCCGCCACGACGAGGTCGGGCACGATGCCCTCGTGCTCGCTCGCGAACCAGGCGCCGGTGCGGGCGAAGCCGGTCTGCACCTCGTCGGCGATGAAGACGACGTCGTTCTTCGCCGCCCACTCGACGAGCGCGGCGAGGAAGCCCTGGGCCGGGACGATGAAGCCGCCCTCGCCCTGGATGGGCTCGATGATGATCGCGGCGAGGTTCTCGGCGCCGATCTGCTTCTCGATGACGGAGATGGCCTTGGCCGCCGCTTCGGCGCCCGAGAGGCCGCCGTCGCGGAACGGGTAGCTGAGCGGTGCGCGGTACACCTCGGAGGCGAACGGCCCGAAGCCGCTCTTGTACGGGATGTTCTTCGCGGTGAGCCCCATGGTGAGGTTCGTGCGGCCGTGGTAGGCGTGGTCGAACGCGACGACGGCCTGCTTCTTCGTGAAGTGACGGGCGATCTTGACCGCGTTCTCGACGGCCTCGGCGCCGGAGTTGAACAGGGCGGTGCGCTTGACGTGGTCGCCGGGGGTGAGTTCGTTGAGCTTCTCGGCGACGGCGACGTAGCCCTCGTACGGCGAGACGGTGAAGCACGTGTGCGTGAACGAGTTCAGCTGCGCGGTGACGGCCTCGACGACGCGGGGCGCGGAGTTGCCGACGCCGGTGACGGCGATGCCCGAGCCGAGGTCGATGAGCGAGTTGCCGTCGGCGTCGACGATGACGCCTCCGCCCGCTGCGACGACCGAGATGGGCAGGGTGTGGCCGACGCCCGAGGCGACGGCTGCGGCCTTGCGGGCCATGAGCTCCTGCGAGCGCGGGCCGGGGATGGCGGTGACGAGACGGCGCTCCTGGGCGAGCGCGGGTCCTCCGGTCAGGGTGGCCGGGGTGTCGACGAGAGTCATGAGTGCTCCGATGCGGGGTGACGACGGTGGCGGATGCCGCCAATGCTAGGTCGGGCCGAACGGATGCCTCAGCGCCCGCCTGTACACTCGGTGGCATCCATTTGGACGCCACGTACATTCGACCCGCGAGCAGACAGGAGCATCCGTGCAACCGACCGTGCAGAGCCTGCTCGACCACCCCGCGCTCGCGCTGGGCCTCCTCACCCCCTCCGCGCAGCTCCCCGAGGGCGCGCTCGCGGCGCGGGTGGCCTGGGCGCACAGCTCCGACCTCGCCGACCCCACCCCGTTCCTCGACGCCGGCCACGTGCTGCTGACGACCGGCACGCAGTTCGGCGACGACGCCGAGGCCGGCTTCGCCGCCGCGTACGTCGGGCGGCTCCGCGAGACCGGCGTCGCCGCCCTCGGCTTCGGCACCGAGGTGATCCGCGAGGGCACGCCCGAGTCGCTCGTCGAGGCGTGCGCCGCGCAGGGCCTGCCCCTGTTCGAGGTGCCCTACCGGGTGCCGTTCATCGCGATCGCCCGCACGGTCGCCGACCTCATCGCCGAAGACGCGTTCGCACGCCAGGCCTGGGCGCTGAACGCGCAGCGCGCGATTTCGCTCGCGGCGCTTCGCCCCGACGGACTCTCGGCCACCCTCGCCGAGCTCTCCCACCGCCTCGGCGCCTGGGTCGGGCTCATCGACGCGACCGGGTCGCTCGACCGCGAGGCGCCGGCCGACGGACTCGGCCAGCCGCTCCTCGGGGAGGTCGTCGGCGAGGCCCGCTCGATGCTCCGCCGCGGCCAGCGCGCCAGCCGCACGCTGGTCGCCGGCGAGTCGACCGCATCACCGCAGCGGATGACGCTGCAGACGCTCGGCGGCGGCGGGGCGCTGCGCGGGGTGCTCGCGATCGGCGACTCCCCCGAGCTCGACCAGGCCGGCCGTGAGGTCGTCACCTCGGTGATCGCCCTCGCCGGGCTCGCGCTCGAGCAGAACCGCGACCTCGATCGGGCACGCGGTCACCTGCGGTCGGGGCTGCTCCGCGGCATCCTGGCCGGCGACCTGACGCTGGCCGAGCGCGTCGCGACCGAGATGTGGGGGCCGCTGCCGTCGGCGCCCATGCGCATCGCCGTGACGGATGCCCCGCTCACGGCCGTCGACCGGCTGACCGAGCTGCTCGAGCTGCGCGTCGAGGAGCGCGGCGGCCGGCTCTTCTTCGGCCGCGACGACGAGCAGTTCGTGCTCGTGCTGGAGGAGGCCGACTCCGGCCTCGCCGACGAGATCGCCGCGGAGTTCGAGCTGCCCGTCGGGCTCTCGGATCCGGTCGGCACGGGCGGCATCGCCCTCGCCCACGAGCAGGCGCTGCGCGCGGTCGAGCGGGCGCGCGAGTCGGGCTCGGGAGTCGTGCACTTCGACGAGATCAGTCGCCAGGGCGTGCTCGCGTTCCTCGCCCGCACCGACGCCCGCGCCGTCGCCCTCGCGACCCTCGCCCCGCTCACCGAGCACGATGCCGAGAGCGGCACCGCCCTGCTCACGACGACCCGCACCTGGCTCGAGCACGGCGGCCAGTTCGACGCCACCGCGCAGGCGCTCGGCGTGCACCGGCACACGGTGCGGAGCCGCATCGCGCTCGCCGAGCGGCTCCTCGGGCGCGACCTCTCGGGCTTCCACGCCCGCGCCGACCTCTGGGCGGCGCTGCTCGCCGTCGACTAGCCCGCCGCACCTTCGGCGATCGCCACGATCTCGGAGCAGTTCGGGCGAGCAGGCCCTGCTCTGCGCGGATCTCCGAAACCGCGGCGCGCCGCGGCGGGAGACCGGGGCTCAGCCTCGCGACGCCGCGATTCGGTCGCGGTACCAGGCGTACGAGTCCTTGGGGGTGCGCTCGCCGGTCTCGAAGTCGATGTGCACGAGCCCGAAGCGCTGCGTGTAGCCCTCGGCCCACTCGAAGTTGTCGGTGAGCGACCACAGGTAGTACCCGCGCACGTCGACGCCCTGGTCGATCGCGTGTCGCACCGCCGTGATGTGCCGGTCGACGTAGTCGATGCGCCGCTCGTCGTGCACGGCACGCCGCATTCCGCCGTCGACGGTCTCCTCCACGACCTCGTCGGGGAACGATGCACCGTTCTCGGTGATCACGACGGGCGGCAGGCGGTCGCCGTAGTCGCGCGCGAACGAGACGAGCAGCTCGGTGAACGTCTCGGGCATGATCGGCCAGTCGAAGCCCGTGGTCGGCACGTTCTCGAACTCGACGGGCTCGAACGGCAGGCCCGCCGCGGCGAACTCCGAGCCCTCGCTCGGCGCCGCCACCAGCGTCGGGTTGTAGAAGTTGATGCCGTAGAAGTCGATCGGCGCACCGATCAGCTCGAGGTCGCCGTCTTCGAGGCCCGGCATCGCCTCGAGGCCGAAGCCCGAGAGGTCGGGGTAGGCGCCCGTCAGCACGGGGTCGGCGAAGATGCGGTTGTAGATGAGGTCGAAGGCGCCCGCGGCGAACTGGTCGGCCGGGGCATCCGATGCCGGCACCATCAGCGTGTGGTTGTTGGTGATGCCCACCTCGGCGTCGCCGCGCTCGCGGATCGCGGCGACGGTGAGCCCGTGCGCCAGCAGTTGGTGGTGCGCGGTCGGCAGCGAGCCCATCATGAGCGCGTGGCCCGGGGCCTGGCTGCCGAGCGCGTAGCCCTGCAGGGTCGTCATCGCGGGCTCGTTGAGGGTGATCCAGCGCTGCACCCGGTCGCCGAGCCGGTCGACCACGAGCCCCGCGTACTCGGCGAGCCGGTAGGCGGTGTCACGGTTCAGCCAGCCGCCGGCGGCCTCGAGCTCCTGCGGCAGGTCCCAGTGGTAGAGCGTGGGCACCGGAGCGATGCCGGCGGTGAGCAGTTCGTCGACGAGACGGTCATAGTAGGCGAGGCCCGCCTCGTTCGCGGGGCCGGTGCCGCCGGGCTGCACGCGCGGCCACGAGATCGAGAACCGGTAGTCGTCGGCGTCGAGGCCCGCGAGGAGGGCCACGTCGTCGCGGTAGCGCCGGTAGCTGTCGGCCGCGAGCTCGGCGTTGGACCCGTCGATCACGAGGCCCGGGGTGCGGGTGAAGACGTCCCAGATCGACTCGCCGCGGCCGCCCGCGCTCGTCGATCCTTCGATCTGGAAGGCCGCGGTGGCGGCGCCCCAGCGGAATCCCTGCGGGAACGTCAGCGTCTCGGCCGTGCGGTCGGGGGTGGCGGCATCGGCCATGGGGAACCTCGCTGTTCGTCGACTGGCGGCGGTGAGCGGATGCCGCGGCATCCGCCCTGCTCGAAGTGGGACGTTTGACCCACTCGCTTACCCTAGCCGCCGCGAGCGCGATCGGGAAGAGCCGTACGGGAATCACCAGCCGGGTGGCGGCGGCACCTCCGAGAGGTCGGGCCATGGCAGCTCGCCGGACTCGAGGTCGCCGACGAGCCCCTGCATCCACTCGCGTTCAGCCACGAGTCGGGCCTGCTCGAACTCGGCCTCGAGCAGCAGGAGCCGGGGCACCCCGGTCGCTTCGGTGAGATCGCCTGCGAGACGGGCGAGCTTCAACTCGATCGCAGCGACGCGCGCACGCAGTGCAGCCAGGGTCTCGTCGGGGCCGAGCGCGCCGATGAACGAGAGCGCGGCGTAGGCGAGGGTGGCATCGGGTTCCGGCGTCGCGAGCAGCAGCGAGACTCGTCGCCTGAGCTCGGCGCGACCTGCCTCGGTGAGGCGGTACAGCATCCGCTCGGGCCGGCCCGCCACCTGTTCGGCACCCGCCTCGGCGATGAGACCGGCCTTCTCGAGCTTGGCGACCGCGTGATAGAGGCTGCGGGGCAGCCCGACGACGAAGTCCTTTCGAGTGGCGACCATGAAGCGGTGCATGTCGTAGGTGTGCCGTGGCCCGAGGCTGAGCAACGCCAGCACGGTGAGCGCCGGCAGGTCGCGATCTGCGCGCTGGAGGTGGTCTCGAGTCGTCACGACCCCAGCCTAACGATCGCGGCGAGCTTCATTAGTGCAGATTGCATTACTGCATTTTGCATGCGACGATGAAGGCATGAACGAGCACACGACCCCGACCCCGACCCCGACCGAATCCGAATCCGAATCCGACCGCGCCGGCATCCTCGTCGCCCTCGATCGCCTGCGTGCCGCGTGGGACGCAGGCGATGCCGATGCCTATGCCGCAGAGTTCGCCGACGACGCCAGCTACGTGATCTTCGCGGGGCTGCACGACCTCGGGCGCGATGCCATCCGCCGCGCACACGTGCCCGTCTTCGCCAAGTGGCAGCGGGGCTCCCGAATGTCCATGCAGGTGCTCGACCTGCGCTTCGTGGCACCCGACGTCGCCGTCGTGCTCACCGACGGCGGCATCGGCAAGCGGGCACGCATCCGGCACGACAAGGTGCAGACGTTCGTCATGGTGCGCGATGGCACGACCTGGCGATGCACGGCGTTCCAGAACACGAAGAAGAACCGTCTCTTCATGGCCGTGAACCGGCGAGCCGTCGACCGCATGGCAGACCCGCACCCGCGCTGAACGACCTCGCTGAACGACGGATCCGCCTTCCGCCGCGCGTGCGCCCGGCGTACGCTGGAAGCACTCGGAGGAGGACGCGATGCACGCAACCGTCGGAGAACACCTCACCATCCACGGCAAGCTGGTCGGCCAGGCGCCGCGCCGCGGCGAGATCCTCGAGGTGCGCGGCGAAGACGGCGGCCCGCCCTACCTCGTGCGGTTCGACGACGGCCACGAGACGCTGCTCTTCCCCGGCGCCGATTGCGTGTTCGAGCACGAGCAGCCCGCGGGCTGAACCCGCGACGGAGCGCTCGACCGGCCACCGGCCGATGGGTTCCCCCGCCCCGCTGCCGGCGGCCCGCGATAGCGTGGAGGCATGTTCCATTCCTACGCGGCGATCGGCGACAGCTTCACCGAGGGCGTCGGTGACGAGTTGCCCGACGGATCGGTGCGCGGGTGGGCCGACTTCGTGGCGCTCGGTCTCGCCGCCGCGGCGCGCGAGCCCATCGGGTACGCGAACCTCGCGATCCGCGGCCGCAAGCTCGGCCCGATCATCGACGAGCAGCTCGCCCCCGCGATCGCCCTGCGTCCCGAGCTTTTGAGCTTCAACGGCGGCGGCAACGACATGCTGCGTCCCCGCATGGACGAACAGGTCACCGCCTCGCACTTCCGCGACGCGATCGAGCGCATCCGGGGCGCCGGCATCCACGTGCTCATGCTGAGCGGCGCGAACCCGACCGACCACATCCCCATGGGCAAGGTGTTCGACGCGCGCGGCGCTCGGCTCACCGCGGCGCTCGTCGACCTCGCCGACCGCCCCGGCGTCACCTTCGTCGACAACTTCAACGACCAGGGGCTCCGCGACATCCGCTACTGGTCGCCCGACAAGCTGCACCTCAACGCCCTCGGCCACGCACGCGTCGCGAGCAACGTGCTGACGGGGCTGGGCATCGCCGTTCCCGTCGAGTGGGGCGTCGAAGAGGTCGCTGCCGCGCCCGCCGGCCCCAAGAGCCGCAACACCGCCGCCTACTACCGCGAGTTCGTGCTGCCGTGGATCGGCCGCCGCATCACCGGCCGCTCGTCGGGCGACGGGCGGGTCGCGAAGCGTGCGACCCTCGAGGCGCTCGCACCGAGCTGAGGCACGGCCTTAGCCCGAACCGGTCAGACGACGCCGAGCACGTCGGCGACGAAGGCCCTCGTGCGACGTGCGAGCCCCTCGATGCGCTCGAGCTCGTGCGCGCCCGGCAGCACCTCCGACGGCGCGGGCGGCCGGCCGAGCCGCACCGTCTCCTGGCAGGCGAGGTCGGCGCAGATGTAGGTGCCGATCGTGTCGCCGCGCTCGCCGGCCGCGCCCGCCCGCCGGGCTGAGAACAGCTCGACCTGGTCGCCCGGCTGATGCGTGTGGCAGAGGTTGCAGATGGCCGCGCGATGGTGCGAGCCGGTGCGGTCGGCGGCCCGGAGCACGATGCCGACGGGCAGCCCCTCGAGCTCGGTGACGAGGTACCCGCGCGACGGGAGGCGGGGGTCGCGCCAGCCGAAGGCGTCGAGCGGCGCCCACTCGGTGACGAAGAATCGCACGGGGAGCGCGAGCTGCTCGAGTTCGGCGGCGTTCGCATTGCCGAAGAGCGAGCGAACGTCCTTCTCGTCGAGCGGCTGCATGCCTCCCCCTCCGTGCGTGACCCGCCCAGTCTACGAATCGGCACGGGTCACCGGCACCTGCGCACCGGCATGCCGGGAGGTCAGCTCACGGGCTCCCCCGCACCGGCGGCGGCAGCGGGAACGCCGTCGGCCGCGGCATCCGCTCGCTCGGGTGCCGGGCCGCGGCGACGGATCAGGAAGCCGAAGCCGAGCGCCACGAAGAACATCAGCACGCCGTAGACCGCGGCCGGCAGGCTCATCTCGACGCTGCCGATGACCGTCTGCGCGATGACGATCGCGAGGGTCGCGTTGTGGATGCCGATCTCGAACGAGCTCGCGATCGACTGGGCCGGGCCGACGCGCAGCAGGCGCGGCACGAGGTAGCCGATCGTCAGGCTCAGCACGCAGAACAGCACCGTGATGGCGGCGAGGCTGCCGAAGTTCTCGAGCAGCAGTTCGAGGTTCGAGACGATCGCGCCGGCGATGACGATCACGAGGATCACGACGGAGGCGATGCGCACGGGCTTGTCCATGCGGTCGGCGAAGCCCGGGCGCCACCAGCGCACGAGCATGCCGAGCACCACGGGCAGCAGCACGATCGCGAACACCTCCACGACCTTGGCGAGCTGCAGGCCGAGCCCGTCGTCGCCGGGGAGGAAGTACGCGATCGCGAGGTTCGTGATGAGCGGCAGCGTGAAGACGGCGAGCACCGAGTTGATGGCGGTGAGCGAGATGTTGAGGGCGACGTCGCCGCGGAACAGGTGGCTGTAGAGGTTGGCCGTCGTGCCGCCGGGCGACGCGGCGAGCAGCATCATGCCGACCGCGAGCACCGGAGGCAGCTGGAAGACGAGCACGAGGCCGAGACAGAGCGCCGGCAGCACGAGCAGCTGGCAGACGAGGGCGATGATCACCGCCTTCGGATGCTTCGCCACCCGCGCGAAATCGCCCGGGGTGAGTGAGAGTCCGAGCCCGAACATGATGATGCCGAGGGCGACGGGGAGTCCGATGGTGGTCAACGCTGATCCCATGCGCCAAGTGTGGACCACGACGGGCCGCCGTCGAGTATCGATTCGGTGACGGATGCCCCGGGGGCATGCAGGAGCCCCCGCGGAGTGGTCTCAGGCGAGGGCGAAGTCGGCGGCGAAGTCTGGGCGTGGGCGGTCGTCGACGCGCGGACACCAGCCCTCGGGCGAGCGGTCGTAGGCGTGCGCCGGGCCGTCGGCGATGAGCGTCGCCAGCGCGTCGAGGAACCGGTCGACGTCGTCGGCCGAGCTGCCGGCGCCGAGGCTCGCGCGCAGGCCGTTCGCCCGGGTCGCCGTGCGCTCGAAGAAGGGGTGCGCGCAGAACCGGCCGGCGCGCACCGAGATGCCGTGCTCGGCGCCGAGCGCCGCGGCGAGGAGGCCGACGGAGCCTCGCTCGAGCTCGATCGTCGCGATGCCGAGGCGGTCGCCGAGCCCGTCGCCCTGCTCGTCGCCGAACCCGCTGAGCACGCGCACCCCGCGCTGCGCGGCGAGCCCCTCGTGCAGCCGACGGGTGAGCGCCTGCTCGTGGTCGTGCCGCGCGTCGTCGCCGAGCCGCTCGAGCTCGGCGAGCGCGCGGGCGAGCGCGACGGCGCCGATGACGTTGGGGGTGCCGGCCTCGTGCCGTTCGACGCCGTGCTTCCAATCGACCCCGTCGACGCGCACGGCGTCGACGGCGCCGCCGCCGGCGAGGTAGGCGGGTGCGGCGTCGAGCCAGTCGGCGCGGCCGACGAGCGCTCCGGCGCCGAAGGGCGCGTAGGCCTTGTGACCCGAGAAGGCGAGGTAGTCGATGCCCGATGCCGCGACGTCGACCCGCCGGTGCGGCAGCAGCTGCGCCGCGTCGACGGCGATGCGCGCGCCGTGGGCGTGCGCGATCTCGGCGAGCCGGTCGATCGGCAGCACCTCGCCGGTGACGTTCGACGCCCCGGTGACCGACAGCAGCGCGGCCGGCGTGCGGGCGAGCTCGGCGTCGAGGGCCTCGAGCGTGGCGGCGATCGTCGCCCGCCCCTCGACGAGCCGGCGCGAGCGCCAGGGCAGCAGGTTGGCGTGGTGCTCGAGGTCGAGCACCACGGTGTCGCCGGGCACGGCGCCGGCGAGCAGGTTCAGGGCGTCGGTCGTGTTGCGGGTGAAGACGACGAGGTCGTCGTCGCGGGCGCCGACGTGGCGGGCCACCGCGAGCCGGGCGTCTTCGACGAGCGAGGTCGACAGCTGCGACGGGTACCCCGAGCCGCGGTGCACGCTCGCGTAGTAGGGCAGCACGCGCGTCACCTGCTGCGCGACGACCTCGAGCGCGGGTGCCGATGCCGCGACGTCGAGGTTCACGTGCCGCACGAACCCTCCGCCGAGCACGGGCACCTCGAGGCCGGCGTCGGCGAGCACTGCGAGCGGGCCCGGTCCGACGGGGCGGGGCCGAGCTGCGGCATCCGTCACCGTCGCCTGAGCCGCCGGCGCGGGGCGCACGGCCTCGCGCGTCGCGAACTGCTCGGTGACCGTCACGGATGCTCCTCGATTGCGGGTGTGTGCGACGAGGCTACGGATCGCGGGAATCGCCCTCAACCGTGCCAGCAGCGCGGGGTCACAGCGCGACACATTGCGACACACAACGGCGAACGGTGCGGACTACGGATGCCGCCGCGCCGACGCGAGCCGTGCCCGCAACCCGTGCCGTTGCCCGACGGCCGCCACGGGCTCGCCGGTCTCGTGCACGCTGTCGGGCCGGGCGAGCCCGAGATGCTCGCGCAGCGTCTCGCCCTCGTACTCGGTGGGCAGGAGCCCGCGCCGCTGCAACTCGGGCACGACCTGGAACGCGAACGCCTCGAACTGCTGCGGCTGCACGGCCGAGAGCACGTTGAACCCGTCGACGGCCCCCGCGTCGCCCCACGCCTCGAACTCGGCGGCGATGTCGTCGGCGGTGCCGACGATCATCGAGGCGTTGACGGATGCCGCGACGACGAGGTGCCGCAGCGTCGGCGGCCGCTCGCCCGACGGGCTCCGTCCCGTGCGCTCGGCGACGATCTCGACGAGCTCCTGCCCGGCGGCGCTGAACTCGGCGACGAGCGCGGGAGTCACCGAGCGGTCGGGCGAGAGCCCCGCGAGGTCGACCCCCACGAGGAGCGAGAGCTGGGCGAGCGAACGGTTCGACGGGAACGCGGTCGGCGGCCCGTCGGGCCAGTCCTCGGCGATCTGCACGAGCTCGCTCAGCTCGTCGGCGATCGACTGCGCGTGCTCGCGCGTCTCCCCCACGATCGGCAGCACCGGCGCGATGACCTTCAACGTGCGGTCGTCGCGGCCGGACTCGAAGGCGAGCGAGCGCAACTCCTCGCGGATCGCGATCGCCTGCTCGCGGTCGCCGACGGCGACGAGCGCGAGGTCGGCGCTCTGCGCGGCGAAGAGTCGCGACCGGGGCGAGATGCCCGCGTGCACGATCGGCAGGTGGCCCTGCACGGGGCGCGGCACGTTGAGCGGGCCGGTCACGCTGAGGTGCTCGCCGTGGAAGTCGGTGGCGTGCAGCTTCTGCGGATCGAGGTACACGCCGCTCGCGGCATCCGCGACGATCGCGTCGTCGTCGAAGGAGTCCCAGAGCCGCCGCAGCACGATCTCGAACTCGACCGCGCGGTCGTATCGCGCCTCGTTGGCGGTGTGGAAGTCGACGCCGTGGTTGGCGGCGGCGCGCGGTTCGGCGCCCGTCACGAGGTTGAGGCCGGCGCGGCCCCCCGAGAGCAGGTCGGCCGACGCCGTCGCACGGGCCAGCGTGTAGGGGTCGGAATAGCTCGTGTTCGCGGTCGCGATGAGCCCGATGCGGCTCGTCACGCCGGCGAGGTAGGTGATCGCCGCGATCGGGTCGACCCGGGCGACGAGGTACGGGTCGTGGTACTCGAGGTCGTGCCCCGTGGCGAGCCAGTCGCCGAAGAAGAGGTAGTCGAGTCGCGCGGCCTCGGCCACCTCTGCCGCTCGCCGCAGCACCGCCGCGTCGCCGCGGGGGTCGCGGTGGGCGCCCGGGTACCGCCACCCCGACGGGTACGCGCCGATCGCCCTGACCATCGCGCCGATGATGAGTCGTGTCATGTCGACCTCCTGACCCGACCGTAAAGAGGGCGGGCGGATGCCGCGAGGCCGGCCGTCACACGTGTCAACGCGAGGTCACGCGGCGTCACGCGCGAGCAGTCAGATGCTCGACCGCGCCGCCAGGAGCGGGCACTCGAACGGGTCTCTCTCGCCGAGTCCGACGCGGTTGATGTAGCGGAAGACGATGGCGTACGAGCGCCACAACGAGGTCTGCGTGTACGGCACGTCGTGGCGGTGCAGGTAGTCGGCGATGAGCGGGGCGGCCCGCCGCAGGTGCGGTCTCGGCATCGACGGGAAGAGGTGGTGCTCGATCTGGTAGTTCAGCCCGCCCATGGCGAAGTCGAGCACGCGGCTGCCGCGGATGTTCCGGCTCATGAGCACCTGGCGGCGCAGGAAGTCGAGCTTCAGCCCTGCGGGCACGAGCGGCATGCCCTTGTGGTTGGGGGCGAACGACATGCCCATGTAGAACCCGAAGAGGCCGAGCTGGATCGCGAGGAACACGGCGGCCTTCTCCGGCGAGAGCACGAGGAAGACGAGCGTCAGGTATCCGACGATCCGCACCGCGAGGAACGAGATCTCCACCGGTCGATGGGCGAGATGCTCGCGGGAGAGCACCCGGTGCACGCTCGAGGCGTGCAGCGACACGCCCTCGAGCAGCAGGATCGGGAAGAAGAACACCCCTTGGTGGGCGATGACCCAGCGGAAGAACGCCGCACGATCGCGGCTGGCCTGCTCGGGCGTGAATGCGACCACCGGCAGGTCGATGTCGGGGTCGGCTCCGATCTGGTTGGGGTTCGCGTGGTGGCGGGTGTGCTTGTGCTGCCACCAGCCGTAGCTCATGCCGACGAATCCGCCGAGCACGAGGCTCGCCCAGTCGTTCCACTTGCCCGAACGGAAGATCTGGCGGTGCGCGGCGTCATGGCCGAGGAAGGCGGTCTGGGTGAAGAGGAACGCGAAGGCCGCCGCGACGAACATCTGCCACCAGCTGTCGCCGATCCAGACGAACACGACGACGGCGGCCCCGATCGTGACGGGCACCGCGATGAGCTTCGTCCAGTAGTAGCCGTACCTGCGACGCATGAGCCCGGCGGACTTCACGATACGGGCGAGGTCGGTGAAGTCGCTGTTCCCGGGCGGGCCGCCCGATGCTGTGAGAGGTCGGGGCGGGATCGCCTGGCTGGTCATGATGACCTTCTTCCTGCCGTTCCCGAGTCGTAGGGGAACGGTGCGGAGGCCACGATGCGATCCGCACCCCTTCACGCTACGCCGCGCCGCCCGTGACATGAGAAACCCTCAAGCAACTCACAGGCTCGACGACCTCAGCCCACGACGCCGCGCACCTGCCTCGAGGCGTCGATGACGCGCAGCAGCGTCGCGACGGCGGCCTGCAGTTGCTCGGCGCCCACCGCCGCGCCCACGGCGTCAGCCCACGAACGCTGGGCCGCGCCCAGGCGTTCGACGGCCGCGCGACCGCCCGCCGTCGGGCGAAGCAGTTTCGCGCGACGGTGCCGCGGGTTCTCGTCGTACTCGGCCCACCCTCGCTCGACGAGCAGATCGGCGGTGCGCTGCACGCTCTGCCTGGCGAGACCGAGGCCGACGCGTCGGGCGATCTCGGCCACGGGGAGCCCCTCGTCGAGGGTCGCGCCGAGCACCTGCCACTGCGCCGAGGTGAGGCCCTCGGGCCCGGCGATGTCGCGAGCAGCCTCGAGGAACTCGCCGTTGAGCTCGAACACCGGCAGCACGAGTTCGGTGAGGGCGTCGCCCGCCGCACTGCGACGAGTGGTCACGCGGCACCCACGAGCGCATCGAAGTACCGGCGTTCGCCAGTGGTGTAGAGGCCGTACCAGGCGTCGATCACGGACTGCGGCATGGCACCGAGCGCCTCGAAGATCGCCTTGGCGAACTCGAGCGGGGCCGTGGCGCCCGCCGTGATCACCCCACCGTCGACGACCGCGCGCTCGTCGGCGTAGAACGCCGCCCCGGCGTACCCGTCGGCCATGGCGAGGAAGTCGGGGGCGTTGCTGGTGTGCCGTCGGTCGTCGAGCAGCCCGACCCGGGCGAGCCCGAGGGTGCCGCCGCAGATCGCCGCGACCGGGGTGCCGGATGCGGCGAGACGGGAGGCGAGCGCGAGCACCTGCTCGTGACCCTCCGCCCAGGTGTCGGCGCCCGGGAGCACGAGCATGGCGATGCCGTCGGGGTCGAGGTCGGCGAGCGCGGCGTCCGGACGCACGTGGAGCCCGCCCATCGTGTCGACCTCGGCCGTCGTCTCGCCCGCCGTCACGAGGCGGATCGCGCCGCCGGCCATTCCCAGCCCGGCCGTGAGGTAGCCGTACTCCCAGTCGGCCATGGTGCCCGTGGCGTACAGCACGACGAGCTGCTCGTTCGATTCAGTGTTTGTCAGCATGCTGTCATTCTCCCATTTTGACAGCATGCTGTCAATGCTCGACAGAGGCGGACGCCGCCGCCCGTGCGCTGCGTACAATCAGAGCACTGCGCAACTCGCGCCCCACCTACCCCCTGGAGGCCACCGCTTCGTGACGAGACCCGACCGCGATCGAACCCCTGACCGGCAGCAGCACGATGGACACGCGTTCGCGAGGAGGGAAGCGACGCCCGCCCCGCCGATGCGGCTCTCCGACGCCTCCGAACTCGTGGTCGTGGCATCCGCCGGTCGTGCGCTCCGCTTCGATCGCGACGACCTCGTGCTGCGCAAGGGCCAGTACGCCCTGCGGAACGGTCACATGACGCCGCAGGAGTCGATGATCGAGGACCTGCTCGCCCTCGGCGCAGCGCTCGACGCGGCCGAGATCCCGTTCCTCCTCGTGCGCGGCAACAACGACCGACCGATCATCGCGATCGACCGCGCCGAGCGAAAGGCCGTGGCGCGCGCCTTCGCAGCGGCATTCGCCGACGAGCCGTTCTACGCCGCGACCCTCGCCCCGAAGCGCGCGGCCGAGACCCACCCCGTGCTGCTCGCCGACGGCCGGCTCTCCGCCGGGCGCAAGCCCACGCTGCTCCGCGTCTACCGCCCTCGTATCGAGCCGATCGGGCGCATGCGCTACGGCAGCGAGACGGGCGTGCAGCTCGAGTTCTGGCGCTTCGGCGACGAGACGATCGAGGCGCCCGCCGAGAACGTGCTGATGCGCCGCACCCTGCAGCGCTCCGAGACGACCGACGACGTCGTGCACCTGCACGGCCGCGACTGGCCGACCCTCGAGCACATGTGGGAGCCGCTCGCGAGCGACGTCGACTTCGAGATCGACATGGTCTTCTCCTGGGTCGACGGCTCGAGCGACGAGTTCATCCGCGAGCGGGCGAAGCGCATGCAGAGCTACGTCGTCGGCGAGGGCGACGACTCCGAGGCCCGCTACCGGCAGATCGACGAGCTGAAGTACGCCCTGCGCTCGGTGCACCTCTTCGCGCCGTGGGTGCGCCGCATCTTCATCGCGACCGACTCGGGCGCACCGGCCTGGCTCGCGAAGCACCCCAAGGTCACGATCGTGCCGAGCGAGGCGATGTTCGCCGACACCTCGGTGCTGCCGACGCACAACTCGCACGCCGTCGAGAGCCAGCTGCACCACATCGACGGCCTCGCCGAGCATTTCCTCTACTCCAACGACGACATGTTCTTCGGTCGGCCGCTCAGCCCGTCGCTGTTCTTCTCCCCCGGCGGCATCACGAAGTTCGTCGAGGCCGCGACCCGCATCGGCCTCGGTTCGACCCATCCCGGACGCAGCGGGTTCGAGAACGCGGCC
Organism: Agromyces cerinus subsp. cerinus; assembly: GCF_900142065.1. Taxonomy (GTDB): domain Bacteria; phylum Actinomycetota; class Actinomycetes; order Actinomycetales; family Microbacteriaceae; genus Agromyces; species Agromyces cerinus. The sequence continues at coordinate 674,575 of NZ_FSRJ01000003.1, read as the reverse complement.
CGGGTCAACCGGGCGCTGCTGCGCGAGCGCTTCGGCAAGGTCACGACCCGGCACCTCGAGCACTGCGCGGCCCCGCTCCGCAAGAGCGTCATGGCCGAGCTCGAGGCCGCCTTCCCCGAGGAGTTCCGGCGCACGGCCGCGAGCCGCTTCCGCTCGGCGACCGACATCTCGGTGACGAACTCGCTGTACCACTACTACTCGCTCCTCGCCGGGCACGCGGTCGAGCAGACGAATGCGCGCGTCAAATACGTCGAGACGACGCTGCGCCAGGCGCTGCCCGCGATGAAGGAGCTCCTGAAGCACCGCGACCACGACATGTTCTGCCTGAACGACGGCAGCTTCCCCGAGATCTCGGTCGAGGAGCGCACGGCGGCCGTGATCGACTTCCTCGAGCGCTACTTCCCGTTCCCGGCACCGTGGGAGAAGGCGGCGACGGATGCCTCGGAGCAGGCGGGCGCCGCGGCATCCGCTGCCTCCGACCGCATCGCCTGAGGCGGGTCCCGGCGGCTACTGCAGCGCTGAGGTGAGGCGCGCCACTCCGTCGAGGAACGTCGCCGACCCGGGCTCGCGATCCCACTCCTCGAGCGTGAGCCGGCGGCCCGCGTCGCGGTAGCCCTGCTCGACCGCGCGCATCTGCTCGACGAACGAACGACCGCGCACGAGCAGCGACACCTCGGAGTTCAGGCTGAACGACCGGATGTCCATGTTGCTCGACCCGATCACGGCGACGTCGTCGTCGATCGAGAGGTGCTTCGAGTGCAGGATGTACGGGCCGGGGTAGAGCCAGATCTTCACGCCCGCCTGCAGCAGGTCGCGGTAGTACGAGCGCTGCGCGTGCCAGACCGATCCCTGGTCGCCGATCTCGGAGACGAAGAGCTGCACGTCGAGCCCGCGATAGCAGGCGGACGTGATCGCGTAGAGCATCGCCTCGTCGGGCACGAAGTACGGGCTCGTGATGATGGCCTGTCGTTGCGCCGAGTTGATGAGCGTGAGGAAGAGCCGCAGGCCGTTCTCGGCGTCGTAGCCGGGACCGCTCGGCACGACCTGGCAGACGAGGGCGTCGGGTGCGGTGCTCGCCGGCACCGCCGCGGCGGGAACGTTCTCTTCATCACCGAGGACCTCGTCGGTCTCGAGGTACCAGTCCGACATGAACACGGTGTTGATCGCGGTCACGACGGGGCCCGTGACCCGGGTCACGAGCTCCTGCCACATGAGCCCGCGCTTGATGTTCTTCGGCGAGTTGTAGCTGCGCGCGATGAGGTTCTGCGAGCCCATGAAGCCGACGCGGCCGTCGACGACGACGAGCTTTCGGTGGTTGCGCAGGTCTGGTCGTTGGTACTGCCCCTTGCGCAGGCGCACCGGCAGCATCGAGCTCCACTTCGCGCCGATCCGGTCGAGTTCGGCGTACGTCGCATCGTGGTCGGCCGTGCGGTTCGTCGCCACCGCGTCGAGCAGCACGCGCACGACGACCCCGCGCTGCACCGCGCGCTCCATCGCCGCGAAGAAGCCGCGCGTCGTGTCGTCGAACGAGACGATGTAGAACTCGACGTGCACGAACAGGGTGGCGGTGTCGATCTCGGCCGCCATGGCGTCGATCGAGGACTGGTAGTCGCCGATGAGGTGGGCCGTGTTGCCGCCGACCGCAGGCAGCGCGCCGAGCGTGCGGTTCTGCTCGGTGAGCGTGGCGAACCACTCGGGCCACGTCGCACGGTCGGGTGTGAGGTCGACGCCCTCGGTCTTCGCCGCGATCATCGCGTTGATCTCGCGCTGCTTCTCGCGCCGCCGCTTCGGCAGCTTCACGCTGCCGATCAGCAGGAAGAACAGGATGCCGACGAAGGGGATCAGGAAGATCGCGAGGAGCCAGGCCATCGCGGCGGTGGGCTTGCGCCCCCGCGGCACGATGATGAGCGCGGCGATGCGGATCGCCCAGTCGGCCAGAACCAGCACCACTCCGATGATCGCGGCGAGCTCCGTGCTCATTCGCCACCTCCCCAGGTCGTCTGCTCGCCTCGCGCGCGTGCAGGCCGCAGCGGTCGGGAGAAGTCGTCTGAGTATGGCAGTTCGCCCCGATCATGCGGAGGGACGCGCGGAGGGACCCGCGGAGGTCAGCCCGCGAGCACCGGGATGGGCATGGTGAACGGCGGATCCTTCGGCACCGGCGTGGTCGCGGCATCCGCGATGGCGATGCCGGAAGCCGCGAGGCGCCGCGCGCTCTCCTCCGCGTCGATCCAGTCGAGCGCGGCGTACGAGCCGAGCGGCACGACCGAGTGCAGCACGGTGGTCGGATACACGTGCACGAGGTTGAAGGCGCGTGCGCCGTCGCGACCGCGGGTGCCGCCGACGGGCACGTTGAGGTCCTGCGTGTAGCAGCTGGCCGAGGCCACCGAGACGGGCACGCCCGCGAACGTCGCGGTCGACGAGTAGTGCAGGTGACCGGCGATGATCGAGCGGATGTCGCTGCCCTCGACCACCTCGGCGAGCCCGCCCTGATCGCGCAGCTCGACGGCGACGGCGAGGTCGAGCACGCTCGGCACCGGCGGGTGGTGCATCGCGAGGATCGTGCCGTGCGGTGCGGGCATCGAGAGCTCCTCGGCGAGCCAGTCGAGCTGCTCGGGCGCGATCTCGCCGTGGTGCCGACCGGGCACGGTGGAGTCGAGCGTGATGACGCGCAGCCCGTTGACGTCGTCGACGCGGTCGACCGGCCGCACCCCGCCCTCGGCGTGCACGCCGTGCTCGCCGAGCAGTCCGCGGCGGAACGCCGCCCGCTCGTCATGGTTGCCCATGACCCAGATCACCTGGGCGCCGAGCCGCTCGGCGACCGGGTCGACGATGCGCCGGATGCGGTCGTACGCGTCGGGCTCCCCCTTGTCGGCGAGATCGCCGGTGAAGACGATCGCCTCTGGCCTGCCGCCGGATGCCTCGAACTCCTCGAAGAGGGTCTGCAGGTGCCGCTCGCTCGCGACCCGGTCGTAGAGCCTCCCGCCACCGGCGAGCACGTGGGTGTCGCTGATGTGGAGGAGGAAGTGGTCCGGCCTGGGGTACTCGGCCGTACGGGTCGTCACGATTCGTCCCATCGATCGGTGGTCGACGCGCAACCTCGGGCGTCTGGCATGGACACTAGCCGACCATGCCCGCCTGAACGGCGCATGAACGCGGCCTGTGCTGAAGCCCGATCGCGGCGGCCGAGCACCTTCAGGACTCTCGAAGTCCGCGTGGCTAGGCTCGAGGACATGTCAGACCCGCGCAGGTCAGGGGGTTGCGGATGACTCGGATCGCGCTGCCCGACGGCCGCCACTTCGCCGTCACCTGGTCGATCCCCGACGCCTTCGGCGGCATGACGGATGCGATGCTGCGACGGTCCGCGGCATTCCATCGCGTCGCCGGGGTCGAGGTGGACGTGCTGACCTTCGACGCCCGGCCCGACACCCCGGACGTCGAACGGATGCTGCGGGAGCGCGGCGTGCTCGCGCCCGGAGTGCGCATCGTCAACCTCTACGACTGGCTCCGGAGCCATCCGCTGCCCGGTGGTTCGCTCCGCCACGACCCCGAGACGTTCACGCCGCTCGCGGCTGAGGACGCGACCGAGACCCGGCTCCGCGGCGACCGCGTGATGAGCCGATCACGGCTCGACGCCGAGGGCAACACCCTGCAGACCGACCACTACCGCGATGACGGCACGCTGCTGCTCAGCGACCGGCACGACACCCGCGAGCGCGGCGTGCTCGGTGGGCGATCCGTGGTGCTGTGCGACCGCGATGGGCGCCCCGTGCGCTCCTGGCGCCGCCTCTGGACCCTGTACCGGGCCTGGCTCGACGCGCTGACCGCGGGCGAGTCGAGCTACCTGATCGTCGACAGCAAGACGATGGCGCCGTTCATGCGCACCTATCGTCGGGCGCACGCGATCACCGCGCACGTGGTGCATGCCTCGCATCGCTCCGGGCCGACCGAGGATCACCCGATCAGGCGCTCGCGCCGCGAGGTGCTCGAGCATCTCGACGACTTCGACCTCGTGGCGGTGCTCTCGCTGCGGCAGCGTCACGACCTCGAGCAGATCGTCGGCAGGAACGACCGCCTCGTCGTGATCCCGAACCCGCGTCCGCTCGCACCGGAGGGCGCCGGCCCGCGACCGTCGCCGCCCCGCGACCCCGCCCGCGGCATCGTGCTCGCCGCGCTCACCCGGCGCAAGCGGGTCTCGCACGCGATCGCCGCCGCGCAGGCGGCCAACGCGCGCGCCGGCATCGACGTGCACCTCGATGTCTACGGCGACGGCGAGAGTCGGCCGGCGCTCGAACGACGCATCACCGACCCCGCGGCGGTCGAGCTCCACGGCTTCGACCCCGACGCGCGACAGCATCTGCCCGACGCCTCGTTCCTCCTCCTGACCTCGCACTCGGAGGGCTTCCCGCTCGTGCTCGTGGAGGCGATGGCCGCCGGTTGCCTGCCGATCGCCTACGACATCCCCTACGGGCCCGCCGACCTCATCCGCGACGGGCGCAACGGCTTCCTGGTGCCGCCCGGCGACGTCGACGGCCTGACCGACGCGATCGTCCGACTGCAGCGGATGTCGCCCCGCCGCGTCGCCCGCATGCGAGCCGCCGCCGTGCGCACCGCGAGCCGGTTCGACGAGGACCGGGTCACCCGCATCTGGGCGCGGGAACTGCACCACGCCGAGGTCCGCAGGGAGGTGCGGCGCACCGGCCGGTTCGGCCGGACGCGGGCCGCGGCCTCGCGGCTCCCGCTCCCCCGCGCGGTGCGGTCGGCCGGCGCGAGCGTCGTCTCGACGATCGACCACGTCGCCCGACGCTTCAGTCGCGTGGGCTAGACTCTGCCGTCGGGCCTGCCAGCGAGCGGCCCCTGATGCGAGAGGCGGTGAGGGCGATGGCCGATCATAGTACCGGCGCCGCCACCGCTGCTGCGTCGTCTCCCCGTTCCCGCACGCACTGAGCGTCTGCTCGACACGCGCGAACGAGTTCCGATCTGCACCCCGGCCGGCGGCGTCATCCGCTCACCTGCCGAACCGGCGCGCTCCCGCGCGCCCTGCGAGAACGGATCGCTCATGTCACCTCTGGTCGACAACGGCGTCTACGTCGACGGACGTCGCGTCGAGACGCCCACGAACCTCGACGACACCTACCGCCTCATGGACGACCATGACGGCCTCGCGTGGATCGGGCTCTACCGGCCGAGTCCGCGCGAAGTCGCCTCGGTCGCCCGCGAGTTCGGCCTGCACCCGCTCGCCGTCGAAGACGCGCTGACCGGTCACCAGCGCTCGAAGCTCGAGCGCTACGGCGACACCCTGTTCGCCGTGCTGCGGCCCGCCCGGTACCGCGACGAACTCGAGACGGTCGAGTTCGGCGAGCTGCACCTCTTCGTCGGACCCGACTTCGTCGTCACCATCCGCCACGCGGAGTCGCCCGACCTCGCGGCCGTGCGCCGGCGCATGGAGTCGAGCCCCGAGCTGCTCGCCATGGGCCCCGAGGCCGTGCTCTACGCGATCCTCGACGAGGTCGTCGACGAGTACGAGCCGGTCGTCGCCGGTCTCGAGAACGACATCGACGAGATCGAGGACCAGCTCTTCGGCGACAGCGACGACGACGCGCTCTCGCGTCGCATCTACGAGCTCTCGCGGGAGGTCATCAACTTCCAGCGCGCGGTGCAGCCGCTCGCCGCGATGCTCGAATGGCTGCGCCGGGGCTCCGAGAAGTACCGCGTCGACGTCGAACTGCAGCGTTCGCTCCGCGACGTGCTCGACCACGCGATCCGCATCAACGAGCGGGTCGGCTCGTTCCGCGCCATCCTCGACAACGCCCTCACCGTGCACTCGGCGCTCGTGGCACGCCGCCAGACCGACACGAGCCTGAAGCAGAACGACGAGATCAAGAAGATCTCGTCGTGGGCGGCGATCATCTTCGCGCCGACGCTCATCGGAACGGTCTACGGCATGAACTTCGATGACATGCCCGAGACCCACTGGGAGTTCGGGTACCCGGCCGCGCTCGCCGCGATGGTGCTGTTCGGCGTCGGGCTGTACGCGGTCTTCAAGTACAAGAGGTGGCTCTGACACCGTCGCGAACCCACGGCGTCAGCGGGGCTTCTTCGGCCCCTTGCCCTGCCCCGGGTGGTCATCGGCCGGCTCGGGCGTCGCCGTCGGCTCCACCTGCTCGTCGTCGTCGAGCGGCGGCTCGACGATCTCGTCGGGCTCCACCGACGGCGGCGGCTCGGTGGGAGTCGCGGACGGCGGCACCGGCGTCGGCAGCACCGGGCCGTACGGGCTGGGCGCCGCCGGCGTCGTCGAGGTCGGTCGAGGCTCCTCGATCGAGGTCGACGCCTCATTGCCGGGCGCGCCCCCGCCTGCTGCCTGCATGAGCGCGACGCCGGCTCCGCCCATGACGACGACGGCCAGACCGGTGGCGGCGATCATCGCGCCCAACCGGTGGCGCGTCAGCCATGCCATCGAGGTCGCCACGTACGGCAGCACCGGTTCGAGCATGGTGCCGACGCGTGAAGCGGGCGCCGCCCGTCGACCGCTCGGGCGGCGTGCGGCGTCATCCGGTTCGTCGTGTTCCGACATCGTCACCCTCCTGTCCGTGGCGTTCGAGAACGTCGTCCGTCATCGAGGGTACCCAACCCGCACGGTTCGAATCGAGACCGGTCATTCGTCGGCGACGGGCGACGCGACGACGCGCTCCGTGCCGACCCACACGACGAGCACGACGTACGCGAGCACGGCGCCGCCCGCGTAGGCGAACACGTCGATCGGGTCGAACGCGCTGCCGAGCAACAGGCGCGACGGCGGGAAGGCGTCGACCACGAGCTGCGGCGCCTCGGTCAGCTGCAGCAGCTCGACGGCCGTCGCGAACCCGAATGCCGTCGCAGCGACGGCCACGGCGCCGAGCCCGGGCCAGATCGCGCGCAGCACGCAGGCGATGAACACGATGTAGACGACACTGCCGAGCACGTCGATGACGGGCGTGCGATCGAGGAGCTGCAGGCCGAGGCCGAGTGCGAGGCTGACGGCCGCGGCCAGCCCGCTTCGCACCCGGATGCTCTGCGAGCCGGCTTTCGGCAGCGCCATCCGCTGTCCCCGCCTTAGTGGCGCGGCTTCCGGAACGGCTTGTCGCCGTCGCCTCCGCCATCGCCACCGCGGTCACGGTCGCCACCTCGGTTGCGATCGCCACCGCGGTCGCGGTCGTTCGTGCGACGCGTCGGACCGCCGCGGTCGGGACGCAGCTCGATGAGCCGGCCCGAGATGCGGGTGCCGTCGAGCTTCTCGAGGGTCTCGCGGGGCAGGTTCGCGGGCAGCTCGACGAGCGAGAACTCCGGACGGATCTGGATGGAGCCGAAGTCCTCGCGGCTGAGGCCACCCTCGTTCGCGAGCGCTCCGACGATCTGGCGCGGCTCGACCTTGTGGCGCTTGCCGACCGCGATGCGGTAGGTCGCCATGGGGCCGCTGCTCGGTCGCTGGCGCCGCTCGGGGCGGTCTCCGCCGCGGTCGAACCGGTCGCCGCGGTCACGGTCGCGACGGTCGCCGCGCTCGGGCTTGTCACCGCGGGGCGGACGGTCGCTCCACTCGCGCTCGGCACGGCGCGCCGCCTCGGGCTCGAGCAGGAGGGGCGCCTCGCCCTGCGCCACGACGGCGAGCGCGGCCGCGACATCGGCCTCGGGCACGTCGTGGTTGCGCACGTAGTGGGCGATGATGTCGCGGAAGCCGTCGATGCGCTCGTTCTGGCCGAGCGCCGCGGTGATGCGGTCGTCGAAGCGCGCGAGACGCGTGACGTTGACGTCGTCGACGCTCGGCAGCTGCATCTGCACGATCGGCTGGCGCGTGGCCTTCTCGATGCGGGCGAGCAGGCTCCGCTCGCGCGGCGTGACGAAGCTGATCGCGTCGCCGGTGCGGCCTGCGCGGCCCGTGCGGCCGATGCGGTGCACGTAGGGCTCGCTGTCGGTGGGGATGTCGAAGTTCACCACGTGGCTGATGCGCTCGACGTCGAGGCCGCGCGCCGCGACATCCGTGGCCACCAGGATGTCGAGCTTGCCCGACTTCAACTGGTTGACCGTGCGCTCGCGCTGCACCTGGGCGATGTCGCCGTTGATCGCGGCGGCCGAGTATCCGCGGGCGCGGAGCTTCTCGGCGAGCTCCTCGGTGACGCTCTTCGTGCGCACGAAGACGATCATGCCCTCGAAGTTCTCGACCTCGAGGATGCGGGTGAGGGCGTCGACCTTCTGCTGGTACGAGACGATGAGGTAGCGCTGGCTGATGTTCGCCGAGGTCTGCGTCTTCGTCTTGACGGTGATCTCTTCGGGGTCGTGCAGGTACTGCTTCGACATGCGGCGGATCGCCGCGGGCATGGTCGCCGAGAACAGGGCGACCTGCTTGGTGTCGGGAGTGTCGGCGAGGATCGTCTCGACGTCTTCGGCGAAGCCCATCTTCAGCATCTCGTCGGCCTCGTCGAGCACGAGGTACTTGAGCTCCGAGAGGTCGAGGGTGCCCTTGTCGAGGTGGTCCATGATGCGACCCGGGGTGCCGACGACGATGTGCACGCCGCGACGCAGCGCCGAGAGCTGCACGCCGTAGCCCTGACCGCCGTAGACGGGCAGGATGTGCACGCCCTTGAGGTGCGAGGCGTACTTCTCGAACGCCTCGCAGACCTGCAGCGCGAGCTCGCGGGTCGGGGCGAGCACGAGGGCCTGAGGGGTCTTCTGGGAGAGGTCGAGGCGCGAGAGGATCGGCAGCGCGAACGCGGCCGTCTTGCCGGTGCCGGTCTGGGCCAGGCCCACCACGTCGCGCCCGGCGAGGAGCGACGGAATCGTCGCGGCCTGGATCGCGGAAGGGGTCTCGTAGCCGACGTCGGCGAGGGCTTTCAGGACCGCGCCATCGAGTCCGAGGTCGGAGAATGTCGTCGCGGCGGGCTCTTCTGGAGCCTCCACCTCGACCGGAGCTTCGTCAGCAGTCACGCTTCAGGGTAGTCCGTAGAGCTGGGAGAACGCAGGTCCGCCGCTTCGGGCGTCAATCGAATGTCGCATAGGCACGGGGTTTCGCTGGGCATACGGTGGGAACCGACGAGGTGACCCACGGGGGGACGAAGACATGAACGACACGGCCACTGCGCCCGAAAACACCGGCGTACGGCGCTGGGTGGGGCTCGGCGTGCTCGCCGCTGCGCTCTCGATGATCGTGCTCGACGGCACGATCGTGGGCATCGCGCTGCCGACGATCATCACCGACCTGAAGCTCGACTTCAGCGAGGCGCAGTGGGTGAACGGCATCTACTCGGTGATCTTCGCCGCGCTGCTGCTGACCGCCGGGCGTCTCGGCGATCGCCTCGGTCGACGCCGCGCAATGGTGGCCGGGATCCTGGTCTTCCTGGCCGGCAGCATGCTGGCGGCGCTCGCCACCGGCGGCACCTCGCTCATCCTCGCCCGGTTCGTACAGGGCATCGGCGGCGCGTTCATCCTCCCGACGACGCTGTCGACGGTCAACGCCACGTTCCGCGGTCGCGACCGCGCGGTCGCCTTCGGCGTCTGGGGCGCGGTCATCTCCGGTGTCGCCGCACTCGGCCCCCTGCTCGGCGGCTGGCTCACCCAGTCGTTCGGCTGGGAGTGGATCTTCCTCGTCAACCTGCCGTTCGGCGCGATCATCCTCGTCGCCACCTTCCTCACGGTGCCCGAGACGCGCGCCGTCATCACCTCGAAGGGCCTCGACGTCGACGGGCTGCTCCTCTCGGCGATCGGGTTCGGCGCACTCGTGTTCGGCCTCATCGAGGGCGGCTCGCTCGGCTGGTGGGCGCCGAAGCAGCAGTTCGAGCTCTTCGGCTGGACCTGGCCGACCTCGTGGCCCATCTCCCCCGTGCCGGTGGCGATCGCGATCGGCCTCACGGCCCTCGTGCTCTTCTTCTTCTGGGAGCGGCATCGCGCGAGGAACGGCCGGTCGGCGATCCTCGACGTGCACCTGTTCTCGGTGCCCACGTTCACATGGGGCAACCTCGTCGCGATGTGCGTCGCGATCGGCGAGTTCGGCATCCTCTTCGTCCTCCCCCTCTTCATCGTGAACGCGCTCGGCCTGTCGACGCTCGCGGCCGGATTCGTGCTCGCGGCCATGGGGCTCGGTGCATTCGTCTCCGGCGCCATGGCACGCCACGTCGCCGAGCGGTTCGGCGCACCGACGGTCGTCGTGATCGGCCTCGCGCTCGAGGTCGCCGGCGCCGTGTTCGCCGCCCTGCTGCTCTCCTCCGAGATGAACGCCTGGCTGCTCGCCGGCGTGCTCGCCCTCTACGGCCTCGGCCTCGGCCTCGCCTCCGCGCAGCTCACGGGCACCGTGCTCGCCGACATCCCGCCCGAGGAGTCGGGCCAGGGCTCGGCGACGCAGAGCACCGGGCGCCAGGTCGGCTCGGCCCTCGGCACCGCCATCATCGGCGCCGTGCTCGCGGCGGGCATGGCCGTCGCGCTGCCGGCCCAGGTCGACACCGTCGAGGGCGTGCCCGCCGCGGCATCCGAGCAGATCGTCTCCGCGACTGAGGAATCGGCCGGCGGCACGATCCCCCAGGTTCGGGCCGAGGGCACCGACGGCCAGCTCGGCTCGGCCGGGCCCGCCGTCGCCGAGGCACTCGCCGACGGCATGGCGGATGCCTCGCGCTGGGCGCTCCTCGCGGCGGCCGGGTTCCTCGTGCTCGGCGGGGCGTTCGCGCTGCGTCTGCGCGCGCTGGCGAAGCGGTCGGGCGAGACATCCGAAAGCGCGGCCGAACCCGCGTCATGAATCAGGGCGCCCTGCATCTCTCAGGTGAAGGGGGCCGAAACATGTGGGGCAGACGCAAGCAGCAGGATCCGGTCGAGCACGTCGAGTTCGTGACATCCGTCGATGGGGGCAGGATGTCGGTGCGGTGCGGTTGCCCGCGCGATCTCGACCACGACCGGCCGACCTCGGCGGCGCTGGTGGCGCGAGGTCGCGAGGTCGACGCGTACGCGTTCGCCGCCTGAGGCGGGGGCAGCGACCTCCGGGCTCTGGGCGCCCGCCTCCGCTATCGTGTGGACAGCGGCGCGCGGTGCGCGGGAGTGCGGTCGGGAGTACTGGCACCAGTCAGGGGGTGCAGCGGAATGCTGCAGGCGATAGGGCACATCCTTCCGATCGCGCTGGCGGTCGCGCTCAGCTCGGTGCCCCTCATGGCGACGATCGTGATCCTGCTGTCGCCGAAGCGCGGGTCGGCCTTGCCGTACCTCATCGGCTGGGTGCTGGGCATGGCGGCGCTGGTCTTCATCTGCACGGTCTCGACGCAGGCGGTGCCCACGCCCCGTTCCGCGCGACAGCCCGATGTGGCGGTCGGTGTCGGCGAGATGATCGTCGGCACCGGGCTCATCGTCATCGGGATCATCTCCTGGCGACGAGCCCGCAAGGATCCTGTCGCGAGCATGCCCGCCTGGCTCGGCAAGATGGAGTCGATCGGGCCGTGGAGCGCCTTCGGGCTGGGTGTGGCGCTGAACATCCGCCCCAAGGAGATCCTGCTCGCGCTCGCTGCGGGCCTTGCCATTCGCGGCGCCGGACTCTCGGGCTCCGAGGCGGCGATCGTGATCCTCCTCTACACGCTCATCGGCGCATCGACCGTGGCGGTGCCGGTCATCGCGACGCTCATCGATGCGAAGGGCATGCAGCCGAGGCTGCTCAAGATGAAGGAGTGGCTCACCCGCAACAACCGTGTGGTGACCGCGCTCATCATGCTGATGGTCGGCGTGTTCATCATCGGCAGCGGCCTCGCGCGGTTGTGACGGGCCGTCAGTCGAGTTCTCCCGTGCGCTCACGTTCTGTGGAGCGCTCGCGCTGACCGGTGTGCGCATTCGCCTCGTCGCTGCCGCGATGGCCACGACGGAGGCGACGGTGCCGAGCAGGACGAAGAGTCCGGTGTCGCCGGCCAGGTACTCGTTCACGAGCACCGGCTGATCGGTGAGCACGATGGCGGAGGCGAGCCAGGCGAACGTCGCGTTGTGCGCGAAGTGGCCGAGTACGGCCGGCCAGACGCTGCCGGACAGGGTTCGGAGCCGGCCGAACAGGAAGGAGAAGGCGATGACCGTCGCGGAGAACAGCGCGAGGACGATCCCTCGGCCGCCCTCCGAGTGGGAGAAGGGCGTGAGCAGGATGTACATGAGATGCCAGACCACCCACACCACGCCGATGGCGAGGTAGGTCCACTTCTCACCGAGCCACGGCATGACCCGCGGTTGCAGGTAGCCTCGCCAGCCGATCTCCTCGGCGAAGGCGAGGATCGGCCCCGCGATGCACAGCGACAGGAGGTCCTGCCAGGCTGCCGGCGTGGGCGCGCCGAGGTGCGAGAAGCCGAGGAGGACCGTCATGCCGGCTGCCGCGACCGAGACGCCGACGGTCGCTGCGAGCGTCACCGGCCACCAGCGCAGGCCGAGGCGGGTGATCCCCAACCGACGCCAGCCCTCGGCACGGTATCCGTCCCGTGTGACGACGAACATCATCAATGCGGTCACGAGCAGCGGGGAGACGGCGAGGACGAGGCCGCCCGCGAAGGAGGCCGTGGCGCCGGCGATGCCGACCACGAGGATGACGAAGACGATCGAGCTCGTGCGGTCGGAGAGATTCGTGAACATGGTTCCTTCGAGCTGCGGAATGCGAGGTGCTGGTCGCGCCGCCCCGGGCAAGAGAACGGCAGAGCCGTGCACCCATGGCGCGCATCTCATGATCTCGACCGGAGTCGGCCGGCAGCATCGGGCGGAAGGGCGACGTTCGGAACGCAACGTCATCCTCCGGAGGGATGCTCGGCGATGAGAGCCCATGGGAACGATGATCCCCAGCCCCCGCCCGCCGGGCAGGCGAGTGACAGGCGGGCGGGGGCGGAGTTGTGAGGCTGGTCGTCAGCCGGTCAGAAGATGCGGTCGCCTCGCACCGTGGCGTCGCCCCGCCATCGAGGAAGATGACCTGACCGGTCACGTGCCGACGCCGAGCCGGTGATCGCGTATGTTCTGCGCACGTGTGTCGTGTCTCCTTCGATGGTGCGAGGTGGTGGTGGGCTACAGCGCCGCGAGCACGCGGCATCGCGCCGCGAGCGTGCGACGCGACACGTCGATCTCCACACTCACGCGGTCGTGCCCATGGGTGACGCCGGGAAGGACGTGGAGCTCGCACGAGATGCCCGCCGCGTGCAGGCGTTGGGCGTAGCTGATCGATTCGTCCCGGAAGATGTCGAGGTCGCCGACCTCGATGTATGCCGGTGGCAGGCCGCCGAACTCGGTGAGCCGCGCGGGAGCCGCGATCGGCGACACGCTGTCGCCACCGATTCCGGCTCCGAGCACGGCGCTCCAGCAGGTCCAGTTCGAGTCCCAGTCCCAGGCGGCGTAGGGGGCGATGTTCGGGTCGGGCACCGTGGTGCGGTCGTCGAGCATCGGGTAGATGAGGAGCTGTCGTGCGAGTGCGATGCCTCGGTCCCGAGCGAGGATCGCTGCTCCGGCGGCCACGCCGCCTCCGCCGCTGTCGCCCATCACGGCGATTCGCTGCGGGTCGATTCCGAACTCGTCGGCGTGCTCGATGAGCCAGGCGATGGCGTCGACGGCGTCGGTGGCCATGCCCGTTCCCGGGTTCTCGGGCGCCAGTCGGTAGTCGACCGAGGCGAAGGGCACGCGCGTCTGCTCCACGTAGTACCGGACGAGGCCGTCGTAGTACTCCGCTTTTCCGGCGACCATGCCTCCGCCGTGCAGGTACACGACTGCGGGCCGCAGCTCGTCATCCTGCGAGGTCTCGGGCTCGTACCAGCGCAGTTCGAACCGGCCCTGCTGCGAGGAGGCGACCACGTGCTGCCGCACGGAGACGCCGGTCGACGGAGGCGCGGGGCACGCGGGCATCGCTCCGTCGATCATTGCGCGCAGCGCGTGCACGTCACCACGCGCCGGAGGGCTGAAGTCTCCGAGGGACTGGAGGTTCTCGGCCATGGCCCGGTACATTGCGGCGATCTGTGGATCGAGCATCATCGTTGACATCTCGACGTCCTTTCATCGGGGGCGGTTGCGAACACACTAACGGACATCTGTCCGATTGTCTTCCGCTACCCTCATGCTGAGGAGGTGGATCGATGGGCCTGACAGGAATTCCCCCCGCGGCATTCATGCGGGAAGGCGACCCGACCGACCCGAGGTCGATGCGAACGCGAAGCCAGTTGCTCGCCGCATACGAACAGCTGCTCGCCTCATCGGGTTCACCCACGGTCGCCGACCTCGTGCGCACGGCGGGCGTGAGCAGGAGTTCGTTCTACACCCACTTCGCTGGCATCGAGGAAGTGGGCGTCGCCGCCCTTCGTTCGATCCTCGATTCCTTCGACCCGATCGACGACGAACGAGATCCCGGGGCGCCGGGCGCACCGGCGGCGGCGAGTTTCCAAGACCTCTTCGACCATCTCGCCGCGCATCGAGATCTGTGTGTCGCAGTGCTGGTCTCCGATGAGCAGATGCCCGCGCTCGCAGAGCTTCATGCCGCGCTGGTGACGCACGTCACCACCGCGATCGAACGATCACCGGCCATGCCCGCCGGGTTCGACGTCGAACGAGGAGCGCGATTCCTCGTCGGCGGGATCCTCTCACTGCTGCATGAGGACCTGCAGACCGGCGCGGACATCGACGGGACGGGAGCGATCGTCTCAGCGATGCTCCCCGAGTGGTTGGCTCGCGACAACCTGCTCGATGCGCCGCTTTCAGTGGCGCCCAGCAGCCTGGCTCCCACCCGCTGACGAGCCGGAAGGCCCCTCAACAGGCGGGAGCGGAGGCCGGACACCGGCTGGCATGCTGGTCGCATGCCGCAGCCGAATGACCTCCTCGCCGTGCTCGTCGACGCCGACAACGTGCCGCCGTCGAAGATCGGTGCGATCCTCACGGAGGTCGCTCGTTTCGGCACGGCCTCGGTCAAGCGGGTCTACGGTGACTGGACCAAGCCGAACCTGAGCAGCTGGAAGCCTGTCGCCAGCGAGCACGTGATCCAGCCGATGCAGCAGTTCGCCAACACGGTCGGCAAGAACGCGACCGACAGCGCGCTGATCATCGACGCCATGGACCTGCTCTACACACGTCGGTTCCACGGCTTCTGCATCGTGCCGTCCGACAGCGACTTCACCCGCCTCGCGTCGCGCATTCGCGAAGAGGGCGTCACCGTCTACGGGTTCGGAGAGCGGAAGACGCCCGAGGCCTTCCGGAACGCCTGCGATCAGTTCACTTACCTCGACGTGCTCGATGAACCGGCAGCGGAGAGCACCTCAGCGCTGCTCAAACGGGTTCCATCGCCGCAGTTGCGCGGCGACGGGAAGCTCGTTTCCGGCCTGCGGAAGAGTGTCACCACCGCCTCGGGAGAGGACGGATGGGCGAATCTCTCCGCCGTGGGCTCGCTGATGCGGAAGCAGCATCCCGACTTCGACTCACGAAACTGGGGCTACGCGAAGCTCTCCGACCTGGTTCGGGCGACGGAGCTCTTCGTCGTCACGACCCGACCTGGCGGCGGGTTGCAGGTGCAGCACAAGAAGAAGAACGGCGGCTGAGCAGGCACCGATCGGCCGAACCAGACGGCATCGACCGCTGAGCAACCGATCGCATACCCGGTCCCAGGGATCCGAATGCGGTCACCGCACATTGAGGGGACTGTGCGCCGATCTGGTGCGAGGATCGAGCAATGAACGGTACGCGGGACGATGAGCGCCGCATGCGGATCGCCACTGAGGCCTTTGACCTCATCCAAGCGGAAGTCCGTCCGCTCCTTGCCTCAGGCGGTCGGTTGTGGTCGAAAGGATCGGGAGGCTACCCGAGTCGTCTCCGTCAGATTCTTCATGGGCTGGATACAGCTCACGACGTCACGTTCGCGACCCAAGATGCGATGCGGTTACCGCGTGGTGAACGGGTTGTGGAGCATGTGATCCCGTTCAAACGGATCGTCATCGAGATTGTCGATCCAAGCCAGGCCGACCCCAGATCGAACACCCACAATGCCCCGATCGCCGGTGGCCCTGCTAGTTCTCCACAACACCTCATCTCAATCTTCGACCAGCTCCTCCAGAAGTGCTGGGTCACGAACGATGAGCACGACCGGCTGAACAGGGCAGGCCGCAGTCTCCAGTGGGACGCACCAGATGGCGACGGATGGTCGCGCTACCGACGCGCAGGGGTCGTCGCGTATCGGCTCACGGCAGGCGACAACCCTAGCCGCGCTTAGGTGAACTGGCTCGGCCCCGGATCCTCTTGCCGGAATTCCTTATGCACTGCCGCCGCGAGGCATCCGCTGAATCAGCATAGATGCACGACGAATGTGGTCATGATGCGGTCAGATCGGCCGGAGAGGGATTTCCGAACCAGAAGAAGTGAACCCGCGATGCGCAGAGTCCTGATGTTGTAGCGAGGGCGGGACTCGAACCCGCGACACCACGATTATGAGCCGTGTGCTCTAACCACCTGAGCTACCCCGCCGGGTAGGCTTCCCCGCCCAGCCGAACGGCCGAACCGAAGAAAACCAGAGCCCCGAGTCAGGATTGAACTGACGACCCCTTCCTTACCATGGAAGTGCTCTACCACTGAGCTATCGGGGCGCGTTGCCGCACTTGGCAACCGTACGAGGATATCACCTCGAGAGCCCTGCTTCGAACCACGGCGACCTCCACGAGCGACCAGCCCGTCTTCGCTCCAAATGGAGCATGTGCAGTCCTCCCGCCGACTGCTATCTTGCTGCGCATGCGCTCACTGTCCATGCTGGCTCTCGCCGCGATCGCGGTCACCGTTCTCGCAGGTTGCACCGGCTCCCCGGCCGACGCCGGCGAGCCGAGCACGCCCGTGGTCACGGCCGAGCCGTCGCCGGCACCGACGCCGACACCCGCGCCGGTCGAGGCCGACCCGGCCGACCCGTCGACCTGGTTGATCGATGCCGACGGCATCGGTCCGTTCGAGCTCGGCATGCCGCTCGACGCGGCGGTCGCATTGGTGCCCGACTACACCGTGGAGACCTGCCCCAACCCGGCGGTCCGGTTCCTCGGCTCCGAGACCGCGTCCAGCCCGACGATCATCCTCGTCGCGGCCGACGACGGCGGACTCGCGGAGGTGACGCTCTCCGGCTCGACGCAGCCCGCCACCGCCGGAGGCATTCGCGTCGGCTCGACGGTGACCGAGGCGACGAGCGCGTACCCGGGCCTCGAGCTCACCCAGCGGTACGCGGATCGCTACACGCTCGAAGGCACGCCCGGCTGGATCAGCTTCACGACTGAAGGCCTCGATGTCGGCCCGACCGCACCGATCACGACGATCTCGGTCGTCGAGGGAGCCGTCCCGCCGAGCGAGTACTGCGGCTGATCACGCAGGGACGACCCGACGTCACCAGCGGGGCGCTCTGACCCCGCCGACCGACCAGACCGCGAACGCCGGGCCGTCGGCCGAGAGCGTCACCCGACTGTCGGATGCCTCGAGTCGAGCCTGCCCGTACACCGGCGCCGCGGCATCCGCACCCGCCAGTGATGCCGCCTCGAACTCGAGCGTCGCGGCCGACCGCGCGGCGAACACGAGCACGGACTCCTCGGCCGACTCGCGCACGAAGGCCACGGCATCGTCGCCGACCGCGAGCCAGCGGATGCCGCCGGTCGCGAGCACCGGGTGCTCGCGGCGCAGCCGCAGCAACTGCCGATAAGTCTCGAGCACGGGTGCCACCTCGGGCGAGCTCTCGCTCCCCCACGGCATGGGCGTGCGCGAGGCCTCGCCGTCGACGCCGGTCAGGCCGAACTCGTCGCCGGCCCAGACGACCGGGATGCCGGGCAGGGTCACCGCGAGCCCGAGCGCGGCGGGCAGCGAGCCGGGGCGCGCGTGCGTCGCGAAACGCGGGGTGTCGTGGGTGTCGAGCGCGTTCATGGTCGCGAGGCGCGTGCGCCACGGGAATCCCGCCGCGAACCGCGCGTGCGCAGCGTGGAAGTCACCGCCCGTGAACGTCGGCACCCGCTGCAGGGCGAAGCCGAGGCCACCGCCGGCCGGGCTGCCGGGTTCGAGCAGCCAACTCCACAGCGGCCGCGTGAACGGGGTGTACGTCATCGCCCCGTGCCACGCGTCGCCCTGGAAGTCGCTCGCGGCGTCGTTGGTGGACTCCCCCAGCAGCAGCGTGTCGGGCTTCGCCTCGAGCATCGTGCGGCGGATCGTTCGCCGCACCGACTCGTTGAGGTCGGCCGAGCCGAGCCGGCCCGTCATGTTGGCGACGTCGATGCGCCACCCGTCGAGGTGGAACGGCGCGCCCAGGAACCGCGCGACGACCGAGTCGGGCCCTTCGATGAAGCGCCGGCGCAGCTCGGCCGAGCTCCAGTCGAACTTCGGCAGGCTCGGCACGCCGAGCCACGACTCGTATCCTTCTGTGCTCCCTGAGCCTGTCGAAGGGTGGAAGAAGTAGAACTCGCGCTCGGGCGCTTCGGCATCCGCCTGCGCCGCGCGGAACCACTCGTGCGCATCGCCCGAGTGGTTCGAGGTGAGGTCGCCGATGACGCGGATGCCGCGGGCGTGCGCCGCCTCGACGAGCCGCACGAGCGCCTCGTCGCCGCCGAGCAGCGGGTCGACGAGGTCGAAGGTCGTGGCGTCGTAGCGGTGGTTCGAGCGGGCCGGGAAGACCGGCGTCAGGTAGAGCAGGTCGACGCCGAGCGACGCGAGGTGGTCGAGCTGCTCGCGCACGCCGTCGAGGTCGCCGCCGAACAGCTGCTTCGAGCGCCCCGGGTACACGGGGTCGACCGGGTCGCCCCAGTCGGCGGCGATCGCCCACCCGGGCAGCTCCCCCTGCTCTCGGAGCCTGTCGAAGGGCGCGACATCCGACTTCGCGAAGCGATCGGGGAACACCTGGTACATCACGCTCGACGCCGCCCACTCGGGTGCGGGCTCGTGCGCGACGAGCCGGAAGTCGTCGTGGTCGCGGGTCTCGACCGTCGACAGGCCGAGCTGGTTCAGCCAGTGCTGCCGACCGTCGGCGCCGACGAGCAGCCAGCGGTAGCCGTGCACGGGGTTCTCGACCTCGACGGCCGCCTGCCACCACTGCCAGCCGTCGGCGGCCCCGACGACGGATGCCTCGTCGAACCGCGGCTCCCGGTTCGGGTTCGACCGGGTGCCGACCCACGAGAGCGGCCCGAACGACTCGGGCACGCGCAGGCGCACCCGCACCGTCTCGCCGAGCGCGGGCGCCTGCGTCGAGACGTGCAGCGGTGACCCGTCGTGATGCGGAGCCGGCGGGGCGTTCTGGACCAGAGGGGTCGGCGGGGTCATGCCATCACCTTTCCACCTGCGTGTGACGCGCCGGTGTCGTCGCTGCGCCGCCCGGGTGGCCGGCGGTTACTTCACGGCGCCGGCGGTCAGCCCGCCGACGATGTACTTCTGCAGGAAGAGGAAGAGGGCGACCACCGGCAGCGCCGCGATGACGGCACCGGCCGAGAAGGCGCTCCAGTCGGCGTAGCGCGGGTTCGAGACGAGCTTCGTGAGACCCACCGCGAGCGTCTGCTTGTCGGTGTCGATGAGCAGCACGGAGGCGACCACGAACTCGTTCACCGAGGCGATGAACGACAGCAGCGCCACGACCGCGAGGATCGGCGCCACGAGCCGCAGGATGATCGTGAAGAAGATGCGGGCGTGACCCGCCCCGTCGATCTTCGCGGCCTCGTCGATCGACGCCGGCACCGTGTTGAAGAAGCCGTACATGAGGTACGTGTTCACGCCGAGCGCGCCGCCCAGGTAGACCATGATCAGGCCGATGTGGGTGTTCAGGCCGATCGCGGGGAACCAGTCGCCGATCGCGCTCATGAGCAGGAAGATCGCGACGACCGCGAGCAGCTGCGGGAACATCTGCACGACGACGATCGAAATCAGGCCGAAACGACGGCCCGTGAAGCGCATGCGCGAGAAGGAATACGCCGCGAGCGCCCCGAGGAAGACGGTCAGCACGGCCGTGATGCCGGCGATCATGAGCGTGTTGCCGAACCAGGTGAGGAACGGCACCTGCGGGTCGGTGAGGATGCGCACGTAGCTCTCGAGGCCGATCGCCGAGAACAGCGCGTTCGAGCCGGTGAGCGTGCCGTGCGGGTTCAGCGACGACGAGATCACGAAGACGATCGGGAACAGCGAGAAGGCCACCATCACCACGCCGACGACGTGGCGCCACCCGGTCGCGGCGAACCAGCGACGCAGGTTGAACGGCTTGCGCGGAAGCTCGCGGCCGGCACCGCCGCCACGGCCGTCGCGCGCGATCGAGACGCTCGCGCGCGTCGAGGCATCCGCGAACTCCTCCGCCTCGCCGATGACGAGGCCGGTCTGGGTTCCGGGAACGGGCTGCTGGGCGGCCATCAGTTCAGCTCCTCGAGGGACTTGGTGCGGCGGAAGGCGATGACCGAGATCACGGCCACGATGATGAAGATGATGATCGAGTAGGCGCTCGCGAGGCCGTAGTCGCGCGTCTGCCCGGTGAACGCCACCTTGTAGACCATCGAGATCAGGATGTCGGTGAACCCGACGGGGATCGGGGCGTTCGAGTCCCTCGGCCCGCCGTCGGTGAGCATGTAGATCACGTTGAAGTTGTTGAAGTTGAACGCGAACGAGGCGATGAGCAGCGGCGCGACCGACACGAGCAGCAGCGGCAGCTTGATGAGCCGGAACACCGCCCACGGCTTCGCGCCGTCGACCGTGGCTGCCTCCTGCAGCTCTTCGGGAATCGACTGCAGGGCGCCGGTGCACACGAGGAACATGTACGGGAAGCCGAGCCACAGGTTCACGAGCAGCACCGAGAACTTGGCGAGCACCGGGTCGGTCAGCCAGGGAATGGATGCCCCGCCGAACAGCACCTGGTTGATGAAGCCGAAGCTCTCGTTCATCATGCCGGCCCAGATCAGCGCCGAGAGGAACGACGGCACCGCGTACGGGAGGATCATCAGCACGCGGTAGTACTTGCGACCCTTCATGCGCATGTCGTTGAAGACGATCGCGAGGAAGAGGCCGAGGAAGAACGTCGACGCGACCGAGATGAGCGCGAACGCGAAGGTCCAGAGCGTGACGTAGACGAGCGGGCCGGCGAGCCGCTCGTCGGTGACGGCGCGCACGAAGTTGTCGAAGCCGACGACGATCTGCCAGCCCGGCAGCAGCTCCTCGCCGCTGTCGGAGGTGAAGGCGCCGGTGCCGATGTCGGAGTAGACGGTGCCGGTGTCGAGGTTCGTCATCGTGCCGGCGGACTCGTCGTACTCGAGGTTCGAGAGGTAGAGGTAGGCGCTCGAGCCGTCGGGGGTGCGCAGCGCACCGTCGTTCGGGTCGTCGGAGAACGGCACGGCGAGGGCCGTGATCTCGTCGGTGCGGGTGACCACGTCGCCGAACTGCAGGGTCGTCCAGCCGTCGACGGCGACGGCCTTGTCGCCGTCCATCTCGGCGTCGACGGGCGCGAGCGGCTCGTCGTTGGTGCCGAGCAGCGCCTCGCCGTCGGGGTCCGTCACGAGCAGGCCGAGCGTGCCGCCCTGGTCGACGACGGTGACGGGGTAGGTGGGCGAGTCCTCGACGCGCTGGAGCGACGAGGCCATGAGCGACGAGACCGCCTGCTCCTTCGAGCCGTTGTGGCCCGTGCCGTAGTTCGTGAAGGCGATGTAGCCCGTGTAGACGAGCACGAACACCTGGAAGACGACGAGGAAGATCACGCCGGGCGTGAGGTACTTCGCGGGGAGCTTGCGCCGCGAGAAGTAGATCCAGTTGACGATCACCGCGACGACCGCGACGATCGCCGCGACGAGCCACTGCTCGGCGCTCGCGAGGATGATGACCGCGTAGATCGCGATCGCGTCGACGAGGCCGAGCATCAGCAGCTTCACGAGGAGCATCTTCAGCCCACCGGATGCCGCGTCGGCGATGTTCGCGGCACGCCGCTGCTTCTTCGTCGGCTGCTGCTGCGGCGTCTCCGCCGTGACCTCGTCGTCGATCGTGGTGCTCATCCTGCTCGCTCTTCTCGTCGAACGTGAGTGCTCCGGGCCGGATGCCGTTGCGGCATCCGGCCCGGAGCTGCTCAGTCGTTACTTGCTGATCGCGGCCTGCACGTCGGCGGCAAGCTTCTGCCACGTCGTGACCGGGTCGGCACCGTTGATGATGTCGGCCTCGGCGATGCCCCAGTACTGCCACACGGCGCCCATCGCGGGGATCGCGGGCATCGGCACGGCCTCGGCGCCGACGGCTGCGAAGCCGGCGACGATCGGGTCGCTCGACGCGGTCTCAGCGGCAGCCGAGAGGGCGGGGAGCACGTTGCCGGCCTTGAAGAGCTCGAGCTGAACGTCTTCGGTGCCGATGTAGTTGACGAGGAAGTCGTTCGCGGCGACCTTGTTCTTCGACTCGGACGAGACGAAGAAGCCCTTGACACCGGCGAACGGCGAAGCGACCTCGGCGGTCGGGCTCGGCACGGTGTCGATCGCGACGTTGATGCCGGCGTCGGTCGCTGCGCCGACGTTCCACGGGCCGGTCAGCCAGAAGGCCGCGGTGCCGTCGATGAAGGCCTGCTTGGCGATGTCACCGTCGATGTCGGTGTTGAAGACGCCGGTGCCGTTCTTGCCCTGGCTGCCGAGCCACGTGGCGAACTGCTCGCCGCCCGCGTTGCCGATCTGCAGGTCGGTCGGGTCGTAGCCCTCGTCGGTGGTGCCGAAGACGGGAGCACCGAACGCGGTCTGGAAGGGGTACAGGTGGTAGGGGTTGCCCTCTGCACCCTGCTCCACGACGAACGGGTGGGTGAGGCCGGCGGCCTGGCCCTTGGCGATCATGTCGTCGAAGCTCGTGGCGGCCTCGGGAACGAGGTCGGCGTTGCGGAGCACCGCGATGTTCTCCACCGCGTAGGGGAGCATGTAGGTCGTGCCCTCGTAGGTCGACGCGTCGATCGCGACGGGGAGGTAGTCGGCAGCGGAGTCGCCGAGCTCGATCGGGGCGACGACGCCGTTGGTCGAGAGCTCGCCGAGCCAGTCGTGGGCGCCCATGGTGATGTCGGGGCCCTTGCCGGTCGGAACCTGCTGGATGAAGTCGTCCTTGATGTCGGCGTTGTCCTTGCCGACGAGCTCGACCTTGACGCCCTTCTCCTCGGAGTAGGCGTCGGCAGCTGCCTGCAGCGCGTCGACACGCTCGGCGTCGACCCAGACGGTCAGCGTGCCGCTCGACGAGGCCTCGCCTTCGGAGCCGCTGTCGCCGCCTGCGCAGCTCGCGAGACCGAGGGTCGCGATGACTGCGACGGCTCCGGCGGCGAGGAGGCTCTTCTTGTTCACCCTCATTGGTGTGCCCTTCTCAGTGTGCGTGAGATCGGCGCCTTCGCCTGGATGAGTCTCCCCGTTCCGCTGTGAAACGGGGCACCGCGCCCGAAAGGCCGTTCTTCCGTATGGAGTGCTCGCTTGGTGCAAGCGATTACAGGTATACCTTGCCACCGTCTCATTACCAAACCGGGCAGCGCGCATTGATACCGGTTCGTAACCATCGCGTGACGTGTGCGAACTGCAAGCGTTTCCATCATGTATCGGGATGACGTACAGTTTCCGCATGACTTCCGAATGGTGGCGCACCGCCGCGATCTACCAGATCTACCCCCGGTCGTTCGCCGACGCGAACGGCGACGGCATGGGCGACCTCGCCGGCATCACCTCGCGCCTCGGTGCGCTGCAGGAGCTCGGCATCGACGCGATCTGGCTCTCCCCCTTCTACACCTCGCCCCAGCGGGACGCCGGCTACGACGTCGCCGACTACTGCGACGTCGACCCGCTCTTCGGCACCCTCGCCGACTTCGACGCGATGGTCGCCGAGGCGCACGCCCGCGGCATCCGCGTCATCGTCGACCTCGTGCCGAACCACTCCTCCGACGCGCACGAGTGGTTCCAGGCGGCGCTCGCCGCAGCGCCCGGCAGCGCCGAGCGCGCCCGCTACCTGTTCCGCGACGGCCGCGGGGCCGACGGCGCCGAGGCGCCCAACAACTGGGAGTCCGTCTTCGGCGGGCCGGCATGGACCCGCATCGTCGAAGCCGACGGCACGCCCGGGCAGTGGTACCTGCACCTCTTCGACAGCTCGCAGCCCGACTTCGACTGGACGAACGACGAGGTGCGCGAGGAGTTCCGCAACATCCTGCGCTTCTGGCTCGACCGCGGTGTCGACGGCTTCCGCGTCGACGTCGCCCACGGCATGATCAAGGCCGACGGCCTGCCCGACTTCACTCCCCCGGCAGAGGGCGGCAGCATGGGCGGTGCTGCGACATCCGGCATGCCGCTCGAGCCCGAGATCTCGGCAGAACCCGGCGACAGTGCGCCGTACTGGGGCCAGGACGGCGTGCACGAGATCTACCGCGACTGGCGGACGCTGCTCGACGAGTACCCCGACGACCGCATCCTCGCAGCCGAGGCATGGGTCGACCCGCTCTCGCGGCTCGCGAACTGGGTGCGCCCCGACGAGATGCACCAGGCGTTCAACTTCGCCTACCTCGAGACGCCGTGGAACGCCGACGCCCTGCGCAGCGTCATCGACGACTCGCTCGCCGCGTTCGCCGCGGTCGGCGCACCCTCGACCTGGGTGCTCTCGAACCATGACGTCGTGCGCCACGCGACCCGGCTCTCGGTCACCGAGGCGAACCCCCAGGGTCACGGCCTCGGGCCGCGCTCGAAGGGCCTGCCCGAGTACGAGCCCGGCCTCCGCCGCGCTCGCGCCGCGACCGCGCTCATGCTCGCGCTGCCCGGTTCGGTCTACCTCTACCAGGGCGAGGAGCTCGGCCTGCCCGAGGTCATCGACGTGCCCGACGACGCCCGCCAGGACCCGACGTGGTTCCGCACGAGCGGTGAGCGCTACGGGCGCGACGGATGCCGCGTACCGCTGCCCTGGGAGTCGACGGCACCCTCGTACGGCTTCGGCCCGACGGATGCCTCGTGGCTCCCCCAGCCCGAGCAGTGGGCCGAGCTCGCACGTGACGTGCAGCAGGGCGACCCCGACTCGACGCTCTCGCTCTACCGCGACGCCCTTGCACTGCGGCGCGCGCACGACCTCGGCGCGGGCGCGCTCGAGTGGCTCCCCGGCTTCCCCGAGTCCGTCATCGCGTTCCGCAACGGCGACGTCGTCGTGATCGCCAATGCCGGCGACGCATCCGTCGAACTGCCGGCAGGCGAGGTGCTGCTCTCGAGCGAGCCCTTCGAGGGTCGGGCACTGCCCGCCGACACGACGGTCTGGCTCACGGCCTAGCGGTTCGACCCGCGCGGCGTCTGTGCGGCCGGAGACTGCTCCGGCCGCGCGACGCGCCTACTGCTCGAAGTAGAGGTCCCAGTGCAGGCGGCAGCGCGGGTTGAAGGCCGCGGCGCAGCTCGGGCACGACTCGCCGGCGCGGTACTCGTTCACGGAGAGCTCGGTGCCGCAGGCACCGCAGAGGATGCCGGGCGCGTCCCATTCGGCGCGCGGCCGACGCACGACCGGGTGCGACTCCGCCTCCTCATGGCAGGCGTGGCACGGGTAGTAGCGATCGCAGCAGGCGAACCGGATCGCGATGATGTCGACCGCCGTCGCGTAGTGCACGCAACGGGTCTCGTCATCGACCGTGCGGCCGTGCACGTGCGGCCGCACGTCAGTTGGTGTTCGCGTACAGCCAGTCGAGCGGGTCGACCTTGGTGCCGTCCATGCCTCCGAGGCGGATCTCGAAGTGCAGGTGCGGCCCCGTCGACATGCCGGTGTCGCCGGTGTTGCCGATGACGTCGCCGACGCTGACCGTGTCGCCGACCTCGAAGCGACGCGACTCGTACTCCATGTGCGCGTAGACGCTCGTGACGAGCTCGCCGTCGATCATGTGATCGATCATCATGACCACGCCGAGCGATCCGCCGGAGTCCGTCGAGTTCGCGACGACGCCGTCGGCGATCGCCTGGATCTCGGCGCCGAGGCCCGGGTTGAAGTCCTGGCCGCCGTGGTCGCTCGAGCAGCCGGCGCAGTCGCGGTAGCCGAAGCGGTCGCCGATGTGCACGCCGACCGCGAACGGCCACTGGATCGTGCCCGACGGGTTGTTCGTGAACGTCGCCTCTGGCCGGATGCCGGCCGCGCGGGCGTACTCGTCGATGGTCTGCGTCTCGTAGCCGTCGCGCTGCACGGTCTGCGCGAGGGCGCCTCCGTTGATCTCGACCTGCTGACCGGGCTCGGTGCCGACGTTCGCCCGCTCGAGCGCCATGGCCTGCACGTCGGCGGGCGACAGCAGCGAGAGCGAGGGCACCGAGGTGGTGACCGCGAGCAGCGCCGCGAAGCTCATCGCCGCGAAGCCGCTCGACATGCGGGCGACCCGCCCGGCACGCTTCACCCGTCGCTTGGCCGGCGGCCTGGGCGTCGCGGCCGCTGTGTCGGAGCCCGATGCGTCGCGCCCGGTCGACCGCCGTGCACCGACGAAGTCGGCGCCGGGCGAACGACGCGGCCGCTGCTCGGCCGCGGCGACGCCGGTCGAGGGCTGCCAGACCGAAGTGGGTGCGAACTCCTGCGACTCGGGCGCGGGGATCGGCACGGGCGCGCTGTCGGCCATGCGGGCCATCGCCGAGGCGGCGATCACGGCGGCGAAGTCGTCGGTCGCCGAAGCACCGGCGTCGGGCGTCGGGATCGGCGCGACCGGGGGCCGCACCGGAGCGGCGGAACGTGCGGGCCGCTCGGCCGCCACAGCCTTCGTCGCCTTGCCGGCCTTCGTCGCCTTCGCAGCCTTCTCGGCCTTGCGCTCGGCGCGCGACGGGCGGGCCGACCGAGCGGATGCCTCCGCGCGGCGCCCCACGGGCTCGGCCGCCTCGGTCTCGTCTCCGAGTCCGGCGAAGAGCGCGTCGAATCCGATGCTCGGCTCGGACGTCGACCCTGCCGGCGCATCACGGACCGCACGTGAAGCGGAGTCCGCCCGCGAAACGGCGAAGGCCGAGTTCCTGTCGACCGAGTGGTCGACCGGCTCGGCCTGGGGCTTCGGAGCGGGAGTTGCGGATGTTGCGGGAGTTGTCGCGAGTGCGGATGCGACTGAGACTGCGTCAGACGAGTGTTCGGAGGGGGCCGGATGTTCGAGGAGACCCGACGGAGCCGGCAACTGCGGAGCCTCGGGAGCCGAGCGCCTGGGCCGCAGCCCGCCGGTCGCGACCGGCGCCGGAGTCTGGTCGGGATACCACGGAGCCGCGGGAGACGCCGAGGCAGGAGCGGCCGCTTGTGCGACTGGGGCCGGGGTGAACACCGGAGCAGCCGCAGCCATCGGAGCGGGCGCGGGTGCCGGGGTGAACACCGCTGCGGGCGCGTAGGCCGGCGCTTGGGCGGCAGCCTGCGTGTACGCGGGAGCGGACGCAACCGCAGGAGTCACGAGCGCCTGCCACGAGGCATCCGCCGCAACCGGCGCCGCCTGCGCAACCGATGCCGACTGCGCCGCCGCCATTCCGTGCTGCCCGATCGCCACGGCCTGCTGCGCCGCAGCCGTCACGGCCGCCTCGCGCTCACGGAGTTCACGACGAGTCAGGGGTCGCTCGGGCCGCGAAAGGGCCTGGGTGCCTGGCGTGGAATCGTCGGGCACGAGGGGGGACTCGAGCACGTGGGGGGAAACTCTCGGCTTCGTAGGGATCGAACAGGTCTGGGAGGTGGGCATCTCGACGGTGACGCCGGGATAACAGGTTGGTAAAGACTACCCGGTCTCGACTGCGCATGCCATGTCGAACAACGATTTCCACCTGTCAGAACGCTGCAAGTCCACGGCATCCGCGGCGATCAGCGATTGCGGATCAGGCGTCGACTCCGGCGCGTCGCAATGCCGCGGCGATCTCCTCGTACAGCGCCGGCGCCGCGGCCAGCACGAGCTCGGCAGTGACGGCTCCCCCGCGCGGTCCGCCGACCCGCGCGCCGGCCTCCTGCGCGATCAATGCGCCGGCGGCGTGATCCCACGGGTTCAGCCCGCGCTCGTAGTACGCGTCGAGGCGACCGGCCGCGACCGAGCAGAGGTCGAGCGCCCCCGACCCCATACGACGGATGTCCCGCGCGAGCGGCAGCAGCTCGAGCAGCACCTCGGCCTGCGCACGACGAGCCTCGGCCGAGTACGAGAAGCCGGTGCCGACGAGGGCATGGCTGAGCGGGACATCCGTGTTCACCGTCAACCGTCGTCCGTCGAGCCGGGCCCCGCCGCCTGCGCTCGCCTCGAAGACCTCGCCGGTGCTCGGGTTGACGACCACGCCGGCGAGCGCCCGCCATCGCGTCGGGTCGTCCGACCCTTCAACCACGGCGATGCTGATCGACCAGGCGGGGATGCCGTAGAGGAAGTTCACGGTGCCGTCGATCGGGTCGACGACCCAGTTGACGCCGGTGGTGCCGACTCGCGTGTCGTCCTCCTCGCCGACGATGCCGTCATCGGGACGCGCCTCGAGCACGAGCCGGCGGATGAGCGCCTCAGTGTCGCGATCCACCGAGGTGACGACATCGACGGGCGACGACTTCGTCGCGGCAACGCTCACGCCGCCGCGCCGGGCGTCGAGCGCGAACTCCGCCGCCTGCAGGGCGATGCCGCGGGCGAGGTCGAGCAGGGCAGCGGATGCGTCGTCTCTCATGCCGACACGCTAGCCCGACGAGATGAACGCCGCACCGCGGCATCCGCGATTCTCGGCCGTGAAACCACGAAAGCCCCGGCTGACCGGGGCTTCTTTGGTGGCGAGTGAGGGATTCGAACCCCCGAATGCTGAGCAGTCTGATTTACAGTCAGATCCCTTTGGCCGCTTGGGTAACTCGCCATCGCACCCGACCACGTTCTGCACACAACCGGGGGCCTGTCAATGGTACCCGCCGAGGGCCGGTGCGAGAAATCGACGGCCTACGACCGCCACCAGGGCATCTCGGCGGTGTCGTTCGGGTCGCGCGGCGGGGTCGTGTCGTAGCGATCGGGCTGCGGCGCGGGGTCGTAGCGCTGCGGCGCCGGCGCGGGCGCGGGGGCCGTGTCGAACTGCTCGCTGCGACCCATCTGTCGGGCGGGGCCGCGCAGGCCCGATCGCTGGATGACCCGCTGGATCGTGGCGCCGCGCTGGTCGGGCGACCCGACGAAGCGGATCTCGCGGAGACCCTGGTCCTGAGCGGCGGACTCGAAGACGAAATGCCCGTAGCCGAAGACCCGGCCGATGAGCGGCGTGTGCACCGAGATGTCGAGGATTCGGGAGATCGGCATGGTCGCGATGCGCTGCGACAGGATGCCGTGCACGCGGAACACGCGCATGTTCGTGATCACGAAGCGATCCATGCGAGCCTGCAGGACCCGCCAGAGTCCATGCAGGAAGAGGAAGAGCGCGAGGAAGAGCGGGAACCAGTACAACTGCTGCGGCACCCAGGCCAGCAGGATCAGGGCGGGTACGGCCGCGCACATCTCGAGGACGGCTCCGACGACCGCGGCCCAGTGCTTGCGCACCTCGTCGACGATCACCTCGCCCTCATCGGCGATGAGGTGGCGCTCGACGCGCGGATCGAACCCGAACACGCTCATGGCGTCATGAGGCGAGCGAGCTGAAGAACCTGCCGACGGCCTCGGTGGCCGAGACGACCGCGCCGAACGCACCCTGCACGACGTTCGCAGCGTCTTCAGGACGACTGATCATGTAGAACAAGGCGAAGATCACGACCAACGCCACGGCGATGCCCTTGAGCCACTTCACGGGTGCTTTCCCTTCGAGACGGCGACAGGGGGCGAGCCGCCACCCCCGTGAGCCAGCCCCGACTCGTATTTCTATCCCACCCGTCGCGCGGAGACAACGCGCCACGCGGGGCACCGCAGGCATGGACGAGTAGGATTCCTCTGACTCGGCACGGCCGGGAAACGACTCGGCAGCGCCGGGAATGAGGAGCCATGGCCGGCATCGAAGAGGTCGCGAGACTCGCGGGAGTCTCCACCGCGACGGTCTCGCGCGCGCTCAGCGGCCGCGGCCACGTCTCCCCCGGATCAAAGGCGAAGGTCGAAGAGGCCGCGGCACGGCTCGGCTACGTCGTCTCCTCCAACGCCTCGAGTCTCGCGTCGGGTCGCACCCGCAACATCGGCGTCGTCGTGCCGTTCCTGAACCGCTGGTTCTTCTCCTCGGTGCTCGAGGGCGCCCAGCAGTCCCTCCTCCGCAGCGGCTACGACCTGACCCTCTACAACCTCTCGGGCGACGGCCGCGAGCGGGCGAGCGTCTTCGAACACTTCCTGCTGCGCCAGCGCGTCGACGCCGTCATCGCCGTCTCCCTCGAACTCACCGAGCCCGAGGTCGCGCGCCTGCACGAGCTCGGCAAGCCGCTCGTCGGCGTCGGCGGCCCGATCCCCGGCGTGCGCACCCTCACGATCGACGACGTCTCGGTCGCGCGGCTCGCGACCGAGCACCTCATCGGCCTCGGCCACACCCGCATCGCGCACATCGGCGGCGACCTCGAGTTCGACATGGACTTCCACCTGCCGACGAATCGCCGCATCGGCTACGAGGGCGCGCTCCGCGACGCCGGCATCGACGTCGACCCGCGACTGTTCGCACCGGCCGACTTCACGATCCGCGGCGGGTACCACGCCGCGAAGCAGCTGCTCGGCGCCCCGCACGACCGACCCACCGCGATCTTCGCGGCATCCGACGAGATGGCCATCGGTTCGATCCTCGCGGCTCGCGACCTCGGACTCGTCGTGCCGCGCGACGTCTCGATCGCCGGCATCGACGACCACGACCTCTCCGACTTCTTCGGCCTCACGACGGTCGCGCAGTTCCCCCGCGTGCAGGGCGAGATGGCGGTCGAGATCCTGATGGACCAGCTCGAGCCGGCGACGACGGATGCCGCGACGCCCGCCGCCACTCCCCTGCCCTACGAGTTGCGCGTGCGCTCGTCGACGGCCCGCCCGCCGGCGTAACCCCCTCTGCGGGTTGAGGAGGCGCGCCGGCGCCGTCTCGAAACCCCTGCCACGCGGCATCCGCTCGCCGTTTCGATCTCGTCGGTACACTGGGCGGCATGGCTGATGCAACGTTCGACATCGTTTCCAAGGTCGACCAGATGGAGGCCGACAACGCCCTCCACCAGGCGCAGAAAGAGGTCGCGCAGCGTTACGACTTCAAGAACGTCGGCGCCTCGATCGAGCAGTCCGGCGAGAAGGTGCTGATCAAGGCCAACAGCGAGGAGCGCGCGAAGGCGATCCTCGAGGTCTACGAGGCCAAGCTCATCAAGCGCGGCATCTCGCTGCGTTCGCTCGACGCCGGGGAGCCGTTCCCGTCGGGCAAGGAGTTCCGCATCGAGACCACGATGAAGGCCGGCATCGACTCCGAGAACGCGAAGAAGATCAACAAGATCATCCGCGACGAGGCGCCGAAGAGCGTGAAGAGCCAGACGCAGGGCGACGAGGTGCGGGTCTCCTCGAAGAGCCGCGACGACCTGCAGGCCACGATGGCGCTGCTCAAGGGCAAGGACCTCGAGGTCGCCCTGCAGTTCGTCAACTTCCGCTAGCGAGCCCCGCGCTGCCGCATCGGCCGCGACATCATCGATGCGAAGACGATCATGTTGGTCCAGCGGGCGGCCCTGAGGGGCCCGTTCGTGGCGGATCGGGCTCCGGAAGTCGGTCAAGCCTCCTGACCGTTGCACGGACGACTCCCCCGGCCCCGAACATCGCGATCGCGACCGCCGGAAGGAAGAGCACGTGTCCGATCGCGGTCATCGCAACCCCAGTGAACAGTTCGACGGCGACGACGACGATCGCGGGTGCCACGGCGAGAGCTGAGTCCCACCACCGTCCGCCCACGAGGCGTCCACCGGTGAACGTTACGACGGAGAGCGCAGCTCCGAGGATCAGCCAGGGCATGCCGTCTGCGACTGCTTCGGCCCGCAGCGTATAGTCCATCAGCCAGAAGGACTCCCGCAGCCAGACCCCGCTGCAGATTGTTGCGAATCCGGCGAGCGCCAACCACGCCATCAGTCCGACGAGGAGGCTGCCCTGCCTGGTCCAAATCCCGGTTGTGCTCATGATGCGGGCCCGTAGCCGCGCAGCCACTGCGTGATCGCGGCGTACGCGGCCTCACGCACGGGCGCTCGCGACAGGAACACATCGTGCAGCGCCCCGTCGATGCGTGCCACGGCGCCGACCTGGCTGAGCCGCAGCGTGCGCTCGGCGACCTCGTCGACCACGAGCACGATGTCGCTCGACGCCATCGCCGGGTCCCACCGCGCCTGCAGCGTCGACCGCTTCGAGAGCAGCGTCAGCACCGGGGCGCCCACGTCGACGCGCGAGGCGACCGTGGCGTGCCCGGCGAGCACGGCGTTCAGCCAGGCCGGATGCACCGTGAACCCACGGTCGGGCCGCCAGTCGTGGTTGTACTCCCACTCGCCCTCCTGCTCCTTCGCGACCGTGCGCGTGTAGAAGCCCAGGTCGACGTTCGGCAGCGGGGCGAGCGGATTCACCTTGGCACCCCAGCCGATGACCGGCGCGAGCGCCTCGCGCCCCACCCTGCTCGCCTGGAACTCGAGCCACGGGCTGTTGAGCACGAGCGCTGCGGCACGCCCGGGGTGCCGCGCGGCCCAGAGGCTGAGCGTGAGCCCGCCGGTCGAGTGGCCGAGCAGGATGAGCGGTCGCCCGTTGCTGCCCCTCGCCGCGGCATCCCCGCCATCGGATCCGTCGGGCGCACCGTGGCCCATCGCGGCGAGCGCAGCGGCGATGTCGGCGTCGTAGTCGGCGAGGTCGGTGATGAACCCGGGCGTCTGGCCGGGGCGCAGGCTCCGTCCGTACTTGCGCAGGTCGAGCGCGTAGAACCGCGCGCCGGCGTTCGACCAGTACTCGGCGAGGCCGGGGTTGAAGAAATAGTCGCTCCAGCCGTGCACGTAGAGCACATCGGCTCCGGATGCCGCGCCTCGCGTGAGCCGGAGGCGCCACGGAGGCCGGTGCCGCACGAGGGTGGCCACGACCTCACCCTGATTGTCGGTGCCGAGAGGCAGGGTGAGCTGCTCAAACCCCGCGCCGAGCACGTCGGGTCGCCAGGTTCCGGGGCGGTCGGGCTCGGGGGGCTCAGGCTCCGCCATGCCGCCTCCCCTCGGTCTGTGCTCAGCCTAGCGAGGGCGGCCGCGACCCCGGGAGCAGGACTGGTCGGAGTCATCGGTTGCCCTCTCGGCCGCGGCCCGTCTCGCTCCTCTCGGTTGGCCCACCAACGCGGGCATTGGTGCCGGGCGGGGAAAGCCCTAGCGTGAGAGCGTGGGCACCCCTGACGACGAAGCCGACGCCGGTGCGACCGGCCGCACGGCTATATCGTCCGGCCGGCGACCGGGTGGCACGATCGGAACCATCGCGATCTGCGCCGTGATCTGCCTCCAGATCGCACTCCCGCTCGTCGCGCTGCTCCAACCACCTCCGCAGGAGTTCGGATTCCAGATGTACTCGGCGCTCGGCGGCGTCACGGCGATCACCGTCGATGCCGACGGAGTCGAACACCCGGTCGTCGACCTCGACCGGATCGTCGCGAAGAATCGACCGGAGATCGATTGGCTGCCGTCGCTTCCGGAGGCGATCTGCGAGGCAGACGCCGCTGCGGTGAGCGTGCGGGTGGAGCAGTCGGGCCGAGTTCGGAGCATCGAATGCGACTGATCGACATCCGAACCGACGCACGCCCGGTGGCCATCGCCAGAATCGGGCTCGGCATCGCCACGATCCTCAATGCGATCGAGGCGTTCACCATCTTGGAACGCGTCTCGGCCGGCTATCTTGCCGCGCCCGTCTTCACGGGCCTGCCCGCGCTCGAGCTGCCATGGCTGATCGCCGGCCTCGTGCTCGCCATCGCGGCGGGGATCGCGGTGGCGATCGGCTGGATGACGGCACCTGGGGCCATCCTGACCGTCGTGCTGAATGCGACAGTCCTGCTCGCCGACCAGCAGGCATACAGCAGCCACCGGTGGCTCGCCACGCTGCTGATGGCGTATCTCGTGTTCGCGCGCTCGGACTCGACCTGGTCCGTCACTCGGCGCCACCATGCCACCGTGCCCTGGTGGCCGCAGTTGCTCATGATGAGTCAGCTCTCGGTCCTGTACTTCTTCTCAGCCGTGAGCAAGATGAACCCGACGTTCATCACCGGCGCCCCACTCTCGAAATGGGTGTGGATCACCCTCCCGTGGCAGCTCTTCTTCACTGCTGCCGTGCTCACCGTCGTCGTCGAGCTCATCATCGCGATCGGTCTCTGGTTTCCCGCGAGTCGCCGGCTGGCGGCGCTGCTCGGCGTCGGCCTCCATATTTCGATCGTGGTGCTCATGAACAACGAGACGTTCGCACTCATCGCGTTCGCGATCATGTGCGTGTCGCTGTATCCGCTCTTCCTGTTCCGCCCGCAGCTCCGCCGAAGCAGCGGCGTCTCCGAGGCACCTGCGGATTCACCGGACCTGGCTGAACGCGTCCATGATCCCGATGACCGCGGGCGCCATGACGACGATGAGCAGCACCGGCAGTAGGCAGAAGATGAGCGGGAAGAGGATCTTGACGGTGACCTTCTGCGCCTGCTCTTCGGCCCGCTGACGACGCTTCAGTCGCATCTCGCCGGCCTGCACTCGCAGCACGTCGCCGAGTGCGATGCCGTAGGCGTCGGCCTGCACCACGGCTCGGACGAACCGCTTCAGATCCGCCGAGTTCGTTCGGTGGTCGAGCTCCAGGAAGGCGTCGCGTCGTGTTCGACCGATCGACATGTCCTGCAGCACCCGGATCAGTTCTTCGGCCAGGGGGCCCTTGCCGTTTCGAGCGGACTTCGCCATCGCCGCATCGAATCCGAGGCCCGCCTCGACGGCGATCGTCATCTGATCGAGCGTGTCGGGCAGCGCATTGTTGATCGCAGTCTGGCGATCGTGGGCCCTGCTGTTGATGAGCACATCGGGCAGGGCGAACGCGATCGCAACGAGCACGACGGCGACGAGCACCTTGAACGGCTCCACGCCTCCCGACACGACGAACATCCACCCGAAGACCACGGCGATGAGCGTCAGCACGACCTTCCACGCGAGAATGCGCGCGACCGTCCATCCTCCAGGTCTGCCAGCGTGCAGGATCTGGCGCTCGATCCACGCGATGTAGCCCTTCGGGGCGGCAGCGACGAACCTCGTGCCGATCGTCGACTGCTGCACCGGAACCGCGCTCGGCTGCTCGATCTCGGAGGCCTCGGCCGCGGGCACTGGCGCCTTCGTCGTCGACGGGAACAGCAAGAAGACGAACACCCCGAACGCCGCCGCACTGAGCAATCCGACGACCATGATGAATACGGGCATCTCAGAACTTCACCTTCACCGTGAACGAGATCCAGATCATGCCGACGATCAGCAGCAGCACGGCGATGACGAGCGAGATCAGGCCCAGCACGGTCTCGAACAGCACGCTCATGTAGCTCGGGCGTGTGGCCATCAGGAGCAGGAACACCGCGATCGGCAGTGCCACGAGAATGATCGCCGAGAGACGGCCTTCAGCCGACAGCGCGCTCACCTGCCGCCGGATCTCGTTGCGGTCGCGGATCGTCTTGCCGACCTGGTCGAGCACCTCCGCGAGGTTGCCGCCGGTCTCCTGGTTGATGGCGATCGCCTGAGCGATCCATTCGAAGTCGGGGCTCCGCATGCGAGCGGCCGTCGTCAGGAGCGAATCCGACAGCGGTCGCCCCAAACGCGTCTCATTCACGACTCGTGCGAGTTCCTCGCGCATGGGTGAGTCGGATTCCGTCGCGACAGCGGTGATCGAACGGCTGAGACCATGCCCCGCCCGCAGACCGCCCGCGATCATCTGCACCATGTCGTCGATCTGCTCGGCGAACTTCGCACGACGTTTCGCCGTTCGCATGACGAGGACGACCTTGGCCAGGACCGGAGTGAGCGCTGCGAACAGCAGCGCGAGGACGACCGACGACCCGTTGGCCAGGCCGAGCAATGCCCCCACCAGCGCGAGAACGGCCGCCGCCGAGGTCACGAGCACGAGGAAGCCCGACGGCTCCGACTGCACGCCGGCGAGTTCGAGTTCCTCCTGCCCGAAGAAGCGCGACTTGCGACGGGAAGCGACCGAGTCGAGCGCTCCAACGGTGCGATCGGTGATGCGGGTGAGCGCGGAGACGTGTTCCACCCCCGGGGCGCTCCGACGATCGCGTGCAACGCGGGGTGCGGGTGGTGCGAACACGAAGAAGACCGCGACCAGGCCGGCGAGCAGCACGGTGCTGATGCCGAGGATCAAGATGAGCGGAGTCACCGGATCTCTCCGAGCATTTCGCGATGCTGCACCTGGAAGAGCGCGATCGGTAGCGCGATCCCCTGGTCCGCGATCCGTTCGGCGAAGCGCGGCCGGACACCGGTCGGCTCGATGGTCCCCTTCAACCGGCCCTCGTCGTCGTAGCCGGCCGAGTAGTCGAACGCGAACGCGTCCTGCAGTGTGATGACGTCACCCTCCATCCCGTGCACTTCGGTGATCGCGGTGATGCGGCGGACGCCGTCCTTGTGGCGGGTGATCTGCACGATGATGTCGATCGCCGAGGCGATCTGCTCGCGGATCGCGCGAAGCGGCAGTTCCATGCCCGCCATGAGCACGAGCGTCTCCATGCGCGCGATCGCGTCACGCGGTGCGTTGGCGTGGAGCGTCGAGATGGAGCCCTCATGACCGGTGTTCATCGCCTGCAGCATGTCGAGGGATTCGGCTCCACGAACCTCGCCGACGACGATGCGGTCGGGGCGCATGCGAAGGGAGTTGCGCACCAGGTCGCGAATGGTGATCTCGCCACGGCCCTCGATGTTCGGCGGTCGCGACTCGAGGCGCACGACGTGCTCCTGCTGGAGCTGGAGTTCGACCGCATCCTCGATCGTCACGATCCGTTCATCCCCGGGGATGAACGCCGACAGCACGTTCAGCAGGGTCGTCTTTCCGGTGCCCGTTCCTCCTGAGACCAGGATGTTGAGCTTCGCCCGCACCGCGGCGTCGAGAACCGTCGCGGCTTCGCGCGTCAGGGTTCCGAACCTGATGAGGTCGTCGACGGTGTACGGGGTGCCCGCGAACTTCCGGATCGTGAGCGACGAGCCGTCGACCGCGAGCGGAGGGATGATGGCGTTCACACGCGAGCCGTCTTCGAGTCGAGCGTCGACGAGCGGCGATGCCTCGTCGATGCGTCGACCGACCCTGGACACGATCCGTTCGATCACTCGCCGCAATTGCGGTTCACCGGTGAACCGGTACGGCGTCTCCTGGAGCCGGCCGTAGCGTTCGACGTAGATCTGGTCATGACGATTGACCATGATCTCGCTGACGGACTCGTCGTCGAGCAGTGGCTCGAGCGGCCCGTAGCCGAGCACGTCGGCGCCGATGTCGTCGATGAGCCTGTTCCGCTCCGCGGTCGTCAGGGCGAGCTGTTCCGCGGCGACGATCTCGGAGAGTTCGTGCCGAGCGAGTTGATGCAGTTGCTCCTCGGTCAACGAGGAATCGTTGAGTCGCGACCCGATCCGCCCGAAGAGCTCTTGAGCGGCCTTCTCCTTCGTCTCCGCCAGCGGGTCGACGGCCGGCGCCGGGCGTCGCAGTTGCGCCGAGGCTGGTTGGGATGACACGAACGCGTTGGCGCCCCGAGGGTCGGCTTGGGCGACCGGATCCACTGGGGTGGCGACCACCGGGGTCTGCTCCGGAGGCGCTGCGGCCGTGTCGGGTGGGCTGGGGTAGGCCGCCGCACGCTCCGGTTCGGAGGCAACGCGCTCCTCTGCATTGCGAAGGGCGTTCAGCCGATCATTCAGGTTCATTCGATCGCCGCCTTCTCTGGATCCTGCTGCGCTTCGGGAATGCCTCCGGCGCGATGCGAAGCACGATCGAACGGATCGCCTTCGCTGCGGGGTCTCGCACATCGTCGTGGATGAGCGGCACACCGCGGTTCGATGCCAGGAGCACCGCCGACGACTTCGGCACCTCGAAGTCGACGGGGGCTCCGAGGATACTCTCGACGTCCTTCGTCGTGAGCCCACTGTTCTTGTCGGTCTGATTGACCACGATGTGCCGGTTGCCCGGCATGAGGCCGAGCCTGGTGAGCAATTCGAACTCGGTGCGCATCGCACGCAGGCTCGGCACACCCATGACCGTGACGAAGACGGCGTCGGTGACGTGCTCGAGCGTCACCAGCGTGTGCTCGCCGAGACCTGGCGTCGTGTCGATGATCACGTAGCGGAACGCCGAGCGGAGCCGGTCGATGAGCTGCGCGAGCGCACGAGGCGACACCTGGTCGCCGAACTCCGGAGACGGCGCACTCGCCACCACGAAGAATCCGTCCTCGTGGTGGGTGAGCGTCGTCTTCAGCACGAGTTCATCGGCCGCGGCGTCGGCGACCGCATCGACGATCGTACGTGCGGGCGAGAGCGCGAGAGCTGCGGTGATGTCGCCGAACTGCAGGTCGGCGTCGACGAGCACGACGGAGTTGGGTGCGACCTCGGCGAGGCCGGTCGCGAGATTGATGGCGATCGTGGTCTTGCCCTGACCACCCTTCGGCGCGACGACGGCGATCGCTTCGGTGGGCGTACCGGCATCGAGCGGCGGGAACTCCCATTCCGGCGCCTCGGGCTCGGGTTCCGCCTCCACAACGACCGGCGAGGGCTCCTCGGCGACCGGCGACGGGGCATCGACGACGGTCTCGAGGCCGACATCGAGCACCCCGAGGATCTCCTCGTCGATCTCCAGCGCCGCCGGCGCGTCGAAGTCGCTCGCGGTCGCCCGTCCGTTCTCGACGAGCCAACCGGCGAGCCGATCGAGCAGCCTGATCGTGGTGTCGTCGCCGGCGTCGGGGCTCAGTACCGCGTGAAGGGCGAGCTCGTCGACCCAGTCCTCGAGGTCCGATCGCTGTTCACGGACCACGATGAGCCCGAGATCCGGATGCTTCGCCGTGAGCGCTTCGACGAGCCCTCGGGTCTCCTCGTAGTTGAGCACCGGCCCGAGCAGTGCGATGCGCGGGCTGCCCGCTACCCGGCTCACGACCGAGTCGGGGCCGAAGGTGAGGAACTCCCCCGGGATCACGGCGAGCCGTTCACCGAGCAGAGCCTGTAGACGAGTCTCATACTCGGCGGAACGACTGACCAGGAGGTAGGCGGACACTAGAACGCGTTGCTCCCGGTCACCGGCTCGGTGCCGGTATTGACGGTCTTGTCGTTCTCGAGGGTGAGCCACATCTGCGCGTAGCTCGCCGCCTCGCCCTCGGTGAACCACACCCATCGTTCGATGTCGTGAGCACTCAAGGCGATGGTCACCATGATGCTGTCACCTGAGTTCTGCTCGGGCTGTGCAGCAGCGTCCTCCGCCGCCGCATCCCCCTCGGCGTTCGCCTGCGGTGCGACCGCGCCCTGGACCTTCGTGACGAGCACGTTGTGGAAGGCGAACTGCGTGATCGGATTGACGACGTCTTCCTGATCGCCGACCTCGTCGGGATCGACCGTCCCGACGAGGCCGATCGAGTCGCCGGCTCGAACCTGGCCACCGACCACCCGATCGGCGGGGAGCGTGAACGACATCAGCTGCATGCCGTCGGGGATCACGACGTCGCCGCGCGCCGCGAGCTCGAGCGGGTCGACGAATCGCTCGACGAGGAGCTGCTCGCCGGGGAGCAGCTCGGCGTCCGCGACGAGTCCGCTGATCTCGTCGAGATCGGTGACATGTCCAGCGGCGAGGTTCTTCGTCGGGACAGTGTCCAGCTCGACGAAGTCGCCGACCGCGGCGCCTGCGGTGCCCTTTGGGATGGGTTGCTGAACGATGTAGACGTCGGCCATCTCCATGCCTTCGGCAGCGCGAGCGTCGGCACCGCGCACATAGGTGATGATGACGAACGCGCCCAACGCCGCGAGCACGAGAGCGACGATCGCACCGATGATTCGAGTCTTCATTGGTTCGGGTCCTAGGGATTCGGTGATCGAGAGGGGATCAGTTGACGAGGGTCGTCTTTGGCACGGTCGGTCCGATGAACCAGTTCGGGTTCACCGTCGTGTACTCGATGAACCTTCCGAAGAAGGCGAGCGAGCCCCAGTCCTTGGGCTTGGTCGGATCCTTCTTGTCTTCACACTTGACGTCGTAGAACGGGGTGCTCTTCGGTGCGCAGTAGTCGACCTGATCCGAGCCGTTGTCCTTGACGTGGATGCCGCTGACCTCGAAGACTGCGAACTTGTCGATGCAGTACGCCTTGCCGGCTGGGGGCGTCAGCGGGGCGCAGGCGCTCGCCGAGTTGTACACGGGAACATAGATGGTCTTGCCGACGAGGCATGCGAACAGCTTCTCGGCATTCGACTTCAATGAACTCGGCAGCGACCCCAGGTTGCAGCCGAGCTGGGCGACCGCCTCGGCGAGTTCCTGATTGGAGACGTCGCACTTGCCTGTGTTTCCCGTCGTGATGGTGACGAATTCGTAGAGCGCGACATCCTTCGAGCACGACGTGGTGCCGTCATCGAGCCATCCGAACCCGCCCGTTGCGAATCCGGGGCAGGTGACGTTGTCGATCGGAATCCACGCGTTCGTGCCGCTGCCGCTCGCCGGGATGCTGCAGTGGCCGATCGCCCAGGGAACGACCGGGCCCTTCGTTCCGGGAACCCACTTGGCGGTCGCGCCGGCGCCGACATCGCTTTGCGCCATACCGATCGCCGCGGCGAGCGGATGCTTCATCGCAAGCGTCGCAGCAGGCACCGTGACGGTGTTCGAGGTGTAGCTCAGCGCGCCGATCGTCGGTGCCGACCCGATGAGGTTTCCGCCGGTGACCGAGAGCGCCGCGGCCCGCGCGCCGGCCTGGTCGGTCGCAGATGCGCAGTTCGAGTGCTTCGCGCAGTACTGTGCGGCGGCGAGTGCGCCGGCGTCTGCGGAGTTCTGCAGCTGCGCGCGTTCGGAATACATCGCACCGACGTCGACCGCGACCGCGCCGAAGCCGACGAGCACGACGAGCATGAGGCCCACGAGCACGGCGCTCGCTCCATGCTCGTCTCCTCGCAGGCGATCCATCATTCGATGCATGCCATCTGTCCGTTCGCAGAGAGGGTGGGGCCGAGCATCGAGGTGAAGAATCCCGTCAGCGACGGCATCGGGATGCTCGCTGTCGTGGACACGCTCTTCGACGCTGAGAGGGCTGCACTGTAATTGGCCTTCGAACTGTCACAGCCCTGCTGGAGGGTGATGCCGGCGCCCGCGACGGTCCAATCGACGGTCGGCGCAGCCGACTCGCCGATGGCGATGGCCGCCGAGACCGATCCCGGGGGCGTGTCCGCCTGGTGCACGACGTAGTGCCTCGCCGACTCGCGCGCGGCATTCGAGAGCGATACCTGCTGGTTGAAGACCCAGCCGAAGTCGATGATTCCGAGGAGCAGGAAGCAGAGCGGCAGCAGCACGAGTGCGAACTCGACTGCCGCCGCTCCTCGTTCACGATCTCTGGTCACGTGAATCGGGCGCGTTGAAGCGGGATCAGGTCGTCGTTGTGCCGCCGATCTCGTCCGAAACGGTCTGGAACGCTTCCTGGATCTGGCCACCGAGCGTGAACACGACGACGACGATGACCGCCGCGATCCCAGCCACGATGAGGCCGTACTCGACCGCGGTCGCGCCCTCTTCTTCGGAACGGAGCGAGTTGATGCGCGCCTGAATGCGCGAGTATGCCTTGAGCATTTCGGGTTTCCTTCGAGTTCGGGGGTTGCTGTGACCGACCTGGGTGGGGTCGGTCAGTTGAAGGTAGCTGTGCGTACGTTTGCATCAAACGCCCCCCTTCGGGGGCAAGAGGACCCGAAGGCGCAACGATCGGCCCAGATCGGCCAGAATCCGCGCAATATGCCGTCGCACGTACCCCACTCTGGGGGTACCTCGTGTACCCCGCGATGGGGTACGTGTACCCCGTCACCGGGGTACACCTTGTACCCCGATTTCCGATACGGAGAGCGCTCTCAGCTTCGGTCGAACTCAGCCCACCGGCCCCGTCAACACCACCGAAACCAGCGCGCCCGCGAGCATCGAGGGCCCGAACGGGATCGATCCGCGCAACGTCACCCGCTTCAGCGCCAAGGCCACCACAGCGATCACTCCCCCGACGACGAACGCCGCGAGCAGCCCCACGAGCCACGCCGACAGCCCGAACCAGCCGAGCAGCAACCCGATCACGAGCGCGAGCTTGACGTCGCCCATGCCCATCGAGGCAGGCGAGATGAGGGCCAGCACGAAGTACACGGCGAACATCGCCGCAGAGCCCGCCACCGCCCACACGAGGGCCATCCACAGCCCGGTCGCCCAGGTCGCCGGCACGAGCAGCACCGCAACCGCGCCGAGCGCCGGGAAGACCACCGCATTCGGCAGGCGCTTCTCAGCGAGGTCGACGATCGACAGCACGGTCGCGCACGCGGCGAACGCGAGCAGCGCCGGCAGCGTCCACGAGAGGCCGAACCGCAGGGCGAGCACGCCGAAGGCGACGGCAGTGGTGATCGCAGCGGCGAGGCGCAACGTGCGCCGCGGCATCCGCTCGCTCTTCATCGACCGATCGGTCCAGGCGGCGAGCGGCCACCAGCCGAGGCCGAAGCCGAGCAGCACCGCGGCGACCGTCACGACGAGGCTCGACCAGGCGAAGGGCATGGTGAGCAGCGTAGTGGCTCGATCCGCGGAAGGGTTTCGACAAGCTCAACCCGCGGAAGCGTTTCGACAAGCTCAACCCACAGAAGAGTTTCGACAAGCTCAACCCACAGAAGAGTTTCGACAAGCTCAACCCACAGAAGAGTTTCGACAAGCTCAACCCGCAGACGGACAAGCTCAACCGGCAGAAGGGTTTCGACAAGCTCGACCGGCAGAGCGGCGGCTACACCTCGGCGCGCGAGATGTCGACCATCTCGTCGCGGGGCACGACCTTCACGCGCACGCGGCCCTCGGCCGAACCGAGCGCCTGCTCGTGCTCGTCGAGTCGGTGCCAGCCGTCGAGGTCGGTCCAGCGGATGCCGCGGGACTCGAGCAGCTCGATGACCGATTCCTCCGACGGGGACTCGGGGTCCCACCAGTTGCCGAGGTCGTTGATGAGGTGCTTGATGGTCTCCATGGCGTCGGACTTGGTGTGCCCGATGAGGCCGACGGGCCCTCGCTTGATCCAGCCGGTCGCGTAGACGCCGTACATCTGGCGCGCCTCGCCGGTCCCCTTGTCGCGCGTGAGCACCTGACCCTCGTGGTTCGGGATCACGCCGAACTTCTTGTCGAACGGGATGCCGGGCAGCTGCGAACCGAAGTAGCCGACGGCACGGTAGACGGCCTGCACGGGCAGCTCGCGGATCTCGCCGGTGCCGACCACGCCGCCCTCGCCGTCGGGCGCGGTGCGCTCCCAGCGGATGGCGCCGACGTGGCCCTCGCCGTCGTCGACGAGCTCGAGCGGCTTCGCGAAGAAGTGCAGGTGCAGGCGGCGCGATGCCTCGCCGACCTCGCGCTGGCGCCACTGGTTCAGCACCTTGTCGATAACGAAGACCTGCTTGT
This sequence comes from Agromyces cerinus subsp. cerinus, assembly GCF_900142065.1. Taxonomy (GTDB): domain Bacteria; phylum Actinomycetota; class Actinomycetes; order Actinomycetales; family Microbacteriaceae; genus Agromyces; species Agromyces cerinus. Next base: position 631,185 of record NZ_FSRJ01000003.1, on the reverse strand, counting down.
TGCCGGCGACGGCCGCGCGGGCCGCGTCGTCGTAGTCGAAGTCCTCGTCGTACAGGATCATGTCGACGTCGCGGAGTTCGCCGAGTTCGCGCAGCTCGAGCGGCGTGAACTTCACCGAGGTCGGGCCGCGGCGGCCGAACACGTGCACGTCGGTGACGGGCGATGCCGCGAGGCCGGCCGCGACATTCGCGGGGATCTCGGTCGACATGAGGTCTTCGACATGCTTGGCGAGGATTCGCGCCACGTCGAGCGCGACGTTGCCGTTGCCGATGACGGCCACGGACTCGGCGTCGAGCGGCCACGTGCGCGGGAAGTCGGGGTGCCCGTCGAACCAGCTGACGAACTCGGCCGCGCCGTACGAGCCCTCGAGCTCGGCGCCCGGGATGTTCAGCGACGCGTCCTTCACGGCACCGGTCGCGAAGATCACGGCGTTGTAGTGCTTCTTCAGGTCTTCGAGCGTGATGTCCTCGCCGAACTTCACGTTGCCGAAGATGCGGATGTCGCCGCGGTCGAGCACCTCCCGAAGGGCCGTGATGATGCCCTTGATGCGCGGGTGGTCGGGCGCGACGCCGTAGCGCACGAGCCCGTAGGGCGCCGGCAGGTGATCGAAGAGGTCGATCGAGACGTCGAAGTTGCGTTCGGCCTTCAGCAGGATGTCTGCGGCGTAGATGCCGGCGGGGCCTGCCCCGACGATCGCCAGTCTCAGCTTGTTCCTCGTCACGTGCGTGGTCTCTCCATCAGCTCTCGCGCTCGACGACCGTCTCTGCGAATCGTGTGAGCGCCTTCTTCACACTGCCCTCGGGCAGCGGCGCGAGGGCGGCGACCGCCTCGCGCGCCCAACGGTGGGCCTCAGCGAGCGTAGCGCGCGTAGCTTCGTGTTCCCGAAGTTCGGCGACGATCGCGTCGATCGTCTCCTTCGAGGGCACGATGCGCGAGGCCATGGTGTTCGTGTCGATCGGGTCGGCGGCAGCGGCCGGGCCGGTGGCGATGACGACGTCGCGTTCGATGCGCTCGAGCAGGGCAGCGGATGCCGCGTCGGTGGCGGCGTGCTCGGCGAGCCGGAGCATCGGCAGGGTCACGACGCCCGCACGCAGGTCGGTGCCGGGCACCTTGCCGGTCTCTGCGGGCTGCGGCGAGAGGTCGATGACGTCGTCGACGAGCTGGAAGGCCACGCCGATCTTCTCGCCGAACTCGATGATGGGGGCTTCGAGGCCGGGGTCGGCGCCCGAGAAGATGATGCCCGACTGCGCGGCCGCCGCGATGAGCGAACCGGTCTTGTCGGCGAGCACCTGGATGTAATGCGCGATGGGGTCGTCGCCCGGCTGCGGGCCGACGGTCTCGTGCAGCTGGCCGAGCACGAGCCGCTCGAAGGTGCGCGCCTGCATGCGGATCGCGCCCTCGCCGAGGCCGGCCATGAGCTGGCTCGCGCGGGCGAAGAGCAGGTCGCCGGTGAGGATGGCGACGGAGTTGCCCCACACCGCCTGTGCGCTCGGCACGCCGCGGCGACGGTCGGCGTCGTCCATGACGTCGTCGTGGTACAGGCTCGCGAGGTGCGTGATCTCGATGGCCTCAGCCGCGGTGACCACGTCGTCGGTCACGCCGGCGCCGAGCTGCGCGGTGAGCAGCGTCAGCATGGGGCGCACGCGCTTGCCGCCCGCCTGGAGCAGGTAGCGCGTCGAGACATCCGCGATGGTGTCGGCGAACCGCACCTCTTCGAGGAGGCCTGCTTCGACGCGATCGAGCCCTGCGTCGATGGCCTTCACCATGGCCTTGTCGGCCGAGGTCGCGAAGACGCGCTCGCTGAGGCCGAGATTGGCGGCGAGCGATGAGCCTCGACGGGCGACCGGGTGACTCGGTTTCACGCTCACTAGCCTATCGGGGTGCGAATGGGAGCTTTGTCTGCGGGTTGAGCTTGCCGAAACCGCGCGCGCGAGGTTTCGGCGGCTCAGGTTTCGACGGGCTCAACCAGCAGCGGGGCAGGGTCAGGCGAGCGGCTTGGTCGCGCGGTGCAGGGCGACGACGCCGAGCGTGAGGTTGCGCCATGCGACATCCGTGTAGCCCGCTTCGCGGATCCACGCGGCGAGGGTGCGCTGGTCGGGCCACGCGTTGATCGACTCGTTGAGGTAGTCGTAGGCCGTGTCGTTCGAGCTCGAGAGCTTCACGAGCGGCGGCATCACGTAGCGCTGGTAGATGCCGTACCCGGTGCGCACGAGCGGCGCCGGCGGGGTCGAGAACTCGCAGATGACGAGGCGGCCGCCCGGCTTGGTCACGCGGAAGAACTCCGCGAGCGCCTGCTTGGGCTCGTTGACGTTGCGCAGGCCGAACGAGATCGTGACGGCGTCGAACTCGGCATCGCCGAAGGGCAGCTTCGTGGCGTCGGCCTCGACGAACACGAGGTTCTGCACGCCGGCCTGGCGCCTGCGGCCGACCTCGATCATGCCGGGCGAGAAGTCGGCGGCGACGACGGATGCCCCGGACTTGGCCAGGCTCGCACTCGAAGTGCCGGTGCCTGCGGCGACGTCGAGGATTCGCTGACCCGGCTTCGGGTCGACGGCACGGGTCGTCGCGACGCGCCACAGCGGCGCGTTGCCCACCGAGAGCACCGTGTTGGTGCGGTCGTAGCTCGCGGCGACGCGATCGAACATCGCCGACACCTGGTCGGGCTGCTTGCCGAGATCTGCGCGGGTCATCCCTCGATCCTACGGCGCGCAGCCGGGCGTAGGCTGGGGCGGTGAGTCAGACGGATGACGCGGCGCAGGCCGCGAGTGCTCGGCTCGTCGTTCGCACCGTGGCCGTCGATGAGACGGAGCCGCTGATCCCGCGCGCCGATCCGCGGCATCCGCTCGTGTGGATGCGCCGCGGCGAGGGCATCGTGGGGCTCGGCGAGGTCGTTCGCATCGAGACGACCGGCGCGACCCGGGTCGAAGACGCCGCAGCCGCGTGGACCTCGCTCGCCGCCCTCGCCGAGATCGACGACCGAGTCGGGCTGCCCGGCACCGGGCTCGTGGCGTTCGGCGCGTTCGCGTTCGCCGACGAGTCCGAGGCGACGAGCGTGCTCATCGTGCCCGAGCTCGTCATGGGCCGTCGCGACGGCCGCGCCTGGGTCACGCGGATCTCGCTCGACCCGGTCGAGGAGACGGATGCCTCCGGGCCCGCCGATGCCGACGACGCCGACGTGCTGCTCCCCGAGCCGGCGCCGAAGCGCCGGGTGCCGCGCGTGGCGTTCACGCCCGGATCCGTGCCGCCCGAGGCATACGAGACGGCCGTCGCCGAAGCCGTGCGCCGCATCGACGCCGGCGAGCTCGAGAAGGTCGTGCTCGCCCGCCAGCTCGTCGGCGAACTGCACGAGGACGCGGGGTTGCGGGCCACGATCAACCGGCTCGCCGAGGACTACCCCGACACCTGGGTGTTCGCCGTCGACGGGCTCATCGGGGCGAGCCCCGAGACGCTCGTGCGGGTCGACCACGGCACCGTCTCGGCGCGCGTGCTCGCCGGCACCGCCTCGCGTGGCGCCGGCGAGGCCTCCGACCGCGAACGGGCGCTCGCGCTCGCTGCTTCGGAGAAGGACCTCGCCGAGCACGCCCTCGCCGTGGAGAGCGCGGTGAAGCGGCTCGCCCCGCACACCGCCCGTCTCGACACGAGCCCCGAGCCGTTCACCCTGCAGCTGCCGAACCTCTGGCACCTCGCAACCGATCTCAAGGGCACCCTCGGCGACGGTTCGAGTTCGCTCGACCTCGTGCGCGCCGTGCACCCGACGGCCGCCGTCGCCGGCACCCCGCGCCGCATCGCACTGCCCGCGATCGCCGAGCTCGAGGGCTTCGACCGCGGGCGCTACGCCGGCCCGGTGGGCTGGATCGACGGCGACGGCGACGGCGAGTGGGCCATCGCGCTGCGCTGCGCGCAGGTCGACGCCGACGGCACCGTCACGGCATATGCCGGTTGCGGCATCGTGCACGACTCGGTGCCCGCCGACGAGCTCGCCGAGACCGTCATGAAGTTCCGCCCGATCGTCGAGGCCTTCGGCGGCTGAGCCGGTGCGGGTCGAGCCCCTTCTGCGGGTTGAGCCCGTCGAAACCACTGCGGGTTGAGCCTGCCGAAACCCCTGCAGGTTGAGCCTGCCGAAACCCCCTGCGGGTTGAGCCTGCCGAAACCACTGCGGGTTGAGCCTGCCGAAACCCCACCCCCGCAAACTCGGTTTCGACAAGCTCAACCCGCACACGGGCATCCGCGGGTTGAGCCTGCCGAACCCCCTCCCCCCGAACATCCACTCGGCCTCGACAGCCGCCGGGCGCCCATCAGCGCCCCCGAAGACGACGGCCATCGAACCCGCGCAGCCCGCTCCTGCCAGCATCGGCGCATGCCGCACGTGTACATCCTCGAGTGCGCCGACGGAAGCTACTACGTCGGAAGTACGCGCAACCTCGACCACCGACTCGCACAGCACGAACTGGGCGCGGTTCCCTCGTATACGAGCACGCGTCTTCCCATCAGGCTCGTGTACGTCGAGGAGTGGAAGCACATGCACGAAGCGTATGCGCGCGAGAAGCAGGTGCAGGGGTGGAGCCGGGCGAAGCGGCGGGCGCTCATCGAGGGGCGCTACGGCGATCTCCCCTGGTTGAGCCGTTCGGCGGAGGGGTGATGTCGTCGGGTGGGGGTTTCGACAGGCTCAACCCACAGAGGCAGGGTTTCGACAGGCTCAACCCACAGAGGCAGGTTTCGACAGGCTCAACCCCCACAGGCAGGTTTCGACACGCTCAACCCCCACAGGCAGGTTTCGACACGCTCAACCCCCACAGGCAGGTTTCGACACGCTCAACCCCCACAGGCAGGTTTCGACACGCTCAACCCGCACAGGCAGGTTTCGACAGGCTCAACCCGCAGGGTCAGCTCGCGGCGAGCCGCGCCTGCTGCTCGGCGACGTCGTAGTCGGCCTTCGGCCACTCGAGCTGCATGTCTTCGAGCGCGTCGATCAGCAGGTGCTGCACGGCCAGCCGCGCGTACCACTTGCGGTCGGCGGGCACGACGAACCACGGGGCATCCGGTGTCGCCGTGCGCTCGAAGACGAGCTGGTAGGCCGCCGCGTAGTCGTCCCACCGCAGTCGCTCGTCGACGTCGCCCGGGTTGAACTTCCAGTGCTTGTCGGCACGGGCGAGGCGCTCGGTGAGCCGCGCCTTCTGCTCGTCGCGCGAGATGTGCAGCATGACCTTGATGATCGTCGTGCCGGTGGCGGCGAGTTCGGCCTCGAACTCGTTGATGGCCTCGTAGCGCCGCTCGATCTCTTCAGGCGAGGCGAGCGAGCGCACCCGGCCGATGAGCACGTCTTCGTAGTGCGATCGGTCGAAGACCCCGATCATGCCGGCGCCCGGCACCTGCTTGTGGATGCGCCAGAGGAAGTCGTGCTCGAGCTCGTCGGCCGTCGGCTTCTTGAACGCGGCGAGCTGCACGCCCTGCGGGTCGACGGCGCCCATGACGTGCTTGACGATGCCGCCCTTGCCCGCGGTGTCCATGGCCTGCAGCACGAGCAGGATGCGCCGTTCGTCGCCGCCCATGCGGCTCATCGCGAAGAGCTGCTCCTGCAGCTCGGCGAGGATCTCCGAACCCTCGAGGAGCGCCTCCTGCCCGGCGGCCTTGTCGCCGTCGAAGCCGGGGTTCTCGCGAGTGCCGGTCTTCGACAGCTCGAAGCCGTCGCCGACGCGCAGCAGGTCGGCGGGGTCGGCGGTCCAGTACGTCTCGCGGCTCATGCGTCCATCCTGCCGAGCGAGCGGATGCCGCGGCAAGGGTCAGCGCGGAAGCGGGACCTCGAGGATCGACGGCCCGTCGACCCGCGTGCCGAGCGCGTCGTGGAGCTCGGCGCGGGTCGTGGCCCGCGTGTACGACCAGCCGTAGGCGGCGGCGAGCGCCGCGAGGTCGACGTGCTGCGGCGTGAACTGCACGCGGTCGAAGGCGTCGGCCGGAGCGGAGGCCGCGACCTCGAGCGAATCGAAGATCGTGCCGCCGCCGTCGTTGCCGACGATGAGCTGCACCCGCGGGCGCTGTTCGCCCGCGCCGAGCAGCATCGATCCAGCGTCGTGCAGCAGGGTGAGGTCGCCGATGATGGCGCGGGTCACGCCGCCCCGTGACGTGTTCGCCGTCGACGCTGCGACGGCCGCGGCATCCGCTGCGCCGGAGGGTTCGCCCGACGTCGCCGCCGATGCCTCCCCCGGAAGCGCGCCCTGGCTCGCGATCGCGACGCCGACCGCGGTCGCGACGGTGCCGTCGATGCCCGCGAGCCCGCGGTTGGCGTGCACGGGGATGCGGCGACCGGGAACCGCCCGATCGGCATCCCGGATGAGGCGCGAGGCGCCGAAGAGGAGCCGGTCGTGCGGCCAGGTCGCCGACCACACCGCATCGACGAGCATGCGCCGGGTGACGGGCGCCCGCATCGCGGCGAGCTGGGCCTTCATGTACTCGCGCTGCGCCTCGAAGTCGGAGGCGTGGCCGGTCTCGTCGACGCCGTCGCGCATGGGCGGCGGCGGCGTCGGCAGCCCGGCCTCCACCAGCATGCGGCTCGCGCGCACCCAGCGGCCGACCCACGCGCGTTCCTCGCTGCTCTGGGGGCGCGGTTCGGTGCGCACGGCGCGCTCGAACCGGGCGGCCCGGCGCCCGGGGTTGAACCACTCGATGCCCCACGGGGCCACGACGATCGTCTCGACGTCGTCGCGCTGCACGAGGGCGGGCACCTCGCGCGAGAGGGTCGGGTGGCCGAAGACCACGACCCGCTCGATCTCGTCGCCGAAGCCCGGCTCGCGCAGCAGCTCGCGGTAGGCGACGACGAGGTTCGGCCCGAAGTGGGCGCCGCTCGAGACCTCGGCGATGAGCGGCCAGCCGCCGTCGCGGGCGAACTCCTCGGCGCCGGCACCCGCGCCGGCACCCGCCACCACGATCGTGCGCGGGCCCGGTTCGATGTGCGCGGGCGCCGCTCCCCCGTCGGCGACCGCCGGCGACGGCTCGTCGGGCCGGGCCTCGGCAGCGGCAGAAGCAGCGGCAGCGGCAGCGGCCGACGCCACCACCGGCGAATCGGCCGGGGTCGCCGAGGACAGCGGCTCCCGCAGCTGCAGGTTGAGATGCACCGGACCAGGGCCGGGGTGCGGCACCGGCCGCCCGTCGGCATCGCGGCCGAGAGCTGCGGCGATGGCCTCCCGGGCGAGGCGGGTTGCGGCATCCGCTTCACCGGCCGCGCCCTCTGGAGCGGCGACGTCGCGCTCGAGCCGCACCGCTCCGGCGAAGATGCCCGGCTGCATGGTCGTCTGGTTCGAGCGGATGCCGCGGAGCTCCGCCGGCCGATCGGCCGAGAGCACGATCAACGGCACGCCCGAATGGTGTGCCTCGAGCACCGCGGGATGCAGGTTCGCGACCGCCGTGCCCGAGGTCGTGATGATCGGCACCGGCCGACCCGACTCGACGGCGAGACCGAGGGCGAGGAACGCGGCGCCGCGCTCGTCGATGCGCACGTGCAGGCGCACGGCGCCGGCTCGCTCGAGCTCGGCAGCAGCGAGCGCGAGCGCCTGCGAACGCGAGCCCGGCGCCACGACGAGGTCGACGACGCCCTCGCGCACGAACGCCGCGAGCAGCGCCAGCGCGGTGTCGCTCGCGGGGCTCGCTGGGATTCGCCGGTCGGGCTCAGCCATTCGGGCGGCCGGACGGACCGGACTCACCCGGCGTCTCGGGGGTGTCGGGGTGGTTGCGCTCGGTGCCGGCGGTGCCGTCGGCCTGCCCGCCGTCGCCGGACGCGCCGTCGCCGTCGAGGTCGGCGAGCTCCTGCTCCATGCGGCGGATGCGCTCGGCCTGCTCGGCCTCGGTGCCGAGTCGCCGCAGGAAGTCGGCGTCGTCGTCGGGAGCGATCGTGCGGGTTCGCCCGCCGCCCGACGAGCGCCCGGCCCTGCCCCGCCCGATGATGAACCAGAGCAGCCCGCCGATGATCGGCACGAACAGGATGACGACGATCCACCAGCCCCGGCTCAGCCCGCGGACACGTGAACGGTCGAAGAAGGCGCAGTCGGCGACGGCGTAGATCGAGAAGACCACCGCGGCCACGATGAGTACCACGTACAACCGCACCATGGCCCCAGTCTAGGCGCGCTCGGGGCCTCCCCGGCTGTGAGTGCGTTCAGCCGCGCCGACCTAGACTGATCGGGTGAAATCCGTGCCCGTCTGGATCTGGTACACCGCGCTGCGGGTGCTGCTGTTCGCCGTTCCCCTCGCGGTGCTCCTCATCGCCGGTGTCGACGTCTGGGTCTCGGCTGCGCTCGCGGCACTGTTCGGGCTGAGCGCGTCGCTCATCTTCCTCCGCCGCGCACGCAACGCGATGTCGAGCGACCTCTACGCCGCCCGGCACCGGGAGAAGCCGCTCGTGAACGAGGACGACGAGGCCGAAGACGCCGCGATCGAACGCGGCGCCGACGAGCGCTGAGCTCCTGCCGCGCTGATCAGAGCGCGAACGCCAGCCCGAGTCCGATGCCGTAGGCGAGCGCCGTGAGGCTCGCGAGCTGCAGGGCGATGATCAGCTCCCGCGGAGTCTTCGCCGTGAGCACGATGAGGCACGCCGGCAGCGCCGCGAGCAACGCGAACATGACGAGCCACGCAGTCGGGTAGAACAGCGCGAAGAAGGCGGCGATCGCGAACGGCACGAGCATGAAGACCGCGAACAGGATGCGTCCCGCGAGCGGGCCGACGAGCACGGCGAGGGTGCGCTTGCCCGCGACCTTGTCTTGCGCCACGTCGCGGAGGTTGTTGGCCATGAGCACGGCGCAGGCGATGAGACCCACGCCGACGCCGCCGAGCCAGGCCTCCATGTTGACGGTCAGCGCCTGCACGAACGCGGAACCCGCGGTCGCCACGAGACCGAAGAAGACGAAGACGAAGAGCTCGCCGAGACCGTAGTAGCCGTAGGGGCGCTTGCCCCCGGTGTAGAACCAGGCGGCGACGATCGCGACCGCACCGACGGCGAGCAGCCACCACTGCGCCGTCACGATCGTGAGCACGAGACCCGCGATCGCGGCGAGGGCGAAGAAGCTCAGCGCGACGGCGAGCACCTGCTTGGGCTTCGCGACGCCCGATCCGGTGAGACGGGCCGGCCCGACCCGGTGCTCGTCGGTGCCGCGCACCCCGTCGGAGTAGTCGTTGGCGTAGTTGACGCCGATCTGCAGCGCGAGCGCGACGACGAGGGCGAGCAGGGCGCGCGCCGGGTGCCACGGGCCGTCGATCGCCACGACGCCCGCGCCCGTGCCGAGGGCGACCGGTGCGATGGCGAGCGGCAGCGTGCGCAGACGTGCACCCGACACCCAGTCGGCGGCGGTGGCACGATCACGCGATGCCGCCTTCGGCGACGCCGGGCCGCCGGCGGCCTTGGAGGGGTTGCCGCTGCGCCCCGGCGCGCGCGACTTCGCCGCGAGGTCGGAGGCGGGATTCAGACGTTGGGGTTTCGGGCGGGCCACACGAACATGCTAGTTCGCGCACCTCGGAGCAGGCTCGGCGACGGCCTCGCCGAGTTCGACCGCTACGCCCGCGATTCGGCGAGCAGCCCCGCGATTCGTCGCCGGTCGGGCTTGCCCGAGGCCAGCTGCGGCATCGCGTCGAGGCGCAGCAGTCGCACGGGCCGTGCGGCGGGCGAGAGCCCGGAGGCATCCGTCGCCGCCGCGAGCTCTGCGAGGGTCGCGGATGCCGCGGCTCCCGCCACCGCGACCGCCGGCCGCTGCCCCCACTCGTGGTCGTCGACCGCGACGACCACGGCCTCGGCGAACCCGGGAACACCGCGGATCGCGCGCTCGACCTCGCCGAGCGCGACCTTGACGCCGCCCGAGATGATGACGTCATCGGCCCTCCCCGAGATGCGCAGGCGGCGGTCGGGGCCGAGGCCGCCGAGGTCGCCCGTGCGGTACCAGCGGGTGCCGTCGGCGTCGGTCGTGAACGCCGCGGCTGTGCGCTCGGGGTCGTCGAGGTATCCGCTCGCGAGCATCGGGCCCGAGAGCTCGACGAGTCCGTCGACGATGCGCACGCCGACGCTCGGGAGCGGAATGCCGTCGTAGACGCAGCCGCCCGCGGTCTCGCTCGACCCGTAGGTGCGGTGCACGACGGCGCCGAGTTCGGCGGCACGTTCGACGAGCCCGGTCGGCGCCGCCTGCCCGCCGAGCAGGATCCGATCGAACGAGCGAAGCGCCTCGGCCACGGCGGCATCGTCGGCGGCGGCATCGACGAGTCGGGCGAGCTGCACGGGCACGAGCGAGGTGAACCGCGCGCCGCCCCGGTCGAGCCGCGCGGATGCCGCGGCGAACGCCCGCGGATCGAAATGCCCCTGCGGCAGCACGACGGGTTCGGTGCCCGCGAGGATCGACCGCACGAGCACCTGCGCCCCGGCGATGTAGGTCGCGGGCAGGGCGAGCAGCCACTGGCCGTGCTGATCGCCGAAGAACTGCTCGGTGGCGCCCGCGCTCGCGCGCAGCGCCGCGGCCGAGAGCATCACCCGCTTCGGGGCATCCGTCGACCCGCTCGTCTCGACGACGAGCGCGACGTCGTGCGGCACGAGGCCGGCCATGAGGTCGTCCCGAGCAGGCTCGGTGTCGCCGGGCACCGGCAGCACCGCGAGCGCCGCTCCGTCGAAGAGCACCGCCTGCCGCAGCTGCGCGAGCATCACGCGGGTGTCACCGGCCGCGACCCTGATGAGGGGTTTCACGTCGCTCACGTAACCCCGCCCAGCCGGTGACCCGTAACCGGCATCAGTAGTGCCACGGGTAGGGGCCCCAGTCGGGGTCGCGCTTCTCGAGGAAGGCGTCGCGGCCCTCGACCGCCTCATCGGTCCCGTAGGCGAGGCGCGTGGCCTCGCCCGCGAAGACCTGCTGGCCGACCATGCCGTCGTCGACCGCGTTGAAGGCGAACTTCAGCATGCGCACCGCGGTCGGCGACTTCGTGAGGATCGTGCGGGCCATCGCGATCGCCTCGCGCTCGAGCTCGGCGTGCGGCACGACCCGGTTCACGGCACCCATCTCGTAGGCGCGCTCGGCCGAGTACTCCTCGGCGAGGAAGAAGACCTCGCGGGCGAACTTCTGCCCGATCTGGCGGGCGAAGTAGGCGGAGCCGTACCCGGCGTCGAAGCTGCCGACGTCGGCGTCGGTCTGCTTGAACCGGCCGTGCTCGCGGCTCGCGATCGTCAGGTCGCAGACGACGTGCAGCGAGTGACCGCCGCCGGCGGCCCAGCCGGGCACCACCGCGATGACGACCTTCGGCATGAAGCGGATGAGTCGCTGCACCTCGAGGATGTGCAGGCGACCCGTGCTCGCCGCAGCCGCAGGGTCGCGGACGACCTCGGCCTCGTCGGCCGAGTACTGGTAGCCGTCGCGCCCGCGGATGCGCTGGTCGCCGCCCGAGCAGAACGCCCACCCGCCGTCCTTCGCGCTCGGTCCGTTGCCGGTCAACAGCACCACGCCGATGCGCGGGTTCGTACGCGCGTCTTCGAGGGCGCGGTAGAGCTCATCGACCGTGTGCGGGCGGAACGCATTGCGCACCTCGGGCCGATCGAACGCGATGCGCGCGATGCGTCCGTCGTTCGAGTGGTGGTACGTGATGTCGGTGAATCCGACCGCGGATGCCGCCTCGGTCCACTCGCTCGCATCGAACAGTTCAGACACCTCGGCGCTCATGGCATCCAGCCTATTCCGCCGGTGCCGAGCCCGAGCGGCCGACGCCCGTCACAGGCCGAGCATCGCGCCGCCGTAGCTCGTGACGACGACCACGACCGCGATGACCACCGCGGTGATCGGGATCAGCGCGGCGATCACGAGCAGCACTCCCCCGACGCCGATGAGCACGTTCTTCGAGACCGGCTCCTCGGGCATGTCGGTGCCCTCGATGCCGAGCTGTTGCAATCCGTCCATCACGCACCCCCTTGTGGGCGTTCACCCTAACAGTCCGCCCCGTCCGCCGGCAGGGGTGCGAGACTGGGCACATGCTGCCCGAGCCGAACGAACTGCTCGCCACCGCCAGAGTCGTGGCCCTCCCCCTCGTGACGCGGTTCCGCGGCATCGACGTGCGCGAGGCCATGCTCTTCGAGGGGCCCGAGGGTTGGACCGAGTTCTCGCCCTTCGTGGAGTACGACGACGACGAGGCATCCGCTTGGCTGGCCGCGGCGATCGACTTCGGCTGGACAGCCCCGCCGCCCGCCCTCCGCGACCGCATTCCGGTGAACGCGACCGTGCCCGCCGTCGACCCCGACAGCGTGGCCGCCGTGCTCGCGCGATTCCCCGGATGCCGTACGGCGAAGGTCAAGGTCGCGGGCTCCGACCAGACGCTGGCACAGGATGTCGCCCGCGTGCGCGCCGTGCGTGAGGCGCTCGGTCCCGAAGGGCGCATCCGCGTCGACGCCAACGGCGGCTGGAACGTCGACGAGGCCGAGCACGCGATCCACGCGCTCGCCCCCTTCGACCTCGAGTACGTCGAGCAGCCGTGCGCGAGCGTCGAGGAGCTCGCCGAGATCCGCCGCCGCACGAAGTACATGGGCCTGCCGATCGCGGCCGACGAGAGCGTGCGCCGCGCCGACGACCCGCTCGCCGTGGCCGAAGCCGGCGCCGCCGACCTGCTCGTGATCAAGGCGCAGCCGCTCGGCGGCATCCACCGCGCACTCGAGCTCATCGGCCGCACTGGCCTGCCCGTCGTCGTGTCGAGTGCCCTCGACACGAGCATCGGCCTCTCGATGGGCGCGCACCTCGCGGCATCCGTGCCCTCGCTCGAATTCGACTGCGGCCTCGGCACCGCATCGCTCCTGGCGGCGGATGTCACGCGGTCGCCGTTGCTGCCCCAAGACGGTTCGATCCCCGTTCGGCGAGTACTGCCCCACCTCGACCTGCTCGAGCGGTACGCCGCGTCACCCGAGCGCACCGAGTGGTGGTTCGAGCGCGTCGGCCGCGCCCACGCCGTGCTCGCGCAGACGGTGGCCTGACAACGGCGGTCACGATCGCTGCGGCGATCAGGCCGCCGCACGCAGCATCGACGCGTGATCGCGCGCGAAGGTCGCGAAGTCCCGCGCCTGGCGGCCGACCACCCGCTCGAAGTCGGGCGTGGTGAGATCACCCCAGTTCGACGCGTACGCCCGCCCGTACTCGACGCTGACCGCTGCGACCCACTCGGGAAGCCCGAAGCCGAGCATCGCGGCGTAGGCCTGGTCATCACTCAGCTTGCGGTACGAGATCGGCATCTCGAGCACGGATGCCGCGGCATCGGCCGCCTCGTGCAGCGAGATGCTCTCTGGCCCCGTGATCGTGTAGGTGGCACCGGCGTGGGCGCGCGGATCGGCGAGCACCACTGCCGCGAAATCGGCGATGTCGCGCACGTCGATGAGTCCGACGCGGCCATCACCGAGCGCTCCGTAGAGGGCGTCGCCGTTCACGCCGCCGAGCAGGTTCTGCATGAAGAATGCGGGCCTGATGATCGTCCAGTCGATGCCCGAGGCACGCAGCTCGGCGTCGGAGAGGGCATGCAGCCTGCCGTTCCTGGTCGGGGCATCGTGCGCCGCGCCGATCGCCGAGAGGCGCACGATGTGGCGCACGCCGGCCGCGCGGGCCGCCCAGATCGCGTTCATGCTCGCGTGCGGCGCCTGCGGGCCCATGGCAGTGAGCAGCCAGAGGGTGTCGACGCCGTCGAAGGCGACGTCGAGCGAGGCCGGGTCGTCGAGGTCGCCGACGACGATCTCGACGCCGGGGATCGCGGGTGCCTTCGCGGCGTCGCGCACCATGGCCCGCACCTCGAGGCCGGAGCCCGCGAGTCGTTCGAGGAGGGCGCTGGAGATGTTGCCGTTGGCGCCGGTGATGAGCACGGTCATGCTGCCACCCCCGCTTCGGAGACGACGAGCTCGTCGATGGCGGAGAAGAAGGCACCGATACCGGGCAGGTTCGCGCCCTTCTCACGAGAGGCCGTGAGGTCGGCGGCGCTTCGCCACTCGACGATGTCGAGCCATTCGCCGCCCGTGAGCTCGACGAGCCGGGCGCCGATGAAGCCCGAGCGGTCGGTGCTGAAGTCGGCCAGCATGGCGGGCCGTGCAGCCAACAGCGCCGCGCGACTGCCCGCCCGGAACCTGGTGAGTTCGATGATCATGTGTGCTCTCCTTCGCTACACTGGTGAACGTATAGTAAGAGTTCATGATCGTCAAGATCAGTGACTAAATTCGAGGAATGATGATGAGACGCAGCGAACGCAAGGCCGCCTCGCCCGACCTCGGGATCCTGGCGAATCGCGCGCTGCACGCGGTGCAGCGTGAACTGTTCCGCACCCTCGCCGAGCAGGGCCACCCCGATCTGCGCCCGCGCCACGGCGCGGTCATGGCGTTCATCGACGAAGAGGGCAGCCGGGCCACCGATCTCGCCCAGCAGTCGGGTCAGCACAAGCAGGTCATCGGCACGCTCGTCGACGAGCTGGCCGCGCTCGGCTACGTGCGGCGCGAGCCCGACCCCGACGACCGTCGCGCCAAGCTCGTCGTGCCGACCGAGCGCGGACTCGACCAGATGCAGCGATCCGACGCGATCGTGGGCGAGATCGAAGCCCGCCACGCGGCGGCGGCGGGCGAAGCGGCCTACGACGCGTTCAAGCGACTGCTCCGACAGGTCGGCGAGGCACCACCGGCCGACGGCGACGCCGGCGTCACCCCGTGACGGTGGCCCGTTCCAGGTAGCTCGTGATGGCGTCGCGGTTCTTCGCGAGGCATCCGATGCGCTGATCGAGTTGGGCACGTCGTTCGGCGAGCGTCTCGGCGAGGTCGCGCTGAATGACGGGCGCCGAGGCGTTCGACGTGCTCGCGAGGCACGGCAGCATGTCGTGGATCACCGCGGTCGGGATGCCGGCTTCGATGAGGCCGCGCACCTGGGTCACCCGTTCGATCGCCGTGTCGTCGTAGTCGCGGTACCCGTTGTGCTCGCGCGTCGAGCTCACGAGGCCCTGCTCCTCGTAGTACCGCAGCAGACGCGTGGCCACGCCCGTCCGCGTCGAGAGTTCGCCGATGCGCATGCCGCCTCCCTGTGTCGTCGCGTGGCTCGCGACTTGACCTTCACACTAGTGTCAAGGTTTGAGACTGTCGACATGGCTTCACCGATCACCGACCGTTCCGCTCCACCGCTGCCCGCAACCGCCACCCGCCGATCGCGTGCGCGTCTGCCCCTCAACGGACTCCTCGCCCTCGCCGCCGTCGTCTTCACCGGGGTCGTCACCGAGATCCTCCCGGCCGGGCTCCTGCCGCAGATGAGCGCCGACCTCGGGGTGTCCGAATCCCAGATCGGCCAGCTCGTGGCGATCTACGCGGTCACCACCGCGATCACCGCGATCCCGCTCACCGCCGTCACCCGCAGCCTGCCGCGGAAGCCCCTGCTCGTCGGGCTCGTGATCGGCTTCGCCCTCGTCAACGGCGTCACGGCGATCGCCGACTCCTACACGGTGATCCTCATCGCCCGCATGTTCGGCGGCATGCTCGCCGGACTCCTCTGGGCGATGGCCGCGGGCTACGCCATGCGCACGGTGGCGCCCGAGCACTCGGGCCGCGCCCTCTCGGTCGCGATGGTGGGCACCCCGCTCGCCTTCGCGTTCGGCCTGCCGATCGCGACCACGCTCGGCGCCGCCATCGGGTGGCGCGCGGCGTTCGGCGTCATCGCCGTCGTCGGGATCGGGCTCGCGGTCTGGGCAGCAGCAGCACTCCCCTCGTTCCCCGGCGAGCGCTCGGGGCAGCGGCCCAGTCTGTCGTCGGTGCTGCGGATGCCGGGACTCGTCGCCGTGCTCGCCACGACCGGGCTGTTCGTGCTCGCCCACAACCTCGCGTACACCTACATCGCGCCCATCACCGTCGCCTCGGGCATCGACCGTCACCTCGACCTGGCGCTGCTCGTCTTCGGCGTGCCCGCCGTGATCGGCGTGATCGTCGCTGGCGCCCTCGTCGATCGGCGGATGCGGTCGATGGTGCTCGTCGCGACGGCCCTGCTCGGCCTCGCGATGATCGCGATCGGCCTCTTCGCCGCCCAGCCCGTCGTGGTCTACGTCGCGCTCGCGGCCTGGGGCATCGCCTACGGCAGCGCGCCGACCCTGTTGCAGGCGGCGCCGGCGCGCATCGCGGGCGATGCCGCGGATGTCGCGCAGTCCATGGTCGTCGCGACCTGGAACGGCGCGATCGCAGCCGGCGCGTTCCTCGGCGGCATCGCCCTCGACACGATGGGCGTCGAAGCGCTGCCGTGGCTCGCGCTGGCCCTGCTCGCCGCCGCCGCGGTCATCGCGGCGACGGCGCGTGCGGCCTTCCGGCCGGTGGGGGCCGGGGCATGACCCCGGCCCCGCCCGGTCACCAGAGGATGAGCGGCACCGTGAACGACTGCGAATCGGCATAGCCCTCGCCGCCGTCGAACACCGCGCGCACGAGATGCAGCCCGCCAGGCAGCTTCGGGAGCTTCACGTCGACGCGTCCCTTGTCGCTCGACTCGAGCTCGGCCTCCGCGATGAGCGTGCCGCCGTCGTACACGCGCACGTCGCCGACCGGTGCGCTGCCGTCGAGGGCGAACACCCTGCCCTGCAGCTTCACCGCGGAACCGGCCTTCGCGAGCAGCTTGTTCGGCGCCGCGACCGTGACGGTGGCGACCGCCGGCGGCGGCTGCTCGTCGACGAGCACGGCGACGCTGCGGGCGGGCACGGTGACCGTGCCCGTCGCGGCATCCCACGTCGTCGTCTTCACGACGGCGTCGGAGCCGTTCGCCTGCGCCTCGGCGAGCGCGAACTCGCGACCGGCGAGCCCGGCGACCGTCTCGGTCACCGGCTCGGGCGAGGCGTTGAACACGACGAGCGCACCGTCGAGCTCGGGGTCGACGTCGTCGCCCACGAGGTCGTCGATCTGCATCGCGATCACGCCGGGGGTCGCCTCGGCGCCGCTGTTCGGGAACGACACCTTCTCGTCGATGAGCTCGGCCGAACCGAGCTGCAGCAGGTCGACCGTCGAACGCACGCGCAACAGGTCGAGCGCGGATGCCTCGGCGGCGGCGATGTCCGCGGCGCCCGGCTTGAGCGCCGGGTCCGCGAGCAGCGGCGCCATGGCCTCCCACTTGCCGCCGTTGTCGGTCTCGCCCGGCAGGCCCGAGCCGAAGGTCGACTCCTGACCGGTCCAGTCGATGCGGTTGAACCAGTCTCCCGAGTTGTAGCTGTTGCGATCGAGCGACTTCGAGCGCAGCAGCTCGGTGCCGGCGTGCCAGAACGAGGGCGACTGCGACAGCGTCACGGTCGCGAGCTCGAGGGTGTTCATGCGCACGCGGTCGGCCATCGTCGTGTCGGCCGGCAGCTTGAACACCGAGAGGTCGTAGAGCGTCTCGTTGTCGTGGGCGTCGACGTAGTTGATGACCTCGTCGGGCTGGTCGGCGTAGCCGGCCGGCGCACCCCGGTAGTCGAGCGCGTCGCCGCGCACGAGCTGCCCCGAGGCATCCGTCAGCTCGTAGCCGCGGAGGTTGCCCGCGAGTCCGAGCTTCACCAGGTCGGTCTGGTGGCCGAGGTCGGCGAGCTGGTCGGCCTGCGATGGCGTACCCGGCCGGCCGTTGGGGTCGGTGCCGAGGCCGGTGCCGAAGCCCTGCTGGAACGTCGAGGCGCCGTCGACCGGGCTGCCGCCGTGCACGGCATCGCGCAGCCGGTCGTTGAAGGTGCCGATGCCCGTGCCGCCGAGCTGGCCCTGCGTGGCCTGTTCGAAGAGGGCGTTGTCGGCGACCTCGCCGAAGTTCCAGCCTTCGCCGTAGAGGTAGACGGATGACCCGTCGACACCGTCCTCCGCGAGCGTGAGCTCATCGAGGGCTGCGCGCACGGCCAGCATGTTGGCCTTCGAGTGGTGGCCCATGAGGTCGAAGCGGAAGCCGTCGACCTTGTACTCCTTGGCCCACAGCACCACCGAGTCGACCATGAGCTTCTGCGCCACGTCGTGCTCGGTCGCCACGTTCTGGCAGCACGTCGAGGTCTCGACGTTGCCGGCCGCGTTCAGGCGCTGGTAGTAGCCCGGCACGATGCGATCGAGCACCGACTTGGCGCCCTGGCCGCCCTCGGCCGTGTGGTTGTAGACCTCGTCGAGCACGACCTGCAAGCCAGTGGCGTGCAGCGCGCCGACCATCTCGCGGAACTCGGTGACCCGGGCGCCGCCGTTCGGGTCGACGGCGTACGAGCCCTCGGGCGTCTGGAAGTGGAACGGGTCGTAGCCCCAGTTGAAGCCGTCGAGGTCGCGGATCGCGTTGATGCACGCCTGCTGCTCGGGCGACGCGGGACCGAACGACGCGAGGTCGCAGTCGGGCGTCGCCTGGGCGGCCCGGTTCTCCTCGATCGTCGCGATGTCGAACGTCGGCAGCAGGTGCACCGTGTTGATGCCGGCGTCGGCGAGCTGCTCCAGCTGGGCGGTGCCTGCCGAGTCCCGTGTAAAGGCGCGGTAGGTGCCGCGCTCCTCAGCCGGCACGGTCTCGTCGCCGATCGAGAAGTCGCGCACGTGCAGTTCGTAGATCGCACGGTCGACCGGGCGCTCGACGACCGGCGCCGGCGTCTCCTCCCACTGCTCGGGTCGGAGCGACTCGTCGTCGAGATCGACGACGACCGAGCGCACCGAGTTCGCCGTGAGGGCGACCGAGTACGGGTCGGTGACCGAGTTCGTCTCGATCTCGCCGGTGCTCGGGGCGTAGACCTCCACGGACCAGCGGTACTCGGCCCCGGCCGCGAGCGGCTCGCCGTCGGCACCGTCGGCGCCCGCGACCGACCAGACGCCGGTCTCGTCGTCGAAGACGGCGGGCGTCGTGACGGGCTCGCCGCTCTCGCCCGTCGGGAACACCTCGAGCGCGACCGACTGCGCGGTCGGCGCCCAGAGCGCGAGGGTCGGTTCGCCGCCCCTCCAGTCGACACCGAGCGGCACGGATGCCACGGCGTCGCCGTAGAGCGCATCGAGCACGCCGGGCAGCTGCACGCCGGTGAAGGCGGTCAGCTCGTCGCCCGTCGATTGCGCGACCGCGAGCTGCTCGGTGAGGAGCCCCTGCACCTCGGCGCGGTCGAGGCCGACCGGGCGCAGGGCGAGGGAGCCCTCGAGCGCCGGGAACGCCGCGAGCTGCTCATCGGAGAGCCCGTCGGGGTCGAGCTCGAGCTCGACCGCGTCGCCGCCCCCGGTCACCTCGCCGCCCTCGACGACGAGCGAGGCATCGCCCGAGTGCTCGAGGGTCCACGAGGCATCCGCTGCCTCGGCGCCGCCGAGGAGTTCCGCGGGCCATGCGAGCGTGTCCTCGCCGACCCAGTGCGCGCGCGCCTCACCGGTGCCGGCGAGCGGCGGGTCGGTGACGACGATCTCGAGCACGTGCGTGGCGAGCGTGTAGCGGAACTCGACGAGCTTGCCGGTGGCGGCGGTGAACGTGTAGTTCGCTCCGCCCGGTGCGCCGCCCACGCCGTAGTTCTCGTCCCAGCCCTGGCCGTGGGCGACCTTCGTCTCGTACGCGCCGTCGGGGATCTGGTCGATCGCGTAGGTCAGCACGCCGTCCTTGTCGCCGTCCTGCATGAGCGAGGCGAGGCAGTCGGGCTGCCAGTCGCCGGGGCAGCCGACCTCCGACTGGAAGCTCCCGGGCAGCGTCACGACGGGACCCTCGGCGGTCGAGGAGACCACCTTCGTGTCGGGGTTCCAGAAGAACGTGATCGGCCCGCCCGTGTGCGAGTAGGTGACGTTGCCGCCGTTCGGCTCGCCGTTCGCGCCGTAGTTGACGTCCCAGCTGCCGTTGATCGCGACCTTGTACTCGTAGTCGCCCGCGGCGACGTCGAACGTGCCCGCGTAGATGCCGTCGGCGCGGAGCGTGAGCTTCGCGGCCTCGCAGCCGGGAGCCCAGTCGCCCGCGCAGCCCATCTCGGAGTTGTGCGAGCCGGGCACCGTCACGAGGTCGATCGGCTGCTCGGGCTCCTCCTCCTCGACGAGGTTCACGGCGTTGCCGACCGAGGCGTAGGTGCTCGCGGCGGCGCGGTTGCCCGCGGCATCCGTCGAGATCGCGCGGTACTCGAGCAGAGTGCCCTGCTCGAGGCCCGCCGTGTCGTGGAAGACGCGGGGGCTCGTGTCTTCAGCCGTGCCGAGCGCGTGCCACGCATCGTCGCCGGTGGCACCGGCGATCCGCCAGGCGAAGCTCGTCTCCTGCCAGGTGGCGTCGTCGACATCGGCGACGACGGGGGTGATGCCCGAGACGCCGGCGCCGGCGACCGGCGTCGAGACCGTGATGGCGGATGCCGCGTCGGGCGCGCTCACCGCGCGATCGGCCTTCCAGACGACCGAGCCGAACGGCGGCACGGTGATCGAGGCGACGCCGTCGGCGTTCGCGGTGAACGCCTCTGCTGCCTGAGCCTGTCGAAGGCCGCCCGAGAGCACCGAGAACTCGCCGTCCTTCGTGAGCGTCGAGACGTCGACCGTCTTCGCGGCGGCCGAGTTGTTCGCGGCGACGAGGTACTCGACCTGCTCGGCACGATCGACGCGGCTGAAGGCGTAGACGCCCGCGCCGTTGTCGACGTAGCGCTCGATCTGCGCGCCCGTCGCGAGCGCCGGGTGCGCGGAGCGGAGCGCGGCGAGTTCGGAGATGTGCTCGTAGAGCGGAGCATCCGTCGCGTAGCGGTCGACGTTGCCGGCCGTCTCGCCCGTGACGAGCGGCTGGTTCTGGTACTCGGCCACCTGGCTCGCGAAGAGCGTCTGCCGGGCGTCCTTGTCGCCGCCGGTGCCCGCGAAGCCCTGCTCGTCGCCGTAGTAGACGACGGGCTGGCCGCGCGTGAGGAAGAGCAGCTCGTGCGCGAGCTCGTCTCGGGCGAGCGGGGCATCCGTCGACTGCAGGAACATGCCGACGCGGCCCATGTCGTGGTTGCCGAGGAAGGTGGGCAGGGCCGTCGCCGAGGAGTCGGGGGTCGTGTAGTAGTCGTCGCCCGCGAAGAGCGACTGCAGGTTCTTGGCCGAGTTGCCGGCCGCGAAGCTCACGGCCTGCGACTGGAAGGTGAAGTCGAGCACCGAGTTCATGTCGGTCTTGCGCACGTAGGGGCTGAGCTTCTGCGGGTCGGCGTCGTAGACCTCGCCGAACATGAAGAAGTCGGGCTTCTTCGCGACGTCGTGGGCGTAGTCGAGCACCTCGGTCGACCACTGCTCCCAGAACTCGAAGTTCACGTGCTTGGCGGTGTCGATGCGGAAGCCGTCGATGCCGAGGTCGATCCACTGCTCGTAGACGTCGACGAAGCCGTTCACGACGGTCGGGTGCTCGGTCATGAGGTCGTCGAGGCCCGAGAAGTCGCCGTAGGTCACCGACTCCCCCTCCCACGTCGAGTCGCCGCGGTTGTGGTACAGCGTGGGGTCGTTGAGCCAGGCCGGCACCTTGAGGTCGGCGTCATCGCCCGTGAGGGTCGGCGTGTAGGGGAAGCTCGTCGCCGCGTCGAGGGCCGGGAAGTCGGCACCCGTGTCGGCGTCGGCGAAGTCGGCGGGGTCGAAGGCGGCGCCGTCTGCGGCGAGGTAGGGGCTCGTCGCCTGGTCGATGTACGAGTACTGCTGCTCCTCGTAGTCGATGACGTCGGCCGTGTGGTTCGTGATGATGTCGAAGTAGACCTTGATGCCCTTGTCGTGGGCCTCGGCGATGAGCGCCTCGAGCTCGGCGTTCGTGCCGAGGTGCGGGTCGATCTGGGTGAAGTCGGTGATCCAGTAGCCGTGGTACCCGGCGCTCGCGTTCGCGCCCTCGCCCTGCACCGGGCGGTTCTTGAAGCTCGGGGTGAGCCAGATCGCCGTCGTGCCGAGCCCGTCGATGTAGTCGAGCTGCTGACGCAGGCCTGCGAGGTCGCCGCCGTTGTAGAAGCCCTTGTCGGTCGGGTCGTAGCCGGTCGCCATGCGGTCGCCGTCGAGGCCGCCCTCGTCGTTCGACGTGTCGCCGTTGGCGAAGCGGTCGGTCATGACGAAGTAGAACACCTCGTCGCTGCCGGGCTGGCGCACGGGAGCGGCCACGAGATCGGCGTCGGATGCCTCGTCGTAGGCGCCGCGCAGCGTCGCCTCGGTGGCCTCGAGACCGACCTTCTTCAGGTTGTCGTCGAAGACGACGCGCACCGCGGTGTCGCCTGCGACGGTCAGCGGGATGTTGTCGCCCCCGCCGTTCAGCCCGTAGGCCTCGTCCCAGGTGTCGTTCACGGCGACCTTGTACTCCCAGCTGCCCGCGGGGATCGTGAAGTCGGCCGCGAAGACGCCGGGAGTGCCGGTGGCGGTCAGTTCGGTCTCGGCGCAGTCGGGCGCCCAGTCGGCCGCGCATCCGAGCTCGCTCTGCAGCGAGCCGACGAGGGCGAAGGTGCGCGCCTCGTCCGCCACGGCGGCGAGGCCCGGGATCACGGTGAGCACGGATGCCGCGAGCCCTCCTGCGACCACGAGGGCGAACCAGCTGCGAGCACGTGCGCGTTGCGTCATCCTTGACTCCCGATTCCCGGCACGACCGCGTGCCTCCGACCTGCAGGCGACCGTAGCAGCGGCGGAATCGTTAATGCAAGCGCTTACATGCGCTGGTGAGCGAATTGCCCTGTATTCACCGCTGTCGACCAAAGTCGACCCGTCCGCGGCAGCTCGCACTGGAAGCGCTGTCAGGCAGATCGCCTCGCGGTTCTGCTCACTGCTCGCGTGGCCTGCTCAGCCTCCGTCGAGCCCGGTGCCGCCTCCGGTCAACAGGGCTGGAGCGTCGCCGCGGCAACCGGGCCCGTCCCTGACCGCCCGCCGTCGCAGCCCATCCAGCGGCCCCTGACTCCTACACTGAGCCCATGGCAGCTTTGGGGAAGCATCCACTCCACCACGATCCCATCGTCACGGTGACTCCGAATCCCGCACTCGACATCAGCACCACCGCGGCTCGCGTCATTCCGGAGCACAAGATGCGCTGCGGTCCCACCCGGCTGGATCCGGGCGGCGGCGGCATCAACGTCTCACGTGTCGTGCGAAACCTCGGCGGCCGATCGATCGCGGTGTACTCGGTGGGTGGGCCGACCGGCCAGGCCTATCGCGAACTGCTCGAGGCCGAGGGCATCGCCGGCCGCGCCGTCCCGGTCGGCGCCAACACGCGCTCGAGCTTCACGGTCGATGAGACCGAGACCGGCGAGCAGTTCCGGTTCGTGCTGCCCGGTCACGAGCTGCACGAACCCGAGTGGAGGGCCTTCCTGTCCGCTGTCGCCGACGACATGCCCGTCGGCGGTTACGTCGTGCCGAGCGGAAGCCTGCCGCCGGGCGCACCCATCGACTTCTACGGCCGCATCGGGCGGATCGCTCGCGACACGGGCACGAGATGCGTCGTCGACACCTCGGGCGAGGCCCTGCGCGCAGCGCTCGACGAGGGCGTCTACCTGATCAAACCGAGCCGACGCGAGCTGGGCGAACTGGTCGGCGCGGAACTCCGAGACGAAGACGACATGCAGGAGGCGGCCCGCGACCTCGTGGATGCGGGGGCATGCGAGGTGGTGGCCCTCACGATGGCGGCTGCCGGGGCCCTCGTCGTCACTGCGGACGGTGCGCTGCGGCTGCACCCACCGGCGATCGACGTGCAGAGCACCGTCGGCGCCGGCGATTCCTTCCTCGGCGGGTTCGTGCTCCGGCTCGCGCAGGGCGATGACGTGCCCACGGCGTTCCGCACAGCCGTCGCAGCGGGCAGCGCCACCTCGATGCGGCCGGGCACCGAGCTCTGCCACGCGGACGACGTGGTGGCGCTCAGCACCGGGCTCGCGCCCGTCGACGTGACGCGCGCACGTCAGCCACGTCCCTGACGAGCCCCGCGGATCAGAGACCCGAGTAGGCGTGCAGGCCCTTGAAGAAGAGGTTCACCACGGTGAAGTTGAAGAGCACCGTCGAGAAGCCGATGATCGCGAGCCAGGCCGAGCGGGAGCCCCGCCAGCCGCGCGTCGCACGGGCATGGATGTAGCCGGCGTAGACCACCCAGATGATGAAGGTCCACACCTCCTTGGTGTCCCAGCCCCAGTAGCGACCCCAGGCCTTCTCGGCCCAGACGGAGCCGGCCATGAGGGTGAAGGTCCACATGATGAAGCCGATGATGTTGATGCGGTACGCGAGGTTCTCGAGCGTGACCGAGTCGGGCAGCGTCGCGAGGAAGGTGAGCTTCGCGGCCTTCGCCGTCGCCGCGATCGACTCGCGGCGCGCCTGCATGAGCTGCACGACCGAGAGCGCGAAGCCGAGGGCGAAGAGACCGACCGACGCGCTCGCCACGAACACGTGGATGACGAGCCACACCGACTGCAGCGCCGGCGGCAGCGGGACCGGGCTGACGTAGAAGTTCAGCGCCGCGACGCCGAGCAGCACGAGCACGAGACCCGTGATGAAGGTGCCGAGGAATCGGAGGTCCTGCTTCGAGACCGTGATCACGATGAGGAAGACCGTGGTGATGATGAGCGTGCCCGTGAGCGCGAACTCGTACATGTTCGCCCACGGCACGCGACCCGCGGCGAGGCCGCGCAGCACCGTGGCCGAGAGGTGCAGGATCCACGCGAGCACCGTCATCGCGACACCGACGCGCAGCGCCGGCGAGCGGCCGTAGGCGACGGATGCCGCCGGCTTCGCCGCGACCGCCGAGCGCGGGCCGCGCCCGGCACCGACCGCGACGGCCTCCTTCACCTCGACGCGCGCCGCGGCATCCGCTGCCGCCGTGGCCGCCGCCGAGCGCCTCGCGAGGTCGATCGAGAACGCGATGAACGCGATCGCGTACACGACCATGGCCGAGTACACGCAGAGGATGGAGATCTCATCGAGCGTCAACTGCACTGTTCTACCTTACGTCGAAGATTTCTCGGGGGCATCTGCGGTTTCAACGGATGCCGCGGGGCCGGCGTGCTTGTCGGCGAACCCCGTCACGGCGTCTTCGAGTCCCGGGTCCTCGCCGCGGGCGAGCGCGGCGTACTCGAGCACGACGCTGCCGTCGGGCTTCGAGACGGCCTTGACCCACATGCGGCGGCGTGGCACGAAGAGCGAGACGAGGAGCCCGCCGAGGATGAGCGCGGCGAAGGCGAGCACCCACATCTGCGTCGGGTCGTGGTGGATGTCGAAGCTCGCGAAGCGCGAGACGCTCTGCGCATAGTTCCGCTCCTGGGCGGCCTCGGCATCCGCGTCGGCGTCCACGTCGACCGCGGGGGCGGCGCCCGGCGTGACGTCCTCGAAGGTCACCGTGCCGAGGCCGTTCGGCAGTTCGGCGGTCTGGCCGGGCTTCAGCTCGATGGAGTCGACCCCCGTCTTGCCGCCGCTGAGCTGCTCGAGGGTCGAGACGTCGAGCTCGTACACCGAGGTGGGCGTGCCGTCGTCGATGCCGAGGTCGCCCTGGTAGACGTTGAGCGTCAGCACCGGCAGGATCAGGTCGGGGTAGCTCGAGGTGTACGCGCCCGAGGTGAGCTCGGTCTGCGTCGGGTAGAAGAAGCCCACCATGCCGAGCTGCTCGGGCATGCCGTCGGGCACCTTCACGACGCCGATCGACGTGAGGTTCGCGTCCTGCGGCAGGAACGGCACGGCGTCGGTGAAGACGACCTCGCCCTCGGCGTTCTTCACGGTGATCGTCGGCGCATAGCCGTTGCCGAGCAGGTAGACGTCGGTGCCGTGGGTGTAGAGCGGCTCGTTGACCTTCACGGTGCGGTCTTCGGGCTCGCCGTCCTGATCCTGCACGGTCACGTTCGCCGTGAAGTCGATGGGCTGGCCGATCGCGTCCTGGTTGCGCGTCTCGTACACCGCGTCGAGATTCTCGAGCGTGAGCCGGTAGGGCGTGAGCCGGGTGTCGGTGAAGAAGCGGCCGGGGTTGAACGAGTCGTAGGCCGCGAGCGTGTTGACGAAGGTCTGCCCCTCGACGATCACGCGCTGACCCGAGAACCCGAATCCGCCGCCGAAGCCGACGGCCACGAGCACGCCGACGAGGGCGGTGTGGAAGACGAGGTTGCCGGTCTCGCGCAGGTAGCCGCGCTCGGCCGAGACGGATGGCTCGCCGCGCACCTCGTACCGCTCGACGCGGTAGCCCGCCTGGCGCAGCTGTTTCGCCGCGGAGTCGATCGCGGCAGCCGCAGCTTCGCTGGTTGAGCCTGTCGAAACCGGCAGCGGCCGTTCGGTGTAGCCCGCGAGACGCGACAGGCGCACGGGCGTGCGCGGCGGCCGGGCGCGCAGCGCCTCGAAGTGGTGCTTCGTGCGCGGGATGATGCAGCCGATGAGCGAGACGAACAGCAGCAGGTAGATCGCCGAGAACCATGCCGACGTGTACACGTCGAACATCTGGAAGCCGTCGAGGATCGGCGCGAGCGTCGGGTTGTTGTCGAAGTACTGCGTGACGCCGTTGGGGTCGCTCGAGCGTTGCGGCACGAGGGAGCCCGGCACCGCGGCGATCGCGAGCAGCAGGAGCAGCAGCAGCGCCGTGCGCATGCTCGTGAGCTGCCGCCAGGCGAAGCGCAGCCAGCCGACGAACCCGAGTTTCGGCTGGTTGACCGGCGTCTCGCCGGGGTCGGCCTCGGTCGAGTCGATGTGGTCGGCGGGCCGCGAAGGCGCGCCGGGATCAGATTGCGGGGTCAAAACCCGTGATCACCGCCTGCAGCTCGTACATCCAGATGGACCAGATCCCCGTCACCATGAGCACGCCGATCAGGATGAGCAGCGCACCTCCCGCGATGTTGATCGCGCGGATGTGACGACGGAGGAAGGCGAGGGAGCCCGTCACCCAGCTGAAGCCGGCGGCGACGAGCAGGAACGGGATGCCGAGACCGACGCAGTAGGCGAGGCCGAGCAGCACGCCGCGGCCGGCCGAGGCCGAGTCGGCACTGAGCGTGAGCACGACGGCGAGGGTCGGGCCGATGCACGGAGTCCAGCCGAGGCCGAACACGATGCCGAGCAGCGGTGCCCCGGCGAGGCCCGTCGCCGGGCGCCACGACGGCTTGAACGTGCGCTGCATGAAGGTGAACTGGCCGATGAAGACGAGACCCATGACGATGAGCAGCACCCCGGCGATGCGCACGATCAGGTCGGCGTACTGCACGAGCCACGACCCGGCGAAGCCCGCGATGAGATTGAAGCTCACGAAGACGACCGTGAACCCGGCGATGAAGAGCAGCACGCCGAGCAGCAGCCGTCGGCGGTTCTTCCGCTCCGTGGCGGCGTCGGCCGAGGCATCCGTGAAGCCGCCCAGGTAGCCCAGGTAGCCGGGTACGAGGGGCAGCACGCACGGAGAGAGGAACGAGACGAGCCCGGCGGCGATCGCGATCGGCATCGCCGCGAGCAGCTGCCCGTTCAGCACGATCTCGCCCATGCGCTAGGCCTGCTCGGCGAGGAGGTCGTCGATGATCGTCTGGAGGATCGAGGCGTCCTCGAGCTGGCCGAGCACGCGCGCGGCGACCGCGCCGTTCTGGTCGAGCACGATCGTCGTCGGCACCGCGGCGGGCGGCACCTTGCCCGCGAAGGCGAGCTGGGCGACGCCGGTCTCGACGTCGAGCACCGAGGGATAGGTGATGCCGTAGTCCTTCTCGAACGGCGCGGCGGTGCCCGCCTGGTCGCGCACGTTCACCCCGACGAAGCTCACCTCGTCGGCGTCGACCGACTCGTGCACCTCCTGCAGGATGGGCGCCTCGGCACGGCACGGCGCGCAGCCGGCGTACCAGAAGTTGACGACCTGCACCTTGCCCGCGTCATCCGCGGAGTCGTACTGCTCGCCCTCGACGGTCTCACCGTCGAACTCGATGGGATCGCCGCGATCTGCGGCGTCGTAGACCGTGATCGTGCCGTCGCCGGCGATGTAGTTCTTGCCGCTGCCCTCGCGGAACTGGTCGGCGAGCGGGTCGCTCGTGCAGCCGGTCAGCAGCAGGGCGGATGCCACGACGACCGCCGTCAACGACCAACGACTGCGCATCACACGGCTCCTACATCTGTGGCTTCGGCGGCGAGTCCCGCCGCGGGATCGGTGTAGCCGACCTCGACGAATCCGTGCCTGCTGCCGGAGCCGGTCGAAGGCTCGAGCGTCGTGATGCTCGAGAGGGCGCAGCGCCGACGACGGGGGTCGTGCGCGAGGGAGACGCCGGCGAGACGCCGGTGCACCATCCAGATCGGCAGCTGATGGCTGACGACCACGACGTCGCCGCCGTCGACCGACTGCCAGGCGTCGCCGATGGCGGCGAGCATGCGGTCGGCGATCGAGCGGAAGGGCTCGCCCCAGCTCGGTTCCCACGGGTTCACGAGCAACGGCCAGTTGCGGATGTCGCGGAGTGCGCCGTCGGGTCCGCGCATGCGCTTGCCCTCGAAGCGGTTCTCGGGCTCGATCACCCGGTCGTCGAGTGTCGGTTCGAGGCCGAAGGCCGCGGCGATCGGTTCCGCCGACTGCTGCGTGCGCTGCAGGGGCGACGAGACGAGCGCGACGATCGGGCGATCGCGGGCGACGAGGTCGTCGGCGGCGGCCTGCGCCATGCTCCGGCCAAGGTCGGAGAGGCCGAATCCCGAGAGTCGACCGTAGAGCACGCCCTGGGGGTTGAACACCTCGCCATGGCGCACGAGATGGATCTGCTCGGCCGGCACGGCTTCCAGTCTAGAGAGCGGCTTCCTTTGAATCCGCCGTGCGTCCCGCTCGCGGTCGCCTCCGGTGCACGGCGATCGTCAGTCGGCGTCGGCGAGCGCCTCGAGCAGGTGGAGCGGCGGCACGAAGAACGTGCCGCCCGTCGTGGCGGTCGACACCTCGAGAATCCGGTCGTGATATCCGGGCGGGTCGCCGAGGAACATGCGCTGCAGCATCCGCTCGATGACCCACAGGCGACGGGAGTACCCGATGAAGTAGGTGCCCATCTCGCCGGTCGCGGGGCTCCCGAACGGCATGTTGTCGCGCAGGATCTCGAACTCCTCGTCGGCATCGTCGGTGATCGTCGCGAGCGTCTTGTGCGCCCGCTGCGGTTCGGTGTCGTCGAGTTCGAGGTTGTCGGCCTTCCGCCGTCCGATCACCGCCTCCTGCTGTTCGGTCGTCATCGCGTTCCAGGCGGCGAGGTCGTGCAGGTACTTCTGCACCACGACGTAGCTCCCGCCGGCGAACGCCGGGTCCTCGTCGCCGATGAGGGTCGCCCCCGCCATGCCGGCGCCCGACGGGTTCGCGGTGCCGTCGACGAAGCCGAGCAGGTCGCGCGCGTCGAAGTAGCGGAATCCGTTGACCTCGTCGACCACCTCGACCGCGTCGCCGAGCTGCTCGAGCAGCAGCCGTTCGAACTCGAAGCAGAAGTCGGCCCGATCCGCGCGGATGTGGAACAGCAGGTCGCCCGGGGTCGCCGGTGCGCGGTGCTCCCCGTTCACGATCTGCGTGAACGGGCGCAGCTCCGCCGGCCGGTCGGTTCGACCCAGTCGGTCCCAGAGGTCCGAGCCGATGCCGACGACGCACGAGAGGTTTGCCCCGAGGTCGCGGAATCCGACGGACTTGACGAGATCGTCGATGCCGGCGACCGCCTCGAGCGCGGTGCTCAGCGCGTCGTCGCCCGACGGGATCGTCACCACCAGGAAGACGGCCGAGCGTGAGAGCGGCGCCGCCACCTGCTGCGCGTCGATCGG
The DNA here is from genome assembly GCF_900142065.1 of Agromyces cerinus subsp. cerinus. Classification (GTDB taxonomy): domain Bacteria; phylum Actinomycetota; class Actinomycetes; order Actinomycetales; family Microbacteriaceae; genus Agromyces; species Agromyces cerinus. The sequence goes on along the minus strand of NZ_FSRJ01000003.1, from coordinate 601,625 downwards.
CACTCGGCGATCGCTTCCATCCATGACCGTGCTCCCCCCGAAGCTGCGGCGCGCGCGTCCCTCGCGGCCGCGCGCCTTCCGCCACCCTACGCCCGGCGTGCAGCCACCCGACAGGACGGGCGGCGAACGCCCACGGGTAGGATGGTCGATCGTGAGCACCCGCACCCTCGTCAAGAACCTCGCCGCCCTCCCCGACGGCCCCGTCACCGTGTCCGGATGGGTCGAGACCGTGCGCGATCAGAAGAAGGTGCAGTTCGTCATCCTTCGCGACGAGTCGGGTGCCGTGCAGCTCGTGAACCCCGCGACCCGCGAGGTCGACCCCTCGCTCACTGAGCCTGCCGAAGTGGCCGAGGCATCCGCTCGCCTGGCGACGACCGAGGCCATCTCGGCGCTCGCCCACGGCTCCTTCATCACCGTCACCGGTGAGCTGAAGCACGACGAGCGCGTCAAGCTCGGCGGCCTCGAGGTGAAGATCGCCTCGTTCGAGGTCGTCACCGCCGCGAACCCCGAGACGCCCATCGCGGCCGACTCGAGCCTCGACAAGCGCATGGACTGGCGCTTCCTCGACCTGCGCCACCCCAAGCAGGCCCTCATCTTCCGCATCCAGACGACCTTCCTCCACGCGCTCCGCGGCGTGTGGGTCGAGAAGGGCCTCATCGAGATCCAGACCCCGAAGCTCATGGCCTCGGCGTCGGAGTCGCGCGCCGAACTCTTCGAGGTCGAGTACTTCGAGGGCAAGGCGTACCTCGCGCAGAGCCCCCAGTTCTTCAAGCAGATGGCGCAGGCGGCCGGCTTCGGCGGCGTCTTCGAGGTCGGGCCCGCGTTCCGCGCCGACCCGTCGTTCACCTCGCGCCACGCGACCGAGTTCACCTCGATCGACACCGAGATCAGCTGGATCGACTCGCACGAAGACGTCATGGCCCTGCACGAGGAGCTCATGGTCGCCGGCTTCCAGGCCGTCGTCGACAAGCACGGCGCCGAGATCGCCGAGCTCTTCGGCATCGAGCTCACTGTGCCGACGCGTCCGTTCCCGCGCATCCCGCTCGCCGAGGCGAAGCAGATCGTCGCCGACCGCGGCTACGTCATCCCCCGCGCCGACGACGACATGGACCCCGAGGGCGAGCGCCAGATCTCGGCGTACGTGAAAGAGGCGTTCGGCCACGACTTCGTGTTCCTCACCGACTACGCGTCGAGCATCCGGCCGTTCTACCACATGCGGCACGAGGGCGACCCGAGCCTCACGAACTCCTACGACCTCATCTACAACGGCGTCGAGATCTCGACGGGCGCACAGCGCGAGCACCGCATCGACGTGCTCATCGAGCAGGCCCGCGACAAGGGCATGGACCCCGAGGAGCTCGAGTTCTACCTCGACTTCTTCCGCTACGGCGTGCCGCCGCACGGCGGCTTCGGCATGGGTCTCGCACGCGTGCTGATGCTCATGCTCGAAGAGCACTCGATCCGCGAGACCACCTACCTCTTCCGCGGCCCGACCCGCCTGCAGCCGTAGCGGCCATCGGTCGCGCGCGGCGCCCGGCGCGAGGCCGGGCTCCGCGAACGCGTCGTAGGCTCGGAGGGTGACGAGCGACACCCACCCGACGCCCATGACCCGCATCGACGGCGGCAGCTTCCGCATGGGCTCCGAGGAGTTCTACGCCGACGAGACCCCGGTGCACGAGCGTTCGGTCGCCGCGTTCGAGCTCGACGTGCACCCCGTGACGAACGAGCAGTTCGCCGCGTTCGTCGAGGCGACCGGCTACGTCACCGTCGCCGAACGCCCGCTCGACCCGGCCGACTTCCCCGGCGTCGATCCCGCCGACCTCGTGCCCGGCGGGCTCGTGTTCACGCCCACCTCGGGCCCCGTCGACCTGCGCGAGTGGCGGCAGTGGTGGCGCTGGGGCGCCGGGGCGAGCTGGCGGCATCCGTTCGGGCCCGAGGCATCATTGCGACAGGCTCAGTTCGGCGCCGTCGACGCGCTCGCCGACCGCCCGACGCACCCGGTGGTGCAGGTGAGCTTCGAGGATGCCTCCGCCTACGCCGAATGGGCCGGCAAGCGTCTGCCGACCGAGGCCGAGTTAGAGTTCGCCGCGCGCGGCGGGCTCGACGGTGCGCGCTTCGCGTGGGGCGACGAGGAGTTCCCCGACGGCCGGCTCATGGTCAACCGCTGGCAGGGCGCCTTCCCGTACCGCAACACCGGCGCCGAGGGCTGGGCCGGCACGTCTCCCGTGATGACGTTCCCCGCGAACGGCTACGGGCTCTTCGACGTCACCGGCAACGTCTGGGAGTGGACGACCGACTTCTACACCGCACGCCACAACCCGTCGGGGCTCGAGGCTGTCGACGCTGAACGGCGACCGAACCTGCTCGCCGCCGCCTCGGCCGAGCCCGGCTCGCGCATCCCGCGCCGGGTGCTCAAGGGCGGTTCGCACCTGTGCTCCCCCGACTACTGCCTGCGCTACCGCCCCGCGGCCCGCTCCCCGCAGGCCGACGACTCGGCGACGACGCACATCGGCTTCCGCTGCGCGCGCGACGCCTGACGCGGCGCTACTCGACCGGCGCCGCGATCGCGTCGGCGAGCGTCGGGTAGACCCGGCCGGCGGCCTCGAGCCCGGCGAACCAGCTCGTGCGGCGTGCGATCACCGCGCCTGGCTCGGGAACGGCGGCGAGGCGCAGCTCGACGCCGGTCGCTGCGAGCTCGCGATCGAGGTCGGCGAGCGTGTCGAGCACCGTGATCGAGGTCGCCGAGAGCCGGGTGAGCTCGAGGGCCACCGCCCGGATGCCCGCGCCACCGGCAGCGGCATCGCCCACGGCAGCGGCAGCCTCGGCGGCAGCGGCGGCGGCGGCGGCGGCGGCGGCGGCGAGCACGGCGTTCTCGTTGGCGACCACGTTCGCCGTGTAGAGCGGGCCCATGAGCCGCACGGGCAGCACCCCGTCGACCGGCTCGGCCACGTCGATGCGCAGCCGGTTGAGCTCGCGCAGCACGACGACGAACGTGGCGACGATGCCGACGACGACCGCCAGCAGCAGTCCAGCGGTGAGCCCCACGAACGCCGTGGCCGCGGCGATCCAGAAGTCGTTCCGACTGATCCGCCAGAACCGCACGAGCGAGCCGACGTCGATGAGGCTGATCACCGCGACGAAGACGAGGGCGGCGAGCGTCGCCTGCGGCAGCAGGCTCAGCACCGGCCCGAGGAACAGCGCCACGAGCACGGCGAGCACGACCGTCACGATCGTCGCGAGCTGCGTGCGCGCACCCGCCCCCTGGTTCACCGCGCTCTGCGAGAAGCCGCCCGCGGCGGGCAGCACCTGGAAGAACGAGCCGACCGTATTGGCCGCACCGGTCGCGAAGAGCTCCTGGTCGCTGTCGATCTGCGGCTCGCCCGGCTTGCGGATGCCTCGTGCCACCGCCGCGGATTCGAGGAACGCCATCACCGCGATCGCGAGCGCGCCGGGCAGCAGCTCCGGCACGTGCGCGAACGAGGGCAGCGACGGTGGCGGGAAGCCCTGCGGCACCGGCGGGATGAGCTCGACGCCCGCCTCTTCGAGGCCGGCGAACGCCACGAGCAGGATGCCCGCGGCGACGACGATCAGCGGCCCGGGAACCCGCGGGGCGAAGCGCTTCAGCAGGAAGAGCACGGCGATCGACCCGGCCGAGAGGGCGATCGTCGCGAGGTTCGCGCCGGGCACGGCTTCGACGACGGCGACCAGCGAGCGGATGAATCCGTGGCCCGAGAAGTTCGACGTCTCGCCGAGCAGCTTCGGCAGCTGGCCGACCGCGACGGTCGCGCCGACGCCGACCTGGATGCCGACGATCGTCGCCTTCGAGATGTTCTCGACGAGGGACCCGAGCTTCAGGAGTCGGCAGACGAGCAGGAGCACCCCGACGATGAGCGTGAGCGCCATGAGGTCGGGCACGGGGTCGTCGGAGCCCGCGGCGACGCCGGCCGAGACGAGCGTCGTCGCGGTCAGCGTCGCGATCGTCGACGTCGTCGACACGCTCATCGCACGCGAGCCGCCGAGCATGGCGTAGACGAGCATGGGCACCATGCACGTGTAGAGGCCGACCTGCACCGGCAGGTTCGCGATCGTCGCGTAGGCCATCGCCTGCGGAATGACGACGGCCCCGGCCGAGAGCCCCGCGAGCAGGTCGGCTCCGAGCCATCCGCGCTGATAGCCGCGAAGGGTCGGGAACAGCAGCGGTCGCCGCCGCGCTGCAACGGGGGTCTGCGGCATCCGCTCGCCTACGCTGCCGGGTCGGGGAAGACGCTCGCCCAGTCGCGCGCGACGCTCACGACCGTGAAGTCGTGCTCGGATGCCGCGGCGAGCGCCTGCTCGGCCCCCTTGTCGTAGGGCGTGTCGCCCCGACCGGTGTCGTCGTCGTGGTGCACGAGCAGGGCGAGGTGCTGCCGGCTGCCCTGGGCGTACCGGAGCATCTCGATGTCGCCGTTGGAGTTCCCGGCGGCGAGGATCGGACGCCGCCCGACGCGCGTCCAGATGCGCACCGGCTTCACCGGGCCGTCATCCATGAAGTCGAACGTCGCGTGGTAATGCACCTGGTTCGACGCCTCGTCGTACCCGAGACCGAGCGCCGACCCGATGACGCGCTCCGGCGGGATGCCGTAGTACTCGGCCGTCATCGGCCGCATGAAGTCGCGGTCGCCGCCCGAGACGATGTAGTTCGCGAAGCCGTTGGCCTCGAGGTGGCGCAGCAGCTCCACCATGGGCTGGTAGACGACCTGGGAGTACGGCCGGTGCAACACCAGGTGCCGGGCGTCGCGGTAGAAGTCGGCGACCATCGCGGCGTAGTCCTCGACGCTCAGATCTGCGGCTGCCCCGAGCATCGCGCCGATCATGACCTTCAGCTCGGAGTCGTCGCCTGCGTAGTGCTTCTCGAGCGCTCCCCCGAGCCACTCGAAGTCGCCGGTGACGGCCGCCTTGTAGGGCTGCTGCTCGGCGAGCGAGGGGTCGGCCGCGGCAGCCGCGGCCCACTGCTGCACGATGAAGTGCAGCTGCGTCGGCATGGGCTTCTCGGTCCAGAGCGTGCCGTCGTTGTCGAAGACCGCGACGCGTTCCTCGATCGGCACGGCCTCCGGCCCCTCGGTGACGGTGGCCACGAAGTCGAGGATCGCGTCACGGGTCGCCCCGTCGGTCCACGACGGCAGCGCCGATACCGCGTCGTTCGTCGCGCTCACTGTCGGGTCATCGCAATCTGCATCTGGTGGGCGGGGTCGATGAGGTGGTCGTGGTTGTCGTCGCCGACATCGATGCGCACCCACGAGATCTTGCCCGAGAACGCGTTGCCGGTCGCCTCGTAGTCGGCCGACACCGGCGACGCGACATCCGCGCCGACGTCGACGGTCTCGTCCATCGAGAAGAAGAACGGCAGCGTGCGAGAGACCCGGCCCTCGCCGAGCTGCGTCTCGCCGTCGGAGAGCGTCACCGCTCCGCCCTTGCCGAGGCCCCCGCCGTCGTACGCGAAGTGCACGCGGAGCTCGTGGACACCCGGCTCGAGCACCGTCTCGGAGGTCGCGTAGTCGGTCTCGATGCCCATGACGTTGTACGCGAAGCGCAGCGTTCCCTCGTGCAGGTACATGCTCCACCCGCCGTAGGAGCCGCCCTGCGCGATGATCACGCCGGTGCCGCCCGACTCGGGGATCGTCACCTTCGCGGTCACGGTGAACGACTTGTTCTTGATGTTGACGACCGAGTTCTCGCTGAGGCGCTTCATGCCCGAGTACAGGGTCTGCGAGGTGCCCTTCACGAGGGCAGGCCGCCCGGCGATCTCCTCGTTGAACCGCTCGGCCGAGCGGATGTCCATGGGCAGCACGTTGAAGCGCGCGGCCTGGATCAGGAAGAGTCGCTGCAGCTCCGCGAGCTTCGCGGGCTCCTTCGCCGCGAGGTCGTTGGACTGGGTCCAGTCCTCCTCGACGTTGTAGAGCTCCCACACGTCGTCGTCGAGGCCGTGGCTCGACGCGAGCCACGGGTCCTTGTGCTTGGCGACGGCCGTCCACCCCTTGTGGAAGATCGCCCGGTTGCCGAGCATCTCGAAGTACTGGGTCGTGTGCACCTCGTCGGCGTCGGCCGACGCGAACGAGGAGTTCATCGGCGTGCCCTCGTAGGGCCGCTGCGTGACGCCGTGCACGGTCGCCGGCTCGGGGATGCCGGCCGCTTCGAGCACGGTCGGCGCGACGTCGATGACGTGCGCGAACTGGTCGCGGATCTCGCCGCGCGCGGCGATGCCGTTCGGCCACGAGACGATCGTGCCGTTGCGGGTGCCGCCCCAGTGGCTCGCCACCTGCTTGGTCCACTGGTAGGGCGTGTCCATCGCGTGCGCCCAGCCGATCGCGTAGTGGTTGTACGAGCGGGGCGTGCCGAGGTCGTCCTGGTGCTCGATGAGGTAGGCGTCGTCTTCGAGTTCGTTCATGTGGTTGATCGTGAACGCCTCGTTGGTCGTGCCCTTCATGGTGCCCTCGGCGGATGCCCCGTTGTCGCCGATGATCACGTAGACGAGCGTGTCGTCGAGCACGTCGAGCTCTTCGAGGGCGTCGAGCAGCTCGCCGACGTAGTGGTCGGCGTACTCGAGGTACCCGGCGTAGACCTCCATCTCGCGGGCGAGCACGGGGTGCAGCTCGGGGTTCATCTCGTCCCACGCGGGGATGCCGGGGCTGCGCTCGGTGAGCACCGCGTTCTCGGGGATGACGCCGAGCGCCTTCTGCCGCGCGAAGGTCTCCTCCCGCAGCGCGTCCCAGCCCTGGTCGAACTTGCCGGCGTACTTGTCGGCCCACTCGGCGGGCACGTGGTGCGGGGCGTGCGTCGCGCCCGGCGCGAAGTAGGTGAAGAAGGGCTTGTCGGGGGCGAGCGCCTTCTGCTGCTTCGTCCAGTCGATGGCCTTCTGCGTCATGTCGGCCATGAAGTGGTAGCCCTCTTCGGGCGTGCCCCAGGGCTCGACGGGCGTCGTGCCCTCGTAGATCGCGGGGTACCACTGGTTGGTCTCGCCCCCGATGAAGCCGTAGAAGTACTCGAAGCCGCCGCCGGGGCTCGGCCACTGGTCGAACGGGCCGACCGGGCTCGACTGCCAGACGGGCACCTCGTGGCACTTGCCGAACTGGGCGGTGCTGTAGCCGTTGAGCTTCAGGGTCTCGGCCAGGGGCGCGCAGTTGTTCGGGCGCAGCGAGCTGTAGCCGGGCGCGCTCGTGGCGATCTCGGTGATGCCGCCCATGCCGACGGTGTGGTGGTTGCGGCCGGAGAGCAGCGCGGCGCGCGTCGGCGAGCAGAGCGCCGTCGTGTGGAAGCGCGTGTACTTCAGGCCCTGCGCGGCGACCCGCTCGAAGTTCGGCGTGTGCACGGGGCCGCCGAAGGCGCTCGAGGCGCCGAAGCCGGTGTCGTCGATGAGCACCACGAGCACATTGGGCGCACCCTCGGGGGGCAGCAGCCGCTCGATCGGCGGGTAGTGCGTATCGGGGTCGGTCGCGTCGTAGGTCACCGTGCCCGTGTAGGCGAGGTCCGGAATCGGCAGTGTCGAACGCTGGACGTCGGGCTTGGTGCTCACAGTCGGTCTCCCAGGTCTGGGAGGGCGATGACGAGGGCGGGATGCCCCGGCACACACCCTTCCCGCTCAGAAGCCGTCGACCCCCGACGGCTACCTGTCAACCGTGGCACAGCGCGGGGCGAGTGACAACGCGACACGATCGTCGATCGGGACTCAGCCGGCGAGCAGCGCCGTCTTCAGCCGAACCGGGTCGATGCGCCAGTAGTTGTGCACGACGTCGTCGATGAGCACGACGGGGATCTCCTCGGCGTAGCGGGCGCGCAGTTCGTCGTCGTCGAGGATCGAGCGCTCGTCGAGCGCGATGTGCGGCGGGGCATCCGTCGCCTCGATCTCGGCCATCACTGCCTGCACGACCTCTCGTGCGTCGTCGCAGAGATGGCAGCCGGGCTTGCCGATGAGGGTGAGTCGGATGTCGCGTCGGGTCACTGTTTCAGCCTACGTCCGGGTACAGCGAAAAGCGCCAGGCCGCAGGGCCTGACGCTCAGCCGTCGTCTCGAAGGACTACTTCTTGTTGCGACGCTGGTGGCGCGTCTTGCGAAGCAGCTTGCGGTGCTTCTTCTTCGCCATACGCTTGCGGCGCTTCTTGATGACGGAACCCATCAGAACCTCACAGAAAAGATCGAGTCGGACGCGCGTGCCGCGGCCGGAGGCTAGAAAGCCTCGGGGTAGTCTACCGGATCCGAACGGCAGCCTTCGCCCGATGGGTTAGCGTCGAGGGATGCCCCGCCCAGATCTCGTGATCCGAACCACCGAGGAAGCCGACTGGCAGGCCGTGCGCGCGCTGCGTCTCGAGATGCTGCGCGACACCCCGCTGGCCTACGGCGAGACCCTCGCCACGGCACTCGACGCCGATGAGGCGACCTGGCGGGCACGCGCTGCGCGCGGCACGACACCCCGCCAGACCTCGATCGTGGCGATCGACGGCGAGCGCTGGATCGGGCACATGGGCGGCTACATTCCGGATGCCACGTCGGGCCCGATGCTCGTCGGCGTCTACGTGGCACCCGAGCACCGCGGCGACGAGGCCGGTGTCTCGCGTCTGCTGCTCGATGCGGTCGAGCAGTGGGCGCGCGAGTTCGGCGGAACGCTGCGGCTCGAGGTGCACGAGGACAACCCGCGGGCGATCCGCTTCTACGAGAAGCTCGGCTTCACGCGCACCGGTCGGAGCCGTGAGTACGAGCTCGCGCCGGGCGGCCTCGAACTCGAGATGATCAAGCCGCTGCAGTGAATTCCTCTGCTGGTTGAGCCCGCCTGCTGGTTGAGCTCGTCTGCTGGTTGAGCTCGTCGAAACCCGCACGGCAGACTGAGCCCATGACCGCATTCGTGGAAGTGCTGCTCGTCGTCGCGATCCTCGGCACGGGCATCGTCGCCGGAGTCTTCTTCGCCTTCTCGGGCTTCGTCATGCAGGGCATCGGCCGACTGCCGGCCGCCGAGGCGGCGAGGGCGATGCGCGAGATCAACGTGACCGCGGTGCGCGCGCCGCTCATGCTCGCGATCTTCGGCACGGCCCTCGTCGTGGCGGTGCTCGCCGTGTTCGCGTTCCTCGGCGAACCCGAGGGTGCGACGTGGTGGTCGCTCGGCGGCGCGGCGCTCTACCTGATCGGCGTGGTCGGCGTGACGGGCACCGCCAACGTGCCGCTCAACAACCGCCTGGCAGCTGCCGCCGAAGCGGATGCCCCGGCGCTCGCCGCCGCCTGGCAGGCGTTCCGCCCGGGCTGGCTCGCGTGGAACCACGTGCGCACGATCGCGTCGACCGCGTCGAGCCTCGCGTTCGTGCTCGCCCTCGTGGGGTGAGGCGGGCTCGCTACCGTCGCTTCTTCGGGGCGACGACGGCGGTGACCTGGTGCGCGGTCTCGGCGAAAGCCTTGCCGATGGCCGCGGCGAAGGCGAACTGCTCCTCGTTCAGGGCGAGCTCTTCGCGAGCGGTCGCGCCGGCGCTCGCGAGCGTGGCGGCGTCGGCTGCGGCATCCGTCGAGACGAACGGGATGAGCCAGTCCTCGAGCGTCTCGAGCGGCGTGCGGTCGAGCTTGTAGTAGCGGTGCTGCCCCTCTTCGCGTACGGCGACGAGGCCCGACTCGCGAAGCACCTTCAAGTGCTTGGAGACCGTCGGCTGACTCGCGCCGAGCGCACTCACGATCTCGGAGACGCTGATCTCGCCGCCCGACGACGGCACGTCCGCCTCGCGCTCGAGGAGTACGGCGAGGATGTCGCGCCGCGTCGAGTCCGCCACCACGTCGAAGATGTCCGCCATGCCCCAAGGTTAGTCACTCCGCGTGGGGAGTACCATGACTCACGCGTTCGGTGACGGCGGAGGGGGCTCGATGCGCGCACAGCCGATGGGTCGACTCGGCCGAGTCGACCGCCGGTCGTGGCTCGGCAGGCTCCGCGACGCCGTCGACGGGCTCATGAAGCACTCGCCGTCGCGATTCGCGATCCTCATCTTCGCGGCCCTCATCGTGCTCTTCACCGTGCTGTTCTCGCTGCCGATCGCGAGCGCCGATCGGCAGATGACGCCGCTCCACGACGCGGTGTTCACCGCGGTCTCGGTCATCTGCGTCACCGGCCTCGCGACGGTCGACATGGCGACGCACTGGTCGCCGTTCGGCAACGTGCTCGTCTTCATCGGCGTGAACATCGGCGGCGTCGGCGTGCTGACGCTCGCGTCGATCCTCGGCCTCGTGATCTCCCGGCGACTCGGCCTGCGGGCCAAGCTCATCGCCGCGAGCGACTCGAACCCGTCGCGCATCCACGTCGGCCCGGTCTCCGAACGCCAGGCGGTTCGGCTCGGCGAGGTCGGCGGGCTGCTCGCGACCGTCGCGATCAGCGCCCTCGTCATCGAGGTGACGATCGCGATCGGCATGATCCCGAGCATGCTCGCCGCGGGCTACGACGCATGGCACTCGTTCTGGTACAGCTTCTACTACTCGGCGATGGCCTTCACCAACACGGGGTTCAGCCCGAACCCGGGCGGACTCGAACCGCTCGTCGGCGACTACTGGTTCCAGTCGCTCCTCATGCTCGGCGTGTTCCTCGGCAGCCTCGGCTTCCCCGTGATCTTCGCGCTGGCACGGGCATGGCGGCAGCCGCGCCGCTGGAGCGTGCACGTGAAGCTCACGCTCACGACGACCACGATCCTCTTCGTCGCAGGTGCCGCGATGTTCCTGCTGCTCGAGTACGGCAACCCGAAGACGTACGGCCAGCTCGACGCCGGCCCGACCGTCTTCCAGTCGTTCTTCATGTCGATGATGACGAGGTCGGGCGGATTCTCGACGATCAACATGCACGACCTCAACGGGTCGAGCCTGCTCGTCTCCGACATGCTCATGTTCATCGGCGGCGGTTCGGCATCGACCGCCGGTGGCATCAAGGTCACGACCCTCGCCGTGCTCTTCCTCGCCGCCTTCGCCGAGGCACGAGGAGCGCCCTCGATGGAGGCGTTCGGTCGGCGCATCCCCCGCGACATGCTGCGCCTCTCGGTCAGCGTCGTGCTCTGGGGTGCCACGATCGTCGCCGTCTCGTCGATCGCCATCCTGCAGATCACGAAGCAGCCGTTCGACTACGTGCTCTTCGACGTGATCTCCGCATTCGCCACGTGCGGCCTCTCGACGGGACTCACGGCCGAGCTGCCGCCCGAGGGCGTCTACGTCATGGCCCTCACGATGTTCATGGGGCGGGTTGGTACAGTGACACTCGCCGCGGCCCTGGCGGCGAGCCAGCGCCGGCAGTTGTTCAAACGTCCGGAAGAGAGGCCCATCGTTGGTTGATCGAATCAGGCACGACGCCCCGGTGCTCGTGATCGGCCTCGGCCGCTTCGGAGCCGCCACCGCGGGTCAGCTCGACCGGCTCGGCCGCGAGGTGCTCGCCGTCGACGAGAACGAGGGCCTCGTTCAGAAGTGGTCGGAGCGGGTCACCCACGCCGTCGTCGCCGACGCGAAGTCGATCGACGCACTGAAGCAGATCGGCGCGCAGGACTTCTCGATCGCGGTGTGCGCGGTGGGCTCGTCGATCGAGGCATCCGTGCTCATCACGGCGAACCTCGTCGACCTGAAGATCCCGCAGATCTGGGCGAAGGCGATCTCGGCCTCGCACGGCAAGATCCTGCAGCGCATCGGCGCGAACCACGTCATCTACCCCGAGCGCGAAGCGGGCGAGCGCACCGCGCACCTCGTGAGCGGCCGCATGCTCGACTTCATCGAGTTCGACGACGACTTCGCCCTTGTGAAGATGTACCCGCCGAAGCCGATCCGCGGCAAGAACCTCACCGAGTCGGGCGTGCGGTCGAAGTACCGCGTCACGGTCGTCGGCGTCAAGAGCCCCGGCAAGCCGTTCACCTACGCGACCGAGCAGACCGTGGTCTCCAACCACGACCTCATCATCGTCTCGGGCACCGAGGGCGACATCGAGCGGTTCGCCGCGCTCGAGTAGCGGTCGGCAGGCGACGAAGCTCAGCCCACGAACATCAGCACGACGCCGATGACGGCGGATGCCGCGGCGATGCCGATGAACACGAAGCCGAGGATGCGAATGACGCGTCGACCCGTCGGCGGCTCGTGGAGCCGCAGGCGGTACGGCTCGCGCTCCTTGTAGAACGCTGGCTCCTCGTCGGGGTTGGTGACGTGCGCGCGCTCGTCGGCGCTGAGCACGCGCGACTGGAAGCCGTCGTCGGTGAACCACCGCACGATGCTGCCCCCGTCGCCGTCGCCGTCGATGACGACCGCCTCGGTGCGCAGCCAGCGACCATCGGCCACTCGGATCAGCAGCGCGAGCAGCAGGCAGGTGAGCCCCGCGGCGAGCGCGAACCATCCGATCACCTCGGTGATGACCGAGATGGTGTCCGCCGCGTTCATGCAACCAAAGCTATCGCCCCGCGGGCGGCGAGACCGCACGCGTGAGGAACCCGTCGGTGAACAGGTCGGGGCCGTTCGGGTCCCGTGAGTGCCCCTGCGGCGCACCATCGGCCGGGCGTAGACCGGAGGAACCACCCTGAGGAGGTTCCATCGATGAGTATCCTGCACACCGTCACGTGGCTGCGCCACCGCTACACCGGCCCGTGGTCACGCGATGCCTGGCCCGAAGCCACGGTGATGGAGGCGGGAGACGTGCGCATCAGCACGATCTCGCTCCTCGGCGTCGCCGCGAGCCACGGCACCCCGTGCGTGCGAAATGCCGCCGCCGTCGTGCCCGGCACGGGGGGCGCGCCGTCTCCCTCGCAGTTCGCCTCGGTCGTCGTCACGCGGGTGCTCGCGGTCGAGACGCTTCCCGACGACTCGCTCGGCGCCTGGGTCGATGCGGATCTCGACCGCTGCTCGCCCGTGCTCTCGGAGGCCCGCATCATCGGCCGCCCGAGCATCGAGGCAACGTTGCCCGTCCAGCTCCGGCCGTCGGTCACGACCGCCGCCGAGGTGCCGGTGGCGGCCCTGCCGATCGACCTGCATCCCGGCGACCTCATCGCCGTGCCATGTCGCGGGGCCACGTCGCTCCGTGACATCCGACCGTCGAGCCGCCATCGCTCGCGGCTGTCCGACGACCGGATCGACCACGATCGCGACGAGTTCCCCCTGGGGCACTGCGGTCGCTGACCCCACCGTGAACGGGCGGATGCCGCACGCCGAGGCGTCGGCATCCGCCCGTCGTGTGCCGAGCGTCAGCCTCTGCGGATGTCTCGCAATGCGCTGACGTGGCCGCACGGCGCCGCGATGAGGTCGCCGGCGGCGATGTCCTCCGGGAGCGACACCTGGTTGCCGGTGCCTGGTTCCGACGGCGTCGACAGGCCCACGGCAATGGCAGGAGCCGTGCTGGTGCGGCCGATCATCCGGAGCTCGACCCAGCAGGCGTCGCAACCGTCGAGGCGCCCGTCGACCTCGACGACCCGCTCCGCGCCCCGCCCGCGCACGTTCGTGACCCGCACGACGACGACCGAGATGTCGATCGACCGCTCCGGCCCGCTCTCCCCCGTCGCCTCGGCCGTCGCCGTGTGTACGCACGGCGTGCCGCACAGCTCGACGAGGCGCAGCATCGAGACCCCTGAGACGACGATGTCGTCGACGGTCGCGGAGGTGTGCCGGGGCCAGTGCTCCAGCCCGGCGGGCCGGCCTGTCGTCGTGAGCAGAGGAGTGCTGGTCGAATACGCGAGAACCGTCGTCATGGTTCAGGTGTAAGCGCCGAATGCCCGATGAACGCGCGCATCAACGGATCCCGAACGGGACGGGTCGGGTTCGCTGACGGGATCCTTGCGGAGTGCCGTCGTCATCGTGAGCGGCGCATTCGGATCGCCCGAGGACGCGTTAGGGGTCCGTGAGGATCGGCGGCGAGGCATCCGCTCGGGTGTTGCATCGGATCTGCCGGTTGAGCTTGTCGAAACCTGCCCGCACGCCGCGACCGCGGCCCGCGGATCTCCCGAAACTGGAGTCTTCGTGCTCGACGTCGTCTACATTCTCGGCATCATCGCCGTGTTCGTACTCGTCGGCCTCATCGCCAGGGGGGTCGAGAAGCTGTGATCTTCTTCGAACTCCTCGCTGCCGCGTTGGGTGTCGCCGCTGTGGTGTACCTCGTGTACGCCCTCGTCAAACCTGAGCGGTTCTGATGGATGCGCTGTTCGCCGTCATGCAGGCGGCCACCCTCGCCCTGATCCTCGCCCTCCTCTACCGCCCGCTCGGCGACTACATGGCGCGCCTCTACACGAGCGATCGCGACTGGAAGTTCGAGCGCGGCCTCTACCGCCTCATCGGCGTCGACCCGCGCTCGGAGCAGTCGTGGCCTGCCTACCTGCGCGGCGTGCTCGCGTTCTCGGTCGTCGGGCTGCTGTTCGTCTACGTGCTGCAGCGCGCCCAGGCGGTGCTGCCCTACTCGCTCGGCCTCCCGGCCGTGCCCGAGGGCCTGTCGTTCAACACCGCGGCGTCCTTCGTCGCGAACACGAACTGGCAGTCGTACTCCCCCGAGCTCACGATGGGCTACACCGTGCAGCTCGCGGGCCTCGCGGTGCAGAACTTCGTCTCGGCCGCCGTCGGCATCGCCGTCGCCGTGGCACTCGTGCGCGGCTTCGCTCGCCGCAACTCGGGCACGATCGGCAACTTCTGGGTCGACCTGTTCCGCGGCGCGTTCCGCCTGCTGCTGCCGCTCTCGGTCATCGGCGCGATCGTGCTGCTCATCGGCGGCGTCGTGCAGAACTTCAACGGCTTCACCGAGGTGACGACCCTCGCGGGCAACACCCAGAACCTGCCCGGCGGCCCGGTCGCCTCGCAGGAGGTCATCAAGCTGCTCGGCACGAACGGCGGCGGGTTCTTCAACGCGAACTCGGCCCACCCGTTCGAGAACCCGACCGCCTGGACGAGCCTCTTCCAGAACGTGCTCATGCTCGCGATCCCCTTCGCCCTGCCGCGCACCTTCGGCAGGATGGTCGGCTCCAACAAGCAGGGGTACGCGATCCTCGCGGTCATGGCGACGCTCTACCTGATCTCGCTCTTCGCGCTCAGCGCGCTCGAGTCGGGCGGCAACGGCACCGCTCCCGAGCTCGCCGGCGGCGCGCTCGAGGGCAAGGAGGCGCGCTTCGGCATCTTCGGTTCGACGCTCTTCGGCACCACGTCGACGCTCACCTCGACCGGCGCCGTGAACTCGATGCACGACTCGTTCACCGCCCTCGGCGGCATGATGCCGATGCTGAACATGATGCTCGGCGAGGTCGCCCCCGGCGGCGTCGGCTCCGGCCTCTACGGCATGCTCGTGCTCGCGATCATCGCGGTGTTCATCGCCGGCCTCCTCGTCGGCCGCACACCCGAGTACCTCGGCAAGAAGATCGGCCCGCGCGAGATCAAGCTCGCGAGCCTCTACATCCTCGTCACGCCGACGCTCGTGCTCGTGGGCACCGCCCTCAGCTTCGCGATCCCCGGCATCCGCGAGGACGTCGAGTCGGTCTCGATCTGGAACCCAGGCATCCACGGCATGAGCGAGGTGCTCTACGCGTTCACGAGCGCGTCGAACAACAACGGCTCGGCGTTCGCGGGGCTCACCGCGAACACCCCGTGGTTCAACACGGCGCTCGGCGTCGCGATGCTGCTCGGCCGGTTCATCCCGATCGTGCTCGTGCTCGCCCTCGCCGGCAGCCTCGCCGCACAGGACAAGGTGCCCGCGACCGCAGGCACCCTGCCCACCCACCGGCCGCAGTTCGTCGGCCTCCTCGTGGGCGTCACGGTCATCGTGACCGCGCTCACCTACTTCCCCGTTCTCACGCTGGGTCCCCTGGCTGAAGGGCTGAACTGATCCATGTCCACCACCATCACGTCGCTCCCTGAGCCTGTCGAAGGGCCCGAGCCTGCGGAGCACACCCCCCGTCAGATGGGCTCCCCGTCGAAACGCCCCGCCGGCGCATTCGGGCCGGCTCAGATCGTCGCGGCCCTGCCCGGCGCGTTCCGCAAGCTCGACCCGAGACAGATGTGGCACAACCCCGTCATGTTCCTCGTCGAGGTCGGCGCCGCGCTCACGACCGTGCTCGCGATCGCCGAGCCGTTCCTCGGCGGCCCCGAGTCGTCGGGCGGCACGGCCGTCCCGCTCTCCTTCACCTGGGCGATCGCCGTCTGGCTCTGGCTCACCGTGCTCTTCGCGAACCTCGCGGAGTCGGTGGCCGAGGGCCGCGGCAAGGCGCAGGCCGACACCCTGCGGCAGACCCGAACGTCGACGATCGCCCGCCGCGTCACGGCGTACGACGAGGTCGCGGATGCCGCGGCCGAGCGCACCGCGATCGCCGAGGTGCCCTCGGGCGACCTCCGGCTCGGCGACGTCGTCGTCGTGACGGCGGGCGAGTCGATCCCGGGCGACGGCGACATCATCCACGGCATCGCCTCGGTCGACGAGTCGGCGATCACGGGCGAGTCCGCCCCGGTCGTACGTGAGTCCGGC
Source organism: Agromyces cerinus subsp. cerinus (assembly GCF_900142065.1). Lineage (GTDB taxonomy): Bacteria > Actinomycetota > Actinomycetes > Actinomycetales > Microbacteriaceae > Agromyces > Agromyces cerinus. The sequence goes on along the minus strand of NZ_FSRJ01000003.1, from coordinate 585,184 downwards.
GGCGACCGCTCGGCGGTCACCGGCGGCACCCGCGTGCTCTCCGACCGCATCGTGGTGCGCATCACCTCGAAGCCCGGCGAGACCTTCGTCGACCGCATGATCGCGCTCGTCGAGGGGGCCTCGCGCCAGAAGACGCCGAACGAGATCGCGCTCAACATCCTGCTCGCGAGCCTCTCGATCATCTTCGTGGTCGTCACCCTCACGCTGAACCCGATCGCCTCCTACGCGGCGTCGCCGGTCTCGATCCCGGTGCTCATCGCGCTCCTCGTCTGCCTCATCCCGACGACGATCGGCGCCCTGCTCTCGGCCATCGGCATCGCCGGCATGGACCGGCTCGTGCAGCGCAACGTGCTCGCGATGTCGGGCCGTGCGGTCGAGGCGGCGGGCGATGTCACGACGCTGCTCCTCGACAAGACCGGCACCATCACGTACGGCAACCGCCGTGCGAGCGAGTTCGTGCCGATGCCGGGCGTGGCGATCTCGGAGCTCGAGCGGGCCGCGGCCCTCTCGTCACTCGCCGACCCCACCCCCGAGGGATCGTCGATCGTCGACCTGGCGGCGGAACGCGGCATCCGCTTCGACCCTTCGACAGGCTCAGGGAGCGGGGTGGCCGGCGAGGTCGTGCCGTTCACGGCGCAGACCCGCATGTCGGGACTCGACCTGCCCGACGGCTCGAGCATCCGCAAGGGTGCCGGGTCGGCGGTCATCGCGTGGGTCGAGGCATCCGGTCGCATCGCCTCGTCGACGCTCGACGAGCTCGAGCAGCGCGTCGAGACGATCTCGAACAGCGGCGGCACCCCGCTCGTCGTCGCCGCGAAGGACCTGAACGGCGAGGCACGCCTGCTCGGCGTCGTGCACCTGAAGGACGTCGTGAAGGACGGCCTCACCGAGCGCTTCGCCGAGCTCCGCGCCATGGGCATCCGCACGGTCATGATCACGGGCGACAACCCGCTCACCGCGAAGGCGATCGCGGCCGAGGCGGGCGTCGACGACTACCTCGCCGAGGCCACCCCCGAAGACAAGATGGCCCTCATCAAGCGCGAGCAGGCGGGCGGCAACCTCGTCGCCATGACCGGCGACGGCACGAACGACGCCCCGGCGCTCGCGCAGGCGGACGTCGGCGTCGCGATGAACACGGGCACGTCGGCCGCGAAGGAGGCCGGCAACATGGTCGACCTCGACAGCGACCCGACGAAGCTCATCGAGATCGTGCGCATCGGCAAGCAGCTGCTCATCACGCGCGGCGCGCTGACCACGTTCTCGATCGCCAACGACGTCGCGAAGTACTTCGCGATCATCCCGGCGATGTTCGCGGGCGTCTTCCCGGGGCTCGCGGTGCTGAACATCATGCAGCTGAGCTCCCCCGCCTCGGCGATCCTGTCGGCGATCATCTTCAACGCGATCATCATCGTGATCCTGATCCCGCTCGCGCTCCGCGGCGTGAAGTACCAGGCCGGTGGCGCGTCCGCGATCCTCAGCCGCAACCTGCTGATCTACGGCCTCGGCGGCATCATCGCCCCCTTCATCGGCATCAAGCTGATCGACCTCGTCGTCAGCCTCATCCCCGGGTTCTAGGCCCGGGAGCGAAAGGAAACACACCATGAGCTCCACTCGCACTGCGGTCCGCACCCACTGGGTGGCGGTTCGCGCGATGCTCATCTTCACCGCCGTGCTCGGCGTGGCCTACACGCTCGTCGTCACGGGCATCGGGCAGGTCGTCCTTCCCGCCCAGGCGAACGGGTCGGTCGTCCGCTCGGGCGACGAGGTCGTGGGCTCCGCCCTCATCGGCCAGTCGTTCACGGATGCTTCAGGCGAGCCGCTTCCCGAGTGGTTCCAGCCCCGCCCGTCGGCGGCCGGCGACGGGTACGGCGGCGGCGCGTCGAGCGGCAGCAACCAGGGTCCCGAGAACGCCGACCTCATCGCCGCGATCGAAGAGCGGAAGGCGCAGGTCGCCGAGTTCAACGGCGTCTCCGAAGCGGATGTCCCGGCCGACGCGGTCACCGCATCGGCGTCGGGTCTCGACCCGCACATCAGCCCGGAGTACGCCCTGCTGCAGGTGGCGCGGGTCGCCGACGAGCGCGGCCTCCCCGAATCCGAGGTGCGCGAACTCGTGGAGTCTAGGATTCAGGCACGGGATCTCGGGTACCTGGGCGAGCCGACCGTCAACGTGCTGCAGCTGAACCTCGCCCTCTCCGAGCTGGGCTGAGGGGCAGATTCATGAAACGGGGGCGGCTTCGCGTGCTGCTCGGCGCCGCCCCCGGCGTCGGCAAGACCTACTCCATGCTCGAAGAGGGCCGGCGGCTCCGGGGCGAGGGCCACGACGTCGTCGTCGCCTTCGTCGAGACGCACGGCCGCAAGGCCACCGCGTCGATGGTCAGCGGGCTCGAGGTGGTGCCCCGCACCACCGTCGAGCACCGCGGCATGGGTCTCGACGAGATGGACCTCGACGCGGTGCTCGCGCGCCGCCCCGAGGTCGCCCTCGTCGACGAACTCGCCCACACCAATGCGCCGGGGTCGCGGCACGCCAAGCGCTGGCAGGACGTCGACGAGCTGCTCGACGCCGGCATCGACGTGATCTCGACGGTCAACACCCAGCACATCGAGTCGCTCGGCGACGTCGTGCAGCAGATCACGGGGGTCGCCCAGCGCGAGACCATCCCCGATGCCGTGCTGCGGGCGGCCGACCAGATCGAGGTCGTCGACCTCGCCCCGCAGGCTTTGCGCGACCGGCTCGCGGGCGGCCTCGTCTACCCGGCCGAGCGCATCGACGCGGCGCTCTCGAACTACTTCCGTCTCGGCAACCTCACGGCGCTCCGCGAACTCGCGCTGCTCTGGCTCGCCGACGAGGTCGACTCGGCGCTCAAGGCCTACCGCGTCGAGCACGGCATCGATCGCAAGTGGGAGGCGCGCGAACGCGTCGTCGTCGCCCTCACCGGCGGCCCCGAGGGCGAGACGCTCCTGCGCCGCGGTGCCCGCATCGCCTCACGATCGTCGGGCGGCGAACTCATCGCGGTGCACGTCACGAATCCCGACGGCATGCGGGCGCGGCATCCGGGCGCCCTCGATGGCCAGCGCACCCTCGTCGAACAGCTCGGCGGCACCTTCCACCAGGTCGTCGGCGAAGACGTGCCACGCGCGCTCGTCGACTTCGCGAGAGCGGCGAACGCCACGCAGCTCGTGATCGGCGTCAGCCGCCGGTCGCGACTCGCGGCGGCGTTCACGGGACCGGGCATCGGGGCGACGGTCATCCGCGAGTCGGGCGACATCGACGTGCACATCGTCACGCACGCGGCGGCCGGCTCGGGGTTCTCGCTCCCGAAGCTCGGCGGCGCGCTCAGCCGCGGGCGCATGCTCGTCGGCTTCGCCGTGGCCCTCATCGCCGGGCCGCTGCTCAGCTGGCTGCTCGTGACGTTCCACACCGAGACGTCGATCACGAGCGACGTGCTCGCGTACCAGTTGCTCGTCATCGTCGTCGCCCTCATCGGCGGCATCTGGCCGGGACTCTTCGCGGCCGTGCTCTCGGGCCTCACCCTCAACTTCCTCTTCGTCCAGCCGACGTACACGCTGACGATCAGCGACCCACGGCAACTGCTCGCCCTCGTGTTCTATGTCGCCAACGCGCTGCTCGTGAGCTACGTCGTCGACCAGGCCGCACGCCGCACGCGCATCGCACGGCGGGCGGCCGCCGAGTCGCAACTGCTTGCGACGCTCGCCGGCAGCGTGCTCCGCGGTGAGGACGCCCTGCAGGCGATGGTCACCCGCACCCGCGAGGCGTTCGGCCTCACGGGCGTGCGCCTCCTCGTCGACGGCGAGACGCGGGTGGCCGACGGCGAGCCGAGCCGCGACGACCGGGTCACCGAGGTCCCCATCGGCAGCCGCGGCGTGCTCGAACTGCACGGGCAGGACCTCGAGGCATCCGAGCGCCGTCTGCTGCACGTCATCGCGACCCAGATGGATGCCGCGATCGAGCACGGCGCGCTCGCGACCGCCGCCTCGGCGGCCGACGCCCTCGTCGAGACCGACCGCGTGCGTTCGGCCCTGCTCGCCGCGGTCGGGCACGACCTGCGACGCCCGCTCACCTCGGCGTCGGCGGCGATCAGCGCCCTGCGCTCCCGCGAGGTCGAGCTGCCCGCCGCCGAACGCGAGGAGCTCCTCGCGACCGCCTCCGAGAGCCTCGACGCCCTCGCCGAACTCGTCACCAACCTGCTCGACGTGAGCCGGGTGCAGGCCGGGGCGCTCGCCGTCATGCTCGCGCCCACCGAGGTCGTCGACGTCGTGCTGCCCGCCCTCGACGAGCTCGCGCTCGGGCCGGGCGACATCGAGCTCGATCTCGCCGATGAGCTCGCGCCCGTGCTCGCCGACGGGGTGCTCCTGCAGCGGGTGGTCGTGAACCTGCTCGCGAACGCGGTGCGCCACAGTCCCGACGGCGAACGCGTGCGTCTCGCCGCGAGCTCGTTCCAGGGCCGCACCGAACTGCGCGTCGTCGACCGCGGCCCCGGCATCCCCGTCGAGCGCCGCGACGAGGTGTTCACGCCGTTCCAGCGCCTCGGCGACACCGACAACGACACCGGCCTCGGACTCGGACTCGCCCTGTCGAAGGGCTTCGTCGAGGGAATGGACGGCACACTGGAGGTCGAGGACACCCCCGGCGGCGGCCTGACCATGGTCGTCACCCTGCCCTCCGCCCCGAGCACGCCGCCGACCCCGCCGACGGCCACGCCGATGACCACCACCGAGGAGACACGATGAGGATCCTCCTCGCCGACGATGACGACCAGCTGCAGCGGGCGCTGCGCATCACGCTCGCCGCGCGCGGCTACGAGGTCGTCGCCGCCCGCGACGGTGCCGAGGCGATCGACCTGGCCGCGAATGCGCACCCCGACCTCATCCTGCTCGACCTCGGCATGCCTCGCGTCGACGGCATCGATGTCATCCGGGCCGTGCGCGCGTGGTCGAAGGTGCCGATCCTCGTGCTCTCGGGTCGCACCGACTCCGCCGAGAAGGTCGACGCCCTCGACGCCGGTGCCGACGACTACGTGACGAAGCCCTTCGCGATGGACGAACTCCTCGCCCGCATCCGTGCGCGGGCCCGGTCGACCACTGGCGAAGCGGATGCCGCGGCGCATGCGATCGGCGCCCTCACGGTCGACCTCGCGGCGAAGACCATCAGGTCGACGGATGCCTCGGGGCACGCGACATCCGTGCGACTGACGCCGACCGAGTGGCGCCTGCTCGAGCTGTTCCTCAAGAACCCGGGCAAGCTCCTCACCCGGCAGATGCTGCTGAGCGAGGTGTGGGGGCCGTTCCACGCGAACGACGCCGGCTACCTGCGGCTCTACGTCGCCCAGCTGCGGCGCAAGCTCGAGCCGACGCCGTCGGAACCGCGGTTCTTCCTCACCGAGCCCGGCATGGGGTACCGCTTCGAGCCGGGGGCAGCCTCGCCGCCGGTCGAGTAGCGACGAAGGAGCGCATCGAGACCTTGGTCTCGGACGACTCGGACGGCTCGGTCGGCAACGCGGTCTGAGCGCACACAAGCGTCTCACTCGTCATGAGAAGGTCGTGCGCTGAGCGCCCCGAGCGCGTTGAGCGCGCGGAGCGCACTCTCGGCACGCGGCCCGAATATTCAGGCGGCCGCCTCTTGAGCGACCGCCGCGACCGCCGAGGTAGCTGTCCGCGCCGACCACAGCCTCCGATTACCGGGGCGCGGCCGCTGCTGCGGGTCGAGGTGCACCGGAGGCGTGAACCACGTCTGCGCGTCGCGCACGGTGATGACCCACCCGTCGTCATGGACGCGGTGATGATGGTGCGAGCACAACATGATGCCGTTGCCGATGTCGGTGCGGCCACGATGACGCTTCCACCATCTGATGTGGTGCGCCTGCGTATGCGATGGCGGGCGATTGCAGGCCGGCCAGGCGCAACCGCCGTCACGTTCGACCAGAGCCAGCTTCTGCGCCGCGGTGAAGAGTCGGGCCGCGCGGCCGAGCTCGAGCGGCTCGGAGCGGTGATCGAGCAGGAGCGGGCTGATGCCGGCAGACATCGCCAGCTCACGCACGGTCGCGACCGAGATCGGCTGATCGATGCCGTCGATCGTGGCATGACCCTGACCGCCGACGAGCGACTCGGCGTCGATGCGCGCGACCACGGTGGCCTGCCTCAGCGCGGCCGGCGCCTGCTTCGCCCCGAGTGAGAGCCGCGCGATGTCGGCGAGGGCGTCGGCGTTCATCTGCGCGATCGTGCGCTGCTCGCCGAAGATCGCATCGGGCTCGCCGCTCGCATCATGCTCGGCGTCAGTGCGGGCGTGCTCATCGTCGGCCGATGCACCGAAGCCGCGCTTCGCATCGCGTGCCCGGTGCAGCTCCGCACTGACGAGCGCCTCGACAGCGAGCTTGATCGGGGCGCCGTTCGCCGGGTCGAACGCGCCCTGCAGCTGGATCATGCCGGCGCGATCCTCCCAGATGCGCAGGCCCCGCTGCGAACGCAGTTCGTCTTCGCGCGGCTTCACCCCGTCGGGGTCGAGTCGCGCCTGCAACTGCTTGACCAGCCGGGTGAGCCCGTCGACGCCGACCAGCGGCGCCCGCTCGACGAGAAACCGTTCAGCCTCACCGAGTTCGGTTCGGTCGGCCCGGAAGGCGATGCCGTCGAGGAACCGGCGGATCGTCTCAGCAGCGTCGACGCACAGCGAGCCGGACTCCAGACCGGCAGCCAGATGCGGATGCCGCGCCGGCAGCACCTCGCCGGTGAACGAGGCCCGCACGGCAGTCGCCTCCCCCACCGCAACGAGCTTGGCGGCGTCGCTGAACCTGCCGCCGGTGACCGACGCGATCAGACGCGCGGGCGAGGCGTAGCCGTGGCGGCGCGCGACATCGTCATCGCCGCCCATGCGAGCGCGACGCGCGAGCTCAGCGGCGCACTTGGTCTGCAACGCCTGCACGCGACGCTCGAGCTCGGCCAGCGACTCCGTCACCCGCACCAGACCATCGCCGCTCATGGCGCGAACGTCGTGCTCCGCTTCGATCGATTCGCCCGGCAATGAGTCCGCCCAGTCGTGATCGACCTCGGCGCATGCCGACCGCAACTCGGTGAGTGCGGCGGTCGCATCGGGCATGCCTTATTTTACCGCGAAACGGGCCGAGAATGGAAGGTATGTTCGAGAGAATCACGCCGAATGTTCGCCCACAATTGGAGAGAGATTCGAGGAAATCGAGGCAGAACGGTTACCCTCTCCCTCATGGACCTTCATGCCATTGAAGACGCCGTCGAGTCGGTATCGCGCGCCTACGCGGCGAAGTTCGACCTGAACCGCACCGACGAATGGTTCATGCTCAAACTGCAGGAGGAGGTCGGTGAACTCACCCAGGTGTTCGTCGATCTGAACGGCATGGGGCGCGACCGCGGACTGAGCGACGACGACAAGCGCGAGGCGTTCGCGAACGAGTGCGCCGACGTGCTCGCCCATCTCCTCCTGCTGGCGCGCAGCCAGGGCATCGACCTTCCCCGTGCGATCGAGGCGAAGTGGCTTTCTTGGGATGCGCCCCCGACGAGCGACGAGGGTGCCGCAGGGCACCACTGATTCCGGCTGCGGTGGCCCTCACTCGGTGGCTCATGCGCCGGCGGCATCGAACGAACCGAGGCGATCGTGTTCTGCGGTGCTGTTCGGTTCATCGGACAACACACCTCGCAGGGCGCGCTTCGCTCGGTGCATCCGCCCTCGGGCCGTGGTGATGGGGATGCCGAGTGCCGTCGCCGCGTCGGGCACCGGCATGCCGTCCCAGTAGACGAGCATGATCAGTTCGCGTTGGTCGTTCGGAAGGACTGCGACGGCGGCCCGCACGTCGAGCGCCTCGTCATCGGCGGGTGGCACCGCGGAGAGCATCAACTGCGCGCGGAGCGGGGCTGCGAGGCGCTCGGCTCGGCGGCGACCACGAATCCAGTTGCCGTGCACTCGGCCGGCGACGCCATACATCCAGAGCTTCGCCTCATGGTCGTCGACCGGGAGGTCCCTGATTCGCCGCCACGCGACGAGAAACGCCTCGGCGAGGAGGTCTGCGGCGTCGGCGGGCTCGGTGGTTCGCCGGACGAAATAGCGCAAGAGCTCGGGAGCGAGCGATTCGTGGAGGCGGGTCAGACGGCGGTCCCTCTCGTCACGTCGTCGCGCCTTCACTGCTGCTCCTCGCAGCCGTACCGCGCTTGCAAGGAGATGCCCGCGCCGAGGAATCCGCGGGCTTCGAATTCCTCCTCGATCTGACCGACGAACGTGGAATTGATGTATCGCTCGTCAGGGTCGGCCTCGATCGATTCATTGTGACGAGCTCGCGCCCACGCGCTCTCGCTCTGTTCCGTGCCGCGGTCGAGCTCGTCGATGTCCACTGCGGCGAGGAACTTCTGCGCCTCGCTGAATCGCTGCTCGATGTCTGCCCCGGCGCTTGCCGGGTCGGGTTCGGCGCCGATGTCGATGGTGCACCTCAACTCTCCCGTCTCGATCGGGATGACACGCTCGTAGCTCAGGTCGCCGTGATACTCAGGGGCCGCCCACGGCATGAGGTCGGGTGCGGCCACCGCGGCGACGCCGCCGGCCAGTCCGAGGCAACCGAGCACGCCCGCGACCGCGAGGGGCGCGAACCATCGTCTGTGCCGAGGCCTCGACGCCGAGATCTGCAGAGCGAGGGCCGTGGCCGATTCGTCGAGCGACCGCGATGTCACGAGATTCGCCGGATCACTTCTCGTCAGTCGTTCATCGATGCTCATACGGCTCCATCTCTGGTCGGGCCTTCACCAGAGACATGTCCGGGACGGCACGAATGTGTACGCACCCGACGGAAACCCAGCGAATCCGGCGAAGTCACGCCAGTCGGTCAAGCCACCCCGCAGCCGTCGCTCCGTCGAACGGTGCCTCGCGCCGCCGCACTGCGGCCAGCACGGCATCGGCATCGGCACGCGCGCGCACCACGACCCCGGGCGGATACCCGAACTCCACTGCATGCTCGGCGAACTCGTCTTCATCATCGATGAACGCCGGCGCCCCCGCGCGCTCGACGACGTCGAGGTCGAGATCGACGTACGAGACGGTCCAGACCGACGAGTGCGTCGAGCCCGAGGCATCCGCTCGCCACTGGGGAACCGTCGCGACGTCGACGTAGATGCCGAGCCCCCGCGGATGGCCCGCGTTGAAGCCCGCTGCCCAGCCTGCGCGCGGGAAGAGCGAGACCGAGTCCCACGTCGCGGTGAACGCGTGCCCCGGCCGAGCGAACCGGGTGCCCGCCGGAAATCCGACCCAGTCGCCGTGCTCGTCGGAGCCGAGCCAGCGCCCGTCGAACTCCCAGTGCGGCTGCTCGGGCCATTTCATCGCGCGCACGCGCACGAGATCTCCGGGAGTGCTGGGGCGGTCGGCGGCGGCAGTCACGTGAACAACGTATCCCCAGGCGGTTTCGGCAGGCTCAACCCACAGCCCAGGCAGGCTCGACCTGCATCCGCGCCTACGCTGGAACCGTGGACTGCTCCTACTTCGACGCCGGGCGCTGCACCTCGTGCTCGCTCATGGGGCAGGCATACGAGCGGCAGCTCGCCGACAAGCAACGGCATGCCGAAGACCTCCTGCAGGCCCACGACGGCCTCGACTGGATGGCGCCGATCGGCAGCCGCGAAGACGGCTACCGCAACAAGGCGAAGATGGTGATCGGCGGCACGGCGGCGGCGCCCACCATCGGCATCCTCGACGCCGACGGCCACGGCATCGACCTCGAAGCGTGCGGCATCTGCTCCCCCGGCCACCGGGCGGCGTTCCCGGTGATCTCCGCGTTCATCACGCGTGCCGGGCTCACGCCCTACGACGTGCCGAGCCGCACGGGCGAGCTCAAGCACCTGATCCTCACCGAGTCGCCCGACGGCGAGCTCATGATCCGCTTCGTCGTGCGCTCGACCGAGCCCGTCGGTCGCATCCGCAAGCACCTGCCGTGGCTCCTCGCCGAGCTGCCGAACGCGCGCGTCGTCACCGCGAACGTGCTGCCCGAGCACAAGGCGGTGCTCGAGGGCGAGCACGAGATCGTCTTCACCGAGGCGGAGACGCTGCCGATGCGACTCGGCGACGTCACGATGCACCTGCGCCCGCAGAGCTTCTTCCAGACGAACACCGAGATCGCCGAGGCGCTCTACGTCGAGGCGCGCGACTGGGTGCGCGCACTCGCACCCGATTCGGCATGGGACCTCTACTCGGGCGTCGGCGGCTTCGCCCTGCACATCGCGGATGCCGCGGCATCCGTCACCGGAATCGAGACGAGCGTCGAGGCCGTGGCCAGCGCAGAACTCAGCCGAACGGATGCCGCACTCTCACGCGTGCGGTTCGAGTCCGGCGATGCCACCGCCTTCGCCCTGGGGGCAGAGACGGCCCCCGATCTCGTGATCGTGAACCCGCCCCGACGAGGCATCGGCCGTGAACTGAGCGGATGGCTCGAGGCATCCGCTGTTCGTCACGTGCTCTACTCGAGCTGCAACGCGGCCTCGCTCGCGCGCGACCTCGAGGCGATGCCGTCGCTCCGACCGGTGCGGGGCCGGGTGTTCGACATGTTCCCGCAGACGACGCACTTCGAGGTCATGGTGCTGCTCGAGCGAGCCTGAGGTCGAAACGCGAGTCGGCGGCTGCACGCGCCACCCCATCCGGGTCTGAGCTCGAGGTCGAGGCAGCGGCCGGGAGCTCGGCTGCGCTTCGCGCCCGGCCGCCTCGGCGTCAGCGCTTGCGCGGCTTGACGATGCCGTCTTCGGCCTTCTCGCGCTTCAGCGCTCGCTTCTCTTTCAACGAGAGCTGGGCTTGCTTCTTCGCGGTGCTTCCGCGGGCGTTCTTCTCGGACATGCTGGGCTCGCTTCCCTTCATCAGCTGGCGGGCTTCCGATGACCATAGCCCACCCCTCAGAGGAAGTCACTTCGCCGACCATCGGCCCACGACCGCGTTTCGAAACCGGCCCGGTTCAGGCATTTCCTTGCACGTGGGCTATACTGGCAGGTCACGCCAAAGGAGGCGACATGAAGAGGATCCCTACGTTCCTCGCGACGATGGTCGTCGCGACCTGGCTGTTCATGATCGGATTCGCCGCCGGTTTCGAGAGTGAACTCGCCGCCCAGCCGACACTCACGCGCGAGCACCCCGACGCACTGGTCGCCGGACTCACGATGGGCATCATCGCGGTCGGCGCCATGCTGGTGATCGTCGCCAGTGTGCGCGTCGCGAAGTCGCTGGTCAAGGCACGATCTCGCGAGGTCCCCAGGGCGCTGTAGCGCCGGCGCGTCGCGGCGTCGCACCTCGCGGCGCCGCGCCCCCGCGGGGCGCAGGCACGACGCCGGCAACACCCCGAGGTGCGTTCAGCCCGCCGCTGGAACCCGGCGCTCAGGCGCCGCCGGCGGCGAGCTCGCGCGCGCGAGCGAGCGCCGCATCGGTCGCGCGGTCGAACGTGCGCTTGAACCCGGCCTCCTCGAGCACGGCGACGGCGCGCTCGGTGGTGCCCTTCGGGCTCGTGACACGGCGTCGCAGCGCGGCAGGGCCGTCATCGGACGCGGCGAGCAGTTCGCTCGCCCCGCGGAACGTGCCCTCGACCATGACGGCCGCCTGCTCGGGTGTGAAGCCCTTGTCGACCGCCGCGGCCGTGAGCTGCTCGATCAGGTAGAAGACGTAGGCCGGGCCCGAGCCCGAGATCGTCGAGAGGGCGTCGATCTGCCCCTCGGGCACGACGAGCACTTCGCCGACGGTCTCGAACAGGGCCACGGCGAGCGCGAGGTCGTCGTCGCTCGACCGGGTGCCGGCCGAGACGCCCGTGACGGCGCGGCCGACGACGGCCGGCGTGTTCGGCATCGAACGGATCACCGCGACCGACTCGGGCAGCAGCGACTCGAAGGTCGCGACGGTGACCCCGGCGGCGACACTCACGACGATCGCACCGGGCTCGAGCGCTTCGGCGATCTCCTCGAGGAGCGCGGGCACCATCGCCGGCTTCACGGCGACGACCACGAGCTTCGCGCCGGCGACGGCCGTGCGGTTGGCCGAGGCATCCGTCTCGGTGGCGTACGCGACGACTCCGGGAAGTGCGGCGAGCTCGGCCGCCTTCTCGGCGCTGCGGTTCGTCGAACGAATGCCGCCGTCGACCTCGATGCCCGGCTGCAACAGGCCGGTGAGGATGGCGCGGGCCATCGAGCCGGCCCCCAGGAACGCGATCGCGGGCAGTCTGACGGGGGCCTCGGCACTCATGCGACCATCCTAGATTCGAGGCCGGATGCCGTGGACGTGGATTGCTGCACGAGCGCATCGGGCTCGACGCGAACGCAGCCAATCATCCCCTTTAGGATTGCTGCATGAGCGCATCGGGCGGCACCAAGGCAATCATCGCGGCGTTCCTCGCCAATACGGGCATCGCCCTGACGAAGTTCATCGCGTGGTTCTTCTCGGGTTCCACCTCGATGCTCGCCGAGGGCGTGCACTCGGTCGCCGACGCCGGCAATCAGCTGCTCCTGATCCTCGGCGGCCGCAAGGCGAAGAAGGCCGCCGACAAGGAGCACCCCTTCGGCTACGGCCGCGAGCGCTACGTCTACGCCTTCGTCGTGTCGATCATCCTGTTCTCGGTCGGCGGCATCTTCTCGATCTACGAGGGCGTCGACAAGCTGACGCACCCGCACGAGCTCGAGAACGCCTGGCTGCCGCTGCTCGTGCTCTCGATCGCGATCGTGCTCGAGTCGTTCTCGCTGCGTACGGCGGTCAAGGAGTCGAACACCATCCGCGGCCGCCAGAGCTGGGTGCAGTTCGTGCGCCGGGCGAAGGCGCCCGAGCTGCCCGTCGTGCTGCTCGAAGACGTCGCGGCCCTCATCGGCCTCGTGTTCGCGTTCCTCGCCGTCGGCCTCACGGTTCTCACCGGCAACCCGGTCTTCGACGCCATCGGCACGCTCATGATCGGCACGCTCCTCGTGGTCGTGGCCGTCGTGCTCGGCATCGAGACGAAGTCGCTCCTCGTCGGCGAAGGCGCCAACGACGACGACCTGGAGCGCATCGAGCAGGCCATCCTCGCCGGCCCCGAGGCCGAGCGCATCATCCACATGAAGACCCTCTACCTCGGCCCCGACGAGCTGCTCATCGCCGCGAAGCTCGGCTTCGCGGCCGACCAGCGCCTGCTCGAGGTGGCGGTGGCGACCAACGTGATCGAGCAGCGCATCCGCGACGCGGTGCCCTCGGCGCGCGCGATCTACATCGAGCCCGACGTCTACGTCGAGCCGAACCAGCCCGCACCGCCGACCGACGCCATCGTCATCAAGGGCCTCGAGTGACGCGAGCACGCCGCACCGCCCTGGTGCTGCGCCACGACTCCGCGATCGGTCTCGGCAACCTCGGCCCCACGCTCGAGGCGCACGGCTACGAGATCGTCACGGTCGACGCCCCGTCGACGGATGTCTCGGCGCTCGACGCCCTGGCGCCCGACCTCGTCGTGGTGCTCGGCGGCGACGAGGGCGCATACGAGACCGACCGCTATCCGTACCTCGCCGACGAGATCGCGCTGCTCCGCACGCGCATCGACGCTGAGGCGCCTATCTTCGGCGTGTGCCTCGGCGCTCAGCTGCTCGCCAAGTCGCTCGGCGCCGAAGTGTTCAAGGGCACGACGAAGGAGGTCGGCTGGCTGACGGTCGAGCCGACGGAGGCCGGGGCGAGCTCGCCCGTGCGGCACTTCGCCGGGGTGCCGACGGTGCAGTGGCACGGCGACACCTTCGAGCTGCCGGCGGGCGTCCATCGACTCGCCTCGTCGGGCGCCTACGAGAACCAGGCCTTCTCGAAGGGCGAGTGGCTGCTCGCCGTGCAGTTCCACCCCGAGGTCACCGACGAGATCCATGAAGAGTGGCTGCGCGAGTGGGGCGACGAGCTACCCGAGTACGGCCTGAGCCGCGAGCAGCTGCGCGAGGAGCGTGGGTCGTTCGGGCCGGTCGCGCAGGAGGCATCCGCTCGCCTGCTGGGCGAGTACCTCGAGGGGCTCGAAGCGCGCGACACGCGCGCTGCGTAGGCCCTCCCTCCACACGTCGCACCCTCGCACATTCACGCTGCGCCACTCCTCCCCGCCGTAGGTTCGGGGATCTGCGCGGATTCGGACCCTTCATCGCTGATCGATCCGAGTTCGTGCAGTTCTCCGACGTGGCGACGCACCGTATCCCCAACGCACACGGGCGCCGACCGGATGCTCCGGACGGCGCCCACGAGGCGTGGCAGTGGCGACTAGAAGTGCGTGCCGCCGTCGATGCGCACCTCGGTGCCGGTGATGAACGAACCGTCTTCGCTCGCGAGCATCGCGACGACGCCGGCGACGGCCTCGGGGCCGGCGAAGCCCTGCTTGATCGCCGGTGCGAGCTTCATGAAGAGGCTGAAGTCTGCGTCGGCGGGCAGGCCGGGACCCTGGCTCTGCTTGCTCTCGCCGCTGCCGTCGGTCATGCCCGACGAGATCGAGCCGGGCTGCACCGAGTTGAAGCGGATGCCCTGCTTGGCGTACTCCGCCGCGAGCGCGTGGGTCATCGACTGCACGCCGCCCTTGCTGGCCGCGTAGGCCGACATGTACGGGTGTGCGAAGGCGGCCGACGTCGAGCTGAAGTTCACGACCGCGGCGCCGTTGCCCTCGAGAAGGGCGGGGATCGACTCGCGGATCATGAGGAAGGTGCCGACGAGGTTCACGTTGATGACCTGCTGGAACTGCTCGAGCGTGGTCTCGTGGGTGTGCGAGGAGCGGAGGATGCCGGCGGCGTTGACGAGCACGTCGAGGCCGCCGAGCGCCTGGACGGCAGCGGCGACGCCCTCGCGCACGGAGGCCTCGTCGGAGATGTTCACGACGACGGTCGTGAGGCGGTCGGCGGCGTCGCCGGCCTTGGCCACGGTGTCGGCGAGGCCGGCGTCGCTCACGTCGGCGGCGACGACACGGCCACCCTCGGCGAGCATGCGGAGCACGGTGGCCTGGCCGATGCCGGAGCCTCCGCCGGTGACGATCGCGCGGCGTCCTTCGTAACGGTTCATGACAGGTGACCTTTCAGTGATCGGGAAGATGTACTACACGCTACGCCACAGTGACACGTTGTGCCAGTGTGGCGATGAGCGCCACGTTGAAGCCCTCATCGCGTACGCTTCGAACGTGGAAGAGAAACCCCCGACGCTGACCGAACGCCGCAAGGCCGCGACCCAGCTCGAGCTCGCCCGCGCCGCCGCCCGTCTCTTCACCGATCGCGGCCCCGACGCGACGACCGCCGAGGAGATCGCTGCCGCCGGCGGCGTGGCGCTGCGCACCTTCTACCGTTACTTCCGCACCAAGGAGGATGCGGTCGCCCCCCTCCTCTCGGTCGGCGCCGAGCACTGGCGCGCGCTGCTCGCGGCATCCGATCGCTCGGTCGACCCGCTCATCGCGATCGAGCAGGCCATCGCCGAAGCCCTCACACCCCCCGACGCCGAGCTCGAGGGCGTGCACTGGACCCGCGGACTCCTGCGTGCCGGCGCCGACGACCCCGCCCTCATGAACGTCTGGTACCGGGTCAACCGCGAGTCGGAGACGAAGCTGCGCGGTGTCATCCTCGAGCTCGGCGGGCCGTCGGTCGACGAGTCGACCGCACGACTCGTCGCGGCTGCGGCCACCGATGCGATCCGCATCGCACTCGAGGCCTGGGCCGAGACGGATGACCCCGAGCTCGGGCCGGGCTCACCGGCCGAGCGGGCCGTGCAGAACTTCCAGCGCCTCTCGGCGGGCCTCACGAGCGCCTGAGCGGGTCCTCGAAGAAGTCGAGCAGCCGCCGCGCCGCGATATCCACTCGCCTCACGAGCGCCTGAGCGGGTCCTCGAAGAAGTCGAGCAGCCGCCGCGCCGCGATATCCACACGCCTCACGAGCGCCTGAGCGGGTCCTCGAAGAAGCCGAGCAGCCGCCGCGCCGCGATATCCACACGCCTCACGAGCGCCTGAGCGGGTCCTCGAAGAAGCCGAGCAGCCGCCGCGCCGCGATATCCACTCGCCTCACGAGCGCCTGAGCGGGTCCTCGAAGAAGTCGAGCAGCAGTCGCGCCGCGGCATCCGCCTCGACGCCGGCGAACACCTCGACCCGGTGGTTCAGCCGTCGATCCCGCAGCACGTCGTAGAGCGACCCGGCTGCGCCGGCCTTCTCGTCCCATGCGCCGAACACGACCGTCGGGATGCGCGCGGCGAGGATCGCACCGGCGCACATGACGCAGGGCTCCAGCGTCACGACGAGGGTGCAGTCGGTGAGCCGCCAGTCGCCGGTGACCTCGGCGGCCGAGCGAAGCGCCAGGAGCTCGGCATGAGCGGTCGGATCGCCGTGCAGCTCACGTTCGTTGCGGCGGGCGGCGATGACCGCTCCGTCCGCGTCGACGACGATCGCGCCGACCGGTACATCGCGCGTCGCGGGCGCCTGAGCGGCCTCGGCGAGCGCGAGGCGCATCCACTCGCGATGCTGCGGCAGCTCCATGATCCCCTCCTCCGCGCTCGACCCTCCCGAACTAGACTCGAGCCTATGCGAGTCCACGTTGCCGACCACCCGCTCATCACCCACAAGCTGACGGTGCTCCGCGACGTGAACACCCCGTCGCCGGTGTTCCGCTCGCTCGTCGAAGAGCTCATGACGCTGCTCGCCTACGAGGGCACGCGCGGCGTGCGGGTCGAGCCGGTCGACATCGTCACGCCGGTCGCACCCACCACGGGCGTGCGCATCGCCGACCCCAAGCCGCTCATCGTGCCGATCCTCCGCGCGGGGCTCGGCATGCTCGAGGGCATGACGAAGCTCGTGCCCACGGCCGAGGTCGGCTTCCTCGGCATGGCACGCAACGAAGAGACGCTCGAGCCCACCACCTACGCCGAGCGCCTGCCCGACGACCTCAGCGACCGCCAGTGCTTCGTGCTCGACCCGATGCTCGCCACGGGCGGATCGCTCATCGCGGCGATCGAGTTCCTGCTGAAGCGCGGGGCGACGGATGTCACGGCCATCTGCATCCTCGCGGCCCCCGAGGGCCTCGCGGCAGTCGAGCAGGCGATGGAGGGTCGCGGCGAGGTGACCGTCGTGCTCGGCGCCGTCGACGAGCGCCTGAACGAACTCGGCTACATCGTGCCCGGCCTCGGCGACGCGGGCGACCGACTGTACGGCACGGTATAAGCGCCGCCACACGGCCCCAATCCCGAAGGATCTTCGAGCCTCGACACGCCGAGGTGAGAATCCGACGCGGAAGATTTCTGAAACTGCGTATTCATCGCAGAATCTTGCAAACACTGCCATGGGCTGACTGATCCTGCCGGATGCCTCTCGGCATCGCGCACCGCGTGCGATGTCACACCCCGTCACGCGATGGTCACGAATTGACACATGCTCGGTGATCGGTTTGACTGACGCTCATGACAGACACCGCACGCAACCTGACCGCCCACGGCGCTCTCAGGACGACCGGCATGATGATGCCGGCACGTGCAGCCATGTGTTGTCGAATGTGCCGCTGACCGCGACCCCACCGCCGAGTTCCGCAGCCGATCCGCACCCAGATCGACGCCGACTCCTCTGAACCCACCGCATCCGGGGGTTCGCCCGGCCGTACGGCCATTCGCTCAGACCCCACTCCAGGGGTCCGTCGCTGCACCCTTCACGCAAGGATTCTCCGTCATGTCTCTCGCACTCGCACCCGCTCCCATCCGTACCGTCCAGGCCCGCACCGCACCGTCGCTCGCCGCAGCGCCGGCGCAGGTGTCGGCTCCGCTCCGCTCCGTGCCCGCCGAGGTCGCCCAGTCCGGCGTCGCAGCGTCGGCCGAGTCCGCGTCGGCTGCCCGCAGCCCGCGGGTCCGCGCCGTGCCCGAGGGCACTGAAGCTCGCGGCTTCGTGCTCTACGTCGGCATCGACGAAGCCAAGGCCCTCTCCGACGGCACGACCCTCCACCGAATCGTCGAGGCGCTGCGCGCACTCACCGCCGAGGTCTCCCCCTCCGCCGAGACGTACGCCGCGGTGGCACTCGCACCCGAAGGAGCCGGCGGCCGCGACGTCGACGTCGTTCGGCTCGCCCTGCAGGACCCGGCGGCGCTCGCCAAGCAGCGCGAGGGTCAGGGCGTGCGCGACGACGCCGACCGGCACCCCAACGGCGTGATCATCGACATCTCCCGCAAGCGCGTGCTGCTCGACGGCGAGGCTGCGGGCCTCACCTACAAGGAGTTCGAACTGCTGCAGTACCTCGTGCTCCGCGAGGGCCGCACGATCGACCGCCACGAGCTCATCGACAGCCTCTGGGACGCCGACGACGAGGCCCCGAGCGAGCGCACCATCGACGTGCACGTGCGTCGCCTGCGCTCGAAGCTCGCGCACTACCAGGACATCGTGCGCACGGTTCGCGGCGTCGGCTACCGCTTCGACCGCCACGCGGATGTCTCGATCCGCCAGGCCTCGACGCCCTCCCCCGACCTGTACTGAGCCGGCGCAGGCGCCGACGAGCGCCGCGGAATGAGCCGTCTCGAAAAATAACGGAACGATAACTAGCGCCTGTTACCGATCCGTTATATATTCGGAACTGCGCCGCTTGTTTGCTGTGGCAAGCGGCGCGGAATGTGATTGCAGGACACTCTTGGTGCAAGGGAGAGGGTCGGTCGCCAGCCTCTGCGACCGGCCCTCAACCGATTCCAGCCGCAGACGACCGAGGGGCGGCGCCCAGCACCGCCAGCCTCTGCGACCGGCCCTCAACCGATTCCAGCCGCAGAAGATCGAGGGGCGGCGCCCAGCACCGCCAGCCTCTGCGACCGGCCCTCAACCGATTCCTCCCGAGGTTCCCTATTGTGGGATCAGCCCACAATCGGAAGGACCCCGCATGGCAGATCGCGCGATCACGGTGGCCGCTTGGGAATCGCTGTTCCGTGCGCAGGTCTCGATCATGCGCGCACTCGCGGCCGACTTCCCGAGCGAGGTCATCTCACTCAACGAGTACGACGTGCTCTTCAACATCACCCGCGCTCCGGGCCGGCGGCTCCGCCTCAAAGACCTGAACCAGAACGTGCTCATCACCCAGCCGAGCGTGAGCCGGCTCGTCGACCGGCTCACCGCCCGCGGGCTCGTCGCGAAGCTGCCCGACCCGCGCGACGGCCGCGGCACGATCGTCGCGATCACCGATGAGGGCTTCGACCTCTTCCGGCGCGTCGCGATCACGCACATGGACGCGATCAATCGCCAGTTCGGCGACAGCCTGTCCGAAGAGGAGCTCCGCACGCTCGCCGACCTCTGCAACCGGCTGCGCCCCGAACTCGACCGGGCCTGACACCCGGCCGATCCCCGGAATCACGCGCGAGAACTCGGTATAGACGAGCGGCTCCCCACAGCGTTACTCTCAGCTCAGACAGTGGGTCTGGCTGGGTTCCTGGGGGGAAGTCATGGACATCGTGCTCGTCATCCTGCAAGGCTGCATCGTCATCGGCGCGATCGTACTCGGCGTCCGGACCGGCGGCATCGGACTGGGTCTCTGGGGCGTCGTCGGCACGGTGATCCTCGTGTTCGTCTTCCAGCTTCCACCGGGCGCCATCCCGATCGACGCGTTCTTCATCATCATCGCGGTGATCACGGCGTCGTCGGCGATGCAAGCGGCAGGCGGCATCGACTATCTCGTCTCGATCGCGTCGAAGATCATCCAGCGCAGTCCGAAACGACTCACCTATGTCGCCCCGATCGTGGCGTTCGTCTTCACCGTGCTCTCGGGCACCTCGAACATCTTCTTCGCCCTCATCCCCGTGATCTACGAGACGGCCTACCGCAACGGCCAGCGCCCCGAGCGAGCGCTCGCGGCCTCGACCGTCACCTCCGGCCTCGGCATCACGGCGAGCCCGGTGTCGGCGGCGATGGCGGCATACCTCGTACTCATGGACGGCACCGGCTACGGCCTGCCGCAGATCCTCCTCATCACGGTGCCTGCTGCCCTCATCGCCTGCCTCGCGACGTCGCTCGTGCAGCAGCGCGTCGGCAAGGACCTGCTCGACGACCCGGAGTACCTGAAGCGGGTCGCCGACGGCACGGTGGAGGTGCCGGCCGCGCTGAAGGCCCGCTACGAGGCCAAGGTCGGCGCCGGCACCACGGGCGGCGGAACTGCGACCGCGACGGCCACGATGACGGGCGGTCCGGATGCCGCGGCAGGCGACGTCCCGCCGGCACCCGTCGAGCACCCCGTGCCACCGGGTGGCGCGACCGCCGCGTGGATCTTCGTCGCCGGCACCTTGGTGATCGTGCTCCTCGGACTCTTCCCGGGCCTGCGTCCGGCGTTCCCCGATGAGGCCGGCGAGCTCGTGCCGATCGGCATGTCGACCGTCATCGAGATGATCATGTTCACGGTTGCGCTCGTCATCATCCTCGTGCGCAAGGTCAAGCCGTCACTGGTGGTCGAGCAGCCCCTGCTGCGGGCCGGCTTCGTCGCCGCGGTGGCGCTGTTCGGCATCGCCTGGATGGCCGACACCTTCATCTCCGCCAACGAGGAGACGATCATCGAACCGCTCGGCGCGATGATCGAAGCGAATCCGCTGCTCCTCGCCGTCGCACTGTTCCTCGTCTGCGGCCTCACGACGAGCCAGTCCGCGACGACGAACACGATGATCCCGATCGCACTCGCCTCCGGGCTCGCCCCCGGCATCATCACGGCGATGTGGCCGTCGCTCATCGGCGTCTGGCTCTTCCCGGCCAACGGCTCGCAGATCGCCTCCGTCGAGACCGACCTCACTGGGTCGACGAAGCTGACCCAGGTGCCGGTCTGGCATTCCTTCACGATCCCGATGCTCGTGTCGTGGGTCGCCGTCGTCGGATCCGGCCTCCTGATCCAGCTCATCGTCCCTGCCTGACCCGCGTCGCCGCGACGCCGGCCGACCGCTTCCGTACCATCCAGCCGAGGAGGAACCCATGACCGACGCCGCCGACGTGAAGTCCGCCGCAGCGCAGTTGATGCCCGAGGTGCTCGAGCGCCTCGAGACCCTCGTGCGCATCCCATCCGTCGCGTTCCCGGGTTTCGACCCAGAGCCCGTGCATCGCATGGGCGCGGCCGTCGTCGAGCTCTTCGAAGCGGCGGGGGCGACCGGCGTGACCCTGCTCGACGTGCCCGACGGCTATCCGTGCGTCTACGCGGACCTGCCCGGCCCCGAGGGGTCCCCGACCGTGCTGCTCTACGCCCACTACGACGTGCAGCCTGCGGCCGAGAGTCAGGGCTGGTCGAGCGAGCCCTTCGAACCGGTGACCAAGGACGACGGCCGCATCTACGGGCGCGGGGCCGCCGACGACAAGTCCGGTCTCGTCATCCACTACGGCACCCTGAAGCTCCTCGGCGCCGACCGGCCGTGCCGCGTGAAGATCCTCGTCGAAGGCGAGGAGGAGACGATCTCCCACCTCGAGGCGTTCGTCGAGGCGAACCCCGAGCTCTTCGCCGCCGATGCGTACGTCATCGCCGACATCGGCCCGCAGCGCGTGGGCCGGCCGGGCCTCACGACCGCCCTCCGAGGGGATGTCGCGTGCACGGTGACGGTACGCACGCTCGGCAACCCCGTGCACTCGGGCATGTTCGGCGGCGCGGCCCCCGATGCCATGACGGCGATGATCCGCATCCTCGACACCCTCCACGACGAGCACGGCGACACCGTCATCCCCGGCGTCGACAGCGGTCACTGGAGCGGTGCCGACATGGAGGAGGACGTCTACCGCGAAGGCTCGGCCATCCTGCCAGGGGTCGACTATCTCGGCACGGGCTCGCTCTCGGACCGGATCTGGGCGAAGCCCTCCGTCACCGTGCTCGGCATGGACCTGCCGAACACCACGGAGGCGTCGAACGTGCTGCTGCCCTCCGTCACCGCGAAGCTCTCAATGCGCATCGTGCCCGGCGCCGACGCCGACGCGCAGCTCGACGCGCTGATGGCGCACCTGCGAGCGCAGCGCCCGTGGAACTGCGAGGTCGAGGTCGAGAAGGTGAAGACGGGGCATCCGTTCGCCGTCGACGCCTCGCACCCGGCGATCGTGGCCGCCGAGTCCGCGCTCGAGGCGGCCTACGGCGCACCCGTCGAGTCGATCGGCAGCGGCGCATCCATCCCCCTCGTAGCGTCGCTCCAGAAGGTCGCCCCGGGTTCGGCGATCGTGCTCTGGGGCGCTGAGGACACCGCTCAGTCGCGCATCCACGCGTCCGACGAGTCGGTCGACCCCGGCGAGATCGAGCGGATGATCGCCGCGCAGACGCTCTTCATCCAGGGACTCGCGGCGGCCGAACAGTCATGATCGAGTCGGCCCACACGGGACGGCGGGGCGGGAACCCTACCTCCCGCCCCACCGCGGTCTCCTTGGGAGACCACTCCCGCCGAGCGACCCGAACTGAGCCCGGCGAGCTTGTCCCGGCGATCGAAGGAATACTCGATCGCGCTGCTCACCGGGGACAGCGCGAGCAGGTCGGCACGGGGGTCGACTCGGGTCTGCTCGAATGGTATCCGCCAGTTCGACCGCTGGGTACTGCCCCGATCGGGGGGTGAGAACGCTTCCATGCCTGCCGTTGCGGCGATCGCGCGGCACGTCGATGCCGTCGATCAGGGCCAGTCGACGGACGCCTCGTACTCCTCGTGTCGGCGCAGGTAGGCGGCGATGAACGGGCATTCGGGCACGATGCGCTCGCCGCGGGCGACGGCGTCGTCGAGCACGAACCTGGCGAGCTTGCTGCCGAGGCCGCGCCCCTCGAACTCGGGCAGCACCACGGTGTGCGTGAAGACGATCACGCCGTCTTCGAGGCGGTACTGCGCGAAGCCCGCGCGCTCACCCCCGAACATCAGGTCGTAGCGGTGACGGTCATCGTTGCGGACGATCTCGACGATGTCGGTGGCCATGGCGCGACTCTACTCGACCGTCGCGGCGGATGCGCCGCGACCGGCGCCGCCCTCGCCGTCGGGATGCGCTCGCCGAGGGCGTCGCCGCCGCGCTCAATCGCACGGTCCGTGCGGGCACGACGTGTCGCAGTCTCCGGCCGGCGCCCCTGGTGCCGGGCGGCACCGTGAGCGTGCTCGCACGGTTCGCCGCTTCAGGTCGGCCGACTCGAGCGACGGCGTGCGGCACGGGTGCGCGGCGCGCCGCACCGACGGGTCGCGGCATGCAGCGGCGGATGCCTCGCACGGGCGCCGGGGCATCCGCCGCGCAGTCTCCGTGCTCGTGCACGGTCGCGACGACGAGTGCGATCAACCAGGCGAACACGAGCGTGAACGCCACGAGTTCGAACACGGTCAGGTTGAAGACCCCGAGTCGGTCGTAGGCCACCATCGCGACCGCTTCGACCACGAGCGCGACGTACGAGAACCAGGCGAACCAGCGCGGAACGCGGGGCGCGAAGAGCTGGATGCCGAGACACAGCATCGCGAAGGACGCTGCAGCGCCGACCGCGAAGGCGTTGTGCAGGTCGGTGGCGGTGTTGATCGGCACGAGTCCGACGCCCATGAGGTTGAACCCGACGAGTGCGATGAGCACGCGCATCACGGTGCGCCCGCCGGGCCGGAGCCCGAACGGCCCGTACGCGAGCGCGCGGGTGAGCAACGCCGAAAGGCCCGCCATGCCGAAGCCCGACACGATGATCGCGACGTTGAAGCACGCGGCGGCCAGGTCGTTCGAGGTGCCCAGGGTGCTGAAGTTGCGGGTCCACCACTCGCCGGTGGGGGTGATGCTCATGCTCGCGAGGCTTCCGGCGGCGAGCAGCATGGCCACGAGGTTGAACGTTCGGTAGGCCTCGTGCGCGATCGCGTGGCGATGCAGCTGGAACGTGCCGACGCCGAACACGACGCCGAGGAGGACGCCGTACAGTTCGTGTCCGCCGGGGAGCCCGTCGAAGGCCGAGGAGGTGTAGTGCACGCCGAGCAGCACGATCGCCGCCCACGTCAGCCCGTTGGCGATCGCCCGCGACTCGACGCGCAGCGCCGGCAGCCCGAAGCGCGCGAGCCGCGCGATCGCGCTGTTCGATGCCGATGCCACGACGAGGCACGCACCGACCGCCGCCCCACCGGCGAGTGCCGGCACCACCCAGACGACGTCGATCGCGTGCGAGCCGCCGGTCGCCGAGAACCTGGGGTCGAGGGCGCGATACAGGATGATCGACACGGCCGCGGCGATCAGCAGGGCATAGACGCGTCGCACATGAGCGGCCAACCGCCGCGCGCGCACACCTCGTGGCCGAACGCGCCCCACACGTTCGGCGGTGCCGGGACCCGTCGCCCGCTGCGGCACGACGAGGATCCGGTTCGACGACTCCGGGCCGACCCCGGCGAACGCACCCCTCATATCCGAACTCTCGATCCCCAGAATCAGATGTGTTCGCGAGCCTAACCGGCGCCCATCGACCGCGTCATCCCCGGGCGACGTTCCCCACGCCTATACCCAGCAGACTCTCAGCAAACTGCTGGCGATCATGAAGCACGTGCACAGTGGAGCTTGCGTGGGGGAAAACAAGAACGGCCCGCCGAAGCGGGCCGTTCTCTTACTGTCTCAACCAGTGTGCGCCCGGAGGGATTCGAACCCCCAACCTTCTGATCCGTAGTCAGATGCTCTATCCGTTGAGCTACGGGCGCAGTCATGTGGCCTGGCGCTTCCTTCGCGATCAGGCAACCACGTAACTCTAACGCACCCGCTCGGATCTCGCCAATCGAGCGGAACCTCGGCCGTGTACGACGACTCGATGCAGGCGGAACCCGCGACTCAACCGTCGGCGTGCTCGGGCCGCAACGCATCGAGCGCCACGAGCTGCCGTCGGTTCGCGACCTGCCGGTACGAGGTCTCGATGAGCTCGGCCAGGAGTTCCCAGTCGGTGTCGGGCCGATCGAGGTCGACGCCGACCCATCGCTCGCGGTCGTAGTAGGGCGGCCCGAAGAACCGCCCGTCTTGCACGAGTGCGTGGTGCTCGTCGGGGTCGGTCTTCAGCACGATCGAGAGCGGTCGCTCCATCGAGGCGCTCACGTGCACGAAGATCGGCTTCGCGGCGCGGAAGGTCGGCCGGCCCCACGCCTCGACCTCGACGGACTCGGGCAGCGCGAGGCACACGGCGCGCACGCGCTCGACGAGCGGATGCCGCGGGTCGACGACTCGGGGATGCTCCACGCCGCCAACGGTACGCCGCACCGGCGACACGGCGCGAGCCGCGGCATCCGCTGATCGTCAGCCCTTGACCGCTCCCCCGAGCCCTGCCGATCGCAGGAAGACCCCCTGGAAGAGGAGGAACAGCACGACCGGGATGAGCGTGGAGATCGCGAGCGCCGCGAGGAACACGTCGAGCTCGATCGACCCCTGCACGGCGGGCAGCCGCACCGAGAGCGGCTGCACGGCGGGATCCGGCAGCACGAGCATCGGCCACAGGAAGTCCTTCCACGCGGCGATGATCGCGAACACCGACACGACGCCGAGGATCGGCTTCGACATCGGCAGCACGATCGACCAGAAGAGGCGGAAGGGGCCAGCACCGTCGGTGCGAGCGGCCTCGAACACCTCGCGCGGCAGCGCGTCGAAGAAGCGCTTCACGAGCAGGATGTTGAAGGCGTTCGCCGCCGCGGGCAGCCACACCGCGAGGTAGTTGTTGAGCAGCGACACGTCGCCGAGCAGCGGCGGGTTCACGATCGTGAGGTAGAGCGGAACGAGCAGCACGACGGCCGGGATGAAGAGCGTGACCAGGATCGCGCCGTTCAGGATCGGCGCGTACCGCGGCCGCAGCACCGACAGCGCGAAGCCCGCGGTGGTCGCCACGAGCAGCTGGAAGAACCAGGAACCCGCTGCGATCACGATCGTGTTCCAGAAGAACTGGTCGATGTGCACCTCGACCCACGCGGACTGCAGGTTCTGCCAGTCGATGCCGTTCGGCCAGAGCGCGAGCGGCTGGCGCAGCGTGTCCTGCGTCGGCGTCACCGCCGACTTCGCGAGCCAGAGCAGCGGGCCGAGGCCCGCGACGACGAGTCCGACGAAGAGCGCGAGGTGCACGCCGCCCATGCCGAGCCGGACTCCGCGCTTCTTGCCGTCGAAGTCCGAGACGATGCCCCGGTCGCGCGATTCGTCATCGAATCGCTTGGCCCTGCGTGACTTCAGCGAGAGCCGAGGCAGGCGGATGTCCCGTGCAGAGGGTGCCGTCGTCATGAGGTGCTCCAGCGGTTGGTGAGCCTGAAGTAGAGCCAGCTGAGCAAGGCGAGCACGACCGCGAGCATCACACTGAGCGCGGTCGCCTCTCCGTAGTCGCCGCCGAGGCTGTTCTGGAACGCGTAGCGGTAGATGAGGAGCAGGATCGTCACCGTCGCGTTGTTCGGACCGCCGCCGGTGAAGAGGTACGGCTCGAGGAACACCTGTGCGGTCGCGATGACCTGCAGGATCAGCATGATGAAGAGGATGCCGCGGAGCTGCGGCAGCGTGACGTGCCAGATCTTGTTCCAGATCGAGGCGCCGTCGACCTCGGCGGCGTCGTAGAGCTCGGGCGGCACGGCGAGGAGGGCGGCGAGGTAGATGATGATCGAGCCGCCGGCTCCAGCCCAGGTCGCCTCGAGCACGAGCGAGGGCATCGCCGTCGCCGAGGACTGCAGCCACGGCTGGGCCGGGATGCCGAACCAGCCGAGGATGGTGTTGAAGAGGCCCGTCGGGCTCGCGTCGTAGAAGACCTTCCAGAGGAGCACGGCGACGACCGGCGGCACGACGACCGGCAGGTACGCGAGCGCGCTGTAGAAGCCCTTGCCCCGCCGCACCTCGCTCATCAGCACGGCCACGAGGATCGGCAGCGGGAAGCCGAACAGCAGTGCCAGCACGGCGAAGTACACGGTGTTCAGCACGGCGGTGCCGAGCAGCGGGTCGCTCAGCACCGCGGCGAAGTTGTCGAGCCCGACCCAGGTGGGCGGGTCGAGGAGGTTCGTCTGCTGGAAGCTCATGACGATCGACTGCACGATCGGCGACCAACTGAAGATCGCGAAGACGATGAGCATCGGTGCGAGGAAGACGAGGGTCGAGAGGCCGCCGCCCTGCACCCAGGTGCGGAGGTTCCGCGCCCGCTTGCGCGGTGCAGGCCTCGAGGGCGGGGCGGGCTCGCTCGCGGACGGGCCCGCGGCGGGCGGTTTCGCGGTGAGGGTCATCTGGGTCCTTCGCGGTCGGAGCGAGAGCGGATGCCGCGGCGCGGGCGGTCGGGGGAAGACCCGCGCCGCGGCATCCGCTCGGTGCGCTACTCGTCGAGCAGTGCCTGCGCCTCTTCGTCGGCCTGCGCGAGCAGGGCGTCGATGTCGGCGTTCTGGTCGGTGAGCACGGCCTGCACCACGGGGTCGAGCAGGGCGTAGATCTCCTGCGTCTTGCCCTTCGGCTCGCCCACCGGCGTCTGCTCCCAGATGCCCTCGATGAACGGGGTCATCTGGTCGCGCGGCACGTTGATGTACGGCTCGATCCAGACGAGCGACTGCTCGTACGCCTCGCGGTTCAGCACCGGGAGGAGCGGTGTGCCGACGGCCTGGTCGCTCTCGGCGAGCGTCTTCGCGTCGAGCACCGCCGCGTCCTCGTTCAGGAGCTTCTGCATGTAGAACCAGTCGATCCACGTGACCGCCGCGGCCTTCGTCTGCTCGTCGACCGTGGGGCTGACCACGGCGATGTCGCCGCCGCCGAGGGTGCCGCCGTCGTTCTCGATCGGGATGACGGTGAGCCCGTAGTCGTCGGGGTTCAGCGAGAAGTCGCGCACGAGCGCCGTGTAGATGTCGGAGCCGGTCGTGTACATGCCGATGTTGCCGGCCGCGAACTCCTGGTTGATGCTGCCCCAGTCGAGCAGGAAGTTCGACCCGAGCGAGTCGTCCTCCCACCGCAGTTCCTTCAGGAACTCGAGCGACGCCTTCGTGCCGTCGTTCGCGATCGTCGACGTGTACGTGCCGTCGCCGTTGTCGGTCTGGGTGCTGCCCCCGCGCGCCACGGTGGCCGCGGTGAGCTGCCAGCCGCCCGTGTTGTTCTGCGTCATCTGCATGTAGCCGGCCTTGCCGGTCTTGTCGGCGATGACCTTCGCGTCCTCGCGCACCTCGTCCCACGTGGTGGGCGGGCTGTCGGGGTCGAGCCCGGCCTCCTCGAACAGGGTGCGGTTGTAGTGCAGGCCCATGGCGTACGCCTGGCGCGGGAACCCGAAGATGCGGCCCTCGGAGTCGGTGACGCCGTCGAGGATCACGGGGTTGAAGCTGTCGGTGTATCCCAGCTCCTCGATCTCGTCGGTCACGTCCATGAGCTGGCCGTTCTCGAGCAGGGTCTTGGAGTCGGTGAAGGGCACGGTGAAGACGTCGGGCAGGCTGCCGCCGGCGAGCTGCACGGCGAACGTCGGCCCCTCCCACTCGTACTCGACGCCGATGATGTCGATGTCGGGGTTCGCCTTCTCGAACTGCTTCTCCTGGGCGTCGAACGCCTCGTATGCGGCGGCGTCGGCCCCGGGCGGGAACGTCGCGACCCGCAGTTCGGTCTTGCCGCTCTCGCTGCCTCCCGAGCTGCAGGCGGCGAGGGCGCCGACCATCGCGAACGCGGCGATGCCGGCGATCACGACCTTGCGTGGTGACTTCATTGTCCAGTCCTTTCGGTGCTGTGTTCAGGTGATCGGTTCAGGTGTGATTGCTGGATGCGTGCCGCGGCATGGCGCTCGCCGCGGCCTCGACGGTCAGGTGCTCCGGTGGAGCCAGGCCGTGGAGTCGGGTGGCAGCAGCCCGCCGACGAGCGGGGTGCTCGCGAGCAGGATGCTCTCGTGGTCGGGCAGCGCGACGGGCTCGCCGCCGAGGTTGGTGACGCTGATGAAGGACTCGCCGCGCCGGAAGGCGAGCACCTGCGGCTCGCTGTCGAGCCAGGTGAGCGACCCGTCGCCGAGCGCCGCCTCGCGGCGCCGCAGGCGCAGCGCCTGCCGGTAAAGCCAGAGCATCGAACCCGGATCGGCCTCCTGCGCCTGCACGGAGAGCGCGGCCCAGTCGGCGGGCTGCGGCAGCCATGGGGCGGCGGATGCATCGGCGGGGCTGAACCCGAAGGGCGCCGCGGTGCCGCGCCACGGCAGGGGCACACGGCAGCCGTCGCGGCCGGGGTCGACGCCGCCCGAGCGGAAGTGCATCGGGTCCTCGAGCACCTCGCGCGGCAGCTCGACCTCGGGGAGCCCGAGCTCGTCGCCCTGGTAGAGGTAGAGCGAGCCGGGCAGCGCCGCGGTGAGCAGGGCCGCGGCACGCGCACGCCGAGCGCCGAGGTCGAGGTCGGTCGGGGTGTCGAAGCGCTTCCGGGCGAAGGCGAAGCCCGAGTCGTCCCGGCCGTAGCGGGTGACCGGCCGGGTCACGTCGTGGTTCGAGAGCACCCACGTGCTCGGGGCGCCGACCGGGGCGTGCGCGGCGAGCATCAGGTCGATCGAACCGCGGAGCTCCGCGGCATCCCACGGGCGCGACATGAAGTCGAAGTTGAACGCGGTGTGCATCTCGTCGGGGCGGAGGTAGGCCGCGAAGCGGGAGGCATCCGGCACCCAGACCTCGCCGACGAGCACCCGGGTGCCCTCGTAGGAGTCGGCGATGCGCCGCCATGCGCGGTACACCTCGTGCACCTCGTCGCGGTCCTCGGTCGGGTGCTGGCCGGGGGCGGTCTCCGCGGGCACCTCGGGCAGCGCCGGGTCCTTGATGAGGAGCCCCGCCGAGTCGATGCGCACGCCGGCGACGCCGCGGTCGAACCAGAACCGCAGGATCTCCTCGTGCTCGCGGCGCACGTCGGGGTGGCTCCAGTTCAGGTCGGGCTGCTCGGGAGTGAAGAGGTGCAGGTACCACTCCCCCGGCGTGCCGTCGGGGTTCGTCGTGCGGGTCCACGTGTCGCCCTGGAAGTTCGAGACCCAGTTCGTGGGCATCAGGTCGCCGTTCGGGCCCTTGCCCGGGTGGAACCAGAACCGTTCTCGCTCCGGCGAGCCCGGGCCTGCCGCGAGCGCGGCCCGGAACCACGGGTGCTCGCTCGACACGTGGTTCGGCACGACGTCGATGATCGTGCGGATGCCGAGGGCGAGCGCGTCGGCGATGAGGAGCTCGGCGTCCTCGAGGGTGCCGAAGCTCGGGTGGATGTCGCGGTAGTCGCTGACGTCGTAGCCGCCGTCGGCGAAGGGCGACGGATACCAGGGGTTGAACCAGAGGGCGTCGACGCCGAGTTCCTTCAGGTACCCGAGGCGGCTCCGCACCCCTCGGAGGTCACCCGTGCCGTCGCCGTCGGAGTCGGCGAAGCTGCGCACGTAGACCTGGTAGATCACCGCGCTCCGCCACCAGAGCGGGTCGGACGCGCCGGCGGTGACGGCCGATGCGGCATCCGTGAGGTGCATGGTCACGCGGTGCGTCTCCTCGTGTCGACGGGGCGGGCACGCCGTGTCGAAGGAGGACGACGGCGTCTTGCCGTCAACGTAATGAGAGCAACAGAATGATGCAACTATTCAACAAATCGACATCAGTTTGCGGTGATTTGCGTGGAATTGCGGCATCCACTTGCCTGATCCGCGCAAGCGGGCGTACGCGGCCTCAGCGCCTGGCCGGCGCCGTCGACCCGCGCACCACGAGCTCGGGCGCGAAGAAGACCTCATCGCCGATCGCCCGCTCGCTCGACATCTGGCGCATGAGCAGCTCGATGATCATCTTGCCCATCGCCTCGATCGGCTGCCGCACCGTTGTCAGCGGCGGCTCGGTGCAGTTCATCAGCGCCGAGTCGTCGTAGCCGATCACGGAGACGTCCTCGGGCACGCGGAGCCCTGCACGGCGCACCGCCCGCACCGCCCCGAGCGCCATGGGATCGCTCGCGCAGACGATGCCCGTGACACCCGCGGCGAGCAGCTTGGTCGCCGCCGTCTGGCCCGACTCGAGCGAGTACAGCGAGTGCACGATGCGGTCGTCGCCGAGCTCGAGCCCGTGCCGCTCCGCCATGCGCAACGCCGCCGCGTGCTTGCGCTGCGAGGGCATGTGGTCGTTCGGGCCGAGCAGGATGCCGATGCGCTCGTGCCCCAACTGCACGAGATGGCCGAACGCCTGCTCGACCGAGGTCGCGTCGTCGCACGAGACCGTCGCGAAATCGAGGCCGTCGATCGGTGCGTTCACGAGCACGGTCGGCAGCTTCAGCTCGCGGAGCCGCTCGTAGTGGTCGTGGTTCACCTCCGCCTGGGCGTAGGCACCGCCCGCGAAGATCACGCCCGAGACCTGCTGATGCAGGAGCAGCTCGACGTAGTCGGACTCCGAGATGCCGCCCGCCGTCTGGATGCAGAGCACCGGCGTGTAGCCGTTCTGCGCGAGGCCGCCGCCGATCGCCTCGGCGAGCGCGGGGAAGATGGGGTTCTGCAGCTCGGGCATGACGAGGCCCACGAGCCGGGCGCGCTCGCCGCGCAGCTTCGTCGGCCGCTCGTAGCCGAGCACGTCGAGCGCCGTGAGCACGGCGTCGCGGGTCGACGCCGAGACACCGGGCTTGCCGTTCAGCACCCGACTGACGGTGGCTTCGCTGACTCCGACCTTGCGCGCGACATCCGCGAGTCTCCTCGACATGCCGTCATGCTACGGGAGGCAGCGCAAGAACTCGACAATCGAGCGGATGCCCCGTGTCAGTCGACCGCCTCCATCTGCGTGATGATGAACATCCGTTCGGCCGCGGTGAGGCTCGTGGGCGCCGGAGCCCCCACCAGGGCCTCGATCTCGGCGCACGTGAGCGGGTCGAGTTCGGCCTCGAGGTCGGCGAGCATCCGGTGCTTCGCCTCGATCGAGAGCTGTGGCCACCAGCGCTCGATCTCGTGCTCCAGGGCATGTTCGAGTGCGTCGTTCATCGCGATCCCCCTCTCTTTCAGGGTAGATCCGCACTCCCTCCGCAGGCAGCCCTTCTCGGACGAACGGTCCTCGACGAGACCGGTGCGTGAGGCATCGCGGATCCGGCCCCGCTCGCCCCTCCCCGCGGGCTAGAGTTCGGGCATGGGCAAGTTCATCTACAACTCGTCACCACGTGAGATCGAGATCGACGATCGCACCCTCGCCCACCTGCGCGTGGCGATCCTCAACAAGCTCCGCCGCTCCGAGAGCTTCGCGATGACCTGGGAGCACGGGGTCGAGAACGGCAGCGGCCGCACCACGATGTGGCTGCACGAATCGGTGCCGCTGCAGTTCGTCTTCAGCGGCAATCGCCAGCCCACGTTGAACCGGCTCTGGATCGAGCAGTTGCTGCTCGCGGCCAACAGCACCGCGGGGCTGGTCTTCGTGCCCGAGCCCACCGAGAACGAACCCATCGAGAGCGACTAGCGCACGCTCGTCGCGTTGCGGTCGGGCGCAACGGGGACGTGACCTCAGGCCGGCTGGCCCTCGCTGCCGGCCTCGACCTCCTGCACGTCGACGCCGACCTGCACCGGCTGGTCGGCGATCGTCGGGATCGGATCGGTGTCAAGATGCTCCGGCACGAGGCGGATTCCGCCCGTGCTGTTGGCCGACCGCATCAGATCCTCGATCCACTGCCGGCTGAGCTCGGGCGCCTCCGGTTCGTCGAAGACGAATCGCAGCGGAATGCTGGGGTGCAGCCAGAGCGTGCTCCGGCCGCGCGGCTGGTCCTCGGCGTGCTGCCAGGACAACGTGAAGGACTCACCCCGACGGAGCTTCGTCGTGATGGCGACCTTCACATGCGCGAGTGCTCGGTCCTCGATGCCGATCGGGGTGCCGGAGTCGCCGTAATACAGGGTTCCCACGGCCTCAGCATACGGCCTCGACACGCGGAACGGGCGGCCCTGGGGCCGCCCGTTCGGGTGAAGTGCTGCGCGGGTCAGACCGTCCGGTTCCCACCGATGTAGCGAACGAGGAACACGATGACCGCGATGACCGCCAATGCGACGCCGACCCAGATGAGGAAGTTCAGTGCGGGGACGACGCCGCCGGTGATGAGCAGGACGACCGCGGCGATGGCGATGATGGCGACGAGGATGTTCATGATCTCTCCTTCAGGTGGTCCGCCCTCGTGATCGACGAGTGCGGCGAGTGGTTCGGGCCCGACGGGCAGAACCTCGAGACGGGGGTACGCCTCGTTCCTCGACGCTATTGGGCTGCCTGCACCGGCGGCTAGGGGTTGACCGCCGTTCCGGCCGCGTGCTACTCACGCGCCTGCGAAGGCTCGCGTCCGTCCGGCTCGAGCGTCGACCATGCGGCTTGTCAATCCCCTGCCGGGAGCTGCTGCGCGCGCGTACCGTGGCCGGTGATCCGAGGAGGTCCCATGACCTACGACCGCCTGAGCAACGACCTGCTCATCGACCCGACGACCAAGCACACGACCGACCCCTTCCCACGACAGGAGCAGGAACCGCCCGGCCTCACCGAGCGGATGTCCCCACTGCCCGACCACGGCGAGCAGAGCTACCGCGGCAACCGGCGTCTCGAAGGTCGTCGCGCCCTCATCACCGGCGGAGACTCCGGCATCGGCCGCGCGGTCGCGATCGCCTTCGCCCGAGAGGGCGCGAGGGTCGCCATCGCCTTCCTGCCGAGCGAGCAGGAGGACGCGGACGAGACGGCGGAGTGGATCTCGGACGCCGGATCCGACCCACTGCTGCTCTCGGGAGACCTGCGCGACGAGAGTCACTGCAAGGAGCTCGTCGCCCGCACGCACCAGGCGTTCGGCGGTCTCGATCTGCTGGTGCTCAACGCCGCTCATCAACGCGAACGCGGTGGCATCTCGACGATCCCGACCGACGACTTCGAGACCGTGATGCGCGTGAACCTGTTCGCGCCGGTCTTCCTCGCTCGCGCCGCGGTGCCCCTCATGGACGCCGGGTCGAGCATCATCACGACGACGTCCATCCAGGGCTTCGACCCGTCGTCGGATCTCGTCGACTACGCAATGACCAAGGCGGCGCTGGTCGCCTTCACGAAGGCGCTCGCCGAGGAGCTCGGACCACGGGGCATCCGCGTGAACGCCGTCGCCCCCGGTCCGATCTGGACGCCGCTCATCCCGTCGACCGGCTGGCCCGACAAACTGCCCGAGTTCGGGCACAATACTCCGCTCGGTCGCGCGGGGCAGCCGGCGGAACTCGCCGGCGCCTACGTGTACCTCGCGTCGGACGAGGCCTCGTACGTGTCCGGGGCCATCCTGCCGGTCACCGGCGGCCGCGGACTGTGACTGCGCGACCACTGACCGGCCGTCGCCGATGCCGCGCCTGAAGCGGGTCGAACCGTACGTCTCCCCCGGGTTCAACCGGGTGCGGCGCGGGCGCGGCTTCGGCTACGTGCACAGCACCGGCGGCGGCGCGAACCGGGCCGAGCGAGCCCGCATCGCCGACCTCGCGATCCCGCCCGCCTGGCAGGAGGTGTGGATCTCGGATGCCGCGAACGCCCACATCCTCGCCGTCGGGGTGGACGCCGCCGGACGACGTCAGTACCTCTACCACCCGGTCTGGCGCGAGCGACAGGACGCCGAGAAGTTCGAGCGCATGACCGCCCTCGCCTCCGCCCTGCCCGCGGCCCGCCGGAGCGTCGCGCGCGACCTCGCGCTCGACGGGTCACCTCGAGAGCGGGTGCTCGCGGCCGCATTCCGCACGCTCGACCTCGGCGGCATCCGCATCGGCTCGGAGGAATCGCTCGCCGGCTTCCGCAGTCGCGGCCTGACCACGCTCCTGGTGCGCAACGCCAGGCTGGAGGACGACGAGACGGTGCGATTCCGGTTCCGCGCGAAGGGCGGGATCGCGCAAGACCTGAGAGTGGCGGATGCCCCGCTCGCCGGGTTCATCGCGAGCACCGGCGAACGCTCATCGGCCAGTCGTCTCTACGCGTGGCCGGACGGACGGTCGATGCGAGCCGCAGCGCCGGTCGACGTCAACGACGACATCCGCGAGCGCACCGGCGGCGACTTCACCGCGAAGGACTTCCGCACTCTGCGCGGCACGATCGCAGCGGCCGATCGACTCGCGGAGCTCGGCCCGGCCGCCACAGCCCGCGCCCGAACGGCGGCCATCCGAGCGGCGATCGAGGAGGCGTCGCAGGTGCTCGGCAACACACCGGCGATCGCCCGGAACAGCTACGTCGACCCGCGAGTGCTCCTCGCCTACGGCCAGGGGGTCGTCGCGGCATCCGGTGCCAACCGCGAGCAGCGGCTGATCGAACTGCTCAGGCGCGTCGACGAAGCCTGAACTCTCCGCACCGGTTCGCGAACCGGTCAGCTCTCGCGCACGACGTCGGCCGGCGACTTGTCGGGTCGCAGGCCTCGCCAGCGCGGATGCCGCGCGACCCCGGTGCCCGTCCATTCGCCGAGTTCGATCTCGCCGACGAGCTCGGGGCGCACCCAGACCGCGTCGCTCATGTCGGCCGCGGGCACCTGCACGAAGGGCGACTCGGCCTGCTCGAGCGGCGTCAGCGCGGCGAGGAGTCGGTCGAGCTCGCGCTCGGCGAATCCCGACCCCACGCGGCCGGCGTACTCGAGGCTGCCGGCGCCGAGACCGCCCTCACCCGGGATGCCGACGAGCAACGAGCGGATGCGCCCGGTGCGCGTGCCGACGCCCCGTCGGTAGCCGCCGATCACGACCTCCTGCGTCAGGGTGAGCTTGAGCTTCAGCCAGTCGCTGCTGCGGGCGCCGGGTCGGTACCGGGAGTCGGGGCGCTTCGCGACGAGCCCCTCGAGCCCGAGCCGGCGGCTCTCCTCGAGCGCCTCGGCCGGGCTCCCGGTGGCGGGCGCGGGCACCTCGATCGGCACGCCCCGCTTCATCCTGACGAGTCCGGCCAGCCGCGCGCGACGCTCGCGGTACGGCTCGTCGACGACGGATCGACCGGCGACCTCGAGCACGTCGAAGAGCAGCAGGCGCACGGGAACGGATGCCGCGACCCGCTCGATCTCCCGCGGCTTCGTGAGATTCATCCGATGCTGGAGGCGCCCGAAATCAGGTCGCCCGTCAGCGTCGAGTGCGACGATCTCGCCGTCGAGGAGGGCATCGCCGCGCACGACGGCGGGCAGTTGGGCGAGCTCGGGGTACCGGGCGGTGATGTCGACCCCGTTGCGGCTGAGCAACCGCACGACACCGCCCTCGGTGCGCGCGAGCACGCGGATGCCGTCCCACTTCCACTCGAGCGCCCACTCCTCTCCGCTGAGCATGCCGACCGTCGCCGCCGTCGCGAGCATCGGGCGCTCTTCCGCGCGATGAGCCTGCCGAACGCTGCGGGTCGAGCCTGCCGAAACCATGGGGCCTGCACGAGAGGTGTCGACAGCCTCGGTCTCGACCGGCTCGGTCTCGACCGGCCCGGTCTCGACCGGCCCGGTTTCGACAGGCTCAACCGGCAGAACCTGCTCGGCGCGCATCGTCTGGTCCTTCATCCGGTGCAGCAGCCACGAGCTCTTCTCACCCTGCCCGTCGGTGCGGATGAGCGCGAGCCGCACCGGCCCGCCGAGCGGCCCGCCCGGCTGCCCGTCGACGTCGATGATGATCTCGTCGTCGCGCCACTTCTCGGTCGCATAGGTTCCGGCATCCCAGATCGTCATGGACCCGGCACCGTATTCCCCCTTCGGGATGGTGCCCTCGAACGCGGCGTACTCCATCGGGTGGTCCTCGGTCTGCACGGCGAGGTGGTTCGCCCCCGACGTCTCGGGCACGCCCTTCGGCACCGCCCAGCTCTTCAGCACGCCGTCGCGCTCGAGCCGCAGGTCGAAGTGCAGGCGGCGGGCGCGGTGCTCCTGGATCACGAAGCGCGGCTCCCCCGCACTCGCCTCACCCCATGCCGACGCCGGCATGGGCTCAGGCGTGGCCGCGGCGCTCCGCATCGACAGGTACTGTGCGAGCGGCCCTCCGTGCGAGCGTTCGGTGATCGCCCGCATCGGGTCGCCTGCCGCCGCGACCCGTTCGAGCACCTCGGATGCCTCGAGCTGACGGAGCCCTGCATCGTCGAGTTCTTCCCACGTGCGCGGCGCGGCCACCGTCGGCCGCGGCCGGCCGCGCAGCGAGTACGGCGCGATCGTCGTCTTCTTGCCGTTGTTCTGGCTCCAGTCGATGAGCACCCGCCCGGTGCGCAGCGTCTTGCGCATGCTCGAGACCACGAGGTCGGGATGGTCTGCCTCGAGCGCCCTGGCCAACTCGTGCGCGACCGCCGAGACCTGGTCGGAGGTCTGCGAGCCGTCGAGCGCCGCATAGAGGTGGATGCCCTTGCTGCCGCTCGTCACGGGCACTGCCTCGAGGCCCATTCCCGCGATGAGGTCGCGCACGAGTCTCGCGACCTCGGCGCACTCGGCGAGTCCCATGCCCTCGCCGGGATCGAGGTCGAAGACCATGCGATCGGGCTTCGCGGGCTCCCCGCCGGCATCGAACCGCCACTGCGGCACGTGCAGCTCGAGGGCGGCCTGCTGCGCGAGCCAGACGAGCGTCGCACGGTCGCCGGCGATGGGATACGCCTTGTCGCCGTCGGAGTGGTGCTGGATGCCGCGGCGCACCCAGTCGGGAGCATGCTCGGCGAGGTTCTTCTCGAAGAACGGCTGCTCAGGGGCATCCGCTGTGCCGACGCCGTGCACCCACCGTTTGCGCGTGACCGGCCGCCCGGCGACGAGCGGCACCATGACGGCGGCGATCTCCGCGTAGTAGGAGATCACCTCGCCCTTCGTCATGCCCGTCTCGGGATACATGACCTTGTCGAGGTTCGTCAACCGCAGGCGGCGGCCGTCGACCTCGACGAGTTGGCGCGCGCCATCGGCCATGACCACCATCATGCCGGGGTCGGCGCCGGATCACGAGGATGCCGCGAGGGGTATCGCGCACGCATGCCCCTGGTGTGTACTGGAGGCATGCGAGCCGTCTGGAAGGGGGCGGTCACATTCGGCCTCGTCAATGTGCCCGTCAAGCTGTACAGCGCCACCGAAGACCACGACGTGTCACTGCACCAGGTGCACGACGAAGACGGTGGGCGCATCAGGTACCAACGCAAGTGCGAGGTCTGCGGCAAGGTCGTCGATTTCAAGAACATCGACAAGGCGTACGACGACGGCGAGCAGACCGTCGTCATCACCGACGACGACCTGAAGTCGCTGCCGGCCGAGCGCAGCCGCGAGATCGAGGTCGTCGAGTTCGTGCCGAGCGACCAGATCGACCCGATCATGTTCGACCGCAGCTACTACCTCGAGCCCGACTCGGCGTCGTCGAAGGCCTACGTGCTGCTGCGCGAGACGCTCGAGTCGACCGACCGCACCGCGATCGTGCAGATGGCCCTGCGGCAGAAGACGCGGCTCGCCGCCCTCCGCGTGCACGGCGACGTGCTCATGGTGCAGACGCTGCTCTGGAGCGACGAGGTGCGCGCCGCCGACTTCGCCTCGCTCTCCGAGCCGGTGAAGATCTCGGCGAAGGAACTCGACCTCTCGAAGCAGCTCGTCGAGAGCCTCGTCTCCGACTTCGACCCCGAGCAGTACGTCGACGAGTACCAGCAGGAGCTGCGCACGCTCATCGCGGCCAAGCTCGAACAGGGCGAGGGCATCGACACCGCAGCGACCTTCGGCGAAGAGCCCGAAGAGGAGAAGGGCGGCGAGGTCATCGACCTCATGGAGGCGCTGCGTCAGTCGATCGCGGCCAAGCGCGAGGCATCCGACGCGACGACCACGGCGTCCGAGGCGAAATCGACGAAGGCTCCGAAGAAGACGGCGAGCACGCGAAAGCGCGCGGCCTCCGAGTGAACGGATGCCGCGCGCTCATCATGCGCGTTCGGAGTCGACGCGACCGGGCGCGATGCCCCGCGTCGACTCCGTGACGACTGCTACTCGGCGGTGCACACCTCGGTGACCTTGACCGCTGCGGTCTGGATGTCCGCGGTCTGCGCAGCCTGTGCCTCGGCGTCGATCTCGGCGCCGGCCTCGATCTCGGCAGCGGTGGGCAGCGTCTCCGCCCAGTCGCTCGCCGCGTCGATCTTCTCGTCGAACGCGTCGAGCGCGTCGGCGAGAGCCGTGTCGTCGGCCGCCTGCTCGTCGAGCGCGTCGACGCGCTCGGAGAGCTCGTCGAGGTAGGCGACGAGCTCAGTCGGGTCGGTGACGGTCAGGATCGCGTTCTGCGCACCGTTCGAGACGTCGCGCACCTCGACGCGGACGACCTCGCACGAGTCGGCGGACGGGCTCGCCTCGGTGCCGCCGCTTGTGGCGCAGCCCGAGAGAAGCAGGGCGCCCGCGAAGACGAGCGCCGTGGAAGTGATGATTCGTTGCATATGTAATGCCCCTAAGGTCGAGTGACCAGAAGAGTCTACTCACCGCCTCCGACACGGGAATCGCGCGACCGCCGGGGGCCGTTCCCCGCCCGGCGGTCTCCCGGCCGCCCCGGTGACTCGGGCCGTGATGGCGCCCGAGTCACCGAGGCAGGTCAGGGACGGTCCCGACTCACTTCGCGTTGATCGCGACCTCGAGCACGTCGAGGGTCGACCCTCGTGACCCCTCCGGGAACGAGACCCGCACGTGCTGAACGGTGCCGGTGAGCGGATAGGCGTTCGGCGCTCCGAAGTAGACCCCGCCCGTCGGCCCGGCGACGGCAGCGGCATCCTGCCAGGTCTCCCCGTCGCTGCTCGTCTGAATGACGATCGACTTCGGCGTGTTGACGTAGCGCTGACCCGCCGAGTTGAACGTCAGCCCGATGCTCGACAGCGCGGCGGGCTCGTCGAGCTCGAACTGCACCCACGAGGGCGCGGCTCCGGGAGCGGTCCAGCCGGAGCCGCCGAGGTGGGCGGCGTCGATCTCGATCCCGTCCGTCAGCTCCGCCGTCGACGAGGAGCCGTCGCTCGCGGTGACCTTCGCCGAGCCTGCGAGATCGCGCGTCGGCAGCAGGTCGAAGAACACCCGGTTGCTGGTGACGGTCTTGCCGCCCAGTTCGACCTCGGCCCAGGCGACGCCGCGCGTCGTCTCGGCGACCTCGGGCAGCGAGAGCTCTCCGTCCTCGAACGCGAACGTGTCGAGTTCGGTGATCACGACCGGCGCCGTCTTCGTGCCGGCGTCGAGGTCGACCGTGCCGGCGTGCCAGGTGATCTCGGCGGCATCCAGTCGCACGGACTGACCGTGCGCCGAGCGTCCGTCGAGCGTGTACGCGGGCGACGCACCGCGGTCGAACGTGCCGAACGTCTCCTTGTCGTCGATCCGCAGCACCGCCGAGGTCAGATCCTCGCCGATGAACGCCACACCGTTCACGACCGCGATCTCGACGTCGGTGCGCTTCGTGACTCCAGCGGCCTTTCCGGTCACGGTGACCGTCACCGAGCCGTCGCCTCGGGGCACGACCACACCGTCCTTGCCGACGGTGGCCACCTTCTTGTTCGACGAGTGGTACTTCACCTTGTCGAGCTCCGTCGCCAGCGAGGGGTACGTCATGTATCCACCCGCGATCAGCTGCAGCCGGCCGTCGTCGCGGGCCTCGGCGTCGACCGTCACGTCGGTCAGGGCGTACTCGCGAGCCGCGTCATCCGTCTCGATCTTGATGATCGTGTCGATCGGATCGGCGGCGACATCGCTCAGGTCGATGGCCAGCGATTCGCCGTCCTGCGTGAATTGGATCGGCTGATCGGCGTTGAGCAGAGTGACCGATTCCACCCCGTGGGCGATGCCTCCGACCGTCAGCTGACGGTCAGGGATCGCCTCGAAGCCCTTCTTGCCATCCGGCCCCTTCACGATGTGCAGGTAGACGCTGTTGTCGCGACTGGTCGCATACCCCCACTGCGGGCCGGTCGAGGCGTTCGGGTGGGCGAACTGGTCGTAGTTGCCGATCCCGTCGTCCTCGTATCCGTACCCCGGAAGGTAGAACGGCATGGTGCCGGTGACCGACTCGTGCAGGTTCACGCCGGGAGCCGGCTGCCACCAGTCGACCATCGCGTCACGCACGTCGATGAACTCCTGGACGCCCTTCGGATAACGCGTCGCCATCTCGGTGGGCGAGTGCCAGTTCGGGCCGCGACTGTCGAGCACGGTCTGGTCGTTGTTGTCGACGTAGCCGCGGCCGGCATTCATGACGGTCTCCTGCACCACCATGCGGAAGTCGTCGCGCTGACCGTAGTACGGCGACACCTGGTTCGCGGTGCGGATCATCTTCCACGGCTCCATCGGGGTCCGCTTGACCAGGTGGTCGGCGCCCGCGTTCGAGAAGATGCCGGATGCCTCGGCGGTGCGGATGTCCGGGTCGCCGAACTCCTCCCCCCAGGCGTTGGAGTCGATGATGATGTCCGCGCCGTGGTTGCGCACCGCGCTGTACATCACGTCGTAGTTCGCACCTCGCATGGCCTGCGGTCCGTCGAAGTACAGATAGGTCGGCTCGTATCGGTCGAGCAGGTCCTCGACGTTCTGCACGAACACGTCGGTCGAGTAGTGCTGCAGGCCGCCGCCCTCGGTCGCGTAGTAGATCCCGAGATCCATGCCGTATCGCCTCACGGCGTCGGCGAAGGGCATCAGCCCGTCGACGACCTTGCCGTCGGCGTCCTTCGGCATGTACTGGTTGCGATCGTGCGCCGGGTCGGCGAACTTCGACGGCCAGTGGTAGTTCTGCTGCAGCGCTTCGAGCGTCACGAGCGAGTGGCCCTGCCCGAGCGCGCGCTGCGCCCACTGGTCGACCGAGTAGTTCGGATCGACGAAGTAGTTGTAGATCGGGGTGGCGTGCGTGAGTGCGCTGACGCGTCCTTCCTCGAACTCGCGGTTGGGTCGATCCTCCACCGTGAGGGTGAACTCCTTGGTCGCGGTCGTGCCTGCGGCGTCGGTCACCTCGAGCGTGAACGCGTAGTCGCCGATGCGGGCGTTCGGACTGATGACGCCCTTCGGGTTGGCGAGATCCGCCTTGCCGTCGACGAGTCCGTCGGGGATCGTGCCGTCGGGGTTCAGCTCGAGACCTTCGGGGAGCTCGCCGTCGACCAGCTTCCAGGTGTAACCGGGCTCGCCGCCGCTGGCGTTGAACTGGAACGGAGATGCCGAGACGCCGTACGCGTTCGAGGTGACCGACTTGTTCCACACGTAGGGCCAGTCCACGTAGCCGGTCGGCAGGACGGCCTTCGGCAGCGTGTCCTCGCCCGGGCTGCGGCTCTCGAGCGACTGCGTGTCGATCTGCAGCTCGTCGGAAGGGCCGGCCACCGAGCTGACGATCCCGTCGATTCGGTTGCCGCGCTCATCGCTGATCCGACCGTAGAAGCCGAGGTAGGCGACGTTCTGGTCCTTGGCGATCGGAACGCCGTTGCCGTTCACGTCCTCGGTGTAGGTGTGCTCGATCTGCAGCAGCACCTTGTTCCATCCCGCCTGCAGGTCGACCTCCTGCTTCGTCAGGTCCTTCTGCACCTCGACGGGCGTGCTCGGAGACGTCAGGCAGTGGTCGTTCACGTACAGCCGGTACGAGCCGCTCGCCCCGACGTTCACGAACGCCTTCCGCGCCTCGGGGCTGTAGACGTAGGTGTGCGCGTAGACGAACTTGTTCCGCGTGTCCTCACCCTTCTTGACCGAGTAGTAGCCGTACAGGTCCTGGTAGTCGTCGTAGTTGCGGTTGTAGAGCCGATCGTCGAAGTACTCCCACTCGGTCGACTCGGCCTCGGTGCCGAGCGTGCCGCCGAGCTCGGGCGTGATCGGCTCCTCGCCCTGCGACGGCTGCACCCGCTCGTAGACCTCGATCTCCGACAGCCCGGTGATTCCCGGGTACGGACTGCGATCCGGGTCGATCGTGACGGTCAGCGACACGACACCCTGCAGCGTCTCCGCGTGCGTGTAGATCGTGGGCGAGGTCGGGGCGTTGGAGGTGCTGGCGACGGTCGGCACATCGACCGTCGAGCCATCCTCGAGCGTGAACGCAAGCCGGTACGACTGGTTCACGTGGCGCCCGTCGCCCCACTGAGCCAACCGCACCTCGTTGAGTGAGATCGGCGAATCCCAGCTGAGGGTGACGGTCGGAGCGGACGTGCTCTCCCCCACCCACTGCTTGCGGACATCGCCGTCGATCAGCTGGGCGGGCGGGTTCGCGGCGAGGGCCGTCGAGGCCGTCGCCGTCGCCGACGCCGCCAGGTTCACGACCTCGGGCGCCTCGCATCCGTAGATCTCGTCCGCGACGGCGGTGTCGACCGGCCCGGACACGAGCCACGAATTGATGAACGGTGCGTTTCCGCCCGTCTGCTGGGCCTGAGCGGGCCCCGCAGACGCACCGACGGCCAGCGCCGTCGTGATCAGCGCCGAGGCGCTGAGTATGGCGATGGGTTTCGTTCGCCTGTCTTGCATGAGTACTCCTTTTCTGTGTTCTCGGTTCATCGGTGAACCGACGATCGGGGAATGCCTCCGTGTCGGGAGCGCAGAGGTACTGCATGGGTGGGTGACGAGGTGCGGGGTCGGTCAGCCTTCCCGTGCGGCGGCGTGTTCTGCGAACTTCAGGCGGATGACGAAGACCATGGCCACCGAGGTGAGCGCGATCCCGACGGTCTGGACGACTCCGGGAGCGTCCGCGATGCCGAGGACGGCGGAGGCGACCCCGACCAACGGCGGGACGGCCAGTCCCAACACGGCGGCGTATGCGGGGCCGGCACTCAGCAGGATCCGGTGCTGCACCAGGTAGGCGGGCACATAGATCACGATTCCGAGCAATGCCAGGATCACCACGCTCGACAGGTCCACGTTCCGGCCGTTCGACACCTCGATGCCGGCCCAGAGCACGAGCGGGATGCTCCCGAGCGCGAAGATCGGAAGGATGCGCGGAGTCAGGGCACCCACATGGTGAAGATTGACCTGCGCGAAGTAGAGGCCGTAGACCGCCATCGAGAGCATGGCGGCGATCGCCGCGAGCACTCCGAGGAGGGTGTCCGATCCGGCTGTTCCACTGAGTCGTGGAACGACGAAGAGCACCGTACCGGCGATGGCGGCCCCCGTGGCGACCAGGGTCGGCATGTTCACGCGTGCCCGCGCCAGCCTGGCCTCGAGCATCAGCACGACCGCGGGCGAGAGCGACAACACGAGGCTCGGCAGCGTCGGGCCGGCGAGATCGATCGCGACCGTCGACAACATCGTGTAGCCGGCGACCCCGGTTCCGGCGAGTACGACGAGCTGCCATGCGGTGTACCGACCAGGGCGACCGACCGCGCCCCGGTCGTCCGTCTGCGTCGAGCGCCGGTTCTGCGACGTGAGCAGCAGGAGCAACAGGCCGAAGGCCGCGAACACCGTGCGTCCTGCGGAGACCACCCCGGCCTCCGCCCCCACGAGTGCGATGCCGACGACCACCCAGGTGGAGGCCAGAAGAAGGACGAGCGCGATCGACTGCCCCGCGATGCCCGCGGCCGACGACCTCACGATGTCCCGCGGCGGCTGCCGCGGCATCCGCTGCGTCCAGTGGTCGACGTTGTGGAATCGGTCGGCGGACGCTGTCTCATCTTCGAACTCCTCATCGTGCTCGAACTGCGGGAACGGTCCGGCTCAGTGATCCATCGCTGCGACGGACATCGGCACGACGCCGTGCGAACCCGGCTGCCCGTCGTCGAAGTACTCGATCAGCTCCGGTGCGAGTGCCGGGACCGTACGGGCGCCCTGGTCGCCGCGAAGGGATGCTGCGGCGAGCACGCCGACGGCGACGGCCTGACGCGCGGCGACCGGTGAGGTCTCGGTGCCTCCCCCTTCTCGCGCGAATCGCAGGAACTCGTCGAGCAGCAACGGGTCGGCGCCGCCGTGGGATCCGGATGCCTCGGGGATCTCGATCACCTCGTCGGGCGCGGCGT
Source organism: Agromyces cerinus subsp. cerinus (assembly GCF_900142065.1). Lineage (GTDB taxonomy): Bacteria > Actinomycetota > Actinomycetes > Actinomycetales > Microbacteriaceae > Agromyces > Agromyces cerinus. Next base: position 540,558 of record NZ_FSRJ01000003.1, on the reverse strand, counting down.
AGCCGGAATGCCGTCGTGTCCACACGTTCACGACGCCGTCCGAGTCGTCGCCGACGTTCTCGAGTCGGCCTTCCGTGCCGATCACGGTGTAGTTGCGCCAGTAGTCGGGCGTGTAGTGGCACTGCTGGTAGCTCGCGAACACGCCGTTGTCGAGTCGCATCGTGATCATCGACAGGTCTTCAACATCCGCCCGCGGGTTGATGCCGGTCTGCGCCGTCGGCGGCCAGTTGTCGGTGCTGATCCAGTCGGTCATCATCTGCCCGGTGCGAGCCCCCTGCTGTTCGGGATCGCCGTAGACGGTGAGGCCGCCCATCCCCGAGACGCGCTGCGAGTAGCCGCCGGCGAGCCAGTGGATCACGTCGATGTCGTGCGCCCCCTTCTGCAGCAGCAGCGAGTTCACGTGCGACCGCTCGGCGTGCCAGTCCTTGAAGTAGTAGTCGCCGCCGTGTCCGACGAAATGGCGGCACCAGATCGCCTTGACCTCGCCGATGCGCCCCGACTGGATGATGTCGCGCATCAGCCGGACGACCGGCATGTGGCGCATGTTGTGGCCGAGGTAGAGCCGTGTGCCCGTGGCACGGGCGAGTTCGAGCATGCGATCGGCATCCTCGATGGAGATCGCGATGGGCTTCTCGCAGAACACGGCGACCCCTGCGGCGAGGCACCGGCAGACGATGTCGGCGTGCGTGTCGTCGGGCGAGAGCACGAACACGGCCTCGACCCGGGCCTCGAGCAGTTCGTCGAGCGAGTCGGTGACCCGGGCCTCGGGGAACTGCTCGCGAGCGCGAGCGCGAGCGGACTCGGAGGGGTCGCAGATGACCCGGATCTCGACATCCTCCCGTTTCGCGAGTTCCTCGGTGAGGAGTGCGCGCACTCCGAACCCGACGATGCCGACCGGCATCCGTGTGTTGCCCATTCGGTTGTTACCCTTTCGTTCCGGTGAAGGCGATGCCCTGGATGAACTGTCGCTGCAGGACGAGGAAGACGACGATCATCGGCAGGGAGCTCAGCAGCGCGCCGGCCATGAGGAGCGCGTCGTCCCGCAACCGCAGGTCCGTGAGCAGGCTGAGGCCGACGCTCAGCGGCATGGAGTTGACGTTCCCCGACACCACGAGCGGCCAGAGGAAGTCGTTCCACGACCACAGCGCGGTCAGCAGCGTGAGCGCGATGATCCCCGGTTTGGCGAGCGGCAGCATGACCCGCCAGAAGATCTGCCACTCGTTCGCGCCGTCGAGGCGCGCGGCCTCCTCGAGCTCCATCGGCAGCGTCTGGAAGAACTGTCGCAGCAGGAAGGTGCCGAAGACGCTGAACAGTCCGGGAAGCGCGATGCCTGGGATGGTGCCGAGCAGGCCCATCTCGCGGATGATCTCGTACTGCGGCAGGAGGAAGAGCTGACCGGGAACCATCAGCACCGCGAGGAAGGCGATGAACAGCACGTTCTTGCCCCGGAAGTGGAAGCGGGCGAATCCGTAGCCCGCCATGGTGCAGAGCAGGACCTGACCGAGGGTTCGGATCACGGTCAGTAGTACCGAATTGCCGAGCAGGTTCCAGAACGGCAAGGTGTCGAAGACCTTGGCGTACGCGCGGGTCGTGAACGGATCCGGGATGATCTGCGGGGGCACGGAGGAGGCCCCGGACAGCGTCTTCAGAGAAGTCAGGACCTCCCAGAGGAACGGGAACACCATCACGGCGGATCCGAGGATGAGCAGGACGTACACCCAGAACAGCGGCTTGCCCGGTGCACGGCCCGTTCGACGCGGCGTCGCGACCGGTGCCGGTTCGCGCACCGTGACCGGTGCTCGTTCACGCATCATGACCGACGTCGGCTCACTCATAGTGCACCCACCTTCGTTGCAGTCGGAATTGGATGGCGCTCAGCACCAGGATGATCGCGAGCAGCACGCAGGCGATCGCGGCGGCGGCACCGAGATCGTGCTGTAGGAAGCCCCGGGTGTAGAAGAGGGAGACCAAGGACTGCGACTGCGACTGGGCCGGGTTGTTGGGGTCGATCATCAGGAAGATCAGGTCGAAGACCTGCATCGATGCGATCACGCTCAGCACGCTCAGCAGGAAGGTCGTCGGGGAGAGCAGCGGGACGATCACGGAAACGAACCGCCGCACCGGACCTGCGCCGTCGAGTTCCGCGGCCTCGATCAAGGTGTCGGGGATGCCCTGCAGCCCGGCCGTGAAGATGATGATCTGCGTGCCGAGCCCCATCCAGATGCCGACGATCGCGATCACGACCATGTTGACGACCGGTGTGGAGAGCCAGGCGACTCCCGGCAGACCGATGGCCCGAAGGCTGAGATTCAGCACCCCGTAGTCGACGTTCAGCAGGAGTCGCCATACCAGTGCGACCGCGACCGGCATCGTGACGACGGGGAGGAAGAACAGGACTCTGAACAGGCTCCGCCCCTTCAGCCCCTTCGTGTTGATCAGCACCGCGATGATCATCGCCACCGGGATTCCGATGAGGCAGATCACTGCATACAGCAGCGTGTTCAGCAGGGCGCGGCCGAGATCGGGTTCGGAGAAGACCTCGACGAAGTTGTCGATGCCGACGAAGGTCTCGCCGCCGAACGGCCCGACGTCCTGGAACGACAGGTAGATGCCCCTGATGATCGGCCACAGGTAGAAGACCACCAGCCCGAGACCGGCGGGCCCGATGAACAGCACTGCCCACCAGGCCCGCCCGCGGCTCAGCTGCGCGGCCGAACGCCGCGGTGCGGCGTTGCGGCCGCGCAGTTGTCGCGTCATTCGTCTTATTCCTTGGCGAGAAGGTCGTTCATCTCGGCGGCGAGCTCCTTCAAGCCGGTCTCCGTGTCGAGCTGGCCCGACAGGATCTGCTTGATGTAGTCCTCCTCGACCGGAACCCACGCCGTGGTGTTCTTCGAGATGGGCAGGGGCGCCCCGGTCTCGACCGCGTCGAGGAAGACCTGCGCGTCGATCGTCGACAGTGCATCGACCCAGGCCTGCTGCGTGCCGTTGAACGCGGGGATCACGGTGGCCGTCTTCGCCTGAATCCCGGCGGCCTCCTCTCCGCTGAGGAACACGGCGAACTCCTTGGCCAGCTCGAGGTTCTCCGACTTCGCGGAAGCGGCGTTCGCAAGGCCGTGGACAACCGAGGTGTTCTCACCGGTCGGACCGATCGGCAGCGGTGCGACACCGATCACGTCGGCGATCGCCTCGGCCGAGCTGTAGGTGCCCGCGGCCCAGGAGCCGTCGAGGAACATGCCCATCTTCCCCGAGCTGAAGGTGTCGCCGGGCCACGTGTCGGTGAGCTGCTGGAGCGTCGGCGACGAACCGTTCGCGATGAGATCGGCCCAGAACTGCACGCCCTCTGCCGCTTCGGGAGTGTCGTACCCCGACGTCGTGCCGTCCTCGGAGATGACCTCGCCCCCGGCCTGGAGAATCGTGTTGTAGTACGTCATCTGGCCGTACGGCGCCGCGGCGGTGCCGTAGACGCCGTTGGCCGGATCACTGATCTTCTGGGCTGCGTTCTGGAAGTCCGCCCACGTCCATCCCGCAGCGGGGTACTCGAGGCCGGCCGCGTCGAAGAGCGCCTTGTTGTAGTAGACGCCGATGGTGTCGAAGTCCTTGGGCGCACCGTACAGGCTGCCGTCGTAGGTGTAGAGATCGACCAGGGATTCCGGGTAGTCACCGGCCTCGATTCCGGTGTCGTCGAGCGGGGCCAGTTGTCCGTTCGAGGCGTACAGCTGGAAGTTCGGCCCGTTGACCCAGAAGACATCCGGCCCGGTCCCTGCGGACATCTGCGTCTGGATCTTCGTCCAGTAGTCCTTCGACGGGATGACGGTGATCTCGACGTCGACGTTCGGGTTCTGGGCCTCGAACTCGTCGGCCACCTCACGCAGAGCCGGCTCCTGGTTCTGATCCCAGATCGTGTAGTTCAGGGTGGTCGACCCGTCCTGGCCGCCGCTCGATGAGCATCCGGCGAGTGCGAGAGCGGCGACCATCGCCGCCCCCAGCGCTACCGCGCCAGAGCGAAGAACGCGTGATTGCATTTCGGTTCCTTTCCACCGCGACGATGCGATGTTCGGTCGATGTTCACTGAATCGTTCGGTGCTTAAACGATTATGCAGGACTGTAGCGAACGTCAGACGTCTCGGTCAAGAGCACCGATTGCTTTCCGGACGATCGGATCTCGAACGGTCGTTCCGCGTGGCGGACATCGGATGTCGACGCGCCGCGACGGTCCTCGACCTCATCGAGGAGCTCGCGCCACGCGAACTGCGATTCCGCTCGCCTGCGCGAGGCGAATCAGTTCGCGCGGGTCGATCCGCGCGCGAAGAGGGTCGGCTCGAGTTCCAGGATGCGGTTCGTCGGCGTTTCGGCATCCAGAGCCCGAGCCAGCACGAACTCGATGATCCGCGCACGCATGTCGACGGCGCCGACCGAGCTGATGTCGGCCTGCGCGGCCTGACGAGAGTCGCCGATGCCGATGACCGCGACGTCTTCGGGCACACGCAGCCCCAGTTCCCGCGCCGTATGCGCCGCCGCGAATGCGGCGAAGTCGGCCTCCGCGAACACCGCATCCGGTCGGTCGTCGCGGTCCAGGAGCATCCGTGACGCGCGATACGGATCGAGCAGGTCCTTCGCATACTCGGCGATGTAGCCGTCGGGGACGGATCTCCCCGCCGACTGCAGCGTCTCGACGTACGTCTGCCGACGAACGCTCCCGTGAGGCGAGTCGCGATCGGGAGCGATCGCGAGACAGGCCACTCGTCGACGTCGCTCCAGCAGGTGCTCGACGGCCATCCGGGCAGCGCGACGCTCATCGAAGCGGATGACATCGAAGCCGTCCGGCTCGAGGTACGCCGAGTAGACGGACACCTTGCGAGCCAGAGGGCCGAGCGCATCACGCCACTGAGTGCTCTCCGAGGCGTCGGCGGCGGCGACGAATGCGGCATCGAACTCGCTCCGCGCGAGCGCCGCCGCGAAGTCGGAATCCAAGGCGATCAGCGTCGTCCACCCGAGCGCAGGTGTCGCTTCGGTGAAGGACTCCGCGATGCTCAGCGTCCAGGGATCACCGAGCATGTGCAGCACGAGCTGGATGACGCCGGTTCGACCGGTCCGCACCGACCGCGCCATCCGGTTCGGCAGGTAGCGCAGCTCGGCGGCAGATGCTCGCACCCGCTCCGCCGTCTCATCCGAGTAGCGCGCGCCTTCCTTCTGCGTGCCGGTGAGCACGTTCGAGGCGGTTGCGATCGAGACTCCGGCATGCACGGCGACCTCGCGCAGCGTGACCCGCGGACCAGCCTTCCCAGCTCGTGCACTCATGATTCCCCGAGCCTAGCTGTCACGAAGTCGCTGCCCGCGGTGGCCGCGCGGGCGAACGACGCCGACCCCGCACGGGTGATGCCGGCCCTGGGTCAGGCTGCGGCGAGCGCGAGCGCGACCGGGTCGGGGTTCACGTAGTCCGCGAGGGCGTGCGGGTAGTCGAGCCCTCTCGGCAGGGAGACTCCCGGGCCGACCGGCGCCAACAGGTAGCCCTCGGCATCGATCCCGTCCGTGCGCACGAACTCCGTGTGCGTGACGAGCGATTCGTAGTAGGTCGCGTTGCTGACGGCCATGCAGAGGTGACGCTCCGCCTCCCCCATGCCATGGGGCTCGGCACGCAACCGGAAGGCATCCGCCAGGTGTGCGGTGCGCATCGCGCCCGAGATGCCGCCGCGCAGTTCCGATGAGAGGCGCAGTCCGAACGTGGCCGCACCGGCGCTGACGAAATCGGCGGAGTTCATGTACGAGCCATCCGAGGTCTCAGCGGACAGCAGCGGCACGCGAACCGCGCGGCCGAGCGCCGCATACGCGGAGACCGAGAACTCGCGCATCGGCTCCTCGTACCAGAGGTAGTTCGCATCGGAGAGTGCATGCCCGAGGGAGATGGCATCGGGCAGATCGAACCCGGCAGAACCGTCGTACATGAGCGGAACGTCGGGGCCGACATGGTCGCGAAGCGCCTGGCACAGTGCCGCGTCTCGACGCGCGTCCCCCCACGCGTGCAGCTTGATCGCCGGGTAGCCCAGCTCGAGCGCGCGATCCGCAACGGCGAGGAACTCCTCCGTCGTGTCGAACGTCGTGGTCGAGGCATACGCGGGGATCCGGGTCCTCGCCCCGCCCAGGAACTGCCAGAGCGGCAACCCGGCCTCTCGCGCGGCAAGGTCCCACAGTGCCAGATCCACGGTGCCGAGGTACGGGAGGGCGAACTCCTCGAGTCGGTCCAGCTCCCAGATGCGATGGTACAGATGCTCGCGCTGCAACGGATCCTGCCCCAGGAGCTCGTCGCGCCAGACGCGATCGACCAGGTCGCGCAACATCGAGGCGCTGCCCGGGCGCGAAGCGTACGCCACGCCGGTCGCGCCGGTGTCGGTCCCGATGCGAAGGATGCCCCGCTCACCCGCGACGCCGCTGCCCGGCAGCCCCGCCCGCCACTTGAACGGCGGCGACGGTGCCGGCACCGGCACGGTCCACACTTCCACATGGGTGATCTTCATTGCATGCTTCCTTGGATGATGTTCGCCTGCTGCCGAGGTCCGGCACTTGTCAAACGTTACACGTCTGACGTTTACTGAACAAGCTACGATTCAGACGATGGAGGAGCGAGCAATGGAGTACGGGATGGAAGCGTCGCCTGCTGCACGCACACCACCGGAACGGTCCGACCTGACCCGTCGTCCCAAGCGCCTGAGCACGGTCGTCTCGGAGGAGCTCCTTCGCAGGATCGTCTCGGGCGAGTACCCGGTCGGCTCACTCCTCCCGCCGGAGCCGCAGCTGGTCAGAGAGTTCGAAGTCAGCCGACCCGTGGCCCGCGAGGCGATGAAGTTCCTCGAGTCTGCTCGACTCGTCGCGATCCGTCAGGGCGAAGGCACGGTCGTCCGCGAGTCGTCCAAGTGGAACCTCCTCGACCCGAGCGTGCTTCGGACCGCCCTGGCGTTGAACATCGGCTCACGCATCCGAAGCGACGCCGTGCAGCTCCGCCTCGATCTCGAGCTCTCCCTCCTCGCCGAATCCGCGCCGAAGCTCACCGACGATGACTTCACGGCGATGGAGCGGCACCTGCTCGTCATGGATGCCGAGACGTCGTTCGACCGCCTGCAAGAGGCCGATCTCGCGTTCCATCAGGTGTACCAGCACCGCTCGGGCAACCTGCTCACCGAGGGCATCGTGCATCTCCTGGTCGATGAGATGCCGCCGCCGAACCGAGTCGTCACCGCCCCGCGTGACTCCTACGACGCTGCGAACCGGCAGCATTGGGCGATCTTCCACGCACTCCACGCCGGGCGGACCGATGTCGCGCTGGCCGCGCTCAGCGAACACATCTCGCAGATGTGGACCTGGGGTTCCACGAACGAACCCTGACTCAGCCGAGGGCGGGCGTGCCGCCGACGGCGACGGTGAGGTCGGTGAGCGCATCGAGTTCGAGCACGGTCACGGTGTTCCGGCCGGTTCGCGTCGCCGGCCACGGCACGAAGAGGCGCTGCTGCGGGCCGCGGTTCCAGTACCGTCCGAGACACAGCTCGTTGAACCAGGCATAGCCCTTCGACCCGCCCGGGATCTCGAGGTAGCCATCCGCCTGTTCGGGCAGTTCGACGTCTGCGCGGTAGTACCGCGGGCCGTCCGACTCCCCGCCTGCCTGGGCTGAGACCGCCGTCCAGGCCAGCTCGCGCAGCTCCGGCAGCGCATGCGACGACACGGAGAAGCCGTTGAGCCACTGGTTGTCCTGGCGCAGCCCGCGAAGGCCCTTCGTCTCGCCGAGCCGGGGGCCGTAGTTCACCCGGCCCATGGACTCGACCGTGACCGACACGCGGGCCGATCCCCCGACTGGAGGCAGTGTCGAGGTGCCTCCGTCACGTTCGACGACAGCGACGAGCGCGCCGTCGACGCGGACCTGGGCCCGATCGCGCAGCTCGATGAGCTCGAGCGGGAGCGGCGCCCGCGGTCCCGGAATCGAGACCTCGTACCTGACGAGGCCGTGATCGACGCCGAGCTCTTCGAAGGTCGGTGCGACGGCGTACCGGCCGTGCTCCTCGAAGTCGACCTCTGCGACGTGGGTCAACGGAGCAACCGCCTCCTCCATGAGCGGGCGCAGCGGCGGGAGATCGACGACTCCGCTGCCGTCCGACGCGGTCATCAACACCTCGCGGAGCGCATGGAACTTCGGCGTCGGTGCGCCCCGCTCGTCGAGCGGGGCGTCGTAGTCGTAGCTCGTGACGGTCGGGCGATACTCGCTCACCCCGTCGTGGTCGACGTGGTTGGCACCGGCTCCCGTTCCGAAGTTGGTGCCGCCGTGCGCCATGTAGATGTTCACCGACCCGCTCGCATCGATGATCTCGGCGAGCGCGCCAGCGGCGTCTTGCGGCGACCTCGTCACCCGCGGCCGGCCCCAGTGGTCGAACCACCCGTTCCAGAACTCCATGCAGAACGGCGGGTCATCCGGGCGGTGGCGCGCGAGAGCGGCGAACGCGGCATCCGCCTCCGATCCGAAGTTCACCGTCGCGCGCAATCCGGGAACCGTCCCGCCCGAGAGGCAGACGTCCGTCCACCCGTCGCTCGTGAACAGCGGGACGGTGACACCCCGTTCCTCCAGGCCCCGGGCGAGCGCCGCCAGATAGGCGGCGTCCGTGCCGAAGGAACCGTACTCGTTCTCGACCTGGACCATGAGCAGGCTGGGGTGGTCGACGAAGGTCGGCACGACGGCATCGAGATACCGTCCGACGGCTGCCATGAATTCCGGATGACTCGTGCGCACGTGCTCGCCCACTCGCCCTGTCAACCAGGAGGGCAGGCCGCCGTTGTCCCATTCCGCGCAGATGTACGGGCCAGGCCGCACGATCGTGCGGAGCCCTTCCGCATGCGCGCAATCGAGGAACCGGGTGATCTCGTCGAGCCGCTGCCACTGCCCTTCACGAGGTTCGTGGACGTTCCACGCGAGGTACGTCTCGACGGTGTTCAAGCCCATCGCCCGCATCGATCGCATCAGGTCGGGCCACTGCTCGGGCAGCGAGCGGAAGTAGTGGATCGCGCCGGCGAGGACGCGAGGCGCGCGAGAAGAAGGGTCCATGGTGTCCATTCGTCGTGAGGTGATCAGATCTTGACCGCGCCGGCGGTGAGGCCGACGCGCCAGTACTTCTGCAGGCTGATGAAGGCGATGGCGAGCGGGATGATCGACAGCAGCGAGCCGGTGATCACGAAGTGATAGTTGAGCTCACTGGGTTGGCTGCCCCAGAAGTAGAGGCCGAGCATGGCCGGCCAGAGCTCCGCGTCGTTCAGCGTGACCATCGGGAGGAAGAAGTTGTTCCAGATGCCGACGAACGAGAAGAGGAAGACGGTCAGGAGGGCCGGACCCATGATCGGCAGCGCGATCGTGGAGAAGATCCGGATCTCACCGGCGCCGTCGATGCGGGCCGCGTCCAGCAAGTCGTCCGGAACGCTCTCCTGCGCGGTGATGCGCGCGAGGAACACGCCGAACGGGCTGACGAGACTCGGGATGATCACTGCCCACATGGTGTTGATCATGCCGAGGGAGGAGAACAGCAGGTAGAGCGGCATGACGAGCAGCGATGCGGGCAGGAGGATCGAGGCGAGGATCGCGCCGAAGAGAGCGCCCTTGCCGGGGAAGCTGTACTTCGCGAACACGTATCCGGCAGCGGCGCTGAGGAGCGTGGCACCGATCGCACCGCCGCCGGCGTAGATCAGCGAGTTCAGCATCCATCGCACGAAGAGCCCGTCCTGGCGGGTGAGGACGGCGACGATGTTGTCGAGCAGGACGAAGTCCTCGCCGAACCAGAGCGGAGGGCTGGAGAACAGCTCAGAGCTGGATTTGGTGGATGCGGTGAGGAGCCACCAAATGGGGATCAGGAAGTAGACGACGCCGAGGAAGAGGACACCGCGGATGAAGAGGCGACTGGTGAAGTTCGGCATCAGGCAGCCGCCCGCCGTGCGGTGATGACGTTCGCGAGGCGCAGGAATCCGAACGACAGGACGAAGGTCCCGATGGCCAGGAGCACCGCCATGGCAGCCGCGACGCCGTAGTTGTTGAGCCCGAATGCGACGTCCTGCACCGCCATGTTCGGCGTGTAGCCCGAGGTGATCGCGCTGGAGTACGACTTCAGCACGGTCGGCTCGGCGTAGAGCTGGACCGTCCCGACGATGGAGAAGAACGTGGTGAGCACGAGCGCCGGCGCCACGAGCGGGATCTTGATGCTCCACGCGATCCGCCACGCTCCGGCGCCGTCGATGGCGGCCGCCTCATAGAGCTCCTGCGGGATGCCGGTCAGGGCCGAGTAGATCACGAGCATGTTGTAGCCCGTCCACGTCCAGGTGACGATGTTCGCGATCGACCAGAGCACGACCTCACTCGAGAGGAAGTCGACGTCGATGCCGACGCTCGCAAGGGCGGCGACGAACGGACTCGTCCCGGGGAGGTAGAGGAAGGCCCACAGGATCGCCGCGATCACCCCCGGTACCGCGTACGGCAGGAATGCCGAGAGCCGAACGAACTTGGGGTAGTTGCCCTTGAGCGCATCCACTGCGAGCGCGAGGGCGAGGGCGACGATGAGCATGAGCGGCACCTGGACGATGCCGAACACGAGCACCCGACCGACCCCCTCGAGCAGATCGGTCTTCTGGATCGCGTTCACATAGTTCACGAACCCCGCGAACGCCCGCTCGCCGCCGATGCCCAGCCCCGATCGCTTCTCGGTGAAGAAACTCTCGACGACCGCGTACACGAGCGGCACCACGAACGAGAACACGAAGAGCACGAGGAACGGCAGCAGGAGGAGCCAGATGGCCCTGCGCTGGGAGCGACGGATGGTGGTGCGACCGACCGCGCGGAACCGCGGCGGTCTGCTGGCGATCGTTCGGACGGCAGTGGTGGTGGTCATGATCGGTCCTTGTTCGGTGGCGTTCGGATCCAGGCGGAGGGGTCCCCGGCGCAGGGGCACCGGGGAACCCTCCGGTCATGGAACCCGTCACTCGGTGACGCTGAGCCCCTTGGTGGTGAGTGCGTCGACCAGTGAGGCCTGCGCGATGTCGAGGCCCTCGGCCATCGTCCGGGTGCCGTCGAGCACCGGCTTCATGGCGTCGGCGTACGCACTGCCCGTCTCGGCGTTCGCCGGTCCGAACTGCCAGTTCGGGTTGATCGTCGGTGCCGCATCGGCGAACACCTCGTACACCTTCTGCCCGCCGTAGAACTCGAGCGGTTCGCTGAGCGATCCGAGGCCGGTTCCGTTGGTCGCGGCCGGGAAGGATGCCGCGTCCTCGATGAGGATCTCGAGCGCACCGTCATCCGTGCTCATCCAGTTCGCGAAGTCGACCGCGCCCTGGACGTCGTCGCAACCGGTGAGCACCGAGGTGGCGGATCCGCCGGCGGTTCCCGTGCTCACGGTGTCGTCGTCGACGTTGGGCATCGGTGCGACCCGCCACTTGCCCGAAGACCCGGCCGCGGCACCCTCCAGGACGGTCACCCACCAGACCGGGGCGACGTAGCTGGCGATGGTGCCGTCCTGAACGGCGGCGAACCACTCCGGGGTCTCGGGGTCGGTGACCTTCGTGAGGTCCTCGTCCATCATCTTCTGCCAGTAGGCGGCGACGTCCTTCGTCTCGGCGCCGTTCATCGACACCTTCCACTGGTCGTTCTCACTCGAGTACCAGGTGCCGCCGGCCTGCTGCACGAACCCGGCGATCTGGTAGGTGATCGCGGGCGCGAACGAGGAGAGGTAGACGTTCGGATCTGCGGCGTGGACCTTCGCGGAGTCGGCGGCGAACTGCTCCCAGGTCGTCGCCGGGGTGACACCGAACTTCTCGTACACGTCGGTGCGGTAGAACAGGGCGAGCGGGGCGATGTCGACCGGCACGCCGTAGATTCCCTCGCCGACTCCCATCGCCGCCCACGCGCTGTCGGGGAACCCGTCGCGGTACTGGTCGATCTCCTCGGAGATGTCGACGAGCGAGCCGTCGACGGTGAGGGTGGGCACGGACTCGTTGCCGACCTGCGCCAGGCACGGTGCGTTGCCGGCCTTCACCGCCGCCTGCATCTTCGTATATCCGCCGTCGCCGCCGGAGGCGGTCGTCTCGAACTTCACCTGCTGATCATGCGAGGAGTTCCACAGGTCGACGACCTTCTCGTACGCGGGGTTCCACCCCCAGAACTCCAGTTCGCTGTTCTCGGACTCCGGGGCGGTGGCGGCGCACCCGGCGAGCATCGTACCCAGCATCGCGGCTGAGACGGCAGCGGAAACGATCCCGCGCGTCTTTGGACGGGCCTTGCTCATGTTCTTCTCCTTCAGTCGGTTCGTCGTCGTCTTACGGGGTGTTCGCGGCGATCGGCGTCTTCGACGTCGCAATGACATCGGAGAATCGGATCTCCGGAAGTCCGACCTCATCGAGGCCGTACAGGTGCTTCGCGCTGCTGTCGAAGGCGCGGGTGAGCGCTCCGAGCACCGCGGCGTCGTCACCGAGGTGGGACGCGATGATGGCCGGCTCGTAGAGGAGCCATCCCTTGTCGATGAGGCGCTGACGCAGCATCGACACGATCGTGTCGCCGTGCTCCGCCGCATCGCAGCCCACGACGATGCAGTCGGGATCGACGATCTGGCCGATCATCCCGACCAGCTCGGCGAGGCCGTCGACGAAGCCGTCTCGCTTCGCAGCGGCCTCCGGCTCGTTCGCCTCCGCACGTTCCAGGACCGCGCGCAACGAGGGTTCGTCGGCCCAGCCCAGATCACCCTGCGGATCGACCGGCAGCGGCAGGCTCGCGCCGGCAAGGGCGCCAGCGGAGTCGTGGCTGCCGAGGCGCAGCTTTCCATCGAGAACGAGGGCCGCGGAGATGCCGCTGCCGATGCGGACGTAGAGCATGTCCGGAATGAGTCGCGCCGCGCCGATGCGGTGCTCCGCCAATGCCGCGAGGTTGACGTCGTTGTCGACGTGGACGTCGCAGCCAAGCATGCGGGAGAGATGCCCGGCGATGTCGACGCCCTCCCAGTCGGGGTATGCGCCAGAGGTGCGCAGGCGGCCGTCGGCGCCCACCCATCCGGTCAGCGCGACGTGCGCCGTCACCAGACGCGACACCGTTCCGCCTGCCTCGGCGAGTGCCGCGGTGGTCTCGCGCGTGACGAGCTTGAGCCGGGCGTGCGAGTCCTTCGGGAGCGGACCGCTGATACGCCGCTGGACCAGGACCTTTCCGCTGATGTCTGCGATGATCACGGCGACACCGGCACGGGCGATGTCGATGCCGGCCACGAAACCGGCACGCTCGACGAACTCGAAGACCCGCGCGGGGCGGCCGGTCGCAGCGTCTGATCCACCCTCGGTCTCTTTGACGAGGCCACGCTCCACGAGCCGGGCCAGGGCGACCTCGACCGTCGGTCGCGACAGCCCGACACTGCGGGTGAGCGTGGCGACGGAGGAGGGACCATGGTCGCGCAGCCACAGCGCGCACTGCGTCTCGTTCTCCTGCCGGATCGCGCCGACGCGCGCTCCGTAACGGTTGCTTCTGACCACGGCTTCGTTACCTATTCCTCAGACGAACGGGGACTTATGCAAATGGGTTGCATCGTGCGGGTCTCACGATAGAGCGGCTGGGATGTCAATGCAAGAGCATTTCCCACATCCGATGCAAGTTACTTGCATAACCATCGACTCGCATGCGGCATCGGCAGCAGCAGCGCGGGCGGCTTCGTCGGACTCGGTGAGCTCGTCGGGGAACACGAAAGGCCCCCGCGGAATGCGGGGGCCTTCTCGTGCAGGGTGGGAATTCGGACCGTTTCGGTCGGATCACACCAAGAGTGCGGAGACGAGGGGATTTGAACCCCTGGTCCCCTTACGGGGACTCCACCTTAGCAGGGTGGTGCACTCGGCCGGACTATGCGACGTCTCCTTGCGCGCACTTGCGTGCATACGCGAAAGTCATCATAACCCGATGATGCCGCGGATGACGATTCGAGCGACCGAGCCTACTGGTCTTCGAGCGTGCGACCCGCGGAACAGCGGGTCTCTGCCGCGGTCTGACCGGTGACATCGCTCGGCAGCGCCTCGGCGGTCGGCGGCGTCGGAGTCGTGGCATCGTCCACTGCGGGGGCCTCCTCCTCGACCGGAGCCTCGGCCTCGGCCTCGGGAGCCGCGTCGACGGCCGTGGGGTCACCTGCCGACGCGAACGCCGCTTCATCGGCCTCGGGATCGAAGGTGACCGGCAGATCGTTCTGGAGGGCCGTGTTGACGATCTCCGCCGATTCGGACGGAAGGAGATCGCCATCGGAGTAGCCGGTCGGGTACTGGATGAACGCGATCTTGCTCAGATCGGTGTCTTTCAGGGCGCTCGCGATCGAGATCATGGTCGTCGGGTCCATGAGGCTGTCGGAGAGCTCCATGTTCGCGAGCGCGGCCTTCGCGATGCCGTAGAGCTTGACCGGATCGCTCAGCGTGCCGTTCGACTGCAGCGTTCGCGCGAGCGCCGACATGAAGACCTGCTGATTCGAGATGCGGCCGAGGTCGCTGCCGTCGCCGACGCCATGGCGGGTGCGGAGGAACTGCAGTGCCTGCATGCCCGAGAGCTCCTGCATTCCGGCGGGGAGGTAGAGATCGGTGTGCTCGTCTTCGATCGGTTCGGCGATGCAGACGGGAACGCCGCCCACGGCTTCGGAGAGTCCGGCGACGCCCAGGAACTGCACGGTGCCGGCGAACAGGATCGGCACGCCGACGAGCTGCTCGACGGTCTTGACGACGCACGGCATGCCGCCGAGCGAGAGCACCGAGTTCATCTTCACGCCGTACTGCTCGTACAGCGGATCGCCCGCGGGGTCTTCGGGGTCGACGCACGCGGGCACATCGACGAGCATGTCGCGGGGGAAGCTGATGACCGAGGCGTTCGTGTGGTCTTCGGAGATGTGCAGGAGCATGGTGACGTCGTTGAGGACGGCCGTCTCCTCATCGGGATCGCCGAACCCGTCGCCCTGGCCCTCGCGGCTGTCGCTGCCGATGAGCAGCAGGTTCACGCCGCCGTCGATGGCCCCGACATCGGGCACACCCTCGAGCATGTCTTCGTTGCCGAGCGTGACGCTGGGCTTGGCGGTATTGGCGAGGTCCCACGCCGCGTAGGCCGCGACGGACATTCCGGAGACCGCCGTGACCACGACCAAGGTCACCGTCACCTTCGCGAGCGTGCGCCAGATGCTGCGTCGCTTCAGGCGACCGTGGCGCACGACCGGCGTCGACGACGCCGCGCGTCGTGCGCTGGATCGAAGTTCTTCTGCCACCGGTGTCCTCTCATGTCGTCGGTTCTCGCGGAGGGCGTGGGATTCGAACCCACGAGGCATTGCTGCCCACTGGTTTTCAAGACCAGCTCCATCGGCCGCTCGGACAGCCCTCCATGCCCGTGCGATCACATGGATCGTGCAGGCAGGCGCCCATTCTAGCCGTTGCGCGTTCCGATCAGCCTCTCAACCCCTCCTGAGAGCACCCTGAGGCGGCATAGCTGCTGGGATCAGCCCTCGTTCGCCGTCGTGCACCGCACTTCGTCGCCGGTGATGCCGGTCACATCACCGGGCAGCGTCTCGGCCGGCGGCGAGGTCGCCGGGGCATCCGACGGATCGGCTGCGGGCGCCGGCTCCGCCGCCGGAGCGGTCGGGCCGGCCGTGGTGCCGAACTCGGAGTTCTCGTTCGCGGTCGGATCGAGCACGACGGGCCGGTCCTCCTGCAGCGCGAGGTTGATCGCCTCGGCGGAGTCGGTCGGCACGACGTGCTGTCCGTCCCCCGCCTCTGCGGTCGGGTACTGGATGAACGCGATCTTCGAGAGATCGGTGTCCTGAAGGGCCTTCGCGATCGAGATGAGGGTCGCCGGGTTCTGCAGCTCCTTCGAGAGCTCCATGTTCGACAGCACGGCCTTCGCGATCGAGTACAGCTTCACCGGGTCGCTGAGCGTGCCGTCGCTCTGCACGGTGCGGGCGAGCGAGGCGAGGAACGCCTGCTGACTCGCGATACGGGCGAGGTCGCTGCCGTCGCCGACCGCCTTGCGGGTGCGGAGGAACGCGAGCGCGTCGTAGCCGGAGATGGAGTGAGTGCCGGCCGCGAGGTGGAGCCCCGAGTCGGGATCGTCGATCGGGTCCACCAGACACACCTCGACGCCGCCGACCGCCTTCGAGAGGGCCGCGACTCCCTTGAACTCGACCACGCCGCCGACGGGGATCTTCGTGCCGGTGAGCTGCTCGATGGTGAGCGAGACGCAGCCGAGACCGCCGTGGACGAGCACGCTGTTGAGCGGCACCCCCGACATCGCCGACAGCGGGCCCGAGGCGGGGTCGACCGGGTCGGGGCACTCGGGCACCGGCACGATCATGTCGCGCGGAAAGCTCACGACCTCGACATGGGAATGGTCCTGAGAGATGTGCAGCAGCATGTTGACGTCGTTGAGGATGCCGTCGTCCTCTTCGGGGTCGCCGAACGAGCCGTCGAGCGGTCGCTTGTCGCTGCCGACGAGGAGGAAGTTGAGCCCGCCGTCCATCGCACCGATGTCAGGCACGCCCTCGAGCATCCCGGCGTTCGCGAGCGAGACCCCGGGCTTGACCGAGCCGATCAGGTCGACGGCGGCGTACGCGGCGACGGATGCGGCGCTGACCGCGAGCACCGCGACGACGGATGCTGTGAGCTTCAGATAGGTCGATGCGGCGCTCCGCCTCGGCAGTCGCCCGTGACGGGCCACCCCCGCCTGCTCGGCAGCAGCCTTCTGCTCGGCAGGAGTCTGCTGCTCAGCAGCGGCCTGTTGCTCGCCCGTCTCGCTCATCGCACCCCTCCGACTCGCCCGATTCTATGCTGGTGCGCTCGGAGTCGCCCGATACCGGCGCGGAGCGCGGCGCGTCACGGCAGCGAGTCGAGCACCGCCGCCAGCCCGGCGTCGTCGACCGAGCCGCCCACCTCGTTCGCGGCCTCGCGCACCTCGTCGGGCGCCTGGCCCATCGCCACGGCACGGCCGGCGGCACCGGCCCACGCGAACATCTCGAGGTCGTTGCGCCCGTCGCCGGCGGCCAGCACGCGATCGATCGGCAGTTCGAGCCACCCGCGCACGCGCTCGAGCGCGGTCGCCTTGTTGACGCCGTCGGGGGCGATGTCGAGCCACGCGGTCCAGCCGATGGCATAGCTCACGTGATGCAGGCCCATCTGGTCGACGATGCCGAAGAACTCGTCGAGACCGTGCTCGAGACTCGTGACGACGACACGCGTCGCGCGGTGGTCGAGCAGCTCCTCGAAGCGCACCTCACGGGCGTTCTCGAGGTTCCACTCCGTCATGCCCTCGGTGTAGAGCCGGTAGCCGTCGGGCAGCTCGACCATGAACTTGCCGGACGGCAGGAACCCGCGGATGCGCTCGAGCACCTGCGTCGGGTCGAACGTCTCGACGTGGCGTCGCACGTATCCGTCGGGCGCCGAGTCGTCGCGCTGCATCGTGATGGCGCCGTTCGCGCACACCACGTACTCGGGCGAGAGCCCGAGCTGCTCGAGCACCGGAGCGGTGGTCGACCACGAACGGCCGGTCGCGAGCGTGACGACGTGACCGCGGTCGCGGGCGGCGGCCACCGCGTCGACGACGACCGGGTCGATCGAGCCGTCTTCGTGCATGATCGTGCCGTCGACGTCGAGCGCGACGAACCACTGCTCGTCGACGGCGGCGTCGGAGCGCGGCATCCGCTCGATGCTCATGCGATCGGCTCGAGCACCTCGAGGCCGCCGAGGTAGCCGCGAAGCGCCTCGGGCACCACGACCGAGCCGTCGGCCTGCTGGTGGGTCTCGAGGATCGCGACCAGCCAGCGCGTCGTCGCGAGCGTGCCGTTGAGCGTCGCGACGGGCGCCGTCTTGCCGGTCTCGGTGCGGTGGCGGATGTCGAGGCGGCGCGCCTGGAACGTCGTGCAGTTCGACGTGGAGGTGAGCTCACGGTACGCGTTCTGCGTGGGCACCCACGCCTCGACGTCGTACTTGCGGGCCGCGCTCGATCCCAGGTCGCCGGCCGCGGTGTCGATCACGCGGTAGGTGAGGCCGAGGTCTTGCAGCATGCCCTCCTGCCAGCCGAGCAGGCGCTCGTGCTCGGCCTCGGCGTCGGCCGGGTCGATGTAGGTGAACATCTCGAGCTTGTTGAACTGGTGCACGCGGATGATGCCGCGAGTGTCTTTGCCGTGGCTGCCGGCCTCGCTGCGGTAGCAGGTCGACCAGCCCGCGTAGCGGATGGGCCCGTTCGACACGTCGATGATCTCGTCGGCGTGGTAGCCGGCGAGCGCGACCTCGCTCGTGCCCGTGAGGTAGAGCTCCTGCTCGGGCAGGTAGTAGACCTCGTCGGCGTGGGCGCCGAGGAATCCGGTGCCCTGCATGATCTCGGGGCGCACGAGCGTGGGCGTGATGAGCGGGGTGAAGCCGGCCGCGATCGCCCGGTCGAGGCCCATGTTCATGAGGGCGAGCTCGAGGCGGGCGCCGATGCCCTTGAGGTAGTGGAAACGCGCGCCCGAGACCTTGGCACCGCGCTGCATGTCGATGGCGTCGAGCAGCTCGCCGATCTCGAGGTGGTCGCGCGGCTCGAAGTCGAACGCGGGGATCTCGCCGACCTCGCGCAGCACGATGAAGTCGTCTTCGCCGCCGGCGGGCACGCCGTCGATGACGACGTTGCCGAGCCGCTGCATGGCGAGCGTGAACTCGGCCTCGGCGTCGCCGGCGGCCTGGTTCGCGGCCTTCACGCGCGCGGCGAGCTCCTGCGCCTCGGCGACGAGGGCGGCCTTGGCCTCTTTCGGGGCCTGCGCGACCTGCTTGCCGAAGGCGTTCTGCTCGGCGCGGAGCGCCTCGAAGACGGTGATCGCGGTGCGCCGCGCGGCATCGGCTTCAACGGCCGCGTCGACGAGCGCCACGGACTCGCCTCTGAGCTCTTGCGAACGCTTGATGAGGTCGGGGTTCTCGCGAAGCAGCACGGGATCGATCACCCGAGCAAGTCTAGCCGCGGCATCCGACCCCTGATCTGCGGCCCCGTCGTTCGGGGGCCGCAGGGCAAGCGGGCGTTTTTCCCGGTGCGATGCAATACCGTTGGCAGCGTGACGGCAGACCAGCAGGGGGCGGCGGATGTCGCGGGCGGGCGCCCGCGGGCCGCCGTGATCTTCAACCCCACCAAGCAGGGCGTCGAGACGCTGCGCGCGGCGGTCGCCGCTGCCGAGGCCCGCCAGCACTTCGCCCCGTCCCTCTGGATCGAGACCGCGGCCGACGACCCGGGCAAGGGCATGGCGCGCCAGGCCCTCGATGCCGGCGTCGACCTCGTGATCGCGGCGGGCGGCGACGGCACCGTGCGATCGGTCGCCGCGACCCTTCGGGGCACCGGCGTGCCGCTCGGACTCGTGCCCATCGGCACGGGCAACCTGTTCGCCCGCAACCTCGAGATCCCGGTCAACGACCAGGCCGACGCCGTGGTGCTCGCCTTCGCGGGGCTCGACCGCGCCGTCGACCTCATCGTCGCCGACATCTCCCGGGCAGACGGCACCGAGGAGAGCCACGTCTCCCTCGTCATGAGCGGCATCGGCATCGACGCCGCAATGATCTCGAACACCAACCCCGACTTGAAGAAGCGCGTCGGATGGCTCGCCTACGTCGACGCCGGCCTGCGGGCGCTGCCCGCCTCGAAGCCGTACCGCGTCGTGCGCCGGGTCGACACGGGCAGGCACCACCGGTCGAAGGTCTCGAGCATCCTCGTCGCGAACCTCGGCTACCTGCCCGGCAACATCGAGCTGATCCCCGACGCCGAGATCGACGACGGCCGGCTCGACGTGGTCGTGCTGGCGCCGCGCAACCTGTTCGGCTGGCTGCTCATCTGGCGCAAGATCACCTGGGAGAACCGGGTGCTCCGGAAATCGGCGATCGGCCGGCAGTTCCTCGACCTCACGGGCGGCAACCGTCGCAGCGAGATCTTCTACCTGCGCGGCCGCTCGGTCGAGCTCGAGATCGAGGGCGATCCCGAGGAGTTCGAGATCGACGGCGACGAGTTCGGTCTCGTCGCCGCGGCGCGGTTCACGGTCGATCCTGCCGCGCTCATCGTGCGCGTGCCGCGCTGAGCGTCGCGCGGGAGGTCTCGACCGCGACGAGCGCCACGAACGCAGCGACCGCGGCGAGCGCGAGCGGGCCGATCAGGCTCTGCGCGAACTGACCCAGCGCGATCAGGGCGAACGCGTCCGCCTGTTCGCCGGTGGGGTTGCCGTTCCCGTCGAAGACGAGGCCGGCGTTCGCACGCGACGCCTCCGAGGCCCGGCCGACGGCCCAGACCACGCCGACGGCGCTGATCGCCCCGATCGAGACGAGTGCCCACCATGCCGTGCCGCGACCGGACCGGGCGTCCTCGTCGCCGCCCATCTCCCCGGCCGCCTCGCTGGTCGCCGCAGCGGCGCCGCGGCGCTGCACGACCACCGCGAGCGCCGTGACCACGACCACGCCCGTCGCCCCGGCCATCATCAGCGACGGCGACAGCGTCCAGCCGAGTTCTCGGATCCACTGGTCGCTCGACGAGATCTGCCCGGTGTAGTACCCGATGTCGGAATTGACCATCCACGACAGATACGCCCCGAACGCGAACGCCGCGAGCGTGACCGCCCACCCGGCGATGAGCCAGCCGACCGTGGACCGGCCCGACGAAACGACCTCGGCGACGAACGCGGCGCGATCGTGCTCCTCGTCGTCGACCTCGATGCGAGCGGCGTCGGCGCGAGCGTCGTCGACGCGTTCGGCAGGCGGATCGGAGACGACCGCGGCGGCCTCCGGCGCCGTGTCGTCTCGACCCGGCGACGGACGGCCGGCCTCGCTCCCGGCGAACGGCGCCGGGTCCGGGGCGGGGGCCGGGGCCGGCGGTTCGCTATTCCGCGGCATCGCCGCCGGCGCGGCCGACGAGGCATCCGTCGTGCTCCCCTCGCCGCCCGCGTAGCCGCGCTGGTAGCGCGGGTCGAACCGCGGATCGATCCCGCTCGCAGCGCCGTCGCTCACAAAGCTCCTCGGGTCAGGGCCGCCCGATCAGTCGGGTTCGCCGCTCAGCAGGCCGCGCAGCCAGTCACGGGCCTCGATGAAGATGCCGTCATCGTACTTCGAGTGGTAGGCGACCGTCTGCTCGTCGGCGCGCGGATAGGAGCCGAGGAAGATGACGTTGGGGCTCGTGCGGCGCAGGCCGAGCAGTGCGTCGGCGACCCGCTCGTCGGCGATGTGGCCGTCGACGTCGACGACGAATCGGTAGCGGCCGAGGGCGTCGCCGATGGGTCGCGACTGGATGAGCGAGAGGTTCACGCCCCGGGTCGAGAATTGCTCGAGCATCGCGAGCAGGGCGCCCGGTTCGTCGTCGGGCAGCTCGACGATGAGGCTCGTCTTGTCGGCACCGGTCGGCTCGGGCAGCTCGCGCGAGCGGCTGACGAGCACGAAGCGCGTGACGGCGTTGGGGTTGTCGCCGATGTCGCGGGCGAGCACGTCGACGTCGAGGTGGTCGGTGATGCCGGGCGGGGCGACGGCCGCGTCGGCCTGGCTGCCTTCGAAGAGGGATGCCGCGGCCGCCACGTTGCTCGTCGCGGGAATGTGCCCGTGGTCGGGGAGTTCGCGCTCGAGCCAGCCGCGCGACTGCGCGTAGGCGACGGGGTGGGCGTTGACGACCCGCACCTCCGCGAGCGTGGTGCCGGGCCGGGCCACGAGCACGAAGTTGACCGGCACGAGGTACTCGCCGAGGATGCGGAGGCCGGGCACGGTCGCGAGCGCGTCCTGCGTGGCCGTGACGCCGCCGTCGATCGAGTTCTCGATCGCGATCATCGCCGCGGTCGAACGACCGCTCGTGACGTCGGCGAGCGCTTCGCCGACATTGTTCACGCCGCGCCAGTGCTTTCCGGATGCCGCGGCGACCTGCTTCAGCGCCGCCTCGGTGAAGGTGCCCGCCGGCCCCAGGTAGGAGTAGGTCTCCTCGGGCGGTGTGGGCGCGGCATCCGTCATGCAGGCCAGCCTAGCCACCGGGCCGTGAGCGAGCGGCTAGCGTCGACACCGTGCGACACCGCGCGACCGCCGGGCGTCGTGCGCGTGAGGAGGGGCCGATGACCACGCTCGAGGCGCACCGATCCGTGCCGACCGACGTCGAGCGGCTCGCCGCGCTGCGGCGCATGAAGCGCGTGGCGACGGGCCTGCTGATCGTCGCCGCCGTCGTCTTCGCCGTGTCGTTCGCCCTGCAGGACGAGGTGCCGTGGCTCGCCTACGTGCGCGCGGCCGCCGAGGGCGCCATGGTCGGCGCGATCGCCGACTGGTTCGCGGTGACGGCGCTGTTCCGGCATCCGCTCGGCATCCCGATCCCCCACACCGCGATCATCCCGAGGCGCAAGGACGAGATCGGCGCGACCCTCGGCGCGTTCGTCGAGCACGAGTTCCTCTCCGACGAGGTCGTGCTCGGCAAGCTCCGCTCGATCGGCATCGCCCGCCGGCTCGGCGGCTGGCTCGCGACGCCGGCCAATGCCGAGCGGCTGACCGCCGAGGCATCCGTCGCCGCTCGCGGCGTGCTCACCCTGCTCGGCGACGACGACGTCGAGGACGTCATCGAGCGACTCGCCAGACGCCACCTCTTCGAGCCCGAGTGGGGCCCGGCGATCGGCCGGGTCGGCGCCCGGCTCGTGGCCGCCGACCAGCAGCGCGCCGCGGTCGACGCCGTGCTCGAGAAGGCGGAGGCCTGGCTCGAGGCGCACCCCGAGGCCTTCGGCAGCATGGTCTCCGATCGGCTCCCCCGCTGGCTGCCCGGCTTCGTCGACCGGCTCGTCGACGACCGCGCCGCCCGCGAGGTGCTCGCCTTCGTCCGAGCGGTGCGCGCCGATCCGGGCCATCCGCTGCGCCTCGCGATCGACCGCTACCTCGCCGAGCTCGCCGACGACCTGCAGCACGACCCGGCGATGATCGCCCGCGTCGAGCGCCTCAAGGGCGAGCTGCTCGAGAGCCCGCGCGTGCGCGAGTTCGCGGGCGAGGCGTGGGCATCGGTGAAGGCGACGCTCGACACCGCACTCGCCGACCCGTCGAGCGAGCTGCGGGCCGGGCTCACCGCGGCGGTCGTCGAGGTGGGCGCCCGGCTCGTCGCCGACGAGGGCCTCGCCGCGAAGGTCGACACCTGGGTGACGGATGCCGCGGCCTACGTCGTGCGCAACTACCGCCACGAGATCGCGGGGGTCATCACCGAGACCGTCGAACGCTGGGATCCCCGGGAGACGACCGAGAAGCTCGAACTGCAGGTGGGCCGGGACCTGCAGTTCATCCGCATCAACGGCACCGTCGTCGGCGCGCTCGCCGGACTCGCGATCTACTCGATCGCCACGGCGGTGCATGCGCTCGTGTGAGCGCTACACGTCCTGCGGGTTGAGCCTGCCGAAACCTGCTGATCGCACACGGGTTTCGGCAGGCTCAACCCACAGATCGCGAGACGGCAGGCTCAACCCACAGATCGCGAGACGGCAGGCTCAACCCACAGATCGCGAGACGGCAGGCTCAACCCACAGATCACGAGACGGTGCTGGCGCGCCTCCGCAACCCACGGGAGACTATGAACATGCACGAGCGCGCAGGCACCCCGGCGACCGAATCCGACCTCATCGACGTGGAGGCCCTCGTCAGGGCGTACTACGAGCTGCATCCCGATGCCTCGGTGCCCGAGCAGCGCGTCGCCTTCGGCACCTCGGGCCACCGCGGCTCCGCGTTCAACACCGCGTTCAACGAGGACCACATCCTCGCCATCACGCAGGCGATCGTGGAGTACCGCGCCTCGCAGAGCATCACGGGCCCGCTCTTCATCGGCGCCGACACCCATGCGCTCAGCGCCCCCGCGCAGACGACCGCGCTCGACGTGCTCGTCGCCAATCAGGTGCGCGTGCTCGCCGACGAGTTCGACGACTACGTGCCGACGCCCGCGCTCTCGCACGCGATCCTGAAGTGGAACAACGACCCCGCCAAGCGCGCAGAGGGCGAGGCCGACGGCATCGTCATCACGCCGTCGCACAACCCGCCGCAGGACGGCGGGTTCAAGTACAACCCGCCGCACGGCGGCCCGGCCGACTCCGACGCCACCTCGTGGATCGCCGCCCGCGCCAACGAGCTCATCGCCGACGGCCTGAAGGGTGTCAAGCAGGCCGAGCCGAGCGGCGTCGAGACCTACGACTTCCGCGGCAACTACGTCGACGACCTCGCGAACATCATCGACTTCGACGCGATCCGCGCGTCGGGCATCCGCATCGGCGCCGACCCCCTCGGCGGGGCATCCGTCTCGTACTGGGGCGCGATCCGCGACCGCTACGAACTCGACCTGACGGTCGTCAACGAACGCGTCGACCCCGCCTGGTCGTTCATGACCCTCGACTGGGACGGCAAGATCCGCATGGACCCGTCGTCGCCGAGCGCGATGGCCTCGGTGCTCGAGCACGAGGGCTACGACATCCTCACGGGCAACGACGCCGACGCCGACCGGCACGGCATCGTCACGCCCGACGGCGGACTCATGAACCCCAACCACTATCTCGCGGTCGCGATCGAGTACCTCTTCGGCCACCGTCCGAACTGGCGGGCGGATGCCGCGATCGGCAAGACCCTCGTGTCGAGCTCGATGATCGACCGGGTCGCCGCGGCGCTCGGCCGACGCCTCTGGGAGGTGCCGGTCGGCTTCAAGTGGTTCGTGCCCGGCCTCGTCGACGGCTCGGTCGGCTTCGGCGGCGAAGAGAGCGCCGGCGCCTCCTTCCTGCGCTTCGACGGCACCGTGTGGACGACCGACAAAGACGGCATCCTGCTGTGCCTGCTCGCGTCGGAGATCCGCGCCGTCACCGGCAAGTCGCCCTCCGCCCTCTATGCGGAGCTCGTCGAGCGCTTCGGCGACCCCGCCTACGAGCGCACGGATGCCGCGGCATCCGCTGCCCAGAAGGCGGCACTCGGCAAGCTCGACGGCGACGCCATCGCAGCGACCGAGCTCGCCGGCGACCCGATCACGGCGAAGCTCTCGCACGCGCCGGGCAACGGCGCGGCGATCGGCGGGGTGAAGGTCGAGACGGCCGACGCGTGGTTCGCGGCACGGCCGAGCGGCACGGAAGACGTCTACAAGATCTACGCCGAGTCGTTCAGGGGCGCGGAGCACCTGCGGCTCGTGCAGGCCGAGGCGAAGGCGATCGTCGACGCGGCCCTCGGGGGCTGAGCGCGCCGGTCGCTGCGGGTTGAGCCTGTCGGAACCGAGCGCTCGCCGAAGTGGGTTTCGACAAGCTCAACCCGCAGCGCGGGGTCAGCGGAGCGAGAAGTAGGTGACGCTGCCGCCGCCTGAGGCGAGCGCCTCGTCGACGTTCCAGAAGTCGGCGTCCTTCGTGTGGCCGCCGACCCAGACGGCGGTGCCGTTCGCGGTGTGCTCGACGCGGGTGACGACCGCGGTGTGGTCGCGGTCGCCCGAGCCGTCCCAGTCGAACTGGGCGATGTCGCCGACCTTCACGAGTCCGCGCTGCGAGTCGTCGAGCGGCGTCGCGAGGTCGGGGCGGCTGTACAGCCAGTCGCGCATGGCGGTCGAACTCGACCAGCTCGGCGACATCGTGCCGGTCGCCTGGTCGTAGTACCAGCCGGCGTCCATCGCCCAGCCCCGGGCGACGAGCGACTGGCTCGTGAAGTTCGCGCAGTCGACACCACTCAAGACGGTGTACTGGGCCGTGTTGTAACTGCTCCAGTAGGTGAGCACGTAGCCGAGCTGCGCGTCGATGGCGGGGTTCGAGGTGTACGTGAGCGTGAGCGCCTGCGTCGGCGCATGCAGCGCGGCCTCGTCGATCTCGGTGAGCTGGGCGGCGAGCGAGGCCGGGGCGGCCGCACCGGCGACGGTCGCGGTGCCGGGCGTCGTGACGACGACGGGTGCGCCCGCGGCATCCGTGAACGCCACGGCCACGTCGCCGAGGGCGGTGTCGGCGACGGCGGGAACCTGGAAGGTCAGCTGCTCGGGCGAGGCCGCGACGATCGGCGCGGCAGCGCCGCCGACGGCGACCTGGGCGACCTGATCGAGCTGTTCGCCGGCGACCGTGACCTGCGTGCCGCCGGTGAAGGGCACAGCGGCCGTCGAGAGGCCGCTCGTGACGGTCGGCCGCTTCGCGATCGAGACGGGAGCCGCGATGACGTCGCCATCGGCCGCGGAGGACACGGAGTCCGCGGAGACCGACGCCTGGTCGCGTGCGGACGCGAGTTTCGTCTCGTCCGCCGCGGATGCGGCGACGGCGCCGAACGCACTGACGCTCAGGATCGCGCTCGCGCAGCCGAGCGCCATGAACCTCCGGGGGGCACCGCTCGACGAGCGGCGGTTGCGCACCCGCTCGGCGCGGTGCCGCGCACGGCGCTCGCGCTCCACCTGGTCCGCCTGGTCCGCCTGGTCCGCCAGCGTCGCGCCGGCGACCGGTGCGGCGTCGGCTTCGGGGGTCGCGTCGATCATCTGATCGGCGTCGAGCGGGGGCTCGATCGACGACGGGGCCCGATAGGTCGAGCGACGTCGTGCGGGGGGTTCGGTGGGCGTGGAGGCAGACGAGAAGAAGGGGAAGGGCACAGGCGGGATTCCGGGTACGTGATCGGGGGGGGGAAGTCCACAACCCCATCACGTGAATTTGTGAGGAAGCCTCTCAAACTCTGGGAAGCCGGTGAGAGCGCGCTCTCGCCCGGAAATCCGGGACTTCGACGTCGCGTTCCGCTCACGTTCGCAGCATCGGGCAAAACTATTCTAGTATTTATAGAACAGTTTGAAAGGTTGTGCCGATGCTGATCCGAGTCGACCCGACGAGCGGCACGCCGATCTTCGCCCAGATCGTCGCTTCCGTGCACGCCGACGCCGCGGCCGGGCGGCTCAATCCCGGCGACCGCCTGCCCTCGGCGCGCGACGTCGCCGGCGCGCTCGGCGTCAACCTGCACACGGTGCTGCGCGCCTACCAGGAGCTTCGCGACGAAGGGCTCGTCGACATGCGTCGCGGCCGAGGCGCCGTCGTCACCGAGGCGGTCGAACCCCTCGCGCACCTGCACCACGACATCGCCGCGCTCGTCGCGCGCGCCCGCACCCTCGGCCTCGCCGCCGACACCCTCGCCGCCCTCGTGAAGGAGACGTACCGATGACCGTGCCAGCCGCCGTCCGCACCGCCCGCCGCCGCTTCCTGCTGATCGGCTGCGCACTGCCTGCGGCCATCACCCTCGTCGCCGTCGGGCTCATGGTCGCCTGGCTCCCCGAGGTTCCGCCGACGGTCGCCACGCACTGGAGCGGCAGCGGTCCCGACGGGTTCGGCCCCGCGTGGTCGGTCCCGCTCGGCACGGCCGTGCTGGGGTTCGGCCTCGTCGCGCTCTTCACGGGCATCATGCTCGTCGGCACGCGTGACGGCAGATGGGGCCCGATGCTGCGACTGCTCGCCGCCCTCTCGATCGGCACCAACGTGCTGCTGGTCGTGGGCATCACCTGGTCGTTCGGACTGCAGCGCGGTCTCGCCGACCCGCTCGATGCGCCCGGCATCGGCCTGCCGCTCCTGGTGAGCACCCTGCTCGCCGTCGGCGCCGGGGTCGGCGGATGGTTCGCCCAGCCGAACGTCACGGCCGAGGGGCGCACGCCGGCGCGCACCGTCGAACCGCTCGACCTCGCCGCGGGCGAACGAGCGGTCTGGGTGCGGACCACGATGATGACCCGGGGCGGCATGGTCGCGATCATCGTGAGCATCATCGCCCTGGCGATCGGCACCGTCGTCGTCGCGGCCACCGGCTCGGCGGCCTGGTGGGTGATGCTCGGCGTCACCGTGCTGCTCGTGGTCCTCGCCGCGACGACGTTCGTGTTCCGGGTGCGCGTCGACGACCGCGGCCTCGTGGTCCGTTCACCGCTCGGCATCCCGCGCTTCGGCGTGCCGCTCGCCGAGGTCGAAGCGGTCGCCGTCACGAACGTCCACCCGACCGCCGAGTTCGGCGGCTGGGGCATCCGCCTCGCGCCCGACGGCGCGTTCGGCATCGTGCTCCGCGCCGGCGAGGCACTGCAGGTCACCCGCCGCAACGGGCGACGATTCGTCGTGACCGTCGATGACGCCGCCACCGCGGCCGCCCTGCTCGAGGCGCTCAGCGCGCGGGAGCGCGTCGACCCGCCTGCTCGCTGAGACCCGCGCGGCGAGCACGCACGCCGGCGACGACGAGCGGCACGAGCACGAGCAGCGCCACGACGTTCACTCCGGCGAAGCCCGCAGCCCCCAGCACGACGCCCGACAGGGCAGCGGATGCCGCGGCCGCGAGGTTCATCGCAGCATCCGTCGCGCCCTGCAACGGCACCCGGATCGACGGTTCGACCGACGTCGTGAGCAGCGTCGAGCCGCCGATGAGTCCGCACGACCAGCCGAGGCCGAGCAGGCCGAGCGCGAGCGGCACGAGCAGCATGTCGTCGGCGGGAGCCAGGATGCCGATGAGTGCCGCGGTCGTGAGGATGCCGACGCCGATCACGATCACCCGCGGCGAGCCGATGCGGTCGACGAGCCAGCCGACGAGGGGGCTGGCGCCGTACATGCCGATGATGTGGATGCTGATCACGACGCCGACGAGCGAGAGCGAGAGGCCGTGGGCGGTCATGTGCACCGGGGTCATCACCATGACGCCGACCATGACGGTGTGCGAGCACACGATGGCGAGGATCGCGAAGAGCGAT
This sequence comes from Agromyces cerinus subsp. cerinus, assembly GCF_900142065.1. GTDB lineage: Bacteria > Actinomycetota > Actinomycetes > Actinomycetales > Microbacteriaceae > Agromyces > Agromyces cerinus. The sequence continues at coordinate 511,883 of NZ_FSRJ01000003.1, read as the reverse complement.
CGCGGCTCGCGTACGGCGATGCGGAACGCGGCCCACGCCCCGATCGGCTCGGCCGCCGGCGCCGCTCCCCCGGCGTCGACGACGTGGTCGGGTGCGAGTTCATCGGCCTGCGTCGCGGCGACGTCGGGAGCGCTGCTCGCGGCATCCGTCGCCATCGTGCCCGGCTTCGGAAGCCGGAGCAGCGTGGCCACCAGCAGGGTCGAGAGCGCGAAGGCTACGCCCGAGAACAGGAACGGGCCGACGAGCGGCGGCAGCCCGAGCGCGATGCCCACGGCGTCACCGGTCGCGGAGAGGAGCGGGCCGGCGACCGAGCCGATCGTCGTCGCCCAGAGCACGATCGACATGGAGCGCGCCTCGAAGCCCGCTGCGGCCACCTCGGTCGCGGCGAAGCGGGCCTGGAGGCCGGCTGCGCTGCCCGCGCCGAACGCGGCCAGGCCGAGGAAGACGAGGGGCACCCAGCCGCTCGTCGCGGCGGCGATCACGAGCACGGCGCCCGTCGCGGCGAGCGCGTAGCCCGTCGCGAGGGCGACGTGTCGACCCGAGCGCACTGCGAGCCGCGCGAGCGGGATCGCCACGATCGCAGCGCCGAGCACGCTGGCCGACTGAGCGAGGCCCGCGAGGGCGACGACGCCGGTCAGCTCCTCGACGAGCAGCGCCGCGACGGCGATGCCGGAGGCCACGCCGACGCCGGCGAGCAGCTGGTTGACCACCAGCACCGTGAGGGCGAGGCCGCGATGCGGCACGCGCTCACTCATACTCGGGCGCTGCAGGCAGGCCGAAGAACTCCTCGAGGGTCGCGATGCCGGTCTCGTGCATCTCCGTCGAGAGCGGCACGCCGACGTAGCGGTAGTGCCACGGCTCGAACTCGTAGCCGGTCACGTCGGTCTTGCCGTCGGGGTAGCGCAGGATGAACCCGAACCGCCAGGCGTTGTCACGCAGCCAGATGCCCTCGTCGGTGTCGGCGAAGCAGGTCTCGAGCGAGCAGTCGCCGCTGTCGGCGCCGATGTCCATGACGAGCCCGGTCTGGTGCTCGCTGAACCCCGGACGCGCGGTCAGCAGGTCGTCGCCGTCGTAGATCTCCTCCTGCGACGAGTACGAGCGGAACGCACTGTTCGAGGCGAGCGTGAGGTCGGCCTCGTCGGAGGCCGCCTGGAACATCGCGACGATCGCGTCGGACGCCTCCTGGCGCATCTCGGGGTCCCACGTGTGCGGCACGTCGACCTCGACGAGGTCTTCGGGCTCGAAGTCCTGCGGGTTCATGGGGCGCAGCTTGTTGACGACGACCCAGATGCTGTTCGGGTCGTCGAGGGAGTGCGCGGTGCGGTCGAAGGTATCGACGGTCGCGGGCGGCGGCGCCTCACCGGGCACCGGGCGAGGGGTCGGCGTCTCGGTCGAAGCGGATGCCCCTGCGCCCCCCGATCCCGCTGCGGACCCGGCGGATACCGCGCCGATCACGACGACGGCGACGGCCACCAGGACCAGACTCAGGGAGCCGGCGATCGTGAGTCGTCGTCGCTGCACCGCCTCGTCGGAGGGCTCTGAACGTTGGCTCGATGACACCGTGCGAGTCTACGCCGGGCGTGCTGAGCGCTGACCGGCAGGCCGACCGACACCCGGCGACCGGGGTTCGGCCGCCCGCCGGAAACACTGGATGAGAGCGCTCTCTTGACAATTGCCCTCATGCTGCATAGAGTCACGTCTCGAATCGTGAGAGCGCTCTCACCATTCCCGACGAGAGCGCTCTCACGCACTGTGACACATTCCCGTCCACGCACACACAAAGGAGTGACCGTGAAGCTCTCACGCCACACGAAGGTTGCCGCAGCCGTAGCCGGCGCAGCGACCATCGCCCTCCTCGCCACCGCCTGTTCCTCAGGTGGCGGCGAAGGGAGCGACGAGAAGATCACGCTGACCGTCACGACGTTCGGCACCATGGGACTCGACGACCTCTACGAGCAGTACGAGGCCGACAACCCCGACATCACCATCGAGGCGACGAACATCGACACCGGTGGCAACGCGCTCACCGACTGGCAGACCAAGCAGGCCGCCGGCGCCGGGCTCCCCGACGTCCAGGCCGTCGAAGAGGGCTGGCTCAGCAAGGTCATGCAGGTGAGCGACTCGTTCACCGACCTCAGCGAGTACGGCGCCGAGGACACGGCCGACCAATGGGTCGACTGGAAGGTGAAGCAGGCCACCGACGCCGACGGCCGCATCATCGGGTACGGCACGGACATCGGCCCCGAGGGCCTCTGCTACAACGGCGCGCTGTTCGAGGCGGCCGGGCTTCCGAGCGACCGCGAATCCGTCGCAGCGCTCTTCGGCGGCGACGACGCCACCTGGGAGAAGTTCCTCGAGGTCGGCAACCAGTACAAGGCCGCCACCGGCAAGGCGTTCTACGACCAGTCCGGGTTCGTCTGGAACTCGATGGTGAACCAGCTCGACGAGGGCTACTACACGGCCGATGGCGAGCTCAACGTCGAGGGCAACGCCGACCTCGAAGCGCGCTGGGCCCTGCTCGCGCAGGGTGCGGCCGACGGCCTCTCCGCAAACCAGACCCAGTGGGACTGGGGCAAGGGCCAGGCCTTCGTCGACGGCTCGTTCGCGACCTTCGTCTGCCCCGGCTGGATGCTCGGCGTGGTCAAGGGCCAGGTCGAGGCCGGCGGTGGCGACGCCACCAGCGGCTGGGACTTCGCCGACGTCTTCCCCGGCGGCGCGGCCAACTGGGGCGGCTCGTTCCTGACCGTCCCGACCACTTCGAAGCACCCGAAGGAGGCAGCCGCACTCGCCGCGTACCTGACGGACGCGCAGTCGCAGGTCACCGCCTTCCAGGCCGCGGGCGCCTTCCCGAGCAACGTCGAGGCGCAGGGCGATGCCGGCGTCACCGGTGAGAGCGACCTCACGGCGTTCTTCAACGACGCGCCGATCGGCGAGATCCTCGCCGCGCGCGCCGAGGGCGTCGTCGCCCAGTACAAGGGCCCCGACGACTCGGTGATCCAGGAGCAGGTCTTCGGTCCCTCGGTGCAGGAGCTCGACTCCGGCAAGGCCGACGGCCCGACCGCGTGGAACCACGCGATCGACCTGCTGCACGAGCTCGTCTCCGAGTAACCCACTCGATCCGACGACCGGGTCCGGCGGATCCCGCCGGGCCCGGTCCCCGAACACCCCACCACGACAGGCGAGCAGATGACCTCGACACTCACCCCATCGGCGGAACCGCGGCCGGCCGCCTCGCCGACTCCCCCCGCGCAACCGGACACCGGCCGCTCCGAGTTCCGGCGCAAGCTGTCGCGCTTCGACGTGAAGTACTCCCCGTACTTCTACGTGGCGCCGTTCTTCATCCTCTTCGGCCTCGTCGGACTCTTCCCGCTCGTCTACACCTTCGTGGTGTCGCTGAACGACTGGAACCTGCTCACGGGCCCCGGCGACTGGGTCGGCTTCGAGAACTTCGCCACCGAGCTGGCCAGCCCCCTGTTCTGGAACTCGCTCTTCAACACCTTCAGCATCTTCCTGCTGTCGGCGGTTCCGCAGCTCGTCGCCGCGGTCGTCATCGCGGCCGTGCTCGACCAGAACCTCCGCGCGAAGACCTTCTGGCGCCTGTCGGTCATCCTGCCGTACATCGTGACCCCGGTCGCGGTGACCCTGATCTTCAGCAACGTCTTCGGCGAGCAGTACGGCCTCGTCAACAACATCCTCACGACGCTCGGCCTCGACCCCGTGATGTGGAAGACGGAGACGTTCCCGTCGCACGTCGCGATCGCCACGATGGTCAACTGGCGCTGGACCGGCTACAACGCGCTCATCCTGCTCGCCGCCATGCAGGCGGTGCCGCGGGACGTGCACGAATCGGCCGCCCTCGACGGGGCGGGCGCCGTGCGCCGCTTCTTCGCGATCACGATCCCGAGCATCCGCCCGACACTCGTCTTCGTGATCATCACCGCCACCATCGGCGGCCTCCAGATCTTCACCGAGCCGAAGCTCTTCAACGCGGCGAGCTCCGTTCCCGGCGGTCCGCAGCGGCAGTACCAGACCACGGTGCTCTACCTCTGGGACCTGGCCTTCAACCGCCAGGAGTTCGGCCGCGCCTCGGCCGTCGCCTGGATGCTGTTCGTGATCATCGTCGCCTTCGGCCTGCTGAACTTCTGGTTCTCGCGCCGCATCGCCTCGAGCGAGGCGCGGGTCTCGAAGCGACGCACACGACGACGCCTCGAGGGATATCGCGCCGTCCCCGGCGCCGTCCCAGGCTCCGGTGCCGCGCTCCCCGAGCCCACCGACCCGGCCGACCGACTCGACCCCGATCCGACCGCCGCACCGTACGACGAGGAGCCCCGCGCATGACCGCCACCACGATCGGAGCCCCCCGGCGCAGTCGCCGAGGACGCGGCATGGGCCTCGAACGTCGCCCCGGCCTCCTCGCCTACCTCCTGATCCTCGCGATCTTCCTCGGCGGCGCCTACCCGCTGTGGTGGTCGTTCATCATCGGGTCGAGCGACAAGTCCGCACTCTCGAGCACGTGGCCCCCGCTCCTGCCCGGCGGGCAGTTCTGGACCAACGTCGCGGAGGTCATCGACACCGTGCCGTTCTGGCTGGCGCTCGGCAACAGCATCATCGTCTCGACGGTGATCTCGGTCTCCGTCATCACGTTCTCGACGCTCGCCGGGTACGCCTTCGCGAAGCTCCGCTTCCGCGGCCGCGAAGGCCTCCTCGTCTTCGTGATCGCGACGCTCGCCGTCCCGACCCAGCTCGGCATCATCCCCCTCTTCATGCTCATGAAGCAGTTCGGCTGGACCGGCACGCTCGGCGCGGTGATCGTGCCGACGCTCGTGACCGCCTTCGGCGTGTTCTTCATGCGGCAGTACCTCGTCGATGTCATCCCCGACGAGCTCATCGAGGCGGCCCGCGTCGACGGCGCGAGCATGATCTCGACGTTCTGGCACGTCGGCGTGCCCGCGGCACGCCCGGCGATGGCGATCCTCGGCCTCTTCACCTTCATGACGGCGTGGACCGACTACCTCTGGCCGCTGCTCGTCGTGCCGCAGAATCCGACCCTGCAGGTGGCGCTCAGCCAGCTGCAGTCCGCGAAGTACGTCGACTACTCGGTCGTGCTCGCCGGCGCGGTGCTCGCGACGCTGCCGTTGCTCATCCTGTTCGTCATCGCGGGCAAGCAACTCATCTCGGGAATCATGCAAGGAGCTGTGAAGGGTTGAACGTGAATCACGCGTCGTTCCGACGGAACTGGCCGGCCGGCTTCATCTGGGGCTCGGCGACCGCCGCGGCGCAGATCGAAGGCGCCGCGCACGAGGGCGGCAAGGAGGATTCCATCTGGGACGCGTTCGCCCGCGTGCCCGGTGCGATCGCCGGCGGCGACACCCCCGACCGGGCGGTCGACCACTACCACCGCATGCCCGAGGACGTGGCGCTCATGCGCTCGCTCGGCCTCGACTCCTACCGGTTCTCGACGAGCTGGGCGCGCGTCGTGCCCGGCGGCCGCACGGTCAACCAGGAGGGCCTCGACTTCTACTCGCGGCTCGTCGACGAACTGCTCGGCGCAGGCATCCTGCCCTGGCTCACGCTCTACCACTGGGACCTGCCCCAGGCACTCCAGGAGCAGGGCGGCTGGGCGAGCCGCGACACCTCCTTCCGCTTCGCGGAGTACGCCGAGGCCGTGTACGAGTCGCTCGGCGACCGCGTCACGCACTGGACGACGTTCAACGAACCGCTCTGCTCGTCGCTCATCGGCTACGTCGGCGGCGAGCACGCGCCCGGCCTGAACGACCCCGAGGCGGGCCTGGCCGCCGTGCATCACCAGCACCTCGCGCACGGCCTCGCCGTCGAGCGGCTCAGGGGCCTCGCGGATGCCGCGGGGCGCGACATCCGGCTCGGCATCACGCTGAACCTCACGAACGCGGTGCCGAACGATCCGGCCGACCCCGTCGATCTCGAGGCCGCCCGGCGCATCGACGCCCTCTGGAACCGGATGTACCTCGAGCCCCTGCTGCTCGGCGCGTACCCGAGCGACCTGCTCGCCGACGTGCGCGAGTTCGGGCTCGACTCGCGCGTGCTCCCCGGCGACCTGCAGCAGATCTCGCAGCCGATCGACTTCCTCGGCGTGAACCACTACCACGACGACAACGTCTCGGGGCATCCGCTGCCCGCCGACGCCGAACCGTCGCTCCGACCGACCGATCGGCCCGGCCGCTCGCCGTTCCCGGGCAGCGAGCACGTCTCGATGCCGTCTCGCGACCTGCCGCGCACGGCCATGGACTGGGAGGTCAACCCCTCTGGCCTCACCCGGCTGCTCGTGCGGCTGGGGGCGGAGTACCCGAACCTGCCGCCGCTGTACGTGACGGAGAACGGTGCGGCCTACGACGACGACGTCTCGGACGACGGTGCCGTGCACGACGTGGAGCGCACCGAGTACGTGCTCGACCACGTCGACGCCATCGCGGAGGCGATCGAGCAGGGCGCCGACGTGCGCGGCTACTTCGTCTGGTCGCTGCTCGACAACTTCGAGTGGGCGTGGGGCTACGAGAAGCGGTTCGGCATCGTGCGGGTCGACTACGACACGTTCGAGCGCACGCCGAAGGACAGCGCGCACGCGTTCGCGGCACTGATCGCGCGGGCGAAGAGGCAGCTCGCCGCGACCACTATCGTGGGGTGAACCGGAGCACGGGAAGGGGCCCACGATGACGGGGAGCACACCGGCCGGCCACGCGCCGACCCTCGAGATGGTCGCGGCCCGCGCCGGCGTCTCCCGCGCAACGGTCTCCCGGGTCGTCAACGGATCGCCGAAGGTGAGTCCCGAGGTCACCGAGGTCGTGCAGGCGGCGATCACTGCGCTGAACTACGTGCCGAACCGGGCCGCCCGCTCGCTCGCGAGCCGGCGCACCCAGGCCATCGCGCTCATCGTGCCCGAGTCGGCGGCCCGCGTCTTCGACGACCCCTTCTTCGCCTCGATCGTGCAGGGCGCCGCGCTCGCGCTCGCCGGCACCGAGTACACGTTGAACATGCTCATCGAGTCGGAGCTCGACCCCGACAAGACCCGGCGCTACCTGCTCGGCGGCAACGTCGACGGTGCGCTCGTCGTCTCGCATCACACGGGCGACCACTCCTTCGCGCACCTCTCGCGCTCGCTGCCGCTCGTGTTCGGCGGGCGCCCGCTCGGCCCCGAGGAGTCGAGCGGGTACACCGTCGACGTCGACAACGAGCACGGCGCAGAGGCCGCGGCGCAGCACCTCATCGACACGGGGCGCACCCGGCTCGCGACGATCGCCGGCCCGCAGGACATGCCGCCCGGGGTCGATCGCCTGCACGGCTTCACCTCGGTCGTCGGCCGAGCCGGGCTCGCCGACGACCTCGTCGACTTCGGCGACTTCACGGCGGCCTCGGGTGCTGCCGCCATGCGCCGGCTGCTCGAGCGTGCACCCGAGCTCGACGGCGTGTTCGCCGCCAACGACCAGATGGCGATGGGCGCCCTCTCCGCGCTCGCGGACGCCGGGCGCTCGGTGCCGGGCGACGTCGCCGTGGTCGGCTTCGACGACGACCGCTACGCGGCCACCGCGATGCCGCCGCTCACGACCGTGCGGCAGCCGTCTTCCGAGATGGGCGCCGAGATGGCGCGCAAGCTCGTGCGTCTCATCGCCGGCGAAGACGTGGAGTCGGCGACGATCCTGCCGACCGAGCTCGTGGTGCGCCAGTCGGGCTGAGTCCCGAGGTATCCGCGCGTCACGCCGACCACGTCGGGCGCAGCCCCCAACCGTTCGCCCAGGCCGACCACCAGCCGTCGGAGCGGACGGGCTTCGTGTTGTCCGCCCACTGCAACGGCACTCGGCGGGTGACGCCCATCTCTGCAGAGTCCCGGCTTCGACGGATGCCGCGACGAGCTCGGCTTCGATGATCTCGTCGGCCGGCCTCGTTCGTGCACCCCTCCTTCGGGTGGCTTTCGCGGTCGCCGTCAAAAGTTTTGTCGATTGACGACCAACTTCTGCGCCACTTATGCTGAGCTTCAGTAACCAACTGAGCGTATTTGCCACTTTTGTCGACATAATCCCCGACGAGATGACCAAAAGCCTCGCCCGCGAGGAACGCGCCACCCGCCCTGTCAATGTCGACGGAGGAGCAGCAATGAAGCCGACCCCGGCGATCGCGAACGCGCTCGACTCGGCTCGCGCCGGTGCGGTACTCGAGGCCGAGGCGCTGCCGCTGGCACTGCTTGTGGATGAGTTCGCACGCCGAGCACCCGCGATCACCGCGTCCCACTGGGATCGCGTGCAGGCGCGGTGCGCTGCCTCCGGCCCCGCTCCGGCCGAGCTCATCGCCGAGGCGCGCGCGTCCGACGGCGGCAAGCACACGCGGCCCCGACTCGTCGCAGCGGCGTTCTTCGGCATGGGCGGCACCGACACCGCGCTCCTCGCCGAGGTCGCCGGGGCCCAGCAACTGCTGCACCTCGGCCTCTGCATGCACGACGACATCATCGACGGCGACCGGGTGCGACACGGCCGGCCCAACATCGTCGCCCGCTACACCGCCGCCGGGCTGCTCGAGGGGCTCACCGAGACCGCTGCCGAGCGTCAGGCGATGACCGCCGCGCTCCTCGCCGGCGATCTCGCGATCAACGCCGCGATGCTCGCGCTCCTCGAAGCGCCGGCGCCCGCTGCGGTGCAGCGACGGCTCGCTGCCGAGGCATCCGCTGCGCTCGAGACCACCATCGCGGGCGAGTTCCTCGACGTGCGGTCCGAACTGCTGCGTCCCGATGCATCCGAGCCGCTGCTCGTCGCCGAACTGAAGACCGCGGCCTACAGCGTGGTGCTCCCCCTGCGCCTCGGCGCCGTCGCGAGCGACGCGGCCACCCACGCCGAACTCGAGTGCCTGCAGCAGGTCGGCATCGCGTTCGGCATCGCCTACCAACTCGCCGACGACGAGCTCGGCCTCTTCGGGGCGGCTGAAGCGACCGGCAAGTCGGTGCTCTCGGACGTGCAGCAGGGCAAGCGCACCGAGCATGTGCGCCTCGCCTACCACCGGGCCGACCCCGCGGGCCGTGCGCTGCTCGACGCCATCCTCGGCGACCCTGCCGCGACCGAGGCGGATGCCGCCGCGATCCGCGACTTCGTGACCCGCACCGGAGCACGGGCCGCCGTCGCGCGCGCGATCGACGAGCACGTCGCTCGCGGCATCCGTCTCGCCGAAGCCGGACTGCCCGATCGACTCGCCGCCTACCTCACCGATCTCGCGCACTCCCTGCGGGGGCGCACGAGTTGAACGACCCCACACCGAACGACACGACACGGAGGAACGACATGACCCAGCACGAGACATCCACTGCGGCAATCGACCCCGGCACCTGGCACGAGGGCCGGGTCGGCCTCTGGCTGATCGGTGCGCGCGGATCGATCGGCACCGTGGTGTCCGTCGGCCTGCATGCGATGCTCGCCGAGCTCGCACCGCCGACCGGCTGCACGACCGCGAGCGAGGCGTTCGCCGGCGTGCCGTTGCCGGCCTTCGCCGACCTGGTCGTCGGCGGGCACGACGTCAGCACGACGCCACTCCGGCAGCGGGCGCACGAGCTCGTCGAGTCCGGGATGCTCGCCCACCGCTTCGTCGCAACGGCCGACGACGCGCTCGCTCGCACCGACGCGGAGATCCGCCCCGGGTACGACCCCACGACCCACCTGGGCTCGCAGGCCGACGCGGTCCGGCGCATGGCCGCCGACATCACGGCGTTCCGTGAAGGGCACGGACTCACCCACGTCGTGGTCATCGACATCTCCTCGACCGAGCCGATCCTCGAGGACCACGTGGAGTTCCACGACGCCGACCTGCTCACGGCGGCCCTCGAAGACCCCGACCGGGCCCTGCTGCCCCCGAGCTCGATCGCCGCGCTCGCCGCCATCGAGTCCGACAGCGCCTACGCCTGCTTCACCCCGTCGGCCGGTCTCGGCCTGCCGACGCTTCGCGCCCTCGCCACCGAGCGCGGCATCCCCTACGCCGGCCAGGACGGCAAGACCGGCGAGACACTGCTCCGCACCGCGCTCGCGCCGATGTTCATGGCGCGCAGCATGCGCGTGCTCTCGTGGGCCGGCACCAACATCCTCGGCGGCGGCGACGGCGCGACCCTCGCCGACCCCGAGGCCGTGCGCAGCAAGCTGGCGACGAAGACCCGCGGTCTCGTGAGCCTCGTCGGCGACCATGTCGTGGCCCCCCTGCACATCGACAACGTGCCCGATCTCGGCGACGTGAAGACCGCATGGGACCACATCCACGCCGAGGGCTTCCTCTCGTCGCGCATCACCACGCAGACCATCTGGTCCGCGTACGACTCGATGCTCGCGGCGCCGCTCATCCTCGACATCGCCCGCCTCCTGGCGCTCGCCGCAGCCGACGGCCAGCGCGGAGTCGTGCCGGAGTTCGGCTTCTTCTTCAAGGACCCGTGGGGCAGCGACGTGCACGACTTCTCGCAGCAGACGGTCGCCCTCCGCGACTGGGCGCACGCCACCGGCGCGCGGGTGCACGCCGCAGCGCAGACCGCGGTGACGCCGGCATGACCTCCCCCGCCGACATCCTCGACCTCGTCCGCGCGCCGGCCGCGCTGACGGTGATCGGCGACACGTTGGCGGGCGGGCACGCCGGTGGCGCCCGCTTCACGGGTCGTCAGTGGCTGCTGCCCGCGGCATCCGTGCTGCTCTACAGCGGCGGCATGGCGCTGAACGACTACGCCGATCGGCAGCTCGACGCCGAGGAACGGCCCGAGCGGCCCATCCCCTCGGGCCGGGTGTCGGCGGGCGACGCACTGGCGGTCGTGAGCGGATGCTTCGCGGCGGGCCTCGCCCTCGCGGCCGCGGGCGGCGGGCGCCGGGGCCTCGGCGTCGCGGTGCCGCTCGTCGGCGCGATCGTGCTCTACAACACCGTGGCGAAGTCGACGCCGCTCGGGCCCGTGTCGATGGCCGCGTGCCGCGGGCTCGACGTCATGATGGGCGCCGGCGGGGCACGACGTGCGCTTCCCGCCGCCGCGACCGTCGCGCTGCACACGGCCGGCGTCACGCTGCACTCGCGCGGCGAGGTGCACGGCGGAACGGTCGGCGTCGCCGGCGCGACGCTCGCGATCACCGCGGCGAGCGCGGTGGCGGCCGCAGCGGGCGACCGGGGAGCCTTCGCCGCACGCTCCGCAGCGAACGGCGTCAGCACGGCCGGCCCGGTCGGCGCGGTCGGCACGGCCGGCACGCGGTCGACCGCGTGGCGGATCGGCGCCACGCTCGCGACCATCGCGGCGACGGCCTCCTACCTCGCCGCGACGCTGCCGACGCAGCTGCGCACCCTCGACGACCCGTCGGCCGGCAACGTCCGCACCGCCACGCGGGCGGGCATCGGCGCGATGATCCCGCTGCAGACCACGCTCGTCGCCCGCACCGGGGCGCTCGGATCGGCGGCGCTGCTCACGGGCGTCGACCTCGCGCGCCGAGCGATCTCGGCGCGGCGCAAGCGGGGCGATGTGACGTGACCCCCGGTTTCAGCATCGGCTACGGCACGAACGGTTTCGCCGACCACACCCTCGACGACACGATCAGGGTGCTCGAGGCCGAGGGGTACGGAGCGCTCGCGCTGACCCTCGGGCACCCGCACCTCGACCCGTTCGCCGACGACGCGTTCGAGCGCGCCGCACGGCTTCGCGGGCGCCTCGACGAACTCGGCTGGCCGGTCGTCGTCGAGACGGGCAGCCGGTACCTGCTCGACCCTTTCGTGAAGCATCGCCCGACGCTCGTCGATCGGGAGGCCGAGCCGCGACTGCGCTTCCTCGGCCGCGCCATCGAACTCGCCGCGGTGCTCCGCGCCGACTGCGTCTCGCTCTGGTCCGGCGTCGTGCCGGGCGACATGGCCCCCGACGAGGCCTGGACGATGCTCGTCGAACGCATGCGCGAGGTCGTCGACCTCGCCGACGCCGCCGGCGTGCGGCTCGGCTTCGAGCCCGAACCCGGCATGCTCGTCGAGAACGTCGCCGACGCCCTGCGCCTCCGTGACGAGCTCGGCGGCCCCGAGGCCTTCGGCATCACCGTCGACCTCGGCCACTGCGTCGCGGTCGAGCCCGATGGCGTCGTCGGCGCACTCCGCGCCGCGGGCGGGCTGCTCGTGAACGTGCAGGTCGACGACATGATGCCCGGCGTGCACGAGCACCTCGAACTCGGGCATGGGCGACTCGACCTCGTCACCGCCCTGGCCACGCTCGAGGAGCTCGGCTACCGGGGCGTGGCGGCCATCGAGCTGCCCAGGCACTCGCACGATGCGCCGGGCGCCGCAGCCCGCGGCATCCGTGCCATTCACGAAGCGATGGAGGAGGAACGATGACCCATCCGTGGACGATCGCGGCGGTCGACGAGGTGACGGCCGACCCGCAGCGCATCTCGGTGCTCTTCCCGGCGGCCGGGCGCTCGGTGGGGCGCGACCCCGTCGATCCCGAGCACGACCCGCTCGGGCTCGTGCACGGCACCGGCGACGACCGGGCCCGTGCGGCGCTCGTGCTGGCGCTCATCTCGGCCGTCGACGACGAGGCCGCCGCCGGCGCCATCGCCGAGCTCTACCGCTACGGCGACGACGCCGAACGGCGCGGCGTGCTGTGCGGGCTGAACGCCGCGTCGTCTCGTGTCGAACCGAGCGTCGCGCCGCCGAGCCCCGCGCCGCCGACCGGCACGGCGGTCGTCGCGGCGGGGCGCGAACTCGTCGCCGACGCACTGCGCACGAACGACCCGCGTCTCGTCGCCGCCGCCCTCGGCGACTTCGCCGCCCGTGAGCTCGACCAGCACGGCTGGCGGCACGGGGTGCTGAAGGCGCTGTTCATGGGCATCCCCCTCGAGGCCGTCGTCGGCATCGACGAGCGCGGCGACGCCGAGCTCTCGCGCATGGCCGCCGCCCTCATCGCCGAACGCCTCGCTGCCGGCCGCGACATCAGCGCCGACATGACCCGACTCGCCACGATCCAGACCACGCCGGGAGGCTGACCATGCGAATCTTCGACCCCCACATCCACATGAGCGCACGCACCACGAACGACTACGCGGCGATGTACGCCGCCGGCGTGCGTGCGGTCGTCGAGCCGGCCTTCTGGCTCGGGCAGCCCCGCACGAACGTCGGCAGCTTCGTCGACTACTTCGACGGGCTCATCGGCTGGGAGCGGTTCCGTGCGGCGCAGTACGGCATCCGCCACCACGCGACGATCGGCCTGAACCCCAAGGAGGCGAACGACCCGCGCTGCCGCGAGGTGCTCGCCGTGCTGCCGCGCTACCTCGCGAAAGACGGGGTCGTCGCCGTCGGCGAGCTCGGCTACGACTCGATGACCCCCGAGGAGGACGAGGTCTTCGTCGCCCAGCTCGCGCTCGCCCGCGAGTTCGAGCTGCCCGCGATGGTGCACACGCCGCACCGCGACAAGGCGGCCGGCACGCTGCGCACGCTCGACGTGATCCGGGACGCCGGCATCGCGCCCGAGCTGGTCGTCGTCGACCACCTCAACGAGACGACGGTGGCGGCCGTCGCCGACAGCGGCTGCTGGATGGGCTTCTCGATCTACCCCGACACGAAGATGGACGAGGCGCGCATGGTCGCGATCCTCCGCGAGCACGGCACCGAGCGGATGCTGGTGAACTCGGCCGCCGACTGGGGCAACTCCGACCCGTTGAAGACCCGCAAGACCGGGCAGGCCATGCTCGACGCCGGCTTCACCGACGACGAGGTCGACGCGCTGCTGTGGCGCAACCCCGTCGCCTTCTACGGCCAGAGCGGGCGGCTGCACCTCGACCCGGTGCCCGGGTTCGAGGAGGCGGCGGATGCCTCGGGCGCCGCTGCAGCCCCGGCCGTTCCTGCCGCCGGGGTCACGTTCGAGGGCAACTCCGTGCTGCGGGGGGCGAGGGTCTGATGGAACTCTCCTACTGCACCAACGTGCACCCGGCCGAAGACCTCGACGGGGTGCTCGAGCAACTCGATGCCTTCGCCGGGCCGGTGCGCGAGCAGGCCGGCCTCGATCGCCTCGGCGTCGGCCTCTGGCTGCCGGCCGAGCTCGCACATCGGCTCGCGTCGAGCGAGGCCGATCGGCAGCTGCTGCGCGGGCGGCTCGACGCCAACGGGCTGGAGCTCCGCACGATCAACGCGTTCCCGTACAGCGCGTTCCACGCCGAGGTGGTGAAGCTCGACGTGTACCGGCCCGACTGGACCGACCCCCGCCGCGCCGCGTTCACGCTCGACTGCGCACGCGTGCTCGCCGAGCTGCTGCCGGCCGGGGCATCCGGAAGCATCTCGACGCTGCCGCTCGGCTGGCGCGACCCGTGGACCGACGACGACGACGCGCTCGCGACCGCGGCGCTCGTGCACGTCTCCCGCGAGCTCCGCGCACTGCGGGAGGCCACCGGACGCACCGTGCGCCTGGCCGTCGAGCCCGAGCCCGGCTGCATCCTCGACACCGTCGACGACGTCGTGCGGTGGCTCGCCCCGCGCGTGGCCGAGGGCATCGACCCCGAGTTCATCGGCATCTGCCTCGACACCTGCCACCTGGCCGTCTCGTTCGCCGACCCCGCCGCCGCCGTGCGGCAGATCGCCGACGCGGGCCTCCGGGTCGTGAAGGTGCAGGCGTCGGCGGCACTGCACGTCGAGCATCCCGGCGACCCGGCGAACCGCGAGGCGGTCGCCGCCTTCGTCGAGCAGCGCTACCTGCACCAGACCCGCGAGCTCTCCCCCGACGGCACGGTGCTCGCGGTCGACGACCTGCCCGAGGCGCTCGCCGGCCTCCCGGCCGACGGCCCGTGGCGGGTGCACTTCCACGTGCCCCTGCACCTCGCGCCCGCCGCGCCGATCTCGGCGACGACCGAGGTGCTGCGCGCCGCCGTCGACGCGGTCCGCGACATCCCCCATGGCGACGAGGCGCACCTCGACGTCGAGACCTACACCTGGAGCGTGCTGCCGGGCGGCGTCGACGACCTCGTCGCGGGCATCGCCGCCGAGGTGCGCTGGGCGGCCGACGAGCTGCTCGGCACCCGCTCGCTCTCGGAGGTGGCGTCGTGACCTCCGTGCTGCTGCTCGACGTCGTCGGCCTGACCCCGCGCGCGCTCTCGCACATGCCGCGGCTCCGCGCCATGGCTGCCTCGGGCGCCCAGACGAGGCTCGGCACCGTGCTGCCCGCCGTGACCTGCAGCGTGCAGTCGACGCTGCTCACGGGGCTCGCTCCCGCGCAGCACGGCATCGTCGGCAACGGCTGGTACTTCCGCGACCAGGGCGAGGTGCACCTGTGGCGCCAGCACAACCGCCTCGTGCAGGGCGAGAAGGTCTGGGAGACCGCGCGCCGAGCCCGGCCCGAGTTCACCGCGGCCAACATCGGCTGGTGGTACGCGATGGGCGCGACGACCGACATCACGGTCACCCCGCGCCCGATCTACCACGCCGACGGGCGCAAGTCGCCCGACGCCTACGTGCGCCCGCCCGCGCTGCACGACGAACTCGTCGGCGCGCTCGGCGAGTTCCCGCTCTTCCAGTACTGGGGCCCGACGGCGTCGATCAGGTCGACGCGCTGGATCGTCGAGGCCACGCGCACGGTCATGCGCGAGCAGCGCTCAGACCTCGTGATGGCCTACCTCCCGCACCTCGACTACGACCTGCAGCGCTTCGGGCCGAACGCACCCGAGGCCGACCGCGCCGCCGCGGAACTCGACGCGACGCTCGCGCCACTGCTCGACGATGCCGCCGCGGCGGGCGTCACCGTGATCGCCGTCGCCGAATACGGCATCGCCGAGGCGACGCATCCGGTCGACATCAACCGCGCCCTCCGACGCGAGGGCCTGCTCGAGGTCTACACGCAGGACGGCCGCGAGCAGCTCGACCCGTGGACGTCGCGGGCATTCGCCGTCGCCGACCACCAGGTCGCGCACGTGTACGTCGCCGACCCCGCCGACCTGCACCGCACCCGTGAGCTCCTCGAGGCGCTGCCCGGTGTCGACGAGGTGCTCGACCGAGAACAGCAGGCCCGGTACGGCATCGATCACGAGCGGTCTGGCGAGCTCGTCGTCATCGCCGAGCCCGGAGCCTGGTTCACGTACTACTACTGGCTCGACGACGATCGTGCGCCCGAGTTCGCGCGCGGCGTCGACATCCACCGCAAGCCCGGCTACGACCCCGCCGAGCTCTTCCTCGACCCGGCCGACCCGTTCGCGAAGGCGAAGGCCGGGCTCGGCCTGGTGAAGAAGAAGCTCGGCCTGCGGTACGCCATGAACGTGATCCCGCTCGACCCGTCGTACGTGCGCGGCACGCACGGGCGCCTGCCCGACGGCCCCGCCGACACCCCGCTGCTGCTGTGCTCCGACGCGAACCTGCCGTTCTGGACCTCGGCGGGCGAGATCGTGCCCGCGGCGAACGTGCGCGATCTCGTGCTGCAGGCGTCGGGCGTGCCGGCGAACGCAGTGGCCCCGTGAGCAGCGGTGCCGCCGTGACGGTGGCGGAACAGGTCGTGCTCCTCGACCCGGCCGGCGCCCCGATCGGCACGATGGACAAGGCCGAGGTGCACACCACCGAGACCCCGCTGCACCTCGCCTTCTCGTGCTACGGCTTCGATGCGCGCGGGCGGATGCTGCTGACCCGCCGATCGCTCAACAAGCGCACGTGGCCCGGGGTCTGGACCAACACGGCCTGCGGGCACCCGGCGCCCGGCGAGGCCGTCGACGACGCCGTGCGCCGTCGGCTGCGCACCGAGCTCGGCATCGAACCGACATCGCTGCGGCTCGCGCTGCCCGACTTCAGCTACCGGGCGACCGCCGCCGACGGGATCGTCGAGAACGAGGTCTGCCCGGTCTACGTGGCCGAGCTGTCGGGCGATCCCTCACCGGCATCCGACGAGGTCATGGACTGGCAATGGGTCGATCCGTCAGCCTTCGCTCGTACCGCGGCCGACGCTCCGTTCCTCGTCAGCCCCTGGAGCGTGCTGCAACTGCGCGAGCTCGCGGCCGCGGGCTTCCTCCCGCGAGCGCGATAGTTGCCCGAGCCGCCGACGGACGCTTCAGGACACCGTCGGCCCCTGCTCGAACACGACCCCCGCGACATCCGTGAACCGGCCCTTCATGACGGCGATCGCCTCGGGGTTCTCGTCGACGAGCACGAAGCGGCGGCCGAGCGTCGCGGCGACGGCACCGGTCGTGCCCGACCCCGCGAAGAAGTCGAGCACCCAGTCGCCCTCGCGCGTCGACGCCTGCACGATGCGGCGGAGGATCCCCTCGGGCTTCTGCGTCGGGTAGCCCGTCTTCTCACGGCCGGTCGGCGAGACGATCGTGTGCCACCACACGTCGGTCGGCAGCTTGCCGAGCTCGGCCTTCTCGGGCGTCACGAGCCCCGGGGCCATGTACGGCTCGCGGTCGACGGCGCTCGAATCGAACCAGTAGGCCGACGGGTTCTTCACGTAGACGAGGATCGTGTCGTGCTTCGTCGGCCACCGGCTCTTGGCCTTCGCGCCGTAGTCGTAGGCCCAGATCAGTTCGTTGAGAAAGCTCTCGCGCCCGAAGAGCGCATCGAGCAGCACCTTGGCGTAGTGCGCCTCGCGGTAGTCGAGGTGCAGGTAGAGGGTGCCGTCGTCGGCGAGCAGCCGCCACGCCTCCATGAGCCGCGGTTCGAGGAAGCCCCAGTAGTCGTCGAAGCGGTCGTCGTAGCGCAGCAGGTCGCCGCGGATGCGCTCGTAGCGCTTGCCGGCGAACCCGGTGATGGTTCCGACGGTGCTCACGGAACCCGGCTCGGGCGCAGCGTCATCCGTCGGCGACTCCGCGACGCGCACGTGGCGGGTCGACTGCCGCGACTGCGCCCGGCCCGTGTTGAACGGCGGGTCGAGGTAGATGAGCGTGAACCGGCCGTCGGGGAAGGTCGGCAGCACGGCGAGGTTGTCCGCATGGATGATGCGGTCGGGTTCGTCGCTGTGCACCCGTCCAGTCTGTCAGTCCGACCGTGGGCACGACGCTGGCCGAGCGGCCGCGTCGTGCCCTGCCGCGAGTGCGGCGCACCGCCCGGGCTCAGTGGTCGTGCACCTGCGTGTTCGGGGCGCCCCCGACGAGGGCGACCGGGTCGTGATCGGCGGGCCCGATCGCCTCGACGAGTCCGCCCGCAGAGTACACCGGCTCCCCGCCGACGACCGTGAGCTCGGCGTGCTCGTCGAGCAGGGCGGCCGGGTCGTCGTCGGCGGCCGTCAGGTCGCCCGACCACACGGCGAGGTCGGCGAGCATGCCGGGCGCGATACGGCCGAGCGCGTGCTCGAGGTGCCACGCGCGAGCCCCGTGCACGGTGTACGCCTCGAGCGAGCGATCGATGCCGACGCGCTCGGGGCTCGTCCAGGCGTCGGAGCCGTCGAGACCGGCCCGCGTGGCCGCCGAGTAGAGCCCGACGAGAGGGTCCATCTCGCCCACCTGCCAGTCGCTCGAGAAGGCGACGGTCGCGCCCGATTCGAGCAGGCTCCGGAACCGCCAGGCACGATCCCACCGCTCTTCGCCGACGTTCTCCATCCATGTGCCCGCCACCAGGTCGGGCGAGCAGTGCCGCGGCTGCATCGCCGCCGTCACGCCGAGTTCACGGAAGCGCGGCAGATCGTCGGGATGCAGGCACTCGACGTGCACGATGCCGTGGCGCCGGTCGCGGGTGCCGTTGCTGCGCGCCGCGTGTTCGATCGCGTCGAGGGCGAGCCGGATGCCGCCGTCGCCCGTGGCATGCGTGTGGGTCTGGAACCCGAGCCGGTCGAGTTCGCCGATGACGCCGACCAGCTCACGGTCGGGGTAGCTCGGGCGCCCGCGCACCCCCGGCCGGTTCGCGTAGTCCTCGAGCATCAGGGCGGTGTGCGGCTCGATCACGTCGTCGGCGTAGAGCTTGACCGGCCCGAACCGCAGACGGTCGTCAGCGGGTGCCGAGTCGACCGCATCGCAGAGCTGCGCGCGGAACGCGGCATCCGCTCCGACCGGGTGGAAGAGCGCCGCGATGACCCGCGAACTCAAGCGCCCCTCGCCGCTCGCGCGGGTGAAGAGGCCGAGCTCGGCGAGCGGCACCTGCGGTTCGACGACGGTCGTGATGCCGAGCGAGGTGGCCATGCGCATGCTCGCGCACAGCTTGCGATACCGGCGCTCCGGCGAGTACATCGGGATGTCCCGTTGCAGCGCCGCGAGTCCGGCCTCGGTCATGGCGCTCGTGTAGAAGTCGGTCACCCAGCCGGTCGGCTCACCGGTGCGGGCGTCGCGCTCGGGTCGGCCCCAGGGGATGTCGACGCCGTCGGCGATGCCGAGCACGCGGAGCGCGGTGCGGTTCAACCAGACGGAGTGCTGGTCGTACGTCGTGACGAACACCGGCCGGTCGGTCAATCCGTCGAGGTCGGCCGCGCTCGGCCGCCGGCCCTCGACGATCGAGTACACCGCGTTCTCGGCGCAGACCCAGTCGAGCTCGGGGCGGCGCGCCGCGAACTCGGAGATGCGCCGGCGCACCTCGGCGAGCTCGTGAGCACCCTCGAGCGAGACCGCGTCGGCGTCGAAGCCGAGCAGGAGGTGATTGTGGCTGTCGATGATGCCGGGGGTCACGAGACGCCCGGTGGCGTCGATCGTTCGGCGCGCTGCCGGGGCATCCGCTGCGGTGCCGACGTAGGCGATGCGGTCGCCCTCGACCCCAACGGCATCGGCCCAGGGCTGCGCGGGGTCGAAGGTGCGCACGCGCGCGCCGGTGATGAGCAGGTCGATGGTCATGCGCCGCGCCCTTCGCCCGCCGCGACCGGAGTGCCGTCGAGGTCGTCGGGGTCGTCGGATGCATCGATCAGGTGCAGCACGCCCGGGCGGTGCCGGAGGTACAGCACGAAGTACAGGTAGCCCGCGGCGACGATGCCGAACGCGATCGTGAGACTCAGCCACTGCGCCGGGTCGAGGATGCCGATCACGAAGATCGTGATGATCGCGACGAGCGCGAGCACGGGCGGCGCCGGCCAGAGCGGCATGCGGTACGTGCCGTGCGCAGCGGGCGAGCGGCGCACGACGAACGCCGCGAGCGCGATGAAGCCGTAGCTGAAGGCGAGGGTCGAACCGGTGGCGTTCAGCAGCACGTCGAAGGGGATGAAGCACGCCGCCAGCGCGATGACGCCCATCACGATGGTCGCGGCGACCGGCATGCTGGTGCGCGCCGACACCCGGCCGAGCGGCCGTGCGAGTGCGGCCGGCATCGCCTGGTCGCGGGCGGCGGCGAAGAGCAGCCGGCCCGATTGCAGGGCGATCGCGATGATGGCGTTGATGATGGCGAGTGCGATCGCGATGAGCACGACGACGGTCACCGTGTCACCGGCGCGGGAGGCGAGGAAGCTCTCGACCGGCAGCCCGGCACCGAACAGTTCCTCGAGCGAGTCGGCGCCGAGCAGCACGGCGGTCAGCGGCACGAGTTCGGCGATCACGGTGATGACGGCGCTCCAGAGCACGGCTCGCGCGATGGCGCGCTTCGCGTTCTTCGTCTCCTCGGCGAAGTAGACCGCGCCGCCGTAGCCGTTGTACGAGAAGATGCCCTGGGTCACGGCGAGCACGAGGCCGGCGATGCCGAGCGGCGCGAGCCCCCCGGTGGCCGCATCGAGCGCCTGCGAGTCGAACAGGTCGGTGATCGGTCGTTCGATGTGCACGAGGCCGAGCACGGCGAGCAGGGCGAGCGCCGCGAGCTCGATGAAGAGGAACACGCCGGTGACCCACGCATTGGTGCGGATGTTGAAGCACGCCGTCACGGTCGCGAGCACGATCACGATGAGCGCGGTCGCGAGCGGGTCGAGACCGGCGAGCGCGAAGCCCAGGTAGTCGGCCACGCCGAGCGCGAAGATCGCGATGATGAGCGGCAGGCTCACCATGCCGATGAAGAACACCGCTGCGCCGGAGGCCGGGCCGAGCACCCGGCTGACGAGGGAGTAGTCACCGCCGGCGATCGGGTGGCGCGAGGCGAGCTCGGCGTAGCAGAACGCGATGAGGATGCTGATCACGCCGGCGAGGGCGAAGCCCCAGAAGACGCCGGTGCCGTAGCCGGCGAGGGCCGCGCCGCCGAGGATGAAGACGCTCGAGGCCGGCGAGATGCCCGAGAGGGTGATGAGCACGTTGCCGCCGACGCCGAGCGAGCGCGAGAGCTGACCGCCGTGCGTCGTCGTCGCGGCCGTGTCGAGGGTGGGTGATGCCGGGGCGGCAGTGCCGCTCGGGGGGTTCGGGCTGGACATGCTTCGATCTCTCTTCGTCGGGGGATCCGGGCGTTCAGGTTTTTTGACACTTGAGTCAAATAACTCAAGCAGTGTTGCACGCCGATCGGATAGTGTCAACGACATGGCACGCCCCCGCACCCAGGAAGCACGACGGGCGGCCCTGATCGAAGCGACGTACGCGGCCGGACGCACCCACGGGCTGCGCTCGCTCTCGCTGACGGATGTCGCGGCGCAGGCCGGCCTCACCCGCGGCGCGATCCTCTACTACTACGAAGACCTCGACGCCCTGCTCGTCGAGGCGCACGCCGCCGGCGTCGAGCGCTTCTGCGACGCACGCGACGTCACGATCGCCGGCCTCGCCGATCCGCGCGAGCAGCTCGCCGCGGCGATCGACGCGGGCCTGCCGAGCGGCCCCGACGACGCGCTGATGAGCCTGCTCTACGAGTTCGACGTGCTCGCCGGCAACTCGGCCCTGCACGACGAGCTCGTGCAGAAGCTCTACCTGCGCCAGCTCGAGACGTATCGGGGCATCATCGCGGCGGGGCGCACCTCGGGGGCGTTCTCCCCCGGGCTTTCGGACGACGATCTCGCGATGACCTTCGTCGCACTCGAGGACGCCTACGGGCTGCACATCGTCGGCGGCAACGCCCTCATGACCGTCGAGAAGGCCGCCGCCGCGATGCGCGCCGTCGCCGCCGAACTCGGCTGCCCGACGGCTCTCTCGCCGGTCGAGTAGCGACCGAAGCGCATCGAGGCCCGCGGGTCGACCCGACCGGCGGCGGGAAACTCAGTCGCGGTCGACGTCGAGTCGGATCGTGCCGCGGAAGCGATCGGCGCCGACGGGCGCGGGCCGCGAGGCATCCGTGCCGTCGTCGTCGAACGCGATGCCCTTGTCGCCGTCGCCCGGAATCGGCGCGGGAACCGGGAGCCGGCTCTGCCGGTCGAGCTCGACCTGCGCCTCGTGCTTGCGGGGCGCGAAGACCTCGTCGCCGATCATCATGACGCCGCCGCCACCGCCGCCGCGCTTGGTCTTGTCTGAGAGGTCGATCCAGCCGCGCCGCACGGCGAGCGCCACGAAGGCGACGACGAGCGCGGCGATGCCGACCCAGATCCACCACTCCACCCGGCGAGTCTAACGGGGATCGCTGAGCCTTCCTCGCACGGTGTGGACAGTGCCCGGCGGGCTCAGGGAACCCGGTACAGCCACTCCCGCGTCGAGAACTTGGACTCGACGAGCGCCTCGGCCTCGGCGAGCTCGTCGGCGCTCACCGTGCCGGGGGTGGCTCCGTAGAGCGTCGCGAACGTCTGCTTCAGGCTCTCGATGACGGCCGCGCGCGACAGCCCGGTCTGCGAGCGCAGCGGATCGACGCGCTTGGCGGCCGACGCGATGCCCTTGTCGCTGATCTTCTCGCGGCCGATGCGCAGCACCTCGAGCATCTTCTCGTTGTCGAGGTCGTACGACATCGTGACGTGGTGCAGCACGCCCCCCGAGCCGAGTCGCTTCTGCGCGGCGCCGCCGATCTTGCCGAGCGGGCTCGCGATGTCGTTGAGCGGCTGGTAGGTCGCCTCGATGCCGATCGCACGCAGGCCCTGGAGCACCCAGTCGTCGAGGAAGGCGTAGGAGTCGGCGAAGCTCATGCCCTGCACGAGTTCGCCCGGCACGTAGAGCGAGTACGTCACGACGTTGCCGCGCTCCATCATCATCGCGCCGCCGCCCGAGATGCGGCGCACGACGTCGAAGCCGTACTTCTCGGCGCCTTCGGGGTCGACCTCGTTCTTCACCGACTGGAAGCTGCCGATGACGACTGCCGACTCGTCCCACTCCCAGAAGCGCAGTGTGGGCTTGCGGCGCCCCTCGCCCACACGGGTCGCCAGCACCTCGTCGAGGGCGAGGTGCGTGCGCGGCGGCACGGCCGCGTCGTGCACGATCTCCCACTCGTAGTCGGCCCAGCTCGTGGCGTCCGTCATCGCCCGTCGCACGGCCACCGCGATCGCTTCGGCCGAGAAGCCGAGCATGACGGCGTCGTGCCGGAGGCCCGCGGTGATCGCCGCGGCGATCTGCTTCGCATCGGATGCCGCGGAGAGCCCCGTGAGCGCGGCGTCGATGTCGCCCAGCGCCTCGTCGGGTTCGAGGAAGAAGTCGCCCGCGACGCGCGGGTTCACGATCACCCCGTCGCGCACCTCGAAATCGACGACCACGAGCTTGCCACCGGGCACCTTGTATTCACCGTGCATGCGGTACAGCCTACGGATGCCGGGCATGGATGCGGGAGCCTACGATCGAGGGGACGGCAGGGGGCCCGAGATGACGACGTTCTACCTGGCACGCCACGGCGAGACGACCTGGCACGCCGACCACCGGTACGCGGGCAATTCGGATGTCCCGCTGACGCGGCACGGTCTCGGACAGGCCGCCGCGCTCGGCGCCTGGGCCGTCGACGCGCAGCTCGACGCGATCGTCGCCTCGCCGCTCAGCCGGGCCCGGCGTTCGGCCGCGCCATCCGTCGAGACGACCGGCCTCGCACTGCGCATCGACGACCGCCTCGTGGAGATCGACTTCGGCGACGGCGAGGGGCTCACCCCGACCGAGCTCGCCGAGCGGTTCCCCGAGGAGTGGTCGGCGTTCTGCCGCGCCCCGGCGTCGAACCCCTTCCCCGGCGGCGAGCGCGGCCGCGACGGCATCGCCCGCGCCCTGCCGGTCTTCGACGAGCTCGTCGAGGAGTTCCCCGACGGGCGCGTGCTCGTCGTGGCGCACGCGACGCTCATCAGGCTGCTCTTCTGCGATCTCGCCGGCATGGACCCCGACGGCTACCGCGACCTGCTGCCGGTGCTCGGTAACTGCAACATCACCACGATCGTCTACCCGTGGGCGACGGAGTCGCAGGTCACGAGCCATCCGCGCATCAGGCTGCTCGGCTTCGACGTGCCTCCGGGACGCGCGGCGATCTGAACCACGGGTCCCGGCCGACCGCTCCTCGATAGCCTGACCGCATGCTCGTCATCGCCTCGGTGCTCATGCTCGTGCTCGCCATCGGCCACTCGCTGCTCGGTGAGCGCTTCATCCTCGTGCCGCTCTCTCGGCATCACGATCTGCCGCGAGTGGCGGGAGCGGAGTTCCCGGTGGCGACGCTGCGGTTCGCCTGGCATGTCACGTCGGTGCTCGCCCTCGCCATCGCCATCGCGCTGGCGCTGTTCGCGTTCGATGCCGGCGTGGATGCCGCGATCGCGGCGATCGGGTGGTGCCTCATCGCGGCGAGCCTGCTGCCGCTCGTGTTCAGCCGTGCACGACACCCGTCATGGGTCGTGCTCGCTGCGGCCGGTGCGCTGTGCGTGGTGTGGGCGATGCTCGACTGACGACGCGCCTCAGTCCACCGCGAAGCGCTCGTCGAGCCAGCCGATGAGGTCGGCGCGCACCTCGGCGCGGTTCGTCTCGTTGAAGATCTCGTGCCGGGCGCCCTCGTAGACGATGAGCTCGACGTCGACGAGGCCCGAGCGGTGCACGTAGGCGTTCGCGAGCTTCGCCGCGCTCTGCTCGCCGCCGAGCGTGTCGTCGGAGCCGACCATGATGAGCAGCGGCAGCTCGGCGGGCAGGTCCCGAGCGGGCCGGCCGAGCAGACGCAGCGCGTCGACCGTGCCGAAGAGCTTCCGCAGCGGCACGTCGGTCGTATACGGGTCGGCCATGAAGGCGGCGGCGACGTCGGGGTCGCGGCTGAGCCACTCGACCGGGGTCGGCCCGAGGTGCTTGTGTCGGGCGTTCAGGTCGCCGCCGTTCATGTCGAACAGCGTGCGATAGGCCGTGCCGGTGAGCACGACGCCGTCGTACTTCTCGGCGCTGCGGTTCACGATGATCTGCGACATGAGCGAGCCCCATGAGTGGCCGAGCAGCACGAGCGGCAGCTCCGGCCCTTCGGCTTCGCGGATGACGCGGGTGAACTGCTCGACCGCGTCGATCGTCGCCCGGAGCCCGCCGGGACCGAGGCGGCCCATGCGGGTGAGGTCGCCGCCGTGGTGCTCGAATCCGGTCTGGCCGTGGCCGCGATGGTCGTCGGCCCAGACGGAGTAGCCGGCCGCGTTCAGCGCTTCGATCAGCTCGCCGTACCGCCCGATGTGCTCGCCGACGCCGTGCGCGAGCTGGATCACCGCGGTCGCGTCGGGAACCCGCCACGACTCGTAGTGGATCCGGACCCCGTGCGCATCGGTGAAGGTCGCCATGCCGACATCATGGCAGGCCGTGCGGCGATGGTCGATGAACCCGCGCGCCGGCTCGCTCGCTCCGCCGTCGACTCCCCGCCTCAGAGCGCCACGGTACCGACGAGGTTGACCTTCACGCCGATGCGGTCGAGCATCGCGACCTTCGCCGCGAGCGCCTTGTCGGCGGTCTCGGCGTCGGGCGCGTACACGAGCTGAGCGTGGTTGGCCTTGTGCCGAGCCATGAACTGGTCGCGCGAGACGTCGTGCAGCACGACGTGCGCGATCGGCCACTCGGGATTGGTCGCCTGCTTGCGCCGCTCGGTCTCCTCGGCCGGCAGCTCGACGACGGTGGCGCGGAAGACGTCGGCTTGCAGGATCCCGTCGGCGATGAAGACCCGCGAGAGCACGATCTCGCCCGGCTTGGACACCCCGTTGATCGTCGCGCCCCCCGCGGGGAAGAACACCGGGCCCTGGCGCCATCCCTCGGCATGGTCCCAACCGCCGAGGTGCGAGGCCGGCACCGAGCCCGAGATCTCGTACACCCAGACGAACTCGCCGTCGTGCTCCTCGCCCCAGCGCACGTCGTGCAGGGTGTTGTCGGGCACGAGACCCATCGCGGTCCAGACGCGATCGGTGATGAGCGCGTCGACGGCGACGCCCTCGTCGGCTTCGTTGAAATGCGGGAACGCGCGCCCGGCGTACAGCTCGCGCGAGCCGTCGCGCGAGAACACGGGCGGCCGCTCGGTCGAGTTGAGCACGCCCTCGGCGAGGTCCGACGCGGGCACGAGGTCCTTCAGCCCCTGCTGGTACTGGATGCCGACGGCGTCGAGGCCGAAGTCGTCGGAGATACGGAGCGCGGCGATGTACATCTTCATCTGCCAGCGCACCTGCTCGACCGTGAGCTCGGTCGCGTCATCCGTGCCGAAGCGGAAGGTCATGCCGCGTTCGACGAGCCAGTCGCGGGCGGCGTCGGCCTCGGCGTCGGGCACGGTCAGCATCTCGGCGTAGAGCGCCGACTGCGACAGCCGCTCCTTGTAGATGCCGAGCGGGTTCAGCAGCTCGTCGTCGAAGACCGCGTTGTACATGCCCATGCAGCCCTCGTCGAAGACGCCGATGATCGCCTTGTCGGCGAGCAGCTGGTCGCCGAGGGCTCGGCCGAGGCGCACCTCGGGGGTGTCGGGCAGCTCGGGCAGCGCCCGCACGTGCGACGCGTCGTGGGTGATGCGCCCGGTCTCGACCCATTCGCGGAGACCGGCGCGGAACCACTCGTCGGTGAAGTCCACCGACCAGATGGTCGAGTACGGCTTGCCCATCTTCGTCAGGCCGGCGTTCAGGCCGAGGAGGCCGACCAGCCCCGGCCAGTCGCCGGCGAAGTTCGCGACGGTGAGGATGGGGCCGCGGTGGGTGCGGAGCCCAGCGAGCACGTGGTGCGAGTACTGCCAGACCGCCTCGGCGACGATGAGCGGGGCGTCCACGGGGATCGCCTTGAAGACCTCGAGTCCCATGCGCTGGCTCGAGATGAAGCCGTGGCCCGTCGCCGGGTCGACGCCGTTGGCGCGCACGACCCGCCAGCCGAGTTCGCCGAGGGCCGCCGTGACCTCCGCCTCCATCGCCGACTGGGTCGCCCAGCCCGCGGTGTTGGCCGATTCGCGCAGATCGCCGCTCGCGATGAGGTAGGCGGTGTTCGACGTCGCGACCGGCCGTTCGACGGTCGCGGGCAGGGTGTAACTCGTCATCGTGTCTCCTGGTGTTCGTGGTCGGTCACCGCGCGGGCGGTGTGGTCGTCGCCGGTGGTCAGGTGCAGTGCTCCGGATGCCTCGCGCCCGCGCAGCACGATGCGGTCGACGTCGAGCACGCCGCCCTCGAGGCGCAGCGTCAGCTCGTCGCCGTCGATCTCGACGCGCCCCCACGCCCCACCGGTGGTGAAGAGGTAGCGGCCGTCGGAACTCGGGTCGAACGAGAGCGTTCGGGCCGGGGCATCCCATTGCACGCCGCTGAATGCGAGCAGCAGTGCCCAGGACGCGAGCGAGCGGGCGTAGTGGTTGCCGCACTCGATCTCGTTCCACGGGTTCCGCACGGTGCCGTCGTAGCGTGCGCGCAGCGTGCGCTCGACGAGGAGCGCGTCGTCGACGAGCCCGGCGTAGACGAGGCTGGCGGCGACCTGGTGCTCGATGCCGGTCCAGACCTCGTCGGAGTAGACGAACGGGATCGCCGGTCGTCCGCCGCGCGGCCACGACGCGAGGAGCAGCCCGCCCTCGTCGTTCAGTGCGTAGACCCGCTGCGTGCTCTCGTGCTCGGTGAGGTCGGCTCGGTGGTTGTGCCCGACGATCGCGCGGAGGGCACTCCGCACGTGGTCACGGGGCAGGATCTCGCCGAGGCCGTTGACCGAGGCGTGGAACTGGCCGAGCAGTTGATCGGAGAGCACGCCGTCGCCGTACTGGTAGCGGTGCGCGTCGACGTCGCCCGAGACCTGGCGGTAGTACTCGCCGTTCCAGAGCAGTGCCTCCATGCCCGCCGCGCAGCGCTCGGCACGCTCGAGCCAGTCGCTCGCGCGGTCCGTCTCGCCGAGGTGGGCCGCCATGCGGGCGCCGGCGTGCAGCGCGGCCAGGAATATTCCGTTCGCGAGCGGCTCGATGCCGTGGAACTCGATGTCGTAGGTGTTGTGCAGCTCGCCGTCGAGCAGGCCGTCGCCGTCGCTGTCCCACTCGCGGATCGCGTAGTCGAGGGTGCGCACCGCAGCGGGCCAGAGCTCGCGGAGGAACTCGTCGTCGCCCGAGAACCGCCATTCGCGGTGCAGGCGCAGGAACGTGCCGAGCTGCCCGTCGACCGCGGGGCCCATGAACCACGACGGGCCGCCGAAGACCCGGTTCGACCGGAACTTCTGGGCGCCCGCGGCATCCGTCTCGAGCAGGAACTCGACCCGGCGCGCACTCCGCTCGAGCGACGGGAACAGCCACGCCGCCGTCTGCGCGTACGACCAGACGTGCGTGCAGGTGCCCTCGCAGGAGCCGCCGTGGTCGAACGAGCCCTCCCACGCGGCGAACACGGGTCCGGCACCGAGCTCGGGGTTCGGCTGCTCGACGACGAAGCACGTCGTCGAGCGCAGCGCAGCGACGTTCGCGCCGACGGCGTCGGCGATCACAGGATCGAGGCTGCCGCCGTAGAGCGCCTCGACGAATGCACGCGTCGCCGCCTCGAGGGCGGGCAGTTCGCGATGCAGGTGGGATGCCGCCGCCCAGGCGTCGGGCCACAGCGTGGCGTAGCGGTTGCGCACGACCTCTGCGGGGTCGGCGTCGCCGAAGACGATGTGGCCGTACCAGCCGCGTCGGCGGTTCGGGAAGCTCCAGGAGAGCACGAACTCGAAGTCGCGCTGCTCCCCCGGTGCCAGTTCGTGCACGATGCCGAGCGTGCCGGTGCGGAGGCGCGGGAGCTTCTCGAAGAGGGCCTCCTCGGCCATCGGCGCGCCGTCGTCGGAGTCGGCGAACAGTCCGCGGGGGCGATCCTCGAGCGTCAGCCGCGGCTCGGGTTCGAGCAGGCCGTCATCACTGAGGTCGCTCCAGAAGAGGCGCGGACCGTCGGGCCAGAACCCGGTCACCCACTGGGGCTTCGCCGTCGTCGAGGCATCCGTCGTGGTGAGGCTCATCGTGCCGTACCCGAAGTCGTCGTCGGGCAGCCCGATGCCGAAGTCGAGCCCGCGCACCGCGCCGTCGTCGCGCCAGCGCACGGTCTGCGCGGCACGCATGCCGTACGGCCCCTCGCCTCGACCCGCGGTGTGCGTGAGCGAGCCGGCGATCGTGACGGCGACGGGCACCGCTCCGGGGTTCGCGACGCGGTAGCGCAGTACGGCGGCGGGGATGCCGGAGGCGTCCGCGTCGAGCGGCACGAGGGGGGTGAAGGCCGTGAGCGAGACGTCGACCGGGAGCACGTCGTCGTCGAAGTCGATGTCGACCACGGGGTACTCGCCGTGCATCGTCGCACCGTGCAGGCGAGGCAGCCCGGCGAGCCGGTCGAAGCCGTAGCCGGCGTCCCAGTCGTGGCGGCCGGTGATCCGCGCTTCGAGCACGCGGGTGACGGCGGCGCTGCCTTCGGGCGCCGCGTGGATCGCGAAGAAGGTGTTGGGGTTCAGCCGCCCCTTGTCGGGCAGGTTCTCGAGCTCCCAGTCGCGCAGTTCGCCGCGCGCGCCGATCGAGACGTTGCCCGTGCCGATGCCGCCGAGGGGGAACGCGGCGCGTTCCGCGGTGTGCGGGATGCCTCGTGCTCTGCGGGTCATCGCGTGCCCTCCTGATCGGCGTGGTCGTGAGCGTCTCCGGATGCACGGCGCTGCTCGGCTGCGAGCTCGTGCACGAGCTCCCTCGTCGAGGCGTAGAGGCGGAGGTAGCGCTCGAAGAGCACGTCGTAGCCGGCGGCGGTCTCGGGCCGTGGCCGGATCGTCGTCGCGACCGGGTTCCAGTCGGCGATGCTCGGCGGCGCAACCGATGCCGTCGCGACCGCCGCGAGGAACGCGGCGCCGTAGCTCGCCCCGATCGTCGTCTGCGGCACCTCCTGCACGAGCCCCGTGACATCCGACACGATCTGCAGCCACAGCGAGCCCTGCGTGCCGCCGCCGACGGCGACGATGCGGCGGATGTCGGCGCCTGCGGCGCGCATGGTCTCGACGTTGTGCCGCACGCCGAGCGCGGTCGCCTCGAGCGCGGCGCGGTAGAGATCGCCGCGCGAGTGGCTGAGTGTCAGGCCCGCGATGACGCCGCGCGCGTCGGGGTCGAGGATCGGGGTGCGCTCTCCGGCGAAGTACGGCAGCATCACGAGGCCGCGGGCGCCGACTCCGGAGTCGGCCGCCTCGGCGAGCAGGGTCGGGTAGTCGGCGTCGGTGAGGTCCGTCAGCCACGCCGTCAGCGCGCCCGAGGTCGCGAGTCCGCCGGCGAGGTTGCGGGTGCCCGCGAAGGCGCCGACCGTCGTCCACATCGACGGGGTGCGCAGCGTCTCCTCCCCCGTCGCGATGAGGAACATCGTCGTGCCGTACATCAGCATGAGGTCGCCGGTGCCGTGGGCGCCGACGCTGACCGCCTCGGTCC
Source organism: Agromyces cerinus subsp. cerinus (assembly GCF_900142065.1). Taxonomy (GTDB): domain Bacteria; phylum Actinomycetota; class Actinomycetes; order Actinomycetales; family Microbacteriaceae; genus Agromyces; species Agromyces cerinus. Next base: position 481,433 of record NZ_FSRJ01000003.1, on the reverse strand, counting down.
ACGCGTCGATCGTGCCGGCGATCACGGGCGTGCCGGCCGGGATGCCGGTGGCGACGGCCGCAGCATCCGTGACGGTTCCGACGACGTCGCCCGCCCACGCGAGCGGCGGCGCCTCGATGCCCGCGGCGAACCGGTTCCACCACGGCCGGTGCCACGTCTCGGCCTCGATGTCGTAGAGCGGGGAGACCTGGCTGGCCGACTGGTGGTCGAGCACGTAGGCGCCGGTCAGTCTGCGTGCGAGCCACGAGGCGGGCATGAACAGGCGGCGGGCCCGGGCGTACGCCTCGGGCTCCTCCTCGGCGATCCAGGCGATCTTCGGGCCGCCGGCCTGGGAGGTGAGGGCCGAGCCGCCGACCCTCGTGATCTCGTCGATGCCGAGCTGCTGCGACATCCGCTCGACCTGCGCCGCCGCCCTCGTGTCGACGCCGTAGAGGATCGCCGGACGCACCGGATCGTCGTGTTCGTCGACGAGGAGAATGCAGGGGCCCATGCCGCTGACGCCGACGCCGACCAGTTCGAGGTCGATGCCGAGAGCGGATGCCTCGGCCAGCAGTCGACGCGAGAGCTCCACGAACTCGTCCCACCAGATGCGGCCGTCCATCTCGACCCAACCGGCGCGTGGGCGCTGCACCTCGTGCGCCACCGTCGCGGTGGCGAGGATCTCGCCATCGGCCGCGACGAGCACGCCCTTGCTGCTCGAGGTGCCGATGTCGACACCGAGCGTGCATCGCTTCGGCATGGCGTTCCTCCTCGATCGCGGCCGGTGGGACGTCGTCGGCAAGTCCGCCACGTCGTCGTCGGCCACTCTATGCGAAATCGATTTCATGATCAATCGGAACGATGCAATCGATGTGGGGATCCGAGGAGACCCCGGACACGGCGTTCGATACACTCCACGCGTGGAGAGCCCGACAGCTGCCGTGGCGTCCGTCGCAGCGCACGCGATCGCCGAAGTGCTCGGCGTCGAGCCCGCGGGCGTCGACCCGGTGATCCGGGAGTCGCGCTTCGCGGACCTGCAGAGCAACGCCGCCCTGTCGCTCGGACCCGCGCACGGCCTGCGCCCGCGCGACCTTGCACTGCAGGTCGTCGAGCGGATCCCGGTCGACGGCCCGATCGCGCGCGCCGAGGTGACCGGGCCCGGGTACGTGAACCTCGAGCTCTCCACCGACTGGATCGCGGAGCGGCTCACCTCGCTCTCGATTCCAGAGCGACACGACGCCACGGGTCGACGCATCGTGATCGACTACTCATCGCCGAACGTGGCCAAGGAGATGCACGTCGGCCACCTGCGCACCACCGTCGTCGGCGACGCCCTGGCGCGCATGCTGGAGTGGAGCGGGCACACCGTCATCCGCCAGAACCACATCGGCGACTGGGGTACGCCGTTCGGCATGCTCATCGAGCACTCGATCGACCTCGGACTCGGCTCGGCCGAGCTCGACCGGATGGCCGAGGACCCCAACGCCTTCTACCGGGCGGCGCGCGCGAAGTTCGACGCATCGCCCGAGTTCGCCGAGCGCGCGCGCCGGCGCGTGGTGCTCCTCCAGGCGGGCGATGCCGCCACGCTCGAGCGGTGGACCGAGCTCGTCGACGCGTCGAAGGCCTATTTCCGGAAGGTCTACGACAGCCTCGACGTGTCACTGACCGACGAGGACCTGGCCGGAGAGAGCTCGTACAACGACGAACTCGCCGGCATCTGCGCCGAGCTCGAAGCGCTCGGGCTCGCACGGGTGAGCGACGGCGCCCTGTGCGCCTTCCCCGAGGGATTCACCGGGCGCGACGGCACCCCGGCCCCGCTCATCGTCCGGAAGCGCGACGGCGGGTACGGCTACGCCACGACCGACCTGGCCACCATTCGGCACCGCGCGCTGGTGCTGGGGGCCGATCAGGCGGTCTACGTGATCGGCGAGCCGCAGGCGACGCACCTCGAGATGGTCTGGGCCGTCGCCCGCGAAGCCGGCTGGCTCCCGCCGACGACCGAGACCGTGCACGTGAAGATCGGCAACGTCGTGGGCGCCGACAACAAGCTGCTCCGCACCCGGAGCGGGGACGGCGCCACGCTGGCCGGCCTGATCGACGAGGCGTACCGGCGAGCGGCCGCGGCCACGGATCGCGAGCACGCGATCGATGACGACGAGGAACGCGAACGCGCGGCCCGCGCGGTCGCCATCGGCGCGATCAAGTACGCCGACCTCTCGGTGCCGCACGACACCGGCTACATGTTCGATCTCGACCGGATGCTCGCCCCGGTCGGCAACACCGGCCCCTACCTGCAGTACGCGGTGACCCGGGTCCGCTCCGTCTTCTCGCACCCCGGGTCGAAGGGGCACGATCCGAACGCGCCGATCGTCCTCGACACTCCCGAAGCCCGTGAGCTGGCGCTCCTGCTGCTCGACTTCGACGCCACTGCGCGAGCAGCGGGCGAGTCCTTCGAACCCCACCGGCTCTGCGCCCTGCTCTACCAGGTCGCGAAGCGGTTCGCGGCGTTCTACGACGCCGTCCCGATCCTCCGCGCGGAGACCGCTGATCGCGACGCACGGCTGCGCCTCTGCCGCCAGACCGAAGCGGTGCTGGTGCGGGGTCTCGACCTGCTGGGCATCAGCGCGCCGCTCCGCATGTGACGGTGCGCTGTCGAGCCCGGCGACGTCACATCGACGTGGCGGGAACCTGCGGATCGCCGGCCGGCCGTGCCGGCTGCAGCTCGCCGCGCAGCACGACCGTGCGCGCCTGCTGATCGTCACCCGCGATGCGCTCGAGCAGCATCTTGGCCGCGGTCACGCCCATGTGCCGCGCCGGCAGCTTGACGACGGTGACCGCGCTCGGCGACAGCGTCGTGAACGGCAGCGAGCCGACGACCGCGACTCCGAGCTTCGGCGGGGTGAGGCCGTGCTCGGTCAGCACCTGGATCGCGCCGACGCCGAGCAGGTTGTTGGCCGCGACGACGGCGTCGGGCGGCTCGGGGAGGGCGAGCAGCGCCTCCATCGACTCCCGGCCGCCGTCGACGCGGAACGTCGAGTAGCGCAGCAGTTCGTCGGCGTTCGACTCGGGGAACTGCCGCGTCATGACCGCGCGCCACCCCTGCGCGCGCTCGGCGGCCGTCTCGATGTGCTGCGGGCCGGTGATGCATGCGATGCGCCGATACCCGGCCTGCACGAGGTGCTCGGTCGCCGCCTGGCCCGCCGTGCGGTTGGCCATGATCACGCCGTCGATGTCGTAGCCCGTGCCGCGGTCGACGGCGACGACCGGCCGGCCCGCCGCGCGGATGTCGTCGAGATTGGTCTGGTCGGATGCCGCGGCGAGGATCACCCCTGCCATGTGCTCGGAGATCGCGATCTGGAGGTAGGTCGCCTCCTTGTCGACCTGCGAGTCGGTGTTGCACAGCACGACGGAGAACCCGGCCTTCTGCGCGACGTCTTCGACCCCACGGGCGAGTTCGGTGAAGTAGGGGTTCTCGATGTCGGGGATGACGAGCGCGATGACCTCGGACTCCTGCTTGCGCAGGGTGCGGGCGGTGCGGTTGGGCGTGAACCTCAGCTGCTTCGCGGCGTCTCGAACCGCGGCCGACTTCTCGTCGGAGACCGCCACCCCGTTGAAGACGCGCGAGACCGTCGCCGGGGACACCCCGGCGAGTTTCGCCACCTCGTAGATCGTCGCCATGCGCCCTGCCCTGCGCCGGCTCGCGTTGACATGCCGGTGAGGCAACCTTACAGTGTTGAAATCGATTCCAGCAGCGCGGCACGTGCCGCGCCGACACGAGGAAGTGGCCGATCGTGAACGCCCCTCATCCCCAGAGTCCCGACCTCTCGTCGATCTCGGCGCTCCGACGCCTGCAGACGCGCTCGATCTCGCCCGAGAACTTCGACGGCGCGGTCGGCGGCGGCGGCCGAGCGACCGAGGGCACCGGGGCATCCGCCGCCCGCGATCTCGGACCCGGCTGGAAGATCTCGCCGAGCGTCGACATCAAGGCCGGCGAGACCCTCGACCTCGCGACGATCGACGGCCCGGGCAGGATCACGCACATCTGGATCACGACCCACACCGACAACTGGCGCACGCTCGTGCTGCGCGCGTATTGGGACGGCGCAGAGGAGCCCGCGGTCGAAGTGCCGTACGGCGATTTCTTCTGCAACGGCTGGGGCGTGTTCGCGCAGGTGAACTCCCAGGCGATCGCCGCGAACCCGCACGGCGGATTCAACTCGTACTGGCCGATGCCCTTCAGGACCGGCGCACGACTCACGATCGAGAACACCTCGGTCGTCGACGTGCGCGTGTACTACCAAGTGACCTACGAGATCGGCGGCGACTACTCGGCCGACGGCTACTTCCACGCGCAATGGCGCCGATCGAACCCGCTCGAGGAGCTCGTGCCGCACACGATCCTCGAGGGCGTCGAGGGGCAGGGCCAGTACGTCGGCACCTACCTCGCGTGGGGCGTGAACTCCAACGGCTGGTGGGGCGAAGGCGAGATCAAGTTCTACCTCGACGACGACACCGACCACCCCACGATCTGCGGCACCGGCACCGAGGACTACTTCGGCGGGGCCTGGAACTTCGACATCCCCGGCCAGGGGTACACCGAGTTCTCGACCCCCTACCTCGGCATGCCCCAGGTGATCCGCCCCGACGGCCTCTACGTCAGCCAGCAGCGATTCGGCATGTACCGCTGGCACCTGCTCGACCCGATCTTCTTCGCGACCGGCATCCCGAAGGTCGACATCCAGGCGCTCGGGTGGCGCAGCGGATGGCGCTACCTCCCGCTCCGCGACGACATCGCCTCGACGGCGATGTTCTATCTCGACCGCCCCACGGCACGCCGTCCGAAGTCACCGACCGCCGACGACATGGAGGTGCACCTCGGCACCGCACCGGTGCCGGACATCGGCGCCATGCCGCCGCGGGCGCCGCAGGAGTGAGCGTGGCGGAGTAGTCCCGCAGGCGAGGGGGCGCCGCGCGGAGCGCGCCACCCCCTCACCGCTCAAGCGGGCTGGTCGACCCACTGCACGAGCTGCCAGATGAGCCCGTTCGGATCCGCGAACTGGCAGAAGCGCTCACCCCACGGCTCGGTCTCCGGAGGTGTCACGACTCGGGCGCCGGCCGCCTCGATGCGCGCGAACTCGCCGTCGAGGTCGTCGACGACGAAGACGAGCAGCAGCCCCTGCCTCGCTGAGCCCGCGATCTCGCTCGGCTTGAAGGTGGACAGGCCCGTGGCCAGGAAGATCAGGTTCGTGTTCGAGTCGGGATGCCGAAGCGACACGAACCCGTCGGCCGCCATGGCCTCCTCGTAACCGAAGAAGGTCTCGGCGAAGCCCGCCGAGGCGTCGACGTCGGCGACGTTCAGCGAGAGAGCGGTCTGGGTGATGTTCATCGAGTCTCCTGTCAGTAAACCCTGTACGACGTACAGCACAGGCTACAACGTACAATGTTATGGATTATTCCGAGGAAGGCCCCGCGATGCCCCGACCCTTGGTCGACCTGTTGTGGCGCGACAGCCCGAGTGCGTCGGCGGGCGGCAGCCGTGGCCCCCGGGCGCGCTACTCGACCGGCGACGTCGTCGCACGCGCGATCGCCCTCGCCGACGAGGGCGGCCTCACCGCCGTCACCGTGCGCGCGCTCGCGCAGTCGCTCGAGATGACGGCGATGTCGGTGTACACCCACGTCAACAGCCGCGACGACCTGCTCGTGCTGATGGCCGACCACGTGTACGCGCGCATGACGTCGACGCCGTTCGGGCGGGCGGCGTGGCGCACCCGGGTGCGCCGGGTCGCCGACGACAACCTCGCGCTCCTGCGCACCCACCCCTGGTTGCTCGACGTCGACGACCCGCGCACCGCCCTCGGCCCCGGGACGATCGCGAAGTACGACCACGAGCTGCGAGCCTTCGACGGCACGTCGATCGGCGACATCCACCGCGATGCGGCGCTGACGTTCGTGCTCGACTTCGTGCGGTCGTCGGCCTCGAGAATCGTGACGCGTCCCGCGACCGGCGAGTTCGGCGAGCTCTGGGAGGAGTCGGTCGCGAGCCTGGCCCGTTACGTGGGCGACGACTTCGCACTCGCGCAACGGGTCGGTCGCGCGGCCGGGGAGGCGATGGGCGGCCCGCACGATGCCGAGAGGGAATGGGCGTACGGGCTGGACCGGGTCATCGCCGGACTGGGCGACGCGATCAGCGGCTAATCGCACCGCCTCGCGCCCGAACCCGCCTCCGAGACCTCGTTCTCCCTCGACCGGCCTGCGGGGACGTCCGCGGCGTCAGGGGCGGCCGGGCTTGCCCGGCTTGTCGGGCTTTCCGGGCTTGTCGGGGAACTCGGGGCGCGGCGGCCGCGGGTCGTAGTGCACCGCCGAGAGGCTGAGCTCGCAGCCGCCGCAGGAGGTCAGGATCGCTCGCTCCGCCTCGGCCGTGGTCGTGACGACGAGCTCCGAGTCGCCGCGCGACGCGTCGCGCCGCACGGTCACGGCGAAGCCGAGGTCGAGCCGCTCGCCGGGGGCGATCTCGCCCGACCAGCGCAGCATCGAGCCGTCGAGCACCGCCTCGCCGAACGAGGAGCGCACCGACGCGGCATCCGGAGTCGCATCGTCGACGAGCCCGGCGAGATCGACCGCGAGCGAGACCTGCTCGGGGCGAGTGCTGTCGGTCGACACGTGCACCGTGTACGCCACGACGTCGTCGCGCACGACCTCGGAGCCGGCAGCCGGGTCGGACGAGACGGTGACCGTCAGCCCGGGCAGCTGCTCCTTCGCCTTCACGAGCGAGAGGTCGTCGGTCTGCACCCAGCGGTCGCCGTTCAGGTTCGTGCCGACGAAGGCCTGCACCGCCGTGCGATCGCCGCTGTGGAAGGTCACCGAGTACCGCGTGTACGCACCGACCGATTCGAAGGATGCCTCGGCGAGCGTCGACCCGCCGGCGCCGAGTTCGCGCACTCCGATCGAACCGGGCGCGGGAGCGCCACCGGTCACGACGAAGCCGGTGAAGGTGTACGTGGTGTTCGGCTCGACCGCGACATCCTGGTGGATGTCGATCCATCCGGCGTTGTGGCGCATCCATCCCTGCTTGCTGCCGCCGTGCGCCCACGCGTGGTTGACGTCGATGCCGCAGTTGCCGGTGCACGCCCACGGCGCCGGCATCGTGCCGTCGACGGCCCGTTCGAAGCCGGGGTCCTCGATGAGGTTCGGGTTCACGACGGCACCGTTCTCGTCGATCTCGGCGCGCATCAGGTAGACGTTGTAGGGGTCCCACTGCGACAGTGCGAAGTAGAGCTCGCCGTCCTCCGACCACGGGTGCAGGTAGCCGCCGTACAGGCCGGGGTAGTCGGCGAAGCTCGCCAGCCGCTGCGTGTCGCTCCACGGCCCCTCGGCCGAGGGTGCGGTGCGCAGCACCAGGTCGAGGTCCTCGTTCAGATAGGTCATCAGCCAGCCGCCGGTGTGCTCGCTGTATCGCACCGAGAGCTCGGCGGCGTTCGGCGGCACGATCGGCGCGGCGGCGGTGTCGTCGCCCAGCACCCAGCTCGACCCGTTCCAGTACGAGTAGGCCGACTTGTCGAGCACGGATGCCTCGGGCACGCGTGCGACGTGCACCGCACCGAATCGCCCGTTGGGAGTGCCGAACATGTAGACGAAGCCGTCATGACGCTCGAACGCGACCATCTGGAACGGGTGCTGACCGTCGGCGGTGTTCGCCCACTCCGGTCCGTCGGTCGAGTTCCAGGTCTCGCCGTCGTCGTCGGAGTAGGCGATGCGGCTGAAGTTCGTGTCCCACACGCCCGGCGCACCCCACTGGCGCACCGACATGAAGGCGAGGTACTGCCGATCGCCCACGGCGATGCCGGCCGTCGGGATCGTCGTCATCTCCTGGCCGTTGATCTTCAGCGACGGGATGATCTCGCCGGCGTGACCCGGGGCGTCCTCGACGGCCGAGTCGAACGTCATGCCGTCGGCGAGATCGGTGTCGCTGCTGCGCAGCAGCACGTTCGAGCGCCAGTCGCCGCCACCGCCGCCCGGCCCGTTCCAGTCGCCGAACGTGTCGCCGAACGCGGTGAGCACCTCGCCCGAGCCGTTGTCCCACATGATGCCGAGGTCGGTGCCCGTCACCGCCCACCGCGTGTCGGTGGCACTCAGCGACTTCGGCCCCGTCATCTTGCTGACGAGCACAGCAGGCGAGTGGTCGGCGGATGACTCGGCGACCGCGCTCTCCGCAGGAGCGAGCGGTGCCGCGGCTGCGCCGATCGGCGCGATCACGCCGATCACGAGCGCGCCGACGGCGGCGAGGATTGCGGAGGTCCTTCGTACGGGTTGCATCGTTGCATCTCCCTGTCGGTGGAGGTTCGCGAGGTTGCGGGCTACTTCATTCCGGCGAGCCGCACGCCGTTGACGATGTATCGCTGGAAGATCAGCACGAGCAGGATCGTCGGCAGGGCCGCGAGCGTGGATCCGGCCATGAGGAGCCCCCACTCGTTCCCGCGTTCCGAGCGGAAGCCCGCGATGTACTGCATGATCTGCTGCAGACCGGGGTCCTGGATCGTCAGGATCGGCCAGACGTACGCGTTCCAGTACGCGAGGAACGAGCCGACCCCGACGACGACGAACACTCCCTGCGATTGCGGGAGGAAGATCGACCAGAAGATGCGCCAGCGGCCGGCGCCGTCGATCAGGGCCGCCTCCTCGATGGCGAGCGGGGTGTTCAGGTAGAACTGCCGGATGAAGAACATCTGCACGGCCGAAGCAGCACCGGGGATGATCAGGACGGCGAGGGTGTTGAGCATCCCGAGGTTCGACACCACGACGTAGGAGGTCAACAGGATCGCCATGCCGGGGATGAACATCGGCGTGATGCAGTAGACCCACCAGAACCGCTTCCCTCGGAAGTCGAGACGAGCGAACGCGTACGCGGCGATGGAGTTCACGACGAGGCTGAGCAGTGTGAACAGCAGGGCGCCCGCGAAGGTCAATGCCATCGACTGGAGGAACGCGGGGTCCTGCAGGATCGCCGCGTAGTTCTGCCACAACCAGACGTCGGGGAAGAACTGGAACGGGGTCCGCAACACCTCGCTCCGACCCTTGAACCCGGAGATGAGCATCCACGCGAGTGGGAGTGTGGTGCTGATGACGATGAGCGCGGCGAGCGCGTAGGTGGCGACGCGTCGCCCGAGAGAGGCCTTCATTTCGAGATTCCTATGCGTCGATCGCTTTGTCGGAGCGGATGAGGCGGAAGATCAGCATGCTGATGCCACCCAGGACGAAGAAGAGGATGAGCGCCGCCGTCAGCGAGAAGCTCGTGGCGTACGGGGTGGGGTCCTTGAACTGGTTGAAGATGAACAGGTTGGGGGTCATCGTCGAGTTCGTCGGACCGCCCTGCGTCATGATGAGCGGAAGCTCGAACTGCTGCATGCCCGCGATGGTCGCCGTCACCACCAGGTACAGCAGCACGTTCTTCATGAGCGGGATCGTGATGAACCACGTGCGCTGGAAGAAGTTCGCGCCCTCCAGCTGGGCGGCCTCGTAGTAGCTCTGCGGGATGTCGTACATGCCCGCGAGCATGATGAGCGTCGTGATTCCGAAGGCGAGCCAGATACCCGGCACCGAGATCGCGGGCAGCGCGAGCTCGGGGTCGGAGAGGAATGCGAACGGGCCGAGGCCGACGAAACCGATCAGCCAGTTGATGAGGCCGCCGTCGGCGCGATACATGAAGACGAACACCACCGACGTGATCACCGCGGAGACCACGGTGGGCACGTAGACCGTCGTCTTCAGCAGTCCGGCCACCTTGCGACCGACCGTCCGGATGAAGCTGGCGACCAGGAACGCGATGATCATGATCGCGGGGACGGTGTACAGCACGTAGGTGGCGCCGATGCCGATGGAATGCCAGAAGTCGGGATCCTCGAGGACGTAGCCGTAGAACTGCAGTCCGACGAACACCGGCTCCTCGTAGAAGCTGATCTCGAACGTCGACAGGTAGAACGAGTAGAGCAGCGGCCACCAGACGAACATGCCGAGCAGCACCACCATCGGCGCGATCATCACGTACGCGGTGCGGTTGTCCATCACATGCGTGCTCAGACGGCCTGCGACTCTGCGTCGGCGCTTGGACGCCGGAGCCGTGCCCTCGGGCTCCAGGGCGACGCTCGCGGCGGTCGCGAGGCGATTGGTGGACTGCGGCGACATCGTCATCGCTGTGCTCCTTCGGGATCGGTCGGGACTGAACGTCGGGCGGGTGCGGCAGGGCTGCACCCGCCCCACGTCACGAATCAGTCGCTGCCGGTGCCGGCCAACTTCTGCTTCTCGATCACATCCTCGATCGCCGCCTGGGCCTCGCTCATCGCGGCGGGGATGTCACCGCCCCGCATGGCCTTCTCGAGGCTGGTCGCGAAGGCGAGGCTGACGTCCCACGGGTAGGACGGCTCCGCCTTGGCGTAGGGCACGATGTCCTCGGTGATCGTCGCGAGGAACGGGTTGTCGGCCGCCTCGGGAGTCGCCGCGAGCGCGTCGGTGACCGAGACTCGCGCCGGGTACTTCGAGAAGCCGGTCGCCGTGAAGAAGTCGACGAGCCGATCCGTGTCGTCGTCGGCGAGGAGCCACTGGACGAACGCCGCGGAATCCTCTTGCACCTTCGACTTCGCATCGACGGTGAGCGTCCATCCGCCGAGCGTCGACGTCGGCGAGGTGGGGTCGCCATCGGACGAGGGGAAGGCGGCGACGGCCGTGTTCTCCCACACGCCCGCCCAGTCGGGGTTCGCCGAGAGCTGGCCGAGCGCCCATGATCCGCATGCGCTCATGGCCACTTTGCCTTCACCGAAGAACGAGCAGTCGGCGTATGGATAGGTCGCTTCCTGCGGCATCAGCTTCTCGGTGTAGAGCGTCTGGTAGAACTTCGCGAGATCCTCGTAGGCGGGATCGTCGGCCGACGCCTCCGACCAGTCACCGCGCAGCGGGAAGTCGCCGGCCGCGTTGTACTGGAGGCCCCAGCTCGACCATCCGAGGTCTGGCGCGGTCTGGGCGATGTTCATGCCGTAGACGTCGCCCTTGGTGAGCGTTCGAGCGTCGTCCAGGAGCTCGTCCCACGTCGTCGGCGGCGCATCGATGCCGGCTGCCGAGAGCAGGTCGGTGCGGTAGAACAGCACCGTCGACGGCTCGACGAGCAGGGGGTACGCGTAGACGCCATCGTCGACCGTGACGAACGGAGCGATGTTCTCGGCGATGTCGCTGAAGGCGTCGGCGTCCATCAGTTCGCTGAGGTTCGCGATCTGACCGGTGGCCTGCATGGGCTTGACGTTGCCGTAGCTCGTGGTCTTCACGTCGGGTGCCTTGCCCGCAGCCTGGGCGGCCTTGAGCTTCTGGTCCCAGGTGTCGGCCGGGACCACCAGGAGCTCGACCTCGACCTCGTCCTGGCTCTCGTTGAACTCGGCGACCTGCGCCTTGAACCAGTCCTGCTGGTAGTCCTCGAACTTCTGCTGCCAGAACACGACCTTGGACTTGCCGTCTTCCGTCGTGTTGCTGTTCGCAGGCGTGCAGCCGGCGAGCATGACCCCGACCGCTGCGGCCGCGATGCCGACGGTGGCGAGCCTGGTGATTCTCTTGTGCATTCGTCCCTCCTCAGGAACTCGACTCATCGGTGAGTCGTTGCTGTGGCCGGTCAGGGAGCCCGGTCCGGTTCGATCAGACCGGCGCACCGCCGCTGCGGATCGCCTCTGATCTCGTCTCGGCGTCAGCGTACGCGAAATCGATTTCATGCGCAAGGGTCGCGATGCCGTGCACGAGGCGGTCGCCCATCACTCCGCGCGCTCGAGGTCGACCGAGAACCAGAAGACGTTGTACGGCCCCCACAGCGACAACGTGAAGTAGATCCGCCTGCCTCCCTCGCCGACGTATCGCGGGTTCATGTACGGCGAGTAGAGGCCGGGATGGTCGACGGCGGAGACCATCTCGATCGGCTCGCCCCACGGGCCCCACGGCGTGATGCCCTCGCGCATGTAGGCGTTGCCGTCGTCGGAGTAGGTCATCAGCCACCGGTCGAGGTAGTCCGACCACATGACGGACAGCTCGCCGATCGTGCCGTCGACGATCGTCCTCGCAGCGGCCATGTCGGAGCTCCATTCGGGTGCGCCGTCGCCGTCCGTACCGGTGAAGTACGTGTACGCCGCGGCATCCTCGACCGCCTCGACCGTCGCCGGCACCCGCATGAGCTGAACTCCGCCGAATCGCCCGGCCGGAATCGACCAGAAGTAGACGTACTCGTCGCCGCCCTCCTCGACGTTCGCCGTCGCCACCTGGATGAAGTTCGAGTCACCGGGCCATCGCGGCGCGTCGAGCGCCGTCCAGCTCGCACCCTCGTCGGTCGACTTCGCCAGGCCGGCGTCGTTCGCGTCCCACGCCCCCGGCTCGCCCCAGAACTTCACCGACATGTACGAGAGGTAGAGGGTGTCGCCGATCGCGAAGCCGTACGTCGGGATCTTCGTCACCTCACCCGTGCCGTCGTTCGCGTCGTGGTCGCCTTCGACGAGCGCCTCCGCCCAGCCGAGGTCATCGGCTGGCGCCCAGCCGTCGAAGGTGAGCCCGTCGCTCGGGTCGTCGTCGGTGGTCCAGGCGGAGACGTTCGAGCGCCAGTTGCCGCCCTGCCCGCCGTAGGCGTCGGGGGCGCGGTCGCCGAACGTGTCGCCGAAGAGCAGGAAGGTCTTGTCGCCCAGGTTCACCATCGAGCCGAGGTCAGTGCCCGCCACGGCCGCGGACTCGGTGTCGTTGATGGAGTCGGGCCCGGTGAGCTTCGCGATCTCGGTCAGGTTGCCCACGCCCTCGAGCACGAAGGGCTTGTCGGGGTCGGGGTCGACGTTCACCGGCTCACCTCCCCCGCCTCCCTGGGCGCACGCGCCCAGCATGAGCGCGACGGATGCCCCGAGCGCAAGACTCCACGGAACGCGATTGCTGCCGGCATGGCGCATGATCCTCCTCGATCGTCACCGACACGATACGTCGACGGCCGTGACTTTGAAACCGATTTCAAGAAGCGGGCAGGCCGCGTGGAATCTTTAGCAAGGCTAATTTGTTACACTAAGCAATATGTCGGATGTCGCGCGCCCTGCCTCTGCCGATCGATCGACCCCTGCGGCGCCGACCCGAGCACCGGCCGCACGGCGCCGAACTCTGGCCGAACAGAGCACCGAACTCCGCATCGCGATCATGCGCCTCTCCCGCCGGCTCAGGCAGGAGCGCACCGAGACCGAACTCAGCGGCTCGCAGTTCTCGACCCTCGGCTGGATCTCGACCGAGGGCCCCCTCACGATCGGCCGACTCGCCGAGCTCGAGCGGGTCACCGCGCCGTCGATGAACCGCACGGTGAACTGCCTCGTCGACGCGGGCTACGCCACCCGTACCGCTTCGCCCGACGACGGACGCAAGGTCATCGTCTCCGCCACCGAGGCGGGCGAGACGATCGTGCTCGAGACCCGCCGCCGCCGCGACGCCTGGCTCGCCAAGCGCTTCGCCGCACTCACCCCCGCCGAACGCGAGACGCTCGCCGAGGCCACGACCATCCTCAGGAGGCTCACCGACCAGTGAGTGCAATGTTCAGATCCCTCGCCCACCGCAACTATCGAATCTGGTTCATCGGCGCCCTCGTCTCGAACGTCGGCGCCTGGATGCAGGCCACCGCCCAGAACTGGGTGGTGCTCACCGAACTCACCGACAACGACGCCTTCGCCGTCGGCATCACCATGGCGCTGCAGTTCGCACCGCAGCTGCTGCTCGTGCCGATCACCGGCCTCATCGCCGATCGCTTCGACCGCCGCAAGATCCTCATGGTCACGCAGACCCTGCTCATGCTGCTCGGGCTCGCGCTCGGCCTCCTGCTCGTCTTCGGTCACGCCGAACTCTGGCACCTCTACCTCTTCGCGCTCGCCCTCGGTCTCGTGAACGCCATCGACAACCCCGCACGGCAGACGTTCGTCTCCGACCTCGTGTCGAACTCCGACATGTCGAACGCGGTCGCGCTGAACTCGGCGTCGTTCAACACCGCTCGCATGATCGGCCCCGCCGTCGCGGGCTTCCTCATCGTGCTGGTCGGCTCGGGCTGGGTCTTCATCATCAACGCCTTCACCTTCCTCGCGGTGCTCGGTGCGCTCGCGATGCTGAAGGGCCGGCAGCTGAAGCGCTCTCCGCGCGCACCCCGCGCCAAGGGCCAGTTCGTCGCCGGCTTCCGCTACGTGGCAGGCAGGCCCGACCTCGTCGTGGTCTTCGTCATGGTGTTCCTCATCGGCGCGTTCGGCATGAACTTCCCGATCTTCTCCTCGACGATGGCCGTCGAGTTCGGCCGCGGCGCCGGCGAGTACGGACTGCTCTCCTCGATCCTCGCGATCGGCTCGCTGACCGGGGCGCTCCTCGCGGCTCGACGAGAGCGGGCGCGCATCCGCGTGGTCATCCTCGCCTGCGCGTTCCTCGGCTTCGCGACGCTCACCGCGGCGCTCATGCCCACCTACTGGACCTTCGCCGCCTCGACGATCCTCATCGGACTCGGCGCGGTGACGATCCTCACGACCGCGAACGGCTACGTGCAGACCACGACCGAGCCCGAACTGCGCGGCCGGGTGATGGCGCTGTACATGGCGATCCTCGCGGGCGGCACCCCCATCGGCGCCCCGATCGTGGGCGCCGTCGCCGACGGCATGGGTCCGCGCTGGGCGCTCGGGCTCGCGGCCGTCGCCGCGATGGTCGCCGCACTCATCGGCCTCGGCTGGCTCGTCATGTCACGGGGAATGCGGCTGACGCGGCATCCGCGGTACGCCTGGCGGCCCGCCGTGCAATTCTCGGATGCCCCGACCGCGGCGATCGCGGCGGTGGCCACGCAGTCCGTGCCGACCGTCGGGGTCGATCAGCTCGAGCGCGAGATCGAACGGGAGTTCGGCCGGGATCGCGACGCCGAGCGTGAGCGCAGGATCGACCGCGACCGTGAGCGCGCGTCGGAGCGCGAGCTCGTGCCCCGTGTGCCGAACGACCGGCTCGTGCCCGCCGACTTCTCCGAAGAGGTGGCGCTCACCTCGCCGATCCGTCTGCCGAAGTCGCGCGCCTAGCCCGATTCCGGCGCCACTCCCCCCGCTCCCGGGCGCCACTCCACCGCGGGGTGCCGTCGAGATGACGCGTGTTGTCGGTATTCGCGACCTCGAACCGACAAGACGCGTCATCTCGACGGGCGCGCGCGAGCGCGCGAAGGTGCGAGCGCGCCAGAGTGCGGGCGCGCGAAGGCGCGGGCGCGCCAGAGTGCGGGCGCGCGAAGGTGCGAGCGCGGGCGAGCGGGCGCAATCGCGGGCCACGGCAGCTGCCGGCGAGCAGCCGCCAGCGCGTCAGATGACGCCGAGGGCGAGCATCGCGTCGGCGACGCGCGTGAATCCGGCGATGTTCGCGCCGACCACGTAGTCACCCGGCACGCCGTACTCGTCGGCGGTCGCGGCGGTGCGCTCGTGGATGCCCGCCATGATCTCCGACAGGCGCTCCTCGGTGTGCTCGAAGCCCCACGAGTCGCGTGAGGCGTTCTGCTGCATCTCGAGCGCGGAGGTCGCGACGCCGCCCGCGTTCGCGGCCTTGCCCGGGCCGAAGAGCACTCCGGCCTCGCGCAGCACGCGAAGCGCGCCGGGCGTCGTGGGCATGTTCGCGCCCTCGGCGACGGCGACGACGCCCGAGGCGACGAGCTTCACGGCCTGGGCCTCTGAGATTTCGTTCTGCGTCGCGCACGGCAGGGCGACGTCGATGCGCTCGTCGCTCTCGATGTCCCAGACGGACGCCCCGGGCAGGAACCTCACCCGACCGCCGCGCTCCTCGGCGTAGACCGAGATGCGCTCGCGGCGACGCTCCTTGATGTCGCGGAGCAGCGCGAGGTCGATGCCGTCGGGGTCGTGGATGGCACCCGACGAGTCGGAGGCGCCCACGACGATGCCGCCGAGGGCGTGCACCTTCTCGATGGCGTAGACGGCGACGTTGCCGGAGCCCGAGACGAGCACGCGGGCGCCGTCGAACGAGCGGCCCTTCGTCGCGAGCATGTGCTCGGTGAAGAACACGGCGCCGTAGCCGGTGGCCTCTGTGCGCACGAGCGAGCCGCCCCAGGTCACGCCCTTGCCGGTGAGCACGCCCGACTCGTAGCGGTTGGTGATGCGCTTGTACTGGCCGAAGAGGTAGCCGATCTCACGTGCACCGACGCCGATGTCGCCGGCCGGGACATCCGTGTACTCGCCGATGTGGCGGTAGGCCTCGGTCATGAACGACTGGCAGAACCGCATGATCTCGCCGTCGGAGCGACCCTTGGGGTCGAAGTCGCTGCCGCCCTTGCCGCCGCCGATGGGCATGCCGGTGAGCGCGTTCTTGAAGACCTGCTCGAAGCCGAGGAACTTCACGGTGCCGAGCAGCACCGACGGGTGGAAGCGCAGCCCACCCTTGTACGGGCCGAGCGCCGAGTTGAACTGCACGCGGAACCCGCGGTTGATGCGCACCTGCCCGGCGTCGTCGACCCACGGCACCCGGAAGATGATCTGGCGCTCGGGCTCGCAGATGCGCTCGAGGATCGAGGCCTGCACGTACTGCGGGTTCTTGTCGAGCACCCGCCCGAGCGAGTCGAAGACCTCGCGCACGGCCTGGTGGAACTCCACCTCGCCGGGGTTGCGCCGCAGCGTGTCGGCGTAGATGTCTTCGATGGTGGTGCGGTTCGGCAACGCGCGCCCTTCTGTCGAACGGATGCCACGTGGTGCATGTCGCGCGCGGCCATTCCACACTACCCAGTGTCGAGGAAGACTCCGGACGTGTGACGGCCGCTCCGGCCGAGGCGCGGCCCGGTCCCGGCGGCGCCGGCCTCAGTCCGCGTGAGCGAGCTGCTGGAGCACGATGACCGCGAAGCCGAGCCCGACGAGGATGGCCAGTGCGATCCCCTTCTGCCACCACCGGAGGCGGGTGCGGCGCACCGCGAGGTACCCGATCGCGGCGAGTGTCGCGATGTAGAGGATGCTCGCCGCCCGCAGGGCGGTCGCGAGCTCGATCACGTCCAGCCACGCCAGCACCAGGAGGATGAGCGGCACGGAGGCCGAGGCGAGCGCCTCGCCGGCGACGCGCAGCATCCGACGGAACTCCGCCCCCTCGGGGAACCCCGCATGCACGGCGAGGTACGAGACGACATCGGCGACGAACCCGGCCGCCGTGATGCCGACGATGCCGACGAGCAGGGCGAACGTCGCCTGCTGCGCGGCGAGGTGCTCGGCGTTCGCGAGCTGCACGAGCACGATCGCGAGGCCGGTGAACGTGGCGTAGACGCGTTCCTTCAGCTCCTCGGCGCGCTCTTCGACCGGGCGCCCGGCGAAGCGGTCGCGCCTGCGCCGATGCCCTCCCCGCGCCGCGCCGTCAGCAGCCTCCGCCGCGTCGTGCTCCATGGCCCGGACGTTACCAGTCCCCCGACCCCCTCTGAAAGGATCGGGGCATGACCGACACGCCCCGTCTCCTCGTCACCGTGCCGGGCCAGGCCCTGCTGAACGCCCTCGGCGCCCCGCCGGCCGGAGCCGAGGTGCGGGTCTGGGACCTCACCGGCGAGCCTCCCGCCGACCGCATCGACCTCGTCGTGCCCCCGTACATGGGCGCCGCGGCGCGTCTCTCGGCACTCGAGGGCGTCGCCACCCAGCTCGTGCAGTCGCAGTCGATCGGCTACGACGACGTGCCGGCGGCCCTGCCGGCGGGGCACATCTTCGCCAACGCCGCGAGCGTGCACGAGACCTCGACGGCCGAGCTGACGCTCGCACTGATCCTCGCGTCGCAGCGCGGCATCCCCCACTTCGTGCGGGCGGCCGGCGAGGGCCGTTGGGCGCCGGCACGCTACGAGAGCCTCGCCGACCGCCGCGTGCTGCTGCTCGGCTACGGCGGCGTCGGGCGCGCGATCGAGGCGCGGCTCGCGCCGTTCGAGGTCGAGCTCACCCGGGTCGCGAGCCGCGCCCGGTCCGACGAGCAGGGTTTCATCCGCGGCATCGACGAGCTGCCGACGCTGCTGCCGAACGCCGACATCGTGGTCGTCGGCGTTCCGCTGACCGGCACCACGACCGGCCTCGTCGACGCCGACTTCCTCGCGGCGCTGCCCGACGGCGCCCTCGTCGTGAACATCGCCCGCGGCAGGGTCGCCGACACCGAGGCGATCATCGCCGAGGCCGAATCGGGCCGACTCCGGTTCGCCCTCGACGTCACCGATCCCGAACCGCTGCCGGCGGGGCATCCGCTCTTCGCCCTTCCGAACGTGCTCGTGAGCCCGCACGTCGGCGGTGCCTCGACCGCGATGATGCCGCGCATGGCGCGGTTGCTGCGCGAGCAGATCGAGCGGATGCTGCGCGGCGACGCTCCCCTGAACGTCGTGTACCGCAGCTGACCCGGCCCCGGCTGCGGGTCGAGCCGGTCGAAACCGCCGCCGGTTTCGACAAGCTCAACCCGCAGCTGACCCGAACCCACGAGCTCCACCCAGACCGACCGAGAGGACCCCATGCCCCGCTTCGACGACGCCTTCGACTGGGTGCGACGCCACGTCGCCGCCGAATCTCTGCCGACCGCCGTGCTCGGCATCGCGACGAGCGACGGCATCGTCGCGCTCGAGGCCTTCGGCACCGAGCACGGGCGTGCGACCTCCGTCGACGACCACTACCCGCTCTTCTCGGTGACGAAGCCGCTCGTCGGACTCGCCGCGCTGCGACTCGTCGAGCGGGGGCTGCTGACTCCCGACACGCCGCTCGCGGCCGCCGTGCCCGGCTTCGGCGCCGGTCGCGACGACGTCGTTCGGCTGCGGCATCTCGTGAGCCACAGCTCGGGCATCGCCGAGCCGCCGATGGACGAGGGCGGGCTCCGCGAGTCGCTCGTCGCACCGGGACGGGACTTCGAGGCGGGCACGACGACGCGGTACTCGACCCTCGGGTTCGAGGGCGTGGCCGCCATGATCGAGCACGCCGGGGGCGAGCCGTGGCTCGACGCCGTCACCGCGGTCGCCGGGAGGGCCGGTGCCGACGGGTTCACCCTCGACGTGGATTCGACGCCGCACGAGGTCGTCGATGCCGCCGAACAGGGCCTCGACTACACCCGCTTCGCGGCGCTCGGCCACCCCGGCGCCGGTCTGTTCGGTCGGGCGGGCGACCTGCTCGCGGTGGGCAGCGCGCTGCTCCGCGACGACGGCTCGCTCGTCGCCCCCGTCACCGTCGAGGCGATGCTGCGACCGTTGACCGCCGGCATGACGAAGCTCGAGCCGTACCCGGCGTCGCGCGGGCAGGACTGGGGCTTCACCTGGAACCTGCGCAACAACGCCCCCGGCCTGCTCACCCGCGACAGCTACGGCCACGGCGGATGGGGCGGGTGCGAGTTCTGGATCACCCCGTCGCGGGACGTCTGCTTCGTGCTGCTCACCAACGTCGGCGGCGGGGTCCGGCGCCTCGGCGTCGAGGCCGACGAGCTGCACAACGCGGTGGCCGCGGCGGCCTGAGACGTCGACGCCGGGTCAGCCGGTCCAGGCTCCGAGGCCGTCGGTATCGAAGCACTGCAGCCTCGTCGCACGAGCGTGCGCTATTGGCTGACGCTGCCGACGGGCTGCACCTCCGCGTATCCCTCGAGCACGGCCTGGATGCGCGCCATCGCGGCGGCGTCGAGGCCGCCGTCGCCCGTGATCGCCTGCCAGCCGTCGAGCACCACGTCGCCGTAGTTGTGTCCGTGGCTGGCGGGCACGCTCTCGCCCATGAACATGTCGATGACGACCTGCAGCGCGGTCACGGCGGGGATCCAGCGCATCGAGTCGCTGACCTCGTCGGCGCGCTCGTCGGGCGTCAGCCAGTCGGGCTCCGCCCAGATCAGCTCGAGGCCGAGCCAGGTGACGGGATCGTTCGCGTGCTGCAGGTACGCGACGCGCGGCGCCGCCCAGTCCGGGCCGAGCGCGTGGAAGTCGCCGGGCACCGACAGCCAGCGCACCTCGCGTCCGCCGTCGACGACGGGCTGCCACTGCGGGCTGCCCGCGTCGCGAGCCTCGGTGAGCTCGCGCCACATCGTGGCGCCGTTCGGGCTGCCGACGAGGAGCGCACCCTCGGTGTTCGCGCGCAGGTCGTCCAAGCCGTCGAACGCCTCCTGCGTGCCGTGCGCGCCGAGGCTCAGGCCGTAGACCACGAGCTGCGGGCGACTCGCCTCGGGCAGGGTCTCCCACTTCGCCCGCACGGCCTCGAACAGAGCGACGGATGACGCGACCGGCGCATCGGGGTCGAAGACGAACGACACCCAGCTCGGCGTGTACGCGTACTGCATCGACACGATCGCGGTGTCGCCGCCGTGGAGGTACTCGACGGCGTCGACGGCCTGAGGCTCCAGCCACCCCGACCCGGTGGTCGTGGCGACCACGAGCACGTCGCGGTCGAACGCCCCGGTGCGTTCCAGCTCGCGCACCGCGATGGCGGCGCGTTCCTCGACGGTCGGCGCGTTCGCCTGGCCGACGTAGACGCGCACGGGCTCGAGCGCCGGGCGACCGGTGAGCTCCTCGATGTCGGCGGCCTTCGGACCGCCGCCGAGGAAGGCGGTGCCGTGCCGGCCCACGAGATCCCACTCGACCTCGGAATCGGGTCCCGCCGATCGGAAGGCGCTCATCGGCTCGGTGACCCACGGGGCCGCGGGGCCGTTGTTCGCGAGGTAGAGCCGGTCGAGGCCGAACATCACGACCGACACGAGCGCAACGGTCGAGGCGACGACGATCGCCACCGTCGCGGTCATGCCCCAGCCGCGTCCGAGCCGGGCGGACAACCGCATGCCGAGTCGTCGCTCGGCACGGGCGAGGGCGATGCCGATGAGCACGACCGGCACGAAGCCGGCGAAGAAGAGCAAGCCGTCGAACCCGTCGATCTCGGGCAGCTCGACCGTGTTGCGCACCTCGTTCTGCCATCCCACCGAGGCGAAGGCGAGGAGGATCGCGAGCAGCACGGCAAGCCCGAGGTAGACCCACCACGCGATGCGGCGGTGCTCCGGCTTCGGCCGCCAGTGGACGAAGCGGCGGACCAGCCACCACGCGAAGACCCCGATGCCGTATCCGATCAGGAACGCGAACGCGGTGATGATGCCCTGGAACAACGCGGGGCGCGGCAGCAGCGACGGCGTCATCGAGAGGGCGGCGACGAGCAGCCCGATGAGCGCGCCTCCGGGATCGAGTCTCCACCAGCGAGCCTTCACGCCGACCCCCTCCCGCCGTCGCGCTCGGGCGACGTCACCGCATCATTCCACGGCGACCGGTCGGGATCGCGGCAACGCAGCCCTTCGCGGGCCGTGTCGCGGCGATGCCGCGATGCCGCGACCCGTCCCCTCAGGCCGAGGCGTGCGCGAGCGCGGCGAGCTCCTCGTCGGTCAGCTCGAGCGGGATCGACGCGAGCAGGTCGCCCAACTGCTCGACGGTGCGCGCGCTGGCGATGGGCGCGACGACCGTCGGCTGCTGTCGGAGCCACGCGAGCGAGACCGAGGCGACGGATGTCCCGTGCGCGGCGGCGACCGCGTCGAGCACGGCGAGCACCCGGTCCCCGCGCTCCCCGACGTACGGCGCCGCGCCGCCGGCGCGAACACTCGCGCCGCTGGCGGTGACATCCGCCTCGGTGCGGTACTTGCCCGCGAGGAAGCCCTTCGCGAGCGAGAAGTAGGGGAAGACCGCGAGCCCCTCGCGTTCGGCGCGCTCGCGCAGGCCGTTGGACTCGAAGTCGCGCTCGACGAGGTTGTAGTGCGGCTGCAGGGCGACCGCACGGTGCAGGCCGTTCGCCTCCGTCACCCGGAACCACTCGTCGATGCGCTCGGGCGTGTAGTTCGAGATGCCGATCGCCCGTACCTTGCCGGCGTCCACGAGCGCGGAGAAGGCCCCGACGGTCTCCTCGAGCGGCACGTCGGCATCGTCGAAGTGGGCGTAGTAGAGGTCGATCACGTCGGTGCCGAGGCGCTGGAGCGAGGCATCCGCCGCAGCCCGGATGTTCGAAGCCGAGAGGCCCGCGAAGTCGGGGTGCGTGCTCACCTTGGTGGCGATGACGACATCGTCGCGCGAACCGCGCGACGCGATCCATTCCCCGATGAGGCGCTCGCTGTCACCACCCGTGTTCCCGGGCACCCAGGCCGAGTAGCCGTCGGCGGTGTCGAGGAAGTTCCCACCGCCGGCCGTGAACGCGTCGAGCACGGCGAACGTCGCGTCGCGGTCAGCGGTCCAGCCGAAGACGTTGGTGCCGAGCGACAGCGGCGCGATCGCGAGGTCGGACGCGCCGATGCGGGCGCGGTCGGCGGTCTGGGCGGGTTCGGTCATGCGGACTCCTCGAGGATTCGGGTGGCGGGCTCGGCGCCGGTCCGCGCGGGGCTCGCTCATGGGCGAACGCCGGCGACCGACATCCGAAGCCAACCGCACCGAGTCGGCGGGTGTTCCCGGATTACGCGAGATCACCGCAGGTGACGCGGGACTCAGCCCGAGAGCCGTGCGGAGACCTGCCACGCGCCGCGGCGCACCGCACGCTCGAGGTGCGCGGACCGAGCGGCGAAGTCCTTCGCCTGCACCGACACCGACACCGCGCCGACGGTGCGGCCCGCCGCCGACCGCACGGGGGCGGCGATGCACGCGAGCTTCGGCAGGTACTCCTCGATCTCGACGGCCACCTGCTGGGCCCGGATCTCGTCGAGCTGGTCGTGCAGCGTCGCGGCATCCGTGATGCTCGACGCCGTGAGGCGTGCGGGCGAGTGCCGCTCGAGGAAGCGGGCGACCCCGGCGTCGTCGCGCGAGGCCAGCATGAGCTTGCCGAACGCGGTCGTGTGCGACGCCTCGGAGAACCCCACGTGGAGCTGCCCGATGCGGGGGTGCGCGGCCGAGTCCTCGATGTGCGCCACGGCGATGTCGTCGCCCCGGAACACCGTGAGGTAGGCCGGTGCGCCCACGGCGTCGTGCATCGCCCGCAGCACCTGGCGCACCGGGTCGGTCGCGACGAGCTGGTACTGGAGCGCCCGCCCGAGCTGGTCGACCGTGCGGCCGAGGATGTAGCGGTGCTCGCCCGACTGCCTCGCGAGGTAGTCCTGCCGGTGCAGCGTCGCGAGCAGGCGGTAGGTGGTCGACTGGCCGAGTCCGAGCCGCTGGGCGATCTCGGCGGCCGTGAGCCCGGTGGGCGCCGCACCGACGAGTTCGAGGATGCGCAGCACGCGCTCGGCCGACTGGATGCCCGCGCCGCCGTGGCGCTCCTCTGCGCTCATGCCCCGATGCTACGCCCGGCACCCGCCCCGCGACATGGCTGCACTGCGGCGAGCGCGGCGGATTCGGAGCCGTTTCGCACATAGTGCGAACGCGGTGTGACACGAGCCGATCGGCGGCGCAGAGTTGCCCCGTCGACGCAGACGCGGCGACCCGCCCGAGTCGCCGACCCGCGGCATCCGTACAGCGAAGTACCACCGGAGGTACCCCTCATGACCAAGATCCTCATCATCACCGGCGACGCCGCCGAGACGCTCGAGGTGCTCTACCCGTACGAGCGGCTGAAGGAGGAGGGCTTCGAGGTGCACATCGGCGCGCCCGAGGTTCGCAAGCTGCAGTTCGTCGTGCACGACTTCGTCGACGGCTTCGACACCTACACCGAGAAGCTCGGCCACACCTGGCCGGCGGACGTCGCGCTCGCCGACGTCGACCCGGCCGACTACGCAGCGATCGTGATCCCCGGCGGCCGCGCGCCCGAGTACCTGCGAAACAACGAGGACGCCAAGCGCATCGTGCGCCACTTCTTCGCGACGGATGCCCCGGTCGCTGCCACCTGCCACGGCCCGCTGCTGCTCGCGGCCGCCGGCGTGCTCGCCGGTCGCACCTCGTCGATCTACCCCGAGCTGGCGATCGACGTGGAGGTCGTGGGCGGCGTCTTCGAGAACGGCGGCGGCGTGGTCGACGGCAACCTCGTCACCTCGCGCGCCTGGCCCGACAACGGAACGTGGATGAAGGCGTTCCTGGGCGTGCTCGACGCCGCAGGGGTTCGTGCCGAGGGCGAGCTCGTCGCGGCATCCGCCTGACGACGTCGCGGGGAGTGCCTCCGGTTCTCGCACAGCCCACGGGCGTAGCATCGGAGACACACCCCCGATGGAAGGTCTTCATGCCCGTCTCGGCAGAACCCCGCGTGGCCCTGTACTTCGACTTCGACAACATCGTGATCTCGCGCTACGACCAGCTGCACGGCGACCCAGGCTCGCGCAGGGTCAGCGCCTACCGCAAGGACACCTCGACGAGCAAGGCGCCCGCCGCCGGATCGGAGACGGCGAAGAAGCTCGCCGAGGCGACGGTCGACGTCGACGCCGTGCTCGACTTCGCGGCGACCTTCGGCACGATCGCGATCGCCCGCGCCTACGCCGACTGGTCGACTCCCGTGAACGCGAGCTACCGCGGTCAGCTCATCGACCGCGCCGTCGACCTCGTGCAGCTGTTCCCGCTCTCCGCGACGAAGAACGGCGCCGACATCCGCCTGGCCGTCGACGCCGTCGAGGACATGTTCCGCATCGACGACCTCACCCACATCGTGATCGTCGCCGGCGACTCCGACTACGTCGCACTCGCGCAGAAGGCCAAGCGCCTCGGGCGCTACGTCGTCGGCATCGGCGTCGCGGGCGGCACGAGCCGGGCGCTCACCGCAGCCTGCGACGAGTACGCCGACTACGACACCCTGCTCGCGACCGATGCCGCGGTCACCGACGACGAGGCGGCGGATGCCGCGGCGAGCGCCGCCGAGCCCGCGGCCGCGCCGACGACCGGGCGCCGAACGCGGGCGAAGGCCGCGGCGGAGCCGGCCGACGCCACGGCGACCGACGGTGCGACGGAACCGGCCGCTGATGCCTCGACCAAGGCCCCGACCCGCCGCCGCCGTGCCACCACGAAGTCGGTCGCGGATGCCTCGGCCACGGCGCCGGCCGAGACGGCCGAGCCCGCAGAGGCACCCGAACCGCCGGCCAAGCGCGCCTCGGCCAGGGCGCTGCAGTTCGTCGCCCCGACCGACCACGCGCCGGCCGACGACACCGCAGGAGGCAGTCCGCGCAACCCCAGCCGCCTGCTGCTCAAAGCGCTCGAGCTGCTCCATGCCAAGAACGACGAGGAGTGGCAGTCGTCGAGCACCGTGAAGAACCAGATGATGCGCATGGACCCGAGCTTCCAGGAACGCCGACTCGGGTTCGCCTCGTTCACCGACTTCCTGAAGTCGCGCGGCGGCGTGGTCGAGCTCGACGAGACCGGCCGGGGTCGCGTGCGCATCCGCCCGACGAAGGACTGACCCCGCGGCATCCGCTCGCCGTCGTTCACCGACACCGTTCAGGCCCGGGGAGAAGACTGGGATCGTCCGGCGTACTGGACGCCGGTCGCGAACGGGAGGGTGCCATGAAGGCGGTGCAGTATCGGACCATCGGCGGATCACCGGAGGTCGTCGAGATCGAGGTTCCGGAACCGGGGCCGGGTGAGGTGCGCCTGAAGGTGACCGCCGCGGGCGCCTGCCACTCCGACAGCTTCGTGATGGGCCTGACCGAGGAGCAGTACACCTACGGCCTGCCGCTCACGCTCGGCCACGAGGGCGCCGGCATCGTCGACAAGCTCGGCGACGGCGTCACCGGCGTCGCGATCGGCGACTCCGTCGCGGTCTACGGCCCGCAGGGCTGCGGCCGCTGCTACCAGTGCGCCCAGGGCAAGGAGAACTACTGCGAGCGCGCCGTCGAACTCGGCATCGCCCCTCCCGGGCTCGGCGCCCCCGGCGCGA
Source organism: Agromyces cerinus subsp. cerinus (assembly GCF_900142065.1). Classification (GTDB taxonomy): domain Bacteria; phylum Actinomycetota; class Actinomycetes; order Actinomycetales; family Microbacteriaceae; genus Agromyces; species Agromyces cerinus. Next base: position 455,700 of record NZ_FSRJ01000003.1, on the reverse strand, counting down.
TGGCCGAGTACATGATCGTGCGCAGCGACCGGCACCTGCTGCCCCTCGGCGACCTCGACCCGGTGCAGAACGTCGCGCTCACCGACGCGGGCCTCACGCCGTACCACGCGATCAAGATGTCGCTGCCGAAGCTCGTGCCGGGCACGACCGCCGTCGTCATCGGCGCGGGCGGCCTCGGCCACGTGGCGATCCAGATCCTCCGAGCGATCACGCCGTCGACGGTCATCGCACTCGACCTGGGCGAGGAGAAGCTCGCACTCGCCCGCGAGGTGGGCGCGCACCACGCGTTCGCCTCCGACGCCGATGCCGCCGAGCGGATCCGCGAGGCCACCGGCGGGCGCCCGGTCACGGCGGTGTTCGACTTCGTCGCGATCCAGCCGACCATCGACCTCGGCCGCAGCGTCGCCGGCGTCGAGAGCGACCACGTGATCGTCGGCGTCGGTGCCGGCATGCTGCCGGTCGGCATGCTCGGCGCCCCCTACGACTCGACGGTTCGCGCCCCCTACTGGGGTTCGCGCGCCGAGCTGTTCGAGGTGTTCGACCTGGCCCGCGCCGGGCTCGTGAAGGTGGAGACCGAGGTGTTCCCGATCGACGAGGCCCCCGAGGCGTACCGACGCCTGCACGACGGCACGCTGCGCGGCCGGGCGATCATCGTCCCGTAGCCGCCGCGAGCGCCGGCGATCCCTGTGGTCTGACCACACATGCTAGTGTGGTCAGACCACAGACGCGCGGAGAGGACGATCGGCATGGGCGCTGAGACATCCGACACCCCGCGCGCCTGGCGCACCGTGCTCGAGCACATCGAGACGCAACTGCTCGAGGGCGCCCTGCGCCCCGGCGACCGGCTGCCCGGCGAGCGCGCCCTCTCGGCCGAGCTCGGCGTCGGCCGTTCGAGCGTGCGCGAGGCGCTGCGCGTGCTCGAGGTGCTCGGGCTCATCCGCACCGCCGCGGGCTCCGGCCCGAACTCGGGCGCGATCATCATCGCGACTCCCGGCGGCGGCATGTCCGCGCTCATGCGGCTGCAGGTCGCGGCGAGCGGGTTCCCCGTCGCCGACATCGTGCGCACCCGGCTCATCCTCGAGACCTCGGTCGCCGGCGATCTCGCCGAGGCGGAGGCGAACACGGCCGCGGCCGCAGCAACGAACGCCGACGCGCCGGCACCCGACCTCGCCCCGGCGGAGCTGCTGCTCGACGCCATGGACTCCCCCGACCTCGCGCCGACCGAGTTCCTCGCCCTCGACGCCGCCTTCCACCTCGCCCTCGCCGAGGCATCCGGCAACCAGGTGATCACCGCGACGATGGCCGGCCTCCGCAGCGGCATCGAGGGGTACGCCCTCGAGGGCGTCGCCGCGATCACCGACTGGCACACGACCTCCGCCCGCCTCCGCAGCGAGCACCGCGGCATCGTGGAGGCCATCAGGCGAGCGGATGCCGCATCCGCCCGCACCCGTACCCACGACCACATCTCGGGCTACTACGCCGAGACGTTCGTCGACACCCCACCGAGATGACGCGAATCGACCTTCCGCCCACCCACGAAGGTCGATTCGTGTCATCTCACCGGCACCGAAAGAGAGCAGCACCGATGGTCCAGCGCCAGTTCCCGAACCCCAAGGAGCTCGCCGAGCTCATGCGCTTCAAGGCGCCGACCCTGAACGCGAAGCAGCGTCGCCTCGACAAGGCCCTCACGATCGCCGACCTCCGCGACATCGCGAAGCGCCGCACGCCGAAGGCGCCGTTCGACTACACCGAGGGCGCCGCCGAGGGCGAGATCTCGCTGAAGCGCGCCCGTCAGGCCTTCGAGGACATCGAGTTCCACCCGGCGATCCTGCGCAATGTGCCCGAGGTCGACATGAGCCGCGAGGTGCTCGGCGGCCCGACCGCCCTGCCGTTCGGCATCGCGCCCACCGGCTTCACGCGCATGATGCAGACCGAGGGCGAGACTGCGGGCGCCGGCGCTGCGGGTGCCGCTGGCATCCCGTTCACCCTGTCGACCATGGGCACGACCTCGATCGAAGACGTGAAGGCCGCGAACCCGAACGGCCGCAACTGGTTCCAGCTCTACGTGATGCGCGACCGCGAGAAGTCGTACGAGCTCGTGCGCCGCGCGGCCGCCGCGGGCTTCGACACCCTCTTCTTCACCGTCGACACCCCCGTCGCCGGCGCGCGCCTGCGCGACACCCGCAACGGCTTCTCGATCCCGCCGCAGCTCACGCCTGCGACCGTCGTCAACGCGATCCCCCGCCCCGAGTGGTGGATCAACTTCCTGACGACCCCGAAGCTCGAGTTCGCCTCGCTCTCCTCGACCGGCGGCACCGTCGGCGAGCTCATCGACGGCATGTTCGACCCGACCATCTCGTTCGACGACCTCGAGACGATCCGCGCCATGTGGCCGGGCAAGATCGTCGTCAAGGGCGTGCAGACGGTGCAGGACGCGCAGATCCTCGCCGGCAAGGGCGTCGACGGCATCGTGCTCTCCAACCACGGCGGGCGCCAGCTCGACCGCGCGCCGATCCCCTTCCACCTGCTGCCGCACGTCGTGCGCGAGGTCGGCTCCGACATGGAGGTGCACCTCGACACCGGCATCATGTCGGGCGCCGACATCGTGGCATCCGTCGCCCTCGGCGCGCGCTTCACGCTCATCGGCCGCGCGTACCTCTACGGCCTCATGGCCGGCGGCCGCGAGGGCGTCGACAAGACCATCTCGATCCTCTCGACCCAGATCGCCCGCACGATGAAGCTGCTCGAGGTGTCGACGCTCGACGAGCTCGGCCCGCAGCACGTCACGCAGCTGTCGCGCTTCACGGCGCTGCCGAAGCCGATGACGGATGCCGCGGAGCAGGCGGTCTCGGCCAAGCCCAAGACGGTGCGCGCCCCGCGTGCCGCCGGGTCGGCAGCGAAGTCCGCGGCGAGCAGCTCGACCAGGGCTGCGAAGCCCGCCTCGACCAAGGCTGCGAAGCCCGCCGCGGTCAAGCAGTAGTCGCGACGACCTCGTCCACCCGCTCGGGCGCGTGCTCGAGCGGGTGCTCGGGTGATCCCTCCTGTCGTCGCGGTGCGCCGTGCCGTCCTGCGCGATAGCGCAGGAACCACACCAGCATGAGCAGCGAGGCGACCAGGTAGAAGCCGTGCAGGAACCAGATCGGCCCGAGCGGCAGGCTGAACACGTAGATCGAGTGCACGGCGTTGCCGACGTTCGTGATCGCGAGGTTGCCGAGGCTGTACGACGTGAGGTCCTTCGTGCGCGCCGCCTTCACCAGCATGGGCAGGTAGCTCATGGCGAAGAGGCCGGTCGATACGACGCCGGCGAACACGGCGAGATCCATGGAACCGACGGTACGAGGGTCGCCGACCTGCAGCATCGGGAGAATCCCCCATTCGGCAGGTCGGTTCGGAGTCGTCCGGACATCCGTCTGGAGCACTGCCGCACGCCCTCGGGGCATCCGTCCCCCGACCTCACATCAGGGCGTGCTCGTAGGCGTAGGCCGTGGCCGCCGCGCGCGACGAGATGCCGAGCTTCGCGAACACGTTGCTGAGGTGCCGGTCGACGGTCTTCTCGCTGAGGTAGAGCTGGCCGGCGATGACACGGTTCGTCTTGCCCTCGGCGACGAGGCGAACGACCTCGACCTCTCGAGCGGTCAAGGGCGTCGACCGGCTCCCGGGCGATCGACGTGCCAGCTCGTCGACGCGCAGCACGTCGGGAACCGCGCCGAGCGCGTCGAACACCTCGCGTGCCGCCTCCAGGTCCATCGCGGCCGACGCGTCATCGCCGAGCGCCTGCGCGGCCTTCGCCGCGAGCACCCGGCATCGGGCGGCCTCGTAGGGTGCGTCGAGCTCCTGCCACAACGCCCACGCGCTGCGCAGCGCCGGGAGCGCTCCGCGTGCATCGCCCTCCTCGAGTCGCACGGCCGCCTCCGATCTCGCGGCGATCGCCTGCATCATCGGAATCTCCGCGACGGAGGCGGCGGCGGTCAGTTCATCGGCGACCCGCCTGGCCGCCACGAGGTCGCCGGCCGCGAGGTCGATCTCGACGAGGGCGGCGAGCAGCCCCCGCCTGGTCGCTGGGTCGGCCTGCTCGGCCGCCTCGTCGATGCTCGACCGCGCGAGGCGGATCCTCCCCTGCGCGAGTCGCAGGAGCGCGATTCCGGGTTGCGCCGGGTACCCGGTCTCGGCCGCGCGATGGAAGGCGCGCTCGGCCGCGTCGAAGTCGCCGCGCAGGCGAAGCACCTCGCCCTCCTGGTACCACGCCCCGAACGACCCGGTCCAGTCGCCGCGCGCCACCCGATCCTGGGCGACCCGCGCCGCCGCGACCGCATCGCCCCACGCCCCGTGCAATTGGTAGAGCTCGGCCCGGTGCGCCTGGCACTGCCCGCTGAACATCACCATCTCGGGCCGGTCGCCGCACCAGCGATCGAGCGCGATCGTCCACTGCTGCGCCCGGCGCACGTCGAAGGCCAGGTGGCAGGTGTTGATGACCGAGCAGTAGACGACACCGGATGCCACGGGCGAGATCTCCCCCGCGGTGACGGCGACCATCGCCTCGTCGAGCAGCGCGAGCCCGCCGACCGGATCACCGAGCATCAGCCGCGCCTGGCCCTGACCGAGCTGCGCCAGCGCGGTCGCATCCCGGTCGTGCACGCGTTCGGCGATCGCGAACGCCTCAGCGAAGGTGCTCGCCGCTCGCGCGGGTTCTCCCGAGTAGAGGTCGTCGAGTGCAGCGGCGACGAGCAGGAGCGCATCCGAGGACTCGGCGCCGGCCTCCGTCGTCTCGGCGATCCGCCGTGCGCGGGCGAGCCAGCCGTTGCCCCGGGCGTCGTCGCCCTTGCCCATGAGGTAGATGCCGATCCAGGTCGCGATCCGGGCCGCGCCCGCGACATCCGCGACCTCGAGCGAGGCCTCGTGCGCCCGCGTGGCGATGTCGATGCCCTCGGCGTCGCGTCCGAGGAGCAGCATCGCCGTCGACAGCCGCTCGAGATCGGCCGGGGCGAGCGCAGCCTCGTGGTCGGCACGCGTCAGCGCCTCGGACGCCGCTTGCCACTGGTGCTCGGCGAACGCTGCTCGACCGAGATCGAGCGAAGCGGAGATCGTCATGGCCCCGTCCAGCCTGACGGCGGCACGGCTCACGCCCGACGGCGCGCCGGCACCCGTCGTTACGAGTCACGGTAACCCCGCGCAGCCACCCCCGCAAGGGCGCGGCGTTCGCGTCTCCCGCTGCTCCCCGCTCCGCTCTCCCCGTTCCCTCGCCTGCCGAGAGGACTCATGTCGTCGCTTCCAAACGCGCGAATACGACGACACGCGTCCTCTCGGCATCAGCTCTTCGACGCGTCGGTGGACGTGACGGCTGCGGCGACCGCCATCTGCGCCGCGACGATCTTCGCCATCTGCTGGGCCTGCTTGGCTTCGGCGCGGCGGCGCTTGATCATCCTGGAGCGCGCTTTCGCGGCATCCGCTCCGCTCGCACCCACCCGCCGACCGGCATCGCCACGTCCGCCGGCCGGCGTCCCGAGCGATGCCCGTGCGAGGCGAGCCTCCGCGCGCCCGGCCCGTCGCTGCGCCCGACCGGGGCGTCGCTGGACCTCGCGCCCCGCCCGGAGGATCTCCTCGTGCACCGAGGCGGCGATCTCCTGGAGCTCGGCGCGTGCCGCCGACGAGAGCCGTCGCGCGAGCTTCTGCGTCTCGCGCTCGGCGCGCTTCGCCTCGATGACTGCCAGCGCTGCTCGCTCTCGGCGGTCTCGCTTCCCACGGAATCCCACGGTCATGGCCTCTCCTCCCGATCACGCGGTCCGCAGCCGCATCGCGGACACCTCCGGGTCTACGCGATCGCGGAATCCGCGGCAAGGGGGTTGCGGACCGCGCTCCATCGAATCCGGCGATGCCGCCCGCCGTGTCGACTACGCCGAAGGCCGGCGCACGTACTCGGAGACGACGACACCGGACTCGAACGCCGTCGTGCCGACCTCCTCGAAGGCGCGCGGACGGTACGCCCCCGGTGCGAACAGCGGAATCCCGTCGCCGAAGAGCAGCGGGCTGCGCTTCAGCACGAGACGGTCGATCTCATCGGCCAGCACGGTGGCGAGCGATCCCCCGCCGCAGAGCCAGATCGACGCGCCCGGCTCGGCCTTCAGCCGCCGCACGACCTCGACCGGATCCTCGCCGGTGAGCGTCAGATTCGGATGCTCCCCCGGGATGTCGGCCTCGCCGCGTGTTCGCGAGAACACGAACTGCCGAAGATGGCGGTACGGACTCGGCACGGTCGGGAGGCCGACCGCCAGGGTGTTCCACCCCATGACGACGGTGTCGAACATCGAGCCGGTCGGCTCGATGCCGAGCACGTCCGCGATATGCGTCGGCACGGCATCGGCGAACCGCGTGTTGAGGTGGTGCATGTGATCGCCCTCCACGGGGAAGGCGTCGAACTCACCGGCGGGGCCGGCGATGTAGCCGTCGAGGCTGACGGCGACGTAATAGACGAGTTCTCGCATGGGCGCTCCAATCACAACTTCTGTAGTGATTGGGAGACTACATCACCTGTAGTGGTTGCGCTAGCATGAGGCATGGCGAAGAACGATGAGCGACGACGGATGCTCGCCGATGCGGGCCTGGGCGTGCTCGCCCGGGAGGGCTCACGCGGCCTCACCCACCGCGCGATCGACGAGGCGGCAGGTGCGCCGACGGGCACGACGTCCAACTACTTCCGCAGCAGAGAGGCGCTCATCGCCGGGCTGGTCGAACGCATCGGCGAGCGCCTCGCCCCGACCGAGGAGGACCTCGCGCGGCGTGCCGTCGAGACGCCGAACCGCGCCCTCTTCGCCGACTACCTGCGCGACATCGTGCGCCGGCTCACGACCGAACGCGAGGTGACGCTCGCACTCTTCGAGCTCCGCCTCGAGAGCACCCGGCGCCCCGAACTCGCCGCCGTGCTCGGCGCCTGGCAGCGCGCAGGATTCGACGGCGACGTCGCGTTCAACACGGCGGCGGGCCTGCCCGGCGGCCGACACGAGATCGCGCTGTTCCACTACGCGATCGACGGCCTGCTGCTCGACCGGCTCACGACGCCGCTCGACCCCGAGACCTCGACCGACGACATCGTCGACGCGCTCGTCGACGGGCTCCTGCCGACCGGTTAGGCAGCACCCGCGCGGCCGGCGTGTGCCGTCACTGGAGATCCAGCGTCGCGACCACGGCGAGATGGTCGCCGCCCCCTGCCGCCACCGTCGTGTTCGACACGACCTCCATGCCGCGCTGGAACACGTGGTCGAGTCGCACCACCGGCGCCACGGCCGGCCACGTGAACCCGAACCCGCCCTCGCTCTGGTTCGCCTCCGAGAGCTGGGCGGTGACGGCGCCGAGCGCTCGGTCCGACGAGCCAGCATTGAAGTCGCCGATCGCGATCACCCGGTCGTTCTCGTCGCGGGCCAGGTGATCGGCGAGGTTCGCGAGCATGGCGTCGCGTTCGTCATGGGCGGCAGGTCGAGCGGATGCCGCGTGCACGACGTAGATGCTCACCGGCCCGCTCGGCGTCTCGAGGTCGGCGGCCAGCCCCCGCTTCCAGCCGAGCCCGAGGTCGAGCATCTGGGCGTTCTCGATCGGGAAGACGCTCCAGACGCCGACCGTGCCGACCCCGTAGCGGTAGGGGTAGATCGCGTCGAGCACCGAACCGGCCGCGTCGCGGGACTCGGCGTCCATCTCCTGCAGCGCGACCACCTCGGCGCCCGTGGCGGCCAGTGCCGCGGCGGAGTCGGCTGCCGTGCCGGAGCCGGCCTCGACGTTCTGGCTCGCCACGGTGAGGCTCGAGTCCGAGGGGGCGGCCGCCGTCCACGACAGCGGCACCATCGACGGCACGAACACGATGCCCCAGACGAGCGCCGACAGCACGGCGGTGGCGATCGCCGCCCGGCTCCTCGCGACGAACGCACCGACGAGCAGCAGCGGCACCGCGAGCCCGAGCCATGGCAGCGCCGTGTCGACCACGAGGCCGAGGCCCGCGACATCCGGCACCGTCGTGTGGAACACCAGCAGGAACACGAGCGCAGCGCCGAGCAGGGCGGTGATCCGGGCGAGCCCGACGCGTCGGCGCCGAACCGGCGGCGTCGACGAGGCGTTGGGCGCGGCGCGTTCGACTGGCACGATCACGGACATCGGCCCATTCTCGCCGCGGTGCCTGTGCGACTGCTCCATCGCGCGACCGCAGCGACGGCGAACGGCCGCCCCTCGGAAGGGACGGCCGTTCGTGAGGTGCTGCAGTCGGGCTAGCCGCGCTGCGAGTTCGACAGGTCGATCAGCTGCTGGATCTGCTCGGGCGTCACGGGAACGCCCGGGAAGCCGGCGAGCTTGCCGATCGGGAACGACGCCATCATCTTGTCGAGGCCGCCCTCGTCGAAGATGTCGGTGTCGGCCATGCCCGAGGCGAACGAACCCATCGCCTGCATGACGATCGGACCGGCGATCGGGTCGGCCGCGAGCTCGGCGATCGACGACTCGAGCGAGAGCGGGATCCGCACCTGCTCGCCCTCGACCTCGACGACGGCGCTGAGACGGATGTCGCGGCTCGACGCGCCGACCTCGACGCTGTAGGCGCCGGGCTCGACGACCCAGCGGTCGACGCGGACGTCCCAGTACGCGAGGTCTTCATCGCGGACGGCGATCTCGACCTCACGCGACTCGCCGGCCTCGAGGGCGACGTTCGCGAAGGCCTTGATCTCACGCGGTGCACGCTGCACGCCCGAGGCGGCGAGGCCCGTGTAGACCTGCACGACCTCGCGGCCGGCGCGGTCGCCGGTGTTCGTCACCGTGACGCGCACCGTGAGGCCCGAAGCATCCGCTGCCACCGACAGGTCGGAGTAGCCGAACGACGTGTACGACAGACCGTGGCCGAACGGGTAGCGCACCTCTGCGTCGCGCGCGTCGTACCAGCGGTAGCCCACGAAGAGGCCCTCGCCGTAGCGCACGTGACCGAAGTCGCCCGGGAAGTTCAGGTACGCGGGGGTGTCGGCCAGCTTCACCGGGATGGTCTCCGCGAGACGGCCCGACGGGTTGACGGCGCCGTAGAGCACGTCGGCGATGGCCGAGCCGCCGGCCTGGCCGCCGAGCCAGCCCTCGAGGATCGCGGGCACGTCATCGGCGAACGGCAGTTCGACGACGCCGCCGTTGGCGAGCACGACGACGGTGCGCGGGTTGGCCGCGACGACCGACTCGAGCAGCGCGAGCTGCTCGGCCGGCAGGTGCAGGTCCTCGCGGTCGAAGCCCTCGGACTCGTACGATCCCGGCAGGCCGAGGAACAGCACGACGACGTCCTTCGACGCGGCGAGCTCGACGGCGGGGGCCACGAGGGCGGCGCCGTCGGAACCGTCGGTCGTGAATCCGGCGGCGAAGGCCACGTTGTCCTGACCGGCGTACTCGGTGATCGCGTCGAGCGCGTTGTCGAGCTTCGTCGGGTTGATGAGCGACGAGCCGGCGCCCTGGTAGCGCGGCTTCTCGGCGAACGCACCGATGACGGCGACCGAGGCCGACGCGTCGAGCGGCAGGATCGCGTCGTCGTTCTTCAGCAGCACGGCGCCGCGACCTGCGGCCTCGCGGGCGAGTGCGTGGTGCGCGTCGACGTCGTACCCTTCGCTCCCTGAGCCTGTCGAAGGGCGCGCCCCGTCGACGGCCTTCTGCACGAGCTCGACGACGCGGCGGGCACCGACGTCGAGCGCCGACTCGTCGAGCGAGCCGTCGGCCACTGCAGCGAGGAGCTTCGCCGCCGAACGGCCGTCGGACGACGGCATCTCGAGGTCGAGACCGGCGGGCAGGCCCACGACGCGGTCGTTGACGGCTCCCCAGTCGCTGACGACGAGGCCTTCGAAGCCCCAGTCGTCGCGGAGCACCGTGTTCAGCAGCCACGGGTCCTCGCTCGTGTAGACGCCGTTCAGGCGGTTGTACGAGCACATGACGGTCCACGGCTGCGCGTCTTCGACGACGCGCTGGAAGCCGCGCAGGTAGATCTCGCGCAGCGGCCGCGGGTCGACGTCGCTCGACGACGACATGCGGTCGTGCTCCTGGTTGTTCGCCGCGAAGTGCTTGAGCGAACCGCCGACGCCCTGCGACTGCAGGCCGTTGACGAGCGCAGCGCCGAGCACGCCCGAGATGATCGGGTCCTCGGAGAGGTACTCGAAGTTGCGGCCGCAGAGCGGCGAGCGCTTGATGTTGACGCCCGGGCCGAGCAGCACGCCGACGCCTTCGGCGCGGGCCTCTTCACCGAGGGCCGTGCCGACGCGCTCGAGCAGCTCGGGGTCGAAGGTCGAGCCGAGGGCCACGGCGGGCGGGAAGCAGGTGGCCGGCACGCTGTCGCCGATGCCGAGGTGGTCGGCGCTGCCCTTCTGCAGGCGCACGCCGTGCGGGCCGTCGGTGAGCACGATCGCGGGGATGCCGGCGCGCTCGACGCCCTGCGTCGTCCAGAAGCTCGCGCCGCTCGTGAGCGATGCCTTCTCCTCGACGGTGAGGCCCGCCACGATGTCGGCGGCGGGGGCGTCGAGGCCGGTGCCGGTGGTGTTCAGGGTGTCCGTCATGATGCTCCTTCGATTGCCGGTGCTGCGATACTCCGCCGGAAGAGTGGTTTTCCGTAGTCCTTCTGCAACAGTGTCGCGAACGCCCACCAGAGGATGAGGGTCGCGGAGGCCCCGCCGATGATGCCGAACAGTGCATCCGAGAGCCAGTGCGCGTTGATGAGCGTGCGCTGCCAGATCATGCCGACCACGAGCAGTGCGCCGACGATCCACCAGACGAGTCGTTTCGCGGGCGGGAACAGCGCGGCGACCGCGATGAGCAGGATGCCGACGCTCACGGCGTGCCCCGAGGGGAACGAGCCGTGGTCGACCTCGACGAGCGGGCCGAAGAGCCCTGCGGCGACGTCATCGGCCGGTCGCGGGCGGTCGACGAGGTTCTTCGTGAGCTGCGAGACGCCGAAGCTGCCCACGATCTCGGCCGTGAGGAAGAACAGCGCCGAACGCCAGCGGCGGATCACGAACAGCCAGATCGGGATGAGCAGGAGCGTGAGCACCGCGCCGGGGATCTGGCCGAGGTGCTGGAAGAGCATGGGCAGCGCCCAGGTCTCGCCGCCGGTGCCGGGGGCGAGACCGACGAGTGCGCGCCAGGCGTCGTCGATGCCCTGCGTGAACGGGCTCGACGGGTTCGCGGCGACCGAGAAGCCGAAGAGCACGAACAGCACCATGCCGATGAGGCCGGTGACGAGCAGCCAGCGGGGGCGACGGGCAGCGGATGCCGCCGGCTCGCCTGCTGCGGGCGCGGTCGCGCCGGTCGAGGTCGAGGCTGACGTGGCATCCGACATCACTTCACCGCCTTGATCGGCCAGACGGCGAACGCGCCGAGGACCGAGAGCACGATCGCGACGGGGAAGAGCCCTTCGAAGCCGAACGCGATCACGATCGCGCCGGCGACGCCGGGCGCGAGGGTCTGCGGCAGGGTCGCCGCGATGTTCACGACGCCGAGGTCCTTCGCGAAGGACTTCGCCGACGGCAGCACCTCGCTCATGAGGGCGGTGTCGACGGCCTGGAACATGCCGAAGCCGAGGCCGGCGATGAAGGTCATGATCATCCAGGCGGTGAGGTCGGGCCAGACCCACGGCAGGAGGAAGGCCAGGCCGGTGACGGCCGACGACAGGAAGACGAAGATCTTGCGACGGCCGAGCTTGTCGGAGAGCGGCCCGGAGACGATGGTCGCGATCAGGATGCCGGCGAGGTTGATGAGTCCGAGCACGGGGATGACGTCTTGCGGGCGCTCGACACCGAAGTAGTCGGTGAGGAGGTAGAGCTGGTAGCCGGTGACGGCGAAGTAACCCGTGTAGAGCAGGAGGCGGCCGGTGAACGCCCAGAAGAAGTCGGGGTGCTTGATCGGGCTGACCCAGAAGGTGCGGAGGAAGTCGCCGAGCTTGAAGCGCTCGAGTTCGAGGTCCTTCGACGAGTAGTCGGGGTTGAAGACGATGAACAGCGAGAGCGTGACGAGCGAGATCACTGCGAACGTGATGTAGCCGGCGGCGAGGCTGTCGTAGAACATCGAGCCGACGATCTGGCCGCCGAGCGCGCCGACCATGAGTCCGATGCCCGAGAGCGTGGCGAACGTGCCGCGACGCTTGACCGGCACGCGATCGGGCATGACGGCGCTGAGCGGGCCCTGCGCGAAGTTGTAGGTGACCTGCACGAGAGTCCACGCGATGACCACGCCGACGAGACTGTCGGCGAACATCAGCCCGACGAGCGAGAGCCCGCCCGCGAGCGAACCGATGAAGATCCACGGCGCGCGGCGGCCGAACCGCGAACGCGTGCGGTCGGAGATCTGACCGGCGATCGGCTGCGCGAGCATCGAGAAGAACGCGCCGATCGTCATCACGATCGCGAGGTTCGCGACCTTGTCGGCCTCGCCGAACATCGTCTCGACCTGCCGAGGGAGCAGGATTCCCGGCACCGCTCCCCAGATGAGGAAGATGCCGAGGTTCGCGGGGATGATCCAGCCCATCAGGCGGCGCACGCCCTTGATCGGGGTGGGCGGATCCTCGTTGCCCGCGGCGTCCTCGATGAAGGCGAGGGCCTCCTCGGGTTCGTCGAGGCGTGGGTCGGCTGCAGGCTGGGGGGTCGACGCCGTTGTCATGTGCGGTCCTTTCAGAGCCTCGGCACCGAGGCGGGTGGCAAAACCATACATCGCTCGGTTTTCAATCGCAAGCGACTAGCATTCACGTATGGCACGCAGAGGTTCATATGCGAAGGGCGTCGCGAAGCGCGAGGAGATCCTCACCACGGCGCTCGACGTCATCGCGCGCAACGGCTACCGGCGCACGAGCGTGCGCGAACTCGCCGAAGCCGTGGGCCTCAGCCAGGCCGGCCTCCTCCACTACTTCTCGTCGAAGGAGGAGCTCTTCCAGGAGATCCTCCGCAAGCGCGACCAGGTCGACGCCGCCGCGTTCGACATCGAGGTCGCGCAGCCGATCGAGGTGTTCTTCGAGGTGATCCGGCACAACAGCGAGGTGCCGGGCCTCGTGCAGCTGTACGCCCAGCTCTCGACCGAGGCCGGCGACGCCGACCACCCGGCCCACGAGTTCTTCGTCGAGCGCTACGTGCAGTTCCGAGCCCTCTTCAACGGCATGCTCCGCGAGGAGCAGGCGGCCGGCCGCCTCGACCCCGACCTCGACCTCGACCGCATCGGCAACCTCTTCCTCGCGGCCGCCGACGGCATGCAGACGCAGTGGATGCTCGACCCCTCGATCGACATGTCCGAGCACATCGCCTACCTCTGGCACCTCATCACGCGCAAGGCCTGAGCGGATGCTCCGGCTGCCCCGCTCGCTCGTCTCCGGCGATGTGCGCCGGCACAATCTCGCATTGGTGCTCGAGCACCTCGTGCGCGCCGGCCCGAGCGCGCGCAGCGAGATCGCCGAGGCGACCGGGCTCACGCGCGGCGCGGTGACCGCGCTCGTCGCGGCGCTCTCCGAGGCAGGTGTGCTGCGCGAGACCGATCCGGTGGCGACCGGCACGGGCCGCCCGATGGCGAGGCTCGAGCTCGCGGCATCCGACATCGCCGTGCTCGTCGCGCAGGTCGACGCCGACACCGCCAGTGCACTGCTGACGACGCTCGCCGGTGACGAGCTGTTCCGGGCCTCCGCACGGCACGGCCGCCCGATGGGCGACCCCGACGCCGTGCTCGACGTGCTCGCCGAGGTGGTGGCCGAGGCGCTCGACGCCGCCTCCGACCTCGGTCGCCGAGTGGTCGAGATGCCGGTCGTCGTCTTCGCCCCGGTCGGCGGCGAACCGCCCGTCGTGCTGGCCGACACCGATCTCGGGTGGGGCGAGGTCGACGTGCTCGGCGGACTGCGCTCACGCCTCCCGTCCCTTCCCGGGTCGATGAACCTCGAATCCGACGCCTGGCTCGCCGCGGTGGCGGAGCGCGCGATCCTGGCGAGCACCGAGCACCTGCTCTACATCAAGAGCAACTCGGGCATCGGCGGTGCGATCCTCTCGAACGGGCGACTCGTCGGCGGCGCCCACGGGGTGGGCGGAGCGCTCGGCCACATCGTCATCGTGCCCGACGGCGAGCTCTGCGACTGCGGTCAACGCGGATGCCTCGTGACCGTCGCCGGCCCCGACGTGCTGCTCGAGCGGGCCGGCCTCGCCGATCTCGTCGCCGAGCGCGGCCTCGCCGCGGCGGTCGACGAGCTCTCGTCGCAGATCACCGCCGGAGGGACCCCTGCAGCTGCGGCCTGGGCCGACGCCCTCCCGTGGATCGCGCGCTCGCTCCAGGTGCTCTCGATGGCGACCGATCCCGAGGCCATCGTGATCGGCGGGTTCTGGGCGGAGCACACCGCATCGATCGAGCACGCGTTCCGCTCGAATCGTCCGACGCTCGCCATGTCGCGTGGGGGCGCGCCCGCGATCCCCGCCGTGGTGGCCGGGCAACTCGGGGCCGACGCGGCCCTGCTCGGAGCGGCGTGGGCCGCTCGCGACCGGCTCCTCGCCGCCCCAGACCGCCTCGGCGTCTGACCCTGCGCGCGGCCCCGGATCCCCGACGTTCGTCCGACGTTGAGTTCAACGGTTGAATTCTCAGACGAATCGGCGCATACTCATTGCCGAGCGCCATTCGGTTTTCGCGCGAGTGAGCGCGCCCAACACCCGGCAGTTCTCAACGAAGAGGAGCCATCTTTGTCCACACAGCCCCCCGCCGCAGGCGACCCCGCCATCCTCGTCGCACCCACCGGCGCGATCTCCGCCACCGGCCCCGTCCCGGGCGAGCCGCCGCAGAGCCCGCCGGCGAACCGCCGACTGCTGCCCTCGATCGCGATCACGTCGCTCGTGCTGTTCGCGACCTACTCGGGCCTCATCTCGATCCTGCTCCCGCTGCAGGTCGGCCGCATCGACCCCGAAGCCAAGGTCGCCAACCTCGCGATCGTCTCGACCGTGTCCTTCGTGTTCGTGCTCTTCGCCCAGCCCCTCGTCGGGGCGTTCAGCGACCGCACGCGTTCGAAGCTCGGCCGTCGCGCCCCCTGGATGATCATCGGAGCCGCGATCGGAGCGATCTTCCTCGCCGGCCTCGGCAGCCTCACCTCGATCGCCTGGATCTGCATCTTCTGGGTCGTCATCCAGTTCTCGCTCAACGCACTGCAGGGGCCGCTCACGGCGATCGTCCCCGACCGTTTCCCGCGCGACCGTCGCGGCATCGCCTCCTCGATGATGGGCATCGGCACGATGCTCGGCGGCGTCGTCGGCGTCATCCTCGCCGGCGTGTTCGCCGACAGTGTCGGCGTCGGCTACACGGTCTTCGGCGTCACCGTGCTCGTCGTGTCGCTGCTGTTCGTGCTCCTCAACCGCGACTTCTCGTCGAAGGACGCCGTCGTGCCGCCGTGGAGCTGGAAGGCGTTCTTCGCCGGCTTCTGGATCAACCCGCGCAAGCACCCCGACTTCGCCTGGGCGTTCACGGCACGATTCCTGTTCATCCTCGGGTACTTCGTCATCTTCGCCTTCCAGCTGTACCTGCTGACCGACTACATCGGCCTCTCCGAGAAGGAGGCCGTCGACACGACGGTGCTGCTGAGCATCGCCGGCGCCGTCACGACCCTCATCGCGATCGCGTTCAGCGGCTGGCTCAGCGACAAGCTCGGCCGTCGCAAGGTCTTCATCTACGCGGCATCCGCGATCATGGTCGTCGGCCTCGCCTTCCCCCTCATCATGCCGACCGTCACGGGCATGCTCATCATGGGGCTCATCAACGGGTTCGGCTTCGGTCTCTACATGGCCTGCGACACGGCGCTCATGACCGAGGTGCTGCCCGGAGGAGGAAGCGCCGCGGGCAAGGACCTTGGCATCCTCAACGTCGCGACCAACATCCCGCAGGCCATGAGCCCCGCCATCGCCGGTATCCTCATCGGATCGCTCGGCGGCTATCCCGCACTGTTCGTCTTCGGGATGATCTGCGTCATCCTGGCCGGCGTTGCCCTCATCCCCATCAAGAGCGTTCGTTAGGAGCACCACCCCATGACCCAGACCAGCATCGGCACCTTCGTCGAGGTCGACACCACCGCGGGCCGCGTTCGCGGTTCCTGGCGCGGCGAGCCCGGCGAGGCATCCGCTTCGGCCGCCTTCCTCGGCATTCCCTTCGCCGAGGCCCCCGTCGGTGAACTGCGCTTCGCCGCTCCGGTGCCGAAGGCGCCGTGGGAGGGCGTGCGCGACGCGCTGGAGTTCGGCGCGACGGCGCAGCGCGGCGACCCCGGCGTGACGCTCATCCCCGAACCGAGCGTGCCCGGCGAGTCGACGCTGAACGTCAACGTCTTCACTCCGGCGCCGGCGACCGACGCGGCGCTGCCGGTGCTGGTCTGGATCCACGGCGGCGGCTTCTTCGCCGGCTCGCCCGCGAGCCTCTGGTACGACGGCGGGCGCTTCAACCGCGACGGCGTCGTGACCGTGACGATCTCGTACCGCCTCGGCTTCGACGGCTTCGGATGGATCTCCGACGCCCCGTCGAACCGCGGCGTGCGCGACTGGCTCCTCGCCCTCGAGTGGGTGCAGGAGAACATCGCGTCGTTCGGCGGCGACCCGTCGCGCGTGACCATCGCCGGCCAGTCGGCCGGCGGCGGCGCCGTGCTCACGCTGCTCGGCATGGAGTCGGCGCAGCACCTCTTCCAGGGCGTCTACGCGATCTCGGGCGCCCTCGCCGACGTCACGCCCGCGCGCGGCGAGAAGTTCGGCCGCGAGCTCGCGGCGGCGGCGGGCGTCGAGCCCACGGTCGCCGGGTTCTCGAGCCTCAGCGAGGACCGCATCCTCGAGCTGCAGAAGAAGGCGACCGAGCTCGGCCCCGACTCGCTCGAGAGCATGATCAAGGAGGGCCTGGCCCTCGGTCCCTCCATCGACGGCGAGCTGCTGACCCGCTCGACGAAGGAGTCGCTCGCGGCCGGAGTCGGCGCCGACAAGCCGCTCGTCATCGGCGCGACCGACGACGAGTTCACCATGGCCTTCGCCGAGGCCGAGAAGAAGCTCCGCTGGATCCCGAAGGGGATGATGCTGAAGAAGCTCGGCATGCCGAAGCCCGAGCTGAAGCCCTACCTCGCGGCCAACGCCGAGGTCGCCCGCAAGGGCACCGCGTTCATCGCGGGCCGGTTCCTCACCGACCGCATGTTCCGCACCGCCCTGATCAAGATCGTCGCCCTGCGCGGCGATGCGCCCACCTGGGTGTACCGGTTCTCGTGGCCGTCGGGCACGTTCGGCTTCGCCGAGCACTGCATCGACGTGCCGTTCTTCTTCGACTGCCTCGACTCGATCAAGATCACCGAGCTCGCCGGGCCGAACCCGCCGCAGCAGCTCGCCGACGAGGTGCACGGCGGCGCCGTCTCGTTCATCACGACGGGCGAGCCCGGCTGGCCGCGGTACACCGCGGCCGCCCGTGAGACGAAGGTCTACGACACGCCCTCGACCGTCGTGGCCGACGGCTACGCGAGCGTGCGACCGATCCTCGACATCTAGTTCGACCACTGCAGCGGGGCCTTCGGGTCGTGTCCCCCGATTGGGGTACGTGACCCGGAGGCCCCGTTGCACGCATGCTTCTCACATGACTACGGCCGGCGAGACCTCAGTTCCCACCACCACCGGCCCGCTCGACGAGGTGCATCGCGAGCAGTCCGCGCGCCTCGTCGACCACCTGGTCGACCACGGGCCGGCGACCCGGAGCGAGCTCGCCGCCGCGACCGGCCTCGGCCGCGGCGCGATCGCGGGCCTCACCGCCCGGCTGCTCGACGCCGGCGTGCTGCGTCCAGAGGCTGCGGATGCCTCGGGCGACCACCGCACCGCGCCGTTGACGCTCGCCGCGGCCGACCACGTGCTCGTCACCGCCCACCTCGGGCCCGACGACGCGGTCGCCACCATCGCCTCACTCAGTGGCGATGAACTTGCCAGGTTCACCGCGCCGCTCCGCCCCGATGCCTCCCCGGCCGCCGAGCCGAGCGCCGACCTCAGCCCGCTCGAGCTGCTCGCGGTCGTGCTGGGACGGGCCATCGCACGGGCCGAGCGCGCCGAGCGGGCGATCGCCGACGTCACCGTGCTCGTCGACGGGGCCGTCGCCGGAACCCCTTCGGTCGTGCTCACCGACGATCGGCTCGGTGTCGAGCCGATCGACCTGCTCGGCGAACTCCGTGCGCGCACGCCCGGCCTGACCGACGTCGAAGCCGAACTCCCGATGCCGATGGCGCTCGTGCCCGCGGCGACGGCCGCGGCATCCGTCGAACTGGGCGGAACCGCCGCCCGCGACCTCCTCTACATCTCCGGCGACACGGGCATCGCCGCCGCCGCAGTCATCGAAGGGCGGCCGATGCGCGGCGCCCACGGCCTCGCGGCGACCTTCGCGCACCTGCCGATCGTGTCGGGCGGCGTCCGTTGCAACTGCGGGCAGCGCGGATGCCTCGCCACCGTCGCCTCCCCCGAGATCGTGCTCGAGCGGGCCGGTCTCGCCGAGTTCGCGGCCGTGCACGGCCGTCTCGCGGCCCTCGACGAACTCGTCGTGCGGGTCGACGCGGCCGACGATCGCGCCCGCTGGTCGTGGCTCGATGCGGCACTGTGGATCGGGCGTTCGCTGCAGGTGGTGGCGCCCACACTCGACCCGGCGACCATCGTCGTCGGCGGCTACTGGGCGGCGCTGATCGGCGACATCGAGACCGCGTTCCGCGACAACCGGCCGACCGTCGGCGGCGGGGCCCTCGAGTCGATCCCGACGATCGTGGCGTCGCAGCAGGGCGGTGAAGCGGCCGTCGCCGGCGCCCGGCGTCAGGCACGCGAGCGCCTGGTCTCCGAGCCGTTGCTGCTCGCCGGCTGACAAGCGCGCCGACATCCGGGAATGATCGGCGCCTCGAGGCGATTGCACCTCACATGCGCATGATCACGTCGTCGCCACCGGCCATGGTCCGGGTCGACGACGACGCCACGATCGGGCGGTTCCTCGAACACCTCAGGTGGTCGGTGGTCGAGACCTCTCGACACGATCTCGCCGTGGGCGCGACCCGGTACGACCGGCAGGACGCGACCCGGCTCCACGTCGTGCTCTCCGGGACCATCGAACTCGAGCTGGGAGACGACCTGGTCGACCTCGACCGCGGGGACGTCGCGCTCCTGCCGCAGGGCGGAGCGACACGACTGACCGCCTCCGCCGGCGCACGCCTGCTCAGCGCGACGATCGCGCTGGTGGAGCCGCATCCGACGATGACTCGAGCGATGCCGCCAGTGCTGGCCGCCCGTGGGTTCGGTCGAAGCGAGCCCGGGTTCTCGAGCCTGCTCGACACGATGCACCGCGAGGCATCCGACGCCCGGCCGGGCTCGGGCACCGTGCTGGCCGGGCTCACCGACGTGGTCATCTCGGCGGCGGTGCGCTTCTGGCTCGAACACGGCTGCGGCACGGCGCGTGCGTGGCTTGCCGCGGCGCAGGATCCGAACGTCGGCGATGCCCTCGCGGCGATCCACGAGAGCCCCGGGTCGCCGTGGACGGTCACGGCCCTCGCCCGCATCGCGCGCGCGTCCCGCTCGCAGTTCTCCGAGCAATTCCGCGAGACGGTCGGCGACACCCCTGCGAAGTACGTCACCCGGGTCCGGATGGCGCAGGCCGAGCGGATGCTCCGCAACGGCGACGCGGTGGCGGGCATCGCATATCGACTCGGCTATGACAGCGAGGACGGGTTCAGCCGTGCGTTCCGCCGCCACAACGGCGTCGCACCGAGCCTGTGGCGACGGAGTGTCCTGCAGCCCGTCGCCTGACCCGCACTACGAACGGTCCGATCGAGGCGGTTCGGCGAGCCGGCGGGACTCGATCGTCCAGCTCAGCTCCCCGTGCAGCGCGTCGAGGAAGCTCGCCGGATCGAACATCGCACCGGCGGACGCGACCCCGGTCGTCCGCGTTCGCCCCGAGAGGATGCGGTCGACCGCTTCGGCTGCGAGCGGACCCGTGATCGCGTAGATGTCCTGCCCGGAAGCAGATGCGCGTCGCTGCTCGGCACCCCTCCGAACCACGACATCGACGACGAAGGTCTGCTCGGATCGGCCGTCGTCATCGACGGGAACCGGTGCGGGAGTGGCCGCCGATGAGAGTTCTGCGACGGCTTCGACGGTCATGTAGCAGTCGACGTCGCGGACCCGCAGGTGCTTGGGGATCGTGACGATGTCGGCCATCGAGAACTTGCTTCGAACCGGCCTGACGCCGAGGGGCTCGGGAAAGGGCCACGTCGTATCCTGGGACTCGTCCTCGCCGTACTGCAGCCTGCCGTCGCGGAAGGTGACGTGTCGGCCGTCGCGTCGTTCGCGCGAGACAGTGCCGGCGGCGCGAGTCCCGGGAGTGGGATGCCAGCTGCTGAGCCCGTACGCGACGTGCACCGCGTCCGCGTCCGCCCAGTCGCCCATCGCGGCGGTCGCGAGCAGGTCTCCCAGGCCGCCGAAGAACGCCATCGCCGGGACGACGATCTCCCCTTCGTCACCGGCGCGCTCGCGGATGCGAGTGAAGGTGTCCTCGTTCGCCTCGATCTCGGCGGCGACGTCGACGTAGGGAATCCGCCGGCGGTGCGCCGCATCCAGCAACGGCCCCGTCGTGTGGGCGAACGGGCCCGCGCAGTTGACGACGGCCGCGACGTCCCGCATCGCCTCGTCGATCGCCTCGGCGTCGGTGACGTCCGCGCGGCGAGCATCCAACCCGAGTTCTGCGGCCATCACCTCCAAGGCCGACCCGTTCCGGCCGGAGAGCACCGGGAGGAGTCCGCGCCGGAGCAGCTCGGTGACCACGAAGCGGCCCGTGTGGCCGTAGGCCCCGTACACGAGCACCTTCGCGGGCGCGGAGACCGCATCGGATGCTGAACGTGTCACTGCGTCGGATTGCACGGGCATTCTCCTCGGGTTCACGGCCGACCGCCGCGGCCCGTCTTGCGAAGCTAGCAGCATCCGCTCGACTCGTGGATGCTCCGTGACAGCTGCGGCGTCCGCGCGGGCTCCCGTCACCGGCGCCGCGCCGTGGCGAGCACCATGCCACCGAGCATCGCGGAGATCCCGCCGCCGAGGAAGGCGACCTGCACGCCGACCGAATCCACGAGCAGGCCGCCGACGGCCGCACCGATCGTGATCGCGGTCTGGAAGGCGGCCACGATGAGTCCGCCCGCGCTCTCGAGCCGATCGGGGGCGACGCGCGCCATCCACGTCTGGATCATCGTCGGAACGGCACCGAACCCGGCACCCCACACGCTCACCACGGCGACCGCGACGACCGGGTTCGCGCCCCACAGCGCGTACAGCACCATCGAGGCGCCGATGGCGGTCGGTGCCGCGACGAGCAGCACGCCCAGGCGCCGATCGGCCAGCGGGCCTGCCGCCAGGTTTCCTGCGAACGAGGCGAGCCCGAAGACCGCCAGCAGCAGCGCGAGCGTCGACGGGGTGACCTCGCCGATCGACTCGAAGGCGGGGCGCAGGTAGGTGAAGCCGGCGAAATGGCCGCCCGCGATGAGCACGACCGAGAGGATCCCGAGCGCGACGACCGGCCGCGCGGCCGTCCGCACGAGGGTACCGAAGCCGGGCGCCCCGGTCGGCGGCACCGACGGCAGCGTCGCCATCTGCACCGTGAGGGCGATGACGCCCACCGCGGCAGCGCCGAGGAACACCGTGCGCCAGCCGAGGAGGTCACCGAGGACGGCGCCCGCCGGCACCGCGGCGATGGTCGCGAGCGACAACCCCGTGTTCACGATCGTCATCGCGCGGCCCAGCCGATCGGCCGGCACGAGCTGCGAGGTCACGGCGAGTGACATGGCCCAGAATCCCGAGATCGCGAGGCCCAGCAGGAGTCGTGAGGCCAACATGAGCCCGAACACCGGAGCGATGGCGACGAGCACGTTCGAGATGACGGCGAGCGTGGTGAGGCCCACCATGACCGTGCGGCGGTCGACCCGCGGCAGCGCCGACACCACGAGGGGGCCGCCGACGATGCCGATGATGCTCGTGGCGGTCACGAGCTGTCCGGCGACCCCCTCGGTGACGCCGAGGTCGGCTGCGATCGGCGAGAGCAGGCTCGCCGGCAGGAACTCGCTCGCCACGAGCGTGAAGATGCCGAGGCCGAGGGAGACGACGCCGGCCCATGCGGCCTTGCGGGGGCCCGGGGCATCCGCGGCCGGTGCCGCGTCGACGGGCGAGTGCGAGATGGCGCTGGTGCTCGCGGTGTTCGTGGACATGTCGCTCCTTCAGGTGGATCTCCACCCTCTCGGAACGACCGCGCCGACGCCCGACCGTTCGTCGTCGGTACCCGACGGATCGTCCGGTTGAGGCGTCCCAACGCGGCGGTGAAGCGGCCGTCGCCGGCGCCCGGCGTCAGGCGCGCGAGCGCCTGGTCTCCGAGCCGTTGCTGCTCGCCGGCTGAGGCAGCCCACGGCCGAACCTGCTGCGCAGGCCCCAGCCGGTCACCCGGATCATCGCCTCGATCACGATGCCGGCACTCATCTTCGAGCGCCCGCGCTCGCGCTCCACGAAGGTGACGGGCACCTCCACCACGACGAGTCCGGCCTCACGCGCGTGCCAGAGCATGTCCACCTGGAACCCGTAGCCGCGGGTGTGCACGTCGTCGAGGCGGATGCGTCGCAGGGCATCCGCCCGGAACGCCCGGTAGCCGGCGGTCGCGTCCCGCGTCGGCAGGCGCAGCACCCAGCGCGCGTAGGCGCTGCCGCCGCGCGAGAGCCACTGGCGGCGGCGCGGCCAGTTCTCGATCGAGCCGCCGTCGATCCAGCGCGAGCCGATGACGAGGTCGACCGGGCGGCCGGCGTCGCCCGCATCGGCGTCGGCAGCGTCACCCGCCAACGCGTCGAGCAACCGCCCGAGCTGCTCCGGCTGGTGCGATCCGTCGGCGTCCATCTGCACGATCGGGTCGAACCCCTCGGCGAGCGCCCAGGCGAACGCGTCGAGGTACGCGGCCCCGAGGCCGTTCTTCTCGGTGCGGTGCAGCACCCGCACCGAGGCATCCGTCGCCGCCATCTCGTCGGCGAGCACGCCGGTGCCGTCGGGCGAGGAGTCGTCGACGACGAGCACGCTTGCCGCGGGCACGGCGGTGCGCACACGGGAGACGATCGCAGCGATGTTCTCGCGCTCGTTGTAGGTGGGTATCACCACCAGGGCTCGGGTCATCATTCGAATCGTAGTCGCCCGCGGCTCGCGCTCGTGTCAGCGGCCGACAGTGGCGCGGGTGCTCAGCGCACGCCGGCCATGAGCTTCAGCACGCCGCGGCTGCCCACCGCGAGCGCGATGCCGAGCACGATCGCGATGCCGCCGAGCACGCCGAAGTAGACCACCTCGTTGTCGGCCGAGTAGAACGTCGCGAGCTGGCCCGAGATGGCCGTGCCGAGCGAGACCGACAGGAAGAACAGGGCCACCATCTGCGTGTGGAACACCTTCGGTGCGAGCTTCGTCGTCACCGAGAGCCCGACCGGCGAGAGCAGCAGCTCGGCCACGGTGAAGATGAACAGGATGCCGATGATCGCGAGCAGCGGCGTCGAGTTCGGCGCACCGCCGGCGAACGGGATGAAGAGCAGGAACGCGACACCCATGATCGCCGTGCCGAGCGCGAACTTGATCGGCGTCGAGGGCTGGCGGTCGCCGAGTTTGGTCCAGATCGCCGCGAAGACGCCCGACAGGATGATGATGAAGATCGGGTTGATCGACTGCACCCACGAGACGGGCATCTCCCAGCCGAAGAGATCGCGGTTCAGCTGCTTGTCGGAGTAGATCGTGAGCACCGTGAACTGCTGCTGGTACAGCGACCAGAAGGCGACGCTCGCCACGAACAGCGGGATGAAGCCGAACACGCGGCTGCGCTCGACGGTCGTGATGCGCTTGCTCGAGAGGATCACCGCGAAGTACGACACGGCGGCCACGATCACGGAGGCGATGACCCACGTGACGAGGTTCGTCGCGGTGATGAGGCCGGTCATGACGAGCACGACGACGGCCGCCACGGCCGCCACGGCGATGCCGATCACGAGGCCGAGGCGGTCGCGGGGCAGCGGGTTCGGCACGACGGATGCCTCGGCCGGAAGGCGCTTGCGCCCGAACGAGTACTGGGTGAGACCGATCGCCATGCCCACCGCGGCGAGCGCGAAGCCCCAGTGGAAGCCGAGCGTCGACGCCAGCAGGCCGGTGAGGATCGGGCCGAAGAAGGCGCCGAGGTTGATGCCGAGGTAGAAGATCGAGAAGCCCGCGTCACGGCGCGGGTCGTGCTCGGAGTAGAGCGTGCCGACGACGCTCGTCGCGTTCGCCTTGAGCCCGCCCGAGCCGAAGGCCACGAGGACCAGGCCGACCCCGACGCCGAAGAACCCGGGAAGCAGCGCGAGCGCGATGTGGCCGGCCATGATGACGATGGCGCTGAAGAAGAGCACCTTCTCGCTGCCGAGCACGCGGTCGGCGAGCCAGGCTCCGAGGATCGTCGAGAGGTAGACCCCGCCGCCGTAGGCGCCGACGATGCCGGCGGCTGCGGTCTCCTCCATGCCGAGGCCGCCCTCGGCCACCGAGTAGTACAGGTAGATCAGCAGGATCCCCTGCATGCCGTAGAAGCTGAACCGCTCCCACATCTCGACGCCGAAGATGTTGGCGAGCGACCGCGGCTGACCGAAGAACCCTCGGTCGCGCTTGATTTCGCTCGGCTCCGAGACCGGCTCGGTGACACTGCCCATGGAGGTTAACCCTAGCGGAACCGCTTGCAGCGCCCGATCGGCGGTGGTGGACTGAGCAAGCGGGCGCACCGCGACATCCGCCAGCCGAATCGGAGGCAACATGCCGTTCATCACCGTCGGAACCGAGAACTCGGCACCCGTCGAGCTCCACTACGAGGATCATGGCGCGGGCCAGCCGGTCGTGCTGATCCACGGCTATCCGCTCGACGGCGACTCGTGGGAGAAGCAGTCGCGCGTGATCCTCGACGCGGGCCACCGCGTCATCACCTACGACCGCCGCGGCTTCGGCCGCTCGAGCAGGCCGACGACGGGGTACGACTACGACACCTTCGCCGCCGACCTGAACGCCGTGCTCGAGACCCTCGACCTGCGCGATGTCGTGCTCGTCGGGTTCTCGATGGGCACCGGCGAGCTGGGCCGCTACCTCGGCACGTACGGCAGCGGGCGCATCGCGAAGGCCGCGTTCCTCGCCTCGCTCGAGCCCTTCCTGCTGCAGACCGACGACAACCCGACCGGCGTGCCGCGCGAGGTGTTCGACGGCATCGAGCAGGCGGCCACGGGCGACCGCTACCAGTGGTTCGACGACTTCTTCCAGAACTTCTACAACCTCGACGAGACGCTCGGCTCGCGTATCAGCGAGGCCGCGGTCCGCGGCAGCTGGAACGTCGCGGCGGGCGCCTCGTGGTTCGCCTCATCGGCCGTGGTCGAGACGTGGCTCACCGATTTCCGTGCCGACATCGAGAAGATCGACGTGCCGGCGCTCATCGTCCACGGCACCGCCGATCGGATCCTGCCGATCGATGCGACGGCACGCGAGTTCACCAAGCGCCTCCCGGGCGCCGACTACGTCGAGATCGAGGGCGCGCCGCACGGCCTGCTCTGGACCCACGGCGCAGAGGTCAACGCGGCGCTGCTCGCCTTCCTCGCGAAGTAGGGCCGCGGGCCCGGTGCCGAACCGGGGGCATGCCCCCGTGCGGGCGCGGCACCGACCTCGTTAGGGTCGCAGACGGGGCGCGAGAAACGCCCGAGGGGGAATCATGACTCGCACAGCACGCACGATCGCGATCGGCGCCGTCACTGCGGCGGCGGCATTGCTCCTGAGCGGATGCGGCCTGCTCACGCCGCCCGAGCGGTTCAGCGACGATGCCACCCTCGACGACCAGGTGCACACGATCGAGATCGACCAGCCCGCGGGCAGCGTCACCGTGCGCGGCGACGACGACGCCACGGAGGTCGAGGTCTCGCGCACGGTCTCGTACCACGGGGACCGCGAGGTCGGGTCGACGTTCGAGGTCGACGGCGGCGTGCTCGTGCTCAGCGGCTGCGGCCACAATTGCACGGTCGACTACTCGATCGCACTGCCGACCGGCGTCGACGTGCGCGGGGCCACCTCGAACGGCGCGATCGAGCTCACGAAGGTGGGCGAGGTCGACGTCTCGACGAACAACGGCGGCATCGAACTCGACGACGTGGCCGGCGCGGTCGAGGTCGAGACGAGCAACGGGCGCATCGAGGGTCTGGGCCTCGCCGGCACCGGCGTGCGGGCGTCGACCTCGAACGGCGCGATCGAGCTGCGGCTCGACGCTCCTCAGGACGTCGACGCGCGCACCTCCAACGGCGCGATCGACCTGGCCGTGCCGACCGGCGGCGCGGGCTACCGCGTCACGACCGACACGTCGAACGGCTCGGTCGACGTCGACATCGACGAGGACTCCGACGGCGAGTTCACGCTCGACCTCGCCACCTCGAACGGGGCGATCCGCGTCACCGGTCGTTGAGCCATCGCGAACGGAGTCCGGCACGAGCGAACCGCACGCGTCAGCTCGATCCGGCGATCAACTCGGGCACGAGCTCGATGCGGCCGTCGAGCACCTCGATCTCGCTGATGGATCCGTTGGCCACAGGGCCCGGGCGCTGATCCCGAGTTCGAGCGGCGTGGGCGGTGATCGCGTTGATCAGGGCGCCGTGGCTCACGACGACCACGTTCCCGGGATCGTGGAGGCGCCCGATGCGCTCCAGCGCAGCAGCGGCACGCTCGATCAGGCGCGCGTGCGGCTCGATGCCGGGAATCGCCCCGCCGGGAAAGGCCTCCGCCAGCTCCGCCCAGGGCGTGCCCTCCGCCGCGCCGAGCTCCTGTTCGACGAGGTCCGCCTCGAACTCGACGCTCGCGAGGCCGAGCTCGGCGGCGATGATGCGCGCCGTCTCGGCGGCTCGGGACAACGGGCTGCTCACGACGGCCGAGTACCGGAGGCCGACGAGCCGCCCCGCCGCCTCCGACGCCTGCTCCCGCCCGACGTCGTTGAGCGGGATGTCCTGTCGGCCCTGGATGAGGCCCTGCGCATTCCAGTCCGTCTGGCCATGGCGAACGAGTCGCAAGCGGGTGATGAGCGCACCTCCGGAGCCGGTCGATCGATGTCGAGACCACACTCCCACCGCACGGGCCGGACGGTGAAATCGTTCACGACCGTGCTGCGAACTCCTCGAGCACCTCGGCGAGCTGGTCGACCGCCCAGTCGAGGTCGTCCCGCTCGACGACGATCGGCGGTGCCAGGCGGATCGTCGAGCCGTGCGTGTCCTTCGCGAGCACCCCGCGGCGCATGAGCGCCTCGCAGGCCTCGCGACCGGTCGCGAGCGCGGGGTCGATGTCGATGCCGGCCCAGAGGCCGGCTCCCCGCACCTCCACGACGCCGCGGCCGACGAGCGAGCGCAGACGCGACTGCAGGTGCTCGCCGAGCTCGCGCGCACGCTCCTGCGGCTGACCGCTCGCGAGCATGCGCACGACTTCGAGACCCACGGATGCCGCGAGCGGATTGCCCCCGAAGGTCGATCCATGCTCGCCGGGGCGGAGCACCCCGAGCACCTCGCGGTCGCCGACGACCGCCGAGACCGGCACGATGCCGCCGCCGAGCGCCTTGCCGAGCAGGTAGAGGTCGGGTACGACGCCGACGAGGTCGCACGCGAACGTGGCCCCCACCCGGCCGAGCCCCGACTGGATCTCGTCGGCGACGAGCAGCACGCGGCGCTCGGTGCAGAGCGCCCGCAGGGCCGGCAGGAAGTCGGCCGGCGGCACGACGATGCCGGCCTCCCCCTGGATCGGCTCGACGAGCACCGCGACGGTGTTCTCGTCGATCGCGGCGGCGACCGCATCGGCGTCGCCGTACGGCACGGTGCGGAAGCCCGGCGTGTACGGCCCGAAGTCGTCACGGGCATCGGGGTCGTCGCTGAACGAGATGATCGTGGTCGTGCGGCCATGGAAGTTTCCGGCCATCACGACGATGTTCGCGGAATCGGCCGCGACGCCCTTCACCCGGTACCCCCAGGCGCGCGCCACCTTGATTGCCGACTCGACGGCCTCGGCGCCCGTGTTCATGGGCAGCACCACGTCTTTGCCGCAGAGCGCGGCGAGTTCGGTGACGAACGAGCCGAGCCGGTCGTTGTGGAACGCGCGGCTCGTGAGCGTGATGCGGCCGAGCTGCTCGCGGGCGGCCTCGACGAGACGCGGGTTGCCGTGGCCGAAGTTCACGGCCGAGTAGGCGGCGAGGCAGTCGAGGTAGCGCCGCCCCTCGACATCCGTCACCCAGGCGCCCTCGCCCGAGGCGACGACGACCGGCAGCGGGTGGTAGTTGTGGGCGGCGTGCTCGTCTTCGAGGGCGATCGCCGCAACGGTCGCCTCGCCTGTGCCCTGAGCTTGACCTGTGCCCTGAGCTTGTCGAAGGGTCGAGGTGTTCATCGGCGCAGCTCCAGGGTGCAGCACTTGACGCCGCCCCCGCCGAGCAGCAGCTCGGAGAGGTCGACGCCGATCGGGTGGTATCCGTGTTCACGGAGTTGTCGTTCGAAGTCGGTCGCCCGCGAAGCGATGACCACGTTGAAGCCGTCACTGAACGAGTTGAGGCCGAGCACCGCGGCATCCGTCTCGTTCACGATGATCGCGTCGGGGAAGCGCACCTGCAGCAGGGCGACGGATGCCTCGTCGAACGCGCTCGGCAGGTAGGCGATGTGCTCCTGGCCGGGGGTCGGGTCGAGCACGGCGACCGCGGTGTCGAGGTGGTAGAAGCTCGGGTTCACGAGGCGCAGCGTCACGACCTCGCGGCCGAAGACGGCGGCAAGCTCCTCGTGCGAGCGCGAGTCGCTGCGGAACCCGGTGCCCGCGAGGATCGCGTCGCCGACGAGCAGGAAGTCGCCCTCGCCCTCGTTGATCTCCACCGGCTCGCGCACGTCGAACCCCGCTTCGCGGAACCACTCCATGTAGGCCGGGCCCTCGGGCTGGCGTTCGGGGTAGGTGAACTTCGCGCCGTACGCGATGCCGTCGATCACGAAGCCGCCGTTCGCGGCGTAGACCATGTCGGGCAGGCCCGAGATGGGGTCGATGAGGTGCACGTCGTAGCCGAGGCCGATGAACGTGTCGTGCAGCACCTGCCACTGCGCGAGCGCGAGGCCCGTGTCGGTCGGATCGGCCGGATTCATCCAGGGGTTGATGCGGTAGACGACCGTGAAGTGCTCGGGGCGACACATGAGCACGGTGCGAGCGGTGGGCCGGCGCTCCGGGCGCACGACGGCCTGTTCGGCGGGGCGCTCGGAGGGCTGGCCGCCGGTTGCGATCATCGTCGACATCTCGCTCCTTCGAAGAGGAGAGCGGATGCCGCTTGGGGGCCTGCGGCATCCGCTCTCAGTGCATCGCCGGCGCACCGACCCGCTGTTCGCGAGTCCGACGGCGGCGTTCGGGTTCGCCGCCGTCGGGTCGCCTGCTTCAAGTGTGCGGGCAATCGCGGCGCGGTTGGCGGCGTGCTGCGCAATTATCGTGCGGGTTCGACACTGCCGCGCGGTATCTGTGCGTGAACGAGCGAGAGGACGGCGCGTCTGACGCGTGTCCGCGTTCGGTTGCCGACGGCGCGCCCCTGAGGCATGCTGAAATCGACCCGGACTCGCGCGACCAGACGCCCCCGGGGCGGAGCGACGGAGACCGGCATGACTGACGTGGACGACCGATCCGGCGCCGACTTCCCCGTTCTCGATGCCGCAGCGGCGGATGCCACCGCCGACGCCGCCGCGCGCATCAGCCGACTGCAGCGCCTCGCGTTCGGCGCCGACGCCCCGGAGGCGGAGCGGTACGCCGCCGCCGCCGAGCTCGAGCGGCTGCGACGAGCCGCGGCGGATGCCGCGGCGGATGCCGCGGCGACGCGCGACGAGCTCGCGGCCGTCGCCACCGGCCTCGCGGCCGGGCCGGCGCACGATGAGCGCCCCGAGGACGGGTCGGACCCGTCGACGGCCGTCGCGCCGCCCGCGCCGTCGACGGATGCCCGCGGCATCCGCTGGGCGATCGCGGCCGGTGCCGTCGCGCTCGTGCTCGGCCTGGGCATCGGGTGGCAGCTCGGCGCCCGTTCCGAGATCGCGCCGAGGGAGACCGCGTCGACGGCGGTGCCGGAGGCCCCGGCCGCGACGGCGGTGCCCGCCACGACCGTGCAACTCGCCGAGACCTCGATGCCGGGCGCGCTCGCCCGCCCGGCCGTCGAATCCGACGCGCTCGACCCCGCCTGGGAGCGGACGTACGGAATCGACCTGTCGAGCGCGCGCCGACTCCTCAGCCTGCCTGACGGGCTCACGGTCGTCGGAGCGCTCCGAGACGGCGACGTCTGCCTGATCGCGAGCTACGCCCCCGGCGACGGTGCGCCGGCCTGTTCCACGTACGGCATCGTCAACAGCGAGGGCCTCCGCACGGCGGTCACGAGCGAGACGACGGCGATGACCGTGCGATGGCGAACCGACGGCACCGTGGAACTGTCGCCGGCCGCCGCAGACGACGACGCGGGGAGCGCGAAATGACCGCCGATCGCATCGCCGAGCTCGAGCGGATCGTGTACGGATCCGGCACGAGCGACCAGGAGCGCGAGGATGCCGCCCGCGAGTTGCTCGAGTTGCGTGAGGTGCCGGCGACGGCCGGAGGCGATGACTCGGCAGGCGCAGCGGCCGAAGCGGCCGAGACGGCCGGCCCTGATGCAGACGGCGCCGACCCGGCCGCCGGTCCGAAGACCGACGAGTCCGCCACCGCCGACCCCCGCCGCCGAGTGCGACGGGTGATCATCGCTGCGACCGCTGCCCTCGTCGTGGGCGTGCTCGCCGGGTGGCAGCTCGGGGCCCGCGGGGCCGAGCAGCAGGCGGAGCTCGCCGCCGCTGTCGGCTCGGTCTTCCCGGGCCCGCGAACGCAGGCCGAGTACCTCGCATCCTTCCCGGTCGCGGCCGAGTCCCCCGCGGCGACGGTGTTCGACCGGCCGGCCACGACGGCCGACGCGCCCGCGAACCCGTGGACGGACGCCATCGGCGAGAAGCCCGCCGAGTACCGCCTTCTGGCGACGCGAGCCGACGGGGTACCCGTCTACGCGGCCCGTGACGGCTCCGACTACTGCCTGCTCGTCGTGATGAACGAGGGTGGTGCGGGCTCGACCTGCACCGAGGACGGCCGCTTCCCACCCGAAGGGCTGCGCATCGGCGTGGGCGTGGACGGCGAACCGGGCGCGACCATCGACGTGGCATGGCGACCCGACGGGTCGCTCACGGTGCTGGTGCCGCCCGTCGAGGGGGCGATCTCGGCCCGGTAGCTCGCGCCCCTGGCGCTCAGCCGTTCTTCGCGTCGCGCCAGGCGAGCCAGCGCCGCACCGGGGCGAGGTCGTAGGCCGGGCCGCCGATGCCGATCGTGAACAGTCGCACGCCGGCGGCGAAGAGCGCCTCGGCGTGCTCGACGTCGTGGCCCGCCCGGTCGAGTTCGTTCGAGACGGTGATCTCCGAGACATCGCGTCCGACCTCGTCGCCCCATCGGGCGAGCACGTCGAGCTTGTGCCGAAGCTCGTCGGGCGCGACGAAGGAGTGCCAGATGTCGGCGTGCCGGGCGACGATGCGCAGCGTCTTCTGCTCGCCCTTGCCGCCGATCATGACCGGGATGCGCCGGGTCGGCGCGGGGTTCAGCTTCGCCCAGCGGGCCTCGATGCGCGGCAGCGCGTCGGCGAGCGCGTTCAGGCGCGAGCCGCGCGTTCCGAACTCGTAGCCGTACTCGTCGTAGTCGCGCTCGAACCAGCCCGACCCGGTGCCGAAGATGAACCGGCCCGTGCCGCCGCCCTTCGCGCTGATGTGGTCGAGGGTGCGCGCCATGTCGGCCTGGAGGTCGGCACCGCGGTACGAGTTGCAGTTCACGAGCGTGCCGAACTCGATGCGCTCGGTCTGCTCGGCCCAGGCGCCGAGCATGGTCCAGGCCTCGAAGTGCAGGCCGTCGGGGTCGCCCGTGAGCGGGAAGAAGTGGTCCCAGTTGAAGACCACGTCGACGCCGAGTTCCTCGAGGCGCAGGACGGTGTCGCGGATGGCGGGATACTCGGCGTGCTGCGGCTGCACCTGCACGGCCAGACGCACGGGGGAATCGAAAAAGGGCATCCCTCCACCCTAGGGCGGGATTCCGCGCGAGGCGCAGGAAATGTGCGCCATGTCGTGCGGGAACGCAACGGATCGACATACAATCCGAGAATGGACAACCTCGATCGCGCCATTCTCGATCTGCTCCGGCAGAACTCTCGGGCGGGGTACGGCGACATCGGATCGTCGGTCGGCCTCTCGGCCTCGGCCGTCAAGCGACGCGTCGACCGGCTCGTCGCCGACGGGGTCATCCGCTCGTTCACCATCCAGGTCGACCCGACCGTCGACGGCATGTCGACCGAGGCCTACGTCGAGCTCTTCTGCCGCGGCACCGTGGCACCCGACGAGCTCCAGCGCATCCTGCAGGGCGTGCCCGAGGTGGTCTACGCGGGCACCGTCACCGGCAGCGCCGACGCGATCGTGCACATGCGCGCCCGCGACATCGCCTCGCTCGAGGACGCGCTCGAGCGGGTGCGCATCGCCCCGAACGTCGACCACACCCGCAGCGCGATCGTGCTCTCGCGGCTCGTCAACCG
Source organism: Agromyces cerinus subsp. cerinus (assembly GCF_900142065.1). GTDB lineage: Bacteria > Actinomycetota > Actinomycetes > Actinomycetales > Microbacteriaceae > Agromyces > Agromyces cerinus. Next base: position 423,075 of record NZ_FSRJ01000003.1, on the reverse strand, counting down.
CAACCGGGACTGAACATGACGGATGCCGCGGGCGCGGAGCGGCGCGCATGAAGCTGTCGATCGACCCCGCCGCATCCGCTCCGCCGTTCGAGCAGCTGCGCCGTCAGGTGATCGACGCCGTGAGCGACGGGACGCTCGCGCCCGGCACGCGGATGCCGACCGTGCGTGCGCTCGCGGCCGAGCTCGGACTCGCCGTGAACACCGTCGCCAAGGCGTACCGCGCGCTCGAAGACGATCGTGTGATCGAGGGGCGCGGGCGTGCCGGTACCTTCGTCTCCGAAACGGGCGATGCGGTGACGCGCGAGGCGCAGGCGGCGGCCATCGCGTTCGCCGACCGGGTGCATCGCCTCGGCATCGACCGTGACACGGCGCTCGCGCTGATCGGGTCGGCGCTCGACGCCGAGCGCTGATCGGACGACGCCGGCCGGGGCCCGGTTGACGGGGCGAAGTTTGTAGTAATACATTAACCCCATGTCTCTCGAATGGCCCGAATGGTTCATGCTCGGCTGGCTGGCACTCGTCGCGGTGATCGCGGTGCTGACGCCGACCTGGATGCCTCGACCGCGCACGATCGGCAGGTTCGCCCGAACGGTCGGCCTGCCGCTCGACGGCGACGAGGAACTCGAGCGAGCCGTCGGCGAGCGGCTCCGCTTGCGCGCGGGATGGGGCACGCTCGGCACGCTCGTCGGCATCGCCGCCTGCGTGCCGATCGTGCTGAGCGGCGCCCTCACGACGCACAGCGAGTGGGGAGTCAGCATCGCACCGTTCGCATGGATCGTGCTCCTCGGCGTGCTCTTCGCCGGACGCGGCATCGGCGTCGCGATCTCGATCCTGCCCGCTCCGCCAGAGGTCCGACGCCACGGTCCCCGCATCGCGCGGCTCCCCCGTCCGACCGTCGCCGACTACGTCGCCCCGATCGAGCGGGCCGGGGCGAGGGTCCTCGTCGCCATCGGCGCCCTGCTCGCGGTGGGCGTCGGCTTCATGCCGATCGAGATCGGACCGAAGCTGCTCGTCGGCGCAGCGACGCTCGGCGCCATCGCGGTGCTCGTCGCCGTCGAGCTGGTCTCCGCCGCGCTCGTGGCCCGCCCCCAGCCGGCCGTCAGCGAGCAGCTGCTCCGGTGGGACGATGCGCTCCGGGCCCAGACGCTCCGCGACCTGGTATCGGTGCCGCTCATGTTCGGCACGCTCGCGGTGTTCGCCGCGGCTGTGACGGGCCTCACCTGGGCGGGCTCGCTCGGCGACGCCGGCCTGGTCACCGTGAACGTGGTGGGCAACCTGCTGATCGCCGCGTCGCTCGTCGTGCTCGCGTTCTCGATCGCGCTCAAGCCCGCCCGGTACTACCTCAAGCGACTGTGGCCCGCGCAGTACGCCGACACGCAGCCGCCCGCGTACGGCTCGACGACGCCGGCTCCGCCCGCTCCCGAGGGCGCGTGATGCTGCTCGAACTGGACCCCGAGTCCTCCGTTCCGCCGTACGAACAGCTCCGGCGGGCGGTCATCGACGGCGTGCGCGACGGCACCCTCGTCGCAGGCACGCGGCTGCCACCCGTGCGCACCCTCGCCGCCGAGCTCGGGCTCGCGGCGAACACCGTCGCCCGCGCCTACCGCGAGCTCGAGCGCGACGCAGTCATCGAGACGCGCGGTCGCAACGGTTCGTTCGTCTCGGCCACAGGAGACGCGCCAGAGCAGCAGGCGCAGCTCGCGGCATCCGCCTATGCCGATCGCGTCGCCCAGCTCGGCCTCGACCCGGAGCAGGCGCTCAGGATCGTGCGCACCGCGCTGCAGGGCCGGGCCTGAACGCCCGGCTCACTCCTCGGGGATCGGCTGCTTCGGGAGCTTGCGCACCTTCGAGCGGCGGCGGCGGCGCTCGGGGATCATCGAGCGCATCTCCTCGAGCTTGCCGAAGCACAGCAGTCGGTCTTCGCCCTCGAGCACGACGCCCTTGCGCGGGTTCGGGATCACGGTCGTGCCGCGGTGCAGCGTGAGCACCGTGATGTCGCGCTCCCAGAGGCCGGATTCGCCGAGCGTCGTGCCGACGAGGTCGGCGCCGCCGTGCACCATGAGCTCGGCCACGCCGTAGCCGGTCGAGACCGTGAGGCGCTGGCGCACGTCGATCTCGGGGAAGGCGACCTGGTTGGCGATGTGATCGATGATGGCGCCCGCGACATCGAGCTTCGTCGCGGTCTCGATGCCCTCGAGGCCCGGCGAGGAGTTGACCTCCATCACGAGCGGGCCGTCGTCGCCCTCGAGCATGTCGACGCCCGCGACGCGCAGGCCCATGATCTGCGCCGAGCGCACGGCCGCCTGCTCGTACTCGGGCGTCAGTTCGACCGCCTCGACCGTGCCGCCGCGGTGCACGTTGGAGCGGAACTCGTCGCCGCTCGCACTGCGCCGCATCGCCGCGACCACGCGGTCGCCGACGACGAGGGCCCGGATGTCGCGACCCCGGCTCTCCTTGATGAAGCGCTGGATCAGCACGTTCTGCTTCGTCGAGTGCAGCGTCTCGATGATCGCCTCGGCGACCTTGACCTCGGGCGCGAGGATCACGCCGATGCCCTGCGTGCCCTCGAGCAGCTTGATGACGACCGGCGCTCCCCCGACGCGCTCGATCGCGGGCCGCACGTCGGCGCGGTTGCGCACGAACGCCGTCGCGGGCATGCCGATGTTGTGGCGCGAGAGGATCTGGTTCGCGCGCAGCTTGTCGCGCGAGTTCGTGATGCCGTTCGCGGTGTTCGGCGTGTACACGTCCATCTGCTCGAACTGGCGCACCACGGCCGTGCCGAAGTACGTCACCGAATTGCCGATGCGGGGCAGCACGGCGTCGTAGTCGGAGAGCCGACGACCCCGGTACTGCAGGTCGGGCTCGGGCCCCGAGAGGTCGATCGCGAAGCGCAGGGTGTCGAGCACCTTGACCTCGTGACCGCGCTGTTGAGCGGCCGTGCGGAGCCGTTGGGTGGAATACGCCTGCGGGGCGCGCGAGAGGATCGCCAGTTTCATCGTGTGCCCCTGCGAAGATGGTGGAGTGACAGAGCCCACCTATTCAAACACCATCGCGGGATGGCGCGAATGGGTGAGCCTGCCCGGAGCCGGAGTTCCCTGGATCAAGGCCAAGCTCGACACGGGTGCGCGCACCTCCTCGCTGCACGCCTTCGACCTCGAAGAGGTGCGGCACGGCGACGAGTCGATCGTGCGGTTCGGCGTGCACCCGTGGCAGAACTCCGATGAGGACGCGGTGATCGTCGAATGCCCCGTGCACGATCGCCGCTCGGTGCGGAGTTCCTCGGGGCACACCGAGGAGCGCATCGTCGTGCTCATGGACGTCGTGCTCATGGGCCGCACGATGACGGCCGAGGTGACGCTCACGAACCGCGACGAGATGGGCTTCCGCATGCTCATCGGGCGCGAGGCGCTGCGGCAGGGCTTCATCGTCGACTCGGCGCGCTCGTTCGTCGGCGGGCGTGCGCCACGAGGCATCCGACGCCGCAATCGCGGCCGCACCGCAGCGCGGGCTTGAGCCGAACCCGCCGGGGCGCCGGCACGACGACCGCTCCCGCCGTGGTCGAGACCGCCACCGCCCGCGCCCCGCGCCGGCGGCGGCTCGTGGGCAGTCCGCTCGCGTGGGCGGCCCTCTGCCTCGCACTGGCCGTGCCGTGGGCGCTCGCCGGCCAGGCGATGGAGCTGATCCCGTACCTGCTCATGCTCGTCGGGGGCTGGCTGTGCGGCTTCTCGTTCGTCAACGCGACGTTCCGCATGACGCCGGTACGGCGCGGGGTGGCCGTGCACGTGATCGGTGCGGTCGTGTCGGCGGCGCTGGTCGTGAGCGCCGTCGAATACGGCGGCCCGCTCCTCGCCAACGCGCCGGAGTGGGCGCGCATCTCGCTCGTGATCGTGCAGTTCGCGGCGATCCCCGCGGCGGGCTGGATCTGGCTCGGCCTGATCGGGCGGGTCTCCGCCGCCGTGGGCACGTCGAAGGCGACGCCCGCGCCGGCCGCGCCCGAGTGGGTGCGTGCCGAGCACGGGCACGGCTCCGAGGTGCGGTTCTCGGCCGTGCCGATCGCGATGCGCACGCTCACCACGGCCATCGTCGTGATCGTCGTGGTGATGGGCGGCCTCGCCGGGCTGGCGCTCGTCGCCGCCGGCGACCTCGTGTACGCCCTCGGAGCCCGGCTCACGATCATCGTCATCGGGGTCGTCTTCGCACTGCCCGCGTACTTCGCGTTCCTGACCGTCGTGCGACGACGCACCGTCTCGTGCACGGTCGGGTTCGGGAACGATCGGCTGTGGCTCCGCACCGGGCCGACGACGACGATCGTGGCGTTCCGCGATCTCGAGCAGCTCGTCTGGCGGCGCAGCAGCGACGCCGCGCGAGTCGAGGTGCGCGGCGCCGGCGTCGACGTGTCACTCGTCACCGGCCTGGCCAAGCCGGCGCCGGGCGCCACCGCCGAGCTCCCCGCACTGCCGCGGCGCGTGCTCGGCCGATTGCAGGACGAAGGGTTCGCGCTCGCGCGTTCGCGACGCGGCGAGGTCCTGACGTTCCGACGCGCCGGCTGAGCCGACGCGCCGGGTCACGCCGTCAGATCACGCCGTCGGAGAGCGTCGTCGGGTTGCCGAAGCGGTGGTTCGTGATCGAGATCGCCTGCTCGTGCAGGAACGGCAGCAGCTCGACGCGACCCGAGGGCGTGACGGGGTGCGACCACACCGCGACATCCGGAGTGCCGCCGAGCGCCTCGGCCAGGGCGGATGCCCCGCCGCCGACCAGACGCACGCGCGACGTCGCGATGCCCTGCTTCGCTGCGCGACCGAGCCAGGCGGCGTCGCCCTCGCGCACCACCCGGAAGTCGCGCGCCGAGAGCAGCGTGCGCACGCCCTTCGGCAGTTCGACCGCGGTCGAGACCATGAGGGGCGACTTCGCGAGGAGGCCCGCCGCGATGACGCGGAGCCCTTCGGCGAGGCTCGCCTGCTCGCCGATGCGCACCGTGACCGCCAGCGGCCGGTAGCGGAAGAGGTTGCGTTCGGCGCCGACGCCCGAGACATCCTTGACGACGCCGTACTCCTCGGCCCAGGCGAGCTCGTCGGAGAGCGCCGAACGACGCAGCACGTCGAACGAGTCGTAGTCGAGCGCCGGCTGCGACGCCTCGATGAGCTCGGCGACGCGCTTCTCGAGCCCGCGCAGGTGCAGCGTGCTCGAGGAGGTGCCGTGCTGCGGCAGCCACTCGCCGAGGCCGAACAGGTAGTTCGGGCCGCCCGCCTTCGCGCCCGCGCCGACGGCCGAGCGCTTCCAGCCGCCGAACGGCTGACGCTCGACGATCGCTCCGGTGATGCCGCGGTTGACGTACAGGTTGCCGGCTTCGACGCGATCGAGCCACGTGGCGAGCTCGCCCGCATCGAGCGAGTGCAGCCCGGCCGTCAGGCCGTAGTCGACGGCGTTCTGCAGTCGGATCGCCTCGTCGAGGTCCTTCGCGTGCATGATGCCGAGCACGGGGCCGAAGAACTCGGTGAGGTGGAAGTACGAACCGCCGGCGACGCCCGAGCGGATGCCGGGCGACCAGAGCCGGCCGGTGTCGTCGAGCTGCTGCGGCTCGACGAGCCACTCCTCGCCGATGCCGAGCTGGGTGAGGGCGTGCAGCAGCTTGCCGCCCGCGGGCTCGACGATCGGGCCCATCTGGCTCGTCGCCTGCTCGGGCCAGCCGACCCGCAGCGAACGCGTCGCGTCGACGAGCTGGCGGCGGAAGCGCTCGGACTTCGCGACCGAGCCGACGAGGATCACGAGCGAGGCCGCCGAGCACTTCTGGCCGGCGTGCCCGAAGGCGCTCTTGACGACATCGGATGCCGCGAGGTCGAGGTCGGCCGACGGCGTCACGATGATCGCGTTCTTGCCGCTCGTCTCGGCGAGCAGCGGCAGGTCCTTGCGGAACGAGCGGAAGAGCTGCGCCGTCTCGTACGCACCCGTGAGGATGACCCGGTCGACCGCGGGGTGGGAGACGAGCTCCTTGCCGAGTTCGCGCTCGCCGATGTCGACGAGGGTGAGGAGCTCGCGCGGGATGCCGGCCTCCCACAGCGCCTCGACCATGACCGCGCCCGAGCGCTGCGCGAGCTTCGCGGGCTTGATGATGACGCCCGAGCCCGCGGCGAGTGCGGAGAGCACGCCGCCTGCGGGGATCGCGACGGGGAAGTTCCACGGCGGCGTGATGACGGTGAGCTTCGACGGCACGAAGACGGCGCCCTGCACGTGGTCGAGCTCGCGGGCGCGCTCGGCGTAGTAGTGCGCGAAGTCGATCGCCTCGCTGATCTCGGGGTCGGCCTCGGCGATGGTCTTGCCGGTCTCGGCGGCCATGACCTCGATCAGGCGGTCGCGGTTCGCGGCGAGCGCGTAGCCGGCGCGGTGCAGCACGGCCGCCCGCTCGGCGCCGGGCAGCTGACCCCACGCGCGGCCGCGGCCGGCGACGGTCTGGATGACCCGCTCGAGGGTCGCCGCGTCGTCGACGCGGGCCGCGGCGATCGTGTTCATGCCGAGGGTCGAGCCGGGCACGCGCTCGAGGATGCGGCGCCCCCACTCGCGGTTCGGCGCGAGGGCGGGGTCGGTGTCGGGCTCGTTGCGGAAGCCCGGCGTGACGCCGGAGCCCATCAGGCTGGTTGAGCCTGTCGAAGCCGAGCCCGTCGAAACCGATGCCGCGGGATCCGTCAGCTCGGAGCCGTCTGTGCCGACGGACCCGCGGGTGATGCCGAGCACGACGCTCGTGAGCGACGGGTCGAGCTCGTGCTCGGTGCCGGGCGCCGGGGCATCCGGCACGGTCATCGCGGCGGCGAGCGTCTCGTCGGTCCACTCGGTGTGACGGTTCTGGGTGCGGTTCGGCGCGGGCGCATCGACGACCGACGGCTCGAGTGCGGCGAGCGAGGCGAGGTAGCGGGCCTGCTCGCGCTGGAACAGCGGCTCGCTCGTGGTCAGCTCGAACACGGCCGACATGAAGTTCTCCTGGCTCGCGTTCTCTTCGAGGCGACGGATCAGGTAGGCGATGGCGACGTCGAACTCGCTCGGGTTCACGACGGGCGTGTAGAGCAGCAGGTTGCCGACATCGCGGCGCACGGCCTCGGCCTGACCGGTCGCCATGCCGAGCAGCATCTCGAACTCGACGCGGTCGGCGACGTTGCGCTCGATCGCGGTGAGCCACGCGTGCGCGACGTCGAACAGGTTGTGGCCGGCGACGCCGAGCTTCACGGCGTCGGTGCGCTCGGGGGTCATCGACCAGTCGAGCACGCGCTTGTAGTTCGTGTCGGAGTCCTGCTTGGAGTCGTAGGTCGCGAGCGGCCAGCCGTGCACGGCGGCGTCGACGTGCTCCATCGCGAGGTTCGCGCCCTTGACGACGCGCACCTTGATGGGTGCGCCGCCCTGCGCGCGACGGTTCTTCGCCCACGCGGTGAGCTCCTGCATCGCGCCGAGCGCGTCGGGCAGGTAGGTCTGCAGCACGATGCCGGCCTCGAGGCCGCGCAGCTGCGGCTGGTCGAGCAGGGTCGTGAAGACCGCGATCGTCAGGTCGAGGTCGCGGTACTCCTCCATGTCGAGGTTGATGAACTTGCCCCTGCCGGCTGAGCCTGTCGAAGCCTTGGCTGCGAGCTCGTAGAGCGGGGTGAGCTTCGTGACGACCTTGGCGACGGCCTCGTCGAACGACCACATCGAGAGCTGGCTGACGACGCTCGAGACCTTGATCGACACGTAGTCGACGTCGTCGCGGGCGAGGAACTCGTAGGTGCCCGAGAGGCGGCGGTCGGCCTCCTCCTCGCCGAGCACGGCCTCGCCGAGGAGGTTGAGGTTCAGGCGGTTGCCCGACTCGCGCAGGGTCGCGATGGCCGGACCGAGCTTCTCGGGGGTCGCGTCGAGCACGAGGTGGCCGACCATGGCGCGCAGCACCCGGCGGGCGATCGGGATGACGATCCACGGCAGCACGGGCGCGACGACACCGCCGACGCGGATGGCGGCCTTCAGGTACCAGGGCAGGAACTTCGGCGTGAGCTTGGCGACCTGCTCGAGGTTGCGGCCCGCGACGCCGAGGTCTTCGGGCCGCATGACGCCGTCGACGAAGCCGACGGTGAAGTCGAGGCCGCGCGGATCCTTCAGCACGCCGGCGAGGCGCTCGGCGGCCGGGTCTGCGGGGTGCTCCGAGCTCTCGGCGAGCCAGCGGCGCACGAGGGCGACGACGTGATCGGTGTTCGGCCGGGCGTCTGTGGCGGCGTTCGACATGGTCACGAGGGTACTGTCCTTTGCTTCGGGCGCGCCGGGGATCGCGCGCCTGTCGGGTTCAGTATGCGCTGCGACATCCGTTCGGTAAAGCGAATGAATCTGAACGATACTGTTCGGAAGAACCGAATGATCAGCGGATGCCCCGGAGGTGCCCATGCTCGACGTGCGACGCCTGCGACTGCTCGTGGAGCTCAGCGACCGCGGCACGCTCTCGGCGGTCGCCGAAGCGCTCTCGTACAGCCCCTCCTCGGTGTCGCAGCAGCTCAGCCAGCTCGAGCGCGAGGCCGGCGTGCCGCTGCTCGTGCAGGTCGGGCGCCGCGTGCAGCTGACCCCGCAGGCCGAGGTGCTCGTCGGGCACGCCCGCGCCGTGCTCGACCGGCTCGAGGAGGCCGAATCCGAGGTCGCCCGCTCGCTCACCGCGGTCGGCGGCACCGTGCGCATCGCCGTGTTCCAGTCGGCGGCGCACGCCGTGGTGCCGCAGGCGCTCACCCTGCTGCGCGCCGAGCACCCCGCCCTGCGGGTCGAGGTCACCGAGCGCGAGCCCGACGTCGGGCTCTTCGAGGTCTCGGCGCGCGACTTCGACCTCGTGATCGCCGAGCAGTACCCGGGGCACACGCGTGCGCACCGCGAGGAGCTCGACCGCGTGCACCTCGTCGCCGATGCGATCCGGCTCGCGCTGCCGCCGCATCCGTCATCACGTCGTGTCGCGGCATCCGATCGCTCGCTGCTCGCCGCCGCGACGATGCCCTGGGTGCTCGAGCCCGAGGGCACCGCTTCGCGCGACTGGGCCGAGCAGCTCTGCCGCGAGGCGGGGTTCGAACCCGATGTGCGCTTCGAGACCGCCGACCTGATGGCCCACATCCGCCTCATCCGCTCGGGCAACGCCGTCGGGCTCCTCCCCGATCTCGTGTGGGCGGGCGAGGCGCCGAGCGTCACGCTCGTCGACCTGCCGGGGCATCCCGAGCGCGAGGTGTTCACCTCGACGCGGCACGCCGCTGCGGCACGACCGGCCGTCGTCGCCTGCCGCGACGCCCTCGCCCGGGCGGCACGCGCGACCGCGACGCCTTCGGCTCGCTGACGCCGCCGATCGATACGCTGTGCCCATGTCACGCACCCTGCAGCGCCTCGCACTGTCCGGCACGATCCTGCTCGCGGCGACGATGCTGAGCGCCTGTGCCGGCAACCCCGGCGCCGCCGGAACCGAAACCGCCGAGGCCGTCGACCCCGTCGGCACCTGGGGAGACGTCTCGACGACGAGTGAGCCCTCGCTCGCGTTCGGCAACGGCGGCTCGCTGAGCGGCACCGACGGCTGCAACCGCCTGGTCGGCAGCTGGACCGCCGAGGGCGACACCGTGACGTTCGTCGAGGTCGCGTCGACGCGCATGCTGTGCGAGGGCGTCGACCCGTGGCTCTCAGCGCTCGCGACCGCCACGATCTCCGGCGACACGCTGACCGTCTTCGACGAGTCGGGCGAGGAGATCGGCACGCTGCCGCGCACGGCGTAGTCCGCCGCCCATCGACAGCGGTCAGGCGGCAGGTTCGTCGACCGAGAACTCCAGCCACCACCGCAGCGGATGCCCCGGGCGCACGACGGGAAGCTCGTCCTCGACGGCCGAGGCTGCGTCGCGACGCCCCGTCGTCGGCTCGATCGCGACGACCGGCTGATCGGCGAACATGCCCGTGTCCCAGAACAGGCCGAGGTGCGGCAGGACGTCGGCGTCCCAGCGCAGGGTCAGCCCCTGCCCGTCGGCGTGCTCGATCCGCGCACGGTCCTGCCCGCTGGCGAACGCCTTCAGCGCCCCGCTGACGCCGTCGATCCCGCCGCCGCCGGGCCAGGCCACCGGCGACCCCGACTCCGGGTGCTCCCCCACCAGCGGCGTCTCCGGGTCGCCCGCGACGAGGCGCGTGCCCGGAGGCGCCGCGAACAGCGGATGCGCCGCCCACAGGAGCGGCACCCCGACGTCGCCGGTCGCGGTGGCGACGTACTCGGCGCGAAGGCGGCCCGCCGCAACCGTGAGCGTGCGCGCGATCTGCACGGGAACGCTGCGGAGCGAGACCACCGCGGTCGACATCGACGGCCCCGACGAGACCGCCGTCCACTCGAGTCGCCAGGCATCGCCGTGGTCGGGCAGTCGCGTGCCGTCGGCCATGGTGCACGCGGCCACCGTCGGGACGACCTCGTCCCACCCGCCGGTGCCGGATCCGGTGAAGTCGCCCGCCGGGTCGCGGGGCGGCGACGGGGCGAGCCATTCACGGCCCGCGGCCACGAGACTCGTGATGCGGGCGCCGTCGAGCGGATCGAACTCGACGGCGACCAGATCACGGCCGCGCCCCGCGGCGATCCCGACCATCAGGTCGGACTCGCGCTGAGGCCGGCGAGACGTCTGCGGAGGTCCTCGACCTCGCGATCCCGCGCCTGCTGCACGTCGTCGTGGAAGAGCAGCATCGTCGGCAACGACGTCGCGAAGTAGTCGATCGTCGCGGGGGTGGCCGCGAGCTCGTCGATGAACGCGCCGAACGCCGTGAGCTGCTCGTCGGCCTCCTCGTCGCGCCCGAGCGCGCGCAGGGCTCGGATCGAGAACTCCGACTGCGCGCTGAACGCCTGGGTGGTCATGTTGAGGAAGTCGCCGGCCGAGGCGGCGGCACGCTGCCACGCGGCCTCGGCGGCGGGCAGATCACCGCTCAGTTCGGCGGCGCAGCCGAGCAGCCAGAGGAGCTCGGCGCAGTTGGCGAGCGGATGCCGCGCCTCGCCGAGCGACGCGGGGGGCTCGAGTGCGCTCCGAATGAAGTCGGCGGCGGCCGGGCCGTCGAGCTCGTCGAGCGCTGCCGTGGCGAGCGCCACGTTCGCCTCGTCCCACGCCGCGAGCGCCTGGCCCTCGCCGCCCTCCCACGGCTGGAACCGGCGGTCGAGCAACCGCTCGCGGGCGACGGCCGGGCGGCCGAGCGCCGTGAGCAGGCGGGCGTGCACGATGCCGAGGTCGTCGCGCTCGGCGATGAGGTGCGCATCGGCCTCCTGCCGGGCGAGACGTTCGAGCGGGCTGCGGCCGACCCGGGCCAGCAGCTGGTCGAGCTCGAAGAACAGCTTCGCGTCGTCGGGCGCGAGCGCACGGGCGGCCTCGAAGTGCGACACCGCGAGATCGGGGTCGCCGAGCACGTTGAACACGGCGATGCCGAGGTTGCGGTGGGCGACGACGCGAACGCGCCCCGAGGCCTCGGATCCGACGCACCGGGACCACGCCACGATCGCATCGTGATGACGACGACGGTCGTAGTACCAGTTGCCGAGCATGAGGGAGGCGCGGTGATCGGCCGCGTCGGCGTCGAGGGCGAGCCGCAGCACACCGACGTCGTCGAGACGCGCGGCATACCCGTTCCGTTCGGGGTTGCCGGCGGCTGCGCGACGCGCCGCTGCGGCCGCCTCGGGCTCGCCGAGGCGATCGAGCACCGCAGCGCGGTGGTAGTCGACGAGCGTGCCCACCTGCACCTGGCCGCTCGGCGCCGACGGCGCGGCTTCGCGCGCCAGGTCGAGGAGCCGGAGCGCCTCGCGGTCGGCCCCCACGCCGGCGTACTCCAGTGCCACGTCGAGGAGGATCCCTGCGTCACGGGTGAGCGGTCCGCCCGCGAGATCACGCGCCCACTGGTCGAGCGGGTCGTCGGCGAGCAGCCGCCGGAGGAGTGCTGCCGCCTCGGTCTCCCGGCCGGTGCGGCGCAGCACGAGCGCGAGCAGCGCTGCGGCCTGCGAGTGGCGGCCGTCGACGGCGAGCACCTCGCGGAGCGTCGATTCAGCGGCGGCGACGTCGCCGAGGCGCACCTGCAGACGACCGAGCGCGTACCCGGCGGCGGGCAGCCAGGCGGAGTTCCACATCGCCTTGGTGAGGGCGAGCGCCGCTTCGGTGTTCCGCCCGCGGCGGGCGAGGTTCACGCCGAGGCGGTAGTGGGCCTCGCCGTCGGCCGGGTTCGGCACCCACTGCGTCAGGCGGTCGATCGCGCTGCGGAGGTGGCGTTCGGCCTGCTCGTCATCGCCGATCCGTTCGAGTTCGGCGGCGAGGGCGACGTGCGAGCGGGTGTGCCCGGGGTCGCGCCGCAGCGCCTCCTCCCAGTAGGGCTCGGGACGGCGCGTCGCATGTCGGTACTGCCCGAGGTACTGGCCGATGAGGAACAGCTCCTCGACGGACCCGACCTCGGCGGGAGCCGGGGGTTCGACCGCCGCGCGAGGGAGCTCGGCCGAGGCATCCGCGGGTCGATGCCCGAACCGGATCAACTCGCGGCCGCCTGCCTCGGCGACGACCACCACGAGTTCGTCTGCGGCGCGTGCTCCGTCGAGATCGACGGCGGCGACGAACGCGGAGCCGGGGTCGACCGCCGCGCTCGTGGCGTGCACGACGGTGCCGGCGCGATCGCGGAGTTCGATCACGAGCCGCGCGTGCCGGCGGGTGGTGCCGACGCCGATCCGCACGCGGGTCCGCCCGTCCGCCTCGGCGACGTCGAGGCGTACGGCGGCCTCGGTGTTCGCCTGGTGCGCCGGTCCGATGGCCCGGATCGGGTACCAGTACTGGCTGAACGTCTTCGTCTCTCCGGGCGTGAGCCACGAGAAGTCGGGCTGGTTGTCGGTGTAGGCACCCGCCATGAGTTCGACGTAGGGGCCGTCGCCGTCGGTGAGGTTGTCGTCCCAGGCCCAGCCGAACGGCGCGTCGCCCCACGTCCACTGCTTCTTGCCCGGCGCGAACCGGTGGTCGGCGACGTAGACGAACCCGGCCTCCCTGCCGTGGTCGTAACCGCCGAAGAAGTCGTCGTCGGTGCCGAGGATCATGTACGACGTCGGCACCGGGATGTTGCGGTACCAGTCGAGGCGGTCGCCGTCGGGGCGATCGACGGTCACCTGGCCCGGGTAGTCGACGCCGTAGTACCGCCCGTCGACCTCGGGATAGCTGGCGATGGCGCGCTTGGCGTGGTCGGCGACGAAGTGCACGTCGGCCGGGAAGAAGGACTGGTAGTCGTCGTTCGAGGCCGCGGCCACGTTCGCCCACCAGAGGAAGGTCTGGGTGTCGTCGGTCCGGTTCGTCAGACGCACCTGCGCTTCGATGAGCGCCGAGCCGGGGCGCAGCCTGATGCCGTGCATGCCCTTCATGCGAGCGAACGGGTCGTGGTCGCTGCACCAGACCGTGACGGCGCCGTCGGCCTCGTGCTCGATCTCCCAGTCCGTCGGCAGGAACGTCGCGGGCCGGTGATGCTGCGGCCAGTTGAACTCCACTCCGCCCGAGATCCAGGGCCCCGCCAGTCCGACGAGTGCCGGCTTGATGACGTTGTTGCGGTAGAAGAAGTCGTAGTCGGCCGACTTGTCGTACCCGATGTGGATGCGGCCGCCGAGCTCGGGGAGGATCACCAGTCGCACCCACTCGTTCTCGAGATGGATCGCCTGCCATTCGTGCGGCACCTTCTGCTGCGAGATCTTCTCGTGGAACGGCAGCGGGTAGACCCGACCCGACGATCCCTGGTACACGCGGCGGTCGAGGAACGCCGGGTAGTCGGCGGGCTCCTCCGGCAGGTAGGTGTCGATGACGATCGGCTCGGCCCAAGCGGCGACGGATGCCTCGGCGAGGTGCGCCGGCACGTCGGGGAGCACGATCCTCGACTCGCGTTCGGGCGGTCGATCGCGCGTCAGGGGCGCCGCGTTGTTGAGCATACGACGACGATAGGCACTGCGGACAGCAGACTGTCAGCACGTTCTCTCGGAGGATCTGGACGAAACGATGATCCTGCGCCAGACTCGCGGCATGACGATCACCGAGGGCTTCCCCGGGCAGCGCATGCAGGTGCTGCCGCGACCGCGCGTGCTCGAGGCGTTGCGCCTGCCCGGGGTCGCGCATCTCGTCGTGACCGACTCGGGGTACTTCCCCGACGCCCGGGGCCACGGTCGAGTGCGGGCGTCGCCGATCGACGAGGCGGTCGTGATGCTGTGCGAGGCCGGGCGCGGCTGGTGCGAGACGAGCGGGGGCAGGTTCGACGTGACGGCCGGCGAGGTCGTGATCCTGCCGCCCGGGCATCCGCACGCCTACGGTGCCGACGAACGCGACCCCTGGACCATCTGGTGGCTGCACCTCAGGGGCCGCGACCTCGCCGAGTTCCTCGCCGCGGCGAACGTGAACGCCGAGCAGCCGGTGCGCACGATCTCGGAGCGGGCTCGGGTGTCCGGGCTCGCGAGTGAGGTGCTCACGTGGATGGAACGCGACTCGACCACGGCGAGCATCACCGCCGCGTCCGGTGCGGCCTGGCACCTCCTGTCGCTCCTCGTCGCCCGGCCCTCGTCGGGCGACGAGCGGAGCGACTCGATCGACGGGGCCGCCGAGTACCTGCGAGCGCACGTCGGCGAGCGCGTCGAGGTCGCCGAGCTCGCGCTGGCGGCCAACCTCAGCCCGTCGCATTTCGCGGCCCTGTTCCGGCAGCGTCTCGGCATGCCGGTGCTGCGCTACCAGACGCAGTTGCGCATGGCGAGGGCGCGCGAGCTCCTCGACCGCACGTCGCTGTCGATCGCGCAGATCTCGGAGCGGGTCGGCTACACCGACTCGTTCTACTTCGCGCGTCAGTTCCGCGCGACGCACGGCATGACGCCGACCGCGTACCGCGCGCAGCGCAAGGGTTGAGCGCGGCGACCGGTCACCCCCGAGCGGATGCCTCCGCGAAGCGCTCGGCCTGCATCGCGAGGAAGTCGAGCAGCTCGGGGGGCCCCTCGACCCGGTAGCGCACGCCCCGCGGCATCCACATGAGCGCCATCGAGAGGTTCTCGACCGAGTCGGCCTCGAGCGGCCAGGCGCAGTGGTCGGCGTCGACCGCCACGACGTCGCGGCCGTACCAGCCGAGGTGCTCGACGAGGTCCGCCTGCGGCATCTCGGCGACGACCGTGGCCTTCACGCTCCGGTCGCGCCAGCGCACCGCGGCCTCGACCCGCGCCCGGGCGTCGTCGTCGCCCATCGGCCGGGGCTCGAACCGCACCCGGGTCGGGAAGACGTCGCTCATGCGGTCGAGCCGGAAGGTACGCCAGTCCTCGCGTTGACGATCCCACGCGAGCAGGTACCAGCGCCGGGCGACGGGCACGAGCCGGTACGGCTCGACCACTCGAGCCGAGGCCTCCCCCGCGGCATCCGTGTAGGTGAAGCGCAGCCGCTCGGAGTCCCGGCAGCCGAGGGCGAGAAGGCCGAGCAGTTCGGAATCGACCTCGGGTGTCGGCCGGCCCGAGCGACCGGAGCCGGGCCCGCCCGCGCCCACCGCGGCGTGCGACTGCAGCGCCTCGATGCGCCGGCGCAGTGCGGGCGGCAGCACCTGCTCGATCTTCGCGAGGGCGCTGAGCGTCGTGTGCTCGGCGCCGCGCAGCCCGGCGGTCGCCTGGGAGCGGAGGCCGACCGCGATCGCGACCCCCTCGTCGTCGCTGAGCAGCAGCGGCGGCAGCCCGGTGCCGGCCTCGAGGCGGTAGCCGCCGGCCGAGCCGCGCGCCGACTCGATGCCGTAGCCGAGCTCGCGCAGGCGATCGACATCGCGCCGCAGCGTGCGGTCGGAGACGCCGAGCCGGTCGACGAGTTCGCGCGCCGACCAGTGCCGGTGGCTCTGCAGCAGGGAGAGCAGTTCGAGGGTTCGCGAGGTCGTTGCGGCCATGCTCCAAGTTTCCCATCCATGCGGACGGAAACTGACCGGATGCCTCGGAAGACTGCAGATATGACGAACCAGATGATCTCCGCTCAGGGCCTCACGAAGACGTTCCCCGCCAAGGGGAAGGTCGTCGAGGCCGTCCGTTCCGTCGACCTCGAGGTCGGCGCAGGCGAGCTCGTCGCCTTCCTCGGCCCGAACGGCGCCGGCAAGTCGACGACGCTCCGCATGCTCACCACGCTGCTGCCGCCGACGAGCGGCGAGGCGATCGTCGCCGGCTCCGACATCCGGCGCGATCCCGCCGGCGTGCGCCGCCGCATCGGCTACGTCGGGCAGGGCAGCTCTGGAGGGCACACCCAGCGCGTGCGCGACGAACTGCACGCCCAGGGCGCCTTCTACGGCATGGGCCGCCGCGAGACCCGGGCGCGCGCCGCCGAGCTCATCGACTCGCTCGAGCTCGGCCAGATCGCGGGCCGGCAGGTGCAGTCGCTCTCGGGCGGCCAGAAGCGCCGCCTCGACATCGCGCTCGGCCTCATCCACCGGCCCGAACTGCTGTTCCTCGACGAGCCGTCGACGGGCCTCGACCCGCACAGCCGTGCGAACCTCTGGGAGCACATCGTCGACCTCCGCCGCGAGACGGGCACGACGATCTTCCTCACCACGCACTACCTCGACGAGGCCGACCAGCTCGCCGAGCGCGTCATGGTCATGGACCACGGCCAGGTCATCGCGGACGACACGGCCTGGGCGCTCAAGGAGTCGCTCGCCGGCGACCGGGTGAGCCTCACCTTCGAGACGGCGTCGGATGCCGCGGCAGCCGCGGCCCGCATCGGCGGGGAGGCATCGGGGCAGTTCGTCACGGTGACCGCCCCCGGCGGCGACCGGGCGCTGCCCCGATACATCCGCTCGCTCGCCGATGCCGGGCTGGAGGTCGTCGCGGCGACGCATCGGCAGCCGACCCTCGACGACGTGTTCCTCGCCCTCACCGGGCGCACCCTCCGCGAGGAGGCGGCGCACGCCGAGGCATCCGAGCCCGTTCCCGCCTGATCACGACCGACGACACGAAGGAGCAACTCCCATGACCACCATCGACACCACCGCCCGCCCCACGGGCTTCATCCGCGACACCGCCTCGGTCTTCGTCCGCGAATCCCGACCCCTCGTACGCGATCCGTTCAGCGTGATGTTCTCGCTCGTGCAGCCGCTCGTGTTCCTCGGCCTGTTCGGCCCGCTGCTCATCGGCGCCTCGGGCGGTGACGCCGCCGGCACGCTGCAGTGGTTCGTGCCCGGCATCCTCGTGATGGTCGCGCTGTTCGGCACGGCCTCGACGGGCGCGAACCTGCTCTTCGAGATGCAGACGGGCTCGCACGAGCGCACGCTCGTGGCGCCGCTCTCGCGGAGCGCACTGCTCGTCGGCCGCGCCCTCAAGGAGGTCGTGCCACTCGTCGTCCAGGGCACGATCGTCGTGCTCGTCGCGGTGCCGTTCGGGTTCTCGCTCGACGTGCCCGGGCTCATCGCCGGCCTCGCGGTGCTCGCCGTCTTCGGCGTCGGTTTCGGCGCCCTGAGCTACTCGCTCGCGCTCGCCTGCCGCAACCGCGACTGGATGTTCTGGATGGTGCACCAGACGCTGCTGTTCCCGCTCATGATCCTCTCGGGCATGCTGCTGCCGCTCGAGGACGGCCCCGCGTGGATGCAGGTCGCCGCCGCGATCAACCCGCTGAGCTACCTCGTCGGCGCCGAGCGGGCGCTGCTCTCGGGCGACTTCGGCGCACCGGCGGTCGTCGGCGGCATCATCGCCGCAGCCGCGACCTGCGCGATCGGCATCGTGGTCGGCGTGCGGTCGATGAAGCGCGCGGCCTGAAACCGGGCCTGACGAGGGCGAGCGGATGCCCCATCCGCTCGCCCTCGCTCGTCTACGCTCGTGGGATGCCCCACGACGTCGTGATCCTCGGCGGTGGCCACAACGGCCTCACCGCAGCCGCCTACCTCGCCCGCGCCGGCAAGCGGGTGCTGCTGCTCGAGCGCAGCGACCACCTCGGCGGCGCCGCCGTCTCGGCCGACGCGTTCGAGGGCGTCGACGCGCGCCTCTCGCGCTACTCGTACCTCGTGAGCCTCCTGCCGCAGCGCATCATCGACGACCTCGGCCTCGACGTACGCCTCGTGCGGCGCCGCTTCTCGTCGTACACGCCCGACCCCGCCGACCCCACTCGCGGGCTGCTCGTCGACAACGAGGCCCCTTCGACAGGCTCAGGGAGCACGGCGGCCGCCTTCGCCCGGGTCGACGCCGAACCCGACGCCGCAGCGTGGCAGGCGTTCTACGCCGACACGGCTCGAGTGGCCGAGCGCCTCTTCCCGACGCTCACCGAGCCGCTGCCGACCCGTGACGAGGCGCGCGAGCTGGTCGGCGACGAGCGAGTGTGGCAGGAGTTCGTCGAGCGGCCGCTCGGCGAGGCGATCGACACCCGGTTCACGAGCGATCTCGTGCGCGGGGTCGTCGCGACCGACGGACTCATCGGCACGTTCACCGAGCTCGACGACCCCGCGCTCGATGCGAACCGCTGCTTCCTGTACCACGTGATCGGCGGCGGCACCGGCGATTGGGACGTGCCGGTCGGCGGCATGGGCGCCGTCACCGGCGAGCTCGCGCGGGCCGCCCGCGAGGCCGGCGCCGAGCTCGTCACGGGCGCCGAGGTCGTCGCGGTCGATCCGTCGGGCGCGGTGCGCTGGCGGCAGGGCGACGAGCCGAACGACCGGACGGCGGACGCCGACGTCGTGCTCGCGAACGTCGCACCGGCCGTGCTCGACCGGCTGCTCGAGGCTGGTGCGCAGGCGTCACCGGCGTCGCCGTCGGCCACCGGCGGCGTGCCCTCGGTCGTGCGCGAACGCCTGCGCCACCTGCATGCTCCCGAGGGCGCACAGGTGAAGGTGAACCTGCTGCTCACCCGGCTGCCGAGACTCCGCGACACGTCGGTCGCTCCCGAGGCCGCGTTCGCGGGCACGTTCCACATCAACGAACTCGAGTCACAGCTCGAGTCGGCCTACCGTACGGCCGCGCGCGGCGGCATCCCGTCGCCGCTCCCCTGCGAGATCTACTGCCACACCCTGAGCGACCCGTCGATCCTCTCCCCCGAGCTCGCGGCCTCCGGCACCCACACGCTGACCGTCTTCGGCCTGCACGTGCCGCACCGCCTGCTCGAGCGCTTCGGCAACGACGAGCTGCGGAGCCACCTGCAGTCGGCGGTGCTCGCCTCGCTCGACTCGGTGCTCGCCGAGCCGATCGAGGGCGTCATCGCGACGGATGCCTCGGGCCGCCCCTGCATCGAGACGAAGACGACCCTCGACCTCGAGGAGGCGCTCGCGATGCCGGGCGGCAACATCTTCCACGGCCCGCTGTCGTGGCCGTGGGCCGAGCCGGGTGCCTCCCTCTCGACGCCGGCCGAGCGCTGGGGCGTCGCCACCGCGCACCCGGGCATCCTGCTCTGCGGTTCGGGTGCGGTGCGCGGCGGAGCGGTCAGCGGCATCGGCGGCCACAACGCGGCGATGGCGGTGCTCGAGGCATCCGTCGCCTGAGGTCTCGGCTGCCGCCATGCCCTGACCGGATCAGCCGATCAGCACCCAGCCGACACCCACGACCAGGGAGACGATGCCGAGCACGAGGCTCGGAACGAACGACTCCTTGCGCTTCACGTGCAGCGCCACGGCGAAGACCATGGTGATCGCGAGCGCGAACGCCGCGACCGGCGTGAGCCACGGCAGGATGCCCGTCGCGGCCGGCAGCACGAGGCCGATGGCGCCGAGCACCTCGAGGAGGCCGATGGTCTTCAGCTGGCCGGCGCTCACGTCTTCGACCCACGGCATGTTCGCGAGCACGGCCTCACGCGACCTGGTGGCCTTCATGGTGCCGGCCATGCCGAACATGAGGGCGAGCAGCCCGGTGACGATCCACAGTGCGATGAGCAATTGTTCTCCAGAGTCTTAGTTACCGTCAGTGCGTAACGCACGAACGGTGACTCTAACTCATGGAGGCCGCGCACTTCACCGTGCGTTACGCACCACGAGGTGCGTAACGCTGACGCGCGGGGATGGCTCGAGCCTGCCGAAACCGGGTTTCGACAGGCTCAACCAGCAGCGTTCGACGAGATCAGAAGACGAAGATCTGGCCGAGCACCATGATCGCGATCACGAAGAGCACGATGACCGCGCCGACGATCGCCAGCGACTTCACCGAGAGCTTCGCGACGCCGTAGCCGACGAGGAACGGCAGCGAGAGCAGGAAGATCGTGACGATCCACCAGAAGAACTGGTAGCCGCCCTGCGTCGCGTCGGAGAGCCGACCCGCGAAGAGCTGCTGCGAGTGGGGGGTCGTGGCGAACGTGAACGCGGCCGAGAGCGGGATCGCGATGAGCGCGAACACGATCAGGCCCGCGAGTGCGCCCCAGAGCCCGGCCTTGTTGTGCTCGGGGTCGATGCTGAGCGCTTCTTCGCTACTCGTCGACTGCGCCTTCACGCCAGTAGATGCCTGCCCACTCGACGCACGCTTGCGTCCCCCGCTCGATCCCATGGGCCTCACTCTAGTAGGCGGCGGGCCGCTCTGGCGGTTGACGCGCAGCGGGATTAGCCTGAGTGCACGAGCGAACGGGGGCGAAGATGACCGCGAGACCGACCGGGCACTACGTGCTGAAAGACGACGGTCTGTACCTGCAGTTCGACCGTCTCTTCTACGCTCCCATCGAAGACGTCTGGTTCAGCCTCACGAACCCGAACGCCATGCGCGCCTGGATCGGCACCTACACCGGCAGCCCGGCGACGGGCGGCGTGCGATTCCGCATGGAGTCCGAGGGTGAGGGCGAGTGGCAGAACGTCACGATCCTCGAGTGCGCTGCGCCGCACCGGTTCACCGCGGACTCGGGCTCGGGCCCGACCGGCATCCGTCTCTTCTGCCATCTGGTGGAGGGCGGCGGCATGACGACGCTCACGCTCGGCCAGCGGCTCCACGACCCCACCGAATCGGCCGACATGGGGCCCGGCTGGGACTACTATCTCGATCGCCTCGCGGCAGCCCGGGCCGGCACGCCGCAACCCGCGTGGGAGACCTACTTCCCAGCCTTCTCGCGGCACTACCGGGAGCTCGAGGTCCCCGACGCGGCGCGCCGCTGACGCTGCACCCGACGCGCTCCAGCCCGAGACTGACGTCGTGCTGACGGGCGACGCGGCGCGCTCCCCTGTGCCGCGACCGGCCGCCTCTAGACTGACGCCGTGAAGAGCATCGAGCGTCAAGCCCGCGAGAACACGGAACCGTCCGGCTGGCGTGCACGCCACGCGAACCTGATGGCCGACAAGCCGTTCCAGTGGGCGTTCGTCGCGACCCTCGGCGTCGTGGTCGCGCTCGGCATCGCCGCCGCGTTCGCGAGCATCTCGAGTGTCGTCTTCTCGGTGCTCGCCGCCGCGTTCATCACGCTCGGGCTCGACCCGCTCGTGCGCTGGTTCGAGCGCCGGGGCCTGAAGCGCGGTGCGGCCATCGTCACGGTCATCATCCTGTTCGTCCTCGTGATCGCCGGGATGCTCTGGCTCGTGCTCCCCATCGTCATCAGCCAGGCGACCGCGTTCATCAACAGCCTTCCCGCCATGTACAAGAACCTGCAGACGCAGGACTGGTTCCAGGACGTGCAGGCGGGTTCGGGCGGGGTGCTCGGCTCGGTCTACAAGTGGGTCGTCGACACCATCAGCGACCCGAACTTCTGGGCGACCATCGGCGGCGGCGCCCTGAACGTCGGCTTCGCGATCCTCGGCGGCCTCTCGAGCGCGTTCTTCATCTTCATCCTGACGATCTACTTCACCGCGACCCTCGACTCCTCGAAGCGGGCGATCTACACGCTGATCTCGGCGTCGCACCGCGAGCGCGTCGTCGGCTACGCCGAGCGCATCATGCAGAACGTCGGCCGCTACCTCAGCGGCATGGTGGTGCTCGCGTTCTTCAACGCGGTCTACAGCTTCATCCTGCTGCTGCTCGTGGGGGTGCCGTTCGCACTCGTGATCGCGGTGGCCGCGTTCTTCATCACGCTCATCCCGCTCATCGGCACCGTGCTGACCACCGCGGTCATGACCGTGATCGCCCTGTTCGTCTCGCCGGTGGCGGCGCTCATCGTGCTCATCGCGATGCTCGTCTACATGCAGGTCGAGGCGTACGTCCTCACGCCGAAGGTCATGAGCAAGGCCGTGCAGGTGCCCGGTTCGATCGTGCTGATCGCCGCCCTCGCGGGCGGCACGCTCGGCGGGCTGCCGGGCGCGCTCGTCGCGATTCCCGTCGCCGCCGGCATCCTGCTCATCATCAAGGAGGTCGTCGTGCCGAGGAAGGCGCTGAGCTAGCCCCGGCGTCTCGTCAGTTCCAGACCGACGGAGCCGCCGCGCGCGTTGCGGGCAGTGCGACATCCGTGCCCCACCGCTCCATCCAGCCGGGGATCTCGTCGGTGCTCGAGACGCCGAGCGCCTCGACGATCTCGGCCATCGGCACCGTGCCGCCGCGCTTCTTGAGGAAGCGCGCGCGGATGAAGCCCTGCGCGTAGATCTCGGGCTCGCCGTCGGCGCCGGGCCGCACGTAGCGGTGCTCCACGTAGACCGCCTTGTCGTCGTGGCCGACGAGGCGGGACTCGATCGTGAAGCGGTCCCACAGCTGCAACGACTTGCGGAAGGTGACCGTCTCGCTCGCTACGACGGGGTACCAGTTCTTCTCGCGCATCATCGCCCAGACGCCGTTGCGCACGAGCATGTCGAAGCGGGCGACATCCATGATCGAGAAGTAGACGCCGTTGTTCATGTGCCGGTTGATGTCGAGGTCGGTCGGCAGGGTGATGAAGTTCGTGCGTGCGACGTCCCAGTGGCCGAGGTCGGGCTTGCGGCGCGAGAGGAACAGCACGTGGAGCAGGGTGCGGAAGAACATGTGCATGATCCACGACTGTATGACGGTTTCGTGGTGGATCATCCGACATTGGCGGAAGCCACAGCCGAACGACGGATGCCGCGGCTCCGGTTGTGCGAGCCCGCGACGACTACCCGCGGACGGTCGGCAACCGGTAGCGCAGGTGCGTCGCCCGTGCACCCTGGACCGCGGAGACCGGCTCGAGCTCCACCCGGTTCGGAGCCGAGTCGGGAAAGAGCCGGTCGCCGCCGCCGAGGAGCACCGGCACGATGTGGAGCAGCGCCTCGTCGACGAGTCCGAGGGCGAGCGCCTGCCTCGCGACATCCGCACCGCCGATGACGCAGACGGATGCCGCGCTCGCGGCCGCGCTGGCACGGGCGATCGCTTCGGCGACCCCGCCGGTGACGAACTCGTAGCGCGAGCCGCCGCGCACGTACGGCTCGTGAGGTCGACTCGTGACGACGAAGCACGGACGCCCCTGGAACACCGGCTCGTCGCCCCAGACGGCCTCCCGGACATCGAGCGTGCGCCGGCCGAGCACGAATGCGCCGGTCGACTCGTAGAGCTGCGAGACGGCGTCGCGATCGACCTCTTCGCCGGTGTCGTCGATGACACCGTCGCGGTCGTCGTCGCCGGGCGGCGACCCGGTGAACACCGAGTCGCGCATCCACGAGTGCACGCGCTCCCCGTCGAGCCCGAACGGATGCTCGAGACTCACGCCCACCGCCGCGGTGAATCCGTCGACGGTCATCGTCATCTCGAGGAAGACGTGGGTCATCGGGTCACCCCTTCACGGGCACGTGCCGCTCGTCGACGCCGTTGTAGACCGACAGCGGCCGGATGAGCGCGTTCGACGCCGCCTGCTCCATGATGTGGGCCGTCCAGCCGGTGATGCGGCTCGCGACGAACAACGGCGTGAAGGTCAGGGTGTCGAAGCCCATCAGGTGGTAGGCCGGGCCGGCCGGGTAGTCGAGGTTCGGCTTGATGCCCTTGCGCTCGGCCATCGCCTGCTCGAGGCCGACGTACAGCTCGAGCAGGTCGGGCCGGTCGTAGTACTCGACCATGCGCTCCATCGCGTCGCGCATCGTCGGCACCCGAGAGTCGCCGTTCTTGTAGACGCGGTGGCCGAAGCCCATGATCTTGCGCTTCTCGGCGAGCGCGGCGTCGAGCCAGGCCGCGGCCCGCTCGGCGCCGCCGGGGCCCGCCCCGATCTCGTCGAAGGCGTGCATGACGGCCTCGTTCGCGCCGCCGTGCAGCGGGCCCTTCAGCGCGCCGATCGCCCCCGTCACCGCCGAGTAGAGGTCGGCCAGCGTCGAGGTGATGACCCGCGCGGTGAACGTCGAGGCGTTGAACGAGTGCTCGGCGTAGAGGATCATCGACACGTCGAACGCGCTCACGACGGGCAGCTCGGGCAGGTCGCCGAACGTCTGCCAGAGGAAGTTCGCCGAGAAGCCGAGGTCGCCCCGCGGCTCGACGAACTCGAGCTCGTGACGGCGCCGCTGGTCGTAGGAGACGATCGACGGCAGCTTCGCGAGCAGGCGGATCGACTTGTCGAGGTTCGCCTCGAGGCTGTCGTCGGGGGTCGCCGGGTCGCTCGCGCCGATCACCGAGACGGCGGTGCGCACGACGTCCATCGGGTGCGCGGTGAGCGGCAGCTCATCGATGATGCGCTTGACCTCGTGGTCGAGGCCGCGGAGCGAGCGCTCGCGCTCCTCGAAGTCGGCCAGCTGCGCGTCATCCGGCAGCTCGCCGTACCAGAGCAGGTACGCGACCTCCTCGAACGTCGCGGAGGCCGCGAGCTCCTGCACCGGGTATCCGCGGTAGAGCAGCGAGTTCGACTCGGGGTTCACCTTCGAGATCGCGGTGTAGTCGACCGGCACGCCGGCCAGGCCCTTGTAGATCTCCTGCTCAGCCAATGTGTGCTCCCTTGCGTTGGCGTGATCTCGATGCGGCGCTGGCGCGCCTACGCGATCGGCGTCTTGGTGACCGTGAAGTTGAAGATACCCGTATCGAACCGGTTGTAGCCCTCGTAGTCGATGAGTTCGTAGAGATCGGCACGGTGCTGCATCTCGTCGAGCTTGCCGACGAGCGAGCCCGTCGCCTCGATCTCGTCGAGACCGCGCACCGCGGAGCCCATCGCGAGGCGCAGCAGCGACACCGGCCAGATGACGAGGTTCATGCCGACATCGGCGAGCTGCTGCACGGTGAAGAGCTCGCTCTTGCCGAACTCGGTCATGTTCGCGAGCAGGGGCACGTCGACCGCGGCGCGAACCGCCTCGAACTCGGCGAGCGAGCGCATCGCCTCGGGGAAGATCGCGTCGGCGCCGGCGTCGACGAGCGCCTTCGCGCGATCGACCGCCGCCGCGAGTCCGTCGACCGCGGCGATGTCGGTGCGGGCCATGACGAGGAAGTTCGGGTCGCGGCGGGCGTCGACCGCCGCGCGGATACGCTGCAGCGCGGTCGACTCGTCGACCACCTGCTTGCCGTCGAGGTGTCCGCACCGCTTCGGGTTGACCTGGTCCTCGATGTGGAGACCGGCGAGACCGGCGTCCTCCATCTCCTGCACGGTGCGGGCGACGTTCATCGGCTCACCGAACCCGGTGTCGGCGTCGATGATCGCCGGCAGCTCCGTCATGCGGGCGATCTGCTTGCCGCGACCCGCGACCTCGGTGAGCGTCGTGAGGCCGATGTCGGGCAGGCCGAGGTCGGCCGAGAGCACGGCACCCGAGATGTAGACGCCCTCGAAGCCCTTCTGCTCGATGAGCCGCGCCGAGAGCGGGTTGAACGCCCCGGGAAAGCGCATGATCTCGCCGGTCGCGAGCCGCTCGCGGAAGAGGCGGCGCTTCTCGGCGGGCGTGGTCGTCGAGTACAGCATCAGAACAGCCCCTCGGGGATCTCGACACCGACGAGGGCGCCGGGTGCCACGTTGAAGGTGAGGCCGCCGAGCTCGTCGGGGCCGAGCTCGGGCAGGCGCTGCGCGACGTCGAGGAAGCGCTCGATCTCGTCGGGCGTGAGCGCCCACTCGGCGAGCGTGCGGAACTTCTGCACGTACTGCTCGCGGGCGAACGGCCGGGCGCCGAGCGGGTGGGCGTCGGCCACGGCGATCTCGTCGACGATCTCGCCGCCGTCGGCGAGCTTGATGACGACGCGGCCTCCGAAGGCCTTCTCTGCGATGTCGTTCGAGTGGTAGCGGCGGGTCCACTCCTCGTCTTCGACGGTCGTGACCTTCTTCCACAGCTCGACGGTGTCGGGGCGGTGGGCGCGCTCGGGCGAGTACGACTCGGCGTGATCCCACGAGCCGTCCTGCAGGGCGACGGTGAAGATGTACGGAATCGAGTGGTCGAGCGTCTCGCGCGAGGCATCCGGGTCGTACTTCTGCGGGTCGTTCGCACCCGAACCGATCACGTAGTGCGTGTGGTGCGAGGTGTGCAGGGTGATCGACTCGATGTGCGACGCGTCGAGGATCAGCGGGTACTCGTCGTGCAGCTTGCGGGCGAGGTCGATCCAGGCCTGCGCCTGGTACTCGGCCGAGTGCTCCTTCGTGTACGAGTCGAGGATGGCGCGCTTGGCCTCCCCCACCTCGGGCAGCGGCACCTCGTACGAGGCATCCGGCCCGTCGAGGAGCCACGCGATGACGCCGTCTTCGCCCTCGTAGATCGGCACGGGGCTCGTCTGGCCGCGCATCGCCCGGTCGACCGCCTCGACGGCCATCTTGCCGGCGAACGCGGGGGCGTGCGCCTTCCACGTCGAGATCTCGCCCTTGCGGGACTGCCGGGTGGCCGTGGTCGTGTGCAGGGCCTGGCCGATGGCCTGGAAGATCGTCTCCTGATCGAGGCCGAGCAGAGTGCCGATGCCGGCTGCGGCCGAGGGGCCGAGGTGGGCGACGTGGTCGATCTTGTGCTTGTGGAGCGAGATCGCCTTCACGAGGTCGATCTGGATCTCGTAGCCCGTCGCGATGCCGCGCACGACGTCGCGACCGGTGAGGCCGCGGTTCGCGGCGAGGTGCTGGGCGACGGCGACGATCGGCGGGATGTTGTCGCCGGGGTGCGAGTACTCGGCCGCGAGGAAGGTGTCGTGGAAGTCGAGTTCGCGCACGGCGACTCCGTTGGCCCACGCGGCCCACTCGGGCGAGGTGCGGCGCGCGGCATCCGCGCCGAAGACCGTGGCGCCGTCTCCGCCGATCGAGACCGGGTGCGCGAGCGCCTGGCTGCGCGCCGAGACGACGGGACCGCGGGCGATCGAGGCGGCCGCGACGGCCGCGTTGTCGATCACGCGGTTCACCACCATGTCGACGACGTCGTCGTCGAGCTCGACCGGGTCGGTCGCGACGCTCGCGAGCTTCCAGGCGAGCTGGCCCTCGCGGGCGAGGTTCTCGTCGCTGCGGTGCGTGCGGAGGTGGTGGAGGTGCATGTTGGCGGCCCTTTCAGAACGGTTCCATCGGTCAGGCTACGCGGTGCCCGTCGGGCTGACGAGACTCGATGGATGCGAGTGCGTGACGAAGACTCATGTGCAGGTGCACGTGGCTGGCGTGGGCGGCGAGCGAGGCGTCGCCGGCGATGATCGCCTCGACGATCAGGAGGTGCTCGGATGCCGCGGCGCGGAGCCGCACGGGATTGTGACGGGCGAGCCGCCGCACCCGGGCGGAGTGCAGGCGCGCGCTGCGGAGCGCCGCGACGAGCATCGGGTTGGCGGTCGCCGCGTCGATCTCCTCGTCGAGCGCGTCGACGGTGTCGTAGTAGGCGCGCAGGCCGTCGTCGCCGCCGTCGAGCAGCTCGGGCGCTGCGGCGAGCCGGTCATGGAGCCCGGTGAACCGCGCCGGGTCGCGCCGGGTCGCCGCGAGCCGGGCCGCCTGCTCCTCGAGCGCCTCGCGCAGTTCGTAGAGCGCGATGATGCTCGCGGGCGAGAGCTCGCTCACCTGCAGCACCCGGGCGGAGGCTGCGGTCGCGAGACCGTCGGCCTCGAGGCGGGCGAGGGCCTCGCGCACCGGGGTGCGGGAGACGCCGAGCCGGTTCGCCTGTTCGACCTCGGCGAGCGCGGTGCCCGGTGCGAGCACGCCGTCGAGGATCTCCTCGCGGAGCTCCCGATACGCGCGTTCGCTGGCTCTCATGTGCAACCCTCCCCACTTATGTATACGCTGCGGCAGGGTGCGATGCAAACTCTCGCTCAGTTTGCGCTTGGTGTATACAAACGCTACGCGGGCCAGACCGGTTCGAAGCGTGCGTCGTCGATCACCCGGGCCGGGAGGCCGGGATCGACCTCGGCGAGGGTCGACGGGTTCCAGCGCGGGTTGCGGTCCTTGTCGATGACCTGCGCCCGGATGCCCTCGCGCAGGTCGTGCTGCTCGATGAACCACGAGACGAGACGGAACTCCTGCTCGAGGGCGGCTTCGAGGCTCGGCAGCGTGCGAGCACGGCGCACCGCTTCGAGCGTCACCGTGAGCGCGGTCGGCGAGAGGGTCTCGAGCTCGTCGGCGGCCGCCGCCGCGTAGGCGGTCGCGCCGGGGTCGAGCGGATGCTGCGGGAACGCGCTCGACGTGCCGCTCGCTGCGGACGCGGTCGCTCGGCCTTCGCTGAAGGCGCGCAGACGCTCGATGATCTCGGCGACGGTCGGCGCCGAGTAGCAGGCGTCGACCCAGTCGCGGGCGAGGGCGAGCGCCGACGGCCCCGGTGTCTCGTCGAAGAGCATGACGATCTCGGCGGGACTGCCGGGGTCGGCCCGCTCGGCGAGCGCCTGGATGACGTGCGGCAGCCGCTCGGAGGGCACGAACGAGTCGGCGAAGCCGACGTGCATCGCGTCGGCCGCGTCCATCGTGCGGGAGTTCAGCGCGAGGTGCACGCCGAGCTCGCCCGGCGCCTTCGCGAGCAGCCAGCTGCCGCCGACATCCGGAGTGAAGCCGATGCGGGTCTCGGGCATCGCGATGCGCGAGCGCTCGGTGACGATGCGGATCGAGGCGTGGCCGGCGAGGCCGATACCGCCGCCCATGGTGATGCCGTCCATGATCGCGACGACGGGCTTCGGGTACCGCGCGATCATCGCGTCGAGCCGGTACTCCTCGCGGAAGAACTGCCGGGCCTCGGCATGGTCGTCGTTCGAGGCGTACGTGTAGAGCTCGCGGATGTCGCCGCCCGCGCAGAAGCCGCGCTCCCCCGCACCGTCGAGCACGACGACGCCGACCTCGGAGTCGTTCCGCCAGAGCTCGAAGATCGCGGTGAGCTCGACGATCATCTCGTAGCTCAGGGCGTTCAACGCCTGCGGACGGTCGAGCGTGACGTGGCCGACACCGTCGGCGACGCTCGCGGAGATGTGGTCGCTCACGAGTGCCACCGTATCGGCATCGCGTGGGTTCCGGGCTCGGGGAACGCGTACCTGCGCGTGCAGGTAGCATGCGGAGATGGTCCCCATGGAGAACCTCTGGGCGTTCGTCGTCGCATCGGTCGTGCTCATCGTGATCCCCGGCCCGAGCGTGCTGTTCGTGATCGGGCGTTCGCTCGCGCTCGGGCGGCTGGGCGGGCTCCTCAGCGTGGTCGGCAACGCACTCGGCATGGTGCCGCTCGTCGCCGCCGTCGCGCTCGGCGTCGGCGCGATCGTCGCCCAGTCGGTCGTGCTCTTCACGATCATCAAGTTCGCGGGCGCGGCCTACCTCGTCTACCTCGGGGTGCAGGCCATCAGGCACCGAGCGGATGCCGCGGCATCCGTCGATCGCAAGGCCGCGCCGCGTTCGCACTGGCGTCAGCTCGGCGAGGGGTTCGTCGTCGGCGTCACGAACCCCAAGACGATCGCGTTCTTCGTCGCCGTGCTGCCGCAGTTCGTGTCGTTCTCGGCGGGGTCGATCCCGTTGCAGCTCTTCGAGCTCGGCGTCGTGTTCATCGTGCTCGCCCTGCTCTGCGACTCGGTGTGGGCACTCGCTGCGAGCGCCGCGCGCGGATGGTTCGCCCGCTCCCCCAAGCGGCTCGAGCACCTCTCCGCCACCGGCGGCGTGATGATGATCGGCCTCGGCGGGGTGCTCGCGCTCAGCGGCAACAAGCACTGAGCCTGCTCGTCGCGTCCGCCACCGGCGCCTGACGTGACGCACCTGTGGACAGGGACGTCGCCGCGCGCCTTCCGCTCGGTACGCTGCCGCGATGATGCATCCGTTCGAGATCGTCGCCGAGCCGGTACGCCGGAGGATCATCGAAGTGCTCGCCGTCGGCGAGCACCCGGTTGGCATCCTGAACGACGTCATCGCGCTGGAGTTCTCGATCTCCCGCTCGGCCGTGTCCCATCATCTGCGGATCCTGCGAGACGAGGACGTCGTCAGCGTCGCACCCGACCGGGGCCTGCCGCAGTCACGGCTCTACGTCGTGAACGGCGAGTACCTCGAACGCCTCGATGACGCCGTGGGCGAGCTCTTCACCCTCTGGGAGCAGCGCTACGGCACCGGCGTTCGTCGCGCCCCGCAGTTTCCCGCGCGGCCGACGCCTCGGGCGCGTGAACCGCACGCCCACCGCGCCGGCCGTCGCGGGCAGCGCGGCCGCCGGCACGGCTGGCACGACGACCCGCCTTCGGCTGAGGATGTCGACTGATCTCGACCGAGAGCACGGCCACTCACGCTGACCACGCCGCCGCTGGCCACGCCGCCCCTCGCACCGCCGCCGCTGGCCGCGCCGCCCCTCCGCCACGTCCCCTGCGACCCCTGTCACGCTCCAATCAGATATGCCAGTTCCCCCTCATCGCTGAGGGGGAACTGGCATACGAGAGTGAGCGATCCGAAAGCGCGACCGTTCCAGATCAGATCAAGGGTCGTCAGTACATGGCCGCGCTCGTCGATCATGGCGACATCCATGCAGGCGCTGAGGAGGAACTGGCATACGAGAGTGAGCGATCCGAAAGCGCGAGCGTTCCAGATCAGATCAAGGGTCGTCAGTACATGGCCGCGCTCGTCGATCATGGCGACATCCATGCAGGCGCTGAGGGGGAACTGGCATACGAGAGTGAGCGATCCGAAAGCGCGAGCGTTCCAGATCAGATCAAGGGTCGTCAGTACATGGCCGCGCTCGTCGATCATGGCGACATCCATGCAGGCGCTGAGGGGGAACTGGCATACGAGAGTGAGCGATCCGAAAGCGCGAGCGTTCCAGATCAGATCAGGGGTCGTCAGTACATGGCCGCGCTCGTCGAGCATGGCGACATCCATGCAGGCGCTGAGGGGGAACTGGCATACCCGAGAGACGAGAAAGACGGAGATGGGAATCAAGTGGGCCGCGGGGATGCCGTACCGAGTCCGCCCCCACGAGATCTCGATACGGCCTCCTCGCGGCCCACTCGAGCGGCGGGGCCGAAGCCCCGCCGCCGTGCGCGCCTACTCGGCCGCGGGTCGGGTCGCGACCGACCCGGCGACGGGCGCCGCAGCATCCGTCGCTGCGGCATCCGTCGCGGCGGCATCCGTCGCGGTCGCGGTGTCGGCGTCGGTGTGGGTGTGGGCGTCGGCCGCTTCGTCCTCGTAACGGCCGGCGAGGCGGTCGTTCCAGATCTTCAGCACCGAGGCCGGGGTCTTCGGCGTGAGCAGACTGACCACGATGTAGACCAGCAGGCTCGCACCGAGGCCGAAGTAGATCGGCTCGTTCGCGAGCACGTTGCCCATGATCGCCATCGTGCCGAGGGTGACGACCGTTCCCACGCCCATCGACCAGAGGGCGCCGGCGCCGGTGGCGCGCTTCCACACGAATCCGCCGAGGATCGCCACGAGCAGGCCGCCGACGAGGATGTCGTAGGCGACGGTGAGCGCCGCGACCACGTCGTTCAGCAGGGCCGCCACGATGATCACGGCGATGCCGAGCACCATCACGTACAGGCGGTTCGAGCGCACGTCGTGCTCGGGGTTCGCGTTGGCCGCGGCATCCGCTGCGCTGCGACCGAAGAGCCGCTTGACGAGCGGCATGACATCGGCGCGCGCCACGGTCGCGGTCGCGATGAGCGCGCCCGAGGCGGTCGACATCATCGCCGCGACAGCCGCCGCGAGCACGATGCCGCTGAGGCCCACCGGCAGGATCTGCTGCGTGATCGCGGCGTACACGTCGTCGCTCGCCTCGATGCCCGGCAGGAACGCCGCGGCCGACATGCCGATGACGGCACCGGCGACGCCGTAGAGCAGGCAGTACACCGCCGCAGCCGTGCCGCCCCACTTGGCGACCTTCGGCGAGCGCGCGGTGAACACGCGCTGCCAGATGTCCTGGCCGATCAGCATGCCGAAGGTGTAGATCACGAAGAAGGTGATGATCGTGTCGACGCCGATCGCGCCGAGGTCGAATGCGGCGGCGCCGAGCCGGTCGACGATGCCCTCGTATCCGCCCGCGTTCGCCCACGCGAACGGCAGGAGCAGGAAGAACACGCCGATCGTCTTCAGCACGAACTGCACCATGTCGGTGAGCGTGATCGACCACATGCCGCCGATCGAGGAGTACAGCATGACGATGCCGCCGCCGATGATGACCGAGATCGTGCGGTCGGTGCCGAAGAGCACGTTGAAGATCGTCGCGTAGGCGATGGTCGAGGTCACCGAGAGCATGAGCGTGTACGCCATCATCACGATGCCCGAGGAGCTCGTGGCGTTCATGCCGTAGCGGAGCTTCAGCATCTGGGCGACGGTGTAGACCTTCAGCTTCTGGATTCGCGAGGCGAACAGGATGCTGAGGAGGAAGAGGCCCACGGCGATCGAGACGACGAGCCACATGCCCGAGATGCCGTACTTGTAGCCGAGGCCCACGCCGCCGACGGTGGACGCACCGCCGAGCACGACCGCGGCCATGGTGCCGGTGTAGAGGCCGGGGCCGAGGCGGCGGCCGGCGACGAGGAAGTCGGCCGAGTTCTTGGTGCGGCTCTTGCCCCACCAGCCGAAGAGCAGCATCGCTCCCAGGTAGATGATGATGATCGCGATATCCATCGTTGGATCCTTTGCGTCGGGGTTCGATCGGGTATTGGGTCGGGTGGATCAGTCGGATGCCGCGGGCGGGCGCCGGGCCATCCGGGAACCGTCAGTGCAGGTGCGTCGCCGCGAAC
This sequence comes from Agromyces cerinus subsp. cerinus, assembly GCF_900142065.1. Lineage (GTDB taxonomy): Bacteria > Actinomycetota > Actinomycetes > Actinomycetales > Microbacteriaceae > Agromyces > Agromyces cerinus. The sequence continues at coordinate 390,251 of NZ_FSRJ01000003.1, read as the reverse complement.
ATGCGCAACAGGGCGGGCACGACCACGACGGCGGGGCCGGGCTCGTCGAAGGTGCGGGCGACGGTCGCGCCCACGTCTTCGAGGGTCGACTCGTGGGCCGTCACGCCGAATGAGCGTGCGAGGGCCGCGAAGTCGGGGCGGGCGAGCTCGGTGGCGGTGGCCTGTCCGAACTCCTCCGTCATGTACTCGCGGAGGATGCCGTAGCCTCCGTCGTCGACGATGAGCCAGGTCACGTCAGCGTCGTGCTGGCGGGCGGTGGCGAGTTCGGCGATGGAGTACATCGCCCCGCCGTCGCCCGAGACCGCGAGCGTGCGACGACCGGAGCCGATCGACGCCGCGAGCGCCGCCGGGAACGCGAAGCCGAGGCCGCCCGATCCCTGCGCGGAGTGGAACTCGCCCTGCTTCGGGTCCCATGCCGACCACGCCCAGTAGCCGGCGATCGTCATGTCCCAGAAGGTGTGGGCGTCGGTGGGCACCGCTGCCCGCAGGTCGGCCATGAGCGAGAGCTCGGGGCCGAGGTCCTGTGCGGCGAGACGCGCCTCGACGTCGACCCGGAGACGGGCGGCGACGTCGGCGCCGCGCGCCGGGGCATCCGCAGGCCTGGCCGGCAACCGATCGGCGATGGCCGAGAGTGCGAGCGCGGCGTCGGCGTGGACGCCGAGGCCCGGGTAGTTGGACTCGAGCACGCGCGGCTCGGCGTCGACCTGGATGAGCCGGCCGCGCGGCGCGAACGTGAAGTAGTTGCTCGTGACCTCGCCGATCGAGGTGCCGACGGCGAGCAGCACGTCGGCCTCCTCGAGGAGCGCGGTCGTGTGGCGGTCCTCGATCCAGGATGCCGCGGAGAGCGGGTGATCGAAGGCGATGGCGCCCTTGCCGCCGACGGTCGAGACGACCGGGGCGTCGAGCGCCTCGGCGAGACGGCGCAGCGCAGCACGGCCGCCCTCGGAGCGGCGCACCCCGCCGCCCGCGAGGATCACGGGCATGCGCGCTGCCGCGAGGAGCGCGGCCGCCTCGTCGATGAGTTCGGCCCGCGGCATCCGCTCGGCGATCGAGGTGACCGCCGAGCGGACGGGCGGGACGTGCGTCGGTTCGAGCAGCACGTCCTCGGGGATCTCGACCCAGGTGGGACCGGCCGGAGCCGCCTGGGCGAGGGCCCATGCATCGGCGAGCGCCGAGGGGATGTGCGCGGCCTCGCGGACGACGGCCGTGCTCTTCGTCACGTTCTGCGCGCTGCGCTGCTGGTCGTCGAGCTGGTGCAGCAGGCCCTTGCGGGTGCCGCCGAGGCCGCGGCGCGGCACCTGGCTCGTGATGACGAGCAGCGGCACGCCCGTGGCGTACGCCTCCTGCAGGGCGCCGAGCGCGGTAAGCGCGCCGGGTCCGGTGGAGAGGAACAGCACGCCGACCTCGCCGGTGGCTCGCGAGTACCCGTCGGCGCCGAACGCCGAGTTGTTCTCGACGCGCGAGCTCACGAACTCGAGGTCGCTGCGCCGGATCGCATCGAAGAGTCCGAGGGCGTGCTGGCCCGGGATGCCGAAGACGTGCGAGACGCCGAGCGCCTCGAGGGTCTCGACGACGACGTCCCCGCCGTTGCGCACGTGCTCAGACATGAGCGGATGCCTCGTGGCGGAGTGCGAGGAGCGACACGAGGTCGTAGCCGAGGTGCGATGCGGCGACGCCCGTGATCTCGGCGTGGTCGTAGGGCGGCGAGACCTCGACGACGTCGGCGCCGATGAGGTTCAGGCCGACGAAGCCGCGCAGGATCTCGAGCAGCTCGCGGCTCGTGATGCCGCCGGCCTCGGGGGTGCCGGTGCCGGGCGCGTGCGCCGGGTCCATCACGTCGACGTCGATGGAGATGTACAGCGGGCGGTCGCCGATGCGGTCGCGGAGCTTCGCGACGACCTCGTCGACGCCCTGGCGGTAGACGTCGGCGCTCGTGACGATGCCGAAGCCGAAGCGCCGGTCGTCTTCGAGGTCCTTCTTGCCGTACAGCGGGCCGCGGGTGCCGACGTGGCTGAGCGCCTCGGTGTCGATGATGCCCTCTTCGAATGCCCGGCGGAACGGCGTGCCGTGCGTGTACTCGGCGCCGAAGTAGGTGTCCCACGTGTCGAGGTGGGCATCGAAGTGGAGGAGCGCGACGGGGCCGTGCCGCTCGGCCGCTGCACGGAGCAGCGGGAGCGCGATCGTGTGGTCGCCGCCGAGCGTCACGAGGCGGGTGCCGCCCTCGGTGAGCTCGAGCGCTGCCGCCTGGATCGAGTCGATCGCCTCGCCGATGTTGAAGGGGTTCACCGCGATGTCGCCGGCGTCGGCGACCTGGGCGACCTCGAAGGGCGAGACGTCGAGCGCCGGGTTGTACGGGCGCAGCAGGCGCGAGGCCTCGCGGATGTGCGTCGGCCCGAACCGCGCCCCCGAGCGATAGGAGACGCCGCTGTCGAACGGCACACCCGCCACGACGATGTCCGCGTGCTCGACCTGGTCGAGCCGGGGCAGGCGCGCGAACCCCGCGGGGCCGGCGTAGCGCGGCGTCTTGGAGCTGTCGACGGGACCGATCGGCTGCGTCATCTCGCAACCTCCTTGTTGCTTGGTGGGAATCTTTTGTTTCTTCCTAGGCATCTAGGACTGGATGACAAGATAGCGCCGACGCGTGGGCGCGTCAAGCGGATCGTGAGCGGATGTCACGGGCGCGCGGCATCCGCTCACCGCATGGACGAGCCGGGCGTCACGTCACGCGCGAGCCGCGGGAACCGGCCTCAGGCGCTCCAGAGCGCGGGCGCGAGCACCCAGATGACCTCGGCACCGGCGTCGCCGAGAGTCCGCCAGCTGTGCGGTTCATGGCCGTTGAACGTCAGGCTGTCGCCGGGGCCGAGCTCCCAGTCCTGGTCGGAGAACCGCACCTGCATCGTGCCCGAGAGCACGTGCAGCACGTCGACCTCCGCCGCGACCGCGTAGAGCTCGTCGCCGCCGTGCCCGCCGGGCTGGATCACCGAACGGATCACCTGCACCTTGGACTCGCCGCGCGCCGAGAGCAGCCGCTCTTCGGTGTCGACGCCGCCGAGGTTGATGCGGGGGCCCGTGCCCGCCGGCACGAACTGCACGTCGGGCGCCTCGAACAGCGAGCCGACCGAGATCGAGAGCACGTCGCAGAGCGTGATGAGCGAGGAGACGCTCGGCGAGGTCATGTCGCGCTCGACGCGCGAGAGGAACCCCTTCGTGAGGCCGGTGACGCGGGCGACCTCGTCGATCGTGAGCTGCTGCGCCTGCCTGGCCGCACGCAGGCGGGAGCCGATCGCGACACGGCGACTGTTGGGCTCGAGCGGCATCGGGCGCATGATGCTCACACGCTACCCGATCGGAATCGAGCCTCCGGATCGATCGACCTCAGGCGGCCGATTCGATGTAGTCGGCGACGCCGTCGAGCAGGCGCGCGAGGCCGAAGTCGAAGTTGTCGAACGAGTCGTCGACGAGCGCGCCGCTGCCGAGCGTGGCGTGCAGTTCGGGGAATCGGTCCTCGTCGACCAGCCGGCCGAGCAGTCGGGCCTCGGAGAGCATGATGCCCGAGGGCTGCTCCCCCGCCTCGTCGGCGCGGTCGGCGTAGCCGCGCTCGACGAGTGCACGGAATCTGGCGTGGCCGCTGATCTGGAGCACGACGGCGACCCGCTCCTCCCGCGACAGCGGGGTGCCCGCGAGCGCCGCGAGTCCGGCCTCGAACCATGCCAGGTTGTTCGGCGTGCTCGCGATGCCCGTGATCGCGATGTCCAGCATCCACGGGTGGCGTCGATAGACCGCACCGGATGCCGCGGCGTACGCCTCGAGCCCGGCACGCCAGCCCTCGGCCCCGGCGATCGACCCGGGCGGAAGCCCCATGCCCCGCTCCTGGAGGAGCAGCAGGAGCGTGTCCTTGGCGGACACGTACCGATAGAGCGACATCGCCGTGAGACCGAGGGCCTTGGCCACTGCGGGCATCGTCACGGCATCGATGCCGTCGGCATCGGCGAGTACGACGGCGGCATCGAGCACCTGGGCGAGACTGAACTCCCGCTTCGGCCCCCGCTGCGGCGACGGCACCGCGCCCCAGGCCAGCGCGATCCCCCTCGGCAGCTCCGGAACCACCGTGTCGTCGGCCACTGCGGCCCCTTCCGTTCGATCCAGCCAGCCTATGCGGGCGGCCGGGGCGCGCCACGCGCCGACCCGACCAGCGGCCAGCGGCCAGCGGCCAGCGGCCAGCGGCCAGCGGCCAGCCGGCCACGATCAGACCGCGGACCAGCCGCCGTCCGAGGCGAGGATCACGCCGTTGATGTTGGCGGCCTCGTCGCTCGCGAGCCATGCCACCGTGCCGGCGATCTGCTCGGCGGAGGCGGGCGCCGACATCGTGGCCTGCAGCACCGGCCCGGTGCGGGCGGCGCCGTACTCGGATCGCCACGACACGTCGAGGCCCGTCACGACCGCTCCCGGCGCCACCGCGTTCGTGCGGATGCCCTGCGGGCCGTACATGAACGCGCTGCTCTTCGTCAGGCCGGCGACAGCGTGCTTCGACGCCGTGTAGGCGGCTCCGCCCACCGACCCGCGGAACGAGGCCTCCGAGGCGATGTTGACGATCGCGCCGGCTCCCCGCTCGCGCATGAGCGGAACCACGGCGCGCGTCGTGCGGAGCACGGCGGTGACGTTGAGGTCGAACACCCGCTGCCACGTGGCGTCGTCGACCTCGTCGGCGGGGAGGACGCCGTCCATGATGCCGGCGATGTTGGCGAGGATGTCGACCCTGCCCGCCGCGGCGTCGACGAGCTCGCGCACCGTCTGCTCCCGGGTCACGTCGCCGGCGACGATGCGCACATCGAACTCGCCCAGCTCCTCCGCGAGCTCCTGCAGCCGGTCGGCTGCGATGTCGGAGGCGATCACCGTCGCTCCCTCGGCGGCGAGGATGCGGGTGGCGGCTCGCCCGATGCCCGAGCCGGCGCCCGTGATGATGGCGGTGCGGCCGTCGAAGCGGCGTGCAACGGTTTCGGTCATCGAGTGCTCCTTCGTATGAGGTCTGCGTTACTAGTACTGACATAAACAGTATATGAAAGTACGAGTTAAGCAAGCCCCTCACACGCGCCACCGAGCAAGCGCCCGTATGATCTCGGGGTGGCCCTCGCCAAGATCCTCCTCTACTACGTCTTCACCCCGCTCGCCGACCCCGACGCCGTGCGGCTGTGGCAGCGCGACCTCGCCGAGTCGCTCGGACTGCGCGGGCGCATCCTGATCTCTGAGCACGGCCTGAACGGCACGCTCGGCGGCGAGATGGGCGCGCTCAAGCGCTACGTGCGCAAGACCCGCGAGTACCCGGCCTTCACGCACATCGACTTCAAGTGGAGCGAGGGCACCGGCCTCGACGAGCACGGCGCGAGCGCCGACTTCCCGAAGCTCAGCGTGAAGGTGCGCGATGAGATCGTCTCGTTCGGGGCTCCCGGCGAGCTCTCCGTCGACGACCAGGGCGTCGTCGGCGGCGGCACGAAGCTGAGCCCCGACGCGCTGCACGAACTCGTGGCCGAGCGCGGCGACGACCTCGTCTTCTTCGACGGCCGCAACGCCCTCGAGGCGGCGATCGGCCGATTCGCCGGCGCCGTCGTGCCCGACGTCGAGACGACCCGCGACTTCGTCGAGGAGCTCGACTCCGGAAAGTACGACGAGCTGAAGGGCCGCCCCGTCGTCACCTACTGCACCGGCGGCATCCGCTGCGAGGTGCTGTCGAGCCTCATGACGAGCCGCGGCTTCGGCGAGGTCTACCAGCTCGAGGGCGGCATCGTGCGCTACGGCGACCGGTTCGGCGACGACGGCCTCTGGCAGGGCTCGCTCTACGTCTTCGACCAGCGCGGCTCGATCGACTTCAGCGACCATGCCGCTGTCATCGGCACCTGCGTCACGTGCGGCACGCCGACGAAGCGCACCGCCAACTGCACGGATGCCTCGTGCCGCACCGAGTTCGTGCTGTGCGAGTCGTGCGACGCCGCGACGTGCGAGCTGCACACGCAAGCGGCCGCGGTCGAGTAACTACCGCCCGGCCTCCGCGCCGCCGGCGGGCGCCTCGGCGCCGGCGATGACGGCCACCGCCCGGGCGAGCTCGTCGCCGCTCGGCAGGCGGTCGGGGGCGAGCAGCCACAGGATGCCGAGGCTCTGCACGAGGGCGAAGTCGAGTTTCGCGACCGCATCGACCTGCTCGTCGGAGAGTTCGGGTCGGGCGGCACGCAACTGCTCGGCGATGCCCAGGTAGCCCTCCCCCGCAGCCTCGGCGAGGTGGCGGCTGGCCTCGGGGTCGCGCAGCACGCGCACGGTGTTGTCGAGGCTCGCGAGCAGCGGCTCGCGGTTCGCCGCGAACACCTCGGGCATGCGGTTCCAGAGCTCGGCGAAGCCGTCGAGCAGCGGCAGCGCGGCGGTCTCGCCGACCACCGCCTCCATGCCGTCTCCGATGCCGTCGCCGAGGGAGGCCATGAGCGCCTCGGTGATCAACTGCTCCTTCGAGCCGAAGTGGTAGCCGATCGCAGCGAGGCTCACGCCCGCCTCCGTCGCGATGTCGCGTGCGGTCGCCTTCGCGACCCCGCGCTCGACGATCACCCGGCGCGCGCCGGCCAGCAGGTCTTCACGATTGCCCATGCAGCGATCGTATCGAACGATTCAGACATTTGTACTAGACATTCGTCTCAATCGTTGTTAGACATACGTATGAGACAAATGTCTGAATCGACGAAAGGCACGGCGATGACCACCACCGACACCACCCGGCACGTCCTGATCTCCGGCGGCGGCATCGCCGGGCACGCACTCGCGCTGCAGCTCGTGCGCAGCGGCATCCGTACCACCGTCGTCGAGCGCTCCGACGCTCCGCGACCCGGCGGTCAGGCCGTCGACCTCCGCGGTGCGAGCCGCGAGGTCGCCGAGCGCATGGGCCTCATGCCCGGCATCCGCGCGCGGCTGCTGCACGAGCTCGGCCTCTCCTACGTCGACGGCGCGGGCCGCGTGTTCGGCCGCATGTCGATGGAGGACTTCGACGGCAAGGGCGCGGTCGCCGAGATCGAGATCGCCCGCGGCGACCTCGACGAGGTGCTGCGCGACCGACTCGCAGCGGCGGACGAGGCCGCCCCGGGCCTGCTCGACCTCCGCTACGGCGACCGCATCACCGCCATCGCGCAGGACGCGGACGGCGTCGACGTCGTCTTCGAGCACGCCCCCGCCGAACGGTTCGACCTCCTCGTCGGCGCCGACGGCGTGCACTCGGCGACCCGCCGCCTCGCCTTCGGGCCCGAGGAGGAGTACTCGACGTACCTCGGCGGGTACATGGCGTTCTTCACGCTGCCGACGCCGGCCGATGTGGAGCCGGGCTGGTTCTCGATGCGGTTCGTGCCGGGCGCCACCTTCGGCATCCGCCCCGACTTCGACCCGTCGACGTCCAAGGCGATCATCACGCTCCGCGTCGACCGCGACCCTGCGCTCCGCGGCGACCGGGCCGCGCAGGAGGCGCTCATCCGGCGGTCGCTCGAGAGCGCCGGATGGCACGCCCCCACGGTGCTCGACGCCATGCCCGCGGCATCCGACTTCTACTTCGACGAGCTCGCGCGAATCGACGTTCCCGAGCCTGCGAACGGCCGGGTCGTGCTCATCGGCGACGCCGCGGCGTGCGGCTCGCCGATGTCGGGCATGGGTACCGCGACCGCGCTCATCGGCGCGTACCTGCTCGCCGCCCGCATCGCCGAGACACCCGGCGACCCGGCCGCCGCTGCTCGGCGGTACGCGAGCGACATCGCACCTTTCGCTGAGGCCGGCAAGAAGCTCATGGGCGGCGGCATCGAGCGCATGGTGCCCGCGAACCGCTTCGAGGCGCTGATGTCGCGCGCGATGACGAAGGTGATGCTCTCCAAGCTGGCCCGCCCCATCGTGAAGAAGATGTTCGCCGCGAACCAGGACGAGCTGCCCCTGCCGGTCGCGGAAGCGACCCACGCGGCCGACGGCGCCCGCTGACGCGGAATCCGCCCCGCCGAGATGACGCGGATCGACCTCGGCAGGGCGCGGGAAGAGCGATTCGCGTCACTTCGGGCGCAGGACGCGGGGTGCGGGGTGACGAGACGGCGGGGTCAGGCCGGGCGGAAGCCCGTGGTCTCGGGCGGCGGCGCGTGCCGGATCATCAGGTGGCGCGTGACCGAGTAGTCGAGCATCGGCTCGATCGACATGTCCTTGCCGAAGCCCGAGCCCTTCACCCCGCCGTGCGGCGCCTCCGACGCGATCGGCAGGTGGTCGTTGACCCACGTGACGCCGACGTCGAGCGACTGGCTGACGCGCAGGGCGCGGGAGACATCCGAGGTCCACACCGACGAGGCGAGCCCGTAGGCGCTGTCGTTGGCGAGCGCGATGCCCTCGGCCTCGCCGTCGAACGGCAGCACGACGAGCACGGGGCCGAACACCTCGCCCTGCACGATCTCGGAGGATTGCGCGGCGCCCACGAGCAGGGTCGGCGCGAAGTACGAGCCGATGCGGTCGATGGCGTGGCCGCCGGCGAGCGCCTCGGCGCCCTCGGCGACGGCGCGGGAGACGAAGCCCGAGACGCGCTCGAGGTGGGTCTTCGAGATGAGCGGGCCGATGTGGGTGTCGGCGTCCATCGGGTCGCCGGCGACGATGCCCGAGATGGCGGCGCGGAGTGCGGCGACGCCGTCGTCGTAGACCGAGCGCTCGAGGTAGACACGGGTGGCCGCGGTGCAGTCCTGGCCGGTGTTGTAGGTCGCGCCGAGTGCCACGGCGTGCGCCATGGCGCCGAGGTCTGCGTCCGTGAAGACGATCACGGGCGCCTTGCCGCCGAGCTCGAGGTGCACGCGCTTGACGCCCTCGACGGCGCCGCGCATGACGGCCTTGCCGGTCTGGGTCGAGCCGGTGACGCTCACCATGTCGACCTCGCGGTGGGTGACGAGGGCCTGGCCGACCTCGGCATCGCCGGTGACGACGCTGAAGATTCCGGCGGGCAGCCCGGCCTGCACGGCAAGCTCGGCGAACCGCAGGGTCGTGCGCGGCGTGGCCGGCGCGGGCTTGACGATCACGGCGTTGCCCGCGGCGAGCGCGGGACCCGCCTTCCAGATCGCCATGATGAGCGGGAAGTTCCAGGGCGTGATGCCCGCGACCACGCCCACCGGGCGGCGCGTCATGATCGAGGTGTACCCGTTCGAGAGCGTTCCGGCACCGGTGCCGTCGAGCGATCGGGCGGCGCCCGCGAAGAAGCGCAGGTTGTCGATGCCGAACGGCAGCTCGCCGTCGAACGCGGTCGTCCACGGCTTGCCGGAGTCCTCGACCTCGAGCTTGGCGAGGTGCTCGGCGTCGGCCTCGAGCGCGTCGGCGAGGCGGAGCAGGGCGAGCGAGCGCTCCCCCGGCGTCTTCGCGGCCCACTCGGGCTGCGCGGCGCGAGCGGCCGCGGCGGCCTCGTCGACGTCGGCGACGCCCGAGGCGGTGAACGCCGCGACCTCCTGCTCGGTCGCGGGGTTCGTGATGACGGTGTCGCCGCCCGATCCGCTGCGGTACTCGCCGATGAAGGTGCCGGTGGTCATGGTGTTCCTTTCGGGCCGCGACGGATGCCGCGTGCCGGTGCTGCTCGCTTCGACAAGCTCAGCGAGCATTCGGGTCAGGAGTTGAAGCCGAGGCCGAAGCGGTCGAGGGTGCGCAGCCAGAGGTTGCGCCGCCCCTCGTGCGCGTCGGCGGCGAGGATCGAGTGCCGGGTGAACTGGATGATCGGATTGCGGAACGGCTCGGGCGGGATCGGGAACGGCCGGCGCCGCACGATGTCGTAGCGCAGCCGCGACGTCGGTTCGCCCGAGAGCAGGTCGAGCGCGACATCCGCAGAGAACCGCGACGCGCCGACGCCGAGGCCGGTGTGCCCGACGGCGTAGGCGATCCGGCCGCCGCGGGCGGTGCCGTAGGCGGCGGTGAATCGCGTCGTCGAGTCGATCGGGCCGGCCCAGCGATTCGTGAACCTGAGCCCGCCGAGCTGCGGGAACGTCTCGAAGAAGTGCCGGGCGAGCAGTTCGTGCGAGCTGTCGCGCTGCTCGAGGCTCGCGTCGACCTTGCCGCCGAAGTAGTACACGGCGTCCCAGCCGCCGAAGAGGATGCGACCGTCGGCGGTGGGCCGGTAGTAGTGGAACTGGTTGCCCGCGTCGGTGAGCCCCTGCCCCTCGCCCCAGCCGATCGAGGCCTGCTGGGCGCTCGTGAGCGGCTCGGTCATGAGCACGTGGTCGTAGAGCGGCATGATGTAGTTCCCGAGCCGCTTGAGCGGCGCCGGGTAGGCGGCGGTCGCGATGACCGCGTGGCGGGCGTCGACGTGGCCGAGCGCGGTGCGCACGCGCACGCCGGCACCGTGGTTCTCGATTCCGGTGGCAGCGGATGCCTCGAAGATGCGCGCGCCCCGCCGCCGGAGTTCGGCGGCCATCCCCCAGGCGAGTCGCGCCGGGTCGACGAGCACCGTGCCGGTGCGATCGCGGAGGCCGCCGAGGTAGGTCGGCGAGTGCACGTCGGCCTGCACCTCGTCGCGCGACTGCAGCTCCAGCTCGACCCCGTGCCTCGCACCGAGCTCCTGCGCCTCGCGGAGGCCGGCGAGCTGCCACTCCTCGATGGCGAGCGTCGTCTTGCCCGAGCGGCGCAGGTCGCAGTCGATGCCGGCGGCCTCGATCGTCGCGATGAGCTCGGCGAGGTTGCGGTCGCCCTCCTCGGCGAGCGCGGCGACCTGGTCGGGCCAGATCGCGGTGCCGTGCGTGAGGCCGTGGGTGAGCGAGCTCGCGACGAAGCCGCCGTTGCGCCCGGTCGCACCGTGGGCGACACGGTCGGCCTCGAGGATGACGACGGATGCCCCGGGGTCGCGCTCGAGCGCCCGCCACGCCGTCCACAGCCCGGTGAAGCCTCCGCCGATGACGACGAGGTCGGCCTCGGCCCGCTCGCCGAGGGGCGCGCCGAGGGCGGGCGCGTCGGCCCGGTCCATCCAGTACGGCGTGGGGGCGGCGTCGGCGAGGGCGGTCGCCGCGGCATCCGTCACGTGGTGCGACGCGTTCACACGCGCTCGGAGACTGCGACGCGCTCGATCACGTCGGCGGCGCTGGCCAGTCCGCTGCGCGAGCGGATGTCGGCGCCGACGGCGGCGGCGCGTTCGCGGAGTTCCGCGTCGCCGAGCAGGCTCTGCACGGCGGTCGCGAGCTCCTCGGGCGTGAAGCGGTACGGGTCGACGCGCAGGCCGAAGCCCTTCTCGTGCACGCGCTGGGCGTTGTCGTACTGGTCCCAGAAGAGGGGCAGCACGATCATCGGCTTGCCGAAGTGCAGCGCCTCGGTGGTCGTGTTGTTGCCGCCGTGCGTGATCACGAGGTCGGCGAGCGGCAGCAGTTTGGTCTGCGGCAGGAACTCGGCGCCCCACATGTTGTCGGCGAGCTCGAACTCGTCGTGCAGCGGCCCCTTCGAGACGATGACATTGACGGGCTGGTCGGCGAGCGCCGCGATGACGCGGCGCATGAGGTCGACATCGGCGGAGCCGAGCGAGCCGAGGCTGAAGTACACGAGCGGGCGGGAGCCGTCGGTGAACGAGGCGGGCAGCTCGGGCACCTCGGTCTCGGTCTCGCGCACCGAGGAGTCGACGCGGTGCCAGCCCGCCGGGAGCGGACGCTCGGCGTCGTAGTCGAGGGCTTCGGGGTAGACGTACACGTTGGCGTCGCCATGGCCGATGAACTCGAGTTCGGGCAGCGGCGCGGCGCCCTGCTCCTGCACCCAGGCGTCGTAGGCCTGCCAGAGCGCGCGGTGCGTGCGGTCGTACTCGGCCCGGAACTCGGCCCAGCCGGCGCGGTCGTCGTCGGCGAGACCGGAGAAGGCGGGCGCGATGCCGTCGCCCGGCACCTCGAGCGGGTTGCACGAGACGATGCGCACGAACGGGCGACCGGCCGTCTCGAGGGCCGGGAAGCTCAGCACGTTGTCTTCGATGATGACGTCGGGCTGCACCCGCTCGATGATCGCCTTCAGCTGCGGCTCGCAGTACTTCGCGCCGTCGACGAGCGCCTCCCAGATCGGCAGCACGACGGTCTCGAGCTGCTCGGCGGTGGTCTTCTGGAACTCGGGCGAGATCTCCTTGATGTAGTCCTTCCAGAACTGCCCGGCATCCTGCTCGACCGTCTCCTCGGGGGCGGGAGCGAGGTCGACGAGATCCTCCTCGAAGCCGAGGGCGGTGAGCTTGCCCTCCCACGAGCGCTCGGCGGCGAACACGACCCGGTGACCGCGGCGGAGCAGTTCGTCGCCGATGCCGATGCAGTTGTTCGTGGGCCCGTAGGCGCTTTCGGGCATGAACAGGAACGTGCGGCGCTCTTCAGTCATCGGTGACTCCATTCGACAATTCCTTGCAGGTGGATAGAGAGAATTCTTCCGGGCTGAACCCATATGTTTTCAAGTCAGTTCGGCCTAATATTGGCCATCGATGCAGACAATCTGTCTGATCTGGAGGGAGCACGATGGCCAGGCCGAAACGCCAGGAGGAACGGCGCAGCCAATTGGTGGCTGCGGCGCAGCGCGCCATCGCAGCGCACGGCCCCGACGGGGCGCGGCTCAACCGCGTCGCCGAGGAGGCGGGCCTCACCTCGGGCGCCGTGCTCTACTACTACCCCGACATCGACGAGCTCATGTTCGAGGCGAACCGCGCCGGCATGGAGCGGTTCTACGAGGAGCGCGTGCGCATGCTCGAGGCCCTCGACGACGACCCCGTGCTGCGCCTCTCGGCGCTCGTCGACTCGGGCCTGCCGAGCGGGTCCGACGACACCGAGGTGCGACTGCTCTGCGAGCTCGGCGGCTCTGCCGGCCGCAACCCGCTCATGGCGTCGCTGCTCACCACGCTCTACGACCGCCAGGTCGGCATGTACCAGGTCGTGCTCGAGCAGGGTGCTGCGCGCGGCCACTTCGCGCTGGCGCAGCCCTCGCTCGTGATCGCCCGCAACCTGGTCGCACTCGAAGACGCCTACGGCTACCGCATCATCGCGAAGCATCCGACGCTCGACCACGCCGCGGCGCGCGAGCTGCTGCTCGCGTACGCACGACTCGCGACGGGTCACGCGCTCACGTCCTGAGGGGCCGGCGCCTCGGGCGCGGCGGGTGGCACCTGCGCGGCGTCGGATGCCTCGGCACCCGTGCCGGCCTCGCGGGCGACGGCCGTCGCGCGCCCGAACCGCACCCCGACGCGTGCGCCGCGCTCGAGCCGGGTCGCCCCGTGCACCGTCGCGAGGAGCGGGTCGGCGTGCCCGGGCACCTCGACCGAGATGGTCGTGGCCCCGCCGAGGAAGTACGTGTCGACGACCGTTCCGGACAGGCCGGTCGCGGCATCCGTCGTCAGCTCGACGTCTTCGGGGCGCACGACCGCGGTCGCCGGTGCACCGGCCGCGAGTGCGTGCGAGGCGACGACGGGGCCGAAGCCGGGCACCTCGACGCCATCGGCGGTGGCCGTGCCGTCGAGCAGGTTCGCCGTGCCGATGAACGAGGCGACGAAGCGGGAGGCGGGGTGCGCGTAGAGCTCCTGCGGCGAGGCGAGCTGCTCGAGGCGCCCGTCGCGGAGCACCGCGATGCGGTCGGCCATCGACATGGCCTCCTCCTGGTCGTGCGTGACGACCACGAAGGTGAGGCCGACCTCGTGCTGCAGGCGCTTCAGCTCGAGCTGCATCGAGGCGCGCACCTGGCGGTCGAGCGCCGAGAGCGGCTCGTCGAGCAGCAGCAGCTTCGGCCGCTTCACGATCGCGCGGGCGAGCGCGACGCGCTGGCGCTGGCCACCCGAGAGCTGGGTGGGGCGGCGCTTGGCGAGCGGGCCGAGCCCGACGACGTCCATCACGTCGGCGACCCGCGAGCGCACCTCGGCCGCGCCGACGCCGTCGGCCTCGAGTCCGTAGGCGACGTTCTTCTCCACGCTCATGTGCGGGAAGAGCGCGTAGCTCTGGAACATCATGTTGACCGGCCGCTTGTGGGCAGGCAGTCGCAGCAGGTCTTCGCCGTCGACCTCGATGCGGCCCTCGGCCGGCGTCTCGAAGCCGGCGATCGAGCGCAGCAGGGTCGTCTTGCCGCAGCCCGACGGGCCGAGCAGTGCGAAGAACTCGTTGTGGGCGATGTCGAGCGAGACGCCGTGCAGTGCGACGGTGTCGCCGTACACGGCGCGGACGCCGTCGACGCGGAGCAGGGGGGCGGAGCTCATCGTGTGGTTCCTGTCAGTCGGGTCAGTCGTTGCGCCGCGATCACCGTCACGACGCTCACGAGGAGGAGGATGGTGGCGAGGGCGTTGACCTCGGGGGTCACGCCGAACCGCACCATCGAGTAGATGACGATCGGCAGGGTGGGCTGCGTGGGCGCGGTCGTGAAGAACGCGATCACGAACTCGTCGATCGAGAGGGTGAAGGCGAGCAGCGCACCCGCGACGATGCCCGGTGCGAGCTGCGGCAGGGTCACCCGCATGAAGGTGCGCACCGCCCCGGCGCCGAGGTCGCGCGACGCCTCTTCGAGGCTCGGGTCGAGGTTCGCCATGCGGGCGAGCACGATGGCCGTCACGAACGCCGTCGCGAAGACGCCGTGCGCGAGGATCACCGAGTGCAGCCCGAGCGTGACGCTCGCGAGCGAGAACAGCGTGAGCAGGCCGATGCCGAGCAGCAGGTCGGGCAGGATCGCGGGGGCGATCGCGAACGCCCGGATGAGCCCGCCGCGCGTGTAGTGCTGGATGCCGTAGGCGAGCAGCGTGCCGAGCACGGTCGCGATCGCGGTGGCGCCCGTCGCGACGATGAGCGTGTTGCCAAGGCCCTGCATGATCTTCTCGTCGGCGAAGAGCTCGGGGTACCAGCGCAGCGAGAAGCCCTTCCAGACGAAGAGGTTCTCCGAGGCGTTGAAGCTCATGATCACGACGATGAGGATCGGCAGGTACAGGAACACGTAGCCGAGCCAGAGCGGCACCAGGATGCCCCGTGGCTTGCGCACGGCCCGGGGCCGGGCCGAGGGCTCGACCTCCCGCATCGCCGTCGTCGTCGGCGCAGTCGTGTCAACCACGGCGCGGTCCTTCCGTGAGGCGGCGGGACACCGCGGTCTGCACGACGATGACGATGACGAGCAGGATCGTGAGGAGGAGGGCGAGCGTCGCGCCGAACGGCCAGTCGCGCGCCTCGAAGAACTGGTCGCGCACGAGGTTGCCGACCATGATCGTCTTGCCGCCGCCGATGAGCTCGGGGATGACGAAGTTCGACATCGCGGGCACGAACACGAAGATGCAGCCGGTGAGCGCGCCCGGGATCGAGAGCGGCAGGGTGACCGTGCGGAACGCGCGCCAGGGCGTCGCGCCGAGGTTCGTGGCCGCCTCGCGGAGCGAGGGGTCGAGCTGCTGCAGTGAGGCGTAGAGCGGCAGCACCATGAGCGGCAGGTACATGTACAGGAGCCCGACGACGATCGCCTGCGGGGTGTACAGCATGCTGATCGGGGCATCCGTGATGCCGAGTCCCTGCAGCCACTGGTTGACCCAGCCGGCGTTGTTCAGCAGCAGGATCCACGCGTAGGTGCGGATCAGGAAGTTCGTCCAGAACGGGAGCACCACGGCGATGAGCGCGACGGTGCGCCACTTCGGCGAGAGCCCGGCGATCGCGTACGCCATCGGGTAGCCGATGAGGAGCGCGAGCAGCGTCACGATGCCGGCGAGCACGATCGACTGCAGGATGACGCTGACGTAGAGGGGCTCGAAGAGCTTCACCCAGTTGTCGAGGGTGAACTCGAACACGATGCCGCCGAAGCGCCCGCGCTTGAAGAAGGTGTAGAACGCGAGGAGGCCGACGGGCAGCGCCATGAACAGGATCAGGTAGATCATGCCCGGCGCGAGGAAGGGAACGGGGGCGAGCCCCCGCCGCACGGTGCGTGCGGCAGGGGCTGCCGGGTGGTTCGTCGAAGTCACGGTGCTAGTTCGTGGCGAGCACTTCGGCGTTCAGGTCCACGTACTTCAGCGAGTCCTCGCCGAGGTCGATGATGCCCTCCTGCTCCATGAGCTCGTCGACGGTGATGCCGAGGGTGGGGTACTGCTCGATGAGCGTGGGGTCGAGTGCCTCCATGGCCGCCTTGTTGGGCACCTTGTAGAGGATGTTCTCGGCCACCCAGGTCTGCACCTCGGGGTCGAGGATGTAGTTGATGAAGGCCATCGCGGCCTCCTTGTTCTTCGACGAGTCGAGCACCGTCATGGTGTCGGTCCAGAGGTCGGAACCCTCTTCGGGCACGACGAACTTGATCGTCGGGTCTTCGGCGATTCCGTAGTTGCACCAGCCGTCCCATGCCTGCACCATCGCGGCCTCGCCCGAGACGAGCTTCGAGTAGAAGGTCGTGTCGTCGTAGGCGAGGAGGGTCGACTTGGTCTTCAGCAGCTGCTCCTTGGCCGCGGCGAGCTCGTCGTCGTCGGTCGTGTTGATGGAGTTGCCTGCGGCCTTGAGCGCGGGCTCGGCGAGCCAGCGGTCGGTCGAGAGCATCGTGGTCTTGCCGACGAGCTCGGGCTTCGGGTTCAGCAGGTCGTTCCACGACGTGGGGTCGTAGCCGGTGAGGTCGGGGCGGTAGCAGAGGCCTGTCGTGCCCCAGGCGTACGGCTCGGAGTAGACGTTGCCCGGGTCGTAGGCCAGCTCGAGCGCCTCGGGGTAGAGGTTCTCCTCGTTCGGGATGAGCGACTTGTCGAGCTTGGCGAGCAGGCCCTGCTCGCCGAGCGCCTGGGCGTACTGCCCCGAGACGAAGGCGACGTCGATGCCGGAGTCGGCGCTCGCGGTGAGCTTGGCCACGATGTCCTCGTTCGTGGTGTGATTGACGATCGTGGTCTTCACGCCCGTCTCGGCCTCGAACTTCTCGGCGAGG
The DNA here is from genome assembly GCF_900142065.1 of Agromyces cerinus subsp. cerinus. GTDB lineage: Bacteria > Actinomycetota > Actinomycetes > Actinomycetales > Microbacteriaceae > Agromyces > Agromyces cerinus. Next base: position 373,388 of record NZ_FSRJ01000003.1, on the reverse strand, counting down.
TCTTCGGGCGAGTAGTCGGCCCAGATCGAGACGGTGAGCGTCTGCTCGCTGAGGTCGGCGTTGGGATCGAGCGTCTCCACGGCGTCACCGCCTCCGGAGGAGCAGGATGAGACGGCGAAGGCGAGGGCGATCGTGCCGGCCGCGGCCGCCACGATACGTCGCGTCGTGGTCATGTGGTACCTCCATGGGACAGTCGGGAAAGGTTGAGCGATTGTTGCACCACGGATCAAGAAACCGCAATGGTTCAGTGAACAGGCTGGAATGACGGTTGCCGAATAGTTACAATCCGAATTCAATGAACTCGATACTTCAGGGCGAACGCATCGTCGTCGGCGACCATGCGCTCCTCGTCGACGCCGACGGCCGGGTGCTCGCCGGAACCGGCCGACCGGCCGCCGGCGACGGCATCGCACGGGCGATCGCGCGCCTCGTCGACGACCGCGTCGCGACGGATGCCCCCGAGCGCGCCATCACCGTCGACCAGACCAACACCTCGGTGATCGTCGACGAGCGGCTCATCGTCAAGCTCGTCGGCCGCTGGAGCGCCGCCGACCGCGCCGCCGCGCTGCTCGAGCAGCTCGCCGCAGCCGGGTCCGACGACGTCGACCGCTTCGTCGGGCGCGTCGAGTGGCGCCATCCCTCACTCGGCACCTCGACGCTCGCGGTCGTGACCGAGTACCTGCCCGGCGCGGTCGACGGATGGACCTGGGCCGTCGACGATGTCGTCGCCGCACTCGACGACGGGCCCGAGCCCGAGTGGCCCGCGCTCCTCGGCGAGCGCGTCGCCCGCATCCACGGCGTGCTCGGCGCCGACCCCGTGCGCGCCGAGGCCGAGACCCCCGCGGCCAGGGCCGATCGTGCGTCCACCGCCCTGCGATCGGCGCTGCGCCTCGCCGGCGGCGACGCCGGGGCACGCCTGCGCAATCGTCACGAGTCGCTCGCCCGCGACATCCGCTCGCTCGGCACGACCGCCCCCGGTGTCGAGTTCCCGATCCACGGCGACCTGCACGTCGGGCAGGTGCTGCGCTCCCCCGGCGCCGACGCCCCCCGCTACACGGTGATCGACTTCGACGGCGACCCGCAGTTGGCCGCCGAAGAACGCGAGGCGCCGGATGCCGCGGCGCGCGACATCGCGCACATGCTCGTCTCGTTCGACCTCGTCGCGGCCGTCGCCCAGAAGCGACTGCAGCGCGCCGACGCCCGCACCTTCGCGTGGGCCGACCGCGCGCGGCGCGACTTCCTCGACGCCTACCGCGCACACGTGCCGAACGGCGAGCTGCTCGACGAGTCGCTGCTGCCGGGCTTCGAGGCCGAACAGCTGGTCGCCGAGCTGCGCTACGCCGACCGCTTCCTGCCCGCCTGGATCTACGCGCCCGATGCCGCGATCACGCACCGCCACCCGTCGTCGAACGAACACCCGGAGGAACCGTGGACACCGCCGCTTTCCGAGCAGATCTCGAGCTGATCCCCGAGACGCTCGACGCCCTCGCCGACGCCCTCGATGCGGGCCTGCCCGGCCTCGAACGCCTTCCCGTGCTCGGCGCCTCGCGCGTGCTCGTGCTCGGCATGGGCTCGAGCCGCTATGCCGCCGACGTCGTGGCGCGCCGCTACCGTGCGATCGGCGCGACCGTCGTCGTCGAACTCGCGAGCGCCGAGCTGCTCCCGCCCACGGCGCCCGACCTCGCGGTCGTCGCCGTCTCGGCGACCGGCGGCAGCGCCGAGGTGCTGCGGGCCGTGGAGCGCTACCGCGGTACCGGCCGCCTCGTGGCGGTCACGAACCGGCCGGAGTCCGAGCTCGGCCGGCTCGCCGACGTCGTCGTGCCGCTCCTCGCGGGGGTCGAGGCGTCGGGCGTGGCCTGCCGCACGTTCCGCGCGACGTTCCCGGTGCTCGACGCGGTGCTCGAAGCCCTGCTCGGCACGGCGCCGGCCGCTCGATTCGACGGGACATCCGTGCGCGCCGCCGCCGCCGCGACCCGCGCGCTCTTCGCGACCTCGGCCGAGTGGCTGCCGCCGGTCGCCGAGCTGCTCGCCGCGCCGATGGGCACGTGGGCGCTCGCCCCCGCCGAACGCGCCTCGAGCGCGCAGCAGTCGGCGCTCATGCTGCGCGAGGTGCCGCGCCGCGCCGCCTACGCCTCGGAGACGGGCGACTGGTCGCACGTCGACGTGTACCTCACGAAGACCCAGGACTACCGGGCGCTCGTGTTCGCGGGGTCCGTGTGGGACGCCCAGGCGCTCGACTGGATGGCGCAGCGCGGCTCCCGCTTCGCCTCGATCGGGCGCGACCTGCCCGGCGCCGAGCTCACGATCCGCTTCCCGGGAGATGAGCGCGACGAGGTCGCCGCCCTCACCGAGGTGCTCGTGGGCGAGCTGGTCGCGGATCGGTGGCTGCGGGCCTGAGCCGGCCGCCACCGGAACTCATCGGGCTGCCCCCGTCGGGTCACGCAGCGACGGAGGCACGCGCGCTGCGCGGCAGCCCGTCCTCGTTCGGGCGCCACCAGAGCCAGAGCTCGCCGGCCACGACATGCATCGTGAGGCCGAGCCAGAACGCCGGTGCGAAGCTCTCCTCCAGTGAGAGGATCTGGAAGCCCGCGAAGATGCCGACCCACACGCGGATCATGCCGACGCCGAGTCCGACGGCGAACGCGCGGATCATCCAGCGCCGGTGCATCCGCACGTCTCCCCCGCGGATCGCCCGGAACGCGAGCAGGAGCGCGACGAGGAACCAGCTGCCGAAGACGGCCGCGGCGAGCGACTGCCAGGCGCCGCCGTAGGAGAAGGGCACTCCGAACGCGAGGGCGAACACGCCGCTCACGAGTCCGAGCGAGAGCAGCACCCGCCCGAACCGGCGATGGAACGTGAAGTGCCGCTCCCGGAATCGCCGCCAGAGCTGCAGGGGCGCGCCCACGAGGTAGAGCACGCCCGGCACGATGTGCAGGTAGGCGAGCCACGGGTTCTCGACGTAGCGCAGTTCGAAGCTGTCGCCTTCAGCGGGAGTGCCGGTCACGATCAGCGGGCCGTCGGTGCCGAATCGGATGCCCGCGAAGACGAGCACGATCGCGATGAGCAGGAAGACGACCGACCACATCGAGACCGCCACCGCACGCGGCATCCGCTCGCCCCCTCGCCGGCTCGCGCTCGCGGTCCGTCGGCGCTCAGGCTACTCCGCGCCGGGACGCGCGCACAGTCGATTACGAGGATTTCTCATTGCTTGCGACGACGCGCATAGGTGCGGGCGTTGCGGCTCGAGAGTGCGAGCAGCACCAGGATGTCGAGTGCGAGCGTGATGAGCGTCGTGCGCAGCGTGATCTCGGTGTCGGTGCCGAAGTAGTCGAACGCCGACCCCGTGATGCTGAGCGTCGCGAAGATCATCACGGTGATGCGGGCCCAGTTGCTGCCGCGGAAGATGAGCAGGGCGAACACCAGCTCGACCGCGAGCACGATGCCGCCGACGACGAGCACGACGGCGAGCACGGCGTTCGACCCGGCGTCGGCCTCGAGATCGGAGTCGAGCGGAACGCCGAGGTCCTCGATGAGGGTCTTCCGCCACAGGACGGCGAGCGAGATGAGCCAGACGACTCCGGCCAGCACGCGGAGCACGACGAGCACGGCGCCGAACGTCGTCGCGACCGGCCGCCGCATCATCGAAGGCTCCGGCTGGGGGGCGACGAGCACGGCGGGCGACTCGAACGCGGCCCGCTTCTCGACGCTCATCGGGCGACCTCCGTCTCGCCGGCCGCCGGCGCTGCCTGCACCGCGCCGACGTCGACGACGGGCAGGTCGCCGTCGGTGCTGATGGTGTCGCCGCCGCCGTTCCTGGAGTGGTACCCAGTCGAGAAGTCCGCGAGCAGATCGACCCGCGCCTCGGGGTTCGCGGCGATCACGGTGTCGACGATGTGGTCGCGCTCGATGTCGATGTCGGCGTCGATCTTGTGCGTGATCTGCAGTGTGAAGAGCGAGAAGCCGACCGCACGGTCGAAGGTGCCCGCCGCGAGCCAGTCGACGCGGCGGCCGCCGGGCAGAAGCCAGCCGTCGGGCGTGTGCCAGAACCGCACGTGATGGCGCTTGGCGGGGTTGCCCGCCACCTCCTGCTGGTAGGCGAAGTCCTGCTGCCTGCCGAAGAGGAAGAGCGGACTGACCGGCGCCTCGTCGTAGCTGCGACGGGTGATCGTCGAAGAGATGATGCGCCAGCTCGAGGCCCCGGTCACGTCGTCGGCGCGCGTCCAGCCGGCCCTCGCCATCGCCGCGTGCAGCGACGCCTCGTCGCCGTCGAAGGCGAGGTTCACGGGGTCGCCGAGCAGTCCGTCGCTCGTGCGGGCCCGCCCGATGAAGTAGTCGGGCACGTAGATGGTCGTCAGGATCCGGTGCAGTCGCGGCAGCACGAGGTAGGCGAGCACGAGCCAGAAGGCGACGAAGAACAGGATGCCGAACCATCCGAACGCAAAGGACTCGGTGAACACGAGCCACGCGAGCCAGACGGCCGCGATGCCCGCGTAGACGAAGAAGAAGCCGTCGAGCAGCGCGTTGAACGAGATCCTGCGGCGGCGCTCGACCGGGGTCGGCGCCTCGTCGACCGGCGCTCCGCCGATCGGGTCGCCGGATGCCTCGGCCCCCACCTCACCCATGCCTGCATGGTATCCGTGGCGGGCGCCCCGACTGGCTATCCTCGCTGCATGGCCTACGACGTCGCCCGAATCCGTTCCGAGTTCCCCTCGCTCGAGAGCGGGTGGGCGCAGTTCGACGGCCCCGGCGGCACGCAGACGCCGCGATCGGTGGGCGAGGCCGTGGCATCCGTGCTCACCGGCCCGCTCTCGAATCGCGGCACGACCGGCGTCTCGGAGGAACGCGCCGAGGCCGCCGTGCATGGATTCCGACTGGCGATGGCCGATCTCGTCGACGGGCACCCGCGCGGCATCGTGCAGGGGCGCAGCGCCACCCAGCTCACCTACGACTTCTCGCGGCATCTCTCGAAGCAATGGGGCACGGGCGACGAGGTCGTCGTCACCCGACTCGACCACGATTCGAACGTGCGCCCGTGGGTGCAGGCCGCCGAGCGCGTCGGCGCCGTCGTGCGCTGGGCGGACTTCGACCCGGCCACCGGCGAGCTGCCGGTCGAGGCCGTCGCCGCCGTGCTCTCGGATCGCACGCGGCTCGTCGCCGTCACCGCGGCGTCGAACCTCATCGGCACGATGCCCGACATCCCCGCGATCGCCGCGGCCGCGCATGCGGTCGGCGCCCTCGTCTACGTCGACGGCGTGCACTACACGGCGCACGAACTGCCCGACGTCGGGGCGCTCGGAGCCGACTTCTTCACGTGCTCGCCCTACAAGTTCCTCGGCCCGCACTTCGGCGTGCTCGCCGCCGACCCCGAGCTGCTCGAGTCCATCGCGCCCGACAAGCTGGCGCCGTCGACGAACGTCGTGCCCGAGCGGTTCGAGTTCGGCACCCTGCCGTACGAGCTGCTCGCGGGCGGCACCGCGGCGGTCGACGCGTTGGCCGGTCTCGCCGACCACTCCGAAGCGGATGCCGCGAGCTCGCGCCGGGCGCGGCTCGTCGCCTCGTACGCGGCGCTGCACGCGCACGAGGAAGAGCTCCGGGCCCGCATCGAGGCCGGGCTCGCCGAGCTGCCCGGGGTCACCGTGTGGTCGCGAGCGCCGCGCCGCACGCCCACGTTGCTCATGACGTTCGACGGCCACGAGGCATCCGAGATCACGAAGCGCCTCGCCGAGGGGCGGGTGCTCGCGCCGAGCAGCAACTTCTACGCCCTCGAGGCATCGAGGGGCCTCGGGCTCGGCGACGCCGGAGGGCTTCGTGTCGGGCTCGCGCCGTACAACGACGCGAACGACGTCGAGCGCCTGCTCGACGGCCTCGCCTCGGCGCTCGGCTGAATCGGCGGGATTCGGACGTCACCCGGCCGATCGGCGCCCCGCCGCCGATCCCCCGCCATACGCTGGAACCATGACCCTCGCCGACACCGCCGCCGAACTCCGCCGCCTGCACACCGACCCCGAGCTGCTCCAGGTGGTGAACGTCTGGGATGTCGTGAGCGCCACCGCGATCGCCGCCCTGCCGCAGACCCGCGCGATCGCCACCGCGAGCCACTCGATCGCCGCGACGTTCGGCTACCCCGACGGCGAGCACATCCCGGTCGAGCTCATGCTCGACATGTGCGGGCGCATCGCGCGCGCCGTCGACGTGCCGGTGAGCGCCGACCTCGAGGCGGGCTACGGCGACGCCGGCGACACCATCCGCCGCGCGATCGGCGAGGGCATCGCCGGAGCGAACCTCGAAGACCAGCTGAAGCCGCTCCCCGACTCGGTCGCCGCAGTCGCGGCCGCGGTGGCCGCCGCCGATGCCGAGGGCGTGCCGTTCGCCCTGAACGCGCGCACCGACGCGTTCCTCCGCGGGCGCGAGCGCCCGCTCGACGTGAACATCGCCGACGCGATCGAGCGCGGCCGCGCCTACCTCGACGCCGGTGCGACGAGCGTGTTCGTGCCGGGCGACTTCGGCGACGAGGTCGTCGACGAACTCGTGACTGGCATCGGCCACCACCGGGTGAGCGTCATCGGGCTGCCCTCGGTGCCGGCTCCCGCACGGCTCGAAGAGCTCGGCGTCGCGCGCGTCTCGTACGGGCCGCTCACCCAGCGCATCGCGCTGGGCGCCCTGCAGGATGCCGCCATCGTGCTGTACGCCGGCGGCGTGCCGCCGCACGGCATCCGCCCGCTGAACTGAGTGCTCGCGCGTCGGGCGGCCGCGATCGGCCCGACCGGCGATTCCGCGAATCCCCCGCGCGACGGATGCATCCGGCCCCGCTTGCTCGCTAGGGTGAGCGTGAGGCGGCCTGGCTGCCCGGGTCGTGCGGGGGTGCGGCCTGCGCGACCATGCTCGCCCCCACCTGTGAGGAGCGCGCATGGCGAGTGGCATCCCCATCGAGATCTCGGGGCTCAGCAAGCACTTCGGCCCGGTGACCGCGGTCGACGACCTGAGCTTCACGGTGCAACCGGGCAAGGTCACCGGATTCCTCGGCCCGAACGGTGCCGGCAAGACCACGACGCTGCGGGTGCTGCTCGGGCTGGAGCGTGCGAGCGCCGGCACCGCGACCTTCGGCGGCACGCCCTATTCGGGGCTGCCGCGGCCGCTCGAGACCGTGGGCGCCGCGCTCGACGCGAACTTCCACCCGGGGCGCACGGCGCGCAACCACCTCAAGGTCTACGCGACCGCCGCGGGCCTGTCGTCGGCCCGCGTTCCCGCCGTGCTCGAGCAGGTGGGCATGTCGGAGTACGCCGATCGCCGCGTCGGCGGCTACTCGCTCGGCATGCGGCAGCGACTCGCGCTGGCGTACACCCTGCTCGGCGACCCCGGCGTCTTCGTGCTCGACGAACCGATCAACGGCCTCGACCCCGAGGGCATCAAGTGGATCCGCGGGTTCCTGCAGAACCTCGCCCGCGAGGGACGCACCGTGCTCGTCTCCTCGCACCTGCTCAGCGAGGTGCAGCAGAGCGTCGACGAGGTCGTCATCATCGCGAAAGGCCGGCTCATGAAGACCGGCACCCTCGCGAGCCTCGAACTCGACTCGGCGCCGCGCACCATCGCCGACTCCCCCGATCGGCAGGCGCTGGCCGCCGCGCTCGACGCCGCGGGCCTCGAGTACACCGAGGGGCGCAGCGGGTTCATCGTCGACGAACCCGACCCCGCCAGGGTCGGTCACGCCGCCTTCGTCGGCGGTGTGGAGCTGGCCGCCCTCCACCGGCTGAGATCGGGGCTCGAGGAGTCCTTCCTGTCGCTCGTCGGCGGAGGTGACGAGTCGTGAACCTCGTGCGCGCCATCGGCTCCGAGTTCCAGAAGGTCTTCACGACGCGCATGTGGTGGCTCCTCGCGATCCTCCTCGCCGCCTACGTGGCGTTCATGTCGGGCGGATTCGGCGCCTTCCTCGGCTGGGCGACCGAGAATCCGGATGCCGCGGCAGCCGCCGGCGGCAACACCACCGTGCCGCCGGGCACCGAGCTCGCGCCGCTGCTCTACAGCTTCGCCTCGTCGGTCGGCTACGTCTTCCCGGTGCTGCTCGGCGCCCTCGCCGTGACCGGCGAGTTCCGGCACAAGACGCTCACCCCGACGTTCCTCGCCGAGCCGCACCGCACCGTCGTGCTCGCGGCGAAGTTCGTGTCGCAGCTCGTGGTCGGCGCCGGGCTCGGCGTCATCGCCTTCGCCGTCTCGGTCGGCGCCGGTGCGGCGGCCCTCGCCGGCTTCGGCCTCGACACGGGCCTCGACTCGAGCGACACGTGGGCGCTCATCGGCCGCGGCGTGCTGGCCATGGCCCTGTGGGGCGCGATCGGCGTCGGGCTCGGCGTGCTCGTGGTCAACCAGGTCGCCGCGATCGTCATCGTGATCGCCTTCACCCAGTTCGTCGAGCCGATCCTGCGGGTCGTGGCCTCGCTCAGCGACGTCACGGCATCGATCGGCAAGTTCCTGCCGGGCGCCGCGAGCGACGCGCTCGTCGGCGCGTCCTTCTACAACCTCGCCTCGCTCGGTTCGACCGAGACGCTCGAGTGGTGGCAGGGCGGGCTCGTGCTGTTCGGCATCGCGGTCGTGGCGACCGTGATCGGCGGGGCGACGACCTGGCGACGGGACGTGTCGTAGGGGTGCAGCTCGCCGAGCTCCGCCGCATCCGCCTGCACGTGCAGGGGCTGCGCGGGGTGCGTGCCGCGTCGGCCGCCGGCGTCGTGCGCGACTTCGCGGCCGTGCAGTCGCAGGAGTTCGTGCCGGCGCAATGGGGGCTCGCCATGCGCGTGCCGGCCGAGCGCCGCCCAGATCTCGCCGCCGTCACCGCCGCGCTCGACCGCGGCGAGATCCTGCGCACCCACGTGCTGCGGCCGACGTGGCACTTCGTCGACCCGGCGGATGCCCGGTGGCTGATGGAACTCTCGGCCGAGCGCGTGCATCGGGCGAACGCCACCTACTACCGCCGCACGGGCGTCGACGGCGAGGCCGGGGCGCGCGCACTCGACGTCGTCACCGCGGCGCTCGAGGGCGGCCACCGCACCCGGGCGGAGCTCGCCGCGGCGCTCGACGCGGCGGGCCATCCGTCGACCGGGCTCGGCTTCACCTACGTGCTCATGCTCGCCGAGCTCGAACGGGTCGCCATCAGCGGGGCGAACGTCGGCAGGCAGCGCACCTACGCGGCGTTCGACGAGCGGGTGCCGCCGTCGGCGCCGAAGCTGCGCGCGGCGTCGCTCGTCGAACTCGCGGCTCGATTCATCCGCTCGCGCGGGCCGGTGTCCGACCGCGACTTCGCCGCCTGGTCGGGCTTCACGCTCGGCGACACCCGCCTGGCGTTCTCGGCCGTCGTCGACGAGGGCGGTGGGCGCGTCGAGACCGTCGAGGTCGACGGTGCCGCCCACTGGCACGATGTCGAGCGGACGTCGGCCGCGCTGGATGCGCCCGTTCCGCCGTCCGGCACGGTCGACCTGCTGCAGGCTTACGACGAGTACATCATGGGCTACGCCGCGCCCCGATCGTTCCTGCAGCCGCCCGGCCGCGGCAACCCCGTGCACCCCGAGTTCCCGCTGCATGCGCTCATGATCGACGGCGTGATGGTCGGCCGCTGGGCGCCCGTCATCTCGGGGCGGAAGGCGGTGGTCAGGCTCGTGCCGTGGCGCGCGTTCACCGCTCGTGAAGAGCGCGGGCTCGCGGCATCCGTCGCCGAGGTCGAGCGGTTCCTCGGCGCGCCGGTCACCGTCGAGCGCGAGCCCGTGGCCGACTGACCCGCGGCATGCCGCTCGCGGTCACGACCCGGCGGCGCGACGGTGCCACTCGACCTCCGCCATGTTCGCGTCGGCCCAGTCCTTCATTTGGTGCACGATCGGCATCAGGCTCGCGCCCAGGGCGGTGAGCGAGTACTCGACGTGCGCCGGGTAGACCTGCTTGACCTCCCGGGAGACGAGTCCGTCGCGCTCGAGCAGGCGCAGGGTCTCGGTGAGCATCTTCTGGCTGGCGCCCGCGACTCGGGCCCGCAGCTGCGAGTGCCGCTGCGGTCCTTCCTCGAGCGGCAGGAGCACGAGCGTCGTCCATTTCGAGCCGAGGATGTCGAGCACCTGGCGCGACGGGCATTCGGCGAGGTACGACGCGTACGCGTCCTTCGCGGCGGCGCGCTGCTGGTCGGCGGTCAGGGTCACTGGGTCTCCAAGCTCTCGGTCGACGACGAACGGATGGGCACCTGCGGCATCCCACGGCACTCTGAAGTGCCTGCTGGTGCCGGCGCTCAGGGCGATGTGACGATCGAAACCGGAACACGACGCGATCCATTCCCGGATCCTCGCCGAACACCAGTGAAGGAACCTGATGACTCACCTGCTGCACGTCAACGCATCCGCCAGGGGCGACGCAAGCCGCTCGCTCGAGCTGGCGACCCGCTTCATCGGCGAGCTCGAGTCGATCGACGACGAACTGGCCGTCGACCGCCTCGACGTCTTCGACGGCTCGCTGCCCGAGTTCGGCACGGTCGCGGCCGGCGCGAAGATGGCGACCTTCGCCGGGCAGGGCCACACCGCCGCGGAGGAGCGGGCGTGGTCGGAGGCGCGCGCCGTGTTCGACCGGTTCGACGCCGCCGACGCCTACGTCTTCAACGTGCCCTTCTGGAACGCCGGGGTGCCGTATCCCCTGAAGCAGCTCGTCGACGTCATCACCCAGCCGGGCTGGGCGTTCGCGTTCTCGCCCGAGTCCGGCTACCGCGGCCTGCTGCAGGGCAAGCGGGCCTTCGTCGTGTACACGAGCGGGGTCTACGCGGAGGGCCTGCCGCCGTCGTTCGGCGCCGACTTCACGACCACGTTCTTCCGCGACTGGCTGGGCTTCATCGGCATCACCGACGTCGAGGAGGTGCATTTCGCACCGACGGTCGTCAATGCCGATGTCGAGGGCACTCGCCGTGCGGCGCTCGACGCCACGCTCGCGGCTGCGCACCGGTTCGCGACGACTGAGCGGTTCGCGGCGTGAGCTGACGATGCCCGAGGGCGACGACCGCTACGATCGCGGCATGGCCGTCGTCGGAACCGTGTTCGTCGCCCTCGCCGCGCTGCTGCACGGCTACATCTTCCTCATGGAGAGCGTCTGGTGGACCAGGCCGTCGACCTGGAAGCGCTTCGGCGTCGCCGACCAGGCCGCGGCCGACGTGACCAGGCCCATGGCCTACAACCAGGGCTTCTACAACCTCTTCCTCGGCCTCGGCGCCGCGATCGGCCTCGTGCTCTACTGGGCCGGCGCGATACCGGTCGGCAAGACCCTCGTGCTCTTCGCGACGGCGTGCATGTTCCTCGCCGCCGCGGTGCTCACGACGACCGGGCGCGGGTACCTGCGGCCCGCACTCGTGCAGGGCACGCTGCCGCTCATCGGCTTCGTGCTCTTCGCCTTCGCCTGAGCCCGAACGGGCGGATACGCGGTCAGTCGCCCTCGACGACGTCAGGCGTCGCCGTGAGCTTCAGCCGGTCGATGAGTTCTGCGGCGTGGTTCGTGCTCAGGATGATGCGGGTGAACTCGCCCGCGGCGAGCTCGAGCACCACCGCCTGGCGCTTGCCCTTGACGATCACGAAATCGCTGCCGCCGTGGTACTTCCACACGCCGACCGCGACGACGAGCGGCACCTCGGTGCCGCGACGACGGATGCCGCGGATCCAGATCCACGGGTCGTCGGTGATGGTCGCCGAGCGGATGTCGTCGCGCTGCACGACGAGATCGGCGCCGCGGAGCGCGAGTGACTTCTCGGCCGGGGTGAGGTGTACCTCGATCCGGTCGGTGTGCACGCGCAGCTTCGCCATGTCTCCATCCTGCCCGAGTCGCACGCCGGGTGCCCAGTCGACGCCCCACAAAGCGATAACGGTTTGCTGTGGTCACCCCGCGGGCTGAGCCTGTCGAACCGCTCCAGGGCGGTTTCGACCGGCTCAACCGGCAAGGGCGGTTACGCGGGTCGAGCGGATGCCGCGGCGCGCGCCGCTGCCGGAAGGGCCTCCAGCACCCGGGCGATCGCCGTGTCGTCGTGCGCCGCGGTGACGAACCACGCCTCGAACACGCTCGGCGGCAGCGAGATTCCGGCGTCGAGCATCGCGTGGAAGAACGGGGCATAGCGCCACGACTCCTGACGCTGCACGGTCGCGTAGTCGCGGACGGGTGCGGCCGCGGCCTCGTCGCCGAAGACGAAGCTGAAGAGGCTGCCGGCGTGCTGCACGCGGTGCGCGACCCCCGCGGCGTCGAGTGCGGCCGAGACCGCATCGCTGATCGTCTCGGCCGTGGCGTCGAGCGAGCGGTACACCGAGGCATCCGCCGCCCTGAGCGTGGCCACGCCGGCGGCGACCGCCACGGGGTTCCCCGAGAGCGTGCCCGCCTGGTAGACGGGGCCGAGCGGCGCGAGCTGCTCCATGATCTCGGCGCGACCGCCGAGGGCGGCGACGGGCATGCCGCCGCCGATGACCTTGCCGAAGGTCATGAGGTCGGGCGTGTACGCCGCATCGGTGCCGTCTTCGAGGCCCCACCATCCGGCGGCGGAGACGCGGAAGCCCGTGAGCACCTCGTCGGAGATGACGAGCGCGCCGTGCGCGTGGGCGAGTTCGACGACGGCGCGGTTGAACCCGGCGACCGGGGGCACGACGCCCATGTTGGCCGCGGCCGCCTCGGTGATGACCGCGGCGATGCGGTCGCCGAGCTCGGCGAACACCGCGGCGAGCGCGTCGAGGTCGTTGTAGGGCACCACGAGGGTGAGCGCCGCGATGTCGGCCGGCACGCCCGCGGAGCCCGGCAGCGCGAAGGTCGCGAGCCCCGAACCCGCCTCGGCGAGGAGGCCGTCGGAGTGGCCGTGGTAGTGCCCGGCGAACTTCACGAGCAGGTCGCGGCCGGTGAACCCGCGAGCGAGGCGGATGGCGCTCATCGTCGCCTCGGTGCCCGTCGAGACGAGGCGCAGCTTCTCGACGGGGCCGACGCGGGCCTCGACGAGCTCGGCGAGCTCGGTCTCTGCCGGGGTCGAGGCACCGAACGAGAGGCCGCGCGCCGCGGCATCCGTCACCGCCTCGATGACCCGCGGGTCGGCGTGACCGAGGATCGCGGGGCCCCAGCCGGCGACGAGGTCGACGTACTCGCGGCCCTCGGCGTCGGTGACGTACGGGCCGCGGGCGCTCACGAGGAAGCGCGGGGTGCCGCCGACAGAGCGGAACGCGCGCACGGGCGAGTTCACGCCGCCCGGGATCGCGGCCTGCGCACGGGCGAAGAGCTCGTCGTTCGTGGGGGCGTTCATGCGACGTCTCCGTTCCGAATCCACTCGGCCAGTTCGACGGCCCAGTAGGTGAGCACGGCGTCGGCGCCCGCCCGGCGGATGCCGCGCACCGACTCGATGACGGCGCGCTTGCGGTCGATCCAGCCGTGGGCGGCGGCGGCCTCGATCATCGAGTACTCCCCCGACACCTGGTAGGCCCAGACGGGCACCTCGGATGCCGCGGCGACGTCGGCGAGCACGTCGAGGTAGCTGCCGGCGGGCTTCACCATGACGACGTCGGCGCCCTCGTCGATGTCGATCATCGCCTCGCGCAAGCCCTCGCGCCGGTTGCCGGGATCGAGCTGGTACGAGCGGCGGTCGCCCTCGAGGGTCGATTCGACGGCCTCGCGGAACGGGCCGTAGTAGGCGCTCGCGTACTTGGCCGAGTAGGCGAGGATCGCCGTGTCCTGGCGGCCGGCGTCGTCGAGGGCGTCGCGCACCGCGGCGACCTGGCCGTCCATCATTCCCGAGAGGCCGAGCAGCTCGGAGCCCGCCCGCGCCTGCGCGAGCGCCATCGACGTGTACCGCTCGAGCGTGGCGTCGTTGTCGACGCGGCCGCGCTCGTCGAGCACGCCGCAGTGCCCGTGGTCGGTGAACTCGTCGAGGCACAGGTCGGTCTGCACGACGAGCCGGCCGGCGGACGCCTCGGCGGCGACCGTGGTCGCGACGTTGAGGATGCCGTCGGGGTCGGTGGCACCCGAGCCGCGCGCGTCGCGCACCTCGGGCACGCCGAACAGCATCACGCCGCCGACGCCGGCTGCCGCGGCCTGGTCGATCGCCTCGGGCAGGCTGGCCAGCGAGTGCTGCACGACGCCCGGCATCGAGCCGATCGGCACCGGGGCGGAGACGCCCTCGCGCACGAAGATCGGGAGCACGAGCTCGGCGGGGTGCAACCGGGTCTCGGAGACGAGGCGGCGAAGCGCCGGGGTCTCACGGAGTCGGCGCGGTCGGACACGGGGAACGGGCGTGGAACTCACGCGTCAAGCCTACGTCGGCCCCGCTGGACGGTCGCTGACGTGATAGATTCCCGGATCGAACCGGCGCCGAGGTCGTCGCCACGAAGGAACCCGACCATGCCACGCACCAACCCTGCCTACCGTTCCCGCCGCGCGCGCCTCGAGCTCCGTGACGCCGTCTGCGTCGTGACTGGTGCGGCGAGCGGAATGGGGCTCGAGTCCGCCCGCCTCCTCGCCCAGCGCGGCGCCGAACTCGTGATCGTCGACCGCGATGGCGCGGCGCTGCACGACCTCGCCGTCGAACTGCGCGCGGGCGGCACCACGGTCAGCATGCACGTCATCGACCTGCGCGAAACCGACGCGATCGAGGCGCTGCCGGCCGCGGTGCTCGCCACCCACGGTCGCGTCGATGTCCTCCTCAACTGCGCTGGAGTCTCGATGCTCGGGCGCTTCGAGCAGTTGAGCCTCGACGAGTTCCGCTGGGTCGTCGACATCAACCTCTGGGGCACGGTCGCGATGAACAAGGCGTTCCTGCCAGCGCTCGCGCGGCGGCCCGCGGCGCACATCGCCAATGTCGCGAGCCTCTACGCGCTCGGCGCTCCGGCCGGTCGGGTGCCGTACGTCACCTCGAAGTTCGCCGTGCGCGGCTTCACCGACGCGCTGCGCCACGAGCTCGAGCGCACTGGCATCACGATGTCCGCCGTCTACCCGGGAGGAGTGCGGACGGCCATCATCCACAACGCACGGGTCGCGGAGGGAGTGCCTGCCGACATCGCAGCGCGAGCCGCCGATGCACAGGCATCGCTGTATCGCACCACGGCGCAGGAGGCCGCCGCGCGCATCGTCGACGGCATCGAACGACGCCGGCCGCGAGTGTTCATCGGGCGCGACGCACGACTCGCCGACATCGCGACGCGGCTCGCCCCCGTCTGGTACTGGTCGGTGATGCGTGGCGTCGTCGCGAAGGCGGGCGACACGGAAACGGCATCCGGGGCCTCCGCGGCACATGCGCGGTGACACGGCTGACGCGGTGACCTGGCTGCCGATCGGGCGCCGATGACCCGGCTGCGGGTCAGGCCTTCGCGGTGGCGGCGTCGACCACCGCGTCGATGAGCGACTCGGCGGTGCGCTCGCGCGCGACGACGTCGACCCGGAGCCCGACCTGTGCGGCATCCTTCTTCGTCTGCGGGCCGATCGCGGCCACGAGGATCGACTCGGGAATCGGGCCGAGCTGCTGCTGCACCTGCTCGGCAACGCTGCCCGAGGTCACGAGCACGGCGTTGACGCGGCCGGAGCGCACGTCTTCGGCGACCTTCGCGGAGACCGGCACGCCGATCGTGCGGTACGCCACGACGGCCTCGACGTGATGGCCCATGCGCTCGAGGCCGATCGAGAGCACCTGCTTCGCGATCGCCGATCGCAGAGCGAGCACCTTCAGCCCGGTTGCGCCGTCGGTCGCGGCCTCCCACTCCTCGAGCATGCCGCGGGCGGAATTGTCTTCGGACGGCACGATGTCGGCCTGGTACCCCGCCGCGACGAGGGCGGCTGCGGTGGTCTCGCCGACCGCAGCGACCTTCGTCGTCTCGGGGATGACGGCGCTGTACGTCGACAGCACGTCGACCGTCGTCGCACTCGTGACGGTGAGCCAGTCGAAGCCGCCGGCGGCGAGCTTCGCGAGCGCCGCCTCGAGGGCGGCCTGGTCGTCGCTCGGTGCGAAGTTGATCAGCGGGGCGACCACGGGCGAGGCGCCGCGGGCGCGCAGGGCGGCGGCGACGCCGTCACCCCATGGACCGCCGCGTGGCACGAGCACCCGCCAACCGGCGAGCGGCTTGCCGGCGGAGGCAGGCAGGTTGATGGCACCCGTCATCGATTCGAATTCGCTCACAGCGACTCCTCTGGTGGTGCAAGATCAGCGGCGCCGTTGCCGAGGAGTTCCGCGACGACGCGTTCAGCGAGGTCGCGTGCCGCATCCGCCAGGTCGGCGGCCGAGCGGCTGTCGGGGGTGGCCGCGTGCGAACTCACGAGTCGCCGGGCCCCGTCGGCACTGTACACGCTCGCCGACAGGAACAGAAGTTCGTCCTCCATGAACGCCGTGGCGCCGATGGGGGCCGAGCAGCCGGCCTCGAGACCGGCGAGCACGAGTCGCTCGGCGAGCACCGTGGCACGGGTCATCGTGTGGTCGACCGCCTCGAGCGCGCGTTCGAGCGAACGGTCGCCCGTCTCGCGGCGCACCTCGATCGCCAGTGCGCCCTGCCCGGGGGCCGTCGGCCAGTCGCCGAGCGACAGCAGGTCGGTCACCGCGTCGGAGCGGCCGAGCCGGCCGAGGCCCGCAGCGGCGAGCAGCACCGCGTCGAGCTCACCCGACTCGACCTTGCCGAGGCGGGTGTCGATGTTGCCGCGCAGGTCGACGGCGATCACATCGGGGCGCGCGGCGCCGAGCTGGGCGATGCGCCGCGGCGAGCCGGTGCCGACACGGGCACCCTCGGGCAGCGTCGCGATCGTGAACCCGTCGCGGGCGCAGAGCGCGTCGCGGGCGTCGGCGCGCTTCGGCACTGCGCCGAGGCGCAGCCCCTCGTGCTCGGCGGTCGGCAGGTCTTTCAGGGAGTGCACGACGACATCGCACTCTCCGGCGAGGAGCGCCTCTCGGAGCGCGGCGGCGAACACGCCCGTGCCGCCGATCGACGCGAGCGAGGCTCGCGAGGTGTCGCCCTGCGTGGTGATCGGCACCAGCTCGATCTCGGCCTTCGCGGCCTTCGCGAGCCGTTCGGAGATCTGACGGGTCTGGGCCATCGCGAGCGCGCTGCCCCGGGTGCCGACACGGATCACGCCGGTCATCGCGGAGTCGCCTCCGGTGCGGCGGCGGCGGCCGGTTCGTCGACGACCGCTCCTCCGGCGATGCGGGCGTGATCGGGCCACGGGCCGAGCGCGGTGAGGTGCGGACGCTCGGCGGCGGGCACGTCGTTCACCCGCTCCAGCACGAGGTCGACGAGACCCGAGACGTACGCCGGGTGCACCCCGGGAGTCGGCGCGCGACGCACCTTCAGCCCGTGCTCGCCGGCGGTCTCGACGGCCTCGTTGTCGAGGTCCCACATGACCTCCATGTGGTCGCTGACGAAGCCGAACGGCACGATGACGATCGCCTCGGTCAGGCCGCCCGCGGCGAGTTCGCCGATCGCGTCGTTGATATCGGGCTCGAGCCACGGCGTGCGGGGGTCGCCGGAACGCGACTGGTAGACGAGCGACCACGGCGACGCCGGGGCTGCGGCCTCGCCGATGACGGATGCCACGGCCAGGTGCTGCGCGACGTACGCGCCGCCCGGTCCGAACGACGGCCCCGAGGCATCCGCTGCACTGTTGGGAATCGAGTGGGTGACGAAGAGCACGTGGATGCGCTCGGGTGCGACGCCCTCGGCGACGAGCTCGGCCGCGGCATCGGTGACGCCCTCGATGAAGGGCTGCACGAACCCGGGGTGGTCGAAGTACTCGCGCACGCGGTCGATCGCGACGCCGGTGCCGGCGGTCGACTTCTCGAAGTCCTCGCGATACTGGCCGACCCCCGAGTAGCTCGTGTAGGCGCTCGTGACGAGGCCCAGCAGCTCGGTGTGGCCGTTCGCCTCGGCCTCGCGCACGACGTCACCGAAGTACGGCGCCCAGTTGCGGTTGCCCCAGTAGACCGGCAGCTCGATGCCGCGCGCGGCGAGCTCGGCCTCGATGGCCGCCTTCAGCTGACGGTTCTGCTCGTTGATCGGGCTCACGCCGCCGAAGTGGCGGTAGTGGTGGGCGACCTCCTCGAGCCGCTCGTCGGGGATGCCCCGGCCGGCGGTGACGTTGCGGAGGAAGGGGATGACGTCGTCTTGACCCTCGGGGCCGCCGAACGACGACAGGAGGATCGCGTCGTAGTGCGCCATTACTGCAGCACCTCCACGAGCTCGGCGGTCGTGATGCGGCGGCCCGTGTAGAAGGGCACCTCTTCACGCACGTGACGGCGGGCGTCGGTGTCGCGGAGCTCGCGCATGAGGTCGACGAGCTCGGTCAGCTCGTCGGACTCGATGGGCAGCAGCCACTCGTAGTCGCCGAGCGCGAAGGCGCTGACGGTGTTGGCGATGGCCCCGCGGAACGCGGCGCCCTTGCGGCCGTGGTCGGCGAGCATGCGGCTGCGCTCCTCGGCGGGCAGCAGGTACCACTCGTAGCTGCGCACGAAGGGGTAGATCGTGAGCCACGACTTGGGCTCGATGCCGCGGAGGAATCCGGGCACGTGCGACTTGTTGAACTCGGCGTCGCGGTGCACGCCCATGGCGTTCCAGGTCGGCAGCAGGTGCTTCAGGATGCGCGCGCGGCGGAGCTCGCGGAGCGCCCACTGCAGCCCCTCGGCGGTGGGGCCGTGCAGCCACAGCATGACGTCGGCGTCGGCGCGGAGGCCGGAGACGTCGTAGATGCCGCGGAGCGTGACCCCTTCGTTCTCGACGAGCGCGATGACGCCGTCGAGCTCTTCGACGACGCGGCGCACGTCGTGGCCGTCGTAGTCATCGGGCCTCGCCGGATCCCGGCGGAACACGGCGAAAACCGTGAACCCCTCGGGAGAATCGCCGGCTTCGGATTCGGAACGGAGCGCGTCGGCTGCCGCTTCGGCAGCGGGGGAAGACATGTCACCAGTCTCCCCCTTTCGGCGTGATCGGCCAAAAGAGACCCCTCCGCGACGGGCTCCCGGCACCCGGCACGACGACGGTGGCGACGACGTACGCTCGTCGGATGAGGATCTGGTCGCTGCATCCGCGCTACCTCGATCGTCAGGGGCTCACCGCCTGCTGGCGCGAGACGCTGCTCGCCCAGGCCGTGCTCGAGGGCGCGACCCGCGGGTACACGCGGCATCCGCAGCTCGAACGGTTCCGCGCGGTGCCCGATCCGCTCGGCGCGATCGGCGACCACCTCGCGGGGATCGCCGACGAGGCGACGGCTCGCGGCTACCGCTTCGACCGGAGCAAGGTGCACCACCGGAGCGACCCCGCGCTGCACCTCGAGGTCGCGAGCGGGCAGCTCGCGTTCGAGTGGGAGCACCTGCTGCGGAAGCTCTCGATCAGGAGCCCCGAGTCGGCCGCGCAGTGGGCCGGCATCGACCTGCCCGACGCGCATCCGCTCTTCGCCGTCGTCGACGGGCCCGTCGCATCATGGGAGCGTGCAGGCCCGCCGGCCGGCGAAAGCGACCCGTCTCAGTCCTGATCGAGCTCGGTCGCAGTGAGGGCGTCGAGGAACCGGATCACGACCTCGCGCTCGTCGGAGGTGAGCGCCGCCGCGGCGTCGAATCGCCGCGCGTGCAGGCGACCGACCGACTCTCGCGCGACGATGCGGGTGGCGTCGGTCACCGAGATGGCGAGCGCACGGCGATCGCTCGGGTGCGGTGCACGCACGATGTGGCCGCCGCGTTCGAGCCGGTCGAGCAGCTTGGTCGTCGAGGCGCTGGAGATGCCGAGGTACTCGCTGATGGCGCCCGGGGTGGCGATCTCGCCCTGGTTTCGGGCGGCGATGAGGAAGCGAAGGGCGCGCATGTCGGTGACATTGAGCTTCATGTACCGGCTCGACGCCTCGCTCATGCGGCGCTCGGCATCATGCCAGCCGCGCAGGCTCTGCATGACGCGCACGATCTGGTCGACCTGCCGGTCGTCGAGCCCCGAACGGTTCACGAGTTCTTCGTCGTGGTCGGAGATACGGGGGTCGTGCATCGCGGCTGCGATGTCGTGCCGCCCGTCCCGCTCAGTTGCCATGGGTTGATTCTAGCCATTCATGTATATTTCTCGCTAAGCTAACTACTAGCCAAAGCAGCAACCGAGTGGGAGCCATCATGAGCCTCAGCGACATCGAAGAGGTCGTGCTGCTCGACGCCGACGACCGGGCCATCGGCCGGGCGCCGAAATCGAGCGTTCACGGCGCCGACACGGCGCGTCACCTCGCCTTCTCATGCCACGTCTTCAACGAGCGCGAGGAACTCCTCGTGACCCGCCGCGCGCTCTCCAAGCAGACCTGGCCGGGCGTCTGGACCAATTCGTTCTGCGGCCATCCGGCGCCCGCGGAGACCCTGGTCCACGCGATCCGACGCCGCGGTGAGTTCGAACTCGGCCTCCTGCTCGACGGCATCGAGCCGGTGCTCCCGTTCTTCCACTACCGGGCGACGGATGCCTCGGGGCTCGTCGAGAACGAGCTCTGCCCCGTGTACACGGCGTACGCGGCCTCCGAACTCGAGCCGCACCCGGGCGAGGTCATGGACTTCGCGTGGGTGTCGCCGCAGCGACTCGCCTCGGCGATCGAGCATGCGCCGTGGGCGTTCAGCCCGTGGTTCGTGCTGCAGGCGCGACTCCTGCCGTTCCTCGGCGGCTCCCTCCACGACTCCCTCGGCGGCTCCCTCGATCGACGCGAGGCGATCGCCTCATGATCGGCGCGACGCTCGAGCGACGGATCGACCGCGACGGTGTCGCCGTCTCGGAGTTCCTCGACGACTTCTTCGCCCGACGGCTCGAGCGGGCGGCCGGGCACGGTGCCGACTACGTGCGCCTCTGGGGCGCCGCACGCGACGGTGCTGCCGGAGGCAAGCGCATCCGGCCCGGACTCGTGCTCGCCGCTCACGCCGCGTTCGCGGGCTCGAGCACGACGGAGTCGGTGCGGCTCGCCTCGGCCTTCGAGCTCCTGCACACCGCGTTCCTCGTGCACGACGACGTGATCGACCACGACCTCGTGCGCCGAGGCGCACCGAACGTCGCCGGGCGCTTCGCGCTCGACGGCATCGACCGCGGGCTGCCGGCCGAACGGGCCAACGACTACGGCGAGGCGTCGGCGATCCTCGCCGGCGACCTGCTCATCGCGGGCGCACTCCGGGTGGTCGCCGAACTCGAGGCGCCGCCGTCGGTGCGCGCCGCACTGCTCGAGATCGTCGACGAATGCGTCTTCGTCGCGGCGGCGGGCGAGCACGCCGACGTGCGCCATGCCGGCGCGGCCCCCGGCGAGCGCGACATCCTCACCATGATCGAGGAGAAGACCGCGTCGTACTCGTTCAGCGCGCCGCTCCAGGCGGGGGCGGTGCTCGGCGGGGCGTCGGCCGCCACGGTCGCACGACTCGGCGAGATCGGGCGCCATCTCGGCGTCGCGTTCCAACTGCGCGACGACGTGCTCGGCGTCTACGGCGCGGCGGAGGTCACCGGCAAGTCGGCGCTCTCCGACCTGCGCGAGGGCAAGGAGACCCTGCTCATCGCCTATGCCCGTGCGCACCCCGACTGGACTCGCGCCGCCTCGGTCTTCGGGAGCCCCGAGCTCGATGAAGCCGGGGCGGCGCGACTCCGGCTGGCGATCGAGTCGAGCGGGGCCCGCGACCGCGTCGAGCACCTCATCGATGCGCGCTGCACGGCCGCCGTCGATGCGATCGCAGCGGCGGAACTGCCGCGCGGGCTGGGCGAGTCGCTGACCGTCACGGCCCGCACGTGCGTGGAGCGTGCGCGATGACCCGGGCACCGACGGGGCTGGCGCTCTACGACCGCACGGCGCACCTCGGCTCCGCCCAGGTGATCTCGCACTACTCGACGTCGTTCGGACTCGCGAGCCGCCTGTGCTCGCGCCCCGTTCGCGATCATCTGGCCGACCTGTACGCCCTCGTGCGCATCGCCGACGAGATCGTCGACGGCCCGGCCGAGGAAGCGGGGCTCGCGCCCGATGAACGGCGCGCGATGCTCGAAGCCCTCGAGGTCGAGACCGAGCGGGCGATCGCCAGCGGGTACAGCTCGAACCTCGTCGTGCACGCCTTCGCCCGCACCGCGCGCGACACGGGCTTCGGTCCCGAGTTGACCCGGCCGTTCTTCGCGTCGATGCGGCGCGACCTCGATCCGGTGGACTTCGACGAGGCCGAGCTCCGGGAGTACATCCACGGCTCTGCCGAGGTCGTCGGGCTGATGTGCCTGCGCGCGTTCAGCGAGGGGCTCCCCGTCGACGCCCGGCGCGATGCCCGCTGGCAGCGCGGTGCCCGCCATCTCGGCGCCGCCTTCCAGAAGGTGAACTTCCTGCGCGACCTCGCCGACGACTACGGCTCCCTCGGCCGCCGGTACTTCCCCGGCATCGACCCGGCACTCCTGACCGAGGCCGACAAGCTGCGACTGCTCGACGACCTCGATCGCGACCTCGCGATCGCCGGTGAGGTGATCGCCGAACTTCCGAGCGGATGCCGCAGGGCCGTCGCCGCCGCGCACGCGCTGTTCTCCGCACTGTCGTCGCGGCTCCGCCGCACGCCCGCGAGCGAACTGCTCACCACGAGGGTCCGGGTGCCGACGCCGCAGAAGCTCATGCTGCTCGCCCGTGCCGCCGGATCGCGTTCGCGGCACCCGTCCACCGCGCCGGAGCCCGCGTCCGCGCGGACTCCGCTGCCCGGGGCGCCGGCATGAGCCGGGTCGTCGTCGTCGGGGCCGGCATCGCCGGCCTCGCGACGGCGGCGCTGCTGGCTCGCGACGGGCACGAGGTCACGGTCTACGAGGCGAATGACAGCGTCGGCGGTCGCGCCGGACGATGGGACGCCGGCGGATTCCGCTTCGACACCGGCCCGTCGTGGTACCTCATGCCCGAGGTGTTCGAGCACTTCTACCGCCTGATGGGCACGAGCACCGAGGCGGAGCTCGACCTCGTGCGGCTCGAACCCGGCTACCGGGTGTTCTTCGAGCACCGGGCGGAGCCGCTCGACCTCTCGTCCGACCGGGCCCGGGCCGCTGCGGCGTTCGAGGCGATCGAGCCCGGCGCCGGGCGGCGCCTCGAGCGGTACCTCGATTCCGCCGAGGAGACGACGCGTCTCGCACTCGACCATTTCCTCTACAACGACTTCTCCTCACCGGGCACGCTGCTCGTGCCACCGGTGCTGCGGCGCCTCGGCCGCCTCGGCCGCCTGCTGCTGCAGCCCCTCGACCGCTTCATCGCCGGCAGCTTCCGCGACGAACGCCTGCGCCAGGTGCTCGGCTACCCCGCCGTGTTCCTCGGCACCTCGCCGTCGGCCGCCCCGAGCCTGTACCACCTGATGAGCCATTTCGACCTCGACGACGGGGTCCGCTACCCGCAGGGCGGCTTCCGCGAGGTGATCGACAGCGTCGCGCGACTGGCGCAACGAGCCGGGGCGCGCATCGTGACGAACGCCAGGGTCACGAGCATCACCGTCGAGTCGGGCGCAGCGCGCGGCATCGTCTACTCCGATCGGCGCGGCACGGCGCACGAGGTCGAGGCGGACCTCGTCGTCTCGGCGGCCGACGTGCACCACACCGAGACGGCCCTGCTGCCGTCCGAGTCGCGAAGCCGATCGGATGCCTCGTGGCGCCGAGCCGACCCGGGGCCGGGCGCGGTCCTCGTGCTGCTCGGGGTGCGCGGCGAACTCCCCCAGCTGCTGCACCACACGCTGCTCTTCACCGAGGACTGGGCGACGAACTTCGATCGCATCTTCGGCAGCTCGCCCTCGGTGCCCGACCCGGCCTCGCTCTACGTGTGCCGGTCGAGTGCGACCGACCCCTCGGCCGCGCCACCGGGTCACGAGAACCTCTTCGTGCTCGTCCCGGTGCCGGCCGATCCCGCGATCGGCCGCGGCGGCATCGATGGCGGCGGTGACGCCTCGGTCGAGCGCATCGCCGATGCGGCAATCGCCCAGATCTCGTCGTGGGCGGGCGTGCCCGACCTCGCGGACCGCATCGTCGTGCGCCGCACCATCGGCCCCGGCGACTTCGAGTCCGAGTTCAACTCGTGGCGCGGCTCGGCGCTCGGCCCGGCGCACGTGCTGCGGCAGAGCGCATTCCTGCGGGGGCGCACCGCATCGAGCACGGTGCGGGAGCTGTACTTCGCAGGGGCGACCACGGTGCCCGGCATCGGGTTGCCGATGTGCCTGATCAGCGCCGAGCTCGTCGCGAAGGCGGCGCGCGGCGAGCAGGGCTCGGCTCCGCTCACCGAACCCGAGGTGCGGAGCGTGCCGGCATGAGCCTCGTCTACCTCGGCGCGCTGCTCGCCGGCATCGCCTGCATGGCGCTGCTCGACGCCCGGTACCGCCTGGTGTTCGGCGCCCCGGGTCGCCGCGTGCGGGCCGTCGTCGTGCTCGTCGCCGGCCTCGTGTTCTTCCTGGCATGGGATGCCGCCGGCATCGCCCTCGGGATCTTCCACCGTGGCGAGAACGCGGTGAGCACCGGCATCCTGCTCGCACCCGAGCTGCCGCTCGAGGAGCTCGTGTTCCTCGGGTTCCTCTGCTACCTGACACTCGTGCTCTACACCGGTGCACTGCGCCTGCTCGCGGCGAGGCGGGTGCGCCAGTGACCTACGCACTGCTGTCGGCCGCCTTCGTCGCGGTGGCGGCCGTCGTCGCCGCCATCGGGTGGCGGCGGGCTCCGCGCGGCCACGGGCTCGCCGTGTTCGTCTCCGCGCTCGCGCTCGTCGTGCTCACGATCGTGTTCGACTCGATCATGATCGCGACCGGCCTGTTCGACTACGCCGATGCGCACATCTGGGGTGTCCGCCTCGGCCTCGCTCCGATCGAGGACCTCGCCTATCCGATCGCCGGGGTCCTGCTCCTCAGCGGGCTCTGGAACCTCATGGGGGAACGCGCCGATGCCGACTGAGACCCGCCGCAGCGCGATCATCGACCTCCTCACCGCCTCCCGGCCGCTGAGCTGGGTGAACACCGCGTTCCCGTTCGCAGCCGCGTACCTGCTGACGACCCGAGAGGTCGACGTCGCGTTCATCGTCGGCACGCTCTTCTTCCTGGTGCCGTACAACCTCGCGATGTACGGCGTGAACGATGTCTTCGACTACGCCTCCGACGCCGCGAACCCGCGCAAGGGCGGCGTCGAGGGAGCGCTTCTCGTGCCGGATCGGCACCGGCTGACCATCGTCGCCGCGATCGCGAGCTGCGCGCCGTTCGTCGTCGTGCTGCTCGCCCTCGGCGACCCCGCGTCGTGGGCGGTGCTCGCGGTGAGCCTGTTCGCGGTCGCGGCCTACTCGGTGCCGGGGCTGCGCTTCAAGGAGGTGCCGTTCCTCGATTCGCTGACCTCGAGCGTGCACTTCGTCAGCCCCGCGGTCTACGCGCTGGTGCTCGCGGGCGCCGCGTTCACCCCGCCCCTGCTCGCCCTGCTCCTCGCCTTCCTCGCCTGGGGCGTCGCGAGCCACGCCTTCGGCGCCGTGCAGGACGTGGTGCCCGACCGCGCCGCCGGCATCGCCTCGATCGCGACCGCGCTCGGGGCGCGCCGCACCGTTCGGTTCGCGATCGCCATGTGGGTCGTGGCGGGCGTGTTCATGCTCGCCACGTCGTGGCCCGGTCCCCTCGCGGCCCTGCTGGTGGTGCCGTACATCGCCACGGCCGCGCCGTTCGCCGGCGTCACCGACGCCTCGTCAGGTCGATCGAACGCCGGGTGGCGGCGATTCCTCGCCATCAACTACGTCGTCGGATTCCTGGTGACGATGCTGCTCATCTGGTACGCCGCCATCACGGCGTGACCCCGCGACGCCGCAGCAACCCGGTCATTGGAGCAGCCGCGTGAAGCGGAAGAACGCGAATCCCTCGATCGGGAGCAGCTCGATGCCGGAGAACCCGGCCTCGAGGGCGTATCGCTCGAGGGTCGACTGGCGCATCACGGTTCCCGTACCGACGGACCCGGGCGTGGACAGCCCATCGGGCAGGCACATGAAGATGCTGTACCCGTACATGACGCGCTCGACGTCGTCGCCGTCGGGTGCGAACGCCTCGGCCACCGCCTCGTCCATGATCACGATCTCGCCGTCGCGCTTCACGGCCCGCCTGATCGAGGTCAGCACCTCGACCGGGAACGGCATGTCGTGCAGCGCCTCGAACACGAACGCCGCGTCGAAGACGGCCTCCTGCGGCATCCCCTCGCCCGCGACGTGGTGGAACCGCACGCGGTCGCCCACGTGCGCCTCGTCGGCGTGCCTGCGTGCCGCGACGACCGACTCGGCGTCGACGTCGAAGCCCTCGACCCGCGCAGACGGGTACGCCTGCGCGAGGGCGATCGACGACCAGCCGTGCCCCATGCCGATGTCGGCGATGCGGGCGCCGGGCCGCGAGAGCACGTCGTGCAGCGACGGGACGCTCGCGAGCGCGGGCCCGAGCTGCTGCAGGAACCACGGCCGGTTGATATCGCCTTGGGCGTCCCGGGCGTCCTCGCCGAGTTGCGCCCATGAGACCCCACCGCCGGTGCGGTACGCATCGAGCAGCGGGGCGAGCTGCGCACCCGTGGCGGCGAAGAACCGTCCGAGTGGCGCGAGGTACGCGAGCGAATCGGGATTCGCGAGCACCTCGGCGTGCGCCGGCGGCAGAGTGAACCGGCGGGCGGATGCCGCGGCATCCGCGTCGTCGACGGTGAGGATGCCGCTCACCGCCTGCTGTTCCAGCCATTCGCGCGCATATCGCTCGTGAGTACCGGTGCGTGCGGCGAGGGCCGCAGGGTCGAGCGGTTCGCCCACCGCGAGCGCACGGTACCAGCCGAGGCGGTCGCCGAGGTAGATGCTGAACATCTCGACACCGCCGAGCGTCGACGCGAACACGCGATCGGCGAACTCGGTCACCGCGTCGGCGCCGGTCTCCGACGTGGGTCCAGCGGTGGCGTCGTGCTGCGGTTCCGTCATATCGACGGCTCCTTCCCTCCGGCCCGGCGCGGTCGCGTCAGGCGCCGATGAGGAGTTTCGTGGAGTGCTCGAGATGCTCCCGCACGGCGTCGCCGCCGCGGGTCGGGAGCTCGTCGAGCAGAGCGCGGTGCTCCTCGATGAGCGTGTCGAGCGTGTAGTGCGGGCGCACGTGCAGCAGGAAGAGCAGCAGTTCGCTGCCGAGCGCGGCGTGGGCCTCGATGATGCGAGGGCTCGCCGAGGCCGCGACGATCGCATGATGGAACTCGGCGTGCAGGCGCTCGACCTCGAGCCAGTCGACGCCCTCGCCGGCGTCGTCGGGGTTGCCATCGCCGTCGCCGTGGGCGAGCCGATCGAGCGCGTCGAGCGTCGCTCGCGCCGGCGCGAGCACTTCGTCGGGCCAGGCCTCGCCGTGACGCTCGCCCGCGATGCGCACGGCCTCGACCTCGAGCGCGGCGCGCAACTGCTGCAGCGCGATCACGTGGGCGCGATCGAAGCTCGCGACCCGCACACCGCGATAGGCCTCCGCGACGGCGAGCCGCTCGGCGACGAGACGCTGGAACGCGGCGCGCACGGTGTGTCGGGAGACCCCGAACTGCTCGGCGGCCGCCTCTTCACGGAGGGGCGTGTCGGGGGCGAGCACCCCGCTCAGGATCTCGGCCCGGATGAGACCCGCGACCCGGTCCACGGTGGTGCCGGTGCCGGCTGCCATGGGCACGCCCGCGGCGGCCTCGCTCACCCCCGGGCGACCCGGGTCAGGTGCTGACGTCGGCATCGCGGCATCCGCTCGCTCTGGCTCTGTACCGGCTCGTCGGTGCGATCAGTCGAGCTTCGACCGCACGATGAGCCACACGCCGATGCCGACGACGGCCACGACGCCGACGGCGGCGACGACCGCCGCCACCGGCTGCTCGTCGGCGAACCGGCGGAGCTTCCGCTTGGCGCGCTCGGTTCGGATGCCGACCTGCTTGGGCACGTTGAGCTTGTCTTCGAGCGCGTTCAGCGTCTCGGCGAACTCGGCACGGGCCTGCTGCGAGGCGACCTTCGCCTGCACGCGCGTGAGGTTGCGCTCACGTGCGGCGGCGTCGCGCTTCGAGGGGCGGGGGCCGGGGGCGTCAGTAGCGGCGGTCATAGTCTCCCGTTCCCTTCAGGGCGTCGAGATCGGCCTTCAGGCTCTCGACCGACTCGAGGGGCTCCGAACCCCGCTTGAAGTTGACGTAGGCGATCCACAGCAGGACCGCGATGATCAGGAGCAGCACGCCCGAGACGGTGAGCGCGGCGGCCCACGCGGGCATCACGAGCGCGAGCGCGAAGATCGCGGTGGTGATGAGGGTGAAGAGCAGGAACACGCCGACCACCGCGGCGCCCGCGACGAGCCCCGAGCCGATGCCGAAGTGCTTGACCTTGTACGAGACCTCCGCCTTGATCTGGTCGATCTCGGCGCGCACGAGCGACGAGATCGTGTCGGGCAGGTCGCCGATCAGCGTGAAGAGTGAGCGGTCGTCGTCATTCGAGGGCGCGGTCATCGCAAATCACCACCGGAGTTCAGGAGTCGGACGCGGCGGGCTTGGCCTTGCCCGTCGTGCTGCGCTTCGTCGGGGCGCGCTTCGCGGCGCTCTTCGCATCGGCGGCAGCGGATGAAGCGGCCTCGGCGGCGTCGTCGATCACGTCGTCGAGCGCGGAGGCCGCACTGTCGACGGCAGACTTGGCTGCCGACGCGGTCTTCGAGACGTTCTGCTTCGCGCTCTTCGCGGCGTCGCCGACGTCGCTCTTGGTGGCGCCCGCGCCACGGGTCGCGTTGCCGATGAACGACTTGACGCCGTCGAGCACGGTGTCGGAGAGGTCGCCGACCTTCTCGGCCGCGAACCCCTTCACGGTGTCGACGCCCTGCTGCACGACCGGCGTGTTCCACACGCCCTCTGCAGCCTTGCGGATCTGCTCGTAGCGCTCACGGCCGGCGCGCGTACCGAGCACGTAGCCGACTCCGAGCCCCACGACGAAGAGGATCTTGCCTTTCATGTGCACCCCATCTCCCCCTGTGGTCCACCACAGCGACGGTTCCAGCGTAGACCCCGAGGCAGGCCGCGCAAGGGGGTTGCGTCGAAATATTCCGTTTCGGCTATGCGTTGCCCTCGGGCTGCACCCGGCGGTGCCGGACGCGACGCGCGGCCTCGAGCGCGTGCGGCACGACCGAGGCGAGACCGGTGCCGGCCACCCACGATCCCGTCGCTTCGATGCCGGGCTCCGCGGCGAGCGCGTCCTCGAGCGCGGCCACGCGCTCGTGCTGGCCGATCGTCGCCTGCGAGATGGCGTCGCGCCACACGGTGCGGCCGGAGGCGCGGAGCATCCGCTCGTCGAGGGGCACGCCGAGCAGCAGCGCGGCGTCGGCGAGCGCGAGCTCGGCGACCTCGGCGTCGGAGCGCCCCTCGAGCGGATTGCCCGCACCGGCACGCCCGTACGAGAGGCGCACGACGTGGCGGCCGCCCGACTGCTCGGCGAGCCACGACCACTTCGCGGTCGAGTGGGTGAGGGCCTTCGCCGTCACCCCGGGCGCGTCGGCGGCGACGAGCACGCCGGTGCCGCGCGGGACGGCATCGAGGTCGGGCGCGTCGAGCACGAGGGTGACGATCTCGACGGATGCCGCGGCGGGCCACTCCCCGCCGTCGGCGTCGCTCGTCTGCGTCCAGCCGTCGAGGGCGTCGTCGACGAGGGCGAGGGCCGCGTGGCCGGAGGCCGCGAGCACGACGTCGGGAGCGGCCACGACGAGCACGCCGGCCTCGGTGGTCGCGGTGACGAGCCATCCGGATGCCTCGTCCGACGATGCCGCATCGCGGCCGCGATTCGCGGCGTCGCGCTCGAGCCCCGTGACCTCGGCGCCGCGCACGATCGTGACGTCGAACCGGGCGAGCTCGCGCTCGAGGGCGTCGACGAGGCGGTGCATGCCGCCGCGGACGCCGCGCACGGCGGTGCCGGCCTTGCGCTCCTCGAGGAGCTGCCCGACGCCGCCCGAGAGCGAGCCGGTACGGGTCATCGCCTCGTTGAGTCCGGGGGCGACGATGTCGAGGTCGAGGTCGTCGGGGTTCGTCGAGTAGACCCCGGCCGAGATCGGCGTGACGAGTCGGTCGAGCACGGCCTGGCCCATGCGCGAGCGCACGAGCTCGCCGAGGCTGCGCGCGCGACCGATGGTGAGGATCGGCTTCACCCGGTCGACGTAGGCGCGGATCGCGCCGTTCCAGCCGATGATGCGGCGCACGTCCTCGCCGAGCGGGTTCGACGGGATGCCGAGCATGCCCGTCTTCGGCAGCGGGGCCGCGTCGAGGCCCTGCTTGCCGCCCATCACGAGCCAGGCGCCCGCGGGGTTCGGGTTCTCGATGTCGACCTCGAGGCCGAGGGTGCCGAGGAGCGCCGCGACGCCGCCGCCGCGGGTCGCGAACGACTCGGCGCCGCTGTCGAGCGTCAGGCCGTCGAGTTCGATGCGGCCGACGCATCCGCCCAGTGCATCGCTGCGCTCGAGCACGGTGACCCGCAGGCCGACCTTCGCGCACTCGAGTGCCGCGACGAGGCCGGCCACGCCGCCGCCGACCACGACGACATCGGCGGTCGCGCGCTCGACGACGGGCTCCGCGGCCGGGTCCGGTGCGGGTGTCGCAGCCGCGCTCATGCCGAGGCCTCGTGCACGAGCGCGGCGACGCGCGTCAGCACCGTCGGGTCGGTCTCGGGCGGCACGCCGTGTCCGAGGTTGAAGACATGGGCGGGCGCCGCCTCGCCGCGGCGGAGCACGTCGCGCACGGCGGCCTCGAGCACGGGCCACGGGGCGGCCAGCAGTGCCGGGTCGAGGTTGCCCTGCAGCGGCACGCCCTCGCCGACCCGCTGCACGGCGACGTCGAGCGGGATGCGGTAGTCGACGCCGACCGTGTCGACGCCGATGCCGTGCATCGCGCCGAGCAGCTCGCCGGTGCCGACGCCGAAGTGCACGACGGGAACGCTGCGGGTGGACGGGGCGCCCGAGGCATCCGTCGTCTCGTAGGCGAGGTCGTGCACGTGCGCGAGGGCCGCCGCCGAGGCGGGGGCGACGTGCGTCTCGTAGTCGGCGAGCGAGATGGCGCCGGCCCACGAGTCGAACAGCTGGGCGGCGGATGCCCCGGCGAGCACCTGCGTGCGCAGGAAGCGGCCGGTGAGCTCGGCGGTCCAGTCCATGAGCGCGCGCCAGGCACCGGGGTCGGCGTGCATGAGGGTGCGGGCCGCGAGGTGGTCCTTCGAGGGCCCGCCCTCGGTGAGATAGGCCGCGAGGGTGAACGGCGCGCCGGCGAAGCCGATGAGGGGGGTGCTCCCGCTGCTGGTCGAGCCGGTCGAGACCGACCCGGCGGGCACCGTCGTGTTCAGCTCGGCGACGGTGCGCGCGACCGCTTCGGTGATGGGGGCGGATGTCTCGTCGAGCCGGGCCGGGTCGATCGCCGTGAGCTCGGCGACACCCGCGGCATCCGCGTACGCCCGGCCGAAGACCGGGCCGCGACCCGGCTGGATCTCGACGTCGACGCCCACGAGCTTCAACGGCACCACGATGTCGCTGAAGAAGATGCCGGCATCGACCTTGTGGCGGCGCACGGGCTGCAGGGTGATCTCGCTCGCCATCGCCGGGTCGAGGCACGCGTCGAGCATGCGCGTGCCGACGCGGAGGTCGCGGTACTCGGGCAGCGAGCGGCCCGCCTGACGCATGAACCACACGGGCGTGGCGTCGGAGCGCTCTCCCCGGTACGCACGGACGAGGCGCGAGTCGGAGGTCAGGCCGGCGGAGAGCGGATGCTGCGGGGAGAGAATCACGCCTGACATTGTCGCGTATCAGGCTGAGTGAAGATCGGCGATCGAATGCAGCACCAACGACAACCGACATCGTCGCGTATCAGGCTGAGTGAAGATCGGCGATCGGGCTGGAAGCCCGGTGTCGAGCGGGGTGCCGCTCAGCGGGCGGGGCCGGCCAGCACTTCGAGCACGTGCGCCGCGAGCGTCGCCTGCGCGTCGAGGTGCGGGTGGAGGCCGTCGTCGAGGAGCGGCATCGGGCCGGATGCGTCCGCCGGGTCGATGACGAGGTCGCCCGGCTCGGCCGCCTCGCGCAGGATCGCGGCGGTGCCACGCATGTCGGCGTCGGTCCAGGCGAGGCCGGCACCGCCGAGGTACGGGTGGGCGGCGACCCGCCGCTCGTCGATCGGCGTCGGCGCGACCCAGATCCACCGTGCGCCGGGCGCGCCGACGGCGTCACGACGGAGGAGCCGCAGGTTGCGGGCGGTCTCCTCGGCGCTCACCAGCCGGTCGCCGCCGGACCCGGGGAAGCGGCGGGCGTCGTTCGCCCCGAGCATGCAGAAGACGACGTCGGGCTGCCGGCGCCGGAGCGCGGGCAGGTTCGCGAGGGCCTGCGTCGTCGTCGACCCCGAGATCGCGACGTTCTCGAACTGCACGCCCGGGCCCGGTCGCTCGGTGGCGAACAGCTCGGTGAGCAGTTCGAACCACGAGAGTCGATCGGCGGTCGTGCTCTCGCCGATCGCCATGATGCGACGGCCGCTCGAGAACGGCGCCCGGTCGAGGGCCGCCCGAACCGACGGCAGTGCCGCAAGGCGGCGCACGGCGTCGGCGCGCTGGGCGTCGAGGGCGTGCACGGCAGCGGCGTAGTCCGCCGGGTCGGCGCCGAACACGGCCGCCCTCGCGGCGTCGTCCATCGCCCATGCGTACGGAAGGGAGCGCTCGGGCCGCTCGAAGCGCACGAGCTTGTCGAGCATCGCGTCGCTCACGAGCGCGACTCCGCGCTCGCGCCGGAGCGGGTGCGCACGGGCCGCGCGACATCCGTTCGCCGCAGCGGCAGCAGGAACGCGCAGAGCACGATCCAGGCGAACGACGGGAAGCGCACGATCGGCAGCAGCACGGCGAGCTCGGGGATCGCGACCACGAGCGTCGCGACCATGGCGAGGCCGGCGAGCACGAGGCCCGCCCACGCGTGCCAGCGCGGCAGCAGGCCGGCCAGCAGGCCCGGCACCGCGAGCCCGGCGATGAGCAGACCGAGCGGCACGACGAACCCGGGGCCCCCGGTGAAGAACGCCAGGTCGTGCAGCAGTCGCACGATGCCGGGCTCCTCGAGCAGTTCGGGTCGCGTGAGCGCCCAACTGAAGCCCGCCGACATGGCCATCGACACCGAGGCGAGGATGCCTCCGGCGAAGCCGATCGACACCCCCGGCGCGCGGACGCCGAGCTGGGTGAGTCGTGTCGTCGCGGCTGCCGCGAAGATCACGAGCGGAATGGATGCCGCGAACTGCAGCAGTGCGGTGATCAGCACCGAGAGCTCGTGTTCGCGGAAGTAGGCGACGATCGCGTCGCCGTCACCGAACGGCGACGGGTAGGTCGCGCCGCCCGCGATCACGGTCGGCAGCACGATCGAGGCCATCGAGAGGGCCACGACGACGATCGCGAGGGGCGGCAACGGCGGGCCGGCGGGCGCGCGCCGCGAGCCGGCGGACGAGGCGGAGTGCTGGGACTCGGCCGCGGCGGTTCCGACCGCCGCATCATTCGTTCTGTTCATGTAATCATTCATAGCACAGAATGATTCATCCGCAACTGGTAGAGTCGTCGACATGGAGACGAACGCGCACCAGGCCCCGTTCCGGCCGCCCGTCGACCGCGTCGGATTCCTGCTCTCGCAAGTCGGCGCCTACGCCTCGGCGCGGTTCGCGGAGCGCCTCGCCGAACTCGACGTGCAGCCGAGCGACGTCGGGCTCCTGCGCATGATCGCGGTCGAGCCGGGCCTCAGCCAGCAGGCGCTCGCCGGCAAGCTCGGCGTGGTGCCGAGTCGCGTCGTCGCCCTCGTCGACGCACTGGAGCGCAAGGAGCTCGTCACCCGCACCCGCAGCACCACGGATCGCCGCACGCACGAACTGCATCTCGCCGACCGCGGTCGCGACGTGATGACGCAGATGCGCCGTATCGGCCGCGAGCACGAGAACGACCTCGTCGCCGAGCTCGACGAGGAGGAGCGGCAGACGCTCGGCCGCCTGCTCGCGCGCATCGCGGCCGCCCACGACCTCGATCCCGAGGTGCACCCCGGCTATCGCGCGTCGCGCCGCTGAGCACGTCCGGCACGCCGCATCGACCGTAGTGCAACACAGCGATTGCGCTTTGTCAGCACTGGTGCAACCATTGCATTGCACGTCAACGGCACGGCAATCGAGGAGGATGCATGAACGGCACGACCACCGGATCACTCGACCGGATCGAACAGCAGATCGACATCGACGCCTCGGCGGAGCGCGTGTGGGAACTCGTGTCGGCCGCGGGCTGGTGGATCAACGACGACCGCATCGTCGAGCACCGCATCGAGGAGCAGGGCTCGCGCGTCGTCGTGCACGACGAGAAGCACGGTGCGTTCACGCTCGCGGTCGAGGCGCTGGATGCCCCTCGGTACGCCGCCTTCCGCTGGTTCAACGCGGAGCCGGCCGCCGCAGAGCCCGACCCCGAGCGCGACCCGCTCGTCTCGACGCTCGTCGAGTTCTGGGTCGAGGATCGCGCCGACGGCGGCGTCGTGCTGCGCGTCGCCGAGAGCGGCTTCGAAGGCCTCGACCGCAGCGCCGAAGAGCGTCGCCGCATGTTCGACGGCAACACCGAGGGCTGGGCCATCGAGCTCGGGTTCGCACGCGACCACCTCGCGAACGAGCTCGCGGCGGACCGATGACGACGAGCACCGAGACCCTCGGCGTCGAGAGCCTCCCCGCCGCGTTCGCCGCCCTGGGCGACGACACGCGGTGGGAGCTCCTGCAGCGACTCGGCACCGCACCCGCCTCGGCCACGACACTCGCGGCCGACCGGCCCATCAGCAGGCAGGCCGTCGCCCGACATCTCGAGGTGCTCCGCGAGGCCGGGCTCGTCGAGACCGAGATCCACGGTAGAGAGGTGCGGTACCGCGCGATCGGATCGCGCCTGAGCGCCCTCGCCCGCGACCTCGACCTGCTCGCCCAGGGTTGGGAGCGCCGGCTGCGCACGATCAAGGCGGCCGCGGAGGGGTAGGCGCCGATCACCGGCGGGCGGGTCTCCGATTCGTTCGGAAGCCTTACATTCGCGCTCCGATCGGCGCTAAGGTCGAGACGTTGTGCGCCCCCGAGCACGACGACGCGCGAGTCCCCCAGCCCGTGCGCCTCCGCACCCACGGAGAAGCCATGCCCCCACTGCGTTCGTCATACCCGTCGCGCCAGTCGCACCCGCCCCACTCGTCGCGCTCGTCGCGCTCGTCGCGCTCGTCGCGCTGCACCCCGCCTGTGCGAGCCGCGCGATGAACCCGGCCGCGAAGCATCGCACCGGCGTCACCTTCCTGGTCGGCGCAGCCGCCGCGATCGTCATCGGCGCCCTCATCGCGGGCTCCGGCTTCCTCGATCGCTTCATGTTCCGACTGCCCCCGATCCCGGGCGACGAGCGCATCACCTTCGGCGTCGCGGTGATCGCGGCACTCGCCGCGCTGATCTGGCTCCTCGTGCGCCTCGGCGAGCTGGGCCGGGCCCGGTCGCGGCGCCGAGCGCTCGAGGCCAGCGTTCGCGGCGAGGTGAGCTGCGGCATCCGTCGCCGCGACCTCGTCGCGCGACTGGGCGAGCTGACGGCGGAGGACGCCAAGCAGATCAGGCTCGCCGCGCGCTACTCGATCGTGGCCGACGAACTCGGCGTCGCGTTCTGGAACGGCGGGCGCCGCCCCCGACGGGCCGTGCACTTCGCCTGGCGCGAGGTCCGCGGCATCCGCAGCGATTCGATCATCGCGGGCGAGACCGTGCTCTCGGTGCTCGTGCTGCGCGTGCGTCGTGGTGGCGTGAGCGTCGAACTGCCGATCGTGCTCGCAGCGGAGCGCCCGGGCCGCTACGCGCTCTCGGATGCCCCGTTCTTCGCCGTCGTGCGCAGCTGGAAGGCCAAGCACCGCGAGGCGCTCGCGGCCGAGGGGCTCGAACTGCCGCCGCTCACCGCGCCGATCCAGATCATCCCGCAGAACGCGGCGCTCGCCCGACACTGAGTTTCCCTCGAAGTCGCTCTGGGCGAACCCTGATTCGACGGCGAGTAGAATCCCATCGTGCTCATCTGCCTCACCGCGAGTCACAAGAACGCCGGGTTCGACATGCTCGAACGTCTCTCTGTGACCGCAGACGCCGCCGGACCCCGCCTCCGCGAAGGCCACCCCTCCGTGCAGGGTGCCGTCGTCGTCGCCACCTGCAACCGCTTCGAGGCGTACCTCGACCTCGACGCCGCAGATGGCGACTCCCCCGTGGCCGCGGTGCACGAGGCGATCCGATCGGTCGGCGCGGTCGCCGGCCTCGAACCCGAAGAACTCCGCTCGACGTTCGGCTTCGTGCACGGCAACGCCGTCGCCGGCCACCTCTTCGCCGTCGCGTCGGGCCTCGAGTCGGTCGTCGTCGGCGAGGGCGAGATCGCCGGCCAGGTGCGCCGCTCGCTCGAGCGCGCCCGCACCGAGGGCACCACGACGCCCGACCTCGAACGGCTCTTCCAGCGCGCCTCGCAGATCTCGCGCCGGGTGAAGAACGAGACCGGCATCGGCAACGAGGGTCGCTCGGTCGTGCGCCTCGCCCTCGAGCTCGCCGAGAGCCGCATCACCGACTGGGCCGCCACCCGCGTGCTGCTCGTCGGCACCGGCCGCTTCGCCGGTGCCTCGCTCGCCGCGCTCCGCGACCGCGGCGTCACCGATGTGCGCGTGTACTCCCCCTCGGGCCGCGCGGCGAAGTTCGCGGCGAACCACGGCATCGACGCGGTCGGGAGTCACGAGGTCGCCGCGGCCGCTGCGGCCTCCGACGTCATCGTCACCTGCACCACGGCCGAGCACCACGTCGTCGACCGCTCGCTCCTCGAATCGGGCAGGGCGGGCTTCGAGGCATCCGCTGCGGGTGCTTGGGCGGCTGCACGCTCCGACGGTGCTGGTACTGCCGGTACTGCCGCCCGGCCGCTCGGCCTCGTCGCCGACCCCGCCGAGACGCCCGTCGAGCGCCAGCTCGTGATCGACCTCGGGCTCCCCCGCAACGTGGCGCCCGACGTCGTCGAGGTGCCCGGCGTCGAACTGCTCGACCTCGAGACGATCCGCATCCACGCCCCGCTCGAGGAGTTCGGTGCCACGGATGCCGCGCGCGCGATCGTCGGCGGAGCCGCCCGGGCCTTCGGCGAGGCCCGTGAAGAACATGACATCGCGCCCGCCGTCGTCGCACTGCGGCGCCACGTCTTCGACCTGCTCGACGGCGAGATCGAGCGCGCCCGCGCACGCGGCGACGCCGACGGGCGCACCGAGGAGGCCCTGCGTCACATGGCCGGCGTGCTGCTGCACACCCCCATGGTGCGGTCGCGCGAACTCGCGCGGGCCGGCGAGCAGCAGGCCTGGATCGACGGCATCGCCGCCATCTTCGGTGTCGCGCCCGAAGCAGATTCCGCGGCCCGCGCGTCAGGGGCCCGCGATACGCTTCGTGACGATGCACGAGAACGCCACGCCTGACCCCGCGACCACCACGATCGACCGCGCCGCCGCGGCAGCCGCCGACGGCCCGCCGGCCCTCCGGTTCCCATTCGATGCGACCGCGCTGACCGAGACGCCGCTGACGACGGAGCGTCTCGTGCTGCGGCCGCTCGAGGCATCCGACGCCCCCGACGTGTTCGAGTACCAGCGCATCCCCGACGTGCTCAAGTACCTGCCCTGGCCGTTGCGGGACCGCGCCGAGGCGTACGAGCACACGGCCAAGCGCGCCGCAGCCCGCGTGCTCGCCGATGACGGCGACTTCTTCGTGCTCGCGATGACACTGCCTGGCACGCCGTCGGTCGACGACTCGGGGGCCGACCCGTCGGCCGGGGTCGCGCGCGACCGGGTGATCGGCGACATGATGGTGCGCGTCTCGAGCGCCAAGCACGCGCAGCTCGAGCTCGGATGGGTCGTGCACCCCGATTTCCAGGGCAAGGGATACGCCCGCGAGGCGGCCGTCGCGATCAGGGACTTCGCGTTCGAGACGCTCCATCCGCACCGCATCCAGGCGTTCCTCGACGCACGCAACGAGGCATCCGCCGGTCTCTGCGAACGGCTCGGCATGCGGCGCGAGGCGACGATCCTCGAAGAGCAGTACAACGACGGCGAGTGGCAGGACACGGCGCTGTACGGCGTGCTGCGACGCGAGTGGGCGGCGGCGCGGGGATAGAGACGCTCGGGTTCGAGGTCTCTCGGTTTCGCTCCCTCGTTCCCTCACCATGTTTTCCACAGGCTTATCCACAATCTGTGGAACATACGTTCGAATGTCGGCTGGCGGCGAGACAATGGAACATGGCCGAAGCGCTCCCCGACTTCAGCGGACTGACCGCCCTGATGTCCTCGTGCGCACCCTCGTCGAGCACCTTCAGCTCGCTCGACGACCGTGCGCTCGTCGATGCCGTCGAAGCCATCACGGCGCTCAGGCACGAGGTCGAGCGGGCGCAGGCGCTCGCGGCCGCCGAGGTCGTACGGCGGTCGAAGGTCGCCTTCGGACTCCAAGGGCTCGCTCAGCGCACCGGCCATGCGAACGCGGGCGAGCTGCTGCAATCGATCACCCACGCGTCGAAGCGCGAGACGACCGCGCTGGTCGGCGTGGGGCGAATGGTCGCAGAAACCGAGGCAGCGGCCGAGCTCGGGCTCGCCAGGCGCGATGACCCAGAACTCGCGGCGCTCGTGCCCGAACCGGTCGAGCCGTGGTTCTCCGCATTGAGCGGAGCCGTCACCACGGGCGTGCTGAGCGTGGCGGTCGCTGACGCGATCCGGTCGGGCATCGGCGAACCGGGCGGCGACGCCGATGCGGCGACGCTCTCCGTCGTGCTCGACGCGGTCATCGTCGAGTGCCGCGACCTGCACGCCGATGCCGCACGTCGCCTCGCCCGCCAGGCTCGTGATCGCATCGATGCAACCGGCGTCGCCGCGCGTGCAGAGCGGCAACGCGCAGCGCAGTACTGGCGGGTCTGGGTGAAGCCCGACGGCATGGTGCGCGGCGAATTCGAGCTCGACGCCGAGAGCGGCATGCTCGTCAAAGCGGTGTTCGATCAGCTCACCCACCCTCGACGCACGGCCGCACCGGTGCGCCGCGGCTTCGGTGATCCGGTTCGCGGCGATGCGGCCTTCGCCGATGCACGTGCCACGCGAGAACGCGACGCGGCCGAAGGGTTCGTGCAGTTGCTCCGTGCCGGAGCGAGCGTCGATCCCACTCGCCTGCTCAACGACAAGAAGCCGTCGGTCCGGCTCGTGGTGAATGCGGGCTCGCTCAGCACGGGCGAGGGCTCAGGAGCGATCGAAGGGCACCCCGATCGCATCCCACTCGTCGACATCCGCACCGGTCTCTGCGAGGGCTACCTGCCGATCCTCTTCGATGACGGCGGCGCCTGCCTCGACCTCGGTCGCGACGAGCGGCTCTTCACCGACAGGCAGAAGGCGGCGCTCGCGGTTCGCGACGGCGGCTGTCTCGATCCCGAGTGCACGCGTCCGCCGTCCTGGACCGAGGCGCACCACATCGACCATTGGCAGCGCGATGGCGGGCGCACCGATCTCGCCGACGGCATCCTGCTCTGCCGCAGAGACCATCTCAGGTACCACAACCAGGGGTGGGAGGTGCGGCGCTCGGGCACGAACTACTGGCTCATCCCACCAGCCGGCGTCGATCCCGAGCAGACGCCGAGGCTGATGCGGCCGAAGACGCCGGCCGACCTCATCAACCCGGTCGATCCTGCACGGCTCGCGCCTGCATCGGCGACTGCATCTGCCCCTGGATCGGAGTCTGGATCTGCAGTTGCGTCTGCGTCTGCGTCTGGATCTGGATCTGGATCTGCATCTGCGTCTGCACCTGCGTCTGCGTCTGCGTCTGCACCTGCATCTGCATCTGCATCTGCACCTGCACCTGCGTCTGCACCTGCA
Organism: Agromyces cerinus subsp. cerinus; assembly: GCF_900142065.1. Lineage (GTDB taxonomy): Bacteria > Actinomycetota > Actinomycetes > Actinomycetales > Microbacteriaceae > Agromyces > Agromyces cerinus. The sequence continues at coordinate 333,589 of NZ_FSRJ01000003.1, read as the reverse complement.
CCTGCGTCTGCACCTGCGTCTGCGTCTGCGTCTGCACCTGCGTCTGCGTCTGCGTCTGCGTCATGGAAATCGGCCGAGCCTGAACGCGTGTTCTCCGTCACGGGGTAGAGCTCTGCCCTGCCCTCGGAGGCTCGCGGCGCGTCCGACGTCCTGGACGCCCCGGACGCCCGGGACGCTTGGGACGCTGGGGACGCGGGACATGCTGGGCGCGATGGCAGGTCTCGCTCGACAGCACTGGGCGCTTCGATCGCACTGAGGTGCGTGTCAGGTCGACCGCTGGCGACGTGTCAGGTCGACCGTTAGGCTGCGCTTCGGGACCGCTAGGTTGCGTTTCGGGTCGACAACTGAGCTGCGTCCCCGGTCGACCGCCGAGGTGCGTTCCCGGTCGACCGGGTACGTTCCCGGTCGATCGCCGAGGTACGTTCCCGGTCGATCGCCGACGTACGTTCACGGAGAACCGGTCGAGGCGAGCTGGAACCGCCCGACCCGACCGGCTCGCGCTACGCGCCGATGAGGCGCGAGGCCAGGAACCCCTCGAGCTCGGCGAGCGGCACGCGCACCTGCTCCATGGTGTCGCGCTCACGCACCGTCACGGCGTTGTCATCGAGCGAGTCGAAGTCGACCGTGATGCAGAACGGGGTGCCGATCTCGTCCTGTCGACGGTAGCGACGGCCGATGGCGCCGGCGTCGTCGAAGTCGACGTTCCAGTGCTTGCGGAGCGATGCGGCGACCTCGCGGGCGAGGGGCGACAGCTTCTCGTTGCGGCTGAGCGGAAGCACGGCCGCCTTGACCGGCGCGAGACGCGGGTCGAGGCGCAGCACGGTGCGGGTGTCCACCCCGCCCTTCGCGTTCGGCACCTCCTCGACGTGGTACGCGTCGACGAGGAAGGCCATAAGCGAGCGGGTGAGACCGGCCGCGGGCTCGATCACGTACGGGATCCAACGCTCGTTCTTCGACTGGTCGAAGTACGAGAGCTCCTTGCCCGAGTGCTCCGAGTGGGTCGTGAGGTCGAAGTCGGTGCGGTTCGCGACGCCCTCGAGCTCGCCCCACTCGCCACCGGTGAAGCCGAAGCGGTACTCGATGTCGACGGTGCGCTTGGAGTAGTGCGACAGCTTCTCTGCGGGGTGCTCGAAGCGACGCAGGTTCTCGGGGTCGACACCGAGGTCGACGTACCAGTCCCAGCGGTAGTCGAGCCAGTACTCGAACCACTGGTCGTCGGTGCCGGGCTCGACGAAGAACTCGAGCTCCATCTGCTCGAACTCGCGTGTGCGGAAGATGAAGTTTCCGGGCGTGATCTCGTTGCGGAACGACTTGCCGATCTGGCCGATGCCGAACGGCGGCTTCATGCGAGCGGCCTGCAGCACGTTCGCGAAGTTCGTGAAGATGCCCTGCGCGGTCTCGGGGCGGAGGTAGTGCAGCCCCGACTCATCCTGAACCGGACCCAGGTAGGTCTGCAGCATCATGTTGAAGTCGCGCGGCGGGGTCCACTGACCGCGGGTGCCGCAGTTCGGGCAGGCGATGTCGGCCATGCCGTTCTCGGGGGCGCGGCCCTTCTTCTCCTCGAAGGCCTCGAGCAGGTGATCTTCGCGGAAGCGCTTGTGGCAGTGCAGGCACTCGACGAGCGGGTCGGTGAAGACGCCGACGTGCCCGGAGGCGATCCAGACCTGCTTCGGCAGGATGACGCTCGAGTCGAGGCCGACCACGTCGTCGCGACCGGTGACCATGTACCGCCACCACTGCCGCTTGATGTTCTCCTTCAGCTCGACGCCGAGGGGCCCGTAGTCCCATGCGGAACGGGATCCGCCGTAGATCTCGCCGGCCTGGAAGACGAACCCCCGGTGCTGGGCGAGGGCGATGACGGATTCGAGACGGCTGGGTGCGGCCACGGTGGCTCCAATGGTCCTGGGGATCGGGCGAAGGCGAATGCCGAAGACGGGCGAATGCCGGAAAACGACACGGTGTCACCATCCTACGGGCGGGTGCGACTGCGAACGAGCGCGCGGTCGGTACGCTGTGCCCATCACGACCATGGCCGAGGGGGCGACGGTGTGGGATCTCATCTGGGAACTGAACGTGATCGACGGGCCGTTCGTGATCGCGGTGTACGCGCTCGCGGCGCTGGTCTTGCTCTACCTGCTCTTCCGCGGCCCGGGGTGGGCGTGGGTGCTGACGGTCATCGTGCTGCTCATCGTCGGCTCGCTCGTCGGCGTCGCCGTGCTCTGGATCGGCGTCAACGTGCTCGACGCGTTCGGCGGCCCGATCGATGATTCGGCGTGGCTCTGGGTGCCCGCGGCGTTCGCCGGCATCACGGTCGCGATCTGGAACCTCTGGCACTCGCGATGGTGGCGCAAGCTCATCGCCCTCCTCGCGATCCCCCTGTTCTCCGCGACCGCCGCGTTCGGCGTGAACGCCGCGTACGGACTGAACCCCACGCTCGGCTCGATGTTCCACATCTCGACGGCCGACACGATCGACCCGCCCGTTCCCGACCCTGCCACGATCGCCGACCCGGCCGAACCCCTGTACGCGACGTGGACGCCGCCCCCCGACATGCCCGCGACCGGAGAGATCGGCATCGTGCAGGGCGGCGTGCCGAACACGGTGTCGGGGTTCGAGGCACGCCCCGCGCAGATCTACCTGCCGCCGGCTGCGCTCGTGACGGATGCCCCGCGCCTCCCCCTCGTCGTCATGATGATGGGCCAGCCCGGCGACCCCGAGGCGAGCTTCATCGGCGGGGTGCTCGACGAGTTCGCGGCAGCGCACGACGGGCTCGCGCCGATCGCCCTCGTGATCGACCAGTTGGGCGACCCGGCCGCCGACCCCCTCTGCCTCGACAGCGAGCTCGGCAAGGTCGAGACCTACGTCATGCAGGACGTGGTGCCGTGGGCGAGGCAGCGCCTCGGCGTGCTGCAGGGCCCGCAGTTCACGACCGTCGCCGGGTACTCGAACGGCGGCGGGTGCGCGGCGTACTTCGGCGCGAAGTACCCCGAGGTGTTCGGCAACCTGCTCGCCGTCTCCCCGGTCGAGTACGCGGGCGTCGAGAACCACGACGACGTGCTCGCCGAGATCTTCAACGGCGACCAGTTCGCCTACGACCTCGTGAAGCCGGCGAACATCATGGCGGCGAAGGCGCCGTACCCCGACTCGGTCTCGATCTTCACGGTCGGCGAGAACGACCTCTCGTTCGTGCGCGGCACTGAACGTCTGGCGGATGCCGCGACCGCCGCCGGAATGCAGACGACGCTCTTCCTCGTTCCCGGCGCGGACCACGACGTCGTGGCGCTGACAGGAGGACTCGAGAAGGGCTTCGACGTGCTCTCCCCCAGGCTCGGGCTCTCGGCGCCATGACCGAGGCACCGGGAGCCGCCGAGGGCACGGGCGACACCGAGCCGAGCGGCCGGCTCCGCTCCACGACGGAAGCGCTCGGCGGATTCATCCGCCGCGTGCCCTTCAGCATCGCCCTCGCGGTACTGCTGATCGTGACGGCGCTCACGACGGGCACGTTCTTCGGCGTCGCGTCGGAGTCGACGGCGACGACGTGGGCGGCCGGGGTGATCACGACGGTCGACGGCGGGCAGTGGTGGACCGTCGCGACTGCACTCGTGATTCCATACGACCCCTTCCAGCTCGTCTTCGGCGTGCTCGCCGCCCTGGTGCTGCTCGGCATCGCCGAGCGGCGCATGGGCACCTGGCGCACGATCGTCGCGTTCCTCGTCACGGGCGTGCTCGGCGTCGCGATCGGCACCTGGCTGCAATGGGTCGGCTCGCTCGCCGGCGAGTGGTGGGCGACCGGCACCGCCGCCGACCTGACGCTCGACCCGCTCGCCGGCATCGTGGGCGCGCTCATCACGTCGACGGCGTTCATGGGCAGGCTCTGGCGACGACGCATCCGTGTCGTCACGGTCGCCTTCATCCTCGTGTTCGTGCTCTACGACGGCGACTCGTCGAATGCGTACCGTCTGGTCGCGGCGATCGCCGGCTACCTGCTCGGCGCCGTGCTCACTCGTGACGCGTCGACCCTCTCGGTCAAGCGCAGCTCGCACGGTGAGACCCGCACGCTCGTCGCCGCCGTCGTCGCGGTGACCGCCGTCGGCCCGATCGTCGCCCTCGTGAACCGCTCCGAGCTGACGCCGTTCGCCTTCGGCTCGTACCTCTACGCCGACGAGCCCCTCGAACTCGCGGACGTGATGGCGAAGTGCGGCGGCGAAGCCGCCACGGCAGCGGCCATCGCCACCGAGGCGTGCACGACGCAGCTCGCCCTGCTCAGCGCCCAGGGTCTCGGCATGTTCCTGCTCTCGTTCGTGCCGGTCCTGCTCCTGCTCCTCGCTGCATGGGGACTCCGGCACGGGCGCCGCTTCGCCCGCTGGCTCGCGATCGGCGTGAACGCCGCCATCCTGCTCTTCGCCCGCACGGCGCTCGATGTCACCGTGACGACCGCGGACGTCGACGACGGCACGTGGACGGTGTTCGACCTCGGCGAGCTGCTCGTCTGGGTCCTCGCCGTGGTCGCGCTGCCGATCGGGATCATCGTCATGCTCATCGTCACGAGACGGCACTTCCAGATCCGGGCGCCGCGCGGCGCGTTCGCTCGGTTCGCGGGGATCGTGGGCGGCGCGTTCGCCATCCTCGCCGGGATCCACCTGGTGGCGGGCCTCGCAACGCTCCGCGAGTACTGGCCGGCTGCGACTGGGTGGGACGTGCTGCTCGACACGCTCAAGCGATTCGTACCGCCCCACTTCCTCGCCGTCGTCGACCCGATCGTGCTGCCCGGCCACGACCTCGCGAGCTTCCTCGCCCAGGCCGTCGGCCCGGTGTTCTGGGCGGTGTTCATCGCCGCGGCGATCCGATTGATGTCGCGCACCGGCACCGCCGCGAAGACCGCCGACGACGCCCGGCTCCGCGAACTGCTGCACCGCAACGGCGGCGGCACGCTCGGGTTCATGGCGACTTGGCCGGGCAACACGGCGTGGTTCAGCGACGACGGCGACTCCGCTGTCGCCTACCGGGTGATCAACGGCGTCGCCATCACGATGTCCGACCCGATCTGCGCGGCGGGCGACGGTGGCCGCGTCATCCGCGAGTTCGCCGCGTTCTGCGACGCGAACAGCTGGGTGCCCGTCTTCTACAGCGTGCACTCGCAGTACCTGCCGGTGTTCGACGAACTCGAGTGGGAGCACCTGTCGGTCGGCGAGGAGACGCTCGTGCGCACGAAGGGGCTGGACCTCGCCGGCAAACCCTGGCAGAAGGTGCGACAGGCGCTGAACCGCGGCATCAAGGAGGGCATGACCACCGTCTGGACCAGCTGGGACGAACTGCCGCTCGCGACGGTCGCACAGATCAACGCGATCTCCGAGGAGTGGATCGCCGAGAAGGAGCTGCCCGAGATGGGCTTCACGCTCGGCGGCATGGAGGAGCTGAAGGATCCCGAGGTGCGGCTCATGCTCGCGGTCGGGCCCGAGGGGCGACTGCAGGCCGTCACGAGCTGGCTGCCCGTGTACCGCGACGGCGCCGTGATCGGCTGGACCATCGACTTCATGCGCCGCGCCGACGGCAGCATGAACGGCGTCATGGAGTTCCTCATCGCCTCGGCGGCGCTGCACATGAAGGAGGAGGGTGCCGAGGTGCTGAGCCTCTCGGGCGCCCCGCTCGCGACCAAGCCGCTCGCCCCGGGTGAGACGCCGCCCGAGCCGACGGTCATGACGCGGCTCCTCGACTTCCTCGCCACGACCCTCGAACCGGCCTACGGCTTCTCGTCGTTGTTCAGGTTCAAGGCGAAGTTCAACCCCGAGTACGAGACCATCTCGATGGCCTACCCCGACCCGCTCGCCCTGCCGGTGATCGGCCTCGCGATCGGCAAGGCCTACCTGCCCGACGTGTCGCCGGCCGAGGCCGTCGCGCTCGTGAAGACGCTCACGAAGTAGCGGCTCACGCCGCGCGCAGCGAACCCGGCCCGACCTCGACGACCGAGCGGTGCCCCGCGAGCCCGAGCGTGAGGTCGAACTCGGCGATGTGGTTGCGCACCACCTCGCGCACCCCTGGCGCCCCGGCGACCGCGAGCCCGTAGACGTAGGGACGCCCGATGCCGACGGCCGTGGCGCCGAGCGCGAGGGCGATGAACGCGTCGGCACCGCCGCGGACACCGCTGTCGAGGATGACGGGCACCCGCCCGCCGACCCGCTCGACGACGCCGGGCAGCGCGTCGAGGCTCGCCACCGAGTCGTCGACCTGGCGACCGCCGTGGTTCGAGACCACGATGCCGTCGACGCCGTGGTCGAGCGCCTGCGCCGCGTCATCCGGATGCAGCACGCCCTTCAGGAGCACCGGCAGCTTCGTCCACTCGCGCAGCTTCGCGAGGTCGGCCCAGGTGAGGGCCGGATTCGAGAACACGTCGAGGAAGGTCTCGATCGCCGCGCGCGGCAGCGGCGAGCGCAGGGCCGCCCGCACGCCGCCGTCGACGAGCGGGGTGCGGGCGCCGGCGCGGGCGATCGAGAACGCCGAGGCGAGGAGCGTCGGCGTGACCTTCGGGCGCGCTCCGCCGCCCGCTCCTGCGGCGACCCGCTGGCGCACGAGCTCGGCGAACACGGGATCGCTCGTGTACTGGGCGATGCCCTGCCCGCGCGTGAACGGCAGGTAGGCGGCGTCGAGATCGCGCGTGCGCCAGCCGAGCAGGTGCGTGTCGAGGGTCACGACGATCGCCTCGCAGCCGGAGGCCTCGGCACGACGCACGAACGAGGCGTTGAGCTCGTCGGAGGCGCTCCAGTAGAGCTGGAACCACCGCGAACGGGCGCCCATCGCCGCGGCGACCTCCTCCATCGGGCGCGAGGCCTGGTTCGACAGGAGGTAGGGCACGTCGAGCGCCGCGGCGGCACGGCCGACCGCGACATCCGCTTCGGCGTGCGCCATCTCGGCGACGCCGATCGGCGACAGCACGAACGGCGTCGACCGCTTCCGGCCGAGCAACTCGATCGAGAGGTCGCGCTCCGAGACGTCGCGGAGCACTCGGGGCCAGATCTGCCACCGCGCGAACGCGGCACGGTTCGCGGTCATGGTCGCCTCCGCGCCCGCGCCGCCGGCCAGATAGGCGAACGCCTCGGCCGAGACGGCCTTGCGCGCGGCCCGCTCGAGGGAGCCGGAGTCGACCGGCACCGCGGGGCGGATGCCCGAGAGCCCGGCCCGGTAGACCTCGGACTGCACGTCCCTCGCGAACCCTCGTGGGCTGGTCTTCGGGTCGTCGGCCATCGGCTCGCTCCTTCGCGCTGGTGCGAGCCAGCGTAGCCGTGGCAGGTCGCCTCGCGACAGGGGCGGCCCGGCACGACGACGTAGGGTGGAACGGATGCCTCAACTCCCCGATCTCCGCGTCGCCGCCATCGCCCTCGTCCGCGATCGCCGCGTGCTCATGGTCACGGCACGCGACCGCGACGTGTACTACATGCCGGGCGGCAAGATCGACCAGGGCGAGACGGCTGCCGAGGCCGCGGCCCGGGAAGCCCTCGAAGAGGTCGCCCTCGTGCTCGACCCCGCCGGGCTCGTGGAGCTCTTCGAGGTCGTCGTGCAGGCGCACGGCGAACCCGACGGACGCCTCGTACGCATGCGGGTCTTCCGCGCAGAGACGGATGCCGCGCCCTTCGCCTCGGCCGAGGTCGGCAGCCTGCACTGGGTGACGACCGCCGACGTCGATCGCTGCCCGCCCGCCGGCGCCGAAGTGCTCGAGCGGCTCGCGGCGGCCGGGCTCATCGACTGAGCCCGAGCCGGAACCCGGGCCGCGACCGATCCGGACGCACCGCTGCGACCCCGCCCTCGTAGACTGCGGAGCATGGTGACACCCGCACGGCTCTCACCCTTCGCGGCCGCCGGCTGGTGGGCGCTCGACTACCTCGATGCCGCGAAGCAGCAGCTGCGCGTGCTCACCGTGCCGAAGACGCCGAAGCGCTGGGCGATCGGCGATGCCGGCAAGCCGACGATCCTGCTGCTGCCCGGCGTCTACGAGCACTGGTCGTTCATGGCGCCGCTCGGCGACGCGCTGAACACCCACGGCTACCGGGTGCAGGTCGCCCACGGGCTCGGCGCGAACCTGCTCGCGATCCCCGAGACCGCCGAGCGCGTCTGGCGCGCGCTCGCGCGGATTCCGACCCCGCCCGAGGGCCGCGTCGTCGTCGCGCACTCCAAGGGCGGGCTCATCGGCAAGCGTCTGCTGGTCCGCGACGTCGACCATCGACTCGACCTGCGCGGGCTCGTGGCGATCGCCACTCCCTTCCGCGGCGCGAGGCTCGCCCGCTACCTGCTCGACCCGAGCATGCGCGAGTTCGACCCTGACAGCGCCACGATCGTCGAGCTCTCGAGCGTGGCATCCGTCAACTCGCGCATCGTCTCGATCTTCGGGGTCTTCGACCCGCACCTGCCCGAGGGCAGCTCGCTCGCCGGCGCCACGAACCGGCTGCTGCCGGTCGCGGGCCACTTCCGCATCCTCTCGGCGCCCGAGACGGCGTCCGCGGTGATCGCCGGGGTGGAGTCGCTCTCCGCGCCGCCGGAGGCGGTCGCCGAGGCAGCCGCAGAGGTCGTCGCCGCGGCAGCGGAATCCGAGGCCGAGGCCGAAGCCGAAGCCGAAGCCGAAGCCGAAGCCGAAGCGACGATCGCTCAGACGTCGTCGAAGGGGCGAGCGTAGCGGAACCCGCCGCGATGCTCGTCGGTCGCCGCCGCGAGGCGGAGCGCCTGGAAGTACTCGCCCCACGCGGGATCGGGTGCGAGGATCCCGAGCTCGGCGCCGGCGACGAATCCGAACCGCCCGTAGTAGGCGGGGTCCCCGAGCAGCACGATGACACCCTCGTCGTGCGATTCGGCGACGCGAACCGTCTCCGCGATGAGCGCAGCACCGATGCCGCGGCCCTGATGGCCCGGCAGCACGCCGATCGGACCGAGGCCGAGGGCTTCGGCATCGCCGATGCTCGCGCGGGTGCTGATGCAGTAGCCGACGACCTCGCCGTCGATCTCGGCGATGAGCGCGAGCTGCGGGATCAGGGCGTCGGAGTCGAGCAGCGCTGTGTTCAGCCCGACCTCGATCGGCGGTGCGTCGGCGGTCGTGGTCGGCGTGGCGAATGCGATCGTCAACAGCCGTTCGACCGCGTCGCGATCGGCCGACCTGAACGCCCGGATCGACATCAGTGCACGTACTCGAGCAGGTCGAGGCCGACCTGGCGCATGCCGTCGAGCACCGCGAGACGCGAGGAGATCATCGTGTCGGCGTAGTACATCGACACCGCGTACGAGACGCTCGCGCGCGGCCCCCGGAGCACACCCACCTCGCTGCGGACGCCGCCATCGGTGCCGGTCTTGTTCATGAGCAGGACGTTGTGGTCGGGCGTGCGGTGCGCGAGCGGGTCGAGCCCGAACGCGCTCGCGACCATCGAGAGGTCGGCGTTCAGCGAGAGCCACCCGACGACGCGCTGCGACACCTCGGGCGAGACGATCTCGCCGCGGGCGAGCGAGGCGAACAGCCAGGTCAGTTCCTTCGCCGAACCGATCGAGAGCTGCGGGGCGTCGTCGGGACCGCGGTGGTCGCGCACGAGGTCGAGCAGCGCCGTGCGGGTCAGGCCGAGCGTCTCGGTGCGGGCGCGTACCGCCTCGAGGCCGACGTAGCGGATGAGCACGTTCGTCGCGAGGTTGTCGCTCGTCGCCCCGATGAGCGCCGCGAGATCGGCGAGGGGCAACGACGGCGACTGCATGTGCTGCCAGATGCCCGAGTCGCCGACGGAGTCGCGCGGTGCACGGTCGAGCACGGTGAACGACTCGCTGCTGTCGCCGGCGAGCCTCGAGGCGACCTCGACGAGCAGCAGCACCTTGCCGATCGACGCCGTCGGCATGACCACGTGGTCGTCGACGGAGAAGAGCACCTTGCCGGTCGCGAGGTCGGTCGCGCGCGCCGAGACCTGCACCCCGGCGAGCGCCAGTTCGCCGAGGGCGTCGAACCCGCGAGCGAAGTTCTCGCCCGGCTCCTCGGTGCGGTGCTTGCCGCGACGGAGGTCGCTATGCCGTGCGCGCCGCTCCGAACCCTGCGACGACGTCACCACGGTGATTCCACTCCCTGACGGTCGGCGCTCCCCCACCGCGTCAGCGGCGCGCTCGAGATTTCTCGGTTGTACTTGCAGCTCTGCGACTACCAGATCGTCACACGCTCGGCTGGCTCGAGCCAGAGGGCGTCGTCGGGAGTCACTTCGAAGCTAGCGTAGAACTCGTCGATGTTCCTGACGATCTGGTTGCAGCGGAACTCGTTCGGCGAGTGCGGATCGATCGCGAGCAGGCGCACGACCTCCTCATCGCGTCCCTTCATCTGCCAGGCCTGCGCCCAGGAGAGGAAGAAGCGCTGCGCTGCGGTGAGCCCGTCGATCACGGGCGCCGATGCGACGTCGCCGCCGAGCGAGAGCACGTAGGCCTTCCACGCGATCGCGAGCCCGCCGAGGTCGCCGATGTTCTCGCCGATCGTGAGGGCGCCGTTGACATGCGGCGCCGCGGCATCCGCTTCGCTCACGTTCTCTTCGCCGCCGCCCGCCGCCTCCGGCTGCGCGGCCTCGACCCCGGCGGCCTCGACCCCGGCGCTCTCGAGCTGGGCCGGCACGAGCTCGTCGTACTGGGCGATGAGCGCCGTCGTGCGCGCTTCGAAGGCGGCGCGGTCGGCCTCGGTCCACCAGTCGGTGAGGCGGCCGTCGCCGTCGTACTTCGAGCCCTGGTCGTCGAAGCCGTGCCCGATCTCGTGCCCGATGACGGCGCCGATCGCACCGTAGTTGGCGGCGGCATCGCGCTCGGCGTCGAAGAACGGGTACTGCAGGATCGCCGCCGGGAACACGATCTCGTTGAACCCGGGGTTGTAGTACGCGTTGATCGTCTGCGGCGTCATGAACCACTCGTCGCGGTCGAGCGGCTTGCCGATCTTGCCGAGCTCGCGGTTGAACTCGAACTCGGCGGTGGCGCGCACGTTGCCGACGAGGTCGTCGGAGATCTCGAGCGCCGAGTAGTCGCGCCACTTCACCGGGAAGCCGATCTTCGGCGTGAACTTCGCGAGCTTGTCGAGCGCCTTCGCCCGGGTCTCCTCGCCCATCCACTCCAGCGCGCCGATCGACTGCCGGTAGGCCTCGACGAGGTTCGCGACGAGGTCGTCCATCGCCTCCTTCGCGGCGGGCGGGAAGTGCCGCTCGACGTAGATGCGGCCCACGGCCTCGCCCATGGCGCCCTCGACGAGCGAGACGCCGCGCTTCCAGCGCTCGCGCATCTGCGGGGTGCCCGTGAGCGTGCGGCCGTAGAAGTCGAAGTTCGCCTCGACGAAGTCGTTCGAGAGGTAGGCGGCGCTGCCGCGCACGACCTGCCAGGCGAGCCAGTCCTTCCACGCCTGCAGGCGGTCGTCGGTGAGCAGCGCGCCGAGCCCCTGCACGAACGAGGGCTCGCGCAGCACGACCTCGTCGAACGCACCGGCCGGCACGCCCATGGCGTCGCGCCAGATGTTCAGGTCGACGGCGGCCTCGGCCGCCGCGTCATCCCACGCGAACAGGTTGTACGTCTTCTCGCTGTCGCGGGTCTCGACGTTGCTCCAGTGCGCCGCCGCAATCGCGGTCTCGAGCTCGAACACCCGGGCCGCGCGCTCCTCGGGGGCTTCGAGCTGCGCGAGCCGCAGCATCCGCTCGAGGTGTGCGCGGTACGCGCCGCGCACCGACTCGAAGCGCTCTTCGCGGAAGTAGCTCTCGTCGGGCAGGCCGATGCCGCCCTGCTCGACGAAGACGAGGTAGCGCTCGGGGTCGCCCGGGTCGTTGTCGACGTAGAGCTGCAGGAAGCCGGGCACGCCCTGGCGCTCGAGCCGGCCGAGGGTCTCGAGGAAGGCGTCGACCGAGTCGATCAGGTCGACCTCGACGAGCTGGCCCGCGATGGGGGTGGCGCCGAGCAGGTTCGCCCGCTCCTCGTTCATGAAGCTCGCGTACAGGTCGCCGACCTTGCGGGCCTCGGTGCCGGGCTCGGCCGCCTGCGACTCCTCGATGATCTCGCGCACGGCCTGCTCGGCCTCTTCGTGCAGCACGAGGAACGAGCCGTACCTGGCCTTGTCGGCCGGGATGTCGGTGCGTTCGATCCACTTGCCGTTGACGTGTCGGAAGAGGTCGTCTTGCGGGCGGATGCCCGCGTCGAGTTCGTCCTGCTTGATTCCGGAGGGCAGCGCGACATCGGTCATGCCATCCACCCTAAGCGCGGGTGCCGACGAACGGGCACTCGGGATGCGGGCGACGCGCGGGCGTCCGGCGACCTCGCAGGTTTCCCGATCTCCCGGGGCCTCAGGCCGCGTCGGCGCCGTCGAGGTACAGGCTCGCGACGAACGCGTCGATCGCCGCGCGCGCCGGGTCGCCCATCATCTCGCCGACCGCGTAGACCGCGAACGCGAGCTCGGTTCCGTCGGCGGCCCGCACGAGCCCGCCGAGGGAGCACACGATGTTGATGTAGCCGGTCTTCGCACGAACCGCGTCGCCGACGATCGCGTCGTCGCCCGTGAAGCGATTCCGGTTGAAGGTGCCGTCCGGCCCGGTGGCCGGCAGCATGTCGTCGATCACGCCGAGCCCGTGCTCGCGACGATGCGCCCGCACCAGCAGTTCGGCCACGAAGCGCGCGGGCACCGAGTTGCGATCGCTGAGGCCCGATCCGTCGCGGACGGTCAGCCCCTCGATGGGCAGGCCGTATCGCTCGAGCAGCACGGGGATCGCGCGCGAGACCCCGGCGAAGTCGGCCGTCTCGCCGATCGCGATCGCCGACAACCGGGCGAGCGATTCCATGAGCGCGTTGTCGGAGGTCTCGAGGCCGAAGCGGATGAGCTCGGACAGCGGCGGGGAGCAGACCTCCGCCAGCACGGCCGCGGCCGGGAGCGCGCGCCCGCGTGAGATGCGGATGTCGCGTCCCCCGCCGACCAGCTCCGCGAACGCGGCACCGACCCGGCCGACCGGGTCCTCGCTCCTCGGCGTGTCGTCGATCGTCGGGTCGTCGCGGTCGCCGTCGACCTGGAGCGCCGTGATGAAGGGGATGTACCCCTCGGGGCTCCGGCCCTCGGCGTCCCATTCGGGCAGCCACGGCTCACCCGCGAACAGCGAGTCGTCGAGCACGAGGCGGTCGACCACGCCGTCGCCGATCGCGGCGAGCACGGCATCGGCGAGCGTCTCGAGGTGCGCCGAGGCGCGATAGAAGGACGCGGTTCCGACGGGGAGCCTGGTGAGGGTGACGTCGCCGCCGCCCACGAGCACGATCTCGCCGGGCTCGGCGCCGGCGACCACCCTCGTCGCGATGCGGTGGTCGGGGCCGAGGGCGGCGAGGGCCGCCGCCGACGTGAGGAGCTTCAGGACGCTCGCGGTCGGACCGGGCAGGTCACCGTCGCGATCGAACACGACACGGCCGTCGGCGACGTCGATCACGTGGATGCGCGCCGCGCCCAGTCTCGGATCGGCTCCGCTCGCGGTCGTGCGCGTCGCTTCCACTCTCGTCTCCGCCGTCATCGGTCATCCCCTCACCACACCACTCAGGCGCAACATACGAAACGTATCTTCACTGGATGGCCAGCAGCTTACGGTACGGAGGGCGTCCTGGCATATGGCATTCGGAGCAGATCTCTGGAGGAGCTGCCGAAGAGGACCTGGGTCCGTTCCACGATGCGCCGGAATCGGCCATGATGTGCACAGCGCTCACCCTGTCGGCGCTCGGAGGCGAGGACACGTGGAACGCGGTACGCCCGGGCCGCCGCTCGCCCAGTCGCTCGGATCGGCACTGACGCTCCTCCTGGCGGTCGGCGTGCTCTTCGCCGCGCTCGAGGCGGTGATGCTGTTGCCGGTCGACCGCGAGTACTGGGTCATCCTGCTGTTTCCGGTCGTCGCCCTCGTCTGGTTCGTCGCGGGCACCGTGGCGTGGCGCCGTCGCCCCGGCAGCCGAATCGGCCTCATCATCTGGATCGGCGGCATCGCGACCCTCGTCGCCGGCCTGGTGAACACGGATGTGCCCCTTGCCGCCGTCATGGGGGCGATCTTCGCGACCGTGACGATCGCGGTCACCGTGCACCTGCTCCTCGCGTTCCCGAGCGGGCGCCTGCCCGACACCAGGTCTCGGGTGATCGTCGTCGCCGCGTACCTCACCGCGACGGTGCTGCAGATGCCGACCGCCGTCTTCACCGGGGGCATCCTCGTGCCGTTCGGTGTTCCGATGGACGCCGAGCCGGCGGCGATCGGCGACAGCGTGCAGCGCATCGCCGCCTTCGCCCTGTCGGTGGCCACGGCGTTCGTGCTCGTCGACCGACTGCGCCGGGCCTCGCCGGCCCGGCGCCGGGTGCTCGCGCCGCTGTACGGCTACGGCGTCGGCTCGGTGCTGCTCATCCCGACCGTCGCGCTCGCGCTCGGCCTGCTGCCCCTGACCGTCGTGGTCGCCATCCAGCTGACGCTCGTCGCCGGCATCGCCGTCGCCTTCGCGGTCGGCGTGATGATCGGCAGCTTCGAGCGCACCGCGGAAGCCGAGGAGCTCGCGGCGTGGCTCGGAACCGAGGAGCCCGGCCGGGCGCCGCTGCGCGCCGCGATCGCACGCGCGCTCGGCGATCCGACCGTCGACGTCGTCTACTGGCTGCCGGTGCGCGACGGGTTCGTCGACGATCGCGGCGTCACGGTCGACCTCCCCGACCGCGACGGCCGGGCGGCCGTGGTGATCGAGTCGGCAGGGCAACCGGTCGGCGCGATCATCTACGACGCGCAACTGCTGCCCGAGCCGAGCCGGGTGAGAGCCGTCGGCCGCGTTGCGGCGATCGCCATCGCGCGCGAGCGCCTCACCACCGAACTGCGCACCAGCCAGACCGCGCTGCGGCACTCGAGGGTGCGCCTCGTCGAGGCCGCCGACCGTGAGCGCCTGCGTATCGCGAAGGATCTCCACGACGGCCTGCAGGTGCAGCTCGTGCTGCTCGCCCTCGAGGCCGGCCGCATCGAGGGCGCCGCCGAAGATGCGGCGGCGCGTTCCGAGGCGGCCCAACTGCGGCAGGGCATCGAGGCCGCCGCCGACGCGCTGCGGCGTCTCGTGCACGACGTCATGCCCGCCGCCCTCGTCGAGCGTGGGCTCGTGCTCGCGGCCGAGGACCTCGTCGACCGCATGCCCATCCCCACGCGGCTCGAGACGAGCGGACTCGAGGCCCCGCTCGGGTCGACGGTCATGAACGTCGCCTACTTCATCGTCGCCGAGGGACTCGCGAACACGGCCAAGCACGCCAGGGCAGCCTCGGCCTCAGTCCGCCTCATCCGTCGGGCCGACGTGCTCACGATCGAGGTCGCCGACGACGGCATCGGCGGTGCGACCGATCGACACGATCGAGGCCTCGCCGGGCTCGGCGACCGCGTCGACGCGATCGGTGGGCGGATGTCGCTGGCCAGCCCGCCCGGCGGCGGCACGCTGCTCACCGCGGAGCTGCCATGCGGGTCGTGATCGCGGAAGATGAGGTGCTGCTCCGACAGGGGCTGCGGCTGCTGCTCGAGGAGGGCGAGTTCGACGTGGTCGCGGCGGTCGGCGACGGGGACGAGCTCATGACCGCGGTCGGCGCGCACCGCCCCGATCTCGTGATCACCGACATCCGGATGCCGCCGTCGAACAACGACGAAGGCCTGCGCGCGGCACGCCGCATCCGCGAGCAGTACCCCGACACCGCGATCGTCGTGCTCTCGCAGTACGTGCAGCGGAGATACGCGATCGAGCTGCTCGACGGCCGCGCCGCTCGCGTCGGCTACCTGCTGAAGCAGCGCATCGCCGACATCACCGCCTTCCGCGACGACCTGCACCGCGTGGTCGACGGCGGCACGGCGCTCGATCCCGAGATCGTCGCCGTGCTGATGTCACGCGCCGGCCGCGGTGCGGGGGTCGTGCGCGAACTCACCCCGCGCCAGCGCGAGGTGCTCGCCTACATGGCCGAGGGCCGGTCGAACGCCTGGATCGGGCAGAAGCTCGTGCTCACCGAGAAGGCCATCGTGCAGCACACCTCGAACATCTACGACGCGCTCGGGCTGCCGGTCGCCGCCGACGACCATCGGCGCGTGCTCGCCGTCATCCGGTATCTCGACGGCGTCGCCGGCTGAGCCCGGCTGCCGCTCGCCGCTCGCCGCTCGCCGCCGAGCGGGCCCCGCTCGAAGCCGGCGCCCAGGGGCGACCTAGGCCCATGGTGGCACCTCTCGCGAGCCGCCAGAGTATTGGCTGCGCACTCGCTGCGCCGCGATCGAGAGGATCTCCCATGGCCCTGTCAGCTGCCATCCCGATGACGAACGCCGCGATCGGCGTCGCCCGCGCCGCCGACGTGATCTCCCCCGGCCTCGCGGCGAGGGTCGCCGCACCCATGTTCGGCAGCTCCCGACCGGTACGACGGGTCCGCGACTCCGAGCGAGGCGTCCACGAGACCGCCCGGCGGAGTCCGTTGCCGCTCCCCCATGGCAGCGGCGTCGTGTACGAGTGGGGCGCCGGCCCCCGAACCGTGCTGCTGGTGCACGGCTGGCGCGGTCGCGCCTCACAGTTCGCACCGATCGTGCGGGAGCTGCGCGCCGCCGGCTGCCATCTCGTCGCCTTCGACGCACCCGCGCACGGCGACGGGTACGGGCGCCGCACGGTCATCCGCACGTGGATCGACGCGATCGACGCGATGCACCAGCGCTACGGGCGCTTCGAGGCCATCATCGGGCACTCGCTCGGCGCTCTCACCGCGATCAACGCCGTGCGGGAGGGCGTCGCGTCGCCGCGCGTCGCGGCGATCGCGCCGGTCTCCTCAGGCCGCTACCTCTTCGACACCTTCGCCGGCCACGTCGGGCTCAGCGACCGGGCCGCCGAGATCCAGCGCGATCGGTACCGCGAACGCGTCTTCTCGGACTTCGAGGATCCCTGGCGCTACTTCGACGCCGTGCGTGCGCCCATGTCGTCCGACGTCGAACTCCTGCTCGTGCACGACCGCGACGACTCGCAGATCGCCGCGAGCGAGAGCATGCGCCTGCACGCCGCGCACGGCGAGAACTCGCGGCTGCTGCTCACGAGCGGCTTGGGCCACGGTCGCGTGCTCGCCGCCGACCAGACCCTCGACGCCGTGAGCTCCTTCGTCGACGGCGGACTCACCGCCGTCGACCTCGACGGGATCGGCGACGAGCAGACGACACGTTCGTTCGCCTGAGCCCGCGCGAGCGGGGGTCGGGGGTACGGCCCGGCCCCCGTTCGTCGCGTCGTCGTGGACGCACCCGTCGTCGGCGGACGCCCGTAGGCTCGAGACGCCCATGAACGATCCTCGCAACGAGCCACCGAGCGCGTCCCCGTCGACTCCGAAGGACGCGTCGACTCCGAAGGACGCGTCGACTCCGAAGGACGCGTCGACTCCGAAGGACGCGTCCGCCCCGACGACCGCGCCGCGTGCCGGCGTCGACCGCGAGATCCTGCGCCTCGCCGTGCCGGCGCTCGGCGCGCTCATCGCCGAGCCCCTCTTCCTCCTCGCCGACACCGCGATGATCGGCCACCTCGGCGCCACGCCCCTCGCCGGCCTCGGGCTCGCGAGCGCGGTGCTGCAGACGATCATCGGCCTCATGGTCTTCCTCGCCTACGCCACGACCCCGGCGGTCGCTCGCCGGGTCGGACTCGGCGATGTGCGCGGCGCGGTCGCCTCGGGCATCGACGGGCTGTGGCTGGCGCTCGGCATCGGCGTCGTGCTCGCCGTCGCCGGGTGGTTCGCAGCACCTGCGCTCGTCGGGCTCTTCGGGGCCTCCGAGGCGGTGACGGCCGAGGCATCCGTCTACCTCTCGATCTCGATGGCCGGGCTGCCCGCGATGCTCATCGTGTTCGCGGCCACGGGCCTGCTGCGCGGCCTGCAGGACACGCGCACCCCGCTCTGGGTCGCCGGCATCGGCTTCGCCGTGAACATCGGCCTGAACTACCTCTTCATCTACGTCGCCGGCTGGGGCATCGCCGGCTCGGCCGTCGGCACGGTCGTCGCACAGTGGGGCATGGTCGCGGTCTACCTCGTCGTCGTCGCCCGGCACGCCGCTCGCGCCGGTGCGAGCCCGTGGCCGCACCATGCCGGAGTGCTCCGCGGCGCGACCTCCGGTGGCTGGCTGTTCCTGCGGACGCTGAGCCTGCGGCTCGCCCTGCTGCTCGCCACGTGGGCGGCGACGTCGCTCGGTTCGAACGAGCTCGCGGCGTTCCAGGTCGCGATGACCCTCTACTTCACGATGGGCTTCGCCCTCGACGCGCTCGCGATCGCCGCGCAGGCGCTCGTCGGCCGCGACCTCGGCGCCGGCGACGTCGCCGGTGTGCGCGCGGTGCTGCGGCGCTGCCTGCAGTGGGGCGTCGGCAGCGGCGCCGTGATCGGCGTGCTGCTGCTCACGACGGCGTGGGTGCTGCCCGGGCTCTTCACGAGCTCGGCGGATGTCGCGGCGCTCCTGCCCCCGACGCTCGTCGTGCTCGCGCTCTCGGCCCCGCTCGGCGGCATCGTCTTCGTGCTCGACGGCGTGCTCATCGGCGCCGGCGACGCCCGCTACCTCGCCTGGACGGGCATCGTCAACCTCGTCGTGTTCGTGCCGCTCGCCCTCTGGGTGGTCGCCGTCGCCCCGGCCGGCGCCGCCGGACCTGCGTGGCTCATGGCGTCCTTCGCGATCGGCTACCTCGGCGCGCGCGGGGTCACGCTCGGGCTGCGGGCGCGCAGCGCGGCATGGATGGTGGTCGGCGCCGGGCGCTGAGGCGCACGACCTCGACGGGCCCGCTCACGCCCCGCGCTCGGCGCGCCACTCGACGAGCAGCTCGGGCATGCGGCGCTGGATGAAGAGGAAGAAGTCGCTCATCTCCGCGATGCGCTGCGACGCGAGCGAGTCGGGGTCGTCGATCGCGGCGACGGCCTTCGACGCGAGCACCTCGAGGTGGTCGTAGAGCGGGTTCTTGCCCATCGTCACCGTGTACCAGGCGTGCTCGGGCAGCTCGTAGAGCACCCGGCGCGACCCGGGCTGCGAGACCCGGCGCACCATGCGCAGCGTCTGCAGGTAGCGCACCGCCCCCGAGATCGCGGCGGCGCTCGCGACCAGCTGGTCGCCGAGCTCCCTCGCGGTGAGGCCGGTCGACTCTGCGGCGATGAGCGCCATCAGCACCCGCGCCGGCATGCGCGGGAAGCCCGCCTCGGCCATCGCCGCGGCGGACTGCTCGACGAACTCGTGCATCGCCTGTTCGTCTCGCGCCATGCTCCCCATCCTCACAGAACGAGCGGGGCAAGAGCGGATGCCCCGCGCCGGCCGTCACCCGCCGAGTGCCAGGTCCCGTCGGCGCACGAGGGCCGTCGCCCCCGCCGCCACGACGACGGCGATGCCGGTCATCACCCATGCCGCGGTCCAATCGATCGTCTCGGCCGTGACGATCGGCGTGTGGCTGAACGGCGAGACGTCGCGGAGCCACTCGGGGAACCCGAAGAGCCCGCCGAACTGCCCCAGCACGATCGCGACGAGCAGCACCGCCCAGCCGAGGGCGATCGAGGCCCGCGGCACCAGTGCGAACACGAGGGCGGCGACCGCGACGATCACGAGGCAGGCCGGCAGCTGGGCGAGCCCGGCCTCGGCGACGGTCGACATGCGCTCACCGGCATCCGGCGACCCGATGAGTCCGACGAAGGCGCCGAGCACCGCGAAGGCGAGCACGGCCGCGACCGAGACGACCCCGATCAGGAGGTAGGCCGAGAACCAGCGGAAGCGCGACACGGGTGCGGCGAGCACGAGCTCGGCGGTGCCGCCGGCTTCGTCCTGCCTGGCCCGCATGACGGCCTGCACCCCGCCGACCGCGGCGAGCACGCCGACGAGACCGAAGAGTCCGGTCGTGAAGAGGTCGATCAGACCGCCCTCCGCGTTCGGGCCGGCGAGCGAGGCGAGGGTGTCGCTGATCGCCTGCCCGGCCTCCTCGCCGTCAGGGGTGTTCACGAGGTCGACGACTGTTTGCCCGACGGCGCCGAGCACGAGGCCGAAGAGCGCCCCGCCGATGACCCACCCGATGACGGGATTGCGGAGCGTGCGCCAGACGAGGCCGATCGGCCCCGAGAGGCTGAGCGGCGCGTGCAGGCGTCCGGCGCGCTCGGGCACGATGCTCGAGTCGAGATCCCGGTGCGACTGCAGCCAGGCCGAGGCGGCGAAGAGCACCGCACCGAGGCCGATGCAGAGGGCGAGTGGCCAGACCAGCTGGTGCGTGTACGGCGCGACCGCCTGGCCCCAGCCGATGGGGCTCAGCCAGCTCCACCAGCCCGCCTCCATGCTGAGGCCGTCGGGCTGCACGGTGCCCGTGGCGTCGCCCATCGCGCGCAGGGCGTAGCCGAGCGTGACGATCGCGGCCGCGAGTCCGTTGGCACCCCGCGACGTGCGCATGAGCTGCGCGCAGGCGAGCCCGACGCCGAGGTAGGCGATGCCGACCGCCGACATGGCCGCTCCGTAGAGCAGGGCGCCCGAGGCATCCGCACCGAATGCGAAGGCCACGCCGCCCATGATCGCGCCGACCAGGACGCTGAGGATGATTCCCTCGAGCGCCGTCGCGAGGAGCGGCGCGATGCGGCCCGCCGGCGTCGAGCCGACGAGCTCGGCGCGGCCGGCCTCCTCGTCGCCGCGCGTGTGACGCACGGCGAGGAAGGTCATCATCAGGCCGATCATGAGGCCGAGGAATCCGAACAGCAGGAAGAACTGGAACGCGTCGGCGTCGGTGCCCTGCGGGGTGCCGCGCAGCATCAGGATGGCCGGGCTCATGATGACGAGCCTGATCACGCTCGCGCGCTCGGCCTCGTCGCCGTAGGTCTCGGTGACGGCCGTGTGGCCGACGACCTCGAGCAGCGCGAAGAGCGCGAGCCACACGATGATCTGCACCCGGTCGCGGCGGAACCGCGCGAGCAGCAGGGTCGGCAGGGTGTTCATCGCACGCCCTCGAGGCTCGATCGGGCGGGCTCGTCGAGCTCGTCGTGGTAGTGCCGCATGAAGAGCTCCTCGAGCGAGGGCGGGTTCACCGTGACGCCCGTCGCTCGCAGGCGGCCGAGGGTGGCGAGCACCTCGGGCATGGCGTCGGAGTCGGCGGTGAAGCGCACGCGAGCGCCGTCGACCACGAGGTCGTGCGCGCCCGGGATCGCCGCGAAGCCGGCCGGGTCGAGGCCCTCGCCGGCGAACGAGATCTCGGTGCGGGTGAGGTGGCGGAGCTCGGCGAGCGTGCCCGTCTCGACGGTGCGCCCGGCGCGGATGATGCTCACCCGGTCGCACAGGTGCTCGACCTCGGAGAGGATGTGGCTCGACAGCAGCACGGTCGCGCCGTCGCCGAGGAGCGCCGCGATCTCCTGTCGGAAGACCGCCTCCATGAGCGGGTCGAGGCCCGAGGTGGGCTCGTCGAGGATGTAGAGGTCGGCGGGCGTGGCGAGGGCTGCGATGAGCGCGACCTTCTGCCGGTTGCCCTTCGAGTAGGTGCGGCCCTTCTTCGACGGGTCGAACTGGAAGACCTCGGCGAGGTGCTCGCGCCGGGCCGCGTAGGCGCGCTTGTCGGTCGTGCCGCCGCGGAGGCGCGTGAGCAGGTCGATCGACTCGCCGCCCGAGAGGTTCGACCAGAGGTTCACGTCGCCCGGCACGTAGGCGATGCGACGGTGCAGCTCGACGGCGTCGCGCCAGGGGTCGCGGCCGAAGAGCGTCGCGTTGCCGCCGCTGGCCCGGATCAGGCCGAGCAGCACGCGAATGGTGGTGGACTTCCCCGCGCCGTTCGGGCCGAGGAACCCGTGCACCTCGCCGGCCTCGACGCTGAGGTCGAGCCCGTCGAGTGCACGCACGCGACCGAAGTGCTTCTCGAGGCCGCGTGTTTCGATGACGGTGTTCATGAGGCCGACACTACGCTTGTTTCACAAATTTGTGAATCTTCCTAACGGATCCCTAACGGCGGATGCGCGAGCAGCGGATGCCGCGGGTGGCCTCGGCGGGCCAGGCGGATGCCGCGGCCACGGCGAGCTGCTCGAGTGACGTCGAGATGTCACGAGTCGTCGCATACCGGCGGGCCTACCGACAAGATGCGTCATCTCGATGGGTGGGTGTGTGGCGCCAGCGGGTGGCGGGAGGCTGGTCGCGCCAGCGGGTGCGGGAGGCGTCTGCGGGTCGCGTCAGCGGGAGGCGGGTGGCGCGCGGCGCGCGGCGCCAGCCGCTGCGTCTGCGGGTCGCGTCAGCCCGCGGCGCGCGGCGCAGCCGTCGTGTCGCCGACGTGCAGCGTGCTCGTGAAGCAGCGCGACTCGGGCGGCTCGCCGGAGAGCATCTGCACGACGGCCTCGCCGGCCGCGCGGCCCTTCGCGACCGAGGGCTGCACGAGCGTCGTGAGGTCGTGCTGCAGGCCGTCGACCCGGATGCCGTCGAAGCCGAGCACGCTGAGATCGCCCGGCACGTGCATGCCGAGCTCCTCAGCCGCCTGGATGACGCCGGCCGCGAGCAGGTCGCTCTGCGCGATGATCGCGGTCGGGCGGTTCGCCGGGTCGGCGAGCAGCGCTCGCGCCGCTTCGAGCCCCTCCTCGATCGAGCTCGCGGCGGCGGCGCGCCCGGTCGCCTCGGGGAAGATCCCGCGCGCTCCGGCGAGACGCTGGCTCGCCGTCGCGGCGGTGCTCGCCCGCAGCAACTCGTCGGTCAGCGGGCCACGGGTGCGTGCGGCGTCGAAGGGCAGCGTCACGATCGCGACATCCGCGTGCCCCAACTGCCGCAGGTACTCGGCACCGCGCCGGGTCGCCTGGAGGTTGTCGATCGAGATCTCGGGGATGTCCTCGCCGGTCTCCCCTTCGATGGCCACGGCCGGGATGCCGCGGCGTCGCAGCGCCTCGATCGTGTCGGCGAGACGCGGACTGCAGCCGATGAGCACGACGGCATCGACCGGCGCGCTCTCGATGCTGACGGCGTGCTCCCCCGGCTCGCCGGTGTCGGTGAGGAGCAGCAGACCGGCGCCGAGCGGCGCGATGCCCTCGGAGATGCCGTCGAGCATCTGGATCTTCACGGGATCGAGGAACGCCGCGCGCACACGCTCTTCGAGCACCACGCCGACGATGCCCGAGCGGCCGCGACGCAGCGACCGGGCACGCGGGTCGGGGCCGGCGTAGCCGAGTTCGGATGCCGCGGCGAGCACGCGCTCCTTCGTGGCATCCGAGACCGGGCCCGAGCCGCTGAAGGCGAGCGAGGCGGTCGACTGCGAGACCCCTGCGCGCGCCGCGACGTCGGCGAGCGTCGGGCGTGGAGCTGCATCGGACTGCATGCGCCCGAGTCTAGGCCGAATCGATTCGAGTGGCACTCGCGGCGTGACGAGCGCCCGACGCGTCGCCATCCCATATGCTCGCCGCATGTCGAGAACCGCCCTCATCACCGGTGCGAGCTCCGGGCTCGGCGCCGAGTTCGCCCGCCAGCTCGCCGCCACCGGCGCCGACCTCGTGCTCGTGGCGCGCGACCGCACCGCCCTCGACGAGCTCGCCGAGCGGATCCGTCGCAAGCACGGCGTCGCGGTCGAGGCGCTGCGCGCCGACCTCCTGAAGCCACGTCACCTGAAGCTGGTCGTCGAGCGCCTCTCCGACCCCGAACGACCCGTCGACCTGCTCGTCAACAACGCGGGCTTCGGGCTTCCCCTCGACTTCGCCGGCAACGACATCGACGACGAGGTGCGCCATCTCGAGATGCACGTCGAGGTGCCGATGCGGCTCAGCCACGCGGCGCTCCGGGCGATGCTCCCCCGCGGTCGGGGTCGCATCATCAACATCGCATCGGTCGGCGCGTTCATTCCGCGATCGACATATGGCGCGTGCAAACGGTGGCTCGTCGTGTTCAGCGAGTGGGCGAACGGCCAGTACGGGCCGCAAGGGGTCACGACGACGGCCGTGTGCCCGGGCTACACGCACACGAACTTCCACGAGCGACTGGGGCTGCCGCCCGGGCAGGAGGGCGTTCCGGACTGGATGTGGCTCGATGCCCGCACCGTCGTCGCCGACGGCCTGCGCGACGCCGCGCGCGGCAAGGCCGTCTCGGTGCCCTCGCTGCGCTATCGGCTGATCATCGGCCTCGTGCGGTTCGCACCCCGCTCGCTGGGCGCGCGGGTCGGCGCGCGGGGGCGCTGACGCGCGAGCATCTGCCGGTCGAGCCCGTCGAGACCCGGTAGTCCTGAGCGGGGTTTCGACAGGCTCAACCCGCAGAACCAGGTCGTCTGCCGGTCGAGCCCGTTGAGACCCGGTCGTTCTCGGGCAGGGTTTCGACAGGCTCAACCCGCAGAACCAGGTCGTCTGCCGGTCGAGCCCGTCGAGACCCGGTCGTTCTCGGGCGGGGTTTCGACAGGCTCAACCCGCAGAACCAGGTCGCCCAGGCGCAACCCGCAGAACGAGGTCGTCTGCCGGTCGAGCCCATCGAGACGGCTACTCGGCCGCGGCCACCTCGTCGCGAGCCGCCACGAAGGCGGCGACGCAGCGACGGATCTCGTCTTCGGAGTGCGCCGCCGACAGCTGCACGCGGATGCGCGCGGCCCCTCGGGGCACGACCGGGAAGCTGAACGCCGTGACGTACACCCCGTGCTGCTGCAGCGCGTCGGCCATGCGCGCGGTGAGTGCGGCGTCGCCGAACATCACCGGCACGATCGGGTGCTCGCCGGGGAGCAGGTCGAACGAGGCATCCGTCATCAGTGAGCGGAAGAGCGCGGCGTTGCCCCGCAGCTTCTCGCGCAGTTCGCCCGACGAGGCGAGCAGCTCGAGCGCCTGGATCGTGCCCGCCACGATCGCCGGCGCGAGCGTGTTCGAGAAGAGGTAGGGCCGGGCGCGCTGACGCAGCAGGTCGACGATCTCCTGGCGGGCCGAGACGTAGCCGCCGGATGCCCCGCCGAGCGCCTTGCCGAAGGTGCCGGTCGTGATGTCGACCCGGCCCTCGACGCCGCAGTGCTCGGGCGTGCCGCGGCCGTGTTCGCCGACGAAGCCGACGGCGTGCGAGTCGTCGACGAAGACGAGCGCGCCGTACTTGTCGGCGAGGTCGCAGATCTCGGCGAGCGGCGCGATGTAGCCGTCCATCGAGAAGACGCCGTCGGTCACGATCACCCGGCGGCGGGCGTCGGATGCCGCGACCAGCTGCGCCTCGAGGTCGACGAGATCCCGGTTCTTGTAGCGGTAGCGCCGAGCCTTCGAGAGGCGGATGCCGTCGATGATCGAGGCGTGGTTCAGCTCGTCGGAGATGATCGCGTCGTCGGGCCCGAAGAGCACCTCGAACACCCCGCCGTTGGCGTCGAAGCACGAGGAGAAGAGGATCGTGTCGTCGTACCCCAGGAACGAGGAGACCTGCTTCTCGAGCTCGAGGTGCAGCTCCTGCGTGCCGCAGATGAACCGCACGCTCGCGAGTCCGTAGCCCCACTCGTCGAGACCGGCGTGCGCCGCCGCGACGATGCGCGGGTCGTTCGCGAGGCCGAGATAGTTGTTCGCGCAGAAGTTCAGCACCTCGCGCCCCGCGACCTCGATCTCGGACGATTGCGGGCCGTGGATGCCGCGCTCGCGCTTCGTGAGCCCGGCGGCCTCGATCTCGTCGAGCTCGGCGCGCAGCTGCTCCTTCACCGTTCCGTACATGTCTACAGCTCCGTCCAGTCGAGGATGACCTTGCCGACGCCGCCCGAGGCGGCCGCATCGAACGCCGCACGCCACTCGCGTGCCGGGTAGCGGTCGCTGATGATCGAGGCGACGCGCGAGCGCAGCTCGGAGCTCGTCTGCAGCATCGCGCTCATCGAGTTCCACGTCTCGAACATCTCGCGCCCGTAGATGCCCTTCATGGTGAGCATGTGGGTGACGACCTTGCCCCAGTCGATCGCGTACGGCTCGGCGGGCAGGCCGAGCAGCGCCATGCGCCCGCCGTGGTTCATGTTCTCGATCATCTCGGGCAGCGCCTTCGCCGAGCCCGACATCTCGAAGCCGACGTCGAAGCCCTCGCGCATGCCGAGGCGCTCCTGTGCGGAGCGCACCCGCTCCTTCGAGACGTCGACGACGGCGTCGGCGCCCATCGAGAGCGCGAGCTCGAGGCGGGCCGGCGAGACGTCGGTCGCGACGATGAAGCGTGCGCCGACGTGGCGGGCGACGGCGATCGACATCAGGCCGATCGGGCCGCAGCCCGTGACGAGCACGTCTTCGCCGACGACCGAGAAGGCGAGCGCGGTGTGCACGGCGTTGCCGAAGGGGTCGAAGATCGCGCCCACCTCGGGCTCGATGTCGGCGTGGTGCACCCAGACGTTCTCGCCGGGAAGCACGACGTACTCGGCGAACGCGCCGTCGCGGTGGAGGCCGAGGCCCTTCGTGCGGATGCACATCTGGCGGCGCCCGGCGCGGCAGTTGCGGCACATGCCGCAGACGATGTGCCCCTCGCCCGAGACGCGGTCGCCGACGGCGACGTCGTGCACGAGCGGCCCGACCTCGACGACCTCGCCGTAGAACTCGTGGCCCGGGATGAGCGGTGCGGCGATCGTCGACGCGGCCCAGTCGTCCCACTTCTCGATGTGCAGGTCGGTGCCGCAGATGCCGGTGCGCAGCACCCGGATCTTCACGTCGGCGGGGCCCGTCTCGGGCTCGGGCCGATCGACGTACTCCAGGCCGGCGCCGGCGGCGGGTTTGTAGAGGGCCTTCATCGCAAGAAACTCCATTGTTCAGAACATGAACCGCTGGGTGCGGCGGCTCATGCGAGTGGTCCGGTGGATGCGCCGGATGACCAAGCCATCGTACCGGCGATGCTGCGGATGCCTCGGCGAGCCGGGAGTGGGCGCGACGCGCTCTCGACAGCGATCCAGAGGCAATAGTAGCGCGTGACGTGTGATATATGACACGATGACCGCGGCGCATCGATGACGACGCGCCACTCCGGCCGGGGGCCGGAGATCGCACAGGGTCGGGAACCTGCAGTGCCGGTTCTTCGATCCGCAGCACACGATTCAGGAGTCGACGATGACCCAACCCATCCGACGACGTGGAACCGGCACAGCCATCGCGCTGTCGCTCGTACTCGCATTCAGCCTCGGCGCCCCGCTCGGGGCCAACGCGGCGGCACCGCCCGATCCGGTGCCGTCGGGCTCCGGCCCGGCGGCCGACACCGGGGGCGCTGCGGCCACGGGCTCGAGCGCTGCGCTCGTGCCCGAGCTCGACCCCGACCTCGAGCCGGCGGCACCATTGACGGCGAACGCCGAGGTGCACCGCACCGAGGCCGGTGACGAGGTCGCCGTTCCCGAGCGGCCGTCGGCCGGCGACCTCGGCAACCCCGGCGCCGCAGCCGGCCGACAGGCGGCGGCCGCCGACACCTGCTCGACGGCGGACTTCGCCGCGGCGAGCGGCCAGTCGCTCGTCGACCTGGTCGTCGCGAGCCCGATGGACTGCATCAACTCGCTGTTCCTCGTGAAGGGCGCCGACGCCAAGGCGATCTTCGCCGAAGCGCAGATGATCACGGTCGCGAACGCGCTCCGCACCGTCGCAGGCTCCTACCCCGGCGACAACTCCACGTCGGCCGGCCAGCTCGTGCTCTTCCTCCGGGCCGGCTACTACGTGCAGTTCTACGACGCCGAGAACGTGGGCGACTACGGCTCGTCGCTGTCGAACGCGGCAGCCGGGGCACTCGACGCCTTCTTCGGCAACCCGCGCTCGCGCGACGTCACCGACGCCAACGGCGAGGTGCTCGGCGAGGCCGTCACGCTCATCGACAGTGCGGTGCTCAACGACCGCTACCTCGATGTCGTCGAGCGGCTGCTCACCGAGTACGACGCGGAGTACGAGGCGCTCTGGTGGATGCGGAACGCCGTGAACAACGTGTTCACGGTGCTGTTCCGCGGCCACCATGTGCCCGAGTTCGTCGCCGCCGTGGCCGCGGACCCGTCGCTCCTCACGACGCTGCACGACTTCGCGGTCGCCCACCTCGACCGGCTCGGCGGCGAGTCGGCCTTCCTGCCGACGAACGCGGGTCGCGAGCTCGCCCGCTTCCTCGGCGACGACTCGATTCGTGCGGCCGCCAAGCCGCTCGTCGCCGACCTGCTCACGCGCACCTCGCTCGACGGGCCGACCGCGCAGCTGTGGGTCGCCCTCGGCCAGATGGCGAACTACTACGACCCCGAGGCGTGCGCCGACTACGGCACCTGCGACCTCGGCGAGCGCGTCGCCGACGCCGTCCTCATCACCGAGCACGACTGCTCCTCGAGCATCACGATCCGCGCCCAGGAGATCAGCGCCGAGCAGCTCGCCGCGAGCTGTTCGAGCCTGCTCGCCCAGGACCAGTACTTCCACGCGGTCGCGAAGGACCCGGGTCCGGTGCCGAACGACGTGAACTCCAGCATCGAGGTGGTCGTGTTCGACTCGAGCAGCGACTACCAGAGCTACGCGGGCGCCATCTTCGGCATCGACACCAACAACGGCGGCATGTACCTCGAGGGCGACCCCTCCGCCGCCGACAACGTCGCGCGGTTCATCGCCTACGAGGCCGAGTGGCTTCGCCCGGAGTTCGCAGTGTGGAACCTCAACCACGAGTACACGCACTACCTCGACGGCCGCTTCAACATGCACGGCGACTTCGAGGAGGGCATGCAGACGCCCACGATCTGGTGGGTCGAGGGCTTCGCGGAGTTCATCTCGTACCAGTACCGGGGCGAGGACTACACGGCCGCGCAGGCGGCGGCCGCGCAGGGCACCTACACGCTCAGCCAGCTCTTCGACACGAACTACGACCACGGTCAGGAGCGGGTCTACCGCTGGGGGTTCCTCGCCGCGGCGTTCATGCTCAACGAGCGCCCGAGCGAGTTGCAGACCATCCTCGGCTCGTACCGCGCCGGCGACTGGGACGCGGCCCGCACCTACATCACCGACACGATCGGCACCCGGTACGACGCCGAGTTCGCGGCATACCTCACGCGATGCGCTGCCGGCGACTGCAGCGCCGATCTCGGCGGCGGCGGCACCGACCCGGTCAACCGGGTGCCTGCGGCATCGTTCGCCATCTCGGCCGACGGCCTGGAGGTCGGGTTCACCGACACGTCGACCGACGAGGACGGCACGATCGCCTCGCGCCGCTGGCAGTTCGGCGACGGGCAGGAGTCGACCGAGGCGAACCCGACGATCGCCTTCGCCGCGGCCGGCACGTACTCGGTCACGCTGACGGTGACCGACGACGACGGGGCGACCGGCACGGTCACGCTCCCCGTCACGGTCGCTGACGGCGGCACCCCGGCACTCCCCGAGTGCACGGGCTCCGACCTCCGCCAGCTCGACGACGAGTGCAGCCGATCAGGGCGTTCCGCCAAGCGCGGCGACACCGACGGCCTGTTCATCTGGATTCCGGCGGGCACCGCCCAGGTCACGGTCACGACGACCGGGGGCACGGGAGACGCCGACCTCTACGTCAACTGCTACGGCTGGGCCGATGCGAACGCGCACGTCGCGCGCTCGACGACCTCCGGCAGCAACGAGGAGAGCGTCGTGGTCGCTTGGCCCCAGCCCGGATGGAACTACGTCGGCCTGACCGCCGTCGAGGACTTCGCGGGGGTGAGCGTCACCGCCAGTTACTGATCCGACGACACGGCGGCCGTGCAGTCCGGGTGCTCCCGGGCTGCACGGCCGTCGCCGTCGACGACGGCCCGCCCGACGCACGGATCCGCGCGGCCGGGGATCGGTTGCGGTTCGCCCGCTCGACGGATATCGTTCACTGATCGGCGAATCGAATCGATTCGATAGCCGCTCGGGCGGCCCTCGAACGCCGACTCGACGCACCGGCACGAACACACACCGACACGCGACACGCGACACGAAGACACGAAGACACGAAGACACGAAGACAGAAGCCGAACGATGACCGACCACCTCAGCACGAGCCCCACCACGAACCGCGCCCGCCACGAGCTGCTCGCGTGGCGCAACGCGATCTTCGCCATCTTCTTCCTCTCGGGGCTCAGCCTCGCGAGCTGGGTCGCGCGACTTCCCGAGGTGCGCGACCAGACCGGGCTCAGCACCCAGGGCGTCGGACTCGTGATCCTCGCCGGCTCCATCGCCGCAGTGCTCGGCCTCATCGCCGCTCCCCCGCTCATGGCCCGCTTCGGCGCGCGCACGGGCATGGCGGGCGCGCTGATCGTGGTCTCCCTCGGCCTCGTGCTCATCGGCATCGGCGGCTCAGCGCTGCCGTCCATCCCGCTCATCGTGATCGGGCTCGCGTTCGCCGGCTTCGGCAACGGCGCGGTCGACGTCATGATGAACGTCGAGGGCGCCGAGGCCGAGCGCGAGATCGGCCGCACGCTCATGCCGCTCATGCACGCGTTCTTCTCGTTCGGCACGGTCGCCGGCGCCGGCATGGCGGCCGCGGCGGCGGCACTGGCCGTGCCGGTCGTCGTGCACCTCTCCGTGATCGGCGCGGTCATCGCGGTCGGCGCGCTCGTGTCGGTGCGGTTCGTACCCAAGCGCAGCGAGCTCGGCGACCCGGCGGCCGCCGATGAGCGAGCGGATGCCGCATCCGCACGCCCGTGGACCGAACGGTTCCGCGACGGCCTCAGGGTCTGGGGCGACGTGCGCCTGCTCCTCATCGGCGTCATCATGCTCGGCATGTCGTTCGCCGAGGGATCGGCGAACGACTGGCTCACGCTCGCGGCGGTCGACGGCCACGGCTTCGACCCCGCGGTGGGTGCCGCGATCTTCACGGTCTTCGCGGTGTCGATGACGACGGCTCGCGTGCTCGGCGGCCCGCTCGTCGACCGCTTCGGCCGGGTCGCGACGCTCCGCGTGCTCGCCGCGACCGGTGTCGTCGGGCTCAGCCTCTTCATCTTCGGCACCGAGGTCTGGGTCATCGTCGTCGGCACCGTGCTGTGGGGCATCGGCGCGTCGATGGGCTTCCCGGTCGGCATGTCGGCGGCCGCCGACGTGCCCGACCGCGCCCAGGCCGCCGCCCGGGTGAGCGCCGTGGCGATCATCGGCTACTGCGCCTTCCTCGTCGGCCCGCCGTTCATCGGCTTCCTGGGCGAGCACTTCGGGCTGCTGAACGCCCTGCTCGTGATCCTGGCGCTCATGGTCATGGCCGGCCTCGCGGCCCCCGCGGCGCGCGAGCGCTCGGGCAAGCCGGGCGCCACGGGCGGCGAATCCGACGCCCCGGCCGCACAGGCCTGACGCCCGCGACAGACCGTCGAACGCCGTCGCTCGCCGTACACTCGACTGGTGCGTCTCGTCATCGCCCGCTGCTCCGTCGACTACGCCGGACGCCTCGCGGCACATCTCCCGCTCGCCACCCGCCTGCTGATGGTGAAGGGCGACGGAAGCCTCCTGGTGCACTCCGACGGCGGCAGCTACAAGCCGCTCAACTGGATGAGCCCGCCGTGCACGCTCACGGCGCTCGAGCCCGACGACGACCAGCGCGCAGCGGGCATCGTCGAGCTCTGGAAGGTCGTGCACCAGAAGACCGCCGACCAGCTGATCGTCTCGATCCACGAGGTGCTGCACGACTCGAACCACGAGCTCGGCATCGACCCCGGCCTGCAGAAGGACGGCGTGGAGGCGCACCTGCAGAAACTGCTCGCCGAGCAGATCGAACTCCTCGGCGACGGCCACCGGCTCGTGCGCCGCGAGTACATGACGGCCATCGGCCCGGTCGACATCCTGGCGACGGATGCCTCGGGCGCCTCGGTCGCCGTCGAACTCAAGCGCCGCGGTGACATCGACGGCGTCGAGCAGCTCACCCGCTACCTCGAGCTCATGAACCGCGACCCGCTGCTGGCACCGGTGACCGGCGTCTTCGCGGCGCAGGAGATCAAGCCCCAGGCCCGCACCCTCGCGGAGGACCGCGGCATCCGCTGCGTCGTGCTCGACTACGACGCGATGCGCGGCGTGGACGACGGGCACTCCCGGCTCTTCTGACCGGGCATCGCGGGACGCCGCCGCCTCGCGTGCGATCAATCTGAGTGTCCCTCGGATTTTCGCACCCTAGGATGTCACGGTGACTACCGAGCCCCTGACGATTATCCCGACGATGACCGAGCCGACCCGCACCTGGTCGGCCGTGCTGTTCGATCTCGACGGCACGATCGTCGACTCGGCCTCCGACATCACCGGGTCGCTCGCGCACATGTTCACCGAGCTCGGCCTGCCCGTGCCGAGCGACGAGGTGCTGCGCAGCTACGTCGGCCCGCCCCTGCTCGACAGCCTGCGCATGACGGCCGGCTTCAGCGACGCCGAGGCGTGGGAGGCGCTGAACATCTACCGCGACCACTACGGCGAGCATGTGCTCCGCTCCCCCGTCTTCCCGGGCGTCGCGGGCGTGCTCGAGCGGCTGCACGCCGCCGGCATCCCCGTCGCCCTCGCGACCTCGAAGCCCGAGTCGATGGCGCGCAAGGTGCTCGACCACACCGGCCTCAGCCAGTACTTCACCGTCATCGCAGGCGCGAGCGATGACGAGGAGCGCAGCACGAAGGCCGACGTCGTCGCCGAGGCGCTGCGCCGCCTGAACGCGCTCGGCATCAGCACCGAACACTCCGTGATGGTCGGCGACCGCGGCTACGACACGCTCGGCGCGCTCGCGAACGGCGTGCCGACGATCCTCGTCGAGTGGGGCTACGGCTCCCCCGCCGAGGCCGCCGACGCCATGGCGGTCGTGCACTCGGCCGACCAGCTGCGCAGCCTGCTGCTGGGCTGACGGGCGCTGCGCCGACGCTCGGCCGCTCGCCTGGTCGTCAGTCGCCCGACGTCGTCGGCACGACCTCGACCGTGAACGAGACGGTCTCGCCGGTCTCGCCGTTCTCGAGCGTCACCCCGGTCGTTCCGACGGCCGTCGCCGTGAGACCGGGGTTGGACTGCGCGCTCCCGTCATCACCGCCCGGCGTGAACCGGGCGATCGTCGGGTCCTCGATCTCGGCGTCCCAGTCGGCGTACGTCTCGTCGTCACCGGCGAGGTCGATCACGTTGCCGTCGACGACCTCGATCGTCTCCCCGTCGATGTCGCCGAGTTGGACGACGACCGGCGCGGGCAGCGTGTCGGTGCCGGTCGTGCACCCGGCGAGCGCGAGCCCGCCGACCGCGACGACGATCAGCGGCAGCATCACTGCGCGACGCCCGCCACGGGGCATCCGCCTGCTCGCGCTCGTTCCTTCGGTCACCGCGGCACCCCCTCCGCCGGCGCTCAGCGCCGTCGGTTCAGCGTAGACCGGCGGCATGTCGCGCGACACCCCGGCCCGAACGGCGACGCGCGCCGGCATCACTCGATGCGGGCGAGCGGCTCCTCCTCATCGGCGGTCTCCTCGGGCAGCGGCGGCGCCCAGAACCTGAAGTACAGGTAGATCGCCACGCAGAGGAGCGCGAAGCCGCCGACGACCCCGATCCAGAGCCACAGCGAACCGCCGAGTTCGCGCCAGTGGCCCTCCCACGCCACGACGCCGACGATGAAGACGACCGTGACGATGAGGTAGAGCGCCGCCCACAGCGCCCGCGAATGCGCGAAGAGCACCTCGCCCGAGAGCAGCTTGAACGGCAGCAGGTCGATGAGCAGCATGACGATGCCCTCGGTCGTGATCGCGACGCACGTCTCGACGATGAGCGCGCCGAGGAAGTCATGCGGCTCGCCGTGCACCGTCAACACGCTGAACCCCATCCAGGCGGCGAGCCCGAACGCGATGATGATCGACGAGCGGATCGCCACCGCCTGCCACGCATGCTCCTTCATCGCGGGCGCGGCCATCGACAGACCGAGCACGAGGCCGATGAGGAACCCCGGCGAGAAGTCGAGCACCCTCGAGACGAGCACGCCGACGATGGTCAGGATGAGCCCGAGCGGCCGGAAGCTGATCCTCGTGACGACCGACCAGCTCACCTCGAGGATGCGGCCCGTCAGCCAGCTCGACACGAACGCGACGAAGAAGAGCGCGATCGCGCACGAGATCACGAGGCGCAGCGAATGGTCGTTGAACCCGAACGTGGGATCGGCGAGCCCGAACAGTCCGGCCGTGACCGCGATGAGCGCGAGGGCCGCGACCATGGGCTCCTTGGCCATCCAGGCCATCAGCCCGGCGTACCAGCCCGGCGTTCGGAACCGGGCGGCGCGGTTGCTGAAGCGCTGATACTGCTCGGCGATCGTCGCGTTCAGCAGGTGGGCCGGTGCGGCGGCGAGCACGATCAGCACGAGGCCCATGGAGAAGGCGGAGGCGACCGTCGCGGGATTCGACACGACGTCCTGGATGCGCCGGAGCGCCCCCGTGAGGATGTTCGGCGCCACCTCGCCCTCCGCGGGCTCGGCCGCGTGCTCCTCCTCCGCGACGGCCTCGTGCTCCGGCTCGACCTCGGCGGCTTCTGCCGGCGGCGCAGCAGGCACCGGGCGCGCCTCGGCCGCGACCACGGCACTCAGCGGCACCGGAGCCGGACGACCGTCGACGAATCCGCGGACCGGGACGACCGGCTGCGCGACGGGTTGCACGACGGGTTGCACGGCCGGCGGACGCGCAGGCGGATCGACCGGCGGACTCCCCGGCGGGCTGACGATCGTGACGGCCGCCTCCTTCTGCGCCGGGGAGAGGCCCGCGCCCGACAGCGTCACGACGATCCGGTGCTGGCCGGGCTGCACGTCGAGCGGGATCGTGGCGGCGGCCGAGAAGGTGCCGTCGCCGCCGACCGTGCCCGTCGCGAGGGTCACCGGATCGGAGTGCAGCTCGACGAGCACGTTCAGGCCGGGCGGAAGGCCGGCGGCCCTGATGGAGAACCTGGCTCCCGGGCGGATCGATCTCAGGTCGATGCCGTCGAGCGTGAAGGTCCAGTTCGGGTCCAGACGGATCGGCGCCGCCACGACTCCCGTCGCCGCGCTCGGCGCCGAGAGCGCACCGGCCCGGTAGGCGGATGCCGTCTGCTCGCCGCGCGAGCGCGTGTTCTCCTCGATCGCGCTGAACGCGGCATCCGTGCCGTTGGGGCCGGCGACGCGGCAGCTCCAGTGACCCGACTCGTCGATCGCGACGTCGCAGACCGCGTTCCCGGCGGCGTCGGAGACCGAGACCAGGTCACCGGGCGCACCCGTGCCGGCGAGCGCGACCGAACCGTCGGCGGCGAGGTCGGCCGTATCGATCGACGGCGGCGCCGGAACGACGATGTACTCGTCGACCGACAGCGTGCCGGGCGTGTACCCATGTCCGTTGCCGTGGCTCTGCTCGGTGAGCAGCCGCCAGGCGCCGGCCTCGAGTCCGCTGAACGTGCAGTGCACGGGGGTCGAGTGCCGGTCGCTGCGGTCGCCGCCGCACCCGTCGACGCGCGCGCCGTTCGACAACCGGAAGAGGCTCACCGCCGCCACGTGCGAGCCCTTGCCCGGCACGGCGTCGACGACCACCTCCGCCGGCGCGAACGCGTAGGAGACGATCGGGGGCTTCGGGCCCTCACCCGTGGCGGAAGCCGGAACGGCACTCAGCAGCACGGTGCCGAGCGCCAGCCAGACCGCGGCCACCGCAGACGCGACGGGTCGGAGCATTCAGATCCCTTCCGGACTCGACGGGTCGAAGCGATCGAACGGAAGGGCGCCCAGCCGGGCAGCGCACTGCTGCGGGGATGGCGCAAGAGTATGCCTCCGCCGCCTCGCCCGCGACCCCCCGCCAGGGGGACGCACCCGGTCGATCGGATGCCTCACAGCTCACGCATATCATGACGCATGCTCACGAACAACCGTGCACGAGATCTGCCCCGTATGCAGGACGAACGCGCATGATCGACGCCGATTCGCGGAGCGGCGCAACAGACATGCGTCATGGTTCGGAAATGCCCTCCCAGCTCTTCCATAGGCGCGGCCTCGCACGGCAGTATTCCGAGTACGTCCGCCCACCGACGGACGGCGTACGCGCCCCGCGGTCACCACCACGGGGCGCTCGAAGGGAGAAGCATGTCTGGATTCACGGGCCGCGCGCGGAGGCGCGCGGTTGCGGTCATCCCGGTATTCGCGCTCGCTGCCACCGGTCTGGTGTCATTCGGCGCTACGGGAGCGGTCGCTGCTGAGTCGCCGGTGTCGCCACCGGTGATCAGCGATTCCGAGTACTACATGAACTACGTCGCGCCGCGTGCCGACCTCGCGTTCGACACCGACGGCGAAGTGCTCGTCGGCGGTGCCGCCGCCAAGGCGTCTGCACAGGTGCAGGCCGAGGCCGAGGCGTACGACCAGAAGTACTCGCAGGGCAATCCGATCGCCGCGAAGGGGCTCTCGTCCCTCGAGGCGAAGTCGATCGCCACGGGCAAGAACCCCAAGGAGCTGAAGAAGCCCAAGAAGGACAAGAAGCCCAAGAAGACGAACTTCAAGCAGGCTGAGTCCACGCAGGAAGCGAAGCTGCTCACGATCCTCGTCGAGTTCAACGAGAACGCGAACGACGACTTCACCGACACCTACGTGCCCACCGAGTTCGGCTCGAAGGAGTGCCAGCCCGGCAACGTGCAGAACGGCCCGACGCACAACGGAATCCCGAACCCGGCCGACTACGAGCTCGAGGACAACAACTCGATGTGGGTGCCCGACTTCTCGTCGGAGCACTACAACACGATGCTCTTCACCGACGAAGGCATCACCGAACGAGTGCGCACCGACCTCACCGGTCCCGACGGCAAGCCCGGCTTCGACATCTCGGGCTACACGATGAAGTCGATGTACGAGGAGATGTCCCGCGGCGCCTACACCGTCACCGGTGAGGCCACCCCGTGGATCACCGTGCCGCACTCCGAGGCCTGGTACGGCGCGAGCACCTGCTTCCAGAACGCTGACGGCGTCTACGAGGCCGGCGAGATCCAGGACCAGCAGGGCCACCCCGACAACCCCAAGGGACCGGGCCAGCTGCCGATCGACGCAGTCGCCGCGCTCGCGCAGGCGCAGCCCGACTTCCCGTGGGCCGACTACGACATCGAAGACCAGGGCGACCGCGACGGCGACGGCGACTTCAACGAGCCCGACGGCGTGATCGACCACGTCGTGCTCGTGCACGCCGGTGAAGACAAGTCCGGAGGCGGCGGTGCACAGGGCACGTACGCCGTCTGGGCGCACTCCTCGGCTGTGGCCGGCGGCGCGGACATCCCCGGCACCGACCTGCAGCTGTCGAACTACATCGTGCAGCCCGAGGACTCGGGTGTCGGCGTGTTCGCACACGAGTACGGTCACGACCTCGGCCTGCCCGACCTCTACGACACGTCGAACCAGGGCAACTCCGACATCGACTTCTGGGACCTCATGAGCTCCGGCTCGCACGCCGGCCCCATCTTCCAGTCGATGCCGACCCACATGGGCATCTGGGACAAGTGGGTGCTCGGCTGGGTCGACCCCGTCGTGATGAACCCCGGTGACGACACCGAGACCATCAAGGTCGGCCAGGCGTCACGCTCGCCGAAGGGCACCGAAGACGGCGTGAAGGTCAACCTTCCCGACAAGGTCATCACGCTCGCCGAGCCGGCCAGCGGCGAGAACATGTGGTACACCGGAGCCGACCAGGACTGGGGCGACATCCGCATCGCCCGCACGGTCGACGTGCCGGCCGACGCCAAGTTCTGGATGAGCAACAACTACGTCATCGAAGAGGACTGGGACTTCGGCTTCGTCGAGGTCTCGACCGACGGCGGCTCCACCTGGACCGATGTCAAGGTCTTCAACGAGGACGGCACCGAGGCCACCACGCCTGACGGCTACCCCGACCCGAACGGCAACCTCCACACCTTCGGAGACAAGAAGTACGGCCTCACGGGCAGCACCGACGGCTGGGCTCGCCAGTACGTCGACCTCTCGGCCTACGCCGGCACCTCGGTCGGGGTGCGCCTGCGCCTCGCCACGGATGCCGCGTTCCAGGAGCGCGGATGGTTCGCCGACGACTTCGCCGTCACGAGCGGAGCCACCGAGGTCTGGGCCGACGACGTCGAGAGCGGCGACAACGGCTGGACGGCCGAGGTCACGACCTTCGCAGACACGACCGGCCCCGGCTGGCGTATCGACACCGGCACGTCGAGCAAGGCGCAGTACTACATGGTGGAGTGGCGCAACTTCGACGGGTTCGACGAGGGCCTGAAGTACGGCTACAACTCGGTGTACAGCGCCGGTGCGTGGAAGGTCGAGAAGATCGCGTACAACGCTCCCGGAGCGTTGGTCTGGTACCGCGACACGACCTACGGCAACACCAACCACGTGCGCACGAACGAGACGGCACTGCCGAGCTACGGGGCGAAGGGCGGGCTGCTGCTCGTCGACAGCCACTTCGACCCGCTGCGTCGCACCGGTGACGCCGCGGCGGCCGACGGCACGCTGCAGCACAACCTGCCGTCCCGTGCGCAGTCGTCCGACGTCGCCTTCGGCCTCACCCCGACGCACGCCTTCACGGAGTGCATCCCGGGTGCGGAGCTGACGACGGAGTACTGCACCGACATCCCGTCGCGCGCGCCGGTGAGCACCTTCACCGACGACCTCGGCTGGACCTCGGGTCTCGAGGTGCTGCCCGACGGTCGACTGGCCCGCCGCTTCCGCGACGGTTCGGCAGTCGTCCCGTCGCTCGGAAACGCCCCGTACAGCACGCGGATCGTCGACTTCGACGGCAACCCGCTGACCGACCTGTACGGCGCGGCCAGCCCGCTCGGCGGCGTCTTCGGCACCGGCAACCCCGGTGACGACGGCGTCGGCTACGGCACCGTGATCGACGTGAAGAAGGCGTTCAAGGGCAACCAGTCCGCGCTCATCACGATCACCCCGCCCACCGCGGGCTGATCCAGCGACACCGCACGACGACGAGGCGTCGGCTCCCTTCGGGGGCCGGCGCCTCGTCGCATGTCAGGCCGCGTTCGGCACGAAGAGCCGGCGGATGACCCGGCCCTCGACGAGCGCGTCGAGGCTCTCGTTGATCTCCGCGAGCGGCACGGTGTCGGTGTGCAGCAGTTCCATCGGCAGTCGCCCGGCACGCCAGAGCGCGATGTAGCGTGCGATGTCCCGCGCGGGGATCGCGTCGCCCATGTACGAGCCCAGCAGGCGCTTGCCCGAACCCGCGAACTGCAGCGCGGGCACCGTGAGCTCCTGCTCGGGGTGCGGCAGTCCGACCGAGACGAGCGCTCCGCCCCGAGCGAGCAGCTCGAGGCACGCGCCCATGACCCGTGCACTGCCGACGGCCTCGATCGCGATGTCGACCCCGACGCCGCCGGTGAGCTCGGCGACGAGGTCGGCGGTGGCGTCCGGAGTGGCCACCGCGTTCGCGCCCGCCCGCAGCGCGAGCTCGTGCTTGTCGGTGTTGGGGTCGACGGCGATGACGACGACGTCGTCGATCTGGGCCGCCGCCATGACCGCCGCGAGACCCACCGCGCCGAGACCGAAGACGATCACCGACTGACCGGGCACCACCTCGGCGGTGTTGAACACCGCGCCCATGCCGGTGAGTGCGGCGCAGCCGAACATCGCGGCGATGTCGAACGGCACGTCGCGGTCGATGACGACGAGCGACTCCGCGGCGACGACGGCGTACTCGGCGAAGGCCGAGACCCCGAGGTGATGGTTCACCCGGCCGCCGACCGCGTCGGTGAGCACGGATGCCCCGTGCAGCAGCTCACCCGAACCGTTCACCTCCGCGGCGCGCGAGCACAGCGCCGGCCGGCCGGCTCGGCACTCCCGGCAGTCGCCGCAGCTCGGCACGAAGACGAGCACGACGTGATCGCCGACCGCGATGCCGTCGACCCCGTCGCCGACCGCCTCGACGATGCCCGCCGCCTCGTGGCCGAGCGCCATCGGCAGCGGGCGGGGCCGGGATCCGTTCACGACCGACAGGTCGGAGTGGCAGAGGCTCGCGCGCTCGATTCGCACACCCACCTCACCCGGACGCGGCGCGGCGATCTCGAGGGCCTCGATCGCGAGCGGGCGGCTCTCGGCGTAGGGGCGCGCAGCGCCCTGCTCGCGGAGGACGGCGCTACGCATCCGTCACCTCGACGTAGCGCTCGATCACCCGGTCGGCGAGCAACGGAATGATGCGACCGACGCCGATGCGCTGGAAGTGCTCGGACTCCCGATGGGCGGCGAAGCCCGCCTCATCGTCGTAGCGCTCGAGGATGACGATCTCGTCGGGATTCGCGACCCCTCGGTAGAAGTCGTAGGCGTGGTTCGCCGGCTCGGTGCGACTCGCCTCGGCGAGCTCGCCGAGCAGCTCGAGCACGGTCTCGGTCTCGCCGGGAAGCGGGAAGTAGCGGGCGATGACCTGGAATCTGGGTGCGGACACGTGGGTCTCCTGTCGGATGGGAGCAGCAGGGCCCCCGACCGGAGACCGGCCAGGGGCATCCGCTCAGCGTCGGGTGATCGACCAGAGCTCGACGTCGCTCGTCGAGACGGCCTTGGCCCCGCCCTTGAGGGCGGCGATCACGTCGTCGCGGCTCTGCACGAAACCGGCCGCGACATACGGCGTGAGCTCGGCGAGATCCTGCTGCGAGATGTACGGGATGACGGGCCATGGCATGAGCTGCACCAGGTGCGGCCGGTTCTGCCGCACCGCGTTGGTGCTGCGCGGCAGCGTGGACCGGTCGGTGATGAAGACCTTCTGCATGGTCACCATGCCGAGCTGGTTGGCCTTCTGGATGAGCATCGTGCGGGTGGTGATCAGCCCCGGCGTGCCGATCTTGCGGAGGTACTCGACACCGCCGCGGTCCTGGGCGAGGCCGTCGCTGTTGTCGATGTTGACGAAGACGAACTTGCCCGCAGATGAGAGCGTCGAGACGAGGCCCTCGAGGTCGGGGAGTGCCACGTTCGCGGCGATCGCGACCTGGCACGGCCCGGCGAGGAACGCCTCGACCGAGTCGGTGCCGTAGAGCGATGCCACGACCGGGTTGCGGTGGAGCCGCTCCTCGAGCGATCGGGGGAACTCCAGCACGTTCACCGCATTCCTGCCTTCATCTGCGGACTCGTTCACGGCAGCATCAGGCGTCGAGCCCCAGTTTACCGGGGTTCAGCCGGTTCTTCGGGTCGAGGGCCGCCTTCACGGCGCGCAGCACCTCGAAGCCCGCACCGAGCGACTCCGCCATGTACGGCGCGCGCAGCAGGCCCACGCCGTGGTGGTGGCTGAGGGTCGCGTCGTGCTTCAGGATGACGGCGTTCGCGGCATCCCATGCCGCCCGGTACCACTCGGCGCGCCGGTCGACCTCGACATCGCCGCGAAGCGAGAAGTAGAGGCAGGCGCCGTCGACGTAGGCGTGCGACTGGTGGGCGGAGCCGGCGAGCGTGCCCGGCACCGCGTTGATCGCCGCCACGACCTCGTCGTAGATCGCGGGCAGGTCGCGCCAGCGGCCGATCATCTCGAGCGTGTCGGCGACGAAGCCGGGGCTGCGCGTGAAGCCCTCCGCACTCTTGCCCGTGAGGTAGCGGGTATCGAGCCAGCGCTCGAAGATCGCCTCGTCGTCGAGCTTCACGCCAGTCTCGGCGCAGATGCGCTCGCTGATCGCGAGGCCGGCATCGACGAGCTCCTGCGTGCCCTCGTCGGCGACGAGCAGCACGTTCTGCTCGGGCAGGTCGAACTGCACGCCGCTCTCGAGGTTGTCGTAGAGGCGGAGCGCAGCGGGGTTCGCGCCCTGCTGCATGATCTGGCGGCATGCCTCGAGACCGGCGGCGAAGGTCGGGAAGCCGTAGGCGATCGCACGGCCGTACGCCGGCAGGCGGTGCAGCTTGAACCGGATCGTCGTGATGACGCCGAGGGTGCCCTCCGAGCCGATGACGAGCTGCAGCAGGTCGGGTCCGACGGCGGCGCGGGCGCTCTCGCCCACGGTGATGAGCGAACCGTCGGCCAGCACGACATCCATGCCGTAGACCATGTCCTCGATCTTGCCGTAGCGCGTCGACAGCTGACCTGCGCCGCGGCAGGCGACCCAGCCGCCGACCGTCGAGATGCCGTACGACGAGGGCCAGTGACCCATCGTCATGCCGTACTCCGACTGGATGAGCTCCTCGAAGACGTCGCCGAACATGCCGGCTTCGACCTCGACGATCTGGCTCTCCTCGTCGAAGCTCACGAAGCGGTTGAGCTCGCACACGTCGAGCACGATGCCGCCGCGCACGGGCAGCGCGGCACCCGTCACGTTGCTGCGGCCGGCCGAGACGGTCACGGGCAGGTCGTTGGCGTCGGCGATGCGCATGACGGCCTGCACCTGCTCGGTCGTCGAGACCTTGACGATGACCGCGTCCGGCGTCGCCGGCGTGCCGGCGGTCTCACCGATCATCGTTCCGGCCCACCAGTCGCGGGTGCCCTCGACGACGGATGCCGCGTCGGTGACGACCTGGTCGGCGGCCGCTTCGAGCTCGGCGACGACGGCCTCTGGAACGACGACGACGTCCGCCTGGAAGTACGCCTCCGAACCGATCGTCTCGATGCTCGCGGCGTAGTGCGGCTGGGTGGGCGCACCCACCACGTAGTTGCCGCGGTTGTAACCGCGCTTGACGGCTTCCTTGCTGATCATTCGGACTCTCCCATCAGGATGGCGCGTTCGTGCGCCGTGGCGGTCTGGTAGGCGGTCACCTGAGCGGTGACCGCGGCGTCGCTGAGGCC
Organism: Agromyces cerinus subsp. cerinus; assembly: GCF_900142065.1. GTDB lineage: Bacteria > Actinomycetota > Actinomycetes > Actinomycetales > Microbacteriaceae > Agromyces > Agromyces cerinus. The sequence goes on along the minus strand of NZ_FSRJ01000003.1, from coordinate 291,088 downwards.
GAGCTCGGCCTGCAGCAACTGCCCCACGCGCGGCGCGGCGGCGGCGGAGGCGTCGCGGGCCATGAGGCGCGCGCGGGTGCGGCGGCTCAGCACGTCGTCGACGCTGCGGGCCATCTCGTGGCGGGCCGAGTAGACGACCTCGGCCTCGAGGTAGGGCAGCCCCTCGACGATGGGCCTGGCGAGCGACGGGTCGTTGCCGAGGATGTCGGTGATGAACGGCGCCTCGTTGCCGTAGCGCTCTCCGAGGTGGGCGGCCAGCCCGCCGGATGCGGTGACGGCCTCCGGGTCGTACCCGGCCGCCCCGAGCAGGTAGGCGTCCTTCGTGACGCAGCGACGCCGTTCGCCGAGCACCTGCTGCGCGGCGTCGATCGTCTGCTGCGCCATGTGGCGCGAGGTCGTGAGCTTGCCGCCGACGACCGTGACGAGGCCGTCGCGGTCGGTGCGGATCTCGTGCTTGCGCTTGACGTCGATGGTCTTGCCGCCGGGCGGCGCCACGAGCGGGCGGCAGCCGCCGATGCTGCCGACGACGTCGGAGGCCTCGAGGTCGGTGTTCAGCGCGGTGCGCGCCCCCGAGATGAGGAAGTCCATCTCCTCGCGCGTGCAGTTCACGTCGTCGAGGTCGCCCGTGTAGTCCTCGTCGGTCGTGCCGAGGTAGGCGGTGTCGCCCCAGCGCGTGATCGTCGCGCGGCGGTTGCGCCCGGGGATCGGGATCGTGACCGTGCAGTCGTTGCGGATCTTGGTCCACGGAACGGCGATGTGCACGCCCTTCGCGGGGCGGATGTTCGGGGCATCCGCATCGGCGCCCGCGCCGTTCCAGTCGCGGAGCCACGCACCCGTCGCGATCACGACGACGCGGGCCAGCGCGGCGATCTCGCGCCCGTCGACCTCGGCGACGATGCCGCTGACCTTGCCCCGGCTGCGAGTGACCTCCGTCACCTTCGCACCGTTCAGGATCACGGCGCCGTGGTGGGCCGCGGTGCGGGCGAGGGTGAGGGTGAGGCGCGCGTCGTCGGCGCGGGCGTCGTAGTACATGAAGCCGCCGTCGAGGTTCTCGGCCTTGAACGTCGAGCAGTGGGCGAGCACCTCGTTCTTCGAGAGCTTCTGGTGCAGCACGCCCTCGCGCCAGCCGCCGGCCAGGTCGTAGGTCCAGAGCAGGCTCTCGAAGCCCGCGGCGAGGCGACGGTCGAAGACGCCGTCGTGCGAGAGCACCGGGAAGAGGAACGGCAGCCGCTGCACGAGGTGCCTGGCGTTCTTCCGCAGCCGCTGCCGTTCGAGCAGCGAGTGGCGTACGAGCGACAGGTTGCCCTGCTCGATGTACCGCAGCCCGCCGTGGATCATCTTCGACGACTTCGACGAGGTGCCCGACGCGAAGTCGTCCTTCTCGAGCAGCGCCACGCGGTACCCGCGAAGTGCGGCGTCCATCGCGGCATACGCCCCGGTCACGCCGCCGCCGACGATGATCATGTCGAAGCGACCGCCCTCGACGGCGGCCACCTGCTCGGCTCGGCCGAGCTGCAGGGGTTCCACCCGGGTCATGCGCTCGCGCGCGGTGTCGGTCTTGCGGGCTGGCAGTCCTACCATCGTGTGGTTCTCTCTACTTCCGTGTTGCACGGCTCGTGGTGAGCCGGAGTTCGTTGTCGATGCGTTCGTTCCACGCCGCTCGGCGCTCGGCGCGCTCGTCGTCGCTGATCACCGGCTCGAAGACGTCGCCGTCGCCCATCGACGCGGCGGCCTCCTCGAGCGAGTTCCAGAGCAGCCCGTCGGCGCCGGCGAGGAACGCCGCCCCGCGCAGGCTCGCGCCCTCCGAGGCGGGCAGGCGCCGCATCGGCACGCCGACGAGGTCGGCCTGCATCTGGATGAGCGGATCGCTCGCCGACATCCCGCCGCCGACGACGATCTCGGTGATCGCCGTGCCGGCGACCTGCTCGTCGGCCTCGGCGCTCGAGGCGACCGAGTGCGCGATGCCCTCGAGCACGGCGTACGCGATCTCGGGCAGCGTCGTCGACATCGAGAATCCCGTGAGCGATGCCTTCGCCCGAGGTTCCATGACGGGCATCCGCAGGCCGGTGAGCGCGGGCACGAACATCACGCCCTTCGATGACGGCACCGTGGCCGCGAGCTCGCTGATGCGCTTCGACGACTCGAACCAGCCGAGGGTGTCGCACACCCAGTCGAGGGCCGAGCCGGTCGTCGCCGTGAACGTCTCGATGGCGAAGACGGATGCCCCGTGCCGCCGCCACGCCGTGAGGGTGAGCGCCCCGTCGTAGAGGCCCGGGTTCGCCGGTGCCGCTTCGCCGATGACGAGGTCGACGAAGCTGCCCGTGCCGTGCACGCACATCGCCTGCCCCTTCCTGAGGCAGCCGAGACCGACGGTGCCGGCGTGCTGGTCGCCGGCCGCCGCGAGGATCGGCACCTCGATGCCGAGCACCGAGGCATCCGTTACGCCGAAGTCGTCGGCATCCTGCCGCAGTTCGGGCAGGAGGTCGCTCGGGAACCCGAGCGCGTCGATCCATTCCCGCTCGTATTCGTGGCGGGCGAGCACGTAGGCGCCCGCCGAGGTCGCGTTCGTGGAGGTCGCGGCGTAGGTGCGGTCGCGGGAGAGGCTCCAGAGGAGCCACGTCTCGATCGTGCCGAAGCCGAGACGACCCGCCCGGTGCGCCGCGGCGACCTCCGGGGTCTCCCGCAGGTGGTGCGCCGCCCAGAGGTAGGGCGAGCGCACCCCCGTGGGGCGACCGACGGAGCGGATCAGCCGTTCGTTCCACTCGGGGCCGAGGGCCGCGAGCTCGTCGGCGTACCGGCTGTCCTGCCAGACCATGGCGGGCACGAGGGCTCGACCGGTCGACGTGTCCCACAGCACGGTCGTCGCGCGCTGGGTGGCGATGGCGAGGCCGACGAGGGCGACCCCGTCGCCTGCCGCACGGGCGATGACCGCGCGGCAGGCGTCGATGGTCTTGTCGAGGATCGCGTTCGCATCCTGTTCGACCACGCCCGCGACAGGAGTGCTGACACGGAGCGGGCGGTATTCGAGCGCGCGCACGACGCCGTCGGCCGTGACCCACGCCGCACGCGTGCCCGTCGTTCCTTCATCGATCGCCAGGATCGCGGGAGTCGTCATGTCGGATTCCGCCCCGTTACTTGGCGGCCAGGACGGATGCCTCGGCGGCAGCTGCCTGCGCCGCGGCATCGCTCTTGAACTGCGGCGCGTTCAGCTCCTCGTCGGGGCTGATGGCGGTGCGCGTCGGGTCCCACTTGATGATCGAGCAGATGATGAACGCGACGAGCGGCACGATCGAGAGGATGAGGAACGTCGGGCCGAGGCCGATGCCCTCCTTGAGGAGCGGGAAGACGAGCAGTCCGAGCGCTGCGCCCGCGCTGCCGATGGCGCCGATGATGCCGTTCGCACCCGCACGGAGTTCGCTGCGGAACGACAGCGTCGAGAGGCTCTTGCCGTTGGCGCCCGGGCCGCCCGAGTGGAACAGGATGAACAGCGACGGCACCACGAAGGCGAGCCAGAGCGGCATCGACTCGTAGAAGAAGCCGAGCACCACGAGCATCGCGAACACCGCGGCGAACCCGATCGCCGAGGCCCGGCGCAGGCCGAAGCGCTTGCCGATGACGGGCGACATGAACCCGCCGACGATGCCGAACACGTTGAACACGAGCGCGCCGAGCGTCGCGACCACGAAGTCCTCGCCGAACAGCGCGATGCTGATGATCGGCAGGTACCAGCCGACCGCGAAGTACTGGATCGACTGGGCCATCTGCACCGTCGCGGCGAGCACCGTTCGCGGCAGGTAGATGCCGCGGAAGATCAGGGCGACGTTCGCGAAGCCCTTCGTCGCCTGGTTCGTGACGGGGATCCGGTCCTCGACCGGCGCTGCGGTGAACGTGGCGCCGTAGATCTTCGTCATCGAGGCGGCGGCGCGGGTGAGCTTCTCCTTGCGGGCGAGCCAGGTGGGGCTCTCGACCATGAAGACCGCCTGCAGCACGAAGAGCACGAGCGCCACGAGGCCGGCGGTGCCGACCGAGTAGCGCCAGATCGAGTCGCCGACGTTCATGTTGTAGAACATGATCGCGAGCACGAGGTTCGAGCAGACGGCGACGTACCAGATGCCCTGCCAGGTGTTCAGGCGGGCCTTGAAGCGGGCAGGGGTGAACTCCGCGAGCAGCGCCATCGCGATCGCGAAGTCGATGCCGTAGGCGGCGCCGACGAAGAAGCGGCCGGCGAGCACCATCTCGAAGCTCGGGGCGAACGCGGCGAGCATGGCGCCGGCGAGCGCGAGCACCTTGGCGATGAGGAGCGGAGGAATGCGGCCCCACTTGTCGGCGAGCCATCCGCCGATCGGGTTGAAGGCGATCGCGACCCACGACGCCATCGAGGTGAGGATCGCGACCTGCGTGGCACTGAGTTCCATGTCCCGCGTCATCGGCCCGAGACCGGCGGAGAGCGCCGAGTTCGAGAACGCGTCGAGGAACAGTCCGCTGAGCGCGAGCCACCAGATCAGGCCGGCGCGGCCTCCGATGCGCGAGCGCGAGTCGATGAACGAGACGACGTCGCTGACGCCTCGCAGAAGATGTTGTGGCACGGTGTCCGACCTCTCTGTCGGGAAACCCTGTCAGAGACGTGCACCAACCAAAAAAGGGCAGACGAAAACCTCCAACAGGAGGTCTCCATTCTTACCCTATTGGTCACGACCGTAGCCGACACCGAGGCGTGCGTCAAACCGCGCTTCGACGCCGCCCGCGCACCCGTACACTGGCGCTCGACGCACGAGGAGGTGCCGTGGACGACGCCGCAACGAGGCTCACGCACGAGCGCGAGATCAGCGAACCCGTCTCGCTCACCCTGCCGAACGGCAGGCTGAACCGGGCGGCCGTGGGGTGGACGCGGCATCCGCTGCACGACACCTCGGGCATCCGTCCCGGAGGCACCGGCACCGGCCGCAACAAGCGCTGGGAGTACTGGGGCATCACGACGCCCGACCACATCGTCGCCGTGACGGTCGCGATGCTCGACTACGCGACGCTGAACCAGGTGTGGGTGTTCGATCGGGCGGCCTCGACCGACATCGACGCGAGCGCGATCACGCCGCTCTCACGCGGTGTCGACCTGCCCGGATCGCTCGGCGTCGGCGCCGGGGCACCCGCGGCGACCGCACGGGTGCCCGGCATCGAGACGACGATCACCGACGACACCGCCGGCACGCGCATCGTCGCGACGACGAAGCGCGTCGCGATCGACATCGTCGCCGAACGACCCGCCGGTCACGAGGCGCTCGGTGTCGTCGTGCCGTGGAGCGACACGAGGTTCCAGTACACGGTGAAGGATGTCGCGCGCCCCGCCCGCGGCACGGTCACGATCGACGGGGTGACGCACGAGCTGCCCGCCGGTGAGAGCTGGGCGGTGCTCGACCACGGTCGCGGCCGTTGGCCGTACTCGATGCGCTGGCACTGGGGCGCCGCCTCCGGCATCGAGCACGGGCGACGCCTTGGCCTGCAGCTCGGCGGCCTCTGGACCGATGGCACCGGCTCGACCGAGAACGCGCTCTCGGTCGACGGGCGACTGCACAAGCTCGGCGCCGAGCTCGACTGGCGCTTCGACCCGAGCGACTGGCTGCGACCGTGGACGATCACCGGCGACCGCGTCGAGCTCACCTTCACGCCGTTCCACGACCGGTATGCGAAGACCGCGCTCGGGGTCATCCACACCGAGACGCACCAGTGCTTCGGCACCTATCGCGGCACGGTGACGGATGACTCGGGCACCGCAGTGCCCGTCGAGGCCCTGACGGGCTGGGCGGAGTTCGTGAAGAACCGCTGGTAGCGGCATCCGCTCGGCGCGCCGGGTTCAGCCTCGCGAGGTGAGCAGCCGCTCCTGCCGCCGCCGATACGCCCGGCGCTGCACCATCAGCTGCACCGAGAGCGTGAGCACGCCGCCTGTGACGATGGCGACGAGGTTCACGATGAGCTGCACCGCGGCGCTGCCGGCCGGCCCCCACTCGCCCGCGGCGATGCCGACCGCGATCGCGCCCGCAGCGGGGATCGTCGTGACCGAGATGAGCACGCCGATGAGCGCACCGGACTTCGCCGACGTCAGCGAGAGCACCCCGGCGATGCCCGCGAGGAAGCCGACGATGTAGCTGAGCGGGCCGGGCTCCCAGATGAACTCGGTGAGCGGATGGCTCGCCGAGAGCGGATTCGGCGGGAACACGCCGATCGCCTGCTGCAGGAGCGCGAACCCGATCGTCACGACGATGGCGCCGGTGTAGCCGATCAGCAGCGTCGCCCCCGATCGCAGGACCACGCGCGGGCGACGCCGCACGATGCCGACCGCGATCGCGGCGAGCGGCCCGAAGTCCGGCCCGACCACCATCGCGCCCACGATGAGGATCGGCTGGTCGGTCACGACGCCCACCGCGGCGATGAGCGTCGCGACGGTCATGAACACGAGGAACGTCGCCGACAGTCGCACCTCGTCGTCGGTGCGCGCCTCGACCTCCTCCCACACGACCGCGTCGTCGTCGTTGCCGAAGACCGCCGCGGCGCTGCGGCGGCGCTTGCGACCGAGTTCGAGGTCGACCGACTCGATCGCGATCGAGCCCTGCTGGTCGAGGCCGACGTCGCGCAGCTGGGCGAGCAGCGCACTCGCGGCGTCGCGATCGACATCGCAGAGGAGCACATCGCCTGCGGGGTCGATGCCGGCACCGGGCAGCGCGATGAGGTTCGAGACGGGCGAGTCGGCGGCGCGCAGCACTCCATCGACATCTGCGCGGAGCGACGGCGGGACGATCATCCTCAGGTGCAGCACCGTGCCAGTCTGGCGCGACGGGATGCCGTGGCGGGTGCGGCGCGCTGTGCGCCGCCGGGCCTCAAGCGGTGGCGGCGCGTCCTTCGGCCGTCCCGGCCGCGGTGCCCGCGAGGATGCCGTCGAGCAGGCGGTCGAGTCCCCACACGAAGGCCGAGGGCTCCGCGTCGCCCGACACGAGGTGCTCGGTCGCCTCGGTGAGCGGGTGGCTCGCGGCATCCGACCACAATGCGCCGGCGGTCGACGTGTCGGCGGAGGTCTCGGCGTCGTCGACCCGCTCGGCGGCGTCGAGGGCGGCGACCCCGAGCACGTGGGCCCGCACGGCGTAGGCGGCACGGGCGGCGTCGTCCTGCGACATCCCCTCGGCCATGAAGCCGGCGATGAGGGTCTCGTTGAGTCCCAGTGCGTGCCGGCCGTCGAGGGGGCCGCTCGTGACGAGCACCATGGCGCCCGTGTGCTCGGCGATGCGCGCGCGCAGGGCCGCGGCGAGCGCGTGCACGCGCTCGCGCCAGGCGGAGCCGGTGTCGGCGGCCGCGGCGAGGTCGAGACTCGACAGCAGCTCCTCGACCATCGCGCGCAGCAGGGCGTTCTTCGAGGGGAAGTAGGTGTAGATCGCCGTGGGCGTGAGGCCGAGCGCCGCGGCGACGCCGCGCACGGAGACGGCGGCGAAGCCCTTCTGCTCGAGGATCTCGAACGCCGCATCGACGATGTCGACCTGGCTGACGCTGCGCCTCGGTCCGGGTTTCATGGTGCTCCTGTGTGGTGCGGGCGCGGGATTCGGCGCTTCGACCATTCTCCCGGGTTGCGCCGCCCCTTCCGTACCTCCCGCGCTCGACTGGGCAGCGTGATCAGGCGAGCGGCCTGAGGAAGGTCAGGACCGATGACGGCTCCTCGATGAGCGGAGCGAGGGCCGAGTTGAACGCTGCACCGTGCCGAGCCGAACCATTCGTCACCGTCATTCGCGTGCTGCACCGGTCATGATCGCCACCGCGTCGGTCATCGTGTGCGACTCGGGCGTGATCGTGGCCGCACGCTTGCCGAGTCGCTGGATGTGGATGCGGTCGGCCACGTCGAACACGTGCGGCATGTTGTGCGAGATGAGGATGACCGGAATCCCGCGGTCTCGCAGGTTCCTGATGAGCTCGAGCACCTGGTTCGACTCCCGCACGCCGAGTGCTGCGGTCGGCTCGTCGAGCACGACCACCTTCGATCCGAACGCGGCGGCTCGAGCCACCGCGACCGCCTGGCGTTGCCCGCCCGAGAGGTTCTCGACCGGCACCGTGACGTCTTGCAGGGTCGAGATGCCGAGCGCCTTCAACTCGTTGCGCGCCTTCTCGCGCATGCCCTTCTGGTCGACGACGCGGAACACCGAGCCGAGGATGCCGTGCTTGCGCTCCTCGCGCCCGAGGAACAGGTTCGCGGCCACGTCGAGCGCCGGCGAGACGGCGAGATTCTGGTAGACCGTCTCGATGCCCGCGGCCCGGGCGTCCTGCGGCCGCTTGAAGTGCACCGGCTTCTCGTCGAGGAAGATCTCGCCCTCGTCGGGGATCTCGGCGCCCGTGAGGCACTTGATGAGCGTCGACTTGCCGGCGCCGTTGTCGCCGATGATCGCGAGCACCTCGCCGGGGTACAGCTCGAGGCTCACCCCGTCGAGGCCGACGACCCGGCCGAACGTCTTGACGAGTCGGCGTGCGCGCAGGATCGGAGTGCGGGTCTCTGCGGGGCCGGCGGCGGGCGCCTGGCCCGCGGCATCCGTTGCGGTGGTCATTTGCGTACCTTTCGAATCCACTGGTCGACCGAGACGGCGACGATGATGAGCACGCCGACGGCGAAGGTCTGCCAGAGCACGTCGAGCCCGGCGAGTGACAGGCCGTTGCGGAACACGCCGACGATGAGCGCGCCGAGGAGGGTGCCCCACACGGTTCCGCGACCGCCGAAGAGGCTCGTGCCGCCGATGACGACGGCGGTGATCGAGTCGAGGTTGAGTTCTGCGCCCGCGTTCGGCGACGCTGCGTTCGTGCGACCGATCTGGATCCAGGCGCCGAGCGCGAGGATCGCGCCCGCCGCGAGGTAGACGCTCATCAGCACCCGGTTGACGCTGATGCCGGCGAGGCGCGCGGCCTCGGGGTCGTCGCCGACCGCGTAGACGTGGCGGCCCCAGGCCGTCTTCGCGAGGATCAGGGCGACCACCACGTAGAGCAGGAGCATCGTCAGCACGCCGACCGTGAAGTTCACGCCGCCGATGTTGAAGGTGGCGCCCATCGAGGTGAGCAGTTCGGGCATCTCCGCGCCGCGGATGGTGGCCCCGCCCGAGTACAGCAGGGTGAGCGCGACGAAGATGCTGAGCGTGCCGAGGGTCACGATGAACGGGGGCAGCTTCAGGCGCGTGACGAGGAATCCGTTGAACGCGCCGGCCGCGAGTCCGACGATGAGGCCCAGGAGGAGGGCGAGCACCCCGGGGATGCCGAGTTGCACGCTCGTCTGCGCCATCACCATCGAGCTCAGCACCATGACCGCGCCGACCGAGAGGTCGATGCCCGCGGTGAGGATGATGAGGGTCTGGGCGACGGCGAGTGTTCCGACCACGGCGACCTGCTGCGTGATGAGCGAGAGGTTCGCCGGGTTCAGGAATCGGTCGTTGAGCAGGCCGAAGACGATGACGGCGAGCACGAGCACGATCGCCGGGCTGACGGCCGGGTAGCGGTGCAGTGTGTTGCGGACGCGGCTGAGGGGCGTCGTGCGGTCGAGGAATTCCTCGGCCAGGTCGAGCGCCGAGGTCGGCGGCTCGAGGGTCTGCTGGGTCACGTTGAACCTCCGTTGTTCAGTGGGTGGGCGGTGCAGGCCGGGAGGGACCGGATGCCGCGGGGCTGCGTCGTGATCATGCGGGCGCCGCTCCGCGGCATCCGTCACCGACTGGCACCGCTCACGTTGCGGTGCCGGGGTCAGCCCCAGCAGATCTCGCCGCCCTGTGCGGTGTCGATGGACTCGACGCCGTCCTGGGGGTCGTCGGTGACGAGCGCGACGCCGGTGTCGAAGAAGTCGAGCCCTTCCGTCGTCTCGGGTGCCTTGCCGGTCTTCACGAGGTCGAAGATCGCCTGCACGCCGAGCTCGGCCATCTTGACCGGGTACTGCTGGCTGGTCGCACCGATGACGCCCTCGCCGACCTGCTCGACGCCGGCGCAACCGCCGTCGACGGAGACGACGATCACGTCGTCCTTGCCCGCTGCCTTGAACGCCTCGTAGGCGCCGTAGGCGGCCGGTTCGTTGATCGTGTAGACGACATTGATGTCGGGGTTCTTCGAGAGCAGGGTCTCGGCGGCGGTGCGGCCGCCGTCTTCGGCGCCGCCGGATGCCTCATTGCCGACGATCTCGTAGTCGCCACCGCTGTAGGTGCCGCTCTTCGCCTCGTCGCCGTTCACCGCTGCGTCGGCGGTGTCGATGCCCATGCCGTCGAGGAAGCCCTGGTCGCGGTCGACGTCGACCGAGACGATCTTGTCGTCGAAGAGGTCGATGAGCGCGATGGTCGCCGTCTCCCCTGCGAGCTTGGCCGCGGTCCACTCGCCGATCTCCTGGCCGGCCGCGAAGTTGTCGGTCGCGAAGGTGATGTCGACGGCGTCGGGGTCGGCGGGCGGAGTGTCGAGCGCGATCACGAAGAGGCCGGCGTCGCGGGCCTTCACGAGGGCGTCTTCGACGCCCGGCCCGTTCGGGGTGATCAGGATGCCGGCATCGCCCTTGGAGATGGCGTTCTCGATGGCCTGGATCTGGGTGTCCTCGTCGCCGTCCTCCTTGCCTGCGGCGAGCGTGAGCTCGACGCCGAGTTCGTCGGCGGCGGCCTCCGCGCCGTCCTGCATGGCGACGAAGAACGGGTTGGTCGTGGTCTTGACGATGAGCGAGACGCCGATCGCGTCAGCGTCACCGCTGTCGCCGGCATCGGCGCCCGCAGCACAGCCGGTCAGGGCGAGCGCCGCGGCAGCGGTCAGCGATCCTGCGGCGATGAGACGGCGGCGGAGCGCACCCGGTGCTGTGTGATTCATCGATGAATCTCCTCTGGTGTTGGAAGGCCCGTTGTCGCCTTGACAACGATGTCATCGATAGGTCTAGCCCACCAGCCGATGTATAGTCAAGTCCAACTTGCATACTTGGGAGCGAAACGTGACACCGTTGTCAAACACGAGTCCGGCGCCGGAGAGCGCGCGTTCCCGGCCGACGATGCGGCATGTCGCCGCCTTGGCCGGCGTCGGCGTGAAGACGGTCTCGCGCGTCATCAACGGCGAACCCAACGTGTCGGCGGCGACGATCGCCAAGGTCGAGGCCGCGGCACGCACCCTCGACTACCAACCCGACCTGCACGCCGGAAACCTGCGCAGAGCCGATGGCCGCACGCGAACGCTCGGCCTGCTCGTCGGCAGCGTCGACAACCCGTTCTCGGGCGCCGTGCATCGCGCCGTGGAGGACGCGGCTCTCGCCCGAGGCGTCTCGGTGTTCGCCTCGAGCCTCGACGACGACCCGGCGCGCGAGCAGGAGGCGGTCTCGGCCTTCCTCCGCCGCCGTGTCGACGGCCTGATCCTCACCACCATCACCGAGAGCCAGGCGTATCTCGCTCCCGAGCTGCGTCGCGGCACCCCGGTCGTCTTCGTCGACCGCGAACCGGCCGGCATCACCTCGGATGCCGTGGTCAGCGACAATGCCGACGGGGCCGCCCTCGCAACCCGTCACCTGCTCGAGCACGGGCATCGCCGCATCGCCTACCTCGGCGATCGCCACGGCATCCAGACCGCTCGCGAGCGGCATCGCGGCTACCTCGACGAACTCGGCAGGGCGGGTGTTTCCACTCGTGACCAGCATGTCGTCGAAGGCCTCCACGACGAGGCGACGTCGCAGGCCGCGACCCTCGCACTCTTCGACGCGCCGAGTCCGCCGACCGCGATCTTCTCCAGTCAGAACCTCGTGACCATCGGAGTCATCCGTGCACTGCGCGAACTCGGCCGGCAGCACGACACGGCCCTCGTCGGCTTCGACGATGTGCCGCTCGGCGACCTGCTCGATCCCGGCGTCACGGTCGTGGCGCAGAACCCCCAGCAGATCGGCCGCACGGCCGCCGAACGGATCTTCGCCCGTCTCGACGGGGACACCGCCCCCGCGGCACGCTCGATCGTACCGACGCGGCTCATCGTGCGCGGATCGGGCGAAATCACGCCACGAACGGAGGGCTGAGCGATGTCACGGCACGACGTGGATCCCAGCGCGCGCATCACCGTCATCGGCGACGCGCTCATCGACGAGCTGCGCGACCAGCGCGGCGCCCGCGAGTTCGTCGGCGGGGCCGCCCTCAACGTCGCGGTCGGACTCGCCCTCCTCGGCGAGGACGTGACGCTCGTCGCGATGCTCGGCGACGACGAGCCCGCCACCCGCATCCGCTCGTACCTGCGCGACTACGGCGTGCGCCTCGTCGAGAGCCCGTCGGCACTCGGCACCTCGAGGGCCGTCTCGGACCGCACCGACGGCGAGCCGCGCTACGAGTTCAACGAGGCCGCGCAGCGGCGCAGCATCCGCTTCGACGAGGCGACCCGTGCCGCGATCGACGAGGCCGACCTCGTCGTCGTCAGCTGCTTCCCGTTCGACGACGCCGAGCAGGTCGCCGAGCTGCGCGACGCGATCGCCCGCCCGGGCGAACGGCTCGTGATCGACGGCAACCCGCGCGCGGGCATGCTGCACGATCGCGAGGCGTTCCTCGAGAACTTCACCGTCGCCGCACGCGACGCGATGCTCGTGAAGGTCGGCGACGAGGACGCGGAGCTGCTGCTCGGTGCTCCGCTTCCGGCGTTCGTCGAGCGGCTGCGCACGCCTGCGACGGGCGGGGCCGCGACGGATGCCGCGTCGCCGCGCACCCCGGCCGTGCTGGCGACCGCAGGACGCGAGGGCGCCGCCCTCCATGCCGACGATGCGGCGGTGCACGCCGGCATCGTCGAACTGCCGGGAGCGGTCGTCGACACGATGGGCGCCGGGGATGCCACGCTCTCGGCGGTCGTGCACCACCTCGCGGTGCACGGGCTGCCGAGCGACGCGAGCGACTGGGCCGCCGCGCTCGAGTCGGCGATGGCGATCGCCGCCGCGACCGTGCGCCACGAAGGCGCGCTGCTGCGGGTTCCAACCCGCCCGTCCGCGGGCGGGAGCTGACGGCCGGCAGGGCGGCTCAGCGCACGAGCCGCACCTCGAGCACCTGCCAGAAGTCGTCGACCTTCGAGGTGCCGTCGGGCTCGAACCCGTTCCGTCGGTAGAACGCGTGCGCCCTCGGGTTGTCGGCGAGCGCCCACAGGTAGGCCGGCCGATCGCCGATCGCCGCGTCGAGCAGCGCCTGCCCGACACCCCGGCCGTGGAACTCGTCGAGCACGTAGAGTCCCTCGAGCTCGAGCTCGCGGGGCCGGTCGGCATCGCGGCCGGTGCTGGTGTTCGCCCAGCCGACGATCTCGCCGCCGTGCTCGCCGTCGTGCTCGCCGCCCACGACCGCCACCTGGATCTCCATGCGATGGAACCCCTCTGGCGCCGGGTAGACATCGTTCGCGATCGCGAGGTTCGTCGTCCAGGCCCTGATGCGATCGGCGTACGTCCACCCCTCGACCTTGTCGCGCGGCACCCGACCCGGCTCGACGTACGTCGACTGGTGGCTGTCCCAGTGAACGCGAGTGATGCCCGGGGCATCGGCGATGACCGCGGGGCGGATGACGAACTGAACCGGCATGGGCTCCATCATGCACTCAGAACGGCCAGACGAACGGCACGAAGAACACCGCGACGACGAGGAACAGCAGGAGCAGCGGCAGCCCGAGCCGCCAGTAGTCGCCGAAGCGGTAGCCGCCGGGCTCGAGCACCATGGTGTTCGCCGGCGTCGCGACGGGCGTCAGGAACGACGCCGCCCCCGCGACCGTGAGCGCCATCATGAACGGCAGCACCGAGACCCCGAGGTCGGCGGCGACGACGACCGCGACAGGCGCCACGATGAGCACCGTCGCCGTGTTCGAGATGAGCTGGCCGAGCACCATCGTCAGCGCGCAGATCGCGAACAGCGCGAGGTGCGGCGAGGCATCGCCCACGAGACCGAGCAGGCCGCCGGCGATGAGGTCGGCCGTGCCCGTCGAGATGAACGCCGTCGACAGCGGGATCATGCCGGCGACGAGCACGACCGTCGTCCACGAGATGCTGCGATAGGCCTGCGTCGGGCTCACGACCCTGGTCAGCACGAGAGCGGATGCCGCGGCGAGCCCCGCGATCGCCGGAGGCACGAGGCCCGTGGCGAGCAGCACCACCATCGCCGCGAGGATCACGATCGCGCGCTTCGCGCCGGCGCCGAGCGGCACCGAGCGGCGCATCGTCGCCGGGTCGTCGACGACGAGCACGTCGGGGCCGGCGGTGTTGCGCTCGAGCTCGCCCCACGGGCCGGTGACGAGCAGCGTGTCCCCGGCCTGCAGCAGCGCGTCGGTGCCGACGAGGTCTTCACCGCCCCGCTGCACGGCGAGCACGACGAGATCACCGCTCGGCGTGCACATGCCCGGGAAGAGGTGCAGCCCGATGAGCGAGGAGCGCGGTGCCACGACGACCTCGGTCGCCCCTTCGCGCACGCCGATGAGTTCGGTGCCCTCGGGCAGGTGGTACTGCTCGCGCAGCGTGCGGGCGTGCGCGCTGACGTCCTGCGGCAGGCTCGTCGCGGCCCGCTCGGGGAGCAGGCGACGCCCGAGGAGCGAGATGATCAGCAGCGTGCCGACCACGAGCGGCACCCCGACGAGTCCGAACTCGAAGAAGCCGAACGGGCGCGCGCCGGCGTCGGCCGCCGCCTCGCTGACGATGATGTTCACGGGCGTGCCCGTGAGGGCGAGCAAGGACCCGGCGTGCGCCGAGAATGCGAGCGGCATGAGCATCTGCGAGGGCGCGATGCCGGCGCGGGTCGCGACGACGACGACCACCGGGATGAGCGCCGCCACCGCCCCGTTCACGCTGATGAGCGCGGTGACGCCGGCCACCAACAGGCACACGACGAGCAGCAGCGGCCCGCGCTTCGTGCCCGCCCGGCCGATGACCTGCTGCCCCGCCCACGCCGTGACCCCCGTCGAGTCGAGCGATTCGCTCACGACGAAGAGGGCGGCGATGAAGATCACCGTGGGGTCGCCGAATCCGGCGAGCGCCTGTCCGAGATCGAGGATGCCGGTGAGCCAGAGGGCCACCGAGACGCCGATCGCGACGATGCCGAGCGGCACGCGGTTCGACATGAACGCGATGATCGCGAGCGCCAGGATGACGAGCGTGGTCGCGACGGGGTCCATGGGCACAGACTAGCCGCGGGGCATCCGCTACAGGAGGGGTCCGCGCGACGACCGCAACCGGCTCGTGATGGCCGACCCGGCGAGGATGCCGAGGGCGATCGCGACCATGGTCGATGCCGTCGTCACGAGGGTGTCCGCACCGGCCTGGTCGCCGCCGAGGATGGTAGCGACGCCGACGAGCCCGATCGCCCCGGGCACGAGCAGCCAGAACGCGGGCAGGAAGCTCACGACGGCGGGTGGGCCCGTGCGCTGCCGTGCCACGAGCACGGCGACCGGCGTCATCACGAGCGCCCCGACGAAGGCCGACAGCACGCCGCCGAGGAAGACGTCGCCGATGACCTGCGCGCCGTAGGCCGAGTAGAGCACCAGCAGGATCCAGACGATCGAGTCGCGGCGACCGCAGTTGTAGACGACGATGCCGACGCCGAACACCGCGACGGCGATCCAGGGCGCGATCGGACCGATCGGCTGGGACGCCGTCGTGAAGTCGATGCGCGGCACCCCCACGAGCGCGGCCGCCCCGACGATGCCCACCGCGAGCAGCACGAGCTGCATGGTGCCCGCGGCGAGGCGGCCGCCGCCCGACATCATCTGGCCCGTCGCGAGCTCGATGACGCCGGTCGTGAGGAGCGAGCCCGGCAGCAGCGTGACGAGCGGTGCGAT
This sequence comes from Agromyces cerinus subsp. cerinus, assembly GCF_900142065.1. Taxonomy (GTDB): domain Bacteria; phylum Actinomycetota; class Actinomycetes; order Actinomycetales; family Microbacteriaceae; genus Agromyces; species Agromyces cerinus. The sequence goes on along the minus strand of NZ_FSRJ01000003.1, from coordinate 275,305 downwards.
GAGGGCCGGCAGCACGCCGGGGTCGAGCCCGAACCTGATGAGCAGGAACACGGCGATCGAGACGACGAACGCGATCGCCACCGTCACGAGCGCCTGGTAGTCGCGCGGAGCCCGGGCGGAGATGAGCTGTGCGGCGCCCGCGAACACGCCGAGCACGGCGGCGACCCCGGCCCCCGCCCACGAAGCCCCCAGCAGCACCGAGAGCCCTGCCGACAGCAGGGCGTACGCCACCACCCGCTGCACCGGCGAGTACGGCAGCGGCTGCCCGCGGAGCTTCCGGATGCGGCGCCGCGTCGTCGCCGGGTCGATGGCACCGGTGCGGGCGCCCTCGACCGTGCGGTTCAGCTCGTCGATCTGCGCGAGCGTGAGCTTGCTGTTGCCGCTCGCGACGGCACCGGTGCTGAGTTCGCCGACGCCGCGGGACGACACGATCAGCGCGGTCGGGAAGACGATGATCTCGGTCGCCGGGGCGGCGTTCACCGTGGCGATGTCGAGCAGGGCGGTGTGCACGGTCGTCACGGAGTACCCGGCGTCGATCATCGCCTCGCCCACCGATTCCATCGCGGCGAGGGTGACCGCGGGCGGCGGGGTGGTGCCCGGCGCGGGCCCGCCCGGCGTGAGCACCCCCGTGGCGACGGGGCCGGTCTCCGACTCCTGCTCGGCCGCCCCCGGCCTGCGGATCGCGAAGAGCACGGCGGCGCTCGCGAGCAGCACGAGCGAGGCGATGATCCACGACCACGGCGACACGGCGTCGTCGTCGAGCACCGACGGCGGGACGGGTTCGAGCACGGGCGCCTGCGACGGCGTCTCGGTCGGCGTCGGCGGCGCCTCGGTCGCTGGCGCCTCGGTGGTGGGGGGCGGCGTGGTCGGGACCGGCTCCTCGGTCGGCTCCGGCTCGGTGGTCGGAGTGGGCTCCGGGTCGGGCTCTGGCTCGGTGGCGGGAGGCGTCGATTCGAGGGGCTGATCCGTCGGCAGCGGCTCCTCGACCGGCGCGGTCGCCCAGGCCGCGGGCGGCGCGAACCCGAGGCATACGACCCCGAACCAGCCGGCGACGGCGAGCGCGCCGATCGCGCCGACGACCCGCACCCACCCCCCGGCTGTCATGTCGCTCACTGTAGTCTCGGCCGCCCGCGAGGCTCAACGCCCGCGCCGTATCGCCGACGGCCCCGGTGGCGCTACGGTGAGCAGCAGGAGCAACTGGACCTCGAGGGGACGTTCATGAGCATGCAGGCCGAAGCTTCCGTTGCCGCTCCGATCGCGAAGACCTCGTGGCTCGCGCTCATCGTCGTGGTGATGACGCAGATCCAGGCCTCGTTCGCCGTGAACGCGCTGACGGTCTCGATGGCCGGCATCACGACCGACCTCGACACCCCGGCGAGCTCGGTCGGCACGGCGATCACGGCCGGCACCTTCGCGATGGCGGCGTTCATCCTGCTCGGGGCGAAGGTCGGCTCGCGGTTCGGCAGCCGCGGCGTCTTCCAGATCGCCGTCGCGATCCACGGCGTGGCCATGCTCTGCGTCGCCCTCAGCGTCTCGCCGGCGATGCTCTTCATCGCGCAGGCCTCGTCGGGTGCGGTCATCGCCCTCATCGCCCCGGCGCTCACCGTCTTCATCGCCACGAACTACCACGGCCCGCAGCAGGGCAGGGCGATCGGCCTCCTCGCCGCGGCGATCCCCGCAGCAGGCGTGCTGGCGCTCCTCCTCGCCGGCTGGTTCGCGAACACGATCGGCTGGCGCTGGTCGTTCGTGCTCATGGTCGGCCTCGCCGTCGTCAACCTCGTGCTGAGCTTCGGGCTCAAGCGGGTGCCGGCGCAACCCGGCCTCTCGATCGACTGGACCGGTGCGATCCTCGCGGCCGTCGCCGTCATCCTCCTGAGCTTCGGCTTCTCGGGGCTCTCCACCTGGGGAGTCTGGCTCGCGACGAGCCAGGCTCCCTTCGACGTCCTCGGCATCTCGCCCGCGCCGCTGCTCGTGATCGCCGGCCTCGTCGTCGGCCAGGTGTTCTTCTCGTGGCTGCGGCGCCGCGGCCGCGAGGGCAAGCCGCGGATCTTCGACCTGCGCGTGCTCGCGACCGGCTCCGAGCGGGCGATCACGGCGTGTATGGCGATCATGCTCTTCGTCGGCACGGCGGCGAACTTCCTGATCCCGCTCTACATCCAGGTCGTGCAGGGCCGGTCGAGCATCGAGACCTCGTTCTCGATCATCCCCTACACGCTCTCGATCTTCCTCGCCTCGACGTTCGTCGCCTCCCTCTACGGCCGGTTCACGCCGAAGGCGATCGCGAGCGCCGGTTTCGTCGTGGTGGCGTCGGCTCTCACGCTCCTCGCCTTCACCGTGCGCGGCGAGTGGAGCCAGGGCTTCGTCGTCGCCGGACTCATCCTGCTCGGCCTCGGCCAGGGCGCGATCGTCGCCCTCGTCTTCAACACCCTGCTCTCCTCCGCCCCGAAGCAGCTCGCCGGCGACGTCGGCGCCTGGCGCGGGCTCGTGCACAACCTCTCGGGCAGCGTCGGCATCGCGGTCGCCACGGCGTTCGCCGTGGGCATGCTCTCGACGCTGCTGCTGAGCGGCGCGCAGGAGCACCCCGAGATCTCCGACGAGCTCATCGCGCAGGTGAACATCAACGAGGCCGACTTCCTCACGAACGAGCAGCTCGCGGCCGCGCTCGAGTCCCGGGCGACCGGTCCGCAGCTCGACGCCGCCATCGCGGTCAACGCCGAAGCCCGCCTGCAGGCGCTCAAGGTGTCGCTGCTCGGCCTCGCGGCGCTCTCGCTCCTCGCGATCGTGCCGGCGACCCGCATGCCCGGGCGCCGCCGCGACGAACTGCCCGAGAAGCTCGAACCCGACGACGACGACCCGATCGACCCCGTCGACCTCGACGACGTCAACGACCTCGATGGACTCAGCCTCGACGACCTCGACCAGAAGGAGGCGCTGGCATGACCCGCAGCGCGAACAAGCTCATCCCCGGCGACTTCGACGCGGTGTCGTCGCTCGCCCACTCCCCCGCCGTCGTGCTCGACGAGGCACTGACCGACGTCGAGGTGACGGGCGTGCTCGTCACCACCCCGGTGCCCGAAGCCGAGTCGATCGCCGGACTCGACCAGGCCGCCCGGGAGCGCGCCGGCTTCGAGGCGAAGGTCGGGCAGACGCTGTACGTTCCCGGCGCCGAGCCGGTCGTGCTCGTCGGCGGCGGGCCGGCGGCCGAACTCACGATCAACGGGCTGCGCGACGCGACGGCGACCCTCGTTCGCGCTGCCGCCAAGTTCTCGCGCATCGGATTCGAGATCCCCGCACTCGGCACGCTCGAGCGAGCCGCGGCCGGCCAGGCGATCGCCGAGGGCGCCGCCCTCGGCCGCTACCGCTACACGGGGCGCTCGACGACGCCGCCGGGGGCAGCGCTCGAGCGGCTCGCGCTGCGGATCGGCGACGTGCTTCCGGCGACGACCGGCGCCGTCGAGCTGGCCGCCGGCGTCGCCGTCGGAATCGTCACCGCGCGCGCGGCGAACGTGGCGCGCGACCTCGCCAACACTCCCCCCGGCCACCTCACCGCCACCGACCTGGCCGACGTCGCCGTGTCGCTCGGCGCACGCTTCGGATTCGAGGTCGAGGTGTTCGACAAGCAGCAGCTCATCGAGCTCGGCTGCGGGGGCCTCCTCGGCGTCAACCGCGGCTCGACCGAGGAACCACGCATGGTGAAGCTGCGCTACACGCCCGCCGGCACCTCGACGGGGCATCTCGGGCTCGTCGGCAAGGGCATCATGTACGACTCGGGCGGCATCAGCCTGAAGCCCTCCGACCCGATGCACCTGCTCATGAAGATGGACATGGGCGGCGCGGCATCCGTGCTCGGCGCCTTCACCGCGCTGCGGGCGCTGCGGGCCACCGCGACCGTGACCGGCTGGCTCATGTGCACCGACAACATGCCGTCGGGCTCGGCATACCAGCTCGGCGACGTGCTCACCGCCCGGAACGGCACGACCGTCGAGGTGAAGAACACCGACGCCGAGGGCCGGCTCGTGATGATGGACGCCATCGCCCTCGCGAACGAGGAGGGCGTCGACACGATCATCGACATCGCCACGCTCACGGGCGCCGCCCTCATGGCGCTCGGCACCTCGACCGCCGCGCTCTTCGGCAACGACGAGTCGACGCTGGCCTCGGTCGAGCGCGCCTCGGCTTCGACCGACGAGCAGGTCTGGCGGATGCCGCTCGAACGCCGGTACCGCAAGCAGCTCGATTCGGATGTCGCGGACCTCTCGAACCTCGGCGGCACCTTCGCCGGGGCGACGACGGCGGCGCTCTTCCTCGACCACTTCGTGGGCACGACGCCGTGGGCGCACCTCGACATCGCGGGCACCATGCAGTCGGATGCCGACGACTCGTGGCGTTCGAAGGGCGCGACCGGGTTCGGCACGCGCATCCTCATCGACGTGGCGCGGAGCTTCCAGCCGGCGCGCTGACACGGAGCGGCCCGTCGGGTCGGCCGCAGCGACGACGACGACGCGTCAGTGGAGCACGCCGGCGCGGTACGCCGCCTCGGTGCGGGTCGACGCCCCGAGCTTGCGGAGGATCGCCGACACATGCACGCTCGCGGTCTTGCCGCTGATGAAGAGCCGCTCGCCGATCTGGCGGTTGCTGAGCCCCTCGGCGATGAGTTCGAGCACCTGACGCTCGCGGGCGGTGAGCTCGGCGATGACGTCGTCGTCGGGTGCCACCGTGCCCGCGATGCCCGGCCCGGCACCCGCCCCGGCCTTGGCCCGACCCGAGCCCATGCCGCCGTCGAGCGAGAGCCCTGCGGCCGCGGCGACCTGCTCGACGCGATCGCGCACCGCGCCGACCCCGCCGCTGAGGGCGAGGTCGAAGGCGCTCTGCAGGGTGACCTTCGCGGCAGCACGGTCGCCCGCCGCGAGTTCGGCCTCGCCCTGGCGGGTGAGGGCGTAGGGCGCGAGGTAGCCGGGTGCCGTGGGCGCGGCCGCGGCCTGCGCAGCGGCCCGCCATGCCTCGGCGTCGGATCCGGGCGAACCGTCGGGCGCCTCGGCGAGTTCGGCCTCGAAGAACGCTGCCCAGATCGACTGCGTGGGCCAGCTGCGCATGCCGGCGAGCACCTGGCGGAGCGCCGGTTCGGCCGCACCGATCTCGGCGGCGAGGACATCGGGGATGCCGCCCGCCCGCTCGGCGGCACCCGCTCGGGCGGCACCGACGACGCGAGCCGCGACCCAGACGAGTGGAAGGCCGTAGCCGGGCAGCGGCGCCTCGGGCTCATCGAGCACCCGCTTGGCGTCGCGCCAGGCGCCGGCGATGTCGCCGGCGGCGAGCGCGACCTCGGCGGCGACGCGGCTGACGCTGAGCCGGGTCTGCTCCTCGACCTCCATGATCTCGGTCATCGTCGGGCGGACCCTGCGCAACTGCTCGGCGGCCCGCACCGGCTCGCCGAGCCAGAGGATCGACCAGATGCGCGCCCGCTGCAGGTACACCCCGAACGGCCCGGGCGGGTCGAGGGCGAGCGCGCGTTCGATCAGCGCTGCCGCGCGATCCCATTCGCCGAGTGCGAAGAGCGGGTCGACGGCGTTCGAGGCCAGGATCAGGCCGGAGCTGCGCTCGACGCCCTGCGCCCGCGCCTGCTCGAGCCCCTCTTCGGCGAGGCGCACCGCCTCGGCGTAGTTGCCGACGAGGAAGTGCAGGTCGGAGGCGTTCACCCAGTAGCGCAGCATCGCCGCGCCGTCGCCGTGCGAGAGCTCCTTCGCGCGCTCGAGGCCGGCGAACCCCGCCTCGACCTCGCCGCGGCTCGCCCGGCTGACGGCGGCGACGTTGGCGGCGAGCGACGCATAGCGCGGCGATTCGACCTCGAGCGCGACCTCGAGCGCGCGCTCGGCGGTGTCGACGGCCTCGTCGAGACGCCCTTCGATCATGAACCGACCGGCGAGCACGATGAGCACCGTCATACGGAGTTCGCTCGGACGCTCGCCGAGCACTTCGAGCGCCTCTTCGAGCACCGGGATCGACCCTGGCCGCCCCACGCTGGCGAGGTCCATGGCCTTGTCGCGCAGGAATCGGGGGTACTGCGGCTCGTCGCGCGGGCACTCGGCGAGTGCGGCCTTCACGAGTGCGAGGCTCCGCTCACCCTCGCCCGCATTGCGGAGGTGCGATGCGGTGCGCCCCATGAGCTCGAGCTTCGTCATGCCCGACGCCTGCTCGGGCTCGGGCACCACGTCCCACAGGCCGATCGCCCGTTCGCCGAGCTGCGCGGCGGTGCTGTAGGCAGCGGCGGCACGTGCCTCGCGCATCGCATGGATCGTCGCCGGGAAGGCACGCGCGGCATCGTGCGCGCCGAGCCAGTGGAACGAGATCTCGGCCGCGAGGCGCCGGGTGCCGGCGGCCGCCGCCGTCTCGTAGGCCTCGGCGTAGCGCGAGTGGAATCTCGCCCGCTCGCCGGGCAGCAGGTCGGCGAGGATCGCCTCGCGCACGAGGGCGTGCCGGAACGCGTAGTCGTCGCCGTCGATCGTGAGCACGCCGGCGAGCACGCTCTCGCGGGCGGCGAGGTCGAGATCGTCGGCCGTGCCGTCGAAGACCGTCTCGAGCAGGGCGTGCGAGATGCGCACGCCGCCCGCGCTGATGACTCGCAGCAGCGCCTGCGCCGGATCGCTGAGCCGCTCGTATCGCGCGAGCAGCAGCTCGCGCAGCGTGTCGGGCAACTCGCCCTCGTCTCGGCAGCCGTCGAGGCCGACGAGTTCTTCGACGAAGAACGGCACGCCGTCGCTGCGCCGGAAGACGGTGTCGATGACCGAGTCGGTGGGCGGCTCGCCGACGAGCGACTTCGTGAGCTTGCGCACCTGCGCGCGGGAGAGCCGTGAGAGGTCGCGTCGCTCGACCCAGCGATCGCGTTCCGCTTCGGAGAGGAAGGCGCGCAGCGGATGCCCCCTCGTGACGTCTTCGCTGCGATAGGTCAGCACCGTGAGCACCCGACTCGAGCCGAGCGCGCGCATGAGGAACCGCAGCAGCGCGAGCGTCGCCGTGTCGACCCAGTGCAGGTCTTCGATGAGGAGCACCACCGGTCGCTCGCGCGAGACCGTCTCGAGCAGCACCGCGATGCCCTCGTGCAGCTGGCCGGTCGCCGCGCCGACGCCGGCCGGAGCTGCGACCGCAGCGGCCTCGGGGTCGGATGCCGCGAGCTCGGGCAGCAGCGCCGCGAGCGCGGGCCGACCGGGGCCGGCCGCCTCGAGCACCCGTTCGGGACCGAGGTCGGCCACGAGAGTGCGCAGCGCCGCCTTCACGGGCGCGTACGGTGCCGCGACGCTGCCGAGGTCGACGCACTGCCCGGCGAGGAGTCGCACGTCTGACGGCAGCCCGCGCTCGAACTCACGCACCAGCCGGGTCTTGCCGATGCCCGCCTCGCCGCCGATGACGACCGTGAAGGGCGCGCCGGCGCGCACCTCGTCGAGGCGCTCGTTGAGCCTCGCGAGGTCGGCGTCACGGCCGACCATGGCCGCCGCTGACGTGGTCACGATCTCATCGTGCCACGTCCCTCCGACAGCGGCAGCCGCCGAGGCATCCGTGATCGCGCTCGGCGGAATCTCCGAAGCGGTCGCCGGCACGTCCGTCGATGCCGTCGCCTGCGCGATGGCCGTCGCGATCACCGCAGGGCGAGGCGCGGTGCGCGGTGCAGGTGACCGCGGCGTCGAGCCGGTTCCGGCGACGCCCCCGCGTCGCCGGAACCCGCCTCGTCGACCGCCCGCTGCATGCCGAGCTCACGCTCGGCGCGGTGCACGTCGGTCTGGTGCGCGTGCAGTGCCATGAAATCCGCAGAGAACTGCATGATCCCCTCCTGGGTCGTTCCGATCGTTCGACCGGATGCCTCCAGCGTGCGCTCTGAGGCGCCTGGGGCTCATCGGGCGATCGCCCTATATTCGTGCGTCGGCACCTCAGATCCGCCTGAGGAGGCCGCTCAGTCGAGCGCGGCGCTCAGCCGAGGATCGTCGGCGTGCGGCGGTAGCCGTCGCGACCGAACTGCACGAATGCAGCGGAGATCGCCACGACGGCGACCATCGCGAGCACGGCGAGGAACAGTATCGAGAACATGGCGCACCTCCCTCCTGCACATCTCAAGAATCTGACGAAACCTCAGTGAAGCCTGCCGTGGTGTGCGGCCGTCGTCGTCAGGGCGACCACCGACTCCGGTGTCGGGGTACCTGCCGGGGTCAGCACCGAGGGCTCGGGCGCGCCCCACGCGCGGGCGAGCGGCACGACGCCCGCCCAGACCGAGTGGTCCTCGCCGTCGTCGGCCGCCTCCGACGCGCCGGCGGCCCTCGTCTTCATGACGACGTCGTCGAGCCGGAGCCGGAGCACCCGGGTGGCGGCGATCTCCTTGCGGGTCATGGCGCGCACCTCGGCGGAGCGGCCGGGCATGAGCCGCTCGGAGAGCGCGAGCAGCGCAGCATCCGCCGCATCGCCCTCGACGGGCTCGAGCACGCCGTAGACGACGGCGCTGCGGTAGTTCATCGAGCTGTCGAAGAGCGAGCGGGCGAACACGAGCCCGTCGAGCGCGGTCACGGCGAAGGCCACGGTCCGTCCTTCGGATGCCGCGCGCAACGCGAACCCACCGCCGGTCGAGCCGTGCACGAGCAGGTACTCGCCGTCGCGGGCGTAACCCATCGGCACGACGACGGGCACGCCGTCGGCGGCGACGGCCAGATGGCCGACGAGTTCGGTGTCGAGGAGCTCGAAGAGCGCGGCGCGGTCGGTCGTCTGGCGCTCCGACATGCGGCGGATGCGTCGGGGCGCGGGTGCTGGGGATGCGTGGTCGATCGTGGTCACAGCACGAGTCTCCGCCGTACACTGGTCGCACTCGCAGTCCAGTTCTCGCAAATCCGACCAGTCCAGTGAGGAGCCCCGTGGACGGACCGATCATCGACCTCGACCGCACCTCCGGCACGCCCATCGGCGCCCAGCTCGTTGCCGCGCTGCGGCAGGGCGTGCTGACCGGCGACCTCCGCCCCGGCGACCCCGTACCGTCGACCCGCGCCCTCGCGAGCGCACTCGGCGTCTCGCGGAGCGCCGTCGTCTCGGCCTACGACCAGCTCGTGGGCGAGGGCTACCTCGAGACCAGGCAGGGGGCGGCGACGCGCGTCGCCGAGATCCAGCCGCGCCCCGATCGGACGACGGATGCCGCGGCATCCGCACCGGCGGCCACGACACCGGCACCGGCAGCTCCCACGACCGCAGCGCACGAGGAGCCGCGCATCAACCTGCTGCCCGGCCGGCCCTCGACCTCCCGCATCGACACCCGCGCCTGGCGGGCGGCCTGGCGGCACGCCGCCGCGCTCGACGTCTCGCCCGATCCCCCGCCGCTCTTCGGCGTGCCACGGCTGCGCGCCGAGATCGCCGACCACCTCCGGCATGCGCGCGGACTCGCCTGCTCGCCCGACGACATCGTCGTCACCGCGGGCACGAGCGAGGCGCTCGGGCTCGTGGCATCCGTCGCGGCCCACCTCGCCGGGCGGGCGCCCGTGATCGCGATCGAGCATCCCGGCTACCCGTCGGCACGGCGCCTGTTCGCGCGGCGGGGCGCGCGAACTGCGCCCGTCGCCGTCGACCGCGACGGCTTCGACGTCGCCGCCTTGCGCCGACTGCCCGGCCCGCCCGACGCCGTCCTGGTCACCCCGAGCCACCAGTACCCGCTCGGGGGCCGGCTGCCAGTCTCGACGCGCCTCGAGCTCATCGCCTGGGCGAGGGAGACGGGCGGCCTCGTGATCGAGGACGACTACGACAGCGAGTTCCGCCACCTCGGACCTCCGCTGCCGGCGCTCGCCTCCCTCGACGACAGCGGCCGGGTCGTGCTCGTCGGCAGCTTCTCGAAGGTGCTGACGCCGTGGATCCGGCTCGGCTACCTCGTGCTGCCGCCGACGAACCACGCGCTCCGCGAAGCGATCGCCGGGGCCCGCGACGACGAGGCCTGCCCGGTGCCCGGCGTCGCGCAGCACGCGATCGCCGAGCTGCTCGCGAGCGGCGCCGTGCGCCGGCACATCGCGGTCTCGCGGCGCGAGTACGCCCATCGGCGCGAGCTCGTGCTCGCCGCGCTCGACGGCCTGCCGGGTGCGCCCCTCTCCGGGCTCGCGGGCGGGCTGCACGCGGTGGTCGAGCTGCCGGATGCCGCGGCATCCGCTGCCCTCGTGACCCGGCTCGCGAGCGAGGGCGTGGCCGTCGCGCCGCTCTCGGACTATTCGGCGGTGCCCGGCGACGAGCCCCCCGGCATCGTCTTCGGCTACGCGGCGCCGAGCGACACCCGGCTCGTCGAGGGGCTGGCCCGCATCCGCACCGCCATCCTCGACGACCTCGCCGGTCGCCGGTCCTCCTCGCTCCACCCGCCCGGACCGACGGCGTGAACCGGGCCGGAATCCCTGCGCGAATACGACCTTCGGCTCACTGTCGCGAGCCCTCCCCCAGCAGATAGGGTGAACCGACCGGCGCGCCGAGGGTGGCACGCCACCCTACGGTTGGAGGCCCGGTGCGTCGAGCAGTCGGCAGAGGTGCGGTGCCAGTCGCCGTGAGCATGGTCGCGATGTCGGGCGCACTGCTGCTGAGCGGATGCGTCGCCGCCCCGGCTCCTCCTCCGGTCACGATCGTCGCGACCGTCACGGCGACGCCCACCCCCACCCCGACGCCGACGCCGACGCCGACCGCGGCGCCCGTCGAACCCGCCCCGGCGCCCGCTCCCGAACCGGTGCCGAACGCGCCGGCACCCGTCTACGAACCCGGCCCGGCGGTCGACCTCGGCGTGCGCGACGGCGCCAACGGCACCCCGACGCTCGACGGCGCGGGCATGCCGATCAGCTACGTCGTCGTCTCGGGCGACAGCTTCTTCGACATCGCGCAGCGCTTCGACCTGCCACAGCAGCAACTGCTGCGCATGAACCCGCAGGTGCACGACTACGGCGAGAACGTCTACATCGGCGACGTCGTCAACCTCGACTGGACGAAGACCGGATGACGGTGACCGCCGAGGTCGCCGACGTCATCATCACGATCGCCCCGTGGAACCCCTGGCCGGTCGCGATCCCGGTCGTCGCCCTCCTCGCGGGCGTCGTCCTCTCGATCATCGGCACCCGGCGCCGCTCGAAGCCGCTGCGCGAGCTCGGGTTCGTGATCTTCCTCGTCTCGGCGCTCACCGCCGGCGCCATGGCCTGGGTGCTCTCGGGCATCTGGGACACGCAGGCCCGCGAGCAGGCGCTCGAGGAGCTCGGTTACGTCTCGCCCACGTTCGAGGCCGGGATGAGCGTGACGGGGGGCGGCCTGCCGCCGATCGCCTTCACGGCCGAGCGCGACGACGGCCTCCGGGTCAGCGGGGTGCTCATCGACCAGGGCGGCGGGCGCTGGCTCGTGAAGGTCGGCGACTGAGGCCGCCCGGATGCCGACGCATCCGACGCGACGCGTCAGGCGAAGAGCGCCTGCCCCACGAACTCCCCCTCGGCGACCCCGCCCGGCACGGCGAAGATCGCCGACCCGACGTGCTTCAGGTACTCGTTCAACCCGTCGCGGGCGAGGCTCGTCTGCACGTCGATGAACTGCTGCGGCGAACGCTGGAACGACAGGAAGAAGAGCCCTGCATCGAGCCGGCCGAGCGAGTCGTTGCCGTCGACGAAGTTGTATCCCCGGCGGAGCATACGAGCCCCGCCGTTCGTCGTCGGGTGCGCGAGCCGCACATGCGCGTTCGTGTCGATGAGCGGTGCATCGGTCGCGCCGGTCTTCTCGAAGTCGGGCTCGGTGAACTCGGTGCCGCCCGAGAGCGGGGCGCCCTCGCCCTTGGATCGCCCGACGAGCATCTCCTGCTCGCCGAGCTGCACGCGGTCCCAGTTCTCGATGATCATGCGGATGCGCCGGGCGACGAGGTACGAGCCGCCCGCGAGCCAGGCCGGCTCGTCGGAGGCGTGCACCCAGATCTGGTCGTCGACGGTCGCCGTCTCCTCGGCCTTGACGTTCGCGGTGCCGTCCTTGAATCCGAAGAGGTTGCGCGGGGTCGCCTGCGTCGTCGAGGTCGACGAGGTGCGGCCGAAGCCGAGCTGCGACCAGCGCAGGCTCGCCCGCCCGAAGGCGATGCGGCTCAGGTTGCGGATCGCGTGCACCGCGACCTGCGGGTCGTCGGCGCAGGCCTGGATGCAGAGGTCGCCGCCCGAGATCTCGGGCACGAGCGCGTCGCCCTGGAATCGCGGCAGCGGTTCGAGCATCGCCGGGCGCCGGGCGGCGAGGCCGAAGCGGTCGGCCCCCGAGGCATCGGCGAAGAGGCCCGGGCCGAACCCGAAGGTGATCGTGAGGCCGCTCGCGGGCAGGCCGAGCGCCTCGCCGGTGTCGACCGGTGGCGCGTAGTCGGAGCCGCCGACGGCCCCTCCTTCGGCGACCTCGAGGCCCTGGCTCAGGCGAGCCGCGGCATCCGTCCACTCCGTGAGCAGTGCCATCAGCCCGTCGCGGTCGAGGGTGTCGTCGACGTCGAAGGCGGCGAAGTGCAGTCGGTCCTGCGCGGGGGTGACGATGCCGGCCTGGTGCGCCCCGAAGAACGGGTAGACGGATGCCGCGGGGCTCGCGGCTCCCGCCCCGCCGCTCGTCGCTGCGACCGCGACGCCGGCCCCTGCCGCAGCGCCGACCACGGCGCCGGCCGCGCCCGCACCGAGGAAGCCGAACAGCTGGCGCCGGCTGACCCCGGATGCCGAGTCGGCGCCGGCCTCGGGCGCGGTGCCGGGGTGCGCCTCGGCCGGCGACGTGCTGTGCGCGTCACCGGCCGAGGAACGTGAGTCGCTCATCAGACCCCGAGCACCGTGGCGGTCAGCTGCGAGAGCGGCTCGGCGAGCGCGTTGACCTCGTCGCTGAGCGTCTTCTTGTCGGCGTCGGTCAGCGTCGCGTAGTCGACGAAGCCCGACTCGAGGGAGCCGTACTCGGCGAGCGCCGCTTCGAGGGAGCTGAACTGCTCGTCGATCTCGGTCGCGAGGGCCGTGCCCTCGTCGCCCTTCGACTCGGCGAGCGCCCGCACCGCACCGAAGGCGACGCCGGCGCCCTGCACGTTGGCGGCGAAGTCGGAGAGGTCGGTGCCCGACCACCAGTCCTCCTCACCGGTGATCTTGCCCGCCGCGACCTCGTCGAGCAGGGCGATCGCACCGTTGGAGATGTCGGCCAGCGAGACCGTGAAGTCCGTCGCGGTCACGAGCTCGTGGAGCTCGGTGACATCCGCGACGAGGCCGTCGGCGTACGCCTGGCGCTCGTCGGGCGTCGACGGCGCCCAGTCCTTCAGGGCGTCCTGCCCGTCGGAGTTGAGGTCGCCGGCGGCCGGCGGCCAGAGGTCCTTCTCGATGCGGTGGAAGCCGGTCCACTCGAGGCCGTCGGCGACGGCGTCGACCTCGCGGAAGTCGATCTTCGGGTCGAGGTCGCCGAACGCCTCGGCCGTGGGCTCGATGCGCTCGTAGGGCACGCGGGTCGCGGCGAAGAGCGAGCGGGCGGTCTCGTCATCGCCGGCGGCGTAGGCCGCGGCGAACGTCTCGACGATCGGCAGCAGCTCGGCCGACTGCGAGCGGACGTAGGCGAGGTACTCGGTGACGGCCTGGTCGGAGAGCGCCTGGTCGTCGGCCGAGACGGCGGAGGCCTCGCCGGTGACGGTGAACTCGGCGAGCCCGACCGGAGCGCCGACCTGCTGGAACTTGCACGCCGTGTAGTAGGTGCCCGGTTCCAGCTGCGCGGTGAAGTCGACCGTCTGACCCGGAGTGACGTTCTCCTTCTCGCCCACGATGCGCAGCTGGTCGTCGGCGAGGATCTCGAACTCGTTCACGTCGGACCCGGCGTTGGCGAGCGTGAACGTCACGGCGCCGGCGGGCGCGGCGGCGGTGGCCACGGCGCATCCGTCATCGGTGATGTCGACGGCGATCGCCGAGGCGAGGTCGGATTTCGCGACGCAGCCGGTGAGGGCGAGCGCGAGTGCGGTCACGGCAGCGGATGCCGCGAGGGCGCGTCGGGTCATGGATGCTCCTGGAGTCGGGGTGGAGTGAGACGTGAGGGTGGTCGGGTTCAACTCGCCGCGGCGGGCGTCGGGGCCGATGCGGTCGGGGCGGCGGCCGTGACGGGCGTCGGCCGGCTGCGCCGATGCAGCATGCCGAGGTAGAGCGACATCGTGACGGCGACGTAGACGACCCAGCCGATGACCTGGGCCCAGGTCGGCTCGGGCGTGAAGTTGAAGATGCCGCTGAGCAGGGCGCTGAACCAGCCGCCCGGCGGGATGATCGCCGTGAGGCTGTAGGCGGGCTGGCCCTGGCCGGGGATGACGCCCGCCTCCTGCAGGTCGCCGATGCCGTACGAGAGCACGCCGGCGGCGACGAGGATGAGGAAGAGCCCCGTCCACGTGAAGAACTTCGAGAGGTTGATGCGCACGAGGCCGCGCGAGATGCCCCACGAGATGACGATCGCGGTGACGATGCCGAGCACCGCGCCGAAGGTGCCGAGCACGGGGTCGCTGCCGCCCGAGACGCTCGCCCACACGAAGAGGGCCGTCTCGATGCCCTCGCGGCCGACCGAGAGGGCGCCGAGCACCACGATCGCGATCCATGAGTGGTCGATCGCGGCATCCATCTGGCCGCGCAGCTCCGCCGAGAGCGTGCGCCCGTGCGTGCCCATCCAGAAGATCATCCAGGTGACCATGGCGACCGCGACGAGGGAGAGCACGCCGCCGAGCACCTCCTGCGCCTGGAAGGTCATCGCGTACGGACCCCAGGTGAGCAGGGCGCCGACACCGAGCGAGACGGCGACCGCGATGCCGATGCCGAACCAGAGACGGCCGAAGAGGTCGCGGCGGCCGATCTTGCCGAGGTAGGCGATGAGGATGCCGACGATGAGCCCTGCCTCGAGGCCCTCGCGAAGGCCGATCAGGTAGTTGGCGAGCACGCGCGTCTCCCGGGTCGTACGGAGTGGGTTGAGCTAAGGCTAACCTAAGTACTTCGATACCGCGAACCCTGGACGAGGCGCCCGATTCCCACGCTGAACACGGTTTTCGGGGCCGGTCGACACCGGCCGGGCGTGGAGGCGTAGCGTGGGAGCGTGCTGACTCCGCCGAAGACCGACAAGCGACCCATCGAACGCGTGCACCACGGCGACGTCGTGGTCGACGACTACGAGTGGCTGCGCGACAAGGACGATCCCGAGGTGCTCGCGCACCTGCACGAGGAGAACGCCTACACGAAGGCGAAGACCGAGCACCTCGCGATCCTGCAGGAGCAGATCTTCGAGGAGATCACGACCCGCACCAAGGAGACCGACCTCAGCGTGCCCACCCGCGAGGGCGACTGGTGGTACTACACCCGCACGGTCGAGGGCCGCGAGTACGGCATCCACTGCCGGGTGCCCGCCGCCGGCCCCGACGACTGGGAACCCCCGGTGACGGATGACTCCGGCTCCCCCCTGCCCGGTGAGCAGGTGCTGCTCGACGACAACGTCGAGGCTCAGGGCCACGACTTCTACTCGCTCGGAAGCTTCGACGTCACCGCCGACGGCGCGACGCTCCTCTACGCGATCGACCTCGAGGGCGACGAGCGGTACACGATCCGGCTTCGTTCGCTCGACGGCTCGGGACGCGAGTACTCCGACGTCATCGAGGGCACCTCGAGCGGCGCGACCTTCGACCCGAGCGGGCGGTACGTGTTCTACGCGACGGTCGACGAGTCGTGGCGGCCCGACACCATCTGGCGGCACGAGATCGGCACCGCGGCATCCGACGACGTCTCGGTGTTCACCGAGCCCGACGAGCGGTTCTGGCTCGGCGTCGGCGTGACCCGCAGCCGCAGGTTCCTCGTGATCGAGGCGGGCTCCAACGTCACGAGCGAGACGTGGCTGCTCGACGCCGCAGAGCCGACGGGCGAGTTCTCGGTCGTCTGGCCCCGGAAGGACGGGGTGGAGTACGACGTCGAGCACGTCATCGCCGGCGGCAAGGACCGCCTGCTCCTCGTGCACAACGACGACGCCGTGAACTTCGAGCTCGTGAGCGTCGCGGCATCCGACCCGCAGGGCGACCGGCGCGTGCTGCTGCCGCACGACCCGGCCGTGCGCCTCGAGGGCGTCGACGCGTTCCGCGACTTCGTCGCCGTCGAGTACCGCCGCGAGGGGCTGCCGCGCGTCGCGGTCGCGAAGGTGCCGCCCGCCGGCCTCCCCGCCGGCGCCACGCCCGACGACACCCTGCACGAGCTCGCGTTCGACGAGGCGCTGTTCTCGGTGGGCCTCTCGGGCAACCCCGACTGGGCGCAGCCGACGCTGCGCATCGGGTACACGAGCTTCGTCACCCCCTCCACCGTCTACGACGTCGTCGTCGCGACCGGCGAGCGGCGACTCCGCAAGCGGCAGGCCGTGCTCGGCGACTACGACGCGACCCGCTACTCCCAGCGCCGCGAATGGGCGACGGCCGACGACGGCACGCGCATCCCGGTGTCCCTCGTGTACCGGCACGACCTCATCGACCTCGGCACGCCCGCACCGACCCTGCTCTACGGCTACGGCTCGTACGAGCACTCGATCGACCCGGGCTTCGGCATCCCCCGCCTGTCACTGCTCGACCGCGGCATGATCTTCGCCGTGGCCCACGTGCGCGGCGGCGGCGAGATGGGTCGGCTCTGGTACGAGCACGGCAAGAAGCTCGAGAAGCGCAACACCTTCACCGACTTCGCCGCCGTCGCCCGGCATCTCATCGATGAGGACATCACGGCCCCCGACCGGCTCGTCGCCCAGGGCGGCAGTGCCGGCGGCCTGCTCATCGGCGCCGTCGCGAACCTCGCGCCGAAGTACTTCTCCGGCTTCCTCGCCGAGGTGCCGTTCGTCGACCCGCTGACCTCGATCCTCGACCCGTCGCTGCCGCTCACGGTCATCGAGTGGGACGAGTGGGGCAACCCGCTCGACGACGACGAGGTCTACTCGTACATGAAGTCGTACTCCCCCATCGAGAACGTGCACGTCAACCACTACCCGCCGATCCTCGCGGTGACCTCGCTGAACGACACCCGCGTGCTCTACGTCGAGCCGGCGAAGTGGGTCGCGAAGCTCCGCGACGTCGGCGCCGAGCCGCTGCTGAAGATCGAGATGGCGGCCGGGCACGGCGGCGTCTCGGGTCGGTACGCCGCCTGGCGCGAGCGCGCCTTCGCCTACGCCTGGGTCGTCGACGCGGCAGGGGCGCACCCGAGCGGCGAGTGACCGGCGGGTGGGCGGATGCCGCGGCATCCGCCCACCCGGCCGTCAGCGCCGCCGCTTCGTCAGCGCCGCCGCTCGTAGGTGATGTGCGTCGCGAGCGGAGTATGCAGCACCTCGACCGGCGTGAGGCCGGGGTCGTCGAAGCCCTCGAAGAGCCGCTCACCTCCGCCGAGCATCATCGGCGAGATCGTGACGATGATGCGGTCGATGAGCCCCGCGGCGAGGTACTGCCGCACGGTGCTCGCGCCGCCCGCGATCGAGATGCGCGCGTCGTCGCCGACCGCCGCCCGCGCCTGGGCGAGCGCGTCGTCGATGCCCGTCGTGACGAAGTGGAAGGTGGTGCCGCCCTCCATCGGGATCGGGTCGTGCGGGTGATGCGTGAGCACGTAGACCGGGCCGTGGTACGGCGGGTTCTCGCCCCACCAGCCCTTCCATTCGTCGTCGGTCCACTCGCCGCGGATCGGCCCGAACATGTTGCGGCCCATGATGTAGGCGCGCGGCGCGAGGATCTGCTCGACGATCGCGGCGTTCTCGTCGGGCTGCTCGAACATCCAACGGTGCAGGTCTTCGCCACCGGCGCCGAGCGGATCGGCGAGCGTCTGGTTCGGCCCGGCGACGTAGCCGTCGAGCGAGATCGAGAGGTTGGCCGTGACGAGGCCGTCGTTGAACGTCATGCGCGCCACCGTACGCCGCTCCGCCGACACCCGCATCGGTGCATGCGAACGCACCGATTCAGCGCAGAGCGAGCACCGTTCCGGATGTCGCGGGTCGCTGGCAAACTGACGAAATGTCTCTTCTCTCCGAACTGAGTGAGCGAATCCCAGGCCGGGCGCATGGTCCCGGCGCATCCGAATACGACTCGGGCCGCACCGTCTTCGCCGGCGTCGGCGAACCCGAAGCGGTCGTGCGACCGCACACCGCCGAAGAGGTCGCGGCCGCAGTCGGCCTCGCCGCGGCGGCAGGCCTGCCCATCGCCGTGCGAAGCGGCGGGCACGGCCTCCTCCCCGTCGACGGCGGACTCGTCGTCGACCTCGCCGAGTTCACCGCGATCGAGGTCGACGCCGCCGCCCGCGTCAGCGTCGGCGGCGGCGCCCGCTGGGGCGACGTCGCGGCGGCCCTGGCCCCGCACGGCCTGGGCATCAGCTCGGGCGACACCCGCGACGTCGGCGTGGGCGGCCTCGCCCTCGGCGGCGGCATCGGCTGGCTCGTGCGTATGCAGGGGCTCGCCATCGACGCATTGCGCGAGGTCGAACTCGTCACGGCGGCGGGCGAGGTGCTGACCGTGAACGAGACGTCGCACCCCGAGTTCTTCTGGGCGCTGCGGGGCGGCGGCGGCAACTTCGGCGTGGTCACCCGCTTCGTCTTCCAGGCGGTGCCGGCCGACGGCCTCGTCGCCGCGCACGTGGGCTTCGACCGATCCGACGTGCCCGCCCTGCTGCGCGCGTGGCGCGACGTGATGCGCGCCAGCCCCGACGAGCTGAACTCGTCCCTCATGCTCGTGCCCCCCTTCGGGCCCGAGATGCCGGGCGGCCCGCAGCTCGGAGCAGCGCTGCAGGGCAGTGAGGCGCGGCTCCGCGAGCTGCTCGCACCGCTGCTCGAGCTGCCGTCGGTCACCGAGGCGAAGATCGGGCCGAGCACCTACGGCGAACTGCTCGAGGACGCCCCTCCCGGGCGACCTCCGTTCCGGTTCGTCGGGGGCAACGGCTTCGTGCCCGAGCTCTCCGATGCGGCGCTCGATGCCGTCGCCGCCGCCTACGACCGCGAGGTTCCGACGATGGTGCTGCTCCGCGCCCTCGGAGGCGCGTTCTCGCGCGTCGCACCCGACGCCACGGCGATCGCCTTCCGTGACGCCGAGGCGCTGCTGATCGTCAACGCCGTGGTGGCGGCCGACGCCCCACCCGAGCTGATCACGGCGGTCGAGGCCGGCAGCGACGCGGCCCTCGCCTTCACGAGCGGGGTCTACGGCAACTTCTCGGCCGAGTACGGCGACGGGGTCACGGCGGCGATGTACCCGCCCGCGACGCTCGAGCGCCTGCGCCGCATCAAGGCGCAGGTCGACCCGGGCAACGTGTTCCGTCGCAACCACAACATCGCGCCGACGAGCTGAGCACCGGCGAGCGGATGCCGCGGGCGCACGCCACGCGGCATCCGCTCGCCTGCTGAAACTGGCCATACTTTGTCAGGACATTCTGTGTAGACTGTGGACAACCGTCCGCGGCACCGGCAGAAAGTTGTACGACGCAGTATGACCATCACGACAGCATCGACCTTCGACGTCATCACCATCGGGCGCGTCGGCATCGACCTCTATCCGACGCGTGACGGCGTGCATCTCGAAGACGTCGACACCTTCACCAAGTCCGTGGGCGGCAGCGCGACCAACGTGGCGATCGCCGCGGCGCGCCACGGCCGCAGCAGCGCGATCATCACCCGCACGGGCGACGACGCCTTCGGCCGGTACATCCGGCGCGAGCTCGCCGGCTTCGGGGTCGATCCGCGATTCGTGGGCGCCGAGCCCGAGCTGCTGACCCCCATCACCTTCTGCGAGATATTCCCGCCCGACGACTTCCCGCTCACCTTCTACCGCAAGCCGAAGGCACCCGACCTCGAGATCACGGCCGAGAGCCTGCCGTTCGACGACATCCGCTCCGCCGCGATCTACTGGTCGACCGTCACCGGCCTGAGCGAAGAGCCGAGCCGCGGCGCGCACCATGCCGCGTGGGCCGCCCGAGGCCGACGGCCCGGCACCATCCTCGACCTCGACTACCGGCCCATGTTCTGGCGCTCCGTCGACGAGGCGCGACGCGAGGTCTCCGCCGCGCTCGACTCGGTCACCGTCGCCATCGGCAACCTCGAGGAGTGCGAGGTCGCCGTCGGCGAACGCGATCCGTACCGTGCCGCCGACGCACTGCTCGACCGCGGGATCGAGCTCGCCGTCGTCAAGCGCGGCCCGCTCGGCGTGCTCGCGAAGACCCGCGACGAGACCGTCGAGCTTCCCGCCCTGCCCGTGCAGGTCGTCAACGGCCTCGGCGCGGGCGACGGGTTCGGCGGTGCGTTCTGCCACGGCCTCCTCTCGGGCTGGCCGCTCGAACGCATCATCACCTTCGCGAACATCGCGGGCGCGATCGTGGCGACCCGCAGGGAGTGCTCCACCGCGATGCCGAGGAGCGCCGAGGTCGCGCAACTGGCCCGGGAGCGCGGACTCGGCGAGTTCGACGGGATCGACCCGCACGGGCTCGAAGCCGCGACCGTCGGCACCCCTGGCGCCACCGGCCCCTCCGACGCTCGCCGGGCGCAGGTCGAAGGAGACGCCGATGCTTCCTGAGTCTTCTCGGCGTTTCCTCGACGACGAGCGGTTCGCCCGGCTTCGCGACCGACGTGCCGTCGACCCGACGGCCATCGCCGAGCTGCACGCTGCCCGAACGCGCCGCCCCGTGCTCGGCGACAACGGCCGGCTCTTCATCGTCGCCGCCGACCACCCGGCCCGTGGCGCACTGGGCGTTGGCGACGAACCGATGGCGATGGCCGATCGGTACGAGCTGCTCGACCGCCTCGCGCTCGCCCTCAGTCGACCGGGTGTCGACGGCGTGCTCGCGACCCCCGACATCATCGACGACCTCGCCCTGCTCGGCGCCCTCGACGGCAAGGTCGTCGTCGGCTCGATGAACCGCGGGGGGCTGCGCGGCTCGAGCTTCGAGATGGACGACCGGTTCACCGGCTACGACATCGACGGCATCGTGCGCGACCGACTCGACTTCGCCAAGGCCCTGCTGCGCATCAACCTGCAGGACGCGGGCTCGATCGCGACGATCGAAGCCTGCGCCGCAGCCGTCACCGCGGCCGCAGCGGCCGGCGTGCCGATCATGCTCGAGCCGTTCATGAGCACGCAAGGCCCTGCCGGCGTCGTCAACGACCTCACCGCCGATGCCGTGATCACCTCCGTCGCCATCGCGTCGGGGCTCGGCACGAGCTCGGCCTACACGTGGCTGAAGCTCCCCGTCGTCGACGACATGGAGCGGGTGATGGCGGCGACGACCCTGCCGACCCTCCTCCTCGGCGGCGAGCGTGGCAGCGATCCCGAGGCGACCTACGCCAGCTGGCAGCGGGCACTCGCCCTGCCCGGCGTGCGCGGGCTCGTGGTCGGGCGCACGCTCGTCTATCCTCCCGACGGCGACGTTGCACGTGCCGTCGACACCGCAGCGGCGCTCGTGCACGCCGGCTGACCGACGAGACCGAAGGAGCATCCGTGACGGAGCGGACGACGGCGACCAGCCACGAGGACTGGTTCCACCCCAGGGAGAGCCTCGCCCGGGGCGGCTGGGACGTCGTGGTCGACGCATCCCTCGACGGATGGCAGCACACCGGGCTCCGGGTCGCGGCGCTCGACGCGGTCGACGGCACGGGGCTCGGGCTCGCGGTGGGCGAGGTCGAGCGACTCGTCGTGCCCCTCGAGGGCGGGTGTCTCGTGCACGCGATCACCGAAGACGGCACCTCGCACGAGATCGAGCTCGAGGGCCGCGCCTCGGTGTTCGACGGCCCGACCGACTGCCTCTACCTGCCCGCGGGCGCCAGCGCGACGCTCACCGGCACCGGGCGGGTCGCGGTGGCCGAGGCTCCGGCGACCACGCGGCATCCGCTTCGACGCATTGGCCGCGACGAGGTGCCCGTCGAGCTCCGCGGCCGGGGTCGCGCGAGCCGGCAGGTGCACGACCTCGGCACCCCCGCCGTGCTCGACGCCGAGCGGCTCATCGTGTGCGAGGTCATCACCCCGGCGGGCAACTGGTCGAGCTACCCGCCGCACAAGCACGATGAGGAGCTGCCCGGCCGCGAGTCGCAGCTCGAGGAGATCTACTACTTCGAGCTCGCGCCGGCACCCGGTGCGCCCGACGCCGCCGGCGCCGGGGCCGACCCGTACGCGCTCTTCAGCGCCGCGTCCTCCGAGGCGACCGAGATCGAGCTCGACGAGCGGGTGCGCAGCGGCGACGTCGCCCTCGTGCCCGGCGGGTTCCACGGCCCGGCCGTCGCACCGCCGAGCCACGACCTCTACTACCTCAACGTCATGGCGGGGCCCGGCGACCGGGTCTGGCGCATCACCGACGAGCCGGCGCACGAGTGGGTGCGCGAGTCGTGGCAGCACGAGCCGGCCGACGACCGCCTGCCCTACATCCGCACCACGAAGGGAGCTCGTCCGTGAGCCAGAACACCCCGATGACGAGACGCATGACCGTCGGACAGGCGCTCGTCGAGTTCCTCGCCCATCAGTGGACCGTCGACGGCGAGGTCCGCGAGCGCACGATCCCCGGCATGTTCGGCATCTTCGGCCACGGCAATGTCGCCGGCCTCGGGCAGGCCCTCATGGAGTCCAATGCCGCCGACCCCGACCTCATGCCGTACTACCAGGCGCGCAACGAGCAGGCGATGGTGCACCAGTCGGTGGGCTTCGCCCGCATGCGCCGCCGTCGCGCGACCTTCGCGAGCACCGCGTCGGTCGGCCCCGGCGCGGCGAACATGCTGACGGGTGCCGCACTCGCGACCAGCAACCGACTGCCCGCCCTGCTGCTGCCGAGCGACACCTTCGCGACGCGGGTCGCCGACCCCGTGCTGCAACAGCTCGAGCTGCCGCACGATCCGAGCCTGCAGGTCACCGACGCGTTCCGACCGCTGTCGCGCTTCTTCGACCGCGTCGAGCGGCCCGAGCAGCTCTTCTCGATCGCGCTCGGCGCCATGCGCGTGCTGACCGACCCCGCGGAGACCGGCGCCGTCACGATCGCCCTGCCCGAAGACGTGCAGGCCGAGGCGCTCGACGTGCCGCTCGCCTTCCTCGCCGACCGGGAGTGGCACGTGCGGCGCCCGCTTCCCGAGCCCGGCCCGCTCGCCCGTGCGGTCGCCGCCATCCGCGGCGCGCGCTCGCCCATCATCGTCGCGGGCGGCGGGGTGATCTACTCGGGTGCCGAGGAGGTGCTGCGCCGACTCGTCGAGGCAACCGGCATCCCCGTGGGCACCACTCAGGCCGGCGGCGGCGCCATCGCCTGGGACCACCCGGCCTCGCTCGGCGGCGTGGGCGCCACGGGCACGACCGCGGCGAACCGGTTCGCCGCGGAGGCCGATGTCGTCATCGGCATCGGCACCCGGTACAGCGACTTCACGACGGCGAGCCGCAGCGCCTTCCAGCACCCGGATGTCGCGTTCGTGAACATCAACGTCGCGCCCTTCGACGCGTACAAGCACGGCACGCAGCTGCCCGTGATCGCCGACGCGCGCACCGCGCTGGAGGCGCTCGAGGTCGAGCTCGAGGGCTACCGGGTGCCCGCGGCGATGTCGGAGCTCGTCGCCGCGGAGCAGCGCTCGTGGAACGCCGTCGTCGACGCGTCGTTCGTGCCCTCGGGTCGCGACCGGCCCGCGCAGGCCGAGATCATCGGCGCCGTGCAGGCGGCGAGCGAGCCCCGCGACGTGGTCGTGCAGGCGGCAGGGTCGCTGCCGGGCGATCTGCACCGGCTCTGGCGGGTGCGCGATGCGCTCGGCTACCACGTCGAGTACGCGTTCTCGTGCATGGGCTACGAGATCGCGGGCGGTCTCGGCGTGCGCCGTGCCGCACCCGACCGGGACGTCATCGTCATGGTCGGCGACGGCTCCTACCTGATGCTGCACACCGAGCTCGTGACCGCGGTCGCCGAGGGTCACAAGCTCATCGTCGTGCTTGTGCAGAACCAGGGCTACGCCTCGATCGGCAACCTCTCGGAGTCGGTCGGCAGCCAGCGCTTCGGCACGAGGTACCGCCGGTACGACCCGGCGAGCCGCAACTTCCAGGGCACCGAGCCGTTGCCCATCGACCTCGCCGCCAACGCGCGCAGCTACGGGCTCGACGTGATCGAGATCGCCCCCGGGCCCGATGCCGTCGCCGACCTCGGCCATGCCATGGCGACCGCGAAGGCGTCGCCGACCTCGACGCTCATCCACGTCGAGAGCGACCCGCTGCTGGCCGGCCCCGACGGCGGCGGCTGGTGGGACGTGCCGGTGGCCGAGACCTCCACGACGCCGAGCGTGCAGCAGGCGCGTGCGGAGTACGAGGAGGCCCGGCAGGCCCAGCGACCGCTGCTCGGCTGAGCGCGCAGGCGCCGCGCCTCCGCCGCCACAGGTCGAGGAGCGAGCGCGGCGCGCTCGGCGCTCAGCGATCGACGAGCGTGACCTCGAACGAGTAGCGGTCGGGCCGGTAGCAGTGCTGCCCGAACTCGACCGCGACACCCGAGTTGTCGAACGCGGTGCGCGCCATCGTGAGCACCGGGGCGCCCCGCGACAGGTCGAGCAGTTCGGCCTCGCGTGCGGATGCCGCCCGCGCCCCGATGCGCTGCTTCGCGACCCGCATGGTCACACCCCGCGCCCGGAGCAGTTGGTAGAGCCCGTGCTTCTCGAGTGCTTCGCGGTCGAGATCGGTGAACTGCTCGGGCAGCACGTTGTCGAGGATCGCGAGCGGCACGCCGTCGGCGCTGCGCAGCCGCTGCACGTGCAGCACCGGGCTGCCGGGGTCGACCCCGAGCGCCTCGACCGCCGCTTCGTCGGCGGGCACGACCTCGACCGAGAGCACGCGCGTCTCGGGCTTCTGGCCCGAGCGCTCGAGGTCTTCGTAGAGGCTCGTGAGTTCGACGTTGCGCGTCACCTTGCCGTGCACGACCTGCGTGCCGATGCCGCGGCGTCGCACGAGCAGTCCCTTGTCGACGAGGTCCTGGATGGCGCGGCGGATCGTGGGGCGCGAAAGCCCGAGCCGTGCCGCGAGCGCGACCTCGTTCTCGAGCCGCGCGCCGGCGGGCAGCGTCTGGTCGAGGATCGCCTGCTCGAGTCGACTCGCGATCTGGTAGTACAGGGGCACGGGGCCCGATCGATCGAGGTCGAGGAACAGCTCGACGGGGAGGCGATGCTCCGACTGCGCCATGGAATCTCCAGTTGTCCGGTTGTTCTGACAGTAGAGGGTCGAACGGCCCTCGGCGTCACCCGCGATCGGGGGGCGTGTCGGCGACGCGCTGCCGGAAGGTCTCGATGCGGCTCGCTCCGATGACGATCGTGGCGAGATCGACGTCGCGCTCGACGACCTCGCCGGCCAGGTCGGTGCGATCCCAGAGGCCGGATGCCGCGGCGGCGAGCACCTGCGCCTCGGCCCGGTAGTTCACGAACCGGGCTTCGACCACCGGGCTGCCGGCGGCATCCGTCGTCGTGCGCAGCGACTCGAGCACGACATCGCCCGCGACCTCGACGACCGGCGCCGTGGGCAGCTCGGATGCCTCGGCCGCCCCGCCCGCGCCTGCGACGCCGCCGACGACGGTCGGGCCGCCGCGCGTGCCGCGGGCCACCTCGGGCTCGACCCGCTCGAGTTCCGCCCAGCGCGCGGCGCCCGACTCGGCCCATCCGGACGCCGACGGCAGGATCGCGAACTCGGTCGCGACCGGGGTGCCGAGGTACTGGGCGCCGGGTACGGCGAACTCGGCGCCGGCCGGCTCGTCGCGCAGCGGGTGCACGTTGACGCTCATCATGCCGACGGCGCGCACGAGCGTGAGCGCGATCGCGTCGACGCCCGACCGCCCGTCGTCGACGATCTCGTACTCGGAGTGCTTCGTGACGATGAGGCTCGCGCGCCCGGCGTGCACGAACCGCGCGACCGGGTAGGTGGGCAGCGGGAACTCGCCGACCGGGCCTCCCTCGCCGATACGGCCCCGCTCGGTGACGGCGTACTGCCCTGCTGCCGAGGAGCCCGGCAGTTCGGCGACGCCAGTGGGCACGAGCACCCGCAACCGGTGGTCGGCGGCCGGGTTCACGAAGTCCATCCGCACCCGCAGCATCGGTTCGCCCTCGCGGAGCTCCAGCACGGTGTCGACGATCAGGTCGACGGATGCCGCTGCGCGCCGGTCGCGATCGACCGGGTCGAGGGCGGCCGGCACGGCGTAGCGGCGCCGCACGAGGATGCGGCCGCGGATCGGGCCCGACTCGAGCACGGTCACCTCGACCGACGTCGGGTCGGTCACCGCCGACGCCGGGTCGACCGGCCCGTAGTTGTACGAGTCGCCCCGGTCGCCCTCGTCGACGAGTCGCAGCACGTCGGTGAGCACGGTGCCGTCGGCGGCCTCGATGCGCACCGCGCCGCGCTCGTCGATCATCGCGGTCAGCCCGCGGTTCGAGAGCGAGCGGGCCGACACCGCCACCGGGTCATCCGTCGCCCGTGCCGTCGCGGGGTCGAGGCTCGCGACGCCGATGCCGCCGACGTCGATGCCGACGACCGCCGTGCGACGCGGGTCGGCGATGATCTCCACACGCCAGAGACGCTCGCCCGAGGCATCCGAGGCGATGCGCTGCTCGAGCTCCTCGGTGAACGCGGCCAGGTCGAAGTCGCCGACCGGCGCCTCGGCGACCTCGAACCGCAGCCCGTCGTCGCTGAAGCGCCACGCGTTGATGAGCTGGCCGAACAGTTCGCGCCCGTGGATGCGGTTCAGCAGCTTCGGCAACTCGGCCGTGGCGAGCTGCTCGTCGCCGAGCACCTCGGGCAGGGCGTCGAGCAACTGCACGCCGTCGCCGAGCTCGAGCCGCTCGGGGTCGTGCAGGCGGATCTCGACGTGCGCCCGCCGAGCGAAGCCCGTCGGGTTCGCGACGACGTGACGGTCTGGGGCGACGGATGCCGCGAGCCGCTCCATCGTGCGCAGGATCACGCCGCGCGCGACATGGCCCGCCGTCGCCAGACGCCCCTCGACCTCGACGGCCGTCGCGTCGACCCCGCAGCCGGTGACCGAGTCGTGCGCGGTGCTCTCGACGAGCCGGTACCAGGCGGTGTCGAAGAACGCCCGGTGGTCGTCGGCCCCGAACGCGGCGTCGAGCCGCTCGGCCGTGGAGAGCCGCCGCTCGGCGTCGGCCATCGCCTGCTTGAGGTTGGTGCGGATCGAGAAGACGCCCGGCAGGAGGTTGCCGCGGGTGTGCGCACGGAGTTCGCCGGCCACCACCGGCAGGTCCGCGAGCGCGCCGTCGTCGCCCGCCGCCCACTCGGGCGCGACCGTTCGCACGTAGCCCTCGATGGTGTCGACGGCCAGCCCGACGGCGCCGCCCGAGGCGTTCCCCGCCGCGACGAGCGGCATGAGGTCGGCGGGCGGTGCGCTGTGGTCGGTGCCGAGCATGCCGAGGATCGGGTCGGATCCGTACCAGCTCGCGACCGAACGCGCGTACTCGTCGACCAGGGCACCCAGCTGGCCGGGGAGGGCGAAGAGGTCGAGGGCGTTGCCGTAGCCGTCGAGCAGATACTCGGTGCGCACCGTCGAACCGTCGGGCGCGGTCCATGCGAAGGCGTGGCGATCGATCCGCGCGGGAACGCCGCGCCACAGCGCGGCGTCGCGGAGGCCGAACCCGCGCAGCAGCTGCGGCATCTGCGCGGCGTGGCCGAACATGTCGGGGAGGTAGCCGACCCGCATCTCGGGGCCGAGCCGCCGGCTCGACCGGAGGCCGAGCTCGAGGTTGCGCACGATCGTCTCACCGTCGCAGAGGAACTCGTCGAGCAGGATGAGGAACGGCCCGATCGCGAGCTGCCCGCGCCCGATCGCCGCCACCACCCGTTCGCGCTGCTCGGGGCGCATCTCGAGGTAGTCGTCGATCGCCGCGGCCTGGCCATCGAGGGTGAAGCGGTAGCCGGGGTTCTGCTCGAGCGTGCCGAGCAGCCGGTCGATCATGTGCACGAGGCGCAGCCGGAACACGTCGTGCGGCTCGTACCACTCGCGATCCCAGTGCGTGTGCGGCACGATCACGAGTTCGTCGGGGGCATCCATGGTCACTCCAAGCGGTGTTCGGGGGCGCGGTGGCGCGGTGGCGCGATGGTTCGTCGTGTGGTGGCGGGTCGTGCGGGCCCGTGCCCGCTAGGCGCAGAGCGCCATGATGCGGCGGTCGGCGAGCACCAGGTGGAAGGGCCCGTCGGCGGGGTCGGCCGCGAACGCCTCGCGCGCCGAGCGCACCGAGCGACGCCGCCCGAAGCCGTCGACGAGCACGAGCCCCTCGGCGTCGACCGCGACGACCTCGTCGCCGAGCCGCACGAGCGCCGGGGCCCGCATGAGCTCGGGCATGAGCACCGTGCCGTCGAAGACGCCGCTGCCGGTGATCGCCGTGCGGCCGGCGCGGACGCCCTCGAGGATCGCCTCGGCCGAGGCATCCGTCGCCGCGACCCAGGTGGTCGGCGTGCCCGGGCGCTGCGGTTCTTCGAGCATGTGCGTGTCGCTGCCGCCGAGCAGCGTCGCCCCCTCGGGCCAGGTGCGGAACCACGCGAAGGGCGCGGTCGAGATGAGCTCGAGGTACCAGGTCGAATGCCAGAGCTCGACGGCGGCGGGCCGCCGCTCGAGTCGGTGCAGCCACGAGCAGTCGCCCGAGATCGGATGGTTGATGCTCAGGATGCCGCCGCGCCGGTCGACCTCGTCGACCCATCGCTGCGCAGGCTCCCGGAAGTCGATCCAGCCGATGTCGCCGAACGCGTTCGCGTGACCGCGGTGGGTCGTCACCTCCTGGCCGGGCAGGAGGGTGATGCCGTGCTTCGCACCCTCGGCGGGCAGGTGCGCGTGGTGGCTCACCGTGTTGTGGTCGGTGACCGCCATGAAGTCGAGGCCGCTCGCCACGCCCAGTGCGGCGAGGCCGCCGATCGGCAGGCGCCCGTCGGAGTGGATCGTGTGGCCGTGGAAGTCGCCGGCGAACCAGGTGAGGCCCGGCTCGGCCGGAAGACCGCGGTCGCTGCCGCGCACGGCGCGCGTGACGGGAGCGGCGTCCGGAACCGGCGGCACCGCGCGCGATGCCGGGATGGTGATCTCGACCTCGACCTCCACCCCCTCGGACGGAACGCGGTGCAGGCCGAGCACGACGTTCCACTCCCCCGCCTCTGGCGCACCCGGCAGGTAGCCGGGCGTCGCGTCGGCCGGGTGGATGAGGAACTCGGTGCGGGCGCCGCCCGACCAGCCGCGCCATCCGCCCGCCCCCTCGCAGCCGAGGTCGATGCCGGCGTTCGAACCGTCGTAGCGGATCACGACCTCGAGCGAATCGGTGCCGGGCGGCACGTCGAACGGCACGTCGAGGAAACGGTGCTCGTTCTGCGTGTCGACGGTGATGGGGATGATGCGGCGCGTCGTCGTCATCGCGTCACCCGATGCGCTGCGTCGACTCGGCGTCGAAGAGCAGGGTCTTCGCGGCCTGCGGCACGAGCCAGCCGCGATCGCCGGGAGCCGGCTCGTGGTCCTCGGGCACGACGACCTGGAACTTGTGCCCGCTCGCGTTCACGGCGATGAGCACGCTCGCGCCGAGGTTCTCGACGACGCTCACCTCCGCCGGGATCGCCCCGGGCTCCTCGCTCGAGACCCAGCGCAGGTACTCGGGGCGGATGCCCCAAATCACCGTCTGACCGTCGCGCACGAGCCCCTCGGTGCCCGCCGGCACCGGCACCGACGTCTCGCCGATCGAGATGCCGCCGCCCGTGACCGTCGTCTCGACGAGGTTCATCGGGTTCGACCCGATGAAGCCGGCGACGAAGGTGTTGTTCGGCCGCTGGAACACCTCGCGGGGCGTGCCGATCTGCTGGAGCTTTCCCGCCTTCATGACCGCGATGCGGTCGGCGAGCGCGAGCGCCTCGGCCTGGTCGTGCGTGACGAACACCGTCGTGACGCCGAGGTCGCGCTGCAGCTCCTTGAGGAAGGTGCGCGCCTCGAGGCGGAGCCTCGCGTCGAGGTTCGACAGCGGCTCGTCGAGTAGCAGCACGTCGGGGCGGGTCGCAACCGCGCGGGCGAGCGCGACGCGCTGCTGCTGCCCGCCCGAGAGCTGGCCCGGACGGCGCTCGATGAGGCCCTGCAGCGACAGGCCGTCGGCAACCTTCTCGGCCGTGGCCCGGCGCTCGTCGCGCCCCACGTGTTTGATGCGCAGCGGGTAGGCGATGTTGTCGCCCACGTCCATGTGCGGGAAGAGCGCGTAGTCCTGGAAGACCATCGCGACCCCGCGCGCCCCGGGCTCGGCGTTCGTGACGTCGCGGTCGCCGATGACGAGCGAACCGGCGGTGATCGCCTCGAGGCCCGCGATGGAACGGAGCAGGGTGGTCTTGCCGCAGCCCGAGGGGCCGAGCAGGGCGAAGAACTCGCCGTCGTGGATCTGCACGTCGACCTCGTCGACGCCGCGGACGCCTCCGGGGTACTCCTTGACGAGTTGAGTGGCGTTGATGCCGGCCATCAGGACTTGATACCTCCATGGAAGCGGAAACCGTAGCGACGGTTGACGACGAAATAGATGATGAGCACGGGCGCCGAGAACAGCAGCGCGAAGGTCGAGATGAGCCGGAGGTCGGCCTGCCCGCTCTCGGTGTAGAAGGTGTACATGAGCACCGCCGCGGGCTGCATGTCGGGGCTGCGCAGCAGGATGAAGGGCACGAGGAAGTTGCCCCAGACCTGCACGATCGTCCAGATCGAGATGAAGGCGAGGCCGGGCCGCGCGATCGGCGCGACCACGTCGCGGAGGATCCGGAACGGGCCGGCGCCGTAGAGCCTCGCCGATTCCTCGTACGACTTCGGGATCGAGTCCATGAAGTCCTTCAGGATGAAGATCACGGTCGGCAGGATGCCGCCCGCGAGCACGAGGAGCACGCCGACGTAGGAGTTGATGAGTCCGAGCTGCGTGATGATCTGGAACGTCGGCACCATCGCCGCCGTGCCCGTCACGATCGAGGAGAGCAGCAGCAGCGCGTACAGGATGCCGTCGCGCCCCGGGATCCGGATGCGGCTCATCGCGTAGGCGGCGAGCGCGCCGAGCACGACGACGATCACCATCGTGCCGACTCCGAGCAGCAGCGAGTTGCCGATCGAGCGCAGCGCGTACGGGTTCTCGGCGAGGCGGGCGAAGTTGTCGAGCGTCCAGTCGGGCCATGACAGCGACAGCGACGGCGTCGCGTCGAACGGCGCGAGCACGAGCCAGACCAACGGCAGCGCGAAGAGCAGGCCGACGATCGTCATGATGAGCGCGAAGGCGACGCGGGCGAGGAAGTGCCGAACGGTCGTGTTCGCGGCGACCTTCCGGACGGGGGTGGCGGTCATCGCTTCTTCCTTCCCTTCGACACGCGCACGTAGGCGAGCGCGATGACGAGGTTGATGAGCAGCATGATGAGCGAGATCGCGGCGCCGAGGCCGAGCTGGCCGCCGGGGATCGCCGTCTCGTAGATGTACACCGAGAGGATCTCGGTCTTGCCGTTCGGCCCGCCCGCCGTCACGAGGTACGGCGTGAAGGTGTTGAACGTCCACAGCGTGATGAGCAGCGTGTTCGTGAGGATGTGCCCCTTGATGTTCGGCACGATCACGTCGCGGAGCTGCTGCCACCCGGTGGCGCCGACCATCTTGGCGCTCTCGATCTGCGACGGCGGCACGGCATTGAGCGCCGAGGAGAAGAGCTGCATCGAGAAGGCCGTGCCGACCCAGATGTTGAAGATGATGATCGACTGCATCGGGTGGTCGATCAGCCAGGCGGTGCCTTCGGTGCCGAGGAGACCGTTGATCGTGCCCGACCGCCGGTCGAGCAGGACGAGCCAGAGGAACGAGGCGACGGATGCCGGGATCACCCAGGCGGCCAGCACGAGTCCCTCGATGAGCCCCTTGGTCCAGCCGTCGATGTTGCGCACCGACCAGGCGAGCCCGAAGCCGATGAGCGTCTGGCCGATGATGCCCGAGAAGAGCACGAAGATGAGCGTCAGCCAGAGGGAGTTCCAGAACGACGGGTCGGTCAGCGCCTCGACGTAGTTGTCGAGGCCGACGAATTCCGGCGACGCGGCCTGCAGTCCGGTGAGCCGGTAGTCGGTCATGCCGAGCCAGATCGTCCAGACGGCGGGGAACAGCAGGAAGATGCCGATGAGGATCAGGGCGGGCGCGACGAAGATGCCCGCCCGCACGGTTCCGAGGCCGGCGACGTCGTCGGCCCGCCGCCGGCGGGGAGCGATCGCGCTCCCCGCCGGCGTCGTGGTGCTGGTGGTCATCGCCTAGCCACCCGAGACCGCGTCGTCTCCGACGATGTCCTTCGCCGCGTCGGCGTACGTGCTCGCGGCATCGGCCACGCTCGTGCCCGAGACCACGTCGAGGGTCGCCTGCTGCAGCGCGGTCGAGATCTGCGGGTAGGCGGCGAGCGGCGGGCGGTACGCCGTGATCGGCAGTACCTCTTCGCTCACGTAGGTGAGCATCGGGTCGTCGGCGAGCATCTCGTCGTTCACGTCGGTGCGCGGCGTGATGGCGAGGGTGCCGGCGTTGCGGGCCTCGTAGGCATCGGCCGAGTTCATGAACGCGAGCAGCTCCCATGCGAGCTCGGGGTGCTCGCTGTTCGGGTTCAGCACGCGGCCGGTGCCACCCGACATCGACACGAAGTCCTGGTCGTCGATGCCGGAGCCCGACTTCATCGCGGGGATCTTGGTGTAGCCGACGACGTCGTCGCGGTTCGCCATCGGCGCGGTGCCGACGCCCTCTTCGGGGTTGATGACGCTGCGCCAGAAGTAGTCGCCCTCGAGGAGGATGCCGATCTGGTTCGCGGCGAACATCTGGAACGAGGTGTCGCGGCCGGCCGCCTCCTGCTGGAGCACGGCGTCACCGAGGCCCTCGTCGACGTAGATCGTCTTGTAGAGGTCGAGCACGTCGTTCAGGCCGTCGGTGTCGCCGACCCACTTGCCGTCTTCGTAGACCTGCTCGCCCGTGCCGACGAGCAGCGGCAGCAGGCCCTGCATCGTCGTCGCCTCGCCCATCGCGGTGCCCGCGTTGAGCTGGATCGGCGTGACGCCGTCGATCTTCTTGAGGTCGCGTGCCGCGTCGAGCACGTCGTCCCAGCTCTCGGGCTGCCAGTCGGCCGGAAGGCCGGCCTGCTCGAAGAGGTCCTTGTTGTAGTAGAGCACGCGGCCGTCGGCGCCCTGCGGCACGCCGTAGCGCTCGTCGTCGAACGAGAGCGCCTGCTGCACGGCCTCGGGGATCTGCTCCCAGCCCTCCCATGCGTCGACGGAGTCGCCGCCGACCTCGGCGAGCGGCTTGATGTAGCCGGCCTCGGCGAACTCGCCGACCCAGATGCCGTCCATGCCGATGATGTCGGCGCCCTCGCCCGACTGCAGGTCGAGGGCGATCTTGGTCTTGTAGTTCTCGTCGTCGACGCCCTGCGGCTCGAACTCGACGGTGACGTCCTTGCCGTCCTTCTTCATGGCGGCTTCGAACTCGGGGACGACCCAGTCCGCGATCCAGTCGGCCTCAGCGGCGTTCTTGCCGCCGGTGATGGCGTTCGCCGTGATCGTGAGGGTCACCGGTCCGTCCTCCGACGCCTCGGGTGCTTCGCCGGAGCAACCGGCGAAGACGAGGGCGCCCGCGGTCGCGACGGCGAATGCCGCCAGAACCCTGCGCTTGCTGTGATTGATCATCTTCGACCTCTCTCATGGATTCGCCCGCCGAGCCTCTCGTCGGCAGGGTGGTGCTGGTGGTGC
Source organism: Agromyces cerinus subsp. cerinus (assembly GCF_900142065.1). Classification (GTDB taxonomy): domain Bacteria; phylum Actinomycetota; class Actinomycetes; order Actinomycetales; family Microbacteriaceae; genus Agromyces; species Agromyces cerinus. Next base: position 241,638 of record NZ_FSRJ01000003.1, on the reverse strand, counting down.
TGGTGGTGCTCGTGTTGCGTGGTGCTCAGGCCCGCCGCTCGCCGGCGGCGCCCGCCTCCGACGCCTCGCCGAGCGGTGCGCCGATCGAGTCGGCGAGGGTGCGGAGCATCCGCTGGCCGACGATGATGTCGGCGACCCCCTCCGCGACGGATGGGCCGGGCTCCGGATGCCCCGCGGCGAGTGCCGCGAACGACCGGAGCTCATGCTCGAACGCCTCCTCCTGCATCCATCGCGTCTCGGAACGCCGCGACCCGAGGGGTTCGGCGTTCTCGACGACGGTGAGCACGGTGGGGACGTTCAGCACGTAGGGCACCGCGAAGGTGAGGGCGATCGTGCCCGCCTCGTGGTGGAAGGTGACGGTCTCGCGGTACTCGGGGTAGCGCGGGATGAAGTGCCAGTCGATCGACCACGGCACGTCGGTGCGCTCGGCGAGGGTGCCGCCGAGGCTGAGCGATCCGGGGAAGGCCGGGCCCGTGTGGCGGGCGCGGTCGACCGTGCCGATGCCGCCGACGAGGTGCCGCAGGAGCCCGATGTCGTGCACGATCGAGCCGAGCACGACGTTCGTGTAGAGCTTCGGAAGCGGGTCAGCGGCGTCGCCGATGGCCGTGGCGACCGTCGCGTCGGTCGCGGCGATGAGTGCGGCGAGCGTCTCGGCGGGCACGTCGGACGGCGGAGCCGCGAGGTTCGCGAAGGCGAGCTGCGCGCCGTCGGCCGGGTGCAGCACCTCGACGGTCACCGCCCGGATCTCGACCTCGGCGAGCAGGGCCTTCGCCGCCGCGGATGCCGGGTCGTGCTCCTTCATGTAGCCGACCCGAACCCACTCGGCCAGGTCGATGCCGCGGTCGCCTGCGACCTCGCGGAGCGCCTCGGCCTCGGCGAGCGAGAACGCGAGCGGCTTCTCGGCGAGCACGCGGATTCCGGCGGCGACGAGTCGCGCGACATCCGCCGCGTGCGAGCCCGAGGTCGCGAGGATGGCGCCGTCGACGCGGATGGCGCCGGCTGCGACGGCATCGATGAGCGACTCGATCGAGGCGAAGGCTGCGACTCCGGCGCCGGATGCCTCGGCGATCTCGCGTGCGCGAGCGTCGGAGAGGTCGACGACGGCGACGAGTTCGATGAGATCGGCGTTGCGCCGGATGAGCGGCAGGTGCACGCTCTGGCTGATCGCGCCGAGGCCGATCACGGCGATGCGCACGCGTTCGCCGCGCGGCGCGGCATCGCCGGCAGGGACGGGCTGCTCGTCGAACCCGGTCATGCGAACCACCGCCGCAGGCGCTCGCGGTTCGCGACTTGATCGGCGCGCGCGCGGGCGACGTCGTCGGCGTCCTGCAGGATGACGTCCTGCTCGACGACGATCCAGCCGTCGTAGCTTGAGTCGACGATCGTGTCGACGATGCGGTCGACCTCGAGGTCGCCCTCGCCGAGCGCGACGAACACGCGCCGCTCCCAGATGTCGCGCATCGGGTCGGCCGAGCCGGCCGCCGCGGCGAGCACCGAGCGGTCGGCGTCCTTCAGGTGCACGTGGTTGATGCGCTCGGCCCAGCGCGGGAAGTCGGTGACCGGGTCGCCGCCGCCCACGAGCAGGTGCCCGGTGTCGAACGTCAGGTCGACGTCGGTGTCGGCGAGGAATCGATCGATCTCGCGCGGCGTCTCGATGTAGGTGCTCGCGTGATGGTGGAAGGTCGGCTCGAGACCCGCCGCGCGCGTGAGGTCGGCGGCACGCTGCACGCGCGCGGCGAAGACCGCCCAACGTGCGTCGTCGAGCTCGAGCTCGGGGGCGCCGCCGGGACGCGCCTTGCGCTCGGGCGAGCCCGAGTCGGCGAGCGTCGGCTTGGGCGCACGATCGGGGGCGACGGCGGCGGCCGCCGCGAACAGCTCGAGCGTCGGAGCGAGCGCGGCGAACGCGTGCTCGAATTCCTCGTCGGTGCCGGCGAAGGGCAGGTCGACCCAGCCGCCGGCGAGCGCGAGACCGTGACGTTCGAGGAGCCGGGGCAGCTCCAGCCGATCACCGAACAGGCCGACCGGGCCGAGATCGATGCCCTCGTACCCTGCCTCGGCCACCCACGTCGCCAGCTGCTCGCCATCGGGCAGCGGCACGACATCGGGGCGGGAAAGTTCGAAGACGCCATAACTGACCGGCGCGTTCGCAGTTCGGATCACCGAGAGTCCTCTCAACCGTTGGGACGCTGCAGTGCGTCTCCGCGGTCAAGGGTAACTAAGTTCGGACATACTTACAACAGCACGTGACAGGTCGCCTCGACGGGTCGATCAGACACTGACGAGCGGTGCCGCGATCGCCTCGAGCGCGCCCGGCACCAGGCGGTAGTACGCCCACGTTCCCCGCTTCGAGCGCGAGAGGATGCCGGCCTCGGTGAGGATCTTGAGGTGATGCGACACGGTCGGCTGGCTGAGGCCGACGGGCTCGGTGAGGTCGCACACGCACGCCTCCTGCCCTTCGGATGCCGCGACGATCGAGACGAGTCGCAGCCGCACGGGGTCGGCGATGGCCTTGAGCGTGCGCGCGAAGACCTCGGCATCGGATGCGGTGATGGTCTCGCGGGTGAGCGGACCGCAGCATGCGGCGGGCGCGACCCCGGCGGCGGCCTCGGCGGCGTCGCGCGAGACGAGGGGCAGCTCGATGATGGTCACGATCACCACTCTACCCATATATTGACAACTGTCGATATAGTCGCCAGAATCGCCATATCGACAGCCTTCAATGAATGAGAGACACGGATGACCCTCATCGACCTCACCGCTCCGAGCACCACCGCCCCCTCGCGACTGCAGGGCCTGCCCGTCGCCATCGTCGGCGCCGGCCCCATCGGCCTCGCCGCCGCGGCGAACCTGACCGAGCGCGGCATCGACTTCGTGCTGCTCGAAGCCGGCGACCGCATCGGTGCGAGCGTCATGCAATGGGGGCACACCCGACTGTTCTCCCCTTGGAAGCACCTCGTCGACCCCGCGGCCGCGCGCCTGCTCTCCGCGACGGGCTGGAGCCCGCAGCCCGCCGATTCCCTGCCGACGGGAACCGAGCTCGTCGAGAGGTTCCTCGCCCCGTTGGCCGCACTCCCGGCGATCGCCGACCGCACCCGTCTCGGCGTCGACGTCACCGACATCACCCGCGAGGGCATGGACCGCACCCGCACCACCGGTCGGGCGCAGACGCCGTTCCTGCTGCGTGTGCGCAGCGCCGACCGCGTCGAAGAGCTCACCGCCCGTGCGGTGATCGACGCCTCGGGCACCTACCTCACCCCCAACAGCCTCGGCTCCTCGGGGCTCGACCCGCTCGGCCTGCCCGACGTGGCCGACCTGGTGAGCCACGCGCTGCCCGACGTGCTCGGCCGCGAACGCGCCGCTTTCGCGGGCCTGCACACCGTCGTCGTCGGCGCCGGGCACTCCGCGGCCAACACCCTGCTGAAGCTCGCGACGCTCGCCGAGCAGGAGCCCGCCACGCGCATCACCTGGGTCATCCGCAACGCCACGGCCGCACGGGTCTCGACCTCGCCCGATGACGAGCTCGCAGCGCGGGCATCGATCGGGGCCCGCGTCGACGCACTCGTCGATGCCGGCCGCATCGAGCTCGTCGATCGGTTCGAGATCGTGCGGCTCGCACGAGACGTGGTCGACGAGGCATCCGTCGCCCGCATCACCGGCCGCCGCGGCGACGGGCTCGAGACGATCTCGGCCGACCGCATCGTGAACGCCACCGGGTTCCGTCCGAACCTCGAGATGCTCCGCGAGATCCGCCTCGAGCTCGACGACATCGTCGAGGCGCCCCGCCGGCTCGCGCCGCTCATCGACCCGAACGTGCACTCGTGCGGCACGGTGGAGCCGCACGGCTTCGCCGAGCTCACCCAGCCCGAACGCGACTTCTTCATCGTGGGCATGAAGAGCTACGGACGCGCGCCGACCTTCCTGCTCGCGACCGGGTACGAGCAGGTCCGCTCGGTGTCCGCGTGGCTCGCCGGTGACGCCGCGGCCGCCCGCAACGTCGAACTCGTGCTGCCGGCGACGGGCGTGTGCTCGACCGGCGGCGCCGTCTCGACGAATGGCTCTGCGACGCCGGACGCGGGCGGATGCTGCGGTTGAACCGCCCGTTCACCTCGACGTCACCTGACCCGTCTATGCTGCTGCCGACCATCGAGAGCGAGAACCCGTGACCGACACCCCCACCGTCCTGTTCGTCTGCGTGCACAACGCCGGCCGCTCCCAGATGGCCGCCGGCTATCTGCGCGCGCTTGCGGGCGACCGCGTCGAGGTGCTGTCGGCCGGATCCGAGCCGAAGGACGAGATCAACCCGGTCGCCGTCGCGGCAATGGCCGAAGCGGGCATCGACATCGCCGGCAATGCGCCGAAGGTGCTCACGGTCGATGCCGTGCGCGAGTCCGACGTCGTGATCACCATGGGCTGCGGCGACGCCTGCCCGATCTTCCCCGGCAAGCGGTACGAGGACTGGGAGCTCGAAGATCCCGCCGGCAAAGATCTCGAGACGGTGCGCCGCGTGCGCGACGACATCCGCTCGCGCGTCGAGGCGCTCATCGCCGAGATCGCGCCGGTGGCGACGGGCGCCTAGCCCGAGCCGGAACGGACGGCCCGGTCTACGTCGCGCGGGCCGTGAACATCGCGACGAACGCGAGCCCCGCCATGACGGCCGTCATCGCGGCGTACGAGCCGACGCCCGTGGCCACGGCCGCTCCGATCGCCGGCGAGAGGGCCATCGCGATCGTGATCGGCGCGGCGAAGGCGCCGTTGATGGCGCCGTAGTTGCGCGTGCCCCATCGATCGGCGACCGCCGACGCCTGCACGAGCGTGTACGCACCGCGCACGGCGCCGGCGACGACGCCGATCGCGATGAGCAGCCAGACCGGGCCGGGCACGAGCGCGAGCGCGGTGAGCGAGATCGCGGTGAGCGCGCAGACGACTGCGACGGGCACCCACGGCCGTGCGCCGCGCGGCAGCACGAGGAACAGCAGCCGGCCGATCACCTGGCCCGCACCGACCAGGCCGAGCGCGAGCGCCGCGAACTCGAAGGTCAGGCCCTTCTCCATATAGAGCGGCACCGCGGCGAGCGTCGTGCTCATCAGCGCCACGCTGACGGCGATCATCGTGATCTCGAGCATCCAGAAGCGACGCGTGCGCAGTACCGAGGAGACCGTGTGCACGGCCTCCTCGTGCGCCGCATGCCGGTGCGGCCATCGACGCTCGAGCGACAGCAGGTGCAGCGGCACCGTGACGACGGCGAGCACCGCGGCGAGCAGGAGGAAGGTCGCCCGCCAGTCGAGCACCGAGAGCAGGGCGGCGACGATCGGAGCGAAGATCGTCGAGGCGAGCCCGCCCGCCAGCGTCAGGATCGTCATCGGCAGCTGGCGTCGTTCACCGTAGCGGCGAGTGATCACGGTGAAGGCCGCCTGGTAGAGCACGGCCGATTGCGCGACGCCGCACACGATCCATGCCGCGGCGAAGAGCACGAGGTCGGGCGCGGATGCGACGCCCACGAGCCCGGCGGCACCGACCAGTGATCCGAGGCTCATGACGGTGCGCGGTCCGCGCTCGTCGAGCAGCCGCCCGACGAGCACTCCGGCGAACGCCGACACCACGAGGCCGGCCGAGAACGCGGCGGTGATCGCGACGAGCGACCAGCCCGTCTCGCGCGCCACCTCGGGCGCCGCGACGATCATCGCGTAGTAGAGGATGCCCCAGCTGACCACCTGCCCGATCGACAGCGCAGCGAGGCGCAGGCCCAGTCGGCCGGCAGGCACGGGCGACGCCTCGACTCGGTCGATACGGTCGGCACGGCTCACCTCTCCCACGCTATCGCGGGCCGCGGACGACCGTCGGCGCGCTCCGTGAACCCCTGCTGAACGGTCGGCCGGACGAGGTTCAGCCCACGTACCCGCGGAACGGGTCGTTCGCCGCGGCGCGTCTGGCCCGCTCTGCTTCGGCGGCGGTGACGCCGCGATCGAGGTCGGCCAGCAGGTCGTGGATGCGATCATCGCGCTCGGCCTCGTAGGCCTCGTCGACCTCGATCTCGGGCCACTCGCCCCACTCCCGGTCGAGTCGCGTCTCGATCGCACCCGAGACCTCGTCCCAGGCCTCTTCACGCGCCCGCTCCGCGAATGCCCTGAGGTACTCAGGATCGTTGCGGCGCTCCCACAGCTCTTTCGCCACGGCCGCGTAGACCTGCTCGCGCCGGCGGAGGTTCGCGGCATCCGCTCGACGATAGTCGTGCTCGTGCGATGAACGGCCCTCGCGCTTCGCGGCGGCGGAGCGCGCCTCTCCGGTGATCTCGGCGACCTCGTCGGCCTCCTGCACGAGCTCGTAGAGCACCTCGCGCGCGGCCGCGGCCGCACGCTCGGGCGCGAAGGGCTCCTCGCCGCGCAGCGCCTCGACGATCATGCGGTTCTTCAGCGCCATGCGACCGGCCGACTCGGCGACGAGCACGCCTTCCGCGAGCATCTCGTCGAAGGTGGGCACCGGGGCCTCGGGCAGCGCGGTGCGGTCGAACGGCCTGAACCGCCGTCGCTCCCGCTTGCGCCACAAGGGCATGCCGATCGACCTCCGAACACGGTGTCCGCCCGCCGTTCGGCGGTCGGAAAACGAGCCTATCGCGGCCCCCTGACGCGTCGGTGGTCGCGCTGAGTCTTCGACCATGGACCGAGCGGATGCGCGGCGCAGGCGTGCTGCAGTCGCGTCGGCGGCCGCGCTGAGTCCTCGACCATGGACCGAGCGGATGCGCGGCGCAGGCGTGCTGCATGACGCGTCGGTGGTCGCGATTAGCCTTGCCGACATGAACCGAGCGGATGCCCCGGGGCGCGCGTGCAGCATCCGCCTCGACGCTGGCCCGTGCTCGGCGCCGGTCGAGGCGGGTGCGCCCCTCGACCTCTGCACCGGGCACCTGCTCGAGGCCCACGACTGGGTGGCCGGCGAGGTCGGGGTGACCGATCTGCTGCCCGGGCCCTGTCTCGTCTGCGGCTCCAGGGTCGGGGTCGCCTACCCCTCGGGCCGCATCTGCGCGATCTGCGAGTGGCGGGTCGGCGACGTGCCCGACGGCGCAGTGGCCGACCCCAGGGTCGACGTCGTCTACTACCTCGGCTATCGCGACCAGATCAAGATCGGCACCTCGGGCAATCCGCGCGTGCGGTTCGCGAGCCTGCCGCACGACGAGGTGCTCGCCTTCGAGCTCGGCGACCGCACCGTCGAGCAGCGCCGCCACGCGCAGTTCGCGGCGCACCGCTCCCCCGGCACCGAGTGGTTCGACGTGCACGACGAGTTGCTCGCGCACATCGCCGAGCTGCGACTCGGGGTCACCGACCCGTGGGCGCAGTACGACCGGTGGGTGAGCCGGCGGCTGGCGGCGCAGAGCTAGCGGGCCGATGCCCCGGCATCGATGCGTCGCGCCACGATCGCGGCGTGGGGCCGAGTGCCCTCCTCGGAGCGGGTGTGCACCGCTTCCACCGCGAACCCCGCGGCCTCGAGCCGCTCCGTCATCGCGGACGGCGGCCAGAAGTAGGCGGTCACGACCTTGTGCGGGAACGGCTCGATGCTCGCTCCGTCGAAGAAGCCGAGCAGCAGGCTGCCCCCGGGGCGGATGCACCGTGCGAACTCGCTGAGGGCCGACGGTACCCGCTCGGGCTCGAGGTGGATCAGCGAGTACCACGCGAGGATTCCGCCGAGCGCGGCATCGGCGACGCCGAGATCGTCGAACGTGGCCACCCGGAACGGCACCTCGGGGAATCGCTCGCGCGCCCGAGCGACGAAGGCGGGAACGAGATCGACGCCCTCGACGTCGCGACCGAGGCGCCGGAGGTGGTCGGTCCAGTGACCCGGCCCGCAGCCGGCGTCGAGCACGGGCCCGTCGAGTTGCTCGGCCCATCGGGAGATGAGGTCGCGGTCGAGTTCGTGCGTGTCGGCGACCGAGCCGAGCAGCGAGATGTACTCCTCGGCACGCCCGGTGTAGGCCTCCCGCACCTCGGCGATCGACATGTCGCCCTCCGCTTCGATCCTGCTGCCCCCGGCTACCAGGGCGACGGGCGGTCGTTGTCGCGCTGCCCGTCGTCGGGCAGGTGCGGCAGCTCGGAGCCGCCGGCCCGGATGCACAGCCAGCGCAGCTGCTCTGCTCCGTCGGGAGCGCAGCGCCACGTGCGCCAGACGCCCTGCCCCACGCGCACGACGCTGCCGGCACCGACGTCGACGACCTCGTCGTCGAGGCCCATCTGGCCGCGACCGCCGAGGAACACGTAGAGCTCCTCGACCCGGGAGTGGGTGTGCCAGTACCCGGCCTCTTCACCCGGCTCGAGCGCGTTCGCCGTCATGCCGATGTACTGCATCGCGAGGTCGTGGTCGACGACCCGTCTGCCGTCGCGGGAACTCTCGGGGCGGAAGCCGCCGAAGTGCTCCCGCCACTCGTCGAGGCCGCCCATCTCCAGCACTTCGTAGTCGCTCACGTGGTCACTGTAGCGGGCGGCGCCGACACGCTGGCTACGGGCTCGCCCACGCGCTTGCTCCCCTGCTCGCCTCCCACGCACGCTCCCGCTCCGGCTCGCCGAGACGACCCGTCTTGTCGGAATGCAGGGGGCCATTCCGACAACTTGCGTCCGCTCGGCCTTGGGTGAGGTGGTGAACTCTGCGTTGCAGCGACCAGCGGCGTGGCGAGGTGGCGGCGTGGCCAGGCGATGTGGGGCAGGCGTCAGGGGCAGTGCAGCTGCGTGCGCTCGAACGAGCGGTCGATCGTGTGGCTCGACATCGCGGCGCCGCAGAGCGGGCACACCGGGGGTGCGGCCGGCGCCGGCTCCTCGTCGTAGGGACCGAGCGGAGGCGGCCCGATGTAGGGCAGCAGCTTCGCGTTCAGCCGGTCGATGAAGCCGGCGTAGCCGCGCTGGGCTCCGGTTGACGTGTCCCGCTTTCTTCGTGTCACAATCATTAGTGTACTAATGATTCGTCGCCACGTCATACTGGAAGCCCATGAACGCCAGCAGCGCACTCCCCGACACCGCCGATGAGACGGATGCCGCGACATCCGCGCCCGCTCGCATCGACGCCGACGACCTGCTCGCCCTCGAGAACCAGGTCTGCTTCGCCCTCGCCGTCGCCGCACGCGGCGTGATCGGCGTCTACCGCCCGATCCTCGAGCCGCTCGGCCTCACGCACCCGCAGTACCTCGTGATGCTCGCGCTCTGGCAGCGGAGCCCGCGAACGGTGCGCGACCTCGGCGAGGCGCTGCAGCTCGAGCCGGCGACCCTGTCACCGCTGCTCAAGCGCCTCGAAGCGCAGGGCTACCTCACGCGCGAGCGCAGCACCCGCGACGAGCGCGCGCTCGACGTGGCGCTCACGCCTGCCGGGCGGGCCCTCCGCGAACAGGCGCTCGCCATTCCGCCGCAGGTCGTCGACCGTCTCGGCATGAGCCTCGATGAGCTCGGGCGACTCCGCGACCGCCTCACCGAGGTCATCGCGGCCGTGCAGCAGGGCTGACCCGCCGCTCCAGCACGGCCGAGCCCCTCAGGCCTCGGGGCGAGACTCACGCCTCGGGGTCGAACCCGGCGACGCTCCCGTCGGCCGAGGCGTACTTCACGATGAGGCTCGCGTCTTTTCCGCCGAAGCCCTCGTCGATCAGCCGCTCGAACTGCTCGAGGGCGATGCGCGACGCCGGCATCGGCAGCCCGGCGGCATCGCCCGCGTCGAGTGCGAACGAGAGGTCCTTCTGGGCGAGCACCGCCGAGAAGGTGGCGTCGAACCCGCGGTTGGCAGGGCTCGTCGGCACGACGCCCGGAGCGGGGTACCAGGTGCGGAGCGGCCACGACTCCCCCGACGAGACGGATGCCACTTCGAAGAACTTCGCCGGGTCGAGCCCGAGCTCGGCGGCGAGCTGCGACCCCTCGGCGACGCCGAGCAGCGAGACGAAGAGCATGAGGTTGTTCGCGAGCTTCGCGGCGATGCCCATCGTGGGGCCGCCGAGGTCGAAGACGTGCGCGGCGAGCGGCCCGACGAGGTGCGTCGCCTCGGCGACATCCACCGGGTCACCGCCCAGCATGAAGGTGAGGGTCGCCGCCTCGGCTCCCGCGATGCCGCCGGAGACGGGCGAGTCGACGAAGCGGAACCCCCGTTCGACGGATGTCTCGTGGCAGAACCTCGACGTCGCGACGTCGACGGTCGAGGTGTCGAGCAGCAGCGCCGAAGCGGGGGCGGCAGCCCAGACCCCGTCTTCGCCGCCGTAGACCTCGCGCACGTGCTCGCTGCGCGGCAGCGAGGTGAACACGGCGTCGGCATCCCGTGCCGCCTCCTCGACGGTGGCGACGACGCGCACGCCGCGCTCGGCGGCCGCGGTGCGCGCCGCGGGCACGGGATCGACGCCCCGCACGATGTGTCCGGCGGCGACGAGGTTGCCCGCCATCGGTCCGCCCATGTGTCCCAGACCGATCCACGCGATGGTGGCCACGGTTCCTCCCGACCTCGTCGACGTGCAGCACGCTCTCGCGTCAACGATACGGTCGCGGCCCCGGCCCGGCAACGATGCCGCCGGTCGCCGCACCTCGGGCCATGCGCGTCAGGCCATGCCCTCCGCGGTCTGCTCGAGCTGCGACTTGGGGCGCGAACGCTGGGTGGCGAGGGCCGTGCCCGCTGCGCCGCAGACGATGAGGATCGCGATCGCCTCGGTGGGCGAGAAGGTCTCCGAGAGCACGAGCCAGCCGAACACCGCGGCGATCACGGGTCCGAAACTCGTGACGATCGCGTAGATGCGCGGCGAGATGCGCCGCAGGATCCAGGTGTCGAGGCTGTACGGCAGCGCCGACGACAGCACGCCGACGCCGAGCAGCAGGCCCACGACCGCCCAGTCGATGACCGCGGGGTCGAAGGTCGCCACCGCGAACGGCACCAGCAGCGCGAGGCTGACGATGCTCGCGACGGTGAGCCCCTCGAGGCCGGGCAGCCCCACGGCGACCCGGCGGGTGAGCAGGATGTACCCGGCCCAGGCCGCCGCCGCGGTGAGGGCGAACGCCACACCCCACGGGTCGATACCCTCGGCATCCGATGCCCCCGGGCCGATCAGCAGCACGACGCCGGCGCCCGCGGCGAGCGCGCAGATCACGTCGAGCACGCGTCGCGAGCTCGCGAGCGCGATGGCGAGCGGTCCGAGGAACTCGATCGTGGCGGCGACGCCGAGGCCGAGCAGGTGCACCGACTCGTAGAACGTCACGTTCATGATGGCGAGCACGACGCCGAGGGCGACCGCCGGCCAGAGCCGGCGCCACGTCAGCTCGGCTCGCTTCGGCCGGTAGAACGGGAGCACGGCGACGACCATCACGAGCTGGCGCACCGCGACCACGACGAACGAGCCGACGACCGGGATCACGAGGCCCGCGAGCGAGGAGCCGAAGTTGATGGAGACCTCGGTGCCGAGCTGCACCGCGGCTCCGGCGAGGCTCCGACGGTTCGCCGCGCCGTCCGTGGGCGCCGGGGTGGTCGCCGGCGCGGGGGTCGTCTGGTCGGTCACCATACGACGATACGCGTCGATGAGCGCGCCTCAGAATCCGGCGAGGCGGGCCCGCGCGGCATCGAGGTCGGGGCCCGTGCCGGGGGCGAGCACCTCGGCGACCACGAAGCCGTCGCGACGCACGAGATAGACCCGGTCGGCCCGCAGCCGGGCACGTCGCGGCCGTCCCCGGTCGCGGGCGAAGACGTGGGCCTCGACCCCGAGTTCGGCGGCGATCCGCCGCACGGCCCGCTCGGGTACGCCGTACCCGTGCACCTGCCACCGCATCGAGCGGAGGACGTCGAAGTTCTCGCCCGTCCAGCGCAGCCGGACGCCGACCGCCCCGTCGCGGCGAGTGCCCGCGGCATCCGGCACCGGATATCGGATGCGGGTCTGCGAGAGGTAGCCGAACACCCGCCGGCCGCCGAAGAGCAGGGGCGCCAGGCGAACGACGATCGGCCCGATGAGCGGCACGACTCGGCCGCGCAGGAAGCGCGCCGTCGTCGAGTCGGAGGTCACGGCGGCGAAGGCGCGATCCGTCGTCGCGACGAGCACCTTCCCGACCGGCCTTCGCTCCGCCTCGTAGCGGTCGAGCCGGGCATCGGGCATGCCGCCGACCACGACGTCGGCGAGCGCGCAGGCCAGGTCGTGCGCCTCCTGCAGCCCGGTGTTCATGCCCTGCGCGCCGACCGGCGAGTGGATGTGGGCGGCGTCCCCGACGAGGAAGCACGGACCGTCGCGGAAACGCGCGGCGAGGCGATGGTGCAGCCGGTACGTCGTGAACCAGGCGGATGCCGCGTACCGCACGCCGAACTCCCGGTCGAGCATGCCGCGCACGAGCGCCTCGGGCAGCTCGCCGTGCTCGTCGCGGTCGCGGTCGCGCACGACCCCGAGCAGGCGCGCCCGCCCCGGTCCCATCGGGAAGGCGAGCAGGAAGTGCTCGGCCGTCACGCGCACGTTGATCGCGTCGCCGACGAGCCCCGTGACACCCGAGGCATCCGCGACGTAGAAGGTGTGCTCGTTGGTGACGCCCTCGAAGGGCACGCCGAGCGTCTCCCGCACGAGCGAGTGCGCGCCGTCGGCGCCGATGCAGTAGCGGGCGCGCACGGCCACCGGACCTTCGGGACCGGCCAGCGTCGCGGTGACGGATGCCGCGGCTGCCCGGGCGCCGCCCCCACCGCTCGGCGCGATCTCGAGTCGTTCGAGCCGATGCCCCCACCGCACCTCGCGTCCGAGCTCACCGAGCGCATCGACGAGCAGTCGTTCGTTGCGGCTCTGCTCGAACACCGTGATCTCGGGATAGGGCGTGACGCCGGTGCCGAGCGCCCGCAACCGGATGCGCCCGAACGGGCGGCTGCCCCGGCCCGCGCCGGGCACGACGGTCGTCGCCGACGAGCGCTCGGCGAGCACCCGGTCGACGAGGCCGAGCTGGTCGTAGAGCTCCATCGAGCGCGCCTGCACGGCGAGGGCGCGCGACTCGCGTGTCGGCCCCTGCTTGCCGTCGACGATCACCGCGTCGACCCCCAGCTTCGCGAGGCACACCGCGGCCATGAGCCCGCTCGGACCCGCCCCGACGACGAGCACGTCGGTGTCGAGCTGCTCGGCGGCCTCGCCCATGTCTCAACTGTCGCACCGGGCCGTCCCGGATGCCAGACTCGACGAGGGGGGCGACGTGACCGAGAACGACACCGACGACCGCGAGGACCGTGGCACGGCGGGCGAGAGCCTCCTCACGGTGATCATCGCCCTCGTCGCGAACGCGCTCATCGCGATCGCGAAGTCGGCGGCCGCGGCGATCACCGGCTCGGCCTCGATGGTCGCCGAGGCGGCGCACTCGTGGGCCGACACCGGGAACGAGATCCTGCTCGTCATCGCCGAGCGCCGCTCGCGGAAGCCCGCCGATGCGCGGCATCCGCTCGGCTTCGGCAAGGACGCCTACATCTGGTCGATGTTCGCGGCCTTCGGACTCTTCACAGCGGGCTCCGTCGTCTCGATCCAGCACGGCATCAGCGAGCTCATCGACCCCGAACCGGCGAGTGACTTCGGCGTCGCCTACGTCGTGCTCGCGGTCTCGTTCGTGCTCGAGGCCGTCTCGTTCGCTCGGGCGTACCGGCAGGCGCGAGCTGCGGCCAGGTCGCAGCGACTGCACACGATCGAGCACGTCGCGAAGAGTTCGAACCCGACGCTGCGGGCGGTGTTCGCCGAGGACGCCGCGGCGCTCATCGGCCTCGTGCTCGCGTTCCTCGGCGTGCTGCTGCACCAGGTCACGGGCTCCCCCGTCTACGACGCGCTCGGCTCGATCCTCGTCGGCGTGCTGCTCGGCGTCGTCGCGGTCGTGCTCATCGGCCGGAACCGCGCGTTCCTCCTCGGCGAGGCGATCGACGAGGAGTCGCGCGACGTCGTGCTCGGCGAGCTCCTCGAGCGGCCCGAGGTCGATCGGGTCACCTTCCTGCACATCGAGTACACGGGGCCGGACACCGTCTTCGTGATCGCCGCGGTCGACCTCGCCGGCGACCGGAGCGAAGCGGATGTCGCGGCCGAACTCCGACGTCTCGAAGACGCGATTGAGGAGCCCGAACAGGTCGGGCGGGTGCTCCTCACGCTCTCGGACCCTGCCAGCCCGTCCCTCACCTTCGGCCGCCGCGCGACGACGACGCCCTGACGACGCCCTGACGACGACGCGCCGACGCGCCGACGACTTCGCGCCGACCCGCACGGCATTCCGAGAGGCTCCGCTGCCCGGCGTGCGCCGCTCGCTATCGTGAGCACAGGCGCGAGCGTGCTGCTCGCTGAGCGGAGTCCCCATGTGGTGGAACAGGAAGCGATCCCAGTCGACGACCGGCGCTCACGAGGCCGTGCAGCTCGAGGCGCCGGGCGGTGAGCACCGCAACGCCTTCATCCTGATGGGGCTCGGCGGCGCGGCCATCGCGGCATTCGGTCTCGCCGCCATCGCGGGCATCCTCGCCCCGGTCTTCTTCGCACTCGTACTGACGATCTGCGCGCACCCGCTGCGCATGTGGCTCGAGGAGCGCGGCGTGCCCCGCGGCATCGCCACGGGGTCGGTCATCACGGCCGTCGTGCTGCTGCTCGTCACCTTCGGCTACGCCGTGCTGGTCGCGTTCGGCCAGTTCGCGACCCTGCTGACGGAGTACGCCGACGAGATCAAGGCCTGGGGCGCCGGTGTCGCGCAGTGGCTGGTCTCGATCGGCATCGGCGCCGACGAGGTGTCCTCCCTGTTCGCCGACTTCGACCCGGGCACCGTGATCGGCTTCGTCGGCGGCGTCGTCGGCGGCCTCGCCGGATGGACCACGACCCTCGTCGTGCTCTTCACGATGCTGCTGCTCATGGCCATGGACGCCGGCTACCTGCCGACCCTCCTCCGCCAGCTGAAGCCGCACCGCCCGCTCGTCGTGGTCTCGCTCGTGAACTACGCGCACAACGTGCGCCGCTACATGATCGTGACGACGGTGCTCGGCGTGGCCCAGGGCCTCGTGAACTGGGTCGCGCTCACGATCATCGGGGTGCCGGGCGCATTCATCTGGGGTCTGCTGGCGTTCCTCTGCAGCTTCATCCCCAACATCGGCTACTTCATCGCGATCATCCCGCCGATCGTCTTCGCGGCCCTCGTCGGCGGATGGCCGATGGTCATCGCCGTGATCGTCGTCTACGGGCTCGTCAACGCCGTGATCCAGTCGGTCATCCAGCCGCGGGTCGTCGGCAATGCCGTGGCGCTCAGCCAGACGATCACCTTCTTCTCGGTGCTCTTCTGGGCCGTCGTCATCGGCCCGATCGGCGCGATCCTCGCGATTCCGCTCACCCTGCTCGTGCGCCTGGTGCTCGTGGACTCGAATCCGAACTCCTTCTGGATCCGCCCCATGCTCGGCGACCTCGACGAGACGAAGCGGATCATGGCCGAAGCGGAAACCGAGTCGAAGGCCGCACGCAAGGCGAGGCACTCGGGCGCTGGAGCGCGGCCGAGCGACGCGTCGAGCGAGAGCCCGGCCGCCACTGGCTGAGCGTCAGAGCACGATGCCTTCGAACGACGCCAACGGCCGCCACCCGGTGACCGCGACCGTCGACGGCAGCACGTCGGCGGCCACGAGGTCGGGCATGACGAGACCGGTGAGGCCCGCGACATCCGACACCGGCACCTGGAAGGTGCGGAACGGGCCGAGCGGCGGCGCCTCGCCCGGAGCCGGCGCGACGACCTCGCTGGTGTCGACGAGCGGCGCCTGATCGACGACGAAGGCCGTCGTCGCCAGGCGGCCGCCCGCGTTCCAGGCGACGACCTTCCAGAAGCGGAGGGGCACTCGGATGCCGCGATACGGCGGGTCGCCCGCGGCGAGCACGGGTGCCGTGAACACGCTGAGCCGCAGCCCGTAGGCCTCGGCATGCGCGAGCACATGGTCTTCGAGGCCGAGCCAGAGCTCTTTCGACTGGTTGAAGCCCGAGGCCTGCGGTGCGGCATTGGGATAGCGGAAGGTCTCGGCGTTCGCCCGGGCCGCGATCTCGGGCGCGCCCCACACGGGGTCGCGACGGCGCACGAGGTGGCCGCGGTCGAAGTCGTTGCGGGCGTAGATCTCGGGGCCGGCCTGCCAGTCGGCGGGGATGCGCTCGTCGAGCCGCCAGTCGTCGCCGCGCGGCAGGTCGATGAGCGACGGCCCGTCGACATTCACGCCCGTGACGCGCGCGAGACGCCTCGCCGTGTCGAGCACCACCGAGAAGTGCAGGTACTCGAGCTCGACGGCGGCCGGGGCGTCTGCCCCGCCCACTCGCGGCATCGCCGCGGGAACCCCCAGGAACTGCGCGTCGAATCCCATGCGCCGAGTGGACCACGACCCGCCGACACTCGCGCACTGCGCAATGGGGAGTCCTCCACCCCGCCGTGGCCGGGACCCCCTTCCCCGCGCCCCTAGGCTTGGCCACCGAAGGGGGAACATTGACTGACGATTCCCGGGGCGAAGAGCCCCAGCAGACCATTCCCGAGACGACTGCGGCGGCACCCGCGCCGGAGGTGGATCCCGAGCCGACGGCACCCGTCGCGGCACCGATTCCCGAGACGCCGACGGCCGCCGAGGCACCGGCTCCCGAAGCACTGGAGCCCGCCGCACCGGCTCCCGTTGCACCGGCTCCCGCCGCTCCCGCAGACGTGCCCGCCGCACCGGCGCCCGCAGCACCCGCGGCGCCCGCATACGTGCCCGTCGCACCGGCCCCCCTTCAGCCCGCCGACGGGATGGCTCCCCCGCCCAAGAAGGGCCTCGGCACGGGCGCGATCCTCGGCATCGTCGGCGGCGGCCTCGTCGTGCTCATCGCCCTGATCGCGGCGATCGTGTTCGCGATCGGCGCCGTGCGCGGCATCGCCGGCGGCGGCAGCCCCTTCGCCGGGGGCGGCAGCGCCGAGGAGACGGTCGAGGGGTATCTCACCGCGATCGCCGACGGCGATGCCGAGACCGCGCGCTCGTTCCTCTACGCGTCGGAGTCGTCGAGCCCGCTGCTGACCGACGAGGTGCTCGCCACGTCGCAGGAGCTCGCGCCACTCACCGACATCGTGATCGGCGAGCCCGAGGTCACTGGCGGCTACGCCCTCGTGCCCGTCACCTACTCGATCGGGGACACGCCGGTGACCACCGAGATCTCGGTCTCCGAGGACTCCGAGGGGTGGACGATCCCGGGCGGCACCGGCCAGCTGGCCGTCTACCAGCTCGACGGCCTCGAGCCGACGATCAACGGGGTTCCGGTCAGCGGCGAGTACGTCGATGCGTTCCCGGGCGCGTACGAGTACGGCGTGACCGTCGACGGATTCGCGCTCGAGGGCGAGAACGTGGTCGTCGTGACCGCGCCCAGCGAGTACCCCGACACGAGCGGCATGGACGCAGTGCTCACGCCCGAAGCCGCGGAGGCCTTCCGGCAGGCCGTCTCGGCCTCGATCGACGTCTGCATCGCATCGAAGACCCTCGAGGCCGGCTGCGGGCTCACGATTCCGGCGACGCTCAGCGACGGAACCGAGCTCACCGAAGGCACCATCACGCGCACGCTCCCTGCCGAGACGCGGGCAGAGATCGGCGCATTCGAGCCCGAGCTCAGCTATGACGCGCCGACCCTGGTGACGGGCGGCTACCTGGGCGTGGTCGAGGTCACCGCGGAGTGCACGAAGGACGGCGCCACCGGCACGTGCTCCGTGCTGTTCGGCCCGTCGTTCGGCACCCCGTCGCTGAACCTCGCGACCGAGGGCGCCGTCGTCGAGTGGGACTGATCACCTGACGCACTGACGCACCACGCGAACGCGCGCATCGACCGGTCGGTCGGTGCGCGCGTTCGCGTCTCCAGTGCTACAGGATCGCCTGGAAGAGGCCGAGTTCCACCGCCGCCGCCCGTGCCAGCAGGAACCCGATGATGCCGACGATCCAGCCCGTGGTCTCAGCGGCGTTCTTCTCCATCCAGGCGCCGAGCCGCGCGAGCGGCCGCTCCATCGCGCGAGTTGCGACGAGCCTCAGGCCGAGCAGCGCGAGAGCCGGCAGCACCATGACGATGCAGTACCCGGCGAGCACCAGGAACCTCGTGACGGCGTCGAACTCCGACGTCGAGAGCAGCCCGATGCCGACGAGGTAGGGCAGCATCGACGCCACCTCGACCGCCGCGGCCGCCACGGCGAGGCCCATGAGCGGCAGCAGCGTGCCGCGCTCGTCGGCGACGTCCGTGACGTCGGTGACGGCACGCTCACGCCAGCGCGCGAACCGGCCGGGGCCGGAGCGCTTGCGGTTGCCGCCGATGAAGAACGAGCCGATGAGCAGGGCCGCACCGACGATGAGCTGCGCCCAGAGGAATCCGGGGGTCGCGGCCAAGGTCATGAGCTGGGGCATGGCGGTGGCCGCGACCGTCAGCAACAGGATGCCGACCACGAGGTAGAAGCCGGCGACCGTCGCGAGGTAGATGAGGATGCGGCCGGGACGCAGGCGTCCGGGCGCGAGCAGCAGCCAGGTCGGGATGAGCAGGGTGCCGAAGCTCGTCGAGTCGACGAGCGCCAGCAGCGCGAGTGCGCCGAGGAGGGCGGGGCCGGTGAGGGCGGCCCCGCTCAGCAGGTCCAGGTCCATCCGTCCAGCCTGTCGGATGCCGCGGGCCGGCGGATCCACCGCACGGTGGATGTCGGGTCGCGGCGGGCGCCCCGATCAGGCGTGCGCGGCCGGCGCGGCGAAGACGTTGAGCACGATCACGCCCGCGATGATCAACCCGATGCCGAAGAGCTTCGGCATCGTGAGGCTCTCGCCGAGGAACAGCACCCCGATCGTCGCGATCGCCGCAGTGCCGACGCCCGACCAGATCGCGTAGACCATGCCGATCTCGAGCTCGCGCACCGCCTGCGCGAGCATCGCGAACGACACTCCGTACGCCGCGAGCACGCCGACCGTCCACCACGGCTTCGTGAAGCCCTCGGTCTTGCCGATGAAGCTCGTCGCCGCGACCTCGAAGACGATCGCGAGGGTGAGGAACAGCCAGGCCATGGTGGATTCCGTTCTCGGGTGGCGGGAGCAGCGGCATCCGACACTAGTCCAGCTCGGTGGCGACCCGCTCGATAGGGTGGTGGAACCGCACGGGCGGTGACCTCGCGATGCGCCCGGATCTCCCGAGATGCAGAGGAACGGCTGTGAACGGACCGTCGCGAAGCCCCGCGCCATCCGCCGCGTTCATGCCCTCGCGCGGGATCGATGGATTCGCGGCGTTCTCGCGCGCGCTCACGCAGCTCCGGCTCGATCAGGGGGCGCCGAGCTTCGCGGAGCTCACCCGGCGGGTCGCTGTGCTGCGCGAGCAGCGAGGGTCGGGCGCCGCGCCCGGCCGGGTGACCGTCTACGACTGCTTCCGCCCCGATCGGAGACGGATCGACGCCGATCTCGTCGGCGACATCGTGCTCGCGCTCGGGGTGCCCGCCGGCACGGCCGAGGCCTGGCGGCGGCTCGCGCTCCGCTTGGCCGGTGCCACCCTCGGCGATCACGTCGTCGTGACCGAGCTGGGCGCCGGCCGTGCAGCGCCTCCGGTGTCGTCGGACGCTCCTCCGTCGGCCCCCGCCGTCGCTCCCGGCACCGTGCTCGTCATCACCGGCCTGCCGGGCGTGGGCAAGAGCATGCTCGCCCGGCGGTTGGCCGAGGGCGAGCGCGCCGCGGGCCGGGTCGACCTCGCCCTGAGGGTCGAGCTCCGCGGCTACGACAGCGTGCAGCCACCGGTGGCGGCCGAAGAGGCGCTCCGCGGCATCGCCCGCGCGCTCGGCGCCCGTACCGAGCACCGGGCCGGCGCCGCCATCCTCCGACGCCGCATCGCCGAGGCGTGCGCCCGCCGCCCCACGCTGCTGCTCCTCGAGGACGCGGCAGCGGCGGCAGCCGTGGCGCCGCTCCTGATCGGGATTCCGGGCGCGCAGATCCTTGTCACGTCGCGCGCGATGCTCGAAGACCTCGAGGCCGAGATCGAACGCGGGCGCGCGGGGTCCGCAGACCGCTCGGCGTCGCCTCGGGTACGGCGCCTGGTCATCGAGCCGCTCACGAGCGAGCAGGCGATCGCCTCGCTCGAGCGGGAACTCGGCGATCGCATCACCTCCGGAGGTCACGACGCGATCGCTCGCCTGGCGCGAGCCTCGGGAGGGATCCGACTCGACCTCTCCGTCATCGCCCGCTTCGTGCGCGACAATCCGCGGTGGAGCCTCGACGACGTGGCCGAACGGTTCGAGAGCGGCGATGCCGACGAGCGAGTGCGCCCGTTCCTCCGGTCGACGGTGGCCACCCTCGACGACGACGCGATGGCGCTGTTCCGTTCGCTCGGGCTGCTCTCGGCACCGATCCACCGCGACATCATCGGGCACCTCGCGCCCGGCGCGGGCATCGCCCGCCTCACCTCGCTGCACCTCGTGGAGTCCGAATCGGGGCTGATCAGCATGCACGACACCGTGCGAGCCTTCGCCCGCCGCCTCGCACTCGACACCGATCCGCTCTCGGTTCGCCGCGAGTTCGGCCGGACCTTCGTGGGGGTCGTCGCCGAACGCTCGCAGCTCGACCGGGTCGGGGTGGGTCAACTCCATGCCGCGGCGCTGCTCGCCGACGAGCTCGGCCTCCGCTCCGAGCTCGTCCGCCTCGCGCAGCGCTTCGCCGAACAGCTCGGCGACGCCGGCTACTGGGCCGAGGCGCACGACCTGCTGGTGCGAGCGGATGCCTCGGCCGAACCCGATGAGCGCGGCGACATCGCCGAGTTGCTCGCCCGGGCATCCGAGCGCCTCGGCGACGTCGACGCAGCCCTCGCGGCCCTGCACCGGGCCGAACGCATCGGCACCGAGGCGATGCCCGGGCGTCGCTGGAACATCATCGGCAACGTGCATCGCATGCTCGGCCGCTACGACCTCGCCGAGGAGGCGTACCGCACAGCGGGCGAACGAGCCTCGGCGGCGGGCAACGGCATCACCGAGGGGCGGGCGATCGGCAACCTCGCCGATCTCTCGCGGTTGCGCGGCAGGTCGACCGAGGCCGCATCCGGGTACGAGCGTGCTCGGCAGATCAGCGAGTCGGCCGGCGACGAGGTCAACCTCGCGATCATCCGCTCGAATCGGGCGATGTTCCGGGGGGCGATCGGACTCACCGCTGAGGCCCTCGCCGACATCGACGGACTCATCCGGCACGGCACCACGGGCTTCTCCGCGTCGTACCTCCGGGTCGTGCGCACCGGCATCCTGGTCGCGGCCGGCGACATCGACGAAGCCGCGGCGACGATCGCCCAGTGCCGCGCGATGCTCGACGGCTCGGAGGGCATCGAGGTCGAGCCCGAGCTCGACGTGCTCGACGCCCACGTGCAGCTCGCGCGCGGGCGCTTCGACGACGCCTCGGCGGCCGGCGCGCGAGCGCTCCGCGAGGCGCGGGAGGTCGGTTGGCCGCTCGTCGAGGCCGACGCGCTGAACACGCTCGCGGAGATCGCCGTCGCCACCGGCGAGTTCGGCCTCGCGGGAAGGCGGGCGACCGCAGCGCAGTCGGTCGCCGAAACCATCGGCGATCCACTGGAACTGGCGAGGTCGCTCGCAGTGCACTCGGCGGTGCTGGAGTCGGCCGGCGACCGTGCTGCCGCCGGGGTCGCGGCCCGACGCGCGCTCGATCTCCTCGAATCGATCGGCCACGTGCGCACCCCGCAACTCCGCGAACGCGTCGCGCTGGTCGGCTGAGCGGATCGCGCCGCTCGTTCGGGCTCGTTCGGGAAACTCCCGATGCACCCTCCGCGGACCACAGGATGGGTCCGCCGCGTTCGCGGCTGTGTGCAGAGGAGAGACACGAATGGCGACCAAGCCGACCCTGATGGCATTCGCGGCAGCCGGTGCTGCGGTGACGATGATGCTCAGCGGATGCTCGAGCTCCGGACCCGAGACGAAGCAGATCGGCGAGTCCGCGAGCTTCGACCTCACCGCCGGCGAGGCGAAGCTGCCGGTCGAGGTCTCGGTGACTTCGCTCGAAGCTGCGCCCGCGGAGATCTCCGAGGCGTACGCCGGCGGCGACGAGATCTGGTTCGCCGACATCGACTTCCGCTACACGGGCGATGCGGTCGACGACCCTGCGACTCTCAACATCCTGTTCTCGGGCATCTACTCCGAACTCGCGAACGGCGACTACCTCGACACGACGTTCACCGGCATGGAGGAGTGCAACGGCCCGAGTGGCGGCAGCCCGACCGAGATCGCCGAGGCGCTCGCGGCCGGCGAGACGGTCTCCGGATGCTTCCCGCTCTCCTCCGACGGCACCAACGGCGTCACCGGGGTGTACGTCGGTTCCTCGAACCTCGACGAAGGCGGTGCGCTGTGGCGTCCGTGACCCCGAACGAGCCGCAGGCGCCGCCCGCAGCACCCGAGTCCGACTCATCGGCCGCGCCCGACGAGGAGCGCGAGACGCCGTGGGGATGGTTCGGCGGCGGCGCGATCGCCCTCGCGATCGCCGTGGCGTGCTTCACCCCGCTCTGGGATGAGGTCGCCGACGGATCTTCGGGCCGCCGCGCCGGCTTCTCGGCCATGCTCGGATCGATCGGGCCGTTCGGCGTCGCCGGTATCGCCCTCGTGGTCGCCGTCGTCTTCGTGGTCCTCGGGGTACGCGAGATGCGCAGGCAGCACTAGGCCGCCACCGGGCCTCCGGGTCGCGCCGCTCCGCCTGCTGCGTGCGGTGACGACCGGCGATGACGGCAGAATGCTCACATGGATCTGCTCCTCGCGGGCGTGCTCGCACTGCTCGCCATCGCCGCCGCGACGGCGGTGGCGCCGAAGCTCGGTGTCGCCGCGCCACTGCTGCTGGTGCTCGTCGGCCTCGGCGTCGGGCTCCTGCCGGCGGTGCCGTCGTTCGAGATCGACCCCGAGTGGATCCTCGCGGGAGTGCTGCCGCCGCTCCTCTACTCGGCCGCGGTCTCGATGCCGGCGATGGAGTTCCGCCGAGACTTCGGCGCGATCAGCGGGCTCTCGATCGTGCTCGTGGTCATCACCGCGGTGCTGCTCGGGCTGCTGTTCGCGTGGCTGATCCCCGGCCTCGGCATCGCGTGGGGCATCGCCCTCGGCGCGATCGTCAGCCCGACCGACGCGGTCGCGACCTCGATCGTGAAGCGCCTCGGGGTCTCGCCACGAGTGGTGGCGATGCTCGAGGGCGAGAGCCTGCTCAACGACGCCAGCGCCCTCGTGCTGTTGCGGGCGGCGATCGCGGGCGCCGCGGCATCCGTCTCGATCTGGGGCGTCGCCGCGTCGTTCGTGTACTCGATCGTGATCGCCGCCGTCATCGGCGTCGTCGTGGGCTGGGTCAACCTGCGGGTGCGCGCACGCATCGCCAACCCGACGGTCAACACGGTGATCTCGTTCACGATGCCGTTCCTCGCCGCGATCCCGGCCGAGCACCTCGGCGCCTCGGGCCTCGTCGCCGCCGTCGTCGCGGGGCTCGTCACCGGACGCGGGGCGGCGCGCTTCCTCAGCCCGCAGCATCGGCTGTCGGACGCCCAGAACTGGCGGACGGTCGAGCTCGTGCTCGAGGGCGCGGTGTTCCTCGTGATGGGGCTCGAGCTCACCGCGATCGTCGCCGATGTGGAGGCGGCCCACGAAGGCGCCTGGTTCGCCGTCGGGCTCGCGGCGATCGCGTTGACGGTGACGGTGCTGATCCGCGCCGCCTTCGTCGCCCCGCTGCTCGCCGCACTCTCTCGCCGGGCGAGCCGCGCCGCCACCATCAAGGGCGTCATCGCCGACCGGGCGGCCGCAGGCGCGGCGAGCCTCGAGCGCGGGGCGGGTCCCGGCCGAGAGCGCGGGCGCGCCGCCATCGAGACGAAGCACCTCGAGCATCGGGCCTCGCTCGGGGCCGACCGGCGTGCTCCCCAGCCCTCTGCGGCGAGGACCGAACGGTTCCGCACGATGTGGCGGCGGCGGGTCGCCGACATCGACTACCTGCTCGCTCAGCCGCTCGGCTGGCGCGAGGGCACGATCGTGGTGTGGGCGGGAATGCGCGGCGTCGTGACGCTCGCCGCCGCGCAGACCCTGCCGTCGGAGACCCCCAGTCGTTCGTTGCTCGTCCTGATCGCGTTCGTCGTCGCGGTCGGCTCCCTGCTCGTGCAGGGCGGCACCCTGCCGTGGCTCGTGCACCGGCTCCTGCCGGCCCGCGACCCCGGCGAGAGCCTCGCCGAGCGGCGCGAACTCGAGGGCGTGCTGCGCAGTGCCGCGATGACCGAGATGGCGAGGGACGACGACCCCGCGGTGCGCGAGGTCGCCGAGCGCATGCGAGCGGCCTGGCAGGTCTCGAACGCCGAGGGCGCGAGCGACGGCGAGGCGGATGCCGCGCCCGACACGGATGACTCGAACGCCGCGGATGAATCGGGCGGCGCGACCGCGACCGCCGCCGCCACGATGCCGCCCGCGGCATCCGACCGCCGGATCGACCCCGAGCAGGTGCGCCTGCTGCGCCTCCGCATGATCGAGGCCGAGCGCACCGCCCTGCTCGACGCGCGCGACGACGGCACGTTCAGCGCCGCGGCGCTCAGCGCCGCGCTCGAAGACCTCGACGCCGAGCAGATCAGCGTCGAGCTGAAGGGCACGGAGAGCGGCTGACGCCCGCGCTCCGGCTCAGCGTTCGCCGGCGGTGTCCCGGCGCAGCGAGCCGGCGATGTCGTCAGCGGTGAGATCGGCATTGACGGCTCCCGCGATCAGCGACCCGGCACCGAGCGACACGGAGACGTTCGAGCGCCGATCGACCACGTTCCCCACGGCCCAGACGTGCTCGACACTGGTGCGGCCGTCGGGATCGACCACCACCCAGGAGCCGTCTGCGTCGTCGCGGGTTCGCGCGCCCAGGTCTCGCAGCAGCCGGTCTCGCGGGTGCAGCGTCGTCGCGGTGAAGATCGTCTCGACCGCCACCGACCGGTCGTCCAGCTCGACGGCCTCCACCCGCCCCTCGCTCGATCGGATCGCCCGAACCCGACCGCGCTCGATCCGGATGCCGCGCGCCTCCAGTGTTCGCACGGCATCTGCTCCGGGCTCTCCGACGTCGTTCGGGAAGTAGACGATCTCGTCCGACCATTGGCGCAGCTGGTGCGCCTGGTCGATCCCCTGGGGTCCCGCGGCGATGACGCCGATCGTGTGGTTGCGACGCTCCCACCCGTCGCAGTAGGGGCACACGACGACGCCGCGTCCCCAGTGCTCCTGCAGGCCGGTGATCGCGGGGAGGCCGTCGCGGAGGCCGGTCGCCACGATCAGCCGCCGAGCTCGCACGACGCCCGACGGACCATCGACTTCGACGCCGCTCGGGCCGACGCGGGCGCGCTCGATGCGCCCATCGACGACGAGTCCTCCGTACTGCTCGACCTCGCGTCGACCTCGTTCGAGCAGGCTGGTCGGCGGCACGCCGTCGTGGCCGAGCACCCCGTGCATGTGCTCGGCGACACCGTTCCGCGGATCGCCGGCGTCGAACACGATCACGCGGCGGCGGGCCCGGGCGAGTGAGAGCGCCGCGCTGAGCCCGGCCGGGCCACCGCCCACCACCGCGACGTCGAACAGATCGGCTGCCACTCTGCGTACCTTACGCTCACCGGCAGGCGGACGCCTCCGTCCCGCTCGTACGGCGTCTCCTCAGCCCGTGGGGCGCACGCGGAGCGTCGCGAGGATCGCGGCGGCGACCTCGTCGCGGCTGCGTTCAGGCTCGAACACGAGCCATTCGAGCCCGGCCAGGAGCACCGCCCCGAAGACGCTCGACGCCATGATGCCTGCACGGCCCGCCGGGACATCCGTCTCGTCGATCGCTTCCTCGAACACCGCGAGCGCCTCGTGGCGCAGCGCGAACAGCGTCTGCTGCCAGGCCCGGTCGGTGCGGAAGATCTCGGACGCCATGAGCTTGGCGAGCGGGGCGTTCGCGACGATCCGGTCGAGCAGCTGACGCACGAGCGCCTCGATCGCCGGCCAGCCGCGCAGCTCGCCCTTGGCCGTGCGGAGGGAGTCGGCGAGCGCGCCGACCCCCTCCTGCAGCATGGCCTCGAACAGCTGGTCCTTCGAGCTGAAGTTGTAGTACAGGCTGCCCTTGGCGACGCCGGCGAGCTCGGCGACCTCGTCCATCGTCGTTCCGGTGATGCCCTTCGTGGCCGCCAGCTCGAGCGCGGCGTCGAGGATCGCGCGCTTCGTGGTGTTCGCGCGTGCCATGGTGTCTCCTCGTCGTTCGCTCGAGCCGGGGGCGGAAGTCCGGGCCGGCCGGCTAGATCGCCAGCTCGGGGTGCAGCCGGCTGACGCTCCACATGCGCTGCCTGCCCGCGCTCCAGGCGCTGATCGCGAGCGAGCCCACGAGGATGCCGGCCATCACGAGCACCGAAAGCCACAGTCTAGAGTCCACGCCGCCGGTGATGAGCTCGCGCAGGCCGCTCACCACGTAGGAGGCGGGCATGAACGGGTGCAGCCATTGGAAGAACTCGGGCGTCGTCTCGACGGGGTAGGTGCCGCCCGAGGAGCTGAGCTGCAGCATGAGCAGCACGAGGCTCACCACCCGGCCCGCCGCGGTGCCGAGCACGATGATGAACATCTGCTGCAGGGCGAGGAAGGCGAGGGTCACGAGGTAGATGAACGCCGAGGTGCCGAGCCAGTACGCGGGCTCGAGGCCGATGCCGTAGACCAGCACGAGCACCATGATCACGACCTGGCCGAGGCCGATCGCCATCGCCGGCAGGAATCCGGTCATCACGGCGCGCAGTCCGCTCGCCGAGGCTGCGAGCGCCCGCGTCGGCAGCGCACGCAGGATGAGCCACGTGATGAGTCCGCCGACGAAGGTCGCGAGCGCGATGAAGAACGGCGCGAAGCCCTCGCCGAAGCTCTTCGACTCGTTCTGCCAGCTCTGATCGAGCTGCACCGGCGCGGCCGAGACGGCCGCCTTCTCCTCGATGTCGGCGGTGCTCATCTGCGGCGCGGCTTCAGCGCCCTCGCCGAGTGCGTCGGCGAGGGTTCGGCTGCCGTCCGAGAGCTTCGTCGCGCCCGAGGCGAGCGCCGTGCCGCCGTCCGCGAGCTGCCCGGTGCCGCTCACGAGGTCATCGGTGCCCGAGCTCAGCGCGGCGGCGCCGCTCGCGATGGTCTGGGCACCGGATGCCGCTTCGCCCGACTTGGCCGAGAGCGTCGACGCCCCGTCGCTCACCTGTGCGGCGCCGGCCGCGAGCTCGGCGGCCTTCGGCGCGCCGGCCGTGAGCCCGGAGGAGAGCTGGTCGACGGCGCCGGCGTACTGGCTGCTGAGGCCCGCGTATCCCTGCACGGCCGGCAGGGCGGCCTGCGCGGCGCCGTCGACCCCTGCGGCGATCGCCTGGATCTCGGCGAGTCGGGCGGCCACGTCGACCGTGTCCGCCTGGTCCCCCGCGAGATCGGCCTCGAGGCTCGCGATCTTCGCCGAGAGCATCGCGGTGCCCTGCGTGAGCTCGCCGGTCTTCGTCGCGATGCCGGCGGCACCGTCGGCGAGGCCGTGCGCCTTCTCGGCGAGCACGGCGGCGCCGTCTGCGGCGTCGCCCACCTTGCCCGAGAGCTCGGCCGCGCCATCCGACACGCGGGTGGCTCCATCGGAGAGGGTGCCCGCGCCGGAGGCGAGCTGCTCGAGGCCGTCGGCGAGGGTGCCGGTGCCGTCGGCGAGCTGCACCGCGCCGGCGTCGATCGCGCCGGCGCCGGTCGCGAGATCGCCGAGGCCGACGACGAGGCGGCCTGCGCCGTCGTTCGCGGTCGCGATGCCGTCGGCGAGGGTGCTCGCGCCGTCGGCGGCCGACCGGATGCCGTCGCCGGCATCGTTCAGGCCGATGAGCATCGCGTCCGCGGTCTGCTGTCCGACCTGCTCGGCCACGGTGTCGCGCAGCTGGACCATCGCCTGCTGGCCGAGGGTCGAGGCGAGGAAGCTGTTGGAGTCGTTGTACTCGACCTCGACGGTCGCGGCCCTCGGGTCGTCGGTGCCGACCGAGACGGCGCTGGCCGAGAAGTCGGCCGGGATCGTGACGGCGAAGTAGTAGTCGCCGTCGGTCACGCCGGTCTTGGCGTCCGCGGCATCGGTGACCTGCCAGTCGAGGTCGGCCCGGCTCGTGAGCTCGTCGACGAGGTCGTCACCCGCGGTGATCGCCTCGCCGCCGCTGCTCGCGCCCGTGTCCTCGTTCACGATGGCGACGGGGAGGTTCTTCATCTCGTCGGTCGGGGCCCAGAACGCCCAGAGGTAGAGCGCGCCGTAGATGAGCGGGATGAAGAGGAGCACGACGAGCGCGATCTTGGGCAGCGTGCCCTTGCCGAAGCGGCGCAGCTCCGTGCCGGAGGAGAGGAAGGCGAACATCAGGCGTGCTCCAGGATGAGGTCGAAGGCGTCGGGGTCGGCTGCTGCCGGGGCCTCGGGCGCGAGAGGGGTGAGGTCGAAGGCGAGCGGGGCGATGCCGAGGTCGTTCCAGATGTCGGTGTCGGGCGCGGCGGCGGATGCCACGACGGCGGTGCCCGCTCGGGTGATCGCGTCGAGGCGCTGCCAGAGCACGCGCCGGGCCGCAGGCGACTGCAGCTGCTCGATCTGGTCGAAGAAGAGCACCTCGGGCTCGCTCATCATCGCGAGCGCGATGCGCAGCAGCACGGTCTGCACCTCGTCGAGGTCCCAGATCATGGTGTCGGTCGACGGCAGCGGCACCTCGCCGAACACCGGGGCGAGCACGCGGCGGAGCTCGGCGTCGTCGGTGCGGCGCACGATGGCCCACCAGGGCGCGATCCAGGCGGCGCGCTCGCGGATCGCGGCACCGACGGTGACCGACTCCTCGAGGGTGTCGATGCCCTGGAACCCCGCGATCGCGGTGGCTCGCTGCACGGGTCGCGCCCGGCGCGGCAGCTCGTAGCCGAGCACCTCGGCGGCGCCGCTCGAGGGCTTCATGCGCCCGGCGAGCGTGAGCAGCAGGCAGGTGCGGCCGCTGCCGGCGGGGCCGTGGAGCACGGTGAGCGCGCGGTCGGCGACGAGGTTCACGGGGCCGTAGACGGGGCCGCGCTTGGAGTGGAGGGCGAGTTCGTGCGCCCGCACGATGATCGACACGATGCATCCTTCGGATTTGTACTGACTAGTCAGTTTAGATCCGAGACGGGAGTTTGGCAACTCCGGCGTCGGCACGAGCGCGACGCCGCCGAGGGGTCGCCGAGACCGGGGCCCGCCGAGGGAGCGTTCCCGAGCGAGACCTAGCGGGCGGCGGGAAGCACCCGCGGCGGCGCCCCACGCCACGGGAACGCCGGGGCTCCGCCGACCTCGACCTCGACGCCGAGGAGCGCGCCGTCGGCGTCCGTCGGATCCGGCAGCCCGATGCTCGCCGTCGTGATCACGAGCAGTCGACCGACGAGCGCGACGGCCGTGGGCCGCTTCGACGGCAGTTCGATCGTCTCGAGGAGCACGCCGTGCGGCGAGTAGCGGCGCACCTCTGCGGCATCCCAGACGGCCACCCAGAGCATGCCCTCGAGGTCGATGGCCATGCCGTCGGGGTTGCCGCCCTCCACCCGGCACACCGTGCGTCGATTGTCGAGTGTGCCGTCGGCCGCGACGTCGAAGGCCTCGATGCTGCGATGCGGCAGCGTGTCGATGTAGTACAGCGTTTCGCCGGTGCGATCGAACGCGAGCCCGTTGGAGACCGTCACGCCATCGAGCCGCTCGGTCGCCACGCCGTCGGCGTCGATGCTCCAGAGCGCGCAGTGAGGCTGCCGGGGCATCGACTGGCTGCCGACCCAGAAGCGGCCGAACGGGTCGGCGCCGCCGTCGTTCATGTAGTCGTCGCCCGAAGCGATGTCGACGGCGATCGGCGAGACGAGCCCGTCGTCCCCCACGTGCACGACGCCCCGGTCGACGGCCACCGCCCACCCTGCGCCGGGCTCGGCGAGCGGCACGGGCGCGCCGATCCGGGCGCCGACGCGCACGGCGGGCCCGGGCACCACCATGCCATCCTCGAACCGACCGCGGTGGAACGACCCGGTCGCCATGTCGATCCACCCGAGACCGCCGTCCCGGCCGTCCCAGCGCGGTGACTCGGCCTGGACGTATCGCTCGGCGGAGATGATCTCGACGGTTCGCGAGGGCGTTGAGCGTGACATCCGTGTCTTCCTCCGGTGGTGGTGTTACCCGATATGTGGCAGGCTATCTCACAATATGAATGTCAGTTGCGAGACTGACAGAAGCAACGACGCTGAAGTGAGGAACTGGCCAATGGCCCCGAAGCTCCATGGCTTGATGCCGATTCTTGCCACCCCGTTCGATGAATCGGGCGCACTCGACCGCCCAAGTCTGCGACGACTGGTCGAGTTCCAGCTCGCCTCCGGCGTCGACGGCGTGGCCGTCTTCGGCATGGCGAGCGAGGGGTTCGCGCTCACCGCAGTCGAACGACGCACCATCCTCTCCGACGTCGTCGAGATCGTCGACGGCCGCATCCCCGTCATCGCCGGCGTCAACGGCACCTCGACGGCGACCTCGATCGAGCAGTCGCTCATCGCCCAGGAGGGCGGCGCCGACGCGCTCATGGTGCTGCCGCCGTTCATGGTGAAGCCGCCGGCGGCGAGCCTCATCGACTTCTACGGCGAGGTCGCCGCGGCCACCTCCCTCTCGGTCATGGTGCAGGACGCCCCCGGCGTGACCGGCGTCGCCATGCCGCCGTCGCTCATCGCCGAGCTCGCCCGCCTCGACGGCGTCGACTCGGTGAAGATCGAGGCGCCCCCGACCGCTCCGAAGGTCGGCGCGGTCGTCGAGGCCATCGGCGACGCCGACTTCGCGGTGCTCGGCGGCCAGAACGCGCAGTTCTGCCTCGAGGAGTACGCGCGCGGCGCGGTCGGCACGATGCCGGCCTGCGAGTTCGCCGACCTGCTCGCCCCGGTGCTCGACCTGTTCGTCACGGGGCGCGTCGAGGAGGCGCGAGCCGGGTTCCGCCGTATGCTCCCCCTCGTGCTGGTGGGTCTGCAGGGCGGCATCGCGTGGGCGGTGCACAAGGAGGTGCTCGTGGCGCGCGGCATCATCGACCACGCCACCGTGCGCTACCCGGCCGCTCGCCTCGACGCCGGCAGCCGAGCCGCCGTCGACCTCGTGATCGAAGAGCTCGACCTCCCGCCCCTGCCGACCGCGGTGCGCGTGTGACCCGTCGCGGCGTGCTGCTCATCGGCGGCGGCTCCGACATCGGACTCGCGATCGCCGGGGCCTTCGCCGAGCAGGGCGACGACGTCGTCGGAGTGGGGCTCGAGGCATCCGCCGACCCCGTCTTCGAACGGTACCTCGTCGCCGACTGCAGCCGAGCGGATGCCGCGGCGCAGGCCGTCGCCGACGCCGAGCAGGCGCTCGGCCGGCTCGACGTCGTGGTGCTCGCTGCTGCGCGCATGCCGATCGGCCGGGCCGATGCCACGAGCGACGCCGACTGGCGCGGCGCACTCGGGGCGACGCTCGACTCGGCGTTCCTCGTGTCCCGCGCCGCGCTGCCGAGGCTCGCGCCCGGCGCCTCGATCATCGCGATCACCTCGGTGAACGCCTCGCTCGCGGCACCGGGCCTGCCGGCCTACGCCGCGGCGAAGGCGGGCGTCGAGGGCCTCGTGCGGCAGCTGGCGCTCGACTACGGACCGCGCGGCATCCGCGTCAACGCCGTGGCACCCGGGAGCATCTCGGCGACCGAGACGGGCGAGAGCGAGGGCTACCCGCTCGGCCGCATCGGCCGGCCCGAGGAGGTCGCCTCCGTCGTGGCCTTCCTGGCATCGGATGCCGCCTCGTTCGTCACCGGCACGACGATCCCCGTCGACGGCGGCCTGTCGATCTCCTCCCCCGCCGCCTGGCTGAAGCCGGCGCTGCGCGACCGCTGGCTCTGAGCTGCAGCGGGCCGCTCTGAGCCGATCCCGCGAGCCTGAGGAATGACCCCGCCGGCCAGTGCGTACGCACTCGGCCGGCGGGGTTTCGTCGTCAGTTCCCGATGCGGACGAACTGCGCGGCGCTGACGCGGTGGAAGGCGGCGTTGCGCACCTCCAGGCGCACCACGCCGACCGCGCCGGCGGCGTAGCGGAACGTGCCGAGCGGGCGCCAGGCGGCGGCCCCCTCGGTCTGGTTCACGATCACCTCGGTGCTGCCCGCCTGATGCTCGACGATGTAGGCCGCCGAGGTGGTGGTCGTCGGGTTCGTCGGGTACCAGACCGAGACCCGGTACTCGCCGGCCTCCGGAAGGTCCACCTGCCAGGTCACGGTGCTGCCGATCGAATCGACGTCGCTGTACCGCGTGCGGGTGCCGTTCCACCCGGCCAGGCCGCTCGGATACCACAGGCCGGTCTCCAGGTAGCCGGGCCACGGCGACTGGGTGTGGGCGATCACGCCCTCGTCGGCGACCCGCACGAGCACGGCGCGGCGGAGGGTTCCGTCGAGTCGCGCCTCGAACCGGTTCGTCGACCCCGGCGCCACGGCCGATCCGGCCGTGACCGTCCAGGTGTGCGTCAGGTCGGAGCGCGGGGGCACCTCGATCGCCACCTCCTTCTGACCGACGCTCCACCCGGTGGCGCCGAACAGGGCGAGTGTGGCGCGCAGCGGGGTGACGCCGGTGTTGATGACCAGGGCGGTCAGCCGCACCGTCACGCCGGGACCGCTGATGATGGCGGTGTCGGTGGTGAGCGACACCAGGCGGCGGCGGTCGATGACCTCGATCGCCGCGGGCCGCAGCTCCACCGGGTCGCCGTCGGCTGCCGACACGGATGCCTCGATCCGGACCTCGCCCGGCGCGGAGCCCGACGCGATGATCGCGGCCGACTCCACCCGGGCGGATCCCTGAGCATCGACCGAGACGGACGGCGCAGCGCCGTCGAGCTTCCACCCGTCGGGCAGGGTCAGGGCCACGTCGCCTGCGAACGGCTCGTCGGTCGGGTTGCGCACCTCGATGACGAGCGGCACCCGGTCACCGGCCGTGCTCGTGGCCTGGGCGACCACGTCTCCGGCCACGCCGGAGTCGGCTCCGCTGATGCGGCCCGGCAGACGCAGCGCGACCTCCTCGGTGGTCGCCGAGCCGACGCTGATCGCGTAGCTGAACGCGTCGGCCGAGGAGTCGACGGGGATCGTCCACTCGTAGGGGTAGCCCTTCGGCGGCGCCTCCTGCGCCGGCCCGTCGCCGATCCGGTAGCTGAGGGCGGCCGGCTCCTCCGTGTCGATCTGCACGTAGGCGTCGTAGCCGGGCCGGTCAGGGCGCACCAGCAGTACGCCACGGGCGAGGCCGTAGTCGGTGCCCGGAACCGTGTCGACCTCGTGGAAGCTGTCGGGGCCGTGATCGACGATGTCGTCGAACGGCAGTGCCGGCCGATCCACCGTGACGTCGCGAACGACGAGCGCGACCAGCCCGTGTCCGGGCACGCGCACCTTGATGCGGCCCCCGACGGCGGTCTGGGACGAGCGGGTGCCGTCGGCGGCCACCACCTCGACCGCAGGCGCATCGCTCCCCGTCAGCCCGGTCAGCTCACCGGTGAGGTCGACGACCACGAACTGCGCGGCGGCGGCGGAATTGGTGAGGCTGACGTACAGGGAGTCGTTGCCGACCCCCGCCATCCAGTTGACCAGCGGGTTGTCGAGGGCGATCAGGCCGGCCGGGAAGTACGGCCACACGCCGTCCTCTCCGAAGAAGGTGCCGGGCGCGTGGCCGTAGGCGAAGTACTTGAAGTAGGCGAAGTCGGCCTCGAAGACGTGCGGGAAGTCGATCTTGCCGGCACTGCGGTAGAAGCTCTCGTTGATCAGGTAGTCCATCGCGAGGCCGAGCTGGGCGGGTGCGTGGTGGAAGTAGTACCCGGTGATCCCGACCGGGCCGCTCGTCGCGAAGTCGGGCTTCATCTGGGCGACCTGGAACTGGCGGCTGTAGTAGCCGGGATAGGTGGTGAACCGGCCGATCACCATGTTGTGCGCGACGTCCGCCAGCAACGGGTCGCCGGTGTGGTGCGCCAGGCGCAGCAGCGCGCCGGCCCAGCACGGGTTGAAGACGTACCCGCCGCCCGGATCGGTCAGTGAGCTGACCCCGAGCTTGAACGACGACAGCGCCTCGAAGGTGAGACCGGTCGCGGAGACGTACCAGGCGGGCACGGTCTCGGGCGCGACCTCGGTGTTCGGGTACGACGGAAGGGAGCTCCGCGATTCCCAGTCGTACTGCTGCACCACCACATGGCCCTCGGGCACCGTGACGGTCGTGTCCGGCACCGGCCGCACCGCGGTCTGGGTGATGAACCGCTGGGCCTCCCGGTAGGCGCCGTCGAGGAACTCGGCCTCGCCGGTCAGCTCGAACAGCACGAGCAGATCCATCCAGTACTTCGAGAAGCTGTAGGCGAACCCGCCCGGCGGCTGCCCGTTGCCGCGATACGGCGTGAGGATCTCCTCCTGCACGTAGCGCTTGCCGATCAGCGTCGCCTCGGCCAGGTACGCCGGATCCCCGGTGAGCTGGTAGGTCGCCAGTGCGGTCGCGAAGGGTGCGCGGCTCTGCCCGACGACACCCGCCTTGGTCGCCTGCACCGCGAGTCGCTGGATGCCCGCGTTGCGGCCGTGGGTGAGTTGGGAGAGCGCCGTCAGGTTCACCGCGTCGGTGGGGATCCGGCCGATCCGGTACTGCGTCTTGTCGTTGTAGACCGAGCCGCCGATGACCGGCGAGTGCCCGATCCCCTTGCGCGACAGCTGGTACTCGAGTGCCGGCCGGGCGCGACGGTCGTAGAGGGTGCTGTCCGCGGTGCCCGTCAGGTAGTGCGCCGAGAGCAGCACGCCGCTGGCCGCGGTGCGCACCGCATCCTCGTTCTCCACGTCGACGAACCCCTTGCCGCGGTTCCACCAGCCGGAGTACGAGGGGATGTAGTCGACCGAGTCGTCGCCGTCGGGCTCGATGGCGATGAGCTCGGTCATGGCGTGGACGGCATCGGTCAGCGAGCGGTCGTAGACGTTGTGCCGGTAGGCCTTCAGCCCGTATTCGCCCCGGCACAGCTCGGTGTACGTGTCGTAGAGGGTGCCCGCTCGAGCCGCGAGCCCGAAGGCGAAGCCGCGGCGATCACCGGCCGCCATCGCGGTTCGCAGCCCCGGCTGCGGTGCGTAGATGCTCGGCACGAGGTCGAGGCTGTCGTTGCGCAGGCTCATCCCGTACGGCTGCCGGTCGGACATCAGCTGGCGTTCGTGCACGAACTCGGCGACCTCGGCGGGCAGGTAGACCCCAGAGGTGACGGCGACGTCGGCGACGGAGTACTGGGTCAGCGCCATCGGCGCGAACAGCTCCCATGCGCCGAGGGGGGCCGAGCCGTCGACCACGGAGAGCGCGTGCTGGTACGACCCGCACAGCACCTCATCGAGGTCGTCGAGCTCCTTCGCGTCCTGACTCTGGTAGCCGACGAGGTAGTCGCCGGCCTTCTTGGCCCGCAGCACGTAGTGCGCCTCGGGGTGATCGCCGTCGAGCCGCCAGTTGACGATGAGCTCCACGTCGTCGGTGCTGGTGCGCAGTTCGATCGCCTGGGCGCCGAGGCGCCGGAACGAGGTGAAGCCCAGCCAGGCCGGCTGCAGCGGGCCGTACAGCTCGGGCGCGCTCCCGGAGGGCAGCGTGCCCGCCAGCACCACCCACTGCTCGTCGAAGCGGTGCTCGGGATCGGTCAGCGACAGCCACTTGCCGTCGTGCTTGATCTCGAGATCTCGCACGATCGTCTCGCCGCCGTCCCAACGGGCCTGGAAGAAGGTCATCCGATGCTTGCGCCCGACGAGCTGGGCGAGGCGGGTGAACGACAGCTCGGGCTTGTCCAACCGGCGAAGTGCGTCGGGGAACGAGCCGCTCACGCTGCTGAAACCGGGATCCGCCGCGGCGGATTCGGCATCGGCGCCGAGGACCGCCGGCAGCACGCCCGCGGCCAGCAGCAGCTGGAGCGCCGAGCGCCGGCTCCACAGCCCTGGGCGATGGCCGACCTCTGATTCGTCGTTGATCTCCGGGTTCTGCGTTGAATCCATGATGCACATGATGCATGCGATATGCGACAGTGTCAATGGCCATGCGGCCAGCGGCGCCGGTAGCGTCGACCATGCACGTCCTGAGAGGAACACGCGGTGACCCCGAACCGACCAGAGGAACTGACCGAGTACTCGCTGACCGAGCTGCTCACGCCGGCCGGGCGTCCGGAGGAGCCCGCCGACTTCGACGAGTTCTGGCGAGGGACGTTCGAGGAGTTCGGCACCGGACCCGTCGCCTGGGAACGCGTGCGCGACCTCGACGCCTCCGAGACCCATCTCGTGACGGAGATCCGGTTCGCCTCATCGGCCGGCGAGCCGACCGTGGCGTTCCTGATGGTGCCGCGCGTCGCCACCGCCGTGCGCCGCGGCCTCGTGATCGGACACGGCTACGGCGGTCGCACCGCGCCCGACCCCGACCAGGTGCCCACGGACACGGCCGCGATCTTCCCCGCCGCGCCGGGCACGGCGCCGAACGCCTCGAGTCGCTTCCCGGCGCTCCCCGACGAGCACGTGCTCTCGGGCATCGCGCACCGCGACACGTACTCGCACCGATTCGCCGCCGCCGACGTCTGGCGCGCCGCGACCGTGCTGCTCGACGCCGCCCCCGCCGTCGCCGGGGCGCTCGACTTCAGCGGCGGCAGCTTCGGCGGCGGCATCGGGGCGATGGCCCTCCCCTGGGACGCCCGCTTCCGGCGCGCCTCGCTCGACGTGCCGAGCTTCGGACACCATGCGGTCCGCCTCACCCGGCAGTGCACCGGCAGTGGCGAGGCCGTGCGTCGGCACCTCGTCGAGCACCCCGAGGTGCGCCCGGTGCTCGGCTACTTCGACGCCGCAGTGGCGGCGCAGCGCATCCGCATCCCGGTGCATGTGGCAGCGGCCGTGCTCGATCCCGCCGTCGACCCGCGGGGGCAGTTCGCCGTCTACCACGCGCTCACCGGCCCGAAGCGGCTGAGCGTGCGTGCGAACGGCCACCTCGACGGGCCCGTCGCCGAGGTCTCCGAGCGGATGGCGCGCCAGCACGCTGCCGACTTCTTCGCGCTCCCCGACGGCCGCCTGGCCTGAGGCAGGGCCGTCGGGTCGAGGCATCCGCTTCGAGCGGAT
Source organism: Agromyces cerinus subsp. cerinus (assembly GCF_900142065.1). Lineage (GTDB taxonomy): Bacteria > Actinomycetota > Actinomycetes > Actinomycetales > Microbacteriaceae > Agromyces > Agromyces cerinus. The sequence continues at coordinate 204,637 of NZ_FSRJ01000003.1, read as the reverse complement.
GCCCCGGCGCACGCCGAACGCCGGCGGCCTGCGGGTCCCTCCGCAGGCGGCCGGCGCCGGACGACCTGCTACGAGTTCGCGTCGAGCAGGTCCTGGACTTCCTTCTTCAGGGAGTTGAGGCCCGTCTGCACGTCGACCTGGCCCGCGAGGATGGTCGCGACGCCCGCGCCGATCGCCGCGTCGATCTGCGCGGTCACGGGCACGCGGTCCCACGCGGCGCCGCGAGCGTGCTCGGAGACCTCGGTGCGGAACGTGGTCTGGTACTCGTCGGCGGCGAGCGCCGGGATCTGGTCGGCGACGGACTTCGCGGCCGGCGCGACGCCCGACTGCTCGTACTGCGCGGTCGCGGCATCGAGGTTCGTCGCGGCATAGGTGATGAAGTCGCGACTCGTGAGCTCGCCCTCGCCCGCACTCGCGAACAGGCCGCCGCCCCAGGCGCGGTTGTACGACGGCTTGCCGTTGGCCGTAGGCCGTTCGATCGCGCTGATGTTGTCGATGATGTTCTGTGCGGCACCGTTCGTCTTCACGAAGGTCGAAGCGAGCGGGGCGTCGTCGTAGAGGGCCGCGCGCCCGCTCGCGAACAGGATGCGCGCGTCGCTGCGGGCCACGTTCGCCTGGGTCAGGCCCTCGTCCTGCAGCGACTTGTACCAGGTGATGGCCTCGACGCTCTCCTTGTCGCCGATCGTGCACTCGAAGTCGTCGGTGACGACCGGGCTGCCCCAGCCCCACATCCAGTGCGTGGCGTCCTTCAGGTCGGGGTTCTTCGTGACCGCCGCGTAGGGGATCAGCGAGGAGTCCTGCGACTTGATCTTCTCGAGCGCGGTCGCGAACTGCTCGACCGTCATGCCCGACTTGATGCCGACGCTCTTGGCGATCTCGCCGTTCGTGATGATGCCGATGCCCGACGCCGTGAGCGGCAGCACGAGGAGCTTGCCACCCATCGTGTACGAGTCGAGCACGCCCTGCGGGATGCCGAGCCCCTTGGCGAGGTCGGTGAGATCGGCGAGCACGTCCATCGGCGTCAGCACCTGCCATCCGCCCGACTGGCCGACGCCCATGAGCTTGCCCGAGCGGCCGGTGAGTGCGAGCTGCGTCGCCGCCTGGTCGTAGGGGTAGATGACGGGCGAGACGGTGACGCCCTCCTCCGCGGAGAAGTCCTTGAGGATCGCCTCCCATGCGGGCTTCAGCGCCTCCTCGCCGAGCGAGTTGCCGTAGAAGTTGATCGTCTTCGCCTTGGTCGCGGCGTTGGCGCCGGCACTGGCGCCCGGCGCGGCCGGGGTGGCGCAGCCGGCGAGCGCGAGCGCGCCGAACGCGGCGAGTGCAGTGCCACCGCCGAGGAAGGCGCGGCGGCTGAGCTGCGAGGTCGAGAGGTTCATGGGGACTGCTCCTTCGTCGGAATGTGTGTTCGGTGCGGTGCTGTGGATCACGGGCTACCCCTTGACGGCCCCCGACGCGAGGCCGGAGACGAAGTAGCGCTGGAGGAGGATGAAGATGATGGCGAGCGGCAACGAGGTGATGAGGGATGCCGCCATGAGTGCCGGCCAGTCGGCCGTGCCCTCGCGGATGAAGGCCTGGGTGAGGCCGGCCGGCAGGGTCTGTTTGTCTGGGCCCGCGAGCGTGAGCGCGAACAGCAGGTCGCTCCAGCCGCGCATGAAGGCGAACATCGCCGCCGTGATGAGGCCGGGCACCACGAGCGGGAAGACGATCTGGAACATCGTCGCGATGCGCGAGAGTCCGTCGACCTTCGCCGCCTCGAGGATGTCGTCGGGCAGCCCGTCGATGATGCCCTTCAGGAGGAACACCACGAGCGGCAGCGTGAACGTCGTGAACGAGATGATGAGCGCCGTGTAGGTGTAGAGCAGGCCGGCCGAGCTCAGCATCAGGTACAGCGAGATCAGCAGCAGCGCGCCGGGGATCAGCTGCCCGATGAGGAACATGAACATGATCGCGTTGCGCCCGCGGTAGCGGAACTTCGAGAGCGAGTAGGCCATGATGCCGCCGACGAGCACGGAGAGCACGGCCGTGCCCGTCGAGACGATGAAGCTGTTCGCGAGCGCCTGGAGCAGCGCATCGTTCTGGAAGAAGCCGATGAAGTTGTCCAGCGTCGGGTCGACCGGGAAGAGCGGCCGATCGAGCGCGAACACCGCCTCCTTCTTCATGAACGCCGTCGAGGTCAGCCAGTAGATCGGCAGGAGGCCGAAGAGGGCGAGCAGGATGAGCCCGAGGCGCCCGGGGATCGACAGTCTCGGGCGGATGATCGCCTCTCCGATGTCGCGGCCGTGACTCATCGCTTCTCCAGACGTCGGTTGAGCAGCAGGTATGCGCTCGAGATGATCGCGAGCAGGATGAGCCAGAGCACGCCCATGGCGGATGCCTTGCCGAGCTCGTAGCTGCCGAACGCGAGTTGATAGAGGCTGACGGCGAGCGTCGTCGTCGAATCTCCGGGGCCGCCTCCCGTCATCACGAAGATGGTGTCGAAGTTGCCGAAGTTGTAGATGAACTCGAGGGTCGCGACGAGCGCGACGGGCCCCACGATGTGCGGCAGCGAGATGTAGCGGAACCGCTGCGAACGCGTGGCGCCGTCGATCGTCGCGGCCTCGAGCTGCTCGGCCGGCAGGGTCTGCAGCACCGAGAGTGCGACGACCATGATCCAGGGGAACGAGTGCCACGTCTTCGCGATCACGACGGCCGCCATCGCACCGGTGGGATTGCCGAGCATGCTCACCTCGGGCAGGCCCACCATGGTGAGCAGGTGGTTCAGCACGCCGTAGCTGTCGTTGAAGATCCACGCCCAGAGGAACGAGACGACGACGCCGGGCAGGAGCCACGGCAGCATGAGCGTGCCGCGCAGGATATTGCGACCACGGAGGCGCGCGTTCAGCAGCACGGCGAGCGCGACACCGAGCAGCACGGGGAAGATCGTCGCGAGCGTCGCGAAGGTGAGCGTCGTGCCGAGGCGCGCCATGAACTCGCCGAAGATCGCGACGTAGTTGTCGAAGCCGACGAAGGTGCGATCGGGCGTGAGCAGCGACTGGTCGTAGAGGCTCGTGCCGATGCTGGAGACGAGCGGATAGATCGCGATCACGAGGAAGAGCAGGACCGCGGGGAGTGCGATCATGAATCCGAAGGTGCGATCCTTCGCGCCGAGCGTCGAACGGCGCCCGGATCGCGGCTCGGTCGGCTCGGTCGCCTCGCGTGTCGCGGGTCGTTCGAGGATGGCTTGCTGCATTGCGTTCACTTCCCGAGAGATGGCGACCCCTCATCAGGGGCCCCTGTGCGTCGTCGTCACAAGTGGTCAACGCTGACGTGCGGCCAGTAAACCACAATGCGGATGCTAAATCCACTAAATGCATGACTCACCCATATTTGGATTGCCTCGACCGATTCCGCTCACTACACTGACGGCAATGGCGCAGCCCGAGCGGGTATGCAACCACGCTCGGCAACTGCATTGAGAAGGAGTCCCGATGGCATCGGAATCGGTCGGCGGCACACAGACCGTCGAACGGGCTATGTCCCTGCTCGCCTGTTTCACCGAGGAGTCCGGCGAGCTCCGCGTGTCGGAGCTCTGCGCGCTCACCGGCCTCGGCCAGTCCACCGTGTCCCGCATGATGTCGGCGCTCGACCGCATGCGGTTCGTCGTCCAGGACGACCGGACCGGCCTGTACCGGCTCGGCCCGGCCGCCGTCTCCCTCGGCACGATCGCCCTCAACGGCTCCCCGATCTTCCGCGCGTCCCGCCAGATCGCCCAGAACCTCGCGCACCGGCTCGGCATCGGCGTGAACGTCGCCGAACTCAGCGGCTTCACCTTCACCTACCTCTGCAACTTCGAGGGCGCGCTCGCACCGAAGTCGTTCGCGATGGCGGGCCGCACCGCCCCGCTGCACGCCACGGGCCTCGGCAAGGCGCTGCTGTCGGGCATGCCCTCGGCGCTCGTCGACGAGTACTTCGCGAACACGCCGCAGCGGTACACGCCGCACACGATCGTCGACCGCGACGCCATGGAGATCGCCCTCGACGAGACCCGCAGCCGCGGGTACGCGACCGAGATCGAGGAGCTCGCCTTCGGGCGGGCGTGCATCGCCGCACCCATCCGCAACCGCGCCGGCGAGATCGTCGCGGGCCTCTCCGCGAGCGGCCCCCTCTCGGTGCTCGACCTGCAGGCCCCTCATCAGGAGATCGCGCTGCAGGTGATCGAGGCGGCCGACGAGATCTCCGTCGCCCTCGGCTACAGCGCCTCCCACTCCGCGACGGCGTTCGCGGCACTCTGACCCCACGCCGCGACGGCGTTCGCGGCACCTCGACCTGAAACCCCACGCCGCGGCATCCGTCGGCGGCGTTCTCGATCCCTCTCGTCACTGGAGACCCTGTGAGAATCGCGCGCGTCCAAACGTTCCCCCTCTTCATCTCGAAGGAGGATGCCGAAGACTCCTACGCGGGCGAGGCGGCGGTCGAGCACCGCGGCTACATGATCCGGCCGCCGTGGCGGAGCCTCTACTCCCCCGGCTACGAGACGCTCATCGTGAAGATCGAGACCGACGACGGACTCGTGGGCTGGGGCGAGGGGCTCGCCCCGGTCGCCCCCGAGGTCGCGGCCGCGATCGTCGACCACCTGCTGACGCCGCTCATCATCGGCGAGGACCCGCGTTCGGTGCGCACCCTCTGGCACCGCATGTCGGAGTCGATGCGCGAGCGCGGACACCTCACCGGACATCAGGCCGATGCGATGGCCGCCGTCGACATCGCGCTGTGGGACCTCTGGGGCAAGGCCACCGGCCTCTCGGTGTCCGAGCTCGCGGGCGGGCGCTTCGCCGACGTGCTGCCGACCTACGTGTCGGGGGTGCGGGGCGCCGACGACGCCGAGATCGCCGAGAAGACCGCCGTGCTCGTCGAAGCGGGCGTGCGCCGGTTCAAGATGCACCTCGGCACCGACCTCCGCACCGACCTCGCGACCTACGACGCCGTGCGCGACGCGCACCCCGACCTGCAGGTCGCACTCGACGCGCACTGGAGCTACCGCCTCGGCGAGGCGAAAGCGCTCGGGCGCGAACTCGACGAACGCCACGCCTGGTTCTTCGAGGCGCCGCTCGCCCCCGAAGACGTCGAGGGCCACCGCGACCTCGCGGCATCCATCGAGACCCCCGTCGCGGTCGGCGAGGCGATGCGCAGTCGATTCGAGTTCACCGACTGGCTGACCCGTCGGGCGGTCGGCCTGACCCAGCCCGACATCGGCCGCACGGGCATCACCGAGGGCATCGCGATCGCGGCCATCGCCGACGCCTTCCACGCGCAGGTGGCACCGCATCACTCCGCCGCGTTCGGCATCGCGATGGCCGCCGGCCTGCACGTCGCCGCGAGCTCGCCGTCGCTGCTCGCGTTCGAGTACCAGCCGCTCACCCTGCCGGTCGCGAACCGGATCCTCACGACCCCACTCGAGGTCGCGCCCAACGGCGACTTCACGGTGCCGACCGGCCCGGGTCTCGGCGTGAGCGTCGACGAGGACTTCGTGCGGGAGTTCGTGCGCCGCTGACGCGTTCCCTCCCGAGAGCGAGGCGGCTCCGGTCGCCTCGCTCTCGCGACGCGCTGCCTCGAGCCGGTCGGAGCCCCTCTCACGCTGCGATGATCGAGGGGCGCGGTGAAGGACGCCGCGCATGAGGGGGAACACATGAACGACGTCCGACCGGGATCCGTGCTTCCCGTGCCCGACCGCCCGTACCAAGGGCCGGTCGCGTACGACGCGAAGAAGCTCGACGAGAAGTTCCCGCCCATCGAGCCGGCGAGGCCGCCGGCCCAGGCGCCGAACGTGCTCGTGATCCTGCTCGACGACGTCGGCTTCGGGGCGTCCAGCGCCTTCGGCGGCCCCATCCACACGCCCACCGCAGAGCGCCTCGCCGGCGAGGGCCTGCGCTACTCGCGGTTCCACACCACGGCGCTCTGCTCGCCGACCCGGGCCGCGCTGCTCTCGGGCCGCAACCACCACGCCGTCGGCATGGGCCACATCACCGAGACCGCGACGCCCGCGCCCGGCTACCGCTCGACGCGCCCGAACACCGCGGTGCCGCTGCCCGAGATCCTCCGCCAGAGCGGCTACAACACCGCGCAGTTCGGCAAGTGCCACGAGGTGCCCGTGTGGGAGTCTGGCCCGACCGGCCCGTTCGACCACTGGCCCGCGCAGAGCGGTTTCGAGCGCTTCTACGGCTTCATCGGCGGCGAGACGAACCAGTACACGCCGGCGCTCATCGACGGCCTCACGACGATCGAGCCGCCCACCGATCCCGACTACCACCTGATGCCCGACCTCGCCGACAAGGCGATCGACTACGTGCGCCAGCAGAAGAGCCTGACGCCCGACAAGCCCTTCTTCGTGTACTTCGCGCCGGGCGCGACGCACGCACCGCACCACGTGCCGAAGGACTGGATCGCCAAGTACGAGGGGAAGTTCGACCTCGGCTGGGATGCGCAGCGGGAGCAGACCTTCGCGCGGCAGAAGGAGCTCGGCGTCATCGCCGCCGACTCCGAGCTGACCGCCCGGCCGGAGGGCCTGCCCGCGTGGGACGACGTGCCCGACGAGCAGAAGCCCGTGCTGGCCCGCCAGATGGAGGTCTACGCGGCCTTCCTCGAGTACGCCGACCACCACACCGGTCGCGTCATCGATGCGCTCGAGGAGCTCGACATCCTCGAGGACACGCTGATCTACTACATCATCGGCGACAACGGCGCCTCGGCCGAGGGCGGCATCAACGGCGCCTACATGCTGACCACCGCCTCCAACGGCGGCGGCCAGTTCGAGACGGTCGAGTTCTGGAAGGAGCACCTCGACAAGGTCGGCGGCCCCGAGGCGTACAACCACTACTCGGTCGCCTGGGCGCACGCGATGTGCACCCCGTACCAGTGGACCAAGCAGGTCGCCTCCCACTACGGCGGCACCCGCAACGGCACGATCGTGCACTGGCCGAGCCGCATCGCCGCCAAGGGCGAGGTGCGCCAGCAGTGGCACCACGTCATCGACCTCGCGCCGACCGTGCTCGACGTGGCGGGTCTCGCCGAGCCGCACACGTTCAACGGCGTCACGCAGGAGCCGATGCACGGCGTCTCGATGGCGTACAGCTTCGACGACGCAACCGCCGACGAACGCCACACGACGCAGTACTTCGAACTCATGGGCAACCGCGGCATCTACCACCGCGGCTGGACCGCGGTCACGAAGCACCGCACCCCGTGGGACGTCGTGTCGAAGGCCCCCGACTTCTCGCTCGACGTGTGGGAGCTCTACGACACGACCACCGACTGGACGCAGGCGAAGAACCTCGCCGACGAGCAGCCCGAGAAGCTCGCCGAGCTGCAGCGGCTGTTCCTCATCGAGGCGGCGCGACACAACGTGTTCCCGATGGACGACCGCGCGGCCGAGCGCATGAACCCCGAGATCGCCGGCCGGCCGACGCTCGTGAAGGGCGACCGTCTGCGGCTCTACCCGGGCATGGTGCGCCTCGGCGAGAACGTCGCGATCAACGTGAAGAACCGCTCGTTCTCGGTGACCGCAGAGGTGGTCGTGCCCGACGACGGCGCGCTCGAGGGCGCGATCGTCGCTCAGGGCGGCCGCACCGGCGGCTGGTCGTTCTTCGCCGAAGACGGCAAGGTCGGCTTCCATTACAACTACTGCGGCCTGCAGCGCTCGACCACCCTGTCGGATGTCCCAGTCGGCGCGGGCGAGCACCAGGTGCGCGTCGAGTTCGCCTACGACGGCGGCGGCATCGGCAAGGGCGGCGACGTCACGCTCTTCATCGACGGCAAGGCGGTCGGCACCGGCCGCGTCGAGCACACGCACGCGCTCTACTTCTCGTTCGACGAGGGGCTCGACACGGGCTGCGACACCGGCATGCCCGCCTACGAGGGCTACAAGAAGTGGGGCGGCGCGTTCAGCGGCGTGCTGCACTGGGCCGAGGTCGCGCTCGGCGTCGACGACCACAACCACCTCGTCGACCCCGAGGAGCACCTGCAGGCGGCGTTGCGTCACCAGTAGCATCCGTTGCGTTCGTGCGCCGCTTCCTGCACGGAAGCGGCGCGCGACGCAGGAATCGTGAGGCTTTTTTGCGGTTCCGCCGAGGTATGTGATGCTTTCCCGTGGCCCGCCGGCTTCCGGCTCGGCCGAGCCGAAAGGGAACCTCCGGATGCACCGCACTGAACTCGACCTCGATGCGAACGAGCCGCGCGACCCCGCGACCCGCATGCACTCGACCTCCGACGAGACCAGCCACCTCGTCGACCTCGTGCTCGCGTACTCGCGCCGGCGCATCCTGAGCGACGACACCCCGCTCGACAAGCCGGTCACCGAGGCCGAGCTGCGCCGCCTCGCCGGTCGCACGATCGACGAGCAGGGCATCGGGGCGGCCCGCGCGCTCGCCCTCTTCGAGCACGTGCTCGCCCCGGCCTGCATCACGACCGACCACCCGCAGTACCTCTCCTTCATCCCGACGGCGCCGACGAAGGCCGCCACGGCGTTCGACCTCGTGGTCTCGGCGAGCGCCCTCTATGGCGGTTCCTGGCTCGAGGGCGCCGGCGCGGTGTACGCCGAGAACGAGGTGCTCTCGTGGCTCGGCCGCGAGTTCGGCCTCCCCGCCGGCTCGGGCGGCGTCTTCGTGCAGGGCGGCACGCTCGGCAACCTCTCGGCCCTCGTCGCCGCGCGCGAGCACGCGCGTCACCGGCTGAGCGACGGCGCAGCGGATGCCGCGGTGCCCGCGCCCCCCGGCGGTCGCTGGAAGATCGTGTGCAGCGCCGAGGCGCACTCCTCGATCGCCTCGGCCGCCCGCGTCATGGACGTCGACGTCGTGCCCGTGACCCCTGCCGGCGACGGCATGCTGCGGGGCGACGACGTGCGTGCGGCACTCGAGGAGCACGGGGCATCCGTCTTCGCCGTGGTCGCGACCGCAGGCTCGACGAACTTCGGCATCGTCGACGACCTCGCCTCGATCGCCGAGCTGAAGCGCGACTTCGACTTCTGGTTCCACGTCGACGGCGCCTACGGCCTCGCCGGCATGCTCTCGCCCCTCGCGCGGCACCGCTTCTCGGGCGTCGAGCACGCCGACTCGGTGATCGTCGACCCGCACAAGTGGCTCTTCGCCCCCTTCGACGCGTGCGCGCTCATCTACCGCGACCCCGAGCAGGGCCGCCGCGCGCACACCCAGCACGCCGAGTACCTCGACACCCTCACCGAGGGCGGCGACTGGAGCCCGTCGGACTACGCCGCGCACCTCACGCGCCGTGCGCGCGGCCTGCCGCTCTGGTTCTCGCTCGCGACCTACGGCGGCACCGCGTACCGCGAGGCGATCTCGAGCTCGATCGCCCTCGCGCAGCAGATCGCCGACGAGATCGAGGGCCGCGATGGGCTCAGCCTCGTGCGGTCGCCGCAGCTCTCGGTCGTCGTGTTCGAGCGCGACGGCTGGACGAAGGCCGACTACGACGCGTGGTCGGCGAGACTGCTCGACGAGCAGCGGGCGTTCGTGACGCCGAGCTCGCACGCGGGCCGGCCCAACACGCGCTTCGCGATCGTCAACCCGAACACGACGTTCGAGCACCTCGTCGCGATCCTCGACACGATGGCCTGAGCCGGGCCCGACCGGCGCCGGAGCGGCGCCGGCGCCCTCTCGAGACCCCGAACCGGTCCCGAGACCCGCGCCGCGCTCGCCCGCCCGGCCAGCCGATGCGGTTATTGAACTTTTCGGTTCAGTGTTCTACACTGAACCACATGGTTCAGCAAACTGCACTCGATCCGTCGATGCTCGACCGGGCCTTCGGCGCCCTCGCCGATGAGACCCGGCGCGGCATCCTCACCAGGCTCGGTGCCGGCCCCGCCACGATCACCGAGCTCGCCGAACCGAGCGGCATGACCCTCACCGGCATCCGCAAGCACGTCGACGTGCTCGAGGCCGCGGGGCTCGTCGCGACCGAGAAGGTCGGGCGCGTGCGACAGGTCACCCTCGGCACCGAACGACTGGATGACGCCATGGCATGGATCACCTTCTATCAACGGCTCTGGGCTCGCCGCCTCGACGGCCTCGACGCCTACTTCACCCTCGCGAAAGGAACGGAATCATGAGCGACACGGAAACGAACGAGACGATCGGCCTCCGGCTCCAACGCCAGCTGCCGGCGACGCCGGAACAGGTCTTCGACGCCTACACGGATGCAGAGAAGCAGAAGATCTGGTTCTCGATCCTCGACGAGGAACCGGGCATCGTCGAGATCGAGGTCGACCTGAGGGTCGGCGGCACGCAGACCGCGGTGTGGGGTCCGAATCGGGAGACCCTGTTCCGCGAGGTCCAGACCTACCTCGAGATCGATCGCCCGCACCGACTCGTCACCGAGTCGACCGGCAGCGAACCCGACGGCACCAGCATGACGACGCACGTCGTGGTCACGTTCGAAGCCAATGACGGCGGCACGCTCGTGACCGTCGAGCAGACCGGCTTCCCGACCCCCGAGCTGCGCGACTTCTTCCAGATCCAGGCCTGGAACGGCGCGTTCGATCGCATCGAGGCGTACCTCACCCGCAGCTGACGCACGGACGGCGGGCGTCTGCGGGTGCACCGCGGACGCCCGTTGCGTCGCGTCTCAGATGCGCGCGACCGCGATGTGCGCCGCGAGCGCGCTCGTCGGCGCGACGTCGGCCAGCGCCGCGGCGCCGTCGAGCGGGTGCGCCTCGCCGAGCCGGATGTCGGCTCCGGGGATCTCGGCGCGGATCGCAGCGACGAACTCGCGCCCGAGCACCTCGCCGAGGAACAGTCCGCCGACGCCGCGCACGTGCGAATCGGCGACACCCGACTCACCCACGCGCCGCAGCCCTGCGATGGCGGAGATCGCGAGTTCACGCGCCCCCGCGGTCGCGATCGCCTCGGCGACCGCGTCGCCGGCGGCGGCGGCATCGGCGACCGCCCGTGCGTAGGACGCGATGCGCTGCACCCGCCCGAGGTCGCCCTGCAGCTCGATGTAGGCGGCCTCGAGGTCGGGGAAGTCGGCGCGCACGACGTCCGTCAGGGCGGTCGCGGGCCCCCGTCCGTCGTGGGCGCGCATGACCGCTTCGAGCCCGGCCCGGCCGAGCCAATAGCCGCTGCCTGCGTCGCCCATGATGTAGCCCCAGCCGTCGACCCGCGCGATGTCGGTGGCGCCGACGGCGAGCGTGACCCCGCCCGTGCCCGCGGCGACGACGACGCCGCGTTCGTCGCCGAGCGCACCGAGGTAGGCGGTGATGGAGTCGTGGGCGAGGTGCACGCTGCGCGCACCGATCGGCGTAGCGGCAGCGAGCAGGTAGCCGGCGTCGACCTCGTCGTCGGTCAGCCCCGAGACGCCCAGGCCGATGCGTTCAGCCGTGCGGCCGCCCTCGTGCGCCTGCTCGATGATGCGTGCCAGCTGCGGCAGCAGCGGCAGGTCGGTGCGGATGCCGGGGGTCGACCATTCACCGGAGCCCGAGGCATCCGTGTGCCTGACCTTGATGCCCGACTGGCCGGCGTCGATCGCGAGAGTGCTCGTCGAATTCACGGCTGCGACGCTACCAGTTGGGCGGCGTCGCAGATGCTGCGGACTCCGCGCCTACGACGGCTGGACGACTGCCGGAGGTTCGGCGGCCATCGGGTCGGGTCCCGCGGATGCCTCGGCGAGCAACAGCTCGGTCTGCACCGTGCGCCAGCGAGCGTTGGCACTCAGTGCCCTCGCGGCGGCGAGCAGCAGCACGATGAGGCAGACGAGCGCCGTGAGCAACGCGAGCGCGAAGAGCACCCAGACGAGCGGGTACAACCAGGACATGCTGTAGCTCATGACGTCGTACATCCCTCGACCGTAGCGGCCGGTCCCGGCCCATCTGCGGCCGATGCGGATCTGTGGAGAACTCGCCCTACGGCGAGACCGGCACCGGCGCCGAGAGGTCGTCGATGATGCGGTCGATCTCGGTGAGCGCGTAGCGGGCGAGCGCGCGCTGCGCGACATCCGCTGCACTGCCGGGCTCCTCCTCGAGGTCGCCGATCACGATGATGTTCTCGTCGTTCAGGGTGTTGGCGGGCGCCGTGTAGTTGAAGCTGCCGACGATGATGAGCCGCTCGTCGATGACCATGAGCTTGTGGTGGAGCTTGCGCACGCCCGTGTTGCGGCGGTTGGCGAAGAGCTCGACGTCGCCGTGCCCGAGGCCGCTCGTGGCCGCCCACTTCGCGGCGCCTTGGTCGCGATCGAGCACGCCGCGGATGCGCGGGACGAGCGGGCGCAGGCGGATCATGGTGTCGTCGATGCCGGATGACTGGGCGAACGTGAACATCGCGAAGTCGATCGAGTCCTTCGCCTTCAGCATCTGCTTCATGATCTCCATCTCGGGGCCGTGGCGCGGAGCGAAGAGGGGCTTGACCCGAACCTCGGGCAGGTCGAACTCCTTGGGCTTCGGCTCGACGCGCTCGTGCAGGTCGCCGAACGTGCCCGAGCGCATGCGCTCGAACTCGCGCAGGTATTCGGTGGCCGCGCGCTGGCCGGTCAGCACGACGACGTGGTTGAGGTTCTGACCCGCCCCGATGCCGACCTCCTCGTTCTTCCCCGTGTCGGTGAGGGTGAAGTTGGTCGAGCCCGTGAGCACCGCGGCAGTCGGCTTGCCCGAGTCGCGCACGATGAACTTCTGGTGGAAGATCTTCGGGTTCAGGTCGCTGATCACGTCGACGCGGGCCTTCAGCAGGGCGCCCTGGATCACGCGGTTCTCCTCGTGCGCGCCGGTGACGCCCCACGGGTCCTCGAGCGCCTTCTCCTCGGTGAGGTAGTCGCCCTCGAGGATGACGCGCACGCGCACCCCGCGAAGCTTCGCTGCGAGGATCGCCTTGGCGATCGGTCGCGAGTCGATCTCCTGCACGGCGATGGCGAGGCTGTGCTGCGCACCGTCGATGAAGTCGCGGATCGCCTGGTCGAGATCGTCGGGGCCGCCGACCGCGGTCGGCCCCATGTAGAGCTCCACTCCCCCGATGCTGACCGACATGGCGCGCTCCTCTCGTGAGTGATCCTCATTTGAGCGTCGACCTCGCGACACGGCGCGACATCAGTGCCCGCCCGGAACTCGAAGCGTCGCCGCTACGCTGGCCAACCATGAGCGCACCCATCGTCATCTCGGGCCCCGCCGCCTGGAACCGCATCGTCTACCTCGACCACCTGCCCGAGCCTGTGCCCCACATGCAGTTCGCGCTCGACGACTACGAGACGATCGGCGGCACCTCTGCCGGCAAGGCGCTCGGACTCGCCGGCCTCGGCCGGCCCGTGCTGCTGCACACCCTGCTCGGCGACGACGACGAGGGGCGCCGCGTGCAGGGCGCGCTCGAGGCATCCGGAGTCGCGCTCGCGAGCCTCGCCGCCGCACGCACCGAGAGCCACCTGAACCTCATGACGCGACAGGGCGAGCGCGTCTCGCTCTACCTCAGCGCGCCGGCCGATCCGGGCACGCCGCCGTCGCCCGACCTGACACAGGCGATGGCGGATGCCCCGGCGATCGTGCTCGACCTCTCGGAACGTTCGCGCGGGCTCATCGGCGCGGCGCGAGCGACCGGCCGGCCGATCTGGACCGATATCCACGACTACGACGGCAGCGCCGACTTCCACCGCCCGTTCATCGAGGCCGCCGACTGGATCTTCATGAACGCCGACCGGATCGGCGTCGATCCGCTCCCCTTCATGGAGGCGTGCGTGCGCGGCGGGGCATCCGTCGTCGTCTGCACGCTCGGAGCGCAGGGCGCGATCGCGGTCTCGCGCGGCGGCGGTTCGGGCGCCGGCGACGGCGAGCGGATGTCGGTGACCGAGGTCGCCGCCGTGCCCGTCGAGGTGCTCGACACCAACGGCGCCGGCGACGCGTTCATGGCCGGGGTGCTCGACGCGCACCTCGGCGGGGCTTCGCTCGTGGATGCGCTCGCGGCCGGCTCCCGGCATGCCGCAACCGTGCTGACGACGCGGCACCTGCACCCCGTGCTCGAGAGGGTGCTCTGACGCTCGACGAGGTGCTCTGACGCTCGACGGCGTGCGCTGACTACGGCCGCGGACCACACGCCCATGCGGCCGCACGTCGCCGGGTGTACCGTGTGCCCTGCGAAAGCGAGGAGCACACCATGGTCCTGATGCACCAGCGCAGCGGCGTCGCCGAAGACGACGTCTACTGGCACGAGTCGATCGAGGGTGTGTCGATCGGTTCCGACGTGTCGCTCATCCTCACGTACAGCTCGAAGGTCGGCTCAGGGCCGCGGCTGCACCGCCATCCCTATTCCGAGACGTTCGTCATCCGGCACGGGCGCGCCCTGTTCACGGTCGGCGACGAGCAGCTCGAGGCGGTCGGCGGCCAGGTGCTCGTCGTGCCGGCGCAGACGCCGCACAAGTTCGTGATCCTCGGACCCGAGGCCATGATCTCGACGCACATCCACGCGAGCCCGACCTTCATCACCGAGTGGCTCGAGTAGCGGTCTCGACAGGCTCGACCCGCGGAGCGAGGTGTGCGGGTCGAGCCTGCCGAAACCTTCATCGCCGCGTGATCACGCCGCGAGCAGCCGCTCCGCGCGCGCCAGGTTCGCCACGAGCTCCTCGCGGTTCTGCGGCGTGACGTACGCCGGCTGGTCGCGCTCGGCGCGCCAGCTCTCGGCGAGCGGGCCGAAGACCACCGAGTCGAACCCGAGGTCGTCGAAGAGCGCGGTCACCAGCTCCGCGGCGTCATCGAAGTCGCTCGCGGTCGAGAGCGCACGGCGACCGGGCGTTCCGGCCGGAGTTCCATCGGTCAGGATCGCGGCGGCGGCGATGTTGTTGAAGCCCTTCACGACCTTCGACTCGGGCAGGTGCGCCTGCAGGAGCCCCGAGACCGTCGCCGCACCCGAGTCGAGCTCGGCGATGCGGCCGTCGCGCTCCCAGTAGTAGTTGTTCGTGTCGATCACGATCTTGCCGGCGAGCGGCGGGGCCGGGATGTCGCGGTACGCCTTCAGCGGCACCGTCACGATGACGAACTCCCCCGCCTCGGCGGCCTCGGTCGGGGTGCCCGCCGTCGCGTTCGGGCCGAGCTCGGCGACGAGTTCGGCGAGCGTCTCGGGGCCGCGCGAGTTCGCGATGGTCACTCGGTGGCCGAGCCCGACGAGCGCTCGAGCGAGTGTGCCGCCGATGTTGCCGGCGCCGATGATTCCGATGTGCGTGGGTGCGATGTTCGTCATGATCGGATGCAACGCGTGCACCGCGGTTTGATTCCGCAGATGACGAACCGCGTCACGCGGGCGCGATGTTCGTGTTGTCGCGGAACACGTTGCCCGGGTCGACCTCGCCCTTGATCGCTCGCAGCCGTTCGAGGGTCGCCGGCGGGTAGGCCGCCGCCACGAGCTCGGGGCCCTGCTCGGTCTCGAAGCTCACGTACGAGCCCGAGAAATGCGGCGCCATGAGCTCGTTCCAGCGTTCGCTCGTCCGGTGCCGGTTCGAGCCGAAGGCGACGACCGAGAACTCGGCCGAGCGGTGGGCGAATGCCGTCGCATCGGCGGGCACGTCGTGCACGGCGCCGCCCACCGCACGCAACTGGAAGAAGTAGGTCGCCCCGCTCGCGATGAACTGCGCGGCATCGGCCGCGAACTCCGGCGTGATGCGACCGATCAGGCCGGTGCGCGCGGTCGGCTCGCCCTCGGCGCCGTGGCTGCCGTCGGCGGCGTTCGCCATGATCGACTCGTAGGTCGTGAGTCGCACGTCCTGGCCGATGAGCGGCGCGACCTCGGCGAGGGGCTGCAACCTCGCGATGACGGTGTCGGGGTCATCGGAGTCGATCACCGCCATCACCTGCGCGACGGGCGGCTCACCCGGGCGGGCGCCGCCCATGATCAGGAAGCTCGTGACGTCGCGCGGCGAGTCGACGACCCAATCGCCCCAGGCCTGCAGGAACCCGGCCGTGTCGCTCGCATCGAAGGCGAGCTGTGCGAACCCGAGCGCGCCGACCTCGTCGACCTCGAACTCGAACGCCGTGACGATCCCCATGTTCGCCCCGGCGCCGCGAACGGCCCAGAAGAGATCGGGATGCTGCGTGGCATCCGCTCGCACGATGGAGCCGTCGGCCAGCACCATCTCCACGGCGCGCACGTGGTCGATCGTGAGCCCGTGCTCGCGCACGAGCCAGCCGATGCCGCCCGCCGTCGCGAGTCCGCCGACGCCGACACCGCCGTAGTCGCCCGAGGAGAGCGCCCAGCCGTGCGGCGCGAGGAAGGCCGCGACGTCCTGCCAGCGCGCTCCCGCCTCGACGCGCACGAGCCGGCTCGCCTCGTCGAGCACCTCCATCGCGTTCAACCGCGAGAGGTCGATGACGATGCCGCCGTCGTTCGTCGAGCGGCCGCTGATGCCGTGACCGCCGCTGCGCACGCCGAGCGGCACGTCGGGGTTCGCCCGCGCGAAGTCGACCGCCTCGGCGACCTGACCGGCATCGGCGGGCCGCAGCACGAGGCCGGGCGCTCCGCCGCGCATGTACGTCGACTTCACCCGTACGTAGCCGGCGTCGCCGGGCTCGATCGCGTCGGCGGCGAGAGAGGCCGGGACCGCGTCGTAGTCGATGCCGTCGCGCCGCTTCGCGCGCACCGTCGAGTTGCGCACGTCTCGGCTCCCTGAGCCCGTCGTGTTCCCTGAGCCTGTCGTGTTCCCTGAGCCTGTCGTGTTCCCTGAGCCTGTCGTGTTCCCTGAGCCTGTCGAAGGGCCCCCGCCCGACAGCGCGATCGAGTCGACGGATGCCGCGGCATCCGCCGTTCGCAGCTCGCGTGCTGTCGCCTCGCGAAGGGCGGGCGCGACCTCCTCGGCGAAGTGCGCGATCGTGCCGGGGTCGTCGCTCGCGAGGATGAAGGTGCCCACCCCGTCGTCGACGACGTAGGGCAGCAACTGCTCGACCCACTGGGCGGCGGGCCCGTTGAGGAATCCGCCGCCGCCCCCGCCGAAGCGGCCGCCGATGTTGACCATGCGCCGGATCTCGCGGGGGTCGCGGCCGGCCGCGATCGCGGCCTCGTCGATGCGGGCGTTGCCCGCGGCGTAGTCGCCGGGCTGCATGTACCCGAGCGAGGGCAGCCAGCCGTCGCCCTTGCGGCCGATGAGCCGCAGCATGCGCGGCTTCAGGGCACCGATGATGATCGGGATGTTGTGGGCGGGCGCCGGCCCGCGCTTCGCGCCGTCGACCCGGTAGTACGTGCCGTCGATCTGGAACCTGGCTCGCTCGCCCTGGTCCCAGATGCCGCGGATCACGTCGATCCCCTCGGAGAGCGCGTCGACCGCCTGCCCGGGAGTGAGCTTGCGGCCGCCCATCGCCTCGATGGCGTCCCAGAAGCCGCCGGCCCCGAGGCCCAGCTCGAAGCGCCCGCCCGAGAGCAGGTCGAGGCTCGCGGCCGCTCGGGCCAGCACGGCCGGGGGTCGCAGCGGCAGGTTCGTGACGTTGGCGGCGAGGTGGATGCGCTCGGTGCGAGCGGCGACCCAGGTGAGCAGGGTCTGCGTGTCGTGGAATGCCGGCTGATACGGGTGGTCCTGGAACGTGACGAGGTCGTAGCCGGATGCCTCGCTGAGTTCGGCGAGTCGCACGGCGAACTGCGGCGGGTCGTTCTTCGGCGTGATGAACGTGCCGAACTGCAGTTCGTGGCCGTAGTGCATCGTGCTCCGATCGATCTTGGGCGCGAGTGCATCCTGCGCCACTCCCCCCATCCTGAACCACGGATGACACCGGCGCATTCCGAGAGTAAGCTACTTACCTATGGTAAGTGAAAGTACGGACGACGCGCCCGTCGCGATGCTCGATGAGCATCGTGCGCGCCTGCACGACCTCGGCCACATCGACGAGGCGGAGTGCCGGCGCTTCCAGAGCACCGTCGAGTTCGCGGGCCGCAAGTGGAACGCGGCGATCCTGCTCGCGGGCGTGCGCGGGGCCCGCCGGTTCTCGGAGTACCGCGACGCCGTCGTGGGCATCTCCGACCGGCTGCTCGCCGCGCGCCTGAAGGAGCTCGAAGGCGAAGGCATCCTCGAACGGCACGTGCGGGCGACGACGCCGGTCACGATCACCTATACGCCGAGCGCTGCCGGACTCCAGCTGATCGAGCTGCTGCAGCCGCTCGTCGAGTGGGGTCGCGCTCGGCCGACCGAGACGGAGCGCTCGGCCGGCTGAGGGCGGGTTACTTCTGGTCGGCGGCCTTGTCCGCCGCGGCGGGTGCCTCGTCGGCGACGATCTCCTCGACGACGACCTCTTCGACGACGACCTCTTCGACGACGGCGGGCGCCTCGGCGATCGGTGCCACAGCGGAGTCCGCCTCGGCCTCGGCGCGTGCGATCTCAGCGTCGGCCTCGGCGTCGGCACGGGCGACCTCGGCCTCGAAGGCGGCGTCCTCGGCGGCGAACGCCGCTGCGACCTCGGCCGATGCGGAGCGGGCGCTCACGTGCGCGAGCGCGTGCACCGCGAGGGCGATGATCACGGCGAGTGCGCCGACAGCGAGCAGCAGGCCGGCGATCGTCGTGTTCGACTGCGCGCCGAGCAGGCCGGCGACGTCCTGCGAGCCCGAGGTGTAGAACGCGACCTGGGCCGCGGTCGAGGAGTTCAGGAGCCAGTAGCCCCCGCCGATCAGCGCCACTGCCGCGACCCAGAGCAGGATCAGCGGCACGTTGACCTTGGAGCTGGCGGTTGTATTCACGGTGTGACGTCCTTCGTAATCGGGAGAAGCCGGTTCGGCCTCAGGGCACGGTAATTGCTGAGCCTATGCGTGTCCTATGCGTCTGGGGAACATCCACCCGGAGACGGATCGCTCACGAATCGCTCGCGAATCGCTCGGTCAGATCGCCCGATGGTCGACGAAGGCCATGCGCGGCCCGCGACGCGGCCGCCCCGGCACCCCTGCGGCACCGAGCAGTCGCACCACCCGGTAGCGGTGGCCGCGCCACGGCTCGAGGGTCTCCAGCATCTCGTCGTCGGTCATGTCGCGCCCCGCGAGCGCGTGGCCGACGTAGTTCGAGAGGTGGTAGTCGCCGACCGAGAGGGCGTCGGCGTCGCCGAGCGCGCGCTGGGCCACCTCGGCCACGGTCCACGGGCCGACGCCGGGCATGAGGGTGAGCCGAGCCGCGGCATCCGCGGGGCTCATCGCGACGACGGCCTCGAGCCGGTCGGCGTAGCCCGCGGCGTTCTGCAGGGTGCGCGCCCGCTTGGGGTCGACGCCGGCGCGGTGCCACTCCCAGCTCGGGATCATGCGCCACGCCTCGGGCGACGGCACGACCCGCATCGGCCGGGGCGTGGGGCCGGGGGCCGGACTGCCGAATCGGGTCAGCAGCCGACGCCACGAATCATGGGCCTGCAGCGTGATGACCTTCTGCTCGAGGATCGTCGCGGCGAGGGCCTCGAAGACCTGCGCCGTGCACGGGATGCGGAGGCCGGGGTTGCGACGGTGGGCGTCGGCGAGCACCGGGAGCCGGGGCTCGAACCCCGACGGGTCGTCGGCTTCGCCGAGCAGCTCGGGCGCCTGCGCGACCGCCGCGCCTGCGCCGGGGCCCCATGCCTCGCAGCGCAGCGCGTCGGCATCGGGCTGGGTCAACCGCAGGGTCGCGTCGCCCTCGACGGTGCGCGTCGTGCGCCACACCGCACCGCTCGCGTCGAACGTGAACGCCGGGTCGCCGCCGCCGCGCCGCAGCGCGCCGAGCGTCTGCCGCAGGTCGGTCGGATGCCGCGGCCGCCAGCTGAGGGCATGGTCGGCGATCACGGCTCCAGTGTGACGCACGCAGCTGACAGCCACGCGGCCGCTCGGGCTACGCGGTGGGAGCCTCCACGACCGACGGTGCGTCCTTCGGCGCCACGATGCGGCTGCGGAGCGCCAGGAAGAGCAGCACCATGCCGGCGGTGAGTGCGATGTGGCCGAGGCCCGCGATGCCGGCGATGGCCGACGTCGACTCCTCGCCCATGACCGTGAGCGAGCCGTGCCAGGTGAGCATCGCCGAGGTCACGAGCACGCCCGCGTTGTAGACCCAGAAGAACCACTCGAAGAGGTGGCTCTTCGAGATCACGAAGACCTTCTCGATCACGAGCACGATGAGCAGCACGATGAAGCCGAGCGTCAGCAGGTGCGTGTGCACGAGGCCGAGCTGGGTGAACTGTCCTTCGGGGAAGTCGTTGGCCTTCGTGAACTCGCGGTAGAACAGCCCTGACGCGACACCGAGGATCATGTACGCGAATGCTGCGTAGAACAGTTTCTGCATGGGCGATTCCCTTCGAAGGATGACGAGGTGGTCGAGCCTCACCTCGATACTCCTCTTCTCGGGGGCTGCACCGCATCCAACGAAGGATTGAACCGGTCGGGGTCAGCTCGGGCGCACCACGACGGTCTGCTCGCCGCCATCGCCGTCGATCGTGAACCGGAGGATGCGGAGCTCGGGGTCCCACGAGACGACCTCACCGCCCTCGACGACGCCGCCGTCGGGGAAGCCCGCCGCCGGCAGGTACACCTCGCTCGGCGCGGTCGCGTCGGGGTCCGACGTGACCGAGATCTCGAGCGAGTCGGGCTCGGAATCCCACGTGTGCAGCTCGCCGGCGATCGCGCGCGGGTACGGGCGGTCGAGCACGGTGATGAGGTTGCGCGGAGTGCCGTCGGCCTCGTACGGGCCCCATGGCCCGGGGTCGCGCGACCAGTACGCGATGCCGATGCCCGAGGCATCCGACGTCGAATAGACGAGGTCGACGTAGTCGAGCGCTCCGGGCAGTGTGGTGTCGAGACCGAACTCGCCGAGGATGATCGGCACGCCGCCGAGCGCCTCGGCCGTGCGCAGGGTGTTCGAGCGCCACGCGGCGACCGTCGACTCGACGAGGTCGCGAGAGGTTCCGCTGAAGCCGTCGCCGAGATCCATCGGCAGGGGGTAGAGGTGCGGGCAGAACGCGATGCGCGGATCGCCCTCGCGCGGGTCGTCGACCGCGCCGAGCGCGCTCGGCAGCCCCCAGTTGAATCCGAGGGCCTGGGGCTCGAGGCATGCCCAGGTGTCCTGGTCGACCTCGCGGATCGCGTCGACGGTCTTCTGGTAGAGCGCGGTGAGCGGCCCCGACTCGAAGGCGGGCCCCTGCACGGTGCCGCCGTACGGCTCGTTCATGAGGTCGTAGGCCACGACGGCGTCGTTGTCGGCGAACCGCTCGGCGACGGCACGCCAGGCACCGGCGTAGTGGTCGGTGAGTTCGGGGTGCTCGCCGGTGGTGTTCCAGAAGTTGTCGAACGCGTGGATCACCCCGGGCTCGAGGTAGTAGAGCTCCCACTGGTCGTGGTGGGCGACCGGGAAGCCGTCGAGGTAGGTCGCCCACTCGGGCGCGCCGTTGCCGTTGTCGCCCTCGGGGGTGATGCCGGAACCCCAGAGGTCTTGATGCATGTCGAGCATCACGTGGTAGCCACGCTCCTCGTACCAGCCCACTCGCTCCTCGACGTCGTCGAGGTAGCCCTGGTCGTAGACGCCGGGACTCGGCTCGACCTTGCGCCACGAGATGAGGAAGCGCACGAAGTCCGTGCCCATGTCGGCCTGCTCCTGCACGAGCTGGTCCTCGGTGAAGTCGGGCATGCCGTCGGGAACGCTCTTCGAACTGCTCGCCGTCGAGAAGCCGTGCTGCACGAGCGCCCGGCCGTCGCCGTCGGTGATGAAGGAATCGGCCGCCGCCGGCCCCGGAGTGCGCATCGCCGCGGCCACGCCACCGACCACGAGCAGTACTCCCAGCCCTGCGGCGACGGTGCTTCGAGCGGCGAACATCCGGTCCTCCTTGACGTAGGTGAGGGGGAGGCTATCATCAATCGCATGCCGACTAGGACAGTTGACCCACATCGTCTCCACCGAGCCGATCGGTCCGTCCTCGCGGCGCTCGTCGTGCTCGCGATCCTCGTCGGCATCTGGCCGATCACCGGCATGCTCACGACCTACGTCCCGCTGCTCGCCGTGCCCGCCGCCGCCGGACTGCCCTACCTGATCCCCGCACTGCGGCTGGTGCCGCTCGGCGACACGACGTGGGCGTTCTGGTTCGCGGATGTCGCGGGGGTGCTCGTCATGCTCCTGACGGCGGTGGTCATGCTCAGGGCGCCGAAGCGCCGCGCCGTGCCGAGCCCGGGTCGTGCGTTCGGCCGCGGCGTCTGGGTGACGACCGTCGCGGTCGTCGCGGGCAACCTCGTGCGCGGGGTGTTCACGAGCTTCACGGTGCACGCCGACCTCGGCACCTACCTCGGCACCTTCGCCGCGAACGTCGTGGTCTCCGCGATCACCGGCGCGCTGCTCGGCCTCGTCGTCGGCGCGGTCGCGGCGATCGTCGCGGCCACCGGGCGCGGTCGCGGCGGCGGGGATGACGGCGAGAGCGACAGCAGCGAAGCGGATGCCCCGGCCGACGCCGAGGCGCAGGCCGGTTCGGAGGTTCAGGCCGACGCCGAGACGCACACCGTTGCGGACGACGCCGACTCCGAGGCATCCGTCACCGCCTGACGCACGTCTCGACGGGTCAGCGCGGCGCGAACGCCGTGTGGAAGATCGCCCACGCCCGCCGCGCGACCCGGCGGCGATCATCGGCATCGGTGCGTGCGAGCAGGCCGGCGAGCATCGTCACGGCGAGCAGCACGTCGGCGTCTTCGATGTCGGCGCCGATCCGCCCGGCGGCACGCTCGCGAACGACGACCGCGCCGACCATGGCCGCGAGCCGCTCACCGAGGTGCGCGACCCGCTCGTCGTGCTGATGCTGCCAGATGAGGTCGATGAGCGCGGTCGACGCGACCGCCTGCCCGATGATCGCCTCGAGGAGGTCGTCGAGGGTCGCGTCCTCGGGCTCGACGGAGGTCTCGAGCTCGTCGATGTTCTCGTCGAAGACCGCGACGGCGAGCGAGAGGCGATCGGGGAAGTGCCGGTAGAGGCTGCCCTGTCCGACGCCGGCGCGCCGGGCGATCGCGTTGAACGGCGCCTGCAGCCCTTCGGCCGCGAAGACCTCTCGCGCCGCGGTGATGATCGCGCGACGATTCTCGGGGCCGGCGCTCGGGCCTCGGTTGGCCTTGCGGGCCTCGGAAGTTCCCTTCCCACGTTCAGGCACGAGTGTTACCTTACTACCGGACAAGGATGTCCGGTATGGGCTTCGCACCACATCGAAGAGAAGGAAACACATCACCATGAGCACCCCCAAGACCCTCTCGGGCGACGACTCGATCAAGACCTGGCTCGAGCACCCGGTCGGCGGCCCCATCATCCGCGACCTGCTCGCCCAGTCGGGCCAGAACCCCGACGTGCTGAAGCCCGTGCAGCGGCTCGCCATCAAGCGACTCGTCAAGCTCAGCAAGGGCCAGTTCAGCCAGGAGATGGTCGACCAGCTCGTCGCACGCGCGGCGGCCGGTGACGTTCCGGCAGGAGCAGACGCCTCCGTCGAAGCACCCGAGCCCACGACCGAGTCGGCCGACGCCGGCGCCGCACCCGAGGTCGAGCGCCCCGAGTGGGTCGAGCGCCTCGACCAGGGCCGCTTCGCCGGCAAGACCGTCATCGTCACGGGCGCCGGCTCGGGCATCGGCCGGGCCACGGCGTCGCGCATCGCCCGCGAAGGCGGGCGCGTGATCGCCGTCGACGTCTCGCAGGAGCGTCTCGACGACTTCGCCTCCGAGCACGAGGGCGCCGAGATCGTGACCCTCGTCGCCGACATCACCGACGACACGAAGGTCGCCGAGATCGTGGCCGCAGCCGGCGACCGCATCGACGGCCTCGCGAACATCGCCGGCATCATGGACGACATGACGCCGATCGGCGAGCTCACCGACGCCGTCTGGAAGCGCGTCTTCTCGGTCAACGTCGACGGCACCATGAAGCTCATGCGCGCCGTCGTGCCCGTCATGCTCGCCCGCGGCACCGGTTCGATCGTCAACACCGCCTCCGAGGCGGCACTCCGCGGCTCAGCAGCGGGCGTCGCCTACACCGCGTCGAAGCATGCGGTCGTCGGCCTCACGAAGTCGACGGCGTTCATGTACGGCCCGAGCGGCCTGCGCGTCAACGCGGTCGCACCCGGTGCGACCATCACGAACATCGAGGCGACCTTCGCCTCCCCGCTCGGCGCGGAGCGCGTGCGCCAGGCGATGGCGATCCTTCCGGATGCCGCAGAGGCCGAGGCCCTCGCCGCCTCGATCACCTTCCTGCTCAGCGACGACGGCGTGAACATCAACGGCGTCGTGCTCGCGAGCGACGGCGGCTGGTCGGCGGCATGACGTCGGCAGCCGAGCGCGGCACGCGCGACGTCCTCGTCGTCATCGGCGTCGGCGGCATGGGAGAGGCGATCGCCCGCCGCCAGGGCACGGGCCGCACGGTCGTGCTCGCCGACTTCAGCCAGGCGGCACTCGACCGAGTCGGCGATGCGCTCCGCGGCGACGGCTTCGAGGTCGTCGTGCACCTCGTCGACGTCTCGTCGCGCACCTCGGTGGCCGCCCTCGCCGATGCAGCGGGCGACCTCGGCCGAGTGACCCAGGTCGTGCACACGGCGGGGCTCTCGCCGGTGCAGGCGTCGCGCGACGCGATCCTCGCGGTCGACCTGCTCGGCACCGCGCACGTGCTCGACGAGTTCGAACGGGTCATCGCCCCGGGCGGTGCGGGCCTCGTCATCGCGAGCATGGCCGGTCACTTCCTGCCGCCGCTGCCGCCCGAGGTCTCGCACGCCCTCGCCACGACGCCGAGCGACGAGCTGCTCGCGCTCCCGGTGCTCGCCTCGATCGCCGAGCCCGCAGGTGCGTATTCGTTCGCCAAGCACGCCAACCACCTGCGGGTGCGGGCGGCGAGCGCCGGATGGGGTGCGAAGGGGGCCCGCGTCAACAGCATCAGCCCCGGCGTCATCTCGACGCCGATGGGTCAGCAGGAACTCGCCGGTGAGTCGGGCGCCCAGATGCGCGCCATGATCGACGGCTCCGGCACCGGCCGCGTCGGCACCCCGTACGACATCGCGGATGCCGCGGCGTTCCTGCTGGGCCCCGATGCGAGCTTCATCACGGGCACCGACCTGCGGGTCGACGGCGGCGTGGTCGCCGCGGTCAGCACGGGACGGCTCGACTTGCGCGGCGGTCGGTAGCCGGCGCGCGTGCGGTACGGCGGGGAGCGGGCGACCGCCCCCCGCCGTCATCGTTCGCAGGGGTGACGTCTCCGGCTCGCGCCCGTACGATGCCGAGGATGGGAACCACGCAACCTTCGACCGCCGAGCTCGTCGACGCCGCGCTCGGCCACCTCGAACGCCTCTACGTCTTCCCCGAGGTCGCCGACGCCACCAGTGCCGCGATCCGCGAACTGGAGCGGGCCGGATCGTTCGCCGGCCTCGACGAGGCGGAGTTCTGCACTCGGCTGACCGCCGAACTGCAGTCGCGCACCCACGACAAGCACCTGCGGGTGCGCGCGCGGATCCAGCCGCCCGCCGAACACGCGGGTCGGAGCCAGGAGGAGGTCGTCGCCGCCCTCATCGCGAAGTTCCGCGACGACAACTGGGGCATCGCGAAGGTCGAACGGCTCGACGGCAACGTCGGCCTCATCGACCTCCGCATGATCGTGGACGCCTCCCTCGCCGGGCCGGCGATCGCCGCCGCCATGGAGCTCGTCTCCCGCACGGATGCGCTCGTCTTCGACCTGCGGTCCTGCCTCGGCGGCTCGCCGAACGCCGTGCAGTCGTGGATCAGCCACCTCATCGCCGACGACGAGACGCAGCTGAGCTCCGTGCAGGAACGCGAGGGCGCGTCGCTGCGCCAGTACTGGACGCTCGCCGACGTGGCCGGACCCCGCTACCTCGACCGCGATGTCTTCGTGCTGACGAGCGGGGCCACCTTCTCGGGCGCCGAGCAGTTCGGTTACGACCTGCAGGCGATCGGTCGCGCCACGATCGTCGGAGCCGTGACGGGCGGCGGGGCGCACCCCACCCGCTTCATCCCGATCTCCGACACGATCGAGATCACCGTGCCGTTCGCCCGCGCCGTCAACCCGGTCACCGGGACGAACTGGGAGGGCGTCGGCGTGGTTCCCGACATCGCGGTCGACGCCGACGATGCGCTGCAGGCAGCGCTCGACGAGGCCCGCCGCCGCGTCGTCGAACGGGCCGCCGCCGCCTGAATCGACACGGCGCCGCCTACGACGCCATGAGCACGATGCCGGCCACCACGACCACGGATGCGCCCACCCGCCAAGCGGCCCGGCCCTCGCGCAGCACCAGCGCACCGAAGATGCTCACGAGCACCACGCTCACCTCGCGCACGGGCGCCACGAGCGAGACCGGCGCGAGGGTGACCGCGACGAGCACCAGGATGTACGAGAGCGGCGAGAGCACGCCGAAGGCGAGCAGCCGCCGCCAGTGCGTTCGGGCGATGGTGCCGAGCTCCCGCCACCGCCGCCCGAGCATCGGCGAGAGCATGAGGATCTCGCCGACGGTGCATCCGACCATGAAGGCGACCGGTGCGACCTCGAGCTCCCGCACCGCATGCGCGTCCCAGATCGTGTAGATCGCGATCGCGACGCCCGTGATGAGTCCCCAGGCGATGCCGGGGTCCAGCCGGCGCCGCCCGGCCGTGAGGTGCGTCGTCGCCGCCGGCCGGTCGATCAGGCCGATCGCGACGACGCTCGCGATGATCGCCGCGACGCCGACGAGCGCCGACGCCGACGGCCGCTCCCCGAGCACGAGCACCGCGACGAGCACCGTGATCGTGGGGCCGGTGCCGCGCGCCGTCGCATAGACCGTCGACAGCCGGCCCGATTCGTACCCCTTCTGCAGCACGAGCATGTACGTGCAGTGCAGCACGGTCGAGACGGCGACGGCGAGCAGGAAGTCGGGAATCGTCGCCGCCCCGATGCCCCCGGTGAACGGCACGACGGGCAGCCAGATCACGCTCGAGGCCACCGCGCCCCACCAGAGGAACGGCACGCCGATGCGGCTCACGCCGTGGGCGACGATGTTCCAGGTCGCGTGGCAGACCGCGGCGAAGAGGACGAGGAGGAGAGCAGTGACCGACATGCGGGACCCTTCGAGCCCGTCGCGGGCGCGACGAACGGGGTCCTCCGGGCTTTTGTCCTGTCAGATGACGGCTGCCGATCACGGCTGCCGTGGCGCCGCTCGGACCAGTCGGATCGAAACCCCGGAACCCTAGGCGCTATCGCGATTCACGCTAGCACGCGGCATCCGCTCGGCCGCCGAGTACGCTGCTCGAATGCGCTTCGGAACGCTCGACTTCACGCCCGTCGCCGACTCCCCCGGCCTGCTCGCCGCGCCCGCGGCCGCGGCGGTCGGCGCGATGCAGGCAGCGGATGCCGCGTCGGTGCTGGTCTCGGAGATCGATCCGGGCCTCGCCGACACGGCCGCCTTCTGCGAGCACCACGAGATCTCGATGGGCGACGGCGCGAACTGCGTGATCGTGCAGGCCCGCCGGGGCGAGCGCACCTGGTACGCCGCGTGCCTCGTGCGCGGTGCCGACCGGCTCGATGTGAACGGCGCCGTGCGCCGGCACCTCGATGCCCGCAAGCTCTCGTTCGCACCGATGGACGCCGCGGTCGAGCTCACCGGCATGGAGTACGGCGGCATCACGCCGATCGGCCTGCCCGCCGACTGGCCGATCCTCGTCGACGAGTCGGTCGCAGCGCACGAGCGGCTCATCGTCGGCAGCGGCATCCGGGGTTCGAAGCTGCTGGTCACCGGTGCGCTGATCGCTTCCCTGCCGAACGCCGAGGTGTTGCCGATCGCACAGCCTGCCGCGTAGCCCTGGTCAGCCCCGTGCGACCCGCTCGACCCGCTCAGCCCTGCGTCGCGGAGTCGCGCCGGCGTCGGCGCCGCGCGAGGAGCACCGTCGCGACCGAGCCGCCGATCGCGACGAGGAGCGCCGCGATCGCGACGCCGAGGTAGCGCCACTCGGATGCCTCGCTGTAGGGGAAGGTGTCGGCCCAGTCGAGGCCGACGCGCACGACGACCGCGCCGAGCACCCAGCTCAGCAGGATGCCGCCGATGACCAGCAGTGCGCGACGCATCCCCTCATCGTAGAAGCCGCGCTGTCAGCGCCGGGCGTTAGCCTCGATGCGGCCCGCGATCGGGGCCGCAGACGGAGGAAGCAATGCCGAAAGACGCTCGACCCAAGCCGCCCAGCATCGACGAGATCGTGCTCGCCGACCTCGTCGACGGCGAGATCGGCGAACTCTCCGCCGGCGACCGCGTCGAGGGGCGCCGCTACCGCGGCGGCGACCTCTCCGAACGAGACCTCACCGGGGTGGCGATCGGCGAGTGCGAGCTCGTCGGGGTGTTCGCCCACGACGCGCTGCTCCGCGGGGCCGTGCTCACCGAGACCACGATCGAGCGGCTCGAGGCCCCGGTGCTGCGCGCACCCCGCGCGACCCTCCGCGACGTGCTCGTCTCGGGCTCCCGCATCGGATCGGTCGAGTTCTACGACAACCACTGGCAGTCGGTGCGCTTCGTCGGCTGCAAGCTCGGGTTCGTGAACCTGCGGGGCGCCGAGGTCCGCGACATCCGCTTCACCGACTGCACCATCGAAGAGCTCGACCTCGGCAACGCGCGGGCCGAACGCGTCGCGTTCGAGCAATGCGACGTGCGATCGCTCGACGTGACGGGCGCGAGGCTCACCGACGTCGACCTGCGGGGTCTCGACCTCGCCGCGATCGCCGGCATCGAGGGTCTGAAGGGCGCCACGATGGACGGCATGCAGGTCGCGCTGCTCGCGACGACGCTCGCGAGCCACCTGGGCATCCGCGTCGTGGACTGAGCTCCGATCGGGCGGCCGTTCGCTTCGATGCGGTGTCGTGATCGAACGGCTCTTCCCCGGGCCGCACTTGGGAGCTAGTGTTGGCCGAACTGGGTCAAGCGACCCAGTAGGAGACAGCGAGGTTCCCGATGCACGACGCCCCCACGACGCAGCCGAACGATCTGGCGGATCGCTCGACCCCCGAGGTCGCGGCCCCCCGTCGCCCGGGCGTTCGTCGCCCCCTCGTCGCCGTTGCATCCATGCTCGTCCTGATCGTCATCCAGGCCGTCGCCGACCCCACCGGCCTGCTCGCACTGGTCGGCTGGTCGGGTGCGATCCCCCAGGCGAGCGCCGGCGTCTGGCCCTTCGCCCCCTATCTGGTCTTCGTGCCCGTCGCGCTCGGCGTCGTCTGGTGGGCCGCGGCTCGCGCGGGCGACCGGTTCTGGACGCTCACGGCCGGGGTCGTGCTCGCGGTGCTGCTCGCGCAGGCGGCAGCGTGCTTCGTCATGACCTGGGATCTCGCCGTCGCCGGCTGGGCTGCCGGCTTCGTGACGGCGAAGGCCGTGCCCGCGGCCCTCATCGTCGCCGCACTGGCCCGCTGGTTCGGCGGCCCGACGACGCGGCGGACGCTCGAACGCGGATCGATCTGGCCCGCGGCCGTACTGTTCGCCGCGGTCACGCCGCTCCTGGCAGGCCTGTGGTGGACGGGCGCCGTCTACGCCGACGGCATCCCGGTGGCACGTCCCGACCGCGGCATCCTCTCGATGCTCGTCGCCGTCGTGATCATCGCGGGCGCGACCGCGCTCAGCCTGGGCTGGCTGCGGACCCGCGTGCCGGGCGTGCTCGCCGGCTGGCTCGCGGCACTCGTCGCGGGCGGTCTGGTCGGCCTCGTGCAGGCGGTCGTCGCCCTCATCGTCGACGGCGGCTTCGCGGGCGACATCTGGCCGCTGATGGCGGCATACGTGACGGTCGCCGACGGGCTCGCCTTCGGCGCCTGCACCGGCTGGATCGTCGGCGTGAGCGCCGTCGTGGTCGACCGGGTGCGCGCCCGGCGCGCCGCGTCACGTGCCCCGCAGCTCGTCGCCGCCTCGGTGGCCGTGCTCGCGATGGGCGCGGCGCTCGTGCTGCCCAGTGCTGATGCGGCCACCGCGGCCACGGCCGAAGGCGTCGCGGCCGAGACCTCGCCGCCCGAGGGATTCCTCCGCGCCGAGGGCTCGATCATCACGGACGGCGCCGGCAACCAGGTGCTGCTCCGCGGCGCGAACGTCAACCAGCTCGTCGACTTCTACCAGCACCAGGCCGACGTGCCCGCGACCCGGCCGCTCACGGAAGACGACTACGCGGCCATGGCCGAGTACGGCTTCAACGTCGTACGCCTCAACATCTCGTGGTCGGCGCTCGAACCCGAGCGCGGCACCCTCGACCCCGAGTACCTCGCGAAGATCGAGGACGCCGTCGACTGGGGCAAGGAGCGCGGCATCTACACCGTGCTCGACATGCATCAAGACGGCTGGTGGAACGGCCCGACCGAGGAGGGCACCGCCTGCCGCCCCGGCACCGAGGAGATGTGGGGCTACGACGGCGCCCCCGAGTGGGCGACCATCACCGATGACGCGCCGCGCTGCCAGTTCACCGGCCGCGACATCTCCCCCGCTGGCGACCGGGCGTTCCAGAACTTCTACTTCGACACCGACGGCGTGCAGACGGCGTTCGCCGAGACCTGGGGCAAGCTCGCCGCGGAGTTCGCCGACGAGCCGATGGTCGCGGGCTTCGACCTGATCAACGAGCCCGGCTTCGGCGAGACGGCGCCCGTGACGACCTCGCACCAGCTCGGCAGGTTCTACGACAAGGCCATCGACGAGATCCGCGAGGCCGGCGCCGAGCAGATCGTGTTCTTCGAACCGAGCATCCTCTGGTCGGGCCTCGGCTTCGACACCGGCCCCACCCCCGGCTTCACCGACGACGACAACATCGTCTTCTCGCCGCACCTCTACGCCGAGTCGATCACGATGGACCGCGACCTCGGCATTCCCCCGATCGTGAGCATCGAGCGCCAGTTCGGGCTCGCGCAGCGCGTCGCCGACATCTACGGCGTGCCGCTGTGGTCGGGCGAGTACGGCTACTGGGGCGACGACGACGACGTGCTCGCCCGCATGAACCGCTACGCCGACACCGAAGACGAGCGCATGCTCGGCAGCGCCTACTGGGTCTGGAAGCAGGCCTGCGGCGACCCGCAGAACGGCATCGGCCCGTACGGCAACGCGCTCATGATGCAGGAGTGCGAGACCGGCGGCGACGCCCCGCCCAAGTCCGACCTCCTCGAGATCCTGAGCCGCGCCTACCCGCAGTCGGCACCGGGCGCGCTGACCTCCCTCGAGGCCGAGGGCGCCGCCGTCGACCTCGCCGGAACCGCTGCCGACCGCAGCTGCGACCTCGAGGTGTGGGTCCCGGGCTCGGCCGAGCCCGACGTCGAGGTCACCGGCATCACCAAGGTCGAGACGACCGAGGTGCCCGGCGGATGGATCGTGACGGGCTGCGCCGACGGCGACTACACGCTGTCGACCGACGGCTAGCCTCGGAGGCATGACTTCCGAGGCCGCGCCGAGCGGGCGCGACGACGTGCACGACGCGGGGCGCGACGACGGCCGTCGCGCCTCGCTCACCGCGATGATCGCCGCGGAGCCCGACCGGCTCCGGCGGCGGAGCCTCTCGCTCGGCGTGGCGCCCGATGACGCAGAGGATGTCGCGCAGACCGCGCTGCTCCGGGCGTGGCGGTCGATCGAGCAGCTGCATGCGCCGGAACCCGGGCAGATGTGCTCGTGGCTCGACGTCATCGCGCGGAACGCCGCGGCCGACCTTGCCCGCCAGAAGGCTCGTCGCCCGGTGGCAGCGCTCGACGCCGACCTGCCCGACGAGGCGAGCGTCGCCGGCGACGTCGAGCTGCGCGTGATCCTCGACGGTGCGCTCGACGCGATCCGAGCCCTCCCCGAGTCACTGCGCGAGCCGCTGCTCCTGAGCGTCGTCGACGAGCTCTCGGCCCCCGAGATCGCCGAACGCCTCGAGATCACGCCGGCCGCGGCGCGGCAGCGCATCTCCCGCGCACGGAAGACCCTCGCAGAATGCCGCGAGTCGGGCATGTCCGAGGCGCGCTGACGCCTCTCCCCCACGCCGGGAAGACCAAGCCTGGCGTGTCCGACGCGCGCTGAGCCTCGCCCAGCAGAAGGGCCGGCCCTGTTCCCCCAGCGGCCGGCCCTCCCACGTACTGCGGTTCAGGCGGTGCCGAACGGGTTGTCGACGGCGTAGCGCCATCCGTGCTGTTCGTCGTGCACCGCGACATCCGCTGTCGTGCCCGCCAGTGCGACCTCCGACCCGTCGGGGCCGGTGCCCGTGATCGTCCAGTCGGCGACCGCGAGGCCCGTGTCGCCGCTCTGGAACACGTGACGAACCGTCATCGTGATCGGAAGGTTCAGGCCGAGGAACTGCTCGAGCGCACCGCGCACAGCCGCCTCGCCCTGCACGGGGTGACCGGGCGCCGGCACGAACACGACGTCATCGACGTTGAGCGCCATCAGGCCGTCGAGGTCGCGGGCGTTGAACCGGTCGGCGAACGCGAGGTTGAGCTGGTCGAGAGCGGTGACGGGAGTCGCCATGCGGACGTGCCTTTCTTCGTGAGGCCGCCCTGTTGCCGGCCTCTACAGAGAAAGACGCCGCCGCGCGCGAAGTGTGACATGCGAGTTCGACGACGCTCGGGGCGCGACCGCCGAGGCAGCAACGACAACGGCCCGGGTCTCAGTGAGACCCGGGCCGTTTCGATCGTGGTGCGCGAGGGGGGACTTGAACCCCCACACCCTTGCGAGTACTGGCACCTGAAGCCAGCGCGTCTGCCAATTCCGCCACTCGCGCACGTGTGGTCGCACCTCAGTGCGTCCAACCACGAGAGACTAACATCTCGCGCCCCGCAAAGCCATTCGAGCGCAGCGGATGCCTCCCGCTCGACGCAACTGCGGATATACGATCGGGCGCGCCGGGCGAAACAGCCGTGCCGCGGGGTGGCGGATCGTATACCCGCGGTTGTGTGCCGAAGTCGGCAGGCACGGCCCGGCCCGAGCCTGGACCCACCGGGGCACACTCCCCGGGGCCGAACCCCGACCCACGCCCGCGCCTCCACGATTCCTCCGAGTCCGGCTCACACCTCGCGCTCGCCCGCCACCCGGGAATAGCATCGATCTGCGGGTTCCGTTGCCCCGACCGACGCGACGAAAGGACCGCCCCTTTGACTCCCCCCAGCGACTCCGGGCAAGCACACGACCGCGCTGCGGCCGACACTCCCCCCAGCGACTCCAGGCAGGCCCTGCGTGGCATCCGTGCCTATCTCTTCGACCTCGACGGCGTGCTGACGCCGACCGCGACCGTGCACATGCACGCGTGGGCGCGCCTCTTCACGCCCTACCTCGAGCAGCACGGCGCCGCGCCGTACACCGAGGCCGACTACTTCTCGTACATCGACGGCAAGCCCCGCTACGACGGCGTGCGCAGCCTGCTCGAGAGCCGCGGCATCCGCGTGCCCGAGGGCGAGGTGACCGACCCGCCCGAAGCCGACACCGTGCACGGCCTCGGCAACCGCAAGAACGAGGCATTCAACGAGACCCTCGCCGAAGAGGGCGTCGAGGCGTACCCGGGGAGCGTCGCGTTCCTCGACGCGATACAGGCGAGCGGATGCCTCGTCGCCGTCGTGTCGAGCTCGAAGAACGCCCCGTCGGTGCTGGCCGCCGCGGGGATCGCCGATCGCTTCGAGATCGTCGTCGACGGCGCGGTGGCCGCGCGCGACGGCATCCCCGGCAAGCCGGCCCCTGACACCTTCGAGCGCGCGGCCGAGCTGCTCGGCGTGCCGACCACCGAATGCGCCGTCGTCGAAGACGCCGAATCGGGCGTGAAGGCCGGCGCCGCCGGCGACTTCGGCGTCGTGATCGGCGTCGACCGGGGCGTCGGCAGGGCCGCGCTCGAGGAGCTCGGCGCCGACCTCGTGGTCGACGAGCTCGACGAACTGATCCCACTGCTCCCAGCGACGACCGGCACACCCGCGACCGACACCCCCCGAGAGGACCGCGAATGAGGTTCGCCGACCATGACCCGCTGAACCGCACGCGCTTCCCCATCGACGAGTGGGCGCTCGTGGAGACCGAGTTCGGCGACGCCGACATGGGCCGCACCGAGACGATCTTCGCCGTCGGCAACGGTTACCTCGGCCTCCGCGGCAACGTCGAGGAGGGCCGCGACGGCCACATGCACGGCACCTTCGTGAACGGGTTCCACGAGACGTGGCCGATCCGTCATGCAGAAGAGGCGTTCGGCTTCGCCCGCGTCGGTCAGACGATCGTGAACGCGCCCGACGCGAAGGTCATCCGCCTCTACGTCGACGACGAGCCGCTCGTGCTCACCGTCGCCGAGCTCCTCGCCTATGAGCGCCGGCTCGACTTCCGGCTCGGGGCCCTCAGCCGGTCGATCGTCTGGCGCACGCCGTCGGGCAAGCGGGTGCTCATCACGAGCCGGCGCATGGTGAGCTTCACCGACCGCCACCTCGCGGTGCTCGACTACGAGGTCGAGATGCTCGACGCGGATGCCGCGGTGACGATCTCGAGCCAGATCCTGAACCGTCAGGACGGCCGCGACGAGTACCGCTCGGGCGTGCCTGAGGCGGTCGGCAGCTTCGACCCTCGCAAGGCCGAGATGTTCAACGAGCGCGTGCTGCAGCCTCGGGTGAAGCGGGCCGAGGGCGGGCGCTACATGCTCGGCTACCAGGCCACGAACTCCGGCATGACGATCGCGGTCGGCGCCGAGCACCAGATCGCGACCGAGAACCAGTTCAGCGAGTCGAGCTCGATCGGCGACGACCTCGCGAAGCACATCTACCGGGTGCACGCCAAGCAGGGCCAGCCGATCCGCGTGACGAAGACGATCAGCTACCACACGGCCCGCACCGTGCCCACGCGCGAGCTCGTCGACCGGTGCGACCGCACGCTCGACCGCGCCGCCGAACTCGGCGTTGCCGAGCTGTTCGAGCAGCAGCGCTCATGGCTCGACGACTTCTGGGCGCGCTCCGACGTCGAGATCGAGGGGCAGGCAGCGATCCAGCAGGCGACGCGGTGGAACCTCTTCCAGCTCGCCCAGGCGACCGCGCGCACCGACGGCGACGGCGTCGCCGCCAAGGGCGTGAGCGGTTCGGGCTACGGCGGCCACTACTTCTGGGACACCGAGGTGTACGTGATGCCCTTCCTGAGCTACACGGCACCCGTAGTGGCGCGCAACGTGCTGCGATTCCGGCAGCGGATGCTTCCGGCCGCCCGCGCCCGGGCGCTCGAGCTGAACCAGCACGGGGCTTTGTTCCCCTGGCGCACGATCAACGGCCAGGAGTCGAGCGCGTACTACGCGGCCGGCACCGCGCAATACCACATCGACGCCGACATCTCCTATGCGCTGAACCAGTACGTCAGGGCCACGGGCGACCAGGACTTCCTCGGCCGCGGGGCGATCGACATCCTCGTCGAGACGGCGCGCATGTGGGAGGACCTCGGGTTCTGGCGCTCGAACGCCGACGACGTGTTCCACATCCACGGCGTCACCGGGCCCGACGAGTACACGACGGTCGTCAACGACAACCTCTACACGAACGTGATGGCGCGGGCGAACCTCGCCGCGGCGGCATCCTCCGTCGACGACCTGCAGGTGCAGGACCCGGCGGCCTACGACCGCCTCGTCGAGCGCCTCATGGTGACGCCGGCCGAGGTCGCGAGCTGGCGGCGTGCGGCCGCCCACATGCACATCCCGTACGACGAGCAGCTCGGCATCCACCCGCAAGACAGCGCGTTCCTCCAGAAGGAGCTGTGGGACCTCGAGAACACGCCCGACGACCGGCGCCCCCTCCTGCTGCACTACCACCCGCTCGTCATCTACCGCTTCCAGGTGCTGAAGCAGGCCGACGTGGTGCTCGCCCTCTACCTGCAGGGCGATCGCTTCTCGACCGAGGCCAAACGGGCCAACTTCGAGTACTACGACCCGCTGACGACCGGCGACTCGACGCTGTCGGCGGTCGTGCAGTCGATCATCGCGGCCGAGGTCGGCTACCACGAACTCGCGATGCGGTACTTCCGCTCGGCGCTGTTCGTCGACCTCGCCGACCTGCACAACAACACGGCCGACGGCGTGCACGTCGCCTCGACCGGCGGCGTCTGGAGCGCGCTCATCTCGGGCTTCGGCGGGTTCCGGGACCACAACGGCGTCTTCACGTTCGACCCGCGTCTGCCCGACGGCTGGCAGCGGCTGACGTTCCGCATCACGCTCCGCGGCACGCGACTGCGCGTGAGTCTCGACCCCGAGTCGATCGCCTTCGCCGTCGAAGCCGGCGTCGAGGCACGGGTCAGGGTGCGCGGCGCCGAAGTGGTCGTGACCGCGGAATCGGAGGTCTCGGTGCCGCTCGACGACCAGGGCCCGCGTCGATTCGGAGCGCCGACGATGCGCGATGTCACCGGCTCGCGCCGAGCCGACGGCACCCTGCTCACGGCATCGATCCCGACCCTGTCGCTCGACGTCGACGAATCCGACTCGGCGATCCACGTGGACTGATCACGAGTCTTCCCAGCCCTTCGGGCTACCATGTCACAAGTCACGACAGCGTCGGTGAGAAACGACGTCGTCGGTGCGAATCTGGAGCGGGAGACCTGTGGGCCTACTGGACAACTTCGAGAAAGGTCTCGAGCGTGCCGTCAACGGCGCGTTCGCGAAGACCTTTCGCTCGGGGCTGCAACCCGTCGAGATCACCTCTGCCCTGAAGCGGGAGATCGACACGAAGGCGGCAGTCGTCTCACGCGACCGCGTGCTCGTGCCGAACAGCTTCGTCGTGCGCATGGCGCCCGACGACTACGCCCGCATGGCGGGACTCGGTCCGGCGCTCGTCGACGAACTCGTCGACCTCGTGCAGAAGCACGCCGCGAGTCAGCGCTTCCAGTTCGCCGGCGGCATCACCCTTTCCCTGGAGCGCGACGAGAGCCTCGCCGTGGGCATGGTGCAGGTCGACTCGCAGAACGTGAAGGGCCAGGTCGCCTGGACTCCGGTGCTCGACGTGAACGGCAAGCGCTACCCGATCATGAAGGGCCGCACGGTCATCGGCCGTGGCAGCGAGGCCGATGTCACCCTCGACGACTCCGGCGCCTCGCGCCGGCACGCCGAGGTGCAGTGGGACGGCAGCCGCGCGCGCGTGCGCGACCTCGGCTCGACGAACGGCACCCAGCTGAACGGCGCCCCGGTGAAGGACGCCATCCTCGAACCCGACTCGGTCATCGGCATCGGCCGCTCGCGCATCACGTTCCGAGTGCTCGCGCAGGCCTCGAACACGAACACGGGCTCCCGCGGCCGCCCCGACCCGGCCACCGAACGTCACGACATGGGCGGGTTCTGGGGGCCCGGCGAATGAGCGAACTCACCCTCCTCGTGCTCCAGCTCGGCTTCCTCGTGCTGCTCTGGGTGTTCATCTTCGCGATCGTCTACGCGCTGCGCAGCGACCTGTTCGGCCAGCGCGTGCGCAAGCTCCAGCCCGAGACCGCAGGGGCCGCGCCGGCAG
Source organism: Agromyces cerinus subsp. cerinus (assembly GCF_900142065.1). GTDB lineage: Bacteria > Actinomycetota > Actinomycetes > Actinomycetales > Microbacteriaceae > Agromyces > Agromyces cerinus. The sequence goes on along the minus strand of NZ_FSRJ01000003.1, from coordinate 167,326 downwards.
CCGCCCCGTCCGCGGCATCCGCGTTCCCGAGCGCCCCGGTCGCGGCGGCCGCAGCGCCGACCGCCCCCGTCTCGCGCCCTGCAGCGACCGGCGGTGGCGCCGGCGAACTCGCCTCGAACGAGAACGCCACCCGCCTCGTCATCACGAGCGGCGCGAAGAACGGCGCCGAGTTCCCGCTCGGCCACGACGAGATCACGATCGGGCGCTCGAGCGACTCGGCGATCATCATCCGCGACGACTACACCTCGACCCACCACGCGCGCCTCATGCAGTGGAACGGCCGCTGGATGCTTCAGGACCTCGATTCGACCAACGGCACCTTCCTCAACGGCTCCCGAGTGACCGTGCCCACCCCGATCCCGCTCGGAGCCACCGTGAAGGTCGGAGCGACGACGTTCGAGCTGCGGCGGTAGCCATGGCGAACATCAAGGCGAGCGCTGCGGTCTCGCACGTCGGGCGGATCCGCTCGAACAACCAGGACTCCGGCTACGCCGGACGCCGCCTGTTCGTGGTGGCCGACGGCATGGGCGGCCACGCGGGCGGCGACGTCGCCAGCGCGATCGCCACGCGGCGCATCGCCGAGGCCGACCTCGACTACGACAGCACGACCGAGGCCTCTGCATCGCTCGAGGGCGCCCTGATCGCCGCCAACCGGCAGCTCGCCGCCACCGTCGCGGATCACTCCGAACTGACCGGCATGGGCACGACGGTGAGCGCCGTGCTGCTCGTCGGCGATCGCGTCGTGATCTCGCACATCGGCGACTCGCGCATCTACCTGCTGCGTTCGGGCGAACTCAGCCAGATCTCGACCGACCACACCTTCGTGCAGCGTCTCGTCGACGCCGGCCGCATCACGGCCGAGGAGGCCATGGTGCACCCCCGCCGCTCGGTGCTCATGCGGGTGCTCGGCGACGTCGAGGCCTCGCCCGAGATCGACGCCCTGGTGCTCGACACCCGCGACGGCGACCGCTGGATGCTCTGCTCCGACGGCCTCTCCGGCGTCGCGTCGTTCGACGACATCCACGACATCATGTCGGCCGACGCCGGTGCCAAGCAGGTCGCCGATCGCCTCGTCAAGGCCTCTCTCGACGGCGGCGCCCCCGACAACGTCACCGTCGTCGTCCTCGACATCGGCGAGCCGCCGGCACCGGCGACCCCTCCGCTGATCGTCGGGTCGGCAGCGGCACCGCCGGCATTCGGCCAGGCCGCCGAGCCGGTGCGGCCCCGCGGCATCCGTCTCACTCCGTTCCGTCCGCACCCGGTTCAGGAGACGCACTTCGAGCCCGACTCCGAGGACTTCTTCGACGAGATCATCGAGGAGGACGCCCGCCGCCGCCGTCGTCGCCGCTGGATGTGGAGCTTCTGGATCGTGCTGCTGATCGGTGCGATCGTGGTGACCTTCACGCTCGGCTACCAGTGGACGCAGACCCGGTTCTACGTCGGCGAATCGAACGGCAGGGTCGCGATCTACCAGGGCATCCAGCAGAACCTCGGGCCGATCTCGTTGCACGAGCTGGACACCGAGACCGACCTCGACGTCGCCGAGCTCCGCACCTACGACCAGCAGCGGGTCGCCCAGACGATCAGTGCGGGCTCCTACGCCGAGGCGTACCGCATCGTGCAGCGGTTGGAGGAATCCATTGAGTGATCTCCAGTCCGCGATTCCCACCGCCACGCCGCCCGAGGGCGTCCGCCGCATCCGGATGCCGCAGAAGCTGCGCAACCTCGAATTCTGGCTGCTGCTCGTGGCGTGCTTCATCAACGCCTCGGCGATCGTGCTCGTGCAGCTCGGCGCGCTCGGTCGCGTCGACACGCAGCTCGTGCTGCTCGGCGCGGGCCTCTCGCTGCTCGTCTTCGGGCTGCACATCGCGATGCGCTTCGTCGCTCGCGACGCCGACCCCTTCCTGCTGCCGATCGCGACCGTGCTGAACGGTCTCGGCATCGCGATGATCTACCGCATCGACATCGCGTACGGCGACGCCGGCTGGGAGAGCGCCGCAGTGCGCCAGATCGCGTGGAGCGCGATCGCGATCATCTGCGCGATCGCGACGATCCTCGTCATCCGCAACCACCGCGTGCTGTTCCGCTACACGTACCTCGCCGGGCTCTTCGCGATCGTGCTGCTCATCCTGCCGCTCGTGCCGGGCATCGGGCAGGAGCGCGGCGGTGCGCAGGTGTGGGTCGGCATCGGCGACATCGCGACCTTCCAGCCCGGTGAGATCGCGAAGATCGCGCTGGCGGTCTTCTTCGCCGGCTACCTCGTGCGCAACCGCGACTCCCTGTCGATGGTGGGCACGAAGTTCCTCGGCATGCAGTTCCCGCGTGCGCGCGACCTCGGCCCGCTCCTCATCGTGTGGGCCCTGTCGATGGCCGTCATCGTCTTCCAGCGCGACCTCGGTACCGCGCTCCTCTACTTCGGGCTCTTCCTCGTGATGCTCTACGTCGCGACGAGCCGGCTCTCGTGGGTCGTGCTCGGGCTGAGCCTCTTCATCGGCGGCGCGATCATCGCGAGCCAGACGCTCGACTACGTCGGCAACCGCTTCGCGAACTGGCTCGACCCGTTCAGCGACGATCGCTTCGGCGCCGAGATCGGCGGCAGCTACCAACTCGTGCAGGGGCTCTTCGGGCTCGCGAACGGCGGCCTCATCGGCACCGGCTGGGGCCAGGGCCGACCCGACCTCACCCCGGTGCCGCAGAGCGACTACATCATCGCGAGCCTCGGTGAAGAGCTGGGCCTCGCGGGCATCTTCGCGATCCTCGCGCTCTACCTGCTCTTCGTGGCGCGCGGGTTCCGCATCGGCTTCGCCGGTCAGGACGACTTCGGCAAGCTCCTCGGCGTGGGGCTCGCGTTCGTCGTGGCGCTGCAGGTCTTCATCGTCGTCGGAGGCGTCACCCGGGTCATCCCGCTGACCGGCCTCACGACCCCGTTCCTCGCCGCCGGTGGTTCGTCGCTGGTGGCCAACTGGATCATCGTCGCGCTGCTGCTGCGGCTCTCCGACACGGTCCGCAACCATCCGAGGCTGGTGATCGACGGATGAACCGCGAACTCAAGCGCGTCTCCATCGTCGCGTTCCTCATGTTCCTGACGCTCCTCGTCTCGTCGACGATCATCCAGTACGTGCGAGCCGACGCCCTCAACGCCGACGCTCGCAACTCCCGCACGCTGTACGAGAGCTACTCGATCGAGCGCGGCCCGATCCTCGTCGGCGGCGAGCCGATCGCGTACTCGGAGCCCTCCGCCGACGACTACAAGTTCCAGCGCATCTACTCGAACGGACCGCTGTACGCGCCGGTCACGGGCTACCTGCCGGTCAACGGCGAGGCGACCGGCCTCGAGCGATCCGTCAACGAGTACCTGAGCGGTCAGTCTTCCAGCCAGTTCTTCGACTCGATCAACCGCCTCATCTCCGGGCAGGACCCCATGGGCGCCTCCGTCGAGGTCGCGATCGACCCCGTCGCGCAACAGGCGGCATGGGACGCCCTCGGCGACTACACCGGGGCCGTGATCGTCACCGAACCTGCGACCGGTCGCATCCTCGCGATGGTCACGAAGCCCACGTACGACCCGAACGCGCTGGCGGTGCACGACTCGGCAGCGGTCACCGCCACGTACGAGGGGCTGCTCGCCGACCCGGCCGACCCGCTGTTCAACCGTGCAACGGGCGGCGACATGAACCCGCCCGGGTCGGTGTTCAAGCTCGTCACCGTCGCCGCGGCCCTCGAGTCGGGCAAGTACACGCCCGAGAGCCAGCTGCCGAACCCGACCTCCTTCACGCTGCCGGGCACCGACTCCGTCGTGCGCAACACCGAGGGCGGCGACTGCGGCGGCGGCGAGACCGTCAGCATCGCGACCGCGCTTCGGCTCTCGTGCAACATCCCGTTCGCCGAACTCGGCATCGAACTCGGCGATGCCGCGATCCGCGAGCAGGCCGAGAAGTTCGGGTTCAACAACGAATTCCTGATCCCGACGGCCACCGAGGCGAGCGTGTACCCGCGCGCACTGGACGAAGCCCAGACCGCGCTGACGGCATTCGGCCAGTACGAGGTGCGCGCGACGCCCATGCAGATGGCGATGGTGTCGGCCGCGATCGCCAACGGCGGCATCGTGATGAACCCGAATCTGGTCGATCAGATCACGGCGCCCGACTTCACCCCGTTGCAGGAGTTCGAGGCCGAGGAGTTCGGCCGTGCGATCAGCGAGGAGACGGCGAACACCATGGTGCAGATGATGGTCAACGGCGTCGAGAACGGGGCCGCGAGTAATGCAAGAATAGACGGCGTCAGCGTGGCCGGTAAAACCGGTACTGCGGAGAACGGCGAGAGCGACCCCTACACTCTCTGGTTCACCGGTTTCGCCCCCGCCGACAATCCTCAATACGCGATCACAGTGCTCGTGGAGGATGGCGGGGGACTTGGTCAGGATGGGTACGGCAATCTCATAGCCGCACCCATCGCAAAGCAGGTACTAGAGGCGGTGCTGAACAAATGAGACCGAGCGCAGGGCTCACCTTCGGAGGGCGCTACGAACTGCAGTCCCGCATCGCGATCGGCGGGATGGGCGAGGTGTGGCAGGCCACAGACCTCGTCATCGGTCGCCAGGTCGCGATCAAGATCCTGAAAGACGAGTACCTGGGCGATCCGGGCTTCCTCGAGCGCTTCCGCGCCGAGGCCCGTCACGCGGCACTCGTCAATCACGAGGGCATCGCCAACGTCTTCGACTACGGAGAAGAAGACGGCAGCGCCTACCTCGTCATGGAACTCGTGCCCGGCGAGGCGCTGTCGACGATCCTCGAGCGGGAGCACGTGCTCTCGACCGACAAGGTGCTCGACATCGTCGCCCAGACGGCGGCTGCGCTGCAGGCCGCGCACGCGGCAGGCCTCGTGCACCGCGACATCAAGCCCGGCAACCTGCTCATCACGCCCGACGGGCGCGTCAAGATCACCGACTTCGGCATCGCTCGCATCGCCGACCAGGTACCGCTGACGGCCACGGGCCAGGTCATGGGCACCGTGCAGTACCTCTCGCCCGAGCAGGCGTCGGGTCACCCGGCATCGCCGACCACCGACATCTACTCGCTCGGCATCGTCGCCTACGAGGCCCTCGCCGGCCGCCGCCCGTTCACGGGCGAGTCGCAGGTCGCGATCGCGATGGCGCAGATCAACGAGACGCCGCCCGACCTGCCCGTCACGGTCTCCGAGCCGGTGCGCAACCTAGTCTACGGATGCATCGCGAAGAACCCGGCCGACCGGCCTCAGTCGGCCGCGCACCTCGCGCGTGCCGCGACGGCGCTGCGCCGGGGCGACGTGCAGGCGGCCGCCGCCGCGGTTCCCGCGGTGCTCGGCGCCGCCGGTGCCACCGCCGCGACGATGCTCATGCCCACGGCCGGCGCCACCGCTGCCACGACGGTGCTGCCGTCGGCAGGCGTCCCGGGCGACGACGAAGAACCCGTCGAAGAGAAGAAGCGCAGTCCCTGGACCTGGCCGCTCATCGTGCTGATCGCGCTCCTCGCGATCGTGCTGATCGGCACGATCATCGCGCTCGCGCTGAACGGCGGCGGCAAGGAGCCGCCCGCGTCGACGTCGGCGAAACCGTCGACCCCGACGAGCGCACCGCCGACGAGCGCTCCGCCGACCAGTGAGGCGCCCACGAGCGCGGAGGTCAACCGCGAAGACTACCTGGGGCTCACCGTCGACGAGGCGCGTGCGAAGCTCCAGGGCCTCGAGATGGTGGTCAATGCGGTCGAGGGCAATCCTGCTGTGGACCCGAACGACGTCGGACGCGTCTACGACGTGAACCCGACCGGCAACATGCCGCTCGGGTCCGAGGTCACGATCACGTACTACGCAGCCCTCGAAACGCCGGGCGCTCCTGCATCGGCACCGCGCGTCGACCCTGAGGAGATCCCTGCCGGCGGCAACCAGCCGTTCACGGTCTCGTGGGACGCGCAGAGCTGCCCGAGCGGTCAGACCCTGTCGGGATACCAGGTGACGGTTCAGGGCACCGGCGCTCCGACGGCGCAGCCGTCGGCCGGCGGCGCCACCTCGACAGTGCTCACCACCACCCCGGAGACGGCTGGCGACCTGACCGTCACCTTCGTCTACTACTGCGGATCCGTGGCGTCACCGGCATCGCCGTCGACGACGGTGACCGTGCTCCCGGCCACCGAGTAGGTCACGGCCGAGGAATTCGACGAGAGGAACAGGACTGCACGTGAACGATGAAGGACGAGTGCTCGCGGGGCGATACCGCGTCGGCGCCCTCATCGGGCGCGGCGGCATGTCCGATGTCCACGTCGGAACCGACACCAGGCTGGGGCGTCAGGTCGCGATCAAGCTGCTGAAGCCGCAGCTCGCAACCGACCCCGCGTTCCGCATGCGGTTCCGTCAGGAGGCGCAGTCGGCGGCGCGCATGGCGCATCCGACGATCGTTCGCGTCTTCGACGCCGGCGAGGAGACGGTCGTCGACTCCGCGGGGCAGGAGGTGCAGCTGCCGTTCATCATCATGGAGTTCGTCGAAGGCCGCCTGCTGAAGGACATCATCCACGATGGTCCGCTCGAGGCGACCGCGGCGGTGCGGGTCATCGACGGCGTGCTCACCGCACTCGAGTACTCCCACCGTGCCGGCGTGGTGCACCGCGACATCAAGCCCGGCAACATCATGATCACGACCGCCGGTCAGGTGAAGGTCATGGACTTCGGCATCGCGCGTGCCGTCTCCGACTCGTCGACGACCGTCGCGCAGACCACGGCGATCCTCGGCACCGCCTCGTACTTCTCGCCCGAGCAGGCGAAGGGCGAGACCGTCGACGCCCGCACCGACCTGTACTCCACGGGCGTGGTGCTGTTCGAGATGCTGACCGGTCGACCGCCGTTCCGCGGCGACACCCCCGTCGCAGTGGCCTACCAGCACGTCAGCGAGCGCCCGGTCAAGCCGAGCGTCGTCAACCCGAAGGTCTCGCCGGCGCTCGATTCGGTGGTGCTCCACGCCCTCGCGAAGAACCGCGACCAGCGCTACCAGACGGCCGCGGAGTTCCGTGCCGATGTCGACACCGCAGCAGCCGGCCAGGTGCCCGTGCACCGCGAACCCGACCAGGCCACGATGCTCTTCGGAGCACCGACCGGCTCGCTCTCGAGCTCCGAACTCGCCCTGCGACAGCTGGCCGAAGACGAGACGATGACCAGAACCCAGCGCCGGCCGCCGGCGATCTGGATCTGGTCGGGCATCATCGGCGTCATCGTCATCGTGATCGCCGTCATGTACTGGGCCTTCAACCTGCAACCGACGGCCGAGTTGCCGTCGAACGTCAAAGAGATCCCCGTGCTCACCGGTAACACCTACGAAGAAGCCGTCGACATCCTGCAGGAGCTCGGGCTGCCCGCAACTCCCGTCGAGAAGACCGATGACACCGTTCCGGCGGGCCAGGTGATCGGCACCGACCCGCCCGCACACGAGATCGTCGACAACGGCACCGCGGTGACCGTGTTCGTCTCGACCGGAAAACAGGCCGTGACCGTGCCAGACCTTCGGAACAAGACCCTCGAACAGGCGAAGGCCGACCTCAAGGCCCTCGGCCTCGTGGCGGGTGTCGAGACGAGGGAGTCCTCGCCGACCGTTCCGGCCGACACCGTGCTCGGCACCTCGCCCGAGGCGGGCTCGGCGGTCGAGGTCGGTTCCACGGTCGACTTCCGCATCTCGAGCGGCACCGTCACGCTCCCCGATGTGACCGGTCAGACGCTCGAAGCGGCGACCTCCTACCTCGGGGCCGAGAACCTGCAGCTCACGGCCGTTCCCAAGCCCGATGGCTCATGCGACTCGCAGCCCGGCTCGCCGGTCACCCAGCAGTCGCTCGCACCCGGAGACGTACCGCAGCACTCCTCGGTCGAACTCACCTACTGCGCCGGCTGACCCGCACCGCGGGTCGAGGGCCAGCGCAGCAAGACAGCACGGGCGGTCACCGCGACCCTTCCGGGGGCTCACGCGGCGTGCTCGACGTCGATGACCCCTCAGCCGGCGGTCGCCCGCACGAGCGGGCTCAGGCCCACGGCGCGCTCCCGCGCCTCGGGCATGCCCGCGACCGCCAGCCAGTTGCCGAGCATGCGGTAGCCGCCCTCGGTCAGCACCGACTCGGGGTGGAACTGCACGCCGAAGATCGGGGCGCTCTCGTGCCGGAGACCCATGATGACCCCGCCTTGAGTGCGGCTCGTCACGATGAGCTCATCGGGCACCGTGTCGTCCACGACGGCGAGCGAGTGATAGCGAGTCGCCGTGAACGGCTGGGGCACCCCGTCGTAGAAGTCGCTGCCGTCGTGGGTGATGCGCGAGGTCTTGCCGTGCATCAGCTCTTCGGCGTTCGTGACGACCGCACCGAACGCCTCGGCGATCGCCTGGTGGCCGAGACACACGCCCAGGATCGGCTGCCCCGATGCGAGGGCGGCTTCGACGACCGGGATCGACACACCGGCATCCGACGGCTTGCCCGGACCCGGTGAGATCAGCACCGCGTCGTACTCGGCGATGCGGGCGGCGACATCGGCGACGTCGAACGAGTCGTTGCGCGCGACCTCGGTCTCGGCGCCGAGCTCCTGCAGGTAGCCGTTCAGCGTGTAGACGAAGCTGTCGTAGTTGTCGATGACGAGGATGCGGGCAGGGGTGTTGTCCATGTGTCAGCTCACTCCACCGTGACGTTGATCGGGTTCAGGATGCCGTCGACCCACGGGAACACCCATGTGAAGAGGGCGAACACGACGGCGACCACGAGCAGCAGCATCAGGATGACGCGCAGCCACACCGGGCCGGGCAGCACTCTCCAGAGCGCTCCGTACATCTTCTCAGTCCCCCCACTTCGCGACGATCGGCGCGATCTCGGCCGGCGCACCGGCGGCGCTCGGCTGCCACGACTCGAGCACGCCGTAGGCGATGATGCGCTCGGCGGTCGAGAACAGCGGGTTGCAGCTCGTGAGCGTGACCAGCCGGTCGGTCGGAGCGAGGTCGGGGTGATGCGGCACAGGTGCCAGCACGTCGACCGTCTCGGGCGTCACGTACTCGAAGTCGCGGAACCGGTAGGTGTACCAGCCGTCCTTCGTCTGGATGTAGATCGCATCGCCGAGCTGCAGCTGCTCGATCTCGTGCATGCCACCGCCATAGGCACTGCGGTGGGAGGCGATCGCGAAGTTGCCGACTTCGCCGGGTCTCTGCGTCTGCGGGTAGTGCCCGACGCCGAGGTCGAAGCTGTTCAGCACGTCGAGGCCGTAGCCCTCGGCGATGTTGCGCTGCGAGTCCTCGCCGAAGCGGGGTACGTACATGACCGCGAACGCGTCGCCGTTGGAGTACTCGGTGGTGTCGACGACCGGATCGCCGTAGTCGGCCGGCTCGGGCGGTGGCGTGGCACCCTGGCTCGCGCGCGCCTGTTCGAGCCATCGACTGCTCTGCTCGGATGCCGCGGACGACTGCTGCCCGGCCATGATCGCGTCGTTCCACCAGAGCTGCCAGCCGAGGAACAGCAGGATCAACACTCCGGCGGTGAGCAGCAGTTCGCCGAGCACCCCGACGACGCTCACACGGGGATGCCGAGCCTCCGAGGAGCGGCGTGCGCGCCGCGCATCGGGCTGAGACTCGGACATGAGGGCGATTCTAGCCCGGGGAGCAGTGAACCGAATGTGTTCGCAGGCCCTCCCTCGGCTAGAATCACCCGCATGGCACGTACGAAATCATCGAAGCCCGCGCGCGCAGAACAGGCGAGCGGCGAAGAGGCTCCGAACCCGGTGTGGTTCAAGCCCGTCATGTTCGGCTTCATGCTCGTCGGGCTGGCCTGGATCATCGTGTTCTACGTGAGCCAGGGTGCGTACCCGATCGCCAGCCTCGAGTCGTGGAACATCCTCATCGGCTTCGGCATCGCCTTCATCGGCTTCCTCATGACCACTCGCTGGCGCTAGCCGGCGCCTACACGCGCACCAGAGGGGCGGATGCTGCGGCATCCGCCCCTCTGTCGTTGCTGCTCCGCCGCGCTCGATTCACGCCGACGCGATGCAGAGTTCTCCACAGGCTGTGGAGAACCGGAAGACCCCGTGTCCCCCGTAATGACGACAATTACACCGGTGTAACTCTCCCCAGCTGTGGAGAGAGCTGTGGATAACCTCGAACGGCGTCAGGCGATCGGGAAGAGGAAGTAGCGCAGGCTCAGCAGCACGAGCACCACGCCCACGCCGACCAGGAGCCACACCTGCAGGCGCCGCTGCGACCGCTTGCGGGTCTCGACCAGGATGAAGCCGATGAGGGCGCCGGCGGCGAGCCCGCCGAGGTGCGCCTGCCAGGCGACGTTCATGCCGGGGATGAACCCGATGACCAGGTTGATGCCGAGCAGCACGAACAGCTGGGTCGACTGCCCGCCGAGTCGACGCTGGATCACGAGGAAGGCGCCCATGAGCCCGAAGATGGCCCCGGATGCCCCGACGACCGGCATGTTCGGCGGTGCGAGCCAGAGCACGCCCACCGAGCCGGCGAGGCCGGCCAGCAGGTAGAGCGTGAGGTAGCGCCATCTGCCGAGCAGGCCCTCGAGCAGTTGCCCGAAGATCCACAGGGTGTACATGTTGAGCAGCAGGTGCAGGATGCTGCCGTGCGCGAACACCGACGTCATCATGCGCCAGGGCTCGAGGTAGCCCGGATGCGAGTAGAGGCCCGCGTAGCGGATCGCCCCGGTGACGCCGAGGCCGGGGATCATCTGCAGGAGGTACACCGCAACGGAGATGCCGATGAGGGTATACGTGACCACGGGTGCGCCACGACCGGCGGCTGAGCGCATGCGCGTCAGCACGGCCGGCTTGGTGCGCGGGGCGCTGGCGCGCTGCTCGCGCATGCACTCCGGGCAGATGACCCCGACGGGGGCCTGGGTCTGGCACTCGGGGCAGATCGTGCGTCCGCACCGCTGGCAGAGGATGTAGCTCTGCCGATCAGGATGCCGGTAGCAGAAGTTCGACCGATCTGGCCCCGAGTCGCTCACCTGCGGGTCAGAGCTGCTCGACGGAGACGCTCTCGATGACGATGTCCTCGAGCGGCTTGTCGCGACCATCGGTCGCCACGGCGGCGAGCTTGTCGACGACGGCCTGGCTCGCCGGGTCGGTCACCTTGCCGAAGATGGAGTGCTTGCCCTGCAGCCACGTGGTGGGGCCGACGGTGATGAAGAACTGCGAGCCGTTGGTGCCGCGACCCATCTGGATGCCGGCGTTGGCCATCGCGAGCACGTAGGGCTCCGTGAAGTCGAGCTCGGAGTTGATCTCGTCGTCGAACTGGTAGCCGGGGCCGCCGACGCCCTGGCCGAGCGGGTCGCCGCCCTGAATCATGAAGCCGGGGATGATGCGGTGGAAGATGACGCCGTCGTAGAGGGGCGCCGTGGACTTCTCGCCCGTGGCGGGGTGGGTCCATTCGATCTCGCCCGTGGCGAGGCCGACGAAGTTCTTGACCGTCTTCGGGGCGTGGTCGCCGTAGAGGTCGACCTTGATCGGTCCGTGGTTGGTGTTGAGCGTCGCGACTGCGGTAGGAATCGGCATCCTCATATTCTGTCACGGGTGGATTCGTCAAGCGGCATGCCGTATTCGGACTCCCACCTCGCTTCCAGCCGTTTCGGTGGCAAGATGGAGTGGTTCGCTGCCATCGATGGAGGTCGAGATGAGCCTGTCACGCAAGCGCCGGAAGGAACTCAAGCGACTGCAGAGCAACGCTGGGGAACTCTGGGGGAACCAGCAGATCGTGCTCGAGCACGCCAACGCCGTCGCCCGCGAGGCCAGCCGTCAACTCGGCCACCTCACGCGCGAAGAGGTCGTGCCGCGAGTTCGCACCGGGTACGACAGCTATGTCCGCCCCAACGTCCAGCGGGCGAGCACCGCCGCGCGCGCGGCCGGTGACACCATGGAGCGCACGGTCGGCAATGCGCTCGGCTCCGTGCTCTCGATCGGCGACATCGCCAACGACGCCCGCGTGCGCCGCGCCCTCGAGCGCGTCTCGCCGCGCGCCGCAGTCGTCGTCAAGGAGAAGAGCGGCCCCGGCTTCGGCACCTACCTCGCGATCGGCGCCGGCATCGTCGCTGCAGCGGGTGTGGCGTACGCCGTCTGGCAGACCTTCCGGGCTGACGATGAACTCTGGGTCGCCGACGACGAGCCCGCTGCGGGTTCGAGCCCCGCAGCCTGACCTGCACGAGTTTCCGAAGGCCCCGCCTGCTCCAGGCGGGGCCTTCGTCGTCTCCGCGAGTCCCCATCAGTCAGTGCAGACCCTGAATCTCGACGAATCTGTGAAAACGCCTTGCGGTTGGCGTGAGAATCCCGCTAGTGTCTAAAACCGTTGTCGAATACGCAATGCAGAGAGGAGTTGATACCCATGATGAAGCACATCTTCACGCCAGCATTTACTGCGGCCCACACGGGAGTCCTCCTCGCGCCTCGGGCCTGCTAGCAGTTCGCCTCGACGTCTCGCGCGTTCGCGCCTGATCGTCCACTCCGCCCCTCGGGCGTGACCCAGCGGCTCCTGCCGCACATCCGTCTGCGACCTCGTCGCCGGCCGCTTCCTGTGAAGCGAGCGGATGTCTCCGGCTCACGCCTCCGCGGACGCGCTGCACGGCACTCGCCGTCCTGCGCTGCACCGAGCCCGCTCGTCGGGCTCGCACCGATCGCCTCCAGACGCGATCCCTGTGCCGACCGGTTCCGCAGACGCGGTTCGGGCCGGACTCCGGCGGCTCCGACCGATCCGCCACTTGCATCACCCCATCGCACCACCACACCCAGAAGGAATCACCGTGAATACGAGCACCATCTCCGCCGGCCGCACCGCACAGGTGCAGGCCGTCACCCTCCGCGCAGACGCGCGACAGATGAGCGATCGCCTCGCACGCCGCGCGGCCCACGCACTCCTCTCCTGGAGCCGTCGTCGGGACGAACAGCGCACGCACTCGGCGACCGCCGAACGCCGCAGGAACGAACAGGCCGCAGCACGCCTGCAGGCCGACGAGTTCCGGCGCATCACCCTGATGGCACAGCCGCTGATCTGAGCGACCATGCACAACATCGACAGCAACACACCAGCCAGGCCCCCGCAGGTCGGCGTCGCGAATCACGCGATGACGCCGACCCGCGGGGAGCTCGGCCACTCGCGGCCGTGTCGCGAACGGTTCGGCCACGACGGCCGGAACGTCGGCGACACGGCCGCGAGTGCATCCCGTGCGTTCCGCGGAGCCCGGATCCCGGAGCGCGGAACCCCTGGCCTGGCTGCTACTCCTGAACCGACGGCGGCACGCCATCGGCCGGTTCTGCGGCATTCAGCCGCAGCGCGATGTCGAGGAGGCTCACGCGCTTGAGGCGCGGCACCTCGTCGAGCGCGAACCAGCGGGCCTCGTCGCTCGAGCCGTCGACCTCGTTGCGGAGTTCCCCGCCGACCACGCTCGCCCGATAGATGACGCGCATCGCGTAGAGGGGCGCGGCACCCGTGTGACGCTTCGACGTCGGCACGACCATGGTGTCGATGCCGAGCAGACGGTCGACGGATGCCTCGTACCCCGTCTCCTCGAAGATCTCCCGCCGAGCCGCCACAACCGGGTGCTCGGCGCCCTCGATGCCGCCACCGGGCAATGTCCAGCCGGAGCGACCGTGCTCGTTCCAGTGCGAGAGCAGGATCCGGCCCTCGTGGATGATGACCCCGTACGCAGCGATGCGGATGTCCATCAGCACACTGTAGCGGGGGCATCGACGAGCCGGCCCAGCGCCGCTATGGTCGAGGCACCGAGCGAACGGAGCGTCACGATGGCCGAGGCGTCGAACATGATCGCCGCGTCACCCGAAGTCGATCGATATCTCGACGGCCTGCCCACGGATCTTGCGGGCACGCTCGCGCGACTCCGAGACGGCATCCGCGGCGTCGCGCCCGCCGGCGCCGTCGAGAACATCAAATGGAACGGCCCGAACTATGCGCTCGACGGCGTCGATCGAGTCACGGTCGGCACCGACCCGCGCGGAAAGGTGCGCATCGTGATGCACCGGGGCGTGAAGATCGTCGATTCCGAGGGCTTCAGCTTCGAGGACGACACCGGCCTGGTGCGCTGGGCGGCGGCCGACCGCGGCGTGATCGCACTCGACCCGGCCGAGATCGACGCACATCGCGATGAGATCGTCGTGCTCATCGAACGCTGGCTGCGGCTGTGACGGAGTCGAGTCGAACGCCGGATCGCTGCGAGGTGCGGGTATCGAGTGACGCCAAGTGGGAAACTGTGGAGCCTAGGAGATTCGAACTCCTGACATCCTGCTTGCAAAGCAGGCGCTCTACCAACTGAGCTAAGGCCCCGAGCGGATGCCGAGGCATCCGTTCTTCATATTGAATTGTTCACAGTGGGGATACGAGGACTTGAACCTCGGACCTCTTCGTTATCAGCGAAGCGCTCTAACCGCCTGAGCTATATCCCCGAATTTCGGCCAGAGGAAACACTACCGGACGCGGCAGGAATCTCCGAATCGGGCCGAACGCGGCGTCAGTTGTTGGTGAAACCGACGAGGATGCCGCCCGTGATCTTGACGCTCAGGTTGTAGAGCACCGCGATGATGGCGCCGAGCGCCGTCGTGACCACGAGGTTCAGGAGCGCAGCGACCACGGCGAAGCCCATGACGTTGCCGAGCGACAGGATCGACGTGAGATCGCCGCCCGTGCCCGCAACGTCCTGCACGAGCTCGTTGATCTTGCCGAAGATGCCGGTCGAGTTCAACACGGTGTAGATGAGGAAGGTGGCGACGATGCTGACGACCGCGAGGCAGACCGCGACGAGGAAGGACAGCTTCACCGCCGACCAGAAGTCGATGTAGACCAGACGAAGGCGCACCTGCTTGGCAGGGGTCTTGCGGTTGGACTTGCGGGCCAGCTTCTCGGCGACGCTACTCATGTAGGGTTACTCCTCTCGCGCGGGCTCGGCCGCTTCGGACTCTGCGGCCTCCTCCACGAGATTCCGTTCGGAATTCTTCGCGATGGCGATGATCCGGTCGTCGTTCGCGAACTTCGCGAACACGACGCCCATCGTGTCCCTGCCCTTGGCGGGAACCTCGGCGACGTCAGAGCGTACCACCTTGCCGCTGGCAAGAACCACAAGCACCTCGTCGTCGCGACCGACGATCAGGGCGCCCGCGAGGTCGCCTCGATCCTCGTTCAACTTGGCCACCTTGATGCCGAGACCGCCTCGGTTCTGCAGACGGTACTGGTCGACCGCGGTGCGCTTCGCGTACCCGCCCTCGGTGACCACGAAGACGTATCTGGCCTCGTCTCCCGCGCTCGCCTCGGCCTCTTCGGCCTCGGCACCGTCGGTGAGCGACGCGGCGACGACGGATGCCTCGAGCAGCTGGTCGCCCGCACGGAACGACATGCCCTTCACACCCGAGGTCGAGCGACCCATGGGCCGGAGCGCCTCATCCGTCGCCTCGAAGCGCAGGGACATGCCCTTCTTCGAGACGAGGAGGATCTCATCGTGCTCATCGGCGAGCATCGCCGAAACGAGCTCGTCGCCTTCACGTAGGTTGATCGCGATGACGCCGCGAGAGCGGTTCGTGTCGTACGCGGTGAGCTCGGTCTTCTTGACGAGGCCCTCGCGGGTCGCCAGCACGAGGTACTGGGCAACGCTGTAGTCGCGGATGTCGAGGATCTCGGCGATCTGCTCGTCGGGCTGCATCTCGAGCAGGTTCGCGACGTGCTGGCCCTTCGCGTCGCGTCCGGCCTCCTGGATCTCGTACGCCTTCGCCCGGTAGACGCGGCCCATGTTCGTGAAGAACAGCAGCCAGTGGTGGGTCGTCGTGACGAAGAAGTGCTCGACGACGTCGTCGGCGCGCAGCTGGGCGCCCTTGACTCCCTTGCCGCCGCGGTGCTGCGAGCGGTAGTTGTCGCTGCGCGTGCGCTTGACGTAGCCGCCGCGCGTGACGGTGACCACCATCTCCTCTTCGGGGATGAGGTCTTCGACCGACATGTCTCCGTCGAAGCCCGGCATGATGTGCGTGCGCCGCTCGTCGCCGTACTTCGCGACGATGTCGGCGAGCTCGGTCGAGACGATCGTGCGCTGGCGCTCGGGGCGGGCCAGGATGTCCTGGTAGTCGGTGATCTCGGCCTGGATCGTCTCGGCCTCGTCGATGATCTTCTGGCGCTCGAGCGCCGCGAGACGACGGAGCTGCATCGCGAGGATGGCGTCGGCCTGGATGTCGTCGATCTCGAGCAGGTTCTTGAGCCCGTCGCGAGCGTCGTCGACGGTCGCCGACGCACGGATCAGTGCGATGACCTCGTCGAGCGCGTCGAGCGCCTTGAGGTAACCGCGCAGGATGTGCATGCGGGCCTCGGCCTCACGCAGCAGGTACTGCGTGCGGCGCACGATCACTTCGATCTGGTGGTCGACCCAGTGCGCGATGAAGCCGTCGATCGAGAGCGTGCGCGGCACGCCGTCGACGATCGCGAGCATGTTCGCGCCGAAGTTCTCCTGCAGCGAGGTGTGCTTGTACAGGTTGTTCAGCACGACCTTGGCGACGGCATCGCGCTTCAGCACGATCACGAGGCGCTGGCCGGTTCGGCCCGAGGTCTCGTCGCGGATGTCGGCGATGCCGCCGACCTTGCCGTCCTTCACGAGGTCGGCGATCTTGATCGCGAGGTTGTCGGGGTTGACCTGGTAGGGCAGTTCGGTGACGACGAGGCAGGTGCGACCCTGCAGTTCCTCGACCGAGACGACGGCGCGCATCGTGATCGAGCCGCGACCCGTGCGGTACGCGTCGTTGATGCCCTTGACGCCGAGGATCTGCGCCCCGGTCGGGAAGTCGGGTCCCTTGATGCGCTGGATCAGCGCTTCCTGGAGCTCCTCGCGCGAGGCCTCGGGGTGCTCGAGGTACCACTGCGCGCCGGATGCCACTTCGCGCAGGTTGTGCGGCGGGATGTTCGTCGCCATGCCGACGGCGATGCCGACCGAGCCGTTGACGAGCAGGTTCGGGAACCGTGCCGGCAGGATCGACGGCTCCTGCGTGCGACCGTCGTAGTTGTCCTGGAAGTCGACGGTCTCCTTCTCGATGTCGCGCACCATCTCGAGCGCGAGCGGAGCCATCTTCGTCTCGGTGTATCGCGGGGCGGCCGCGCCGTCGTTGCCCGGGGAACCGAAGTTTCCCTGGCCGAGCGCGAGCGGGTAGCGCAGGCTCCACGGCTGCACGAGGCGCACGAGCGCGTCGTAGATCGCCGTGTCGCCGTGCGGGTGGAACTGGCCCATGACGTCGCCGACGACGCGGGCGCACTTCGAGAAGGCGCGGTCGGGGCGGTAACCGCCGTCGTACATCGCGTAGATGACGCGGCGGTGCACGGGCTTCATGCCGTCGCGCACGTCGGGCAGTGCGCGCCCGACGATGACGCTCATCGCGTAGTCGAGGTACGAGCGCTGCATCTCGAGCTGCAGATCGACCTGGTCGATCTTGCCGTGGATGCCGGGGCCCTCGACGATGTCGTCGCCGCCGGGGTTGATCACATCAGATGTCAAGGAAACGCACGTCCTTCGCGTTCTTCTGGATGAAGTTGCGGCGGCTCTCGACGTCTTCGCCCATCAGGGTGGAGAAGATCTCGTCGGCGGCGGCCGCGTCATCCATGGTGACCTGCAGCAGCGTGCGGGTCTCGGGGTTCATCGTGGTCTCCCACAGCTCCTGGTGGTTCATCTCACCGAGACCCTTGTAGCGCTGCACGCCGTTGTCCTTCGGGATGCGCTTGCCTGCGGCGATGCCGGCGGCGAGCAGCGCGTCGCGCTCCTTGTCGGAGTAGACGTACTCGTGGTCGGAGTTGGTCCACTTCAGGCGGTACAGCGGCGGCTGCGCGAGGTACACGTAGCCGAGCTCGATGAGCGGGCGCATGTAGCGGAACAGCAGCGTGAGCAGCAGCGTCGTGATGTGCTGGCCGTCGACGTCGGCATCGGCCATGAGCACGATCTTGTGGTAGCGCGCCTTCTCGGTGTTGAAGTCCTCGCCGATGCCGGCGCCGAACGCCGTGATCATCGCCTGCACCTCGTTGTTGGCGAGGGCGCGGTCGAGGCGGGCCTTCTCGACGTTCAGGATCTTGCCGCGCAGCGGCAGGATCGCCTGCGTCTCGGGGTTGCGGCCCTGCACGGCGGAGCCGCCGGCCGAGTCGCCCTCGACGATGAAGATCTCGGAGATCGACGGGTCCTTCGACGAGCAGTCCTTGAGCTTGCCGGGCATGCCGCCCGACTCGAGCAGGCCCTTGCGCCGGGTCGCCTCACGCGCCTTGCGTGCGGCCAGGCGAGCGGTCGCCGCCTGGATCGCCTTGCGGATGATGTCGCGAGCCTGAGTCGGGTTGCGCTCGAACCAGTCACCGAGCTGGTCGGAGGTGACCTTCTGCACGAACGACTTGACCTCGGTGTTGCCGAGCTTCGTCTTCGTCTGGCCTTCGAACTGCGGTTCGGCGAGCTTCACCGAGATGACCGCGGTGAGACCCTCGCGCACATCGTCGCCGGAGAGGTTGTCGTCCTTCTCCTTGATGATGCCCTTCTCGCGGGCGTACTTGTTCACGAGCGTCGTGAGTGCCGAACGGAACCCCTCTTCGTGGGTGCCGCCCTCGTGCGTGTTGATGGTGTTCGCGTACGTGTGCACCGACTCGGTGTACGACGTCGTCCACTGCATCGCGACCTCGAGCGCGATCTTGCGCTCGGTGTCTTCGGTCTCGAACGAGATGATCTCGTCGTTCACGACATCGGACTTCTTCGAGCGGTTCAGGTATTCGACGTAGTCGACGAGGCCGCGCTCGTAGAGGAACGTGTCGGTACGCTGACCGGGAGTCGCGCCATCCGCATCATTCGCCGCCGTGTCGTCGGGGTCGATCTCGACGTGGCCGACGCGCTCGTCGGTCAGGCTGATGCGCAGGCCCTTGTTGAGGAAGGCCATCTGCTGAAATCTGGCGCGCAACGTCTCGTAGTCGAACTCGATGGTCTCGAAGATGTCGGGACTCGGCCAGAACGTGGTGGTCGTGCCGGTCTCGTCGCTCGGCTCGTCTTTCGAGAGCGGTGCATCGGGCACGCCGATCGTGTACGACTGGCGCCACACGTGGCCCTGGCGGCGCACGGCGACATCGAACTTCGTCGAGAGCGCATTGACGACGGATGCTCCGACGCCGTGCAACCCGCCGGAGACCGCGTAGCCGCCGCCACCGAACTTGCCGCCGGCGTGCAGCACGGTGTGGATGACCTCGACCGCCGAGCGGCCCTCGGTCTTGTGGATGTCGACCGGCATGCCGCGGCCGTCGTCGATGACGCGCACACCGCCATCGGGCAGGATCGTCACGTCGATGGTGGTGGCATGGCCCGCAAGCGCTTCGTCGACCGAGTTGTCGACGATCTCGGAGACGAGATGGTGCAGGCCTCGGGGACCCGTCGAGCCGATGTACATACCCGGCCGCTTGCGAACCGCTTCGAGCCCCTCGAGGACCTGGATCTCATCAGCACCGTATGCCGGTGTCTGCTGGGGCTTCGTCGGTTCCGCTGTCATGTGTGAATCGGGCTCCTGACCGTCATTCTGGCGACTCTCGATCCTATCAAATCGAGGGTCGGCGCAAGCCTCGAAGCGCCGTTCTGGGGCGATTTCAGGTTCCCAGTGACCGAATTTGCCTGCCTAGCCGTAGGTATCGCGTGGACCGCGCCCTGGAACCGATCTGGGACCCTTTTTCCA
Organism: Agromyces cerinus subsp. cerinus; assembly: GCF_900142065.1. GTDB lineage: Bacteria > Actinomycetota > Actinomycetes > Actinomycetales > Microbacteriaceae > Agromyces > Agromyces cerinus. Next base: position 147,625 of record NZ_FSRJ01000003.1, on the reverse strand, counting down.
GGTGGGGGCATCCGGCCCCTGAAAGCGGATCGTGTCGACCCCTGCTCCGGGGAATCTCGTCGTGATCTCGGTGACGAGTTGCGTGCGCATCATGCGGAGCTGCGTCGCCCACGCCGTCGACTCGCACCGGACCTGCAGCACGCCGCCCTCGATCGCGATGGGTTCGGTGTGCCGCGCGGTCTCCTCCCCCGCGATCTCCGCCCACGACGCGAGCACGTCGTGCTGCGACAACGGGCCGCTCCAGCCGAGCTGCGCACTGAGGGAGTCGATGGTGTCGCCGAGCGGCTTCGGGTCGCGGCCCGGGCTGAAGGGCTCGCTGCCGGATGTCTCGCGCGTGCGAACCCTGCCCGGACGGCCGGTGCGCGTGCGGGGCTCGCCGCCGAAGATCTCGCGGAAGTGCTGGTAGACGCGGGAGGCCTCAGACATCGGCGGCCTCGGTCTCCGTGTCGGGCGCTCCATCGGCCTCGGGCTCAGTGGCGGAGACGGAGACGGTCTCGGCGACGGTCGCGGCAGGCGGCGTCGAGGAGTCGAGCTCGCCCTCGCCGTCGACGATCCGTCCGGCCGCGATGTGCACGATGCGGGCGGTGAGCGGGGCCGGCACGTCTTCGAGCACCGCCGCCGTCACGAGCACCTGCTCGAATCCGGCGATCGCGTGGGCCAGTCGCTCGCGCCGCAGGCGGTCGAGCTCGGCGAACACGTCGTCGAGCACGAGCACGGGGTCGCCGGTCATCGAGTCGCGACGCAGCAGTTCAGCCGAGGCGAGGCGCAGCGCGAGTGCGAACGACCAGGATTCGCCGTGGCTCGCATAGCCCTTCGCCGGGAGCCCGTTGAGGAGGAGCACGACGTCGTCGCGGTGCGGGCCGACGAGGGTGACGCCGCGCTCGAGCTCCTTCGGGCGGAGCACGCGCAGCGCTTCGGCGAACCGCTCTCGGGTGCCGACCGTCGAGGCGGCCGAGTCGACCACCTGCTCGGGGTCGGCATCGGGATCGGCGCCGTCGATCGAGAGCAGCGGGGTCATGCCCGGCCCGTGATCGGCGTCGACGATGGCGCGATACGCCGCGGCCAGGGGGTCGCGCAGTTCCTCGACGAGCGCGAGGCGCTGATCGATGAGTTCGGAGCCGAACGCGACGAGGCGTTCGTCCCAGATGTCGAGCGTCGTGAGCTTCTCGACGGCGAGTCCGCGCGCCCGTGCACTCTTCAGCAGGGAGTTGCGCTGCTTCAGCACTCGCTCGTAGTCGGCCATGACCCCGGCCAGCCGAGGGGTGCGCTGGATGAGCAGTTCGTCGAGCAGGCGCCGGCGCACCGAGGGCTCACCGCGTACGATCGCGAGGTCTTCCGGTGCGAAGAGCACGCTGTGCGCGTACCGCGGCAGCTCGCGGGTCTTCACGGCCGAGCGGTTCAACTGGGCCCGATTGGCGCCGTGGCGGTTCAGTTGCAGTTCGACGAGCAGCTCACGATCACCGTGCGAGAGCAGCGCCCGCACGATCGCGGCATCGGCACCCGCCCTGATGAGCGCCTGGTCGCCCGAGACCCGGTGCGATCCGAGCGTGGCGAGGTACCCGATCGCCTCGACGAGGTTGGTCTTGCCCTGGCCGTTGCGGCCGACCAGCACCGTTGCACCTGGGCCGAGTTCGAGCTCGGCGCGCGCGTAATTGCGGTAGTCGGTCAGCGAGAGCCGGGCGACGTGCACGCTGGGCTCCCTTCAGCAGCGGGGCATCCGGATGCCCCGGAGCCGACGGATTCGCAATTGATCACGCTACCCCGCACCGCCGACGACGGGCCCGGCCCGTGACGACGGACTAGCGCAGCAGCAGGTTCGGCTGCAGCAGGTACCGATAGCTGTCGGCGCCGGCCTGGTCCCGCGACGACTGGCTCGTGATGAGCACGGGGCCCGGCTTGTTGGGGTTCTCGGTCTTCGTGAAGGAGACGCGCACGAACTCCGAGTGCACGGCACCGAGCCCGTCGAGCAGGAACTGCGGCTTCAGGGAGACGACCGTGTCGTCGCCGGTGAGGATCGCATCGATCGACTCGGAGGCCTGGGCCTGCTCGCTGCCGATCGCCTCGAGGGTCAGCCCGTCGGCGGTGAAGCTGTAGCGAAGCGCGGCCTCGCGCTCGAGCACGAGGGCGACACGACGGGTCGCCTCGATGAGTTCGGCGGTGTTGACGACCGCGAAGTTGTCGACCGTCTCGGGGAACAGACGACGCACCGGCGGGAAGTTGCCCTTGATGAGGAGCGACGTCACCGTCTTCTTCTCGGCGCTGAACGCGATGAGCTCGCGGTCGTCGCGGCTCGTGATCGAGACCGAGATGGTGCCGGAGTGCCCGAACGTCTTGCCGACCTCCTGCAAGGTGCGGGCCGGGACGAGCGCGGTGACGGACTCCTCGCTCGCAACGCCGCCGCCGTCCCAGTCGAGCTCGCGGACTGCGACGCGGTAGCGGTCGGTGGCGACGAGGCTGAGGTTGTTCTCGCGCACCTCGAGCTGCACGCCGGTGATGACCGGGGTGACGTCGTCGCGCGATGCGGCGACGGCGACCTGCGCGACGGCTGCGGCGAACTCCTCAGCCGGAACGACACCCGACTGCTCGCCGATCTCGGGAATGGAGGGGTACTCCTCGACCGGCATCGACAGCAGCGTGAAGCTCGCCGAGCCGCAGCTCACGGAGATGCGGCTCTCTTCGGTCGACACGCGCACGGGAGCGTTCGGCAGGCGGCCGGCGATCTCGGCGAGGAGGCGGCCGGAGACGAGCACGGTGCCGGGCTCTTCGACGTCGGCCTGGATCTCGGTCTGCGAGGAGACCTCGTAGTCGAACGAGGAGAGCACGAGGCCGTCGGCGTTCGCCTGGATCAATACGCCCGAGAGGATCGGCAGCGTGGTGCGCTGAGGCAGCAGTTTGACGGCGAAGGAAACGGCCTCACTGAAGACGTCGCGGTTGACCTGGAACTTCACGGTACTCCCGTCGTGGATGTCGCTGGGTGGCTCCCATGCTATCCGCACAGTTCCCTCCAACGAGGGCGAATCGATGACGAACCGCATGGCGGAGCCGGCTGCTCGAGGCGCCCCGATTCACAAGGTTGTGGGAATCCCCGCTTAAACCCTTAACTCTTAACAGTGTTAACCGCTGTGGAAACTGTGGATGGTGTTCGGAGACCCGCGGAACGACGCTGATCCGGGGGCATCCGATCTGTGCACAGTGTGTGGGTTCGTGAGCGGATGCCTCGTGCCGATGCCGAACGCATGACACTGTTCTGCACAGGCGAGCACCCTGTCTCAACAGGCGCTGGGCGGTTGCTCGTTAACAATCCACAGGTTCTCCACAACTGTGGGAATCGGGCGTCAGAGGCCTGCACAGGCCCTGCAGACCTCGATTCGGACCGTTTTCGGGTGCGCCGAACACCCCTGTGCCGGTTGAGCCTGTCGAAACCTGAGCCTGTCGAAACCTGAGCCTGTCGAAACCCGAGCGCGGCGAACCCGAGCTTGCCCACGCCCGAGACGAACTCAGCGGTAGCGGCTGACCTGCTTGATGCGTGCGGTGAGCTCGGTGACCTGGTTGTAGATGGAGCGTCGCTCCTTCATGAGTTCCGAGATCTTCTTGTTCGCGTACATGACCGTCGTGTGGTCGCGGTTGCCGAAGAGCTGTCCGATCTTCGGCAGTGACAGGCTCGTGAGTTCCCGGCAGAGGTACATCGCGATCTGACGGGCGGTGGCCACGGCCTGCGATCGGCTCGAACCGTAGAGGTCGTCGACCGTCAACTTGAAGTAGTCGGCGGTGGCCGTGATGATGTCGACCGGCGAGACGACGTTGTCCGAGTCATCCGTGATGAGGTCCTTCAGCACCGTCTGCACGAGCGGCATGTCGACCGGTGTGCGGTTGAGGCTTGCGAACGCGGTGACGCGGATGAGCGTGCCCTCGAGCTCGCGGATGTTGCTCGACACCTTCGACGCCATGTACTCGAGGATGTCGTCGGGCACCTGGAGCCGCTCGGACTGCGCCTTCTTGCGGAGGATCGCGATACGCGTCTCGAGGTCGGGCGCCTGGACGTCGGTGATGAGGCCCCACTCGAAGCGGCTGCGCATGCGGTCCTCGAAGCCCGTGAGGTGCTTCGGCGGCACATCGCTCGTGATCACGACCTGCTTGTTGTGATCGTGCAGCGTGTTGAACGTGTGGAAGAACGCCTCCTGCGTCTCCGCCTTGCCCTGCAGGAACTGGATGTCGTCGATCAGCAGGATGTCGATGTTCCGGTAGCGCTGCTGGAAGAGGGAACCGCGGTTGTTCGCGATCGAGTTGATGAAGTCGTTCGTGAACTCCTCGGAACTCACGTAGCGCACGCGGATGCCGGGGTACAGGCTCATCGCGTAATGACCGATGGCGTGCAGGAGGTGGGTCTTGCCGAGTCCCGAGTCGCCGTAGATGAAGAGCGGGTTGTAGGCCTTCGCCGGCGCCTCCGCGACGGCGACCGCCGCCGCATGGGCGAATCGGTTGGACTGTCCGATGACGAAGCTCTCGAACGCGTACTTGGGATTCAGGCGCGTGTCGCGTGATGCGACGGGACTCGTGTTCTCGAAGACCGACTGCGGCGACGCCGGCAGCTCGACCGGATCGATGGAGTCATCGCCGAACGGCGACTGCGGCTCGGGGGCCCGCGCCTCTTCGAGCTCGGGATTGACGACGACGTAGAAGGAGGTCACGGGCGAGGGCGCCTCGACCACGCTCATCGCCGACAGCAGCGAGACCCGCATGCGCTGGTTGAGCATGCTCGCGGTGAAGTCGTTCGGCACCTCGAGATAGAAGGTGCCCGCCGCGATGCCCTTGGGTTCGACCAGGTTCAGGAATCCCTGGAGCATCGGGGTGATCGCGTCGTCGTCTGACAGCCGATCGAGGATCGTCGCCCACGTATCCGTGATGGGCTGTTCTGTCATCGTTCCCCGCATTCATTCGGTAGCCATCGTCTGGGCCGCTCATCGATCCCCCGATCGACGGAGCAAGCGGCGCGAGGCGCATGTTCTCTGCGTTGTCCACGGCCTGTGGGGAGATTTCGGAAGAAGCCCGAGAATCCGCGCACCAAGCTGGGGATAACTGGTGTCAAACGCTATCCGAGGAAGCCGCTCCCGACAAATGCCGATTGAGGGATTCGACAGTGCGGGCGTGTCGTTCCACAGGCGATCCTGAGGTTCGAGCGATACTGTCTCTTTTGAACTGCGGCCGTATCGATGTCGGTTCGGTTTGACCCCGAGCCCTTGAGGCCGTAGTTTTAATCAGTTGACCCCAGCCCGTCAAGGGCACCCAGTTTTCCCGCCTTCACGCAACCAGCGAATTCGGCGAGGAGATCCGAACGCCGGAGAAGAAGAATGAGCAAGCGTACTTTCCAGCCGAACAACCGTCGTCGCGCCAAGAAGCACGGCTTCCGCCTCCGCATGCGCACCCGCGCTGGCCGTGCCATCCTGTCGGCACGCCGCAGCAAGGGTCGCACCGAGCTCTCCGCGTAGTTCTTCGGTGCTCGCCAAAGCCAATCGCATCACGAGCGCCGACGACTATCGAGTCATCGTGCGCCGAGGTGCGAAGGTCGCCGGTGCCCACACCGTGAGCTATGTGCGCTCGCGGGAGTCGGGCACCGACGCACGCTTCGGCTTCATCGTCTCGAAGAAGGTCGGCGGCGCGGTCCGTCGCAATCTCGTGCGCCGGCGGCTCAAGGCCGTCTGCCACGAGGCACTCGGCGACGGCATCTCCGATGTCGACGTGGTTGTGCGAGCACTGCCGTCGGCGTCCCTCGCCGACTGGAACGAGATCCGTGCCGAGGTACTCGGCGCCCTCCAACGTCGGCGCGCACGCGTGCCGGCCGCCGCAGCGCAGGAGAAGGGCGAATAGCGTGAACAACGCCGTCCTGTTCGCTGCGCTCATCCCCCGCAACGCCGGGGTCCTCCTCATTCGCGGTTATCGGGCCGCGATTTCGCCGTTGTACGGCGATGTCTGCCGGTACTACCCGTCGTGTTCCGCCTACGGACTCGGCTCGGTGCAGCAACGAGGCCTCCTGGTCGGTTCGGCACTCACCGCTTGGCGCATTCTCCGATGCAACCCCTGGTCGGCCGGCGGTGTCGACGACGTTCGCGCGGCGAAGCACTCGCGGTACGGCGTCACCCGGTTCGGCTGGGTCGTCCCCGCCGGTTGGACGGATGCCGCGACATCCGCTGATCTCGACGCTTCGGGTCACGACCACTCTCACACTTCCGGCTCCGCCGGCCACGGTGCACTCATCGACGACGTTCACGTCGATTCGAGTGCCGCGGTCGTCTCGGCACCCGGTGCTCGCCGCGATGACGCGGCGCTCGAGCTCTCCTCCTCCACCGTGTTCCGAAAGGACTGACCCACCCAATGCCCGATATCTTCAGCCTGATCCTTTGGCCCATCAAGTGGGTCATCGAGCTGATCCTCGTCGCGTTCCACTCGATGTGGACGTTCTTCGGGCTCAACCCCGATGCCGGTGTGACGTGGGTGCTCTCGATCGTCGGTCTCGTCATCGTCGTCCGGGCCGCGCTCATCCCGATCTTCGTCAAGCAGATCAAGAGCCAGCGCCGCATGCTCGAGGTCGCGCCGCAGCTCAAGAAGATCCAGGACAAGTACAAGGGCAAGAAGGACCAGTTCTCTCGTGAGGCGATGTCTCGCGAGACGATGGACCTCTACAAGAAGACGGGCACCAACCCGCTCTCCTCCTGCCTGCCGCTGCTGCTGCAGATGCCGATCTTCTTCGGCCTGTTCTCGGTGCTCAACGACGCGCAGCACGACAAGGCCGGTGTCGGCGTGTTCACGCAGGACCTCGCCAACTCGTTCGCGAACTCGGAGATCCTCGGCGCTCCCCTGAAGGGCACGTTCATCGGTGCGATGAACGGCGAGTACCCGTGGCAGGTCATGGTCATCGCAGCGACGATGATCGTGCTGATGACCGCATCGCAGTTCATCACCCAGCTGCAGATCGTCTCGAAGAACATGTCGCCCGAGACCAAGGCGAGCCCGATGTTCCGCCAGCAGCGCATCATGCTCTACCTGCTCCCCCTCGTGTTCGCGTTCTCGGGTGTCGCCTTCCCGATCGGCGTCATGTTCTACTGGCTCGTCTCGAACTTCTGGACCATGGGTCAGCAGTTCGTCGTCATCCGCAACATGCCGACGCCGGGCAGTGAAGCAGCGAAGGCGCGCGAAGAGCGCCTTGCACGCAAGGGCAAGCTCGTCGTCGACGAGAAGACCCCGACCGAGATCGAAGCGCCTGAGGCGAAGAAGACCCAGCGCCAGCAGCCCGTGAGCAAGGCTCGCGCGAAGAAGCAGGGAAAGTAACCCATGACCGACGTACAGCACGACGCAGCTGACCGCTCGACCTCGCAGCTCGAGGAAGAGGGCGACATCGCCGCCGACTACATCGAAGAGCTCCTCGACATCATGGACCTCGATGGCGACATCGACATCGACGCGCGCAACGGTCGCGCCTATGTCTCGGTCAACGCCGGTGAAGGTGCGAACCTCAACCTGCTCGCGAAGCCCGAGACGGTCAGCGCGTTCCAGGAGCTCACCCGCCTCGCGGTGCAGACCAAGACCGGCGCGTTCTCTCGCCTGATCCTCGACATCGGCGGTTCGCGCGACGCACGTCGCGACGAACTCGCGGGTCTCGTCGAGCGCGCGGCCGAGCGCATCGAGGGCGGAGCCGCCGAGGCATCCCTGCCCCCGATGTCGTCCTACGAGCGCAAGCTCGTGCACGACCTCGTCGCCGAGCGCGGTCTCCACTCGGAGTCGCGCGGCGAGGGTTCCGATCGTCACACGGTCATCACCCGCGTTGGCTGACGTTTCACGTGAAACGATGATCGACGGACTCGAACCCGAACCGGCCGCGGCCGTCGAACTCTTCGGCGAGCACATCGAGGGCGGGCGGGCATTCACCGAAGCCCTTGCCCGTCACGGCGAGGAGCTCGGGCTGATCGGCCCGCTCGAACTGCCGCGTCTGTGGACCCGGCACATCCTGAACAGTGCCCTGGTCGCGCCGCTGCTGCGGCCGGGGCGGGTCGGCGACGTCGGTTCCGGCGCGGGCCTTCCCGGCATCGTGCTCGCGATCATGCGACCGGATGTCTCGTTCACCCTCATCGAACCGATGGAGCGACGCGTGGCGTGGCTCGAGCGTCAGGCCGAGGAACTCGGGCTCTCGAACGTGACGGTCGTGCGCGCCCGCGCTGAAGAGTCCAAGCTGTTCGACTCGCTCGACCAGGTCACGGCACGCGCCGTGAGCGCGCTCCGCACGCTCATCCCCGTGACCGCTCCCCTGCTGCGTCCCGGTGGTGAGCTCGTGCTCATGAAGGGCGCCGGAGTCGACGGAGAGATCGGCGCCGCCGAGAAGGTCATCCGCAAGTACCACCTGCACGACGTCGAGGTGCTGGTGCTCGGCGAGGGTGTCGTCTCCGAGGTCACGAGGGTGTTCCGCGCTACCGCGGGCTGAACGTATCCGGCGTGATCTCGGGGGTGCGCTCTGCGCCCGGCGATCTCGTTGCTGCTCATGCAAGTCCGGCTGACGCGACCCGTCGTGTGTTGCGTGCGGTCGATCCGGCCGGCGTCGACGCCCGGTGTTCACGGGCTCATGTCCTCGCGGCGGGCGTCGAGTGCGGTGTTGTTCACGAAGCCCGCGTGGCGGGCCTCGCCAGTTGTCTGATCGTGAGATCGGCCTGGCGCTCCGCCCCGACTCCCCCGCAGCTGGCCTTCACGGTTGGCGAGACCGCATGCACCCAGCATGTCCGCGGCCATCGTGGTGCCGTTCGTACGTGGTGCGTTCGTCGAGGAGCAGTGGAGGCGGCAGTCGTGCGGTGCGTCGGAATGGCGGCGGTGCGTCGGAGTGCCGGCGGTGCGCCTGTTGCGTTGACTCAGGGCACGGACCACTGACGCGATGTGATGATTACCGTTCGTCATGGCATGCTCCCCGATCTCTGGATACGGCGGCGAGGTGGCGTGCCGTTCGCACCGAGATGCTGGGGTCGCGCGGCGAAGAGTTCTTCGCGGCCGCTTGATCCGGCGCTCGAGGAGCGCATGGTGCACGCGACCGTCGTGCGCTGGGTGAGGCACGGGCTCGTACCGAAGTCTCGAAGTTCCCCACGCATGTGTGGATGGGTGATGTTTCACGTGAAACACCGGTTCCGCGAGCTCGTCGCCTCGAGCAAGGTATCTCACCACCCCGCCGTCGTGTGTGACCGCCGGCCTGTGTGGATGGCGGACGGGGCGGTCTCCCCTGTGATCCGTAGATCGCTTGAGTTCGCGGGTCGGAGCAGTCGCTACCCCATTTTCTCGTAGCCCCGGCGATTCAACCCTGCTTCGCTGCCGCTCAAGCTGCTTCGTGCGCCACTGAGCGTCGCCGACATGGCACCACCCTCGCGGTACAGCTGGGCCGAGCGTCCGGAGAGCGGTACCCACCGATCCACCCGGCCGCCTGGGCCGTGGCAGCATGATCTCTGGAATCGAGGCGGTGCGTTTCACGTGAAACATCGGTCGCCGCGTTGCGAGCGAGTCAGGCTGGAATGCCCGTGTGCTCCGTTCCAACGGGCCAGTACGAGATGGCGGCGCTGTCCGACCGAGTGTTTCCCTGCCGCATCTGCAGCCCTCACGGATGACCGCTGAGGACTCGGTCCGACGCCGCGATGCCGTTGCGCGCGATGGCTCCGTCCGCCGTGGTGTCATCCACCCCACCATGCGACCCGTTCGACTGTCGTCGCGCGTGATGGCGAACCGGATGTGCGGCCCCGCGGTGGGCTGCCGTGACGTCCGCACCCGATTCCGCCACCGAGGTCGAGGCACCCGTGATCACGAACCTCGCTCTGTGGAGCAGGGCCTCGCCGGCCGATCCAGTGTGGTCGACCCACTGGCCAGGGTCATGCTCGTTATTCGCGTGAGCTCGTCTACGCACGGGGATCCAGGAGACCAAGCGCCAGCGTCATCTCCGGCCCTGGACCCCACAGGACCATGTCGCGCGTTCGCGAACAGTTCTCCATGCTCGCATCTCACTCCTTTGGCGTTGCTCCCGTGGCCTCACTCCCGTGGCCTCACTCCCGTGGCCTCACTCCCGCGGCTTCACTCCCCTGGCCTTGCTCTCGGTGCGCTCGCTCTCGGTTGGCTTGCTCCCTGTCGGGTCCTGGTCTGTATTCCTCCTCCGTGTCCTGCCCTCGTATTCCTGCCCCCTGAGTCCTGCTCGCCGTGGTCGTGTCCGCGGTGTTCTTGCGTCCCGTGGTCCGCTTCCCGGGTTCCCGCTTCGTGTGGTCTGCTCCCTGTGTTCCTCCCCCGCCGTGGTGCTGTCGCGCCGTGGTGCTGTCCCGCCGGGGTTCCGCCCTCTTGATCTCGCTCCTTGACCTCGCCTTTCGGTCCTCGGTCCCCTGTCCTCGATCCCCGGGTCTCCCCGCCCCTGCCTCACCTCCGTCCTCACAAGCGGCAGCGCGAGAAGCAAGGCTCATCTCATGTCCCATATCGAGCGCCCCGATCGCATCGGCCGAAAGTCAGAACCCACGCCCCCCGAGACCCTGCTCGGCAATCCCGGATCGGGAATCGGACCCACGAACGTCGTGTCCCGTCGTTCAAGGTCCGAAGGTCTGCTGCTTGACGTCATGTACTGATTCCCGCGCCCGAGTCCCGATCCCGGACCAACGGACCGGATCCTCGACGCCGAGAATCTTCTCCGTCTTGAACCGTGACCCCGCGACCTTTGGGCCCGCCAACCTCGACTGCGAGCCTCGAACCTCGTGCCCTCGAACCTCGAACCTCGTGCCCTCGTGCCCTCGAACCTCGTGCCCTCGTGCCCTCGACCCTCGAACCTCGAACCCACGTCCCCTCGACCCCTCGAACCTCGAGTCCTCGAACCTCGAACCTCGAACCTCGAACCCTCGATCCTGTACCCCTCGCCCCTCGCCCCCTCGAACCTCGAACCCCGAACCGCGAACCCCGAACACCCGAGTCCGCGAACCCCGAACACTCGCCCCCCTCGAACCTCGAGCCCGGACCCCACGACCCCGACCTTCAGCTCCTCACCGAATAGCTCACCGGCGATGGCGGTCGCTGCCCGCAGCCCAGGTCTGCGGGTTCGCGCGGGCGAACCTGTCGCACGGACCCCTTAATCGCTGCCCATCTCCTGTCCGTCGCTGCAGACCCGGTCGACGCGATGTGGTCGGTGCTGCAGGTGATGAGTGATCGAACGCTCAACTCCTGGTTCCTGCGCTCGCTGCCCCGGTGCAGTCTCAGCCGATGGGCGTGAATGCCGTGCGACTGCTCAAGGTCACGGAATGACGGTGCACAGACGCGGAACCACGGTGCGCGGACGCGGGAGCCGTCGCGGCGCGCACATGGACAGGGTGATCGGATACCTGGCGGGCCGGTCCGAGCTCAGTGGATACCGGCGGGCGGTTCGATGCGATGGCCTCCCTCGCGGCACTGCCTGATCGAGGTTGCTGCAGTTGCGAGGAGTCGCGGGGACGCGGGGACGCGGGGCAGGCGATGTTTCACGTGAAACATCACGATCCACCATGGACGCTCACAGATGGGGCGAGTGAGCCGAGGCGCTGTTGGCTCGACCAGCACGCAGTATCGGTCCCATCGACCAGTGCGCTCAGATCGATCGAGCGCTTGGACTCCTCGCGTGCAGTTGACGCATTCAGGTCGATGCCGCACCACGGACTCCCGTCTCGCCCGCAGCGCCAGAGGACGCTCGCGCTGGAGATGATCACCGCCTTCGGGTTGCAGTCGCGATCCCTACGCCCGCACTTCTGGTCACCCCAGCCCGTATCGCCGACGAGCAGGAGGGTGGGGGCCAGCACGACAACGAACCGAATGTTTCACGTGAAACACCACGTCCGGAAGCAGAAGCGGACGGGTCCGGTCGGCCCAGCACGGCGCCGAGACCTCGACACCACCCGGATACGGCACCGAGGCCGGGCCCGGTCGGGGCCGCCGGCCGGGCGACTCAGCCTCGCCAGGACGATCGGTCCGGATCTGCCGGAGTTCGCTCGTGTTTCATCTTGAGAGTCGGTCGCGGCGGTTAGGCTTGACTCTCGGATCGAGGACACCGCAGAACGCGGCGAATCTCTCGAATACCAAGGATTTGGAGCGTCGGCATGGCACAGGGCGGGGGACGTGGATGGTTTCACCGCAAGCGCCCTCAGCCCTCCCCCGATGAACCCGTGGGCGGCACCACGCACGTGAGATCCACCCCGCCGACCGTTGTCGGGCCATCGCCCGAAGCGGTGCCGCAGGCTGATCCAACGCCCGCGCGCGATTCGCAGCAGTTCGCCGAATGGAGCCCTGAGGTTCGACTCGGCGCACCCACCGCGGGTTCCGACTCGGCCTCCGCCGCCGTTCGTCAGTACGACAGCGGGGCGTCATCGGCAGTCGAGCCCACCGCCGTCCGTGTCGCAGATTCTGAAGACGCAACTTCGACCGCGCCGCGGCCTGGCCACGAAGGCCCTTCGGGCCGCGAGACCACCGAGCTGCCGGAGGTGGCACCGGCTCACGAGAGCGTGTCGCGCAGCATCGATTGGGACGCCGCGACCGCTGCCGCGCTCACTGCAGACGTCGATCCCGCGGAGACCACCGCGGAGCATCACTCCACCGGCCCTGACCGACTGCTCGAGGATCTGATCCGCGAAATCGTCGGTGACGCCACCGCCGACACCGCTTCAGCATTGCACCCGACGCGCACCGCCCCCACCGGCACCGCCGAGAGCACCCACGACAGCGAGGGGGCGCCGGCGAACACGAGCCTCGCGCCCGAGGCAGCTGCACCGCAGGGCTCTGCGCCGGAAATTGCGGAAGTGGCAGTGACGCCCACGGCAGTCGTCCAGCACCCCGCTCCGCCCGAGGTGCCAGCGATCATCGCTCCGGCAACGCCGTCTGTCGCGGACGCTCCCCCGGTCGCCGAGTCCGCGCCTCCTGTTGCCCCGTCCACTGCGCCGGTGGCACCCCACGAACCAACCGAAGCCCCCGATGTTTCACGTGAAACATCGTCAGATCACGGAGGAACTCCCCTGGCTTACGAACTCGCCGATGAGACCCGTCGGCGCAATGCACTCGATGAAGCGGTCCTCCCCCTTCCGCCATCGACTCGCGTGCTGACGATCTCCAATCAGAAAGGTGGCGTCGGTAAGACGACCACCGCCGTGAACCTCGCCGCCGGCCTCGCACGCGCCGGGGCTCGAGTGCTCGTGATCGACCTCGACCCGCAGGGCAATGCGTCGACGGCACTCGGCGTCGACCACCGATCCGAACGCAAGAGCGTCTACGAGGTGCTCGTTTCCGACGTTTCGCTGGCTGAGGTCGTGCAGCCGTCGACCGAGCACGAATTGCTCGATTGCGTCCCGGCGACGATCCATCTCGCCGGTGCCGAGATCGAACTGGTGTCGCTCGTGGCGCGCGAACAACGACTCCGCAGGGCACTCGATGCGCATCTCGCCACGATGGATCGCCCGTACGACTACGTCTTCATCGACTGCCCACCGTCGCTGGGCCTGCTGACGATCAACGCATTCGTCGCGGCCCGTGAGGTGCTCATCCCGATCCAGTGCGAGTACTACGCACTCGAGGGGCTCTCGCAGTTGCTCAGCAACATCGAACTGATCGAGAAGCACCTCAATCCTGAGCTCCGCCTCTCGACGATCCTGCTGACAATGTACGACTCGCGCACGAACCTCGCCCAGCAGGTGGCGCAGGAGGTTCGCGACCACTTCCCCGTCCAGACGCTGGAGACGATCATTCCCCGATCGGTTCGCGTGTCCGAGGCACCGAGTTATGGTCAGAGCGTGATCAGCTACGACTTCGGGTCGACCGGATCCCTGTCGTATCGAGAGGCAGCCGCCGAAATCGCTCGTCGCGGAGCAGCAACACCCGAGGAGTCGAACTGATGGCAACGAAACGAACCGGCCTCGGACGTGGAATCGGTGCACTGATTCCGAGCGGTGAAGACAGCACGCGAGCGCGCCCGGTCGACGTGTTCTTCCCCGAGTCAGATACTCAGCAGCCCACTGCGGTCGCGGTGGTCGAACAGGCCGCATCGGCAGAAGGGCTCGTCACGGTTCCCGGCGCTCACCTGGCCCGACTCGATCCGAACGACATTCTGCCAAACGCTCACCAGCCGCGTAGCGTCTTCGATCCCGACGACCTCGCCGAGCTCGTGCACAGCGTGCGCGAGTTCGGCGTGCTGCAACCGATCGTCGTTCGGCGGCACCCGGAGCTCGCTGGCAAGTACGAACTCGTCATGGGCGAGCGCCGCCTTCGCGCCACCAAGGCAGCGGGTCTCGACTCGATCCCGGCGGTCGTGAAGGACACCGCGAACGAGGACATGCTGCGCGACGCGCTGCTCGAGAACCTGCACCGCTCTCAGCTGAACCCGCTCGAAGAAGCCTCCGCGTACCAGCAACTGTTGGCAGACTTCGGCATCACACAGGAACAGCTCGCTTCGCGCATCGGTCGATCGCGTCCGCAGATCTCGAACACGCTCCGACTGCTGCGCCTCCCCGAGCCGGTGCAGCTCCGCGTGGCGGCCGGTGTGCTGAGCGCCGGCCATGCTCGTGCGATCCTGTCGATCGGCGATGATGCCGTCGAGATGCAGCGGTTCGCCGACAAGATCGTGAACGAAGAGCTCTCCGTTCGTGCTGCCGAGGCCGTGGCGACGAAGGAGCCGAAGACCTCGCGTCCGAAGCCTGCAGCCGGCAAGCGTCAGGATTTCCTGGAGGACCTGGCTGCTCGTTTGGGCGACAGGCTGAACACCCGCGTGAAGATCACTCTGGGTGCAAGAAAAGGCCAGATCACGGTAGATTTCGCGACGGTTCAGGACCTGCGTCGGATCCTTACTGATCTCGGCGAGGATCTCGACGGCGTGTGATTGCCGATCGTCCGGAGAATCCGTTCTGACGAACCGAAATCGGCTGATTTCGAGCGGGCTGGAGCGGCGCGGACGCTGCTCTGATCCGAAGGCGAAAGCGGGTCGGTCCGAATGGACCGACCCGCTTTCGCGTCGAACAACGTCAGTTCGATCGAGCGTGTGCCGCTTCCACGAGTGCACCGTAGATTGCAGCAGCGCTCGTGCCCGACGCCTCGATGGCGAGCGGCACGAGTGACGTCTCGGTGAGACCAGGGATGACGTTCGCCTCGAGGAACCAAGGCCGGCCGCTGTCATCGACGATGAAGTCGACGCGCGAGAGGTCGCGGAGTCCGAGTGTGCGATGTGCGAGCACGGCAGCCTCCGAGACCGCCGTCACCGCGGCATCACCGAGTCGCGATGGTGCGTAGAACGTCGTCTCCCCCGCGTTGTACCGTGCCTGGAAACTGTAGACACCGGTGGTCGGTTCGATCTCCACGGCGGGCAGGGTGCGCGGCCCGTCGCCCGTGTCCACCACCGCGACGGCGATCTCGGTGCCGTGGATGCGGCGCTCGACCACGGCGACGTCGTCGTAGGTGAACGCCTCGACCATCGCGCGCGGCAGGTCGTTCGTGTCTTCCACGATCGTGACGCCCTGCGCCGAGCCGCCGGATGCCGGCTTCACGACGAGGTCGCCCTCGAGCGCCGAGCGGACCACCTTCAGCACGCTCGATGCGCCGAGCTCTCTGAAGGCTTCGTGAGAGAGCACGATCGACTCCGGAACGTCGACGCCCGCGGCAGCGAGCAGCGAACTCGCGATGGGCTTCGACCAGGCACGGCGCGACGCCGCACCTGACGAACCGACCGTCGGCACTCCGATCGCGGCGAGCAGTTCGAGGAGCGAACCGTCCTCGCCGCTTGATCCATGCAGTGCGGGGAATACGACGTCGGGGCGCTCGTTCACGAGGAACGGGAGTAGCCCGGCATCGGGATCGCGCAGCACCACGCGGTGACCCGCTGCGATGAGTGCGTCGGCCACCCGGCGTCCTGAACGAAGGGAGACATCTCGTTCGTGCGAGATGCCGCCCGCGAGAACGACGACGTACAGACCAGAAGAATCGCTCATGATCAGGGTTTTCTCCACTACTTCAGGTCGGACGGCGGCGCGGAGTCGTAGCCCGCACTCGGTGGCAGCTGGAGCGGACCAGTGCCCGCGAAGGTGTCGAGCAGGTCGAGCTCTCCGTTGATCACGGTCGCGAGGCGGCGGATGCCGAGTCGGATCGCGTCGGGCGTCGGATAGCAGAACGACAGGCGCATCGCGTGCCGGCCGCGGCCATCGGCGAAGAATGCCGTGCCGGGCGTATATGCCACGAGCTCCTTCACCGCTCGGGGCAGCATCTGCTTGGAGTCGAGCACGTCGGGCATCGTGACCCAGACGTAGAACCCGCCGTTCGGGTTGGTCCAGTTGAGCTGCGGCAGGTACTCCCCCAGCGCCTCGATCATCGCGTCCTTGCGCTCGCGGTACACGCCGCGGAAGGTGTCGATCTGCGCGCGCCAGTCGGCGGTGGCGAGGTACTCCGACACCACCATCTGGCTGAACGAACTCGGCGAGAGGATCGCCGACTCCGCCGCGAGGATGAGCTTCTCGCGAATGGCGTGCGGTGCGAGCGCCCACCCGACCCGGAATCCGGGCGCGAGCGTCTTCGAGAACGAGCCGAGGTAGATGACGCCCTCAGGATCGAGTGAGCGCAGCGCGTTCGGCGCGGGCTCGTCGAAGTGCAGCAGCCCGTAGGGGTTGTCTTCGAGTACGAGGATCTCGTTCGAGCGGCAGATCTCGAGGATCTCGGGCCGTCGCTCGGCGGAGAGTGTGACGCCGGCCGGATTGTGGAAGTTCGGGATCGTGTAGAGGAACTTGATGCGGCGACCCTGGCCGCGGAGCGCGGCGATCGTCTGCCGCAGCGCCTCGGGGATGAGCCCGTGCTCGTCGGTCGCGACGTGGGCGACGTTCGCCTGGTACGACCGGAAGATGCCGAGCGCACCGACGTAGCTGGGCGACTCTGCGAGGATCACGTCTCCGGGATCGATGAAGAGCTTCGCCACGAGGTCGAGCGCCTGCTGCGAGCCGGTCGCCGTGACGACGTTGTCGACGCTGCCGTGGATGCCCTCGATCGCCATCACATCGAGGATCTGCTCGCGCAACTCGGGAATTCCCTGACCAGAGCCGTATTGCAGCGCGACGGCACCGCGCTCGCGCATCACTTTCTCCATCGAGGAGGTGATGAGCTCGTGCGGCAGGGCGGAGACGTACGGCATGCCGCCGGCCAGCGAGACGACCTCGGGTCGTGAGGCGACGGCGAACAGGGCTCGGACTTCGGAGGCGGCCAGCCCGGCGGCTCGCTCGGCGTAATTCGCGTACCAAGGGTCGAGATTGTTGCCGGTCCGCTGGGGGACGCCGTCAGATGTCACTGCGCTGCTTCCGTTCTGTTCAGGGTTTCCATGGTAGTTGCTGGGTTCCGGGTGGTCGTTCGGCGCCGAGTCCCTGTGACATCCGCTCGCCCGTGACATCCGCTCGCCTGGAGACGCGCCTTGAGCCTCACCCGGGTCGCGCCCGAAGACGCGAAAGACCCGCCCGGCTTTCGCCGGACGGGTCTGGAAGTTCGACCGCCGACTACGAGATGTAGGCGGCGAGGTCGGCCTCGAGTGCGGGCTTCGGCTTGGCGCCGATGACGGTCTTGACGACCTCGCCCTTCTCGAAGACCTTGAACGCGGGAATCGCGGTGATCTGGTACTTCATCGCGAGGCCGGGGTTCTCGTCGACGTTGAGCTTGACGATGTCGAGCTTGTCGGCGTGCTCCGTCGCGATCTGGTCGAGGATCGGGCTGACGGCGCGGCACGGGCCGCACCACTCTGCCCAGAAGTCCACGAGCACGGCCTTCTCGTTGTTGAGGACCTCCTGATCGAAGGTGGCCTCGGTCACTGCACGTGCAGTCATTGCGTTCTCCTTTTGGTGGAAGTCAGAAGATCAGGGAAGAGGACGGAAGGACTGAGTCCGGGATGCCCGGGTCTCAGTTCACCGCGGCGAACTCGGCCTCGGCGACCGAGGAGTCCGTTCCGGCCTCAGGCGATTTTGGGAGCGCGGCGAGGTAGTGCTCGGCGTCGAGGGCTGCGACCGTGCCCGAACCCGCGGCGGTGACCGCCTGGCGGTAGTGCGGGTCGATGACGTCACCGGCGGCGAACACGCCGGGGATGTTGGTCTTCGACGTGCGCCCGTCGACGGCGATGGTGCCCTCGCTCGTGAGATCGAGCTTGCCGTGCACGAGGTGCGTGCGCGGGTCGTTGCCGATCGCGACGAAGAGGCCGTCGAGTTCGAGGTCGCGCTCCTCGCCCGTCACGGTGTCGCGCAGAGTGACACCGGTCACGGCGGTTTCACCGAGCAGGCGGGCCACCTCGGCGTTCCAGATGAACTCGATCTTCTCGTTGTCGAAGGCGCGCTGCTGCATGATCTTCGACGCCTTGAGGGTGTCGCGACGGTGGATCACGTAGACCTTGTCGGCGAAGCGCGTGAGGAACGTCGCCTCCTCCATGGCCGAGTCGCCGCCGCCGACGACGGCGATCGTCTTCTGGCGGAAGAAGAATCCGTCGCACGTCGCGCACCACGACAGCCCGTGGCCCGAGAGCACCTCTTCTTCGGGAAGGCCGAGCTTGCGGTACGCCGAGCCGGTCGCGTAGATGATCGCGGATGCCTCGTGCTCGTCGCCGTTGCCCAGCTTGACGCGCTTGACCGGACCGTCGAGCTCCAGCTCGACGACGTCGTCGTAGACGACCTCGGTGCCGAAGCGCTCGGCCTGCTCCTGGAGCTTCGTCATCAGCTCGGGGCCCATGATGCCCTCGGGGAAGCCGGGGAAGTTCTCGACCTCGGTCGTGTTCATCAGCTCGCCGCCGATTTCGACCGAACTCGCGATGAGCAGTGGTTTCAGCTGCGCGCGAGCGGCGTAGATCGCAGCCGTGAAACCGGCCGGTCCTGAACCGATGATGATGATGTCGCGCAAGCCCGCTCCCGTCGTTGCTGGTGATTCGCAGCATTCAACGAATCGGATGCCACGAGATGCTCAACACAGTCTAAGCGGCGAGTATTCCGCGGGAGCCGCGCTGCACAGCGTGTGACGGATGCCACGTGCTCGCCGGTGTACCGCGGGGCGCAGCGCCTGAGCAGCGCCTGGCGGCGCCTCGAGCTCAGCGGCGACGGAGCTTGACGATGATCGCCTCGGCGAAGCCGCGGAACTCGGGTACCCGTGCGAACCAGAGCGTGGCGAAGTAGAGGAGCGACATCGCAGCGCCGATCACGATCATCGACACGATCGCTCCGGCACGGGTCGCGAGCGCGAAACCGCCTTCGGAGGTTCCACCGAGCAGCACGAGGAGGCCGATTCCGACTGCGACGGGAACGATCGCGGCGGCGACGTATCGCAGGTACGAAGCGAGGACGTGCCGCAGGTCGATGCCGCGCAGCTTGCGACGCAGGAGCACCGCCGCGAGCACGAGCTGCGCCGTGCCGGCGATGGTCGTCGTGAGCGCGATCGCGACGGCGATCTGCGAGGTCGGCAGCGTGCCGGCGTAGAGCGCACCGCCGGTGAAGAGCACGACCTGGAAGAGCGTGAAGAAGAAGGGGGTCCTGGTGTCGTTGAGCGCGTAGAAGGTGCGCTGCACGACGAACAGGGCGGAGAAGCCGATCAAGCCGATCAGGTACGCGATGACGATATTGCCGAACGCGGCGATGCTCTCGAGGTCTCCCAGGCCGTAGACCGCGCCGAACGGGTACGCGACGACCATGATGACCGCCGCGGCGATCACGATGATCGAGCCGATACCGCGCAGGGCGCTCGAGAGGTCGGCTCGCACCCGGTCGATGTCCGCAGCCGCAGCATGCTCGCTCAGGCGGGTGAAGTAGGCCGTCGCGATCGAGACCGTGATCACCGAGTGCGGCAGCATGAAGATGAGCCAGGCGTTGTTGAGGGCGGCGACGGACGGATCGCCGGTGTCGGCGGCACCGCCACTGACCCCGGTCTCGACGATGCCGGCGAACGTCGTGAGCAACAGCATGCCGAAGGTCCAGCCGGCGATCTTCCCCGCGGCGCCCAGCCCGACGCCTCGCCAGCCGAAGTCGGGACGGAACCGCAGGCCGATGCGCTTCCAGAACCAGAACAGTGTGAGGGCCTGCAGTGCGACCCCGAGCGTCGTGGCGCCGGCGAGGAGGGCGATCATGCCGCCCGTCCACTCGGAGGGGGCTCGCGAGCCGGTCGGGTCGGCCCCGAAGATGAATGCGAAGACCAGCATTCCGGCGATGCCGACGAGGTTGTTGATGACCGGCACCCAGGTGAACGGGCCGAACGAACGACGGGCGTTCAGCACCTCACCGAGCACCGAGTAGAGCCCGTAGAAGAAGATCTGCGGCAGCGACCAGAAGGCGAACAGGGTCGCGAGCTGACGGGTCTCATCGTTGAGCTTCGGACCGTACAGGATCGTGAGCAGTGGCGCGGCCAGCGTGGCGATGATCGCCACGCCCGCGAGAATCACCAGCGCCACGGTGACGAGCTTGTTGATGTACCGCTCACCGCCGTCGGGCGAGCGGCTCGCACGCACGATCTGCGGAACGAGCACCGCCGACAGCACACCGCCACCGACGATCGCGTAGATGGTGTTCGGCAGTTGCGTCGCGATCGCGAAGGCGTTGGCACCGGAACCGACCATGCCGATCGTGGCGGTCAGCACGATCGTCTTCACGAACCCGAGGATGCGCGAGACGATCGTGCCCGAGGCGAGGAATACGCTCGCGCGTCCGATACGGTCTTCAGCCATCGCGGCGATCGTCTCCAGGTTCGTCGGTCGTGGGGTCGGAGGCATCGGTCGCGTCGGAGGCGTCGGTCGCGTCAGGGACATCCGTCTCGTCTGCTGCGTCGGTCGCTGCGGCCTCGGCCCGTCGCTTGCGGTGGCGACGGATGTTGCGCCAGATGCCGACGCCGAAGAAGACGACGACGAGGGCGCCGAGGATGGCGGCACCGAGGCCTTCCCAGTCGGCCTGCACGTTGACGGGGATCGAGACGGGGCTGCCGACCGGCACGCCTTCAGGGGAGGACAGCGACACGGTGAGGGTGACTTCGCCGTTGCCGATGCCGGCGGCCACCGGTACCGTCTCGGTGCTCCGGGACTCGGGATCGACCGTGACGGTGACCTGGTCTTCGACGACCAGACGGCCGTTCGACGGCGTGACGTTGACGACGACGGTGACCGGGTACGGCAGCGCATTGAGGATGGTGGTCGGCACGCCCGTCTCCGACGACACCACGTTGATGGGACTGCTGGGGATGATCGACACCGAATCGAGCGTCCGCCGCTGAGCGACGAGCCACTCGCCGACCGCGGCGTCCCAAGCGGGGCGATCGTCGATCCATTCGACGTCGAGCAGGGCGAGGGCGTCGCGTCGCGTCGGGCCGGTGAGCACCCGGGGGTCGTCGAGCACCGTCGCGAAGGCGGTCAGGTTGGCGTCGGTGCGGATGATGCGACCGACGTTGTCGATGCGCTGCCGGTCTTCGGGTTCGTCGACGAGTTCGCGGGCGACCGGGGGTGCGCCGATGGCGTCGGCGAGTGACGCAGGGGCCACGCGCGGGTTCGCCGCGAGTGCTTCGAGGGTGGCGGCGACCCGCGCCGACTGCGCCCCGGCACTGCGATCGAGCGTCGCCAGCAACGCGATCGGGCGGTCGCCGCTGCCATCGAGCA
Organism: Agromyces cerinus subsp. cerinus; assembly: GCF_900142065.1. Taxonomy (GTDB): domain Bacteria; phylum Actinomycetota; class Actinomycetes; order Actinomycetales; family Microbacteriaceae; genus Agromyces; species Agromyces cerinus. The sequence goes on along the minus strand of NZ_FSRJ01000003.1, from coordinate 126,000 downwards.
GGGCGAGTTCGGCCCCGAGCTGGCCCGCCGCGGCGCGCCACTCCGTGTCGCTGAGGGCTTCGGATGCCGCGCGGAGCGGCGCCGTGATCCGCGCGTCCGCCACGACGGCGGTCGACCCGTCGACGCTCGAGGCGGCGTTGGCCCACTGCTCACCGGGGGCGACGTTGCCCGGCGCGAGGATCGAGCTCGTCAGCCCTGCGGTGGCCAGGTAGGCGAGATCTCCGGCGGCGATCGTGTCGTCGGCGGGCCAGCCGATGTCGGTTCGGGTATACGTCCAGGCGAGCAGCTCTTCGGTCGTCGGGACTTCACCCGTCGGTGGCTCGGTCGGTACCGGCGTGGCGCTCGGATCGGTGCCGTCGGGCGCCCCGGCACCGGCTTCTTCTTCGGCGGCGTCGGCGTCCGCGACTCCCGCGAAGTCCGCCGGATCGAGCTCGTCGGAGAACGACGTCGGAGTGAGCAGCGCGGGCAGGCGGAGCTGGGCCTGCGCCGCGACATCCGCATCTGCATACGCGAGCGGGAATATCTCGTTGGGAAGTGCGGCGAGGCGCTCGAGCCATGCGGATGCCGTGCTCGGCGCAGAGGTGCCGAGCGTGCGGATCGACGCGATGATGCGCGGGTCGATGCCGATCGCGACGGGGTGACCCTCGACGGCATCGAGCTGGCGGGTCAGCAGGCCCGACGGTGACGTCCAGGCGGCCAGGTCATCCGCTCCGAGCAGGCCGGTGGCGGATGCCGGCACGGTCACGGGAACCGCGACCGAGATCGCGGTCGGACCCGTGGTCGGCGCGGTCGTGCTGGCGAAGACGTCGGTGGCCGACGCGACGAGTGTGCCGTCGACGTGCAGTTCAGCACCGAATCCGAGCACCGGGGACTCGTCGATGTCGTCGACGGCAGACGGCGGCAGCGCGATCGACACGACTTCGACCGCGCCGGGCGCGATCATCGACGACACGACCTCGGCGACCTCGACGCCGTCGATGGCGGTCGCCTCGGCCGCGACCGCGTCGGTTGCCGAGGTGTCGGGGCCGGGTGCCTGTGCGAGCCAGGCATCGAGCTCGGCCGTGTCGTCGATCGAAGCCGATCGGAGGAGTTGGAGGGTGCCGGCCGGGATGGGCTTGGCCGTGGCGTTCTCGACCTCGATCTCGAGCGCGACGGGCGCGTCGGGCGCGATGCTCGTCGTCACCGTGGGCGCGACGCGCAGCACGACGCCTGAGCCCGTGTCGGCGCGTGATTCCGCCGGGACGGTGCGCGTCGCGGTCGCGGTCGATGCGCCGCCGGTGACGGCACTCGCCGCGAGCGGCGCGGAGGCCAGCATCGCGACCGTCGCGGCCGTGGCGATCACCGCACCGAACGCCGTGGAACCGCGCCGGTGGAGCCGGTTCGCGTGCGCTGACGGCGACGGCCGCCGGGCGCTCTCCGTCGATTCGACCCGTGAGCACCGGCGGCGCGCAGGGTTCGACTCGGGCACCATGCTGGCGATTCTACGGCGTGGTACCGGGGCGTTCGCTCGGCATCCACAGGCGCTTCGGGTTCCGTACGGGCCGAGGCATCCGTCGCCCGGCGCTTAATATAGGGACATGCAGAGTGTCGCGACAGCCCTCGACCGGCTGGGCGAGCTGGCGGCTTCGCCGACCGTCTCGCGACTCGCGGCGGCGTTCGAGGCGGCCGGGCACGAGCTCGCACTCGTCGGCGGCCCGGTGCGCGACGCCTTCCTCGGGCGGCCCGTCAACGACCTCGACTTCACGACGGATGCCACGCCCGACGAGATCCTCGCGATCGTCAAGCCGATCGCCGAGGCCCACTGGGACATCGGCCGTGCGTTCGGCACGATCGGCGCGAAGATCGCCGGCGAGACCGTGGAGATCACGACCTATCGCGCCGACGCGTACGACGGGGCCTCGCGCAAGCCCGAGGTCGTGTTCGGCACGAGCCTCGAAGACGACCTCACGCGACGCGACTTCACGGTCAACGCCCTGGCGCTCCGCCTGCCGAAGCTCGAGCTCGTCGATCCGTCCGGCGGCGTCGAGGACCTCGTCGCCAAGGTGCTGCGCACCCCTGCCGCCCCCGAGCAGTCGTTCGGCGACGACCCGCTGCGGATGCTGCGGGCCGCGCGTTTCGCCGCCCAGCTCGGCTTCACGGTGGAGCCCGCCACAGAGCAGGCGATGACCGACCTCGCCGCCGAGATCGACCGCATCTCGGCCGAGCGCGTGCGCGACGAGCTGACGAAGCTGCTCTTGTCGAGGACCCCGCGCAGCGGCATCCGACTGCTCGTCGAATCGGGCCTCGCCGAACGCGTGCTGCCCGAGCTGCCCGCGCTCTCGCTCGAGCGCGACGAGCACCATCGCCACAAGGACGTCTACGAGCACAGCCTCACCGTGCTCGACCAGGCGATCGACTACGAGATCGAGCGCGGCGTGCTCGACTCCCCCGACCTCATCGTGCGCCTCGCGGCGCTGCTGCACGACATCGGCAAGCCCGCCACCCGGCGCTTCGAGGCGGGCGGTGCCGTCAGCTTCCACCACCACGACGTGGTCGGCGCGAAGCTCGCCCGCAAGCGCCTGCGCGCGCTGCGCTTCGACAACGACACGATCGCCGCCGTCTCGCGGCTCATCGAGCTGCACCTGCGGTTCTTCGGGTACACCGATGGAGCGTGGAGCGACTCGGCCGTGCGCCGCTATGTGCGCGACGCCGGCGACCAGCTCGAGCGGCTCCACATCCTCGCCCGTGCCGACGTCACGACTCGCAATCGCCGCAAGGCCGACCAGCTCGCCTTCGCGTACGACGACCTCGAGGAGCGCATCGCCGTGCTCGCCGAGGAGGAGGAGCTCGCCGCGGTGCGGCCCGAGCTCGACGGCGCCGACATCATGCGGCTGCTGGGCGTCGCGCCCGGCCCCGTCGTCGGCGAGGCCTACCGGTACCTGCTCGAGGTGCGCCTCGACGAGGGGCCCATCGGCCCGGATGCCGCGACCGATCGGCTCCTCGCCTGGTGGGCGTCGCGCGAAGCCTGACACAGGGCTGTCCACAGGCGCGCGGAGCGGGATTCCCGAGTCGTTATGATCGGCGCGGACGACACCGCACCGACCCCTGGGGGAACACACGCATGACCATGACGACCATCGACCGTTCGCACCTCTCGACCTACACGAAGGCGCGAGCCCGTCTCAATGCGCTCTGGGCCGTGGTGCTCGTGATCGGCGTCGGGTTCTGGTCGTTGGTCTTCGTCGGCCCGGTCATCGCCCAGGCCACCGAGCACACCGAGCAGGTCTCCGCCGTCGCGGTCGAGGAGACGACGGTCATGCAGACGCAGGGTTCGCGTCGGAACCGTCACATCGAAGAGGTCCGTGCCCTCGTGGTGGAGTTCGAGTTCGCCGGCACGCAGTACCGCGAGACGCTCGCGACCGATGACGAGCAGCTCGGCGACGTGACGGTCTACCTCAACACGAGCACCGATCGAGTGGCGTTCGAGGCGCCAGAGGCCATCGACTTCTGGGGCTGGTTCTGGGGCATCGCCGGCGGCCTCGTGCTCGCGGGCGGCGTCATCGCGCTCGTCGGCTCGATCGCGGGCACCGTTCGTCTGTCGCGGTTCGACCCGTCGTCGCGAACGCCTGAGCTCGCGCTCGACGTGACCGGTGCGACCGTGCGCGTCGTCAACCAGAAGAAGGCCGCGACGCCGAAGAACACCGAGATCGACATCACCGCAGTGGCCGCGTCGGCGACCGAGGGGATCCCTGTCGGCACCGAACTCGTGCTGACGGCGAAGGCCGCTGCCGCGCCCGGCGTGCCGCAGGCAGGCAGCCGGCTCGAGGGGATGTTCGTCAAGCCCGGCGCCAAGAGCGGGCTCGCGGTCGTTCGATTCGGCGCGGATGCCCCGTGGTGGCCGGTCAGCGCCGGCGAGAAGGTTCCTGAGGCCTGAGGCCCTGAGGCCTGAGGCCTGAGTTCGACGACCGGGGCCTGGGCCTGACGCCCGGCCCGATGCCCTCCCGGGGCCGAATGGCGCGGGTGCGGGGCATCCGCTATGCTGTCTAGGTTGCCCGTGTGCCGCGAATGTGCGGCCTCCACGGCGTGACGTATGCACAACCCTCCTGCTGCAGAGATCCTGTAGCCGTTTGAGTCCGAAGGAGGTGGGTTAGTCATGCACCAATACGAGCTGATGGTTATCCTCGATCCCGAGATCGATGAGCGCACCGTTGCTCCCAGCCTTGACAAGTTCCTCAACGTCATCCGTAATGATGGCGGCACCGTCGACAAGGTCGACATCTGGGGACGTCGTCGTCTGGCGTACGAGATCAACAAGAAGAACGAGGGCATCTACGCCGTCGTCGACTTCACCGCCGAGTCCAAGACCACCGATGAGCTCGACCGCCAGCTGAACCTCAGCGAGGCCGTCATGCGCACCAAGGTCCTCCGTGCCGAAGAGGCGATCGCTCAGGTCGCCGCTCACGCGAAGGCCCAGGAGGCGAAGGCCGCGAAGAAGGCCGCCGCTCAGGCGAAGGCCGGCGCGAAGGCTGCAGCTCCTGCTGCCGCTGTCGCCGCCGCTCCCGCTGCTGCGGTCGCCGCCGCTCCCGCCACGGCCAAGAAGGACGACTAGTCCTCATGGCCGGCGAGACCATCATCACCGTGGTGGGCAACCTCACTGCAGATCCCGAGCTGCGTTACACGCAGAACGGCCTCGCGGTTGCCAACTTCACCATCGCTTCCACTCCTCGTACGTTCGACCGTCAGGCGAACGAGTGGAAGGACGGCGAAGCGCTGTTCCTGCGCGCGAGCGTCTGGCGTGAATTCGCCGAGCACGTGGCCGGTTCACTCACCAAGGGATCCCGGGTCATCGCTTCCGGGCGTCTCAAGCAGCGTTCCTACGAGACGAAGGAAGGCGAGAAGCGCACCACCATCGAGCTCGAGGTCGATGAAATCGGCCCGAGCCTGCGCTACGCCACCGCGTCCGTGACGCGCGCCCAGTCCAACCGTGGTGTCGGCGGCGGCAACAGCTCCTTCGGGGGCGGCGCCGGTGCCGACGAGCCGTGGGCACCCAGCGCTCCCGCAGCAGCCCCTCAGGGCGGCGGCGGTGGCGACGTCTGGAACACCCCCGGTACGAGCTACGGCGACGAGACCCCCTTCTAGGCCCAGGCGCTTTCAGGAGCGCAGCGGCCGGTGAACGGATGCCACGGGCATCCGCTCGCTCGAATCGTTTTCAATAGACAGGAAAGACAATGGCTGGAAAGTCGAGCGGCGATCGCCGCAAGCCGACCCGCGGGAAGGGCGCGAAGAACGCCGCCCCGGCGAAGTCCATCAAGGTCGGTGTCATCGACTACAAGGACGTCGCGACCCTCCGCAAGTTCATCTCCGAGCGTGGAAAGATCCGCGCCCGCCGTATCACCGGTGTCTCCGTGCAGGAGCAGCGCCTGATCGCCCGTGCCGTCAAGAACGCACGCGAGATGGCCCTTCTGCCCTACTCGGGCTCTGGCCGCTAAGGAGCACGACAATGGCTAAGGTAATTCTCACCCACGAGGTCACCGGCCTCGGCACGGCCGGCGACGTCGTCGAGGTCAAGAGCGGTTACGCTCGCAACTACCTCGTTCCCCAGGGCTTCGCTGTGGCGTGGTCGCGCGGTGGCGAGAAGCAGGTCGAGCAGATCAAGGCGGCTCGCGCCGCTCGCGCGCTGCACTCGCTCGAAGACGCGCAGGCCGTCAAGGCCAAGCTCGAGTCGACCAAGGTCAAGCTGGCCGTCAAGGCCGGCACGGGCGGGCGCCTCTTCGGCTCCGTCAAGACCTCGGATGTCGCGGCTGCCGTCGCGACCGCCGGTCTCGGCGAGCTCGACAAGCGCAAGATCGAGATCACGACCCCCATCAAGGCGGTCGGCGACCACGAGGCGACGGTTCGTCTGCACGACGAGCTCTCTGCGACGATCACCCTTCAGGTGGTTGCCGCGAAGTAACTCGCGACGCACCACGGGAACGGCGGTTCGGGCTTCGGCCCGGCCGCCGTTTTCGCGTTCCCGCCGTACACCCGCCGCGGTGGTGCGCGCAAGTCGAGATGCATGTTTCCTGAGATGGTTGTACACAGGTCGGCACACAGGTGGAAACGACTTTCAAAGAAGTTTTCCCCCACAGGTGTGAGTAGATAAATTCGCTGGTCAGACTGAAATTCAACCCATGTAATTCACCGAGTTTCCACAGTTATCCACAGGCGTAGTGCACACATTCCACGGCGTTTCGCCCAGATTGTCCCCAGAGTTATCCACAGGCTGGGTTGTGTGTGTGCACAGGCTTCCCTATCGTGAAGCAGCGTCCATTCCACCCCTTCTGAAATCCTGCACGGCCCGCCATGTCGGCGGCCTCCGGGACACTGGGTCGTGGGCGCGGGTCGCTCGCCCGTCCGAGCCGAACCGGAGGTCATGAACTTGTCGATCGCGCACATCGGGCTCGCTGAACCGGCCGACGACGGTGACGCCCGACGGGGCGAACGCGTTCCTCCCCACGACCTCCTCGCCGAGCAGAGCGCGCTCGGCGGCATGATGCTCTCGAAAGACGCCGTCGCAGACGTCATCGAGACCGTTCGCGGCGTCGACTTCTACGTGCCGAAGCACGAGGTCGTCTTCAACGCGATCCTCACCCTGTACTCGCACGGCGAGCCCACCGACGTCATCGCCGTCACCGACGAGCTGACGAAGACCGGCGACCTGCAGCGGGCCGGCGGCGTCGAATACCTGCACACGCTCACGAGCATCGTGCCGACCGCGGCGAACGCCGGCTTCTACTCGTCCATCGTCGCCGAGCGCGCGATGCTGCGCCGCCTCGTCGAGGCCGGCACGCGCATCGTGCAGATGGGCTACCAGGGCGAGGGCGAGGTCACCGACCTCGTCAACAACGCCCAGGCCGAGATCTACGCCGTGACCGGCTCGGTCGAGACCGAAGACTACGTGCCGCTCTCCGAGGCCGTCACCGTGGCGATCGATGAGATCGAGGCCGCCAAGCACACCGACGGCAAGTTCACCGGCGTGCCCACCGGCTTCGCCGACCTCGACGACCTGACCAACGGCTTCCACCCCGGCCAGATGATCATCGTCGCAGCGCGACCCGCCATGGGTAAGTCGACGCTCGCGCTCGACTTCGCCCGTGCCGCGTCGATCACGAACGGCCAGCCGTCGGTCTTCTTCTCACTCGAGATGGGCAAGAGCGAGATCGCGATGCGTCTGCTCAGCGCCGAGGCATCCGTACCGCTGCAGATGATGCGCAAGGGCACGGTCGACTCGCGCGACTGGACCACGATCGCCGCGACCCGCGGGCGCATCAACGACGCACCGCTCTACATCGACGACTCCCCCAACATGACGCTCGTCGAGATCCGCGCGAAGTGCCGCCGCCTCAAGCAGAAGGTCGGGCTGAAGATGGTCGTCATCGACTACCTCCAGCTCATGACGAGCGGCAAGCGCGTCGAGAGCCGCCAGCAAGAGGTCTCGGAGTTCTCGCGTGCGCTGAAGCTGCTCGCGAAGGAGCTGCAGGTGCCCGTCATCGCGCTGTCGCAGCTGAACCGTGGCCCCGAGCAGCGCGCCGACAAGATGCCCGCCATCAGCGACCTGCGCGAGTCGGGCTCGATCGAGCAGGACGCCGACATGGTGATCCTGCTGCACCGCGAGAGCGCCTACGAGCGCGACAGCCCCCGTGCCGGCGAGGCGGACCTCATCGTGGCCAAGCACCGTAACGGCCCCACGCGCACCATCACCGTGGCGTTCCACGGGCACTTCTCGCGGTTCGCGGACATGGTGCAGGGGTAGCTTCCGAGCCCCCCGTTGCAGGTTCCGCGGGAAGATGTCATCTTCCACGAGTACCTGTCACGTACTTGTCATTCCGGCGGTTCAAGTAGCGTGACTGCTATGCCACCGTTCACGGGCCGCAACCAGGCGCGCGCCGACACTCCCCGCAAGGACGGCACTGCGATCGCCTGGACAGTCATCGTCGCGTCGGTGCTCTTGGCGTTGCCGCTCTACGCCGCGACCTGGGTCCTTATCTGGATCCCCTTCGGCGCAGCCGTCCCACCGCTTGTTGCGCTCGTGCTCACGATTTTCGCTCTGGTCGCGATTGGGCGGGAGACTTCGCGGCCGCGCGGGACTTCGTGGCCGCGCAGATCAGCTGTTGCCTTCCTTGCTCTCCTCGCCGCGATCGGCGTCTGGATCGCCGTGCTCCTGCCGTACTGGCAATGGTCAGACCAGGGCGCCCCGTAGTGGATTCGCTTGCGGGCGGGATGGGCTATTCAACGACACCGGCCACGGGTAGGAATCTGCTCTCTACCGTGGAATCCCGCTCGCTCCTCCCCGGGACAAGTGCCGTGGAATCGGCGCCATAGCGACGTTCCGAGACGACGGGTCCACCCAGTCTTGAGGTGGCCCATGATCGGATCCACGCGAACACGGATTGTTCACCGCGAGACTTCGTGTCCGAATGCATTCTTCTCGCTGTTGTCGGATTTGGGCGGTGTCGTTCGTTGAGTTGGTGAGTGGTGCCCAATGCGTGGGTGCCGAAGGCATGGAGAACCGAACCAATGAAACTCACGACGATCACGCAGCTCACTCTGGACGGAGTGACTCAGGGTAATGGTGGCCCGACTGCCGATGACCGCGAGGGCGGGTTCGAACGCGGTGGATGGGCGAGGGGAGCGGGTGACGACACGACCCGGGATCACATTGCCGCGACGTTCCAGCGCGCCGATGCGTTCCTCTTCGGCCGCCGAACGTACGACATCCTCCTCGAGTTCTGGGGCACCATCGAGGACCTGAAACGGCACCCGATTGGGGTGGCCTTGAATTCGAGGCCGAAGTACGTGGCATCCAGAACGCTGATGGAACCGGAATGGGCAAGCACGGCGGTCTTCGGAGACGACCTCTTCGCCGCCGTCACGGAACTGAAAGCGAGCGGCGACGGGGAACTCCAAGTACACGGAAGCAGTCGTCTCATCCAGTGGCTCCTCGAGAAGGACCTGGTCGATGAAATGGAACTCATCATCGTCCCCGTGGTCCTGGGGCAGGGTGCCCGCCTCTTCGCAGACTCAGGTCGGGATATCGCGATGAACCTGGTCGACTCTCGCTCCGATTCGAAGGGCGTGATGATTCAGACCTATCGGCCCGCTGGCCGGCCCAACTACGCGACGTTCTGATCGCCGGACTTCTGCCGTATGCCGCCGATCAGTTCACCTACGCACGAGGATGTGTCGCAATGACCGAAACACTCCGCACCATCCATGAGGTCATGCACCGTGGATCCTGCGCTGGGGAACGACCGCTTGGCCGCGGAATTGCCTACCTGCGGATCGGGGATCGCTCCGTGTCGGAAACGCCTGAGAGGCTGTAGACATGGCGGTCATCGACGACGTTCGAGCGCTGGGCGCAGAGTTGGAGCGCTCCTACCTTGCCTACGTGCGCGGGCGATTGAAGTTCCGCGTGGGACAGATGGTCTACGTCGCGTTCTCGCTCGACGAGAGCGTGATGGGGTTCGCCTTCCCGAAGGAGGAGCGGGCAGCGCTCGTCGCGGGGAATCCGCGCAAGTTCCAGATGCCCTCGGACTCGGATCTGCGCTTCAACTGGGTCCACGCCGATCTCACGGTCTTGGAGGCTACCGAGGCCCGCGAGCTCGTCGTCGATGCCTGGCGCATGGTCGTCCCGGCGAAGCTCTCCCGCGCCTACGATCTCGCGCATCCCGCGGGCCCGCAGTGACATTGACGCGCGACCTGACCGGCGTTCAACGCTGACACGAACCGAAGGAGAGGATCTTCAAATGCAGTACCTCGTTTCCGTGATCGACGACAAGAGCAGTCCCGGGAGTTCGGACAGGCGGCCGGCGATCAGCGAGTTCAACGAGCGTCTCATCGCCGACGGCTATTGGGTGTTCGCGGGCGGACTCGCGGACCCTGACGCGGCGACGGTCATCGACAACCGGGGCGAGCAGCCGATGCTCAGCGACGGACCCTTCGTGGAGTCGAAGGAGTACCTCGCCGGCGTCTGGGTGTGGGAGGCGCCTGATCTGGATGTTGCGCTCGCCCTCGCCGCCGAGGCGTCGAAGATCTGCGATCGGAAGCTCGAGGTGCGACCGTTCCAATGAGCGACGTCGAGGACGCAATCAGCCGGGCATACCGCGGCGAGTGGGCCAGGATAGTCGCCAGCCTGACCAGACGCTTCAGCAACCTCGACCTGGCCGAGGAGGCTGCGGCCGAGGCGTTCGCGACCGCCGTCGCCCGGTGGCCGACCGACGGTGTTCCACCCAATCCAGGCGCCTGGCTCACCACCACCGCCACCCGTAAGGGCATCGATCGAATGCGGCGCGAGAACCAACGCGTCGGCAAGCACAAGGAGGCTCAGATGGTGTTCGACAACGCACCGCCCGAGTCGATCGGTGCCATTGACGACGACCGGCTCCGGTTGATCTTCACCTGCTGTCATCCGGCGTTGGCGATGGAGACCCGGGTGGCGCTGACACTGCGCATGATCGGCGGTCTGACCGTGGCCGAGATCGCCCGCGCGTTCCTCGTCTCCGAGAGCACGATGGGACAGCGGATAACCCGTGCCAAAGCCAAGATCAAGGCGGCTCGCATCCCGTACCGGATGCCGTCTGCGGCGGATCTCCCCGGCCGCGTCTCAGGAGTGCTCGCGGTGCTCTTCCTGGTCTTCAACGAGGGCTACCTGGCGACCGGCCCAGGCACCGGCCCGGTACGTGCCGACCTGACGGCCGAGGCGATCCGGCTCACTCGCCTGGTGCGCGCCCTCATGCCGGAGGATGGCGAGGTTGCCGGGTTGCTCGCGTTGATGCTCCTCACCGAGGCCCGACGCACCGCCCGGATCTCGATGAACGGCGAACTGATTCCGCTCGATGAGCAGGACCGGGGCGCCTGGGACCCGGCGCTCATTGCTGAGGGTCATCGGCTGGTGCGCGAGCGCCTGGCCGCCGCCGCTGCCGGTGAAGCGCCCGGTCGCTACCAGATCCTCGCAGCCATCGGCGCAGTGCACACCTCCGCCCGCGACATCCGCGACACCGACTGGTCACAGGTCGTCGCCCTCTACGATCAGCTCGTCAACGTCGACCCATCACCGATCATCGCCCTCAACCGGGCCATCGCGGTCGCCGAGCTCGACGGCCCGAGAGTGGCACTTGCGACCGTCGATCGGCTCGAAACGGGACTGAACGGCTATCACGCCTTCCACGCGACTCGCGCTGACCTGCTGCGCAGACTGGGCCGTAGCCAAGACGCCCGCGCCGCGTATGACAAAGCCATCGATCTGGCGGGCAACACCGCCGAGACCGCGAACCTGTCACGTCGCCGCGACCAGCTGCAGTAATGCGACCGGCTCCGGTCGGCACCCGTCGATTTGTCGTCCGGGCGTCCGGGACGGCATCTCAGAGGTTGCGGCGTGCGTCCGGGTCGTCTGCGAGCCGGTCTGCCAGACGCGCCACGGCTTCCTGCTCGGCCTCACTCAGCGGCGGGAGGCCGACTTCGTCGGCCGGAATGCCCGCGTACGGGTCGGCGCCGGGGAACTCTTGACTGAAGGAGCCGGCGACGACTCCCCCGGGGGGAACCTCGTCGCCTGCGGCACCCAACAGTGTCTCTTCGCCGGGAGCCTGCTCCGGTACGTCGTCTCCGAGGTGCTTACGATGCCACTTGCCGCTCATGTCCACTCCCACCCGTACTTCACTCCCACCAGTACCAACAGTGCCACACCGATGATCATCGCGACATGACGATCTGGGCGACGTTGTAGATCGCGGCATCATCCACGAGTGTTTTGACCGGGTGGAGTCGAGGGAGGAACTCCGAGTGCGTTCTTGCCCGACGAGGTCGTCGCTGCCCAAGAGGCATCCGCCCGGACCTCGATACGATCGCACGATGACTCAGGGTGCGACGAACTGATGCTGGACACCGAGACGACGCAGTTCGTCGACGCGGCGACAGCTCTGTCGGCGACGAATCTCGAAGCGGCGTTCGATCGACAGATCGATCTGTGGACCGAGGGCGGCAAGGAGGCGAGCGAAGCCGCGGGTCCATCCGCGAGTGCGAGTTCCGAGCTCGATCATCGGATTCGAGCAGCGCTCCTTCCTCGTGCCGACGAACTCAACGAACACCTCTTCGGGCTCCACTCCGATGCCCGGACGGCGATCTCCACGGCGGCGCGAGCGATTCTGACGCGTCGGCGGCTGACCGCCGAGCAGTTCACGGTACTCGTCACCCCGTTCGTCGAACTCGGCTTCGACATTCCTGCTCACGCGGGCTGAGCGAACGCATGGTCCGCCGCCAGAGCCAGACAGAACTGCTCGCCGGCCGTGCCACCGGTGAGCGCTCCAACGCTGCCGAGGCATGCCGATAGGTTCGTCACGTGATAAAGACCCGAACGAGCCGCGTCGCCCTCACCGCGCTGCTCATGCTCCCCGTTCTTGCGCTGGCCGCCTGTGCTGCTGCGGCTGCCGAGGCTCCGGCGTCGACTCCGACCGTCGCGCCGACGTCGACCGCGACTGCGGCTCCACAGAGCGAAGAGTCTGGTCCGGTCTGGCCGGAAGACCGGTGCCAGGACGAGCAGCTCGCCGCCAAGCTCGTAGAGCGACCCGACCTGTCGGCAGCCGGCCGGGAAGGCTTCGAGATCGTGCTGACAAACGTGTCCGAGCAGGCGTGCTCGTACTACGGGGGTCCCCCCGGCGTGTTGCTGCTCGGCGCCGACGGCACCATCCTCACCAGCCTCAACGACTCACCCGTGGAGTCCGCCCCGCCCGGCGCGCTCGCCCCGGGTGAATCGGGCAAGGTAGAAGGACAGCTCGGGGAGATCGCCGGGCACGACTGCCCGACCAAGACGACCGCGACGACGGTCCGGGTTCTCGTCACATCAGACGGCGCCGGCCCTGGCATCGACGCACCGGCCGACTTCCAGGTCTGCACCGACGGCTGGAGCGATCTCTCGGCCGGGCCGTTCATTCGCATTTCCTGACTCTGCTTCGAGCCGGGCGCGTGCGCGAGCATTCTCCTCGCAGCGATCGGGACGCTCGACTCGTTCCCTGCTGCCGATCGGAAAGCGGGCCGGTTTAACACCGAATCGTCAACCCTGTAGTCATGAATGGACCTGATGATCGACCCGAACTCCAGCACCCGACCGCACGCACCGGTGGAGCTATCCCACCGACACTCGCGCGACGCGCGCGCGACACGACGGGTCCTCGCTCGAACATGGCGCCGGGGCATCCCCGCCCTGATCGTCTGTGTTCTCGCGATTGGGGTATCCGGCTGCAGCCGAGCTCCGACCGAGGCTGAGCTGGCCGGCGCCGCAGAGGCCCGAGATGACGGCCACCAGGCGCTTGCCGGGTTCGACTTCGGGGCTCCAACTGGGTTCGCTCGTGCCGCGCACCGCACGGTGGATGCGTGCGGTTCGCCGACGAGTGATCGTGACGGCCTGGATGACCGACATGTGGAGGGTTACGAGTGCTTCGCCGTCCAACGTGTCGTGTACACCCCAGCCGACGGCGTCACCGTCGACCTCGATGCAGCGGTGCAGCAGCTGGGTGCCGCTCTTGGAGCCCCTGCAACCGAACGTTGGGACGGCGAGTACATCGTCAGCGATCGGATCCAGGCCGCCGGATTCACTGTGCTCGTCGAAGTCTCTCGCGATCTCATCGATGAACCCTCGACCGTTGATGACCTTCCGGTGCGGGGTTGGCTCGCGAACGACGTCGTCCATCAGGATGATGGCGATCTGATCGAGCGACTTCCCGAGCTGGTCGCATCCGGTGAGTCAGAGGTCATCGTCGCGACGGTGTCCGTTCGCTACTTCCGAGACGCGCCCGACGCCCCCGACTAGGAATCTTCGCGCGACATTCGTCATTGTCAGGAGGCACCCCGAGCGTGACCTGCTTGCAATCGTCCACCTGCGCGATCAAGCACACGTTCAGCCAGCCCCACCAGCATGCGTCCGGTGCGGTGCGGGTCTCGTGCCCACTCGACGAGCGCATGCGCGTTCGCATCGTCGAGGTGCTGCAGCCGCCGTATCAGCCACTTTCCGAAGCCCAGCCACTGCCCATTCGTGAGCAACAGGAGGGAGGCGGTGTTCTCGAAGACGCGCGATGCAATCGCATACTCCTCGGCGGCGTCGCCCACACCTGCAAGGTCATCGACTGCGGCCGTCAGTTGGTATCGCAACTCGGCAGACTCAGAGACGCTCAGCGGTTCGGGGCCCAGGTCGAATCGCGCGCGGGCGCGCTGTTGAAGCGCGGTCAGTGTGTCGGATCCCACGAGCGGAACACCTCGCATCCACATATCGATGGCCACGGGGCGACGCTGCATGGCTTCACGATCGAACCACTCGTTCAGCGACGTCGGATCGTAGAGAAACGTTTCGATCAGCCATCCGTCGCGTTCAAGCGTGACCGCAGAGTTGGCGATCCGATCCGTGTAGTAGATCGCGATGTCGAGATCGGATGTCGATGTCGAGGTGCCGGCCGCGACGCTTCCCGCGAGAACCGCGGCCGATGCAGCGGGATGTTCCGCTGCGAGGTATCGCCGCGCGACTTCAAGTGCATCAGCCCGCGTTGGATTTGCGGCAGCCTCTTGTCGTCCCTCGATGCTCATGCAGGCCAACCTACGCCCGCCGATTCGCTGGCATTGCGGCGGCCGGCCGACGTGGACGAACGTCTCCGCGTCTAGCCGCGCGTCGACATCGCGCGTACCGTCGAGCTATGGCGAAGCTCATCGAAAACCTGGCGGAATCGGTGCCCGCGTGGGGCGCGAAGGTGGCATACGGCGAGAAGACCACGGTAGACGGGCGCGAACTCGTGCCCGTTGCCCTCGTGGCGTTCGGATTCGGCGGGGGCGAGGGCTCCGGCGACATGCCGGCATCCGAGAAGACCCCGGCCGGACGGGGCGAGGGAAGCGGAGGCGGTGGCGGCGGCTGGGCAGTGCCGATCGGGGCGTACATCGACGGCCCCGACGGACTGAGGTTCCGCCCCAACACGATCGCCCTCGCCGTGGTCGCTGTGCCGTTGGTGACCGCGCTCGGTGCAGCGCTGGCCGTCATCGTCGGCGCGGCCCGGTATTCCGGCAGGCACTGACCGACCCCGCGATATCCGAGGTGAGTGATCGACCACCTCGGAGACGTCGGCGCGCCCATCGGGGCGGCTGACGCCTCAGCTGGAAGGTGTGCCGGAAGGCGGGCCGCCGTCATCGGTGTAGGCGTCGACCACGTGCTTCGTGAACTCCTCGCTCATACGAAGCGTCTCTTCCGTCGCGGCCGCCGGAGTTCCGGTCTTCCAGATCCCGGCGACCCGGTCCTCGAAGTCGCGGATCTGGGCGCGGACCTCCTCGTTGGTCTTGTTCCTGGCCTCGTTCGTCGCGTCCTGAACGACCTGCACGGCCGTGTCGACGATGCGCCGCTCGAGCAGCACGACGACGCCGACGAGCAGGAGTGTGGTTCCGATACCGGCGAGCACACCCCCGACATAGCCGAGACGGCTCGCGGGCGAGACGAG
Source organism: Agromyces cerinus subsp. cerinus (assembly GCF_900142065.1). Classification (GTDB taxonomy): domain Bacteria; phylum Actinomycetota; class Actinomycetes; order Actinomycetales; family Microbacteriaceae; genus Agromyces; species Agromyces cerinus. Next base: position 110,518 of record NZ_FSRJ01000003.1, on the reverse strand, counting down.
GAACCACCCGGCGGTGATGGCGGCCAGGCCGAGCACGACGCACCCGAAGAACCAGCCCCAACGGACGCGGATGCGATGCGGGCCCGGTCCATCGAACCGTTCGGACGTGGCGCCCGCGACGGTGGCAGCCTCGTTCGTCGGTTCGATGGTCACAGCCCCAGCCTTCCAGTTTTCGACGCGCACGTGAAGAAACATCGGCTCTGGAGGGACGGTTGACCTGGAAGGCCGAGCGCCCTCACAGTGGAACAGTGCAGTGGGCTTTGGCTATCCTCACCGTCGTCGCGTACGCGACGTTGCCGCTCGGGTCCGCGAGCTTCGAGCAGCAGTTGCTGCCCACCATGCTCGCCGGACTCGGGTTCACCCTGCTCGCGATCTTCGGGTTCCGATTCGTTCAGGACCGCTCGATCTGGTGGGCGGTGGCGTACGTCGCCGTGCAGTTGCCCCTCGGCTTCGTGGTGTTCTCGCTCTCGGGCGCGGCGGTCGGCTCGATCCTGCTGCTCGTGGTGCTCGTCTCCCAGAGCGTCCTGCTCCTTCCGCTGCCGGCCGCGGCAGTCGTCGCCGCGATCATCCCGTTCGTGCATCTGGGGATGGACTGGCAGGGCGGAATGCGGGAGGGCCTCGGCACCCTGGCGGTCACGACGTTCACGCTCATCGTGACGTGGCTCCTCGTGCGGGAGCGGGCGGCGCGGGCCGAGCTCGCCGATGCCAACGAGCGCTTGCGCGGCTACGCCGCCCAGGCCGAGCAGTTGGCCGTCATCCAGGAGCGCAACCGGCTCGCGCGCGACATCCACGATGGTGTCGGGCACCATCTGACCGTCGTGCAGATGCAGCTCGAGGCGGCTCGCGCGGTCATCCGCACCGCCGAGCCGGAGCGGCTCGACGCGATGCTGGCGACGGCGCAGGATCAGTCGGGTCAGGCCCTCGCCGAGGTCCGGCGCTCAGTGGCGGCCCTGCGCGAGCATCGTCCCGCGCTTCCGGAGGCGCTGCAGACCCTCGCGGACGAGGCGACCGAGGCGGGCGTGCCGACCGAGGTCGAGGTGCTCGGGCAGGCCAGGACCATCCGCGCGGAAGTCGACGAGTCGCTCTTCCGGGCCGCTCAGGAAGGTCTCACCAACGTTCGCAAGCACGCCGGTGCGAGCAGTACGACGGTCGTCCTCGACTTCTCCGCCGAGGATCACGTCAGGCTCGAGGTTCGCGACGACGGTCGGGGCCTTCCCGAGAAGCCGGGAGACGGCTTCGGGCTCACCGGCCTGCGCGAGCGGATGGCGAACCTCGGCGGACGCATCTCGTTGGACCCGGCCGGTGCCACGGGGCTCGTGCTCACCGTGGAGGTGCCGGGATGACGATCCGCGTGCTCGTCGCCGACGACCAGGCGCTCTTCCGCGAGGCGCTCACGACGCTGCTCGAGGTGCAGCAGGGAATCGAGGTCGTCGGCGAGGCCGGCAACGGCGAGGAAGCGGTGCGGCGCAGCGGCCTGCTGCATCCCGACGTCGTGCTCATGGACCTTCGGATGCCGGTGCTCGACGGCATCGCCGCCACCGCGCGCCTTCGTCGTGAGCAACCCGACGTACGGGTGCTCGCCTTGACGACCTTCGACGACGACGAGGACGTGTTCGCCGCCCTTCGTGCCGGCGCCGTGGGATACCTGCTCAAGGACGTGAGCTCAGCGAGGCTCGTCGAAGCGCTCGACGCGGCCGATCGGGGCGAATCCGTGCTCCAGCCGTCGGTGGCCGCGAAGGTCGTCGCCAGGGTGGCGCGGATGCCGCAGGATGCGCCGCCGCCGGAGCATCCGCTGACCGAGCGGGAGGTCGAAGTGGTGCGGCTGCTTGCAGAAGGCCGCAGCAACCGTGAGATCGCCGGCGCCCTGTTCCTCGCCGAGGGCACGGTGAAGAACCTCGTCACCAGCGTGCTGGCGAAACTCGAGGTGCGCGACCGCACGCAGGCGGCGCTCCGCGCGCGCGACCACGGGATCCTCTGACGACTCCGCCCCGACGTCAACGGGGTCATCCGCGAAATGTGACCCGGGGTGTGACCTTCTGCACCTGACGCGCGCCTGCTCCCGGCGAAGGATTCCCAGTGTCCGAACACTGGAATCCCGAAGAGGAGTCGAAATGGACCACGAAGAGACGACGCTGTACCGACCGTCAGTGGGGCGGTTCGCGCTGCACGGCGTCGAGATGGTGATCGCCATGGTGCTGGGCATGATGGTGCTGGGCCCCGTGTGGCACTGGGCGTGGCCGGGGCTCGACGAGAACACGACCGCGGAGGCGTTGGTGATGGCCACCGACATGTCGATCGGCATGGCCGTGTGGATGCGGATCCGCGGCCATGGCCTGCCGGCCATCGGCGAGATGGTCGCCGCCATGTACCTGCCGTTCCTGGTGCTGCTGCCCTTCCACTGGGCGGGCGCCCTGTCGGCCATGGCGTTCATGACCGCCGCCCACGTGCTGATGCTGCCGGCCATGGTGATCGCGATGCTGCGCCGCCGGCACGAGTACGGGTGGTGAGCTCGATGCGCACCTTCCTCCGAGCCGTCGTGCTCGTGCTCGCTGCAGTGGCGCTTCCCGCAGCGCTCGGCGCGCCGGCCGTCTTCGACGCCCTCGCCCTGAACGAGCCGCGAACCGACGGCGCCTCCCAGTCACCCGCACCGGTCGAACACGACCCGGCCAAGCCCACGGCGGTCGTCGTCGTCGGTGACAACGGCGCGGTCGTGTCCGACACGCTCGCCCCATACGAGATCCTCGCGACGACCGGGGCGTTCAACGTGTACACCGTGGCATCCGAGACGCACCCGGTACCGCTGACCGGCGGGCTCGACCTCGTGCCCGACCTCACCTTCGCCGAACTCGACGAGATGGGCGGGGCTGCAGACCTCGTGGTGGTGCCCGCCATGCCGGATGTCGGCCGGCCGACCACGAGGCCCGTCACCGACTGGCTCGAGGCCCAGGCGAACGGCGGTGCGCTGCTCCTCAGCATCTGCAACGGTGCCGCCGTGGTCGCCTCGGCGGGGCTGCTCGACGGCCACCGGGCCACCGCGCACTGGCTGCGCCTCGACGACTGGGAAGGCACGTATCCGGCCGTCGACTGGGAGCGCGGCACGCGGTACGTCGACGACGGCGAGGTCGTCAGCACCGCAGGCATCCTGTCGGGCATCGATGGCACCCTCCACGTCGTCGATCGACTCATCGGTGCGGATGCCGCGGCTGACGCGGCCCGCGCGATCGAGTGGCCGCACTTCGACCCCGACGGCGCGGCGCCCATGGAGCAGGCGGAGCTCGCGACATCCGATGCCGTGGTCGCGTTCAACACCGCGTTCGGCTGGGATCGCCCGCGGATCGGGGTCCAACTCACCGACGGCGTCGGCGAGATCGAACTCGCCTCGGTCTTCGACACCTACGGGCAGTCGCTCGCAGTGGGCACGGTCGCCGTGGGCGATGGGCCCGTGCGATCCCGCCACGGGCTCACCTTCGTGCCGCGTGCGGATTCGGGGGTCGGTCTCGATCGACTCGTCGTTCCCGGCACGACGGAGCACGATGCCGTGCCCGGGATGGAACCGGTGCAGTACCCCCATCACCGGGCGGGCTTCGCCTTCGACGCCGTGCTGCAGGACCTCGCGCGAACGACCGACGTGGCCACCGCCGAGTGGACGGCGAAGGTGCTCGAGTATCCGATCGACGGCCTGGCGCTCGAGGGTGAGGCGTGGCCGTGGGCGGAGACGTTGCGGCCGCTCGCGCTCGCCCTGGTCGGCGTGCTCGTCGCGCTCGGAGCGTTCGCGCTCCTGCGCGCCCGCAAGAATGCACGGAGGAGGAACTGATGGCGAGCGAGCTCTCCGACCGGTTGCGCCGCGTGGTCGACGCACTGCCGCTCGAACCGGGCATGCGCGACACGGGGTCGCCACTGACCGAGATCCCGCTCGGCTGAGTATCGGGGCACCGTACGACGCGGGTACCGCGTGACCCGTCGAGATCACTCCGAAGTACTACACGGGCGATACCGCCGAGGGACGCGCCGACGAGGATGGCGTTCGTAGCGTCGAGAGGTGGACGTTCTCAACGACTTCATCCTGCAGGCCACGGCCTCGCCGTGGCTCCTCCTCGTCATGTTCTCGACGGCGGTCATCGACGGCTTCTTCCCGCCCATCCCGAGTGAGATGGTGCTCGTGGCCGCCGCTGCGGTCGCCGCGTCTGCCGGCGACCCCGCCACGGTGCTGCTGCTGTGCCTCGTCGCCGCGGTCGGCGCGACGATCGGCGACAACATCGCGTACGCGATCGGCGGTGCGGTCGGCACGACGCGGTTCCACTGGATGCGAGGTCCGCGGGTCTCGGCGGCATTCGTTCGAGCGCAGCGAGCGTTCGTGCACCGGGGCACGCCGGTCATCTTCGGCGCTCGCTACATCCCGGTCGGCCGCGTGGTCGTCAACATGTCGGCCGGGGCCCTGCGCTATCCCTGGCGCCGCTTCCTGCCCATCAGCGCCGTGGCCGGGGTGACCTGGGCCGTCTACAGCGCGTGCATCGGAATCCTGGCCGGACAGTGGCTCGAGGGCAAACCGCTCCTCAGTGCGGTGCTCGGGGTGGCCTTCGCCCTCGTGATCGGATTCGTGATCGACCGCGTCGCCGCGGCCCGCCGACGCAGAGCGGATGTCGCTGCCGAGAGCCCCTCGCCGGTGTCTCCGCGCTACGCGGGTGAGACGGGCGAGCCGGATGCCTCCATGCTGACGAAGCCGATCGCGGCGAAGTAGCTCTTGGCGAAGTCCACCGAAGCGTCGCCCAGTTGCGTGTTGTCGATGATGTAGGCGATGTTCACCGGGAAGTCCTCCATGGCGAGGTGGATCGTCTCGCCGGCCACACGGGCGCACAGCACCAGTCCGAAGACGACGAGGTCGGCCGTGCCGTCGTCGTGCACGCGGATCATCTGCGGGTCGGCCGCGCTCGGGTCGACGCCGGCCTGCTCGAGTGCGGTCAGCGTGGTGCGGAAGTGGATCGGCTTCTTCGCGATGGCGAGGGCGTAGTCGGGTCGATCGGAGCCGGGCAGGATCCGCACCAGCTCGGCATGAACGGGCAGCTGCGCCGCGAGATCATCCGGGGCCGTGTCGACGCGGGTGATCACGATCTTCGGTCGTTCGTTCGGCGGAGTCACGCTCGAAGCCTAGCCTCGGCCGCAGACGCGCCCGGGCGATTCCGGCGTGCTCCCGGCCCGCACCGACGGTGTTACCGTTTGGCCATGCGTTGGGGTCGGAGGTACTTCGCCGTGCAGGCGATCGCCGGCGCAGTGTGGTGGGTCGCGGTGTTCCTGTCGCCCGCTGTGCGCGAGGCCACCCTCGGCGGACTCGACCCCGTCATGGTCGCGGTCCTCGACGTGCCGCTGTTCGTCGGCGCCTCGGCGGCGGCCGCGTTCGGGCTTCGGTTCGCCGCCGTTCTGGCCACCGGATGGACGATGGCCGTCACGGTCGCCCTGGCCGGCTACGCGACCCTCACGTCCGAAGCAGGGTGGGGCGTGCTCTTCATGGCCGCAGCGGCAGGCGCCTCCGTCTTCGCCCTGTGTCTCCTGATCCTCGGGCGGGTGCCGACCGAGTGGATCCTCGTCGGCCCCTTCGCCTTCGCGCCGGCCGATGCCCGGGGCGGCGTCGCGGTGCACGCGGCTCGCACCGCAGCCCAGATCGTCGTGTTCTGGGGACTGTTCCTCGTGGTCGGCCCGCTCGTCATCGACCTCCTCGAGCAACGATGGGGTCTCGCCGTCGGGTTCCCCGCATTCATCCGGATCGCCGGGCTCGTGGTGCTGCTGCTCGCGAGCGCGCTGGGAATCTGGTCGGCCGCAGCGATGTCGACGAGGGGCGACGGCACGCCGCTGCCTGCGGCGATGCCGAATCGTCTCGTCATCGCCGGCCCGTACCGATACGTGCGCAATCCGATGGCGCTCTCGGGGATCGTGCAGGGCGTGGCGGTCGGGCTCATTCTCTCCTCCTGGCTGGTCGTCGTCTACGCGGTCCTCGGATCGCTCGTGTGGAACTTCGCGGTGCGGCCGCATGAGGAATCCGACCTCGAGGCTCGGTTCGGGGACGAGTTCCGGGGCTATCGCGCGGCCGTGCGCTGCTGGTGGCCGCGGATCACGGCTGTTCCCGCGTCGAGCACGGCCGACGCCGGGTGAGCTGAGCGGGGGTTTGCCCGCCCTCGACCGCAGGCTTATGATGAGTGCGCGATATGAGAATGACGCATTCTATTATCGAACACGAGAGGTGCCGGCCCACGGTCCACCGAGACGTGCCCACAGAGCAGTGAGGAGAAGCTGTGCAGTTCCACCACTCCGGCTACGTGTCCGGTGACCCGCGAGTGCAGCCCGCGGCAGGCGTCGGCATCGATCGCCCCGCGGAGCTGCCCGACGAGATCGACGTGCTGATCGTCGGATCGGGCCCAGCCGGCATGCTGCTCGCGGCGCAGCTCTCGCAGTACCCCGGCGTCGTCACGCGCATCGTCGAGCGTCGCGACGGCCGCCTCGTGCTCGGCCAGGCCGACGGCATCCAGCCGCGCAGCGTCGAGACCTTCCAGCTGTTCGGCTTCGCCGAGCGCATCACCGCCGAGGCCTACAACATCGGCTACATGAACTTCTGGGGGCCCGATCCCGAGGCTCCGCAGAACATCATCCGCACGTCGCGCACCGAAGACTACGGCTACAAGATCAGCGAGTTCCCGCACCTGATCGTGAACCAGGCGCGCGTGCTCGACTACTTCGCCGAAGCCGCCGCCCACGGCCCCGGGCGCATCGCACCCGACTACGGCGTCGAGTTCACGGGGCTCACCGTGCACGAGGCCGGCACGCCAGAGGCGGGCGACTACCCCGTCGAGGTGCGGCTGCGCTACGTCGCGGGCGAGCGCGCCGGCGAAGAGCGCACCGTGCGCGCCAAGTACGTCGCCGGGTGCGACGGCGCCCGCAGCGGCGTGCGCGAGGCCATCGGGCGCAAGCACCTCGGTGGCATCTCGGCCCATGCGTGGGGCGTGATGGACGTGGTGGTCAACACCGACTTCCCGGACTGGCGCACCAAGTGCGCGATCAACTCGGTCGCGGGCAACATCCTGCACATCCCCCGCGAAGGCGGGTACCTCAGCCGCATGTACATCGACCTCGGCGAGGTTGCTCAAGACGACAACCACGAGGTGCGGAAGACCCCCATCGAGGCGATCATCGCGAAGGCCAACGACATCCTGCATCCGTACACGCTCGACGTGCGCGACGTCGCCTGGTTCAGCGTGTACGAGGTCGGGCACCGGGTCACCGACCACTTCGACGACCGTTCGAGCGATGCGGCGGATGCCTCGCCCCGCGTGTTCCTCACCGGTGACGCGTGCCACACGCACAGCGCGAAAGCCGGTCAGGGCATGAACGTGTCGATGCAGGACGGCTTCAACCTCGGCTGGAAGCTCGGCTCGGTGGTGTCGGGGCTCGCGCCCGAGTCGCTGCTCTCGACCTACTCGGCCGAGCGGCAGCCCGTCGCCCAGCAGCTCATCGACTTCGACCGCGAGTGGTCGTCGCTCATGGCGCGCAAGCCCGAGGAGATCTCCGACCCGCAGGAGCTCGCGACCTTCTACCTCGGCACCGCCGAGTTCCCGTCGGGCTTCATGACGCAGTACGGGCCGTCGATGATCACGGGCGACGCCGAGCACCAGGAGCTCGCGACCGGGTTCCCGATCGGCAAGCGCTTCAAGTCGTCGCAGGTGTCGTTCGTCTGCGACGGTAACGTCGTGCACCTCGGGCACCACGCGAAGGCCGACGGCCGCTGGCGTGTGTACGCCTTCGCCGACGCACCCGGTGCGGGCGAGGCATCCGCTCTGAACGAGTGGGCCGAATGGATGTCGTCGCCCGACGCGCCGCTCGCTCGATTCACCCCGGCGGGTGCCGACGTCGACGCCGTGTTCGACGTCAAGGTGATCTATCAGCAGCCGCATGAGGTGATCGACATCACCCGCGCCCCCGAGCTGTTCCGTCCGAAGACCGGGCCGCTCGGCCTGATGGACTGGGAGAAGGTCTTCGCCGCCGCACCGAGTTTCTGGTGCCCGACCGACATCTTCGAGGAGCGCGGCATCTCGCGCGACGGCGCGGTCGTCGTGGTGCGACCCGACGGATACGTCGCGCAGGTGCTGCCGCTGTCGGCGACCGCCGAACTCGGCGAGTTCTTCGCGGGGCAGATGCTCGCGAGATGAGACCGACGTGAGCGGCGGAGCGGTCAGGCGCCGTACGCGCGCGTGACCGCCTCGGCCGCGAGTCGCAGACGTTCGGCGATCTCGGCCTCGGGCTGCGAGAACGAGACGTGGATCACCGCGATCGACGCCGGGGGCTGCCCCGGCAGCACGAGGGGCACCGCGACCGACGCGAGCGACGGCACGACCTCGTCGTGGCTGAGAGCGTAGCCGCGGCGACGGCTCTCGGCGATCTCGTCGCGCAGGCCGCTCGGCACCTCGGCGGGCCAGGCGCTCTCGGGCAGGCTCAGCAGGATCGCCTTGCCGGGTCCGCCGCGCGTGATCGGATGCCGGTGGCCCGGGCGGTACGACACCACCGCGACGGACTGGCGGGGCGAGGCGCTCACGAGGGTGACGGCCTCCTCGGCGTCGGCGAGCACCGCGAGCAGGCAGGTCATGCCGAGTTCGTTCGCGACCGCGTTGAGCTCGGGCAGCGCGAGGTGCTGCAGGTCGCGCGCGACGCCCGAGGCGAGGGCCGCGAGCCCGGTGCCGAGTGCGAGGCGCCCGGCGGCGTCGCGCGTGACGAGGCCATGGTGCTCGAGGGTGCGCACGAGCCGGTACGCGACCGAGCGGTGCACGCCGAGCGCCGCGGCGACCTCGTCGATCGAGAGGGCGCGGTCGGCATCGGCCAGGACCTCGAGAATCCGGATGCCACGGCTCAGCGTCTGCGACCCGGCCCGGGTGGCGTCGTCGGTGACCATCGCCCTGCCTTCCTGCCGCCGCTCGACATCACGGTGCTCGTCCGATACTAGAACGCCTCGATCGATCATCGGACGGGGACTTTTCCGCTGGGCGAAAGAACCGCGGTTCCTTCACCTCCGATTCCGGCGAATTCCTCCCGATCATCGCCGCTCGCGTTCTACGCTGAGCGAGCGCAAGCCACCGAGCTTGCCGCTTCGATGGTGAAGCCGAGCGCTTCGATGGAGAAACGAACGAGGTGCGCGACTTCGATGGTGAAGATGCACGACGAGCACCGCTTCGATGGAGAAGACGAATGAGGAGTACCGCATGACGCGCATCGGTGTCGTCACCGAACAGAGACCCGAGACCCGCGTCGCCGCCACGCCGGCGACCGTGAAGCAGTTGATCGCCCTCGGCTACGACGTCGTCGTCGAGGCGGGGGCCGGCGCGCGGTCGGCCTTCCCCGACGACGCCTACGTCGCGGCGGGCGCCGAGCTCGTCGACGGCACCGCCGCGTTCGCGAGCGACCTCGTGTTGAAGGTCAACGCCCCGAGCGAGGCCGAGATCGCACAGCTGACGCCGGGTGCCACGCTCATCGCGCTGCTGGCGCCGGCCTTCAAGCCCGAGCTGCTCGAGGCGCTTGCGACCCGCGGCGTCACGGCACTCGCGATGGACGCCGTGCCGCGCATCTCGCGCGCCCAGTCGATGGACGTGCTCAGCTCGATGGCGAACATCGCCGGCTACCGCGCCGTCGTGGAGGCGGCGCACGAGTTCGGCCGGTTCTTCACGGGCCAGGTCACCGCGGCCGGCAAGGTACCGCCCGCCAAGGTGCTCGTCGCCGGTGCCGGTGTCGCCGGCCTCGCCGCGATCGGCGCGGCATCGAGCCTCGGCGCGATCGTGCGGGCCACCGACCCGAGGCCAGAGGTCGCCGACCAGGTCAAGTCGATCGGCGGCGAGTACCTGAAGGTCGAGGTCGAGGTCGAGCAGTCGACCGACGGCTACGCCAAGGCCACGAGCGAGGACTACGACCGGCGGGCAGCCGAGATCTACTCCGAGCAGGCGGCCGATGTCGACATCATCATCACGACGGCACTCATCCCCGGCCGGGCAGCGCCGCGACTCATCACCGCCGCAGACGTCGCGAGCATGAAGTCGGGCAGTGTCATCGTCGACATGGCGGCGGGCATGGGCGGCAACGTCGAGGGCTCCGTCGCGGGCGAGCGCATCGTCACGCCGAACGGCGTCGTGATCCTCGGCTACACCGACCTCGCGTCCCGCCTGCCGACGCAGGCCTCGCAGCTCTACGGCACCAACGTCGTGAACCTCGTGAAGCTCCTGACCCCGGCGAAGGACGGCGAGCTCGTGCTCGACTTCGACGACGTCGTGCAGCGATCGGTCACCGTCGCGCGAGACGGCGCCGTCACCTGGCCGCCACCCCCTGTGCAGGTTTCAGCGGCACCGGCGGCCGCGGCATCCGCTTCGGGTGCGACGGATGCCGCAGCCGCACCGGAGCCCAAGCGGCCGATGTCGCCCGTGAAGAGGGTCGTGCTCGTCGCGATCGGCATCGCGGCGCTCTTCCTGGTGAACGCGATCGCGCCGCCCCCGTTGCCGCAGCACTTCACGGTGCTGGTGCTCGCGGTCGTCGTCGGCTTCTACGTGATCGGCAAGGTGGCGCACGCGCTGCACACGCCGCTCATGAGCGTGACGAACGCGATCTCGGGCATCATCATCGTCGGCGCGATGGTGCAGATCACGAGCGAGGTGCTCGTCGTGCAGGTCATCGCGACCGTCGCCGTGCTGCTGGCCAGCATCAACATCTTCGGCGGTTTCGCCGTGACCCGACGCATGCTCGCGATGTTCGCGCGCGGAGCCGCCGACAACGCCAAGACTGGAGCCGAAAGTGGCTGATCTCGTGACCGCTGCAGATCTCGTGAACACCGCAGAGGCCACGACACTGCTGACCCCGGCATCGATCGCCGGAGCCGCCTACATCGTCGCGGCGCTGCTGTTCATCATGAGCCTCGCGGGGCTCAGTCGGCATGACACCGCCAAAGCCGGTGTCGGTTATGGCATCGCCGGCATGACCATCGCGCTCGTCGCCACCGTGTACGCGACCTTCGCCGACGCCTGGGGTTCGCCGCAGGCGACGACCGGCCTCATCCTGCTCGTCGTGGCCGTGCTCGTCGGCGGAGCGATCGGCCTCTGGCGGGCGCGCGTCGTCGCGATGACCGGCATGCCCGAGCTCATCGCCCTGCTGCACAGCTTCGTCGGCCTCGCCGCCGTGCTCGTCGGCTGGAACGGCGCCCTCGAGGTCACCGGTATGAGCGGGGCACTCCTCGACATCCACCACGCCGAGGTCTTCATCGGCGTCTTCATCGGCGGTGTCACCTTCACCGGTTCGATCGTGGCGTTCCTGAAGCTCTCGGCCCGCATGTCGTCGGCGCCGCTCATGCTGCCCGGCAAGAACGTGCTGAACCTCGGGGCGCTCGTCGCCTTCGTCGCGCTCACGGTCTGGTACGTCATCACCCCCGAGCTGTGGCTCCTCGTCGTGGTGACGGCCCTCGCGCTCGCGCTCGGTTGGCACCTCGTCGCCTCCATCGGCGGCGGCGACATGCCGGTCGTCATCTCGATGCTCAACAGCTACTCGGGCTGGGCGGCGGCCGCGGCGGGCTTCCTGCTCAACAACGACCTGCTCATCGTCACCGGTGCGCTCGTGGGCTCCTCGGGTGCCTACCTCTCGTACATCATGTGCAAGGCGATGAACCGCTCGTTCATCTCGGTGATCGCCGGCGGCTTCGGCATCGCCGCGCCGACGTCGTCGAGCGACGGCGAGGAGGCGGGCGAGATCCGCGAGGTCACGGCAGCGGATGCCGCGGAGCTGCTGCGCGACGCCGGGTCGGTCATCATCACGCCGGGCTACGGCATGGCCGTGGCACAGGCGCAGTACCCCGTGGCCGAGCTCACGAGCCGTCTGCGCGAGCGGGGCGTCGACGTGCGCTTCGGCATCCACCCCGTCGCCGGCCGACTGCCGGGGCACATGAACGTGCTGCTCGCGGAGGCGAAAGTGCCCTACGACATCGTCGAGGAGATGGACGAGATCAACGACGACTTCGCGAAGACGTCGGTCGTGCTCGTGATCGGGGCGAACGACACGGTGAACCCGTCGGCCGCCGAAGACCCGGGCAGCCCCATCGCCGGCATGCCGGTGCTGCGGGTGTGGGAGGCGTCGAACGTCATCGTGTTCAAGCGCTCGATGTCGGCCGGCTACGCCGGGGTGGCGAACCCGCTCTTCCATCGCGACAACGCCCAGATGCTCTTCGGCGACGCGAAGGCTCGGGTGGAGGACATCCTGCGGGCGTTGTGACCGGGTCGGGCGGTGAGCCGGCGCTCACCGCCCGACGGCGCCGGTTCACCGCCCGGCGAGCACGTCGAGATAGTGCTGGTTGAACATCACGCCGAGGATGTTGCCGAACGGATCGACGACCGACGCGGTCGTGAAGCCAGGGCCCCGCTCCATCAGAGGCTGATAGCTCGTCGCGCCGAGCGCGAGGAGACGGTCGAACGCGGCCGCGACATCATCGACGGCCCAGTAGACGATCTCTCCCGCGGGCATCTCGGACGACGTCGGGCGGTACCGGGCGTCGATGATGCCGAGTTCGTGCTGGAAGTCGCCGACACGGAACTCGACGTAGCCCGGCCGGTGGAAATAGGGCTCGACGCCGAGCACCTCGGCGTACCAGGCGGTGGCCGCCTCGAGGTCGGCGGCGTAGTAGCTGACGGTGGAGAATCCCCTGAGCATGGGTGGTTTCCTCTCGGTGTGACATCCGGTTTCGAACTGCTGATACCAGTCTCGAACGCAGAAGTGCTCACCTCTTGACTACTTTGTTCGCAAGAATGAAGTCATGCGCGCAGACCGTCTCGTGGCAGTGCTCCTCACCCTGCAGGCTCGGGGGCGGGTGACCGCCGCGCAGCTCGCCGACGAGCTCGAGGTCTCGGTCGCAACCGCGCGGCGCGACCTCGAGGCCCTGTCCGCCGCGGGCATCCCCGTCTACCCGCAGGCCGGCCGCGGCGGCGGATGGCAGCTCCTCGGCGGAGCCCGCACCGATCTCAGCGGCCTGTCGTCGAGTGAAGCACGGGCACTGTTCCTGCTCGTGGGACCCGCGGCATCCGTCGCCCCCGAGGCGAAGGCGGCGCTGCGCAAGCTCGTGCGCGCGCTGCCCGAGACCTTCCGCACCGACGCTGAGGCGGCGGCCGAGGCCGTCGTCATCGATCCCGGCGAGTGGGGCAGGCCGGCTCGCGAGCGACCCGAGCTGCTGCCCGTGCTCGAAGCCGCGATCGTCGAGCGCGTGCGTCTCCGCATCCGATACGCCGCGTGGAACCGAGAGCCCGCCGATCGCATTGTCGACCCGTGGGGACTCGTGCAGAAGCAGGAGCACTGGTACCTGCTCGGCGGAGTCGACGGCGCCGAGCGCACCTACCGCGTCGATCGGATGCTCGACGCCGTGCCCACCGACGAACCGGCGGACCGCCCCGACGACCTCGACCTCGTCGAGGTCTGGGAGCGCGTCACCGCCGCAGTCGAACAGCAGCGTGCCGCCGCGACCGCGACGGTCATCGTCGACTCGGGCGTCGTGGCGCTGCTGCACACGCAGTTCGGCCAGCGAGCCGTCGCTGAGGCGCACCTCGATCCAGGCCGCTCGCGCGTCGTCGTGACCGCCCCGACCGAGGCCATCATCGCTCGCGGCCTCGCCGGGTGGGCCGAGTTCCTCGAGGTCGTCGAGCCCGAGTCGCTCCGGCGCGAGCTGCGCCGGCTCGGCGCCGCCCTCGTCGCCCGGAACGCACCCGTCGGTGATGCGGCACCGGCCCCGGACTCGGCGCCCGCGCCGCCAACGTAGGATGGATCGGTACCCCAACCGATGTGAAAGAGGTCGTCGTGGCCATCGCCGCCGCTCCCGAGCGTGCCCGGTACTGGGTCGTCCCGGTCGTCCGCGGCATCCTGGCACTCGTGCCCGCCGCCGTCATCACCTTCTCGCAGAACCACTCCCCCGAGTTCGGCCTCCTCGTCTTCGGCCTCTGGGCCGTCGTGTCGGGCCTCATCACGGGTGCGCTGTCACTGCGGTTCACGGCGGAGCGCGGCATCCGCTCGTTCTTCGTGATCGCCGCCGTGGTGACCGTCGCCGCCGGCCTGCTGGCCCTCACCGTGCCCGGCGGGCTGGCGTTCCTGCTCTACCTCGTGAGCGTCTGGGCTGCCATCACCGGCATCCTCGAACTCTTCGCCGGCCTCCGCGCCCGCGGCCGCACTCCGGCCGCGCGCGACTGGATCGCCGCCGGCGCCTTCACCGCGATCCTCGCGCTCGTGTTCCTCGTCATCCCGCTCGACGCCGTCACCGCGGTCGGCCTGCTCGGCGGCTACCTCGTCATCCTCGGCGTCTACCTCGTGATCGGCGGGTTCTCGCTGAAGTGGGCCACCAGCCCAGCGGATGGCGCGCCCGACGCCCCCGGAACGGAGCAGACCTCGTGACCAACACCCCCGGTGACTACAAGCCGAGCCGGCGCGACATGCTCCGCCCCATCGAGTACGTCGGCGGCGCCGCGATCGCCGCCGTCTTCACGGGCGTCGTGGTGCTCGTCACCGCCCGCGACCTCACCCTCGCCCTGATCGTCGCCGGCATCGCCTTCATCGCCGTGCTCATGACGCTCGCGCTGCTCTCGATGGCGATCAAGCCCAACGCCGAGGAGACGGCCGAGATCGACGGCGGTGCCGCGTCCGCGCCCGATGCGCCGACCGCGCCGGATGCGTCGAAGCCCGACGAGACCGACGGCCCGGCCGAGCCCGGCACCCCCGGTCGCTGACGCGAGTCGGCGACCGCGGCACCACGCACCGACCGCGGCATCCTGCCCTGGGGCGGATGCCGCGGCGCGACGTCAGCTCAGGCGGTCGACGAGCTCCGAGGCGATGCCGGTGTACGACTGCGGCGTGAGGGCGAGCAGGCGCTGCTTCGCGGCATCGCCGATCTCGAGGCCGTTCACGAACTCCGCGAGCTCGGCGGCGCCGACCCGCTTGCCGCGGGTGAGCTCCTTGAGCATCGCGTAGGGGTCGGCGATGGTCGACCGGCCGGCGACGACCTCGGCGCGGATGACCGTCTGGATCGCCTCGCCGAGCACCTCCCAGTTGCCGTTGAGGTCGGCGGCGAGCACCGTGAGGTCGAGGTCGATCTCGCCGAGGCCGCGCTGGATGTTGTCGAGGGCGAGCATCGAGTGCCCGAAGCCGACGCCGATGTTGCGCTGGGCGCTCGAGTCTGTGAGGTCGCGCTGCATGCGCGAGGTGACGAGGGTCGCGGCGAGCGAGTCGAGCAGGGCGCTCGAGAGCTCGAGGTTCGCCTCGGCGTTCTCGAAGCGGATCGGGTTGACCTTGTGCGGCATCGTCGACGAGCCGGTCGCGCCGGGCGCGGGGATCTGGCGGAAGATGCCGAGCGAGATGTAGGTCCAGATGTCGGTCGCGAGGTTGTGCAGTACGCGGTTGGCGTGCGAGACCTTGCCGTAGAGCTCGGCCTGCCAGTCGTGCGACTCGATCTGCGTGGTGAGCGGGTTCCAGGTGAGGCCGAGCGACTCGACGAACTCGCGAGAGACCTCGGGCCACGAGACATCCGGGGCGGCGACGACGTGCGCCGAGAAGGTGCCGGTCGCGCCCGAGAACTTGCCGAGGTACTCGGTCGCCTCGACCTGGCGCTCGATGCGGCGCAGGCGGTACGCGAAGACCGCGAGCTCCTTGCCCATGGTCGACGGCGTGGCCGGCTGGCCGTGGGTGCGCGAGAGCATCGAGGCGTCCCGGTGCTCGCGGGCGAGCGCCTCGATCGTCTCGATCACGGCGCGGTACTTCGGCAGCCAGACGTCGCGCACGGCGTCGCGCACCGTGATCGCGTAGGAGAGGTTGTTGATGTCCTCGCTCGTGCAGGCGAAGTGCGTGAGCTCGGCGATCGCGTCGAGGCCGAGGTCGGAGAGGCGGCGGCGCACGTAGTACTCCACGGCCTTGACGTCGTGCCGGGTGGTGGCCTCGAGGCCTGCGAGCTCGTCGATGTCGGGCTGGCCGAAGTCGGCGACGACCTGGCGCAGGCTCGCCTTCTGGTGGTCGGTCAGCGGCGACGAGCCGAAGAAGCCGCGGTCGGTCTGGGCGATCAGCCACTCGACCTCGACGTGCACGCGCGCCCGGTTGAGACCGGCCTCTGAGAGGTGCTCGCCGAGCTCGCCGACCGCCAATCGGTACCGTCCGTCGAGGGGGCTGAGCGGCTGGGGAGGCAGCGAAGTCATCGGATTCCTTGTCTGAGTGCTGGTGCGAGTTGCCGGAATAGCGCCGACGTCGACCGTTCAATCATCTCAAGGACTCGATCGAACATCGGTTCGTCGGAGTAGTAGGGGTCGGGAACGTCCTGCAGCTCGGCCGAATCGGGCCCGAACTCGAGCAGCATCCGCACCTTCTCCTGCTCGGCCGCGCCCGGCGCCCAGTTGCGCAGGATGCGCGCCTGCCCGCGGTCGAAGGCCACCACGAGGTCGAGCCGCGGGAAGTCGGTCGCCTCGAACTGGCGCGCCCGATGACCGCTCCCGTCGTACCCGGCGCGTTCGAGGGCATCGACCGTGCGCCGGTCGGCGGGTTCGCCGACGTGCCAGTCGCCCGTCGCCGCGGACTCGATCGACAGCCGGTCGCCGAGCCCGGCGCGATCGGCGTGTGCGCGCAGCACCACCTCCGCCATCGGAGAGCGACAGATGTTTCCCGTGCACACGAACGACACTCTGAACGGCGGCGCGTCGTCCCCCGCGGAATCCGCTCGCGTCATGGGTTCCATTGTGGACGACTTCGGGCGATCGCACAGCACCAGTTCGGGGGCGGTACGCTGGGCGGTCGAGCGAGGCGAGCAGACGGGGGTGAGCCGATGACGGATGCCCCCGAGCCTGACATCCTCGTCGATGCACGACTGGCCGGCCAGCTCGTGGCGGCGCAGCACCCCGATCTCGCCGGGCCGATCGAACTGGTCGCGAACGGATGGGACAACGCGATGTTCCGCCTCGGCGAGCACCACCTGGTGCGGTTGCCGCGGCGCACGATCGCCGCCGGTCTCGTGCTGCACGAGCAGCGCTGGCTGCCCGAGATCGCCTCGCGCGTCACGGTGCCGGTGCCGGCGCCCGTGCGGATCGGCCGCCCGGACCCCGAACTCGGGTTCGGCTTCCCGTGGAGCATCCTGCCCTGGTTCGACGGGGTGAGTGCGGCCGACGTGGCTCCCTCGGCACGAGCCGCCGCCGCCACGTCACTGGCGGGGTTCGTCGCGGAGCTCGCGGTCTCCGCGCCCGCGGACGCCCCGACCAACCCCTATCGCGGTGTGCCGCTCGCCGAGCGCGACGAGGTCGTGCAGGGGAGGTTCGAGCGCGGACTCGCGTCGGAACCCGAAAAAATCGAGGCGCTCCGCGCCGTCTGGAACCGTGGACTCGCCGCGGCGGAATGGTCAGGCCCGCCGACCTGGCTGCACGGAGACCTGCATCCCGCGAACCTCGTGCTCGCGGCATCCGGCGATCTGGCAGCGGTCATCGACTTCGGCGATGTCTGCGCCGGCGACCCTGCCGGCGATCTCGCCACGGCCTGGCTCACCTTCGATGCCCCGGCGCGCGCGGTCTTCCGCGCCGAGATAGACCGGCTTCGCGCGACGGACGCCGCGATGTGGGACCGCGCCCGCGGCTGGGCGCTCGTGCTCGGCAGCGCGATCATCGACGCGATCGGCGCCTCCGGGCGGCTCGGCCGGGTCGGCGTGCACGCGCTCGACGCGGTGCTCGCCGACTGAGGCGACACTCCCCCTCCACAGCTGGAGCCTTCGCTCGCCGCTCAACGATCTCGTATGGGCCCGAGGATCGTCGCACCGCCGCCGCGAGGATCGACGAATGGACGGTTTGGATCAGGCGTCGCTCGCCCTCGGCAGGCTCGCCCTCGAGCAGCAGCTCATGGAGGCCCGGTCGGTGCTGTACGCCGTGCGCGAGCTCGCGAGCGTCATCGCGGATGCCGCTCCGAGCCTGCCCGCGGCCCGGTGCACGTCCTGGCGTTCCGAGGCATCCGAGGCCTACGCCACCAGGCTTGCCGAGCTCGGCACCGAGGTGACCAGAGCGCAGTCGTGTCTCGACGCCGCCGCCCCGGTGATCGAGGCGACGATCCGCGAACTCGAGGCCGTGCAGGATGCCGCGGCGGCACGTGCGGCGGGCATGCGCACCGACGACTGGCACGGAGCGGGGCGGGGCGCATGGGTGAGCTGATCATCTCCGGGGGCGGCTCGACGGCCGTCGCCACCGCCGAACTCTTCGAGGAGGCGGCGCGGCTCGGATCCATCGATGCCGTGCTCGCCGGATGGGGGGCGACGTTCGGCGAGCTGACCGGGCGGCTGGAGGCGCTCGCGCCCGTCGTGGACTCCCCCATGCAGAGTTCGATCTCCGCAGGAGGGCTCGGCCGAGCGGCGGCCGACCTGAGGTCGGGCGGGAGAGCGGTGGAGACGGCGAACGAGCGTGCGAGGCAACTGCGCGCCGCGCTCGTCGAAGCCGGCGAACGATACGGTGCCGCTGAGGCGTCGATCGACCACTACGCGCGACTCGGCGGCCAGGTCGCGGCGTGGGCTCTGGGCTTCTCGCTGCACGTGCTTCCGCTCGTGACGGTGCAGGCGATCGCCGCGGGCGCTGCCGCGATCGCGTTCGCGCGTGGAGACGATCTCGACGACGTGCTCCAGAGCCCCGAGTTCGTCTCGTTCGTCGCGACCGCGGTCGATTCGGTCGACGAGGTCGCCGGCGGCGCGCTGCTCGTGCCCCCGGGGGTCACCGTCGGTGCGGGCCACGAGATCCGCGCGCCCGAGTCCGCGTCGCTGCTCCTCGGTGCCGCCGGGTTGGTCGGTGCTGTCTTCGGCAGCAGGGTGCTCGTCGACGGTCAGGTGAGCGTGCGACGTCAGCCGCCCGACGGGCGTGCGGCGCCGCCTGCGCCGGTGCATCAGCGTGCGGGCGGCCCGGCAGCCCGCACCGACGGGCCTCCCCTCGATGCCCCGGTCGCCGCCCCCACCGGTGTCGCCGATCTCATCGAGCGCATTCCGTTGTCCGACGCCGACGCGCAGATCCGGGTGGAACGCTATGGCGATGCGACCGACCCGCGCTGGGTCGTCTACATCGGCGGCACGGTCGACTTCACCACCACGGCCGGCGCCGAGACGAACGACATGACGAGCAACGTGCACGGCATCGCCGACGATTCGGCCATCGACGCGCTGCGCCTCGCCGGCGCCGACTCGGCGGCGGTCGACCGCGCGGCCCGCCTGGCGCTCGCCGACGCCGGGGCGAAGCCGGGCGATCCGATCGTGCCGATCGGGTACTCGGGAGGCGGCGCCGCGGCCGCGGGCCTCGCAGCAGACCCCGAACTCAACGTTGTCGCGGCCGTGAGCGTCGGCGGCCCCGTCGCCTCGGCCGTCCTCCCCGACGGCAGGCCGCTGCTCTCGATCGAGCACGAGGAGGATCTGGTTCCCGCGACCGGTGGCTGGGGGCATCCGTCGCCCGACCGCCTCACCGTTTCGCGAAGCGTGCTCGAAGCGGGTGCCGAGTACGACGCCGCGGTTCCGGCCCACGAGCTGTTCCGCTATCGCGAGACGGCAGCGCTCGTCGACGGCTCCGAGGAGGAGCGACTCGTGGCGTTCCGCGAGCAGCTCGTCGACTTCACCGGCGGCGGGCCGGGTGAGATGAGCCGGTGGATCGCGACGCGGGAGCTCAGCCCTTCGACACCGGGCGGAGCACCAAGCCGATGAGCCAGCTGATGAGACCGAGCACCAGTGCGCCCAGAACGCCCCACCAGAAGCTCTCGACAACGAGGCCGAAGCCCATGAGGTCGCTGATCCAGTCCACGAGCAGCAGCAGGAGGCCGTTGACGATGAAGGAGATGAGCCCGAGGGTCAGCACGTAGAGCGGGAACGCGACGATCCTGATGAAGTTGCCGATGATGGCGTTCACGAGGCCGAAGATGAGCGCGACGAGCAGGTAGGTGAGCACCGTCGCGAGCTGGGTGTCCTCGTAGGGCACGACGCTGACGCCCGACACGATGAGTGTCGTGAGCCAGAGGGCGAGCGCGATGACGATGACCTTGACGATGAACCGCATGCGTCCACTCTGTCAGACGGGCCAGTCGGGAGCGAAGGAGTACGGTGGAAATCGTGACCGCACCGGAGCCCACGGGGGCGCGCGTACGCCTGCGCCCCGAGATCGCCGCCCTTCCGCCGTACCGACAGGGGCGCCCCGCGCCCGCCGACGGCTTCAAGCTGTCGAGCAACGAGAACCCGTTCGGGCCGCTGCCCTCGGTCGTCGAGGTCGTCGCAAGCGCGGCGCACGACATCAACCGGTACCCGGATGCCACGGCGCTCGCCCTTCGCGAGCGGCTCGCCGAGCGCTTCGGCGTCACGGCCGACGAGGTGCTGATCGGCGCAGGGTCGGTCGCGCTCCTCGCGCAGTTCATCCTCGCGGCCGCCGCACCCGGCGACGAGGTCGTCTACTCCTGGCGCTCGTTCGAGGCCTACCCCGGCCTCGTCACGGTGGCAGGCGCCACGAGCGTGATGGTGCCGAACCGCGCCGACCACGGCCACGACCTCGACGCGATGGCGGCGGCGATCACCGACCGCACCCGGGTCGTCATCGTCTGCTCGCCGAACAACCCCACGGGCGTCGTCGTGACCGCCGCCGAGTTCGAGGCGTTCATGGCGAAGGTCCCCGCCGACCGCCTCGTGCTGCTCGACGAGGCGTACGCGGAGTTCGTGCGCGGCGACGGCAGCGCCGACGACGCCGTCGACGGGGCGACGCTCATCGGCCGCTACCCGAACCTCGTCATGCTCCGCACCTTCTCGAAGGCCTACGGCCTCGCCGGCCTCCGGGTGGGCTACGCCATCGGTCCCGTCGAACTGCTCGACGCCGCCCGCGCCACGGCGATCCCCCTCGGGGTCACGGCTGCTGCGGCATCCGCTGCCATCGCCTCGCTCGAGCCCGCCGCCGAGGCCGAGCTGCTCGAGCGGGTCGGGGCGATCGCCGATCGACGCGATCGCGTACACGCGACCCTCGTGGCGCAGGGCTGGCCGGTGCCGGTCGCGCGCAGCAACTTCGTCTGGCTCCCCGCCGGCGAGGCGACGACCGCCGTGGCGGAGCGTCTCTTCGACGCCGGAATCGTGACCCGGGCGTTCGCCCCCGACGGCATCCGCATCTCGATCGGTGAAGAGGAATCTGTGGACATCCTCCTCACGATTCTGGGTGAGCTTGTACCGGGCTCACAAGAAGGGCACCCGCAGTAGCGGGTAGCGTGGAACGGTGGCAGCCCGCGAAAGAGAGTTCACCGCGCCGACGGTCCAGCTCCTGACCCATGAGGGCGAACTTCGTCCCTCCCCCGAGGCCGAGGCCTATCTCCCGCTCGTCGAGGCGTTGCACGACGCCGAGCTGCAGCGCTTCTACCGCGACATGGCGGTCTCGCGCCGCATCGACGTCGCCGGCGCGAACCTGCAACGGCAGGGCCAGCTCGCCCTCTGGGTGCCGAGCCACGGGCAGGAGGCCGCCCAGGTGGGCTCTGCGCACGCCGCGCGCCCGCAGGACCACCTGTTCCCGTCGTACCGCGAGCACATCGTCGGCATGATCCGCGGGCTCGACCTCGTGCGCGTCCTGGCCCTGCTGCGCGGCGCGACGCTCGGCGGCTGGAACCCCGAGGAGAACGGCAACTTCCACCTCTACACGCTCGTGCTCGCGTCGCAGACGCTGCATGCCACGGGCTACGCCATGGGCCTCCAGTTCGACGGCGCGACCGCGACGGGCGACCCCGAGACGGATGCCGCGGTGCTCGTGTACTACGGCGACGGCTCCACCTCGCAGGGTGACGCCAACGAGGCGCTCGTCTTCGCGTCGAGCTACCAGACTCCGCAGGTGTTCTTCATCCAGAACAACCAGTGGGCGATCTCGGTGCCGGTCGCACGGCAGTCGCGGAGCCCGTTGTCGCTCCGCGGCGGCGGCTTCGGCATGCCCGGCATCCGAGTCGACGGCAACGACGTGCTCGCGAGCTACGCGGTCACCCGGCAGTCGCTCGAAGAGGCGCGCGCCGGCGACGGCCCCAGCCTCATCGAGGCCGTGACGTACCGCATGGGCGCCCACACCACCGCCGACGACCCCACGAAGTACCGCACCGACGACGAGGTGGCCTACTGGGAGGCGCGCGACCCGATCACGCGCTACCGCACGTGGCTCGAGGGCCGCGGGGCATCCGCCTCGTTCTTCGCCGACGTCGAGGCCGAGGCGAACGACATCGCCGCTGACCTGCGCCGCCGCGCCCTCGAACTGCAGGCACCGACGCGCGAGGCGATCTTCGAGCACGTCTACAGCGAGCCGCACCCCCTCATGGTCGAGCAGGCCGCGTGGCTCGAGAACTTCGAGACCTCGTTCGAGAACCCGGAAGGGGGCGCGGCATGAGCGCCCGCACCGAAGAGGAGAACCACGTGACGGATGTCGCGAGCGACACGCCCTCGACCGGCGAGGCTCCCGTACGCGGCGTGCAGACGCTCTCGATGGCCAAGGCCATCAACGCCGGCCTCCGCGAGGCGCTCCGCGCCGACGAGAAGGTGCTGCTCATGGGCGAGGACATCGGTCCGCTCGGCGGCGTCTTCCGCGTGACCGAGGGGCTGACGGCCGAGTTCGGCGAGCGGCGCATCCTCGACACCCCACTCGCGGAGTCGGCCATCGTCGGCACCGCGATCGGACTCGCGATGCGCGGCTACCGCCCGGTCATCGAGATCCAGTTCGACGGCTTCATCTTCCCCGCGTTCGACCAGATCACGACCCAGCTCGCACGCCAGACGGTGCGACACGACGGCACCCTCTCGATGCCGGTCGTGATCCGGGTGCCGTACGGCGGCCACATCGGCTCGATCGAGCACCACCAAGAGAGCCCCGAGGCGTACTTCGCGCACACCCCGGGCCTCCGCGTGGTGAGCCCGTCGAACCCCCACGACGCCTACTGGATGATCCAGGAGGCGATCCGCTCCGACGACCCCGTGCTGTTCTTCGAGCCGAAGAGCCGCTACTGGCCGAAGGGGCCGGTCGACCTCGACCACGCCGGCCTGCCGCTGCACGCGAGCCGCGTCATGCGCCAGGGCACCGATGTCACCGTCGTCGGCCACGGCGCGATGATCGCGACGCTGCTGCAGGCGGCCGACATCGCCGCCACCGAGGGGCGCAGCATCGAGGTCGTCGACCTCCGCTCGCTCTCCCCCATCGATTACGGACCCCTGCTCGAGTCGGTGCACCGCACGGGGCGGCTCGTCGTCGCCCAGGAGGCGTACGGCAACGTCTCCGTCGGCTCCGAGATCGCCGCCACCGTCGCCGAGCGCGCGTTCTACTCGCTCGAGGCGCCGGTGCTGCGCGTGTCGGGCTTCGACACGCCCTTCCCCCCGGCCGCACTCGAGACCGAGTACCTGCCGAGCCCCGACCGGGTGCTCGAAGCCGTCGACCGCGCACTGGCGTACTGACGCGGCGCGGCGACGCGCGGCACTGACATGACGATGACGGCATAGACCGACTGCGAGGGTAAAGAGTATGAGCGAGATCCGATTCCCCCTCCCCGATGTCGGCGAGGGCCTCACCGAGGCCGAGATCGTGCAGTGGCGCGTCGCGCCCGGTGATCGCATCAGCCTCGACCAGGTCTTCGTCGAGATCGAGACCGCGAAGTCGCTCGTCGAGCTGCCGAGCGCGTTCGAGGGCGTCGTCTCCGAACTCCTCGTCGAAGAAGGCAGCACCGTCGACGTCGGCACGCCGATCCTGGTCATCCAGACGGATGCCGCGGGGCTCGCGTCGGATTCCCCTGCCGCGCCGACCGCGGCGCCGGTGGTCGACTCCGGTGTGACCGCCGGCAGTGCTGAACCGGCTGCGGAGTCACTGCCGATCTACGGCACCGTACCGGCAGCCGATGCCGCTGAGGCCAGCGGCGCCGTGCTCGTCGGGCACGGCAGCTCCGGTCCGGCGGCCACGCGTCGCCGCCGGCACGCCACACCCGACGGGGCGCACGGGCGTCTCGCCGCCCCCACTCCCCCGCCCGCTCCGGCGAACGCGGCGCCTGCGGGCGCGGCCGGCGCCGTGGCATCCGCTGCTGTCGCCGCTGCGCCGTCGCGCCCGACCCCGCGGCTTCCCGTCATCGCGAAGCCGCCGATCCGCAAGCTCGCGAAAGACCTCGGCGTCGACCTGTCGCGCGTCGCGCCCACGGGCCCGATCGGCGACATCACGCGCGACGACGTGATCCGCGAGGCGAGCCAGGCGAGCGTCTTCCGCAACATCCAGACGCCGGAGCGGCCCGAAGCCCGTGAAGAGCGCATCCCCGTCAAGGGCGTGCGCAAGGCGATCGCGAGCGCGATGGTGCAGAGCGCCTTCCAGGCGCCGCACGTCAGCGTCTTCGTCGACGTCGACGCGAGCCGCACGATGGAGTACCTGAAGCGACTGAAGGCCTCCCCCGACTACGCCGGCGTGCGCATCTCGCCGCTGCTGATCATGGCCAAGGCGATGATCTGGGCCGTACGCCGCAACCCCACGGTCAACGCCCAGTGGACCGACACCGAGATCGTGGTCAAGAACTACGTGAACCTCGGCATCGCCGCGGCCACGCCGCGGGGCCTCATCGTGCCGAACGTCAAGGAGGCGCAGGCGATGACGATGGTCGAGCTCGCCACGGCGCTCGAGCAGCTCACGCTGACGGCGCGCGAGGGCAAGACGCAGCCCGCCGAGATGCAGAACGGCACGATCACGATCACGAACATCGGCGTCTTCGGCATGGACACCGGCACCCCGATCCTGAACCCGGGCGAGGTCGCGATCGTCGCGCTCGGCACGATCAAGCAGAAGCCGTGGGTCGTCGACGGCGAGGTGCGTCCGCGCTTCGTCACGACGATCGGCGCCTCGTTCGACCACCGCGTGGTCGACGGCGACGTGGCGTCGCGATTCCTCGCCGACGTCGCGTCGATCATCGAAGAGCCGGCGCTGCTGCTCGAGTAGTCGCCGCTTCAGGTCGAACTTCGGTAACCAGCCAGGCCGGTTACAGGTGCAGCTCGTAGATGATCGCCTCTGAGGTGCGCGACGACTGCGCGAATCCGGCGCCCTCGAGAGCGCGCCGTGCGGGCAGGTTCGGCACTTCGGCCTCGGCGCGGAGGATGACGACGCCGGCGCTGCGGGCGAGCTCGACGACGGCCGCGACGGTGTGGATCGAGAGGCCCTGGCCGCGCACCGCGGGCACGAGCCCGAATGCGAACTCGACGGCCCCGTCGTCGCCGGGCGGACCGAACAGGTTCACTCCCCCGATGGCCGGGCCGTCTTCGCCTCGACGAACGAGGTAGGGGCCGAAGGGCGTCGGATCGCCGTTCTGCTGCACCGTGCGGAGGTACTCGGCGAGCAGCTCGGGCTCGTCGGTGAAGGCGTAGGCGCCTTCCCATCCGTCGTGGGGGTCCACCTCGCCCGAGAGCACGCGCTCGGCATCGGCGACGGTGAACGGATGCAACGTGAGAGGAGCTGTCGTCGTATCCACGTGCTTCACTCTCCCACGTCGGTGCGACACTCGCCAGAGCTGTGCACAGGATTCGCGGGAATGCGGGGATCGCCCGCCGATGTTCATTCATTGTGTCCGAATCGGTCGCTTCATGGTTTTGACAATCATTATCAATAAGACGTACGGTGGACTCATGACCACGCGAACCAGTGCCTCCCGTCGACTGCCCGCGGCCCTCGCCGGCGGGACGGTGTTGGCCGTGTCGGCACTGGCGCTGGCGGGGTGCACGGCGCCCGCGGCATCCGGTGCTGCAGGCGGCGGACCCGAGATCGTCGCGACGACGACCCAGGTCGGCGACTTCACGCGCGAACTCGTCGGCGACAGCGCCGCGGTCACCCAGCTCCTCTCCCCCGGCCAGAGCGCCCACAGCTTCGACCCCTCCGCCGCGCAGTTGCTCGCGCTCGCGCAGGCCGACGCGCTCGTCGTCAACGGCGGCGGGCTCGAGAGCTGGCTCGACGACGCAGTGCAGGCCTCCGGCTTCGACGGCGTGCTGATCGACGCGAGCACCGGCATCGAGCTCCACGGCACCGACGAGCACGAGGCGGACGCCCACGACGAGGCGGATGCCCACGACGAGGCCGAAGCCCACGACGAGTCCGAGGCGTCGGATGCCGCAGACGACGACCATGCCGAACACGACGACGCCGAACACGACCACGGCGCGGGCAACCCCCACATCTGGACCGACCCCGAGCTCGCCGAGCAGATGGTGGAGAACATCGCCGACGGCCTCGCCGAGGTGCCGGGTGCCGATGCCGCCGTGATCGCGCAGAACGAGACCGACTACCTTGCGAAGCTCGATTCGCTCGACGAATGGATCACCGAGAACGTCGAGACCGTGCCGGCCGCCCAGCGGCTGCTCGTGACGAACCACGACGCGTTCACCTACTTCATCGACGCGTACGACGTCACCTTCGTCGGCAGCGTCATCCCGAGCTTCGACGACAATGCCGAGCCGAGCGCCGCCGAGATCGATGCGCTCGTCGACCGCATCCGTGCGACCGGCGCGACGGCCGTGTTCTCAGAGGCGTCCATCTCGCCGAAGGCCGCGGAGACTATCGCGGCCGAGGCCGGTGTCACCGTCTACTCCGGCCCCGACGCCCTCTACGGCGACTCGCTCGGCGTCGAGGGCAGCGACGGCGCCACGTACCTCGGCAGCCAGCTGCACAACGCTCGGCTCATCCTCGAATCGTGGGGCGTCGCGCCTACCGCCCTGCCCGCGGCACTGCAAGGATGACTGCCATGAACGACTCCCCCGTGCTGCGCCTCCGCGGCGCCGCGTTCACCCACCCCGGTGGCACGGGCGTCAGCGGTCTCGAGCTCGACATCGCGCCGGGCGAGGCCGTCGCGCTCATCGGGCCGAACGGCGCGGGCAAGTCGACCCTGCTGAAGGGCGTGCTCGGTCTCGTGCCGCGCACGGCCGGCACGATCGAGTTCGGCGCCCGTACGCCCGTCGGCGGTGCGGGGGCGGAGCATGCCGCGAACGGCATGGTCGGATTCCTCCCGCAATCCGCCGACCTCGACCCCGACTTCCCGATCAGCGTCGAGCAGGTCGTCATGCAGGGCCGCTACCGCGGCCTCGGGCTCCTCCGCTGGCCCGGTCGCGCCGACCGTGCCGCCGTGCGCACCGCGCTCGAGACCGTCGGCCTCGCCGAGCTCGCGAAGCGGCCGTTCGGCGAGCTGTCGGGCGGCCAGCGGCAGCGCGGTCTCCTCGCCCGAGCGCTGGCCTCCGATCCCAGGCTGCTGCTGCTCGACGAGCCGTTCAACGGCCTCGACCAGCCCAATCGCGATGCGCTCGTCGAGACGCTCCGCACCCTCAAGTCCCGCGGCGTCGCCGTGCTGGTCTCGACGCACGACCTCGATCTCGCTCGGCGGGTCTGCGATTCGGTGGTGCTCGTCAATCGCACGCAGCTCGCGAGCGGACCGGTCGAAGCAGTGCTCACGCTCGGCAACGTGCAGGAGTGCTTCGAGGGAGTCGAAGTCGAGATCGACGAGCACACCCTCGTGGTGCCCGGGCACGAGGGCCACTGAATGCCGACTGCGACATATATCGGTGCAATCCGGTCGGGCGGTGACGGATGTCGCTGACCGACGCGCTCTTCGGCGCCTTCGCCATCCCGTTCATGGGGCGAGCCCTGCTCGTGATGCTCGTGCTTGCGGTCGTCGCCGGGTTCGTCGGCGTGCTCGTGAACCTCAGGGGGCTCGAGTTCATCAGCGACGGGCTCACCCACGCGGTCTTCCCGGGGCTGGCCATCGGCCTCGCCATCGGCGGGAGTGCCGGCCTGCTGCCCGGTGCGGCGATCGCCGCCCTCGCCGGCGCGCTCGCCCTGACCTGGCTCGACCGCGCCGGGATCACCTCCGACGCGGCGATCGCGATCGTGCTGACGGCGACGTTCAGCGTCGGTGTCATCGTCGTCTCCCGCAGCGACGACTACGCGGGCGAGCTCGAGGCCCTGCTCTTCGGCCGGGTGCTGACGATCCCGCCCGACGAGGTGCTGCCACTCGTCGCGGTGAGCCTGATCGCGCTCGTCATGGTGCTGGTCACCCTCAAGCAGCAGTTGTACCGTGCCTTCGATGCGAAGGGCAGCCGCGCCGCCGGGGACTCGGCGCTCGTGCTCGACCTCGTGCTCAACTCGGCGATCGCGCTGGTCGTGGTGGCGGCGGCGAGCACGATCGGAACGCTGCTCGTGCTCGCGCTGCTCATCGTCCCCGGTGCGGTCGCGCGCCTGACCACCGCGCGCCTGTGGTGGCTCTTCCCCGCCGCGGCGGTCTTCGCCGCCGTCGCCGCATGGCTCGGCCTGGCCCTCGGGTTCGCGATCTCGGTCGGCGCCGGCGTCGACGTGCCCGCCGGCAGCACGGTCGTCGCGGTCTTCGTGCTCGGCTACGCCCTCGTGCTGCTGGTGAGCACCGCTTTCGGTCGGAGCCGCCGGGGGACACGTGGGCCGGGTCTCGAGACGCGAGCTCCTTCGTCGGCCGCTCCGCGACCGGCGGCAGAAGCCGCGGCGGCGACTCGAGCAGCGGGGGAGGGGCGCTGATGGGGTACTTCGAACGCGCGCTCATCGCCGCGATCATCATCGGTGCCGGCGCCGGACTGGTCGGCAGCCTCGTCGTCGTGCGGCGTCGCACCTTCTTCGCCCAGGCACTGACGCACGGCACCTACCCCGGCGCCGTGGCGGCGGCCGCCCTCGGCGTGAGCGTGCCGGCCGGTGCGGCCGTGGCATCCGTCGTGCTCGTGGCGGTCATGGCGGGCATCGCCCGCGTTCGCCGGCAAGGGGCACAGGTGGCAGCCGGCATCGTGTTGACGGGAGGGTTCGCCGCCGGTGCGCTGCTCCAGGCGCTGATCCCCGGGCTGCCCGTTCGAGCCGAATCGCTGCTCATGGGGTCGATCCTCACGGTGAGCGACGGCGACATTCTGCTCGCGGCATGTGTCGGCATCGTCGCGGTCGTCTGCATCTCGCTGTTCGGCAAGGAGATCGCATTCTCGACCTTCGACCCCCACGGCTTCCGCGCTGCCGGATACCGCGAATGGCCGATCGAGCTGCTCGTGCTCGGCCTCACGGCGGCCTCGGTCGTCAGCTCGCTGCCGGCGGTCGGCGCGATCCTCGCGATCGCCCTCATCGCCGCACCCGCCGCGGCCGCACGGCTCATGGTCCGATCCTTCCGGGGCCTGTTGTTCGCGGCCCCGGTGATCGGCGCGGCGGCGGGCGTGCTGGGCGTCATCTCGTCGCGGATGTTCGAGATCGCGGCCGGCCCCGCGATCGCCCTCGCCGCCACCGCCTTCTTCCTGCTCGCACTGGGGATCTCCAAGCTTCGCGCGCTACCGTTGAACCGAGTCTCCATACCGGTGGAGACCGCGGAGGACGCACGGATCGCATGAAGCGCAACACCTGGCAGCGAGAGGCCGTTCGCGAAGCACTCGACGGCACCGAGGGGTTCATCAGCGCGCAGGCGCTGCATTCGACCCTGCATTCGAGCGGTTCCCCGATCGGACTCGCGACCGTCTACCGCGCGCTCGGCGATCTCGCCTCGAGCGGCGAGGCCGATTCGCTGCAGTCGCCCGACGGCGAAGCGCTCTATCGCGCGTGCAGCACGACCGGGCATCACCATCACCTCATCTGCCGCAACTGCGGGCTGACGGTCGAGATCGCCGCCGACGAGGTCGAGGCGTGGGCGAAGACGGTCGCAGCCGAGCACGGATTCACCGGTGCGGCGCATGTCGTCGACGTCTTCGGACTCTGCGCCAACTGCACGAAGCTGCAGGCCGCGGGGGAGTAGTCCCGAAGTCGGGGAATGAAAATCCCTGATCAGCAGGGAATACGCGCGGCTCGATTTGGGTTTGTCACGACCACCTCGATACGGTGGACACGGTCCTGCAAGACCGAATCGCCCAGTCCGCGGTTCTGCATTCCGAAAACGGCATGCAGAAGCGTATGGTTCGGCGGCGTGGCATCCGGCCCCGATGGCCGGATGCGCGGAAGTCGTGTTTCGCCCGAGGTCGCACCAGACCGGGGCTTGAGCCGAGGCATCCGAATCGCCGTCAACCCGGCCGTGACCCACGAGTCAGCCCTGCCCGATTCGCGACCGCGCACGTTCGACGTGCGCGGCGTTCGGCGTGCGCTCCGGGAGCCAGTCCATGTCCGAAACACCCGTACCCGAGGCCGGAACACCGGCGCTCTCGGTCCGTCGCCTCACCAAGTTCTTCGGGCGGAAGCCCAAGGAGGCGCTCGATCGGCTCCGCGCCGGCGCCGGTCGCGCCGAACTCGCGCCGCTCGGCACCGCCGCGGTGATCGACGCCGACTTCGACGTGCGACGCGGCGAGATCTTCGTCGTCATGGGGCTGTCGGGCTCCGGCAAGTCGACGCTCATCCGCACCCTGAACGGCCTGCTCGAGCCGACCGACGGCACCGTCACGGTGATGGGGGAGACCATCACGGGCATGTCGCCGAAGCGCCTCCGCGAGGTGCGTCGTCGCCACGTCTCCATGGTCTTCCAGCACTTCGCGCTGCTCCCGCACCGCAGCGTGCTCGAGAACGCGGGCTACGGGCTCGAGATCCAGGGAGTACCCACCGCCGAGCGGCGGGAGCGCGCCGAGCACATCCTCGAGCGCGTCGGCCTCGGCGGCTGGGGCGACAAGATGCCCTCGGAGCTCTCGGGCGGCATGCAGCAGCGCGTCGGCCTCGCCAGGGCGCTCGCGTCGAACACCGACATCCTGCTCATGGACGAGGCGTTCTCGGCGCTCGATCCGCTGATCCGCAAGGAGATGCAGGAGCAGCTCGTCGAACTGCAGCAGGAGCTGGGCAAGACGATCGTCTTCATCACCCACGACCTCAACGAGGCGATGTTCCTCGGCGACCGCATCGCGGTCATGCGCGACGGCCGCATCGTGCAGCTCGGCACCGCGGAGGAGATCCTCACCGACCCCGCCGACGACTACGTCGCCCAGTTCGTGCAGGACGTCGACCGTTCGCGCGTGCTGACCGCCGGAAACGTGATGGAGGCGCCCCGCGCCGTCGTCACCGCCTCGGCCGGACCGCGTGCGGCGCTCCGCGCGATGCGCGACCTGCAGACCTCGATGGTCTTCGTGGTCGGCAGCGGCCGTCGGCTGCTCGGCGTCGTGCACGACCGCGACGTGCTCCGCCTCGTGCAACGCGGAGAGCGATCCCTCGAGCCCGCGATCAGCGACGACCACCCCGTCGTCAGCGCCGACGAGCACCTCTCCGAGCTCTTCGAGAGCGCGGTCGAGAGTCAGCTCCCGCTCGCCGTCGTCGACGAGCAGGGTCGCCTGCTCGGCGCCGTGCCGCGCGTCACGCTGCTCGCCGCGCTCGGCAACGTGTCGTCGAACACCGGCGAGCACGCCGTCATCGAGACGCCCGCGACGATCCCGGTCGACGTGATCACCGCGACGCTGCACCGCACGGCCCGACCGGACACGGCGATCGCCGACGCGGCCGACGCCAACGCCGTGGCGGCAGCGGCGGCGGAAGCCGCTGACATCCGCGCCGAAGCCACGCGAGCGGATGCCGCGGGGGAGAGGAGCCCGGCATGAACGACTTCCGTCTCCCGCTCGGCGATTGGGCCGATGCATTCATCCACTTCATCACCGACGTGTTCGGCGGGTTCTTCACCGTCGTGCGCAACATCTTCGCCGGCTTCTACGACCTCGTCGACTTCGCGCTGCAGACGCCGCCGTTCTGGATCGTCGTCCTCGCGCTCGCGGCCGTCGCCTGGCTCGCGAAGGGCTGGAAGCTCGCCGTCGGCACCGCCGTCGGCCTCCTCGTGATCGTCGGCGTCGACCAGTGGGACAACGCCATGTCGACGCTCGCCCTCGTGCTCGTCGCCTCCCTGATCGCCGTCGTGATCTCGGTGCCGCTCGGCGTGCTCGCCGCCCGCTCCGACGTGGCGTCGAAGGTCATCCGCCCGATCCTCGACTTCATGCAGACGATGCCGGCGATGGTCTACCTGATCCCCGCGCTCATC
The DNA here is from genome assembly GCF_900142065.1 of Agromyces cerinus subsp. cerinus. Lineage (GTDB taxonomy): Bacteria > Actinomycetota > Actinomycetes > Actinomycetales > Microbacteriaceae > Agromyces > Agromyces cerinus. The sequence continues at coordinate 78,523 of NZ_FSRJ01000003.1, read as the reverse complement.
CTCTTCCGGGTGGGCGTCGTACCGGGCATCGTGGCGACGATCATCTTCGCGATGGCCCCCGGTGTCAGGCTCACCGAGCTCGGCATCCGCGGCGTCGACAAGGAGGTCGTCGAGGCCGGCCAGGCCTTCGGCGCATCGCCGTGGCGCATCCTCCGCCAGATCCAGCTGCCGCTCGCGATGCCGAGCATCATGGCCGGCGTCAACCAGGTCATCATGCTCTCGCTCTCGATGGTCGTCATCGCCGGCATGGTCGGCGCCGGCGGGCTCGGCGGCGAGGTCGTGCAGTCGCTCACCCGCATCGACGTGGGCCTCGGCTTCGAGGCCGGGCTCTCCGTCGTGATCCTCGCGATCATCCTCGACCGGGTCACCGGCGCGCTCGGCACCCCGCGCAAGCCCGGCGCACCGCGCAAGCAGGCACCGGCGACGGATGCCGCGGAGCCGCTCGGCCCCGAGGCGGAACGCCTGCCCGCGGCATCCGCCACCGCCTGACCCGCCGCGAACGTTCGTCGCGCGGACTCGCGCGGCGCTCCCCAACACCCGTGACACAGCACACGGGAGGAAAGGAACACATGAAGAAGCGCATGCTCACCGGAGCACTCGCACTCGGGGCGGTCTCCGCCCTGGCCCTCAGCGGCTGCGCCGCCGGCGCGGAGGCCGAGACCCTCGACAACGGCGATGAGAAGTCCGTCACGATCGCCGTGTTCAACGGCTGGGACGAGGGCATCGCCGCGAGCGAGCTCTGGAAGGCCGTGCTCACCGAGCAGGGCTACGACGTCACGCTTGAGTACGCCGACCCCGCGCCGGTCTACTCCGGCCTCACGACCGACGACTACGACGTGACCCTCGACACGTGGCTGCCGATCACGCACGCCGACTACATCGAGCAGTACGGCGACGACCTCGTCGACCTCGGCGCCTGGAACGAGGACGCCAAGCTCACGATCGCCGTGAACGAGGACGCCCCGGTCGACTCGCTCGCCGACCTCGCCGCGAACGCGGAGCTGTTCGACAACCGACTCGTCGGCATCGAGCCCGGCTCGGGCCTGAACCGGGTCACGACCGACGAGGTCATCCCGACCTACGGCCTCGAGAAGATGGACTACCTGACGAGCTCGACGCCGGCGATGCTCGCCGAGCTGACCGCCGCGACCGAGGCCGGCGAGAACGTCGCCGTCACGCTCTGGCGCCCGCACTGGGCGTACGACGCCTTCCCCCTGAAGGACCTCGAAGATCCCGAGGGCGCGCTCGGCGAGGCCGAGGGCATCCACTCCTTCGGCGGCAAGAGCTTCGCGGAGACCCACCCGACCCTCGCCGGCTGGCTGAAGGACTTCGAGATGGACTCCGAGCTGCTCTTCTCGCTCGAGAACGCGATGTTCAACGCCGACGGCTCCGACGACTACGCGCCGATCGTCGAGCAGTGGATCGCCGACAACCGCGACTACGTCGACACGCTCACGAAGTAGCTCGACCGCGCCACGCGAACAGGCGGGGGAGACGAGGGGGCGGATGCTGCGGCATCCGCCCCCTCGTTCTTCACCCGCCTGATCGCATCTCCGGGGTACCGCGGTGAGCCGCGGCGGCGTATGGTCGGCGATCAGATGGTGTGATCCGGTCCGGGGGGCCCGGAAATCCGATCCGATCTCCTTCCGGAACCAGGGGTTCCACCCCGAGGAGGTTCGACCATGTCCGAAGCGATCGACAGCGGCGACACCGCCTGGGTCCTCGTGTGCGCTGCAATGGTGCTGTTCATGGTGCCAGGGCTGGCGTTCTTCTACGCGGGTCTCGTGCGCCGCAGCAACGTGCTCGTCATCATGCAGCAGAACATCGTGCCGCTCGCGGTCGTCTCGATCACGTGGGTGCTGGTGGGATTCAGCCTCGCGTTCGGCCCGGACACCTGGTCCGGCCTCGTCGGCGACCTGAGCCTCTTCGGACTCAACGGGGTGGAGGGCGCGCCGGCACCGGCGCTGCACGTCGTCGACCCCGACGTCGCGATCCCGACGCTCGCGTTCGTCGTGTTCCAGATGATGTTCGCGATCATCACGCCCGCGCTGCTCACCGGCGCGACCGTGGGCAGGCTGCGCCCGCTCGGATGGGTCGTCGTGCTGGTCTTCTGGTCGATCCTCGTCTACCCGGTCATCGCGCACTGGCTCTTCGATCCCGATGGCTGGCTCGCGCAGCTCGGCGCTCAGGACTGGGCGGGCGGCATCGTCGTGCACGCCGCGGCAGGGGCTGCCGCACTCGCGGTGCTCGCGGTGGTGGGGCGCAGGTCGGGCTGGCCGACGACCCGGTCGATCCCGCATTCCATCCCCCTCGCGGTCGTCGGCGGCGGCATCCTCTGGTTCGGGTGGTTCGGCTTCAACGCCGGCGGGGCGCTCCAGGCGAACGAGGTGGCGGCGCAGGCGCTGCTGAACACCCAGGTCGCCGCGGCCGGCGGCATGGCCGCCTGGCTCGTCTGCGAGGTCATCCGCACGAAGCGGGCCACGGTGATCGGCGGCATCACCGGCGCGGTCGCCGGACTCGCGACCATCACGCCGGCGGCCGGGTACGTGAACACCCTCGCCGCACTCGCGATCGGCATCATCGCCGGCATCGTCTGCACGCTCGCGCTGAAACTCAAGACCTTCTTCAGGTTCGACGACGCGCTCGACGTGATCGCCGTGCACTTCGTCGGCGGCATCCTCGGGTCGCTGCTGCTCGGCCTCTTCGGCTCCGCGGCGATCAACTCCGCGGGCCGCGACGGACTGTTCTCGGGAGGTGGCTGGGGACTGCTCGGCGACCAGGCGCTGGCCCTCGTCGTCGTCATCGCGTACGCCTTCGTCGTCACCTGGATCATCGCCATGCTGACGCAGGTCACCGTGGGGCTCCGCGCCTCCTCCGATCCCGCACGCGACGCCGACCAGGAGGAGCAGGGCAGCGACGCCTACCACCTCGCTGCCGTGCTCACGCGTGATCGCCAGGGCGGCGAGTCGAGCGGCCGGCACGCCGGGCCGCCCATCGGCGCCGACGGGCAGACGATCACGGCCGTCATCGAGGTGCTCGACGCCGAGGCGCTGCGCGCCGAGCTCTTCGCAGCGGGGGCGCAGTCGATCGTGCTCGACGAGGTCACCGTCGCGGCCGGCAACGGGCGGCGCGTCTCGGTGCGCGAGCAGTCGGCGGATGTCGGTTTCGTACGTGCATCCCGGGTGGAGGTCCAGGTGCCGGCTTCAGCGGTGGTGGCGGTGCAGGCGGTGTTGAGTCGCGGTGCGCTGTCGGGACCGACGACACGAACAGACGGGTGACGGATGCCGCGGCATCCGTCACCCGCCCGCTTCGTTCGAGGACCGTGGAGCTAGCCCGCCGGCGGCGCCCCACCGGTCGCGGCCCCCGGTGTCGCCGGGGCATCAGCCGGGTTCGCGGCGGCCGGCGGATTCACGAGCACGTCGTCGAACGTCGACTTCTCCTCATCGGTGCGCTGGTCCCATGAGGGTTTCCGCGCCGCATAGAAGATGAGCGGGGGCACGCCCAGCGCGAGGACGACCACCCCGACGAGCACGGGATAGGTCCAACCGGGAGCGCCACCGCCGAAGCCCTCGGGCGGAACGAAGCCGAGACAGAACGCAGCCAGGCACGCGAGGAACCCGATGGTCGCGACCACGTACATCGCCGGCACCCGGTAGCTGCGCTCGACGTGCGGCTGCTTCGACCGCAGCCGCATCGCCGCGGCGAACATCATCATGTACATGATGAGGTAGAGCGCCGCCGCCATGTCGACGAGCAGGATGAACGCGGTGTTGATGTTGGGCACGAAGAGGAACAGCGATGCGAGCAGCGTCACCACGATGCCCTGCACGGTGAGGATGCCGACCTGCACGCCCGCCTTGTTGCGTTTCTGGAGGAACACGGGAAGGTATCCGCTGCGTGCGGCCGCGAGCAGACCTCGCGAAGGACCGGCGATCCACGTGACCACCGAGGCGAACGCGCCGAGTGCGATGAGCAGCGACAGCACCGGCGTGAGCCACGGCACGCCGAAGGCCTCGAAGTAGGCCTGGAACGCCAGGTTGATTCCCGTCGTGAGCCCGAGCTTGTCGGACGGCACCACGAGTCCGATCGCGATCGTCGGCACGATGAAGATGCCGAGGATCAGGATGGACGCGATGAGCACCGTCTTCGGGTACTGCTTGCCCGGGTTCTTCAGGTCGTTCGCGTGCACCGCGTTGACCTCCATGCCGGCGTACGCGAGCACGTTCGACACGATGAGCACGATCGAGGCGAGCCCCGTGAAGGGCGGGATGACCGATGCCGCCGTCAGCGGGATCTGGCTGGTCTGCCCTGTCGACACCCAGAAGATGCCGAAGATGATCAGCAGCAGGCCCGGGAAGATCGTTCCGGCGAGTCCGCTCCAGGAGCCGACCTTGGCGAAGAGGTTGCCGCCCTTCAGCGTGATGAAGGTGCTGAACCAGTACAGCACCAGGATGACGATCGCGGTGTAAAGACCGGAGTTCGCGAGGTTCGGATCGAGGAACACGAACGCGAGCGAGGCCGCGATGAACGCGATCTGGGTGGGATACCAGACGACGTTCTGCACCCACTGCAGCCAGATCGCCTGGAATCCCCACTTGCCGCCGAATGCTTCACGTACCCACGTGAAGACGCCGCCCTTCCAACCGGTCGCGAGTTCCGCCGCGACGAGCGCGGTCGGCACGAGGAAGAAGATCGCCGGGATGATGAACAGCGTGATCGCCCCGAGTCCGTAGCCGGCCATGGCAGGCAGGCTCCGGAGCGAGGCGACCGCGACGACCGTCAGGATCGCCAGCTGCATGAGCGACATGAACTTCTGCGAGGTCACGCCCGGTGCGCCGATCGCCGGCTTGTGCGGGACCTTGTCGAACGGATGCGCCTTCACATGCTCGGGCGACGGTGCGACGGTGCCGTCGGCGCGTTTCGGCGCCGATCCCGGCGTCGTCTGCGCCGAGTCCTTGGTGTTCGTCATGGTCGCCTCCTAGTGCGTGAAGGAGGACACTTGGCCCTCGATCGGCATGGGCGACTCGAGGGCATCGAGGAACTCGGTGGCCTCCTGGATGTCGAGGAGCAGTGACTCCGCGAGGTTGCGGCTCAGACCATTGCGCACGACGATGCGCTGCACGACGAGGTCGGAGATGTCATCGGGCATCGGATACGCGGGGATGAGCCAGCCCTTCAGGCGCAGGCGCTCCGACAGGTGGTACAGGTTCCACTTGTCGGTGTGTCCCTTCTTCAGCTGCCACGCGAAGACCGGGATGTCGGTGCCGTCGTTCCAGAGCTCGAAGGCGTCCATCTTCCCGATCTCGCTCGAGAGGTACACCGCGACATCCTGCGACGCCTGCTGGACCTTCCGGTAGCCGTCCCATCCGAGTCGGAGGAACAGGTAGTACTGCAGCAGCACCTGGGCGCCGGGCCGGGAGAAGTTCAGCGCGAACGTCGGCATGTGCCCACCGAGGTACGTGACGTCGAAGACGAGGTCCTTCGGCAGGTCGTCGACGGTGCGCCAGACCACCCAGCCGAGTCCCGGGTACACGAGCCCGTACTTGTGGGCGGACGTGCTGATCGAGACGACCCGGTCGACCCGGAAGTCCCACTCGAGGTCGGGCTGGAGGAAGGGTGCGATCATGCCGCCGGATGCCCCGTCGACGTGGATCTTCACGTCGAGCCCGGTCTCGGCCTGGATCTTGTCGAGAGCTGCCGCGATCTCCTTCACCGGCTCGTACATGCCGGTGTAGGTCACGCCCATGATCGCGACGACCCCGATCGTGTTCTCGTCGACGTACTTGTCGAGGTCGTGGCCGTCGAGCACCTTGTGCTCGTCGCTGATCGGCACGTACCGAGCCTCGACGTCCCAGTAGTTGCAGAACTTCTCCCAGCACACCTGCACCGCGCTCGAGAGGATGAGGTTCGGCTTCTCGGTCGACTTGCCCGCGGCGCGACGCGCGACCTGCCAGCGCCGCTTCAACGCGAGGCCGCCGAGCATGCACGCCTCGGACGAGCCGATGGTGGAGGTGCCGATGGCCCCCTCGGCGCTCGGGGCGTTCCAGAGGCTCGCGATCATCTTCCAGCATCGGGTCTCGATCGCGGCCGTCTGCGGGTACTCGTCCTTGTCGATCATGTTCTTGTCCGCCGACTCCGCGTACAGCTTGGAGGCGAACGGATCCATCCACGTGCCGACGAACGTCGCCAGGTTGAGGCGGGCGTTCCCGTCGAGCATGGCCTCGTCGTGCACGATCTGGTACGCGGTCTCCGGCAGCGATTCGCCGTCGGGCAGTTGGTCCAGCGGGAAGTCGGTGGCCTCGCCGGCTCGCGCGAAGATCGGATTCAACTGGTTGCTGTCACTGATGCCGGCGAAGGCGTGGCGCGAGTGATCGGGCGTGATCGGCGCGGTGCTGCCGCTGCCCGAATGGGATCGTGGCTTGGTGTCGGTCATGGTGATTCCCCCGTGTTCTGCTTCGTCGTGCATGAACATGGGCGCGTCGGAGACGGCGGCGCAGGGCGTCGCCCCCCAAATAGACGGCCCAAACCCCGAGTGTGGCCCGATGCCGCCGCATGGTCAATAGCCCAGATCGCGTGAACTCGCCCCCTGCGTCGTGCAGTCGTGAGGTAGTGGCCCCCGGCGCGCGCTCGGCTGAACCAGAGCGCGTTCGCTGCACGCCAGAACCGGGTCATCGTGCGCTCGCTCCGAGAGACGGCGTCGCCGAGCCGTGCGCGGCCCACGGTGACGGCACTTTTCGCGGCCGCGAGGAACGTCGCCGCTCAGCATCGCCCCTGTTGACAACGCGATCTACTGGGAGAAAGCTGAGCAATGCTCGTTTGTGTTCTGAGGGGGTACGTATGAACGAGGAAGATGCATTGCGGCTGGCTCGTCTTTCGGAGGAAATTCGAGGGCGCCTCGCTGAGATCGCGATGATCACCGCTCGGGTGGCAGGCGTTGAGCCGCCCAAAGGCCGCGTGGTGAAGCACGTAACGCGCGACGCCGGCCTCAAGAAGAATGCCAACGCTGGCGCCGGCGACTGGATGGAACTCGACGAGATCGACGGCTTCGAGGTCTGTTGGGGCGTAATCAACGGGCAGCCCTTCGCGGAAAGTCCTTGCGGCGGGCACACCTGAGCCTCTGGTGAACGTCAGGTAATGGGCGGGGGATACGGCCGAGCTCTCCTGCGTTGAGTCAGCTGGCTCGACGTCAGAGCTCTTCACTGTTCAGACCGCGCAGGATGGCGCACATGTGTACACCGTGAGCGGCGTTGTGTTTCCGAAGGCCGCTGAGGAGTCAGAAACTCCCGCCCCCGCCCCCGATCCCTGTGCCGCGCCCAGCATCCGCCGCATATGCGCGCCCCATCGCTTCTGCGTGCGACGCATCACCGTGAGCCCGGGAGTGATGCTCGTCAAGTGAACGATTCCGGCGCTCGCGAACGATGAGGAGCGCCGTGGCAACGGCTGCGAGCACGACGACGACAACCACCGCAACAACGACCCACTCCATTGTGATCCTCCCCATCGGTTGGGCACACGCTACATCAGGGACCGGCGTGCCATCGGGATGGTGGGAACAATCCCAGTTCGCCGCTTCGGAGGTCAGAAACGGCCCAGGGTGATGCACTGACCCGTTGAGACCGCCGTCGTTTACGGCCAGTGGTCTTTCGCGAAGAGCAACCGAAGGCGAGCGCAACCAGCGCCCCCATCGTGCGGCGCGGCGCGCCTTCCAGCGCCGCGCCCCGCTGGCTACGGTTGACGGGCGGGCTTCGCACACGGCGAGAGGGCGACGGCATGGACCACGGCAGCGTGAACGACCACGGTGCGCAGGATCCAGCTGCGGCCGTCGATCGGAGGCCGCTTCGGCTGCGGCGCGAGGCCTGGGGCTTCGGCATCGGTTCGCTCTGCTTCATGGCGGGCGCGTTCCCCGCGTACGCCGACTGGGTCGGCGCCGTGCTGGTCGGCGTCACGTTCTTCGTCGGCTCGTTGTTCTTCACCGGTGCCGGATTCGTCCAGCTGAGCCTCAGCGGCCGCCGACCGCCCCGGAGCCACACGAACCTCGCCGATCGCGCCGACTGGTGGTCGGCCGCCGTGCAGTTCGCGGGAACCCTCTGCTTCAACGTGAGCACCGGCGTCGCCCTCGCCGCCGCGATCGCCGCGCCTGAGAAGCTCGGTGCGGGGTGGCGGCCCGACGCGTTCGGGTCCATCGCCTTCCTCGTGTCGAGTGTGCTGGCGGTCGTGGCGACCCGGCACCGTCTCGCGCTCTGGGACACGCATGCCCGCACCTGGCACGGCACCTGGTTGAACATGATCGGCTCGGTGGCCTTCGCCGTGTCGGCCGTGGGCGCCTACGTGTCGCCGGTCACCGGGGACTTCGTGAGCCAGTTCTGGGCGAACCTCGGCACCCTGCTCGGCGCGATCTGCTTCTTCACCGCCGCCGTGCTGTCGCGCCGACCGCTCACGCGTCGGGAAGGCGTCGTGGGGCCGGTCTGGGATCGCTGACGCGCGGGTCGTCCGCTCGTCGCTGCCGGAGGGAGACGCGCAGCGCGGCATCCGCTCGGTTCGGTCGCCCGGGCGCAGTCTGGTAAGCTGGCTCGTTGGCTGGGCACTTCCACTGCCCATGCCGCGACAATCCCCTTGAATTCACGCGAGAGATCGCGGGTCTTCCGCATGGGGAAGGTCAGCAGACAAGAGACCTTGGGAGGGGCATCCGCCCCTCGGTATTGGAGGAAACCAATGGCAGCAGTGTGCCAGGTGACTGGAGCCGTTCCCGGCTTCGGGCACAACATCTCGCACTCGCACCGCCGGACGAAGCGCCGCTTCGACCCGAACGTGCAGAAGAAGACCTATTTCGTGCCGTCGCTGCGTCGCAGCATCACCATCAACGTGTCCGCCAAGGGCATCAAGGTGATCGACGCTCGTGGCATTGAAGCAGTGGTCAAGGACATGCAGGCACGTGGGGTGAAGCTCTAATGGCGAAGGCACAGGACATCCGGCCGATCATCAAGCTTCGGTCGACCGCCGGCACCGGGTACACCTACGTGACCCGCAAGAACCGCCGCAACAACCCCGACCGCCTCGTGCTCAAGAAGTACGACCCTGTAGTGCGCAAGCACGTCGACTTCCGAGAGGAGCGCTAAGACATGGCGAAGAAGAGCAAGATCGCACGCAACGACCAGCGCAAGGTCATCGTCGAGCGGTACGCCGCGAAGCGCCTCGAGCTGAAGAAGGCGCTCGTCGACCCGAACGGCACCGACGAGAGCCGTGAGGCCGCTCGCAAGGGCCTGCAGAAGCTTCCCCGCAACGCGTCGCCGGTTCGCCTGCGCTCGCGCGACGCCATCGACGGCCGCCCCCGTGGTGTGCTCACCAAGTTCGGTGTCTCGCGTGTCCGCTTCCGCGACATGGCGCACCGTGGCGAGCTGCCCGGCATCACCAAGTCGAGCTGGTAAGCACGTAGCTTCACGCTTCACCGAAAGGGGCGTCCCGGGTTTCCCGGGGCGCCCCTTTCGTCATCCGCACCGAGCGGTGCGACGCGAATTCGCTCCCAGCGGACGCGACACGCCGGAGCGAAGGTGCCGGAAAGTGCCGGAAATCCGCGGGATTCCGCGGAACTCTGTTACATTCGAGGCGGCCTGAACGGCCACGGGGGCGGTTGAACGATCGTTCCCGGGAACTCACACATGCTGTACCGAACAGCGAACGTCCGAGGAGGACATTCAATGGCTGACAAGTCGCTCAACAAGACCGAGCTCGTCGCGAAGGTCGCTGCGTCGACCGGACAGAGCCAGGCCACCGTCGACGCCGTTCTCGGCGGCCTCTTCGAGGCGCTCGCCGAGTCCGTGGGCTCGGGCACCAAGGTCTCCATCCCGGGCTGGCTCGCAGTCGAGCGCACGCACCGCGCTGCGCGCACCGGCCGCAACCCGCAGACCGGCGCCGAGATCCAGATCCCGGCCGGCTACTCGGTCAAGGTCTCGGCCGGCTCGAAGCTCAAGGCTGCTGCGAAGTAACTGCGACTTCCCGAAGGGGCGTACGGCGTGAGCCGTGCGCCCCTTCGTCGTTCCCGGCGCCCGCTCTGGGCGGAAGCACGGGTAGCGCCGTCTAGGCTGGTTCGGTGCCTCGCTCCGTTCGAGTGCTCGGCCCCGCCGCGCTCATCGCCGTCGCCCTCGCCGCGACATTCGCCGGCCTCGCCTACGGCGGAGGAGCGGCAGAACAGCTGATCCAGGACCCCGGTCCCATCGCCCGCTACGGCGTGCCGATCGCGAAGCTCTTCGTGAACCTCGGTGCGGCCGGCATGATCGGCGCCCTCGTGCTCGCGGTCTGGGCACTCAGCCCGAAGCGACGCGAGTTCGACCTGGCGCTCGACGTCGCCGCGGCATCCGCTGCCGTCATGACGGTCGCGAGCGCGGCGACCGGCCTCTTCACCTTCCTGCTCGTCACGGGCGTGCCGTTCGACCTGAGCGATGCGTTCGGGCAGAAGCTCGGCCAGTTCGTCACGACCATCGAGCTCGGGCAGGCCTGGCTCACCACGACGCTCGTCGCGGCCGCCGTCACCGTGCTGTGCTTCGCCGTGCGCAACCACACCGCGCTCGTGTTCGTGACCGTGCTCGCGGTCGCCTCGCTCGTGCCGCTCGCCCAGCAGGGCCATGCGGCGGGTGCCGCCGGCCACGCCGCCGCCGTCACCGGACTCGGCCTGCACCTCGTCTTCGCCTCGGTGTGGCTCGGCGGCCTCGTCACGATCGTGCTGCTGAAGGGCGAGCTCGGGGCGAAGCGACTGCCCGTCGTGCTCGCGCGGTACTCGACCGTCGCGCTCATCAGCTTCATCGTCGTCGCGCTCTCGGGGTATGCGAGCGCTGCGCTCCGCATCGGCGACTGGGACCAGCTGTTCACGCCCTACGGCATGCTCGTCGTCGTCAAGGTGGTCGCCCTCATCGCGCTCGGGCTCTTCGGCGCCGCGCAGCGCCGGTTCCTGATCGGGCGGATGTCGCGGGGCGACGGTTCGCGCGCCGGCTCGTTCTGGTGGTTGGTCGTCGCCGAACTGGCGTTCATGGGGCTCGCGTCGGGCGCTGCCGCGGCCCTGGCCCGCACGGCCACGCCGGTCTCCGAGGAGCAGGCGGGCTCGCTCGCCCGCACACCCGCCGAGATCCTCACGGGGGAGCCCCTGCCGCCGTGGCCCGAGTGGACCCGCTACTTCACCGAGTGGAACCCCGACCTCATCTGGCTGCTGGTGTGCGGCTTCGGCATCTTCTTCTACATCGCCGGTGTGCGGCGCCTGCGCAAGCGCGGAGACCGCTGGCCGATCTACCGCACGGTGCTCTGGGTCTCGGGCCTGCTGCTGCTCGTCTACATCACCAACGGCGGCGTGAACGTCTACGAGCAGTACCTCTTCTCGGCCCACATGCTCGCCCACATGGTGCTCACGATGGCCGTGCCGGTGCTGCTCGTGCCCGGTGCGCCGGTGACGCTCGCGGCCCGCGCCATCCGTGCCCGGAAGGACGGCAGCCGCGGCGGCCGCGAGTGGATCCTGATCGGCGTGCACTCGAGGTTCGCCGGCTTCATCGCGAACCCGATCGTGGCCGCGCTGCTCTTCGTCGGCTCGCTCTGGGTCTTCTACTACTCGCCGCTCTTCCGCTGGACGATGCTCGACCACATCGGACACGAGTGGATGATCGTGCACTTCCTCATCACGGGCTACCTGTTCGTGCAGTCGCTCATCGGCATCGACCCGGTGCCGTATCGGCTGCCGTACCCGTTCCGTCTGCTGCTCCTGCTCGGCACCATGGCGTTCCACGCGTTCTTCGGACTCACGATCATGTCGAGCACCGGGCTCCTGCTCGCCGACTGGTACGGAGCGATGGGCTGGGGCACCCTCGCGCTGGAGGACCAGGTGCTCGGCGGCGGCATCGCATGGTCGATCGGCGAGATCCCGACCGTGGCGCTCGCGATCACCGTCGCCGTGCAGTGGGCGCGCAGCGACGAGAAGGAGTCGAAGCGCCGCGACCGTCACGCCGACCGTACCGGCGACGCCGAACTCGAGGCGTACAACGCACAGCTCGCGGCGATCGCCGAGCACGACCGCCCGCAGTAGCGAGCGCTACTTCAGCTGGATGTCGATGGTGTCGTCGGGCGTGATCGTCGCCGACAGGGCGAGCGTGAACGGACGATCCTCGTCGAGCGTGTAGTAGTGACCGTCGAAGAGGGACTGCACCTCGACCGTGATGTGGGCGACGCCCTCGGTCGGCGGCATGTCGAACGACGATTCGCCGGGCGTCAGGGTGACCTGCGGCGAGCTGATGATGCTCCACTCCGGTTCACCGGTGACCCGGTCGTCGATCTCGATGCCGAACGGGCACTCCGCCGGCTGCAGCACGGGTTGCGCGGCGCACTTGGAGAGGAAGTCGTCGACCTTGAACTGCACGCGCTCGACGAACGCGGGGGTCGGCTGGGCGTCGACGGTCACCGCCGTGCGCGTCGAGGCGTCGGCCTGCAGGGTGACGGGCACGGCCTCGAGCAGCTCCGAGCTGTACGAGAACTCGTAGACGGCCGGTGCGATCGCGATGTAGGGAGTCACCTGGGTGAAGGCGGCGAGTTCGTCGCCCGACTTCAGGGCACGGGCGTCGAGGGTGAGTGAGCCGACCGTGAACGTCGGGTTGTGCGCGGCGGTGACGTCGATCACGGCGAGCGGGCTGACCGCGAACTCCCAGCGGTTCAGCACGCCGTAGAGCGGCTCGATCGGGCGCACGTCGAACGAGGACTGCACGATCGCGTCGGCGAGACGGTAGCTCGCGGTCACGGTGTGCGTGCCGTCGGCCCGGGCGACGTCGCTCATGATCGTCACGTCTTCGGGGCCCGACTCGATGACCCCGGTGCGCAGCATCGCCGTCGAGACGTTCGCGGGCAGGCCGAGCGCCGCGAGCTCGGCATCGTCGAGGGCGACGCCCGGGGTCGTGGCCGCCTCGGCGATGTCGTCGTTCGCAATGGCCGAGAGGTAGCGCTCGATGAAGCTCGAGGAGCCGTACACGGTCTGATTCAGGGCGCCGAGGGCGGCGATGAAGGCGCCGACGAGGAGCACCGCGAGCCCGACCCACCCGGCGACGGACAACGGCGAGACTCGACTGCCGCGCACCCCGGAGCTCCCCACCCGCACAAGTGTACGGGGCGTCGACTGCGGGAACTGAGGCCGAGCTCTGAGCGGCAGGGCCCCAGCGCTGCTCGGCGCCCGCATCGGCCGGTTACAGTGGGATCGCCACGCGTCGTCTTCCGTGGCATCCGCTCGCCGAATCGAAAGCGCCCCCAGTGCAGAACGTCACCCTCAGCCGAGAACAGGCCGCGGTGTTCCAGGCCATCGAGGGCACGCGCGAGCACGTCTTCGTCACCGGTCGCGCCGGCACCGGCAAGTCGACCCTGCTGAACCACTTGAACTGGAACACGCAGAAGCAGATCGTGATCTGCGCCCCGACGGGCGTGGCCGCGCTGAACGTGGGCGGGCAGACGATCCATTCGCTCTTCCGGCTGCCGATCGGGGTCATCGCCGACCACGACATCGAGCAGAACGACACGGTGCGCAAGATCCTGAACGCCATGGACACGCTCGTGATCGACGAGGTCTCGATGGTCAACGCCGACCTGCTCGACGCGATGGACCGGTCGCTCCGCCAGGCCAGGCAGCGCCCGCTCGAGCCGTTCGGGGGAGCGCAGGTCGTGCTCTTCGGCGACCCGTACCAGCTCGCACCCGTGCCGGGCGACGCCGACGAGCGCGCCTACTTCGCCGACACCTACGACTCGATGTGGTTCTTCGACGCGAAGGTGTGGCGCGAGACCGACCTGCGCATCTTCGAGCTCGGCGAGATCCACCGCCAGCACGACGACGAGTTCAAGCACATGCTGAACGCGGTGCGGCACGGCATGGTGACGGCCGAGATCGCGGGCGTGCTGAACAGCGTCGGCGCGCGGCGGCCACTGCCCGAGCAGGGTGCGATCACGCTCGCGACCCGCAACGACACCGTCAACCGCATCAATCGCACGCAGCTGCACCGGTTGCCGGGGCAGTCGCAGGGCAACGAGGCCGAGGTGAACGGCGACTTCGGCGGTCGGGCGTTCCCCGCCGACGAGAACCTCGAGCTGAAGCTCGGCGCGCAGGTGATGTTCCTCCGCAACGACACCGCGATCGGCCCGGAGGGCCAGCGCTGGGTGAACGGCACGATCGGCACGGTCACCTCGCTCAAGCGGGCCGTGCGCGTCGACGTCGGCGGCGAGGAGCACGAGGTCGAGCAGGTCACGTGGGAGAAGTACAAGTACACGTGGGACCCGATCCGCAAGAAGCTCGAGAAGCAGATCGTCGCCGAGTTCACGCAGTTCCCGTTGAAACTGGCCTGGGCGGTGACCATCCACAAGTCGCAGGGCGCGAGCTACGACACGGCGATCGTCGACCTCGGCCAGCGCGTCTTCAGCCCCGGGCAGACGTATGTCGCGCTGAGCCGGCTCACCTCGCTCGAGGGGCTCTACCTCGAGCGCCCGCTCCGGCCGAGCGACATCATCGTCGACCGCAACGTCGAGCGATTCATGTCGGGGGCCGACCGCGAGATCACCGCGCCGCAGCGCTGATCTGCTGCGCGCCGGCCACCGCGGAACACCTCCGGCTTCAGGGTCGCGGCACGCCCCGTCCGGGTATCGCCCCCTGGCCGGGTTACAATTTCACCGGACACACGGCTGAGGGGAGCTAGGTGGCTGGCCAGACCAAGGTCGCACGCAGGCGGGGATTGCTCGCCGTACTGCTCGTCGGAGTACTCGGATTGTCCGGATGCACCGGCGGCACCGTCGACCCGTTGGCGGCGCTCCAACCCGTCGACGCCGAGTTCGGCAACGACCTCTCCGACCAACTGCAGGCCGTGCTCGACGAAGCCGTGAGGCTCAGCGGTTCGAGCGGCGGCGTGGCCGGTGCATGGTCTCCGTGGTCGGGCGAGTGGACGGGTGCCTCGGGCACGGTCGACTTCGGCGAGAAGTCCGAACCGGTCAGCACCGACACCGAGTTCCACCTCGGGCCGCTCACGAGCGAGGTCACCTGCACGGTGCTGCTGCGCCTCGTCGAAGACGGCAAGGTGGCCCTCGACGACAAGGTCTCGACCTACGTCGACTGGGTGCCCGGTCTCGA
Source organism: Agromyces cerinus subsp. cerinus (assembly GCF_900142065.1). Lineage (GTDB taxonomy): Bacteria > Actinomycetota > Actinomycetes > Actinomycetales > Microbacteriaceae > Agromyces > Agromyces cerinus. Next base: position 63,399 of record NZ_FSRJ01000003.1, on the reverse strand, counting down.
CGGCATCACGCTCGGTCAGCTCTGCGCCCACACCTCGGGCGTCGCCGACTACTACCCGGGGCTGAAGAGCCACTTCGTGACGAATCCCGAGCGCATCTGGCCGGCCAACGAGCTGCTCTCGAGCGGGCTCGCGCTGCCGCGCGTCGGCCCTCCGGGCGAGCAGTGGGCGGAGTCGCGCACCGGGGTGCTCCTGCTGTCGATGGCGCTCGAGCGCAGCACGGGCCGCACGTGGAACGAGCTCGCCGAGCAGTACGTCCTCGATCCGCTCGGGCTCGAGGACACGTCGCTGCCGGCGCCGAGCGACACCGAGCTCGACGGCGCCCTCGGCGCCTACTCCGCCGCATTCGCCCCGAACGGCACGGCCGACTGCGCGGTCATCCGCGACGACACCGATCAGTCGAGCTCGATGGGCGGCGCCGCGGCGGGTGCGGTGTCGAGTCTCGACGACGCACGTCGCATCAGCGCCGCATTCGCGACCGGTGCGCTGCTGGACGAGGCCACGGCCCGCAAGCAGTGGACCCCCATTCCATTGGGCGGCGAGACTCCCGCGTGGCAGAGCTGGGGGCTCGGTGGTGCGGAGTACGGTCCGATGCGCGGTCTCGCCGGCGAGTCACCCGGCGCGCTGACGGCCGCGTTCACCGATCCCGAGACCGGGCTCACCGTCGTCATCGCACTGAACAACTCGACCTCCGGTGGCGCCTTCGTCCGGGAGGCGGCCTTCGCACTCGCATCCCTCGCGTCCAAGGCGCCGGCGGCTTCGGAGCACGAGCAGCCGCTCGTGGAGCTGCCGTGGTCGCTCGAGCAGGCGACGACCAAGATGACGGAACTGGCCACGTGTCCCACACCGGATCCCGCGGCCGAACCGGCGCCCGAGGGCTGAGCGCGGCGACGGCCTCCGCCCTCGGGGAGGGCAACTCGCACGCAGCAGGTGAGGAATCGTCGGGGCGGCACTAGGCTGGCGGCGTCCGGACTCAGATGCCGGACGAGGGGGTTGAGTCCCATGTGTCGTTGGCTCGCTTACGCAGGAGAACCGCTCCAGGCATCACTTGTGATTCTCGACGCGCAGCACTCGCTCGTCGCGCAGTCGCTCGATTCGCCGCTCGGCGCCGAGACGGTCAACGGCGACGGATTCGGCTTCGGCTGGTATCCCGCCGACTCCACCGTGGGCAGCCTGCCGTCGATGTTCCACAGCGTCGAACCGGCGTGGAACGACGAGAACCTGCGCGAGATCACGGATGCGGTCGAGAGCCCGCTGTTCTTCAGCCACGTGCGGGCGGCGGCCGGGCCGCCGATCCAGCGCACCAACTGCCATCCGTACCGGTACCTGAACTGGCTGTTCATGCACAACGGCGTGATCCACGGCTTCCACGAGATGAAGCGCGACCTCACCTTCGCGGTCGACCCCGCCCTCTATCCGCACATCCTGGGCACGACGGACTCCGAGGTGCTGTTCCACCTCGCCCTCACCTTCGGCCTGCAGGAAGATCCCGTCGCGGGCATGACGAAGGCCGTGCAGTTCGTCGAGGAGACCGGTCGTAAGCACGGCATCGACTACCCGATGCAGGGGACGATCGCGCTCGCCGACGGTGCGACGATCTGGGCATTCCGGTACTCCTCCGAAGGTCGGTCGCGCACGCTCTTCCACTCCGTCGACATCCCGACGCTGCAGGAGATGTACCCGGATGTCCCGCGCCTGAAGCTCTTCGGCCAGCGGGCGCGCGTCGTGGTCTCCGAGCCGCTCAACGACCTGCCCGGCGCCTTCCTCGAGGTGCCCGAGTCGACGGTCGCGATCCTCGGTACCGAGGGGTACCACTACGAGCCGTTCATGGCGAGCTCCGTGCCGGCCTGACGGCCGACCACGACGCACCGTCTCGTACCGGCGCAAACACGCCCGCGCCGGGGCATCCGGTGGCATACTGACCTCGGCTGCACCGTGCCGAAGCCGTCGGAGTCGAAAGGCCCGACCGACCGCACGTTCCACGCCGCGTCATCGGAAGGCGGGGGTCAGATGAAGAAATGGTCGGTGGTCGCGATCCTCGGGGCCGCGCAGTTCGTGATGGTGCTCGACGGCACCGTCATGAACGTGTCGATCTCGACCGTGGTCGTCGACCTCGACACCACGGTCACCGCCATGCAGGCGGCGATCACGTTCTACACGCTCACGATGGCGGCGCTCATGCTGCTCGGCGCGAAGCTCGGCGACGTGTGGGGGCGACGCCGGGCGTTCGTCATCGGCTCGTGCATCTACGCGCTCGGCTCGCTCATGACCGCGCTCAGCCCGAACGTGCAGGTGCTCTTCCTCGGCTGGTCGATCATCGAGGGCGTCGGCGCGGTGCTCGTGATCCCCGCGGTCGCCGCGCTCATCGCCGACAACTACGAGGGCACCGACCGCATCACCGCGTTCGCGGTCATCGGCGCGGTGTCGGGCGCCGCGGTCGCCGCCGGCCCGCTGATCGGCGGCTTTCTGACGACCTACGCGAGCTGGCGCTACGTGTTCGTGGGCGAGGTCGTCATCATGTTCTTCGTCGTGCTGTTCACGCGGGTCATCCACGACCGCACCGCGCGCCAGGTCGCGCACATCGACGTCTGGAGCGTGCTGCTCTCGGCGGTCGGCCTCGTCTTCGTGGTGCTCGGCATGCTGCAGAGCAAGACGTGGGGCTGGATCACGCCGCTGCACTCGCCCGAGATCGGCGGCGTCGAGATCGCGCCGCTCGGCATCTCGCTCTGCGCGTGGCTGATCGTGGCGGGCGCGGGACTCCTGGCGCTCTTCGTGCGCCGCCAACGCCACCTCTCCGCCGCCGGGCGGCAGCCGCTCGTCGACGTCGAGCTGTTCCGGATCGCGCGGCTCCGCAGTGGCCTCGCAGTGCTCGGAGCGCAGTACGCGATCACGGCCGGCCTCTTCTTCATGGTGCCGGTCTACCTGCAGATGACGCTCGGCCTCGACGCGCTCGAGACGGGCCTGAAGATCTTCCCGCTCTCGATCTCGCTCATCCTCTTCTCGATCGTCGGCACGCGCCTGTCGCGACTCTGGTCGCCACGGCGCATCGTGCGCATCGGCCAGATCGCGCTCGTGCTGAGCTCGATCCTGCTGCTCGCCTCGGTCGACCTCGAGCTGCAGAACTTCGCGTTCGGCTTCGGCATGTTCGTCGCGGGCGCGGCGCTCGGCCTCCTCGCCTCGCAGCTCGGCAACGTCAACATGTCGAGCGTCTCCGAGTCGCAGACCAGCGAGGTCGGCGGCCTGCAGGGCGTCTTCCAGAACCTCGGCTCCTCGCTCGGCACCGCGCTCATCGGCTCGGTGCTGATCGGGGCGCTCGCCTCGACCTTCGCCCTCGGCGTCTCGTCGAGCGAGCTCTCGGCCGAGACGAAGGCGCTCGTCAGCGAGCAGACCGAATCCGGTGTGGCGATCCTCCCGGCTGCCGATGTCGCCGACATCGCGAAGGAGGCCGGCCTCGACGAGACCGAGAGTGCCGAGCTGACCCGCATCTACACCGACTCGCAGATCTCCTCGCTGCACACCGCGTTCTTCGCGCTCATCGTGATCGCGTTCTTCGCACTCTTCTTCTCGCGGGGCATCCCCACCGAGGTCATGGGTCGGAAGTCCGAGAAAGCGGATGCCCCGCCGGCGACGTGAACCGAGGGGCACGACGAGGAACGGGGGAGCACCATGAAGGCACACCACGAGGCATCCGATGCCACCGGCACGGCAGGCGGGCCCGCCGCGCCGCCGCCGGACCCGACCGACTTCGCGGCCCGAGCCGAGTGGGGGCGCGCCGCGCGTCGGCGCTCGCCGCGGCCCGACCACGCCGACTGGGCTCCCGCGGCCGATCGGCCCGACCCGGTGGCGCTGCTCGAGGAGCAGGCGACGAACCGGGTCGCCGAGCTCATCCCGATCCGGCACGCGCGCATGATGGTCTCGCCGTTCACGTTCTATCGCGGGGCGGCGCTGATCATGGCGGCCGATCTCGCGAGCACGGCCGACTCCGGCATCACGGTACAGATCTGCGGCGACGCGCACCTGTCGAACTTCGGCGTCTTCGGCTCCCCGGAGCGCAAGCTCGTCTTCGACATCAACGACTTCGACGAGACCTTGCCGGGGCCGTGGGAGTGGGACCTCAAGCGGCTCGCGGCGAGCTTCGAGATCGGCTCCCGGGCGCGCGGATTCTCCCGCGACGAAGGCCGTGAGGTGACGGTCGCGGCGGTGCGCGGCTATCGCGAGCGGATGCATCGGGCCGCCGAGTCCCGCGTGCTCGATGCCTGGTACGACCGGCTCGACGCCGACACGCTCGCCGAGTGGGTGCGCACCGAGCGGCTCTCCGGCCATGCCGAGAAGGAGCAGGTCAAGCGCACCGATTCGATCCTCGCGAAGGCGAGGACGCGCGACAGCATGAAGGCCTTCTCGAAGCTCGTGCGCGTCGTCGACGGCGAACTCCGCATCGCCGCGGACCCGCCGCTCATCGTGCCGGTCGAAGACCTCGCGCCGTTCGGCCGCACGCGCGCCGATGACGAGCTGGCCATGCGCGAGCTGCTGCGCGACTATCGCACGACGCTGCCGCTGGCGAGGCATCCGCTCGAGGAGTTCACCTACCTGCACATGGCCCGCAAGGTCGTGGGTGTCGGCAGTGTCGGCACGAGGGCGTGGATCGTGCTGCTGCGCGGCCGTGACGATGAGGACCCGCTGCTCCTCCAGGCCAAGGAGGCGCAGGCGTCCGTGCTCGAGCGCTTCCTCGCACCGAGTGCGTACGACCACCACGGCGAACGCGTCGTTCGCGGGCAACGCACGATGCAGGCGGCAAGCGACATCTTCCTCGGCTGGCAGCGCGCCGCCGGCCACGACGGGGTCGATCGCGACTTCTACCTGCGCCAGTTGCACGACTGGAAGGGGTCGTTCGACATCGAGACCAGCGTGCCGTCGGGCGCCAAGCTGTACGCGCGGGTCTGCGGCGAGACGCTCGCGCGAGCCCACGCCCGTTCGGGCGACCGGGTCGCGATCGCCGGATACCTCGGCGGCAGCGACCGTTTCGATGAGGCGATCGCCGACTTCGCGGTGGCGTACGCCGACCAGAACGAACGTGACTACCGGGCGTTCGTCGCGGCCGTGGAATCGGGTCGGCTGGAGGCGGCCTCCGAGGTGTAGGTGCTCCCGCTGGGGGGTTACCACCCGTCGGGATCCGGGGGAGCGCCCGATGACGGCGCGCCGTGCCGGTCGCGATGCTGGGCCGCATGAGCGCAGGCACGAGAACCCAGGCCGCATCCATCCCCGACTCCCGGCGAGCGGAGGGAAGAGGCACGCCGACCTCCCGCGCCGGTGGCTCGATCGCTACGCGTGCGGCATGGACGTGGGTGCTGCTGTCGTCGTTGGCGATCGCCGTCTACGCCGTCGTGCCCTATCTCACCGCATCGCTCGCCGCGCTCGCCGACGAGGGCGCGGGTCTCGCCCCGAACTACGACGGCCGCCCTGCGTTCGTGCAGCTCGCCTTCTACGTGCACATCGTCGCGGGCGGCGTCGCACTCGTGGTCGGGCCGCTGCAGTTCTGGCGAGGGCTTCGCACGAGGCATCCGCGTGTGCACCGCTGGACCGGCCGCGGGTACCTCGTCGCCGTGCTGACCGCCGGCGTCGCCGGTCTCGTGATGGCCCCGTTCAACTCGGCCGGCCTCGTCGGGTTCTTCGGGTTCGGTGCCCTCGCCGTGCTGTGGATCGCGACCGGACTGCGCGCCTACCGATCGATCAGGGCGGGGGATGTCGCGAGCCACCGCGCCTGGATGATGCGCAACTTCGCCCTGACCTACGCGGCGGTCACGCTGCGGCTCTGGATCGGCGTGCTGCTCGGCGCGCAGGCGCTGCCGGGCGGAGACTTCGACTTCGAAGCCGCGTTCGACAACGCCTACGCAGCGGTGCCCTTCCTCTGCTGGATCCCGAACCTCCTCGTCGCCGAGTGGCTGATCCGTCGCCGCGGGCTTCCGTCGTACGCCCTTCCGGCGCATCGCCCGGGTAGTCCGGTGCCCCCGAAGACGACGTGAACGGCGCGATCGATGCGGTCTCGCGTGCCTCAGTCCTCTGAGGCACTGCCTGCGCTAGGTTGACGGCAGAAGGACCAAATGGCGCCGTCTCGGTGCCGACTCTGCTCGCCGGTGATGCCGGCTCGGTCGAAAGGCGATCGCCAATGTACTTCCTCAACAGCATCTGGGACTGGTTCTGGTTCTGCTTCTGGATCTTCGCCTACGTGGCGTACCTGTTCGTGCTGGTGTACGTGCTGATCGACATCTTCCGCGACCACTCGCTCAACGGCTGGTTCAAGGCGCTGTGGGTGATCTTCCTCGTCTTCGTGCCGTTCGTCACGGCGCTGGTCTACCTCATCGCGAGGGGCAGGGGGATGGCCGAGCGCTCGGCCCGCAAGCAGGTCGAGTACCAGGAGTACTCGGAGGACGAGATCCGCTCGATGTCGTTCGCGAATCCGGCCGAGGAGATCACCAAGGCGCAGTCGCTGCGCGAGCAGGGGCTCATCACCGACGGCGAGTTCGAGGCGCTGAAGAACAAGGCGCTCGGCGGCAAGTACTGAGACGGGACGGCGCGACCCGTGCGGGTCGCGCCGTCGTCAGCCGAGCGGCTCGATCAGCGTGGGGTCGGCCGGGTCGACCGCTCGTGAGTTGTTGACCCGCCGGTCGACCTCGTAGTTCGAGATCGAGGCGGCGACGCGCTCGGACTCGGCCGTCATGAGCGCGAGCATCTCGGCCTTGCTGGCCTCGTCGAGCTTCACGGGCGCGAGGTAGTCGTTCCATGCGTCGCGGTCGAGGAAGACGGGCATGCGGTCGTGCACCTCGCCCGAGGCATCCCGAGCCTCGCGCGTGATGATCGACGTCGAGACCTCCCACTCGTCGCCGACCTTGCGCGCCGTGTAGATGCCGGCCGCGGCGAGCAGGGGCTCGTCGCCGTGCAGGAACCAGGCCTGCTTGCTGCCGGGCTCGCCGGTCCACTCGTAGTAGCCGCGCATCGGCACGAGGCAGCGGGATGACGCGAAGGCGCCCTTCCACAACCCGTTGGTGGCGACCGTCTCGATGCGCGTGTTGAACTGCGGGCGCTTCGACTCCTTCATGAACGACGGGCGGAAGTTCCACACCGCAGGGTCGACCGAACGCCTGACCTCGCCGGTCTCGCTGTTCTTGCGCTCCCGCACGATCGGCACGACCTCGGTCGGCGCGATGGAGAACTGGGGTCGCCAGTCGCGGTAGTCGCCGCCCTCGGCGACGAACTCCTGGATGAGTTCGTCGATCTTGGCGTCGTTCGCGAATCGTCCGCACATGCTGCCAGTCTGCACCCGGCCGCCGACACAGGCCAGCGCGTGCCGCGTGCCCGGTCACCGTCGTGCACGGTTCGGGCCGCCGGGCCGGTGAAGGGGTCTCACCAGCCCGGCCATCGATGGCCAACGCGGGTAGGGTCGCGGTCGCATCGATGGCGTACGCACGAGCGCACGCGTCACTCAGGGACGGGAAGCGGTTGGCCCCCTTCTGCTCCTCGCCCGGCCAACACGACCGGTACTGAGGAGGCTGCGAACCCGAATCGCAGTCGCCGCCGGTCGTGGTGGTGGCACGAGATTACCACTACGAACACCCCCATACGGGGGTCGACGCGCGCGCGTGCGGATGTCGTGTCGCGAATGTCGCGCGGTCATCGCGGTCGGCGGCGCCAGTCGTTCGATGGTCAGGCTGCGGCGAACATCGCCGTGGCGACCATTCCGATCCAGTAGAGCGCCGCCGACAGCGCGAGGGTCGCGGCGGCGGTGATTCCGACCTTCTGCCATGCCGTGGTGCGCGTGCGGAGGCGACGGCCCGAGGCACCGACCAGATGCCGCTCCTCGGTTCCCCGGCTCGTGGTGACCTGCGCGCGCCTGAAGGGGTCGTCCAGCGCCTCGTCGGTGCGGCGCTCATCGCGGTAGCGGCGAGTCTGGCGCTCGAACTTCTCGTGCAGGTACTGCGCCAGGCCGGGCAGTGCGTCGAGTTGTCCCGGCTTCGAGAACGCATGCGGCGGGGCGTAGATCAGCACCCGGTCGTCGACGATCTCCATGTCGCAGCCCGCGGCGGCATCCATGAGCCGACCCATGAGGTCGGGGGTGAACACGTAGAGTGCGTCGCGCTCGTACTCCGCGGGGCAGTAGAGCGTGAAGACGCTCTGGAAGGTACCCTCCACCGTGAGGCGTTGGGACTCCTTCAGCGCGATGCCGAGGTGCTTCAGGACGTTCCCGGTCGCGCTGAGCAGCACCATGTTCGGCACCGGGCGCGGCAACGGGAGCATGATGAGCTTCAGGCCCCGCAGTCGCCGTCCGCGCGCCGACACCCCGGCGAAGATGAACGGTGCGGCGGCGTCGAGCGCATCGACGACGCCCGTCATGACCACGTTCTTCGAGCTCCGGAACAGGAGTCCGGAGACCGGGAGGTTGACGATGCGGTCGCGGAAGCGATAGCCCCGCTCGTCGCAGAACATCTGCGCCAGCTCGTGCCGGGTGGCGCGAGAGCGGGAACCGACCACTATGCCTTGCCGCCGAGGCCGCGGACGACGGCGAACAGCTTCTCGTTGTCCTCGGCCTGGATCTCCTTGGCCTGCTCGTCGCCGAGTCCACGCTCGAGGGAGAGCTCGTAGGAGACCATCACCTTGTACTTGGTGCTGTTCACGATGATCGTCGGGATCGAGCTCATCGAGTAGGTGAAGCCCTTCTTGACCTGCACGGCCGAGACCGGCGCGCTGTCGATCAGGTCCCCGTTCTCGCGAAGCAGGCCGAGGTGACCTTCGGAGATGACCAGGCGACCGCGCTTGGTGTGCACCTTCATGCCCGATGCGATCGTCGCCCAGGGGCCCGAGTCGAAGTCCGGTTCGGGGGCGTTCGAGGAATCTGACATCAGGTCTGCTCTCTTCTTTGAAAAGCTCGACCGAGCGAGGCGGAAGGAGTCCTGAGCACTCGTCTGCGGGCGAAATCCCAACGCTATCGCCACAATTGGCGGCGACTCTCCGTTTCCGCGCGCTGCGCGCGTGAATTCAGACCCCACACCGGCATCGGTGGCACGGTCCCCTCGGCCCGCGTTCACCAACACCACGGGGAGGGAGAGCTAACCCAGGCGTGCGGTGGACGAGCGCACGATCAGCCGGGTCGACAATTCGGTGTGCGCGGTCGGCGCCAGCCCCGCCCGGATCCGGATCAGCAGTTCGACGGCGGCATCGCCCATCTCGGCCAGCGGCTGACGGATCGTAGTCAGCGGAGGATCCGTCCACTGTGAGAACGGCAGGTCGTCGAACCCGATCACGGAAATATCGTCGGGGACATGCAGCCCGCGCTCGCGGATGGCTCGGATCGCGCCGAGGGCGCTGTCGTCGCTCGCGGCGAAGATGGCGGTCGGCGGGTCCGCTTCGTCCAGTAGTGCTCGCATCGCGTCGTACCCGTGAGGGATCCCGTAGCCGGATCGATCGACCAGTCCGGGATCGACAGGCTGTCCGGATTGCAGCATCGCGGCTTGAAACCCTGCGAATCGGGCGATCGCGTTGTCCTGGTCGAATGGGCCGGTGACGGTGGCGATTCGCCGATGCCCGAGCGCCAGCAGGTGGTTGGTCGCATCGAATGCGCCCTGAAAGTTGGTGGCGGAGATCGACATTGTGCCATCGGGCACTCGGTGCAGCGGATCAACGACGACAAGCGGGACACCGCTGTCGGCAAGTCCGCGCCGAGCGTCTTCGCTCGGCACGGCGACGAAGCTCACAAGTCCATCCGTGCCACGTGCCAATGCCCGCCGAACCCAGCCGTCGCAGTCGTCTGGGTCCGGGTCGACGGTGAGGACGAGGTCCTTGTCGTGCCGTCGAGCGGCAGCGGCGGCACCGCGTACGACTGTTTCGGCCCACGCGCCGTCCAAGTTGACGATGCGCGCATCGAGGAGGCCGGTGGTCGCACGCGGGCGAGGTCGGATCGCGAGACCATGCTGCTCGAGGACAGCGGTCACACGTTCTCGCGTCGTCGGCGAGACATCCGCCCTCGCGTTCAGCACTTTGGAGACGGTGGGGACGGACACCCCGGCCTCTGCTGCGATCTGCGCTAGCTGCGTGGCCATCCAGGCTCCTTAGCGGTGACTTTCCGAAAATCCTAGCAAACTTGGCGACGGAACTGCGGCCAAAAGATGCCGAGGATGAGTGGACAGCCTCCGACGCTGACCTTATGCTCTTTCGTAATGTGTCATCGAAATTTCGAAGATGACTATCGAAACACAACGGAGTGAGTATGCGCAGGTTGACAGTAGCTCGGGCCACAGCGGTAGCCGTCGCCGCAGCCCTAGTCCTCAGTGGTTGCGGACGTGGCGGCGACGCCGGTACATCGGATGGCGCCGCCGGCGGACCCGCGCCTGCAGGGCAGGCATCCGGCGAAATCCAGGTGTGGACCGCGGGCGGCCACGCGGACAACCTCCAGAAGCTCGCTTTGGCGTGGCTCGAGGCGAACCCGGAGGCATCGCTGACGGTGACGGATGTCCCGTGGGACCAGGTGATCACGAAGCTCCAGACGGCCACTGCGGCAGGGAAGGGGCCGGACATCATCATGACCGGCGCGGACCAGACCGCGACCGCGATCGGCATGGGCGCGTTCGACGAGCTGCCGGGAGGCGTCTACGACGACAGCGACTTCTACCCCGCGGCCGTCGACTCCGTCACGGGCGACAAGGACGTGCTCTACGCGATGCCCTGGTACGTGGAGACGCGATTCCTTTTCTACCGGAAGGACATCGCGAGCCAGCTCGGCCTGTCCGCACCGACCACGTGGGAGGAGATGCAGAAGATGGCGGCCGCCTTCGAGTCGCGTCCGGGTGGGACCTATGGGCTCAGCCTTCCGAGGCCCACGGAGCAGCCCGCGCAGGTGATCGTGCCCTTCGTCGCCCAGGCGGGCGGGTCCATGACCGACGGCAAGCAGTGGACGATCGACACCAAGGAGTTCATCAGCGCGCTGGACTACTACGCCGGGTACTTCACGCGCGGAGAGGCGCCGATCGAGGCATCCACCGACGCGACGTTCGAGAACGGCGGCACCCCGATGTTCATCTCGGGTCCGTGGATGCTCGACATCTACAAGGACCAGATCGAGAAGGGAACCGCGCCCGCCGGGTTCACGATGGACTCCGTCGGCTACGCCGTAGCGCCGAAGGGCCCTGCGGGCAACGGCGACCAGTACATCGGCGGGGGCAACCTCGGCGTCTTCTCGGCATCCAAGAACAAGGCATCCGCCTGGTCCCTGGTGTCGTGGATGGGGAAGACCCAGCAGCAGGAGGGGTGGTACGACCTTCAGGGCGAGCTTCCTGCGAACACGGGCGCCGCCGGCTATCAGCCGATCCAGGACAACCCCGTCACGAGCACGCTGATGCAGCAGATGAATGACACCGTGGCGACGCCGAACTACCCCACGTGGTCCCAGGTGTCGGATCTGATCAGCAAGTACTCCGAAATGGTCGCGCGCGGCACGATGTCGGCGGCGGACGCCGCGAAGGAGATTCAGACGAAGGCGACCGCGATCGGCTTCGGCTGGTGACGATCACCCAGCGGCGGCCGGGGAAGGTGGGTTCCCTGGCCGCCCAGCGGCGGCCGGGGAAGGTGGGTTCCCTGGCCGCCCAGCGGCGGCGCTCGAGTCTGATCGCCTGGATCTTCGTTTCGCCATTCGTCCTGACGTTCGGGGTGTTCGGCCTCATCCCGCTCGTGAGTTCGCTCGTGATGTCGTTCACCGACCTCAGGGCGCGCGACATCCGCACCCCGCTCAACGTGGATTTCGTCGGGTTCGACAACTTCGTCACGGTGCTGACGGACGAGACGTTTCAACGCGCGCTGCTCAACACGTTGATCTTCGTCGCGATCGGAGTGCCGACGACGTTGTTCATCGCGCTCGTGCTCGCTGTCATGCTCAACTCGGTCGGTCGTAGAGTGGCCACCTTCTTCCGTGTGGGCTACTACACGCCGGTGATCACCACCATCGTCGCGGTCGCGATCGTGTGGCGGATCATGTACCAGAACACCGGGGTGTTCAACACGATCCTCGGATGGTTCGGAGTCACTGGACCCAACTGGCTTTCGGATCCGAATACCGCACTCCTGGCCATCACGATCATGGCGATCTGGCGCAACATCGGGGTGTCGATGGTGATCTTCCTCGCTGGGCTCCAGGGCATCCCGAGCGACGTCCATGAGGCGGCCGCCCTCGACGGTGTGAACGCCGCCCAGAAGCTCTTCCGCATCACGATTCCGATGATGATGTCGACCATTCTGCTGAACGCGATCCTCGTGACCACCGGCTACATGCAGTTCTTCGATGAGCCGTTCGTCATGACCGAGGGCGGTCCGCTCGACTCGACGACGTCGGTCGCGCTGCAGGTCTACAACCAGTTCAAGTACGGCAACTATTCGGTCGGCGCCGCGGGGGCCTACGTGCTCTTCGCGCTGATCGGCATCCTTGCGATCGTGCAATTCCGCTTCTTCCGGCAGAGGACCTGACATGACCACAGTTGAGCGACGAGCAGACGCCGGTGCGCCGGCAGCCGTCAGCCGGCGACGGCGCCCGATCAGGTGGGGCAATCTGATCATTCTGGCGATTCTGGCGATGGGACTCGCGGCGACGATCCTGCCGTTCGTGTGGATGGTGCTCGGGTCCTTCAAGTCGAATGCCGAGCTGCTGGCCCGACCGATCACCTGGTGGCCGCAAGCGCCCACACTGGACAACTTCAAGGCGTGGCTCTTCGAGTTCGACATCCTGCGACCGTTCCTGAACTCCGTCATCGTCGCGCTCGTCACCGTCTTCGCGACGCTGCTGCTCTCGTCGATGGTCGGCTGGGCACTGGCGAAGATGAATTTCCCGGGCAAGAAGGCGATCACCGTCGTCGTGCTCGCAACCCTGTTCGTGCCGGGGATCGTGATGCTCATCCCGCAGTTCGTGCTGGTGGCGAACCTCGGCATGGTCAACACGTACTGGGGGCTCATCCTGCCTGGCATGGTCGGCGCGTTCGGCGTCTTCCTGATGCGGCAATTCATGCTCGAGATCCCGGACGCACTGCTCGATGCGGCACGCATCGACGGCGCGGGTGACTTCCGGATCTTCTTCCAGATCGTGCTGCCCCTGTGCAGGGCTCCGCTGGCGACGCTGGCGATCTTCACCTTCATGGGTTCGTGGAATGGCTTCGTCTGGCCGCTGATCATCGCCCAGGACGACTCGATGTACACGCTCCCGGTGTCGCTCGCGCTCTTCTCGGCGGAGTCGGGAGGTCATGGCACGGACTTCGGACTGCAGATGGCCGGGTCCTTCCTGATCGTGATCCCGGTACTCGTGCTGTTCGTCGCCATGCAACGGCATTTCATCCAAGGAATCACCATGACAGGCATCAAGTGACCATCGAGCCGGTGCCCGACCGGGTCCACTGAATCACCGCGGCCACGTCCGCACCGTGTGGGCAGCCGCATCCCATTCATCCGGAGCCGTAGTGGCTCCGCAGAACACAGAAACTGAGGAGACCGATGACCGGTACCACCAACTTCCCCGAAGGATTCCTGTGGGGAGCGGCCACCGCCGCCCACCAGATCGAGGGCGGCAACGTGAACTCGACGAACTGGGTGGATGAATACCACCCGCGGGCGACGGTCTCGGAGCCCTCGGGTGACGCCTGCGATTCGTACCACCGCTACCCGGAGGACATCGCCCTGCTCGCCGCGTCAGGTCTCCGCGCCTATCGGTTCTCGATCGAGTGGGCGCGCATCGAACCGGAGGAGGGTGTCGTCTCGCTGGCTCAGCTCGCGCATTACCGGCGCATGATCGACACGTGCCGCGAGCTCGGCGTGGAACCGATCGTCACGCTGCATCACTTCAGCTTCCCCCGCTGGTGGCGGGCTCGCGGCGGATGGGCTGCATCCGACAGTGCGACCGTGTTCGCGAACTTCGCGCGCATCGCCAGCAGCATCCTGACGGATGTCTCGTGGGTCATCACGATCAACGAACCGAACATGCTGGTCACCAACCTGGAGACCACCGTCGACACGGGTACCGGGGTCAACTATCCCGACGATCCGGATCCTGTGGTGGCCCGTGCGATCGCCGCTGCACATCGCGCGGCGGTCGATGTCCTCCACGAGGCGCTTCCCGACGCGAAGGTGGGATGGACCGTCGCCAACCAGGTGTACCAGGCGATGCCGGGCTGGGAGACTCAGCGCGATGCATGGCAGTACTGGCGAGAGGACTTCTTCCTCGAACAGGCGCGGGACGATGACTTCATCGGAGTGCAGTCGTACCTGCGCACGGTGATCGGACCGACGGACGATGACCGCGGCTACGGCCCGCAGGCGTGGCCGCAGGGCACGGACGTCACTCTGACCGGGTGGGAGTACTACCCGGAGGCGCTCGGGCATGCGCTGCGCCACACGTGGGAGGTCACCGGCGGCGTCCCGATGATGGTCACAGAGAACGGCATCGCCACGTCCGATGACGAACGCCGGGTCGCCTACACGAGCGGGGCGCTCGTCGCCATGAGCGATGCCATGGACGACGGGTGCGATGTGCGCGGTTACCTGCACTGGTCGCTGCTGGACAACTACGAGTGGGGATCGTTCACGCCCACGTTCGGCCTCATCGCGGTGGATCGCGCAACCTTCGAGCGCACGCCGAAGCCGAGCCTGGCATGGCTGGGTGCCATCGCACAGAGCAGTTCTCTCCCGATCGCAGCTCGTTGACGGGCTCGGGGGCGCGCACCGGGCAGACCGAGACACTCGACTATCGAGATCGACGACTGCCCGTCGCTGACCGCGTGGCCGATCTGATCGGCCGGATGACGCTCGACGAGAAGATCGGGCAGATGATGCAGTTGGACGCCCGGGACGATCTCGAGCGTTCGATCCTGGACATGCATGTCGGATCGCTGCTGCACGCGTCGTCGGACCGGCTGCGTCTGGCGCACGAGCTGGTCGCGAGCACTCGGCTCGGGATCCCCATCCTGGTGGCGGATGACTGCATCCATGGGCACTCGTTCTGGGAGGGGGCGACCATCTTCCCCACACAGCTGGCGATGGCCGCGTCGTGGAACCCGACCCTGCTGGAGGCGGTTGCGCGTTCGACGGCGGTCGAGGCAGCGGCGACGGGTATCCATTGGACGTTCTCGCCGGTTCTCTGCATCGCACGAGACCTGCGATGGGGGCGGATCGGGGAGACGTTCGGCGAGGATCCGTACCTTATCGGGGAACTCGCGTCGGCGATGGTGAAGGGATACCAAGGGCGTGGGCTGGCGGACACCTCCGCGATCCTCGCAACGGCGAAGCACTTCGCGGGCTACTCCGAGACCCAGGGCGGACGGGATGCGAGCGAAGGCGACCTGTCGCGCAGGAAGTTGCGAAGCTGGTTCCTTCCGCCGTTCGAGCGTGTGGCGCGCGAGGGCTGCGCGAGCTTCATGCTCGGCTATCAGTCCATCGACGGCGTGCCGATCACGATGGATGACTGGCTACTGGGCGACGTCCTGCGCGGCGAGTGGGGTTTCACCGGAACACTCGTGACCGACTGGGACAACGTCGGCCGGATGGTCTGGGAGCAGCGGGTCCACTCGAGTCATGTCGAAGCGTCAGCGGCCGCGGTCCGCGCAGGCAACGACGTCATCATGGCGACCCCGGGTTTCTTCGCGGGGGCACAGGAGGCGTTCCGACGCGGACTGATCGGGGAAGCCGATCTCGATCGTGCGGTCGCCCGCATACTCCGGCTGAAGTTCGAGCTCGGGCTGTTCGAGAACCCGCGTGTCCCAGACGAGGAGGCCATCGCGGTGACGATCGGATGCGATGCCCATCGTGAGGTGAACCTCGAGATCGCGCGTCGCTCCGTCACCCTGCTGCGCAATGACGGGACGCTGCCGTTGGCCGACGACGAGCGGCGCGGTCCCGCGCGAATCGCTGTCGTCGGATCGCTCGCGGACGATGCCCAGAACCAGCTTGGTGACTGGGCGGGCGGATCGGGCCAGGCCGGATGGCTCGAGGGACAGCCGCGGGATCTCATCTGCACGGTGCTCGACGGGCTGCGTGAACGCGCCCCCGCTGGATGCGTCGTCGAATACGCGCGGGGCGCGGAGATCGTCGCGCTCATGCCCGATCCCGCCGGCGAGCACTTCCCCGACGGTCAGCCGCGGCCTCGTGTGGCCACGTCGGTTCCCGTGGACGAACGTCAGCTCGCGGAGGCCGTCGCGTGCGCCCGTTCGGCGGATGTGATCGTCTGCGTTGTCGGCGACACGATCGATCTCGTCGGTGAAGGTCGTTCGACCGCGACGCTCGAGCTGCTGGGCGGTCAGATCGCGTTGCTGGACGCCCTCGCAGCGACGGGAGTTCCCTTGGTGGTCGTGCTGATGGCGTCGAAGCCGATGGTTCTGCCCGCGTCGGCGCTGAACGCGAATGCCCTGCTCTGGGTGGGCAGCCCCGGGATGGAAGGTGGCAGGGCCCTGGCGGAGGTTCTGCTCGGCGAATGCGAACCGAGCGGACGGCTTCCGATCTCGTTCGCCCGTCACGTCGGGCAGCAGCCCACCTACTACAACCAGGTGCGCGGACAGCACGGCGATCGGTACGCAGACCTCACCCAAGAGCCCGCCTTCGTGTTCGGTGAGGGGATGTCGTACTCCACGATCGAATACGGTCCTGTGCAGCTCGCGTCCGCAGACGTCGGGGTCGACGATTGCGTGAACGCGTCGATTGAAGTGGTGAACACCGGATCGCGACTGGTGCGGGAGACCGTTCAGCTGTATGTCAGCGATCTCGTCACCTCGGTCAGCTGGGCCGACCAGGAGCTGAAAGCGTTCCAACAGATCGACGTGGCTCCCGGTGAACGGACGACGGTCGACTTCGCTGTCCCTGTGGCGGACCTGACCATCGTGGACGCGAGCGGCCGGCGTGTTGTCGAGCCGGGCGAGTTCGAACTCCGGGTCGGGCCCTCGTCGCTGGCCGCGACCTGTCAGCGCGCGCGCTTCCGCGTGGTCGCCCTCGCCGGCCCGATGACATGTGGAGCGGATGACGGGAATCGAACCCGCGCTATCAGCTTGGGAAGCTGAAGTTCTACCATTGAACTACATCCGCATGCGGCATCCGAGGATGCGGCGGTCTCATCGTATCAACGGTCTCGATGCGCTTCGCTACCCGCCCGCACGATTCGGCGCGATAAGTGCCGTCAACGGCATCGCCGATGCGGCAGGCTCGACCCATGAGGGAGCATCGGAACCGTCTCATTCTCCTGGTCGGTGCGTGCGCCGTCGTCGTCTCGTTCGCGGCGTGCTCGTCGCTGCCTGCGGAGCGAGGCCGCCTCGAACGACAGCTCGACGAACAGGCGTTCGCGGCGGCGGGTGAGGCAGGGTTCATCTCGCAGTCCTCCGGCCTCGAGGCACCGGCCGACGGCATCGCCGAGTACGCCCGCCGCATCGGGTTCCAACTGCCGGGCACGGGCGTGGAACCGGAGCAGGGCTCCGGGTGGCAGTCGGGCTCGCGCGACCACGCCGATCCGTTCCTGCTCGTGGGCATCGAACCGTACGATGACGCATCGTGGCAGGAGCCCGTCGGCGCCCTCGTGCTGGGGAGCCGCCTCACCGAGGCATCCGTCGACGGTGCGCCCCAGCGCGACTACTGCGTCCGCCTCGAGTTCGATCGGTGGGGTCTCGTCGACGGCGGCGCGAGCCCCGTCGACTGCCCGAGCCCGCTCGCCGCGGTGGTACCTCCCGCCGATGCCCGCGCGGTGATCCCCGAGCAGGCCGAGTCGGTCGCGATCGCCGTGCTCGCGGCATCCGCCGACGCATCGGCCGAAGAGATCGCGGCGGCCATCGCGGCCCAGCTGCCGCAGGCGCCCGACGGGCCGCCGATCGCCGAGGTGCAGGTGGCGCGCGAGGGCGACCGGATCGGCCTCGCGATGCGGGACGCCCACGACTGCCTCCTGGTGCGAAGCGAGGACGGGGTCGTCGAGCGCCTGTACGTGCCCGACATCCTGCTGCAGCCGGGCGAGCTCGGATGCAGTGGCGAGACGGCGCTGCTGCCCGACGAGGCGTTCCGTTCGCCGCACTGAGCGGCTCGAGTCGCCCCGTACCTCGACCGTCGTGTGGGAGCTGCGTTGCTACGCTGGCAGCGTGCTGCTCTCAGATCGTGACATCCGGGCCGAACTCGACGCGAACCGCATCGGGCTCGATCCGTACGAACCGGGCATGATCCAGCCCTCGTCGATCGATGTGCGCCTCGACCGGTACTTCCGGCTCTTCGACAACCACAAGTACCCCTTCATCGACCCGGCCGAGGACCAGCCCGAGCTGACGCACCTCATCGAGGTGCGGCCCGACGAGGCGTTCATCCTGCACCCGGGCGAGTTCGTGCTCGCGTCGACGTACGAGGCCGTGACCCTGCCCGACGACGTCGCCGCCCGCCTCGAGGGCAAGAGCTCGCTCGGTCGCCTGGGCCTGCTCACGCACTCGACCGCCGGCTTCATCGACCCCGGCTTCACCGGGCACGTCACGCTCGAGCTGTCGAACGTCGCGACCCTGCCGATCAAGCTCTGGCCGGGCATGAAGATCGGCCAGATGTGCTTCTTCCGCCTGTCGTCGCCGAGCGAGCGGCCCTACGGCTCGGCCGAGTACACGAACCGCTACCAGGGCCAGCGCGGGCCGACGGCGTCGCGGTCGTTCCACCAGTTCCACCGCACGGATGTCGGTGTCACCGACGCCGGCTCGCGGGGCGACTGAGCCACTCCGGCGCTCAGAAGAACAGCAGCACGGCCGCGACGATCATCACCGTCGCCGTCGAGGCGTGGACGCCGAGCGCGACCGCCGGCCGGCCGTGGTTGCGCATGATCATGAGTGCGTCGCCGATCGGGATGAGCGCTTCGACGAGCAGGATGACGGCCGCCGCCGCCGGACCGAAGAACACGAGCATCGCCACGACGACGAGTCCCGAGACGATGTCGCGCGGGCCCTTGATGTGCTGCCACGGCGTCACCTCGGGCGTGATCGCGCTCGTGAATCCGAAGCCCTGCCCGGTGGCCGTCGGCGAGACGAGGTACGAGATGCCGACCCAGATGATGCCTGCCGCGACCACGAGCGCGAGGGAGGCGCCGATCCAGGTCGCCGGGGTGAACTGTGCGAGATCCATGGGATTCCTTTCGCTGAAAGATTTATAGTGACGCTAGCATCTCTTTCGATCTCGCGATAGTCTCGGTTCGTGGCGACGAGTGAACGCATGGAACGGCGGCGCGAGCAGCGACGCCTGGCGATCCTCGCTGCTGCGCGCGAGTTCGCCGAGGCCGAGGGATGGTCGGCGGTCACGTCACGGCGTCTCGCCGACGCGATCGACTACACGCAGCCGGTGATCTATTCGCACTTCGAGTCGATGGACGCCGTGATCGATGCGGTCGCCGTCGACGGCTTCGTCGAGATCGCCGATGCTCTCGCGCAGGCTCGTGCGAGCGCGTCGGACCCGGAGCAGGCGCTCGAGGCGCTCAGTCGCGCCTACCTGGGCTATGCGGCGGCGCATCCGGCGATGTACGACGCGATGTTCGTGCGCGGCACCGGCCTCGCATTCGCCGACGCGAGCACCCTGCCGCAACTGGTCGCGGGCTTCTCCGAGATCCGCGCCGCGGTGGCGCCCTTCACCGAGCAGCCCGACACGCTCGCCGAGGTGCTGTGGGCGAGCCTGCACGGCCTGACGATGCTGCAGCGCTCTGGGCGGGTTCCGGGTGACGGCGAGGATCGCCTGGCCGTACTGCTCGCCCTCATCACGAGCTGACCGCGTCAGCCCTCGGCTCTCATCGAGCCGTGCCGACCGTCACGCGGTCACACGTCGCACGGTCACGCGGTCGCGCGCGTCGCCTCGGGCTCGACGCTCGACAGGTCGCTCGAGGTCAGGAACTCCATCACGGCGTCGAGCGTGGCATCGGCCCGGAGCACCCGGTTGTGACCGAGCCCCTCGGTCGCGAGCAGTCGGGCATGACCGCGGTTCGCCTCGAGCAGTCGCTCGGACTCGGTGAACGGCACGCGCCGGTCGCCGCGGTCGTGCACGAGCAGCAGCGGCGTGGCGCCGGGCAGCGGATGCCGCACCGCCGAGTAGCGCTCGAACGGGTCGGGCTCTTCTGTGAGGACGCGGTCGGCGAACCGTGCCGCGAGCGCGTCGCGGGTGCGCCGGTCGAGGCCGAGCATCTCGCCGAACCCGTCGATGAAGATGCGGGGGTCGGCGGCGCCGGCGATGCCGACGACCCGGGTCGTCGGGGTGCCGTCGTGCGTCGCCACGAGCGCGGCGAGCGAGCCGAACGAGTGGCCGACGAGCGCATGCCACGGGCCCTCGAGGCGCGTGAGCTCGGCGATGACGTCGAGGTGGTCGACGAGGTAGGTGCCGCGGCCCGGGGAGTCGCCGTTGGCCGGCGCGTCGAAGGCGAGCACGCGGAAGCCCTCGCTCCTGAGCTCGCGGATGAGCGGGCCGAACACGCTCGCGCGCGACTGCCACCCGTGCGCGAGCAGCACCGTGCGCTCGCCGGCGCCCCACTCGTAGGTGACGACGTCGACACCCGTGCCGCGGATGCCGGGGATGCGCACGGTGCCGCGTCGCGCGGCCTGATGCGTCGCGAGGTCGGTGGCGGCGACCGGGGTGCGGCGGCCGACGCGCATGAAGAGCGGTAGCGCCAGCGCCGCGCCGGCTTCGGGGGAGACGCGCGATGCTGCGCGGACTCCGGTGGCGATGGCGGATGCTGCTGACATCGGGTCTCCTGACGATTCCTGACAATACGAACGGTCGTACGCATACTATACGAACGATCGTGCGTACAATCAAGACATGATCGAGACCGACGGGCGACGGCTGAAGGGCGACGCGTCGCGGCGCCTCGTGCTCGAGCACGCCGTCGACCTCGCGTCGGTCGACGGCCTCGACGGCCTGTCGATCGGCCGTCTCGCCGACGCCGCGCACGTCAGCAAGAGCGGCGTCGCGACCCTGTTCGGCACGAAGGAACGCCTGCAGCTCGCCGCCGTCGAAGCGGCCCGGCTGCGCTTCGTCGCGACCGTCATCGAGCCGGCGAGGGTCGAGCCCCGGGGCATCCGTCGCATCGTCGCACTGCTCGACGGCTGGATCGCGTACTCCCGAAGCCGCGTCTTCGCGGGCGGATGCTTCTTCGCCGCGACCACCACTGAGTTCGACGCCAAGCCGGGTGCAGTGCGCGACGCGCTCGCCGCGGCGCTCGCCGAATGGAACGGCTACATCGCCGCCTCGTTCGGCTACGCCGTCGCGCAGGGCGAGGTCGGCGCGGACGAGGACCCCGAGCAGTTCGCCTTCGAGGCGACCGCGCTGCTCGACGCCGCCAACACCCGCTCGCTCCTCGGCGGATCGAACCAGCCCTACGTCTTCGCGCGTCGCGCGCTCGTCACGCGATTGCGCAGTGCCGGGGCGGATGACGCGCAGCTCGCTCGCCTGACCGACGTGGACGACCTCGCCGCCTGAGCCGGAGCCCGCGGCTCGAGCCCGTCAGGCCGTCTCGAACACGAGCGCGAGCGTCGTGTCGCCGCACGGCACGACGAACTGTCCGCCCGGCAGTACCGCGGCGGCAGCCTGCCCCTCATGCTCGTGCAGGGGTGCGAGCACCGAAGCGAGCCCATCGAGCCTGAGCAGCGCGCCGGTCGCGTGACGTGAGTCGGTCGACGCGACGATGCGCCCCGAGGCGTTCACGAGCGTGCACGGATGCCCCGACTCGCGCAGCACCGGCAGCAGCTCCTGCTCGATGCGGGCGACGTACGCGTCGGTGCCGACCACGCCGGCCATCTCGCCGTCGACCATCACGCCCGTGGTGATCGTGACGGTGTAGTCGTCGGTGCAGAGGTAGTCGACGTACGGGCCCGTCAGATGCCGGGTGCCGGTGCGCGCCGGGGTGCGCCACCACTCGAGCGTCGTGTAGTCGCGGAACTGCTCGGCGTCGGGGTCGCTCTCGGCGTCGAGTCGGCGCACGCCGCCGTCGGCATTGGCGCGGAAGGTGTTCGTGCCGCTCAGCCACCAGGCGAGGTGCCAGGGCGCGTCGGGCAGGAAGCCCGGCGCGGCCACGAAGCCCGCGCCGGTGATGAGGCCGCTCGAGTCGTCGAGTGCGGGGCGGACCAGAGCGGCGATCACCGGGTCGAGGTCTGCGGCGTTCGGCTCGGCGACCTCGGCGAGGCGCGCCTCGAGCTCGTCGCGCCACGTGTCGATCAGCGCGAACAACGGGTCGATCGTCGCGGCGATGCGGTGGGCGATCGTGTCGGCAGCGTTGGCGACAGTGGTGGTCATGGCCTCAGCCTTTCCGGTCTTCGGCACCCGGTGCCGGTTGCCGACCCTGCTCGGGGGACTCGAGCCGGGCCTTCTCGTCGATGAGCCACTCGGTGGCGGATGCGATGTGTTCGGTGGTCGCACGTCGTGCGCGTGCCGGGTCGACACCGCGGATCGACTCGATCACCTCGACCCGTGCCTGCCTACTGCGGTCACGATACGCCTGTTCGCGCAGGCACAGCCAGAGCAGCGGGCCGGATTCCGCCTGCAGGCGGAGCTCCTCGTGCACGAGTCGGGGCGACTGGCTCACCGCGGCGATCTCGAGCTGGAACCGTCCGACGGCGCGCCGGGCGCCGCCCGGGGTTGCGAGGTCGGCGCGCGCATCGACCTCGACGAGGCTCGCGAGGTCGTCGTCGCTCGCCCGATCGGCCGCGACCTCGGCCGCCATGCCGGCGATCGCGGCGTAGTGCAGCGAGAGGTCGCGCAGCTCGATGCGGCTGAGGGCGCGCACGCGGGCGTCGATCATCCGCATCGAGGCGTCGCGGTCGTGGGTCACGAAGCTGCCGCCGTCGCGCCCGCGCCGGGTGAGCACGAGCCCCTTGTCGCGCAGGGCGACGAGGGCCTCCCGGGCGGTGACGACGGCGACGCCGAGGCTCTTGGCGAGGTCGGACTCGCTGGGGAGCCGTTCACCGTCGCGCAGCACGCCGGCGACGATCGCATCCGTCAGGCGCTGCTCGACGAGCTCTGCGCGACCGGCGCCCTCCAGGGGTGAGAACACGACGGCGCGCGTCGCATCGGAGCGGCTGGTGGCCTGCGGCATCCGACCTCCCGCGTCTGTGCTGGCGAATCCGTGACACGACCGTAACACGGGGGTCTGGACATTTACATCTGGAGTCATATGATTCTGGACAGACGAACATCTGGTTTCAGATGTTTATGGTCCGCATCGAAGGAGATGTCAATGACCGAGACGCAGCCGGCCATCCGCCTCACCGCACTCACCAAGGAGTTCGGGGCGGTCACCGCGGTCGATCACGTCGACCTCGAGATCGCGGCCGGCGAGTTCTTCTCGATGCTCGGCCCGTCGGGGTCGGGCAAGACCACGGTGCTGCGGCTCATCGCCGGCTTCGAGCAGCCGACCGGGGGCACGGTCGAACTCTTCGGGCAGGATGTCACCAAGCGCGCGCCGTTCGACCGCGACGTGAACACCGTGTTCCAGGACTACGCGCTGTTCCCCCACATGAGCGTGCTCGACAACGTCGCCTACGGGCTTCGGGTGCGCGGACTCGGGCGGAAGGAACGCAACGAGCGGGCCCTCCGCGCCCTGGCCTCCGTGCGGCTCGAGCAGATGGCCGGGCGCAAGCCGTCGCAGCTCTCGGGTGGCCAGCGCCAGCGCGTCGCCCTCGCGCGTGCGACCGTCGTGCAGCCGAAGGTGCTGCTGCTCGACGAGCCGCTCGGCGCCCTCGACCTCAAGCTGCGCGAGCAGATGCAGGTCGAACTGAAGGAGATCCAGCGCGAGCTCGGCATCACGTTCATCTTCGTCACGCACGATCAGGAGGAGGCCCTGACCCTCTCCGACCGCATCGCGGTCTTCAACGACGGTCGCATCGAGCAGCTCGGCACCCCGGCCGAGCTCTACGAGCGCCCCCGCTCGCGCTTCGTCGCCGACTTCGTCGGCACCTCGAACCTGTTCGACGTCGAGCGCTCGCGCACGATCCTCGGGCGGGACGGGCACCACTCCGTGCGTCCCGAGAAGATGACGGTCTCCCGCGGCGGACTCGACCAGCCCGGGGTCGTCGACGTGCCGGGCACGGTCGTCGAGGCCATCTACCTCGGCAGCGGCGTGCGACTCGTCGTCGACCTCGATGACGGCACGCGGGTGAGCGTGCTCGAGCAGAACGATCGCGACCGCATGCACGACGACGAGCGCGGCGACCGGGTCGTCGTCTCGTGGCATGAGGACGACGTCGTGCCCCTCGGCATCGAGGCGCTGCCGGGGATCTCCGGCTGAGGCCTCGCCATCGACCAGCACCACACGGCATCACCAGGAAACGCACTGCATCACCAGGAAGAGGAGAGAACCATGAAGCGCACCACGCACACGGCGCGCCGCGGCGTCACCGTGGGCCTCGCGATCGCCTCGATCGCGATGCTCACCGCCTGCGGCACGAGCTCCGGCGGCGGGTCCGACGGCGGCGAGGCCGCCACCGAACTCGGCGAGATGGAAGGCCAGGTCGCGCTGCTCGCGTGGCCCGGCTACGTCGAGGACGGCTCGAACGATCCCGCCGTCGACTGGGTCACGCCCTTCGAGGAGGACACCGGCTGCGAGGTCACCACGAAGACCTTCGGCACTTCCGACGAGGCGCTGAACCTCATGAAGACCG
Organism: Agromyces cerinus subsp. cerinus; assembly: GCF_900142065.1. Lineage (GTDB taxonomy): Bacteria > Actinomycetota > Actinomycetes > Actinomycetales > Microbacteriaceae > Agromyces > Agromyces cerinus. Next base: position 38,757 of record NZ_FSRJ01000003.1, on the reverse strand, counting down.
GCGACTACGACGTGGTGTCGGCCTCGGGTGACGCCTCGCTGCGGCTCGTCGCCGCCGGCGACGTCGCGCCCGTCAACACCGACCTCATCCCGAACTACGAGAACATCTATCCGTTCCTCAAGGACCAGTCGTGGAACTCGGTCGACGGGGTGCCCTACGGCGTGCCGCACGGTTACGGCGCGAACCTGCTCATGTACAACACCGAGGTCTTCCCGACCGCGCCGACCTCGTGGGACGTCGTGTTCGACAAGTCGGGCGAGTACGCCGGCAAGGTGACCGCCTACGACTCGCCGATCTACATCGCCGACGCGGCCGTCTACCTGATGGCGCACAACCCCGAGCTCGGCATCGAGAACCCCTACGCCCTCGACGAGGAGCAGCTCGCCGCGGCGGTCGACCTGCTGAAGCAGCAGCGACCGAACATCGGCGAGTACTGGTCGGACTACCTCAAGGAGATCCAGGCCTTCACGACCGGCGACACGGTCGTCGGCACGAGCTGGCAGGTCATCGAGAACGTGCTCGAGGGCGAGGGTGTCACGACCGATGTGGTGCTGCCCGAAGAGGGCACGACCGGATGGTCCGACACCTGGATGATCGCGTCAGAGTCGAAGAACCCGAACTGCGCGTACGCGTGGCTCGACTACATCGCGAGCCCCGAGGCGAACGCGGCGGCGACGTCGTACTTCGGCGAGGCGCCTTCGAGTGACGAGGCCTGCGAGTACCGCGAGGACTGCGAGGCCTACCACGCCGGCGACGCCGACTACGCGTCGCAGATCTGGTACTGGTCGACGCCGATCGAGGAGTGCCTCGACGGACGCACCGACGTGAAGTGCACCGACTACGCCGCGTGGACGCAGGCGTGGCAGGAGATCAAGGGCTGATCCGCCCCACCGCGGGCCGAGGTCACCCCTCGGGAACGCCTCGGCCCGCGGCATCCGTCTCTTCCGACCTGACAGGACACGCATTTGACGCACGCGACCGTGCCCCGACCGCGGGAGACCCCGGCTCGTCGGGTCTCCGTCTTCCTCAGCACGCACCCGCGCGCCCGGCTCGGGCTGCTGCTCAGCGCGCCGCTGTTCTGGCTGGGCATCGTCTACATCGTCGCCCTCGTGCTGCTGCTCGTCACCGCCTTCTGGTCGGTCGACAGCTTCACCGGTGAGATCACGACCGAGTTCACGCTCGACAACATCATCGAGGTCGTCACCGGCTCGCTGTACCAGACCGTGACGCTGCGCACCCTGGGCGTCGCGCTCGCCGTGACCCTCATCGACGTGGCGCTCGCCCTGCCGATCGCGTTCTTCATGGCGAAGGTGGCCACGCCGCGGATGCAGCGGATCCTGCTCATCGCAGTGCTCACGCCGCTGTGGGCGAGCTACCTGGTGAAGGCCTACGCATGGCGCTCGGTGCTCTCGCAGGACGGCATCCTCGAGTGGCTGCTGGCGCCGTTCGGCGGCAGTACGCCCGGCTACGGACTGCCCGCGACGATCATCACGCTGTCGTACCTGTGGTTGCCCTACGTGATCCTGCCGATCTACGCGGGCCTCGAGCGCGTGCCCGACTCGCTGCTGGAGGCCTCCTCCGACCTCGGCGGGCGCACCTGGCCGACGCTTCGCCTCGTGGTGTTCCCACTCGTGCTGCCGGCGATCATCGCCGGCACGATCTTCAGCTTCGCGCTCTCGCTCGGCGACTACATCACGGTGAACATCGTCGGCGGCGCGAACCAGATGCTCGGAAACCTCGTCTACACGAACGTCGGCGCGGCGAACAACCTGCCCCTCGCCTCGGCGATCGCGCTCATCCCGATCGTGATCATCTTCGGCTACCTCTTCCTCGTGCGTCGCACCGGCGCGCTCGACAACCTCTAGGGGCGACGGATGCGACTCTCCCGACTCTCACGCACGACGCTCGGCATCGTGACCGGCGTGATCCTGCTGGTCGTCTACGTGCCGCTCTTCGTCGTGCTGGTGAACTCGTTCTCGACGTCGACGTCGCTGACCTGGCCGCCGCCCGGCTTCACGCTCGAGTGGTGGGGCCGCGCGTTCCAGAGTGCCGGCGCCATGGAGGCGGTGGCGACGAGCGTGCAGATCGCGATCATCGCCACGATCATCTCGCTCGCGCTCGGCACGCTCATCTCGCTCGCCCTGCAGCGCTTCGAGTTCTTCGGGCGCGAGGCGATCAGCCTGCTCGTCATCCTGCCGATCGCGCTGCCCGGCATCATCACCGGCATCGCGCTCAACAACTTCTTCCGCACCATCATGGGGGTGCCGCTCTCGATCTGGACGGTCGTGATCGCGCACGCGACCTTCTGCATCGTCACGGTGTTCAACAACGTGATCGCGCGGCTCCGCCGGCAGGGCACGAACCTCGAGGAGGCCTCCGCCGACCTCGGCGCCGGGGTGTGGACGACGTTCCGGCTCGTGACCTTCCCGCAGCTGCGCTCGGCGCTCCTCGCCGGTGGCCTCCTCGCCTTCGCCCTCTCGTTCGACGAGATCATCGTGACGACGTTCACGGCGGGGTCGGGGGTGACGACGCTGCCCATCTTCATCCTGAACAACATGTTCCGGCCGAACCAGGCGCCGATCGTGTCGGTGATCGCGGTGGTGCTCGTGCTCGTGTCGATCATCCCGATCTACATCGCGCAGCGGCTCTCGGGCTCGGAGGCAGAGCGGCGCTGAGGGCGACCGAGCGGATGCCGCGACAGACGAGGGACCCGCCGGTGGCGGGTCCCTCGTGGTGTGGATGGGGCGATGATCAGGCGCGGTTACGGCCGCGGCCGTCGTGCCTGCGTGCGTGACCGTCGTGCCCGTGGTCGCCGCGCTCGTGCGGGTGGCCGTGCTGACCGGCGTCGCCGTGCACGTGCACGTGGACGTGCACGTCATTGCGGGCGGCGCCGTGGCCGCGGCCGTGGTCGCATCGGCCGTGGCTCTCGCCGTGGCCGTGGCCGTGGCGGTGCGAGTCGCCGTGTCGCCGACCGCAGCCCTCGCCGTCGCGGGGGCCGAGGCCCTCACGCCCGTCGAAGCCCTCACCGTGCTGACGGCGGCCGAAGCCGCGGTGGTGTCGACGCGGCATCCGCTCGCCCTCGACCCAGCCGAGCTCGCCGGCGATCGCCTCGAGCGAGGCCATGGTCGTGGCGAAGTCCTCGGGGCTGACGGCCCCGGCGACCTTCGCGCGGAGGGTTGCGACGCGCTCGTGCAATGAGGCGCGGGCGGCCTCGCCGGCCTCGGTCAGGCGCCAGGCGCCGGGCTCGCCCTCGACCCAGCCGCGCTCGACGAGGGGCTCGATGCGCTCGGGGCGCGCTGCGAGCTTTTCGCTCATGCGGGGGTCGGCGACGGTGCCGGCGATGAGGTTGAGTCGGCGCCAGTCGCGCCGGGTGATGCCCTCTTCGGCGAAGAGGTCGCGCATCGCCTCGTCGAGGCGGCGGTCGATGACCCGGAGCCAGAAGCCGAAGGGGCGGGGGCTCGCGGAGTCGTGGTCGGTGTACTGAGTGTTGTCAGGGGTGGTCATGGGTGTTCCTTTCGTGACGCGGTGCGCGTCGGTGTCGCAGGCGGCGCTGGAGGCTCGCCCGCAGAGGGCGGGTGCGCTCGGGCGGCGGCGCCTCAGTCGGCGTTCGCTTCGACCCGGGTGGAGCACCCGATCAATTGCATGCACTGTAGCATGTATATGTACAATGACATACATGAACGCATCGAGTCAAGTCCCTCCCGGAGAACGCTCAGGGTCGGAAGCCGAGGGGCCGGCCTCGAACGACCCGATCACGCTGATCGAGCAGGCCCTGGTGACGATGCGCCGAGACCAGGAGCGCCGGCGGCTGCAACGACGTGCCGAGCACTTCGGTCAGGAGGGCCACGAGGGGCACGGCGGCGATCACGGGCACGGGCACGGGCGTGACGGGCACTGGCCGGGGGAGCATCCCGGGCGCCCCGACCACGACCCCCACGAGCACGGCGACGCTCTGGGGCACGACGACCATCGGGGCCGGCGCGAAGGCGGGCGCGGCGGTCCTGACGGCTGGAGCGGCCGAGGTCGCGGCCGAGGCCCCGGTGGCGGGCCCGGCCGGCACGCACTCGCGCACGCGGCGCGCTTCCGCCTGCTCGATGCCCTCGAGGGTGCGGAGCACCCGCCGTCGGTGAGCGAGCTCGCCGAGGCGATCGGCGTCGATCAGCCGCGGGCGAGCCGGCTCGTGCAGGCCGCCGTCGAGGCGGGGCATGTGCGCCGCGAGGCGGACCCATCCGATGCCCGGCGCAGCGCACTCGTGCTCACGGCGTCCGGCCGCAAGCTGCTCGAGAGTGCTCGCGACACGCGCCGCGGCGCCGTCGAGACCGCGCTCGCCGCATTCACCCCCGAGGAGACCGCCGAGTTCGCGCGTCTGCTCTCGCGGTTCATCGCCGACTGGCCGCGCGACTAGTCGGCGCCGGCCTCAACCGACCGAGAGCTCCGCGGGCACGTCGACGGCTCACGCCTGCACTCCGTTCGTGTCTCATCGTCGAGGGACTGCGGCCATGCTGGCTTACTTACTGACCTGTCAGTAAGTTGGGGTGGTAACGTTTCGAGAACGCCAGATGGTGGGCAATGCCTGCGTCGCCGTGGAATGCTGCAATCGAGCGAGACGCGGGGCTGCGAGGCATCCGCACAGGAGGGAACCCCGTGGCCACAGACCATGACGACGCGCGCGGCAAGCCGGCCGCCGAGCGCGCCCTGCGCCCGCAGGCCCGCACGACCGAGCGCCGCGAGGCCGTGCTGAAGGCCGCGATGAACGTCTTCGGCGCCCGCGGGTACAACAAGGGCGCACTCGTCGAGGTGGCCGAGCAGGCCGGCATGACCCATGCCGGCGTGCTGCACCACTTCGGCAGCAAGGAGGGGCTGCTCGTCGCGATGCTGAAGTACCGCGACGGCGAGGAGGTCGCCGGCGTGCCCGCACGTGCGCAGACCGAGGGCCCGGCGTTCCTGCAGCACCTCATCGACACCGTCGAGGAGAACACGCATCGCCGCGGCGTCGTGCAGGCCTACTCCGTGCTCTCGGGGGAGTCGGTCACCGACGGGCACCCGGCGCACGAGTACTTCCAGATGCGCCTCGACGTGCTGCGCGAGAAGATCGCCGGCGTGCTCGGTGAGGTCACCGGCAACACCGACCCCGAGGAGCTCTCCGACTCGGCCTCGGCGCTCATCGCCGTCATGGACGGCCTCCAGGTGCAGTGGCTCCTGAACCCCGACGCGGTCGACATGACCCGCATCGTGAGCCGAACACTCGACGAGATCGTCGCCCGCCTGCGTGCGCGGGCGGGCGACTGATCGCTACCTCGTCGGCGCGCTCGCCTAGGGCGTACGTTCGGGTTCCCGCACGAACAGCATGAGCACGAGCCCCGCGGCGACGACGATCACGATGCCGAGGATGCCCCAGTACGTAGCGCCGAACACCAGGATGAACGCCGACCACAGCATCGGCGAGAGGAAGCTCGCGGCGCGCCCGGTGGTCGCGTAGAGGCCGAAGATCTCGCTCTCCCGACCGGCGGGGGTGACGCGGGCCAGGAACGACCGCGAGGCCGCCTGTGCGGGGCCGACGAAGAGGGTGAGCACGAGCCCGAACACCCAGAAGACGAGCTTGCCGGAGTCGTGGAGGAAGAAGACGAGGAGGCCGGCAGCGACCAGGCCGCCGAGCGCCGTGAGAATCACCGCGCGCGGGCCGAAGCGATCATCGAACCGCCCGGCGACGATGGTCGAGACGCCCGCGAGAAGGTTCGCGGCGATGCCGAAGATCATGACGTCGTTCGAACTGAAGTGGAAGGCGACGGCCGCGATCACCGCACCGAATGCGAACACCCCGGCGAGCCCGTCGCGGAAGACGGCGCTCGCGAGCAGGAACCAGAACGTCGGCCGGGTGTTGCGCCACAGGGCGACGATGTCCTGGTAGAGCACGACGTAGCTCCGCCAGAACGAGACCCGTTCGCGGCCGGGAGCCGGCGGTGCCTCCGGCACGTACACGAGCACCGGCCAGGCGAAGATCAGCGTCCAGATCGCGCATCCGACCGCGATCACGCGGAAGGCCAGCCCGTCGTCCGTCGGCATGCCCCACCAGTCGAACGCGGTCGCGACCACGACGAGCACGAGTGCGACGATGCCGCCGATGTAGCCGAGCCCCCACCCGAGACCAGACACCTTTCCGACCGTGCGCCGGGTTGAGACCTGCACGAGCATCGCGTTGTAGTTCACACCGGCGATCTCACTGAAGACCGTGCCGGCTGCGATGAGCGAGACGCCGAGCACGAAGTAGGCGGGCGAGCCCTGCACGAAGAAGAGTGCGAGCATGCAGAGCACCAGCGCCGCGGTCGCGCCCCCCAGCCAGACCTTGCGCCGTCCCGCGACATCCGCTCGCTGACCGAGGACGGGAGCGAGGAGGGCGATGAGGATGCCGGCGATGGTGATCGCCCAGCCGAGCCCGCTCGCCAGTTGGGCGATCGCGTGCTCGTACGCGGGGTCGTCTTCGCCCAGCGCGGCGACCGCGGGGTCGAGGAAGGTGTCGCTCGTGAGGTAGAGCGCCGTGAACACGAAGGTGAGGATGACCGAGTTGAACGGCTGCGTGGCCCAGTCCCACAGTGCCCACGAGACGACCTGGCGGCGTGGGATGACCCGCCCCTCCTGCAGATCGAGTCCCATCACTCCGATCGCGCCGCTGTTGGCTGCGGCCGGTGGGACGGGTGTGCCTGAGCTTGAATCCTCGGTCGGCGGGCCGGGGGGAACGGTCATGTCTGGGAGTCTTCCGGTCTCGGGTGAACGGTGAGTGACGCCGCCTCCCGGCCATGGCCGATCCGCGTCGATCTCGTGCACTGTACCGCGTCGGGCGCGCGTTGCCGCGGGCGAAACCCGGAAGCACCCGGCGACGAGCCGGGTCGGCTACTGCAGTTCCAGCACCTCTCGGAGGAGCGGGTTGTAGCTGGCGAAATGCAGCACGCCGGACTCGAGCATCACGGAGGGCTGGTAGTTCGCGTCGTAGTCCGCCGGGGCCTGGTAGCTGCCGTCGCCCTGGTGGGTGTCCTCGAGCCAGCCTTCGGCCTGCAGTTCGTCGAGCCATGCCTGGCCCTGGTCGCCCACCTCGAGTCGCGCGTACCAGACCGAGACGTCGCTGTTCGGCTTCGTCCAGACGCAGATGAGTGCACCCTCGTCGGCCATGCGCTCCATGACGGGGCCGAGCAGGTACGGGTCCTCCTCCTTGAGGCTGAGACCGTCGTCGGCGATGCGCGTGTACTCGGCGTCGGTGAACACGGTGTCGCAGCTCGGCCCGGCGGCCGGAGGATCGGCCGGCGTCTCGGCCGCGGGCGCCGACGGTTCGACGCTCGCCACGGTCTCTGCGGTCGCGCCGGAGGCGGAGGAATCGGGTGCGCTCGCGCCGCATCCGGTGAGGACGAGGGCGAGTGCACCGGCGGCGATCGCCGCGAGGAATTCGGTTCGAGATGCCATGCCACAGAGAATAGGAACATATCTTCCTATTCGCAACGGATGTGCTCGAATCGTGACCCGCGTTCAGGGGTAGCCCTGAGAGGCCGGCCCCCGAACGCACACGGCTCAGCTGTAGACCTCGGCGATCAGCTCGCCGAACAGCTGCTCGGCGTCGCACTCGAGCCGCTGCCGGGTGAACCAGTCGCAGACGTTGCGGCAGTCGCGATGCAGCAGGTCGAAGCCCTGCGGATTCGACACCACGTCGACCACCTGCGGCAGGTCGATCGCGACCATGCGGCCGTCGTGCACGAGCAGGTTGTACGGCGAGAGGTCGCCGTGCGCGAGTCCCGAGCGGGCGAGCGTGCGCATGAACTCGATGACCTGGTGGAACAGCTCGCGCAACTCGTCGGGGGTGGCGCGAACCTGGGCGAGACGCGGAGCGGCGACACGGCCGTCGCCGATGAACTCCATGAGCACCTCGGTGCCGCTCACCTGCACCGGGTACGGCACGGCCGCCCCGAGCTCGGTGAGTCGCGTCAGCGCCTCGAACTCGGCGGCCGCCCACTGCACGCGCGCGACCTCGCGGCCGAATGTCGTGCCCTTCGCGAGGGCGCGGGCGTCGCGACTGCGGCGGGTGGTGCGCCCCTCGGTGTAGACGGTCGAGCGGTGGAAGTCGCTGTGCTCGCTGCCGCGGTACCGCTTGGCGGCGAGCAGCACGTGCCTGCCGAGCGTGCCGGGCTCGGCGTCGGGTACGGCGCGTTCGATGAGGAAGAGGTCGGCCTCCTTGCCGGTCTTCACGACACCGAGTTCGGTGTCGATCGCCGCGGCATCAGTGACGAGCCAATCGGGTCGCGGCTGCGGCCCGCGCTCGAGCGGAGTGGTGGCCGGCCAGGTCGACCAGCGTTGGCCCTCGCCCGGTTCCACGGTCTGGAAGGCGAGATCGCCCGCGTCGAATCGCGGGGTCGTGAAGGCATGGGATGCCGCGTGCGCACGCACGACGGCGGATTCGTCGAGAGACGAGGTGATGTGCAAGGTGGATCTCCGAAGGTCGCGGAGGCCACCGGGCCGCTTAGCGGGTGGAGGCCTCGCAAGTGAAGGGAACGTGGAGGTTCACGACAACGACAGCCATGATCGACTCCTTTCTTCACCGGATGCACCGGAGCGGATGCCACGCGAATGACGCAGCTCCGGCAGTCTAGGTGCGTTCGCGCGCCACGTCCAGACCCGTGCTTCACTGCGCGGGCTGCTGCGGGGTAGGGTCGGCGCCATGGACGGCGACGCGGAGCACGAGGCATCCGGTACCGTGCTGCTCGTCGAGGGCGACAGTGACCGCCTCGCGGTCGAGGCGCTCGCTGCGCGACTGGGGCACGATCTCGCCGCGGCCGGGGTGCGCGTGGTCTCGATGGGCGGCGTGACCAACCTGCACCGTCACCTCGGAGCGCTCGCCGAGCTGCGCCCGCGCCAGCGCGTGCTCGGGCTCTTCGACGCGGCCGAGATCGCGTACGTGCGGCGCGCCGTCGACGACGCCGGCCTCGGTTCGGCGACCACGCTCGACGAGCTCGCCGGGTTCGGGTTCTTCGCGTGCGACCCCGACCTCGAGGGCGAGCTGATCCGTGCGCTCGGCGTCGAGCGCATGCAGCAGCTGCTCGGCGAGCACGGCGAGCTCGCCCGGTTCCGCGGGTTCCAGCACCAGCCGGCGCAGCGCGTGCGGGCGACCGATGCGCAGCTCCGGCGGTTCCTCGGCACCCACGCAGGGCGCAAGGCGCAGTTCGCACCGCTCATGATCGACGCCCTCGAGGAGTCCAGCATCCCGACGGCGATGCGCGCGCTCGTCGAGACCGCGGTCGACCGGGAGTCGGCGCCGCGTCGCTGACCGATCGATGCGCGCGGCGAGGGCCTCGGGCATCACCGGTTCGCACGAGACCGCGCGGGCCGCCCGGGCCCGGCGAATCCGTCACGCCCGCTGCTGCACGACGATCGTCGGATCGGCCACCTCGATGACGACCGGGCTCGCTCCCGGATCGCCGTCGGCGTCGACGATGCGCCAGACTCGCGCTGCGGTGCCGACTCCCGGCACCTGCGTCTGCAGCAACGGGCGGCCGGACGAGGTGCGCGGCCGCCAGCTCCCGGCCAGCGTCTCCCCGGGCCCGAGCGTCACGACGAGGTCGAAGGAGGAGACCGAGCCGTCGTCGGAGAGCGCGATGCGCCGATCCGCCACGCTGCCGTGCTCGGCCCGAGCGCGGCGCCGGTGCTCCTGCCAGGTCTCCTGCATCGCGCGCTCGACGCCGGCCTCCTGGATCGAGCCGATCAGCATCGCCCACACTGCGACCGGGATGCCGCAGATCATGACGGTGAAGATCAGGTTGAACCACCAGCCCGGGGTCCCGTCGGTCCAGAGCAGCACGAGCGCCGCGATGGCGCCGACCGTCGTGACCAGGCCGACGAGTGCGAACATCACCCGGCCGGCGGTGCGCATCCGCTTCGGCAGCAGCAGCGACTCCGGCGCGTGGGCTGCGGCATCGATTCGATCGATCAGGTGCACGACGTGGCCCGCGGTGTCGTCGGGGGACGGCTTCAACATGGCCGCATGGTAGCGCCTGCAGGAGAACCGGCCGTGAACAGGCACTTCCGCTGGGAGGCGGGATGTGGTTCAGTGAGCCATGGAACCGAATGGGGCCCCCGGGGGGCGGTTCAACGGACGTCTCGCCTTCCTGCTCGCGATGGCCATGTTCGTGCTGGTGGTCGACACCTCGCTCATGAACGTGTCGATCTCGGCGGTGGTGCACGATCTCGACACCACGGTGAGCGGCGTGCAGGGGGCGATCGCCCTCGAGGCGCTCGTCTCGGCGGCGTTCATCCTCATCGGCGGCAAGACCGGCGACCTCATCGGTCGCAAGCTCGCCTACATCCTGGGCCTGCTCGGCTACGCGATCGGCGCGATCGCGATGGTCTTCGCGCAGGACCTCCCGGCGATCATCATCTTCTGGGCGTTCATCGGCGGCATCGGCGCGTCGCTGCTGCTGCCCGCGATGCAGTCGCTCATCCACGGCAACTTCGAGGGCGCGCACCAGAAGCGGGTGTACGCGCTGGTCGGGGCATCCGCCGCCATCGCCGCCGCTGTCGGACCGCTCATCGGCGGATTCATCACGACGTTCCTCTCCTGGCGGGTCGGCTTCGCGCTCGAGGCGGTGATCATCGCGGTCGTGCTGGCGGGCATCGGCCTCGTGAAGGACGTGCCGTACCACGGTGAGCGATCGATCGACCTCGTGGGCGCCCTGCTCTCGATCGTCGGCATGGGCGGCGTCGTCACCGGCATCCTCGTCTGGCAGGAGGGCGGCGGTTACGTCGGCCTGATCATCGGCATCGGCGTGCTCGGGCTCGGCCTCCTCGTGTTCTGGCTGCGCAGTCGCAAGCGGCGCGGAAAGCCGACGCTGCTCGACCCGACCCTCTTCGAGTCGAAGATGTTCCGATCGGGGGCGAGCGGGCAGTTGCTGCAGCAGATCGCGCTCGGCGGCACGATGATCGTGCTGCCCATCTACCTGCAGATGGTGTTCGAGTACAACGCGTTGCAGGCGGGGCTCTCGATCGCACCGCTCTCGCTCAGCATGTTCGTCGTCGCGGTGCTGGCCGGGCGCGGCCTCAAGCGACGTCCGGCGAGCATCATCCTGTGGGGATTCGCCCTCGTCGTGATCGGCATCACGATCCTCGTGCCGATCGTGCCGATCGCCGATTCGGGCTGGTACCTCACGATTCCGCTCATCATCGCGGGCTGCGGGCTCGGACTGCTCGTCTCGCAGCTGAACAACTACACGCTCTCGCCGATCTCCGACGAGCGGGTCAGCGAGGCGGCCGGCGTGAACTCGGCGGCCGGTTCGTTCGGTCTCTCGTTCGGTCTCGCCTTCGCGGGCGCGATCATGCTCGCGACGCTCGCCTTCACGTTCACCGCGAGTGCCGAGGCGAGCTCGGTGCTGAGCGCCGACGAGCAGCAGCAGGTCTCGACCGTGCTCGAAGAGGACGCCGAGATCATGACGAACACCGGACTCGAGGCGCTGCTCGTCGACCAGACACCCGAGGTGCAGGAGGAGATCCTGCGCATCAACACCGACTCGCGGTTCATCGCGCTGCAGATCGCCCTGCTCGTGCCGATCCTCGCGGGTCTCCTCGGCATCGCGAATGCGTTCAGGATGCGCCGGCTCCCCGACCCGAAGCCCTCGGAGTCGGCCGAGGGGACGATGCTCGGCTGAGGCGCGGCCCCGGCCCCGCCCGACGGCTACGCCGCGGGCGCCAGCATCGACGCGAACGTGGGAGCGCTGACGAAGGTGAGCGATCCATCGGCGCGCACGGCGACTGGGCTGATGCCGCTGCCCGGTTCCACCGGCCCGGTGTACGCGCCGGGCACCGGGTCGTCGCTGAGGACGTATCCCGTCTCCGCGAGGGCGTCCGACCAGGCGCCTGCATCGCCTGGCGCGACGCCGACCTGCACGACCGTCAGCGTGATGTCGGTGCTCGGCTTGCCCCACGCGCAGGCGATGCCGTCCGCCTCCACCATCCGAACCGCGAGTGCATCGAACACCTTCGGCGTGGGGAGCGGCTCGAGGCCGTCGTCCGAGAGCTTCTGGGAGCCCTCTGCAGCGAGCACGGTGTCGCACGTCGCGGCCGGGACGGCACTCGGGGTCGGCGATGGTTCCGGCGACGCGCTCGGGGCCGACGAGGCCGTCGGGGGCGATGTCGGCGACGGCGCGGGGTCGTCGGTCGCCGTGCATCCGCTGAGCAGGGCGAGTGAGACGGCAGCGATCAGGGCGCTTCCGAGTGCAGGACGTCGGGTCATGTCGCGAGCATATCGACCGTCAGTCCGACGGGCTCCGACGAGCTCCGACCAGCGCCGCGACCCCGAGCACGAGGCAGAGCGGCCGGTAGAAGCGTGCGTCGAACCTGCGGAACCGCTCGCTCGGGTCCGGCAGGCCGAGCACCCTGCATGCGACGACGCCACCGGCCGCGCCTCGGGTCAGCAACGCCGACCCGGTGGCGCGCCGGGCGAGCACCGCGATCGGACGGTCGCCCAGCGCTCCGCCGGCGACGATGCCGGCCGCCGTCGCCATCACCGCCACCACCGCGGTCGCGATGGGTGCCGGTTCGACGGAGGTCGATCCAACCGTCGCGTCCGCCAGCTCGGCTCGGCTCTTCGCGGGCCAGCTCGAGCCGCCCGCCCAGATGCCGTGCAGTACCCCGACGCTCACGAGTCCGACGGCCGCGACCGCCCTCGACGCCAGCACCACCCCGGAAGCACCGCGCATGCGCCCCACACTATCCGGGCCCGACCGTCAGGCGCGGACCCGTTGCCCGTGGCGGCCGCCTACGGCGTGGTCCAGGTGGCCGGCGGCTTCGCCTGCTCGTACAGCCAGGTCTGGAAGAAGTCGTCGAGGTCGGCTCCGGAGACCTCTTCGAAGACGGCCTGGAAGTCGTCGGCCGTCGCGGCCGAGTCGTCGTAGCGCTCGAGCCAGAGCCGGGTGCCGGCGAAGAACGCCTCGTCACCGAGCTCGACGCGGAGCGCGTGCAGGGTACCGGCGCCGCGGTCGTAGACCGGGCCCTGGAACAGCCCGAGCGCGCCCGGGTCGCCGATCTGGAGCTGCCAGTACGAGGCAGGGCGAGTCTGGTTGTACCAGTTGTCGTAGGCCTGCTGCGCAGTGGTCCCGCCGTTCTCCTCGGTCCACATGCGGGTCGCGTAGGTGGCCCAGCCCTCGTTGAGCCAGATGTCCTGCCAGCGTTCGGGGCTCACCGCGTCGCCGAACCACTGGTGCGCGAGCTCGTGCGCGACCGTGCCCTGGCCGGCCTGGCTCGAGTACACCGGGCGGGTCTGCGTCTCGAGGGCGTACCCGACCGTGTCGTTGTCGACGATCGCCCCGAACGAGGTGAACGGGTACGGGCCGAACCGGCTCTCGAAGAAGTCGATCATCGCGGCCTGTCGCGCGAGGCTCGCGTTCGTGGTCGCGAGTCGCGCGGGCGAGAGCTTCGTGTCGACCGCGTCGATGATCGGCACGCCGCTCGCCGAGAAATAGGTGTCCCGCACGTCGAAGTCGCCCACCGATGCCGTCGTCAGGTAACTGGCCTGCTGGTCGGGGGCGTCCCAGTACCAGGTGGTCCAGCCGTCGGCCGTGACCTCGGGCCGGGGCTGCATGCCGTTCGCCACGGCGGACTTGCCCTCCGGCACGGTGATCGCGAAGCTGTAGCTCGCCTTGTCGGTCTGGTGGTCGCTGACGGGGTACCAGGTCATCGAGCCCTCCGGCTCGCTGGCCACCATGGCGCCGTCGCGCGTGGTCACCCACCCGTAGAGCGCGTCCTCGATGTCGAGCGGTCGCGTCGTCGGGCCCCCGTACTCGACGACCACCCGGGCGGTCTGGCCGGCCTTGAGCTTCGGGCGGGGCTGCACGGTGAGCTCCCAGACGCGCTCGGCGTCGTTCTGCACGTGCCAGTACGCGGCGCCGTCGACCACGGCCCCGGGCGCCGGAGGCGCGACGGATGTCGCGGGCTTGCCGTTCACCGTCACCGAGCCGACCGTCATGCCGCGGAGGTCGAGGTTGAACCGGTCGAGGTCCTGCGTGGCGACGAGGTCGATCGTGGCGATGCCCTCGAACTGCCCGATGAGCGGCGCAGGCGCGGCCGCGGGCGGCGTGTAGGTGACGCCGAGGTCGTAGTGCTGCACGTCGTACCCGCCGTTGCCGGCGTTCGGGAAGTACGCGTCGCCCGCACCCTGCGCGCCCGCCGTATAGCGCGGGCCGCCCGGTGATCCGGGGGCGGCGACCGCTCCGGTCGCACCGAGGCCTCCGATCACCGCGAGTGCGACCGTCAGGCCGCCCACCAGTTGCATTCGTCTCCGGTTCACGGTCGCTTCCCCTCGTCGTCTCCACGTGGCGCACTGCGCGAAACTCTAGGGATCAGCGGTCGCCGCCGGTAGCCCCAACAGGGGAATACTGGACACCCGCTGTGAGTTGAGTCAAGTACACTCAAGTTTCACCGCCTCGACTTGACACGTTCACGGGGTGTTGAGAAGCTTGAGTCGGCAAGGCTCAAGTCTTGCCTCAGGTACTTCGGTTGCGGGCCAGCAAGGGTCGGACCGGTATCCGGCTCGTTGCTCGATGAGTCGTGCGGTGCTCCCGCGCGGCCCGGGCAGGCGGGCGGGGAGAAGGAGAAACACATGTCACGTGCAGTAGGAATCGACCTCGGCACCACCAACTCGGTCGTCGCGGTCCTCGAGGGCGGCGAGCCCACGGTCATCGCGAACGCGGAGGGTCTGCGCACCACTCCGTCGGTCGTCGCATTCACGAAAGACGGCGAGGTGCTCGTCGGCGAGACCGCGAAGCGCCAGGCCGTCACCAACGTCGACCGCACCATCGCGTCGGTCAAGCGCCACGTCGGCACCGACTGGAAGACCGACGAGATCGACGGCAAGAAGTACACGCCGCAGGAGATCTCGGCGCGCATCCTGCAGAAGCTGAAGCGAGACGCGGAGCAGTACCTCGGCGACACCGTCACCGACGCCGTCATCACCGTGCCGGCGTACTTCAACGACGCCGAGCGCCAGGCCACGAAGGAGGCCGGCGAGATCGCGGGCCTCAACGTGCTCCGCATCATCAACGAGCCCACCGCCGCCGCACTCGCGTACGGCCTCGACAAGGGCAAGGAAGACGAGCTCATCCTGGTCTTCGACCTCGGTGGCGGCACGTTCGACGTGTCCCTCCTCGAGGTGGGCAAGGACGACGACTTCTCGACCATCCAGGTGCGCGCCACGGCCGGCGACAACCGCCTCGGCGGCGACGACTGGGACCAGCGCATCGTCGACTGGCTCATCAAGAAGTTCAAGGAGTCGACCGGTGTCGACGTCTCGAACGACAAGATCGCGAAGCAGCGCCTGAAGGAGGCCGCTGAGCAGGCCAAGAAGGAACTGTCCTCGAACCTGAAGGCGTCCATCCAGCTGCCTTACCTCTCGCTCACCGAGAACGGCCCCGCGAACCTCGACGAGACGCTCACCCGCGCCGAGTTCGAGAACATGACGAGCGACCTGCTCGACCGCACCAAGAAGCCGTTCGAAGACGTCATCCGCGAGGCCGGCGTCAAGCTCTCCGACATCGCGCACGTCGTGCTCGTCGGTGGATCGACGCGCATGCCCGCGGTCAGCGAGCTCGTGAAGAAGGAGACCGGCCAGGAGCCCAACAAGGGCGTCAACCCCGATGAGGTCGTCGCCGTCGGCGCCGCCCTCCAGGCGGGCGTCCTCAAGGGCGAGCGCAAGGATGTGCTCCTCATCGACGTCACCCCCCTCAGCCTCGGCATCGAGACCAAGGGCGGCATCATGACGAAGCTCATCGAGCGCAACACGGCCATCCCGACCAAGCGCAGCGAGACCTTCACGACCGCCGACGACAACCAGCCGTCGGTCGCGATCCAGGTCTTCCAGGGCGAGCGCGAGTTCACCCGCGACAACAAGCCGCTCGGCACCTTCGAGCTCACCGGCATCGCGCCGGCGCCGCGGGGCATCCCGCAGATCGAGGTCACGTTCGACATCGACGCCAACGGCATCGTGCACGTGTCCGCGAAGGACAAGGGCACCGGCAAGGAGCAGCGCATGACGATCTCGGGCGGCTCGAGCCTCCCGAAGGACGACATCGAGCGCATGGTGCGCGAGGCCGAGGAGCACGCCGCCGAAGACAAGGCGCGTCGCGAGTCGGCTGAGACCCGCAACCAGGCCGAGCAGCTCGTCTACTCGATCGAGAAGCTCATCAAGGACAACGACGACAAGCTCCCCGCTGACGTCAAGTCCGAGGTGCAGGGCGACGTCGACGCGCTGAAGACCGCGCTCGCCGGCGACGACGACGAGGCCGTGAAGTCGGCCTTCGAGAAGCTCAACGCATCGCAGGGCAAGCTCGGCGAGGCCATCTACGCGCAGGACCAGGCCGCCCAGAGCGCCCCGGCCGGCGAAGACGCGACGGCCACCGGTGAAGAGGCCGCGTCCGACGAGGACGTGGTCGACGCCGAGGTCATCGACGACGAGGAAGAAAAGAAGTAGCCATGGCAGACGAGAAGGAGACTCCCGAAGTCCCCGAACCCGACGCCGGTTCCACCGACGAGGCGACGGATGCCGCGGCATCCGTCGCCCCCGAGGGGGAGGGCCTCGAGGTCGACGACGACGAGGTGCTCACGGTCGACGACATCCTGAACGCGGCGAACGCCGAGGTGCAGGATCCGAGCGACGAGCACCTCGCCGACCTCAAGCGCATCACCGCGGAGTACGCCAACTACCGCAAGCGCACCGAGGCCAACCGCGAACTCGAGCGGGAGCGCGCCGTCGGCGCGGCCGTGGCCGTGCTGCTGCCCGTGCTCGACGACCTCGACCGTGCCGAGAAGCACGGCGACCTCGAGGGCGACGCCCCGTTCGCGACCATCGCGGCGAAGCTGCGCGGCTCGGTCGAGAAGCTCGGACTCACCGCGTTCGGCGCGGTCGGCGAGCCGTTCGACCCGCAGCGGCACGAGGCGATCTTCCAGCAGCCGTCGGCCGACGTCGAGATCGACACGATCGCCGACGTCGTCGAGACCGGGTACACCCTCGGCGGCACGCTGCTCCGCGCAGCGAAGGTCGTCGTGAAGACCCCGCAGTAGACCCGACTCGGCCGGCCCGCGGCATCCGTTCGCGGATGTCGCCGGCCGGCCGACACGGTTTTCAGACAGACTCAAGACAGACTTCAGACAGATACGAGAGAGGAGGTGCCGGTGGCCAGTCAGGATTGGTTCGACAAGGACTTCTACAAGGTGCTCGGCGTCTCCAAAGACGTGAGCGACGCGGAACTCAAGAAGACGTACCGCAAGCTCGCGCGCAAGTACCACCCCGACTCCAACCCCGGTGACGCTGCCGCCGAGGCGAAGTTCAAGGAGATCAGCGAGGCGCACTCGGTGCTCGCCGATGCCGAGCAGCG
Source organism: Agromyces cerinus subsp. cerinus (assembly GCF_900142065.1). Classification (GTDB taxonomy): domain Bacteria; phylum Actinomycetota; class Actinomycetes; order Actinomycetales; family Microbacteriaceae; genus Agromyces; species Agromyces cerinus. The sequence continues at coordinate 21,364 of NZ_FSRJ01000003.1, read as the reverse complement.
CAAGGAGTACGACGCGGTGCGGGCCATGGGCTCCGGCGCCCGGTTCACGGCGCCCGGCAGTGCCGGCGGCGCCGGCGGCTTCGAAGACGTCTTCGGCGGCATGTTCGGCCAGGGCGGCGGGGGCCGCGGCCAGTCATACACGTTCCAGCAGGGCGGCGACTACGACGACCTGCTCGGCGGGCTCTTCGGCGGCGGCCGCTTCGGCCAGCCGACGGGCGGCTACCGCGGCACCGGCGGCCCCACCAAGGGCCGGGATGTCACGGCGTCGACGACGCTCGACTTCATCACCGCCACCCAGGGCGACCAGATCACCCTGCAGAGCGCTGAGGGCAAGCCGATCACGGTGCGCATTCCGGCGGGCGTCGCCGACGGGCAGAAGATCCGCCTGCGCGGCAAGGGCCAGCCCTCGCCCGACGGCGGCGAACCCGGCGACATCGTGCTGACCGTGACCGTGCGCAAGCACCCGGTCTTCGAGCGCGACGGCCTGAACCTCCGGGTCACCGTGCCCGTCACGTTCACCGAGGCCGCGCTCGGCGCGACCATCCAGGTGCCGACCCTGGGCGGCGACCCCGTCAAGGTGCGGGTCGCGCCCGGCACGCCGAGCGGCCGGGTGCTGCGCGTGAAGGGCCGTGGCGTGAAGACGCAGAAGGGCACCGGAGACCTGCTCGCAGTCGTGCAGGTCGCCGTTCCCTCGCACCTCTCCAAGGAGGCCGAGGCGAAGCTCGAGGAGTTCGCCGCGCTGCTGCCCGACGAGAACCCACGCGACGACCTGCTCGCGAAGGCGAAGGGCTAGGCGGTGGAGATGAACGAGAGGAGCCCGCTCTTCGTCATCTCCGTCGCCGCCGAGCTCGCGGGCATGCACCCGCAGACGCTGCGCCAGTACGACCGGCTCGGGCTCGTCTCACCGACCCGCACCGCGGGCAAGTCGCGTCGCTACTCGATGCACGATGTCGTGCAGTTGCGCGAGATCGCGCAGCTCTCGAGCGAGGGCGTGAGCCTCGAAGGAATCCGCCGGGTGCTCGGCCTCGAAGACGAGGTGGCGACGCTGCGCGCCCGGGTGCGCGAACTCGAGGGCGCGCTCGCTGACGAGATGCTGAACCGGCCGGGCCGGCGCGTCTTCGCGGCCGGGGCAGCCGGCGAGGTCATCTCGCTGAAGGCGGGCACCCGCGTGCGACGCGAGAACGCGGTCGTCGTGTGGCGACCCCTCGAGCGCGAGTAGCCGGGTTCAGCGACCCCTGGAGCGCGAGTGGCCGGGTTCAGCGACCCCAGGCCGAGGCGGGCGCCTCGATGACCTCGTAGGGGCGCGAACTCCAGTGGGTGCCGTAGCCGTAATGGCTCGACGCCCACGCCGACGCCCAGATCGCCTGCGCGGTGGCATCGGCCGAGTCGCCGCGGGCGAGCGCCGCATCGACCTCGGGGTAGCGCCCCGACTGCAGGTTCTCGGCGGCGTAGTACGCGGCCTCGACGAGGGTCGCGTAGCTGCCGAGACCGGATCCACCGCCGGAACCCTGGCCGTTGTTCAGCGGGTTGTTGCGGTTCCACCAGTTGTCGGCGCCGTTCTCCTGACGCATCCAGCGCATCATGAAGGTGACGTTCTCCTCGGTCAGTGGCCAGCCGCCCTCGACGAGCACGAGCTTGGACCAGTCGACGTTGGTGCCGCCGGCGACCAGCGTCTGCGCGCCGGTCGTCGCGACGTAGGACTCGTGCGAGACCGCCGGGGCGGCGACGTCCGACGCGACGTCGAGCGACTGCACGTCGCCGCGGTGCGGGGTGTCTGCAGCGGCGTAGGGGAGCGCGTCGCCGGGTTGGGGCAGCGGCGCGATGGCGAACCCGGCGAGGAGGCCGATGACCGAGAGCACGGCGGCCGCCGCGAGCGATCGCCGAGGTCGGTGCGCTTGCGAGCGCACTCCGGCCCGGGGACGCGTCACGGGCGTCGCGACCTTCCGTCGCGCCGCCCGTCGTCCCCCGGCTCGTGCGTCCTGCATGCGGCACCGAGGGTAGCAAACCCCGCCGAGAGCCGCACCCAGCCGAGAACGGGGCTCAGCGGATGCCGGTGGTCGCGGCCACACCCACGTCGGCCTGACGGCTCGCGAGCCGACGCCGGCGGAACCACTTGTCGCCTTCGACGACGACCAGGAGGATCAGGGTCAGCCCGATGCACTCCAGCCACTGCCAGCCCGTCAGCGACACCGTGCCGAGCATCCGCTGGAGCACGCCGATCTCGGTCGACGCGATGATGAGCAGGACCGGCCAGACCAGGATCTTCGCCACAGCCGCGATGGGCGCCAGCAGGCCCGACTCGGGGGTGCGACGCATGAGCAGGGCGCTCAGCACGGTGGCGAAGCCGAGCACGACATAGGCCATCGTCATCGACGCGGTCGGCTCGGACGGGCTCGGCACATCAGGCCCCCAGACGAGCGGCACCAGCGCGATGAGGAAGATGACCGCGCCGTAGACGAGCCACTCCACGAGCGAGACGGGATTGACGACGCCGACCTTCGGGTCGCGCGGGGGGTGGTTCATGATGCCGGGCGGGTTCGCGTCGGCGGCGATCGCGAACACCGCGAACAGGGCCACGAAGAAGTTGATGAACAGCACCTGGGCTGGGAACAGTGCGACGCCCTCGGCGATCGAGAACGCACTCGCGGCGAGGAACAGCATGATCAGGCTGAGCAACTGCGTCATCTGGAAGCGCAGGTACGCGGTGATCTTCGAGTAGACGATGCGGCCGATCTCGACGGCGTGCACCAGGGTCGCGAAGTTGTCGTCGGTGAGCACGAGCTTCGCGGCCTGCTTCGTCACCTCGGATCCCGAGCCCATCGCGACGCCGATGTTGGCCTGCTTGATCGCCGCAGCGTCGTTCACGGCGTCGCCGGTCATCGCGACGATGGCGCCGTCGGCCTGAAGGAGGCGGACCAGCCGCAGCTTGTCGTCGGGCGTGACCCGGCCGAACACGTGCAGGTCGGGCAGGCGACGCGCGAGTTCCTCGTCGCTCATCTCCTTGAGGTCGGCGCCGCTCACGGCCCCGGTGCCGAGTCCGAGCTCGGCGCCGATCGCCCCGGCGGTCACGGCGTGGTCGCCCGTGATCATGCGCACGTCGATGCCGGCGTTGTGCGCCACGGCGACGGCGTCCTTCGCCTCGGTGCGCAGCGGGTCGACGATGCCGACGATGCCGATGAGCACCAACTCGGAGACCCAGGTCATCGGGTCGGCCGCGATGCGGCCCTCGTCGGCGTCGTCGAGGAACCGGGCTGCGATCGCGAGCGTGCGGAGCCCGGTGGCCGACATGCGCTCGAGCTCCGTGGTCGCCGAGTCGGACGCCACGGGCACGACCTCGCGCTTCTCGTCGAGCATCGTCGTGCAGCGGCCGAGCACCACGTCGGGGGCGCCCTTCACGATGAGCACGAGTCGCTGCTCGCCGCGGAAGGGGATGCGCTGCAGGGTGGCCATGAACTTGTAGTCCGAGTCGAACGGGACTTCGGCGAGACGCGGATAGTCCTTGCGCGCCTGGTCGGCATCGATGCCGAGCCTCGCGGCGAGCACCACGAGTGCGGCCTCGGTGGGGTCGCCCACCACGGCGCCGTCGGACGACACCGTCGCATCGTTCGGCAGCCCGATCGCGAGTCCGAGCGTCGGGGCGTCGAGCGGCTCGTCGGAGGTGCCGAGCACCTGGCCCTCGAACGAGTAACCCTCGCCCGTGACGCGGTAGGTGTTGCTGCCGAACCAGGCCGTGCGCACCGTCATCATGTTGAGCGTCAGCGTGCCGGTCTTGTCGGAGCAGATCGCACTGGTCGCGCCGAGCGTCTCGACGTCGTTCAGCGACGTGACGATCGCGCGTTCCTTCGCGAGCTTCGAGGCGCCCCAGGCGAGCAGGCTCTGCACGAACACCGGCAGGCCGGTCGGGATCGCGGAGATCGCGACGGCGGTGGCGAGGAAGAGCAGCTCGTCGAGGCTCTGGCCGCGCACGAAGCCGATGATGACGATGACGAGCACCGCGCTCCAGGCGATGATGCCGAGCACCTTCGTGAGCCCGTCGAGCTCGAGCTGGAGGGGGGACTTCTTGTCGCCGACCTGCGTGAGCAAGGAGGCGATGCGACCCATCTGGGTGCGCATGCCGGTCTCGACGACGACGATGCGCGCCGTGCCGCGGGTGACGGAGGTGTTCTGGAACACCATCGATGTGCGGTCGGCGAGCGCGGTGCCCGTGGTGTTCTCGGCCGGGCCCTTCGGGATCGGCAGGGACTCGCCGGTGAGCGAGGACTCCTGCGTCTCGAGGTTCGCCGATCGGAGGATGCGGCCGTCGGCCGGCACGAGATCGCCGGATTCCAGTTCGACGATGTCGCCGGGCACGAGCCCCGTCGCGTCGATCTGGAGCAGGACGCCATCGCGGATGACCCGCGCCTTCGGCGTCTGCAGCTTCGCGAGCGCGTCGACGCTGCGGCGGGCCTTCACCTCCTGCTGGGTGCCCGTGATGACGTTGAAGAGCACCAGGATCGCCACGATGATCGCCGTCGTGACCTGCCCGATGAGGAGCGACACGATCGTCACCGCGATGAGCATCAGCGTCATGAGCTCGAGCACCTGGCTGAGCGCGATGCGCCAGACGCTCGGCGGTGGCGCGCTCTGCAGGGCGTTGGGCCCGGCCTCGGCGAGGCGCTTCTCGGCCTCTGCCGAGGTGAGCCCACGTGACGATTCCGTCTTCGCCTGCACGATCACGTCGTCGGGGGCGAGCGCCCACCATTCGACGACGTGCTCCTGTGGTGCGCTGTTCTGAGTCTCGATGGTCATGCAAACCCCCGGAAGTCGTGTCGACAATCGACAGGCTAGTCCGGCGGATGCCGCGAGCGGGAGAGGGCGCCGCCATCGGTTTGACGCGTCGTACGCTTGGGGCATGCCCTTCGACCTCGGCTCCCTGCGGCGCCACCCCGATGTCGAGGGCCCGGGGCTCGAGGCATCGGATGCCGCGGATCGGCTGATCCTCGACGAGGCGACGACGCTCATCCGAGAGGCGGGGGCCGGGGAGATCGTCGTCGTCGACGACTCCTACGGCGCGCTCGCGCTCGCCGCGGCGGATGCCGGCGCACGGTCCGTCCGCGTGCATCAGGACCTGGTGACGGGGGAGCGCGCGCTCGCCGAGAACGCGGCACGGCTGGGCCTCGAAGGCGAGGTGCGAACCGTGCCGCTCGGGCCGGAGCTCGTCGCTGACGCGCGGCTCGTGCTCATGCGCCTGCCGCGATCGCTCGACCGGCTCGACGAGGTGTCGCAGCTCGTCGCCGCGCACGCGCACCCCGAGGTCGTCGTCGTCGCGGGCGGCAGGATCAAGCACATGTCGCTCGCGATGAACGACGTGCTCGGAGGCGGCTTCGGGCGACTCGACGTGAGCCGCGCCCGGCAGAAGTCGCGCGTGCTCCTCGCGCGCGAGCCCCGTCCCTCGACGGAACCCGGATGGCCGCGCAGCACCCGTCATGACGATCTCGGCCTCACCGTCGTCGCGCACGGCGGCGTCTTCGCCGGCACCGGGGTCGACATCGGCACCCGGTTCCTGCTCGATCAGCTCGGCGACGCGGTTCCGGATGCCGCGGCCGCCGTCGATCTCGCGTGCGGCACGGGCGTCGTGGCGTCGTGGCTCGCGCGAACGCGACCCGGGCTGCGGGTGACGGCGACCGATCGTTCGGCGTCGGCCGCGGCATCCGCTCGGCTGACGGCCGAGGCCAACGGGGTCGCCGACCGCGTGCACGTCACCAGGGCCGACGGCCTCGAAGAGCTCGCCGACGCGAGCGAGCGCCTCATCGTGCTGAACCCGCCGTTCCACAGCGACGCGGCGCTCTCGACCGGCATCGCCGCCCACCTCTTCGCCGATGCCGCGCGCGTGCTCGCCCCGGGAGGCGAGCTCTGGTGCGTGTGGAACTCGCACCTCGGGTACCGGCCGCTCCTCGAGCGGGTCGTCGGGCGCACCCGGCAGATCGCCCGGAACCCGAAGTTCACGGTCACGGCCTCACGGCGGGCGGCGTGACCGACGGGGGAGCGGGCCCCGCGCAGGGCGTCACGAGCCGGCACGAGCGGCAGCTCACCCCGGTCGAACGGGCCCTCGACCGCGGCGCGCATCGCCTGCTCGCGGGAGCGTCGGAGCGCGGCATCCGTGCCGGGCTCATCGAGTTCCTCGTGTTCGGCGCGAAGCAGGCCTGGGCCTGCGTGTTCGGCGCGGCCCTGCTCGCCGTGATCGTCGCAGCGCGGCTCTGGTACCCCGACGACGCGGTGCTCGCGCGCAACGACGCGCTCACCATCGCCGCGGTGGTGATCCAGGTCGTGATGGTCGCGACGCGTCTCGAGTCGGGGCGCGAGCTCTGGGTCATCGTGCTGTTCCACATCACGGGAACCGTGATGGAGATCTTCAAGACCGACGTCGGCTCGTGGTCGTACGACGGCGACGGGGTGCTGCGCATCGCCGGGGTGCCGCTCTTCACGGGCTTCATGTACGCGGCCGTCGGCTCGTACATGGTGCGGGTGTACCGGCTCTTCGACCTCGGGTTCACCCGGTACCCGCGGCGCTGGATCACGGTCGTCGTCGCCGTGGCGATCTATGCGAACTTCTTCACGCACCACTTCGTCGTCGACCTGCGCTGGGTGCTGGTCGCGGCGGTCGTCGTGGTGTGGTGGCCGACGGTGATGCACTTCCGCGTCTGGCGGCGCACCCCGCGCATGCCGGTGCTCGCGAGCTTCCTGCTCGTCGCCCTGTTCATCTGGTTCGCCGAGAACATCGGCACGTGGGCGGGCGCCTGGCTCTACCCCGACCAGCTCGACGGCTGGCACCTCGTGTCGCCGTCGAAGCTCGTGTCGTGGTTCCTGCTGATGATCATCTCGGTCGTGCTGGTGACGCTCGTGTACCCGCCGCGTCCGCCGGCATCCGCCGACGCCGACGGGGTGCGGGCGGGCGCACATCGTGTCAGGCTTGGAGCATGACCTCGACGCTCGAGCATCTCGACACCGAAGGCGCCGTGCGCGCCTCGGTCGAGCTGCCCTGGCGCACGGTCGTGTGGGACGACCCCGTGAACCTCATGACCTACGTGAGCTACGTCTTCCGCAGCTACTTCGGCTTCGCGCGTGCGGAGGCCGAGCGGCTCATGCTGCTCGTGCACACCGAGGGGCGCGCCGCCGTGGCCACCGGCAACCGCGAAGCCATGGAGCGGCATGCGCAGGCGATGCACGGCTACGGGCTGCAGGCCACCGTCGAGCGGGTCGAGCCGTGATCGTCGCAGGGCTGGGCGGCGGCGAGGGCGTGCGCATCGTGCTCGAGACCGAAGAGGCGATGCTGCTCTCGGAGCTCGCCGACCAGGTCGACTCGGTGCTCCTGCTCGGCGAGGCCGACGACCCAGCCCTCGGCAGGCTGCTGCCGAACGCGTACCCCGACGACCACGATGCCGCGCACGACTACACCCGCTACACGCGCGACAGCCTCGTCGACGGCAAGCGCCAGGCCGCCCAGCGGGTGCGCGATGCCACCGCGGTCGAGGATCACGGCGGCGTCGTGCAGATCGAGCTCGACCAGTCCGAGGCGTGGGGCTGGCTGACCTTCCTCACCGACCTGCGGCTCATCCTCGCCGAGCGGGTCGGCATCGTCGACGAAGACGAGGCCGATGCCGACGAGACGCGCGACGACTACCTGCGCGCCGCCTACGAATGGGCCGGGTTCGTGCAGGGCTCGATGCTCGAGGTGCTCGACCCGATCAAGGGCTGAGCGTCGCAGGGGCGGGTCGCTCCTGGGGCACGGGTGGCATCTGGCATGCTGATGCCGGAACACCCCGTCGCCGCCGGCACAGCCGGCCCCGCGCGCGGTGCACATCTCGAGGAGCGCCAGTGAGCCGCAACACCACGACCATCGACTTCCCTTCGGCGTCGCCCGTCGCACCCGCCCCGACGTCGATCGGGCGCGTGCTGCGGCATCCGGCGGCGAACGCCGAGTCGCTCGAGTCGATCGCCCTGCTCATCGGGGCAGCGGTCTTCGTCGTCGGTGGCCTCGTCGCCTGGTTCGTGTTCATGGGCAAGGACCTGCCGATCGCCGGCAAGGGCTCGCTCGGCGAGTTCGTCGCATTCGGCTCGGCGATCGCCACCCTCATCGCCTTCCTGCTCGGCCGTCTCTCGCTGCGCACGCGCAGCGCCGCGGGCTTCGCCGATGCCGTGCTGCCGGGCCTCGACGCGCCGGGTGCGCGCATCCACTGGTTCGACCTCACCGCCATCGCACTGGCCCACGCCTTCATCGCGCTGCTCGGCTGGATCGGGCTCGCCGACCTGCTCGAGCAGAGCTTCCAGGGCGCGGTCGTCTTCACGATCCCCGGCGCCGTGCTCGCGGGCGTGGGCATGGCCGTCACCGCCTACGCGGTGTTCCTCTCCGCGGCGCACCTGACGCCGATGCTGCTCTCGTTCGTGCTCGCCCTCTTCCTCGTGGTGGGCGCCCTCGCGAGCATGCTGAGCTCGAGCGATCCGCTCTGGTGGCAGATGAACCTGAGCGCGCTCGGCATGACGAACGACATCTCGGCGCTCGCCTTCAACCTGACCCTCATCATCGCCGGCGTGATCGTCACGACCATCGCGCGCTATGCGACGGCTGCGGTGCCGACGACGACGCGCGCCGAGCTGCGCGGTCGCACCATCGTGCGCGTCGGCATGATCCTCATCGGCATCTTCCTCGCCTGCGTCGGCATCTTCCCGGTCGACCAGTTCTTCGGCCTGCACAACACGGTCGCGACGGGCATGGCCGTCGCCTACGCCGTGCTCGTGATCGGGCTGCGCTGGTTCATCCCGTCGATGCCGAAGGTGTTCATCCTGCTCGGGTACGTCTACGTCGGCGTGATCGTGCTGCTCGCCGTGTTCTTCGCGACCGGGTACTACAACCTCACCGCGGTCGAGCTCGTCGCAGCCGTGCTGATCTTCAGCTGGATCATCGTCTTCCTCCGCAACACCGGCGCGATGCACGGGCAGTCGACGACGGATGTCGCGGCGACGCCGGTCCCGCAGGCCGCCCGGGTGGCGTCGCCGCAGCAGTAGACGGCCCGCTCAGCGGAGTCCGCGGAAGAAGGTGCGGACGTCGTCGACGAGGAGATCGGGAACCTCCATGGCCGGGAAGTGGCCCCCGCGATCGAACTCGGACCAGTGCACCACGTTGTTCTCGCGCTCGGCGACCACGCGGATTCCGAAGTCTCCGGGGAACACCGCGACCCCTGACGGGACGCGGCTCGGCGGAGTCTCCCGACCCCAGCTGGCGCGACCCTCGCGGTAGAGCCTGGCGGCCGACGTCGCGGTGCCGGTGAGCCAGTAGACGCTCACGTTCGTGAGCAGCTGGTCGAGGTCGACGGCGTCCTCGGGCAGTTCGGCTGCGGGGTCGGTCCACTCCGCGAACCGCTCCACGATCCACGCGAGTTGAGCGGCTGGCGAGTCAGAGAGCCCGACTCCGATCGTCTGCGGCCGCGTCGACTGGATGACCGCGTAGCCGGAGCCCTCCTCCATCTGCCGCTGCATGGCGGCGAGGCGTGCCTGCTCGGTCTCGCTCATCTCCGCGAACTCCGCAGGATCCCCCGAGGGGAACCCGAGACTGCCGTTCACGTGCACGCCGACGACGTGCTCCGGGGCGAGCCGTCCGAGCATCGGCGAGATGACCGCGCCGGTGTCGCCGCCCTGGGCGCCGTAGCGCTCGTAGCCGAGCCGGTCCATGAGCTCGGCCCAGGCTCGCGCGATCCGCGACATGTCCCAGCCGGCCTCGTGGGTCGGGCCCGAGAACGCGAAGCCCGGCATCGACGGGGCGACGACGTGGAAGGCATCGGCAGGGTCGCCGCCGTGGGCGCGCGGGTCGGTGAGCGGTCCGATGATCTTCATGAACTCGACGATCGAGCCCGGCCACCCGTGCGTGATGAGGAGCGGCATGGCATCGGGCTCGGGGGAGCGCACGTGCAGGAAGTGCACGTTCTGGCCGTCGATCGTCGTCGTGAACTGCGGGAACCCGTTGAGCGCCGCTTCGTGCTCGCGCCAGTCGAACGTGGTTCGCCAGTGGTCGGCGAGCCCCTGCAGGTAGCCCGTCGGCGTGCCGTACGACCAACCGACGCCCGGCAGTTCGTCGGGCCAGCGCGTGTCGGCCAGGCGGCGGTTCAGGTCGTCGAGCTGCGCCTGGGGGATGTCGATGCGGAAGGGTCGGATCTCGGTGCTGTCGTGAGTCATGCAAGCGACGCTACGGACCCATCCGGTCAGTTCCCGTCCGGTAGCCGAAGCTCGCCGCACGCGTGCCGGAGACGCGAAAGGGTCGGATGCCGAAGCATCCGACCCTCTCAGCTGCAGGTCTGGAATCAGACGGTCTGCGTGGGGTGCGCGAGCGCCTTGGCCTTCAGGAGGTCGAACTCCTGCTGGGTGATGCTGCCGGAGTCGAGGAGGCCCTTGGCCTTCGCGATCTCATCGGACGGGCTGGCGGAGCCGGCGGTCTGACGGATGTACGCGTCGGTCGCGGCCTGCGCCTGCTTGTACTCCTTCTGCGAGCGCTCGGCCATGCCGTTGCCGCGGGCGATCAGGTACACCAGCGCGGTGATGAACGGCACGAAGATCAGGAAGATGATCCACACCGCCTTCCACCAGCCGTTGAGCTTCTGGTCGCGGAACAGGTCGCCGATGATCGCGAAGAGCGCGAAGAGGTAGGCGATGAACGCGAACGCCCAGACGAACCACCAGATCAGCTCCCAGAAATTTTCCCAAAAACTCATGTGCGTGTGCAGCCTTTCACTGTGAATGAACGCCCCCCATAGAGCGCCGCTGAGGTGAACCTATCGCGTGGCGTGCTCGCACGTCCACATGGCGCGCTGCTGCGGCCGTGACTGCGTGACGGCGTGCATCCCCGCGGCGAGGCGCCCGCGCCGGTACTCTCGCATCGGGAGGGGAACCGTGGCGGACTGGGTGGCATCGCTCGACATCGATGGATGGAGTCTCGGCTTCGCCGCGCTCACGGCGATCGCGACCTGGGTGCTCGCCGTGCTCGCCCGAAAGGCCACCCGCAGCCTCCTCGCCAAGGTGCCCGCGCTCACTCCGGCGATGCAGACGCTCATCGTGCGGGTCGTGAACTACGCGATCATCCTGCTCGGCGTCGGCATCGCGCTCAGTTTCTTCGGTGCGTCCATCCAGCCGCTCATCGCCGTCGCGATCATCGTCGGCGTCGTGCTCGTGCTGGTGCTGCGCGGCATCGCCGACAACTTCGCCGCGGGCGTGGTGCTGCAGACCCGCCGGCCGATCGCGATCGGCGACGAGATCGAGAGCGACGGCACCGTCGGGATCGTGCAGGAGCTGAACGGCCGCGCGGTCGTCGTGCGCACCGTGGACGGGCAGACCGTGCACCTGCCGAACGCCGACGTGCTGCAGAACCCGCTCGTGAACAACTCCGCCCACGGTGCACGCCGCAGCACCGTCGAGGTGCGGCTCGCGAACGCCCCCGGCGGGCCGTCCGTCGACGACGCCGGCTCGGCCGCCGTCGACGCGGCCACCGCCGCGACGGGAGTGCATCGTCATGAGCCGCTCGTCATCCGCACCATCGCACGCACGCCGACGCGCACCGTGCTCCACCTCCAGTTCTGGCACCACCCGCTGCACGGCGTCGCCGTGCGCTCCGCGGTCGTCGATGCCGTCGCCGACGCGCTGGCGTCCCGTTCATTCGACGCAGTGGTCACGAGCGATGTGCCCGCCACGCCCCTCACCCCTGCAGACAGGATCTGACCGTGAGCCTCGCCATCCCGCCGCGCGACCCCGAGGTCACGCCCAAGCGACTCCTCATCCTCGCCGTCCCGGCACTCGCGATCGGCGTCCTCTCCGCGCTCGTGCTCTGGGCGCTCAACAGCGTCGCGGCCGTGCTCGACTCGGCGCTGTGGGATGGCATCCCCGGTGCGCTCGGCGTCGATCCGTCGGGGTGGTGGATCGTGCTCGTGCTCACCCTCACCGGTCTCGCGGTGGGGCTCGTGCTGCAGTTCATGCCCGGGCACGGCGGCTCCGACTCGGCGACGACCGAGCTCGTCGAGCCGCCGCAACCGCTGGGGAACCTGCCGAGCCTCGTCATCGTCACGGTGCTGGCCCTCGCGGGCGGAGTGAGCCTCGGCCCCGAGAACCCGATCATCGCCGTGAACACGGCCATCATGGTCGCGATGGTCGCGCGGCTGATGCCCTCCGTGCCCATGCAGCTCACCGTGCTGCTCGCCGCGTCCGGCACGATCGGCGCGCTGTTCGGCACGCCGGTGGCGGCGGCCCTCGTCTTCACGGGGATCGTCGCCGCCCTGAAGTCCGGCGGCGCCCTGTGGGATCGGCTCTTCCTCCCGCTCGCCGCCGCCGGGGCCGGCTCGTTCACGATGCGCCTGCTCGGTCAGCCGGCGTTCGCGTTCGACATCCCCGTCTACGGGGCTCCGCAGGCGCTCGACCTGCTCACCGGCACCATCGTGGCGGTCGGTGCGGTCGTCATCGGACTCGCGATGCTCGCAGCGTTCCCGATCGTCTACCGGGCGATGCACTCACTGCGGTATCCCGTGATCGTCGCGACGGCCGGCGGCCTGTTGCTCGGACTCCTCGGCCTGCTCGGCGGGCCCATCACGATGTTCAAGGGCCTCGATCAGGTCGGCGAGCTGCTGCAGGACCCCGACAAGTACGACGCGGGCCAGCTCGCCGCGATGGCGGGGATCAAGATCGTCGCGTTGCTCGTCGCGGCGAGCGCGATGTTCCGCGGCGGTCGGGTCTTCCCGGCGACCTTCATCGGCGTGGCGCTCGGCATGCTCGGGCATGCCCTGATCCCGTCGCTTCCGCTCGGCCTGGCCGTCGGATGCGCCGTGGTCGGCGTGCTCCTCGTCGTGACCCGCGACGGATGGATCTCGATATTCGTCGCCGTCGCGATCGCGGGCGACATCACGATCCTGCCGATGCTCTGCATCATCGTGCTGCCCGCCTGGCTCCTCGTGTCCGGCGCCCCCGAGTTCCGCATCGCCGCGCCGAAGCAGGATCCCGCGTCGGCGTCGACTCCATCGCCTCCGGTCGCCGCCGACTGACGCGGCGCCGCTACGCGGCGTTCCACGAGCGGTACCGCGAGGCATCCGCTCGCTAGTGTCGTTCTGAGCAGACGGAGGGGGTACCGGTGCAGAAACCGCTGGCAGGGCTCAACAGGAAGAACATCGCGCGCGAATTGACCGCCGGTGTCACCCTGCTCGCGATCGCCATTCCGCTGAACATCGGCTACGCGCAGATCGCCGGGTTGCCGCCGACCGCGGGCCTCTACGCGCTCATCGTGCCCACCATCGTCTATGCGCTCGTCGTGTCGTCGCGTCAGCTGATCGTGTCGCCGGATGCCGCGGCAGCCGCCCTCGTCGCCTCATCCATCGGCGGGCTCGCGACCGCCGGCAGCGCCGACTACGCGACGCTCGCGCTCGCGCAGGCGATCATCTGCGGCATCCTCTTCGTGCTCATGTCGGTGTTCAAGCTGGGCTTCATCGCGAACTTCCTCTCGAAGCCGATCCTCGTGGGTTTCGTGGGCGGCCTCGCGCTCGACATCCTCGTCAGCCAGATCGCGAAGATGCTCGGCGTGAAGATCGACTCGGGCGGCGAGTTCGTCGACAAGGTCGTCGGCCTCGTGACCGGCCTCGGCACGACGAACCCGTGGTCGCTCCTCATCGCGGCGGTCTCGGTCGCCGTGCTGATCGTCGGCCAGCGGTTCCTGCGGCTCGTGCCGTGGGCGCTCATCGTGCTGATCGTGGCGACGGTCGTGGTCGTGCTCGCCGATCTCGACGACGCCGGCGTCGACGTGCTCGGCGAGGTGCCGGCAGGGCCGCCGGCGTTCACCTGGCCGGTCATCGACTGGTCGATGTGGCTCATGCTCGTGCCGTCGGCGATCGCGCTCACGATGGTCACCACGGCCGAGGGCCTGCTCGTCTCCCGGTCGTACGGCGAGAAGAACAATTACACGACGCGGCCGAACCGCGACCTCTTCGCGTTCGGTGTCGCGAACGTCGCAGCGGGTGCGAGCGGCAGCTTCGCCATGGGCTCCTCGACCTCGCGCACCGCGGCGATGGACCAGGCGGGCTCGCGAACCCAGCTGCCGTCGCTCGTGCTCGCGGTCGGCACGCTCCTGCTCCTGCTCTTCGGCACCGCACTGCTCGCCGACATCCCGTCGCCTGCGATCGGTGCCATCGTGGGCGTCGCGATCCTGCCGCTGCTCGGCATCAGGGACTTCCGCATGCTGTGGCGGGTCGACCGCTTCGAGTTCGCGATCGCCGCGGTCTGCTTCCTCGTGACGCTCTTCGTCGGCTCGATCGCGGGCATCGTCGTGGCGTTCGTGCTGGCCCTCATCAACCTCGCCAAGCGCGCGGCGAACCCGCCGATCGACGTGCTCGCCGCCGGCGACTCGCCGGCCGAGAGCCTCCTCGGCGAGGCGCCCGTCGGCACCATGACGGCGCCCGGCGTGATCGTGATCCGGCTCGCGGCGCCGCTCTTCTTCGCCAACGGCTCGGTGTTCGACGACGCCGTGAAGAAGGCGGTGAAGGCCGTGCCCGAGGGCACGGTGCAGCACGTCGTCATCGACATGGAGGCCGTCACCGACGTCGACGTGACCGGTGCAGAGAGCTTCACCGCGCTCGTCGCGTGGCTCGACGCACGCAGCATCGAGCTCGAGTTCAGCCGGGTGCGGCCCGATGCGCGCGAGCGACTGACCGATCTCGGCCTGCTCGGCGACCGCCGCATCTTCGACACCAATCGCGCCGCGATCGCGGGGCTCTCGAGCACGCCGCAGCAGTAGACGACGGCGGCGTTGCCGCCAGACAGGAGTACACACCCATGGGCGAGGTCATCGGCGGAATCCTTCCGCTCGCACTCGGCATCGCGATCAGCCCGATCCCGATCATCGCGGCGATCCTCATGCTGCTCTCGCCGAAGGCGAAGGGCACGAGCGTCGGCTTCCTCATCGGCTGGGTGCTCGGCATCGTCGTCGCGGTCGTCGTGTTCACGCTGCTCGCCTCGATCATCCCCGAGCAGGATCCGGATGCGGCGAAGCCGATCGCCGGCGTGATCAAGCTCCTCCTCGGCGCGGGCCTGCTCTTCCTCGCCCTGAAGCAGTGGCGCAGCCGGCCGAAGGACGGCGAGGCGGCGGCGCTGCCGAAGTGGATGTCGGCGATCGACTCGATGACGACCATGCGCGGTGCGGTGCTCGGCTTCCTGCTCTCCGCCGTCAACCCGAAGAACCTGCTCATGGCCGCCGGCGCCGGCGTGCTCATCGGCACCGCCGGCCTGAACGGCGGCGAGATCACGCTCGTGATCGTGATCTTCGTGATCATCGCCGCCTGCTCGGTCGCGGTGCCCGTGATCGCCTACCTCGTCGCCTCCACGAAGATGGCGGCGCCGCTCGAGTCGTTGCGCGGCTGGCTCGTGCAGAACAACGCGACCGTCATGGCGGTGCTCCTCCTCGTCATCGGCGTGGTGATGATCGGCAAGGGAATCGGGAGCTTCTGATGACGGATGCCGCGGGGCCGGGCCCCTCCGCAGACGAGGCGCCGACCGGGGCGACGGTCGAATCCCCGCTCGGGGCGACGACCGAGTCGTCGACCCGGCCTCCCGCCGGCACGCCTGCCTCACCGACGGCCGCAGCCGCGGGCACGGCCGTCGCCGAGCCCGTGCAGGGGCAGCGCCCGGCGGTCGAGCCGCCCTCGCCGTCGGTCCGCGTCGCCGCGGGCGGCCTCGCCCACGGCACCCGGGTGCTCATCACGATCGCCGCCGCGTGCATCGTCTTCGCCGGGGTGTGGTTCGCCCGCGACATCCTCGCCCCCGCCGCGGTCGCCGCGGTCGTGGTGATCATCGCCCACCCGGTGCGCCGACCGCTCGAGCGTCGCGGCTGGCCGAGCTGGCTCGCGACGACGGCGGTCATCGTGGTCGCGTACCTGATCCTCGCGATCCTCAGCACGCTGCTCGTCGTGGCATCCGCGCAGTTCATCGGCCTGCTGCCCGACTACGCCGACGAGCTGACGACGACCGTGCAGGCCGTGTACGACTGGCTGACCTCGCTCGGCATGACGAGCGAAGCCGCGTCGTCGGCGGCCGCCGCGATCGACCCGAAGACGCTGCTCGGCTTCGCCGCAGGCGTCGCCGATGCCGTGCTCGGCGCCGCGACCGCGTTCTTCTTCGTGCTGGCGTACGTCATCTTCATGGCGGCGGATGCCTCGAGCCTCAGCCGGGGCGACCGGGTCTTCGGCACCGCGACGGGCGACACGATCGGCACGCGCTACTTCTCGGGCGTGCGACGCTACTACGTCGTGAACGCGAGCTTCGGGCTCGTCGTCGCCGTGCTCGACGGCCTGTTCCTCTGGTGGATCGGCGTGCCGATCCCCATCGTGTGGGCGATCCTCGCGTTCGTCACGAACTTCATCCCGAACATCGGCTTCGTGATCGGCCTGATCCCTCCGGCCGTGCTCGCGCTGGTGGTCGGCGGATGGCCGCTCGCGCTCGCGGTGGTGGCCGCGTACTGCGTCATCAACGTCGTGCTGCAGGTGCTGGTGCAGCCGAAGTTCGTGAGCGACGCAGTGGGCCTGAGCCTCACGCTGACGTTCTTCTCCGTCGTGTTCTGGACGCTCGTGATCGGCCCCATCGGGGCGATCCTCTGCATCCCGCTGACGCTGCTCGTGCGTGCGCTGCTGCTCGAACCCGACCGAGGGGCGGTCGCGCTCAGAAGGCTCTCGGGCGACCCGCACCCCGAGCGAACCTGAGGTTCGCCGGGGATTCACCGCGCCGCTCTGGCGCACGGGGCCTGCGCGCGCGTAGTCTGCAACCACGTGAGATTGGGGAGACCATGGCGGAGTTCGAATACGGCCCTGTGGAGCTGTATCTGGTGGGGTTCGAGGGAGACCGGCCGGACCCGGGCACTCTCGAGGCGATCGGCGAGTTGGTCGAGGGCGGTGAGATCCGGCTGCTCGACTTCCTCGTGATCTCGCGCGAGCTCGACGGCTCGGTGCTGATCACCGAATTCGAAGAAGTGAGCGACGAGTACGGGTTCGGCACGGTCGAGCTCGAGGCGATCGGCCTCGTCGCCGAAGAAGACGCCCACGAGCTCGCCCAGGGCATTCCGCCGGGCACCTCGGGCGCACTGCTCGCGATCGAGCTCGTGTGGGCGAAGCGACTGGCATCGAGGTTCGCCCAGTCGGGCGGACTCGTGCTGCAGACCGAACGCATTCCGGCACCCGTCGTGAACGCCGCGCTCGCAGAAGCCGAAGGGGAGTAGATCATGCCACTCAGGAGAATGGGACGCCCGGGACTGATCGGCATGGCCGCTCGTACCGCCGTCGTTGCCGGCACCGCCACCGCCGTCAGCGGCAGCGTGCAGCGACACCAGCAGGCCAAGGCCCAAGACCAGTACGAGCAGCAGCAGTACGAGGCGCAGCAGCAGCAGGCGCAGATGAATGCCGCGGCCCAGCAGGCCGTCGCGCAGCAGCAGGCGGCAGCCCCCGCGGCTCCCGCGGCGCCGGCCGTCGACGTGGTCGCCGAGCTGCAGAAGCTCGCCGCGCTGCAGCAGCAGGGCATCCTCTCGCCAGAAGAGTTCGCTGCCGCCAAGGCGAAGCTGCTCGCCTGACCGGCCGGCGGCTGCGAGCCTCATGCGAGTCCTGTCACGGCATCCGCTCGGTTGCCGGCGCTGAGTCATGACCGTCACCCTGAGGGGACTGTCCACCGCGGTACCGGCGACGGTGCTCGTGCAAGACGAGGTGCGCGACGTGTTCGCGGCCCAGCCCGGCCTCGGCCGGCTGGGCCAGCGGATCGTCGCCACCTCGTTCAACGTCTCGGGCATCGAACGCCGGCACTCGGTGCTCGAAGAGCTGCGCTGGGACGCGCATCCCGAAGACCCGGTGTTCTTCGACGCCGAGTCGGGAGAGCTGCTGCTGCCGGGCACCAAGGTGCGCAACGAGCTCTACGCCGAGCACGCCACGCGGCTCTACGTCGAGGCGGGTCGCGCCGCCATCGAGGCGACGCCGGGCATCGAGGCATCCGATGTCACGCATGTCATCACCGTCTCGTGCACGGGCTTCTACGCGCCCGGCCCCGACTTCATGATCGCCCGCGATCTGGGCCTGAACCCCGGCGTCGAGCGGTACCACCTCGGGTTCATGGGCTGCTATGCGTCGATTCCGGCGCTGCGCATCGCGTCGCAGCTGGCGAAGGCCGATGCCTCGGCGGTCGTGCTCGTCGTCTCGGTCGAGCTCTGCACGCTGCACCTGCGCGCGTCGAACGACCCCGACACGATCGTCGCCTCGTCGCTCTTCGCCGACGGCGCGGGTTCGGCGATCGTCACGGCGCGGCCGACCGAACCGGGCGAGCGGGCCTTCGACCTCGACCGCTTCGCGACCCGCATCACGCCGGTCGGCGAGGGCGACATGGCGTGGAAGATCGGCGACCACGGCTTCGAGATGGTGCTCTCGAACGCCATTCCGGCGATCATCGACGAGCACATCACCGGGGCGCTCGAGCCGCTCTTCGCGCACGACGAGGCGCTCGCGGCGGCGCTCGCCGGCGAAGGGTCGAGCGAGGCGATCGAGCACTGGGCGATCCACCCGGGCGGGCGCAGCATCCTCGACAAGGTCGAGTCGCGGCTCGGCCTCACCGAGGCGCAGCTCGTGCCGGCGCGCGACACCCTGCGCGACTACGGCAACATGTCGAGCGCGACGGTGCTGTTCGTGCTGCGGCACATCCTCGACTCGGATGCCGCCGTCGACGGCGACCGGGTCGCCGCCATGGCGTTCGGGCCTGGGCTGACGGTCGAGTCGGCGCTCCTGACCGTTCGGGTGTGAGCGTGGCGCCGGTGTCGCCGATCGGGCTGGGGGCGCGTGACGCCGACGTGCAGGAGCTCATGGACGGCCCCGACGCCGACCCCGTGATGCTCGCGAAGACGTACGAGCGCTTCCGGCTCGTGAACGCCGTCGTCTCGGGGGAGCGCGCCGTCTACGCGCGGTGGATCCGGCCGCGGCTCTCGCCGGTCTGGCGTACACGGCTGCTCGACATCGGCTCGGGCAGCGCCGACCTGCCGCGTCGCCTGCTGCGATGGGCGGGCGAAGACGGCCTGCGTCTCGAGATCACCGCGATCGATCCAGACGCGCGGGCGATGGCGTGGGCCTCGGCCCGGCCGCCGACGCCCGGCCTGACGCTCCGGCGTGCCATGAGCGGCGACCTCGTCGACGAGGGCGAGCACTTCGACCTCGTGGTCTCGAACCACGTGCTGCACCACCTCGGCGGCCACGAGTTCGGGGCGCTGCTGCGCGACAGCGAGCGCCTGCTCGGTCCCGGCGGACTCGCGGTGCACGGCGACATCGAGCGCACGCGGCTCGGCTACGCGGGATTCTGGCTCGGCACGCTGCCGTTCTCGGGCAACCTGCTCGCGGGCTCGTACATCCGCCCCGACGGCCTCACCTCCATCCGCCGCAGTCACACCGCGGGCGAGCTCGCGCCAGTGCTGCCCGATGGCTGGGGCGTGCGCCGGGCGTTCCCTTCGCGGCTCGAGGTGGTCTGGGGAGCGGATGCCTGAGGCATCCGCCGCCCCGCAGCATGACGTCGCGCCCGACGTCATGCACGACGTCGTCATCGTGGGCGGGGGCCCGGTCGGGCTGCTGCTCGCGTGCCTGCTCGCGCAGCGCGGTCGTGATGTCGCGGTGCTCGAGCGGCGCACCGAGCGATCGGGGCGCTCGCGGGCGATCGGCATCCACCCTCCGGGGCTGCGCGCGCTCGGCCGGGTCGGACTCGAGGCCGAGGCGCGGGCCTCCGGCGTCGAGATCCGCGACGGACGCGTCACGTGCGAAGGCCGAGTGCTCGGCTCGATGTCGTTCGCGAGGGCAGGGTCGGTGTGGTCGCTGCCGCAGCTCGAGACCGAGGCGATGCTCGAACGCCGGCTCGCCGACCTCGCTCCCGGGGCGCTCGCGCCCGGCGTGGAGGTGCGGGGGCTCCGCGACCTCGGCACGCACGTCCAGGTGACCGGCGACCGTGGCGGCGAGACGGTCACGGTGCTCGCCCGCTACGTCGTCGGGGCCGACGGCGTGCGCAGCGGCATCCGCGACCTCGTGGGCATCGGCTGGGCGTCGAAGCCCGGCCGCGCGCACTACGTGATGGGCGACACGCGCGACGACACGGGTGAGCCGTCGACGGCGCTGCTCCACTTCGAGCCCGCGGGCGTCGTCGAGTCGTTCCCGCTCCCGGGCGGGAGACGCCGCTGGGTCGCCTGGGTGCGCCGACCTCCTCGGGAGGCCGTCGCGTCGCAGCTCGCGACGATCGTCGCGTCGCGCGTCGAGGGCCGCTTCGACCCCGAGGCGGCGGGGGAGCCGAGCGTGTTCGAGGCGCGGCAGCACCTGGCCGAGCGGATGCACCGTGGCCGCGTCGCCCTCGCCGGCGATGCCGCCCACGAGATCAGCCCCATCGGCGGGCAGGGCATGAACCTCGGCTGGCTCGACGCCCTGCTCCTCGATCGCGAGCTCGAGCACGCGATCGAGTCGGGCGCGCCCTACGAGGCGTTCGAGCGCTACGACCGCACGCGCCGGGCGTCGGCGGCGCGGGCCATCCGTCAGGCCGCGTTCAACATGCGCATGGGGGCGCCGGCCGCGGGGGCGCGACTGCGGGTTCGCAACGCCGCCGTGCGCACGCTCGCCGTGCCGCCGCTCCGGGCAGTACTTGCGCGCGCGTTCACGATGCGCTGGCTGTAGACGATGTGGAGTGACCCCTCCGCGGTGAGGAGGTCGTGGGTCGGGGCCTCGCTCACAACGCCGCGGGCCGGCGAAGCGCCTCGTTCCCCTGCTCGAAGAGCCGGACTCGCCGATTCGCTTCACGTAACCGGGGCGTCTGCGCGCCGTGACTCCGGGGGCGGGGCACCGTCCTTGGTATCGGCCTTCTTCAACCAGTTCCTTTGCAGGCATGTCTCGCCGATCCTGAGGCCGTTGGACCTCCGTCAAGGTGCCGCACGTTTGCGAGCGACCGCGGCGACGGCCTTCGTGTGTTTTCTGGGGTCACGGGTGCGACACGCCCGGGATGCACGCAGGGTTTGCGCACTGCTCGGGTTTCCTCGTATTGTTGTCCTTCGTTGCCCCACAGGAGCGCAGAGCGGGATTGCTGGAAAGCGTCTGGTTCTCCTCCTCAAGTTGGCACGAAGATCCCAAACCAAGTTGTTTCGTCTTCTTGTGTTTGAAGCGTTCGGATGCGTCCCTGGTGGGATGGCCGGATGAGAACGAAGAGCTCCGGTGTGCGGCCTGTTTCGGGTTGGTGTGTCGGGTGCGTCCGTTCCTTGAGAACTCAACAGCGTGCACTATGTTCAATGCCAAATTATTGAACCCCGACCCCATCGTTTGGTGGGGGGAGGATT